>JAHQVT010000001.1 GCA_019634165.1 Rhodospirillales bacterium
GCTGCAGGCGCTCAGAATGCAGTTGAAGTTGTGACCCGTGCGATTGATGACTTGCAGCGCGCTCGTGCCGCAGTCGGTACTTCGCAGAACCGTTTGGACTTTGCTGGTCAGAACCTTGCGTCGACGCAGGAAAACACTGAATCAGCACGTTCCACTCTGCTGGACCTTGATGTTGCCGCCGAAATGACGGCCTTCACCTCCAAGCAGATCCTGGTTCAGTCTGGTGTGGCAATGCTTGCCCAAGCAAACCAGATGCCGCAGAACCTTCTGCGTCTGCTGCAGTAATCTAAAAACAATTTCTGACTTTGCAAAAGGGCGGCCTTCTGGCCGCCCTTTTCGTTTGAATTCCTAAGGATTGAACCAGGCACACATTTCATTCCCAATATCACCTTACGAATATCACCTTACGAACAAGTTTGAAAAATCCTGCCCTAAAACACCTCGCGAACAAATTACTATATAGATCACATCGCCTTTGTAGCCGTCGGCAACTGATCACGATTCGGATATTGCGGATTAGAAAAGAAAACCAGGCCTTCTGCGTAAAAAACCGCACTCCGTAACACTTTGTTTTCTAGCGTTAATTATCTGGTAATTTTTTTTCTGGACATGAAATTCAGCTACAAGTATATTTCATAGTACACGTAATGTACTTTCCTGCCGAAAAGGCAGTGAAACCCAATCTGGCAAATGTGCCGGATAAGAACAGCAAGATGTTGTTCGGAGCTATCCAAGTAGGAGATGCGTCATGGCTCTTAATATTATTTCGAATTATGCTGCTAACGTAGCGCACCGTAACTTGTCGGCTTCTGATGAAATGGCGACCCGTTCGCTTTCAAAGTTGTCGTCGGGAACACGTGTCGTGTCCGCACGAGATGATGCAGCTTCTATGGCAATTGGCGCGCGCTTGAACGCGACAACCGCGTCCCTCAAAACCGCCTCTGTGAACGTTGGCCAAGCCAACTCAATGTTGCAAATTGCTGATGGTGGCATGGCGACGATTGACGACATCCTTGTTCGCATGAAAACCCTGTCGGTCCAGGCTTCTTCTGGAAACTTGTCCGATACGGAACGCGGCTTCCTGAACGACGAATTCACCGAATTACGTGAAGAGATCGACCGCATAGCCTCTTCCACGAACTTCAACGGCATTCAGTTGCTTGGTGACGGCGGCGATGTCGCTTTGGACTTTGGCGACCTTGCTGCAGGCCAACAAGGTGAAGCACTGGCCCCGGTCAACGGAATTGACGGGTTTGCCATCACCGACAACAATTACTGGGCAACCGACGCCAACACCAACACGGTTACCGACAACAGCTTTGAAGTGAACATCAACTATGGCGCTGGTGATCAGGTCATCATGACCGTTACCAGCACTATTGACGGTGCAGCTGACCGCACTCAGTCAATTGATGTCACAGATTACCGCACAGGTGGCACCACTGCAATTAGCTCTGGCGAGAACGCAACACTGACGTTTGACGAGCTGGGGCTGAGCTTTACTGTCAACACCAACTTCTCAGCCTCGGTCACGACCATTCGCGGTCAAACTGATGGCTCCGAAGACTTTGGCACAGCAACCGATTTCAACGGCAATGGCTTGAACTCTGCAACCGGCAATATCGTCGCCATGGCTGCCGATAATGGGCAGAGCCTGCAAACATCAATTGAATTTCAGGTCGGCGGCGGAAACACTGCAAATGACCGCCTTGCAATCAATCTTAACGCCGTTGACTCAGACACACTCGGTGCAGGCGCGTTGGGAACCGAGACTTCAATTCTGGACCTTGGCGCAAATGCAATCAGCACCGCTGGCAATGCGCAGTCTTCTGTTGAAGTCGTCACGCGCGCCATTGATGACCTTCAACGTGCGCGCGCATCTGTTGGCACGTATCAGAACCGCTTGGATTTTGCTGGTCAGAACCTTGCAACCACGCAAGAAAATACTGAATCAGCACGCTCCACCCTGCTTGACCTTGACGTTGCCGCCGAAATGACGGCCTTCACCTCCAAGCAGATCCTCGTTCAGTCGGGCGTTGCAATGCTCGCCCAGGCAAACCAGATGCCGCAAAATCTGCTGCGCTTACTACAGTAAGCATGCTTGACCCAAGGCATCCTGAAAATGGCCTGCCTTCGTAAACCACCAGACATCCTGTTGCCACAGGATGGCGGCTTAGGAGCTTAGGAAAATGGAAGTCGTTAACAGCTATAATTCATCAAGTCCGGCAAGCGGTAGTTCTCATACTGCCCCTGCTGTTTCTGCTGCGCCTTCTGTGAAAGCTGATACAATAACAGCTAACACAGCAGCAACAACTGAGAAGCGTCAGCCATCTGCTGTCCCTCAGGAACTGCAGGATGCTCTTGCCAGCATTGACTTGCCCGATGTCGCAGATGGATCGGCCCTTGTTGAACTAAACTTTAATCAGGATACCGGTCGCGTTGTTGCTAAGGTTACCGATCGCTATAGTGGCGATATTCTGCGCGAAATCCCGTCCAAAGAATTGCAGCAGTTATTTTCGCAGATGCGCGAATATCTCGGCAGCTTTGTCGACGAAGAAATTTAAACGACGATTTGGATCGCAACGGCACGGTTCTTGCTTGTTTTTTAGTTGAGAGAAACACCAGCTTTACGCAAGACTACGTCAGAGCGACCAAGGAGCTACACCAATGAGCAGCTTGAATGTAAATAATATCTATGTTGGCGAAAACGGCCGCGTCCAGTTATCTGGCGGCTCGTCTAACATCGATTTTGTCGACACCGTCGACCAGATGATTGCTGCCCGTCGCATTCCTGCGGATACTCTTGAATCCCGCATCGAAGCAAATGACGAGAAAGTTGTTGCGCTTAAAGAGCTGCAAACACTTGTTGGTGAGCTCAAAGATTCGATGGCCAACCTTTATGGCGCCACCAGTTTCGATAATTCGAAGAACATCTTCGAGGCCAAGCAGATTTTTGCGGCATCAGACGGCAGCGACGCTGCCTCTTTGATTGGTGTCACAGCCACCAATGCCGCCGAAACTGGTAGCTACGCATTTGAAATCAACCAAGTCGCGAGCAAACACAAGCTTTCCAGTGATACACAGGCTGTCGCAGCAGGTGCTGACATAACCGGCATCACCGGAACAGGAACATTTACTGTCACTGGTGGCGCAGGCAGCTCGACTGTCACTGTATCTGCAGGTGATACGCTTCAGGATATCCGCGACAAGATCAACAACATCAAGGATACGACTGGCGTTCAGGCTTCTGTTATCAAGGTTTCCGATACCGAAAGTACGCTTATCCTCACTTCCACGGAGGAAGGTGTTGATAATCAGATGTCCTTTAGCGACGATACAGGAACAATTCTGCAAAGCCTTGGCATTCTTACGGATGCAACGACAACCAATGCAGCCAATGTTATTGACCCCGGCAACAATGCCGAAATCGTACTTGATGGCATCACTGTAACCCGTGGCTCCAACGAAATTTCCGACTTGATTGATGGCCTGTCGATCAGTCTGTACGACGCCGAACCGGGTACTGAAATTACCATTGAGATTGAACAGGATCTCAATCAAGCGAAGGCAGCCATTTTGGCCTTTACCGAGGCCTATAATGCCGTTCAATCCTTCATCAACGAAAAGACCTTTGTTGATTCAACGACAGGAAAAGCATCAGAAGATGCAGTTCTGTTGGGCAACACATCGGTCAAAAGCATTGAATCTGCGATGCAACAGATAGCTGGTTCGTTTGCAAATGGTGTTACAGACCGCGCAGGTAAGGACGATTATTCCGTTCTGGCAGAAATCGGCTTGGATTTTGTCGCTTACGGCGCAAACGAAGATCCGTTGCTAAGTAAGACGATTGATCTTGATGAAGTTGCACTCAACGAAGCCCTGCTAAACAACCCCAGTGAGGTAATGGAACTTTTCTTGTTCCGCGGAAATTCAAATAATTCCGACATCACTATGACCGGCTTCGACGACAAGACCAATGCAGCAACCTATGACTTCACCATTGATGCTGCTGGTGGCACGATTAACAGTGTAACCTATGACATCACGGTTGATGGCGTAACGACAACCGGGAAAAATGCGGTCGTTTCGGGTAATAGCATCAGAACGGCCGATGGTTTGCGCCTGTTTTACAGTGGGGATGCGACCGCTGCAGATACAGCAACCGTAACCACCAGTGTTGGTATTGGCGCACAATTCCAGTTTGAACTAACTTCAATTCTTGACTCTGAAGAAGGTATTTTAACTCAGGCTATCTCTGAATTAGAGACTCAAAACACTTCTTATGGCGACAAAATTGAACGGATTGATGATCGCCTTTCCCGGCAGCGAGAAGTCCTGATGGATCAGTTCATTGCAATGGAATCTGCCCTTGCACGCATGAAGAATATTCAGAGTTCTCTCGACGAATTGATGGCTGCTGGTTCAGATAGTAGTTAACTTTTCCATGCTATACATGCACACTAACGGGACGCGTCGCAGACTAAGGAGTGTCGCATGAATGAACACGCCGCCCATACATACAAGCAACAACAGGTCAATACAGCCACACCTGCCAAGATGGTGTTCATGCTGTATGAAAAAACTTTGACCCGCTTGCAAGAGGCGCAAAACGCGATTGAGCGAAATGATATTCAGGCGCGCTGCAACGCTAATTGCAGCGCTCAGGAACTGATCGCTCACCTTTCGAATACACTTGATATGGAACAGGGTGGTGAAATTGCCATCAATCTAGAGCGCCTCTATACCCATTGCCTGCTCCGTTTGATGGATGTTGATCGGAACAATGACCCTGCAGCTGCTGCTGAAATAATTCAGTTGCTAACTCCCCTTCGAAATTCATGGGCAGAATTGGCCGAGAAAAGCGAAGGCGAATTGCGTCAGGCAATTTTGACCGCGCAGCAAGATCGCCCCACACCAACAGGTGATACTGCGGTAGAAGCGCTAACATCCGACGATACAGGGCCCGCTACCCCGCCAAAGTCAGGACTATCAATCTCGGCCTAATACAAAACTGCAACGTTCAATAAACCGATTTGAACCACCAAAGGCCTTCGTGTTTTACGAAGGCCTTTCGCATATGTGCGATGAACGTGTTTCCAACCTTTTTGTAACGGGATCATTTTTGCCCGGTATGTCCCGTTTATGATGAGCTGCAAAATTTGCCTTCCCCCCAAAAGGACTTCTAACGCCCTGAAACTCTGTACAATTTATTAACGCCCAAAACTGGCCCACCGCTTGCAGATGTTCTGACACTGTTTCCATAAGGACCAAGGTCATGAGCAGCTCTGCGATTACAAACAGCATTATGCCAACCGTCTCCATTCCTGGCGCAACCTCTAGCGAAAGCGCGGGTTCCGGCTTTGGCGACGTGATGGCCTCAATCACAGACAACTGGTCTGAACGCAAAAGTCAGATCAAATATGACGCGGCAAATTCTGCCCATCGTGAGCGAGACGACACCCGCACCGATTTGAACGAAAACCGTCGCAGCGAAAAAAACGCTGATCACGACCATTCATCAACGAATGATCGTCGCGATGATGAGCCCCGCCGTGCAGATAATGATCGTCATGACGACCATGCCAAAGTCGATGATCCTAAATCGCATGACAAACGCGATGCAGAAGCCGCTCACCATGATGACGCTGGCTCTGATCACGATATGGAACATTCCGACAGCGATGACGGCACGCCGAATGACCACGCTGCTTCCGAAGGAAATAGCGAAAATCTGGCGCAGTCTGATGATGGCAATACTGGCGCATCCGAAACTGAAAACACCACCGTTGATACCACACAGGTAGCACTTGGCATCATTGATCCCAATCAGCCTGCCCAAAGCACCCCACTTCCTGGCTCTCCCGAGGCAATTGCACTAGCTAATGCTAAAAGCGCCCAATCACAGACTTCTGCTTCTGGTACAGCTGGTACGGGTCAAAACGCCGCGACAGGTAATGGCCAAACCACGCCTAGCATGACGGCAAACGCCGCCGCTGCGGATGGTACTACCGATGGCTTGATGAGTTCGACTGCCTTGTCTCAACCTGCCGCGGGCGCATCTGCCAAAATGGCGATGAATGGCACAGACGACGCCGTAACCGACGAACTTTCGCCAGACAAGTTCCTCTCACGGGTAATGGATTCCATGAGCGGCGACGGCAAAGCCAAATCCGATGCCACCGGAATTTCAAACGCGCCGGTCAATAGTCAGAGTGGCGCCCAACAAAATTCTGCGACCAACCCGGCACAAACTGCCCAGGCCGCCCAACAGGCCATGGCAGCAGCAGCTGGCGCGCAAAACATGCAGAATAATCCTGCCGTGCAGAACAACGTTGGCGCAAATGGCGCGGTAACCGCAACTGGCGGCACCGAAGCCACAGCACAGGCAGCAAACGGACAGCTCAATACCACCACCAGTACATTGCAGCAAACCAATACCGGTGGCCAAACGGCGCAAACGGCGCGTCAGGCCCCTACACAGCAGGTCCAGCAACAGGTTGCCGTATCAATCAAGAACGCTGCAAATGATGGCGTTGATAAAATTTCAGTCCAACTTCGCCCGGAACATCTTGGGCGCGTGGATGTGAAAATGGAGATCGGCCACGATGGCCGCATCCAAGGTGTCATTCAGGCAGATACACGCGAAACACTGGACTTGTTACGTCAGGATTCACGTGCATTGCAGCAGGCTCTTAAAGATGCCGGCCTGAATGCAGACAGTCAAAGCTTCACCTTTGAGCATAGAGATCAAGGTGGCCAAAGTCAGGAAGGCAAAGGCCAATCTCAGATGACCGGCAATCAGGGCAGCAGCCCCGATGAGGGCGACATTCTGAGCGGAGCCGAACTCGCCGAACATGTTGGCATTGGCTATGGGATCAATCCCAATGGCCTTGTCGATATTCGGATTTAGAGAAGGTAGAGGGAAAATCCCATGGCCATTTCATCCCTGACAAATGTTGGACTTTCATCGGCGGATACAAACGCCGCGTCGAGCAGTTCGGCAAGCCAGCTTGCACAAAACTTTGATACATTCCTGACTTTGCTGACGACACAGCTCAAGAATCAGGACCCAACCTCGCCGATGGAAAGTGATAAATTCACTGATCAGTTGAGCCAGTTTGCTCAGGTTGAGCAAGGTATTCAAAGTAACAAGAATCTTGAAAACCTGATTGCGATGCAAAGTCAGCAGCGTCAACTTTCAGCACTGTCTTATGTCGGAGCTGAAATCGAAGCCGTTGGCGATACCAACTGGCTCGAAGAAGACGGCGAGATTAAATACAAATACAACGTTTCACCCGAAGTTCCGCGTCTGCAGCTGCAGATTCAGGATCAGAGTGGGGCAACAATTTACTCTGAAGAACTTACCGATGTTTCTGGCCTCCAGACCTTTACCTGGGATGGCAAAAACAACAATGGCGTTGTTCAGGATGAAGGTGCTTACACCCTTGTCGTCAGCCCGATGGCTGCCAACGGGGATAGCTTCCTAGATGAAGATGGCGACCCAGCATCCGTCGCGATTGGGATCATCGGTTCTGTCGACAGTGTCGATATTGATGATGCCGACATTTACCTCCGCATCGGCGATGTGTCCGTACCGTTCTCTACGCTTACCAACGTAAAATTGGGCGCGAGTGGTACAGAAACAACCGATGGCGGTTCCGGAACCGACGAACAGGACGAAGCTGCCTAAGGGCACTCATCCGGATTTGATCAACACCCTGTAGGTGTAGGAGAAGAAAAATGAGCCTTTTTGGTGCAATGATATCCGGTGTTTCCGGCCTTAATGCGCAGTCTCAGAACCTGGGCGTAATTTCGGACAACATCTCGAACCTCAATACGATCGGCTATAAGGGAACCATCGGTCGTTTCTCGACCCTTGTAACTGAACCGGCAACTGATACCCGCTACACCCCAGGTGGTGTCCGGTTCCA
This sequence comes from Rhodospirillales bacterium, assembly GCA_019634165.1. Taxonomy (GTDB): domain Bacteria; phylum Pseudomonadota; class Alphaproteobacteria; order Rhodospirillales; family Thalassospiraceae; genus Thalassospira. The sequence continues at coordinate 7,932 of JAHQVT010000001.1, forward strand.
TCCGACAGCCTTGATCAGTAAACAGGGCCTGTTACAGGCAACCTCGTCGACCACGGCGGCGGCAATTTCCGGCGATGGCTTCTTCATCGTGCGTGACAATGCAGCGCCCGGCACCAATGACGAGTTGTTCTTTACCCGTGCGGGTGACTTCAAGCCTGACGATGATGGTTATCTGCGAAACACTGCAGGTTATTATGTTCAGGGCTGGGCAACTGATCGCGAAGGTGGGCTACTCGACGCTTCTGGCAACGCCACCACATCAAACAGCTCGGCTGTGACGGATCTTCAGGTTCTTGATATCAACTCGATTCTGACAGCTGCCGCATCGACCACATCGATTGAGTTTGGCGCAAACCTGAACTCTGATGAAACGCCTGTTACTGGCGCAACCGATGTGTCGACGACGGCGGGTATTGATTATGACACCACCGATTTAACGGCCGTAGCTGGTATTGCCAACGGTGATACGTTTACTATCACTCACAATGGCACCACGACAACGATCACGATCAATACTGGTGATACACTAGAAGATCTTGCTGCAGAAATCAGTGCTGTTACAGGTATCAATGCCACGACCACAACCACAGGCACCAACGATACCCTGACCCTGACCAGTGCGTTTGCTGATCAGGATGTCGTTCTTGCCAATACCGGTGGCACCCCGCTAACCGCATTAGGCTTCGGTACTGTTCCTGGCACTCTGTCAGCAACCTATACCGCTGGTAATCTTGCGACTGGTACTGTTGAAGAAGACAATACCATGCCGGTTACAATCTATGATTCGCTTGGCTCCGCCCACACCGTGAACTTGCAGGTTGTCAAACTTGGTCAAAACCGCTGGGGCTTTGAACTGACAGGTCAAACCACCGCTGGTGAACTTGATACCACGGATCACCCAAGTGGCTTGATCCAGGCAGGGGTCGTTACCTTTGACGGTTCTGGTAACCTTCAGACCTTTACAGGTGTGGCGGCGACCATTGGTGCCGTCACGGTGGGTACTGCCGGTGATTTGACCGATGAAGATATTTCAGTCGAATGGACGAATGGGTCTGATGAAAGCGCGATCAACCTTGACTTCGGGACCATCGGCCTTGGCAACGGCATCACGCAGTTTGCTGCTGGTTCGGATGCCAACGGCAACCTGGTAAACTATACCACCCACTTCATCAATCAGGACGGCGCACAAGCAGGGACCATGGTCAACTATGCCCTTACCGAGGATGGTTTCCTTCAGGTCGAATTCGCCAACGGTGTGAAACGCCCGGTATATAAACTGGCCATCGCAACGTTCGAAGCACCTGATGAAATGGAAAACCACACGGGGAACGTTTATCGTCAGACCCGTGAATCGGGTGACTATCTGTTGCGTGAGCCGGGTCTGAACGGTGCGGGCAACGTTGTGGCATCTGCTCTTGAAGGATCGAACGTTGATCTGGGTGAAGAATTCACCAACATGATCGTTACCCAACGCGCCTTCTCGGCAAATACCAAAACGATTACCACCACCGATGAGATGCTCGACGAGCTTATTCGGGTCAAACGATAATTAGGTTTTATTGCAGGGCGTTAGCGTCCCTTGCGTTAAGCTGCATCATTTGGGACTCGCCCGGCACACGTGCCGGGCTTCTTTTTGACAAGAAGACTCACTACATTAAGGGCAGGCTAAACTAGCCAACAAAGATACAAATGACTCAAATCGCTGGCGAAATTGCATCAGGCAACTGGGCAAAAATTGCCGGTTGTTAACCTGTTCTTCAGCATGGAGAACTATTCGTTGTTAATGCTGGTCGATTTCCGTATGGACCGACCCGCATTGGGGACAGTGGTAAAATTTCGGTTCGGAGCAGTCGAAAGTGGGCGGCTTGTTACAAACACTCAAAAGTCTTGGACCTACACGCCTGATGGCAATCAGCGGCGTGGGCGTATTGCTGCTTGTGTTCTTTGCCTTTCTGATCTTACGTGTTTCAGCTCCGAATATGGAACTTCTGTATCGTGATCTTGATCCCGGCGACGCCAGCCAGATCGTCAACCGTCTCGAAGATCAACAGGTCCAGTATCAGCTTCTCAATAACGGCACGGAAATTCTTGTTCCTGCCGATCAGGTCAATCGTATGCGCCTAAGCATGGCCGAAGGCGGCCTTCCTGCTGGCGGCTCTGTTGGCTATGAAGTATTCGACAATGGTGACGGATTTGGTGCGACCAGTTTCGAACAGAACATTAATCATGTTCGCGCGCTAGAAGGCGAGCTTGCCCGCACAATCGGCTCGATCCAGTCAATCCAATTGGCCCGTGTCCATCTGGTTTTACCAAAACGGCAGATGTTCTCGCGCGAGACTCAGGAAGCCAGCGCCTCCATCGCGGTTAAAATGTCCGGGGGAGAGCTTAAACCTGAACAGGTTATCGCCATCCAGCATCTGGTTGCCGCAGCCGTTCCACAGCTTAATCCAGGCAAAGTCTCTATCATTGATGAACGTGGCCGTTTGTTGGCCCGTGGCGATGGTGAACAGCAATCTTCGACTTTCCTGACGCAATCCGCCGATGAAATGCGCATTCGCACCGAAAGCCGTCTGCGCAATACCATCGAAGACCTTCTGTCGCGTTCCCTTGGGTATGGCGAAGTCCGTGCCGAAGTCTCTGTTGAAATGGATTTCAACAAGATCACCACGGCAAATGAACGATTTAACCCTGATGAACGGGTTATCCGATCCAGCCAGACCATTGAAGAAAACGCAACCAACAGCGAAACAGAGGGTACTGATCCTGTAACGCTTCAGAACAACTTGCCCGATGCCAACTTTGGCGGGGGTGCAGGTGCCGGAATGCAAAGCCAGGAAAACCGTTCGGAAGAAACGGTGAACTACGAAATTTCGAAAACAACGACGACTCAGGTTAAGGAAATTGGCGAAATTTCCCGCGTGACTGTGGCCGTTCTGGTCGATGGTACATATACCACCGATGAAAATGGCGAACGGATTTATGAGGAACGTGCCCCCGAAGACCTTGAAAAGATCGCAGCCCTCGTGCGCAGCGCCATTGGCTATGACCCGCAACGCAGCGATCAGGTTGAAGTCATCAACATGCAGTTTGCCGATACCGGCGATCTGTTTGCGGATGAAGAAATCGAAACCTTCCTTGGTCTTGATAAAGCTGAAATCTTCCGCATTGCCGAGATGCTGGTTCTGGCCATTGTAGCCATCCTGGTCATCCTGTTGGTGGTGCGCCCGCTTCTCACCCGTGCGTTCGAAACCTTGCCAAGTGCCGCAGACATGGCCCAGCGCCAGCTTTTGGCAGACGATATGACTGCTGAAGGTACACCGGCACTAGAAGGCCCGGCACCGGTCCCGATGGCACCGGGTATGGAAGACGCTGAAGAGCTGATCAACCTGTCGCAGGTCGAAGGTCGCGTGAAAGCATCCTCGGTTAAGAAAATCGGCGAGATCGTGGAAAAACATCCGGAAGAAGCTCTTTCGATCATTCGCAACTGGCTGTATCAGGAAAGCTAATATTCCGAACAGCCGCAGGCTCATTGGCAGCCGTAAGGCTGCCTTCCTTTTGTCGTTCTAGGCGGTTTAGCAGTTCAACATGACGGCCATTGAAAAGTTCACATTTTCTCTAAGCTTCGATGATGCAGACAATGTCATTCGCTCATCAGGGGGCGATGACGAGCATTACGAACTGGGCAAAAAGAAGAAAAAGAAAAAAGACGACACGCCACCACCACCGCCTGCTGTCTACACTGAAGAACAAGCCACCCAAATGATTGCCGAGGCCGAGCAAAAAGGCCACGCACAAGGGTTCGCTGAAGGCCATGAACAGGGATTTGAGCAAGGCCATAAGGAAGTCATGGCCTCGGTTGAGAAGGCCATTGGTGATGTTGAATCCGTCATAGCCGAAAAGCTTGACCAGATCGACGAACAACAAAAACGTGCGAATGCAAAAATCAACGAGGACGCCATTCATGTCGCCCTTGGCGTCATCCGAAAATTGGCCCCTGCTTGGTCAAAGCAGTATGAACTGGTCGAAATAGAAGATATCGTTCGCCAATGCCTTGCCAACCTGTTTGAAGCACCCAAAGTCCTGATCAAGGTTCATCCTGATCTTGAAAAGGAACTTGCGGCTGTATCAGAACGCATCGCCCTGTCACGTGGCTTTTCCGGAAAGGTCGTCGTGGTTGGCGAACCAGATGTGGTTGTTGGCGATTGCATGGTATCTTGGGGTGATGGCACCGCAGTTCGTGACACCGCGCGTGTATGGTCAGAAATCAATAACATCATTGATAATGCAATTTCGCTTCACGCCAAGGATCATGATCTGCCCAACAGCGATATGGGCGACCTTGATCTTCAGGACTCACGTCTTGATGAACCAGAACTTCTTCAGACGCCTGAAACCAGTGACGAACTTGCAGATACGGCGGCTGATCCGCAAACTGTCCAGGACATTGATGAACAAACGCCTCAGTCGACACAACCAGATTTAAACGAAATTGATGCAGCATCTACGATAAGCAATCAGCAGACCGATGATGCGCCACAGCCATCGGCAATGATGGAACCTGAAACAGCACCTTCCGCCCCTGAGCAGGAGGCCATGCAAAGCCAACTCGACAACGGTTCCAAAGAAGGCGATGGCACCGACGCACGGAATGTGCAAACATCGACAAATGACGCGATGCCACAACCTGACAAGTCACTGGAAACTCCGGAAGATCAGGAAAAAGCACCCGCAGAAAACCTACAACCGGCAACGGAACTGAACCAAGAGGCAACGACAGACAATGCTGATGAGGTAACCATGGCGGATAACGCCGCGGAACACCCTGCCCCGCCCCCAGATGAATCTGGTATCCCGGATCAGGAAAATGTTGCCGCGCCGGAACCTCAACCAGCAGACCCCGCACCCGAAAGTCAAAGGGGACAGACTGACGGTGCAAAACAAGAAATGCCCGTAATTCCGACCGAAGCCGAAGAGCTGGCTGCTGACAAGCAACCAACCAAAGACGCAGGAGACGAAAATGGCTGATGATGACGATCTAGAACTCTCGGAACTTGATGATGATCAAATCGAGTTAGAGGGCGAAGGTACAGAACTTCTCGCCGCTGCCGAGGCTGGCAGTGAACAGATGAAAACTTCCAAGGATCTGGAAGCCGTCTATGATATTCCCGTCCAGGTTTCAGCAGTCCTTGGCAAAGCAACCATGCAGGTCAGCCAATTGTTGAAACTTGGTCGTGGTGCTGTTGTAGAGCTTGACCGTAAGGTTGGTGAAGCTATTGATATATATGTGAACAACCGTCTTGTCGCGCGCGGCGAAGTTGTGGTTGTTGAAGACCGTCTTGGTGTAACCATGACGGAAATCATCAAGTCTGAAAAAAGCTAACCTAAGAGAGGATATGCGACTATGGCCGAAGGGGGGACTAAAACGTCGTTTGACATTGCGACAGTCGGGGGACTGGCCATTGGCTTTGCGCTGGTGATTGCTGCTATTATCTTTGGTGGTTCACCGGGCGCCTTTATTGATATCCCTTCTGTCTTGATTGTTATCGGCGGTACTGCCGCGATTACAGCTGTGAGCTTTGCGCTTGGCGAGTTCCTTGGATCAGGCAAAGTCCTGATGCGGACGATTTTTCACAAATCACGCAACCCGGCCGATGCCGCACTCCAGATTCTGCAGCTTGCAGAAATCGCGCGTAAAGGTGGCGTCCTGTCGCTTCAGGGCCACCTTGATAGCTTGCAAAGCGAAGAATATCTTTGGAAGGGTTTGTCTTTGGTCGTTGACGGCACCCCTGCCGAAGAAGTCGAAGCCATCATGCGCAAAGACATGAACGCAACCATCGGGCGCCACCAAAAAGGTGCCAACATCATGAAAAAGGCCGGTGACGTCGCCCCGGCCATGGGCCTGATCGGGACTTTGATTGGTCTGGTACAGATGCTTGGTAACCTTGATGATCCGTCCTCCATTGGTCCGTCTATGGCAGTTGCCCTTCTGACAACCTTCTATGGTGCGGTCTTGGCCAACATGGTCTTCGTACCACTTGCCGGGAAGCTTGAACGTAACTCCGGCGACGAAGAATTGCTGAATTCAGTCTATATGGTGGGTGCGGTGTCCATTGGGCGTCAGGAAAACCCGCGCCGACTGGAAATGCTGATCAACTCGATCCTGCCGCCAGCAAAACGCGTCAGTTATTTCGATTGATCGTGAACGTGAATAAGATGGCCCCAAAATGCAGCATATTCTTCTGGCATTCGGGGCCGCTTGGAACTGATCGGAAAGAGATGAGACTATGCAGGTACTGATCGTTGGTGGACTGGGCGGACAGATAGGCGCAGCCAGCAAGATCGCAATGGCGCGCGGCGCTTCGGTCCAGTTGGCCGAAAGCGTCACAACTGCGCTTAATATCCTGCGGGCAGGCAACCGCATTGATCTGGTGATGGCCGACATCACATTGGATGTTGCTGCCTTGATCGATGCGATGAGTCAGGAACGTATCAATGTACCCGTCGTTGCCTGTGGCATCGGCAATGATGTCAATGGTGCGGTTAACGCTATTAAAGCTGGCGCACAGGAATTCATCCCGCTTCCCCCTGAAGCCGATTTGATCGCTGCAATCTTCGAAGCCGTTACCGAAGAAAGCCACGCACTGATCCATCGAGATGCCCGTATGGCAGAAACCCTGCGTCTGGCATCTCAGGTTGCCAATAGTTCCGCCTCCATCCTGATTACTGGCGAAAGCGGCACCGGCAAGGAAATCATTTCGCGGTTTGTCCATCGCAAATCCAACCGTGCGGACAAACAGTTCGTTGCGGTGAACTGTGCAGCCATCCCCGATAATCTTCTGGAATCCGAACTTTTCGGGCACGAAAAAGGTGCTTTTACCGGTGCCCAGGCGCGTCGTATCGGTAAATTCGAAGAAGCCAATGGCGGCACCCTTTTGCTTGATGAAATCAGCGAAATGGACGTGCGGTTACAAGCCAAACTCCTGCGTGCGATTCAGGAAAAGGAAATTGACCGTCTTGGCGGCAAAAGCCCGGTCAAGATCGATGTTCGCATTCTGGCAACATCGAACCGTAACCTTGAAGCCGAAGTCAATGCAGGCAACTTCCGCGAAGACCTTTATTTCCGACTAAATGTCGTCAATCTCGATATTCCGTCCTTACGCGAACGTCCTGATGACATCCCGGTACTGGCCGAGTTTTTCGTTAAAAAATACTCCGAAGCCAATGATGTCCCAGTGCGCCCGATTAGCCCGCTTGCAATCGCGCGCCTGCAATCACATCACTGGCGCGGCAATGTACGAGAACTTGAAAACACCATGCATCGCGCGGTTTTAATTGCCGGGCCGAATGAAATCGGCCCAGAGGCCATCATGCTTTCAGGTTCTGGAAGCAGCGAACCTGCCCGCCCCCAGACAAGCCAAAGCGCAGAGGCATCAACTTCTCCGGCACCCACACCAGCACCGGCTCCTACTGCACCGTCAGCACCACCATCATCACCGGCATCTGCACGGGCGAACTCCGCCTATGCCAGCGCCAATGCCGCCTACGGGGCTGCTTCGTCTGCCTATCAGCCAAGCACCGCAACCCCGCCCGCAGGCCAAAGCCCTACCGCGCCAGTAACACCTGCCGAAGATAATACCACGGGTTCAGAAGCGCCTTTGGCATCTGGCGATGGATCGGCAACTGCGGGATTGGTTGGACGAACGGTTGCCAATGTTGAACGCGATCTGATCATTGATACGCTAAAGCATTGCTTTGGCAATCGAACCCATGCCGCCAACATTCTGGGTATTTCCATCCGTACATTGCGCAACAAATTGCGGCAATATACCGATGATGGGCTGGCTGTTCCGGCACCGGGTGATGGCCAAGACTGAACATGACTTCTTGTCGTTAGCGCCCCGTATCCAAGGGTAAGAAAGCGCACCAGACACAGAGCAACCAATAGGATTACAAGCAAACACCATGGCCGAAGGTCAAGATATCACCCCGACTGGATCAGGCGGCTCTGAAGGCCCCGGTGGTGGTGCGCCCGGTGGTGCAAACTTCGGCGCAATTCAGTCGCGTGTCGCATCGGCCATGAAACGTGGCGACATTGCCATGGCGCTTGGTTTTATCATGATCCTTGTGGTCATGATGTTCCCAATGCCACCATGGCTGCTTGATTTCATGCTGGCATTGTCGATCAGTTTCTCTGTTTTGATTCTGATGACATCGCTGTTCATTCAAAAGCCGCTGGAATTTAACTCGTTTCCGACCATTTTGCTGGTGGCAACGTCGCTACGCCTTGCGCTGAACATCGCGACAACCCGCCTTATTTTGGGGCATGGTCACGAAGGCACACATGCTGCTGGTGCGGTGATCGAGGCCTTTGGCAGCTTCCTGATTTCAGGAAACTTTGTCATCGGGATTATCGTTTTTGCCATTCTCGTGATCATTAACTTCGTCGTTATCACCAAGGGTTCTGGCCGTATCGCCGAAGTTGCAGCCCGCTTTACCCTTGATGCGATGCCCGGCAAGCAGATGGCGATTGATGCCGATTTGTCGTCGGGCATCATCAACGAAGAACAAGCAAAGGCGCGCCGTAAAGAACTTGAAGATGAAAGTTCTTTCTTCGGGTCAATGGATGGTGCATCGAAGTTCGTCCGCGGTGATGCCGTTGCCGGTATTCTGATTACCTTTATCAACGTGGTCGGTGGCATCATCATCGGAACAGCCCAGATGGGGCTATCGCTTGGTGAAGCGACCGAGATGTACACCATTCTGACGGTCGGCGACGGTCTGGTGTCGCAGATCCCGGCCCTGATTGTTTCAACCGCTGCGGGCCTATTGGTTACCAAAGGCGGCCTTGATGGTGCGACCGAAAAGGCCGTATTTGGCCAGATCAGTAACTATCCAGCCGCCCTTGGCGTTGCAGCGGCAATGATGGGTGGCATGTCGCTACTGCCTGGTATTCCGATGGGCTGGTTCCTTGGGCTGGCGATCGGTTTGGGTTATCTCGCCTATCATATGAGCAAGCGCCAGAAGAACGCCGTCGCCGAAGAACAGATAAAAGAATCCAAGGCCGCAGCCGAAGCCTCCGCCCCACCGCCCGAAGAACCCATCGCCAACGCCCTTCGCATGGATTATGTCCGGCTTGAACTGGGATATGGGCTGCTGTCATTGATCAGTACCGAACGCGGTCAGAAACTGACCGATCAGATCAAGGCACTTCGCCGTCAGCTTGCTGGCGACATGGGCTTTGTCATGCCATCGGTCCGTATTCAGGATAACATGCAACTTCCCGCCAACACCTATGTCCTTCGGGTCAAAGAGATTGAGGCTGGCCGGGGGGATTTGCGCCCGAACATGTTACTCGTCATGGACCCGCGCGGCGAGGAAATTACCCTGTCGGGCGAAAAGACCATGGAGCCGACCTTTAACCTGCCTGCCATGTGGATCGAACAGGGCATGAAGGAAGAAGCCATGTTCCGTGGCTATACCGTGGTTGACCCGCAAACCGTAATCACGACGCACATTACCGAAGTGATCAAGGACCACATGCCTGAACTGCTGTCTTATGCCGAAACGCAGAAGCTGCTTGATGAACTTGATGAAGATCAGAAAAAGCTGGTCGAAGACATTGTTCCGGGTCAAGTTTCCGTCGGCGGCGTTCAGCGCGTGCTGCAAAACCTTTTGACCGAACGTGTTTCTATTCGCGACCTGCCAACGATCCTTGAAGGTGTGGCCGAGGCAACTGCCTTTACCCGCAATCCAACCTTTATGACCGAACATGTCCGATCCCGTCTTGCACGTCAGCTATCGGATGTGAACACCAATCAGGATGGCGTGATCCCGCTTGTGACCATGTCACCGCAATGGGAACAGATTTTTGCCGAAAGCCTTGTTGGGTCGGGCGAAGAAAAACAGCTTTCCATCCCGCCAAGCCAACTTCAGGAATTTATCAATAAGGTTCGCACAACATTTGAACGCTTGGGTATGATGGGGGAATCACCGGTCCTTCTTACAAGTCCGGGCATTCGTCCCTATGTGCGTTCTATTGTCGAACGTTTCCGGCCAAGTACGGTGGTGATGTCACAAAATGAAATTCACCCCAAGGCACAACTTAAAACACTGGGGCAAGTCTGATGGTTGATGTCATACAGATGACCCTGTTTGCGGGCACACATGATTGGGGGGAAGTAGATGCGTCTTAAGACTTTTACCGCCCCGACCATGACCGAGGCGATGGCGCTTGTAAAAGAGCATATGGGCAACGATGCGATCATTGTATCGACCCAAGACATCCCCGGCAGTGGTGTTCGCCTGACAGCCGCCCTTGATCGTGATCCTGATTTTGAAGATGACGGTGCGCCCGCCCCGGCATTGCAAGAACAGCTTGAAATCGTAGAAGCCGCCCTAACACGGCATAATTTGCCCGAAAGGTTGCGCATTCGCATTACCAACCTGATGGCGCGCGAAACTGCGGCGGCATCTGCGCAGCAATTACTGGCCGGTGCCCTTGACGAGATTTTCGATTTCTCGCCGCTGCCAGAAAAAAATACGCCAAGGGCATTGGCTTTTGTCGGCCCACCCGGATCGGGCAAAACGCTGGCAGTTGCCAAAACCGCTGCACGTGCGGTCATGAAAAAACGTAAAGTTGCCGTTCTTTCAACCGATTACAAACGCGCTGGCGGCATTGCACAGCTTGAAGCCTTTACCCGTATTTTGAAGATTGATCTGATACAGGCCAAATCACCAGATGAACTCAAAGCCCGCTTTGCCGAAATCCGCGAAGCGGACGTCATTCTGGTTGATACGGCAAACTGCAACCCCTATCTCGACACTGAAATTGCTACGTTAAATGAATTCATGCAGGCAATTCCAAGCGAAACGATATTGGTTAATCCAGCGGGAATTGATGCAGATGAATCTGCTGATATTGCCAATGCCTTTGCCGATGGTGGCGCAACACGCGTGATGATTTCACGACTTGATGTTGCCGCCCGCCTTGGCGGTGCGCTATATGGGGCTGATTCAGGAAATCTTTCTCTTTGCAATGTCAGTATGACAGCGCATGTTGCGGACGGTTTAACCGCCTTAAGTCCGCTTGCCTTGGCAAAACTTCTGATACCATCCCATCGCGCTGATACCGCAAAACCGAGCTTCTCCGAGGTCATGAAATGACTACCAAGTCTGATTCCACATCCAAAACTGCCCCGCGCACCAGAGGCCGCAATGTTCTTGCCGTCGCATCTGGTAAAGGCGGCGTGGGCAAGACCTGGTTCTCGATTACCCTGACCCACGCCATGGTTCTAGAAGGGCACAAGACCTTGCTATTTGATGGCGACCTTGGTCTGGCAAACATCGACATTCAGCTTGGCCTGATGCCAAAGCATGATCTGGGCGGCGTTATTTCCGGCCGTATCGGCCTGAAAGACGCCATAACCCATTTCCCCGATGGCGGATTTGACATTATTGCCGGGCGCAGCGGATCGGGCAGCCTTGCCAACCTTCCTGCAACCCGGCTTCAGGCGCTGTCTGATGAATTGCTTCAGACCGGCAAAGCCTATGACAAGGTTCTGATAGATCTGGGTGCCGGTGTTGATCAAGGCGTTCGTCAAATGACCGGACTTGCCAATACGGTGATTGTGATTACCAACGGCGATCCAACCTCCTTGACCGATGCTTATGCCTTTATCAAAATCACCCATATGGCCCGCCCGAAAACCGATATTCGGGTCGTCATCAATATGGCAAAGGACAAAAAAGAAGGTCAGGCGATTTACAGCAAACTTCTGAAAGCATGCGAAGGCTTCCTCAAGATTTCGCCGCCGCTTCTGGGGGTCATCCGGTCCGATGCGCGTGTTTCGGAATGCATTCGGAACCAAACGCCGCTTTTGACCCGTCATCCAAACTGCGATGCCGCCCACGATATAGAGGCCATCGCCCAGACCCTACTCGAGGAGTAATTGTGCAATGACGCTCCCGCCACAAGCCATATCCCCCAGTCCTGCGGTTGGTGGTCGGGCCTCGGCGGGTGGGTCGGCACAATCAGGCCAGGGGTCGGTTCCCGCCCAAGTCAATGTAACAGTGACCAACGCGACATCCCCACAAGTTGCCGCTGCGTTGGCGAAACTCCCTGTTGAAACCTTGCTACAGGCATCGGTTCAATCACAATCAGGGAATCAGCTTACCCTTGCCACCGCCCTTGGGCAGGTTACGGTAAAAGTTCCGGCACAGCTTCCCGGTAATCTTGGCGATCTGATCTGGGCGCGCATCCCAACAACCAATGCCGGCACGGCACAGACCGGCGCAAATCCCACCAATCCCGCAGATGGCATGCGCTTGCAACTTCTGCCCCAGACGCTAACACCGGGAATGTCTGGTGGCCTTTCTGCAGGCAACATCTCCGCGACGACTTTGACACCCGGTCAAACCTTTAGCGCGATGACGACATCCGTCTTGACCCTGCCCAATGGCACCCAATTACCTGCAGGAAGTCAGACACAGGTCATCTTCCTTGGTCAGGGAACCGTGACGCCACAACAGGCAGCGAACGTACTGAATACCGCAGCGGGCGGCACAGCAACGGGCAGTGCTGGTGGGATGGGTGCCGGTATGGCAACAGCCGCGGCAACAACTGGAACAGCAACGCCACAGATTGCCGGCCAACCAAGTGCAAGCTTACTGCTGACCGGAACGGTTTTGCCATCTGATAGCCCCGAAGCACGCATGCTTCCACAAGGCTTTACCGCCTTGCGCACGTCCGCTGGCATTGTTGGTATTAAATTGCCCGTCCCTGCCCCCACTGGGGCGACATTATCTTTTAGCGTAGATGCATCGGGCAGCGGTCGGGTTACGACGTCCCTTCCGATGACAGAGGCCGAACTGATTGCACGTGGCCAGAACGCAGCCCTGTCGCGCGATTGGGGCAGTTTGCAAACAGCGGTGAGCGCCCTTCAACAACATGATCCGGGTGCAGCCATGTCGCTGCTTAACAACCTGCCGCAGGCTGGCCCGAAATTAACCGCGACCATGATGTTCTTTTTCACCGCGATGACAGGTGCGGGCGGTAATGTCCGTGGCTGGTTGGGGGATCGGGCCGCAAACAGCTTATCTAGTTTGTCTGATCTTGATGGTGGCGGTCTAAAACGGCTGGAGGGTGACTTTGCCCAATTGCGCGCCATGGCAAGTGAAGATCGCCCGGATGGCTGGCGTGTGATGGCCATGCCGTTCAATATGGGCGACCGGATCGAACAGCTTCAACTGGGCTGGCGCCACGGTGATCGTGAAGACGATCCCGACAAAAATGATGATCAGGGGACGCGGTTCCTGCTTGATCTCTCCTTTAGCGAGGTCGGCCATACCCAGCTTGATGGGTTGGTCAAAGGCGAAGACAGTAAGTTCGATCTGATCATTCGCACGGAAAACCCGCTGCAATCGCATAACCGCGATGATATTCGCGGTATCTTCCGCGAAGCATTACAAATTTCGGGGTACAAAGGGCATATCCTGTTTCAGGATGGCTCGCGCTTTGTCAATATCGGTCTATCGGGTGATGATCCGGGCCCACATTCCCATCACGGGATCGAAGCATAAAGCCCCATCAAACCCCTGAAATGAATGCTTTTCCTGCCAATGACAGGCGCGTATCCTTAAGTCACCTTAAAAAATAGAAACGGTTAGAAGACATGCTTGAGATTTATCAACGTCGAAACCTGATCCTGACGGAACCTAATCCGGGTCCGCAGGTTGATTATGTCGTGACGTTGCAAAGCAACCTAACCGGTGCAAACAACGTTTTCCCGGCACGCATGACCCTGCGCTATGTCCCAGATCGGTTGATCTTAAAGACCGACAACCTTGCGCAATATTATGCTGAAATCTCAAGCATCGAATTTGATAATTTCGAAAGTGCCGCTGTCTTGCTGATGGACGATTTCAACAATGAACTCGTGCCGCGCTGGATCAGTTTGCGTCTGGATAAACAGACCGCTGACAATGATCAGATTTTCCATCACGAAACCGCCCTTGAAGACCGTCAGCCGAAATGGGGCAATCCACGCCTTCTTGATCGGCTTGAACGCTACTAAGCAGGGGTTTAGCGGAACGGATTTCCATGCACCCATTGGGTCAGGGAATAGCGCAAACCGGCTGTGGTTGGGGCAACACGGTGCAGAACAAAGCTTGGGAAAAAGATCGCTGTTCCGCGCTCCATCGGTGCATCAATGAAATTTCCCGCCGGGTTAAGTTGAAGCAACCCGCCTTCATATTGATCGGGTTCAGATAGCTGAATAACCATCGTCAACTTACGACGACGGGCAACTTCAGACGCGCCTACATCGCTATGCCAATCATAGTGGCCGCGCTGATCCCCGGCGTAACACGCAATCTGCGCATCTTCGGCAAAGTCGGTCAGGGAAAAATCAAAATGATTGCGGTTTACATCGGCGACAAGATCCGTGATCCGGCGTGAAACAGCCGGTTCCTGTTCTTCGTTAAACCACGTGATTTTCGATTGCCGGATATGGCTTGCCGATTGTCCCTGAACAAGACCGCCATCATCCATCACATCTGTAAAACCTTGAACAAGACGCTCGCAGGTGTTGCCATCAAGGGCATCTGGGATGACTGCATACATTTCTTCTGGAAACATTGACGATACTCTCCCGGCCACTCAGGCCTTTATCCCCAAGAACCAATATCATTTTTTGCGAAGAGAGCCTCTTACGACCAATCACCGCGCGACACCAGAAAATTTGAGAATTGGCACATTAAATTAGAAGCGCGACACATAAATATGGAACGTGTAGCCATACAGTTAGAAGGGGTTGATATCCAATCAGCGGGCAAGGTAAGTGAATATAAACAGTCCACAGTGATACATGTGTATGCTGGAAATTTTCATGAAATAACAATCCCCAAATTAATAGGTCCTGCCCCTAGCTAGTATCATCTCCTGATGTCGGTGCGGAACAAAGCTAATAAATTACCCAATCGAACGAGCACATTGTCGAGCCCTTTACAATTGAGCGCTACCACGTTGACGCATCTTGGCTTCAGCTAACTTCCTCAACCAATTTACTAAAGCCCACAATCTTGACCAGTTGCGCAGGTTGACCACTTATATTCACTATTCTCAAATTTCGTGATCTCCGTTGTGTCAGTGATCTGTAGAGATAAACTATCGCGCTGACACCGGAACTATCCAAGTATGAGAGCCTTTTGCAATCAAGGACGATATCGCCGGGGCCCGTTTGCCATGCATCAAAGAAAAGCTGTCTGGCCGCAGGCGCCTTGGCCATATCAAGCTCACCATCCAACTCAATTACTATCTGTTCGTCTGAAATTGATACAATTTTCATTCCCAATTACCAAAAGTTCGCGAAGGCCTGCTTAATCAAAGGCCTCCAGTTTGCTCGGGCGACATGCATTGTGAGGTCACCGGTAAAAATGCGGTTGATTAGGTTGGCACGAGAATCTCCGCTATCGCTCGTATTCTCGAGAAATTTAAGCCTTACTTCGCCGCTTCGAACGCCAAGAACTTCACACGGCACCCGTCCGACACCGAGAATGTTGATAACGACAGCTAAGCCAACTTCCAGGTTCGCAGGTTGCATAACGAAAACACGGGCACCAGAAACCGAGAAATCTTTGATGCATACATCAATTCTTTTTCGATCAATGAAGATAGCGGATTGTTCGTTCACCGAAACGCGCTCGTCCCTGCGGTGTCGTTTTCTGTCCACGGCAAGCATGGCGACAAGTGCGCAAATCACAATGTTCACACCACCCCATGCGTTGGCGACCCAGTTGAAGGCCGCTGAATCATGCGCGTATTGCCACGTGAATGTCGAAAGGACAATTCCGACCAATGTAAGTCCGCCGACGCCCAGCGCGAAAAAGAGACCAAAGAGATCAATCTGGTTCGACTTTGCCAGATTTCCCTTTGGAGTAACCTTGAAAGGCGTTCCAAAAGGCTGGATTAATGAGGAAAATACCGTAGGCAGAATATGTATAGCGGAATACAGCGAAACAGCCGCAGAAATGATGGGCACATAGCACCCCGGAACAAGCCATAGCATAAGCCCTGTCGTCGCAAGAATGGCTGGCAGCACGTTCTCAACGAGAGCCATCATAGAAAGCTCCTCGAAAGGCGACACGCCGAAATACAGGTAAATCAGAGGCACCAAGATGGCCGCTATTCTGATGGGGTGCTGGAAAAGCCATCCAAACGGAAAATAGAAAATTCGATCCCGAAGACTCAAGTTTGGACCAAGAGGCCCTTGTTTCAGAAAGATCGTTTGTATTGCACCACGGCACCACCTGCGACGCTGAACATTGAACGCCTCCAAATTTTCAGGTGCGCGGCCAATCGCCAGCGTTTCGTTGACGTAACGTGTGCGATAACCCTCTCTCAGAAGAGTCAAAGTGGTCAATAAATCCTCGGTAATCGAACCAGTCGGGATTCCGCGTACTTTTTCTAGAGCAGCTCTTCGTGTGATGGAACCCGCCCCGCAGCAAAAGGCAACGCCCCATGCATCCCGGCTGGGTGCGATATGGTCGAAAAACAGTCTTTGTTCATCGGCCATTTCATTAAACACGCCCAAATTCGTTTGTATCGGGTCACGGTTGAAAAATGTCTGCGGTGTTTGCACCACGCCGACGGTTGGGTCGCTGAACAATCCGACCGTCCTAAGAAGATAATTTTTTGCGACCGCGAAATCTGCGTCGAAAATGGCGACAAGATCGCCTGAGGTCTTACTAAGAGCGTGATTAATGTTACCCGCTTTTGCGTGTTCGTTTGTATCTCGTTTTATGTAGCCGACACCTAATTTTTCCGAGAGTTCCTTAAGCCAATGACGGTCTTCCCCGTCATCGCAGACCCAGACCTGCACGTTCGGATAATGAACATCTCGAGCGGCGATGATAGAGGGCTCAAGAACTTCGGGGCCTTCGTCGTAAGTCGGTATGAGGATATCTACGGAGGGCCATTCATCAACAGGCTTTTCGATTAGGCGAGCGGCAAAGTTATCAACCATATCACCCGTGCTTCCATCCCGACTCATGAGAACAAGAAACACGATGACCTCTAGCAAGGCCAAACACTCTATGACAAGAATCACAGAGCCATATAATGAACCACCCGACATGGCACCTTCAAATCGCCACACGAAGTATCTGGCGATAAAAAAGAACGCCGAGAATGCAAATAATGAACGCCAGAAGGTCGAACGCTGGTTGACGCTGGGCGCCAAGAAACCGAACAAGAAAACGGACGCAACAAGCGGTAGATAAACCGGCAATTCGAACTGAACAATGTATGAAAAGTTGGTCATAGCTTAAGCTTGGCCTCCCGTGGCAACACCAAGACGCGCCTTTTCTAAGGCGCCCTTGATTGCGGCAAGGACGACACCAAAGACGTTCGTGTCAACGTTGAAAATGAGTTCAACATTGCGTCCAATATGACAAAAATTGTCTGCTCCAGCTCCGAGGTCCGCAGCATTAAAATCGAGAATAACCTGCGCTTCTTGAGGACCTCGATCTTTCGGCTTCGCCGCAAGAAGCCTGTCAGCGGTAACTGCGCCTGCCCCGCGCATGCTTCTTACGGTTGCCGTCCAGAAGCGATCCGCGCCAACGAATTTAGCGCTGGCTTTCTGGCCAATGCTAATTTTGGCGAGTTCTTTCTCGTCAATGACAACGTCGATAAACGTTTTTTCACAGCTTGCGATTTCAGCGATCTCGGTTCCGATTACGACTGCGCTATCCGGCTTAGTTAGTCTCCGCCATACGATCCCGTTCAAGGGGCTCATAACCGCGAACTCTTGGCGATCGTTCAATCGCTCGGTCTCGACCTGAATCTGCTGACTAATTGCATCAGCTCGATGTGCATGTTCCGTTCTCAGCGCACGGAGGTCCGTCAAACGCAGTTCAAGCTCGTCGAGGCGCTGTTGTGAATAGGGTACATCGTTATGACCGCCCCCCAAAAAACTCCCGGTAGCAATTGCATCTCGGCGTGTACGATTGAACTCAATCCCAGCACTCTTGGCTTGGATCTGACCTTTTAAATCCTCAACCGTAAAATGTGCGTCTTCGAGTTGCTTCTTGGAAACGACATCAGATTCGTAAAGCTTTTCTGCGCGATCCAACTCGCTCACCGCACGATTCAGGTTTGCTTCAGTCGACGCCCGTTCGGCTTCCCCTCCTAGGATTTCGTGTTCCAATGCCTTCGTCATGGACTTCTTGTAACGTTCTATCCGTTCGATAAGATCATTACGAAGAGCCAGCAAAGATGAAATTTCCTCATTGAGGGAAGTTTGACGCGCTTCGAGGCTCAGATGCTCAGTTCTGAGCTCCCCCAGAAAACTCTGATCGACCAACGCCCCCTTGACCAGGGCAACACGTTCACCTGCTTCAATGATCGTTCCAATGCGCGGCGGACCGCCCTCCACGACACCTTCAACAAGGCTTCGGACAACGGTAACCTCTGCATTCACGACTGCGTCGATACTGGGCGTAGTGATCGCACTATTTGCAACGGCCCACATCGTGGCAACCACAACGGAAATGCTAAAAATGGCCCTCACTGGTCTGATTTTCATGATTCTGCTCCTTGGCAGCGATCGCAAGATCTAGCGAAAGCGGAGCGAAACCCATGCCAATTCTTCTCGCAAACAGACACCATTCAACCAATTGAAATTATTGAATTATCTCATTTTGTTAATTATGATTATCATTATCAAATGCGTCGCATTTATATTATTTTCTCAAAATGAGAGAAAAATTAAGAAAGTTGATGAAGTTTAACGACCACATCCGATGCTTGAATAGTCCGAGCACTTTGATCCGTAAGACGAAGCTTTAAGCTCTTGTGAAAACAGCATAGCATGCACGCCACTTTCTGCGTTGGTTCAGCGCGCGTTAGCAGCTATATCCTTTTCCGCTTGGATTGAAACGCTTTTGGCATCGCCACCTGACAAATACAAAAGCAATAAAGTCAGCAAAGAAATCTCAAATTTTGAAGAGAGAAACTCTCTGCCTTGATAGCGCTATCAGGACCGATCAGGACAGTTCAATCAGGCGGCCCCCGGCCGCAACACCATCTTCGGGATCATGGGTTACCATCAAAGTCGGCAGGCCGTTTTTACGCGCAAGATCAAAAACAAATGATCTGATCTGACCGCGCAATTCGCTATCAAGCTTTGAAAATGGTTCATCAAGCAAAAGCACGCAGGGTTCTGACAACAATACCCGCATCAATGCAACACGTGCGCGCTGCCCGCCCGAAAGAGTTGCCGGGTCACGATTATAAAACCCGTCCATGCCCGCACTGATCAAGGCCTGCTCAACCTGTTCACGACGGTTTGCTTTGCCCTTAACCCCAGACGGCAGCGCAAAGGCCAAATTGCCGCCAACCGACAAATGCGGGAACAGCAGATCATCCTGAAACAGAATACCAACATGGCGGTCCTGCGGTGCAAGACCATCAAGTGCGACACCATCAAGCAAAACCTGCCCCGATATATCGAATTGGGCTGGAAGCGTTCCACAGATATGACCAAGCAAACTTGATTTCCCCGATCCGCTTGGCCCCATAAGGGTAACGACTTCACCCGGTGCAATGGTCAGATTGACCGCGACCAGTTCACGGCCATCAAGAGCAATGCGGACATCGCGCAATTCCAGACCTGTTTTGCCCTTCGTTGGCATTTCTTATCCTTTGCTTTGCGCACTCATGCCCCGCCGATGACGGAACAAAATGGCTGGTATTAAAAGCGCACAGGCAAACCCGGCGAAAGGCAACACCATCTGCAGCAATCCATAAATGCCTATCATCCGGCGATCCCCACCAGAAGCCAGTGCAACCGCCTCGGTTGTCACCGTGGCAAATCGACCCGCCCCGATCAACAATGTTGGAAGATATTGACCAACCGTTACCGCCATTCCCACCGCCATCGCCGTTAAAACAGTGCGGGTAAGCAACGGCAACCGAACTTGCCAAAACACCCGTGTTGGCGATGCCCCCAAACATAGGGCCGTTTGGCCATAGCGCGGATCAAGTGCGCGAAACGGGTCAGATAGCGACAAAAACACATAAGGCAGAACAAACACCAGATGCGCCAACACCACCGCAAATAATGTGCGCTCCATCCCAATCAGGGTAAAGAACACCTGCAACCCGAACATAAAGCTGATCTGGGGCACCAGCAGCGGCACATAAATCAACCATATGGCGCGACGCCCCGGTCCATGCCCAATGCGCACTTCGTTTTCTAGGCACCCCAAAACAAGTGCCACGGCTGTCAGAACCGCCGGAACCCCAATCAGCAATGTGGTCCACAGACTGGCCCCGATCATATCAAATTCCCGCACCCAAAGGCGGAAACTGAAATGACGTGGCAACAAATCAGGAAAGGCCCAAAACCCGGCAATGCTCCAAACCAATAAGATCACAAGACCAAGGATCACGGCACCTGCTGCAATCACTGCCAGAACGGCACTAGTACGCCGAAGCCCGCCATCGCGTTTGAACCGATGCCCATCTTCGGCCCAATGGCGTCCGGTGATGCCCAGAACCTTCTCACCAAGCATCCATATCCCCATCGCGGCAATCACAATCAGCAACTGAAGAACCGCCGCGCTAGATGCCATAAACCGATAGGCCAAATCAGGGTCAGATAACCATCCAAGAATGCGCACAGCCAACGGGGCTGGTGTGGTTGGTCCCAATATGATCGCAACATCGACAACCGATGTCGAATAGGCCAGAACCGCCAAAATCGGCAGGCGAATTTGCGGATAGATGCGCGGCAAACTTGCTTTGAACCATCCGGTGATCTTGCCATACCCCAATGTTGCGGTGATTTGCGCTGTTCGTTCGGTTTCAGCTTGGGGCAAGGCGGCCAATGTCATCAGAAACAGGAACGGTATTTCCTTGGTGACCAAACCAGCCACCATCGCCAATCCCAACGGGTCTTGGATAATTGCAATATCAACTGGTCGGTCCCATCCGGCAAACTGTGCGATGACCCTTGCAATCCAGCCAGACGGCGCAATTAAAAATGCCAAGCCAAATGCCGCCGTTGCATGGGGTACTGACAAAATCGGCGACAGCAACCGTTGCATCAGGCGAAAAACCGGTGTGCCCTGCCATGCCGCACAAAACAGCAAAACAATCACAACCGAGATCAGGGTTGCAGCAAGCCCATTGACCAAAGACAAAACAATGGATTGATCCAGCCCCGGCTGCGCAAACAATGCCGCCCACGGATCAAGGCTCGGGCTTGTCCCGCCAAGGGCGGGCAAAATGCCGAATGCAGGCAACAATGTGCCAATCAGCCCGGCCGAAACCGGACCGATCATCATCACAATTGTCAGGATCGGGATAAATCGCAGCATCCGCGATTATTGAACCACGCCGTATTTTTTTTGCCATTCAAGTTCGACCAGTTCCATCCAGCTTGGATGGGGTTCTGGCAAAACCGTTCCACGTTCCGCAGGCGAAAGTGATGCGATACCAAGATCAAGATTGGCAAAGGCATCCCGCATATCACTTGGCAACTTATCCATCGCAAGAACGGTATCAGCCCCCCAATATTGCGGGTCTTGCTTACGGAGCTGTGCCTCCGGCGACATCAGAAAATCGGCCAGAACCACTGCCCCGGCCTTGGCCGATGCGTTGTACGGGATGGCAACAAAGTTAGTATTTCCAAGGGTCCCTGTGTCAAAGACATAGGATCGCACTGTATCTGGAAGCTCATACGCCTCAATTGCCGATGACACTTCGCCAGAACTGAACGAAAAGGCAATATCAACTTCGTTATCCGCAAGAAGGGTGCGCATTGATGCGCCATTTTGCGGATAAGCCTGCCCACCGCGCCACAGCAACGGCTGCAAATCCTCAAGATACCCCCAAAGCGGTGCTAGAACTTCTTTGGCGTTCGCTTCGTCAGCAGGTTGTTGCAAAACTTTCGGGTCTTTTACAAGTTCGGTCAGAATTTGTTTAAGGAATGTCGAACCCATATAGTTTGGCGGTTGTGGATAGGTAAAACGACCCGGGTTTTTCACCAACCATTCAAGCAATTCCTGCGCTGATTTTGGCATGTCGTCATGTTTGGCCGTATCGTAATAAAAACTGACCTGTGCCATGCCCCACGGCGCTTCAAGCCCATTGGTCGGCACCGTAAAATCGTTAACCACGGTTGGCTTGCCCGCAACATCGACATAGTCAAAATTCGGCGTATCTTCGGCCCACGGACCAAACAACAATTCATTGCGCTTCATCGCGGCAAAGTTTTCACCATTAATCCAGATCATATCGACAGCACCGCCATCATCAACGCCAGCAGTCTTTTCCGTCAGAACCTTGGTCACGGCATCGGCAGTATCGGTCAATTTGACTTGAACGACCTTAACGCCGTAACGCTCGAAAACCTGTTCACCGGCCCATGCGATATAGTCATTAATGCGCGGTTCCCCGCCCCACGCATGCCAGTAAACGGTTTGACCACGGGCCTGCTCCAAAACCGATTGCCAATTGCCAACATCGGGTGCGGGGTCGGCAAAGGCCGGACCAGAAATAGATGCGGTGGCAATGCCTGTTGCCAACGTCAGAGCAGAAACAAAAGCGCGCATTTTTGAACGCATCTTGGAAAATCCTTTTCACCTTATGCTCAACCAAACCCCTTTACCCCTTCTATATGGGCAAGCATCGGGTTAGCTGTTTGATTTTATTGCTGACAGTTTTTCAATACTCGCCGGGCAAAATCAATTCACGCTTGCGTTAGAACGCCCTGACCCACACTTTATCTCCGATCCGTTTAATGCCGTCACAGCCTTTATTGGGAATTAAATCATGTTCGAATGGATGAGCGATCCAAATATGTGGATGGGACTTGCCACCCTGACCGCACTCGAAATCGTTCTGGGCATCGATAATATCGTCTTTTTATCGGTGATTGTTTCCAAACTTCCCCAACATCAGCAGGCACCAGCCCGGCGCATTGGGTTGTTGGCCGCAATGGGAATGCGTCTGGGCCTTTTGGCAGGCATTGCATGGATCATGCAATTAACTGCCCCACTATTTGCCGCCTTGGGGCAAGAGGTCAGCGGACGGGATTTGATCCTAATTTTTGGTGGGTTGTTTCTGATTGCCAAGGCATCGAAGGAAATCCATCATTCAATCGAAGAACCCGAAGAACACGGCCCCGGCAAACTGATGTCCAGTTTTGCCATGACGATCGTGCAGATTATGTTGCTTGATATGATCTTCTCGCTTGATAGCGTAATTACAGCGGTCGGTTTGGTGGATCACATTTCGATCATGGTGATTGCTGTCGTCTTGTCGGTTCTGGTGATGTTGGCTGCGGCTAAGACCATTGGCGACTTTGTTGAAAAACATCCCTCTGTCAAAATGCTGGCCTTGTCCTTTTTAATTCTGGTCGGGTTTGTGTTGCTTCTCGATGGTGTCGAAATTCACGTTCCCAAAGGCTATATCTATTTCGCAATGGCCTTTAGCCTTTCGGTCGAAACGCTGAACCTTCTCAATCGCAAACGCAGACTCAAAAACAGTGCATAAGAGATTGGCTGATGAAGAAAGTTTCTCCACCCCAATGCCTGCAAAATGCATTTGAGGAAAATGGTCTTGGTCACATCGACGTATTCGAATTTCCCGAAGGCACGCACACCGCAGCGGATGCCGCAAATGCTATTGGATGTGACATCAGTGACATTGGCAAATCGCTTGTCTTCGTAACAGAAACATCAAAGCCGATCCTGATCATTATGAATGGCGCGGATCAGGTTGACCTAGACAAGGTCGCAGGTCTGCTTCGTTTATCCGTCAGCAAAGCAACAGCAGAAGAAGTGCGTGAAAAGACCGGATATGCGATTGGCGGTGTGCCACCGTTTGGCCACGCCAATCCGGTGGAAACACTGATTGATGAAAAACTTCTGGCAAAAGATAAAATCTGGCTGGCTGCGGGCACACCCACGACGGTGTTTTCAATGTCGACCACCGATTTGCGTAATGTAACCGGGGTTGATCGGGGTGTGAAAATTTCTGCCTGATTGACCATGTTTTATTGCCAGATGGCATTTCAGCAATGTTCAATCGCTAGAAAAGGCCATCATCGCGGGTTGCTGAACGCATACCGATCTCATCAAGTTCTTCTTGCTCTTTGCGGTCTTCTTCGGCTTGAACGGCATCTGCCCGGTTCCGTTCGGCTATCTCGGCTGTTTTCATCGCCTTAAAGGCATCGGCAACTTCATCGCGAAAAACGTCGATCTTTTCTTCTTGTTCGACAATCATCTTTGAAATCGCTTCGCGCTCTGCAATTACCGCATTGGCAAAACTGCCATAGGCAAAACCGGCAAGCTCCGGGTTTTCAGCAGCCACTTTTTGTTCGGCAAGAACCGCTTTTTCAAGCGCGTCTTTTTCGCTAACAAGGTTATCAAGCACGGCCAGCATTTCGCCCAGTTCGCGCTGCTTTTCATCAAGCGCCCATTTACGCATCCGCACCAGCGTTTTGAAATCCTTGGCCATGGGTTACCCCCTGCCCTCATAGATTGCTTTCAGCCGTTCATTGCACATTCCAAAGACCATTTTATTCCGGTTTATCACGACGCAGGGCGCGTTTGGCATCATTAAGATCACGCCCATTATTCCCGTTGGACCGACTATTGACCTTGGGCCCGCGATTAATCGTTGGCCCCGTCGATGGCGGCGGGGCTGGTCTATGCGGTGGCATTTCATCAGGGATCCCTTGCGGCGGGGCTGCATTTTGGGCAGCCTGCTGTGCCTGTTGCGATTGCAGGCCCTTGGCAACGCGCGGGTCTTCGGGCTGCTGTGCCAACAGGTCAAGTCGACGTGCAAGTTCAAGATACCCTTCGTTAAGCCGTGTGCATTCTGTCTTGCGCTGTTTTAAAAATTCTTCGATCAGCGGGAAATAATGGATGGCTTCATCGACCTTGGGGTCTGTGCCCTTCCGATAAGCCCCAAGCCGGATCAATTCCGCCATGTCATCATAGGTCGCAAGCAGTTGGCGCGCGCGCGACACGATGTGGTTTTCTTCTTCGCTGTTACAACCGGGCATCGTACGCGACACACTGCGCAGAATATTGATCGCCGGATACCGGCCCTGTTCGGCGATGGCACGGTCCAATACCACGTGCCCATCAAGAATACCGCGCACCGCATCGGAAATCGGTTCGTTATGGTCATCACCATCGACCAGAACTGTGAACAGCCCGGTGATCGACCCCTGCCCCGGCCCGCCCGGACCAGCACGTTCCAAAAGGCGGGGCAATTCGGCAAACACTGTTGGGGTATACCCCTTGGATGCTGGGGGCTCCCCCACTGACAGGCTGATTTCACGCTGGGCCATGGCGAAACGCGTAACTGAATCCATCATGCACAGAACGTCACGCCCGACATCACGAAAATATTCCGAAATCGCCATCGTCATATACGCTGCCTGACGGCGCATCAACGGGGGTTCATCCGATGTCGCGACAACGACGACAGACCGACGCAAACCTTCTTCGCCAAGATCGTCTTCAATAAATTCACGGGCCTCACGCCCACGTTCCCCAATCAGACCAACCACAGATACATCTGATGTCGTATGGCGCGTCATCATCGACAGCAAACTGGATTTACCAACACCAGACCCGGCAAAAATGCCCATGCGTTGCCCCCGGCAACAGGTCAGGAACGTGTTCATCGCCCGAACACCCAAATCGATTTTGCCCGCAACACGCTGACGCGAATGGGCCGATGGCGGCATGTTTCGAATTGGATAGGCCTTTGTACCTTCGCTCAGCGGGCCTTTGCCATCCACCGGCTCCCCAAAGGCATTGACCACACGCCCAAGCCAACTTTCATCCGGGTAGACCTGTGGCTGGGTATCGCCCAACTCGACCTCGCAGCCGATCCCGATGCCATCAAGGATGCCAAACGGCATCAGAAGCGCCCGTTCATTGCGAAAACCGACAACTTCGCAAATTATGCCCTTACCATCGCGTCGTTTGACCTTGCAGCGGTCCCCGACCGAAAGCGCGCCTTCAACCCCGCCAATTTCGACCAGCAGGCCCAAAACAGCCGTAACCCGCCCGACCACGCGATAGTCGGGAATGCGTCGAAGTTCTGCGATAATATTGCGACCGATCTGGAACACGCTTTGGATCTTTTCAAGGTTGCTTCAATTCACATTCATTTTAACACGGAAATTTGACCCCACCCAATCGTGATTGGGGTGGCAAATCGCGTCGCGTCGTACCAAATATATAGGCACATTCGGTATTAAAAAGCGGTGTAGACGATAAAAAGACGTTTTTTTTGCCTCTGTCCCGTTCAAGGGATTAACACCGCAAACCGTTGGGAAAACTCACATTCCGGCCCCGAGTCGCCTTTTGCCGTGAAAAAAAGTTAACGAGATGCGACTCGGCTGCTTGCCACGAGTCGCAAAGCAACGTATCGTTAACGGAATGGGAAAAAAATTTCCACCGACAATCGTTGGGGCGCTTGTCGAATAACCGGATCAACACGGACTTATTGCGGAACACGGTAACGGAGCAGAGACATGCGGGTGCTGCTGGTTGAGGACGACAACACCTATGCTGACAGCATTGAGCTAATGCTCAAGTCTGAAGGCATGGTAATCGACACGACTGACCTTGGGGAAGATGGTCTCGAGATCGGTAAACTTTATGACTACGACATTATTCTGTTGGACCTGATGTTGCCAGATATAGACGGCTATGAGGTTCTCAGACGTTTACGCGATGCGCGCGTCGACACCCCGGTACTTATTCTTTCCGGGCTGACGGAAACCGAAGACAAGGTCAAAGGCCTTGGTTTTGGTGCGGATGACTATCTTACCAAGCCGTTTGAGAAAACAGAACTTCTGGCACGCGTACAGGCGATCGTCCGTCGCTCACGTGGGCATGCACAGTCGATGATCTCGACCGGAAAACTCAACGTTAATCTTGATGCACGCACTGTCGATGTCGATGGCTCGCCACTGCATCTGACCGGCAAGGAATATGGCATCCTTGAACTGTTGTCGCTGCGTAAAGGCACGACACTGACCAAGGAAATGTTCCTCAACCACCTTTATGGCGGTATGGACGAGCCGGAACTGAAGATTATTGACGTCTTCGTCTGCAAACTGCGTAAGAAAATTCAGTCTGCAACCAAGGGCGACAACTATATCCATACGGTTTGGGGCCGGGGCTATGTCCTGCGCGACCCAGATACGAACAGTGCCGCGGCTTAACATCTAATCTTTCTGCACACACATCTGTGCCAAAAGGTTACGACGACAATGCCCGTTACACAAAAAACGCCCCGGCTCTGCACCGGGGCGTTTTTGTATCTGCATTCACATCATTCGCAAATGATCTTGCCTGTCCCTACCCTAGGGCAAATGAATGATCGGCTGGACAATCCCGCTTAGTTGCAACCAATCAATCAGCTCAAAGATCGGGATCACCATCAAAAACACCAATCCATCACGCAATGTACGCCACAAAAGCTTTGGCTTCACGTCGATGCTCTCGACGTCTTGCCAACTTGAAAACTGCGGGCCAAATCGGGGCACGCCGGCCTGATAGTCAGCAAACTGATGCATGAAAATCTCTTTGAGGGCACGCTCTTCGCGCAAGATAACGGGCAAGAAAACCCCAACGGCCCCGGCAACAAACAAAGCTGCAATCAACAAACTTCCGGTCTGTGCACCAATCCCGGCTGCGCCGATAAAACTGAACATATATAACGGATTGCGGCTGATCGAATAGGGGCCTGACCGTGTTAGCTCCTGCGCTTTGCGCCCACCAATATAAAGTGTGCACCACGCGCGCCCAAGAATTGCGACAAGGATCAGGGCAAGACCCGCGATCTCGACGGTTTCATGATTGAGACCCTTGATAACCGTCAGCGAATGCACCATCGGCATGGTGCCCAATAACAGCATGGAAAGACCAGCAATCGCTAGTTTACGACGGCGTTGCAAATGGGTAAGCGACTTACGCCGCGCTTGGGCAAGGGAAGAGGAAGCCATATTCTTTTCCGACGTTTCTGTTTAACGAAAACAGTCGGTTAAAGGCCGGCTGTTTGACTATTTCTTGTCGTCGGGTTTGCCGAAACGTGAACGGTCAAACGTCGTTGACGGCCGCGTGGTCCCCGAAGCCCCGTTAGACGAACTTCCAGTCCCGCTTGATGGACGTGTCGGCGTGGTTCCAGAACCACTGCCCGCAGTCCCCGTTCCAAGCGGCCGGCGGTATGTCGAACCAGTCGAACCGGCTGTTCCTGTCGTTCCCGGACGAGAGGTTGAACCAGTACCGGTCGAACCTGACGGTTTGCTGAACGCGCTTCCCGTACCCGTCGTGCCGGTGCCACCCGGGCGCGTTGTGCTTCCAGTTGTGCCGGGGCGTGCAGTAGTTCCAGTCGTCCCCGGACGTGCTGTTGTCCCGGTGGTTCCCGGACGTGCCGTCGAGCCAGTTGTACCGGCAGTGCCCGGCCGTGCTGTTGTTCCGGTCGTCCCCGGACGTGCCGTTGATCCAGCCGTACCCGTGGTCCCCGGACGTGGTGCCGTTGTGCTAGTTGTACCAGTTGTTGTCGGACGCGCAGTCGTTCCACTCAGGCCAGGACGGGTCGTCGCTGCCCCAGTCGCCCCAGGACGTGCCGCAGTGGCGCCTGTCGCACCTGTCGCTGCCGGACGGGCGGCTGTTCCCGCCGCCGCAGCACCTGTTTGCATATGTTTGGGCTTGGGAAACGCCAATCCACCTGCTGCTGCCGCACCTGCACCGCTGCTAGCGGCAGCTGTGCCACTTGCCTGTGCTTTTTCCAGCGCGGTCAGATCAACCTCTGGCGCACCTGGGCGATTCAACTGATAAATGCCACGCTGACGGGCAAGCGGCCGGAATTTATCTGAAATCCCCAGAACGGTTTCTGCTCCACCAAGGAACAGGAAACCATCATCTGGCATCAAGGCTGAAATACGTGCCAACACATCGCTTTTGGTCGGCTGATCAAAATAGATCAGCACGTTACGGCAATAGACGATGTCAAATTGACCCAACGGACGGAAATCTTCCAGAAGGTTGAATTCCTTGTACTGAACCTTGGACCGGATTTCAGACGAAATCTGCCACTGATCTTCTTTCTTCTGGAAATACTTAACCAGAAGACCAATCGGAAGGCCCCTTTGGACTTCGAATTGAGAATACAGACCAGCACGCGCTTTTGTCAGAATTTCGCGCGAAATATCTGTTCCAATGATCTCAATCCGCCAGCCCGCAAGCTGTGTTTTGAATTCATCAAGAATCATCGCCAGCGAATAAGGCTCCTGCCCCGAAGACGCCGCAGCACACCAAATCCGTAAATGGCGTTTGGATGCACGTTCTTTGATCATGTGTGGCAAGACAACATGACGGAACTGATCAAATGGTTTGGTGTCGCGGAAGAAGAAGCTTTCATTGGTGGTCATTGCATCAACGACTTCTTCGACCAGATTGCGGTCGCCGCCACGCATAGCACCAATCAGCTCGCCAAGATCTTTAAGCCCACGCTTACGCGCAATCGGCATCAGCCGGCTTTCGAGCAGATAAGTCTTGTCCTCGCTCAGAACGAGCCCGGACTTGGACTTTATCAGTCTGCTTACGAAATCGAAATCATCCGGCTTCATCATCGTGGGTTAACGACCCCCCGCAAATTTTTTGATATAGGCGGCAATTCCACCAATTGGTAAAATCGCAGAACAGATACCCGCATGTGCGGCAGCACCTGGCATCCCCCATACAACACTGCTTTGTTCGTCTTGCGCCACGACCATTCCCCCGGCATTGACAACGTCGCGACCACCCAACATACCATCCTGACCCATTCCGGTCAGTATCGCGGTTAGAATATTTCCACCATAACTTGCCACAATACTTCTGAGCATCGGATCAACCGACGGACGACAGAAATTTTCTGGCGGGTTTTGGTTCAGCATAATATGGCGCGAACCACCACGTCCTTCGACTGTCATGTGGTAATCACCAGGCGCAAGGTAAACCTGTCCGCCAACAATCGGCATGTTATTTTGACCTTCCACACATTTTAACCCGGTCAAACGGGTAATATGTTCGGACAAAATAGTGGTGAATGTTGCGGGCATATGCTGTGTAATAAAAATTGGCTGACGCACACCGCTTAGGCCGCGCAGCACTTCAAACAGCGCCTGAGGCCCACCGGTAGAGCTACCAATCGCAATTGCTTCTACATTGATACGTTTTTCGGGCAACAGCGAAACCGCCCCGCGCATTGAAACACGCTTGCCCGGTGCTGGTGCCGCCCCACCGCGTGCAGTTTTCTTTATGGCCGGACTTGCCGGTGCAGCACGTTTTGCGCCGGCCACATTTTGTGTCGCAGGCTTAGCAACCGCAGGCCGCTGTGACTTCAATGCCCCGGATTTCGCACCACCACCCGCAGCAATCGCAGCATTTTGAATAAGCCTGCCTGGATCACGTGATGACGATGCTGGGCTTTGTGCCCGTGCGGGCGCACTCCCGGCAGATGTCTTGACGGCTGTTTTCCCGTCAACCCCTTGCGGTGTTGATGGTGCATTGGGTGCGGGACTTGGCTGCGGCGGCATTGAACGCATCTGCATTGGCTGCGGGCGCTGCTGCTGCATCGGCCGCGGCCTTAATTCTGCAGTGAACTTTTTACGCTGAATACGACCTGGCTTAAGGGGCTGCTGATTTTCAACCGGCGTCTCAGCAGAAACTGCTGCGTCTTTAGCACCCTCGCCATCCGCGGCAGCACACGGCGCAAGAACATTATCCTCTTCCGCCAAAGCTGGCACAAAGTCTTCTGTTTCTTCTGCCGAATCCGCGGCTGCAGCATCGGCAGCCCGTTCCGCTTCAAGCATCTTGCGGCGCTGCTCAGCCCACGCTTTGGTCTTATCAAGAAGCTCGGCACGGAAGCCTTCGCCAACATTCAGATCCTTAGATGAGCTTGGCTTGGGAATATAATCCACCGCCCCAAGCGTCATCGCCTGAAAACTGATATCGGCATTCCGTTTGGTGAGGGTAGACGCCATGATCACGCGCACTGTTGGGTCGATTTCCAACAGTTTAGGAAGAGCAGTCAGACCATCCATAACCGGCATTTCGATATCAAGAACAACGACTTCAATGCCGCCGTCTTTCATCACTGCCAATGCTTCTTCGCCATTAGTGACTGACCCGACGACATTAATTTCTTCGTCTTCGGTCATCATGCGTGTAACCAATCCGCGCACAATGGCGGAATCATCCACGATCAGAACTTTATACGGCGAATGGATAGGCGTTTCTTCCACGTAGCAGCGTCCCCGTTTGAGTCAGGAGATCAGTCTCAAGGCGTTAGATCTGGTAAAAGCTGAAAACACCGGAACTAGAGTAGTCCGACCTGTTCAAACTTTGCCTGAATGATCTCACTATCGAACGGTTTCATGATGTATTCGTTCGCACCAGCAGTGATGGCTTCCTGGATATGCTCCAGATCATTCTCTGTCGTACAGAAGACAACGACAGGCTCATCTCCGCCCGGAGTAGCACGCAAGTCGCGTAGGAATTCAATTCCACTTTTAACTGGCATGTTCCAATCAAGCAGAACCGCATCAGGCATGGCTTCAAGGCATCTATCCAATGCCTCCTGTCCATCCACTGCTTCGACGACCGCGAACCCGATTTCTTCGAGGATGCGGCGGGCCACCATTCGGATGACTTTCGAATCATCGACGACGAGACAACTCTTCATCGACTTCCTTCTCGTTTACTTAGAACGTTAAGCCACTAACGGCAGGATACCGGGAGCATTGCGCCCCCGGCACGCAAAAATCGGTTACCCAGCCTGCTTGATAGAAGACGTGAAATCAAGCAGACGCGTAACGTCAAGAATAACCAGAAGCTTTTTATCCAGACGGAAAATACCATCCGAGAATTCGCGCCAACGCGGATCAAGCGTTGCCGGATTCTGTTCAAACGCCTTTTTCGGGACGCTCAGAACTTCTCCGACTTGATCGACCATCAGGCTGTAAAGTTCCCCACCCTGATCAACAACGATGCTCATGCCTGGATCATCGTCATCCTTGTCACGCAAACCAAGGCGTTTGCGAACATCAATAGCGGTCACAATACGCCCACGCAGGTTCAAAGAACCAGCCACTTCCGGCGGTGAAAGTGGAATACGGGTAATGCGCTGTGGTCCCAGAACATCCTGAACCGTCAGGACCGGAATCCCAAACAATTGCTTGCCGATATATGCAGTGACGAAATCCTTACTGTCACCACCAAGATCAAGAACACCGCCTTTTTCCTGGCTCGGGACGAGTGCGTTACTATCGCTCATTGGACTTTCTCCCGATTACATGTTGCTCAGAGTCTGGACCAAGGTCGAGACAAGCGCTTCACGATCAAACTTGGCGACATAGTCACTGAAACCGACCTGACGACCGCGCTCGAAATCTTCTTCGCTGGTATGCGAGGACAGAGCAATAATTGGAATATCGCCCCACAGCTCGTCATTCTGCAACGCTTCAGCAAATTCGAAACCGTTCATGCCCGGCATTTCGATATCACTGATGATCGCATCGAAGAGCACACCACGGTTTTTAAGGTCCATGGCCTGTTCCGCAGTTTCAACGGCTGTGATCTTGAACCCGGCCACCGACAGCATCGGTGTCAGAAGGTTGCGGAAGAACGGGCTGTCATCAATCAACAGAACACGTTTTTTCTCGCCACCGGTATCTTCGGTTCCGAACCAGTCGCTGAACGCCAGTTCAAGATAGTAACCGGCATCAATCAGGTCAGTTGCCTTACCGTCAATCACGGCAGAACCAACCAGACCATCCTGATCAGCCGTCAATTCAACATTCAAGACATCATCAACGATATCAACGATCTCATCGACGACAAGCCCCATGGTCCGTTCGCGGTCCTGGAAGACGAGGGTCGGCTGGCGACCTTCGGCTTTCATCTGATAGCTGCCGTCAATAAAGACCAGCGGCATCAACTTTCCACGATATTGAACCAACGGACGCCCGTTGGAATGTTCAATGTTTTCGACATCGATTTCTTCAAGACGCGCAACCAGTGCCAATGGCACCGCACGTACTTCACTGCCACCAGCACGGAAGACAAGCATCGAGGTGGTTTCACCATCGCTTGCATCTGCTTTGGCTTTGCCTTCAACACCCTGCGAACCACCAACTGTGATTTCACCGGTACGTGTGGCAATGCCGTTCGGATCAAGGATCATGATCACGCTACCATCACCAAGGATGGTGTTACCCGAGAACAGCGACAGATCGCGCAGGATCGGGGCCACTGGTTTAACAACGATTTCCTCGGTGTCAAAGACGCGGTCAACGATGATACCAAACGAGTATGTCCCGACCTGGGCCACAACGATGAATGCTTCTTCATCAACCCCCTCATCGGACTCTTCGGTAGTATCAAGCCCAAGAATTTTCTTCAGCGTAACCAACGGCAACAAACGGTTGCGCAGGCGAAGAACCGGGGTATCGTGAATACGTTCGATCGAATGTTCCGAATTGTTCGAGGCACGAACAAGTTCCAGAACGCTGATCTGCGGAATGGCAAAGCGTTCGCCACCACTTTCAACGATCAGGGCGGAAACAATCGCCAAGGTCAGCGGGATTTTAATGATGAAGGTCGAACCACGGCCTTCAACAGATTTCAGTTCGACCGTACCACCGATTTTTTCGATGTTGGTTCGGACAACGTCCATCCCCACGCCACGACCAGAAACCGAAGTCACTTTCTCAGCGGTGGAGAACCCAGCTTTAAAGATGAACTGCTGGATCTGCTGATCGCCCATGCCTTCAAGGTCACCTTCGGTCGCCAGACCGTTGGCAATGGCTTTGGCTTTAATCCGGTCAAGGTTCAAGCCACGACCATCATCGGAAATCTCGATGATAATGTGACCACCTTCGTGATACGCGTTCAGCGTAACCGTACCTGTTTCAGGTTTGTTTGCTTCACGACGCCCCGGAATGT
The DNA here is from genome assembly GCA_019634165.1 of Rhodospirillales bacterium. Classification (GTDB taxonomy): domain Bacteria; phylum Pseudomonadota; class Alphaproteobacteria; order Rhodospirillales; family Thalassospiraceae; genus Thalassospira. The sequence continues at coordinate 41,958 of JAHQVT010000001.1, forward strand.
CTTCCAAACCATGGTCGGCGGAGTTACGCACCATGTGGGTCAGCGGATCCTTGATCAATTCAAGAACCTGACGATCCAGCTCCGTATCCGCACCGATCATTTGCAGATCGATCTTTTTGTTCATCTCAAGGGCAAGGTCGCGAACAATACGCGGCAGTTTCGCCCAAGCATTGCCGATCGGCTGCATACGGGTCTTCATCACGCCTTCTTGAAGGTCTGTTGTGATGTGCGACAGGCGCTGCAACGGAACGGTAAATTCACTGTCATCCTTGCCACGAACCATCTGCAGAAGCTGGTTACGGGTCAGGACAAGCTCGGACACCAAAGTCATCAGGTTTTCAAGCAGCTCGACATTCACACGAATGGTCTGAGCAGCAACCGAACTTTCTTTGGCCTCGGCACGCGGGGCTTCGGGCTTTGCCTTTTCGGCCGCCGGTTTTTTCGCCGGGGCAATTTCCTGTGATTTCGCAGCAGCAGGCGGTGCAGCGGCTGCTGCAGGTGCGGGCTCTGGCTCGGGTGCCGGCTCGGCAGGTGCGCCTACGTCTGGATCGACTTCTGCGGCATCGAAAGCAGCCTGCAAAGCTTCCTCAGGGGTCATCTCTGGTTCATCAGAAGGTGCTTCTGCTGCCGGTGCAGCATCGCTACCCATGATGGTGCCGGTATCTGCAAAGTGGTTTAGACGCCCAATCAATCCGGCATCATTCCCATCTGGTTCGGCTTCATTTTGTTCAAGCTCGCCCAGCAGATACTTAATCGTATCAATCGATTCGAGAACCAGCGTCACCGCATCGGGTGTAACCACCAGTTCGCCATCGCGGATTTTCCCCAATACGTTTTCGCCAGCGTGCGCGACAGCTTCAAGCCGCGGCAGACCAAGGAACCCACACGTCCCTTTGATGGTGTGCACCAAACGGAAAATATTGGACAGAATGTCCGGATCATTCGGGTTCTGCTCAAGCTTCACCAGTTCAACGTCAAGTGTTGAAAGGCTTTCCGAAGTTTCAGTCAGAAATTCACTTAAAAGATCGTCCATATACCCCCTCCAAATCTCCAACAATCAATAACTTGTCGGAACTGGAACTCCCATTATTCGCTTGCGTGGCGATAAACGTATTCTACATCGGTTACTTACGTAGAAGTTATCACACCCTATTACCAGACCTACAGGTCAATTTTTTATCCATAGATCAATGCAATATTTCCTTCCTGTTGCAAGACAGAAAGCGAACCACCCGTCTGATTGGCCAGATTCCGCACGAAAAATCCATGCACAGTGCGTGGATCAAGTACATCGGTAGATACTTCTTTTTCCAACACGGTCATAACCTCTGGGCGTAATGCAGCGCGTTTTCCTTCTGCAAGAACAGTCGTCTTGCCCGATTCGCTTGCAACCGTGATCGTCCCGCCAAAGGGCAACGCCTCACGGGCCAGCATGACCATATTAAGGACGACTCGTCCGTGCGCTGGATCAAACGGCAGGTTCGGCCAGTCCAGGCTAACCTTCCCTTCTGCCTCATAGGTTTGACGTGCGGCAGTGCGCATTGATCCTGTATCAACGCTGTTACCAGCCCGACCAAATGCCAAGCGGAATAATTGTAACCGACGTGCGGCTTCAAGGCCGCTTTTGCGCATCAGCGCCAGCGCCTCATCATCTGCAACGCCATCATCCCCCATAAGCTCCGCCCCGGCATTGACCGCCCCAACCGGGCCGACAAGGTCATGACAGATGCGCGAACTAATCAATTCGATCAGCGTCATTTCAAGGGCGATGTCCTGAACCATTACGCGGGTTCTCCAAGGATTTCCATATTTCTTCACTGCATTGCATCCCCAAACACAATGCCCGATTTCTATAACCTGCCCGATATCCACAAACTGACATCTGACGTGCAACATGTCGCACAAGAGCAAGCCTCTGATGGCTCAGATTGACCTTGATATGTTAAGAGCTTATTTAGCAGGGACGAAATTTAAGATATTCAGACCCGGCAAATTTTGCCGCCCACCCCGTCTGGCATCATCCCGTCTGGCATCATATTGAAGATGCAGTATGATGTTCGTTGAAATTGTACCATCGTGCCGAACGGCTTATATATATACCTGATTTCGCAAGCCATCAGACACCTTGAACACAGAGTACCCAATGGATTTCTTGCTAACCCCTGGCACCATCGTTCGCCACCCCAACCAACCTGATTGGGGGCTGGGCCGCATTCAGGCTGTTGATGGCGACCGCATAGCTGTCAATTTCGAAGAAGCTGGTCGCCAGATCATTCGCCCGCGCCATGTCGTTCTTGAAATCGTCGAAGCTGCCATCGGCTACGAATAGATCAGACGAGGACAATTGCCCCAACCTGATGCAACTTGATGCAGCCAGTTGATGTAGCCAGATTGGGACCAGATGGGGCTTGGTACGCAACAAATGCCGCCTCTTGACGCCTGCGTCTGACGTCAGCACCTAAAGGGTTAGGCTTGGCACACGAATTGCTGACATGAAATTGTTAATGAATTCGGCGTACTAAAATAATCACTATCAGACAAGCTAGATGTGTCTTTGACGTGCGCAACCGTCTTTAAAAAGGTCTGGAAACTCCATGATTGCAGCCAACAAACCACCACGTGATAACTTTAAGCAGCGCCACCATGCCGCTGCCTTTACGGTGCTGGAACAATTTTCCCAAGGGCTGATCCATTTCGCACGCAACAATGGCGGTTCAATAACCGAAGAACAGATTATTAAGGCTCTTGATGGCCTGCGCGATAAGGAAGACTTGTTTGACGCGGCTTGGGTCGTGCTTGAAAACGATCTGGAATTCATAAAAGCCCGCGAACGTGCTGCTGTCCGTCATGACCCGTTTGGCCGTCTTTTGGTTTCGCGCTTTGACCATCTTCTTGAAGGAAATGAAGCTGGCGACATCGAACATGGCGCCCTGTCACGCACTATTTTGCAGCCCTTCTTCAAGGTCATCCGCATGATGGTTGGCATGGATATGCTTCAGGAAATTGATGGCGAAATTCACGCGATCGTCGAAGCCCATGCCCACGAAGATGATGAACTGCGCGATCCGCTTGAATACTGGGAACATCTGGCAAAAGAACCCGCTGTCAGATCGCGTCTCAATCTTGTATTTGCCCGCATGGCTCTGCATTTCAAAGGGTATGAGCATCGCAAAAAATGGCTGATGCAACTGGTAAATGACAATATGCCAGCCAGTGATCCCATTTGGAACTTCACCGAAGAACATTGTATTCGCTTGCTTGACGCCTTGTTTAACGATGTGCGCAAAACCCTTTCCGTTCCGGAACATTCCGCAGAACTCGTTGCCAAGCTTGGCAGTGAAGATGTTGCAACGCTTCGCGAAGTGATCAAGGCAATTGATGCGGATATAGCACGGCTGAAATCGTCCTAGGGCAAGACCCAAGGCACCTTTCCCCGTTACCCATCGGTTACCCTTGATCAGATATTCCTAAAGCCGCACCCGTTTTATCCGGTGCGGCTTTTATTGTTGCGGCTTTAATCGTTTTCACCTGACGGAAAGGTGATGACCCGCGATGGAAACAGGCTGGTCAACACCCTGCCTGCTGTGCAACAGTCGCATCAGAAAATACTGCCCCACGATATCAAGGACGCTATTTCGAGCCAACGCCATGACCAAACCGCTGATCGATAAATATGGCCGTCATGTTTCATACTTACGCGTTTCCGTAACGGATCGCTGCGATTTCCGCTGCACCTATTGCATGGCGGAAAACATGACCTTCCTGCCAAAATCCGAAGTTCTCACCCTTGAAGAACTTGATCAGCTTTGCACGGCCTTTATCACACGCGGTGTGCGCAAATTGCGCCTGACCGGTGGGGAGCCGCTTGTGCGCCGTGGCATCATGGATTTGATTGCCGATCTGTCGCGCCATCTTAAAAACGGCGCGCTTGATGAATTGACCATGACCACCAATGGCAGCCAGCTTGCCACCTATGCCGATGATCTGGCCCGCCTTGGGGTCAAGCGCCTGAACATCTCGCTTGATAGTCTGGATTCTCAGAAATTCACCGAAATTACCCGCCGTGGCCGCCTTGAACAGGTTCTGGCCGGGCTAGAAGCCGCCAAACAGGCCGGCATTCAGATCAAGATCAATACCGTCGCCCTTCGCAATTTCAACGAAGATGAAATGTCCCGCTTGGTCGCTTGGTGCGGCAAAGAAGGCTTTGATCTTTGCCTGATTGAAACCATGCCACTGGGTGACATTGACGGCGACCGCACAGACCAATATTTGCCACTGACCGTGGTCCGTGAACGGCTGGAAAAGGAATATACCCTGATCCCGTCCGAATACGTCACCCCCGGCCCGGCCCGCTATACTACCGTTGCGCAAACCGGCGGGCGCCTTGGCTTTATAACCCCGCTTACCCATAATTTCTGCGAAGGCTGCAACCGTGTGCGTGTGACCTGCACCGGAACGCTTTACATGTGCCTAGGCCAAGAAGACCATGTTGATCTGCGTGCGGCCCTTCGCACCGGCGATCCCCGCGCGCTTGATCAAATGCTTGATGCCGCCATGGTCCTTAAACCCAAAGGCCATGATTTCGTCATCGACCGCAAAGGTCAGAAGCCAGCGGTTGGGCGACATATGAGCATGACCGGCGGCTAAACAGCCCCGGCAATCTCTGTCAGTACGTCCTGCAAATGCTCTTCGGCTGACCGGATCAAATGCGATAGACAAATCCCACAGTCACTACTGCCAAAGCCCGGCACTGGAAATTCTGCCTCCCCGTCAGGGCGCGCCTCAATCTGCTTTCGCAACGCGCACTCATTCCCGCCCGGCACCACCAGCACCGAGACAACCCGCCCTGCCCCGTTTGAGGTCAGCTCATCAACATGCCAATGGGGTTTCTTGTCGGTTTTGCAGTGGCGCTTGACCCTTGCCGCTATGCCGCCGGGGCCATTGGCAGAACCGCAATAAAGATAGGTTCCTTTAGGCAGGATCGTTCCGGCAAAACGTTTGTTTTGCAGGGTAAGTGCATCGGCGAGCTTGATGACAAGAACGTAAGCTCCGGCAACTTTGGGAAGCTGCCGGAGGGTTTTGTCATTTATGTCTGTGACAAACGTGCTCACGCGTCCGGTTGATCGCGTAGTAGCAAATCAATCGAAAGCCCCGGCCCTGCCATGCCATTGGTCAGAACCGGTTCGCAATGCTGATTAATCCGCGCACCGATGCGTTGGCGAAAGCCGCTAAATCGTTTTGATGCGACCACATCGACCGGCTCATCCAGATGCACCTCGACCCGAAAAACGCCGGGGGTTGGGGTTGCGGTAACGCTGCGGATCAACCCCGTCACCGCATGACCAAGATATGATCCGGCAAAGCGTTTGCCGATGCCAAGGTCTGATACATTGGTTGGGATGTTGCGACGTGCCATGGCAATCGCCGTATTCCAATCCCGATACCCATGGCTTTGCGCCAGAAGTTCGAGACTGCCGGTGTGTGAGATCGCAACGTCACGGGCGGCCAAGGCTTTGCGCAGGCGTTTTGCCTGTGATTTGAACTGTTCGGTCGCATCGGTTTCAATATCGGCACGGCTGATTTTAAGCGTATTTGAAGTCATTTTTATCGTCTCCACGCAGGAGGCCGGGTGTCCGCATTGCCGGGCCGTTACCTGATCTGGAAACGGGTCCGATTGATCGTATCAGCGCCACTTTACCCAAGGCATGAACCTTGCGGACGGCAGGTGTGCGCAACCTTGATTGCGTAATTAGAACAATACCGCGCGTGTGACAAGCATTCAGGATGGCTATGTCTGTCATTGGGCCAAGGATTGGGATTAGGCCAGGGATTGGGCCAGAGAGATTAGGCCAAGGATTGCATGCCCCATCGCACAGAAATTGACAGCCCCTGTGACAAGGACATATACCAGTGAAAAGAGGTCTTATCGGCGGCACAAAGATGCCAGCGATCAATTATAAGGAATAAACGCCATGGCCATGGAAGCCTATGAAATCGAAAACATGATCAAGGAAGCCCTGCCCGATGCACAAGTCCGCATCGAGGATCTGCGCGGCGATGGCGATCATTATGCTGCAATTGTTGTCTCTGAAGCCTTCCGCGGCAAAACCCGCGTGATCCAGCATCAGATGGTTTATTCCGCACTGAAAGGCAAAATGGGCGGCGATCTGCACGCCCTTGCCCTTCAGACCTCAGCACCGGAATAAACGCGCAGACGACCCAGATTTTCGATCATTGCCCAACGCCACCACGATCGGGCAATGATCATACCCTTACGGGCGCCGGAAACATTTCGGCGCCCGTCGTCTTAAAGACCACTGAAAGACCACCGGCCAAATAGCCTGCCACCGGCGCGCGTTTTAATCCGCGCTGGCCCCTGCCCCATTTAACGGATCACGGCTTACCACCCATGTCATCTACGGAAAAACCAGCACTTATCGGTCCGGGCCCCCTTGCCGGGCTTGGCGCCTTTACCATTTGGGGCACCTTTGGCCTGTATTTCAAACTGGTTGGCTTTGCCGAACCGGTTGAAATTCTGGCTCATCGGATTATTTGGTCGGCGGTTTTAACGCTGGTTCTGGTGTTTCTGCTTGGTAAGCGCAAACAACTCTGGACGCTGATTTCATCGTCTAAAACCATTGGCCTGCTGTTTTTAAGCAGCCTTCTGGTCGCGGGAAACTGGGTGATTTACATCTGGGCGATTAACAGTGGCAATGCGCTTGAAGCAAGCCTTGGCTATTACATCATGCCGTTGGTCATGCTGATTTTGGGGCGGGTTTTCTTTGGTGAAAAGCTAAACCGTATTCAAATGCTTTCAGTTGCGATTTGCGCAATCGGGGTTTTGAACCTTTTGGTGTTTTATGGCCAATTGCCGTGGATTGCGCTTAGCCTATCGACGCTGTTTGCCTTTTACGGTGTGATCCGCAAATTTGTCCCAGCGGACCCGATTGCCGGTCTTTTTGTTGAATGTGCGCTGCTTACACCGGCGTCACTGATATATATGTTCTGGCTGCAAAGTCACGGTGGATCGGCCTTTGGCAATACCGGGATCGGAAATGACGCGCTTTTGATCGGGCTTGGAATCTGTACGACAATCCCGCTTGTGCTGTTTGCCTTTGCCGCACGCAACATGAAGTTTTCCGCCCTTGGCCTGATGCAATACCTTAACCCGACCTTGCAATTCATCATTGCGGTTGCGGTATTTGGCGAAGCTTTCACCAAGGCGCATATGGTCACATATGCCTTGGTGTGGATCGGACTTGGGGTTTTCACCTGGGATAACTTGCGGACTGCACGCCAAATTCGCAGCAAGAGTTGACAGAACCGCAGGTTCCAGCCATATCTTCGGCCATAAAGGTTTAACCCGTATTTCTGCGGCCAAGAGATCGCCGCCCAAGCCAAGGACAATAAATATGACCGACAATCCGGTATTCGAACGCATCCAAAAGGACATCAACGACAACGATATCGTCGTGTTCATGAAGGGGACTTCAATGTTCCCGCAGTGCGGTTTCTCTGCTGCTGTGGTTCAGGTCATGGCTGAACTTGGCGTTCAGTTCAAAGACATCAACGTTCTGGTTGACCCGGCAATCCGTCAGGGCATCAAGGACTTCTCTAACTGGCCGACCATTCCGCAGCTTTACGTCAAAGGCGAGTTCCTTGGCGGCTGTGACATCGTCCGTGAGATGTTTGCATCGGGCGAACTGGCCCAGCACCTTAAAGACAAGGGCGTTGCTGTCGCTGCCTAAGGCGCGATAAGCCCAACCGATAAAAACGCGCTGCGCATTTTAAATGCCAGCGCGTTTTTTGTGTCCAGATTCCGCAAATTAACGCCTTTAGCGTTCATTACCCAATCACCGCAAAACTATTCCTTGATGCTTTAGCACGATTTCCCCATCTTTGTTTAATGCAAACATGTCGCGCCAGAGGGGAATATACCGGGGATGAAACCAGCAGTTAAAACACTGGCATGTCTTGCCATCTGGTTGATTGGCGCATGGATCATAACGCCAGCAGCACCTGCCTACGCGCAAATGTCCGCCATTACGGCCATGACAGCAACAGGCGAAGATACTCCCACTGATGCAAACCCGACCACCTCAACCGATCCATCAAGCGACGTCATTTCCGATACTTTCAGCTACTATGGTTATCTTGATAGCGGCATCAATCGTACTAAGGCACATATCGAGCGAACCTTGACCGCCTTTGCCGCATTCCCCACCGAAGTCGACGCAACGCTTGATTTTATATCTTCGGATGTGGGCAAAACCGGCCTGATGCGTGTCATCCTGTTTACGGCAATTTTCATTGGTGTCGGTATTATCGCCGAATTCATCTATCGCAGGCTTTCGGGGCCGATATGTGCCTATCTCGAAGCCCAATCCCCGCAAACATTCACCACCCGCCTTAAAAACATGCTTGGGCTATGTGTGCTTTCGCTGCTGTCGCTGGTGGTGTTTGCCATTGGATCGGTCGGAACGTTTCTGATCTTTGATTGGCCGCCGATTTTCAAAACTGCGGTAATGTCGCTTTTGATGTCGTTCTTCGTTTTGCGAATTCTTATGATCGTGCTGCAATTCCTGTTCGCGCCAAAGGCCGAAGGTCTGCGCATGATCAATGTTTCGCCTGATGCCGCCAATGCCCTGACAAACAGCCTGACGTGGGCATCTGGTATTTCGCTGTTTTCCTTTGGCCTTGCTGGCGTTTTTAGTACCGCACCGACCATGGTGCTGGGCGACATCATTCTGTTTGACCACGCTGTTGTCATTTCGGTCATTGCATTTTGTCTCGCCACCATATGGCTTGGGCGTTTCTTTCGCAGGCGTTCGGTCGGCGAGTTGGTTGAAACGATTGCCTTGCCAACGTCAATCTCGCGCTTATGGCCTGTCATTGTCTGTGCGTGGCTTGTTCTGGTCGGCGGGGTTGCCATCCTTGGGGCAGAACGCGTTCTAAAGGCACTTCTAGCCATTGGTCTGGCCTGTTTGTTTGATGTGGTTTTCCGCAACATCATCGAAGGCCAGCACCGTAAAAAGGCCGAAATCGCCGAACAAAAAGCCGCCGAACAAAATGCAGCCGCCCAAGCCGCCGCCCTTGAAGCCGAAGAAGAATTTGAACCCGTTCAGGCCAAACTTCCGGTCTTTACCAAAGTCCTTAAGCGCGGCGTGCGTCTTTTGGCACTTGTCTTTGTATTGGCAAGCATGTGGCGCATATGGGGCTTGGACCGGCTTGCGCAATCTCAGGATGCCGGGATTGTTGCGCGCATTATTGATGCCTCGACCGAAATCATCATGGTTCTTTTGATTGCCGATTTGATCTGGTCTTTGATCAAGGCCGTCCTTGATGAACGGATAAATGCAACCAATCAGGGCCATGGTGGGGATGAAGGCGGTGGATCGGGCCTGTCGCGCATTGAAACGCTGCTGCCATTGCTTAAGAATTTTGCCTTTACCGTCATCCTGATCATGGTGGTGATGGTCACGTTGTCATCGCTTGGCGTTGATATCGGGCCGTTGATTGCCGGGGCGGGTGTTGTTGGCCTTGCCCTTGGTTTTGGCAGTCAGGCGCTGGTGCGCGACGTGGTGGCGGGCGTGTTCTTCTTGCTAGATGATGCTTTTCGGATTGGCGAATATATCGAAGCTGAAAACCTGCGCGGGCGCGTTGAAAACATCTCGATCCGGTCTATGCAGCTCCGTCATCATCGCGGTCCGCTGCAAACCGTGCCCTTTGGCGAAATCAAATCCATCGTCAATCACAGCCGCGACTGGGTCATCGTCAAACTTGAATTCCGGGTTCCGTTTGAAACGGACGTCAACAAGATCAAAAAACTGGTCAAAAAGCTGTCGGCAGATTTGCTAAATGATCCGCTGATTGGTCACAGTTTCCTTGAACCGCTGAAATCGCAAGGTGTCCGCCGGATGGAAGAATTCAACATGGTTATCGGGTTGAAATATACCTCTAAACCGGGCGAACAATTCACGATCCGCAAAACCGTCTATCAAAGCGTTCTGGCGATGTTCAAGGAAAACGGCATTCAAATGGCGTCACGCCACGTCAAGGTCGATGTGCCTGCCGATGCAACGCCTGAACAAAAACAGGAAGCCGCAGCAGCAGCGGCCCAACAAACATCTGAACAACTTATCGGGCCGAAATAGCGTTCTCAGTTTGTTTGTCTGCCACAAACAAAAACGCCCGCTGTTTCCAGCGGGCGTTTTGTATGGATCGTCGCGAAATCCGAAAGTGGATTAACGCGAGTAGAATTCCACAACCAGGTTCGGCTGCATAACAACCGGGTATGGAATTTCTGCAAATTTCGGTACGCGAACGAAGGTGCCTTTGAAGGCCTTCGCGTCAACGTCGAGATATTCCGGAACATCGCGTTCGTTCAGGGCAGCAGCTTCGAGAACCATTGGCACTTCGCGCGAAGCCGGTTTGACTTCAACAACGTCGCCTTCTTTAACGAGGAAAGAAGGAATGGTTACTTTCTTGCCATTGACAAGAATGTGGCCGTGGTTAACGAACTGACGCGCAGCAAACACGGTCGGAACGAATTTCATGCGGTAGATAACAGCATCGAGACGGGTCTCGAGAATACCAACCAGCGTTTCAGAAGTATCGCCCGGACGGCGCTGTGCTTCTTTGTAATAACGCAGGAACTGTTTCTCGGAGATGGAACCGTAGTAGCCTTTAAGCTGCTGTTTAGCGAACAGCTGGGTACCATAATCGGTCGGCTTTTTACGGCGGGTTGCGCCGTGCATGCCCGGTGCATATTCGCGCTTGTTCAGCGGCGATTTTGCACGGCCCCAAAGGTTCACACCAAGGCGGCGGTCAATCTTATGCTTTGCAGCAATACGTTTCGACATTTTGTAACTCTCTTTTTTAAAATCGCTTTATTGTCCCGATAGTTTCCAAACACCCAAAAGCCGGACATAAGGAACGGGGACGAAAACACCTGTTTCGACCCACTTTCTCGGAAGTGAGGCGCAATATAGAGATGATTGACCAAGAGTCAAACATTAATCGCCCACCGGACGGCGCATGCAAGCCCTGCATTTCTGCCGCTCTCATGCCCATTCTTGCCCCAGCAATCAAATGCCAACCGACATTTCAAATCTTCCGGCTTCAAAACCCGTATCGGCTGAACAGATAACCTTTTGGAAGTTATCGGGTTTAAGTCCGATCAATCCTTGGGTTTATACTTCCCCCCGCGCATGGCAACGATCATGCCGCGCAAGGTTTGTACTTCCTGATGGGTCAGGTTGGATCGGTTAAAGATATTGCGGATATTGCGTGCCATGTTCGGGCGTTTCGCCGCAACCCGGTAAAAACCGGACGCGTCAAGTTCGGCTTCAAGATGCTCGAACAGACGTTCCATATCTTCCTTGGTTGCCGGGAAAGTGTCGTTCATCAACATTTGATAATCGGGCACATCAACACCGGCCTGCCACCATTCATACCCGATCAGAAGAACCGCCTGTGCAAGATTAAGCGACGTAAAACCGGGATTAAGCGGCACGGTAACGACCGCATCGCCCATGGCAATATGTTCGTTGCGAACGCCCGTGCGTTCCGGGCCAAACATCACACCAACTTTTTCACCCTTGGCAACGACACTGCGCATTTCAGGTGCCAGACCCTTAGGCGTAAAGACCGGCTTGATCGCATCGCGGGTGCGCGCGGTTGTGATGTAAAGACGGTTCAAATCCGCCACGGCATCTTCGTCGCGTTCAAACACCTTGGCATTATCAATGACAATATCCGCACCGGCCGCATTTGCGGTTGCCCGTTCATTGGGCCACCCGTCGCGCGGACGGACAAGACGCAGATCAACCAACCCGCAATTAAGCATAGCCCGCGCAGCCTTACCGATATTATCGCCAAGCTGCGGTTCAATCAGAATGATCACTGGCGGATTGGCAATACCGCCCGTTTCGGGGCTTGCTGCGCCGATGGCATCGCTCATCGCGTGGTTTCTCCGGTCGTCAAATAAGATGTGTTTACGGGCATGCCCGTCAATATTGGCGCTTACTTAGCAAAAGCCAACCGTTCACGCCAGCTTCCTTGTCCCATAACCATCGTGCGACCAAGACCATCAATGCAAAACGACCAGACAGTCCCCCATCTGGTCGCTTGTATCTCATAGGCAATCCGTGCCGCTTATCCGTGCTGGCTGCCGACACCGGATTTGAACAGTTTATAGGTGATGGAATCGCGAAGCGCGTTATAGGACGCCTCGATAATGTTGGTTGAAACGCCAACTGTTGACCAGTTATTGCCTTCTTTATCGCGGCTTTCGATCATAACGCGGGTAACCGCACGTGTGCCATCACCACGGGTTATGATGCGGACCTTATAGTCAATCAGTTCGATCTGTTCGACCGCCTCTCGGTATTCCGGCACAGTAACCAAAACCTTGCGCAAGGCGGCATCAAGGGCGTTGACCGGACCGTTACCTTCGGCAACCGACATGAACTGATCATCACCGACAATAACCTTAACGGTGGCTTCCGACATGGTGATGACCTGTTCGTCCTGTTCATCCACCCAGCGACGTTCATCAATCACGCGGAACGATGTGACGCGGAAATAGCGATCAAGTTCACCCAGTGCCTTGCGCGCCAAAAGCTCAAAACTGGCTTCGGCACCATCATAGGCATAGCCATCAAACTCACGCTGTTTAACCGCATCAACCAATTTGCCAACCGCATCGGATTTCGGATCAACCTCAACCCCGATTTCGCGGAACCGTGCAAGGATGTTAGACCGCCCTGCCTGATCAGACACAAGGATATGGCGCTGATTGCCAACCAGTTCCGGTTCAATATGCTCATAGCAGGCCGGGTTCTTTTCCACGGCTGACACATGCAGGCCGCCCTTATGGGCAAAGGCACTATCGCCAACATAGGCCGCCTGACGCAGTGGTTCGCGGTTCAGACGTTCGTCCAGAACATGCGAAATACGGCGCAGATGGGAAAGCTGTTCTTTCGAGATGCCAACGTCATATCCCATCTTGATCATCAAGGTCGGGATGATCGAAATCAGATTGGCATTGCCACAACGCTCGCCCAGACCATTTAACGTACCCTGCACCTGACGCGCACCGGCACGGACGGCGGCAAGCGAATTGGCAACAGCATTTTCCGTATCATTGTGACAATGGATGCCAACATGGGTTCCGGGGATCAGGCTGCAAACATCCGTGACGATGTCAAAAATCTCGTCGGGCAGCGTCCCGCCATTGGTGTCACACAAAACCACCCACCGCGCACCGGCATCATAGGCCGATTTGATCGCTGATAATGCATAGTCGCGGTTGGCTTTATAGCCATCAAAGAAATGTTCGGCATCAAACATCACTTCGGACACTTTGGTTTTAAGGTGTGCGATGGATTCCGAAATCATCGCAAGATTTTCGTCAAGCTCAATCCCAAGCGCCTCGGTAACTTGAAAATCCCAACTTTTACCGACCATGCAAACAATCGGCGCATTCTGCGCAAGGCTGGCAAGCCCCGGATCGTTTGAGGCAGATCGCCCGGTACGGCGCGTCATGCCAAATGCAGTCAGTTTGGAATTTTTAAGCTTGGGCGGATTGGCAAAAAATGCGTCATCGGTTGGATTGGCCCCCGGCCAGCCGCCTTCAATATAGTCAATCGACAATTCGTCCAGTGCCTTGGCAATCGCGGTCTTATCCGCAGCCGAAAAATCCACGCCTTGGGTCTGCTGCCCATCGCGTAAGGTACTGTCATAGAGATAGACGCGCTTGTCTGACATTTTCATTCCAACTGATCGATCGTCTTTTGCAACCGGGACTATCTGGTCGCTGCGGGTTTGGCAAATTGCCGCAAAAGCGCCCATAGCGCAACAGCATTACGCAAATTGTGACAATCGCGACCAGTTCCACCCTATCCTCTACTTAGCCCACCTTTAGGGTAGCACACCTGTCCCCTTGAATGGTTGTAACCCCCACCTATCAGTGCTTAACTCTACTATACATTGTAAATTGCTTGGCTACTGTTCCACAAATTGAAGTCCCCAAAGTAGCCGGGCCGCCGTCTAAGGATACCCACGATGGCACGAGAAGCCGCCACCAGCATTGATATGATGATGCTCGCAGGATTGACTTGGGCACGTACTGGCAAAAACTGCTGGGCCGCATCGGACAGGTTTGCCCACTACACAATCTTCCGGGATATTGACGAACGTTGGTATGGTGAATGGGAACGTGATGGCAAACGGATACGTGCCGACTGGTCTTGCCCGATCCTTGAAACTTTTGCCGAATACATGGTTGACCATGCGCGACGTCAACCGTCAGACGATACAAACTAGGATATTCTAATCCTTTGCGCTTTCCCATTGCAGGCAAATAACAGGCTGCGCCTTTCTGACATTCCAAAGCGATCTGTTCTTGCGTTTAGCGCCATACCTATTATGTGATGGGGCAACACAAAGTCACATAACGCAAGGCAATCTAATGACCAACGCCATTCCCCTGCAGATCGACATTGTCTCAGACGTGGTCTGCCCATGGTGCATCATCGGTTACAAAAATCTTGAAGATGCCATCAGCCGCCTTGATGGCGAAATTGACGTAAAACTGCGTTGGCACCCGTTCGAATTGAACCGCGACATGCCACCAGAAGGTCAAGACCTCGGCGAACATATCAAAGAAAAATACGGCCTTTCCCCAGATCAAAGTGCCGATAACCGTGCGCGCATCACCATGATGGGCGAAAATGTCGGCTTTCCAATCCATTTCAGCTCGGACAGCCGCATTTACAACACCTTTGACGCCCATCGCCTGATTTATTGGGCGGGCAAAGAAGGTGAATATGGTCAACAAACGGCACTGAACCTTAATCTGTTTACCGCCTATTTCCAGGATGCCGAAAATCCCGGCGATCACGGTGTTCTTAAACGTGCCGTCGAAGAAGTTGGTCTTTCGCCAGAACGGGCCGCCGAAATCCTTGGCAGCGATGAATACGCCAAGGAAGTCCGCGCCGAACAAGATGAATTCAGCGAAGCAGGTATCAGCTCGGTGCCGACCTATGTTGTGAATGGCAAGTTTGCAATTTCTGGTGGTCATCCCCCAGAAGTGTTTGAACAGGCTTTGTCCGAAATCGCCCGTCAGGGTGATGAAATTCTGGCAGAAGCCGAAAACGACGCCTGATCGTCAAAGACACATCCAATGCTTAAAGCCCCGTTCCGTTTGATCGGGGCTTTTTCGTATCTCTCGACAGGCTATTCCTGCTGATTTAGGCTCATTTTGCCACCACAGGAGACGCCCCATGATCCCCTTTACCGAGTTCATAGAATACCTACCCGGAATTTTACTGTCCTATGCCGCCCTGCTTGTCGGATTAATAAGCCCCGGCCCTGCTCTTTTGGGGTTGATGGGGGTATCGCTTGATCGCGGACGCCATGCCGGACAACGTTTTGCTCTTGGCATTGGCACCGGTTCTTTTTCCATTGGCCTTTTAACCCTGACCGGACTGTCGGCGGTTCTTGCCACCTATGCCGATGCCATGACGGCCATTCGGATTTTTGGCGGGTTATATTTACTCTGGATGGCTTATCGGGCGTTTCGCACTGCCTTTCGCAAAGAACCGGCAGCAAACAGCAACAACATGGCCGAAGACGCCGTGCAAATTACCGGACGGGGCTATTATCTGCGTGGTTTGGCACTTCATCTGACCAACCCAAAAGCCATCCTGACCTGGATTGCGATTATTTCGATCGGGTTTAGTGACGGCGCACCGCTTTGGGTGGGGGGCGCTATTGTCATTGGCTGCGGGATGATTTCAACATCGGTACATCTGCTCTATGCCACGGCCTTTTCCACGGCACCGGCAATTTCGATTTATCGCCGGGCAGCAGGCTGGATCAATGGTGTCCTTGGTGTATTTTTCGCCGTCGTCGGGATCAGGCTATTGGTCAATCGATAACGCAGCATAACGCAGCATAACGCGCGGACATCGCTTTAATCAGGACTTCGCCAAGTCCTGGTCAATTGGCACTGCCTCGGCTTTAGCTTCGGCTTCGGCTTCGGCTTCTGCTTGGGCCTCTGCTTCGGCCTGTTCCGCCGCCCAGACACCAGCCGTTTCAACTGCCATCGGCGATGCCGTTGGCAACATACCGACATAACTTTCGGTCTCGTCGACCGGAAGGGCAGCACGCTTTGTCATTCGATAAAGCGCATAAACCGCAATGGCAACGAAGGTCCCACCGATCACCAACCAAAAGGCAAAGGGACCAAATTGTTGCATTGCCCAACCTGCAAGCAACGGTCCCATAATCGCACCAATGCCAAAGGTCAGGACAAGGCCACCGGACGCAGCGGGCATATCTTCAAGCGACAGAAAATCGTTGGTATAAGCCAAAAACAATGCATAAAGCGGTGCGGTCACCCCGCCTGCCAAAAAGGCTGCTGCCATCAAATGCCAAAACCGATCCCCGGAAAACCAACCAAGCCCGCAAGAAGCCGCACCAATCATAGCAGCGCAGAAGATAATCTTGCGTCGATCAATCCGGTCCGATAACCAGCCAATCGGATATTGAAAGACCAACGCCCCCGCAAACAGCATTGCAACAAACATCGCGATCTGGTGCGCGCTAAGCTCAATCTGTGTTCCAAAAACGGCAGCCATACCGGTTTGTGTCGCATAAACACACCCCAATAGGAAAATCCCAACAGTACTCAGCGGCGCATCGGAAAAAAGTTGCCGCAATGGCATCGGGCGGGCGGCTTCTGTCACGGGAACGGCTGTCACCGAAAGCAAGATCGGCGCAAAAGAAACCGAAACAAGAATGGACGCCCCAATAAACAGCGCAGAAGTCGCAGCATCGCCCAACGTCAATAGTCCCTGCGCCCCAATCAGCCCCAATGTCTGGGCGATCATATAGGCCGATAATACCTTGCCACGGGTCGCGTTGGTCGATGCATCGTTAAGCCAACTTTCGGCCGTGACATAAATGCCCGACATGCAGAACCCCAACAAGACACGCAAAATCGTCCAGACCCAAGGTTCGGTCAGCAATGGCAAGGCAATCAACCCTGCTGACATGAAACTGCCCAATGCGGCAAAAACCCGCACATGGCCAACACGCCGGATCATCACCGGTGTAAGACGCGCGCCAGACAAGAACCCAATGAAATAACCCGACGTTACAATCGCCAATTCAGCCGGTGAAAACCCCTCAATCCCGCCGCGCAGACCGATCAAGGTAAAATGCATGCCATTGCCCAGCATAATCAGGACAACGCCGAGTAAAAGAGCCCAGACACTGGACAAGACCTTGATCATCGACCGCCCTTTCACGCCAGACAACATAACGACACGCATTCATTTACCGCACAATGATCAGCCTTGATCAAAACTTGGCAAGCAGGATGAATACCCGGGCAGATAAGCTGTACCGGTAGTTTCACGAAACCATTGATTTAGATGGGTTTCCAGTACTTTTTAGGCAAAACCACAAATTCTGCTCTGCCTCCGTTTGCCGGGCAAGGATAGGCGGGGAATTTTGGTTAGAATTTCAGGGGTAAATTTGCGCACATATTCCCCATCGACGATACTGGCAGCACACTTTAATCGGCCAGTTCAGCTTCGGTGATCCGGCGGGTGGTCACACCGTTCTTAAGATCAAGCCAACCACAAAACACCGTCAACCAAACCGCGATCAGCGGCACCAATGCGATCTGTTGATCCATAACCCACAATGTTACACTGCTTAGCACGCACCAGATCAAAGGCACGGGCAATAACAACCAACGCCACGTCCCACGGGCGATCAAAACAAAGCCAAGTGTGCCAAGGGCTGTGGGGTCTGGCGCACTGCCAAACAGTTCAGCTTGGATCAAATCACGGCCTTCAATCAATCCGGCGAACGGATAGATCAAAAAGGCACAGGCCACCAACCCCACACCGAAATAAGATGAAAGATCACCCCGCCAACCAAACCGAAGGGGTAAGGGCCGCAAAGCAAACATCATAAGCAAGGCAGTTTCGGCGACAAACCCCGGCAAGAAATACGGCACCGCCCAATTGATCGGCATGTAATATTGCCACAAAAAGCCGTAACTTACCCACCCCCAGATCAATGATAACAACACTAAAATCACCCGATTACCGCGATGGCCATGGCGCATAGCCAAACCAAATGCAATCAGTCCGGCGATAAATGCACTGGCAACGACCAACCACCAAACAGTGTTGATCGTTTCAAACAGCCGGTAATAAACCCGTGGCGAGAACAGCAGTAAATCTGCCAGCCCGTAACTCCACCATTCACTCATGCCTGCTTTCCCATATTCACCGCCAAAGGCCTTAAACCAGAACGCCAATCACAGCGGCAATCTGTTCACGCATTTTCTCATCGGGCAACACCCCGGTTGCCGCCCGCATGTTTTCTGCCGCATGGCCCGGATTGGTCGTTGCCGGGATCGGACATGTCACCGAAGGATGGGCAATCAGATATTTCAAAATCAACTGCGCCCAGCTTTCCACTTTCAACTCAGCGGCAAATTCCGGTAAGGGCTCGCCTTCCAACCGCTGCACCAGACTGCCACCGCGAAATGGGCGATTCACAATAACCGCTATTCCGCGATCATATGCCAATGGTAACAAATATTCTTCGACCTTGCGGTCAATCGGATTGTAGGTCACCTGAACGAAATCAAGCCGTTCGTTTTTCATCACAGCAATAAGGTCTTCGGTCCGTCGCCCGTGCGAAGTCGTCACCCCGACATAGCGCACCAAACCTTTGTCTTTTAACCGGTATAAAAGCTGCAGATTGTCCGTGATCCCCACAAGATTATGGACCTGCAACAAATCAAACTTTTGCGTATTCCACCGCGCGAGTGTCTGATCAAGCTGTGCCATTCCATCACCCGATGTCCAAACCTTATCGGTTGAAAACACCTGATCGTGGGCACCAAGCTTATCAAGGCAATATCCAATTACCTCTTGGGCAGAACCATACATCGGAGAGCTGTCAATCATCCGCCCGCCAGCGGCAAAAAATGCCGAAATCACATCCGCACACTGATCACGCAACGCCATGTCATTGCCAACATTAAACGTGATCCAGCTCCCTAACCCGACAGCCGGAATTTCTTCACCGGTCGATGGGATCGCTTTACGCAGGATATCAGGTAGATCGCCAGCACGAAGCCCTTGCGCCAACGCTGTTTTATTCAATCCCAAACTTGCCACCGCGCCAAACGCTCCGAACGCAGTCGTGGCCTGCAGAAATCTTCGTCGGTCAATATCAGACATGGTCGAGAGCACCTTAGTTGTTGCATCTTGCCAATGTTCATTGATCATCTATCAAGAATTGGGCGAAAATCTGCCCATGCACAACCTTTGATTATTAGTCCTGTAAAAACACCAGCCCAATCTCCTTCTTACCCGTACCCGGACTGATCGGTTGATCTGCAATTTCAAACAAAAAGGCCGCAGCATGATGCTGCGGCCTTATATGTTTTCGGTTGGAACAGCTTGGCGTTAAACGCGCTTCCAGCTTGTCCCTTCCTTGAAGTCTTCAAGCAGGATACCACGCGCCAGCAGATCATTACGGATCTGATCGGCGGTTGCGAAATCCTTGTTCATTTTGGCATCCGCACGCTGCTTGATCAAATCATCGATCTCGGCGGCTTCGTCTTCATCCGCACTGCCGGTAAACCATGCTTCCGGGTCTGCTTCAAGAATGCCAAGCAGTTTGGCCGCAGCGATGATTTCACCCTTGGCTTCGGCACGTTCAAACTTCTTTTCCGCCTTGTTCAAACGGGTCACCAGATTATGGAATTCCGCAATAGCCAAGGGCGTATTGAGGTCATCACACAATGCTTCAAGAACCGCGCGCGGTACCGGCATGTTTTCCGGCGTTACATCGGCACTTTGACGAAGGGCGGTATAGAAACGATCAAGGGATTCTTTCGCCTGACGCAGGTTATCTTCCGTCCAGTTGATCGGCTGATGATAATGCGTCCCCAACATCGCAAGGCGGATCGCCTCACCCGGCCATTTTTCCAGCAACTCATGCACCGTGACGAAATTGCCCAAGGATTTGGACATTTTCTCGCCTTCGACCATCAAATGGCCGTTATGCATCCAGTATTTGGCATAGCTTGAACCTTGATTGGCACAGCAGCTTTGCGCAAGTTCGTTCTCATGGTGTGGGAACACCAAATCAGAACCGCCACCATGGATGTCAAAATTCTCGCCAAGATAGCGCGTCGACATCGCCGAGCATTCAATATGCCAGCCCGGACGACCACGGCCCCAAGGGCTATCCCAACCGGGCATGTCATCTTCGGATGGTTTCCAAAGAACAAAATCCGCCGGGTCCTTTTTATAGGGGGCAACCTCAACCCGCGCACCGGCAATCATTTCCTTGCGGTCGCGACGTGACAGTTTGCCATATTCATCGAACTTCTCGACGGCAAACAAAACGTGGCCTTCGGCGGCATAGGCAAAACCCTGTGCAATCAGGCTTTCGCACATAGCGATCATCTCAGGGATATGTTCGGTCGCACGCGGTTCAATATCGGGCTTGGCAGCATTAAGCGCGCCCATGTCTTCAAGATAAGCCTGATGGGTCCGTTTGGTGATTTCGGAAATCGGCTCGCCGCTTTCCTTGGCACGCGCATTAATCTTGTCATCTACATCGGTGACGTTACGTACATAGGTCACTTTCGGGTAGATGTGGCGCAGAACGCGGACCAATGTATCAAACACGACAACTGGGCGTGCATTGCCAACATGGGCATAGTCATAAACCGTCGGTCCGCAGACATACAGGCGGACGTGATTAGGGTCGATCGGCTCAAACACCTGCTTTTCGCGGGTGAGCGTGTCAAAGATACGAAGGGTCTTGTTCATGATAACTGTCCGTTTGGCTGTGATATTGGGTCAAATGCAGGCATTTTCGGTGATCAAGGCATCCCGGCCTAGATCACCGCCCCACACAGCCGCTTACGTGCCTTATCACCACCAATCAAAACCAGCATGGTCGACATTTCCGGACCATGTTCGCGCGCTGTTAGCGCCTTGCGAAGCGGCATGAAAAGCTGCTTACCCTTGCGACCGGTGGCATCTTTAACCGCCCCGGTCCAGGACTTCCAACTGGTTCCGTCGAAATCACCTTCTGGCAACATTTCAGCCGCCTGTTTCAGGAACTCGGCATCTTCGTCGTCAATATCTGGGATCACGGTCTGATGGATCACATTCCACCATTCCAGTGCCTCGGCGGCGCGCCAGCAATTGCCGCGTACCGCGTTCCAGAACATCTCGTCGGCATCTGCCATGCCTGCTGCAATCAGCTTGGGCTGGGCAGCTTCGAACGACATTTCATGAATGACTTTTTCATTCAGGCTGGCAAGCTCTGCCGGATCGAATTTCGGGGTTGATCGGCCATAATGGTCCAGATCAAACTTTGCCAATACATCCGAAAGGCTGGCCGGTTCGATTTTATCAGACGCCCCAAGCCCGGTCAGAAGCCCAACCAATGCTTCGACTTCAAACCCGTCATTGCGCAATTCACGCAAAGACAAACTACCCAAACGTTTGGAAAGCTGCGATCCACCCGGACCTGCCAAAAGCGGCATATGGGCAAATTCAAGCGCACCCGGTTTTCCGCCGAGGGCAAGATACAAAAGAATCTGCGAAACCGTATTGGTCACATGATCTTCGCCGCGGATGATATGGGAAACGCCCATTTCAAGATCATCCACAACCGAGCCCAGCATATACAGTAGCGAGCCATCTTCACGGATCAGAACCGGATCAGAAACATGTTCCGTATCAAACGAACATACCCCGCGCGAAAGGTCATCCCATTCAACCAAACCATCGGTCAAAAGGAAACGCCAATGCGGCTTACGGCCTTCGGCCTCAAGGGCGGCAATTTCATCATTTGAAAGTGTCAGCGCCTTACGGTCATAGATGAAAGGCTGGTGACGCTGGCGGGCGGCCTTGCGTTTCCAGTTCAATTCACCTTCGGTCTCGTAGCACGGATAAAGCAGTTCACGCTTTTTAAGATCAGCAATCGCCGCGTCATATTTTTCCTGACGCAAGGACTGACGTTCTTCGCGATCCCAATCAATGCCAAGCCATTCAAGGTCTTCGCGGATGGCATCAACATATTCGTCTTTGGAGCGTACCGGATCGGTATCGTCAAAGCGCAAGATAAACTCGCCACCCGATTTACGGGCATACAGCCAGTTCATCAGGGCCACACGGGCGTTACCAACGTGAAGAAGCCCGGTCGGGCTGGGCGCAAATCGAAGAACAGGTTTTGTCATATCTATATTTTTCAGGTCACTAAATTCGTGAAGCCATTGGTAATCGGATAGCGACGGTCACGGCCAAAGGCACGCGGAGTAATCTTTACCCCGGGAGGCGCCTGACGGCGTTTATATTCTGCCCGGTCCAGCAAACGCCAGACCCGGCGAACCGTGGCCTCATCATGACCACTATCCACTATGTCGCGAACAGACCGCTCACCTTCAATCATCTGATGAAGAATATCATCCAGAACATCATAAGGCGGCAGGCTATCTTCGTCTTTTTGATCCGGGCGTAATTCAGCCGATGGCGGCTTGGTGATAATCCGTTCGGGAATCACCATACCATCAGGCCCCACCGCACCCGCAGGTTTATGTTCATTGCGCCAATGGCACAAGTTAAACACAGTCGTCTTGTAAAGGTCTTTCAAAACAGAATAGCCACCACACATATCGCCATACAGCGTGGCATAGCCAACTGACATTTCCGATTTGTTGCCGGTTGTCAGAACCATGTGACCAAACTTGTTTGAAAGCCCCATCAGGATAATTCCGCGCGAACGGGCCTGAATGTTTTCTTCGGCAATATCGGCATCGCGACCGGCAAAAGCCGGGGCAAGCATCTGATCAAACGCCGCCATCGCCGGACCAATATCGATGCTTTCGATCCCGGTTTTAAGCATATCGGCACAAACCTGCGCATCCTCAAGACTTTCCGCCGAGGTATAAGGCGATGGCATCATCACCAAACGCACGCGATCAGAGCCCAGCGCATCAACCGCAACAGCAGCCGACAGTGCGCTATCGATCCCGCCTGACATGCCGATAACAACACCGGGGAAGCCGTTTTTGTTCACATAATCGCGCAAACCCAAAACAAGGGCCTGATAGATCGCATCAAGCCCGTTCGGATAATCGACCTTGGGCGCATCAGATGCGCAAATCCATTTACCGCGATCATCCTTGGCCCATTTGGTCACAATCACGTCTTCGGCAAAGGCCGACAGGGCCAGGGCAAGTGATCCATCGCCATTCAGGCCAAACGACCCACCATCAAAGACAAGTTCGTCCTGACCGCCGACTTCATTGCAATAAATCATCGGGGTTTTGCATTCACGCACGCGATCTTCAATCAGCTTGCGGCGCAGAACACCTTTGTCGGCTTCAAACGGGGATCCATTGGGGACAAGGAAAATCTCGGTCCCGGCCTTGGCAAGATGCGCGACCACATTTGGGGTCCAGACATCTTCACAAATCGGAACGCCAATCTTCACCCCCTTAAAGGAAATCGGATCGGGTATTGGGCCCGCTGCAAAAACGCGTTTTTCATCAAACACGCCGTAATTTGGCAAATCCTGCTTGGCGCGAACAGAAACGATCTTGCCTTGATCAATCAAAAGAATCGCATTGTGGCGAATGCCATCGGTTTCCCATGGCGTGGTCAACAGCAAAGCCGGACCATTATCGCGTTTGGCGGTGTGCTCACAGATGACTGAAACGGCTTCATGTAGATGGCGCATGAAGGCAGGCTTCATCACAAGGTCTTCTGGCGGATAGCCAGACAAAACCAGTTCAGAATACAGAACGATATCTGCGCCCTGATCAGCCGCAGATTCCCAGGCTGCCACAACCTTGTCCCGGTTCCCGGTCACATCACCGACAATCGGGTTAAGCTGGGCAATTGCAATGGCAAGCATTTTTGTCATGTTGTTGGAATAGGAGCGACCCTGCGCGCTGTCAATTGCCGAATGGGCATTACTGCCCTCTGCAGGTAAAATTATATGTGAATTTAGGGGGAAATCTTATCTGCAGGCTGTTTTACAGCGCCAATGCAGCGTCGATTTCATTTTGGCTCATGGTTTTGGCCGAACCATGAATAATACCACTGGCCACATCCATAAACTTTTGCAGCGACACCGTGATGGCATGCGCTGTCTCACGCAAAAGTTCCTCGTTGCCTTCGGTAATGATCGCTTCAAGCTGGGTATTAGCATGCGCCACGATGGTATTTAGGTGGTTTATGGTTTCTTCAAACGGCTTACGGAATCGATCCGGCACATGTTCATAGGCCTCAATCGCCAAGTCCCGATCAGAAAATGCACTGTCGCGAAAATGCTCTTGATAGGTTTTCGGCGCCCATTCTTTGCAATCTTCGATCATGTCAGGCATATCCGGCACCATTTCGAGAAGCATGACGATCTCATTGAAATGGTTCAGGTAATCTGTCGCCAATAGCGTGGTCGAGGAAATATTTGTCCCCTCTACCTTCTTTTGCCATTCAGAGAAATCGGCTTCGTCCACCATCCGTCTTCCGACCTCATATCCTTCATATTTACGCGGGAATGCCCTGCAATTCTTTATACTTAAGAATATTTACCCTCCTTTGGTAGAAGTTTTTTGCATCAACCGGCCTTGAATGTGTTGCAAAATGTCCCTTCAGCGGCCCAAAGATTGCAAAATATTGCGATTGAAAATGTCAAAAACCCGCAGTTCCGCAAAGATTTGGTTACGAAACGCGCAGAATCTTCCCTTATCCAACCGTCGTAAAAATTACCTTATTTAAACCCAATAAATAGCGGCTTGGCGCAAAAGCATTACGCTGTTTTGCATATTTAAGTATGCACGAACCGGTTTCCAACAAAGATCGGTTACCTGTCACGTTTATCCGTCGCCGGAAATCTCATCGCCTCGCAAGACCATACACCCAATCACCCCTGCATCATTGCAACAAACAACAAAGGCGCCCGGGACCCCCGGACGCCTTGTCGGCAATTGCGCGCAATCGCAAAGACAATCAAGCAGAAGCAGCCATCTGTTCTGCACGAACACTGTCGCGTTCTTTTTTGATCATTTCCGCCATCAGGAAGGCAAGTTCAAGCGCCTGCCCACCATTAAGGCGTGGGTCGCAATGGGTGTGGTAACGATCTGACAACGCATCTTCGGTAACTTCGCGTGCACCACCGATGCATTCGGTGACATCCGTACCCGTCATTTCGAAATGCACACCACCGGCATGCGTGCCTTCGGCCTTATGGACATCAAAGAAGGTTTTGACTTCCGACAGGATGGCATCAAACGGACGGGTTTTATACCCGTTAGTCGCCTTAATTGTGTTGCCATGCATCGGATCACAAGACCAAACCACCTTGCGGCCTTCTGCCTTAACACGGCGCACCAGACGCGGAAGATGATCCATGACCTTATCCGCACCCATACGGGCGATCAGGGTCAAACGACCTGCTTCGTTGGCCGGGTTCAGGGCATCGATCAGACGGATCAGATCGTCTTCATCCATGGTCGGACCACATTTCATGCCAATCGGGTTTTTAACCCCGCGCATGAATTCAACATGTGCGCCGTCCAGATTACGGGTACGGTCGCCAATCCAAAGCATATGCGCCGAACAGTCATACCATTCACCCGTCAAGCTGTCCTGACGGGTCAGGGCCTGCTCATACCCCAGCAAAAGAGCCTCGTGCGAGGTATAGAAATCCGTCTCGCGCATTTGCGGTGCGGTTTCAGCGGTAATGCCACAAGCCTGCATGAAGGCAACTGCTTCATCAATCTGGGTGGTCATTTTGCTGTAACGCTCGCCCGCCGGGCTGCCATCAACAAAGGACAGGTTCCAACGATGGATTTTGCTCAGATCCGCAAAACCGCCCTGTGCGAACGCGCGCAACAGGTTCAGCGTCGATGCCGACTGGTTATAGGCACGGATTTGGCGCTGTGGGTCTGGAATACGGGCTTCTGGGGTAAATTCAATTCCGTTGATGTTGTCCCCGCGATAGCTTGGCAGTTCAACACCATTGATTGTTTCGGTATCAGATGAACGCGGCTTGGCAAACTGGCCAGCCATACGGCCAACCTTGACCACCGGGCATGCTGCGCCATAGGTCAGAACCACCGCCATCTGCAACATCACCTTAAAGGTGTCGCGGATGTTGTTTGGGTGAAATTCCTTAAAGCTTTCAGCGCAATCGCCGCCCTGCAACAGGAATGCGTTGCCTTCTGCAACTTCACCAAGCTTTTCTTTAAGCGCGCGCGCCTCGCCAGCAAATACCAAAGGAGGATAGCTGCCGAGCTCTTGCTCTACGGCCTCTAAGGCCTGTGCATCCGGATAAGTCGGCATCTGCTTTACAGGCAGTTTGCGCCAGCTATCAGTGCTCCAGCTCTTGCTCATTTGCTTCCTCTCAATCCGACATGTTCATCATCATGCCGCCATTATAACATATATCCAGTTCTACGGCGGAATTCCGCCGCAGTTCCCGTTCATTTAGCCGGGCCAAACTTGATACGGGTTTTACAAACGCATTTCCACCCCTTCTCGACTTATGGATAAGAAAAACCCGCAATTTTTTGCCAAACCACCCGAAAACCACGCAAAATTCCACCCCGAACAATGGCTCAATGCTTAAGCAAGCCGCGATTTTCCAATCCTCATATAAAATAACCACGTGCGAATCCGCAACGGCACAATCATCAGACCATTTGCGCATTCCGCCGATTGCAGGCAAACTGCGCCCGCCCACCACCATCTTCCCGGAACCCCGATGTCGATTGAAACCATTGCCATTATCGCCTGCGCCTATTTCGTTGCCGCCTTTGTCAAAGGCGCAACCGGCTTGGGATTTTCCACATCGGCCTTGCCGATCCTTGCCCTTGGATTGGGCTTAAAGGAAGGCATGCCGCTTGTGATCATTCCGTCATTGGTCAGCAATTCAATCATCATGGCCCAAGCCGGACATTTTCGCGAAACCGTCAGCCGGTTCTGGCCGATGTTTTTGGCAACCATTCCGGGGCTTCTAATCGGACTTGCCGTATTGAAAATGGTCGACAGCCTTTTGGCCGGTGCCGTTCTGGGGCTGGTTTTGATGAATTACGGCGCGATCACGCTGTTTCGCCATGGCAAACCGCTATCTGATAAAATTGCACGCCGCTTGGCACCAATTTCAGGCTTTGCCACCGGGATCATTAACGGCATTACCGGATCGCAAGTCATGCCGGTCCTACCGTTCTTGTTATCGCTTAGGCTTGAACCCAAACGCTTCCTTCAGGCGATCAATATCTCGTTTAGCTTATCGAGCATCGTCATGGCCTTTGGCCTGACCCGCATGGGCATGATGACATGGGAAACCGTCTGGATTTCGCTTGCTGGGCTGGTACCGGTTTATCTGGGCACCAAACTTGGCACCAACATCCGAAACCGCATGGATGCCGAAACCTTCCGCAGGGTGGTCCTGATCATGCTGATTATTTTCGGTGTGATCCTTGTGGCAAAGTTCGTAGCCCTTTAAACGCCAGCCTTTGCACAAAGGCCTCCGACCTAGCGTTACAGGCGAAGCTTTGCTATCACCCAGTGATGAAAACCATCGCCCGCCCCGCATTTGCCGAAACCGAAGAAAAGAAATCGCGTTTTCTTGCCGAGCTTGTCTTTCATGACGATCTGGCAAAACGGATTGATGAATTGCGCGCCCTTCACCCCAAAGCCAATCATCACGTCAATGCCTATCGCTACCTCAATGAGGAGGAGCAATTAATTGAACATGGCAAGGATGACGGCGAACCATCCGGCACATCGGGCATCCCGTGCCTGAAAGTTCTTAAAGGCCGTGATCTGATTAATGTTGCGGTGATTGTGACGCGCTATTTTGGTGGCACAAAACTGGGAACCGGCGGGCTGGTGCGCGCCTATAGCGGGGCGGCCAATGCGGTCTGCGATGTAGCAGAAATCATCGACTATATCCCGCAAGGTGAAGCCGATCTATTTGCCGGTTTTTCTGATGCCGGAACGCTTGAACAGGCCTGTGGTCAGGAAAGCATCACCGTTCTTGATCGGCAATTTGACACCGCCGGCACGCGTATCAAAATCGCCGGACCACGTGAAATCCTTGCCGAGCTTGCAGAACGCTTTCCAGTTCCGCAAATCGACTAGCAGCACTTAACCAACGCGATCCGTGCTTTCACGTTGCTGAAGCTCAAACCCAACATCGATAATTTTATCGTCGGGGATGTCGCCATCGAGAACCGCACGGATCATTTCAACTGCGCGCTTGCCAATCGCATAGCGATCCGTCCGGATCGATGTCAGCGACGGACAAGCCGCCGCCATCATTTCAAGATCATTGAAGCCAATAATCCCCATATCTTCCGGGATAGAAAGCCCGGCCTTTTGACACCCGAACAATGCACCAAGCGCCATGTCATCATTGTTGCAGAAAACCGCATCCAGATCAGGGCGACGGGCACGCAACTGTCCGATCAGCTCGGAACCAAGCGAAACGCTTGAAGACACAGTCGTTGTCATGATCAGATCCGGGTCATAACGACCGCCAGACTGCATCGCCTCTTTGAACCCTTCAAGGCGGCGATGAGACCGTGGATCCATTCGCGCCCCAAGGAACCCGATGCGTTGATACCCCTTTTGCACCAAATGGTGCCCAGCAGCACGGCCACCGTCGAAATGTGAAAATCCGACCATCATGTCAATCGGATCATCGCCGATATCCATGATCTGAACCACAGGGCATCCCGCATTTTCAAGCAGTTCACGGGTGGCATCAGTTTGATCCGTCCCGGCAACAATCATTGCCGATGGACCCTGCCCCAAGAATGAACGCACCAGACGTTCTTCTTCATCCGCGACATAGCGCGAATTGCCCAACTGGACCTGAAACGCGCCGTGATCAAAATCGTCATAAATGGCGCGAAGCGTGTCGGCAAACACGTTATTGGTCAATGACGGCACAATCACGCCGACAATGTTCGACCGGGTTGATGCCAATGCGCTGGCATGGGAATGGGGCACATAATTAAGCTTGCGCACCGCATTGTTGATCTTGCGGCGCAGGTGGTCGGACACCTTGGATGGATCACGCAAAGCACGTGAAACCGTGATGGTACTGACACCGGCCTTATTGGCAACGTCAGCAATAGTCGGCCGCCCGGCCCCTTTGCGTTTCCTCATGCCTTTACATTTATTACGTCTTTTCCTTACGGACAAGTCCCTTGTGAACTCGGCTGTTGACTCGATGTTAGCGCTAACATTATGTTAGCGCTAACATCGACAACAACAGGGCAAACCAAAGCGTAAAGCAGCCCTGATAAGAACAGACGGGTGGAAATATCTTTATGAATCGACAGGTCGGATATGTCGTTGTCATGGGCGTATCGGGTTCGGGAAAAACCGAAATCGTCCGTGGCGTCGCAGACGCAGCCAACGCCGCGTGGCTTGACGCCGATGATCATCATCCGATTGAGAATGTCGAACATATGCGCCGCGGACAGCCGTTAAATGATGACATGCGCTGGCCTTGGCTTGACGCCGTTGCCCACGCCGCACATCAGAAGGCGACAACACTTGATAGTGACCATGGCGCAGATACCGTTTTCATTGCCTGCTCTGCGTTGAAACGCAGCTATCGCGATTTTCTTTGCCGGAAACTGAATCCGGTGACGTTTGTATTTCTGGATGGCACGCGCGAGGTGATTCTGTCCCGGCTTGAACGCCGGGTCGGGCATTTCATGCCATCCGCACTGCTAGACAGCCAGCTTGCAGATCTTGAACCGCCGGGGCCGGACGAGAACTGTGTGACTGTCTCGATAGATGCCCCGATCGACACCGTTGTTGTCTCGACAATAAAAAGCCTGAAATCACGTGAAAACAGCGGCTCTTCCATCACCAAAGATAACATCGCCGGAAAACCGGCATTCCAGGGAGAAGACAAATGACCAAGACTTTGAAATCGCTCGCAGGAGCAACCTTTATCGCGACCCTGATCGCAGTTGCGCCATTTTCGGCCAATGCACAGGAATTCACCCTTAAAATGCAGTCGAGTGACTCTGCTGGTGTTCCAAATTTTGAATTGGAACAGGACTGGGCCAAACGTGTTGGCGTTATGACCGGTGGCCGTGTTGAAGTTGAAATGCTTCCGGTCAACTCGATCGTTGAACATGCCGAAACACAGGATGCCATTGCAGCAGGCATTCTGGATGGCCACATCACCGACACCAGCTATTTCACCGGCAAAGACCCGGCATTTGGCCTGATTGCCAACCCGGTCGGTGCATGGTCCGCACCTTCTGAAATGCTGCGTTTTGTTGAATATGGCGGTGGCAAAGAACTGATGAACAGCCTGTTGAACCCACGTGGTTTGCAGTTCGTTGGTGCGGTTACCCCGGGCCTCGAAGCCTTTGTATCGTCAGTGCCGCTTGATGGCGTTGCCGATCTTAAGGGTCTTAAAATGCGCGCACCAGAAGGCATGGTCCAGCAAGTCTTTGCCGCAGCCGGTGCCGCACCGGTCAACATTCCGCAATCTGAAGTCTTTACATCACTTGATAAAAAAGTGATCGATGCCGCAGATGCGACCGTGTTCTCGACCAATCAGGCGATGGGCCTGCATGACGTTGCCAAACATCCGGTCTATCCGGGCTTCCATTCCATGCCGATGCTGGAAGTTTCGATCAACAAGACCAAATGGGATTCCATGCCCGCAGACATCCAGACCATTCTTGAAATGTCGGTCCGTGATCTGGCCCATGACATGGATGCACGTCTTGCGATGAAAGACATGGAATCTGTTGCTGCCGCACGTAAAGACGGTGGTGTCACCATCCATAACTGGTCTGCTGAAGAGCGTGCGAAATTCCGTCAGATTGCCACCAGCCAGTGGGAAAAAGTGGCGGCACGTTCCAAAGACGCACAGCGCGTTTATGACACCTTGGTCAAATATCTGACCGCACAGGGCTTGATCTGATCTTATGATCGCATGATGGTTTACCGGCGGCATGGTTCATGTCCGCCGGTAACGACTTGAATACAATCCGGCCGCACCCGGTATAAGAGACGATACCGGGTGACGAGGTCCTCCCTGTTGCCGGATTGTATTCTTCGCATCGCAAGGAATGCTGAATATGGCTGTCAGCCCTGTAGACCCGAACCAAAGTGATCTCCCCGCAAGCATCGTCCCTGATGCACTTCCCGAACAGGTTCCGGCAGTTTCCGGCCTGATGGGCCGTGCCGTGGATAAGGTCAGTCCGGTTTTTGCCTTTGGCTTTATATTTGCCATGGGCATTCTGATTTTTGAAATTTTCATGCGGCATGTTTTCAACAGCCCCACTCTTTGGGTCCATGAAACCACGACATTTCTGTCTGCTGTCGGCTTTGTGTTTGGCGGGCTTTATTGTGCCGCGCGCGACAAACATATCCGGGTTGTTATTTTCTACGACATTGTCGGGCCGAAAATCCGCAAAGCCCTTGATGTCGGCATTTCGATTGTCTGCATGACTGCATCGGGTTTCTTTGCTTGGGCGGCGTGGCTTATGGTCAAACGCGCAACACTCACGCCGACCGGTGACATTCACTTTGAAACAACAGGCAGTGCGTTTAACGCACCCTATCCGGGTATCCTGAAACTCTTTCTGCTGGTGATCCTGATCCTGTTGGTGGTGCAGTTTCTGCTACAGGCCATCAAGTATGCCCGCAAAGCGCCTGTCATGCCCACAACCGGGAAAGAATGACACCCCGTTTCAAGTTGATACCCCCACAGTCATTGCACGGTCACCCATCTGATCGGCGCGACAGGATAGATTAAATGTTTGAATTACAGTCCCTAGGCATTGAATACGGCACACTTGCCATGTTCGTCCTGCTGCTTGGTTTTCTTCTGACAGGCATGCCGCTTGCGTTCGTCACCCTGCTGATTGCCCTTATTTTCACCCTTGGCTGGTTTGGCCCAATGGCCGTGCCATTGATCACCAGTCGGGTCTTTTCATTTGTTTCGTCCTTTGTTTTTGTTTCCGTCCCGATGTTCGTCATGATGGCGGCCATTCTGGATCGATCGGGAATTGCCCGCGATCTGTTTGATGCCATGCGCCTGTTTGGCGGTCGGCTTAAGGGCGGCGTTGCAGTCCAGACGATTTTCGTTGCCGTCATCCTTGCTGCCATGAGCGGCATTATCGGCGGCGAGATTGTGTTGCTTGGCATGCTGGCCCTGCCCCAGATGTTGCGTCAGGGGTACGATAAGAATTTGGCCATCGGTGTGGTCTGTGCCGGTGGGTCTCTTGGCACCATGGTCCCACCTTCGATTGTCCTGATCATTTATGGCCTGACGGCAAACGTATCGATTGGCGATCTGTTTACCTCGGCCTTTCTTCCGGGCTTCATGCTGGCGGGCTTTTATGTCGCCTACATTTTGTTCCGTTCTTATACCGGCAAAAACATTGCCCCACCGCCCCGTACCGAGCATATCCCGCGCGCAGAAAAACTGCGTTTGCTTAAAGGCTTGTTCCTGCCGATGCTGGTCGTGTTCTGTGTTCTTGGCTCGATCTATGGTGGGATCGCGTCAGTCACCGAGGCATCGGCTGTTGGTGTTGCCGGGGTTATCGCATCGACCATTGTACGGCGTGAATTTTCGCTCGCGATGCTTAAAAGTGCTGCGCTTCAAACACTTTCGACCTGCGGCATGATTGTCTGGATCGGGATTGGTGCATCGGCCCTTGTTGGCGTGTTCAACCTGATGGGCGGGATCAAATTTGTATCTGCCCTGATCACGGGCATTTCGGATGATCCAACCACCATCATCCTGTTCATGATGCTGATCCTGTTTATCCTTGGCATGTTCCTTGACTGGGTCGGCATTGCCCTTCTGACCATGCCGATTTTTGTCCCGATCGTGAAAGACCTTGGCTTGGACCCGGTCTGGTTTGGCGTTCTGTTTGCCATGAACATGCAGGTAAGCTTCCTGTCCCCACCGTTTGGGCCTGCGGCCTTCTATTTAAAATCGGTGGCACCGCCGGACATATCACTGGGCGATATCTTCAAGGCCTTACTGCCCTTCATCTGCTTACAGATTCTGGCCGTCGCCCTTCTGATAATCTTCCCCGGCCTTGCAGGGGGATAAGCCCCAGAATAGTGGTGTTTTGCCTGACAAGGGGAAGCTGGGAAATGCTCCCCCTTTGTTGTCAAATGTTAGTGTAAAGCATCGGTGGTTGAAGAGAAAACAGAACTAACGCTTTAGAAAAGGGAGAACTGCTTTATTGCGTTCTTAAGTCTGTCCGCCTGCTTCGGGTCTCTAAAATAAGAATAGTAAGCAGGCTCTCCCGCTTGTTTTAATGCTTCAGCAATGACCTGAATGGCTTTCTCAATAACCTGCTCCCGCTCTGAAGTAGGAGCAGCTTTTCCTATCATTCCGCATAACATCAATACGTGGAAAGAGCCGTAAGTAACAAACGTGTCATCCGTTCGCGCCACACCTCGAATACGAATTTCATCCTCTATGAACTGCTTTTTTTCCTCGATAAGTTCGAACCATTCGAGGGCTTCAACGATCTGCTCTGCAGTTGCAGAATTGAAGATTTTTTCATAAGCCTCAGAGAAAATACTATCAGAATCCCTTTTGGCGCGCGCAGGATCATGCAACTTGTATGACATGATCAACTGCCCCGCACGTAAGGCATCCAATATGCGCCCGCCTTTTACTGAATAACTTGCTAATAAACCACGCTTTCTTACGTAGGTTACACCTAACTTTGCTAGGTCGCTCTCTAGCTTCAGCTGCCTCTCATCGTTAACTCGCAAGTCTCTCGATAGGATTCTGTTCTGGGTGTTAGTTGACACTGCAATCTTACTAATAAGCTCTGGATCATCGGTCTCAAATATCCGAAACAGCACAGATAATTCCTCAAACCCACCAAAATCAGGGAAGTAATCTTTCATTGCATCGAATATTGCGGAACATGTTTGTGCACCATTGACAATCGACAGTCTCTTCACTCCGACTTTTGGATTGTCTGTTGCCGTTCTCATCACTTTACACGACGTTCCCACCATCGTTATTCCATTATTGAATGATGCAAAGTGGCGTTTCTCGCTAGAGGCTGCTGTTTTGAAAATTTCCTTATTCACAGGATTGTTCAACCCTAGGAATCCCCTAACATTCATATCAAACAAAGAATAATCGACTTTTCTTTCATCTCTCAGGTCGCGGATCAAATCATACAATTGACGGGCAGAAATATACCCAACGAAGCTCCTAAGCTCAGAGTTTCCAAACTCAACAACTCCGGCATCCCTAGCAAAGAACGTGTGACTGGTACGCGCGCTGTGCGCATCCACACAAAACTCAACAAATTCAATCATATGGAACTGCTCGACGTCCACATCCTGCGCAGCTAGATTCCGTACCAGAGGCCGAAGTTGGTGTTCTACACACTCGTTGCCATTGCTCAGCAACCACAGCTTAAATGCAGGGAAGTCTCGATCCTGCAAATCTCTTATTTCAAGAATTTTTTGTTTAAGTCTCGCATTAACAACCTTATCTAGTTCAGAGTCCCGATCCTTAAGCACCTCGAAGAAGCGTACGCTCTTTTCAGCTGCGGAAGCTTTAAAGGCATTCCGTGCTTTGCGTTCACTATCGTGAACCTTCGACTGAAACAAATGAACCACAGGCTGGTCAGATTGGCGATCTATGTAGATTGCGTCGATTCCGCAGTCATTACCACCATCAGTGTAAGCCTCTTCAATCTCAAATTGTTCTTTGTAGAACCTATGACTGAGAAACAGAAATATCAGAGCAGAATTCTTGGTTGACACAAGACCATCGTCAACAAGAGCCTCAATTCTACTATTCAGGCGCTCAAAAGATTCTTTGTCAAAGACCTTAGTCAAAAGCACAACTAACCCCAACAAAACACAACCACAAATATAAGCAAGCAGTATGCTTATCTAGTGGTTTGGTGTCCATTCCAATAGTCTTTGTTCAATTAAATTATCAAGACTGAGAAAGGCCGCACTCTCTAATTGAATTCTAGAACTCAACAAAAAACAGGCGGTGTTCGTTGAACACCGCCTACTGCCTACTAACTGAACGAACTAACTTGTCAGCCGCCAACCGGGAACCGCATGGTCACAAATTCTTCGGCTGCGGACGGATGCACCGCAACGGTCTGATCAAACTGGGCCTTGGTCGCGCCCATGCGGACCGCAATACCAATACCCTGAATGATTTCAGCCGCATCTGGGCCAACCATGTGGGCACCAAGAACCACGTCCGTGGTTTTATCGACGATCAGTTTCATCAGCGTTTTTTCATCGCGGCCCGAAAGGGTGTGGCGCATCGGTTTGAAGGTGGATTTGTAAATCACCACTTCACCGCCCTTGGCACGGGCTTCTTCTTCGGACAGGCCGACGGTACCTACAGGTGGCTGGCTAAAGACTGCGGTTGGGATGGCCTGATAGGACATTGACCATGGCTTGCCGCCAAAGACGCTATCGGCGAAGGCCATGCCTTCTTTGATCGCGACCGGGGTTAGTTGAACATGATCGCGCACATCGCCGACGGCATAGATGTTTGGCACACTGGTTTGAAGTGCGGCATTGGTGATGATGGCACTGTTATTTTTAAGTTCCACCCCAACCTGCTCCAGGCCCATTCCATGGGTTTTTGGCTGCCGACCGGTGGCAAACATGATGGCATCAACGGTTTGATGACCGCCGCCCGTCAGGGTCAGGGATAAGGTGCCATCATCGTTCTTGGCAATCGCTGTGACATTGGTATGCAGTTTAAGATCAATGCCCTTTTTGACGATTTCTTCGGCAAGATGGTTGCGGATATCATCATCAAAACCCCGCAGGATTTGCTCCCCGCGATAGAACTGCGTCACGTTTGACCCAAGGCCGGCAAAAATCCCGGCGAACTCAACCGCGATATAGCCACCACCAACAACGGCAATCCGTTCTGGCAAGTCTTCAAGGTGGAATGCTTCGTTCGATGAAATCGCATGTTCGATGCCCGGAATATCGGGCAGGGTCGGCGTACCCCCAACAGCGATCAAGATACGATCCGCCGTTACCGTTTTATCCCCCACCGCGATGGTATGGGCGTCTTTTAGGACAGCGCGATTTTCAAACAGCTCAATATTTGATCCGGCCAGAAGTTTTTTGTAAATGCCATTAAGACGTTCAATTTCTTTGTCTTTATTGGCAATCAGGGTTTTCCAGCTAAAGCTTGGTTCGCCCGGAAGGGTCCAGCCATAGGCAGATGCGTCTTCGAAATCTTCGGCAAAATGTGCGCCATAGACCAGAAGTTTTTTCGGGACACACCCGCGAATAACGCAGGTGCCGCCAACCCGGCTTTCTTCAGCAATGGCGACCTTTGCGCCGTATCCCGAAGCCACACGGGCCGCACGCACACCACCCGAACCAGCACCAATAACAAATAAATCAAAATCATAATCCGACATGCGGAAATCCTTATTTTCGGTCAATTGACGATATGGCGCCAAATGTAGGGCGATATTTTCAAGAGTCGAGGCAAAACCAAGCAACTTGGGCGTAAAATTCATGTGATCAGGCGTGAAGATCACACCTGGGCGCCCACTTGACCAACCAGAGATAGCATTTTTAAACTTTCGCGCTATATGATGGGTCAGACGCGATGGGGATTGCGATAACTTTGATAGGATCATGTTTATGAACGACCATATTCACGGTCAGGACGCGTCTTTTGACCCGGCACCGCATCATGCAGATGAACGCGGTGGCAACACAGCACTTGTGTGCTATGGCCTTATGATCGCGACCCTGTTTACGGCGTTTGCCACCGGGCTTATTGCGCTGATTGTGTCTTATATTGCGCGTGAAGAAGACAATCACTGGACCAACAGCCATTACGTTTTCGTTATCCGAACTTTTTGGATCAGCATCCTGTATGCGATCATTTTCGGGTTCTTTACGTTCATGATCGGCTGGGTGCCGCTTTTGGGCTGGGCGATTGTCGGCCTGATGGGGCTTTACACCACCGCGTGGTTCATCGGACGCAATGTGATTGGTCTTTTGCGCGCCGTTAATGGCCGCCCGATTGATAATCCGCAAAGCTGGTTCTTTGGCTAAGCCTTACAAAATCAACTAAATTTAGCGGTGCAATCGGCTGGACGTTGTTTTGTCCGATTGCACCGGACTCCCCGGACCGTTAAAGTCATCAGCACGTAAAACAAATGACACGGACAGGGAGTCGCACCGCCATGACATTGGCGTCGCAAGCGCCTGGCGATAAAATGCGCTGGGAAGACCTTCTTTCATCTCATCGGCTTGAATTTAAAGACGGCAAAATCCGCCTGCCCGAAGGTGCGCCCTATCCAACGCCGGATGGCAGAAGCCCGTTCCAGATTGATGTGGACCGGGTGATTTTTTCATCTTCCTTCCGGCGTTTGCAAAACAAAACCCAAGTTCATCCGCTATCGGAAAATGATCACGTTCATACCCGCCTGACCCACACGATTGAAGTCGGGTCAGTTGGGCAGTCGCTTGGCCTGATGGCAGGTGCGCATATCGTCAAGAACCTGCCAAAAGGGTCTGAAACGACGGTCGCTGATATTGGATATATGGTTCAGGCGGCATGCCTTGCGCATGATATTGGCAACCCGCCCTTTGGTCATTCCGGCGAAGATGCGATCAATGAATGGTTCACGACATCGAAGCTTGCCAAAGATGAACTGACATCGCGCCTTTCGGGGCCGGAGCTTGAAGACCTGCGCCATTTTGAAGGCAACGCCCAAGGGTTGCGGATCATAAGCCAGCTTGAAATGAAGCGGTTTGACGGTGGGTTGAACCTGACTTACGGCACGCTTGGAAGCTTCATTAAATATCCGCGCAGCACATCGGTTCCTGATAACAAACGCGGCGCATATACCGGCCTTAAAAAACCCGGATATTATCAGGCCGAACGCGATATTGCCTATGCAATTGCAAAGGCCTGTGGCCTATCCCCGCTTGAAGGATTTGACGGGGCATGGCGCCGTCATCCGCTGGTGTATCTGGTCGAGGCGGCAGACGATATTTGCTATTCCGTGGTCGATCTTGAAGATGGCTGGGAATTGGGCTGTGTGACGTTTGAAGAAGTCGAACGCGCGCTGGCCCCGATTGCCCGGAACCCTGATAAATATGACGGCGATGCTGATCAACGCTGGAACGATTTACGGGCCGAGGGCTGGTACGCCGAGAAATCCGAAAATGACCGGATCGGGTTCCTGCGTGGCAAGGCAATTGGCAATCTGGTCAAGGCCGCAGTTGATGCATTCATTGAAAATGAAGACGCCCTTTTGACCGGCACCATCCAAGGCGACTTGCTGGCCAATACCCCGCTTGGCTCCGATGCCAAGGCATGTAAAAAACTGGCCGTGCAAAAAATTTATAACGCCCCCCATGTCCTGCCGATTGAGATGGCCGGGTTTGAGGTGGTTAACGGCCTGCTCAACAGCTTTGTCCGGGCGGCAATCGATATTGACGAACATATCAATCACGGCAGACGCCTACCACCTCAGGCAGACCGGATTGATAAACTTCTGTCAGGCAAAATTTCAGACGCGCCCGACCTCTATAGCCGCCTGATGCGGGTGATGGATTACATTTCTGGCATGACGGATCGCTATGCGGTGACGCTGTTTAGGAAGCTTCAAGGCATTACGATCTAAACCAAAAAACCCGGCCAGTTGGCCGGGTTTTTCGTTAAAGCTGCTTTGAGCTTAGATAATATAGTGAATGCCACATTCGGTTTTGTCCTGCCCGGCCCAACGACCGGCGCGGACGTCCGTCGAATTTGGATCAACCCGATCGGTACAGGGCATGCAGCCAATGGAAAGATATCCTTCGGCCTGCAATGGGTGGCGCGGCAAGCCGCGATGCTCAAAGATGTCTTCGATGTCTTCGCGCTTATAGCCTGCAAGCGGATTGACCTTGATCCGTGTTCCTGCCGGTTCAATCGCCGGAAGGGCATCACGTTCCCCACCATGGAACCGCTTACGCCCGGTTAGCCATGCGTCATATCCTTCAAGCGCACGTTGAAGGGGTTCGACCTTACGCAGATAGCAGCATTTTGCGGTGTCAGATGCAAACAGCATCCCGTCGGGATCGTCTGCTTTGAGCTTGGCCTCGTCCGGGCGCATGATCCTGATATTGGTCAGGCCCAACTGATTGACCAACTGTTCACGGTATTTGTGGGTTTCACCAAACAGCTTGCGGGTATCAAGGAAAATGACCGGAAGATTGGCATCAACTTCGGCAACCAAGGCAAGCAAAGCTGCGGCCTCGGTCCCAAAGGATGAAGTCATGGTGATCCGACCCTTAAATTCTTCATGCACAAGCGGCTCAATCAGCGACACACCTTGAAGATGGCCATAACGGCGCATCAAATCGGCGGCGCGATCTGTTGCTTCTTCGACCGACATGGAGCCGCCAGAAACGATATCTTCTTCACGCATTACATTCATGGCAACCATCCACGACGATCAATATATTCGTCGGTTTTTTTCAGCAACGTCGGCATATCCGCACCGCTTGCTTTCCATTTCTCACGCTCAATAGAAAGCTCGCGCAGGCGTTTATCCCATTTCGGATCCAGCCAGCGTTCTATCGCACGGCGAATACGCCCTGCAAGCCTTGGACTATGACCATTGGTCGAAACCGTGATCATTAAATCCCCGCGCTGCACACGTGCTGGCGAGAAGAAATCACAATATGCCTTGATGTCTT
The DNA here is from genome assembly GCA_019634165.1 of Rhodospirillales bacterium. GTDB lineage: Bacteria > Pseudomonadota > Alphaproteobacteria > Rhodospirillales > Thalassospiraceae > Thalassospira. The sequence goes on from JAHQVT010000001.1 coordinate 81,767, forward strand.
CGACATTAGCGATCGTGCCAACGGCCTTGGCGATGGCGGCAAGTTCAGCAGCCTTTTCTTCGTCAAGGTCGACGATAAACATGATGGATGCCGCGTTGACATCTGCGGAATTTGGCAAATAGCGGTGCAGCCGATCACCGGCCTGATCGACCAGTTCGGGTATCGGGTTTTCTGAATAGACGGTGACGTACTTTGCCCCATCACCGTCAAACTGGCGCAATCGGTTCAGGGTTGCCTGACCATTGCCGACCAAAGCGACTGAAAGTCGCGTCAGGTCCAGATTGATGGGAAACATCATCGATCCTTGAGTAGCGGGTTTCTCTCTGTTGTCCATGACTATGAGTGTGGAAATAAAATTATTCAATACATTTTTTATGTGTTTTAATATCATACAACACTAAATATTGTGTTTTAACTGCGGCACCGCAAAGTGATCCACCCGGCTTATCCTTGACGTAAAGCTTTTCCTGCAATTTTTAAAAAATCGCCTTATATTGGGCCAAATTTCAGCATTAATAATGCTGCTGATCCGAACGATGAGAGAGCTTTCAGATGCCAAGCAGTGCCGCCCCTGCCGCCTCAGATCAAACTGCCATTCCCCCCGTTGCCCATAAGCCAGTTGCCCATAAGCCCGCTGCCCATAAGAATGTCGCGATCTGGCTATTTTCCTGTGCGGCGATGGTGTTCATCATGGTCGTGATTGGCGGATTAACCCGCCTGACGGAATCGGGGCTTTCAATTGTCGAATGGCGTCCTTTTACCGGCATTATCCCGCCCCTGACCGAAGCAGACTGGAGCGCCCTTTATCAGAAATACAGCCAGTATCCCGAATTCCAGAAGGTCAATGCCTGGATGTCGGTTGAAGATTTCAAGTCGATTTTCTGGCTGGAATTTATTCATCGCCTTTGGGGGCGCTTGATCGGGATTGTGTTCTTTGTCCCGTTTGTCTGGTTTCTGGCCAAAAAGTCCATTGATGGTGCAACCAAGTGGAAGCTTTGGTGGCTTTTCATTCTGGGCGGGCTTCAGGGATTGATGGGCTGGTATATGGTGATGAGCGGTCTGGTTGATCGCCCCGATGTCAGCCAATATCGCCTGACCGCACATTTTGGTCTGGCACTGGTGATTTTCGTCGCCCTGATGTGGGTTGGCCTGCAACAACTTTCGCCACGGGCAATTGGCACAACTTCGTCAAAACGCGGTTTGCAGTTGCTGTGCCTAACCATCTTTACCGCCCTTTCCGGCGGTTTTGTTGCCGGGCTTGATGCCGGTTATGCCTTTAACACCTTCCCCTTGATGGATGGGCAGTTGATCCCCGATGGTCTTTATGCTTTTGACCCGGTTTGGCTGGCCCCGTTCGAAGACCATATGACGGTTCAATGGGATCATCGCTGGTTGGCGAAACTGACCTTTGTGATGGTGCTGGTGTTCTGGTGGCGGGCCGGGAAATGGAACCTGACATCAGATCAACGCATTGCGACACATCTGGTTTTAGCAACGGCTTGCTTACAGGTCGTCTTGGGCATTTCGACGCTTTTGACCGTGATCTGGTTGCCACTTGGTGTCGCCCATCAGGCCGGTGCTGTTGTGCTGGTTGGTGCGATAACCTATTGCGCATACAAACTACGCAGCGTCGCGTAATCACACCACCATCTTAAACCACCTAAGGGCAGCCAATGCAGGCTGCCCTTTTTAGTGCGCAACGAGAATAAACTTAGTCATCCGCCTTGTGTAGCGCCTTGCGTATGCGGCGCATGGCAAGCCAGATCGTTGCTAGAACGACCGGCACGGCAATCCCGGTCGCCATCCGGTCATTGATCGGAACACCGGCATCCTTGATTGCCTTAAACAGATAGCCAAGTAATCCGACCGCATAATAGGTGATGGCGGCAACCGACAATCCTTCGACGGTTTGTTGCAGGCGAAGCTGCAATTTCACCCGCCGGTCCATGCTGGCCAACAAATCGCGGTTTTGTGCTTCAAGCAGGATATCGACCCGGGTGCGAAGCAGGTTATTGGCCCGCGCGACACGCTTTGACAAAACTTCCAACCGGTCCCCGATATTTTGACAGGTGCGCATGGCGGGCGCCAAACGACGTTCCATAAATTCGGTGATGGTTTGAACCCCTTCGACCCGTTCTTCGCGAAGTTCGGTCAGACGGGCCTGAACAATGCGGTGATAGGCGCGCGCCGCACTAAACCGATAATTCAAGGATGCTGCCATTTCTTCGGTCTGGGCGGCAAGATCGGTTAGTTTCGACAGGGTTTCTTCGTCATTGGTGTGGGTTTTACTGGCCATTTCGGCTGTGATGTCCGAAAGACGGGTATCAATTTCTGAAACCTTGGGTGTTGCACTATGGGCCAGTGGGAACGCCAAAAGCGCCATCATGCGGTAAACTTCAATTTCCTGAAGACGCTGCACAAGACGCCCAGCTTGGAGTTTTTCCATCCCTTGATCTTTTACCAAGATGCGGCCAAAGCCATCCCCATGCAGGCGAAAATCTGTCCAAACTTGTGCTGATCCTCCCAGAACGCGGCTGCCTGTCAGGCCATTGTGATCAAACAAGCGGGAAATTTCGTCTTCGCTGCGTTCAGTTTTATCAATCGAAATATGTAAGCCGACCAGCAACTGCCCCGGTGTATCAGACAACCAATCTTGCGGAACAAGATTAATGATCGGATCTTCGAACGGGTGATCGAATGTTTCCATTCGCTTAAAGACATAGACCGTGAATTCGGCATGGCGTTCCCAAATCACCGAAAACCCGTCGCAAGAAGCTTCATAATATTTCTGATCAGGCGCCGGTGGGGTCAGGCTATATCGATTACAGAAGGCAACAAAATGGTCCCGCACCCCTTTATCAAGCTCTTCACCGGCTTGAAAGGCAATGCAAGAGCATCGCGTTGGACTGATCACGCCGCCAAATGGTCGGGCATGGATTTCGTTATGGAGTGCGACGCGCTGGGGATGTTCAACAAACATTGCCACGGGCTTTCATAATTGGCCATTGCGGTCTATATAAAACGTTCGGGCCATGGTTCCCTGAACCGTGACCCTACAGTACCTGTATAGACGAAAGTCAAAGGTGACAGAAACCCCTGAAAGCATCAGGGAAAATACTGTCATAACTTTCTACCTTACGGGGAAAATCATTTGCTTAGGCCGAAAATCCCGGCCCCAAGGAGGTTCCATGACCGATCTTCGCACCACCGACAATCTGTTTTTCGCCAAAGGTGATCTTGATCGCGAGCGGCTTGAATCACAGGTCAATGACGCGCTTGGCGCGGCAGAAGACGGGGAACTGTTTCTGGAATACCGCCAATCTGAAAGCCTTGTTTGGGATGATGGCCGCCTGCGCAGTGCGAATTTTGACACAGCACAGGGATTTGGCCTGCGCGCGGTTGCGGATGAAGCCACCGCCTTTTCGCATTCCAACGAACTGTCGAATGACGCAGTTGCCCGTGCGGCTGAAACAGTCAAAGCAGTCGGCTCCGGGCGTTCGGGCAAGGTCGACCTTGGGTCGATTGGCACCAATATTTCACTTTATTCCGATATAAATCCGCTGGGTGAAGCCACCTTTGAAGCCAAAGTTGATCTTTTGGCCCAGATTGATGCCTATGCCCGATCCCGCGATCCGCGTGTCGCACAGGTATCTGCGTCCATTTCCGGCAACTGGCAGGCTGTGCAAATCTGGCGTTCCGGCGGACAGCGGATTGGCGATATTCGCCCGCTTGTGCGTTTCAATGTATCGGTTGTGGTCAAACAGGGCGACCGTATGGAAACCGGATCACATGGCGAAGGTGGTCGGATTGGCTATGACGGATTCTTTGATGAAAAGACCTGGAAGAAGGCCGTTGATGAATCTCTCCGTCAGGCGATTGTAAATCTGGATTCCGTCGCCGCACCGGCAGGTGAAATGACTGTGGTGCTTGGACCGGGCTGGCCAGGTATTCTGTTACACGAAGCCATCGGTCACGGGCTTGAAGGCGATTTCAATCGCAAGGGCACCTCGGCCTTTGCCGGCCTGTTGGGTCAGCGCATTGCATCACCCGGTGTTACGGTTGTTGATGATGGCACAATCCATGATCGTCGCGGGTCGCTTTCAATTGATGATGAAGGTACACCCACCCAGCAAACCGTTTTGATTGAAGACGGCATTCTTAAGGGCTTTATGCAAGACCGCCTGAATGCCCGCCTGACCGGGGTTAAATCCACCGGGAATGGCCGCCGCCAATCTTATGCCCATGCACCAATGCCGCGTATGACCAACACCTATATGCTGGGTGGCGACAAAGAACCTGAAGAAATCTTGTCCTCTGTCAAAAACGGCATTTATGCGGTTAATTTCGGTGGTGGGCAGGTCGATATTACGTCCGGCAAGTTCGTGTTTTCCGCATCAGAAGCCTATTTGATCGAAAATGGCAAACTTGGCGCCCCGGTCAAGGGTGCAACCCTGATCGGCAATGGTCCAGATAGCCTGACCAAGGTTTCAATGGTCGGCAATGATATGGCGCTTGATAACGGGATTGGCACCTGTGGCAAAGATGGCCAAGGGGTTCCAGTTGGCGTCGGTCAACCGACCTTGCGCATTGACGGGTTAACCGTAGGCGGCACAGCCGTATAGGAAAAACTACCATACGGATAGAAAACCCCTGCCCTCTTAAGACATTGACATATCCATACGTATGTAAAACCTATCCGCAAAACGCCGAAGACACCCATCAACTGCATGGCTTACATCAATCGGCCAGAGCCCATAATCTGTTTTATAAGATTCAAAACTGATTATGGGCGTATCTGGTCTGGTTTCACCACCTGATCACCATGCGCCAGACCGGTTAAAAACACCGCGATGATCTGAGAACGCTTGGGGGAAGGCTTGAAAACAAGCAAATGGTGGTACGGTACGACACTAACAGTCGTACTTGGGACACTGGTGATGGGGATTTCCAGTGTTCAGGCACAGCAAAGTGTGGATGTTCGCACAGACGAAGCACGTCAATTTTCCGAAGATTTTGAACGGCTGGCAGACGTAACCGAACGTGCCAACAAATTACTGCAAACCGATGATGGCGGCGGTATCACCTATGCCGATATCCTTTCCAATCCCGATGACATTGTTCTGAATTTCCGCTGGGCCAAAGCGCAATTATCGCGCGGTGAAGTCCGCGGTGCATCGGCGACTTTGGAACGGATTTTGGTCTTGGACCCTGATCTGGCACCTGTCAGGCTTTACTACGCAATCGTTTTGTACCGCCTAGATAGCCTTGATGAAGCCCGTGCGCAGTTTGATCGATTGAGCCAGATGGATGTGTCGCCAGAAGTTTCTGCCGACATTGATAAATACATCTCAGCGATTGAACGTCGCCGAAAGCGCCTGAACCAATCTGTGACCCTGACACTGGGTTCACAGATTGACAGCAACCGAAATGTTGCACCAAACGACAAACAACAACTTGTCTCGGGCACGCTTACGACCATCACATCAACCACAGATAAGCCGCGCAACGATATCGCCTATATTGGTGCGCTTCGCTATGATGTCAGCTACGATCTTGGATATCAGGAAGGGCATGAAATATTTGCCAGCGTAACCGGTTACGCCAGTGATCAAGTCCAGCTTGATTCCCTTGATCTTGGGTCATTTTCAGTCGATGTCGGAAGTCGCATTCGCGGTGGGTACTGGATGTTGACCCCATCCATCAATCAAACCGTCCAATCGCTGAGCAAGGAAAAGTATCTGACGTCGCGGTCCGGTCAATTGCGCATGGATTGGAACCCGCGCCCGTTCTTTAATCTGAACGGTGCCGTCAGCTATGCCGACGAGCGTTATCAGAACACCAGCGAGTCCAAGGCCTTGCGGCTGCATTCCGGTCAACGCTATGCCAGCCGTCTGGGTACGAACTACACATGGACGCCCAATAACCGCACCACATTCAATGTTACTGCAGGTAAAAAAGAAGCTGCGCGTAATTATTACAGCTATGACAGCTTGAGCGCAGAGTTGATCCATGCTTATCTGTTTGGTGGGGGAAGTTATATTAGCGGTAGTATCCGCCATGGGATTGATCGTTATCGTGATCCTGACTCATTGGTGACCGGCTCTTCGCCGCAACACCGGATGGATCGCAGCACACGGACAAGATTGACCTATGGCGCACCACTTTCGCAAATAATGCCATCAGATTTGTTTGGGGAAAGCACAACGGCAAATCAGATATATGACCTGCTTGCACCGATCAACTGGTCGATCACAGGTGAATATCTGAATTCTAAATCGAACATTCCCAACTACGAATATCACAATGCCCGGGCACAGTTTTATCTGACCCGGCGATGGGAGTTCTAGTGATGCAGAACGATATAACGACCGCCCGAAAACAGCGAAAAATTAAAGGCCTTTTGCGCAGTTTGATCATCTGCAACGCATTTGCGGTGCCGGTTATCCATAGCACTTCTGCAACCGCAGAAGTCACGGTCGAAATGGCGGGCGTTTCCGCCGCCGTGACCGGCGAGGTCAAAATGGCCAAGGCAACCGGTGAAGTCGGCATTCTGGTTGAAAGCGGCATGCCGGTTTACCTTGGTGATCGCATCACCACGACACCGAATTCAGGCATGCAAATCCTGTTGCTTGACGAGACGGTCTTTACCATCGGCCCAAACAGCGACATTGCGATTAACGAGTTCGTTTATGATCCGGCAACCGGCGATGGCCGCATTGTTGCGGATATGGCACGCGGAGTGATGCGCTTTGTGACGGGAAAAATCCCGTTGAACAACCCCGAAAGCATGGATATCAGTCTGCCGGTCGGATCGATTGGCATTCGTGGCACCATTGGACTGATCCGTTCGGTTTCGGCTGAGCAAGCCAACCAGATCGTCCCCGGTGCATTTGACACCTCCTCACCCGAAAATGCCAATCGACAAGTCTTTATGGCTGTTAACCAAGGCCCTGGCTTGGCGCGAAATGATACAACATCGCGCCCCGGTGCCTTTGCCGTCACAGATCAAAGCGGCAATAGCCAAAACATCACCGGCGAGAATTTTGGTGTCTTCGTCAGTGAAAATGTCGTGACAGAACCTGCACGCTTTCCACAAGCTGTTGCCACTTTTGATTTCTCGACCAATCTGGTGCGTACCGCATTGCGTGGCACCGATGAGAACGGAAGCAGCAGCTTGGGCGGCACACCACAAGCCACAGCGCAACAACCGACCCTGACATCCGGTCAGACCCAACAGGCCAATGCGCAAACCGGTGCCACCATGGCAGGAAGTCTTGATGTTGCCTTGGCTCAGATCGGATCGACATCTGCATCTTCCAGTCAGGATGAAGTCACATCAATTCTTGGTAACATTGATACAGCAAGTAGCAGTGACGACAGCAGCAATGATCCCTACACCTATGATGCGCTGCGCACAGTAACGAGCGGCACGGCAACAACCGGCACCTTGAATATCAGTGGCGGTGGTATCTCGTACGATTTCTCCACGACCATTGATTATGCGAACCGTACGATTGGTGTTTCATTTAGCAACATCAATGACGGGACCGGGACGGGTGGCACCGCATCGTTCAGCGGGTATGACTACACTGGAAGTTCAGGTAACGTTGCGTTTGACAATTCCGCGTTCAGCTACAACGGCACCTGTAACACGATGAATTGTGATCCATCTGCGACGTTCACATCTGCGACGAATGTCGATTTCAACGTCAAGACCACAAATGTTTCAAATGGAAACGCGTCATCAGGAACATTGAACTAGTCCTTTTAATCTCTCGATCAAAAGAACACTCATGCGTCTGAGCAAATCCCGACTGTTGGCGGGTCTGCATTATCTGATCCCATTGAGCATCCTGCTGAGCTGCATTTTCTTGCGCTGGCAGGATGTTCCTTTTGTTGATCAGCTACGCCTGAGCGTTTTTGACACCTATCAGCGCATTTCCCCAAGGCCATACCAAGATGTCGGTGTTCGCATTATCGACATCGACGAAAAAAGTCTTGAAGAAATGGGACAGTGGCCTTGGCCACGAACCCGACTGGCAGGCCTTATTTATCGATTGCGTTCGGCTGGTGCGCGGGTCGTCGGATTTGATGTGGTTTTTGCCGAACCTGACCGCACATCACCAGCCCGCGTTGTCAAAGACTGGCCCAAGGGCAATGAAATCGGCGAAATCACCAAGCTTGCTGAAACACTGCCAGACCATGACAACCTGTTTGCCCAGTTTATACGCGGCACCGGTCAGATCGTTACCGCCATTCAACTGACCAACAAAAAGGTTGATCGTCCGCCTCGTCAGGTGGGCAATTTCAGCGTATCGGGCGAAGCAGGTCGTAAGCTTTCCGATTTCATTGCGGTTTTGCCCGGTGCGGCCAAAAATCTTGAAGTTATCGAGAATGCCGCAAGTGGCAATGCCCTTGTCAATGTTGCGCCGGGACAGGATGGGATTGTACGGCGCGTGCCGTTGCTTGCGGCATTGGATCATCATCTGCCTGTGATCGGCATGCCGGTTTATCCGACATTATCAATGGAAATGCTGCGCGTTCTTCAAGACGCGCCGAAAACCATGAATATCCGAATGTCGGGTGCAAGCGGCAGCACTCGATGGACCCAATCCGAAGGCATTGAATCCATCCGGGTCGGGAATGTGACCATCCCAACCGATCATGCCGGTTATATGTGGGTACATTTTAGCGGCCATCAAAAAGCGCGATATATTTCAGCAGCAGACGTTATGAATGACAGTCTGGCCGAGGGCGTTTTACGCGATACATTCGTTTTGATTGGTACCAGTGCTGCGGGGCTTCTTGACCTGCGATCAACCCCACTTGATCCGGTTCTTCCCGGCGTTGAAGTGCATGCCGAAATGCTTGAACAAATGCTGCTTGAGCATTTCCTGACCCGCCCTTATTGGGCTGCAGAAACAGAGATGCTTGTTCTGTTGTTGCTTGGAATGTTCTTTGTCATGAGCGTTCCCAAACTAGGTGCCGTTTGGCCCGCCCTGATTGGCGGCACACTTGCATTCGGCGCAGTTGGCTTTTCTTGGTGGGCCTATGAAACCAAGTTTCTATTGATTGATCCGGCTTATCCGCTGGTCAGCTTGCTTGCGGTCTATCTTGCCACCAGTTCAATTGGTTTTATGCGCACAGAAGGCGAACGCCGCCAGGTCCGCACCGCTTTTGGCAACTATCTATCCCCGACCTTGGTGAATGAACTCTCACGCCATCCAGAACGGCTTAAACTTGGCGGTGAAACCCGTGACATGACCTTGATGTTCTGTGACGTGCGTGGATTCACATCAATCTCCGAAGGATTCAAATCCAACCCACAAGGGTTAACCCGCCTGATCAACCGCCTTCTGACACCACTGACCGAATGCATCCTCGATCGTGAAGGCACGATTGATAAATATATGGGCGACTGCATCATGGCATTTTGGAATGCCCCACTTGATGTGGCAAACCACGCTCATCATGCCTGTGATAGCGCACTTGCCATGCGAAATGCACTTGATGTGCTTAATACAGAACGGCTGATTGAAGCCAAACAGGATGACGTAGCGTTCCTGCCCCTTAATGTCGGGATAGGGATTAATTGCGGTGATTGTCTTGTCGGCAATATGGGATCTGACCAACGATTTGATTATTCGGTGCTTGGCGATGCAGTCAATCTGGCCGCCCGACTAGAAGGTCAGTCAAAGAATTACGGTGTTGATATTGTTTTGGGCGAAGAGGTCGCCAAACGGGTTGAAAACGATTTTGCCATTCTTGAGCTTGATCTGATTGCGGTCAAAGGCAAAAACGAGGCTGTCCACATCTATGCCCTTTTGGGGGATGGCGCACGTTATGGTTCTGAAGAATTCCAGAACTGCCAAAAGCTGCATAAGGAAATGCTTGCGGCCTATCGTGAAAAGGACTGGGACAGCGCGATTGATCTTGTCGCGCAATGCCGCGATGCATCGCGCGGTGTTGGGGCGTTGGCAGGCCTGTATGATATGTATCTGGATCGTATTGCGATCTTTAAACAAACACCACCGCCCGCCGATTGGAACGGCGTGTTTGTTGCGACATCCAAATAGCGTCTCTTGCCAAAAGATTTGAATGGCAACACTCTGTAAGTTCCATTCATCACAACCTTCAAACCAAAATACCCTTGCCAATACAGCCCGCCCCACAGCGATAACGAGGCCCCGATGAATTTTTCATCCGATAATGTTTCGCCAATCTGCCCAGAAATCCTGAACGCCATTGCCGCAGAAAGTGATCACGCTGCCCTGCCCTATGGCGCGGATAACCAAAGCCAGCAACTTGATGCTGCCTTTTCCAAACTGTTTGAAACCGATGTTTGCGTTGTCCCAGTCGCCACCGGGACTGCGGCCAATCTGATTGGCTTATCGGGGTTGGTTTCACCCTTTGGTGGGGTCGTTTGCCATCACCACGCCCACATCAATATGACGGAATCAACTGGGGTCGCGTTTTATGGCGGTGGTGCGAAACTTCTTGGGATTGATGGGCCATCTGCCAAGATTGACGCCCACACCTTGGACGCCTTTCTGCGCGCACACAGCCCCAATGGCATGCATTCGGTCGATCCGGAATGTGTTGCGATAACCCAAAGCACGGAATTTGGCACCGTCTATGACACCCACGAAATTAACGCGATCGGGTCGGTTTGTAAAAATCACGACCTGCGTCTGTTCATGGATGGGGCGCGTTTTGCCAATGCGGTTGCCGCCCTTAATTGCCATCCGGCCGACATCACCTGGAAAGTAGGTGTTGATGTTTTAAGTTTCGGGGCCACCAAGAACGGTGCGCTGGCCGTGGATGCCATTGTTTTATTTGACCGTGAATTACGCCGTCATACAGAAAAAAGCCGTAAGCGCGGTGGGCACCTGTTTTCCAAACACCGTTATCTTGCCGCCCAACTTCTAGCTTACCTTAAAGATGATCTTTGGCTGCGTAATGCGCGGCACGCCAATGAAGCTGCCGTCGCTCTTCAACACAGCCTTGAAAGCATCGGGGCCAAGGCGGCCTTCACGCCACAAGGGAACGAGCTGTTTATCCACATGACAGACGAACTTGCCCAAAGCTTACGCGATGCTGGCATTGTGTTTCGTCCCTGGGCCTCGATCGGGCCGGATGCCTATCGGTTTGTTTGCACATGGAACAGCCCGATTGACCTGATCCGAAATATCCCAAAATCAATTCGCACCTAAATCAGTTGCGCAAGCCCTTTGCCTTGATCAAGGATTGCGTGTGATAACGTTCAATTCATGCCAAAACGCCATAGCATTTCGCATCAATTGCTATGCGCCACCAATTTACTCGCGAGATAGATGATGAATTTTGCCTCTGACAATGTATCGCCCTTTTGCCCGGAAGTTCTTGAAGCGCTGAGCCATGAAGCTGCCAGCAATGCGCCTGCTTATGGCAGTGATGATGTCAGTCAAAAGCTTGATGCGGCCTTTTCCGATCTGTTTGAAACCGATGTTGCCGTCATTCCGGTCGCCACAGGCACAGCGGCAAACTGCATTAGTCTTTCCGCCCTTGTATCGCCCTATGGCGGCGTGATCTGCCATCACGAAGCCCATATCAACGAAGATGAAAGCACAGGCGTTGCCTTCTTTACCGGTGGGGCAAAACTGTTGCCGATGGACGGCCCAACCGCCAAGCTTGAAGCCGACAGTCTTGATCGCTTCATTGCCAGTCAGGTAGACCGCGGTGTCCATTCCGTCGCCCCGGAATGTGTTGCCATTACCCAGGCCACTGAACTTGGAACGGTTTACACCGCAGCGGAGGTCCAAGCGATTGGTGCTATCTGCAAGAAGCATGATCTGCGTCTGTTCATGGATGGCGCCCGTTTCGCCAATGCGGTTGCCAATCTGGGGTGCAGCCCGGCCGATATCACGTGGAAAGCAGGTGTAGATGCCGTCAGTTTTGGTGCGACCAAAAACGGTGCCATGGCGGTTGACGCGATTGTCCTGTTTGATACCACACTGAAATCCCGTATCGAGCAAGCCCGCAAACGCAGCGGCCATTTACATTCCAAACATCGCTACCTTGCGACCCAGTTACTCGCCTATGTCAAAAATGACGTATGGCTTAAAAATGCAGGCCACGCCAATCAGGCAGCAACCCTCCTTGGCGAGGTTCTTTGCACGCATGGCGCTTCTCTTGCGCACCCATCTGATGGCAATGAATTGTTTGTAAAGCTGTCTTCTGATCTCGCAGGCAGATTGCGCGATGCCGGTGTCATGTTCCATGCATGGCCGTCGCTTGGCGCGGATGTTTATCGATTTGTTGCAGCATGGAATACGGATATCGGGCAAATCACCGATATAAATTCTACCTTGGGGTAGTATCAGCCTCTCAAATGTGGGATCGAAACAAACGAATCATTAAAATTCAAAGGGATATGAATCGTTTCAAAGCACACTGACAAGACGTGATATTCCCTGATCACCGCCTAAGCCCCGAAAAAAATGCACACCTCCTATACGCAAATGTGGGGGTGATTTTCATAAAAATAACAAACACTTGACATAAATTCATCATTCAAGCGATCAGGGCGGACTACGTAGAACCACGCAGCAAACGTTGACGATACGTAGAAACCCTGATTATTTTCCCTCGTCGATTGCCAACATATTTATCTGTTGGATCGGGTAAACCCCGTCCGCTCCAAAAGACGTTGTCAAACATGACCTGTTCAAGATCATGTAGGCAGCGTTGATTTGTTCGGACCAGCCTTGAGGGAGGCATTTAATGAAAGCGAATTTCGTCAAGGTGGCGATTGGTGCAGGTCTGCTTGCAGCCACAGCACTTGCTGCTCCGACCGCCGCTTCGGCAAAAACCATGGTATATTGCTCGGAAGGTAGCCCAGAAGGGTTCAACCCGTCGCTCTACACCTCAGGCACGACCTTTGATGCGTCATCGCGTCAGGTTTTCAACCGTCTGGTACAGTTCAAACGTGGCACCACCACCATCGTTCCGGGTCTTGCGACCAGCTGGGATGTTGCTGCGGATGGCCTGGAATATACCTTTAATCTGCGCAAAGGCGTAAAGTTCCACACCACCGGTGACTTTGCCCCGACCCGCGATTTCAATGCTGACGACGTGGTCTTCACCTTCATGCGTCAGTTTGACAAAAACCACCCGTATCATGGTGTTTCAGGCGGCTCGTACGAGTACTTTAACGGCATGTCGATGCCGGACCTGATTAAAGACATCGTCAAAGTTGACGATTACACCGTTAAATTCGTTCTGAACCGTCCGGAAGCACCGTTCATCGCCAACATGGCAATGGATTTCGCATCTGTTCTGTCGGCTGAATATGCTGACAAAATGATGGAAGCAGGAACCCCGGAAACGGTTGACCTTAACCCGGTCGGCACCGGTCCGTTCCAGCTGGTTCAGTATCAGAAAGATGCGGTTATCCGTTACAAAGCATTCCCGGAATATTGGGAAGGCAAAGCCGCAATTGACAACCTGATCTTTGCGATTACGCCTGACAGCACTGTTCGCTATCAGAAGCTGAAAGCTGGCGAATGCCATGTCATGCCGTACCCGAACCCGGCTGACCTGACCGCAATGGATGCAGATGCAGACATTAACCTGCTGAGCCAAGAAGGTCTGAACGTTGGTTATCTTGGTTACAACACCGAGAAAGAACCATTCACCAATGTGAAAGTGCGTAAAGCACTGAACATGGCGATCAACAAAGACGCCATCATCGAAGGTGTTTATCAGGGTGCAGGTTCTGCTGCGAAAAACCCGATTCCGCCAACGATCTGGTCGTACAACAACGACACCGTTGATGACAAATACGATCCGGAAGCTGCCAAAGCAATGCTTGCAGAAGCAGGTTACCCGGAAGGCTTCACCACCGACATCTGGGCCATGCCGGTTCAGCGTCCTTACAACCCGAATGCACGCCGTATGGCTGAGCTGATTCAGGCTGACTGGGCGAAAATCGGTGTGAATGCCGAAATCGTATCTTACGAATGGGGCGAATACCTTGATCGCACCAAAAAAGGTGAACAGGGTACCTTCATGCTCGGTTGGACCGGTGATAACGGCGACCCCGACAACTTCCTTGCTGTTCTGCTTGGCTGTGATGGCGTTGGCGGATCGAACCGCGCTCGTTTCTGTAACGACGAGTTCGAACAGCTGATTCAGCAGGCTAAAACCACTTCGGACGTTCTTGAGCGTACCCGTCTGTACGAAGAAGCACAGGTTGTCTTCAAACGTGAAGCACCTTGGGCAACCATCGCACACTCGATCGTTTTCGAACCGATCCGTAACGAAGTTGTTGACTACAAGATTGATCCGTTTGGTGGTCACATCTTCTACGGCGTCGACATCAAAGAATAAGTCGATTTAAAACCTTGTCGAAGAGGCCCGGTCTTCCGGGCCTCTTTGCAATTCCGCAAAATAGAGAGAGACGTCCACCCGTTTCCTACCAACGCGTGGATGCAATAAAGGCCCGATGGCATGCTAGGATTCCTGTTTCGCCGTTTGGGGGACATCATCCCGACCTTCTTCGGTGTCACCCTTCTGGTATTCTTCCTGATCCGTCTCATTCCCGGCGACCCAATTTTGATGTTGGCTGGTGAACGTGGTGTTGATCCGGCACGATACGCAGAACTTCAGGCACAATACGGCTTCGACCAACCGATTATCGTCCAGTATTTTGATTACCTGATGGGTGTTTTCCAAGGGGATCTGGGCAAATCGTTTGTCACCAAAAAGCCCGTTCTTGATGAATTTCTGACACTGTTTCCGGCAACAGTAGAACTCAGCATCATGGGGATTTTGTTTGCCATCGGTATTGGCGTGCCACTTGGTGTGCTTGCCGCGATTAAACGCGGCACATGGGTCGACCATCTGACGATGTCGGTTTCCCTAACCGGGTATTCGATGCCGATTTTCTGGTGGGCACTTCTTCTGATTATGTTTTTCTCGACATCTCTTGGCTGGACCCCGGTTTCCGGACGGCTATCGGTGTTCTATTTCATCGAGCCAACCACAGGCTTCATGTTGATAGACACCCTCATCAGCGGCGAAAAGGGCGCATTTACCAGCGCATTAAGCCACCTGATCCTGCCAACCATCGCATTAGGAACCATTCCCATGGCCGTGATTGCGCGTATGACGCGCTCCTCCATGCTTGAAGTCCTTGGCGAAGAATATATCCGTGTCGCCCGCGCCAAAGGACTCTCCCCACTTCGGGTTATCATGGTTCATGCGCTGCGCAACGCCCTTATCCCTGTGATCACAGTAATCGGCCTTCAGGTCGGTGTGCTGTTGGCCGGTGCGATCCTGACCGAAACAATTTTCTCTTGGCCGGGTATCGGCAAATGGATCGTCGAAGCCATGAACCGCCGTGATTATCCGACCATTCAGGGTGGCATTCTGATGATTGCCTTCCTTGTCATGAGCGTGAACCTGATTGTCGACGTCCTTTACGGGATCATCAATCCGCGCATCCGGCACAAGCGTTAAGGGGACTGCAAAAAATGAGCGAGAACAACACCCCCTCCGCAGCCCCGGTGACGCAAGTGGCAGATGCCACGGTTGAACCGATGGGCGCACCGCCCAGCCCCCTGCGTGAGACTTGGGACTATTTCAGAAAGAACCGTGGTGCTTTTGCCGGTTTGATCGTCATTGCGATCATTCTGTTTTTGGCTGTCACCGCACAATGGATCGCGCCATATGATCCGATTTCACAGGATCGTAGCGCATTCCTGAAACCACCGATCTGGATGGAAGGCGCTGACCCACGTTACATACTGGGTACCGATGCCGTTGGTCGCGACATATTGTCGCGCCTGATCCACGGCGCGCAATTGTCGGTTTCGATTGGGGTTGTCGTCGTGATCCTGTCGATGGTTGCCGGGATCGTTCTTGGCATGGTGGCCGGATATTTCCGCGGCTGGATTGAAGTCGGCATCATGCGCCTGATGGATATCATGCTGGCCCTTCCCAGCCTGATCATGGCGATGGCGATTGTCGCCATCCTCGGCCCGGGGCTTGAGAACGCCATGCTGGCAATCGCGATTGTTCAACTCCCCCATTATGTCCGCCTGTCGCGTGCATCGGTGGTGTCTGAACTGAACAAGGAATATGTCATTGCATCACAAATTGCCGGTGCCGGACACATGCGCCAAATGTTCGTCAACATCCTGCCCAATTGCATGGCACCGCTGATCGTTCAGGGCACCCTTGGTATTTCAAGCGCCATCCTTGATGCTGCTGCCCTTGGCTTCCTTGGCCTTGGAGCACAACCGCCGCTACCGGAATGGGGCACCATGCTGGCCGAAGCCCGTGAATTCGTGGGTTCGGCATGGTGGGTGATCACGTTCCCCGGCCTTAGCATCCTTGTCACCGTGCTTGCCTTCAACCTGATGGGTGATGGTCTGCGCGATGCCCTTGATCCCAAGATGAAACGGTAAGTCATGGCTCTTCTCGAAGTAAAAAACCTGACAGTCGAGTTCGGCTCTGAAGACAAGCCGTTTCGTGCTGTTGATTCAGTAAGTTATTCCGTCGATCGTGGCGAAGTCCTTGGCATTGTCGGTGAATCGGGTTCGGGTAAATCGGTCTCGTCACTCGCCGTTATGGGACTGATCGACTTTCCGGGTCGTGTCACCGCAGATAGTCTGACCTTTGATGGTCAGGATCTTCTGGGCATGTCAGCGAAAAAACGCCGCCAGATCACGGGCAAAGACATTGCCATGATCTTTCAGGATCCGATGTCGGCCCTTAATCCGTGCTTTACAGTCGAAGCCCAAATCATGGAGGCCCTTAAGGTCCATGAAGGGGGCACGAAAAAGCAGCGCCGTGAACGCACCCTTGATCTTTTGAATCAGGTTGGTATTCCTGATCCAAAATCGCGCATGACCGCCTATCCGCATCAGCTTTCAGGCGGCATGAGCCAGCGTATCGTCATTGCCATGGCGATTGCCTGTCAGCCGCGCCTTCTGATCGCGGATGAGCCGACCACGGCCCTTGATGTGACCATTCAGGCCCAGATCATTGATCTTCTTCTGAAATTGCAGGAAGACAGCGATATGGGGCTTTTGCTGATCACGCATGATCTGGCACTGGTGTCCGAGGCCGCAAACCGCATTCAGGTCATGTATGCCGGTCAACTGTTTGAAAGCGGTCCGGCCGATAGCATATTTGCTGCCCCACGCCATCCGTACACGCAGGCACTGCTTGAAGCGCTTCCTGAACGGTCCGAAGGCCATGATCGCCTGCGCACCATCCCCGGTGTGGTTCCGGGCCAGTATGACCGCCCGGCGGGCTGTCTTCTGGCACCGCGCTGCCGCTATGCCGATGACAACTGCATTAAAAACCGCCCGGACGTCACTGATTTCAACGGACGCGATGTGCGCTGCTTCTATCCGCTAAATGACCAAGGCCAGCCGACGGGTCAAATAGACGGTCAATCAACCGGGGGGACGGTATAATGAGCTTTTTAGATACCAAACCCGGTATTCCGCTTTTGGAATCCGATGATCTTGTGCGCCACTACGATGTAAATCGCGGTTTTGGCAAACCTAATGCAACGGTCAAGGCACTTGACGGGGTATCCTTTACCCTTGAAGCGCAAAAAACATTGGCTGTTGTCGGTGAGTCCGGTTGCGGTAAATCGACCCTTGGCCGTCAGTTGACCCTGATTGAAAAGCCAAGTGCCGGTGGCCTTAAGATCAATGGCGATGCCGTTGGCAATCTGAGCGACAAGGAAGCCAAACAGTTCCGCCGCACGGTTCAGATGATTTTCCAGAACCCTTATGGATCACTGAACCCGCGCAAAAAAGTCGGGCAGATTCTGGCCGAGCCGGTTTTGCTCAACATGGACCAACTGGGTCGCAAGGAACGCGAAGAACGTGTGCGCGACACCATGGCCAAGGTTGGCCTGCGTCCGGAATTCTATCAGCGCTATCCCCATATGTTTTCGGGTGGTCAGCGTCAGCGTATTGCCATCGCCCGCGCACTGATCCTAGAGCCCAAAGTCATCGTTGCTGATGAACCGGTTTCGGCCCTTGATGTGTCGGTTCAGGCACAGGTTCTGAACTTGATGATGGACCTGCAAGAAGAGATGAATGTCGCTTATGTTTTCATCTCTCATGATCTTTCTGTCGTCAGACATATTGCAGATGACGTCATGGTGATGTATTTGGGGCGCGTCGCGGAAAAAGGACCGACCGAAGAAATATTCATCAAGCCGTTGCACCCCTATACGCGGGCGCTTCTGGCATCGGCACCAAAGATCGATCCGACACAACGTGTAAAGGCAGAACCGCTTACCGGCGAGTTGCCTTCACCGATCAATCCGCCATCGGGCTGTGCGTTTCATAAACGCTGCCCGTTTGCGACCGAGGAATGCGCAAAAGTTCGCCCAGAACTGCGCAATTTCGAAGGCCGCGAAGTGGCGTGCCATCGGGTCGAAGAAATCGCCTGAGAACAGGCGATCGCCCGGATTGCCTAATAGGTTTTCCAGGTAGACAAGGGAGCAAGGGGGCGCGCTTTAATAAAGCTGCGCCCCTGCGCATTTCAAAACTCACGCAGACAAGATCAGGCCGTCGTGCGCGACCGGTCGGTAAAGGCCAGTAACACGCCTGCTGCGACCAGAAGTGTTCCAGAAACACGGTTCAGCATCCGCATATGGCGCGCTGACTTGATAAGCCCTTTGACCTGCCCACCCAACAAACCATAAATCAGCAAAATACTGCTTTCCATCGCAAGGAAGGTGCCCCCCATGACGCTAAATTGCGGGCCATAGGCCACCGCCGGATCAAGGAATTGTGGGAAAAAGGCGGTAAAGATCAAAATGGCCTTGGGGTTGCCAATCGCTGTTAAGAACTCTGTCCGCGTAAGGGTAAAGGCGCCAGGATAAGCCATCAGGGCGGTTTGCCCGGTTGCCTCGTCAACGTCATTTACTTTGGCAAACCAGCTTTTGATGCCCAGCCAAACCAGATAAACCGCACCGACCCATTTAATGATCAGAAACGCCGTTTCACTGGCGGCCAAAACCACACCAAGACCGGTCGCGGTAATCGCAATCATGATGGCAAAGGCAACAATCCGGCCAATGCCGCCAACAGCCGCAGACAACACGCCGTATCGCGCACCATTAAACATCGCCAGAAGGTTATTGGGACCGGGCACCATCGTCAAAGCGAAAGCCGCCCCGGCAAAAAAGAGCCAGGTATCAAACTGCATGGGGCTATTCCTGTATATCGGGATCGACAAAGCCGCCTAGGCGTCGAACCCAAGTTGGTGACAGGATGATTTCGCCTGAAAATCAGTCGCGCGTCAATGCGCCAATCATGTCCGATGCAGCGGGCCATTTCGAACTGAGTACTGAACGTTTGCCCATCGAAAAATCGGCAAAGTCAAAACCCGGTGCAACGGTACATCCCAACAGGGAAAATTTCCCACCCGGTTTAAGGCGCGCCCCCTGCCAGACATTCTTGGGCACCACCATTTGCGGCCTCTGTCCAGCCAAAAGGTCTGATCCGATTTCAACCAATTTGTGGCTGCCATCATCAAACAATTGAAGCTGCTCGACAGCATCGCCCAGATAATGATGGAACACCTCGTCGCTGGTCAGGATATGCATGCCTGAAAAGGTATCAGGTGTCAGAAGATAATAGATCGCCGTTCCCGTGCTTCGAACCCCAAGATACCGGTGCCCCGGATTACAGGTTTCAAACGCACGGAATGTCTCGGCATAAAAACCACCTTCTGGGTGGGGCTTTAAGCCAAGTTTTTCGATCAGATCGTCAATCGTGATGTTGTTTTCTGACATGACCGGTTCCCTCTGAGCAACGGCGATAACACCCGCTCATCATGACGAAAAAAGGGAGAAGGCGCAAACCTTCCCCCCTTAAATATCTTGGTCTAAAAGACCGGCCGCCAAAGATCGCTTATTGCTGTGGCTGCATCATGTTTCCGTGCTGGCCTTGCCCCATATGGCCGGGAACCTGGCCCTGCCCCATATGATCTTGACCCATATGACCATGCCCCGTCCCTGACGGGCCTTTGCCCATTGGCGCGACAACTTCGATCATAAGCGGGATGTCACCGGCCTTTTCAAATTCCAGCGTTACACTGACCATCTCGCCTTCGACCAGCGGCTTTTTCAAACCAATCAGCATGACGTGATAGCTGCCTGGCTGGAACAGAACGCCACCATGCATCGGCACTTCAACACCGCCTTGGACTTCACGCATCTTCATCACGTTGTTTTCCATGATGTGCGTATGAAGTTCGGTGCGATCGGCCAGATCACTGCGAACGCCAATGATACGATCCGCAGGACCGGAATTGATCACTTGGAAAAAGGCAGCGCCATTGCGCACCTGACCGATAGAGGCTTTCGCCCAGGCATCTTTAATTTCGATATCCGCAGCAAAGGCATTGGAAACAGTAAACAGCGACGCCAGAGTCGCAATAACAGCAAACAGTTTTTTCATAAGTTTCATCCGTCTTTTGGGCCACCCGCAGGCCTGCCCGATTTCATCAATTGGTTTGGTTTGAAATCAGACGGAATGTGGCGGCGCACGTGGTTGGCGACTGCGCGGAATTTCATGGCCTTTGGCAACGCCAGTCGCAGCGGCAAAGGTAACATCGTGGCTTATGCTAACCGGTTCAACATATGGCAGACTGACATCAATCACAGCACCATGATGGGAGGCGCAAAGGGAACAGAAACCATGCCCTGCTGCCTGTGCCGGATGATCGGTGTTTTCTGAAGTCTCTGGGCCGTCTGGTCCAAGTGCGACGGTTTGAATACCATCGCCCGTACAGATCAGAATAACATTGCTACCGGGCGCGGCCTGCGCCCCGGAAACACCAACTCCACCGCCCAAAAGCAATGCCGGGATGAAACCCGATTGCGTTACACCGGCCAGCAAAATAACAAATGCCATCACCCATGTCTGAACGACACGGCGCATTGAAAGGCGCAAAGGGACGTTTTGTTGGCGTCTGGTTGAAAGCATGGCACCGATATGCCCGATTTAATCTCTGCCTGCAATGACATTGATCAATGCCAAATTTACATCATTAGGTATCTCTGCCCCCTGACAGACAAAAGGCCGGACGCATGAACGCCCGGCCTTTGGCTTCTGAGGTATCTGATCGTCTTGATCAAATCATATCGCGCGCCTGAACCAGTTCATCGAACTTGTCCCCGTCAAGGAAGCCAAGTGCAATGGTTGCTTCTTTCAGGCTGGAGCGATCCTTATGCGCCTTTTTGGCAACCGCGGCGGCATTATCATAGCCAATATGGGGCGCCAAGGCCGTTACCAGCATCAAGCTTTGTTCGACATAGTGATCAATCTTTTCCTGATCGGCCTCAAGACCGGCCACACAGTTATCAGCAAAGCTGACAGAGGCATCGGCAATCAGACGGATCGATTGCAGCAAGTTATAGATAATCACTGGCTTGAATACATTCAGATCAAGATGGCCATTGGCCCCGCCGACCGTCACGGCAACGTGGTTTCCCATTACCTGTGCACAAACCATGGTAAGGGCTTCGGCCTGTGTTGGGTTCACTTTGCCCGGCATGATCGATGATCCCGGCTCGTTCGCCGGCAGGACAAGTTCGCCCAAGCCACAACGCGGACCAGAACCAAGCAGGCGAATATCATTGCCGATTTTCATCAAAGAGGTGGCCAGAACATTCATCACACCAGACATTTCAACACAGGCATCATGGGCGGCCAGTGCTTCAAACTTGTTTTCAGCAGTTTCAAAACCAAGACCGGTGATTTCAGAGACCTGTTTGGCAAATTCAACATCAAAGCCCTTTGGCGCATTCAGCCCCGTGCCAAGGGCCGTGCCACCCTGTGCCAGCTTGCACAGGCGTTTCATCGCATCATCAATGCGATCCAGCCCCAAGGCAATTTGGGCGGCATATCCGGAAAATTCCTGTCCCAACGTCAAAGGAACGGCATCCTGCATATGGGTCCGGCCAATTTTGACAATATCGGCAAAGGCCGAAACTTTGGTATCCAATGCCTTGCGCAAATGGATCAATGCCGGTTTCAGCGTGGTTTCAATTTCAACAACAGCGGCAATGTGCATTGCGGCTGGGAAACTATCATTGGATGACTGCCCACGGTTGACGTGATCATTTGGATGTACGGGATCACGCAGTCCCATTGGCTTGCCCAAAATTTCACAAGCCCGGTTGGCAATCACTTCGTTGGTATTCATGTTGGTTTGGGTGCCCGACCCGGTTTGCCAAACAACCAGCGGAAAATGATCAAGCAATTTACCATCGACAACCTCGATCGCAGCCGCCTCAATCGCGCGGGCCAAATCCCGATCCAGATTGTCCAATGCGGCGTTGGCGCGCGCAGCAGCCAGTTTTTGCACCCCAAATGCCTTGATCAAGGCATCAGGCATCCGCTCGCCACCAATACGGAAATTCTGTCTGGAACGCTGCGTTTGCGCCCCCCAATACCGGTCTGCTGGCACTTCGATTGCGCCCATGGTGTCGTGTTCGGTACGGGTGGTCACTTGATTGGTCACGATAAAAGTCCTCCGTGTCAGAATATAAACTGACCGGGGCGGGATACCCGGCGCGACAGCCGTGATGCTGACTGTCGATCAGGAATATGGTTCGGAACTAAGCGGAAGGCAAATGCAAATGCGATTGATTTGCGAATACTGCCACCAATTAAGGCGGCCTGCACCGCAGAAGATGTTTTATGGCGCAGAACAAAGCTTGGTCTTGGGATGCTGCCTGATCAGATCAATGGCATTCAAAACTGGTTTGCCGCCCAAGCCCGATCTGATCGGGCTGCGCAATAATTCAAAAGGAAAGGCGATGAAACTTTCACCGCCTTTTGCTTATTAGATTATATGAACCGAACCGATGCCGTTAATAGGCATATTCCTTGAACAACGGATCAACTGAGCCGTTCCATTCGGTTTCATATTTATCCAAAAATTCTTCGGCCAAAGTACGTCCGCTTTCTGCGACATCTTCAAGACCGTCAAGGAAGTGGCTTTCATCGTCGCCATAGCTGTCCATGCGACCCCGGCTTTTAAGGCCTTGTTTGGAGATCGCGACAACATCTTTTGCCAGATCCTGAACCGTACCGTTCTTGAACTTGGTCGCAAGGGCGGTGCGCGGAACATCACTTCGCAATGCTTCACGTTCTGCCGGGCTAAGGTCACTGACCAAATCCCAAGCCGCATCAAGGGCAACGTCATCATAAAGCAAACCAACCCAAAGGGCCGGTAGCGCACAGATACGACGCCACGGGCCACCATCAGCACCGCGCATTTCAAGAAACGTCTTAAGACGCACTTCCGGAAACGCGGTGGTCATGTGATCCGACCAGTCATTCATGGTCGGGCGTTCGCCCGGCAACACATCAAGCTTGCCATTCATGAAGTCCCGGAACGACTTGCCGGCGGCATTAATGTATTTGCCATCGCGATAGACAAAATACATTGGCACATCAAGCATGTAATCGACATAACGCTCGAACCCAAAACCGTCTTCAAAGACGAATGGCAGCATGCCGCAACGATCCGGATCGGTATCGGTCCAGACATTCGATCGCGCGGACAAGAACCCGCTTGGTTTGCCATCGACAAACGGGGACGCGGCAAATAATGCGGTCGCAACCGGCTGCAAGGCCAAGGAGGTTCTGAATTTCTTGACCATGTCGGCTTCGGACGAGAAGTCCAGATTGACCTGAATGGTCGAAGTCCGCAGCATCATATCCAGACCAAGCTTGCCGACTTTGGGCATATAGTCGCCCATAATCGCGTAGCGGCCTTTTGGCATCCACGGAATATCTTCGCGCTGCCATTTCGGCTGATGCCCGACGCCAAGCATATCAACGCCAAGATCACCGCAAATTTCGCGAATTTCATGAAGGTGGGTATGCACTTCACCACAGGTCTGGTGAATGTTTTTAAGTGGGGCACCCGACAATTCGATCTGACCACCCGGTTCAAGCGAAACAGAACATTTGTCTTTGGTAAGGGCAATGACATTGCCGTTTTCAACAATTGGTTCCCAGTCAAAACGCGCCACAAGCGCGTTCAACAGGGCTTTGACACCACGATCACCTTCATAGGGAATGGGGCGAAGGTCATCGCGGGTAAAGGCAAATTTTTCGTGTTCGGTGCCGATGGCCCAGTCCTTTTTCGGCTTACAGCCGGACTCAAACCATTCGACAAGCTGACGCCGGCTTTCAATTACCGGGCTGTCACCAGTGGAGGCGCTGACAGTCATAAGGGCTTCCCCTAATTTCTCGTAACAGGTCGGTGAGACCAATCGCCGATGCGATCTTGAAATACAGTCAATGCAGCAATTGCCGCCGTCTCGGCACGCAGGATGCGCGGGCCAAGGCTTACAGGCGTCGCAAAAGGCTGTTTGCGGATATGTTCAAGTTCGTCGGCGCTAAAGCCGCCTTCGGGTCCAATTACGATTGCATGGTTAATAACATTGGTATTGTCGATAACCGAGCCAGCGCCCTTTGCCAATAGCTGACTTAACACATCACCAATTGGTGACCCGGTTCCTGTTTCATCACAGAACAAAAGATGGTGACTTTCCGCGGCATTTGCGACCCAATCAAGCAACCGCACAGGTTGGCAAATTTCAGGCACAGTCAGGCGTTCACACTGCTCGGCGGCCTCGATCACCTGTGACCGAAGTCGATCAAGGCGCACCTTGTCGGTGATACCGTGCTGGGTAATGACCGGCTGTAATCTTTCGACCCCAAGTTCGACCGCCTTTTCAATCAGGAAATCAAGACGTTGCTTTTTGATCGGCGCAAAAACAAGAGTCGGACCAGCTTCATTGCCCTGTTCGCGCAATTGGCGCTCGGCTGTGATCCGGCCTTTCTTTTTGCGAAGTTCGCTGATCGTCCCTAGCCACTCGCCATCTTGGCCGTTAAAAATCTTAACTGGCGTTCCGGGCTTGAGCCGCATCACATGTTCAAGGTAATGAGATTGTTCAGGCGCAAGTTCGATCTCGCAACCCGGCGTGATAGGGTCATGGACGAAAAGGCGCTGACGGGCACGGGTAGCATCTGCAGTCATGTAGGTCCCCAAAGCCGTTTTACGGCATCTTGAAAAAGTTTTTTGTTAGATAGGCCAATTATGACACAGGTCAACCAACCAATACAGAATACCAAGAACGATATGCCTGCGGACGGTTGGATTGATCGGCTCATGCCCCCTTCTGTTCGGCCCTATCTGAAACTTTTGCGCTTGGACCGCCCGATTGGAACGTGGCTTTTGCTGTTGCCGTGCTGGTGGTCTACCGCCATGGCCGGTGGCCTTAGCCCGGATATCACCGCCAAGCAGATCGTCATCATGATGGCGCTGTTTGGAGTTGGCGCAATCATCATGCGCGGGGCTGGTTGTGTCATCAATGATCTGGCTGATCGTAACTTTGACGGCAAAGTTGAACGCACCACAACGCGCCCGCTGCCCAGTGGGCAGGTCAAAGTATGGCAGGCATTGCTGTTTCTCGGCTTCATGATGCTACTCGGTCTGGCCATTTTGGTTCAGTTCCGGGTTGAAGCGATTATTGTCGGCATCTGTTCGATCCCGATCATTATCACCTATCCGTTCATGAAGCGGATCACCTATTGGCCACAAGCCTGTCTTGGCCTTGCCTTTAACTGGGGCGCACTTGTTGGATGGGCTGCGGTCACTGGTACGGTCGAACCGGCCGCAATTGCCATGTATGCCGCAGGCTTTTTCTGGACGCTGGGCTATGACACGATCTATGCCCATCAGGACAAGGTTGATGATGAAAAGATCGGTTTGAAATCTTTGGCCTTACGACTGGGCGATGCCACGCCGAAATGGGCCAAGGGTTTCTACACCATGACCACCTTGTTGCTGGGTATTTCCGGAATGCTGGCCGATTTGCACTGGTCGTATTTTGTCTTGCTTGGCCTTGCTGGCATTCATTTGGGATGGCAGGTTGCAACGGTTAAACTTGATGATGCGGCCAATTGCCTAAGACGGTTCAAATCAAACCGGGACTACGGATTATTGGTTCTTGCTGCAATTGTCATTTCCCATTTGATCGCGATTGCATGATAACAGCAAAAATGGGGTTGGGTTTTTGAAATCGCACACCATCTGTCTGTTTTCGCGACATTTATAAGGGCGTGTTTATGACCGCACCACTTGCCTTGATGATTGCCGGCTTAATCCTTGCCGGGGTTGGTGCCCAATGGTTCGCTTGGCGTGCCGGTGTGCCTGCTATTGTCCTTCTCTCTGCTCTTGGCTTGATCCTTGGTCCGGGCACAGGGTTGCTTGATCCGGTTGCCGATTTCGGCCCGTTGCTTCAGCCGTTGATCGCTGTTGCCGTGGCTGTGATTTTGTTTGAAGGCGGTCTTGCGCTTGATTTTCGCGAATTGCGCCACAGTGTCAGCGGCATCTTACGCCTGACCACGGCCGCCCCGCTTATTGCGTGGCTTTTGGGCGCATTAGCAGCCCATTATTTGGCCGGGTTGGAATGGCCGGTTGCCGCCTTGTTTGGCGGGATTATGATCGTCACCGGGCCTACCGTGATCGCACCATTGCTGCGCCATGCGCGACTGTCAAAACATCCGGCCACGCTTTTGAAATGGGAAGGCATCGTCAATGATCCCATTGGTGCGTTGTTTGCCGTTCTGGTCTACGAGATTGTCGTCGCCCTTGAACATGGTAGCGGGCTGAGTGGTGCGATTGGGCATCTGGCCTTTAACGTCTTTATCGCCATTGCAATTGGTCTTGTTGCCGGTTTTTGCACTGTGCAGGTATTTCGCCGTGGCTGGATTCCCGAATTTCTTAAGGCGCCGTTGGTTTTGGGCGTCTTGCTGACCAGTTTTTCCGGGGCAAACATTGTTCAGGAAGAAACCGGCCTTTTGGCTGTGACGGTTCTTGGACTGGTCATTGGCAACGCACATCTGATGGCGATTGATGAAATTCGCCGGTTTAAAGAAACCCTGACGGTTATTCTGGTTTCAAGCGTCTTCATCATTCTGACCGCAACCTTGAAATGGTCGATGGTCGAAGATTTGACTTGGGGCCATGGCCTGTTTGTCGCTGCAATGTTGTTTGTTGTTCGGCCTGTATCTATTTTGGGTGCGCTTAGCTTTTCAAAAATTGAATGGCGCGAACGGTTCTTGGTAAGCTGGATTGCGCCACGCGGGATTGTCGCCGTTGCGGTTTCGGGCCTGTTTGGCACCGAACTTGTTCATCTTGGCTATGCCGATGGGGCACTTTTGATCCCGCTTGCCTTTGCCATGGTGTTTTCAACCGTGGTCCTGCACGGTTTTTCCATCCGCCCGATGGCGCAATATCTTAATCTGGCGGTCAATGGCCCCCCCGGTGTTTTGATTGTTGGTGCACATCAATGGACGATTGATCTGGCAACCCGCTTAGACGAGCTTGATATACCTGTTGTGGTCACAGATTCGCGTTGGCACGCATTGCGCCCTGCCCGCGAAGCCGGCCTGACGACATTTTACGGTGAAGTGTTGTCCGAGGTGTTCGAACACCACCTTGATACCAGCGCCCTTGGCAAGTTGATCGCAGCCACCGACAATGACGCCTATAACACGCTGGTTTGTACCGATTTCGCCCCTGAATTTGGCCGTCGATCCGTCTTCCAAACCGGTATTCACCGTTCATCAGAAGACCGCAGCCGCCATAGTGCTAGCCAGACACTCGGCGGATTACCACTGTGTTCAGCACCTCTGACCACGGATGATATCCGCCTGAACTACCGCAGCGGCGTCTCTGTTCGCCAAACCAGACTGACCGAAAGCTTCGAATGGGATGACTTCATCGCACGTCACGAAGAAACGCCGACGGTTCTGGCCATGGTGCGCGGCAATCAGTTGTTTATCGGAAATGACATTCCCAAGGGCAAACCCCGTGATGTGATCTTGTATCTCGGCAAGGGCGAAACGGAGAGCCCATCATAAAGAACCGCTTGCTCATCACCTGCAAAGCCGATACTCCGGCGCGAATGATCATTGTCAAAGCAACCATGCCATGACCGAGAATGTCTTTGCCGACGCGCTTGTGCCAGATGTCGACGATCCGCAATTTGCCGATCTGATCGAAACCTTTACCGTGCCTGCGCGTGTGCCGTTGGCGCCAGAAATCGAGATGTATCTGGCAACCCACATCACCCCGCTGTGGCAAGCGACCGAAGATATTCTGGGTGTGCTTGATATCCCGCCACCTTACTGGGCCTTTGCATGGCCCGGTGGGCAGGCCATCACGCGCTATATTCTCGATCACCCGGAAATGGTGCGCGGCAAGCGCGTTCTTGATTTTGCCT
Organism: Rhodospirillales bacterium; assembly: GCA_019634165.1. Taxonomy (GTDB): domain Bacteria; phylum Pseudomonadota; class Alphaproteobacteria; order Rhodospirillales; family Thalassospiraceae; genus Thalassospira. The sequence continues at coordinate 110,103 of JAHQVT010000001.1, forward strand.
GCGGTGGGGGCATGCAGGCGATTGCCTGTGTCATGGCCGATGCTGCGGAGATATTGGCAAATGACATTGATCCGGTGGCAATCACAGCAACCCGTTTGAATGCCACCCATAATGGCGTTGAGTTTGCCACCACGATCGAAAACTTTGTCGGCACAAGTGCACCAAAAAAACGTTGGGATGTGATTTTTGCCGGCGATGTTTGTTATCAACAGGATATGGCAAATTCTGTCCTGCAATGGTTGATGGCCGAAGCCCGGCTTGGCACACGGGTGATCCTTGCCGATCCGGGCCGCACATACGCCCCGACGCACAATATTGATGAACTGGAAACCTATGACGTTCCGGTTGATGTTGCTGTCGAAGATACCGAAACGAAATTCACCCGTATCTGGCAGCTTTTACCGGACCGTGATCGCCCCTAGAACCCGCTTCGTATGGATTCTAGTCCGGCGACAGGATCGAACGTCGAAACGTTACATCGTCAATCGCCCGCAGGACAAAGGCCGGACTATTGGCATATCCAACCAGCTTTCCGACATGCTGGATCATGTCCCACTGGCTTAGCGCCTTGAAACGACGCGCCTTTGCCTTGACTGCCGATAGGGCAAAGGTTTCACCTGCGCCAAAGACGTGACCGCTAACCGATTGATAGATGCCAACATGATCGGGACTTAGCCCGCAATCAAGGTCGATGTCGCGCCCATGAAGCTGTTGAAAGCTGTAATGCGCCGGAACAGACTCCGTGACATGCATATGGCCAAGTTGTCGGGGAGTCAGCCAGGTAATCGCGATCCGCACCCGTGTTCCTGGCGATGGCGCAAGAGTTGCCGGAAACGCCCCATACCCCGTCATATGGGCGGAATAGACAATATCATGATTGTCGATCCAGCCATGAGTGACCGGGATTTCATCGGAAATATTTTGATGGGTAAATTTGCGGGTCAATTGAACCGGCGCACGATTTGACCCGACGGCCAAAACCGGGGTTCGCCCCCGTGACAGATGGTGGGCATCCGCCATTTCCATCCGAATGGATTGTCCGGCTTTGAACAAAAAATCATGATCAGGTGCAACGTAGGGATACAAAAACGCGCGCAGGAGATCCTGCGCGCGTGGATGATGTTCGATCTGTTCGCGCAACACGGGGTCCGTGATCATCTGCGCCTCAGATAACGAAAACATGGTTCGGTCTTTCTGGCTTAGCCTTCGACAACGCGATAACGGCAATTGCAGTTATCAACATGCTGCCATGCCAATTTGGACCAAGCTTTTTCAGCATCTTCAAAGGTTGCAAACGGGCCGTGGCGTTCTTCTTCGCCGCCGACCGGTTTTTCAAACTCGGTGGTTTCATATTCACCACCAACAACCCAGTATTCTTCAAGCCGTTCAACACGATAACGCGAATTTGCGTCATCAACCGACTGCCAGGCCATTTTCGACCAATGCTTTTCCGCGTCTTCGAAGCTGCCAAACGGACCAATTTTAGTTTCTTCGCCGATAGGCTGATCAAAACCGGTATCCTGATAGGTGCCCCCGATAACCCAATATTTGGCCATCTGTGCGTCCTTCATGTTTTTGGTAAGTTGCCCAAGCGCGTGATGTGGGCCACGCGACTCATAATCTAATCCATGTATAACCAAATGATGCGCCAACCAAAACCGCAAAATTATGCAACGCAGCATCCTGTCTTCATTTGGGGAGAGGATGGCAAAGTTACAAACCTTTGTTTTTGGGCTCAAACTCATTCACATTATCACAGTGGCAACAGCAAGGTTGTCCCATCGCCCGCCACGGCGTATGAAGACAAAGATGTTTTAATGCTTTGCAGATGACAGGTGCCATGCCCTATCAATCCCTTCGTGACTTCATGGATGCGCTGGAAAAGACCGGCCGTCTTGTCCGGGTCACCGAACCGGTTTCCCCCAACCTTGAAATGACTGAAATTCAAACACGCCTTTTGGCCGAAGGCGGCCCGGCGGTTTTGTTTGAAAATGTTGTCGGGGATGATGGCAAGAAATATGACATGCCGGTTCTGGTAAACCTGTTTGGCACGGTTGACCGGGTTGCGGCGGGTATGAACCGCAAACCCGAAGAACTGCGTGAAGTTGGCGAAACGCTGGCCTTCCTTAAACAGCCCGAACCACCTGCAAGCCTTCGCGAAGCTTTTTCGATGCTGCCGCTGGCCAAAACCGTTATGGCGATGAAGCCCAAAACGGTATCAAAGGCGCCGTGTCAGGAAATCGTGCTTGAAGGCGATGATATTGATCTTGCGAAAATTCCGGTTCAATCGTGCTGGCCTGGCGAACCCGCCCCGCTGATTACCTGGCCACTGGTTGTTACCCAAGGTCCGACCGCCGGGGAAAAGGGCGGCGATAAGCGCGATGTATTTAACCTTGGCATCTATCGCATGCAGGTGTTGGGCAAAAACAAAACCATCATGCGGTGGTTAAAACATCGCGGTGGCGCACAGCATCATGCCCGCTGGAAAAAAGAAAAACCTGATCCGCTGCCAGCCGCCATTGTACTTGGCGCCGATCCGGGAACGATTTTGGCCGCCGTCACACCCGTTCCTGACACCCTGTCAGAATATCAGTTTGCCGGGTTGCTGCGCGGGGAAAAGGTTGAACTGGTCGATTGTAAAACCGTTCCGCTGAAAGTCCCGGCAACAGCCGAAATCGTTCTGGAAGGCTACGTATCGCTTGATGAATATGCCCCTGAAGGGCCATATGGCGATCACACTGGCTATTATAACTCGGTCGAAGATTTCCCGGTCTTTACCGTCACCGCAATCACCATGCGCAAAGACCCGATCTATCTTTCGACCTTTACCGGACGTCCGCCAGATGAACCATCCGTTTTGGGCGAAGCCTTAAACGATGTTTTCGTCCCCCTTTTGCAGCAGCAATTCCCCGAAATCGTCGATTTCTGGTTGCCGCCAGAAGGATGCAGCTATCGCATCGCAGTGGTATCAATGAAGAAGGCCTATGCCGGTCATGCCAAGCGCGTGATGATGGGGGTTTGGTCGTTCCTACGTCAATTCATGTACACGAAATTTGTCATCGTGGTGGATGACGACATTGATGTGCGCGACTGGAAAGACGTCATGTGGGCGATTTCAACCCGGATGGACCCGGTGCGCGACATTACGACCATCACCGATACCCCGATTGATTATCTTGACTTCGCATCCCCCGTCAGCGGCCTTGGCGGCAAGCTTGGACTTGATGCCACCAACAAACTTCCCGGCGAAACCAACCGCGAATGGGGCGAAAAGATTTACATGGAAGATGACATCATCAACCGTGTTGATGAAAAATGGGACCGCTATGGCCTGCCCGGGTCGGGTAAGAAAATCTGGAAATAGCAAGGATAGCAGCGGTGAAGTGGCTCCGATAATTGGACGTCAATATCACCGCTGTAATTTTTCGTTCTGTAGAAGAACTATGCCGCGTGCGGTTCGATATCCGCCTCAATTTTCGTGCCTATGTCATTCTGCGCCACAGATAGGTCATAAGCAGTCTGTGCATTGAGCCAAAATTGCGCGGAGGTACCGAAGTAACGTGACAACCTTAGTGCCGTGTCCGCGGAGATATCCCGTCTGCCGCGCACAATGTCATTAATACGGTTGGCCGGCACCTTTAACCGTCGTGCCAGCTCATTCCCGCTCAAAGACAATGGCTTCATGAACTCTTCACTCAGTATCTCACCAGGCGATGTTCTGATTCGCATAATCATTCCTTCTTGAGGATTCTTTCCTGCTTAGTGGTAGTCAACAATCTCAACTTCTTCCGCTGCGTCCTTGGACCAGTAAAAACAAATCCGCCACTGATCATTTATACGGATACTGTGCTGACCCTTTCGGCTACCTCGAAGCACCTCAAGACGATTCCCCGGCGGCACACGCAAATCCTGTATCGCAGTTGCATAATCAAGCATATCCAATTTGCGAAGGGCTGGCTTTTCAATTGGGCGCAGCCATTTTGCAACGCCCGAACCATTGAACAAATCTTGCGTTGCCTTGCATTTGAAGCTCTTGATCATAAATTATACGTATCACGTACTACATACAACGTCAATTCCGGAAAAATAACCAGTGGTCGTCATTTCCTGCTGTTTTTTCGGAATAGAAGAATTGCGGCGCATCACACATGAAATCATCGACCCGGATGGCAAAGTTACACAGCTTTTCATCGCCAACGACTTCCGCCATGAATTCAAGGCTATTTTCTTGCCAGCTCATAACCGGCGGGGCGGTTTCGTCATAAATGCATAAGGCAAACTGTTCGGATTGCTCAAACGGGATATAGCGCAGTTCACTTTGCGCCTTGCCGCCGTGGTTCGTGACAAATAGCATCGCAAAAAACGGACCTTCCGGGTTATCAAGATCAACCCATCCGGCAATCCGGTCAAACACGCCATCACAGGTAAAATCACCTGTTAGCATCTGATGGCGGTAATTTCTGGCCTGCTGCCCACCCTGAATGCGCATCTCGCTATAGAACTGCGCACTTGATACCGGATCGGCGTTGCCATCTGCGTTCAGTTCCCAAACACCATTTTCATCCCAGCCATGCATCACAGCCTTGCTGTCATCTGCCGATGCCGGACCGGTAAATCCGATCAGGCAGGCGATACCAAACCCGGAAAGAATTTTTTGCGCTTTCATTACGTTCCCGCTTATCTGGCGCTTTTAGCGCGTGTTTGTTCAACTATAACAGAAAGCCATCTGAAATCTTTAATTGTCGGGACCTTGCCAGTCGGCCATTGCCCTGCCACCTCTGAAACACGGCAGGAATTAAAGACCCAAAGCAGCTTTTTGTTTCGGGTCTATGCGAAAACGTTCATGCCCCCTATAACGTAAGAAATCAATTCTGAGACAAGGGAGCCTCCATGCCCAAAACCGACATGACACTTGATCGCATCAACGATCTTCTTGCGCGCGCAAAAAAGGCCGGTGCCGATGACGCAGATGCCGTCTATGTCGAAGGAACGTCGCTTTCAGTTGCCCAGCGCCTTGGCAAAATGGAAAAGCTTGAACGTTCCGAAGGAGCCGACCTTGGCCTACGTGTGCTGATTGGCAAACAACAGGCTGTTGTTTCGTCATCTGACACCAGCGAGAGTGCCCTTAACGAGCTTGTCGAACGCGCGGTTGCCATGGCGAAAAACGCCCCCGAAGACCCCTATTGCGGGATTGCAGACCCGTCTGAACTTGCCGAAACGTTTGATGTTGACGTGCTTGAACTGTGCGAACCGGGCGAAGTTGATCAGGCAAAACTGATCGAGTGGGCCACCGCCTGCGAAGAAGCCGCACGTTCAGCCGAAGGGATCACCAATTCCGAGGGTTCTGAGGCGGGTTGGGGCCGCCATCAGATTACGCTGGCAGCCACCAACGGCTTTGCCAATTCCTATGCCGGATCCGGTAGCCATATTTCCGTTTCGGTTATTGCCGGAACCGGCACGGCAATGGAACGCGATTATGATTATGATAGCGCGGTCTTTTCGACCGATCTTCGCAATCCCGTCGATATCGGCAAAAAAGCTGCTGAAAAGACGCTGCGCCGCCTAAATCCGCGGAAGGTCAAAAGCACACAGGTGCCTGTGATTTACGACCCACGTGTTTCAGCCTCAATCGTTGGTCATCTTTCTGGTGCGATCAATGGATCGGGCATCGCGCGCGGGACCAGCTTCTTGCTTGATGCCATGGGCAATGAAATCTTTGCCCCGCATATTAACATCATTGATGATCCGCACCGCAAACGGGGCCTGCGATCCAAACCGTTCGATGCCGAAGGGGTTGCCAACCAGAAACGCTACCTGATCGAAAATGGCGTTCTGAAAACATGGATCATGGATTTGCGTTCTGCCCGTCAGTTGGGTTTGAAATCGACCGGCAATGCATCGCGCGGTGCCGGAAGCCTTCCGGGTCCGTCGACCACCAACTTGTATATGGAACCGGGTACCATTTCCCCCGAAGACATGATCAAGGACATCAAGTCCGGCCTTTACATCACCGATCTGATCGGCAGCAGTGTGAATGGTGTCACCGGTGACTATTCACGTGGTGCTTCAGGCTATTGGATTGAAAATGGTGAACTGGCCTATCCGGTCTCGGAAATCACCGTTGCCGGTAACCTCAAAGAAATGTTCAAGACAGTGGTGCCCGCAAGCGATCTTACGTTCAAATACGGCACCAATGCACCGACATTGCGCATTGATGGCATGACATTGGCCGGGCAATAACCCCTCATATGACCTGATCAATCCCTTGATCAATTGCCCAAGGCCAAAAAGGTTTTAAACAACAACACCCGGTCAAAACCTTGACCGGGTGTTGTTGTTATTGGGGCTTACTTTCGTGACCTTAGCGCCATTAGCGCCAATTGCACTAGGATGACCGAATAGTATTTACAAAATTGCTGGTCGCACCTTTGAGGGTCGTGAAGTTTTTCGACAACATACTGACCGCGGTTAGAACCTCGGCTGAGGCAGAACCTGCTTCATTCACCGCAGTGCTGACAGTTGCAATATTGGAACTTACAACCGTGGTTCCGGTAGCAGCTTGTTCAACATTGAAAGCAATTTCACGGGTGGCAGCAGTTTGTTCTTCGATCGCAGCAGAAATGGTTGCGATAATCGCATCCATCTCGCCAACGGTCTTGCCAATTGCGTCAATCTGGCCAACTGCACTGCCGGTCCGTGACTGCAGGTTTTCGATATAGCTGGCGATTTCTTCGGTGGCTTTTGTCGTTTGCTCGGAAAGGTTTTTGACCTCGTTGGCAACCACGGCAAAACCACGACCAGCTTCGCCCGCACGCGCGGCTTCTATCGTCGCGTTAAGTGCCAGCATGTTGGTTTGATCAGCAATCGTTGAAATCATTTCAAGTACCGCGGCAATGCTTTCAGACGCGCTGACCAGTTCTTTCATTTCATCGCGGGTCTGGCTGACTTGTTCAACGGCATTTCGCGCCACATCCGATGAATGAACCACCTGACGATTGATTTCCTCGATCGAGGTATTTAGCTCCTCGGTTGCTGAGGCGACAGAATGCACATTCCCGCTGGCCTGCTCAGTTGCCGAAGCAACCGTAATTGTTTGCTCAGATGCAGAACTCGCAAGCCGCGACATAGCATCTGCTGTTGCCTGCAGTTCGACAGCGGCCGACGCAACCGTTTCGATGATTTGCCCGACATCGGAATTAAAAGTATCGGCTGTGTTATTCATGAAAACACGCTGGGCTTCCTTGGCACGTTTTTCATCTTCAATGGCCTTGGCTTCAAGTTCATCATTGCGAATGGCGTTGACTTTGAACACTTGGACAGCCGATGCCATTTCACCGATTTCGTCCCGGCGTTGCTGACCGGGAACCTCTACTGTCAGGTCATGATCGGCCAGTTTGCGCATGATTGCAGAAATCGCAATGATCGGTCTGGCAATCCGGTTGCCAAGCCTCCACGCAATCAGCATTCCGACAATCCCCCCCACCAGCGATGCGATCAGGATTTCCATCTCCGCCAAAAGTATCTCGGCAATCACTTTCTCAAAGATGTTATGCTCAATTGTTGTCAACGCTGACCTTAGGGCTTCGGCGTCGGCTGTAATCTCCTCGCCCGCCTTTTTCATTGATCCATTGATCGTTTCTGCAATCGCCAATTCGTCTGCGCGGATCCCCTGAAACACTTCACGGTAATCCTTGAAAACTGTCACTGCGTCCCGCAACACACGCTTGTCATCTTCAACCGACATATAAGCATCAAGATCGCTTAGCAGGGTTTCGAGTGCTGAAAACTCGGCATTGGTCTTGTCACCAAAACTATCATCCTGCCGACCAATCAAAATGTTGGAATATAACCGTGCAAGCAGTGCATGCTCACGCGCAGCCACTGCCTTTTTTAGCATTTCGATGTCACCACGCTCCCCTGCGTGCGCGACAATCTGGTCCAAATCAGCAACCACTTTGATCCCGTCTGGTTCCATACGTTCAATGATGTCAGCGTGATATCTATCCGAAAGCTTCTTGGCCTCAACAAAACTGACCATAAAGCGATCAAATGCGTCGGCAATATGCTTTATTCGGTCACGATGTTCGTCCGATAGAAACCGTGTTTCCGCTTCTACCAATAATGGGGAAATTTCTTTACCAAGGTTAAAAACCTTGTCGGCTTCTTCCTGATGACCGGTATTTGCAAATTCCCGTGCATGGGCGCTAAAGCGTAAGAACTTGCTTTCAATTTGCGCGACAAGCGATGCCTCTTCGACATGGATCGCATATTCATCCACATCATGAGAAACTTGAACAAAACTATAATAGGCAAACGCCAGCGCTGAAATCAGCACGACCAGAACGAAACCAAAGCCAGTGAGTATTTTGGTTCGAACACGTAAATTGGTCCAAAAACCGGTATCCGGATTAGATGCCAGAACAGCCGCATTCATTATAGTCGCCTCCAAGCCTTCATAAGTTCATCTTGAACTAGTCATCAGCTAAAACTGCCAATGTCTGCACTTCTTTTACTTGGGTACAGTGACATGCACTAAAAAGGGCAACAACATTGTTTTATTTAAATATAAGTATAAGACCGGTACGAATAGCACTTCCTATTCAAAAGAATATAAACTCTCAATACCTATCCTTACGGAAACAAAATACCAATCCTATTGAATAGGCTGTCCCGAAATAAAACATTGATGATAAATCACTATTCACGTGACTATTTTTTAACTGATTCACAATGAAAAAATAAAATATGTGATTATTGAAACTGCCTGACGGGCAAGAATAGCATCGCATTTACTGCAACAATTTCTAATTCTAGTTCAATACGATGCGAGCAAGTGCTTAGTCGGCAGCAATCTGAAGCGGGGCTGTTATATTTTCAACTTCACCAGCCGCAGCCTTTGCATATGCTTGGGGTACCATCAGCCGTACCGGATAGGGCGACAGACTGATTTCACATGGAAGTTTACCCGCACTTTCGCCATCAATCTGCAATGGGGCCGGGCCACAGTGACTGGTGATCGTAATACGTTCGGCCCGCACGACCGAAACATCGCTTTGTTCATGCAAACGATTAAGGGTCAAGGCCAAGCCATAACGTGACAGCGCCCCAACGCCATTACCGGGCATCAAAACCACATCAAACCCGTTATCGGTAAGATTGGCGGTTGGCGAGATAATAAATTCCCCGCCGTAATGCTGGGCATGGGTTACAACAACGCCAGAAACCCGGTAATTTTCCCGTCCAATATTGACTTCAAAATCCCGGTGCCGCGGAAAGATGATATTGCGCAACCCTTCAAGAACATAAGCGCCTTTGCCAATCATGCGTTTAAGCTTAAGCGACACATTGGCAACTGTATCGGCATCTGCCCCCATACCAACCATCAGGAAGAAGGCTCGCCCATTAACCAATCCGGGCCGCACCCAAACCATGCCGGGATTATTGATATAGTCGGCAATTGCCTTGGCTTTGCGTTCCAGTCCGACCTCAACGGCCAAAACATTGGCCGTGCCAAGCGGAATAACGCCAAGTGGCGGCACCTCATGCCCTTCAATTTGGGCATCAAGCAAACCATTCAAAGCTTCGTTAAGCGACCCATCCCCGCCCGCAACGAACAATCGCTGATGGGCGCGGACTTTCCGGGCAAGTTCACGGGCATGTCCCGGATGGGTGGTTTGCAATAACTCCACCTTGACCCCGGCATGTTGCAGAATCTTGGACAAGAACCGTTGTTTATTACCACCCGCACGCGGATTGAAAATCACAGTCACACCGGCATGGGTCATTCAGAACATACTTCCGAAATAAAACCGAAATAAATCATACATACGCACTACCATATGAAAGAAAATATGTAACAGTTGCTTTACAGAACTGCGAAATTTCTGTGAACGGGTTATATATTCGCGCGTTTTATTTTAAACCGATACTGGTTGGGGACAGTATTCGGCGTTTTAAACCGTCGGGTTCCAGCCATCCTTTTGGCAGGATACGGAGGAGCGGCAATGACAGCGATGACGCTGCAACCGCATTACCGCACGGTCTGGATTTCAGACGTCCATTTGGGGACACGTGGATGTCAGGCAGATCTTCTTTTGGATTTCCTCAATGAAGTAACGGCAGACACTTACTATCTGGTCGGTGACATTATTGATGGCTGGCGGCTTAAGAAAAGCTGGCATTGGCCGGAAAGTCATCATGCTGTTATTACCACAATCATGGATAAGGCAAAAAATGGCGCCAAAGTCGTCTTTGTGCCGGGAAACCATGATGAATTTGCCCGTGAGTTCGTTGATATGACGTTCGGGCATGTCGAAGTCAAAATGAACGACATCCACGAAACAGCCGATGGTAAACGCCTTTTGGTCATTCACGGCGATGAATTTGACGGCGTTGTCAAATATGCCAAGTGGTTGGCCTATCTTGGCGATACGGCCTACAACTTCGCCATCATGCTTAACCGCTATTATAACGGCGTTCGCCGTCGCCTTGGTTATGGATACTGGTCTTTATCGGCCTATCTGAAGAACCGGGTGAAAAATGCGGTTCAATTCATCTGCAATTTTGAAAATGCCGTCGCCCACGAAGCCGCCAAACGCAAGGTGGACGGGGTGGTATGCGGGCATATCCATCACGCTGAAAAACGCATGATCGGCGATGTCTTATATTGCAATGACGGTGACTGGGTCGAAAGCTGTACTGCCCTTGTCGAAGACATGGATGGCAAGCTCGAACTGCTCCATTGGGCGGAAATGCGCCAGATGGCCATGACCCATTCCACGCCCGGCCGCGATGCTGCCAGTGCACCGTCACTCGGCCTTGGCAAACTGATTTCCATGTTCCGTATCGCCCATGCTTCGGGCAATTCCGCATCAAATGCATCCCAAAAACGCAATGATGCACCGATTGGAAAGACTGCATGAAAATACTGATCGTAACCGATGCCTGGTATCCACAGGTCAACGGTGTTGTCCGTACCCTTGAAACCGTACGTGGCGAGTTGGGCGAGATGGGGCATGACGTTCATGTCATCTCGCCCGATCAGTTTAAAACCATTCCCTGCCCGACCTATCCGGAAATCCGCTTGGCATTGTTTGCCAAACGCAAGATGGCCAAAATGATCGAGGCATTACATCCGGTCGCGATTCATATTTCGACCGAAGGTCCATTAGGTCAGGCAGCACGTGCCTATTGCCTTAAAAAAGGCCTGCCGTTTTCGACGGCCTATCACACCCGTTTTCCGGAATATATCCATGCCCGGATGCGCTTGCCGCTTTCGATTTCCTATCGCGGCATGCGGAAATTCCATTCGAAATCACGATCGGTCATGGTTGCAACCGAAAGCCTGCAGCAGGAACTCTCAGATTGGGGATTTAACAATCTTCATATCTGGTCACGCGGGGTTGACCTAAACCTGTTTCGTCCAAGACCAGAAGCAAGTTTTGGTGACTTTCCAAAACCGCATTGGCTGTTTGTTGGGCGGGTTGCGGTTGAAAAGAATATTGGTCATTTTCTCGACCTTGATTTGCCCGGCACAAAATTCGTCGTCGGCGATGGCCCGCAGCTAAACGAGCTAAAGGGCAAATACCCCAACACGCAGTTTCTCGGCAAAAAAATCGGCGAAGAACTGGCAACCGCCTTTGCGTCTGCTGATGTGTTTGTTTTCCCCAGCAAGACCGACACGTTTGGCCTTGTCATCCTAGAAGCACTTGCATCAGGCACCCCTGTTGCCGTTTTCCCGGTTCAGGGGCCAGCCGACATTGTCCGCAACACAAAGGCAGGTGCCATTGATGCCGACCTTCGTGAAGCTGCGATGGCCGCGCTGGAGCTTAAAAGCGAAGATGCCCGTGCTTTGGCCGAACAATATAGCTGGCATAATTCCGCCAGCCAGTTCCTGCACAATCTGGCACCATTTTCCGGTGGGTTCGACGGCGTTGAAGCCACCCCAATCTCGGTTGATGATGCAACACAACACATTAGCGCAGGGGCCAAAAGCCAAACTGATGATGAAACATCAGAACCAGCCAACACGCAGCCAATTGGTCAGCCAGCACAATAACGTGCTGGCGATCAGCGGTGCCTGGCCGCCCTACTGCGGGCGGAGGCTGTTGCTTAACGTCCGATATGCCAATAGACCATTTAGCGCATCTGTTCCCAACCATTGACGGAATGGTCTTAGCATCACATAAACCGGTCGCAATATCCCGATCACTTTGCCAAGCGGCACAAGCTGCGGCGCATCGTTGCTTACAGCGCTGACATAGGCGCGCCACCCTGTCCGCAGCAATTCGGGATGGTTTTTCAATTCACGCTGAATTGAAAAAATGAACAGCAATATGTCACGGGCCTGTGCATCAATTAGGGGCATACGCGCTGTTGGGTCTTCTTCGAAATCGATAAAACCGATCTGACCATCTTCGCGAATGGTCATATTGCGAAGCAACGGTGCCCCATGCGCCATTCCTATCTGATGCAAACCTGCCAACGCCATCGCAGCAGCACCGACAAGCATTTCGACTGATGCTCCATTCTGAACACGCAAGTCTTCTTCGATGCGTGTTTGTAAAATGCCGCCATTATCACCAATAGCAAGCCAGTTCGGTCCGACATCAACAATATCTGGAACAAGAACCCCTTGGCTTGCAAGTTTCTGCAGTGCCTTAGCCTCGTCTTCAAGGCCGACCTGCCCACCGGCCGACACCGTTGGGCGCAACAGGGCAATGCCTGTAATATTGGCGAGAAATCGCTGTATTCGATGCCAGACTTTTTGCTTTGCTGGAATAGCCTGTTTGACCCAGATACGGCGATTTTCCCAACGCAATGCAAAAACGCGCGCGCTGACACCTTGGGCTATTGTATATTCGACAAGTGCGTGGAGTTGCTCGTTCATTTATTTGTCTTATATGTCGCTCTTCGTCATCTGCGGACCAGCAGACCGATTTTGTGTCCGTCACACGTCTCCTCTGGCTTGCCGCCTATGTCCGGGCATGTTAGCAACAGCGCGTGATTATGAATCTAATTTTGAAACCATATCCATATAGATAGTATCAATCCGATACAATCGGAAATGGCACGAACGACCAGGAAGAAATCATTGCGAAACAATCCGATGGACCACACGACTGAACACTGGCGGACTTGGCCGATGGTCAAACGCATTGTTCAGGACGCAGTAGCCCCCTATCTCGGCAAAATTGTTCTCGCATTGATTTGTATGGCCCTGATGGCAGGTGCGACGGGCGGATATGCGTATTTGATGGATCCTGTCATCAACGAGGTCTTTGTCAAAAAGAACTCTGCAATGCTCATCCCGGTTGGTGCTGCGGTTCTGTTCTCTTTTGCCCTTAAAGGCTTTGCCAATTACGGCCAGTCCGTTTTGATGAGCTATGTCGGCGGTCGCATCCTTGCCGATATTCAAAACAAGCTTTACGCCCATGTAATCCGTCTCGACATTGGATTTTTCCATAGCACCAATACCGGCAAGCTAATCACGCGCTTCACCAGCGACATCTCATCCATGCGCGCTGCTGTTTCTGTTGCGCTAACCGGGTTTGGTAAGGATTTACTCACCGCGATCGTCCTGATCGGCGTTATGTTTTATCAAGACTGGCAGCTCGGCATCATCGCCTTTACGGTTTTTCCTGCGGCCATTTTGCCGATTGCGCGACTGGGCAAGCGCATGCGCAAGGTTTCGGCCAATACCCAACAACAAATTGGTGAATTTGCCACCCTGCTTGAACAGACTTTCCAAGGTGTCCGCCATGTAAAAGCCTATGGCATGGAACCATACGAATGTTCCCGCATGGAAAAACTCGTTGAGACGGTTTTCAATCTGAGCTTCAAGGCACAAAAGGTCAGTGCGCGTTCATCCCCCATCATGGAAACTTTGGGCGGTGCGGCCATCACCAGCATCATCATTTACGGCGGGAGCCGCGTAATTGATGGCGCAAGCGACCCGGGCAGCTTCTTTTCGTTCATCACAGCCCTTCTTTTGGCCTATGAGCCGGTTAAGCGCCTTGCAAATATCAATATGAGCTTGCAATCGGGTCTTGCGGCATCCCAGCGCGTCTTTATGGTTCTCGATCTTGAACCGGAAATTAAAGATGCGCCGGACGCAAAAGCGCTGAACATTTCGGGTGGGAACATTAATTTCAACAATGTGTCCTTTGCCTATAACCCGGAAATCACAGCCCTTCGCGACATTGACCTTGAAATCAAAGCGGGTGAAACCGTTGCCCTTGTCGGGCCATCAGGTGCGGGTAAATCCACCATCCTGAACTTGATCCCGCGGTTCTATGACATTGATAACGGTGCGATCACTGTTGATGGTCAGGACATTCGTAATGTGACGCTTGATAGCCTGCGTAAATCCACCGCATTGGTCAGTCAGGAAATCACCCTGTTTGACGATACGGTCCGGGCCAATATCGCCTATGGCCGCGCAGGCGCGACCGATGCCGAAATCGAAGACGCCGCCCGCCATGCAGCCGCCCATGACTTTATCCTGCAACTTGAACAGGGCTATGACACCATTGTTGGTGAAAACGGTGTCAAACTCTCAGGTGGCCAACGCCAGCGTATTGCCATTGCCCGTGCAATGTTGAAAAATGCGCCAATCTTGCTGCTTGATGAGGCAACATCTGCCCTTGATACAGAATCGGAACGTCATATTCAGGGTGCATTGGCCGAGTTGATGAAAGGTCGTACAACCCTTGTCATCGCACACCGCCTGTCGACCATTATTGACGCAGACAAAATCTGTGTGGTCAATAATGGCCGGGTAACGGAGCAAGGCAAACACGAAGAATTGCTTGCACTTGGGGGGGCTTATGCGAACCTCTATAATCTGCAATTCTCAGACGAAAACGAAAACTGATCCGGGTAATTTCAGGGTTTACGGGCGTGCAGTGGCATAAACGCATCATCAAAAGCGAAACCATGCGTAGCACATTGTGCTGGCTTGCAGCCGGCTATATGCGTCTGGTTCGCTTGACCGGTCGTTGGCAGACGGAAGGCGGCGAAAACCCGTCGCGATATCTTGCCGAAGGCAAACCGTTTATCATCGCCTTTTGGCATCAACGGTTATTGATGCTGCCTTATACGTGGCGTGCGGTTGCCGGGGATCGGCCAATGAATATGCTGATTTCATCGCACCGGGATGGTGAAATCATTTCACGCACGATTACCCATTTCGGCATCAGCACCATTGCCGGGTCCACCGGCAAAGGCAAAGGCGGTGCCGCGGCCTTGCGCCGGATTCTCAAAACATTAAAAGCAGGTCACGTGGTCGGCATGACCCCGGATGGTCCCCGTGGTCCGCGTATGCGCGCATCTGACGGGACCATTCAGGCCGCACGTATGGCCGAAGTACCAATTTTCCCGCTGACCTATTCCGCAAGCCGCCGCAAAGTATATAACAGTTGGGACCGATTTATTCTGCCCTTGCCATTTACGCGCGGCGTTTTTCGCTGGGGTGAGCCGATTTTTGTCGACCGCACACTTGATGATGCCGGGATTGAGGCCAAACGTCTTGAACTTGAAAATGCTTTGACCAAATTAACCCAGGAAACTGATCTTACCCTTGGTCTTGAGGCAATCCCACCAGCAGGTCTGGATGAACTTCCCAAACAAAAAAGATCCGCAATCGCCGCGGGGGAAAACGGATAGATGAGCCTGTTTTACGCCTATCGTGCGGCGACACGCCTGCTTGGCCCGGCTCTTTACCTGTATCTCAACCGTCGGAAGAACCGCGGCAAAGAGGACCCGGGTCGGATTGGCGAACGGTTCGGCCATCCCAGTGCACTGCGTCCAAAAGGCAAACTTGTCTGGATACACGGTGCAAGTGTCGGTGAGTCCTTATCAGCCCTGCCGGTAATTGATGAACTTAGACAACGTTATCCTGAGGTTTCAGTACTTGTTACCACAGGTACGGTGACCTCTGCCGCCCTCATGCATGACCGCTTGCCAAGTGGGGTGATCCATCAATTCATCCCGATTGATCGGCAGGTCAGTGTTGCGCGTTTTCTTCATCACTGGAAACCCGACGTCGCTCTTTGGCTTGAAAGTGATCTGTGGCCAAACATGCTGACCAAGGCGAAAAAGGCCGGTGTGAAGCTGGTTCTGCTAAATGGTCGAATTTCGGGAAAAAGCTTTAAGGGGTATTCGCGCTTTCCGTCCTTCATTCGCCCGGTCATTGCTGCGTTCGATTTGATCCTGACGCAAAGTTCAGAAGAAGCCGATCGGTTTGAAAGTCTGGGTGCAACATATGTAAAAACTGCGGGAAATTTAAAGTTCGCAGCCCCGCCGCTTCCGGCTGATGATGCAAAACTCACAACATTGCGCGAACAGATCGGCACGCGCCCGGTTTGGTTGGCATCAAGCACGTTTGACGGTGAAGAACGTATGGCTGGTGACGTTCACAAGGAACTGATCACGGGACATAATGGTCTTTTGACCATCGTCGTTCCGCGTCATCCAAACCGTGCGGATGACATCGAAGCAGACTTGATTGCACAAGGGTTACAGGTGTCGCGCCGCAGCCTTGACCACGCTATTACGCCTGAAACCGATATTTATCTGGCCGATACCATCGGGGAACTTGGCTTGTTTTACCGGATTGCACCGATTTGCTTCATGGGCAAAACCATGTTTGCAAAAGGCGGTCAAAACCCGCTCGAACCCGCCAGACTTGGCTGTGCGATATTGCATGGCCCGGATATGAGCAACTTCATCACCATCAGCGAAGAAATGCGCAGCGCAGGCGCCTGTCGCCCCGCAGCAGATGGCGCTGATCTTGCACGTCAGATTGGTGCATTATTACGCGACAGCGCAACAGCTCAAAAGATTGCTGATGCAGGCCTTGCTTATGCAAATTCCAAGGCAGAGGTTCTTGATCGCACCCTTGATGCGCTGCGCCCGATCATGACCGAAAAGGCAATTATCGAGGTCGATCATGCGTGACCCGCGCTTTTGGCAGCATGATGGGATTATCCCCACACTTCTAAGCCCGCTTTCCGCACTGTGGCGCGCTGGTACATACATTCGTCATTTGACGACCACGGCCCGTCATCCCGGATGTCCGGTTTTTTGTGTCGGGAACTTTACGGTTGGCGGTGCTGGGAAAACGCCAACAGCTATCGAGCTTTTCAATATTTTGACCGCCCTTGGCCGCACACCACATTTCGTAAGCCGCGGGTACGGCGGATCCATCACCGGGCCACATCGCGTCGATCTGAAAAGTGATAGCGCATCCCAAGTTGGTGACGAGCCGCTTTTACTTGCCCACAATGGACCCGCATGGGTTTCACGCGACCGTTTTTTGGGTGCTGAAACCGCCCATGCCGCCGGGGCAGATGCCATTATTCTTGATGATGGCTTACAAAACCCATCCCTGATCAAGGATTGCAGCTTTGCCGTCGTCGATAGCGTTTATGGCATCGGCAATGGTCAAGTCATGCCTGCTGGCCCCCTGCGCGAGCCACTTCTTAATGGTCTTGAAAAAGTCCGGGCCATTATTCTGATTGGCGATCAAACGCCGAGCTTCATCACAAACCTCCCCGCGTCTGTGCCTGTATTACGCGCCCATATCGAACCAATCAATGGTGCGGAGTTTTCTGGCCAAAAGGTGATGGCTTTTGCCGGTATCGGACGTCCGGAAAAGTTTTATGACAGCCTTAAACAGGTGGGGGCTGAAATTGTCAAAATCCATGATTTTGATGATCACCACGCCTTTAGCGCACAAGAAATCGCGGCCTTACACGCACAGTCATCACAGCTTGGTGCCACACTTGTCACCACACAAAAAGACCTGATGCGCTTGCCAATGCAAAGCCGCGACGCCATAAGCAGTCTGGACATCCGACTGGTGTTTGATGACCCTGATCAGCTTACGACGATTGTTAAGGCCGTACTTGCCAATGGATAAAAACAGCAGCTTCTATCAGATGCGACAAAAATACATCTCGCACCCCCTTCAAGGGTTTGGTGCATATCTGATCTATTGGCTGTTTGCGGCAATGCCTGTTGATATGGCATCGAATTTTGGCGGCTGGCTTTTGCGGAAAATTGGCACAAAACTTGGCCAATCGAAAAAAGCGCGCAACAACCTTGTGCGCGCCTTTCCTGAAAAATCGGCCGAGGAAATCGAAGAAATCATTGCCGATATGTGGGAACATCTCGGCCGATCGGCTGCTGAAATCCCTCATCTGCACAAAATGCGCCCTGGCGGTCCCCGCATTGAAATTGTCGGCATTGAAAATGGCCTCACAACCAAAGAGGACGGCAAAGCAGGGCTGTTCTTTACCGGCCACATCGGCAACTGGGAAGTCAGCATGTGCATTGCCAGCGTGCTTGATATGAACATGATGAGCGTCTATCGCGCGCCAGATAATCCTTGGGTCGATGGCTTATTTACCCGTGCCCGGAAAACATTCCGCGGAGAGTTGGTTAAAAAAGGCCCGGAAGGCGCGCGGAAACTGACCCGGTTTATGAAAGAAGGCGGACATGCCTGCATGCTGGTCGATCAAAAAATGAACGACGGCATTGCAGTCCCGTTCTTTGGCCGGGATGCGATGACGCCCACTGCATTAGCACAATTTGCGCTGAAATATGACGCCCCCGTCGTGCCCGTTCGTGTTGAACGTCTTAAAGGTGCGCATTTCCGAATGACTTTTTACCCTGCCCTTAATATCGAAAACACCGGTGATCGTCGCAAGGATATCGCAACCATCATGACCGATGTGAATGCAATAATGGAATCCTGGATCCGCGAACGCCCCGAACAGTGGCTTTGGGTTCATCGACGCTGGCCGAACTAAGGTTTATTGATATCGGGCTAGGAGCGTTAACTTAATAAGAACTCTGATCACGCACAATCGCTATCCCACCCTTACGAAGACTATCAGGAGCCCCATTTTTTTGCGCCGTTTATTGATCATTCTGAGTTTAATGGTCGCTGGATCGATTTTCATCGTTTGGCCAAGCATGGCGCTTGACCATGACAACGATAATATTCAGGAAACTGCGCGGGATATCCGCGTGCGCATATCTGAACTCGACCGGCAACTTAAAGAACACTTACGTAAGGCGCTGGAAGAATATGGCGAACGCCCGGTAGAATGTGCACCGAATGACAGCGGAAAAAGCCTTGCCGAATGTATCAATGATGACGCAAACAATCTGACAAAAATCACTATTACCATCTCTCACATCTCCGAGAATGAAGAAGAACTGATTGGTGATCTGTCCGATACTGAAGAACGGTTTGCCCTGTTTACGCAGGAAATGAATAGAACCAACGATCTCTTGGCGCGCGCAGGGGCAACGCTGTATCTAAACGGTTTTGATGTGGCGCCGGAAATGGATCAGCTTCGCCGAAATGTCATTGTTTATATCGAGCAAAAACAAGCCAACGAGTTACGCACCAAACAAGCCTTACTGATTGCCACTGTCGCCATTATTCTGGTCGCAATATTCTCGCTGATATTCGCGGTTATTCAGCGTATCCGATAGGGTTACAGCACAATCCCCATCTGGCACTACGATGCTTTATCTTCGCCTCCAACCCGATCTTCTCCGGGCAGCAACACAAAAAATGTTGTCCCCTTTCCTTCTTCAGTTTCAAACCATACGCGCCCACCATGACGTTTTTGAACAATGTCATGGGTGATGGACAATCCTTGACCTGTTCCTTTTCCAACATCTTTGGTCGTAAAGAATGGATTGAACACCTTTGATCTATTTTCCTTAGAAATACCGGTGCCGTTATCGGAAATACTGACAAGAATGCTGTCATCAAGAAAAGCAGTCTTGATCTTGATTTCGCCTTCTTCCGCCGGTCGCCCCGCAGATTGAATTGCCTGGGATGCATTAACAATCAGATTAAGGAAAACTTGGTTTAGCTCGTTGACGTGACACGGGATATGGGGAATTTCCTGATCATATTCTTCGATCAGATTCGCACAATGCTTCCATTCATTTCTGGAAATCACAGCAACGTTTGAAAGAACCCGATTTATGTCTGTTGCCGTTTTCTCCGCTCCGCTTGGATGAGAGAATTCCTTCATCGACAAAACGATCTGGGCAACCTGATTGATCCCGTCAAGCGACTGCTGAGTGGCATGGGGGATTTCATCAAGCAAGAACTCGACATCGCTATCGCGCATTTGCTTCACAAATTGCTGAAATGCACCGTCAGGCAGAGCTTTTTTATGGGTCCACAAGGTGTGCAACGCAAGTCCGACAATCCGCGACAACGCGCCATATCCATCATTCAGAAACTTCAAATTGTCGCGGATATATTGGCTTGGCGTATTGATTTCATGGGCGATCCCGCCCGCAAGGTGACCAATAGCTTCCAGCTTCAAGGCTTCGCGCAATTCACCTTCCAGCCGCTCATGTGCCTTTTCTGCTTCTTTGCGCCGTGTGATGTCGCGAAAGATATACAGATAACTCATCTCGCCGGTGAAATTGGCAGGGCTTAATGTGATCTCCATCGGAAAGCTGTCACCATCAAGCCTTCGGGCCATTGTTTCTGTGTAATCATATTGCAACGCACCACTTCGAATATTTATGCAGCGGTTAAGAAGCTTGTTCCTGGATGTCGATTTGCGATCAATGAACATTCGATCAACATTGCTGCCAAGCAGATGATCCTCAGTGTCATGCAATATCTTCGAAGCGGATTTGTTGTGATCTTGTATGGTGCCCACATTATCGACGATCAAGATACCTTCAACGATACTATCTAAAATCGTCTTCAGACGTTCTGTGGTTTCTCTGTGACGGTTTTGCTGCTCAGTCATTAAAGCCAGATATTGTTCCCTGACTTCATCAGACACATCAATTTCCCGCGCAGCAACAAGGAGCTCGTCGCCCTCCGTATCTGCCGCTTGGTCGCCAAGGAGAACTTTTTCGTCTTGCTCTTTTTTACTCACCGCATTTTCCCAGCCTAGAACGCTCATATTCAGTGAAATCAAGAAAATGAGCCCTGAATTTCCATTTCTCAGGAATTGACACGATTTTCCCGCAAGCCAACTTCATTGGATCGGCTATCCAGTCTGGCGTACCCCTCGCTTGATTTCGACTGGCTCCCTGAAAGTATGCGCCTTTTGGAACACCCTTAGACGCTGAAGCTGAACTTCTGAGATGTAATTTCCATGTGTAAGCAAAACATGATCTTCAGTTGTTTCTAGATTCGTCATCAAGAAATCTCCTACACGGAGTTGCGCAATGCGAACCACCATTTCCCGTCCCTCGGGGGGAAGGTCGCCGTCTTCATCGACAACACCGATCAAGTCGCGAATCTTCATGAAAAGATCAAGATCATAGCGGTGTTGATGGCGCTTCAACGTATCAAAATCTATGTCCGTCGGAAGAGGCCCATCTCCGATTTCGGCCAAATCGCGAATGATGCGCAGTATGCGCGCACCTAGCGGTATGCCGTCACCTGCCGGTCCATTTTCCGGAAACCCGCTGCCATCAAAATTTCGATTTTGCATGTGGACGATTTCTGCCACGGCTTCAAGCCGTGGGATATTTCCGATAAGTTTACTGCCAACTTCAGGGGTTCGTTTCAGAAGGTCGCGCTCCAAGGGCTGCAACGGTTTTTCATCTGCCATCCGGGCCAACACATCTGGTGGCAAAGCAATCATACCGATCGGATATAAAAGGGCGGCAATACCCAGCTCCCACGGGCGGGGATAATTCAGATCCTTGGAAACCCGGTCACACCAGCCTTTAATCTTCATCGCCCGGCCAAACACGGCTGGATTGAGCTGGGCCATAATATCTGTAAGAACTTTTACGCTACCGGCCAGCGTTTCCTGTACGAGGGTCTTTTCCGCGGTAATAAGTTGGTGCTGTCGGATTGCGTCGTTTAGCGCATTCTCCAAATCCTCCATTTCATATGGCTTGGAGAAGAAACGAAAAATCCTGCCTTTGTTAATGGCATTTACCGCTGTTGCCTGATCAGCATTTCCCGTCAACATAATACGCACGGTATCAGGGCTTATTTTTTGGACTTTCTCAAGAAACTCAAGACCGTTCATATTTGGCATTTGCATATCGGCAACACAGACTGCGATGGAATTTTCTTCGAACATCTCCAGCGCAGATTTTCCACCGGCAGCCGTTAGAAGATCGAACTTTCCGCGCAATTGACGGCGCAAAGCCATAAGCAAGTTTTCATCGTCATCCACGAACAGAATGCGCTGATCCACCATCATGATTTCCCCTCTTCGCGACCGCCCTCATTGTAACTCTCAAGAACCAAACCGACTATTTTATACCAGTCCTGAAGCTGACCTTCCTTTCCAATACGTTTGAGATAGGAAAGATCAATCGTTGTTTCTTCGACCTCTGGCATGGACAATTCACGTGTCAAATGCTGGGCTGCATACAAGGCTGATAACCCGGTCATTTCATTACCTGCCAGTTTTGATGGGCAATGATGATGCGCAACCGCCTCTATCACTGGATCGGAAAACCCCCAAAGCCCAAGCAGATACGCGCCTATCTCAGGGTGGCTTGCACCAAACAGTTCTTTCTCGGCGTCTATAATCGAGACATTTTTGCGTTCCATAATTTCGATAACCTGTTCCATCTCCTCGTAATAATTGAGATTGAGAATCAGGCTGCCCACATGGCTCAGCATTCCCGTTGCCGGAAGCAAACTACAGACTTCTTTATCCAATTTTTCATGTTCAGCGATTAACGAAGCGGCAACGCCGATTTGCTGTGATCGGTGACAAAGCGTAAACATCCGCGAACTAACTTCACTGGGGCCTTCGAACCCTTTGAACAACCCCATAAGCAGTGTGATCGACTTAAGCGTCTCAGTCCCAATCATCCGAACAGCATGGCTAATCGAAGTGATTTTCGCCGGCATCGAGAAATATGCTGAGTTGGTCAGCTTAAGGATTTCAGCTGTCAGTGCGATATCTGAGGAAACGATTGCAGAGATCGTCTTATTGTCGACTTTCGGGTCTTCCAGTGCTTTGACAAGCCGTAAATATGTATCTGGGGGGGATGCTAGTGCCTCGATATTGCCAATAGAGTTCCGGATGCGAGGGTCCGGCAATAAGCTGCGTACATCAAGTATTTGACGAATTGAATTGATAAGCATCTCGTCGTCGCATGGCTTCGCAAGATACCGATGAGCCCGCCCTAAGGTCCGCAAAATCGCTTCGTCCTCGGAAAAGCCTGACAAGATAATTCGCGCAGTATCGGGAAACTTATTTTGAACCTGCTTAAGAAGTTCGCCGCCATCCATGCCCGGCATTTTCATATCTGTCACGATCACATCGAAAGAACGTTGATCGCATAAAGACAACGCCTCTGCCCCACTCGAAGCGAAGGCGGTCTCCCATTCCGGGCATGTCGAATGCAATCGACGGCGCAGTCCCCAGAGAACATTCTTGCTGTCGTCGACAAAAAGAATACTGCTCAGCTTCATTCCTCCTTCTGGCTCTTTTTTTATTTCGGCCAATCTTCGAATATCACGCATTGATTTAATGCAGTGAACCTTGCCGATTGAGATAATCCGCGCTTTCCACCTTTAGAAATACGAACAGCTGCTACTTGTTAGATAAGTCCGAAAACATCCGAAAACAACAGAGCCAGATCAATTGTTTGGGTGTCCAACGGCTACGTTTGCGTGAATGGGCGTTCGTCAGCAATGGGCAAAACAATCTGGTCCGCCCGGTCTACGCAAATCTCGTGATTACGCCTTATTAACCGGGATCACTCAAAACAGCTTGCAGGACCATCAATACAGGTCCGCTCACAAGAACGTTCAGGCGTCACTTTCGCGCATGCCAATGATCTGATTGCCATTGCGCCTGGCATCCCCCACGGCTGAAAACTTTGCGCCATCGGGGCTGACCTTGGCCGCGTGTACCCCGCCAAAGAACATATCTTCACGGTCCCAACGCTTTTGATTTTCAAGGCTAAGCCCATCAAGAAGGGCAACATCAAATCCCGGTTCAACCGAAAGAAGATCATCTTCAACATGCAAACGTGGGGCTGCCACTGCTCCATGTAGCGTCATGTCAAACGCATCTATATTCAGCAACACCTGAAGCATGGTTGATCGAATGCGGCTTGATCCACCTGACCCCAACGCAACAGCACTTCCGTCATCGCCCAAATAAAGGGCTGGCGTCATCATTGACGTCATCCGAACACCACAGGGCCATTGATGGAATCCATCCAATAACAAATCAGCTTCACCCAACATGTTATTCATCATGATCCCGGTTTGTGGCACGACGCGACCGGATGATGACCCGTTTGAAATCGTCGCAGCGGCAAGGTTGCCTTCTTCGTCGACAACAGAAATATGGGTTGTTCCTTCTTGGCTAAGCGGATGTTCGCCAATCATCAGACGATAACGTTCGCAAAGCTCATCTGCCAGAATGGCCGAAGACGGGCCATGCTCGCTGCGCACCAGCCCCGTGGCATGAATGATCCGTGAAATGGCTTCAAGATGGCGGGCAGAGCCGAAAGTTCCCAAGGCCATTTCCCGTGCCAGTTTAAGGCCAAACCCAGCCAAAACCCCACCTGATGCCGGTGGAGAGTTTAAAACAAACCGCCCTTTTCGCCCGCCAATCAAAAGCGGATCGCGGATCAAAACCCGGTAAGCCGCCAAATCTTCAGCCGTCAGATAGCCGCCAAACTCCTGACATTCCCGTACCAACGCATGGCCAAGATCACCATGATAAAACCCATCCGCACCAGTGCGAACCAAATAGGAAATGCTGTCTACCAAGTCGGGTTGGCGATGAATATCTCCTTCATCAAGCAGTTCAAACCCGCTTTCATCGGTCGATCCGGGCTTGCCAAATACTGAACGGCTATCACGCGAAAACGCCAAAAGCGGTTCTACAATGCCCATGACATAGCGCTGAAACGCATCAAGAACGACGCCGTCACGCGCAGCAATGATCGCCGGTTCGGCCAATTGTGCCATCGGCAATTTTGCCAAATCGTCATGAAGCTTGAACAATCCGGCAACCATACCCGGTGTCGCCGCCGATCCATAACCACCATAAAACTCTTGGGTCACACCACTGCCATAAGTCGCAAGGCGGCTTTGAAATTCCAAATCTTCGCGCGGGCGTTTTTCAACCGGGGTTTCAACAAAGAAATCATAAAGTCTGGGTGGCTTCCCGGCTGGTCGGGCCATGACAAACCCGCCACCGCCAAGGGATGCCAAAACCGGCTCGGCAACACAGGCCGCCCACATCGCGGCAATCACCGCATCAAACGCGTTGCCACCTTCATCAAGCACACGGGCAGCGGCACGTGCGGTGACATCATGTCCTGCGGCAACGGCCCCGTGCTTTTTCATGGCATGCGTTTCCCATTAATTATTGGCAGCGGTCGCCTTTTGGGCGTCTTCCATCGGCGGTACCAGCAATTGGGCATCGACCCTTGCGGCCCCAACATTGATCCGCCAATCCAGATGCGGGCCGGTTGCCCGTCCAGATGCCCCGACCTTGCCAATCAAATCGCCCTGTTTAACCACGTCACCGACTTTGACGTCTATGTCAGACAAATGCAAAAATGCCGACACCATGCCAAGACCGTGATCAATAAACAGTGTTGCGCCTGAAAAATACATATCAGGATGGGCAAGGGTGACAATCCCATCGGCTGGTGCGACCACCGGCGTTCCGGTCGGAACGGCAACATCCACCCCCCAATGCGGAGATCGCGGTTCGCCATTTAAAATACGTTGTGATCCATAAACACCACTGATCGGGCCAAGAACCGGCCAGATGAAACCGCTTTCAAGGAATTTCTCGGTAAAGCGCTCAGTGCGTGCTTCGCGGGCCTGACGGGAATCATCCTTGATCCGGCTCATAACGTTCGGATCGGGTGTCACCATTTTTTTGGGCAGGCCGTCAATACGTTGAATGTTAAATTCCCGATCCGTGATGTCATAGGCAAACTCTTCGACACTGCCGTTCGCATGTTTGATGCTGACTTTCGCCGGGCCTTCATAATCGCGCGGAAAACCAAGAATAAAACGCCCATCTGGGGCAATGGTATCAATCGCATCGCCATCAAGTAGAACCTGATCGCCCGCATCGGTTTGACCAAACACAATCCCGCCTTGAACAAACCGTCCTTGATAATTTGGCTCTGCCGCCTGAACCGAAAGGCTTGCGGTCAAAAATCCGGTTGCCGCCATAAGGGTCGTGATTGCCAAACGCATTACAAAAGGCTCCCCTGCCTGTCATCATCCTGTGGGTTCGGTTTTTTCTTTTTTACAGGTTTCGGTTTAACCAGCTTTTCGGGCTTTGATGTGGCAGTGCTTTGGCCCGGTTTTTCAGAACCACCCCCACTTCCATCACCACTGGCACAAGTTGCCCGCGACGTGGTTGTGCCACCCTCCCCCGCTGTCACACGGGTTACACCATCGCCCAGCTCAAGATCATATGCCTGACCGGTTACGATATCAGCCGACTTTCCAACCAGATGACCGTCACCGTCACGCACAACGGCAAAACCGCGTTTCAGCACATTGCGATACGAATAGCTTTCCAACAGGCGCTCATAGCGGGCCAATCCTTCGGCTTCGCGTTGGGTTATGTTTTTAACTGCCGCCTGCATCCGCCCGGCAAGATCGTCTATTTGCTTCCCTGCACGTTTGATGTCGCGTTTCGCATCCGATGGGCGCAAACCAGCCGCCGCACGATCAAGGCGTGAATGCCCCATCTGCATGGCCGATTTCATCGCACCATCCAAACGTAAGGACGCATTTTCCAAACGCCCCCGTTTTTCCGATAACTGTTCACGCGGGCTGACCAGACGGGCGCTGATTTCGTTCAATCGTGCGCGGGCCTGCCCGGTCACATTGACCGCAGCACGGGGCAATCGATCCGCCCAGTTATCAAGCATCTGACTGCGTTCTTCGAGCATGCGTTTAGGATCGCCCAAACCACGTGCCAGACTTTCAAGGGCGGTTTTCTTTTCCACGCCCAAACGGCGCACAGCCTGTGCCAGACGAAGGCCATTTTCGTCAACCTGACCGATCAAATCGATCCGCACTGGCACGGCCTTTTCCGCCGCCCCCGTCGGGGTTGGCGCACGCAAGTCCGAAACAAAATCAATCAGGGTGGTATCGGTTTCATGGCCCACCGCCGAGATCACCGGAATGTCGGAATCTGCAACCGCACGGGCAACGATTTCTTCGTTAAATGACCACAAATCTTCAAGCGACCCGCCGCCACGCGCGACAATCAAGACATCCGGCCTTGGAATTTGGCCGTATGGCAAAAGATCATTAAACCCACGCACGGCTTCGGCCACCTGATCTGCGGCACCCTGCCCCTGAACCAGAACCGGCCACAGCAACACCCGACGCGGAAAACGATCGCGCAGACGGTGCATAATATCGCGGATCACCGCCCCGGTCGGGGATGTGATGATACCGATAACATCGGGCAGGAACGGGATCGGCTTTTTACGGTCCGGGTCAAACAGGCCTTCGGCGGCCAGTTTCTTTTTGCGTTCTTCCAGAAGTTTTAAAAGCGCGCCTTCACCGGCCACTTCCATCGTCTCGATGACAATCTGGTATTTGGAGCGGCCCGGAAATGTGGTGAGACGTCCGGTAACGATGACTTCCATGCCATCTTCGGGCACCAGACCAAGTTTGGCCGCCTGCCCGCGCCAGCACACTCCGTCAAGAACCGCTTTGTCGTCCTTAAGGGCCAAATACATATGGCCGCTGCTTGCCCGTTTGAACCCGGAAATTTCACCGCGCACCCGCACAAAGGAAAACGCATCTTCGACCGTCCGCTTAAGCGCGTTGGACAGATCAGATACCGAAAATTCGGGCGTATTTCCCGATTTCACAGGTGTTTCAGGAACCGGGGCAAAAGGGTCGAACAAATCTTGCGTCATCAAGGGTACTTTATGCTAAAAGCCCGCATAAATTATTTGGCGGGGTGGACAAGCTATCAGCCTAGTTCATCACGCACGGACCATCAAGCAATCGGACAAGTCGAAGGATAAAGTCATGAAGGTTCTGGTCGTTGGCGGCGGCGGACGTGAACACGCATTGTGCTGGGCGATTGCGCGCAGCCCGCGTATTTCCAAACTCTGGTGTGCACCGGGCAATGCCGGGATCGCAGATTCCGCACAGTGCGTGGCGATTTCCGATGGCGATATCGATGGTCTGGTTGCCTTTGCCAAGGACAACGCAGTTGATCTGGTTGTGGTTGGCCCCGAAGCCCCGTTAGTCGCCGGTCTTGTTGACGCACTTGACGCCCAAGGTATCAAATCCTTTGGCTGTTCCAAGGCCGCAGCCCAGCTTGAAGGGTCCAAAGGTTTCATGAAGGACATGGTAGCAAAGTTCGGTGTTCCGACGGCTACTTATGGTCGTTTCACCACACCCGATGATGCCAAGGCCTTTGTGAAAAAACATGGTGCACCGATTGTGGTTAAGACCGATGGTCTTGCTGCAGGTAAGGGCGTGACCATTTGTCATACAAATGACGAAGCCTATGCCGCGATTGATGAATGCATGGTCGGTGGCAAGTTCGGCGATGCCGGTGCTGAAATCGTTATTGAAGAATTCCTTGTTGGTGAGGAAGCCTCATTTTTTGCCATCTGTGACGGCGAAAACGTTATCCCACTGGTCGCAGCACAGGACCACAAGGCGGTTGGCGAAGGCGATACCGGCCCGAATACCGGCGGCATGGGGGCCTATTCCCCGGCCCCTGTATTCACAAACGATGTCGAAGCCAAGGTGATGGAACAGATCATTGTTCCAACGGTTAAGGGCATGGCGAACGAAGGCCACCCGTTCAAGGGCGTTCTGTTTGCCGGTCTTATGATTGACGATGCAGGCAATCCGAAACTGATCGAATACAACATTCGTTTTGGCGATCCTGAATGTCAGGTTCTCATGACCCGGCTTAAATCAGACGTGCTGGATATCCTTGATGGTGCGGCCACCGGAACGCTTAATACCGTCAAACCGCAATGGTATGAGGAAACGGCAATGGTGGTTGTTATGGCTGCCAAAGGTTATCCGGGATCATACGAAAAAGGCACCGAGATCAAAAATGTCGACGCCGCCGATGCGATGGATAAAGTCAAAGTTCTACATGCTGGCACCCAAATGGCCGGTGACAAACTGACTGCCACAGGTGGCCGCGTTCTTGGCGTTACCGCACGCGGCGCAACGGTGAGTGAGGCGCAAAAGCGCGCCTATGCCGCTGTTGATGCGATTGACTGGCAAGATGGTTTCTGCCGCCGTGATATTGGCTGGCGTGCGGTTGCCCGCGAACAGAAGTAACCCATCGATAAGAACACCGAATTTGGAGGCCGGGTTTAAGCAACCCGGCCTTCTTTTATGTCTGAAAGCGTTGTGATGGATGTCTGGAATCGGATGACGCAGCGCCCCTTGTCATCGACATCGACACTTGCACTGACCCCAAAAACATCACGCAAGTTTTCTGGTGTGAGGATTTCCACGGGGCGCCCAACCGCAATTAACCGCCCCTTGGCCATCATGGCGATCCGGTCACAAAACATCGCGGCGTGGTTTAAATCATGCAAGGCGGCCACCACGGTAAGCGGCAACCGACCTACCAGTTCAAGCAGACCAAGCTGATGACGGATATCAAGATGGTTGGTTGGTTCATCAAGCAAAAGATAGGTTGGCTCTTGCGCAAGGGCGCGCGCAATATGAACCCTTTGCTTTTCCCCGCCGGACAATGTCTGCCACATCCGATCTGCCATTGCCGCCATATCAACAGCACAAAGGGCATCATCAACAATCGCATCATCGCGCGTGGACCAAGGCGAAAGCACGCTTAGATACGGTGTCCGCCCCAGTGACACGGCTTCACGCACGGTTATCCGGTCAATCGTATCGGCCTGCTGTTCAACAAATCCGATTTTGCGGGCAAGATTCCGACGTCCGACCTTTTTCATCGCCGATCCGTTCAGCAACGCCTGCCCGCCTGAGGGCGGACGAATACCTGCCAATACCGACATCATGCTGGTTTTACCCGATCCGTTCGGCCCAATTAGGCCAAGGAACTCGCCGGGTTCGATGGCAAGTGAAACATCCTCGATGATCTTTTTGAACCCAACCGACCAGGCAACATTGCGAAGTTCGATGCTCATCGCAGGACCCTTCCATGACAGAGGATAAGCGCAAAGGCAGGGGCACCGATTAACGCCGTTATCACACCAATTGGCAAAACCTGTCCGGGGACGATTACCCGAGACAAAACATCCGCCCCAACCATGAACAGCGCCCCGATCACTGCCGATAGCGGCAGCAAAACCCCATGATTATTGCCAACGAAAAAGCGTGCTGCATGCGGGATAACCAACCCGACAAACCCGATTGACCCGACAATACTGACCATCACGGCCGTCATAAGCGCAGATGTCGCAATCAAGACGACATAGACACGGCGCACAGGCACACCAAGAGAGGCCGCCGAATCCCGTCCAAAGGTAAATGCATCCAGCGCCCGCGCATGCCAAAGACACACCACAAGACCAACCACCACAACCGGCAGAGCCAACCAAGCATCCGACCACCGCACCCCGCTTAGATTCCCAAGCAGCCAGAACATAATACCGCGTGCCTGTTCGGCACTTGCCGATTTGGTAACGATATAGGCCGTAAGCGCGTTAAACATCTGCGATCCGGCAACCCCGGCCAAAATGATTGCACTGGTTCCCCGCCCGGCCTGCCACGCCAATAATGTGACAAAGGCAAAAGCCGCCAGCGCGCCCAAAAACGCGCCAAGCGAAAGCCCCAACATCCCAGCCCCAAGACCAAGGATCACGACACTGACCGCCCCGGTGGATGCCCCGGCAGAAATCCCCAGCAAATAGGGATCTGCCAGACTGTTGCGCAAAAGAGCCTGCAACACCGCGCCTGACACCGCCAAGGCAGCACCACAGGCCGCAGCCACCACCGCCCGGCTGAGGCGATAGTTCCAGATAATCCCGGCATCAATCGCATTGACGGCATTACCCGCATCCCACAAATGATTGGCGATGGTATCAATAACAGTCGGGACCGGGATTGCTGTTTCCCCCACCGATGCGGCAAAGGCCAAAACAGCAAGCAAAAGCATCAGCGCGAGCCCCCCCGCGCTGATACGTCCGATCACACCAGATCTGACCAAACCCATCACGACCCTTGATCGGCCCGGAAGTCTTCGACGGCCTTGGCCAAGGCTTCGATACCGTCAATGGTGCGAATGGTGGGGTTCATTGATTGGGCATCCATCACAATGATGTGGCCAGCCTTCACCGCCGACATTTCACGCGCAACCGGATCGGTTTGCAGGAATTTCATTTTCAATTCCCAGTCATCAGCCGGGAACCGGCGGCGATCCATTTTGCCAATGGCAATGATATCAGGGTCTGTACGGGCAATGGTTTCCCAGCCAACAGTCGGCCATTCTTCGTCGCTTTTAATCACATTCTCGACCCCAAGAATGTTGGTGATACAGGCCGGTGCGCCTTTTTGCCCGGCGACATAAGGATCGATATCAATTTCGGCACTAGAGAACCAAAACAGGGTTGATATGCCATCACCACGGATCGCAGAAACCTTGTTGCGGGCCGCTTTTTCACGGGCTTTCAAATCGGCAATCAGTTCAGCACCGCGGTCTTCGACATCAAAAATTTTGGCAAAGTCATCAATCGTTTGATAAATCCGGTCCATCGAAAACGCGTTCAGGCGCGTGCCATCGCCGCCGGTGCTATTATCCTTGCCGATACAATCAGATGGGGCGGTATAAACCGGGATCGATAGTTCGTTAAACTGTTCAACCGTTCCCACCGCACCATTTGGCCCGACATGCCATTGGAACTGGGCTGTGACCAGATCGGGCTTTTGTCCAACGACGCTTTCAAAGCTTGGATCATTATCGGCAAGACGCGGGATGGCGTTATTGGCGTTGATGTATTCATCTGGCACCGGGCCAAGCCATACAGCAGTCCCAACCATTTTATCGGCCAGTCCCAGCATCAAAAGGATTTCGGTGTTGCTTTGACCGATTGAAACCACACGCATAGGGGCATGGTCGAATGTGACACTGCGTCCGCAATTTTCGATGGTAAGCGGGTAGTTGGTCGCACCGGCCCCTGATGAAATTGAAACCATGCCTGCGGCAAACACCCCGACCGCCAGCATATTTTTGGTCTGTTTGATCACATTGATCAGATTGATCACTTTTTTATCCTTTCCCAGATGGACCGGTCATTCTTTTTGAGTAACCAGCACCCTCTTAAATGTTATGTTATAACATAACATTATTTTGACTATCGTCAACAGACTGGCAAAAATGTTGGGAGATGGCGGACGGTGTCAGGACAACACTGGAACAAAGCCAAGTTTAAGGCAGTCCGAGATCGCGACACATGCCGACATTCTCCGGTGCACCCCGCCCGGTCCGTCGTTCTCGTGTCAGCAGGTCTCCTGGCTCACGGGTCACTGCATTTTTCTGTACCTTCCCGGGATTTCCCAGTGGCATTATTCCAGAAAAACGCTAACCGCCTACAGTTGCGGGGGCAGCTTCGGTTAATGATCAGCTAAGCCAATCACGTCGAATTCCCTTTATCCAATTTGGATACCGACAGGCAAAGATTTCACACAAGCCCCCGAACCCGTCAAGTGAATTACCCTAGGGTCAGGACTCATTAATTGCAGATGTGATTGGCGATCAGTCCGGTGCCCGCAAGGGAGATCCAGTCACATTATTTGGATTTTTAAGGATTGCTGTGATGTCGCGCATTGGTGGTGCGCCAAACATTCGGGCATATTCGCGACTGAACTGGGATGTACTTTCATAGCCGACTTCATAAGCCGCACTTGCCGCATCCTTCATTTCAGCCAGCATGATCTGCCGTGCTGTGGTCAAGCGCAGGCGTTTTTGATATTGCAGCGGGCTCATTGCCGTGACTTGCTTGAAATGGTGGTGGAAGGAAGACGGGCTCATATTCGCATGATTGGCAAGCTCATCAACGCGAAGTGGTTTACGGAAATTATCCTTCATCAAACGCAACACAGCAGATATTCGCTGCATGTTGCTTCCGCCCATTGCAAGCTTTGCGATCAACGCCCCCTGCCCGGTGCGCAACAACCGATAATGCACTTCGCGCATCAAAAGCGGCAACATGACCGGTATTTCTTCGGGGCGTTCAAGCAATTCGACCACACGCACGACCGCATCGACCAAACTTTCGCTTGTCTGTTCAACAAACAATCCACGGACACTGTCCCCATCCCCGGCAAGATTGATGTCCATATTTGAAACCAACTCGCCAAGAACCTGTGCATCAAGGTCAAATGACAGACTGCGATAGGGTGCATCACCGGTTGCGGCCGTAATATGCCCAATCAATGGCAAGTCCACCGACGCCACAAGTAACTGGCCGGGCACATAGCGATAGACGTCCTGCCCAAGGGTGACTTCCTTTGCCCCGGAAATAATCAAGCACAGGCACGGTCGGTAAATCGTTGGCACCTTTATGCTTGGCCCGGTTGCCCGATACATCCAAACAGGGTCAATCGCTGTGCGTAGGGCCCCCTCTGCATCACAGTATTTGTCAATCAGATGACATAGCTTCTGATAGTTATCCATCACCAAGACCCTTTGATTTCCTTGCACGCAGTATACATGCGCAAAGCCCGGCGAAAAGCGTTCCGCACCGGATTTGGAGGATTAGGCAATCGATGTCGAGTTCTGTGTATTCATCAAACCCATTTGAAACGACACAGTAAGCGCCATGACCCAAACCCATGGAGGATGTTATGTCGAATCCGATCAATCATGTCGAAAACAAAACCATCATCATCACAGGTGCCAGCAGCGGTATCGGTGAAGCGAGCGCAAAATTACTTGCCCAACGTGGGGCCAAAGTTGTTTTGGGGGCGCGTCGCACCGAACGGCTTGATCAAATAGCCACCGAAATCGAGGCCGCAGGCGGAACCGTTATGACCCGCGCGGTTGATGTTACAGACGGCGAAAGTGTCGAAGCGCTTGTCTATCATGCGCACAACATGTTTGGCCGTGTAGATGCGATCTTTAACAATGCCGGTGTCATGCCGCTTGCCCCAATGTCGGAACTTAAAACCGATGAATGGGACAATATGATCAACGTCAATATTCGCGGTGTTTTAAATGGCATTGCCGCAATCCTGCCGATCTTTAAGGAACAAGGCAGTGGGCATGTGATCAATACCGCATCAATTGGTGCACACGCTGTTGTGCCAAGTGGTGCCGTGTACTGCGCAACCAAATATGCCGTTTGGGCCATTTCCGACGGACTGCGCCAAGAAAGCGACAATGTGCGCGTCACCACAATTTCGCCCGGTGTTGTTGAAACCGAACTTGGCCACGACATCACCGATAAAACCAGCAAGGAATTGCTGACCCAGTTCCGTCAAATCGCCCTTAACCCCGATGCCATTGCGCGGGCTGTTCTTTACGCGCTTGATCAACCCGCCGACGTTGACGTTAACGAAGTTATCGTCCGCCCGACGGCATCCGCGTTCTAGTTCTCGCCAAAACATAAGGTGCTGTAATGAAACCTTTCGTTTTGTCATTGGGTTTGAAATGCATGCTGATGGTGTTCGCACCATCAGCATCCTTCCCACACGAGGTAAATATGAACACCCTATCCAAAACCGTCCCCCACCCTTATGTCGGAATGTGGGTGACCGAAGATGGCTATGTCCGCCAGGAACTTCGCCCCGACGGGCGCTATGACGAGGCACGCGGAGCACGCAAATCCGCCTATCAGGGCAACTACCAAGTATCAGGAACCTATATCACCTATCAGGATGACACCGGATTTAGCGCCGATGGTTATTTTGAAAATGACGTGTTGTTTCATGGTGGAATGGTTATGTTTCGCGAGGGTTCGTCGAACTAATCCTACTAAGCGTTTCTATTGCTTGGTTGCCATGCATAAAATGCAACAATGACACCTTGAATTCGCCATGTTTGATCCCGATTACCTCCACACTGTTTGATATTATTCAGACGACTTTGATTAACGGGACTTGGTGAATGACGACTTCCTTGGAACGCAGACGTTTTCTGAAATCCGTGGCCGCCGCAGGAGTGATCTTGCCTGGCATGTCGATGTTTGGCGCGGCCCTTGCCGCCAATGGCGCGCTTGAACTTGGGTCTGCGCAAAGTTTTGACTTTAGCGCCCTGATTGATCGCGCCCGCACCATGGCCAGCAGCGATTACGTCGCACCGATTTCCCCCGATCCCGATACAATCGCCAAGATCGATTACGATACGCATGGCAAACTGCATTACAAACGCGATCATTCACCCTTTGCCGATGGATCGGGCACCTATCCGGCGACGTTTTTCCATCTGGGTATGTATTTCACCAAACCCGTGCACATGCATCTGCTGGAAGACGGCACTGCGCGCGAAGTGATCTATCGCCCGGATTATTTCGACATGCCCAAAGACAGCATTGCCCGCAAACTGCCCGACAATAGTGGCTTTGCCGGTTTCCGCCTGCATGAAAACCTTGAACGCGATGACTGGAAAACACAGGACTGGGCAGCGTTCCTTGGCGCGTCTTATTTCCGCGCAATTGGCGATGAAGGGCAATATGGCCTGTCCGCACGCGGGATAGCGGTGAATACCGCAACATCACAACCCGAAGAATTCCCCGATTTTCGCGAATTTTACATCGAACCGGCCAAATCGGCAGAAGACCCGGTGACGATCTATGCCCTGCTTGATGGGCCAAGCATCACGGGTGCCTATAAATTCCTGCTTTATCGCGGGGATGGGGTGACGATGGATATTGAAAAACATCTGTTTATACGCCGCGACATTGAACGCCTTGGCATCGCACCACTGACCAGCATGTTCTGGTATTCCGAACAGAACAAATCATTCCGGTTTGATTGGCGCCCGGAAGTGCATGACAGCGACGGGCTGGAACTTTGGACCGGCGGGGGGGAACGCATTTGGCGACAGCTTAACAATCCGGAAGTCATCCGCACATCTGCCTTTTCAGATCACAACCCGCGGGGGTTTGGCCTGATGCAGCGTGACCGCGACGTCAGCCATTATCTTGACGGGGTACGTTATCACCGCCGCCCCAGCCTGTGGGTTGAACCGTTGGAAAACTGGGACGCTGGGACGGTTCAGCTTGTCGAGATTCCGACAGATGATGAAATCCATGACAATATCGCATCCTTCTGGGTGCCCAACGAACCGGCCAAGGCGGGCAATCGCTATCAGTTCAAATATCGTCTGTATTGGCAGGCCCAAAACCCGTTTCCGGTCACCGAACTTGCCACAGCCACCGCAACCCGAATGGGACGTGGCGGTGAACCGGGCACGAACCGGCCCAAGGATGTGATCAAGTTTTCGGTCGAATTTGAAGGCGACATTCTGGGCACCCTTGCCTATGGCGAGTTCCCGGAAGTCATCGCATCAACATCACGCGGCGAGATTGTCCGCACCAAGATCGAACCGATCATGGATACCCGTATCTGGCGAGCAGAATTTGACCTTAAGGCTGATGGCACCGATCCGGTTGATTTGCGAATGTATTTAAAACGCGGCAATGGCCCCTTAAGCGAAACCTGGATGTTCCAGCATCTACCCAACCTTGGCAACCAACACCAAGGTTAGATCAACCTCAATCTTAGCAGCCTCCAAAAGCATAACGGACCGGCATAACCCCATGCCGGTCCGTTTGATTTAACAATGGACTGCGCCCACTAGGCTTTGCGCTCAAGCGCGATGACAGTATCGGTCACCATGCCTTTTTCACCTTTGGGGCCGGTTGCCATACGATCAATATTATCGACACAAATCCGGTTCCAGTCGGATGGATCAAGGTTCAGGTTATCGAATGCCTCAGCCGGTGTTGGATAAACCTTATCTGGATAGTCCCACGACCAAGATGGGACCGAGCCGTGCGATGCAATCAAAAGCATCCCACCAGCCAAAACCCGTCTGGCCGCTGTGTTCAAAATCGCATCGCGTTCAAACACCACGGGGGATTCCAAAAATTGCGCTGTAATCAGATCAAACTGACCGTCAGGAAAGCTTGCCATTAAATCATGGGCAGCAAACGTGATCTTATCGGCAACGCCATTGCGCGCCGCATTGGCCCGCGCATATTCCAGTGCCGTTTCGGAAAGATCAATTGCAGTGACGTTCCAACCCTGTTTGACCAACCAGACCGCGTCATCGCCCTTGCCACATCCAAGTTCAAGCGCATTGCCAGATGGGCGATCTTTGACAAAGCGCTCTAATACGGCAGATGGGCGACCGCTGGTTTCCGGGGATGCTTTTTCATAATGCTGTTGCCAAAATTCGGTCGGGTCCATTTTCGGATCAATCTTCATGACATGTCTCTTTACATTGTGGGGTGAGATCGCAAAACGAATCACGTTACAATAAAAGTTACATGATTTATCAAGTCTGTCAATTTCATGTATCTTTGGTTGTTACATGTGATAGACATCATTGAAGATCAAACCCACGACAGGAGCATTCCCGATGCGCCAAGATAACCGTATGCCGCGTGTCCTCCACGCGCTTTTGCATCTTGATCAGATGGATGGCCCCGCCACATCCGATCAACTTGCCGGGATGCTTAACACCAATCCTGCCGTTGTCCGGCGAACCATGGCGGGCTTGCGCGATCAGGGTTTTGTCACCTCAACCAAGGGGCATGGCGGGGGTTGGGTTTTGGCCAAGCCACTTTGCGAAATTACACTTGCCGGGATTTATGACGCACTTGGCGCGCCCAAACTTTTTGCATTGGGCTATAGCAACGACACGTCAGAATGCCTGATGGAACAGGCGGCCAATGCGGCAACGGCCGCCGCCCTTAAGACTGCTTCGGAAACATTTCTGAACGCGCTATCGTCTGTGACCATGGCCGATCTTGCCGATGATTTTGAAACCCGTCTAAAGGAACTTGGCCTATCGCCGGATAATTACAGGCACAGTGACGGGGCCAATAAGGCCCATACAGGCACCGAGCATTAAATCAGCGCAGACTGCCAAAGAAATCTTTAAGCAACTTACCTGCTTCGCTTTCGCCAATGCCGCCGTAAACTTCGGGACGATGATGGCAGGATGAACTTTCGAAAACGCGCGGTCCGTGGTCAACCCCGCCGCCCTTTGGATCATAAGCCCCGAAATAGACCCGGCGCAGACGGGCGAATGAAATGGCGGTTGCGCACATCGGGCAGGGTTCAAGCGTGACATACAAATCGCAATTTGGCAGGCGTGGTTCGCCCTTGGCCCCGGCGGCCGCACGGATCACAAGAATTTCGGCATGCGCCGTTGGATCGTTCATTTCTTCGGTCAGGTTGCCGGCACGTGCAAGTACCTCGCCCGTGTCCGCATCCACAAGAACAGCGCCGACCGGCACTTCGCCACGGCGGGCTGCTGCGCGGGCTTCTTCCAGGGCCATGTCCATATAGCTATCTGCACTCATGATTTTCCATCCCGCTGGTATCGTGGACAAGTGACATGATTTGTCGCACCAGTTCGTTTTTACTTGATTTTAGGACCCATAGCATAGGGTCTGGACCTATGGTCATGTCATTGCCATATCAGAGTGCTATTTCGCAGAAGTTCGGTCAAGCCATGATCGCCACACCTTCATCTGATCAAGATCATTGGCAGCCTGCACAGAACGCATAGACTATCGGCGTGAATTGCCGTTGCCCTAAACCGGTTACAAAGGTAGTTTCCGCCAACATTAATTCGCCATCTCGTCACCAGCATCAGGGTTCCATCCGTCATGACCACGCGCAAGCCGATCATTGGCATTACACTCGATTCAGAAGAAGCGGGCGGTTATTCCAAATTTCCGTGGTATGCGCTGCGTGAAAACTATGCCGGTGCGGTCACTGCTGCGGGCGGCATTCCCATGCCCCTGCCCCATGAAGTTGACCTTGTCCCGGATTTGCTTGATCTGATTGACGGGCTGGTTGTGACCGGTGGTGCCTTTGACGTTTCGCCATCTCTGTTTGGGGTCGACGAAATCCATGACACGGTTGTCACCAAGGATCGCCGCACCAAATTTGAATGGGCGATGGCAGAAGGTGCGCTTGCGCGTGACATGCCGGTTTTGGGGATTTGTGGTGGACAGCAACTTTTGAACGTTATCCTTGGCGGTTCGTTGATTCAACATATCCCAGATAGTGTTGAAAACTGTCTGCCCCACGAACAGCCAAACCCACGCGATGAAGCAGGCCACGATGTTACGGTCGAGGCCAGAACGCTGCTTGCGAAAATTGTTGGTGATGTCAAAACGCTTTCGGTCAATTCCGCCCACCATCAGGCGGTTGATGGGGTTGGCCCGGATGTCATCATTAATTCCTATGCACCAGATGGCGTGATTGAGGGAATTGAACATCCGAAATACCGTTATTGTCTCGGGGTCCAGTGGCATCCCGAATTTCATATCAGTTCGGGCGATGCGAAGATTTTCGACGCCCTGATTTCCGAGGCCCGCAAATGAGCGACAAGAACCCGACCCCAGACGAAGCCAAACCAGAACGCATTGCCAAGCGCATTGCGCGTTCAGGCGTTTGTTCAAGACGCGATGCCGAACGCATGATCGAAGAAGGATTGGTCAAACTAAATGGCAAGGTGCTTGATACGCCTGCCGTGACGGTGACCGACGAAGACGAGATTTACGTCAATGGCAAGCCATTGCCGGAAAAAGAAAAACCGCGTCTGTGGCGTCTGTTTAAAAAACGCGGGCTGGTCACCAGCCACCGCGACGAACAGGGCCGCGATACGGTATTTGAACATCTGCCAAGTTATGTGCCGCGCGTCATTTCGGTTGGCCGACTTGATTTGAACTCTGAAGGTTTGCTGTTGCTGACCAATGACGGCGAACTTGCCCGTTATCTGGAACTGCCGGCAACCGGTTGGGCACGACGTTACCGCGTTCGCGTTCATGGTCGCATTGAACCCGAAAAGCTGAAACAGCTTGAAGACGGTGTGACCGTTGATGGCATCCAATACGGTTCAATCCACGCCGAAGTCGATGTTCAAAAAGATTCCAACGCCTGGATGACGGTCACCCTTCGCGAAGGTAAAAACCGTGAAATCCGTCGTGTAATGGAACATCTTGGCTGGCCGGTAACGCGCTTGATGCGCGTGTCTTATGGCCCCTTCCAGCTTGGAAGTCTGGCACCGGGCGATTGCGAAGAAATCACCGGCAAAGTGATGAAAGAACAGCTTGCTGCGTTCTTTAAAGGCGATTACAGCAAGGTTTCCGAAAAGAAATCTGTTGCCCGTGGCGGTACCGCCCGCCCGAAAGCACCGCGGACAGTGTTTGGCCAACCAGCCCAACGCAAACGTCCGCAAGGTGGCCCGGGTGCAAATCCCCCAAACGCCGATGATGCAGAAGAACAGCGCGATAGCCGCGCACGGTCCGGTTCAGATCGTCCTGCTTCTGATCGCCCCGGTTCTGCGCGTTCTGGCAAACCGCGGATTGGTGCGGCACCACGTGCGAATGTACGCAGCAGACCGACTACCCGCGATGATCGTTTCGAACGTGAAGAACGTGACGAGCGCGGCGGCAACGCACGCCCAACCAATAAGGGTCGTGGCCGTTACAGCACAGAAGGTAAGTCGGGCGGCAAAACCGGTGGTTCGACCGGCGGACCACGAAGCAGAAGTACCGGCGGCCGCGATACCGATGGCCGCAGCGGTGGCAGTGGTCGTGATGGCGGACGTGACAGCGGACGTGGCGGCAGTGGTCGCGACAGCCGGCGTGAGAACGGACGCGACAGCAACAAGCGCGACGGTTCCGGTTTTAGCAACGCACGCAACAAGCCATTGCGCCAGTCATCGGGTGGCCGTTCGGGCAATGCTGGCACCAGCACACCGGGCCGTAAGCCTGCAGGCAACCGTCCTAAGGCAAGAAAGGACTAACCCTTCATGCGGATTGTCGGCGGAGGTCATCGTGGACGGGTGCTAAACGCGCCAGAAGGGCGCGACACACGCCCGACCCTTGATCGCGTACGCGAGGCACTGTTTAACATCCTTTCGCACGCATCGCGTTGGTATGACGATGATTTCCACCCGCTTTATGACGGCATCATCCTTGATGCCTATGCCGGGTCTGGTGCCCTTGGTTTAGAAGCCCTGTCACGCGGGGCATCAAAGGCGGTGTTTTTTGACACCGACCGAAATGCCATCGCCGTGATTGGACAAAACATCACCGATCTTCGCGTTGGTGATAATGCCCGTGCACAACGCGCCGATGCCACCAAGCCACCGCGTGCAACCGAACCTGCCAGCATGGTTTTTCTTGATCCACCTTAC
Organism: Rhodospirillales bacterium; assembly: GCA_019634165.1. GTDB lineage: Bacteria > Pseudomonadota > Alphaproteobacteria > Rhodospirillales > Thalassospiraceae > Thalassospira. The sequence continues at coordinate 151,445 of JAHQVT010000001.1, forward strand.
GGCAAGGAATTGCTGGAACCCAGCATCACCGCCCTTGCCAAAGCTGGTTGGATTAATGGCAACACCTTGATCATTGCCGAACGCGATCCGCGCGATCCCGAAATCACGCTGGATGGGTTTGAATTGTGTGACAGTCGTAAATATGGCCGCTGCCAAATTGATATTGGCCGTCTGAACATCTAGGCTCAGGACCCATTAATTTGATTGGAATGGCAGATGTTATATTTGTGAAATACAAGGAAAAGCCCGCCGGGTGGATTGGTATCCCGTCTAAGGGATTTGACGCAGGAGTTTGCAAATATAACGTCTGTCCTTTGGATTGACCTGATTTGCAC
>JAHQVT010000002.1 GCA_019634165.1 Rhodospirillales bacterium
ATTGCCAGTTGGGAACAGTTAATTGACTATTGCCGGGTGCGCATCGGGCATCTTAAGACCGAAGAATTACATCTGCTGTTTTTGGATCGCAAGAACCGCCTGATTGCCGATGAATGCCATCAGCGTGGTACGGTCGATCATCCCCCGGTCTATCCGCGCGAAGTCATTAAGCGTGCCCTTGAGCTTCATGCCAGTGCGATCATTTTGGTTCATAACCATCCCAGCGGCGATGCAACCCCGTCAAAGGGGGATATCGACATGACCCGTAAAATCATTGATGCGGCCAAGGCGATGGAAATGAGTGTTCATGACCACATCATCATCAGTCAGGCAGGATATAATTCGTTTAAAAGTCTCGGCCTGATCTAACCAAGATCACCTTCAACGTCGCGTTGAAAAAAACACGGACCAGCACCTTACGGAATTATGCTGGTCCGTAAGGTGCTGGTCCGGGCCGATAGCAGAAACATCATCGGAAAGTTCCCAAGATGTTTGGCTATGGTAGATGCTCTTAGAAGGTATAGACCACTGCGAGACCCACACTCAGAACATAGTCTTCGTCAATCAACGGACTGTCAGAATATTCGTCTGGCAGGAATTCGACACCGCTGGTGCCGACGATGGCGAAAGATTCGGTTAGCGGATAGATGATGCTTAGATCAAGATGCGGGATGAAAGCAGCGTCAGGTGCATAAAATGCCCGATCACTGCGCACTTCGTTGCGGCGAACGCCAACATTGTGATCCGTCAGGTCTTCGCTTTGCCAAGTAACACCACCTCCAAAATTGAAGTTGGCCTTGCCCCAGTCCATCGGGACGTAATACCCAACATCAACCTCGTGCCCGCCATAGGCATCATTCACATCAGTCAGATAGCTTGCCTTTAATTCCCCACGCCACAAGCGCAATGATCCGCCAACCCCAAGTTCGTAGGCCATATCACGGTCTTTAAGCCCGTTCAGATATGTTGAGTCACCAGAATCAAACGGCTCCATGCGAAGATTGCCAATCAAGGAAACACTGGCAAAATCGTTTGTCCAAACTTTGGCATCAATACCATCAATGCCGATATGCAAACGTTCAGCGTCATAGGCCAGCATCGGCAATGCGATCAGATCAGTTGAATCTGCTCCCCGATAGGGATTGCTGCTAATACCTCCCAAAGCCCCGATCTGCCAGTCCCCGCCCAACCAAGGCTTTAGGGCGTCCTCGGTCTTAGGATTAATCTGATCGCGGATCAACTCACGTTGCCCGGTATTTGCTGACTGGGCATAGGCCGACCCAGACGACAGAACCGTCATCAGCGCCAATGAACAAATGCCAAGCCCGGCAACCAGCATCATAACGTCATATCGACGCAAAGAACCACGTAACAACATTATATCTAAACACCCTTAGTTTGTTTGGTGTTAGACCATGCTGCATAAAAAAATATATGGCGTCCGTTGCTACAGACTCGAACGTGAAAAGGATCGGCCAGGCGTACGAATGCACATTCGAACGCCATAGATCATTGTTTTTAAGTGTTTTTTTGCCTGTACGCACTTGGCGTGATGCCAGTGACTTTCTTGAATGCCTGATTGAAGGTCGACTTGGAATTAAAGCCAACACTGGTTGCGATATCGAGGATCGTGCGATCTGGTTCGCCGATCAGAAGACGAGATGCCTTTTCAATCCGCACTTGATTGACGAAATCGAAAAAGCTTTTGCCCAGATGCCGGTTCAACACAAAGGAAAGCTGATTTGGGCTTACCCCGACCTCTGCTGCCAATTTAGGCATTGTCAGCAGCGGATCGAACATCGTGTCGCGACCAGTTACAATTCGATCAAGGCTTGTTCGAATGCGGGCGGCCGTCTCGTCGTCAACAAATGCGCGCGGCGTAAGGGGATCGCCGTCTTTTCTCATCCCCTCGAATACAGGTGCTGTACTGGCAACTGCATCGATCGGATCTGATGGCACAAACAACGTCGGGTTTTGCGCAATCACCTGACACATCCGGAAAAAGACAAGAACGAACGCTGCCTTAACGGCAAGCGAAAGCCACTCCGACTGCAAGACAAAAAGATCAAACAGATTGGTCAACGTAAAGACGGTAAACAGGCTCGTCATTCCGACAAGAAGTTCCGTAACCCAACGGTTAAGTCGTTTGCTATCGGCTTGAGTTTGCCAGTCCGTCTGGTGCCGGTAGTGCCGCGCGCGCAGCCAGATACCTGTCATGTAGACAATGAATGATATGCAAAACAGGATCACGGTGCCCAACAAGACAAACTCGGCCAGTCCATCTGACGAAAACGCAATCGTTAAACCGTCATCTCGCCCATACTCTCCATCGACGACCATTCGTGCCCGTTTTAGGTAAACCAAAAGTCCAATTGCTGCCGTCACTGGAAATAACACCAGAAAATGGCGGTATGGTCGCGATGCCTCAACACCCGATATTTCGCAAAAATACAAATAGATCGATGGGAAAAATGCAAAAAAGAACGGTGCAAACACCGGCACAAGATACAAGTTCATAAGCGGGTTGATCAAAGGATCGAGAATATCGTCAACGAAGCTCATACCGACGGAGAAGCTAAACACCATTAACCATCGATTGGCCGCAAGCCCGCGCTTTTCTTTATCCATCAACAGAACAATGAGAAAAATCGCCTGAGCGGCTCCAAGAACCGAAACGATTAGGAAAAGGATGTCGACTGTTTCAAGCATTCCTACGCCCTTAACGGCGGTTCTGAATTCTGGAGAGATGTTCAGGGCCAAGCAGAACGCAAACTCCTGAAACGAACATACCGTTCGGAGTTACGTCAGTATCAGCTACCTATAACAAAGGTTTACAGCGACCTCTTACCACCGTCCACGGCAATCTTTCCACCATGAAACCAAAACTGCCCGCAGAGGACGCATCAGCGCGACACAAGAAATTGCTCGATATCGACTTCATCACATTGTTCGGGACGCAGGTATTTCCGGCCATAATCGATATAGGTGCCATTGACCAGAAACAGTTCAAACAGGTCATTGTCGATCTGACCTTTGTCGCGCATGTCACCAAGGATCGAAATACATTCAGATAAAAGCTTTGGCCGTTTATAAGGCCGGTCCACGGCTGTCAACGCCTCGAATATATCGGCAATGACCATTACCTTTTCGAGGATACTCATATCATCCCCGGTCAGACCGCGCGGATAGCCCGACCCATCCATTTTTTCATGGTGGTTTCCGGCAATCTGCGGGACACGCTGCAATTCGCGCGGATAAGGTAACTGTGCGAGCATGTCCTGCGTCACAACAACATGATCATTGATGACTTGGCGTTCTTCGGTTGTAAGCGTTCCATGCGACACGGTCAGGTTATAAACTTCACCCCGGTTAAAGCCCTGATAGATGTGATCTTCGCGATCCATCAAAAGCGTTTCAAGACCCGGTTCGCGCAAGGCTGCAAGTTCGGTATCGCTTAGCCGTTCATTTTCCGTCCATGACAACCCTACCGTTCGGTCAAAATAGCGGGTCCATTTCTGTTCGGCGATATCGTGCAAGGCAAATATCGTATTAGTATCAATTTCGGCATCGCCAATATTGGCATCCGCGACCATGGCAAATTGGTTTTCCAGTTCGGCCACTTTCTGATTGAAATCCGCTTCGCACTTATCGCTATCTTCGCCGGCAAGCTTGCGTTTAAGCATTTCAATTTCGGCATCGCGACGCAGGACTTCAAACCGGGTGCGGATTTCATGAATGCGGTTATGGATGGTTTCAAGCTTGGTCGCCTTTTCCATCACATGATCGGGCGTGACAATCTTACCGCAATCATGAAGCCACGCTGCGAGTTCTAATTCATACCATTCCATATCGGTCAGATAGAAATTGGAAAACGGTCCAAGTTTGTCATCAACAGCGGCCTGTGCCAGCATCCGCGCAATGACCGGCACGCGCGAACAGTGGTCTGCTGTATGGGGGGATTTGGCATCAATCGCGTGGGCCAGAACCCGAACAAAGCTTTCCATCAAATCGCGCTGCGCCACCAAAAGGCGGCTATTTTCAATCGCAACTGCTGCCTGACTGGCCAGTGCGCTTATGATCGGTTCTATTGACTTATCAAACGCAATAACATTGCCCTGATCGTCCTGCGCATTGATCAATTGCAGAACGCCGATTACGGTCCCGCTTGTGTTTTTTAGCGGCACAGTCAGAAATGATTTTGACCGATAGCCCGTCTTGGCATCAAAGGCCCGCGTTCCCGAAAAATCGAACCCCTTGGCGCAATAGGCATCTTCGATATTGATCGACTTGCCACTTAGCGCGACATACGTCGCAATATTGCGATAGTTCGGTCGGCCTTCTTCGTCATAGAGCGGCAAGGGCGGAAAAGGTTTTTCGGCTTCGCGCCCGGAAACGAAGAAGGTCTCCAGCGTATCATTCATCAGGATACGGAAATGCAGTTCGCTTTCCTCTTTATTGACAAGGTAAAGCGATCCACCGTCCGCGTTGGTGAATTTCCGCGCAGCCATAAGGATCTTTTCGTTAAGTTCTTCCCGCCCCTGCTGTGCAGAAAGCGCGATACCGAGATCCACCAGTTGCGCAAGATAGTTCGCATCTGTCTTCTGGCTATCTATCACGTCTGGTGTGTGACTCTGAGCCTCGTCGCGTTCACGCGCCATAAATATCCTGTCCACTCAGCGAGCTGATCGCCTGCATCCCATGCAAATACGTAATGTCTGGTTACATAGCTTATTTTATGTAAGTTGCTATAATTCTAACAGATCACAAGTTTTCCACTGGTAAAAATGCGGTAACATCCCTGCTATACCCGTCTGCAGGGTTGCCAACGGCCCCGGAATGGACTATCCGACGCGGTGAAAGCGTGCCGGCCTTATGATCGTGCAATTGATCACGCATTCCGATCATTCGCATTATTCCCCGGCACCCAACCATATTGCCCGGAGGCGACTGCATGATCCCCCGTTATTCCCGTCCGCAGATGACATCCATCTGGGAACCGGCGAACAAATTCCGTATCTGGTTCGAAATTGAAGCACACGCTGCTGATAAACTGGCTGAACTTGGCGTTATCCCGACTGAGTCTGCAAAGCTCGTTTGGGAAAAAGGCGACAAGCCCTATACCCAAGACCGCATCGACCGCATTGACGGTATCGAAGCCGAAGTCAAACATGACGTGATTGCGTTTCTGACCGAACTTTCCGAACAGGTTGGTGAAGAAGCCCGGTTCGTGCATCAGGGCATGACCAGCTCGGACGTTCTTGATACCTGCTTTAACGTGCAGCTTGCCCAGGCAACCGACATCCTGCTTGAAGATATGGACAAGCTTCTGGCCGCCCTTAAAAAGCGCGCCTATGAAACCAAAGACGTCCCCTGCATGGGCCGTTCACACGGCATCCACGCCGAACCGGTGACCTTTGGGCTGAAGCTTGCAACTTTCTACGCAGAATTCAAACGTAACCGCGATCGTCTGGTTGTTGCCCGTGACGAAATCGCGACCTGTGCGATTTCAGGCGCGGTTGGTACTTTTGCCAATATCGACCCCAGCGTTGAAGAACATGTCAGTGAGAAGCTTGGCCTGAAACCGGAACCGGTTTCGACCCAGGTGATCCCGCGTGACCGTCATGCTGCTTATTTCGCGACCCTTGGCGTCATCGCATCGTCGATCGAACATCTGGCAACCGAAATTCGCCATCTGCAACGCACCGAAGTGCGCGAAGTTGAAGAGTTTTTCTCCAAGGGGCAGAAAGGCTCCTCGGCGATGCCACACAAACGCAACCCGGTTCTGACCGAAAACCTGACCGGCCTTGCCCGTTTGGTGCGTTCGATGGCCATTCCGGCAATGGAAAACGTTGCCCTGTGGCATGAACGCGATATTTCGCACAGCTCGGTCGAACGTAACATCGGTCCTGATGCGACCGTAACGCTTGATTTTGCCTTGATGCGTTTGTCCAACGTGGTTGAGAACCTTGTGATTTATCCAGAACGCATGGATGAAATCCTTAACCAGATGGGTGGTTTGGTCTTCTCGCAGCGCGTGCTGCTGACCCTGACCCAGTATGGTGTTTCGCGCGAAGATTCTTATCGTATCGTTCAGCGGAATGCGATGAAGGTCTGGAACCGCGAAGGCGATCTTCTGTCGCTTCTGAAAACCGACGAAGACGTTACTGCAAAAATCCCGATGGATAAGCTCGAAGCGTTGTTTGACCTTGGTTATCACACCAAACATGTCGACACGATCTTTGCCCGTGTGTTTACCGACTAACGGCCATACGGACCAAAATCAAAATCCCCGGCACGCACCCTGCGGCCGGGGATTTTTTTTTGTTTTTGGCAATGAGTGGTCGACGTCCTGACCCTAGCGTTCGACCAAATCGCGTGCCTCATCCAATAACCAATCGCGAAACAGACGCACCTGACTGCGCAGTTCACGGTTTTTCGGATGCACAAGATAGTAGCCAAGTGGGACGGTCAAAACATGTTCTGGGAAAAGATGGACAAGCTTACCTTCATTGACATCTTCTTCGGCCAAAAGCGGATTTGCGATCACAACACCCTGATTGTGAATGGCCGCTTCGATCACCATCGCGGTTTGGTCAATATCGATATGCTTAAGTGACTGGGTTTGTTCGCGCTTTACACCAGCAAAGGTTGCCAGCCAATCGGCCCACCAATGATGTTTGGTGTCATTAATCAAGGTTGCCCGCACCAGATCAGAGGGCGCATCCAAACCAAGTTGATCACGATAGGAAGGTGCGCAAAAAACCGCTGCCTGCCCGCGATACAACAAGACCGCTTCTAGGCCATCGTCATTGCCATTGAAATAGCGTACAGCGATATCCAGTCCGTCATGCTCAAAGTTCGGCTTTTCTTCGGTTGATCCGACATGAAGGGCGGTTGTCGGATGCATGATCAGAAATTTGGCCATGCGCGGTGAAAACCATTTCGCGGCAAAGCTGGGTGGCATGGCAAAATGAACGGACGTATCCTGACGACGGCGCAGATATCCACTGGCATCGGCAATTTGCTGTAACGCGGGGCCAATCCGGGCGGCATAGGCCAATCCATCTTGTGTCGGATAGACCTGCCGGATTGAGCGGGTGAATAAATCCACCCCCAACCATTCTTCAAGTTTGCGAATTTGCTGCCCCACCGCACCGGGCGTGACATTTAACTCCTCGGCCGCAAGCGAGAAGCTATTTAAACGCAAGGCGGCCTCAAAAGCAGGCAAAGATTTAAGCGGTGGATATGATGCCATAATACAGATTCTCTATACCATATACCAGATAACATGATTTGTAGAACACTACGTAAAGGCACAAAATTCTGTCAAATACTTCTTAACGGGTCAAGTATCATGCAGAAGAATGCCTATATCGTCTTTGGTCTTCTCGCCCTTGTCTGGGGTCTAACATTTCTGTTTAACAAAACATCCAGCACACTGATCTCCCCTGAACAAGTTGTGGTCGTGCGCGTGGTCGTTGGCTTTTTACCCGTCTTTGTGGCAGCACTTATCGGGCGCAAACTGCGCTGGGCGCATCTGCGCCAAACCCACCATTTTGCCGTCATGTCGCTGCTTGCCGCGTCGGTTTATTATGTCAGCTTTGCCCGCGGCATCGCCCTTCTTCCGACCAGCGTTGCTGGAATGCTTTCGGGGGCGATCCCGATGTTTTCCTTTGTCGCTGCGGCTATTTTCCTGCGCAGTGAACCAATCAACCGCCGATCAATCGGCGGGCTGTTATTTGGCTTTTCCGGAGTAATGCTTATTGCGCAACCGTGGAATAGCAACGTGTCGGTCAATGATTTGGCGGGAATTGGCTATATCGCATTTGGTTCAGCCTGCGTTGGACTTTCCTTTGTCTATGCCCGCCGGTTCTTGAGCCCGCTTGGCATTTCGCCCTTGGCCCTATGCACCTATCAGCTTGGTCTGGCATCGATCACGATGCTCACATTCACGGATATGACCCATGCCAGTGCAATTTTTAACGATTGGGAAATCGCATCAGGCCTGATCATAGGCCTTGGCCTGTTTGGCACCGGGATCGCCTTTATTTGCTATTACCACGTGGTAGAGAAACTTGGCGCGGTCAAAGCGGCCAGTGTCACCTATGTCCCGCCGGTGATTGGCTTGATCACCGGGATACTTATCCTTGGTGAAACGGTCACGATCCTTCATTTGGTTGCGATGAGCATCATCCTGATCGGTGTTTTCATCATGCAATCAGGCAGATCACCAGCACTGGTATCCTAAACACACAATCGGGCCCACAACCGGCCCGAACCTGCCTGAGGCACCCCTTGCCTTGATGGCGTGCGCCCCCGATCATCCGGGGGCGCTTTTTTTTCTTTTCAGCTTATCGTTTGGCCGCGGCTTGAACGAAAGCCGTAATCAGCGGATGCGTATCGCCACGCAGCCCCGATCGTTCAGGCTGAAACGCAGTTCCAATAAAAAATGGATGTCCGCCTAATTCTACTGCACGGGGATCACCGTCCGCATCCCAAGCAGATATCACAAGATCTTGTCCATCTAATATCCCGGCATAGTCACGGTTAAAACCATAACTGCAACGATAGGTCTCGCTGATTTCATCCATGCCATAATGGGTATGTGTCAAACTGCCCTTCACAAGATTGATCCCGCCATCCTGATCGATCAGCGCACAGGTCAAAGGCGCAATCAGCGGCATTTCGGCATCCGGGTCAATTTCGCCATTGGCCGCATTGGTAAACCCCAAAACATTGCGAGCATATTCCAAAATGGCATGTTGATAACCACCGCACGTCCCCAGAAACGGCACTGCGTTTCTACGCGCAAAGCCAATTGCCGATAATGCCCCATCAAAACTTTGATAGGGGCTTGCCGGAACGCACCAGATTGCGTCAAAGCCATCCAAAACCACTTTGGCATCAACACCATCAAAGACGGTTGTCGCAATCCAGTCAAAGGTGATCGGTACCCCAATTTCACCACTTGCAATTTCAAGTGCCTTGGGGATGGCCTGATGGGCAGTAACACTGGGATTATAATCACCAATCAGCGCAATATGAATGGTCATGATGTTCCTCGTTTAAAATGACATTACGAGGGAACTAACGGCTGCTTTCGCAACAAAAAACGGCCCGTGAAATCACGAGCCGGGATTTGAGCTTAAACAGAGCTGCCTTTGACGAACGTACTATAGATTTCCAGTACGCGCCATATCTTCAAGTGCCATTTTGACCGCCTGTGCACGGTTCGACACGTTAAGCTTACGATAGATGTTTTTCAGATGATATTTGACCGTGATTTCGCGCAGATCAAGATGACGGGCGATGTCCTTGTTTGGACGCCCTTCTGACAGCAAAGCCAGAACTTCACGTTCACGCGGTGTCAAACGCGCAAAGTCACCTTCATTGCCAAATCCGCCGGCCATACGGCCTTCGCCGTCACCACTACTGCCAAGACCATCGCTCAGGTCACTCAGGATTGAGGATGGCAGATATTTATCCCCAGCCAGAACCAGTTGAATGGCATTGGCCAGTGCTTGCCCACGCAGGGTCTTGGGAATGAAACCATGCGCACCCGCCTCAATGGCATGCCGCACATCTTCACTACGATAAGACCCCGAAAGCAACACAACAAAGGTCGAAGATGCGACTTTGTCCAACGCACGTTTCAGCCCTTCAAGGCCATTCATGCCGGGCATCCGCAGATCAAGCAGCACCAAATCGAAAGTATTGTTTGCTTCAATCAGGTCAAGTGCCGGATCCAAAGCACCGGCTTCAGCAACCTCGCAATCTTCGAAATACTGCTGAAACAGCAGTGATATTGCCTCACGAACCAGATCGTGATCGTCCGCCAAAAGGATACGCAAAGCTCTTGCCCTTCTTCTACCTACTTAGCATCTTCACCTACATGGGAAGATTACCACACCAAAAGGTTGCACCCATTTTTTGTCTTTTCTGGGTGCAGGATACGAGACCCCCTAGTGGTTTGCAAACTAGAAGTTTTTGGCAAGAGCTTGCGGTTGGTCCGTTAGGTAAGAACTTCGGCCCTCGCAACCGGACGTAGCTCTTCGAGTTTTGCGTTTAATGCCGATACCGTAATATCGGTGTTGCTGCGCTCTAAATCAGCCATCAACAGCGAAACCACGCCATTTTCGCGAGGGTTAGCAACCACTTCACCGATGATTTTATTCGTGTAGGCTTTGCATTCTTCAGCGGACTTTCCCATTTGCTGAGCGGCCCAGTTTATCAGCATTTTATTAAGATGCGTTTCAATGCGAAAATTCTGTTCAAGGTCAAAGCTGTATTTGGCCTCAAATCCGCGTTCCCGATCATTAAAGCTGCTCATGTCAGTCCCTTCCGAATGTTACTGTCCGCATGACGGGGCGATGATCCATATCCTCGTGTAGTTGTATTTGAGGATAGTGACCTGCGTTTTCACCCCTTGATCTGATACTTTTGAATTTGACAAATCCCTAAGCAACACGCTTTGATCTGCCTCATGTGTACAGTCATTATTTTACGCCGCCCCGACCATGACTGGCCGGTGATCCTTGGCGCCAATCGAGACGAAATGAATAATCGCCCGTGGAAATCCCCGGGACGTCATTGGGCTGATCGGCCTGATGTGATTGCCGGTTTGGATGAAACGGCCGGTGGCACGTGGCTTGGCCTGAACGAAGACGGGGTGGTTGCCGCCGTGCTGAACCGGTTTGGAACCCTTGGACCTGAAACGGGCAAAAGATCACGCGGGGAACTCCCGCTTGAGGCGCTTGACCATGCTGACGCGATTGATGCGGCACAGGCACTGGCAGAGCTTGATGGCAATGCCTATCGTCCATTCAATATGGTTATTGCCGATAATCGGGATGCTTATTGGCTGGCAAATCGCGGCACAGGGCGGATCGAAATCACCGACATCCCTGAAGGCTTGTCGATTTTGACCGCCCATGATTTGAACGATACGCAAAACAGCGAGCGCACCAAGCGAAACCTGCCACGCTTTATCAGCGCACCACCGCCCAATCCCGAAGCGGATGACTGGTTTGCATGGCAGGCGCTGCTTGCTGATACCGGGGTCAAAACACCGGATCCCAAGCATCATGACATCCGCGCTGATGCCATGCTGGTACGCAGCAATATCGGATTTGAAACCGTCTGCTCATCCCTGATTGGGTTACCAGCGATTCCCACCACCAAACATGAACTTCCCCGTCGTCCGGTCTGGCTATTCGCCGATGGACAACCAGACAGCACGCCTTACCACCCGGTCAATGTTTGACCTGATCCATTTACAAAAAGGGCGTTCCATCAATTGGTTGCAGCGCAAAATTAACAATCGCGGCACCCGATAGCAGACGGTTGCAATTTTTGATTATCAAGATTGCGTAAATAGAGCTTAAGCGACAATTGAGTTTCTCGCCAAGCACTGCTATATGGGGGGCGCGAATTTCAGGGTGCCTGTGCAGTTGCAGCACAGGCCAAGATGTGAAAGATCCCGCCAATGTCCAGAAAGCAGCCCATTTACGAGGGTAAAGCCAAGGTTCTTTACGAAGGTACTGAACCCGGTACGATCATTCAGTATTTTAAAGATGACGCCACTGCGTTTAACGCCCAGAAGCGCGGCACTATTGCCGGCAAGGGTGTTCTGAATAACATGATCACCGAATTCGTCATGACCCGTCTGGCAGAAATCGGCATCCCTACCCACTTCATTCGCCGCATTAACATGCGTGAACAGCTTTGCAAAAAATGCGAAATTGTCCCGATTGAAGTTGTGGTCCGTAATATCGTTGCTGGTTCCATGGCAAAGCGCCTGGGTCTGGAAGAAGGCGAACGCCTTCCGCGTCCGATTGTCGAATTCTATTATAAAGACGACGATCTGGGTGACCCGCTGGTTTCTGACGAACATATCCTCGCTTTGGGTTGGGCAAGTGCCGAAGAGCTTGAGGAAATTGTTGGCATGACGCTGCGCGTGAATGACTACCTGTGTGGTCTGATGCGCGGCATTGGCATCAAACTGGTCGATTTCAAACTTGAATTCGGTCGCGTATGGGAAGGTGACTTCCCGCAGTTGGTTCTGGCCGATGAATTCAGCCCGGATAACTGCCGCCTTTGGGATGCCGTGACCAACGAAAAGATGGATAAGGACCGCTTCCGTCGCGATCTTGGCGGCGTCGAAGAGGCCTATCAGGAAGTGGCACGCCGTCTTGGTGTCCTGCCTGAATCCGCCGAAATAGAGTCGCTGAATAAAGACGCGACCAAATAACACCACAAGGCCGCGCTTGCGCGGCCTTTTCTTATGGCTGACCGGTGGCCAATCATCGGGCAGCGTTTTGTTTGCAAGCAAAATTAGCGCACGCCCCGCGCATGCGAACTTAAAGGAGCTTCTCGTGAAAGCACGTGTTCATGTCACCCTGAAGAACGGCGTTCTTGACCCGCAGGGTAAAGCTGTTCACCACGCCCTTCAGGGTCTGGGTTTTGATGGCGTCAATGACGTCCGTCAGGGCAAGTTCATTGAACTGGAACTGGACGGTACGGATGCCGCAAAGGCAAAAGCCGAGGTCACCGAAATGTGCGAGAAGCTTCTCGCCAACACCGTGATCGAAGACTACACCATCGAGCTGGCTTAATTGCCCGCCAAGACCATGCTACTGCGGGTCTTGGCGTATCGAGATTGCGTTAACGGACACTAATCGAGAGACGGTATTTCATGAAATCCGCTGTCATCCTCTTTCCTGGCATCAACCGGGAAAATGACGCCATTGCAGCACTTGAACAGGCGACCGGCACCAAACCGACCGTCGTCTGGCATGGCGAAACCGACTTACCCAAAGTCGACATCATCATGGTCCCCGGCGGCTTTTCCTATGGCGACTATCTGCGCTGCGGGGCGATGGCTGCCAAATCGCCGATCATGCGCGCTGTTGCTGACCGTGCCGCTCAGGGTGCCACCATTTTGGGTGTGTGTAACGGCTTCCAGATTTTGACCGAAGCAGGTCTTCTGCCCGGTGCGCTGATGCGCAACGCCAGCCTGAAATTTATCTGCAAGAACACGCACCTGAGAATCGAAAACACATCAACACGCTTTACCAACCAGTATGGCAAAGGCGATGTCGTCGATTATCCAGTAGCCCATCATGACGGCAATTATTTTGCCGATGAAGACACGCTGAACCGTCTTGAAGGCGAAGGCCGTGTTGTCCTGCGCTATTGCGATGTGAACGGTAACGTCGATCCGGCAACCAACCTTAATGGGTCGCAGCGCAACATCGCTGGGATCATCAACGAGGCGGGAAATGTTCTTGGCATGATGCCCCATCCGGAAAATGCCATCGACCCGCTGCATGGTGGAATTGATGGTCGCGGCCTGTTCAAAAGCATGGTGGAGGCAGTATCGTGAGCACCAACGAATTCAACAGCACACCGATCACGCCAGAACTGGTCAAAGAACACGGACTGAATGAGGAAGAGTACAAACTCGTCCTCGAAATTATGGGCCGTGAACCCAACATCAACGAGCTTGGCATTTTTTCGGTTATGTGGTCTGAGCATTGCTCCTACAAATCGTCGAAGAAATGGCTCAAAACGCTTCCGACCAAGGCCGACTGGGTTATTCAGGGTCCGGGTGAGAATGCCGGTGTGATTGACATTGGCGATGGTCAGGCAGCCATTTTCAAAATGGAAAGCCACAACCACCCGTCCTTTATCGAACCCTATCAGGGGGCTGCAACCGGTGTTGGCGGCATCATGCGTGATGTCTTCACCATGGGTGCGCGTCCTATTGCAAACCTTAATGCACTGCGCTTTGGCGAACCAGAACATCCTAAGACCCGCCACTTGCTGAGCGGCGTTGTCGAAGGGATTGGCGGTTATGGCAACTGCATGGGCGTTCCGACCATTGGCGGCGAAACCAACTTCCACGCATCCTATAACGGCAATATCCTTGTCAATGCGATGACAGTGGGCCTGGCCGATGCCGACAACATTTTCTATTCAGCCGCGGCTGGCATCGGCAACCCAGTTGTCTATGTCGGATCGAAAACCGGTCGTGACGGTATCCATGGTGCCACCATGGCATCGGCCGAATTTGATGATGACAGCGATGAAAAGCGTCCTACCGTTCAGGTTGGTGATCCGTTCACTGAAAAGCTTCTGCTTGAAGCCTGTCTTGAGTTGATGGCAACCGACATGATCGTCGCCATTCAGGATATGGGGGCTGCTGGTCTGACCTCATCATCGTTCGAGATGGCCTCAAAAGGCGGTGTTGGTGTTGAGCTGTGGCTTGATAAAGTGCCGATGCGCGAAGAAGGCATGACGCCTTATGAGCTGATGCTTTCAGAATCGCAGGAACGCATGTTGATGGTCCTGAAACCCGGTTGTGAAGATGCCGCCAAGGCGATCTTTGACAAATGGGAACTGGACTTTGCTGTTATCGGGACTTTGACCGATACCAAACGAATGGTTCTGAAATGGCACGGCGAAACCGCAGGTGATCTTCCGATTGATCCGCTGGCCGAAGCATCGCCAGAATATGATCGTCCGTGGGAAGTTACCCCGAAACAAGACCGTATCGACCCGGCAAGCCTTTCGGGCAAAACAAGCCATGTTGACGCGCTGAAAACCCTGATTGCATCGCCTGATCTTGCGTCGCGTCGCTGGATTTGGGAACAGTATGACCATCTGGTCATGGGTAATACGATTGTTCGTCCGGGCGGTGATTCTGGCGTTGTCCGCGTTCAGGGTACGAACAAAGGCATTGCCGCGACAACCGATTGCACCCCGCGCTATGTGATGGCCGATCCGGTTGAAGGCGGCAAGCAGGCCGTTGCGGAAGCATACCGTAACCTGGTCGCAACCGGTGCCAAGCCGCTTGCGATTACGGACAACATGAACTTCGGCAATCCGGAACGCCCACGCATCATGGGCCAGTTTGTTGGCGCTTGTCAGGGTATTGGCGAAGCCTGCATTGCGCTGGACTTCCCGGTCGTTTCTGGCAACGTGTCGCTTTACAACGAAACCAATGGCGTTGGCATCATGCCGACCCCGGCAATTGGTGGCGTTGGTCTGATTTCCGATCTGGATCATCATGCAACCATCGGAATTAAACGTGGTGATAGCGCACTGATCATGATCGGTGCGGCCACTGGTGAACTTGGCCAGTCACTTTACCTTAAGACCATTGAAGGTCGTGAAGAAGGTGCACCGCCGCCGGTTGATCTGAATGCGGAAAAACGCGCTGGTACGCTGGTACGTGAGCTGATCGAACTTGGCTTGGTTCGCACCTGCCACGATATTGCTGATGGTGGTCTTTTAGTCACGGTTGCCGAGATGTGCCTTGCAGGCAATATCGGTGCGGAGCTTTATCTTCCAGATGCTGGCAGCGAAATTGCTTGGCTGTTTGGTGAAGATCAGGGCCGCTACGTGATTGCGACGCGCGACCCGGACAAGGTTCTTAATGCTGCAAGCAGCTCCAACGTTGCGGCGGTTATCGTCGGTCAGGCTGGTGGTGACGCGATCAGCATTGATGGCGGCGCTAAAGTAAGCCTGTCTGAGCTTCGCGAACTGAATGAAGGCTGGATGCCGTCCTTCATGGCCGAAGCCATTCAGTAAGCCACTTACAATTTCAAACACAAAACCCCGCCGGAGCAATCTGGCGGGGTTTTGTTTTAAAGCCAAGTCGCGGCTAAGCGCGTGACTTGGCGCTTTATTTAAAGCTGATTTTCGGGAATAGACCCTTTTTCTTTGGGGCTTCTGCCGGACCTACCCGTTCGTCAATGGCGCTTACTATTTTTTCGGCAATCGCGCCATAGGCCTTGGCATGTTCACCGTCGGGCTCGGTGTGGACAATCGGTTTGCCTTCATCGGCACCCAGACGGATTTTAAGGTCCAGCGGGATTTCGCCAAGGAACGGCACACCCAATTCATCCGCAGCCTTACGCGCGCCACCGTGATCAAAGACATGATCAACATGGCCGCATTCCGGGCATTTGTAATAAGACATATTTTCGATCAGGCCAAAGACCGGCACATTGACCTTGCGGAACATATTCAGCCCTTTGCGCGCATCCAGAAGGGCAATGTCTTGTGGCGTTGAAACGATCACAGCACCGGTAACCGGTACACGTTGGGACATGGATAGCTGAATATCGCCCGTACCCGGTGGCATATCGACGACGAGAACGTCCAGATCGCCCCAATCGGTATCGCGCAGAAGCTGTTCTAATGCCCCCATCGCCATCGGACCACGCCAGATGACAGGTTGTTCTTCATCCACCATGAAGCCGATCGACATAATGCGAATGCCAAAGGCCGATGGCGGGATCATTTTCCCCTGCTCGCCCGACGGGGTTGGCTTCGCATCGCGAAGCCCCATCATACGTGGGAGACTCGGCCCATAAATGTCTGCATCAAGCAAACCAACCTTAAGCCCCTTGGCCACCAGCGACAGCGCAAGATTGACCGAGGTGGTGGATTTACCCACCCCGCCCTTGCCCGAAGCAACGGTAATGATGCTGCGAACTGTCGGAAGTTCTAGCGGTTTTTGCGATCCGCCTTGGGGGCGCTGACCGGGTTGGGGCGGTTTTGCCGTTGCTGATTGTTGAGGAGTAGCGTTATTTTTAGCAGTCGGGCGTTCTGCGGTTAAAGCGACACGGGCCGTTGTGACCCCGTTCACAGAAGCAACAGCCTTTTCAGCAGCTTGGCGCAGGTCTTCGAGTGCTGGCCCCTGATTGGGATCAACAGCAATCATGACATTAACGGCTTCATCATTGATATCAATACCTTGCACCATACCCTTGGCTGTGATTGATTTGCCATCGACAAGGTCGATCACGCCTTCTAGGGCGGCGACAATCTGTTCACGGTTGGGCGAAGTCATATTGCGGTCTCCAAATTTTGGCTTAAGTCCGTGATCACACAGAACTTGCAGGCGCGTAACATTGTTTTGCAAGGCAAGCTGTCATATAAGGCCTAGGGGCTGGACTCACTAATAGGATTGTAATGGCAACAGCAAGAATTGCGAAATACTAGGAAAAGCCCATAGAGCGGGCTGGTATCCCGGTCAAGGGGTTTGACGCGGGAGTGCGCAATTCTTGCTGTTGTCCTTCGGATTGATTGGATTTGCACGGGCTAATTTGTCGCTAGGTATTGCAAGATAAAAATCTTATCGCTGCCTTGCTCTGCGCATCTGCATAAATCCGATTAATCATTTCGACCCTATCAGTGAGTCCAGAACCTGGTACTCGGTAAGCAAAGATAAACACCGAACGGCAAGAAGAGGAAGAAACTCGATGCCATGGAATTCACAAGGTGGCGGTGGCCCCTGGGGCGGCGGCGGAAATAACGGCGGCGGACAAAACCCGTGGGGACAGCGTCCTCAGGGTGGCGGCGGCGGAAATACGCCCCCCGATTTTGACGAAATGATTCGTAAAGGCCAGGAACGCCTGAAACGGCTGTTCCCCGGTGGTGGCGGTGGATACAAAGGCTTCGTGCTGATTGGTATCGCTGTGATCGGGTTGTGGCTTTTGACTGGTTTCTATCGTGTCCAGCCGGGCGAACAGGGCGTAACGCTTCTGTTTGGTAAATGGGTTGGAACGACAGGTCCGGGTCTTAACTACTTCCTTCCGGCTCCGATTGGCGAAGTGATCAAACCAAACGTCGAACGGACCAACCAGATTGAAATCGGTTATCGCGGGACTGGTACCGTTGGCAATGGCGGCGCACGGGATGTGCCAGAAGAAAGCCTGATGCTGACCGGTGATCAGAACATCATCGACATTGATTATGTTGTTCAGTGGCGCATCAGCGACGCTGGCTCATTCCTGTTTAATGTTCGTGATCCGGAAAACACCATTAAGCTTGCAGCCGAAAGTGCGATCCGCGAAGTCATTGGTAAAACCAATCTGGAAGAAGCTTTGACTGTTGGCCGTGTCCGGGTCGAAGAACAGACCCGTGTCCTGCTTCAAGGGATCATGGACGGATATGCATCTGGTGTTTTCATTGCAGAAGTGAAAATGCAGAAAGTGGACCCGCCCCGTGACGTTATTGATGCATTTAACGATGTGCAGCGTGCACGTCAGGACCGTGATCGTTCCCAGAACGAAGCACTGGCCTATCGCAACGACATCATCCCGCGTGCAAAAGGTGAAGCAGAACGTACGATCCTGCAAGCCCGCGCATACAAGGATCGCGTGACCAAGGAAGCACAGGGTGAAGCCGAACGCTTTACCTCGATTTATAATTCCTATTTGACGGCACAAGATGTCACGACCCGTCGTCTGTATCTTGAAACCATGCAGGAAATCCTTGGCAAATCTGACAAGGTCATTATTGACCAAAATGGTCAGGGTGGCGGCGTTGTGCCCTACCTTCCATTACCGGAAGTACAGAAACGTGCGAATGCAGGAGGCAACAACTAATGGCAAGTCCTAAACTTATTGCCTCAGGCGTCGTTGTCGTTATCGCCGCTGTGGTTGCTTCTATGTGCGTCTTTACCGTCCGTCAGGACCAGCAGGCGCTTGTTCTTCAGTTCGGTAACCCTGTTCATGCGGTTTCCGAGCCGGGGCTGCATTTCAAACTGCCGATCCAGAACGTGGAATATTATGAGCGCCGCATTCTGGAACTTGACCCGCCGGTTCAGCAGGTTCTTCTGTCGGATCAAAAACGTGTCAATGTTGACAGCTTTGCCCGCTGGAAAATCATCGACCCGCTCATTTTCCGTCAACGTGCAACCAACACAACGAACTTTGTTCAGTTGTTTGGCCAGCGTCTGAACTCGGTTATCCGTGGTGAATTGGCACAGGCCCCGCTTGTGGCTCTTCTGTCGGACAACCGTGCACAGATCATGGAAAGAATTCAGGCAAGCCTGATCGAACCGGCCAAAGAGTTTGGTGTTGAACTGATTGATGTTCGAATCGGTCGCACGGATCTTCCGCAGGAAACATCGCAAGCGGTATATAACCGTATGCGTTCTTCCCGTATTGCCGAAGCTGCACAGCTTCGCGCAGAGGGTGAAGAGCTTAAAGCGAAAATTCAGGCCGAAGCAGATCGTGAACGCATCGGTATCCTTGCCGAAGCAAGCCGTCAGGCTGAAGTTCTGAGCGGTGAAGGTGACGCAGAGCGAAACATCGTTCTGGGTAAGGCCTATGGCAAAGATGCGGAATTCTTTGAATTCTATCGTTCGCTAGAGTCTTACAAATCCGCACTTTCGAATGGCTCGACCATGGTGCTTTCACCAGATAGCGAGTTTTTCCAATACTTTAATAAGTCGGCTCCTGACACAAGCCGCTAGACAAAACATAAGGGCGACCTGCATATTAGTCAGGTCGCCCTTTTTGTTTTCATAAATATGTCCTGTTGGCGCATAGCTTCTGACGGGATCAAAGAAACCCCGGATACGTCCACGCCCATGAAGGAACTTGTTACAGCCATACTTCTGGCGATTGCGCTGGAAGGCATGCTTTACACGCTGTTCCCCGGCGGCCTTAAACGGGTCATGGAAATGGTTCAGGAAATCCCTGAATCGCAATTACGCATTGGCGGACTGGTCGCAGCGATCGTTGCGATTGGCGCAATCTGGGCAGTCCGTATCTGGCTGTAAGCTCAGGAAAATCTGCCGCACATGGGCTTTGTGCCATGGTGCAGTGCTAAGAATTCCTTCTTTTTTCCAAGAGCTGCCCAATTTCTGCCAAAGTCACGCTTAATTTGTTTAATTAAGCGACGGGTAAAATAGCAATCCCATCGCGCGCTGCATAAATAGAATTACAAATACCGTGAACGCGGCAACGAACAGGAACAAACACATGCTACAAGCATTATACAACCCGGTGCGAGCGAAAGTGACTTCTGCACTGGTGATTGTTCTCCTTGGCGTGACCAGTGTTTCGCACATCGCGAATGCCCGCCCCGCTCCTGAAAGTTTCGCAGACCTGGCTGAAAAACTTCTGCCCAGTGTTGTGAATATCTCTACCAGCCAGATGGTCGCTGAACGCCAGGGACCAGATTTCCAGTTCCCTCCCGGCTCCCCGTTTGAAGACCTGTTCCGTGATTTCATGGAACGTAACGGTCAAGGCGGCCAGGGTGGTCAAGGCCCGCAAAAGCGCCGTGCAACGGCACTTGGTTCGGGCTTTATCATTTCGGCTGACGGTTACATCGTTACCAACAACCACGTGATTGATGGCGCGGACGAAATCAGCGTGCGCTTCCACGATGGTGAAACCCTTGATGCTGAACTTATTGGCCGCGACCCGAAAACCGATGTCGCGTTGCTTAAAGTTGAACCCAAAGATGACCTTCCGTTCGTTAAATGGGGTGATTCAGACAGCGCACGTATCGGTGACTGGGCGATGGCAATCGGAAACCCGTTCGGCCTTGGCGGGACGGTGACAGCCGGTATCGTTTCGGCCCGTAACCGCGACATCAATCAGGGTCCGTATGACGATTTCATCCAGACCGACGCGTCGATCAACCGGGGGAATTCCGGTGGTCCGCTGTTTAACCTTGATGGCGATGTTATCGGTATCAACAGTGCGATCTATTCGCCTTCCGGTGGGTCAGTCGGTATTGGCTTTGCCATTCCATCCGCCATTGCACAAAGCGTTGTTGACCAGTTGAAAGAATATGGTCGCACCCGTCGCGGTTGGCTTGGCGTTCATATCCAGACTGTTACCGACGATATCGCAGACTCGGTTGGTCTTGATAGTTCGACCGGTGCCATGGTTGCTGGTGTATCGGACGAAAGCCCGGCCAAGAAAGCTGGCATCAAACAGGGTGACGTCATCCTAAGCTTTGATGGCAAAGAAGTTGAAAGCATGCGTCGCCTGCCGCGCATCGTTGCAGAAACCAAGATCGGCAAAGATGTTGATGTGGTGATCTGGCGCGATGGCGAAAAACAGACCGTACAGGTCGAACTTGGCGAGCTTGAAGAAGAAGTCATTGCCGCCAGTGCAACCCCATCCGAAAGCACCGAAGCACCGGAAATCGCCGAAGCCGAACTCCCGGCTCTTGGCATGAAGGTTGCCAATGTCGATGATGCACTTCGTCAACGTTACAACCTTGCCCAAGGCACGGAAGGCGTGATTGTCACCGACGTTGCCAGCGACAGCTATGCTGCGGAAAAAGGTGTACGCCCCGGCGATATCATCATCGAAGCATCGCACAGCGCGGTTGCCAATGTTGAAGACGTCACCAATGCGGTTAAATCAGCCCTTGATAACGACAAGCGCACCATTCTGATGTTGATAGAAACATCGGCTGGCCCGCGTTACTTCGGGCTGACACTTGCACAAGAAGAATAAGCCGTCTGGCTTTGACCTGTTATGAAAAAAGGGCGACCTGCATATGGCAGGTCGTCCTTTATCAGATGTGTTGAATCGCCTGGCCGGGGCCTATTGGATCCTTGCCTGTAATATAAGGAATGCCCTCGCAAAAAACTGCGGAGGCATTTTCTTTGTGCATATCCGATTGGCGGACAGAGAGGTCATCTAATTTGAGAACTGCATCATTGTGATGCCCTTACTATTCGGCCGATCCCGGGTAGCTGATAGCGTTGCGATATTTATCGTCCTCATGGATCTGCCAATAGAGCGCCATCATACGCTTTGTGAGCAGGCCTACTTCTCTCGCCCCCCCAATGGGCTGCCTGTCCATTTGGGACACAGGCATGACGCCTCCAGCCGTTGATGTCACAAAAACCTCGTCTGCCGACTTCAGATCTTCAACCGCAATATCCTGAGCGTGGCATTCGATGCCCATTTCTGCGCAGAGATCAAAGATAGTCTGACGTGTAATTCCTAACAAGACGCCCAAGTCGGGTGTCGAAACAACTCCGTCCTTAACTGCAAATATATTAAATCCGGGTCCTTCGGATACATTACCGTTGGCATCAAGCAGCACTGCCGTGTCCGCCCCTAGCTCGTAAGCCGCATAAAGGGCCTTCACCATATCGAGCCAATGGTAGTTCTTGACAGTCGGGTCGACAGAGGATGGCGGGATGCGTAGAACATCCGTCACAGCAATGTGCAATCCACGTTCCATCTGTTCCTTGTTTGCGACAGAGCCGAATGGAATAACGAATGCAACAAAGCGGTTTTCTGCATCCCTAGGGTCCCGACTGAAGTTCGGAGATGTGCCCCTTGTACAGATGAATTCCACATAGGCGTTTTTGAACCCGGACAAGGCCACGCAATTGTGCAGGATGTCTGCCACTTCAGCCTTGTCGTATGGAATAGACATGTGCAGTTCCGTCATACCACGAAAAAAGCGATCCAGATGGTCCCCCAATCTGAAGAAGGCGCCTTTCCATACATGGACAACATCATAGGTCGCATCTGAATGAAGAAACCCATAATCCAGAATCGAAAGCTTTGCCTCCTGGATTGGCAAATATTGCCCGTCCATATAGGCAACACCGGGTGGGTAGTTGCGACGATCAACATGGCGAGAGGTTAATTTGGGCAATTTGTGCATAATCGGACTTTCGACGAGATGATTCGATTTCTACGTTTGAAATTACCAGCCTTTCCTGAGCATTTTGCCTTATAATGCAGACATATCCGATCAAGATGATGCGAAACCTACAAGGTAGTCGAACAAAATGCCAATAATGCTGGATGACACCGACAAAAAGCTTCTGGAAATGGTTCAGCGGAACAATCGCCTAACGGCAGACGAGTTAGGAGATCATGTCGGAACGTCACGCTCGTCGGCTCAACGGCGCATGAAACGGTTCAGGGATGAGGGCATCATTGAAGCGGACATATCCGTCCTGTCTGCAAAGGCCGTCGGACGCCCCATGACTTTTATCGTTGAAGTTGAGCTGGAACGTGAACGAACCGACCTTCTGGATGAATTTCGTCGTTCCATGCTTGCGTTGAATGATGTTCAACAATGTTACTACGTAACAGGGCACACCGACTTCATTCTGATTGTTACGTCCACGGATATGGCCGCATATGAAGAGTTCAGCCGACAGGTGTTTACTGACAACCCCAACATCCGAAGGTTTCACTCAAATGTCGTAGTGAATCGCGTAAAAGCGGGCTTGCAGGTGCCACTTTAGGTTCTCAGGTAGGCAAATTCTATTACTCAACGGTTGTCAGCTTGGGCTTCAAGTAGACAACCGTTCCGTTGAGGATCGCGACTTTATCCTTGCCTCGACCATCAACCCATCCGGTAAGGGGCCTGCTTTGACAGGTCACCCTTTTTCTTTAAGCTGTCACCAAAGATATCAGGAAACAAAATCAGACTTCGCATAGCCCTGCAAATAAAGCAAAGCGCTCAGATCACCGTGATTGATGCAAATGCGCGCTTGCTCCCGAACAGATGGTTTTGCATGGAACGCAACCCCGGTTCCGGCAATCGAGATCATCTGAAGATCATTCGCACCATCGCCAACCGCAATCGCATCGCCCGGTGTAATGCCATGTTCGGCAGACAGGTTTTCAAGTGCATCTACCTTGGCCTGACGATCCAGTACGGGTTTTTGCACCTTGCCGGTCAGCTTGCCATTATCTTCAATCAAGACATTCGCCTGATCATAATCAAAGCCAAGCTCGGCCCGCACGGCACTGGTAAAGAAATCAAACCCGCCTGACACAAGCGCTACAAAGGCACCATTGGCCTTCATTGTCTTAACAAGCGTTTTAGCACCACCGGTATATTCAACGGTTTTCCAAGCTTCTTGAAGCATCGCCGTCGACATGCCGGTAAGAAGCCCGACACGCTCATCAAGTGCCTCTTCGAAATCAAGTTCGCCATTCATCGCCCGTGCCGTGATCGCAGCAACCCGTTCTTTGACCCCGGCAAATTCGGCCAACTCGTCAAGGGTTTCGCCGGTGACAATGGTACTGTCCATATCAGCAATCAGCAATTTCTTGCGCCGCGTTGCGATCTTTTGGGTTACAGCATCGACTTCAAGTTCGGCTTCTGCCAGCGTGGTATCAGCAACATCAAGTGTGATGCCGTCAAATGTCAAATCAACCGCTTCGCCGTCGGCCAGCCAGTTCAGATCCCCCACCAATGCCCCCGCACCCGTCAGGGCAATCGCCGCACGATCAATCACATCTTTTGTTAGTGCATTCGAATTTGGGGCGGCGATCAGTGTCAGTACCAATTTCATGGTCTGTAGGCTCCTTGGCGGAAAAGGCATTAAACAGATTTGTCGTCTTTATCCGAATTGCATGGCCCCATGACAAGAGAACTTTCACGCCAACAGCCATGCCTAAGCATTTTTTGCCACCCGGACACAGACCAAAGCACTATGCCTTTGCCGGTGAACCCAATAGACTGTGCGGCCTTTGACACCCCGAATTCGAAAGTGCCTTTATGTCGGCGATCAATGCCAACAGTTCGTTTGCCCCCTTCCTAATCGTTGCAGGCCCAACCGCCAGCGGCAAGTCTGCGCTTGCGCTTGATATGGCCGATGCGTTTGACGGTGTGGTGATCAATGCCGATAGCATGCAGGTTTATAAAGAACTGCGCGTGTTAAGTGCGCGCCCCGATGAAGCCGAAACCGCGCGTGCCCCCCATCGTCTTTATGGGGTTCTTTCTGGCCGCGAAGCATGTTCTGCCGGAAAGTGGCGCGACATGGCGATGGCCGAGATTGCCGATTGCCACGCCAATGGAAAACTTCCGATCATTACCGGCGGCACGGGGATGTATTTAAATGCCCTGACCAATGGCATTGCCCCGATCCCAGATGTACCCGCCCGGATTCGCGACGTGGTCAGTGCCGAATTGGCGGAACTTGGCCATCAAGCGTTCTTTGAAAAACTTAAACGCGATGATCCGGAAACGGCCGCAACACTAGATGGCACAAACACCCAACGTTTGATTCGCGCCGCCGAGGTTTTTGCCCATACCGGTCGCGGATTGGCAAGTTGGCATAGTGAACCTGTCATCACACCGCCAGAAAATATGAAGTTCAAGAAACTTTGTTACATGCCCCCGCGCGACATTTTATATGACCGCTGCAATCGGCGTTTTGATCTTATGATTAAACAGGGTGCGATTGATGAAGTGCGCCAGCTTCTTGCCCTTGATCTTCCGCCGTCAGCCCCGGTTATGAAGGCTGTTGGCGTCCGAGAGCTTGCCGCCCACCTTGCCGGTGAGATTGATCTCGACACTGCCAAAGAAAAATCCCAACGCGAAACCAGACGCTATGCCAAACGTCAGTTAACGTGGTTTCGCCATCAAATGACGGACAAGGAAATCATCGACGCGCAATATTCGGAAAGTTTGGCAGCAAAAATGCGTCATGATATTAACCAATTTCTGTTGACCACGCCAAAGTGAGGCGATAGGTTGGCGCTTCCCCCGCCTAAATGGCGGAAAACCGCCGTTTCGGCGGATTTTTCAACTCCAATTCAAGGATAATTGGATCATGTTTCAACCACGCGGTTATCACGCGACACGTTGTTGTCGCTAAGTAAAGAGGCTCGAAAATCATGGCAGAACGTATTTTGAACGGTTCGGAAGTAGTGTTGCAAGCCCTTGCAGATCAGGGTGTGGAAGTCGTGTTCGGCTATCCCGGCGGCGCTGTCCTACCGCTATATGACGAGATTTTTAAACAGAACCGGATTCGTCACGTTCTCGTCCGCCATGAACAGGCTGCTGTCCACGCTGCTGAAGGTTACGCCCGTTCGACCGGCAAGGTCGGCGTTGTGCTTGTAACCAGCGGACCGGGTGCGACAAACGCCGTTACGGGCCTTACCGACGCGTTGATGGACTCGATTCCAGTTGTCTGCCTGACAGGTCAGGTGCCGACCCATTTGATCGGCAATGATGCGTTTCAGGAAGCTGATACCACCGGCATTACCCGCCCTTGCACCAAGCATAACTATCTGGTGAAGGATAGCGACAAGCTTGCGCGCACGATGCACGAAGCATTCCACGTCGCATCAAGCGGCCGTCCAGGCCCGGTTGTGATTGACCTGCCGAAAGATATTCTGGTTGGCAAGGCACCTTATCTCGAACCGTCACAGGTTCAGCACCGGACCTATAACCCGGTTGTTAAAGGCGACCGCGGCCAGATTGAAGAAGCACTTGAAATGCTGGCATCGGCGGAAAAGCCGATCTTGTATTGCGGCGGCGGTGTAATCAAT
This sequence comes from Rhodospirillales bacterium, assembly GCA_019634165.1. Lineage (GTDB taxonomy): Bacteria > Pseudomonadota > Alphaproteobacteria > Rhodospirillales > Thalassospiraceae > Thalassospira. The sequence continues at coordinate 26,085 of JAHQVT010000002.1, forward strand.
TCCGGCCAACAAGCGTGTAAGCTTTTGGCTGAATTCACGCGCATCACGGGTATTCCAATCACCTTGACCCTGATGGGCCTTGGTGCGTATCCGGCATCTGATAAACAGCATCTTGGGATGTTGGGGATGCACGGCACGTATGAAGCCAACATGGCGATGCATGATTGCGATGTGATGTTCGCAATCGGTGCGCGTTTTGATGACCGTGTTACTGGTAATCTTGATTTCTTCTCTCCGGGGTCGCAGAAAGTCCAGATCGATATTGATCAAAGCTCGATCAATAAAAACGTTCCGGTCGATATTGGGATCGTTGGCGATGTTGGTCATGTTCTCGAAGACATGATCAAAATCTGGAAAGCCAAACAGTACAAGATCGACGCAAATGCGCTTGATGGTTGGTGGAAAGAAATCGAAGGCTGGCGTGAAAAACGCTGCCTGTCCTACAAGCAACCAAAAGACGTCATCAAGCCACAACATGTCATTCGCCGTGTCCATGAACTGACCCGCGATCGCAAGACCTACATCACCACTGACGTTGGTCAGCACCAGATGTGGGCCGCCCAGCATTTCGGGTTTGAACATCCTTATGAATGGATGACCTCAGGTGGTCTTGGCACGATGGGTTATGGCATGCCAGCCGCCCTTGGTGTTCAGGTTGCCCATCCGGATGCGACGGTTGTCTGCTTTACCGGTGATGCATCGATCATGATGAATATTCAGGAATGCTCGACGCTGACCCAGTACCGCCTGCCGGTCAAAACCGTCATTCTGAATAACCGCTACATGGGCATGGTTCGCCAGTGGCAGCAGCTTCTGCACGGTTCGCGCTATTCCGAAAGCTATAGCGAAAGCCTGCCTGACTTTGTCAAACTGTCTGAGGCCTTCGGATTTACCGGATTGACCTGCAGCAACCCCGCTGACCTTGATGATGCCATCAAACAAATGCTGGAAATTGATGGTCCGGTGATTTTGGATGTTGCTGTCGATGACAAGGAAAACTGCTATCCGATGATCCCATCGGGCAAGCCGCACAATGAAATGTTGCTTGGTCAGGAAACCAACGGCGACGAAGCCATTGATTCCGACGAAGGGATGGTTCTGGTCTGATCCGCACCGAAACCGCGTGCGAGACGATATCATCAAAACCATAATGAAAAAGCCGGTTCGGGCGGCAACCTGATGTTGCCCCCGCCCCTGCTCTAGCGGAGCGAGACCGTGAAAGAAACCGAAATTTCGAAACACACAATATCCGTTCTGGTGGATAACGAATCTGGCGTTCTGGCCCGTGTTATTGGGCTGTTCTCTGGTCGTGGCTACAATATTGAAAGCCTGACCGTGGCCGAAGTCGACGCCAATTCCCACCAGTCGCGCATCACTGTCGTTACGTCGGGAACACCGATGGTCATCGAACAGATCAAGGCACAGCTTTCGCGTCTTGTCCCGGTTCACAAGGTCAGCGATTTGACCTTGGCCGGTCCAAGTGTCGAACGTGAACTAGCACTGATCAAAGTGATTGCAACCGGTGAACGACGTGTTGAATCCCTGCGCATCGCCGATATTTTTAAGGCGCGTGCAGTTGATGCAACCAATAATTCCTTCGTTTATGAAATCATCGGAAACCCAGAAAAAATTGATGCCTTCATCAAATTGATGGAGCCGCTGGGGCTTTCGGAAATTTCGCGTACTGGTGTGGCTGCGATTTCACGCGGCACGCTAACGATGTGAGTTTGCCCTGCCCGGTGATCCGCATCGGGCAAGGCATTGGGGTTTGTCCCCAAAATAATGAGATCCATCCGCCACGCATAACAATCCGCGTGGTCCAACGTCCAGAGGTATCGAAAGATGCGTGTTTATTACGACCGCGATGCAGATGTTAATCTGATCAAAACCAAAAAAGTTGCCATCATCGGTTACGGTTCGCAGGGTCATGCCCATGCACTGAACCTTCATGATTCCGGTGTTGCAGAAGTTGCCGTTGGCCTGCGTGAAGGTTCTTCTTCGCGTAAAAAAGCTGAAAATGCTGGTCTGAAAACCATGACCCCGGCTGAAGCTGCTGCTTGGGCTGATGTTGTCATGATCCTGACCCCGGATGAGCATCAGGCTGCCATCTATGCAAACGAACTGCGCGACAACCTGAAACAGGGTGCTGCCCTTCTGTTCGCACACGGCTTGAACGTTCACTTCGGCCTGATCGAGCCGCGCGCTGATCTTGACGTCATGATGATCGCACCAAAAGGCCCAGGCCACACGGTTCGTTCCGAATATGCACGTGGCGGCGGGGTTCCTTGCCTTGTAGCTGTTGAACAGAACGCTTCGGGCAATGCGCTTGAACTCGCACTTTCTTATGCTTCTGCAATCGGTGGCGGCCGTTCTGGCGTTATCGAAACCACCTTCCGTGAAGAATGTGAAACCGATCTGTTCGGCGAACAGGCAGTTCTGTGTGGCGGCCTGACCCAGCTGATCAAATACGGTTTTGAGACCCTGACCGAAGCTGGTTATGCTCCGGAAATGGCATATTTCGAGTGCCTGCACGAAGTTAAGCTGATTGTTGACCTGATGTATGAAGGCGGTATGGCCAACATGCGTTACTCGATCTCCAACACCGCAGAATACGGCGACTATGTCACCGGCCCGCGTGTTATTGATCCGTCGGTTAAAGATCGCATGAAAGAAGTTCTTGCTGACATTCAGGAAGGCAAATTCGTGCGTGACTTCGTTCAGGAAATGCATTGCGGTGAGCCGATGTTCAAAGCAACGCGTCGCCTGAATGCAGAACACCCGATCGAAGAAGTTGGCACCAAACTCCGCGCTATGATGCCGTGGATTGCTGCAAACCAGCTTGTCGACAAAGAAAAGAACTAAGCTTTCCGCTTAGGCGCTTTTTACGCAAACGGCCGTCCTGATGGGGCGGCCGTTTTGCTATTGGGTGCTGTGTTTCATCTGCCGTACCGGCAACCGAAGTTCGGTTACAATCCAGATGATAACACACAGGATCGAAACACAGGATCCAAGTGCGACCACAGCAGACCACCCACCGATGCCATAAGCCACTGCAGAACTGGCGGACCCACATGCCCCGCCAAGAAAATAACTGGCCATATAACCCGTGGTCAGACGGCTGCGTGCCTCGGGGCTGAGACGATAGACTTCGCTTTGGTTCGAGATATGGGTGCCCTGAATCCCAAGGTCGAGCAACACCACCCCGATTGCAAAGGCAACCAGCGACCATTGACCCCAATACAGCAAGCTCCAGCTTAATACCGTGGTCAGTAGGAACCCACCGGTACTAAGCCGTGCCCAGCCCTTATCGGCCAGCCTCCCGGCAATGCGGGCAGCCAGGATGCCAATCGCACCGATCAAGCCATATAGGCCAATCACCGCTTCGGACATGTCATATTGATGCACCAACATAAAGGCCATCGACGTCCAGAAAATGCCGAACACCGCATACTGCAACCCACCAATCAGGCTTCGGCGGCGCAAAACAGTTTCATCGCGAAACAGATGCAAGATCGAAATATAAAGCGTGCTGTAACTCGTATGTGACGTTGGCGCGATGTTGGGAATGATCCGGTAACAGGCAACGGAATAAAGTGCCATCAAACCGGCAGCGACAATAAAGACCGATCGCCAACTGGCAAGTTCGGCCATCACGCCTGAGAATGTCCGGGCCAGTAATATACCCAACAACAAGCCACTCATCACCGCCCCAACCGCAGACCCGCGCTTATCATCGCTGGCAAGGTGAGCCGCCAATGGCACCAGTATTTGTGCTGTTACGCACGTGATGCCAACCGTGATGCTAAAGGCAACCAACATCAAAAATGACGGTGCCAACCCCATCGCCAGCAAGCCCACGGCCGTCAACGCCGATGTGATGGTAAGTAACTTACGTCGTTCAAGATGATCACCAAGTGGCACCACCGTAATCAGCCCCGTCAGATAGCCAAGCTGTGCGACCGTCACCAGCAAACCGGCACTGGTTTCACTCAGCCCATATTCACGCGCGAGTAATTCAAGCAAGGGCTGCACATAATACAAACTGGCAACGGACAGGCCGCTTCCGACTGCCATAAAGGCCAGAAGGCCGGTCGTCAGGGTGGGCTTGGCATTCATAAAGGATTGGCCTTAACTCGGTTGGTGGTGCTCCAAGATACCCGCCAAATCAGATGGTTACAATCAGAGCACGGGCACAAGTGCGTTGCAGATATGGCAACGATCCGCAATGTGCTGCATAACAGCTATAACCAAACCTTGATGACAGACTATGCTTTGCGCTGGATTTCAAACGGCTATCTGTTTAATTCTGGCCTTTAAAACCTTAAAAACAGATATGAGCATTTCGGAATGTCGGACACTATTGATATCGCCCCTGAAGTCGCAGAAGCACTTGCTGCTGGCAAGCCGGTTGTCGCCCTTGAATCAACCATCATTTCCCATGGCATGCCCTATCCGCAGAACCTTGAAACAGCGCGCGCTGTTGAACAGGACGTGCGCGATAATGGGGCAATTCCTGCGACCATCGCGGTCATTGGCGGACGTTGTAAAATTGGCCTATTGCCCGAAGAACTTGAATATTTTGCCAAGGGCAGTGACATCCTGAAACTGTCACGCCGCGACATTCCATATTGCATCGCCAAAAAACGCGACGGCGCAACCACGGTTTCGGCCACCATGATCTTGGCGGAAAAAGCTGGCATTCGCGTGTTTGCAACTGGCGGGGTTGGCGGTGTTCACCGTGATCTTGCGGGCAACTACGATGTATCGGCCGATCTGACCGAACTTGGCAAAACCAGCGTAGCTGTGGTGTGTGCCGGTGCCAAGGCGATCCTTGATATTCCCAAAACACTTGAGCATCTTGAAACGCTTGGCGTTCCGGTTATTGCCTATGGCACTGATGAATTCCCGGCATTCTATTCCATCGAAAGTGGGCAGAAAGCCCCGCTTCGCCTTGATAGCCCCGATGAAATGGCGGCCTTCCTAAAAGCAAAGTGGGAATTTGGTCTTGAAGGTGGGGTTGTTATTGGCAATCCACCCGAAGCGGATAAGGCATTGGCCCGCGATGCCATCGAAGGTGCGATTGATGACGCCTTGGCCGCAGCCAAAACCCAAAACATCCTTGGGCGTGATGTCACCCCGTTCCTGCTTGAACGTGTGACCAAGCTGACCGAAGGCAAAAGCCTTGACGCCAATATCGCCCTTGTGCGCAACAATGCGCGCCTTGGGGCAAAGATTGCGGTTGCGATGGCCGGTTAACCCTGGCCCACGTATACCCGCGGAACAGAAAACAGGCTGGCAGCAATGTGCCAGCCTGTTTTGCACTTAGCTTTTGAGAACGCCTTTGCCCTCAAACCCCGGTTTGATCCGGGTATCATCAATTGGCGTGCCCCATTGGGTGGCACAAGGCAAAACCCCCGCCCAGACATCCCAATCGTAATCTTCTTCGTCATCAACCGGATCGCCGGTTCTGACCTTTGCCGAGACTTCTTTTAGATCAAAGCCAAGGAACATGGTTGCTTTGAGTTCCTGCTTGTTGGGTTGGCGAATGGTTTCCCACCGGCCCGGTTCAAGCTTTTCAACAAACAGGCGGGAATGTTCTATTTTGCCAGCTTCATCTGAAACCAACTCGCCCTTGCCATAAATCACAACCGAACGATAGTTGGCCGAATGATGAAAGGCAGATCGCGCCATCACCAAACCATCCATATGCGTGATGCAAAGACAGGCTTCTGCCCCCTCGGCAATCGCCGCCAAAATTCGGTTTTTTGACGCACCATGGATGTAAATCCGTTCACCCACCCGCCAATGGGCGGTCGGGATCATGGCCGGACGTCCATTAACCACCGTGCCAACATGACAAATCAGCGCGTCATCAATAATGCCGTGAACAAGTTTACGGTCATAGGATGCTCGTTTGGGGCCGCGAATGATTTTGGTATCGGGGTAAACATCATACTGATCAGATGCGGATGGTTCCGGCTTTGCGATGGCTTCGGACATGGCGTTCTCATTTCATTAGTCTTGTGGTGGCTTTGATCGCACAGATTTGCGCGTTATCGCGCTTGGACCTCATCATGGTTAGAATTGGACTTTTCAAAAGGTCCATTATAATAAAAATGATAGAACCAATTATTTGATCAGGCTTGCCATGTCGCGCAGTGATTATAGCTGGATTTATCCAAGCCAAACCGATGACCGTAATGATCAGGGATCGGTGACCGCCTATCGCCGTCTTTATCACGGGATCAGGGCGGCAATCCTTGATGGGCGTTTGCATCCGGGCGAACGCCTGCCGGCCAGTCGGGATTTGGCAAAGTCGCTGGGGATTTCACGTAATACGGTGGTCACCAGTTTCGACCTTTTGACATCCGAAGGATATCTTGAAACCCGTGTTGGTGCCGGAAGCTTTGTTGCAAGATCACTTCCCGATCGGGACATGCATGCCGACCCAGACAATAAGCCTGCAACGTCTAAAACTGCCAACGACCGCCCCTTGCGGCTCAGCCAAAGTGTCAAACGGATGCTGGAATATCAGCGACGTTTTCCACGTTTTCGTGTTGCCCGCCCGTTTAACCCGGCCACACCCGATCTTGACGGCTTTCCATTTGATCTGTGGGCGCGCTTGCTGCGGCGGTCTTGGCGGGCGCCTGATATTGATCTGACCATACCCGATGATCCGCTGGGCCTGCCGCTTTTGCGTAATGAAATCGCCAAATGGCTGCGTCAATCACGCGGGGTAAACTGCCATTCTGATCAGATAATGGTGGTATCGGGTGCGCAACAAGCACTTGATCTGATTGCCCGCGCCCTTGTTGATCCGGGTGATATCATCGCCACCGAAGACCCAGGCTATGAAGGCATCCGCGGTGTGTTAGCTTCAAGTGGTGCAGCGGTTCACCCCATCCCCGTTGACGAAGAAGGCTTATCTGTTGATGGCCTTGCCAAAACCCAATCACCCGCCCGGATCGTTGTCACCACGCCATCGCGGAATTATCCGCTGGGAACAACGCTTTCGCTTGCCCGTCGCCTATCGCTATTGCAATGGGTCACATCCAATGATGCGTGGATTGTCGAAGACGATTATGACAGCGAATATCGGTATGACGGCCCACCGCTGTCATCGCTTCAGGGATTGGATGACGATAACCGGGTGATCTATGTCGGGACTTTTTCACGTGTGATGTTTCCCGGCATCAGGCTTGGATATCTTGTGTTGCCGCCGACCCTGATCCCGGCCTTTCGTGGCATGCGGGGATTTGCCGATGGCGTTCCCGCCCCCACCGCCCAAGCAGCCCTTGGGGCTTTCTTCGCCGAGGGCCATTTTGGCAGTCATGTGCGCAAGATGCGCCTGCGCTATGGCGAGAGGCGTGCACATCTTAAAGCGCTGATTTCTAAGACGGCCGGGGATAGCTTATCGGTCATGCCATCAGATGGTGGCTTGCATCTTTGTGCCCGCCTGATTGCCGGGCATGATGATATTGCCCTTCAGGAAAAGATGGTAAAGGCCGGGCTCGATTGCCGCGCCCTTTCATCTTACTACCATGATAAATCACCTAAAAATCGCAGCAACCTGCCACAAGGACTGGTTCTTGGGTTTGCGGGTTGGAATAAAAATGCACTTTCGGAAAGTTTCAGTGAACTTGTCGGAATACTTCACCGTAACAAATGATGTACCCAGCCAGAGAGAGTGTTGCGGCAAGCCCTTTGTTCTCACAGAAAGTCGCAATACTCTCTCACCTAACAGCGAAATTAATGACGGGTCACGTACCCGCAAACATCAGGAATGCCGATGACGGAACGCCCGATTGCAATCATGTGGTTTCGCAATGATTTGCGACTGGCGGACAATCCGGCACTGATGGCAGCCATAAAATGGGCCGATCAAAATGACGGCGTGATCTTACCGGTATTTATCCTTGATGCCGTCATTTCCAACCAACTTGGTGGCGCAACCCGTTGGTGGCTTGAAAAAAGCCTAAGCGCCCTTGAAAGCAGCCTTTGCTTGATCCGTAAAAACCCTGCTGGCGGGGTTGCGACTTTGCGGCTGTTTGTTGGTGATGCCAGCAACATCTTGGAAAACATTGCTGATCAGAACCCAGTCAAAGCGGTGTTTTGGAACCGGCTTTATGACAATCCCTCAACCAATCGCGACTCTGACATCAAAACCACCCTGCAAGACCTTGGCCTGACCTGTGAAAGCTTTAAGGCCAATCTTTTGTTTGAACCGTGGGAGGTTAAAACAGGTGCTGGTACGGACTTTAAGGTCTACAGCCCGTTCTGGCGTGCCTGTCAAAAGCAGCCTTCGCCGCGCGCGCCGTTCAAGGCACCCGAAAGCCTTACGGTCTGCGACATGCAGATTGATGGCGAGGTTGATCTCAACACCTTTAACCTTGGGCCAAAGCCCTTTGACTGGGCCACTGGATTTGCAGAACGGTTTACCCCCGGCGAACAGGGTGCGAAGGATCAGCTTTTTGATTTTATCGATAATCGTTTGTGCGATTATGCCGATCTGCGTGATCGCCCGGATCACCGGGTAACTTCGGAACTCTCCCCACATTTGCGGTTTGGCGAAATAAGCCCGTTTCAGGTGTGGCACACCGCCAACCATTTCGCCGATGCCAATCCGGGCAAGGGGAAAACTGCGGCCAAATTTATCTCTGAACTGGGTTGGCGCGAATTTTCTCATCACATCCTGTTTAACGCCAAAGACCTACGCAACGTCCCGCTCCAGGCAAACTTCAATCACTTCCCATGGGCAGAAGATGACGATGCGCTTCATCGCTGGCAGCGTGGACAAACCGGTTTTCCAATTGTCGATGCGGGCATGCGTGAACTTTGGCATACTGGCTATATGCACAACCGGGTACGGATGATTGTGGGTTCCATCCTGGTAAAACATCTTTTGATCCATTGGCGCGATGGCTTAGCGTGGTTTGATGACACGCTTGTTGATGCCTGCCCGGCCAACAATGCCTTTTCATGGCAATGGATTGGGGGATGTGGTGCGGATGCATCCCCGTATTTCCGAATATTCAATCCTGTTCTTCAGGGCGAAAAGTTTGATCCCAACGGCGAATATGTCCGTCAATGGGTGCCTGAATTACGTGATATGCCAGAAAAATACATCCACAAACCTTGGGAAGCTTCTCCCTTAATCCTAAAGGCAGCAGGGGTCACGTTGGGCGGCACCTACCCGGAACCCTTGATTGGACTTAAAGAAGGCCGTGAGCGGGCTCTGATCGCCTATCAGGGCATGAAACGGGCTGCGGCATAAGCTAATCAGGTGCTATTTCCAAAACGTCTTCTGATCGGTAAATATCGCGGCGGCTTCTTCTAGACCAAGAAGCTTATGATCCGCGCGTGCGCCGAACCATCCCGATACAAGCCCAACCGCAACCATGCCATTCTTGGAAAGTTGTGGAGAAAGCGCCATAAGCCGCGCTTCTGCAACAGCAGCATCCTGAAGCTGCCCCAAAATTTCCTGCATATCGGTTAGTTTAGAGCGGAATTTTTTGACCTTCTTGGCACCATATATCGCACCAAAAAAGTCCGTCCCATATCGCATTTGTTTCACATCCAAACGCAAGGCATGGAGTTGCGGCACGTTAAGCGACGCGATTTGACCACGACGCTTGGTCACCCGATGATAAGACCGATCCAAAAGCGGTGCAGCCATCTCGGAAACCGGTGCGGCCATCGCCTTCATTTGTTGGGCACTTGCCCCGGATGCCCAGCGCGAATAACTGGCCCATGCCCCCAAAATCAGCAGCAACTGCCCATATTCCGGACGATCAAGCATGGTGCGTGCCGTTGCCAAGGCATCTGCACGTTGTTTTTGGGCTGCCACCCGCAATTCGGCAACACCGACATGGTCGGGGAAACGCTGTTCGATCATGGGTAAGGTTTCGCCAAGAAACACATCCCAATCACGTAATCCGTCCAGCCCTTTGGTACAAAACTTAAGCAAGCGGCGTAGTAATACAGCCTCACCTGCTGGCAGGTTTTTCTTAAACAGGTTCAGGGCAACGCGCAGTCGGCGCATGCCAACCCGCATTTGATGACAGCCTTCAATATCAAGATCCTGCCGCACACAAACTTCATTGCTTAAGATCATACGCAGGCCTTCGGCCAAAACTTCGCGAAAGGCGGTTTCTGCCGACATATCGTTCGTCAATGCCACCGGATCGGCACGGAAAGAACCGGGTGCTTTGCCAAGATAAAGGTCGCGCCCCCTTGAGGCCTTGGACCGCATGCTTAAAAGCATCGGCACCGTTCGTTGCAGTTCCAGTGCAAGGTCAAACAAGGCGGCCGGGTGGCCTTTTTTAAGTTCAAACTCGACTTCGGAAAGTGGCGCTTCCTTCTCGCCTGCGCGGACGACACCCTGATCAATTGCCATTTCCATGACAGCATCGCGATAAGTTAGATCAACCGCGCTGCGTTTAAGATCGCTTTCAAAAATGCGTTCTATCTTTTTCGCGTTCACATGCTTTTTCAGAAGCTTTTTGACGCCCTTGTCGGTGAACCTATCAAGATCAAGTTCGCCTTCTTCAAGTTCGACCGTCCATTCATCGCGCGCCGGAAGGGCTTCTCGCAGACCATTGGTTGTCTTAACCGTCTGCTCCCACCCCTTTACCCCCTTCTTGCGAAGGCGAACGGCAATCCCCTTGCTGGCAAGCGAAAGCTTGGGCGTGTCATGGTAGATCGAGACGAGATGCGTCGTCATCAAACGACGGCCTTCTTTAACCTCTCGCAGAACCGGCGCATTTTTTAAACGCGCAACGTGTTTTGGATCGATGCGAAGTTTCAATTCGATCTCGATCTGCTTCTCGGCCATCATTATCCCCTAGGCGTCTTTGTCTTTATGGCGCGGGTGCCATTATCATCGTGCGGTCCAGTCCGAAAACGTCTTTTACTGCAATACGCAGAAAGGGTAGCGGACTGTAAAATTTTGGCAACAAAAGCCCTAAACTCTTTTGCAATCAAGTGCTAAACGACCAATCAGCGCTTTGCGCAACACGCTGTTTTCATTTGAAAATTATTTCCACGACAGAGGTTCACTTAACCTAACCTGATCGTCGAAATTCATCGGGTTTGAATTCTTATGACCAGTTGTCGATGAAACGACACACCAAAAGAGTGGCGATTCTACAGCTTGGAACCTGTTACAACATGCACCGATAATCTTCCCCAGTTGCATAATAACGACCGCCATATAAAGTGGCGGACACAGCACCGGTTCAAAGGTTCTCAATGCAGATCAAAGTAGTGACTGTCATCATATCACTGGGAGTTACATCTTGGCTTGGCGGTTGTGAAAACCGTCCTGCAGTTACCTATGACGGATGGATGGCCCAACAAACATCCCCCAGTCTTAGCTATGCCCATAACGAGACGGTTAAAATCGACCTCAATTGGTCACGTATCGGACCATTTTCGCGGTATGAAACCTGGCTTCGTGCCAATGTGTTTGAAGGCCGGTTTGACATATATGGCGCACAGACCTGTGTTGGTAAATTCGTACGAAATGACGCCATGCTGCCCGCCAATGGCTGGTGGGAAATTGTCTGTCGCGATAACAGCTATGCCAGTGGAAGTTTTAGCCTGGACCCGCTTGGTCATATCAAAGGCACGGGTGCGGATGTAAACGGCGAACAGGTATCCTTTGATCTTCCGATACCTGATTGATCGGCAATGGAAATCACGGTCAGAATCAAAAAGACCCGGCCGATGGCCAGGTCTTTTTTGTTTTAAGAAAGATGGTGCCCAGAGGCGGGTTCGAACCACCGACACGCGGATTTTCAGTCCACTGCTCTACCAACTGAGCTATCTGGGCATCTTATCTTTCGTCTCTGTTTCCAGAGCGTTCCCTGCGGAACGAGCGGGGTTATACAAACTCCACCGGACCTTGTCCAGACTCAAATCGCTTTTTTTTTTGCATAGAGCGCGCTGCCTTGAATTGGGTTCATTTTGTTTGTTTTTGGCATGCCATTTAGCAAGGCACAGCGTGCAGAGCGATGCGGCGTATGGGTCAAACGATGTAACGCTGCGAAATGCTGCCAAAAGCAAACCCTACGGACCGGAACAGCCATCCGCCTGGCCACGCCAGCGCCCTTGACCGTAGCGCCTCTACGCTCTGCGGACCTTATCCTGGCCAGACAAAAGGCTGTCTCTGGCAAAATGATCCGAATTCAAGGGAGAGCGCTCTAGAATTCTTCTTCATCTTCAAGGTCTTCCAGATACTCTGGCGGCTCGGTTGCGGGAATTGCGTAACTTTCATTCAACCATTTACCAAGGTCACGATCAGCGCACCGCTTCGAGCAGAACGGCTTGTATTTTTCTTCCGCTGGCTTGCCGCAAACCGCGCAGTCAGAGCTTACTGTTTTCGTTGTCTTTTTTTCGGTCATTCTATTTCTTCTCCAACCGATAGGCGTCGTCATCAAGGTTCTGGTCGGCCATGATATCGGGCGCAACCCCAAAGGCATTTGCCAGTATCTGGACCGCATCAATACGTTCCGCAAGTCTTTCGGCCATGCCCGGCGCGACATACAGCGCCATCGCACCGGCCCTGCCACTGCGGCATTCCGCAATTACCGCCCGCAAGATGGAATTAAGCGCGGATTCCTGTGAAAGCATATGGGGCGTCTGTTTGCGAAGAATTCTGGCGACAAGCGATTCGCCTGCCCGTTGGCGGCTAAATTCATACAGCCCAAGTCGGGTAAACCCACCGATCTGCACCGCACCGTCAAGCTCCGCCCCAAAAGCAGTTCTGATTGCATCATCGAACTTATCGCGGCCATTTCGGGTTTGCATCCGCAATGGGTCAATGACGACCAACCCGCCAATATTTCGCAAGCGGATTTGATGGACGATTTCTATCGCAGCCCGAAGGTTAACCTCGATTGCGCGACTATCGCTATCACGCCCTGCATCGGTCCCACCGGCATTGACATCAATTGCACAAAGCGCTGTTGCAGGTTCAATTGCAATCCAGCCCCCACCGGCAAGCTCAACACGGGTTTGCAAGGCCTCGCTAATTGCCTCTTCAACGTCCTGATCGTCGAACAGAAGTCGGGTGCCTGTATGACGCACCAAATGGTCATCAGGCTTCCCACGGGCCTTTAAAACGCCGCGTAGCTGCACAAACTGATCGGTTCCATCAACAATGCACTCATTATCAGACATCAGATGCCGTTCGATCATTTGATCAAGTTCGGATTGCGCCTTGCAAACCAAGGCCGGTTTAGCGGGGCTGGCAAGGGCTGCGGTCGCCTTTTGCCATTGCGCCCTAAGCAAGCGATATTCGCCAGCAATCGCATCACGCTCCCAATCAAGGGCCGTACTGCGGAGCATGATGCCATCGCCATCAACCTGCAGGGATTTCAACATCCCCGCCAGTTCAGCACGTTGTTCTGGGTCTTTGAGTTTACGCGGGAGTTCGATCTGCTTGCCACCGGGGCGCAATATCATGCCCACACCTTCAATCGCAATTCGTCCGGTAAGCTTCACACCTTTGTCTTCAAAACCAAGGCGGGAAACTTGAACTAAGACCCATTGGCCTTCATGCAACGGACCGGAATAACGATCAAACGGCAACAAGCCATCAGAAATACCATCAAGGGCCACCATCGCAGCAGCCATTTCGGGCATGATTTTACTAACCCGCCCAAGATGGAGATCAAACCGCGCTGGGCCACCCCGATCAATCCACAAACGACTTAAACGATCATTATCAACAAGGGCCACCCTGCGTTCAAGCGCAACGGCATCAATCAGCAGGCGGCCAGTATGGTTTCCGCCAACTGACATCATCAGACCTCTTTGGGTTGATATCCAAGACCGCGCAAAAGACCATCAACTTCGCACAGTGACAGCCCAACGACATTGGAATAGGAACCGGAAATGGCCTTCACAAAGGTAGCACCATAGCCCTGAATAGCATAGGCCCCTGCCTTGCCGCGCCATTCATCATGCGACAAATAGCGATTAAGGTCTTCGGCCCCCAATGAACGGAATTTAACCTGTGTTTCAATCACACGTGATCGTTCCGTACCATCCGGCGCAATCAGACACATTCCACCATAAACACGGTGGCGGCGCCCTGAAAGCAGGCTTAAGAATTTGCGGGCTTCTTTTTCATCAGACGCCTTGCCAATTGCCCGACGGCCGCAGGCAACAACGGTATCAGCAGCAAGCACAAAAGCCCCGCCATTGATTTTCGCAATGGCACGGGCTTTTTCTTCTGCAAGACGCAGCGCAAGTCGGCGTGGACTTTCGTCGGCCTTGGGCGTTTCGTCGATATCCGCCGGAACAACCTGATCTGGCACAATTCCGATCTGCGCAAGCAGCTCAAGACGGCGCGGCGATGCAGATGCCAATATCAGTTTCGACAAAACGCAGGCTCCCGGATGTCGGATCTCAAACCATGGGAAGCAAGTGTAAAAAACCACCTGCTGTCCTTAAACAGCGATATTGTTCCTTGGGCGCAAAGGTAAACTGCACGCCAGACAAGGTCAATTTACGCTATGACAGGTTTCAGATTACTTGAAACGGAAGGTAATACGACCTTTGGTCAGGTCATAAGGGGTCATTTCGACGCTGACACGGTCCCCTGCGAGAACACGAATACGGTTCTTACGCATTTTGCCCGAAGTATGAGCAAGGATTTCGTGGTCATTGTCCAGCTTCACGCGAAACATCGCATTGGGCAGAAGTTCAACGACAGTGCCCTGAAACTCGATAACGTCTTCTTTAGCCATGTGACTCCTAGCTTTCGTATTGCAATATCAAAATACCGGTGGGGCGCAAACTGCTCTGAACCGCGCAAAAGGTCAAGTCCTTTCGCGTTAACGTCCCGGCGCCCCAGCACTGCAACAAAGGCATGGCAGCACCATTTCACACATCAAAGGGCAGAATAAACGTAAAGACCATCATACATTATCCCCTACACCCCCTTTGCGCATTGCCATAAGCAGCCTATTGTTTGCCCCGCCAATATGCCTTATCCCAGAGGAAAACCAGCACTATGCCCACCCAAAACCATCCTGAAATTCGTCTTGCCCAAAAGACTGATGCGCATGCCATTCACGCCATGCTTTATGAAATCGCTGCGGCAACAGGCTGCGAAGATAAGTTTAAAAGCACCCCTGCTGATATCATCCGTGACGGATTTGGCGACCATCCTTCGTTTGAAGCCATGATTGCAACCAATGGCGAAACGCCGGTTGCGGTCTGCCTATATTTTCCAAGCTATTCTACATTTCGCGGTCAGGCCGGGCTTTATATTCAGGATCTTTATGTCGCACCCACTCATCGTGGTGGCGGCTTTGCCCGCAAACTGGTTTCACATGTGGCAAAACGTGCAAGGGAAACCAATAAATCCTATATCCGGCTGTCAGTCGATGCCAACAACCTGATCGGACAGCGTTTTTATGAAAAGCTTGGCATGTTCCATGCCGATGATGAACGCATTTTTGTTCTGGATGGCCCATCATTTAACGCACTGGCGAACCAATAGCCAACTGGCCAATCAGACCTTGGGGGCTGGTCCAACCGGGAAGCGTTCAAGAATACGCTTTTTAATCTGATCGCGGACCTGCCGATATGCTTCAAGGCGGGTTTCACGCGTTCCTTCGATCATGGTCGCATCAAATGTATTCCAAAACTCTACATCACAGGCCATCGTGCGGGTCATTTCCACCGCACGGTGCTGGGCTTCTGGCGACATGGTAATGATCAAATCAAAGAACCCGTCTTCAAGCTGATCGAATGTTTTGGCACGGTAACTTGAAATATCCAGCCCGATTTCATCCATCACTGCAATGGCGAAACCGTCTTCGTCGCCGGCGCGAACGCCACAACTTTCAACATAAATACGTGTTCCGTGATAGTGCCGCATTAAAGTAGCTGCCATCACAGAACGAACGGCATTGTAGCTACAGGCGAAAAGAACTGAGCCGGGGAGTTCTTCTGCCACTGCACCTTAACCCCGAATGTGAAGAACACAAATCAGTGTAAACAGGCGACGAGCCGTATTTTCGTCAATCGTCACCTTGTCGGTCAGAAGTTCGCGCAATTGCTCGGAACCTTCGTTATGCAGCCCACGACGGGCCATATCGATGGTTTCGATCTGTGCTGCACTCGCCTTCTTGATCGCGTCATAATAACTTTCACAGATCATGAAGTAGTCTTTCACAATCCGGCGAAACGGCGACAAGGGCACAGGAATGGTTGTCAGATTTTCGCTGTCATCATCGCCACGCACATCCATATAGATGCGGTTTTCTTCGATGCGCATGTGAACCGAATAAGGGCCCTCGAACCCGCCAGCAGGTTCGAAATGGTTTTCCTCAAGCAGGTCATAAATTGCGACCGCCTGTTCGTGTTCGACTTCGGGGCGGCGACGTACCTTGTACTTTTCGTCAAGATAGATACCGGCGATACACTGATTTGGTGCCATGGCTCTCTCCCTGCGGTCCCGTTACGCGCTGCACTGCAACAGCTTACATCTGGTTTGACCGGATCGCTACTGAAAGTCCATGTGCCTGCAGACCTTCGCTTTCTGCAAGCGCAATTGCCGCTGGTCCGATTTTGGCAAGACTTTCGGGCGTGCACTTAATCAGCGACGAACGCTTGATAAAGTCCAAAACCCCAAGACCTGAGGAAAACCGTGCCGAACGGGCAGTTGGCAGGACGTGGTTCGGCCCGGCAACATAATCACCAATTGCCTCTGGCGTATAACGCCCCAAGAAAATTGCACCGGCATGATGAATGTCTTCAGCCAATGCATCGGGGTCATCAACCGCCAGCTCGAGATGTTCCGGGGCGATCCGATCCACAAGGGCCGGAGCCTGCGACAGATCTTCGACCAAGACAATTGCACCAAAGTCGCGCCAGCTTGCTCCGGCAATTTCCGCGCGCGGCAAGGTTTCAAGATGCTTATCAATTGCGATTAGAACACGATCGGCAAAATCGGCGTCATCCGTGATCAGGATCGACTGGGCAACCGGGTCATGTTCAGCCTGCGACAGAAGGTCTGCTGCGACCCAACTTGGGTCATTGCTGCCATCTGCAACCACCAAAATTTCGGACGGGCCCGCAATCATATCAATGCCGACCTGGCCAAACACGCGACGCTTAGCCGCGGCAACAAAGGCATTCCCCGGCCCAACGATTTTATCAACCGGTGTGATGGTTTGCGTACCATAGGCCAAGGCAGCAACCGCCTGCGCACCACCAATACGGTATATTTCATCCACACCGGCAATACGGGCAGCAGCCAACACCAACGGGTTCATTTTATTGTCCGGGGTCGGCACAACCATAACAAGCCGTTCAACACCGGCAACCTTGGCCGGGATCGCATTCATCAGAACCGATGACGGATAAGATGCCAAACCACCGGGCACATAAAGACCCGCTGCCGATACCGCACGCCACCGCCAGCCAAGTTCGACCCCGGTTTCGTCGGTGTAACGTTCATCAGCAGGCATCTGCTTGGCGTGATAGGCACCGATACGCTCTGCCGCCAGTTCAAGCGACTTTAAAAGGCCGGGCTCAATCTGTTTGATGGCCGCGTCGACTTCGGCCTTGGACACAGCCATTCCCGACGCATCGATGTTCAGGCGGTCAAACCGGTTGGTATAATCACAGACGGCCAAATCTCCACGATTACGCACATCGGCAATGATATCGGCAACCGCGGCATCAACATCGGCATCCGATTCGCGCTTCATACCCAGAAGTTTGACGAACTCTTCTTCAAACCCGGCATCAGTAATCGAAAGCTTAAGCGGCATTGAGCACCTCGGAAAAACGGTCGATCCAGGGCTGAACATCGGTCGGGCGGGTTTTAAGCGCCGCACGGTTAACGATCAGACGCGACGTTACATCGGCAATATGTTCGATCTCGCGCAAGCCGTTGGCCTTAAGTGTATTGCCCGTCGACACAAGATCAACAATGCGACGACACAGACCAAGGGTCGGGGCCAGTTCCATTGCACCATTCAACTTGATGCATTCGGCCTGAACACCGCGTTTGGAAAAATGATTGCGCGTCACATTGGGGTATTTGGTCGCAACACGCACATGTGACCAGCGCGATGGGTCATCGCCGTCAATCATTTCTTCGGGTTCGGCAACTGCAAGACGGCAATGCCCGATATTCAAATCAAGCGGCGCATAGATATCCGGATAGTCAAATTCCATCAGGACATCATTGCCACATACACCAATATGGGCCGCCCCAAAGGCAACAAAAGTTGCGACATCAAAGCTGCGCACACGAATAATATCAATATGGGGATGATTGGTGGTGAACCGAAGAGCACGGGATTTCGGATCATCAAATGCCGCTTCTGGTTCGATCCCTGCGGATCGGACCAGTGGCATTACTTCGTCAAGAATGCGCCCCTTTGGCAGGGCTAGCACCAGCTTTTCGTCACTCATCAATCAGTCGCCTTACGCGTTTATCTGTCGTCAGGATCGGTTTACGATCCGCGGGGAACCGTTACGCCGGAACCCGGACACGTTCGATTTGCGCCCCGCAGGAGCTAAGTTTTTCTTCAAGTCGCTCATAGCCGCGATCAAGATGGTAGACACGGTTAATAACCGTCTCGCCCTCGGCTGCCAAGCCTGCAAGCACCATTGAAACCGATGCCCGCAAATCCGTTGCCATCACTTCGGCACCAGAAAGCTTCGCACTTCCACGCACAATTGCTGAACGACCATGGACGTTGACATCCGCACCCATGCGGCTCAATTCCGGCACATGCATGAAACGGTTTTCAAAAATCGTCTCGGTAATCATGGATGCCCCATTGGCCACCGACATCAGCGCCATGAATTGCGCCTGCATGTCGGTTGGGAAACCGGGATAAGGTTCGGTCATCACATCAACACCCTTAAGCGTCGCGCGATTGCCACTGACCTTCATGCCGTCTTTTGTTTCTTCAATCTCAACACCTGCTTTGCGCATCGCCTCGACAAGGCTTTCGATCAATTCAATGCGCGTCCCGGTAATTTCAATCTCGCCGCCGGTGATGGCGGCCGCAATGGCGTAGGTACCGGTTTCAATGCGATCCGGCACGACAGAATATTCCGCACCATGCAAGCGCGGCTTACCCGTTACTTTCAGCGTATCGGTTCCAATGCCTTCAATCTCGGCCCCCATCGCAACAAGGCAATGGGCCAGATCGGAAACTTCGGGTTCGCGGGCCGCATTGGCAATGGTCACAACACCATCAGCAAGGGACGCTGCCATCAAGGCATTTTCGGTCGCACCTACAGAAACCTGCGGGAACAGGATATGTCCACCTTTCAGGCCTTCTGGTGCGCGCGCCTCGATGTAACCTTCAGCCAGATGGATCTCTGCCCCCATGGCTTCCAACGCCTTAAGGTGCAGGTCAACCGGACGGTTGCCAATTGCACAGCCCCCCGGCAAGGACACACGGGCAACACCACAACGCGCAACAATCGGCCCCAGCACCAAAACCGATGCCCGCATTTTACGGACCAGATCATAGGGGGCTGTGGTCGATGTGATTTCCTTGGCCGTCATTTCAAGAACACGACCATTATGCCCACCGTTGGGCGCATGACCGTTCAGATGCAACGCAACACCATGCTGAGCCAGCAAATTCGCCATCGACGTGATGTCTGCCAGATGCGGCAGGTTGGAAAGGGTTAGCGTTTCATCTGTCAGCAAGGCGGCTGCCATTAGCGGAAGTGCTGCATTCTTGGCACCGCCAATTGCAATTTTACCCTGCAACCGGCGACCACCGGAAATCTTGATCTTGTCCATTCAATCCTCATTGTGCTGCGCCTTAGAACGCAGCAAAACCTTGTCTTGGCATATCACTGCCTGATTTATTGCTATGCCTTTATCACAGGCGCGGCAATGTGACACCTTTTTGGCCCATATATTTCCCTGCACGATCCGCATAGGAGGTATCGCATTCGCTTTCGGCTTTCAGGAAAATAAACTGGCAGGCCCCCTCATTGGCATAAATGCGGGCTGGAAGCGGTGTCGTGTTCGAGAATTCCAATGTCACATGCCCTTCCCATTCCGGTTCAAGCGGCGTGACATTGACAATGATGCCACAACGGGCATAGGTCGACTTCCCAAGGCAGATCACCAATGTGTCGCGCGGAATGCGGAAATATTCCACCGTGCGCGCCAAGGCAAAACTGTTGGGCGGGATCACACAACAATCGGTCTTGCGATTGACAAACCCGTCATCGGAAAAGTCTTTGGGGTCGACAATGGCCGAGTCGACATTGGTAAAAATCTTAAACTCATCAGAAACACGGGCGTCATAGCC
Organism: Rhodospirillales bacterium; assembly: GCA_019634165.1. GTDB lineage: Bacteria > Pseudomonadota > Alphaproteobacteria > Rhodospirillales > Thalassospiraceae > Thalassospira. The sequence goes on from JAHQVT010000002.1 coordinate 46,403, forward strand.
ATAAGAGCTAACGCCATAGGAAATCACGCCATCACGTTTGAAACCGTCGACAAACGGCTCAATCATGCCTTTTTCCTGCGCCATCTGGCGTATCCAGTGATCTGGTCTTACCGACATATTGCCCCCCCTGTTTTACGAGAACGTCTCAGCGCCACTTAGCACCCTCGGTGCACCATCGGTTTTACCCGTGCCATGCCCCCTAGATCAACCAAACGATACTTAATCTCGATAATTCTAAGAAACTGACACAGTTTACCAGCCCGTCTACCGGCACCAGCCCTGCCTTATTCGTTTGGTTTTTCATCCGAAGCAGCGTCATCAGATTGCGCATCCTTACGGGATCGTTTCTGCTGTTTGCGCTTGGCCAGATTGGCCCGCAATGCTTCAGCTTCCCGCTTTAAACGTTCCTCATTCACCGCCGGGCGGGCGTCTGATTTTTTTGCTGTCATGATCCGATTTGTTTTTTTGGTTCAAATGCAGGGGCTGTTATAAAACAGCACGCGAAAAATTACAGCCGATCTTGACGAAAACAGGGCAAAAAGCGCCGATGTGCGATCAATCGAAAAACTTCGCTTAATTCGGACTTGACCAATTACTGATCCGTGGCCTATAACCCGCCCGCACCGCAAGGGGCATATGCTGCCGTAGCTCAGGGGTAGAGCACTCCCTTGGTAAGGGAGAGGTCGAGAGTTCAATTCTCTCCGGCAGCACCATCACCTTGTGGTTAGCCCGAATATCGGGCTGCCGTAGCTCAGGGGTAGAGCACTCCCTTGGTAAGGGAGAGGTCGAGAGTTCAATTCTCTCCGGCAGCACCATCTTTCCTGTGATTAGATTAAATATTGCTCGCAAAGAACCAGCGCTATGTCTGGCTTTCTTTTCGTCTTGCGTGTTCAATTGATTGCTTTGAAACCAGAACTTTCGCCAATGCAATCACTAGATCAGCCAAAGAACACTAGGGTTTAACGCACAAACAAGAACCGTAACGAAAATACCGTTGGATCAACACCAAGTGTCTTGCTGCACAGGATCGCCAAGATAATCGGGTAACCGGCAACTGACAGTGCCGCAACCATGACCCCACCCATCATACCGAACTGCAACATGCCAATGGCAAGCCCCGACACCGTAACTATCGCCCACGCAGTAACAACCTTGGTCATGGCATGATGAATACCCGTCATATTCAGTAACGCGACACTGGGGCCACAAGCCGCTTGAATGGCATAAGCCACCAGCATCATCCGCAAATAGGGCACAGCCCCTGAATAATCATCCCCAAACAGCGAAAGCAGTACAGGTGCAAAAACAAAGAACACCCCACAAACCGGTACTGCTACCAACAACGAGAAACCTGTTGCTCGCGTGACCAGTGATTGCAGCTCCCACTTGTCTTCCTTGGCCATCGCCTTCGCCAAAAACGGTGAGACGACCGAGTTCACCGCTGTTAGGGCAAAAGCAACAAGCATGGAAAGGCGGATAACTGCACCAAGTTCACCCGCGTCAAACGCGGAAAGCAAGACACCGGCTAAAATAACTGGTGACTGGTTTAAAAGTGCAATGGAAAGCTGAGAAAACAGGACATTCAGACCTAGCTGCAACCATAACCGAATATCGCTCATTTTTGGGTGAAAGGGGCCAGACCAGTCGATATGCCTTCCAGTGATCACTAAAAACGCTGCCGAGAGCATCGCAATCGCAAGTGCCACGGCGTACGATCCGACAACAGTCGAAAGTGACAGATCGCCATGGACCCAGAAATAAAGCGTGAGAAGGCATACCCCAAAGATAAGCGGCCTTACAACCGCCTCACCAACGACAGCGCGCGACACATTGGCATCCGCACGAATAGCACCCTGCAGCACAGACATTATCACTGCGAGCGGTAAACACACACCAGCAGCCAAGCCAATTTCAATACTGTAATTTCTGAAGCTGATAAGGATGATCGCTAGAACAGCCGCACCAATGATCGAGAGCAGAGCGGCAAACAGCAAAACAAATCGCTGCATACCGCTTACAAGATGACGTTTACCTTCTTCACGATATTTCGGCAGAAAGCGGACAATTGCGGTGTCCATGCCGAAAGTAACGATAGGTGCGGCTGAAATAATCAACCCAAGTATGACAGAAAAGAAGCCAAAAAGATCCTTACCGCCATAGCGTGAGATAAACACGCTGGCGAGAAACATCATGCCCGCCGAAAACGCATTGGCGAACAGCACGAAGATCGCGGCAAATTTCAAGTCAGTTTACCCGTAAAAAGACCGGTACCACTCAACGAAATTACCAATACCGGTTTCAATTGAGGTTGCCGGTTTAAACCCGACAGCATCGGTCAGCGCATCCACATCGGCATAGGTTGCCGGAACATCACCGTCCTGCATTGGCAGCATGTTTTTGTCTGCAGTCTTGCCCAAGGCTTTTTCAATCGTCTCGATCATATACATCAATTCAACCGGGTTGTTGTTCCCGATATTGAACACCCTATACGGGGCGGAACTGGTCGCTGGGTCCGGTTTGGCGGGATTCCAGCTTGCATTTGGTTCTGCCACGGTCGAGATGCAACGATAGACGCCTTCGACGATGTCATCGATATAGGTGAAATCGCGCCGCATCTTGCCTTCATTAAAGACATTGATCGGCTTGCCTTCGAGAATGGCCTTGGTAAACAGGAACAGCGCCATATCCGGGCGTCCCCACGGACCATACACCGTAAAGAACCGAAGTCCTGTGGTCGGCAAACGATACAGATGGCTGTAGGTATGTGCCATCAACTCGTTGGCCTTTTTCGAGGCCGCATACAGGCTGATCGGATGATCTACATTGTGATGCACCGAAAATGGCATTTCAGTATTCATGCCATAGACAGAGCTGCTTGATGCATAGACCAAATGCTTTACGTCATTGTGACGGCAGCCTTCGAGGATGTTGGTAAAACCAACAAGGTTCGCATCAACATATGCATGCGGATTTTCAATCGAATAGCGCACCCCTGCCTGTGCCGCCAGATTGACGACATAGGTTGGCTTTTCTGTAGCGAACAGATCAGCAATGCCTTCACGATTCTCAAGGTCCATACGAACGAACTTGAAACCGGGTTTGCCGTCCAACCGTGCCAGACGCGCTTCTTTCAGATTTACGTCATAATAGTCATTGATGTTATCAAGCCCGATAACCGTTGATCCCTGCTCTAACAATTTAAGGCAAAGATGCGAGCCTATAAAACCGGCAGCACCGGTCACAAGCACCTTTTCATTGGCGGGAACAACGAAGTCGAGCATGAGTATTCAAATTCCTGATTGAAATGAGAGCAACAATGATCACGTGATCGCCTGAATTTGGCATTTGTGATAGCAGTATGGTCTCTATTGCGCAAGCCACCTGCCGCCCCAATATCACAGTTATCCCAAGGCAAGACTCAGATGCGCTTTTCTGTTATTGTTATGCTTGCTGATGCTTCTTGGAAAAACGTGGAACAATACACGCAGAGATGATTGTAGCTGGTCAAACCATAGCAAACCCAAATAGTGGCGGATTGGGCGTAGTCCTGAATGTTCGGGAAATCGCGCAAACTGCTGATGGGAGTGTTTTGGCCGAATATGAAGCAGTCGAAGTTCAGCGCCAAACATCAGATGGTAAGACACTGTCGCCCTATGCCGTTGCCGGCGCGGAAAGTGACGGTGCCCGAACGCGCATTGTTGACCCCCGAACTTTGACCGAAGCACAGGCCGTTGCCGGCGGCATCAGCCGTACAGAGTACAGACAAGCTGTTGAAGACAACAAAGAGAGTGGCAACCTTACAGGCAGCACATCAAGTGCCGTGAACCTTGATCCGGCAGAAAAAGCTGTCGTTTCACAGCTACAAGCACGCGATTCGGCCGTCCGGCAAGAAGAAGAAGCGCATGCGGCAGCAGCAGGTCCATATGGCTCGGCCCCGCAATACACCTATCAGATTGGCCCAGATGGCAATGCCTATGCCATTGGGGGGCATGTCGATGTAAGCGTATCACTTTCAGGCAGTGCTGAGGATCGTGATCGTGCCTTGGCAACATTACAAAATGCTGCACTTGCACCAAATGCCCCATCAGGTGCCGATATGTCAGCCTTCCGCCAAGCCAGCCTCCTACGCGCGACAAGCAAGGACGATGGGGTTCTTGCAACACAGCAAGAATCCGCAATTAAAGATTCTCGTTCTGTAAACGACGCGTCACACGGTATTTCTATCTCTGTCTGATATCAGCCCTCGCGAAATGCCTTCTAGCCTCCTATATACTATGCAATACGCGATAATGACCTTATCCTTACGCGATTCCACCTATCCCATGGCATAGTTTCAACATTCAGAAACTATCCTGCCGTTTGACAGGGCCTCGGTTTTGTTGAATGCTGCGCTCGCGTCCGGGGGGGACGCTTGAATTGACAATCTAAAATCGCGCAACACCGTGTCATGATTACGGGGTGCGTTTCCGGAGCCAATCATCAGATGTCAGAGCTTCGGACAAGAACGGGTACGGCATAAAAATGAACATCCTGCTAGCAGACGACCATGATCTCGTCAGAGACGGGATTACTTCCTTCCTAAAACTCGCAGCGCCGGAAGTTGAAGTCGCGCAAGCGAAGGATTTCGCAGAAGCACTGGCTGTGGTCGATGGCGAAACGGAAGTTGAACTAACGATTCTAGATTTGAATATGCCAGGTATGAACGGTCTTTCTGGCCTGACCGTCATGCGCCAAAAGCACCCTGAAATCCCTGTTGTTATTCTTTCCGGATCGGTTAAGCGCAGCGACGTGCTTAACGCGCTCGAACATGGTGCTTCTGGCTATTTGCCAAAAACACTTTCGGGTAAATCGCTGATCAACGCGTTGCGCCTTATCCTTTCTGGCGAAAAATACATTCCATCTGCATTGCTTGAAGATGACGGAACGCAAATGCGTCCGGGCGAAATTGATCTCGACGGTCTGGCACCGGACAATCCCCTCCGTCAGTTGACCAATCGTGAACGTGAAGTTCTTGGCCTTCTGACCAAAGGTCTTTCCAACAAGGAAATTGCCAAGCAGCTCACCGTCCGTGAGATCACCGTAAAGGTTCATTTGACCGGTATCTTTAAAAAGCTTGGTGCTGCAAACCGTACCCAAGCGGTCAAAATTGCCATGCAGCTCGGTTGGGAAGCCTAAAAGCTTCAAACGATCAACGCATTGAAAATAAAAAGCCCGGCATTTACCGGGCTTTTTGCTTATAGACATCACAGATCGGTAATGTTGTTGGCGTTAAGACGCCAAATCACACCTACTAGAGTCTTACCCCATACAAACTTCAGATAGCTCGTCTAAAACGGCGAGAAGTTCTTTTAGGTTAAGTGGCTTAGACATCACCATAACCGGGGCATCAGCTCCATCATCATCCTCGACCGGGCGTTCGGCATCACCAGGATGGCCTGTCATTACGATAACAGGCATTGCCGGATCGCGCCTTCTAAGCTCTTTGACCAAAGAATTACCATCCATCTGGGGCATCCGAATATCGGTAATCAGAATATCGGGCTTAACTACCCCCGCAATTGCCAGTGCATCTTCGCCGTTACTTGCCACCGACACGCTATAGCCTTGCCCTTCGAGGTAACCTGATATGATCTCCATCGCATCAAGTTCATCGTCAACAACAAGGACGCGCGTATCTTTTCGTGCATCCGAATTCGACACCGAGATGAGAGGATCTTCTCTGTCTGGTATGAGGTCAGACATATCTGGTTCGGCACCAAGTCCCAGTTGCGCGATTGGCAAAGTAATTTCAAAACAGGCTCCATCCCCCTCATTGCGAACATCAATCCTTCCGCCCATCGCTTCGATGATGCCAAAGCTGACAGAAAGACCAAGCCCAGTTCCCTTACCAACATCCTTAGTTGTAAAAAATGGGTGGAACAACAAATCAATAGCGGCCTCAGGCACGCCACCGCCATTATCATTGACCGCAAGCTTCAAAGATTGATTCCCCTCATCAACCATTGCACTAACGCGAATTAAGCCGCCGATGTTGCCATCATCACCGTTTTCATTGATGGCATCGCGGGCATTGGTCAACATGTTCACAAGAACCTGTTCAAGCTGCACCTGACGGCCATTGACCAAGCATGGCTGTGCGGGTGGGACGACATCAATCAAAATCCCCGATAGGCGACAGTCATGCTCAATCATATCGACAGATCGCTCGACTGCCTTCATCGGATCAAACGGCGCAAAGTCTTCATCGTCCGGACGGCTATAAATCTGCAGATGCTTGATGATTTCTGACATGCGTTCGGTTTGGCTGCTGATCAAAGCCAACCTTTCGCGCTGAAACGCTGGCTTAACGGCTTCAAGATCGTATTGCAGCGAACAGGTATCGGCAGCCATACGGATCACATTAAGCGGCTGGTTCATTTCATGGGCAACTGATGCCGCCATTTCACCAAGGGTGGCAAGCTTCGATGTCTGGACAAGCTGGCGTTCGATTTTACGTTTTTCAGTAACATCTTCGGCCAGCATCAACATCGCTGGAGCGCCTTCGTGGGTAAAGGCAATCGCCGATACTTCCAACTCGACATTTTCGCCATCCGGGCGCTGGCATATAATGGTGAAATCAGCACGCCCACCATAACCATCCCGATAGCGCACAATATATTCATCCAGCGTTTCACGGCTGGATGGATGCACCATTTCCATGAAGGACCGACCAACCAATGCTGCACTGTCTTCCGCCCCCAGGATCGAAAGCCCCTGCTGGTTGATATAAACAATCTCCTCTCCGCTCAGGATCGAGATCAGCTCAGGCGCCAATTCAACCAACTTACGGTAACGTTCTTCGCTTTCTTTAAGCGCACGCTCCGCACGGGAACGTTCGATTGCATAGCGGATTGAACGCCGAATGGTGCGACCGTCGGGGAATTCCTTGGTCAGGTAATCTTCTGCACCATGTTGAAGCGCTTCAAAGGCAAGCTCTTCGTCCTTGTGCCCCGTCAGAACAACGACAGGTGCCGTATTGGCACAACTGCGCACCCGACTGATCGTCGTAACCCCCGATGAATCAGGCAGGGTCAAATCCAACAGCACAACATCAAACTTGGCGTCCGGGCCATCCCCATTCAGCACAGCCATTGCCGAGGCAAGGTCAGATCGATGTTCAATATCAAACGGCTCTCCGGTTTCCTCAAGAAGCGTTCGAACCAAAAACGCATCCCCCGGATTATCTTCAATAAGAAGAATTCGAAACCGCTGTTCGGCCATTATGATTTGTTCCATTTGTCAAAGTAGCAGGTTTCCGATCAAAGACCTTGGGTTTGGAAACCTGTTGATTCTGCACCGTTTTATTGATGCTAGCAATCCTGCACATCAATCAAAAGCCGACCTTTAACCTGCCCTTTGAGGATTTTTTCGCCCCAAGGCAATATATCGGCCAAGGCAACCTTTGTTGTCGCGGAACTTAGATGGTCTTTTGGCAATTCATTCGCCAAACGCTGCCATGCCCGAACACGGGTTTGATAGGGACACATGACCGAATCAATGCCAATTAGCCGCACCCCACGCAGCAAGAATGGAATGACCGTTGCAGGTAAATCCGCGCCACCTGCAAGGCCGCAGGCCGATACAACACCATGATACTTCATTTCTGAAAGAACATGGGCAAGTGTCGTACTGCCCACACTATCAATCGCGCCAACCCAGCGTTCCGCCAAAAGAGGCTTACTGGTATCAGTTAACTCATTCCGATCAATAATCGAGTTCGCCCCAAGATCACGCAAATAAGCATGCGTTTCTTCGCGCCCGGTAGATGCCGCCACGCGGTAACCAAGTGCCGATAAAATCGAAACAGCAACCGATCCAACACCGCCTGCTGCGCCGGTAACAAGAACCTCACCGTCTTGATCAGGGGAAACACCCTGTTCTTCCAGCGCCATTACGGCAAGCATGGACGTAAAACCGGCCGTGCCAATTGCCATTGCCTGCGCGGGATCAAGACCATTTGGCAAGGGAACCAACCAATCGGCCTTTACACGGGCGAGTTGCCCATATCCACCCCAATGGGCTTCACCAACCCGCCATCCGGTCAGAATAACGTCATCCCCCGGCTTATAGCGGCCATCACTTGAAGAAATAACTTCACCGGAAAAATCGACACCAGGCACATGCGGATAACTCCGCACAAGACGTCCTAGACCATTTAAGATCATGCCGTCCTTATAGTTAAGCGTCGACCATTTCACCCGAACAAGAACATCACCATCTGGAAGATCGTTGACGGTCAGGTTCTCAAACGTCGCGGTAACGTCTTTGTCTTTCTGGTTTAACACCAGCGCACGGAATGCATCACTCATGGCTTTCCTCCTGATCACTAAAGATTTTGGATCAAGAGTACGGCCCACCTATAGTTCCGTCAAACCCGGACTTGGCCAACTTAAAACTGCTAATGCTTAATCTTGCCCAACGAGGCCGTTTTGAAGGGGATATTCGCGATTAGCTGTCAGTCCCGCCCAGCAATAGAATGGCAGCCACCGCTATGACCAGAATGCCAAGATACAGATAAACGCGCTTTGACTGTTTTTCCGAAGCCGCCTCATTGGGGATAACGTCTTCTTGAACAGAAGGCGACAAGCTTCGATAAGAAAGCCACCCCAAAAATGGCACGATCACTAGATCATCTAGCCAACCTATGCCAACAACAACATCAGGCAGCAAATCAACCGGACTGATCAGATAGACCAGACCGGCAATCAGCAAAAGTTTGGATTTCAAGGCAACGTCGCTTCGCAACAACGTTCGTAGCAAATTTGGAACAATCATCCAGATAGAACTTGCCATCTTGCCCTCATACTTGGTTACAGCGTGACGCTGGGCACAAATATTCTACCAGCAAGTTAAGGGGCAAGTGTTTCAAAAACATCTTCTGCCGGGGCATGGCCAAGAACATTGGCCTGATGCCAAAGCGCATAGAACAGAAGGTGCCAACATGCCGCCCCTTCCCTTTTACCCACTGTATTAAACAGCTTTTCGACTTTCGCCGGCTCGGCAATTTCAAGAATGCCTGCCTGATTGGCAACCAATGGACCAAGGCGTTTACCCTGCCCGGCGATCCATTCCCCAACAGGAACGGTAAAACCGCGTTTCTTGGCAAATGGTTCCGACATCGGCAAGCAGCGATGTAGCCAACTGCGCAGCAAAAACTTGCCTGTCCCTTTGCGAACTTTAAGGCGGTCTGGCAAATGATAGGCAAATTCCGCGACTTTCGGATCTAGGAACGGTGTCCGCCCCTCAAGCCCATGGGCCATCAACATCCGATCAAGCTTGATCAGCAAATCATTAGGAAGCCAATCTGAACAATCCACTGCCTGAGCAACTGCAAGACGGGACCGTTTCCCCCGATTCTCTCGGCTTTCCGATGCTGCAATTCCGTCACGCCATCCTTCAAGAACACTTGGGCGCAACACATCAATCTTGTCAAACGTGCCTTTGGAACGCATCACACGTCCGCCTAGCAACAACGGCCGCATCACCGAACGATAACGCCCGTAGCCACCAAACAGCTCATCACCCCCTTCGCCACACAAAACCACCTTAAAGTCACGCGCGGCTTCGGCTGCGAGTTTGTAGGTCGGAAGGATGGCATAATCGGCGACGGGATCATCCATCTTTGCTGCTACTTCTGGCAATAAGGTCCAGAAATCGCGCTCGGAAAACATGATTTCGATGTGGTTTGCATTGCAGGCCTTGGCAACTTCATGCGCGATTTTGCGTTCATCATGCACACTCGATGCTTCAAATGCGGCAGTGTATGCCGTAACCGGACGTTCGTTCAATCGATCCATCATCGCAAGCAGCGATGCGCTATCGACCCCGCCTGAAAGAAACATGGCATATTCAACATCAGAGCGTTGATGAAGGCGCACGGATTCTTCAAAAACCCGGTCCCATTCCGTCAACGCGCTTTCAAGATTGTTGCCAACAATACCAGCATCGCTCAAAACCTGACGACGACGGCGGTCGATAATACGGCCGTTTTTCAAAACGATGGTCTCGCCCGGAAGCAACCGTTTGATACCGTTAAAGATCATGTCGCTACCGGTTGTGAACTGAACCTGAAGCAATTCTGAACGGGCATCTTCCCGAATTTCACGGCCGACAAGACCTGCAGCAACCAGTGCCTGCGCTTCGGATGCGAAGGCAAAGAATTCCGGGGTTTCAACATAGTAAAGCTGTTTGATGCCGAACGGATCACGGCACAAGACAACCTGATTTTCAATCACGTCATGGATGGCAAAAGCATACATGCCACGCAGTTGATCAAACCCGTCAACATTGTCGCGCGCATAAACCCTCAAGGCCGCTTCGCTGTCAGACTTGGTTTTGAAACTGGCTTCACAAACGCTTTTGCGCAGCTCAACGTAATTATATATTTCGCCGTTGGCGATCAGGGCACTACCGTTTTCGTGATAAAGCGGTTGATCCCCAGTATCGAGGTCAATAATCGCCAAACGGGTCTGAATAAAACCAACCGGCCCTTTGACATACCGCCCATCCCCGTCTGGTCCGCGATGAGCAAGCGCATCACGGAGACGATCAAGAATTTCGGGATCAAGAGTTTGCTTGTCCTTGGCGATATAACCGGCAATTCCGCACATTAACGCGCAACCTCGTCAAAGAAAGCCTTATATTTGGCGACCACAACGTCTTCGGTAAAACTCGTATCGAACGTCGCACGACCATTTGCTGACAATGTGCCTGAAAGCACCTTATCGTCAAGAACCGTGCGTAAATCTGATGCCAGTGCAGACACATCTTCAAGTGCTGATAGCAATCCGTTTTCGCCGTGTTCAATCAATTGAACCGGCCCCTGACTTGCCTGTGCTACAACAGGTTTGCCGTGTGCCCAAGCTTCAATCACCATATTGCCCAGCGGCTCATGGCGTGACGATGCACAAAACACATCACATGTCGCAAACAGATTTGCAACGTCACGGCGCCATCCAAGCAACCTGACGCGGTCTGCAACCCCACACTCGCCCGACAGCTTCAAAAGATCGTCTTTCAAATCCCCGGCACCAGCAATCCACAGATACGCGCCGGGAACCTCAACCAATGCACGGACCAGGGTGTCGAACCCCTTATTTTCATGCAAACGACCAAGGCCAAGAATCAAAGGGGCATCTTTGGGGGTATTGAATTCGGATCGATCAATTGGCGTTCCGTGATGAGCATCAACAAAATTAGGCAGGTAATGGGTCTTATCAACAGGCCAACCTTCGCGCACCAGATAATCGCAAATATCGCGGGTATTCCCGATCAAATGATCGCAATCTCGAAAGTTCTTTAGCTTATAATACCCACCCAATCGGGCAACTTTGGTAAAATCACCAGATGGTGTCATACGGCTGGCGCGGTTCATCCAGCTTAGAACAATGCGTGGTTTGTGCTTTTTGATCTGCTGACGCAACCCCCACGGGGTTCGAAGATCAAGCCTGCCACCAAAGGGCAGTTCATCAAACGACACACCATTTGCGGCAAGGACAGGATTGCGGCCATCATTTGGGCGCACAACACAATGCTGATCGACACCGACACGTTGAAACCCGCATGCCAGACGCACAAAAAACTCCTCAGCACCGCCAAACGGGCTCCCGGCCATGGTTTGCAGCAACATGGTCACTTGATCAGCCCTTCAAATGCCTCGGCAGCTTCAGCCCAGCCCCAATTGCGCTGCAAGCTAAGCGATGCCTTATGCTGTTTTGACCACAGTCCATCATCATTCAGAATTTCTGCCGTTTTCTTGGCAAACACGTCATCATCATTGGCAATAAACCCGGTTTGCCCATCAACAATGCGTTCAGCGACACAGCCAACTTCTTGCACTACGCAAGGCACGCCCATGGCTTGTGCTTCGCCCAATGCCAAACAGAATGTTTCACCGACATCTCCGCGATAAGGCATGACACGTGCTTCGGCCATTTCATCCAAAAGTTGGGTTTTCGGAACTGGACCTCTTAGAATGATACCTTTGTCACGCAGGGTTTCAGCATGATCAAGAATTGCCTTCATGCGTTGCGCTTTTTCATCACCTGCTGATCCATAGGTCTGCGGACCTGCAAACACGTGCAACTCGGCATCTGGTGACAGTGGATGGATTTTTTCAGCCCAAAGATCAACCAACCAATCAAGTGAACGCAATGGGTTGGACGTAAAAATCGCACGTTTCTCGCGGACATCATCACCGACCTTAGCCGTCATGAAACGGTTTTCAATCCCGTATGGAATAACAACCCGTTCGCCGCATGGCGCCCAATTCGGATAGGTCGCCAGATGATGCTGCCCGGAAAACACAATCGCCGGCTTTATCTTCCACAGGCGCGATAAATAACGCCATTTCAGCAAATATCCTGCCGGATTGTGAATCCAGAAAATTGTACGCGTGGCACCGGGCATTTTCCCCAGCAACTTATGCCCGCGATTGGCGATATACAAATCAGCCGTTTCTGGAAAACCATCGGCAAGCGGCATCCATTTCACGCCATTATTTTCGTGCGGCTTGTCACAGTTGTTAATGATCGTGACATCATGACCGCGTGCAGCCATGCCTTCAGCCAAGGAAATAAATGCTGTTTCAGCGCCCCCCAAAGGGCGCTCGGACAGCGTAAAGCCGTCAAACTTGATGCCGTCATCTGCCAAAACGATTGTTGCCATCAGATCAATTTTCCTCGTACTTGGCCTTGATATAGGAGATCACCGGGAACAAGCCGGCAAATAAGGCGATAAGGAAGCCAATCCCACCTTCCTTGTATCCCTTGCGCCCGACATAACAGCGAATGAAGCGTGAAAACAAACGACGGATATTATTGGCAAATGTTCCAATCTTGCCGCTATCACGCAAATCCGCGGCGCGGGCCGTTGAATAGCTATCCAGCCGCTTGATCATATCGGAAATATTCCGGTCGACATAATGGCGCACCGGATGGGTAAGACGCGGGCCTTTTTCACCCTGAAAAGTAACTGCGGGATGCACGCGCTGTGGCCCCCAGTGTTTGCCACCGGCCTTAAACAATCCGCCATAGGCAGATTTACCAAATGACGATCCCCAGCCATAGCGAACCAGACGTTCACCAACATAATTATCAACCGGAAGATCATGGAATCCAAAGGAACTTGTCGCAATTACACTGCGAATTTCTTTGCCCAATTCTTCCGACACATGTTCATCCGCGTCAACTTCCAACACCCAGTCACCAGCAACTTGCGACAATGCGTAATTGCGACGTTCACCTTCCATCACCCAACTACCCACCAGTGTTTTCGCACCAGCCGCCTTGGCGATTTCTTCGGTTTTATCACTGCATTTGTCGCAAAGAACAATAACCTCATCGGCAAAGGCAACATGAGCCAAACACGAAGGAAGACGCTTTTCCTCGTTATGGGCTGTGATCACGACTGTCAGTTTTGGAGATGCGTTCGTCATGATCCGTTTTCGTCCTGAGATAACAGAAGCTTAGTTGCAGCAGTGACAACCTTATCGACCGACAGGCTGTCCATCAGACTGTCATGAGATCGCCAAGTTGCACCCGATGCCCATATATCTTCATAAGACATATCAGTATGCACATGTGCTGCAATCGGGCCACATGGGCCATAGTTTTCTTCGCGCGTTGGTCCAAACAAACCAAGGGTCGGAATACCCGCTGCTGCAGCCATATGCATCAGACCACTATCATTGCCGATATAGATATCACTGCGTTCTAGGCAGGCCTGAACAGTCAACAAATCCTCATCACCGAAAATCACTGTTCGCTCACTTTCCGACAGTGCTTCAATGACGGGTTGGGCGGCATCACGTTCATTCGGTGCCCCAACCAAAAGAACATGAGCACTAGGCAAAAGCCCATCCTCTGCCCGCAAGCGTTCAATCAGATCAACAAATCTTTCTGCAGCCCATGTTTTTCCACCCCAATTGGCGGATGGACCAATCGCAAGCACCTTGCGACCATCACTTGGTAACACATCATCCGCGCGGGCTTTGTGATCTTGATCAACCCACACCTTGGGGAAAAGAGCTTTCTCTAAGCCAATCATACGGGCCATTTGTTCAACCCGGTGAATACGGTCATCATTCCCAGAAAGAACCACACGCTTCCACCCCGGAAGGACATAGGCCGTGGCACTTCCGCGCAGGTCGACGATAATGTCCCACCAATTAAAGACCACCGACTTCCAAAGTTTCCACCAATGCCCGCCACGCTTTTGTTTGGGCATCTCGATGATGCGTTCCAGATTGGGAACGCCACGGAATATCGGTGCGGCAACGGGCCCGCATGCCACCGTTACCCGTATCCCCGGATAGGTTTCGACATAATTGCGTAGAACCGATGTCGACAGGACGGCATCCCCCAACCGGTTTGACGTGATAAACAGAAGGCGCACGGCTTAAAGTTTCTCCAGTTCACCAGCAACATGAATCCATTCGCGGCGATCATTGCGCGCTGCTTCGGACTGCGTGGTAAAGAAGGCCCGATCGGTCAAAAGTTGACTGGTGATGTTTCCAAATGCGGCCTCGTCTGGAACAATATAGCCGGTTTTGCCATCTTCAACGCGGTTCTTGGCAATCCCGCCATAAGAGACAACCGGTGTTGCCGCACCAAGCGCATCAACAATCCATTGCCCAACATGGTCCGTTCCGTATTTGCCGTGATGCAAGAAAGCACGCGCATTGGCGACCGTTTCGGCCATATCGGCTTCTGGCATCGGATGAAGAACCCGAACACCCTTGTCGATGGCCGAACGCACCAGATCAACAATATCGTCAGATACCTGATCATTTTCACCGGCAAGTGCAGTGAACAGATCATGGGCGTAAACTTCAAGCTTGGCATTGGGTGCCTTTGGGGCAACGTATGCTTCCCAAATACGCACAATCTGCGCAATCCCGGTTCTGGTATTGGCAACCGTTACCGCAACTTCATCGCGCGATTCAAATGCCCAATGCATGTTTGACGCCATGGTAAAGGATGATGTTGCACCCGGCTGAACCACTATTGGCTTTTTAACCAATTCGGCATCGAACCCCTTGGCCTGACCATCATCGGTGAAGACGACCTGTACTTTCTTTTCCTGAAGAACAAGCCGGATGTCATCAGCATTAAGGCGTTCTGGATCGCCATCAAACCATAGAATTATCGTTGCACCGTCCGGTACGGATGGGTGTTGCAACAATTCCGGATCGCGCCAGACAATCACGGTATTGGCCGCATCGCCACCAAAAGGTGGCAATTCAGCATCAAGCTGTCGCCAAGCTACGCCGTGCATATCCTTGTCGATGCCACCATTACGGCGGGCTTCGACCTTGTGTCCACGGGCAACAAGGGACTCTGCCAGCGAAATGAATGCGCGTTGGCAGGTTCCCAGCGGGCGGGCTTCGCGATCCTTGGGATCAAAGCCGATAGAATGATCAAGCATCAAGATTTTCATAAGTTTGGTTCTATCTGTTCGCAGGCGTTTTATGAAGGGTTTTCTTACATATAGATTGGACTTTAGACCTTGAGACAGCCCTTGCGAAATTTGTCTGTTTGCCCCACATTTCGCGCAAATGAATCCGACAAACCGGAGCCCACAGAATTATGAGTGAAACTTTTTACACCCTGCTGCCTGACCGCGCGGTGATCCGCGTCAGCGGTCCGGACCGCGTAAGCTTTTTGCAAGGGCTGGTATCAAACAACATCGAAACCATCACAGCCGATAAATCTGGCTATGGTGCATTATTGACCCCACAGGGGAAATTCCTGTTTGATTTCTTTGTTTATCAACAAGATGAAGACAGCCTTCTGATCGAATGCGAACGTGGTGAAAATGGCGAACGGGCAGCCGATCTTTTCAAAAAGCTTCGCATGTATAAGCTTCGTGCCAAGGTCGAGCTCACCGATGTGACCGACAGCTATGATGTCATTGCCGTCTTTGGCGATGACGCACTTCGCGCGCTGTCACTGAACACGCAACCGGGCAGCACCGGGCATATTGCCAATGGCATCAAGGCCGTTGATCCGCGTTTAACCGCCATCGGGGTGCGTGTTTTGCTGCCTAAAAATGAATTGGCTGAAATGGCCGCGATTGGCGCAAGCGAAAGTGATGTCGAAACCTATCATCAGCTTCGTGTTTCCCTTGGCCTGCCAAATGGCAGCGAAGAACTTGAAATTGAAAAATCCATCTTGCTTGAAAATGGTTTTGAAGAACTAGGTGGTGTTGATTTCAAGAAGGGTTGCTATATGGGACAGGAACTGACCGCGCGGACCAAATATCGCGGTCTTGTTCGCAAACGCCTATTGCCGATCAAGATTGATGGCACAGCGCCAATCGCAGGCACAGCCATCATGAATGGCGACAAGGAAGCAGGCATTATTCGATCGGTTCACGGCGAGAACGGACTTGCCCTTATTCGATTGGAACGTATCAGTGATGACGCAAAATTAAATGCGGGTGATGCCAAAATCACGGTCATGGTTCCCGACTGGGTAAATTTGCCAGAAGCCTCAGCGTAAGGCGCATCAACAAAATTACGACCAGCAATAGATCAGAATATGAAGCAGGCCCCATTTTGGGGCTTGCTTTGCATTCAAACCTGTTCGAAAGAGTAGTTAAGCCCTATGTTAAGGGAAGAAGAGAACAGGAACCTGTAATGAAACTGCGCAATGTCGCACCCTGTCTGATCGCAATGGTCATCGCCCTATTGGCGGCTACATCATCAAACAGTGCATCAGCCCAACAACGCCCCATTGATCTTAGCGACATACCAGTTGCAGATATGTCAGTTGCCGAGGCCAATAAGGAACTTGCGACGATTACGCAGGCCTATAACCGTAAAGGCGATCTCGTCAAACAAATGGCGCTGGGCACATTGCTGCGGTTCTATTCCCCCAAAATTGTTCCCTGCGGTGCCATTGTTACGAATGTGCGCGATTGCCTAGAAAATGAATGGTCGGATTTGAAAAACTATCCGGGTCATTTTTTGGGCCCTAATGAAACCCGCGCGCTTAAGCCAACCGTCGCACAGGCCCGCATGACCGAAGAAAACTATTTTGATGCGGTTGAGCGCCTAAACATGCTCCTGCGTGCGGTGCGCTATGAAAGCACAGTAAAGCCCGATGAACGCTACCGGGAACAACTGCACACTGTCATCACCCATCTGACAGACTTGCAGGAAGAAGAATTCCGTACAGCAGCCCTTTATGAAAAGATCTTCAAAATTGGCGGGATCATTTTACTGCTGCTCGGCCTGTCTGTAGGCGGCATGTTGACGATGAAGCATCTTGCCCACCGCGCAGACCCATCATCACAAAACGTAAAAAAATAACGACGGCAAGTTCCCCTGCCGCCGTTTTGGGATTGATAGATCGCTGCCATACACAGTATGGCAGCTTTATCTTTTGCTATTAGGACTGCTTACGGTCCAAAGCGGCCTGTGCTGCTGCAAGGCGGGCAATCGGCACGCGGTAGGGCGAACAAGATACATAATCAAGTCCCTGAGCTTCACAGAACGCGATTGATGCCGGATCGCCGCCATGTTCACCACAAATACCTAGCTTGATGTCACTACGGGTCGCACGCCCACGTTCAGCCGCCAAACTGACCAGTTCGCCAACCCCTTCCTGATCAAGCGACACAAACGGGTCACCCGCAAAAATTTCCTTGGAAATATAAGTATCAAGGAAGCGCGACGCATCATCACGTGACAGGCCAAATGTCGTCTGGGTCAAATCGTTGGTCCCAAAGCTGAAGAATTCAGCTTCTTCGGCGATTTCACCAGCCCGCAAAGCCGCACGTGGCAATTCAATCATGGTGCCAACCAAGAAGCTCAGCTTAGCGGATTTTTCGCCTTCAACATCCGAGGCAACCTTAATGATCGCCGCTTTCAGGATTTCAAGTTCCTTCTTGCCGACAATCAGCGGGATCATGATTTCTGGAATAACCAAATCACCACCGTCTTTTGAAACCTCTATCGCGGCTTCAAAGATCGCACGTGCCTGCATTTCATAGATTTCAGGATAACTAATGCCAAGTCGGCACCCGCGATGCCCCAACATCGGGTTTGCTTCGGCAAGGTCAAGCAAGCGACGTTTTACAATCGCCTCAGAAACACCCGCAGCATTCGCGACTTCGGCAATTTCGGCATCTCCATGCGGCAGGAATTCATGCAATGGCGGGTCCAGCAAACGGATCGTAACCGGAAGCCCCTTCATAATGCGGAACAGGTCGATAAAGTCCTGACGCTGATAAGGCAGAAGCTTATCAAGTGCAGCACGACGGCCCTGTTCGGTCTCGGCCAAAATCATTTCGCGCATGGAAATGATCCGTGCCGGATCAAAGAACATGTGTTCGGTCCGGCAAAGGCCAATGCCCTCTGCACCAAAACCACGCGCGGTTGCCGCATCGTCTGGCGTTTCCGCATTGGTGCGGACCTTAAGACGGCGCACGCCATCGGCCCATTCCATAAGCTGCGAAAAGTCACCCGAAAGATCAGGCTTAAGGGTCGCCACTTCGCCCAGCATGACTTCGCCAGTACTGCCATCAAGGGTGATGACATCCCCTTCTTTTAAGGTCACACCACCGGAAATCATGGTTTTGTTGGCGTAATCGATCTTGACCTGACCGGCACCGCAAACGCACGGCGTTCCCATACCACGCGCCACAACAGCAGCATGACTGGTCATGCCCCCGCGCGAGGTCAAGATACCCTCAGCCGCATGCATGCCCGCAATATCTTCTGGGCTGGTTTCGATACGCACCAAAATGACTTTGCGGCCTTTATTGCTGGCCCATTCTTCCGCTGATTCAGCAGAAAACACGATTTGGCCAGATGCCGCACCAGGAGATGCAGGAAGCCCCATGCCAACCACTTTACGTGCCGCATCCGGATCAAGGGTCGGGTGCAACAATTGGTCAAGCTGTGCTGGGTCAACACGGCGCAGGGCATCTTCTTGGGAAATCACGCCATCGCGGCACATTTCAACAGCAATGCGCAAGGCTGCCTTGGCGGTACGTTTGCCCGCACGGGTCTGAAGCATATAAAGCTTGCCGGACTCAACCGTAAATTCCATGTCCTGCATGTCGCGGTAATGGGATTCAAGCCGATCACGGATTTCACAAAGCTCACCAAATACTTTTGGCAAAGCTTCTTCCATCGAGGTTAGGTCAGAACCCGATTCTTCGCGTTCGATCTTGGTCAGCGGTGCCGGGGTCCGAATGCCCGCAACCACATCTTCGCCCTGTGCGTTGATCAGATATTCGCCGTAGAAACGGTCTTCACCGGTTGATGGATTGCGCGAGAAACAAACACCCGTCGCACAGTCATCGCCCATATTACCAAAGACCATCGCTTGGACATTCACAGCCGTCCCCCAGCTTGCCGGGATGCTGTGCAAACGACGATAGGTGTTGGCACGCGCATTCATCCAACTGCCAAAGACAGCCCCGATCGCGCCCCAAAGCTGTTCGCGCGGGTCTTGCGGGAAAGGAGCATCAAGTTCACTTTGAACTTTTTTCTTAAAGCCCTGAACGATTTGCGCCCAGTCATCGGCATCCATTTCGGTATCAAGGGAATAACCCTTGTCTTCCTTGTGTATCTCAAGGATTTCTTCGAAATGATAGTGCTCAACACCAAGCACCACATCACCATACATCTGAATAAAGCGGCGGTAGCTGTCATAGGCAAAACGACGATCACCTGACACAGTTGCCAGACCTTCGACCGTTTCATCATTCAAGCCCAGATTAAGAACCGTATCCATCATGCCAGGCATAGAGGCCCGCGCACCGGAACGAACAGAAACCAAAAGGGGGTCTTTTGCGTCACCGAATTTGCGCCCGACCAGCTTTTCAATCGCGGCCAGTGCATTTTCGACTTCTATGTCGAGCCCATCCGGGTAGGCACGATCGTTATCATAAAACGCCGTGCAGACTTCGGTGGTAATGGTAAATCCGGGGGGAACCGGAAGTCCAAGATTGCTCATCTCAGCAAGGTTAGCACCCTTGCCGCCCAGAAGTTCACGCATATCCGAACGGCCTTCGGCGCGACCGCCACCGAAACCGTACACCCATTTGGTCATCTTGCCTTTTCCTCATCTGGTCAAGGCCCTTATGGGCCTCCCCGGATGGGGAAAGCCCCGCAACCTTGACCTATTTTATGACTCGATCTTTGAGAAGTCCGCAATGTCATGCAAAGCAGTGCGAATTTGCGCCAGCAGCTTAAGCCGGTTGGCACGTTCGTCTGCCTTGTCACTATTCACCGTGACCTTTTCAAAGAATGCATCAACCGGTTCACGCAACCGCGCAAACTCGGTCATAGCCGCGGCATAATCCTCGTCACGCAGAAGTGGCAAGGCCTTATGCCGGACATCAATGAGCGCCTCATACAGCTTGCATTCTTCATCCTCGCGCAGAAGATCAGCGGAAACGTCCGCTTCATAGGACGTATCGTCTTTTTTCTCTTCGATGCGCAGAATGTTCGATGCACGCTTGTAGCCAGCCATAAGGTTGACGCCGCTTTCACCCGAAACAAAATCGGAAAGCGCATCAACACGGGCCAGCAGGCGGACAAGATCGTCCTCGCCATCCAATGCAAACACAGCCGACACCAGATCGTGGCGCACACCCTGTTCACGCAGATGGACTTTCAGACGGTCGGCAAAGAAGGCCAGAAGGTCTTCAACTGCCTCGTCTCGACGAATGGTTGCCGGATATTGGGAAACGGCAAATGCGAATATCCGCCGAAGCTTTACGCGCAACCCGTTTTCCAAAACCAGACGGATAACACCCAATGCCGCACGACGCAGCGCAAACGGGTCTTTTGAACCGGTTGGCTTTTCATCGATGGTAAAGAACCCGGCAAGGGTATCAAGCTTTTCTGCCAGTGCGACGGCAACTGAAACCGGCGCGGTCGGGCACATGTCAGACGGACCAGCCGGTGCATAATGCTCGGCAATGGCATTGGCAACTTCCAGGGCTTCGCCATCGTTCTCGGCGTAGTATTTGCCCATCAGTCCCTGAAGTTCGGTGAACTCAAACACCATCTGCGACACCAGATCGGCTTTGCCGATTTCGGCGGCGCGATCGGCCAGTTTGACATCACAATTGGGAATATCAGCCGACAATTCACGTGCAAGGCCGCGAAGACGCAGTACGCGCTCGGCAAGCGATCCAAGTTTGGCGTGGAAAACAATTGTATCAAGCTTCGGCAGACGCGACTGCAGTGTCACTTTCCGATCCTGATCCCAGAAGAACTTGGCATCATGCAGGCGTGCACGCAAAACGCGCTCGTTCCCGGCGATGATTTTGGCGTTATTATCCGCCGTTTCCATGTTCGAAATCGTGATGAAGCGCGCAGCAAGTTTGCCGCTTTTATCTTCGACCACAAAATACTTCTGATGTTCACGCATCGAGGTTTCAAGAACTTCACGCGGAATATCCATGAACAGGTCATCGACCTTGCCCATCACCGGAACCGGCCATTCAACCAGACCACAAACTTCTTCCAGAAGCCCGTTATCTTCAAGAAGCTTGAACCCTTCGGCAGCGGCCAGTTTCTTTGCCCCGTCAAGAATAACCTGCTTGCGCTCTTCCCGGTCGATCATGACCTTGGCAGCACGCAGTTTTTCCTTATATTCCGCCCCATTGGCAACGCTGAATTCAGCCGGAGCCAGGAAACGATGACCACTGGTGGTGTTTCCTGCCGTGACCGGGCCATAAGTTGCCGGGATCACTTTACCGTCAAACAGGCACAGAATACGGTCAAGCTGACGTACCCAGCGGACTTTTTCAGTCCCCCAGCGCATTGACTTCGGCCAAGGCAGTTTGGCCATGGCCTCTTCGATGATTTCCTTGATCACTTCGGATGCCGCACGGCCTTTTTGTTCGACAATCGCAAACAGGAAGGTGCCTTTTGGCATTTCGCGCTTTTCGCACTGATCAAGGGTCACGCCATTGCCTGTCAAAAAGCCGTTGATTGCCTTTTCAGGTGCATCCGCACGCGGACCGCGGCGTTCTTCGCGCAGGTCCGGTTGCTTTTCAGGCAAGCCGTCAATAATCAGGGTCAAACGACGCGGGGTCACCAGTGCTTCGACCTTATCAAACGCAAGATCAGCGGCTTTAAGACCATCCGTAATCAGTTTAGCAAGATCAGCAGAAGCACGGGCCTGCATACGGGCCGGAATTTCTTCGGAAAACAGTTCAAGCAGCAATTCGGCCATAACTTATGCCTCCTCTTTCAGATGACCACGCGACCGCAGCCACGCCTCGCAGCAAGATTTCGACATGTCACGAACACGACCAATATAGGCCGCACGTTCAGTGACAGAAATCACGCCGCGCGCATCAAGAAGGTTAAAGATATGGCTGGCTTTCATGGCCTGCTCATAAGCCGGAAGCGCCAGACCGCGTTCGATATTGACCGCACATTCTGCCTGCGCATCTTTAAAGTGCGAGAACAGCATATCTGTGTTCGCGACTTCAAAGTTATAGGTCGACTGTTCCACTTCGTTTTGCAGGAACACATCGCCATAACTTACACCCTGACCATTATAATCAAGGTCATAGACGTTCTCGACACCCTGAATATACATCGCCAATCGTTCCAGACCATAGGTCAGCTCGACCGGAACCGGGTTACATTCATAACCACCAACTTGCTGGAAATAGGTAAACTGGGTGACTTCCATACCATCAAGCCAGACTTCCCAGCCAAGGCCCCAAGCACCAAGAGTTGGGCTTTCCCAGTCATCCTCGACAAAGCGGATGTCGTGGGCCAACGGATCAATACCCAAATGGCGCAACGAACCAAGATACAGCTCCTGAGAGTTGCTTGGCGACGGCTTCAGCAGAACCTGAAACTGGTAATAGTGCTGCAAGCGGTTCGGGTTTTCCCCATAGCGACCATCGGTCGGACGACGACATGGCTGCACATAAGCCACATTCCAGCTTTCCGGACCAAGCGCGCGCAAGGTTGTCGCTGTATGGAAGGTGCCAGCACCGACTTCCAAGTCATAAGGCTGCAGGATTACACAACCCTGTTCGGCCCAATAACTTTGCAGTCGAAGAATGATTTCCTGGAATGAAGGGGGACGTTGCGACCCGTCGAGCGCCATGGCGCGAACTCTCTATTACTGTTGTCTATGAACTGGAGCATGGATCAGATTTAACGCACCATGCTCTGGAGCGGCAAGCTACCGCCCTGCCCCCTCGCGGTCAAGAAGGCAAAAGCCCTGAGACACGTTGAATTTGCAACCCTTGTATCCCTGCCAACCCGATCATATCGCATTGCAGCAATACTCATTAGCGATTGAGGCAAGAATTCCAAGCAAAATCCGCAAACCTTGATCCAAAGTCGAACACCGCGCGAACAATCACCATTCAATCAGATTAGCACCGATTCAGATGGGGCATATTTATCCGTCGCAACGGTGCGCGTTACCCTCGGCATGGTAAACGCCGCAATTGGGGCATTTTTCCATTTCCTGCGGGGCTGATCCGGCTTTGTTTTTTTTCTGATCGCGCTTTTGTTTTGGCTGATCATTGTTTGAAACCTGCTTTGCGCGGTTAAACAGCTTGAAGCCCTGCCATACGACAACGACAACCAATGCGGTGAAGATGATTTTAGAAAAGCTCAGCATGTCCGATCCCAAAGCACGTGTTATTCTGCCGCATCCGCCACAGTTAGGGCGCACTTATATTCAACTTAGGCGCATTTAGAAACCGGGCAATGACAAAGGATTGCGCAAAAGTTCGTCAATTTGCGGCAAATAGACACCATCGGCATCATTCAAAACAAGCCCGCGCCGCATGGTTAGCGGTGATGCCACACCTTTTCTCGCCGAAACAATCACCCGCAACGGGGTTTGCGCATCTTGTTTGCTCCAGATCGGAAAAATGGTCATATCGCCTGCCCGGCCATGCAACAGACCAATAATACGATCAAGATGATCGGCACGATGCACCAAGGTAATCCTGCCTTTATGGCGCAGCATCTTTAGGCAAAAGCCAATCCAGTCTTTTAAACCTGTACTGCCTTCCTGATGGGCGGTCGCGCGGCTTTCATTGGTCGGGCGTGTGCCGCTTGGATAATAAGGCGGGTTTGAAATCACCTGATCAAAGCTATGGGCGGCTAAGGGCAGTTGGCGACTGTTGCTAATATCACCGTGAATAGGGGTTACCCGCCCGACAAAATCGTTTTCCGTCACGTTGCGGCAAAACAACGCATAAAGATCGTCTTGCAGTTCAATACCCGTAACTTTTGCATTTTCCAGACGTTTGGCCACACATAAGCCGACCGACCCGACGGCCGCCCCCACATCCAAAATCTTTTCTTCACGGTGTGAATTGATTGAAACCGACGCAGCAAGCAGCACAGCATCAATCGCCGTGTGATAACCATCCACTGGTTGCTTCAGCGTTACCGAACCACCCAGCAGGAAATCATGACTGATCCGATCTTCGGGAAAATCGGGCACCTCAATCGTTGAAACTGCACTTGCCATCAATCGTCCTTGGTTACCGTATCTTGCAATGGTTGCCTCCGTTATTCGGATGTCAGCACATCAGATGTATCTTTGGCAGCGTTATGCGCATCCAGATCGCGTCTGGCAATATCGAGAATGTATTTCGCCCGACTTTCTTCTTCACCACCCACCATCAAACGCCGCGGCAATGCGCCAATCGAACCTTCGATGATGCTGGCATGGTAATCGAAAATATGGCTTGCGATACCTTCATCGGCCAAAACCGATTGTGCCCAGCTTAGTTCGATCGGATCGTTGCTGCGAAAAAGCTCGATCATATGGCATTTCCCCTGAAAACTTTGGTGGCCTTTGGCCTTTGATATATCCGGCAATAGTGATCCAAACCCGATATATGCAATATAATGTAGTAACTTGCTGGCATGATTTTTAAAAAACCTGCTGACAAGACCGCATTTTGGCAGGATTTTCATGCATGGCGTGATGACATTTGCCCACTTGACCACAATGCCTTGGCCTATCTATGTTGAGGCCGCCTGGTGTTATTTGCAATCTTCGCCGAATTCAGGCAGCGAAGATGCCATTGAAAAAGTCGGAATACAGCGTGACCAATACCGCACCGCAGCCTAAGACTCAGCCGAGCCTAGATTCCCTGGTTACCCTTGTCGACAGCGATATGAAGCGCGTCAATCAGGTAATCATCGACAATATGCACAGCGAAGTCGCCCTGATTCCGCAATTGGCAACCCATCTTGTGGCAGCAGGCGGCAAACGCATGCGCCCGATGCTAACCCTCGCATCTGCACAGCTTTGTGGCTATGGCGATGGCCCTGATGCTGTTGATCTGGCAGCGTGTGTTGAATTCATTCACACCGCAACGCTTCTTCATGATGACGTGGTTGATGAAAGCCAGCTACGCCGCGGGCAGGCTTCTGCCAATGCCCTGTTTGGCAACGAAGCAAGCGTTCTGGTGGGTGATTTCCTGTTTGCGCGCGCTTTTGTCGTCATGGTCAAAACCGGGTCGCTGCGCGTTCTTGATATTCTGGCACAGGCATCGGCCGTCATTGCCGAAGGCGAAGTTTTGCAACTTTCGACCGCAAATGACATGGGCACGACCGAAGCATCCTATCTTGAAGTTATCACGGCTAAAACCGCTGCCTTGTTTGGCGCGGCATCCCAGATCGGGGCCGTAATTGCAAAACGTTCCGCCGAGGATGAAGAAGCCCTTCGTCTGTATGGCATTTACCTTGGCACGGCCTTCCAGTTAATTGACGATGTTCTGGATTACTCAGCCCATCAGGCGACCCTTGGTAAAACCGTTGGCGATGACTTCCGCGACGGCAAGGTCACCCTGCCGGTCATCATTTCCTATGCCAAGGGTGATGAGGACGAAAAAGCCTTCTGGCGCCGCTGCATGGAAGATCAGAACTTCGAAGAAGGTGATCTTGACCGCGCACAAGCATTGATCCGCAAATATGATGCACTTGATGCATCAATGGACCGCGCACGCGAATATGGTCAAATGGCAATCGAAACCCTGACCCGCTTTGATGATGGTGCAATCAAGGACGCCATGATTGAAGCCGTCGAGTTTTGTATTTCGCGCCCCTACTAAAGGACGGCCCGAAAACCATATGAATATCGCATGCCGGGGTTACGGTTGACCGGTGCAAAAATCTCTTGCGTCATCTGCTAGAAACCATTATCACCCGGCTTCGCAGAATGACGGAGCGTAGCTCAGCCTGGTAGAGCACTGTCTTCGGGAGGCAGGGGTCGGAGGTTCGAATCCTCTCGCTCCGACCATCATTCAAAGGCCCTGAAACGGTTATTCGTTTCAGGGCCTTTTGCGTTTCAGCCAAAAGACCATTTAAGCCCTCAAAGCACAGCCCTAAGGTGATCTTTCCCGCCGTTGGGCAACCAGGCTCTATAGCGTCACAAACCAGCAACTTTTTTCGCACAAAACAGCCGATTTATGCTTGATCGCCGCGTCTAGAAGGGCTAAACCTCCGCCCACTGACGGAGCGTAGCTCAGCCTGGTAGAGCACTGTCTTCGGGAGGCAGGGGTCGGAGGTTCGAATCCTCTCGCTCCGACCATCAGTCGGGCGGTCTTTCATTGAAAGATCGCCCGTTTTCATTTCGGCGATGACAAACATTTGCTTCGCCCACCAATCAGCCCCTGCGCCCTAAAATCACAAGACGCACTTTTATGTGTGGCGATGCGACATTGCATCTGCACACCGATGGCAAGACATCCATCTGAGATTCATATACCCGAACGGGTGGGGAAAACACGATTCCAGATGGTAAATTTGGAATCGGGTGGCAAAACCCAGATCACCCCAGCAATTTAATGTGTCTTTTTAGGACAATACCAATGTCGGCGCCGAATCCCGGTAAAATGCGCATTCCCGTGCGCAAATCCTACTTTTGAGTAGGAATGCAAGTTGTTTTTCCCGCAAGAACGAAGATATTTTCTTGCGCGGATGGTGAAACAAACTTGCCCATACTTGCGAAATACGCTTATGCTTCGCCCCGCAACAAAAAGATCGGGGACAAAACCGCCCCAATAATAAAAGCAACAGGCGGTAGTCGCCCTCACGTGGTATTACCAATTTCGGACTTCTTAGGGAGGAAGACGAATGACTTTTTCTAAATTGCTAAAATCGGCAACTTGCGTCGCAGTTCTTGCTGCGGCCGCTTTTACGGCTGCACCGTCTGATGCAGATGCCCAGGAACGTGTTCGCTGGAAAATGGGCTCCACCTATCCAGGTAGCCTGACCCAGCTTGGTACCCTTGGTAAGCGCGTTGATGATAAAATCGACGAAGTTTCCGGTGGCAATATCAACATTAAATTCTACGAGCCAGGCGCACTTGTGCCGGCACTCGAAGTTTTCGATGCTGTTTCGACCGGCTCGATTGATGCCGCATACTCCACCCCAGGTTACTGGGCTGGTAAAGTTCCGGCATTGCAGCTGTTTGGCGCTGTTCCGTTTGGCCCACAGGCAGGTGAATATCTTGCTTGGGTTAAGTTCGGCGGTGGTCAGGAAATCTTTGACAAGCTCTATGCTGAACATGGCATCAAGTCGCTGTTCTGCGGCCTGATCGCACCAGAAGCTTCTGGTTGGTTCTCCAAGGAAATCAACTCGCCTGACGACCTTAAAGGCCTGAAAATGCGCTTCTTCGGTCTTGGCGCAAAGGTCATGGAAAAGCTTGGCGTTTCGACCCAGCTTCTTTCGGCTGGCGACATTTACCCGGCACTTGAACTCGGCACCATTGACGCGACCGAATTCTCCATGCCGGCAATTGACCTGAAACTTGGCTTCCATCAGGTTGCCAAATACTACTACTTCCCGGGTTGGCATCAGCAGTCGACCTTCTTTGATCTGATGATGAACAAAGAAAAATGGGATGCTCTTTCCGATACCCAACGCGCCCAGATCGAGTCTGTCTGTAACGACAACATCGCTTATGGTTTCGCCGAAGGTGAAGCGATCCAGTTCGCAGCCCTGAAAGAACTTCAGGAAAAAGGCGTGAACATCAAGAAATGGTCGCCGGAAATGCTCGATGCAATGCGCGGAGCATGGGAAGAAGTAGCAGGCGAACTTTCGAGTGAAGATGCTGCTTTCAAGGAAGCCTATGCAAGCTTGCAGTCCTTCCGTGCAGATTACAAAATCTGGAAAGACATCGGTTATCTCGACTAATCCAACAGGTCTGAACGACTGCTAGCAGTCGATAAGAACAAGTCTCGGCAAGGCCGGGTGCCATGTGCCCCCGGCCTTGACCGCGAAAAAAAGACCCGGGAGACCTTCTATGGAAGCGCTACTGAAATTTAGTGACAGCATCGACAATGTTGTTACCCGCGTGGGGAAGATGGCATCCTTGCTTGCCATACCCCTGATGTTTGTCATCATCTATGACGTAATCCAGCGCAAGTTTGGCGGTCAGGGTTCAATTAAGCTGCAAGAGCTTGAATGGCACCTTCATACCGGCCTGTTCATGCTGTGCTTTGGATATGGATATGTTCGCGATTCCCACGTTCGCATCGAACTTATCAGAGACGCCTTGCGCCCACGCACACGTGCCATCATCGAGATGATCGGCGGCATTCTATGTGTTTTGCCATTCTGTGCGCTGGTGATCTATTTCGGTTTTGATTTTGTCGTTCGGTCCTATGACAACCACGAGGTTTCTGCCGCGACCACCGGCTTGACCCATCGCTGGATCATCAAATCCACCATTCCCATTGGCTTTGGCCTTCTCGCCATGGCGGGGCTTTCAATCTTCCTGAAATGCTACGTCTTTGTCTTTGGTCCGACCAACCTGCACAAACGTGCCGGGTACTATGTCGGCACTCACCACGCAGACCTTGGCGACGTTGCCAAGCTCGAAGACTGAGCGGAACGGGGATAAATCCAAATGGATAACTTCTACATCGAAGACTGGTTCCCGCTGTTCATGTTTGCCTCTTTAGGCTTTCTTGTCTTCACCGGGCTTCCAGTCGCATTCGTCATTTCAGGCATCGGGATCGCCTTTGGCTTCCTTGGCATGGCCTATGACGTTTTCTCTTTTATTGAATTCTTCAATATCGTTTCGCGCATCTGGGGCGGCATCTCCGAAAACATGGTGATGGTTGCTGTTCCGATGTTCATTTACATGGGAACGATGCTTGAAAAAAGTGGCGTTGCAGAAGACCTTCTGGAATGCCTGAACATGTTGCTACGCAAAGTTCCTGGCGGTTTGGCCCTGTCTGTTACCCTGATGGGAACGATCATGGCGGCCACCACCGGGATCATTGGTGCATCGGTCGTGATGATGACGTTGCTGGCCCTGCCGGTCATGTTGCGCCGGAATTATGATCCGTCCCTTGCAACAGGAACAATTGCTGCATCTGGAACGCTTGGCATTTTGATCCCACCTTCGATCATGCTGGTTCTGATGTCTGACCTTCTGTCGATTTCGGTTGGCAACCTGTTCCTTGCGGCAATCATGCCTGGCCTTCTTCTGGCCAGCTTGTACACCGTTTATATCTTTGTCCGTTGCCAGATGAACCCGTCGCTGGCACCGCCGCTTCCAGAAGGCGAAGCCGTACACGGCATGGATCTGGTCAAGATGATGCTACGCAGCTTCCTGCCGCCAGTCTTCCTGATTGTTCTTGTACTTGGTTCGATCTTTGCCGGTTTTGCCACCCCGACCGAGGCCGCTGGCGTTGGTGCGGTTGGCGCGACCTTCCTGGCACTGGTTAAAGGCCGTTTGAA
Source organism: Rhodospirillales bacterium (assembly GCA_019634165.1). Taxonomy (GTDB): domain Bacteria; phylum Pseudomonadota; class Alphaproteobacteria; order Rhodospirillales; family Thalassospiraceae; genus Thalassospira. The sequence continues at coordinate 76,164 of JAHQVT010000002.1, forward strand.
ATGGCCAGTCCTTAAGGACGTTTGCGAACGTTCGGCACTGACAGGTGCGATGCTGTTCTTCCTGTTTGCAGGTGCAACGGTATTCTCCTATGTCTTCCGATCATTGGGCGGTGACGATCTGGTTATTGATCTGGTTGAAAGTGCAGGCCTTGGATCATGGGGCGTTCTGCTTCTTCTGATGATGATCGTCTTTATCCTTGGCTTCTTCTTTGACTGGGTTGAGATCACCCTGATTGTGCTGCCAATCTTTGCGCCGGTCATTGCACAGCTTGATTTTGGTCATCACCTTGATATCGGTGGCATTGAAGCATCAGAAGCACAAATTCTGACATGGTTCGCTGTCCTTGTGGCGGTGAACTTGCAAACAAGCTTCTTAACCCCGCCATTTGGCTTTGCCCTATTCTATCTCAAGGGTGTCGCGCCAAAGTCGATCTCGATCCAGCAAATCTACAAAGGCATCATTCCCTTTGTTCTTTTACAGGTCATTGGATTGATCTTGGTGATGTATTTCCCAGAGATCGCTTTGTGGATGCCAAATACGCTTCTCGAATAGGCACATGATCTGATTACGCAAAAGGCGCTGTTTGGAAAAACAGCGCCTTTTTTTGTTGCCCGCTGATCATCATAGAACACCAGATAAAACAAAACCGCCCGGATCAAAGATGCGGGCGGTTTAAATGCTTTTCAGCGGTCAGGAGTTTACGGATGCAACGCCCGTTCACTTGGCAATTGTAACATCCGCCCCATCAGATAATCGACGTCATCAGAATCAAATTCGACACCAAGATCACCATACTGGGTCAGGACCCGTTCGATCATGCGGCGTGAATACCGTTCTTTATCTTGTTCCCCACCGTCAAAGGTGGTTTCACGGGCAACTTCGATTGCCGCACGGACACCGGGGAAGAAATGCTCTGGCAAATCCGCCTTATTATAGATCGCCTCAAGACCAAACGGTCCGCTGTCATGAATAAGGATGCGGGTATTGATCAAGGACACGCCAGCACGTTTTGCCAAGGCAGCTTCAAAGAACGATACATCGCCCATGCACAGCGCACGAAGGATCAACCCGCTGGTCAAACGGTTGTTGGTATAAAGATGTTCTACCAGCAATTCGACATCGCGGTCTTCAACACCATCGCCAAGAAGCCCGATCGTCGCACTTTCCTGCGACTGGGTCATAACGGCATTAACGATGCCTTCTGGGATATGTCCGCGTGAAATCAACTGCGAACGCATGCGTTCAGATACCAATGTCACCAGCCGTTCGGCAATCGTGATCGGCAAATGATTGCGTTCAATCATTGGTTTTTGGATGCGCTCATTGTCGCCAAAATCGCTAACGACTTTCTGAAGGGAAACCTCGCTGATTTCTGCGCCCTCGTTGGACATCAGATCAACCATCACATCTTCATGGCCGATATCCACCAAGGTTGCCGAAACAACTTCTGAAACGTGCGCGCGTGAGGCAATAGCGCGTTGTTTTTCAACGCTATCAGCATTGTCACCAATGATATCAACCAGGTCCTCATCATTCAGGACCTCAGAAAATTCAAGAACCGGAAGAGCAACTTCATCGACATCACGTGCAAGAGTAGCCGCCACATCGTGGGGCACAAGCGGCGTCTGCGCGAGGTTCTTGGCAAGCGCCTTGCGCACGCGGACCTCGGCATCACGGATCATCAGACGGAAGATATCTTCAGCCAGAACACGTTCACTCTCAGAAAGAGTATCTGTGGTGAATTCACGACTGATCTTCTCGGCTGTATCAGCACGATTTTGGTCAGATGGATCCTGAACCAGCTTAGTCAGATCTTCTTTGGTGATACGTGGCAATAGATATCTCCTGGCACGCTTCTCAAATGGCTGCCAATTTAGATGCCTAGATTATACTTCTGGCGCTAAATCGACAATCATATTTTCCCCAAATGGGCGACAAGTTCCTGATTTTCAACCATCCTAAAGGTTAGGTAAGCAGCCATAAGTTGATAAACCAGCCTTCCCAATCATTATTATTAGGTGTTTTAGCGTTAAACCCTTTGCCGCACCCTCTTGTTTTTAGCCATTTGGACTATATCTGACCAAATTGACGAAACTCAAAACCCTGATGCACCGTATATGGTAAAGATCCCGATAAAGTTGCCATATACCTTAGATAAATTACCCTTTTTTTATCAGAAACCCTGCAGTGTTGACCCAATGGTCACCCATCAACTGATAATCTTAGTACATACAGTCCCGATCAACGGGAAGAACCAAGAGAGAGAGGCCACATAATGACCTATTCGCGCAAACTTGCCCTTGTAGCTGGCTCTTTAATGATCCTTGCGACCGCACCTGCTGTTGCAGGGGATGCCGCCAAAGGTGAGAAACTTTTCAAACGATGTGCAGCCTGCCATAGCCTTGATGCCGGTAAGAACAAAGTTGGCCCAAGTCTGGCTGGCGCAGTTGGTCGCGAATGCGGCACTGCCGAAGGCTATAAATATGGCCGGGGCTATAAGGCCGCATGTGAAAATGGATTTATCGCAGACGAAGCATTTCTGAGCGATTACCTTAAAGATCCTTCTGCAAAGCTCAGCGAGATTGCGGGTTCAAAGCAACGCTCAAAAATGTCGTTTAAACTCAAAAAAGAAGACGACGTTGCTGATGTCATCGAGTTTTTGAAAACCAAATAACGACGCGCATCGGTTTAAAACCAACAAATGGCCGGATGCGACATGCACCGGCCATTTTATTTGTCCGCAAACGTCAACAACGACAACATGTCGTCTGTCATGCTAGGCAGCCTTACGACGACGCCCAAGCTCGTCACCAATTGCACGCATCTGCTCGACCACGGTGATGTTCTCCGTCGAGGTCACTTCCAAATTCCGGTCTTCATAAACATCGCCGTCTGGGTGTTGTTCCAACCAGTCGGAAACCGTTTTGTCACGCTGGCGAATTAAGTCTTCGATTTGCGGACGATAAAGAACCATCATGCCAGATACCCACCGGTTTACTGGCCAAGACGGCTGGGCATGGTCGATCACAAAACCTTCAAGCATGGAAATAGTATCTTCAGCGTCATACCAGACCTCGCCCGTTACCCAGCGATTGGTGGTAAATAGCCGCTGGCAAAAGCCAAACTCGTCCATCGAAAATGCGACCAGATGCGATAACGCGTCATTTGGGCCTTCGGGATATTCAAACCCGTCGATCTGTTTGGGCTTACAGTTTTCAGGCATACCGCGCGGGCGCATAAACGTATGGAAATGACCATGTTCATCCCAATCACGCCGTTCTTCCTTGGGATGTGCATGATAGTAAAATTGCGCATGAGATTGCCGGTCATATACGTCCCCTTCGGGATAATGTGACCATTCATAGAAAGAACCGGCACTCTTAATCAGTTCGCCGACAATGTTATCGCCCGTTGCTGTCAGCACACGATGGCATTCCATAACATCGCGTCCTGCCGCCAACATTCTTTCAAGTTGGCTGGTGGGGATAGAAGTCCAATCAATTGCAATTTCAGTCATACAAACACCAGCATCTTTGCGATCCGCTCAAGAATTTCCGCAAAGGCAGAATAACCCGCATCCCAGCCGATCAGGCCAATGAATACAGATCAACTGTTAGTGATTTCCACTTGGTTTGCAACAATCATCCATCAAAATTGGATGTTTTTCACCGATATGCAGGAGTCATCCAACACCGCCCGGCCCCATCAGTCTTCATACATCACGCGAAAGCCAATCAGGATGTGCTTAAGATGTTCCGGGCGACCATGCTGTGCCGCAGGGCGGCAGACACCGCAACCGCGATCATCCCATGAACCGCCTTTGACAAGCCGATAACCTGCCTGCGCCGAGGTCAATGTCCATTCAAATACCTGTCCGACACCGTCATAAAGTCCATAAGGACCGGCTTCGAACTGCCGCACTGGCATGGTGTCAAACGGCCCACGATCGCCACTATTCAAACGATCCGGGTCAAAGATATTGCCCCAAGGATAAAAAAGGCCATCCGGGCCGCGAACGGCTTTCTCCCAATGCAGCTCACTGGGCAAATGCCACTGTTTACCGGTTTTGGAACTCAGCCATTCTGTATAGGCCACGGCATCCTGCCATGAAACCAAAACAACCGGATGATCCCCTCGCCCTTTTGGAGGTTTCCCCTTGGACCACAAAAAAGGAAGGACCGTATCGTAATTATATATCAGCCCCTGCCGGTTCCATTCATCCTTGCCAACTTCCGGTGCGGGATAATCCGTCTCCTTGATGAACACCGCATACTGATCATTGGTCACCGGGGTTTCGCTTATGTGGTAGCTCAGAAGATGAACCCGCCATTTATCGCTTTCGATATCGTACCAACGGTTACGCCGACTGATGTCGTGACCATAAACTTGTTCATCGATGTCATAGGCATATTTCCGCTCGACCGAGTCCGACCCTTGCCAGAACCAGCCTGTCGGGACTTCAACAACTGTCGGCACGCCATCATTTGCCTGTGCAGGAGACACTGCCGCCAAAGCAAAAATACACGCTACAGCACAAATTTTCTGTATCGAAGCGATACTCTCTCCGACTTTCATAAGCGATTTCCATCCTGATCGGATTTGGTTCTCACGGTTTATTCAACCGGCCCAACGACTTTAACTTGCCGTCCTTATAACTATAAACATGCGTAAATTTGATCGTTCTTTCAATCAGTTTGACGATTTTATTCGCACGTACATTTGAAATTTATCCGTGAGTTCGTCCCTCGCAATGCGCGCATGACCTCTTATCCTCACACGCGGCTCTCACAGAACAGTGAAACTATGTGACGCCGCCTCTTTGATGAATTGAACCATAGTGCCCATACCGACGGCCGCCTAAATGTGCGTCGGCTTTGACATTTCAGGACTTTCAGAGAGGCAATGATGACCAAGAAAACCGCAAGTTTCGCCCAAATGGCTTTGATCCCCGCACTCGCCGTGGGAACCAGCCTTGCAATGGCAACTCCGATGGCAATGGCGGCCCCGCTTCCGGCACCAACAGCCGAAGTCGCAAGCTGTGCGCCATGCAAACCCTGCGCTGCAAATCCATGCGCGGCTAATCCATGTGCGGCGAACCCATGTGCTGCGAAAAAGATCATAAATCCGTGCAACCCCTGCAGCCCATGCGCCGCAAACCCATGTGCAGCAGCCAACCCGTGTGCGGCTAATCCATGTGCAGCCAATCCCTGTGCGGCAAAATAACCCAACGTTATTTGCACACACAAAAGGGGCGATGCTTTTGCATCGCCCCTTTTGTGTTTTCTAACGCCTAGCGAATTGGCAAGGATCAATCGCGAACGACCATCACCGAACAATTGGCATGACGCACGACCCGAGCGGCATTCGGCCCCAAAAGATAATCTTTAAGTTCGGGGCGATGCGAACCAATCACGATCAGGTCGCAATTGGTCTTTTTCGCCATGTTCAAGATCACTTCATAGACCGTTCCCTGACCTACAATATGCTGCACCTTTATATCCGACGGAATATGTTCGGAAACAAACTCATGCAGACGTTTGTTATAGGCTTCCAGAACCTTGGCCTCGTATCCCTTTGGAAAGAACTGACCGACCATCGACATCCCAACAGTGGGAACCACTGTCAGAACATGCAAACGAGCACCAAAGGTTTGCGCTTGTTTGATCGCGACCGGAACTGCTTTCTTCCAGGAAGATTCATGCTCAAGGTCTACTGTAACAAGAATATCCTTATACATGGTCATTCTCCCTGTCAGGCCGTGCCAAGCGCATCTTCGCTGCGCTTACGACGGCGTTGCAGAACAGTGATCCCCGCCAGCAACAAGAATGCCGGAATAAAGAACACTTCTTTAGGTAGACGGTTAGCTTCGATCTTGACGGCAGTGATTTCAAAATCGAAATCAAGACCAGCCTTTTCAGCCGGACCCGCAAAGACCAGATCGTCGATATAGATGCGGCCATCTTCGTCACGAATGACGATACCCGCATTGTAAAGACGATCCTCACCTGTACCTGCTGGACCAAGTGGCAACATGACCGATTTGGAAATCTCGTCACCCTCGATACTGATACCTTCGACATCCAGAAGAATGTTTGAATCGACCGGCATCTGCGCCGCATCTTCCACAATCGTCGTTGCCGGAAGATCTTGGTATGGTGGTTCAATCATGTCGAGCCAGAACCCAGGACGGAACAGGGTAAAGGCAATCAACAGCAATGCAGCACTTTCCCACAGCTTGGATCGGGCAAAGAAATACCCTTGTGTCGCTGCGGCAAATACAAGCATGGCTATTGTCGAAACAATGATGACGACCACCACATCCACCGGATGATCAAGACCGATCATCAGAAGCTGGGTGTTAAACAGGAACAGGAACGGCAAAACCGCTGTGCGCATGCTATAGAAGAACGCAACAAAACCGGTCTTCATCGGATCGGCACCCGATATGGCAGCAGCAGCAAATGATGCCAATCCAACCGGTGGCGTCACATCGGCCATGATCCCGAAATAGAACACGAACAGATGAACCGCAATCAGCGGCACAATCAATCCGTTTTGCGCCCCCAACTCGACAATCACTGGCGCCATCAAGCTTGAAACCACGATATAGTTCGCCGTCGTCGGCAACCCCATACCCAGGATCAAACTGATTATCGCAGTGAAGATCAAGATCAGCATCAAATTGCCGCCCGATACGATCTCGACGAACTCGACCATCACCTGACCAATACCGGTCAATGAAACCGTACCAACAATAATCCCGGCTGCAGCGGTTGCGACACCGATACCGATCATATTACGGGCACCCGTGGCCAAGCCATCAATCATATCGGCAAAACCGTTACGAAATTCGGCCATATAATCCGGCTGCTTGCGGAAAAATGCCTTTATCGGCTTTTGGGTCAGCATGATGAAAATCATCAAAACTGTCGCCCAGAAGGCAGAAAGCCCCGGTGATTTCAATTCAATCATCAGGAACCAGACAAGCACCACAACCGGCAACAGATAATGCAATCCGGCCTTTGCGGTTTCACCCAAAGCGGGCAACTCGATCACCGGCTGATTGGGATCATCCATTTCAAGATCGGGATATTTCGCCCCGTAATACAATCCGGCGAAATAGACCAGCGCACTTTCGATGGCAACAATCCAGCCGACACCATCGCCAAAGATCTGTTTTTGCAACGTAATCGCGTAATAGATAATCCCAGACAGGATCACCAACGAGCAAACAAAGATCAACGAGCGCATCATCGTCTGTTTTAGCGTCGTGACCTCGCGTCGCGGCAGACCTTGCATATTGGCCTTCAACGCTTCGAGATGGACGATATAAATCAGCGCAATATAGGAAATCGTTGCTGGCAGGAAGGCATGCTTGATGACTTCCGGGTAAGGAATACCAACATACTCAACCATCAAGAAGGCCGCAGCCCCCATGACCGGCGGCATGATCTGACCATTGACCGAAGATGCAACTTCAACTGCACCGGCCTTCTCGCCAGAGAACCCGACACGCTTCATCAATGGAATGGTAAAAGTCCCGGTGGTCACAACGTTTGCAATCGACGAGCCGGAAATAAGACCGGTCATGGCCGATGACAAAACGGCTGCCTTTGCCGGGCCACCACGCATGTGACCAAGGGCAGCAAACGCCACCTTGATGAAATAGTTACCTGCCCCGGCTTTATCGAGAAGTGACCCAAACAGCACGAACAAGAAGACAAAGCTGGTTGAAACACCAAGTGCAATCCCAAACACGCCTTCCGTCGTAATCCACTGGTGCGACATTGCCTTGGAGAAGCTCGCACCGCTCCATTGCAGAACATCTGGCACCCACGGCGCATTACCAAAGAAGACATAAGCAAGGAATAGAAGTGCGACACACATCAAGGGTGGGCCAAGCGCACGGCGGGTTGCTTCAAGCAACATCACAAGGCCAACACCGGCTGCCGCCAAATCTGCCGTGATCGGCAGTCCGGGACGATCCGACAAGTCGCGATAGAAGATATAGATGTAGGCTGCGCAGAAAGCACCAATCGATGCCAAAATCCAATCAACAATTGGAATGTAGCCGCGCGGCGAATTTTTAAAGGCCGGATACGCCATAAATGCGAGGAAGATGGCAAATGCCAAATGAATCGACCGGGCTTCGGTCGAGTTCAAAACCCCGAAATTAAAGATAAATGGCAACGGCGAAGCCAGCCAAAGCTGAAACAGCGACCACGAAACAGCAAGCCACAGCAACAGTTTTGCGGCAAAGCCACTCGGCTGGCGAGCACCTGTATCATTTTCAGCAATCAGGTCCTGCAAGCCCTGATCAACTGATAAATTGTCCGCTTTTTTATCGTCAGTCATCACAAACTCCCGGTCAGCACGAAAGCCTTTTGAACTGGAAACCCAGAAACAAAAAGCCTCCGTCGACACACACCCGGTCGCCCACGGAGTACTCAAACACCAATGCTATGGCGTTGTCGTTATTCAATTTTTCTAAACGTACCCGTTGGGCGCAAGAAGAAAACGGAGGGCAAGACTGCCCTCCGTTCGTAGCCGAATTACATCAGGCCTGCTTCTTTATAGTACTTAGCAGCACCGTCATGCAGCGGAGCCGACAGACCGTCCTTGATCATTTCTTCTTTCTTCAGGACGCCAAATGCCGGATGCAGCTTTTTGAAGTCATCGAAGTTTTCGAAGACTGCTTTGACAACATTGTAAACAATGTCTGCATCGGTATTGGTCGAGGACACGAAGGTCGCGCCAACACCGAAGGTGGTGACATCATCCGGGTTGCCGCGATACATGCCGCCCGGAATGGTGGCTGCACGGTAATACGGGTTGTCAGCAACCAGTTTGTCGATCGCCGGACCAGCAACTTCTACCAGAACCGAATCACATGCAGTGGTCGCTTCCTGGATTGAGCCGGACGGATGACCAACGGTATAGATCATTGCATCGATCTTGTTGTCACAAAGCGCCTGTGACTGTTCTGCCGGCTTCAGTTCCGAAGCAAGCGCGAAGTCATCAAGGCTCCAGCCTTTGGCAGCAAGAACGATGTCCATGGTGCCGCGCTGGCCCGAACCTGGGTTACCAATGTTCACGCGTTTGCCTTTGAGATCGTCAAAGGTTTTGATGCCTGCATCAGCACGTGCAACCACGGTAAACGGCTCTGGATGAACAGAGAACACTGCACGCAGGTCTTTGAACGGACCGAGGTCTTCGAATTTCGAAGTACCGTTATAAGCATGGAACTGCCAATCGGACTGAGCAACGCCCATGTCCAGTTCGCCAGAACGGATGGTGTTGATGTTATAGACCGAACCGCCAGTGGATTCGACCGAGCAACGAATGCCGTGCTCTTTACGGTCTTTATTTACCAGACGGCAGATTGCACCACCGGTCGGATAATAAACACCCGTAACGCCACCGGTACCGATGGTGATGAAACGGTTTTCCTGTGCTGATGCCTGACCAGCAAACAGCGACGCGCCCGCGATTGCAGCGACTGCACCCGCTACAGCAATAAGTTTTTTCATTAGGAATAGCTCCCTTGTACACCCTGTTATTAGGCATTCAACCGTTCAGTGAAGAACGGAAGAATCATATGGAAACATCAGACAAATCAGATGTTTCGACTAAAGGATTATAGAATCCGCGCCTGCGGATTAAAAGCCTATAACCCCAAAACCTCCTGATAGTTTATGCTTTTTAAGCAACTTTTTTGGTCTTGACCGAAATTCATTACCACTGTGGTTGCATGATCTGCTTGGCCTGCTCGCCAGTCGCGATTTTGCGGTTCATTAAACGTGCACCATCACGCGCCTGGGCAATTAGCTCAGCATTATCGTCTGCGGAGTTCCCGTCAACCCCAAGATGATTATTTTCAAATCCAATGCGACCATGACCACCCAATCCAGCCCCCGTCAAGATGCATGCATTTTCAAACGCACCAAAAGCACACAGCATCCATTCAGAGATATAGGAACTCGAACCAATGAATGGCAACAAATCAACCGGATTGGATTGCTGTCCAGCGGTATAACGGCCCAAAACGAACAAGACCGGGAATTTTTCGCCCGGTAGCACACCAATTTCGACAAGCTGGTTAAAACGCTGCACATCTTCAGGGGCATAGACAATAAATTGTGGTGAAATCGCAGCTTCACGCATAAATTCGAAAAACCCTTTCACCTCATTCAGATCGGCATCAATCGGCGCGATTTCGCGAATAGCAATCGACACGGCGTCAGGGACAAGGTCCCGAACCATCGCCATTTGATCACCCGCGCTATACATCCCCACCGCTTCGGTTGTCACTTGCAACACCATATCGGGCCCAACCGCAGCACGCACTTCACGCAGCATTTCCCGGTAACGCCCGGCATCAAGGCTGTGTCGTTGTTCATCATCGCGAACATGAAGATGCATCATGCCTGCACCGGCCTGTTTACATTTAAGCGCGGTCTTTGCGACCTCCACGGGGGTAATCGGAATATTGGGCAAGTCTGCCTTGGTCTTGCGCGCACCGTTCGGGGCCGATGCGATCAGAAACGGGGTATCGGTGTATCCCATCATGACAATCCTTCCGCCTTAAAGACGTCATCCAACGCCGCGGCAAACAGATCAACGATTTTGCCTATATCGCTCTCGGTCACGATGAAGGCAGGCGCAAACAGCACATGATCGCCGCGCACGCCATCAATCGTCCCGCCCATCGGATAGGCCATCAAGCCACGCGCAAAGGCCGCCTTCTTGATTTTGGCATTGATCTTAAGGGCCGGGTCAAACGGGTCTTTGGTTTCACGGTCTACGACCAGTTCCACCCCCCGAAACAGCCCACGTCCGCGAATATCACCAACAAACGGATGCTGACCCAGTTTGGCCTGTAAACCACCCACAAGGTTTTCGCCCTGTTTGACCACATTGGCCAAAAGGTTGCGTTCTTTAATCACGCGTTGCGTTGCAAGGGCCGCAGCACAAGCAGTTGCATGGCCCTGATAAGTATGCCCATGTTGAAAGAACCCTGATCCGTTGGCGATGGCATCATTGATTTTCTTGGACACCAAAACCGCACCAATCGGCTGATACCCTGCTCCCAACCCCTTGGCGATGGTTTGCAAATCGCCTGAAATGCCTTCCTGTTCAATCGCGTGAAGCGTGCCGGTTCGACCCATACCGCACATGACTTCATCAAGGATCAGCAACACGCCATATTGATCACAAATCTCGCGCACGCGTTTGAAATACCCCGGCACAGGTGCCAGCGCCCCGGACGTCGCCCCGACAACCGGTTCGGCTACGAATGCCGCAACACTATCGGCACCAAGTTCAAGAATTGCAGTTTCGAGTTCATTGGCAACGCGCAGCCCATATGCTTCGGCCGTCTCGTTGGCACGCTGGTCACGATATTGATAAACCGGGGCGATATGGCTTGCCGTGATCAAAAGCGGTTCGAACTGTTTACGCCGCCACATATTGCCACCGACAGACAGCGCACCAAGCGTATTGCCATGATAGGACTGACGGCGCGCAATGACGTATTTTCGATCTGGCTGACCAATTTCAAGGAAATACTGACGCGCCATCTTAAGCGCGGCTTCGGTTGCCTCGGACCCACCAGATACAAAATAGACCTTATCAATTCCTTCTGGTGCATTTGCCACCAGTTCATCTGCCAGTTCTTCCATCGCATCAGATGAAAAGAACCCGGAATGGGCATAGGCAATCTGATCAATCTGGGCATGCATGGCCGCACGGACTTCCGGGTCGGAATGGCCAAGGCAGGACACAGCCGCACCGCCGCAGGCATCAAGATAAGCTTTGCCATTCTGATCGAAAATATAGATGCCCTCGCCCTTTACCGCACGGGGCGGTATTGCAACACTTGTTCGGTGCAGAACATGGGTGGAGGCATATGGGGCAGAAGCAGCATTTGACACAGTTGTCATGATCGGGGGGGTCCGTGTGGGGCGTTAAGGTCAGGGTTCACTAATCTTCGAGATAGGTATCGAAGGCCGCAAGTTGTTCTTCAGCAACAGCAATCCGTTGCAGGGCTTTTTGACCACCACGCGCAACCAGCAGGGCAACCAGCGCCTGCATGACCGATAACGCAGCAGTAAAACTTTGGAAAAATGATTGGGAATGGTCGCGCACAACCAGTTTGGTCATCGCATCAAGCGCAATCGGCGATACGTCTGAATCACTTATTGCAATGACCGGGCAGTGTTGATCGCGCGCAAACCGTACGGCTTGTACCGTGTCGCGGATATAGGGTTTTGCGCCAACCGCAATGAGCAAATCACGCCGTGTAATCCCGCGCAATTCATCACCAAAAGCACCGGAATGACCATCGACCAAAATGCCATTGTCACGAAACAGACGATAAGCATATGCAAACTGATAGGCCGCCGGATAAGCCGCCCCACAGCCGACGATAAAAACGTGGCGCGCATTCTCAATCGCGCCACAGGCTTCAATCATCCGCGATGAAAGTTCCGGGCTAAAAGCCGCGCTGATATTGTCAATTTCAGTCCGGGCAATGCTTTCAAGCAGATGTTCATCGCGATTGGCGTCATTTTCAACGCTTTGTGTTTCACGCGCACGCTGGGCATAGCTTGCGGGCTGATCAAGCAAACGGCTTTGATAATGGTCGCGAAAATCTTGCCATGTCTCCACACCAATCGCCCCCATCAATCGGGTAATCGTGCTTGGCGGAACATCCGCCGCCCCCGCAAGGGCCCGCATTGATCGCAGGGCAACCTCGTTTGGGTGGTCAAGGATATAACGCGCGGCTTTCTGCATCTGCGGACTAAGCTTGGCATAGTCCGAAATCAGTTTTTCACGCAAATCGGAATACAAACCCATCAATCAAGCCCCCCTGTGCGACGAGACACTTGAAATTACGCCATAAACCGCGACCCTCCGCAACAAATGTTTCATGTGAACAAAAAATGAAACATTTGTTGCGATTGTTTGTTTCACTTCTCCGATAGCCTTTGTCGCTGTGTATTTGAAAAAACATGGACTTATTAGGAAAAGCTGCAACAATAAATAGAGTCACAATTGAAACCCCTGCGTTTCATAAAAAAGAATATTTGTGCCTCTTGGTATGGGACTGGGCACCGAATCGATAGGTGGCCAATGGAAAATCGGATCTTGGATGCGCTTGCACAAACGCAAGCTGGCATAGCACTTTTTGATGCTGACGAACGGATTGTTTACGCCAACCCGGCGTGGGAACAGCTCATCACAGGCATCGCTGAAGAAGACCTGATCTTTAATGAAACCGAACTTTCCGATGGCGGCATGATTTCTGTTTGCTTTGTCAAACCCCAACGACTTCCGCTTGATAAAATCACCCCAAGCAGTTCGGCCAATGATCCGAAAATTGGCACTGTCATCATTGCCGATGACAGCGAAAGCAACCGTATGGTGGCACGGCGTATCCTTCAATCTGAAGGATATAACATTATCGAGGCCAGCAATGGCCAAACCGTGCTGAACATGTTGCGACGGGGTGTCACCGCGGATTTGATCCTGATGGATGTTGAAATGCCCGACATGGATGGACTGCACACAACGCGGCGCATCCGCCATATGTCCGGCCCGGTTTCACAAACACCGATTATTGCGCTGTCGGCCCATCAATCGCGCGACTGGAACGTGATTGCCCGTCAATCTGGTGTTGACGAGTTCATCAACAAACCCATTCAACGCGACAAATTGATTGAAACCATGCAGGAGCTGATTTCGCGATCGCCAAATCAGAAATTCAGCGAAAAAAATTCGGCCCCACCGGTTCATCTGCGCAGCAAAGGCGCACGCCTAGGCCGCCCTTCGCGGCCAGAATCACTTACCAGTCCGGTTCTTGATATTCACATTCTTGAACAGCTTTACAGTGATGCCGGCGATGAAGGGGCAAAATGCGGCATTGATATCTTCATCAATGAAACCGAAACCCGGTTGGTCAAAATTGATAAAGCGCTTTCAGAAGACGACCTGACAACTGTGCGCAATGAAGTGCATGCTTTAAAAAGCACATCAGGAACATTCGGCCTGCGTCAGCTTTCTGAACTCTGCGAAACCACCCAGTCAATCTTTGAAGACAGCCAGATTGACGAAAACCGCGTTCTGACACTGTCTCGTCAGGTTGTGCAGTTGGCACCGACTGCCCTGACCGCGCTTAACCTGTATTGTCGATCACGCAATATCGGCAGCGACAGCCACGCTTAGTTTTTCATGAGCCCCCTGAACATGATGCTGAACATCATGCCTCACAGCATCCTTTAAAATTATCTGCCAAACCTGCCACACCAGCAGCGCCCAAACGGTCAATGACATATCCATATCCTTGCCCGAAATCGCACGTTGCCAATATCTGTGCTGATCTTCTTTTGCCACCTTCTCGCCGTCGAAAATGGCCGCAACGGCGGCTTCATCACCGCCCCAAATATAACGACCAAGCATCAAAAGCCAGTTCGCGACCGGCGGGTTAAAGCCAATTTTGGATCGTTGAACATGACTTTTTGGAAGATAGGGCGCGATGGCGTCGCGCCAAACCGCCTTTAACCCACCTTGCAAATGTTGATCTGCAGACATCATGGATGCGATTGAAACGACTTCATGGCCCAACAACGGCAGACGATATTCCAATCCATGCGCCATTCCACACCGATCTGACATCACCAATTGATTGCCCGGTAACGTCGCATCCCGATCAAATCGCATCATCCGATCAACAAGGTTCAGCCCACGTTCTTGCTGATCTTGAATTGGCACCGCACATAAGCGGGCTTTAAGTTCAGGAATGGCACAACGATTGTTCCAGCGATCAAACGCCTCATCAAAATCACCCGCCCCACCGACGAGAAACCGACGAAGGTTTCGCACATCCACCTGGTTCGACATGCCTGCTGCCCACCGGCGTAATCCAGCAGGCACATGCTGCCAATAATGTTGGTAAATTGATGCAGCACGATAGCGCGGATAGCCGCCAAACAGCTCATCCCCACCGTCGCCCGCCAAACACACCCGCACATATTGACCAACCGCTGCCGAAAGATGATTCATCAAAACAATCGATGGATTGGCAAAGGGCGCGCCAACACTGCAAAGCCCACGACACAGCGCATCGTAAATGTCTTGGTCCCGTTCTGGCGCCTTGATGATGTGTAATTCTTGTCCGGTATGCTGGCACAAATTCTTTGCAAACCCGGTTTCATCACGTGCTTGGTCATCAAACCCCATGACAAAAGCCAACGGAGGTTCTTTGCCAGACTCACGCGCGATGTCACAGGCCATGGCCGATACACCCGCACTATCCAATCCCCCCGACACAAGCGCACCAACAGAACAGTCCGCATCCATCGCATCGGCAACCGATTGACGAACCACCTGACGCAGCTTGGTTGCGGCCTTGTGCCCATTTGATATTGGACGCACCCTGTTATCCGGGTGCCTGATCTGCGATCTGGTGGTTTTCCCCGCCTGCCAACACAGCACCATTCCCGGTGCCAATAGTTCAATGCCAACAACACCGCTTTTCGGCGGCGGAACAAACAGATGAGCAAGATAGGCCGCCTTAACATCCCGATCAAAAGACAAGGGTGCCAGAACATCGAACGCACCAACTTCTGATGCAAAAGCAATCTCGCCATGTGGGCGCGCCATTACATAAAGTGGCTTGATACCAAGCGGATCACGGGCCAGCCACAAGCACCCCGTTATGCAATCCCATAACGCCAATGCATATTGCCCGGACAATTCTTCAAGTGCTGAGGCAATAGCGCGCCCGTGATGAACTGCCTGTGCCAAAAGATGCAAGACAAGTTCCGCATCGTTCTTGCTTTTGAACGCTGTGCCTTGTTTCGTATATTCCGCGATCAAGCGGCGATGACCAGCGATATATCCGTTAAAGGCCAGAACAAACCGACCATCACGGGAACAAATAGGTTGCTGCGCGATTGGGGTGCGATCAGTTGTTGCCAGACGTGCACAGCCAAGTGTGATCAATCCATTGGGATCAGACCAAACGTCGCTGCCATCCGGTCCACGATGAACAAGCTTTTGCAAGGTACGGGCAACGGCCGCCTGATCGTCCGATGTTGTTGCCCCTGCAATTGCACACATCGCCGATACCGTTACCTAGCTTTTTTCCGAAAGATCGTCGTCTGATGGAAGATCGTCATTGTCTTCGTCCAGTCCTGCCAACCGATTCTGAAGATCGCGCAGAATGAAAAGACGCAAGGCACTTGAAAGATTACCATCACGTTCGGAATCAATTTCCACAACCAGTTCGGCCATTGTGATATCGCGCTTTTGCGCAATCCCAACCAGTTCTTGCCAGAACGCATCTTCAAGCGAAAAACTGGTTCTGTGGCCTGCAATTGTCACTGATCTTTTACGAACGGTGTCATCCATCGGCGTTTATATCTTTTCATGTTTTGAAAAAACGAACATGATTTCAAATGCTTTCCGCCATGATAGGGCATCGCCATGAAATTCATACATCTTTCCGACCTTCATATTCTTGCCCGCAATGACGTATCACGCCAACCTGATGCGGCCGCAACTTTGCGTAAAGTGATCCGTGAAATCAACGCACGGCACCAAGATGCCGAGATTTGCGTCATAACCGGCGACATCACCCATCGCGGCACCCCTGAACAGTATGAACAGGCCGTCGAAATTTTATCCGATCTTGCCATTCCCTATATGCTTATTCCGGGCAACCATGACATCCGTGACGCTTTCAAGGATGCCTTCCCAACCACACCGGTCGATGCCAACGGGTTTGTTAATTTCGGCCAAACACTTAATGGTGTCCGGTTTGTCATGATGGACAGTATTGTTCCGGGGTATCATCACGGAACATTGTGTGAAAAGCGCCTTGGCTGGCTGCGCGATGAATTAACCGCGCACAAAGAGACACCAACCTTTCTTTTCATGCACCATCCGCCGTTTGAAATGGGCATGCCGTTTATAGATACCATTCGGCTGGATGCAGAAAAGGAACTCGGCGAAATCATTGCAACCAATCAACAGATCAAGCATCTGTTTTTTGGTCATTTACATCGCCCAGCAACCGGCACATGGCTTGGCGTTCCATTTGTGCTGGCAAACAGCACGCAATCTGGTGAGCCGCTTGATTTCCGTAACGAAAAAGAAGAAGACCTTGAAGACCGCAATCCCCTTGGTCCGGGATATGGTATCGGTTTTTCAGACCCGATGGGCGGACTTCGCTATCACTTTGATTTTGTGAAGTTCGACATGTAAGGATGATCAGGCTGCCCTTGCGGCCTGATCCCATTCCGCCAGAACGTCCTGATCTTCTTCGCCGTCAAGATGCTTTGCCTTTAGCATGCGAAAGCCGTTTGCATCCATCAATTGCGCCAATGCCCAAACCGCACTGCCCCGGATCAGGGCACTTTCATCGGCCAACAGCCTTTCGATACGCGGGGTAAGGTACGTGGCACCGCTATTGCCCGCAGCGATCAAGACATTACGCAAGAATTTCGCCCGGCCGATCCGCTTGATCGGCGATCCGGTAAAGAAGGCCCGAAACGCCGTATCATCCAGATCAAGAAAATCAGCCAATCTTGGCGCTGTCAGTTCAGCACGCGGAATAAAAGCCAACTCTTCGGTCCGGCTGGCAAACTTGTTCCAAGGGCAGGCCGCCAAACAATCATCACAGCCATAAATGCGATTGCCCATCGCCTGGCGGAATTGATCGGGGATCAGCCCGTCATGTTCGATCGTCAGGTATGAAATACATTTGCGCGCATCAAGCTTATAGGGGGCCGGAAACGCATTGGTCGGACAGGCTGAAAGGCATTTCGAACATGTCCCGCAATGATCAATTTCAGGCGATGCTTCCTCAAAGCAGATGGTGGTAAACACCTCACCCAAAAACAACCAACTGCCAAATTCGCGCGACACAAGATTGGTATGCTTACCTTGCCAACCAATCCCGGATGCTTGGCCCAATGGTTTTTCCAAAACCGGGGCGGTATCGACAAATACTTTGACCTGTTCGCGCCCACCGGATTTTTCGACCAACCAGCGTGCGAGTTGCTTTAAGCGTTTTTTGATCAGGTCGTGATAATCTTTGTTCTTGGCATAGACCGAAATCATTGCCCGGTCAGGGTGATCCAACAACGCCATTGGGTTTTCTGCCGGACCATAATTGCTGCCAAGAACGATCACGGATTTGACATCTGGCCATAACATTTCCGGGTCACGACGCCGCGGCAATCGTTCCGGGTCATTCATCCACGCCATCGACCCGTATTCACCCGCAGCGACAAATTCATCCAGTCGTTTCTGATTGCGCGGATCAATTTTTGGACGCGCCACCCCACAGACGTCAAAGCCGATTTCACGGGCTTTGGCCTGTAACATATCGAATGTAATCACATCAGCCGATTGGGCGGTCATGGCACTGGTTCATTTACGGGGCAGTTATGTGTGGTCGCTTATGTCTCTCTTTGCTGCCTTATATAATCTTTCACAAGAAACACAAAAGGCCGCAACATCATGCTGCGGCCTTTTGCATTAAAAGTCTGTAACCGGATTACCAATTGTAGGTCAGATTGGCGATCACGCGGCGACCATCCCCGATATAGCAACGATACTGCGTGCAATTGGTCAGGTACTGATCATCAAGAAGATTGGTCGCATTCACACCCAGCGCCCAATTTGGGTTAATGCGATAGTTCACAACTGCATCAAACAGCGTATAGGAATCCGCCCGATAATTGTTTGCCTCATCACTGTAATAACCACCATTATAACGCGCACCTGAACCAACACTTAGCCCGTCAAGCGTACCACCATCAAAACTATACATGGCCCAAATAGACGCCAGATGCTTTGGCGCATTGGGGGCATAGTTGCCGACATTCCCATTTGTGCTTTCGGTGATTTCAGCTTTGGTAAAGGCATAGGAGGCGGTGACATCCAAGGCATCGCTCAGCGCAACCTTGGCTTCAAGTTCCATACCGCGTGAACGGACTTCATCGGTCTGAACATATGCGGTTGCCGCATTGTCATAGTTCACAACATTGGTTTTGGTCAGTTGGAACAAGGACGCTGTGAACAGTGCATCCATATTGGCCGGTGCGTATTTCACACCCAGTTCATACTGATCTGACTCTTCGGGATCGAACGTGTCACCATTGGCATCAACATTATTGTTGATGTTAAAGCCCTGCGCGTAGCTGACATACGGAATGACACCATTGTCAAATTCATAACTCAGCGCCGCCTGGCCGGTAAACGCGTCTTCGGTGTTTTCGCTTGTTACACCCGTCTGGTTGTATTCCATCTTGCGATAGGCTGTGGTGTAACGCCCGCCAAGATTAACCAACCAACGATCCGCAATCCTCATTTGATCTTGTGCATAAACACCATATTCAATGTTGGTCTGATCAAAATCGTACTTGCTATTATAGGTGCCGTTAAACGATGAACTGCCTGCATATACCGGGTTTGAAATGCTTAGGTTCGCAACCGTGTAATCTTCGCCGCCATAGCGGAATTCATTGATTTCGTATTCGCCATCAAGCCCCATCAGTACAGTATGTTCGATTATGTCGGTATCGAAGTCTGCCTGCACCTGATTATCAACGACAATGCCACGCACTTCGTTGTCAGTATAATTGACATATCGCTTGATTGAATCGCCATCACGGTCCCAGCCAAACACACCGCCTGCTTCGACATCAATGCTGGAATAACGTGTTTTCTGGCGGAACTGCAATGTGTCATTCAAACGATGTTCAAATTCAATTCCGGCAGTGAACTGTTCATTGTCATAGAACTCAAAGCCTGGCTCACCAGGCATAAAGCCAAGATTGTTGCCATTCTCATCAACAAACGCGTAGTTCCCACCACGCTCATCGAGCGTGTAATCGGTCATGATCGTTAACTTGGTATCGTCGTTTGGCTGAACAGTGAACGATGGCGCGATATAGATACGGTCTTTGTCGACCTCATCACCATTGGCAAGATCGTATTCATAATTGCCGTGACTTGCCAAACCGACCAGACGGAACATCGCAGACAGATCTTCAACAACCGCACCGCCAATATCAAACGCGCCGGACATATGGTTCCAGTCGCCATATTCCAAACGAACTTCCTGTTTTTGATCCGCATTCGGGCGTTTGGTGGTGCTATTGACAATACCGCCAACATTGGCCTGCCCATACAGGATGTTGCTGGACCCTTTCAGAACATCAACCCGTTCAAGGCCATAAGCCTCGGCAGCGTAAAGTGCCTGATTACCGCCCGACACACGCAATCCATCGCGGAATTCGCCACTTTCATAATTTGAAAATCCGCGCATGTAGAAGCTGTCATAACCGCGTGGGTCTTTGCCATATGCTTCGCCAAATACGCCTGCGGTATATCGCGTGGCTTCAAACAGCGTCGCCGCACCACGGTCGGTCATTTCATCGCGCGTCACGACTGAAATCGACTGAGGTGTCTCAACAATCGACGTCCCGGTTTTGGTCGCAGTGCTGCTTGACGTCGCGATATAGCCATCAATCGGGCCGGTCGTATCTGTGGATGCGGAATTTGCTTCAACCCGAACCGGATCAAGAACGTTCTTACCGTTGGCAGCGACCTTTTCAATCGTAACTGTGCCACCATCGGTGTAACGCCACGTAAAACCGGTTCCGCGCAGAAGTGCGGTCAAGGCCGCATCAACCGACATTTCCCCCTGAAGTGCGGGTACTTTCATATCGCTTAGCCCGTTGGACGGGAACAACAATTTCAGACCTGCCTGATCGGCAAAGCTGGTCAATGCACGATCCAAATCCTGTGCTGGAATATCTAGGTTGATCAAGCTTGCTTGGGCAAGTTCAACATTTGTTGTCGAATTTGTCGCCAAACCTTCGGCGCTTGCCTGCCATGGGCTTAGGGCCGCCAATCCTGAAATTAATGTGGTCGCGACTAAACGGCGCATCCACACAGTGCGCAGTTCCCCCGTTTGCTGATCAGGCGACTGGTAGGAAGTTGCCTGCATCATCAAATTAGCTGAATTCATCATAAGGCCTTCTGGTTTAATTCCCCATTGCAAATGATGTTAAGAACCGAAATCATTTGCTTTTGATCTTAAGACGATTTCACCCAACGTTAATTGCACCAGATTTTTCAATTTTTTTGAAATTTTTAAACCTGTAGGATTTCACAAGCGGCAAAAGCCCCGGAAAACCTAGTAAATTACGGTCAGAAGCGGCAGCTTCACAACCATTGCGCCGGTTGTTTGCTCTAGCGAGTTCAACAGATCATCAAGTTCTCGCGTTTCAAAAACACCGGTGACGTTCAAATCACGCAATGCATCGCGCGCAATGACAATCCGTTCTGCCTTGTATCGCTGTACTTCACCAATCACATCGCCCAGCGGGCGGCTATTGAAGATCAATTTGCCACGTTGCCAACTGCCATACGCCGCAAGATCAGCATCGGCATGGAATTCTGGTCCGGAACCTTCTGTGTAAGATGCTTGTTCGCCAGCGATAAGCCGAACACTGTTGCCAAGACCATTGCGCACTTCAACAATGCCTTCCTGCACGGTGACATTGACCTGATCATTTTCAATGCGAACACCATAAATCGTCCCAAGCGCCATCGCCTCGCCGCCTGATGCCGAAACGATAAATGGATGTTGGGCATCCTTGGCAACATTGAAAATAACTTCGCCAGAAGCAAGTTGAATGCGGCGCACATCCCCCGAAAAATCGACTGAAAAGGCCGATGCCGTATTAAGATGCGCAACCGTCCCATCAGAAAGGGTAACTGTGGCCAATTCGCCAATTGCAGTGCTGTAATCTGCATTCCATCGCGCCCAAAGACCCGTCTTCTGAAACCCACCGACAATCACAACGGCCAAAAGCGCACAAACAGATGCCATAACAACGACACCCCGCCGACCAATCGAACCAACCCGCAATATGGAACGCGCCCCTATTCCCATCCGCCGGGGACGTGGTTTGGATGGTTGAACATTACGCGCAGACAAAGCGGCTACACCGATCCAGTTCTGCGCAGTTTCGGTTTCATCTATCCCGCCAAACAGGGCTTTGGCATCTCGGGCGGCGCGGGCATGGTCTGCAGATTGATCGCACCATTGATCAAATGCCACGCGATCCTTATCCGTCGCATCCTCGCACTGCAGACGCACAAGCCAATCAATGGCCTGATCACTTAGCGCGATCATGTCATTGTCATAGGCGTGCAGTGCGGTCTGTTCCTGCGCGGATGTCCTCGACATCAAAATCTGTATCCCCGATATTGCCTAATGGCCGCTCCTGATAAACGGCATCCCTTGATAGTAAGACGAACGAGTGGTGCCAACTCTGTCATTTTTTTTGACATTATTTTAGCCCCCCGATCAAAAGTGCGTCGCGGCAATGCTTCAAGGCATGACCTATATATTTCGCAACCATGCTGTTGGAAACATCAAGCTTCTTGGCAATTTCACGATGTGACAAACCTTCAACCCGGAACAAAAGCAACGCTTCCCGGGGCTTTTGCGGCAATTGCGCAAGGGCGCGGTCAAGCAGCATGATCTGTTCGCGCGAAAGATAAATGTTTTCAGGTCCAGGGGCTGGGTCCGTCACCTCAGCCCCGCTGTCGTCTTTGTCATGATGGGCTGAACTGCGCCGATCGCTTCGGATTTGATCAATCGCAAGGTTCCCGGCAACCCGGTAAATATAAGCGCGCGGATTGACGATTTTCTCGACAGTTTGCGGGGTTTTGGCAAGACGCAAATACGTATCCTGCACAACATCAGCAGCACGTTGGGAATCACCATTTAACTTCCGGGTCAAAAACCGCAGAAGTTGATCATAGTTTTCCTGAAAACTCGTAATAAGAACTGATGCGCTTTGACGCGCCATCACCATTTCCAACCAAGCCAATCGCACACATTCAGCAGTCCCCTGCTGCGCCCTTCAATTAGCAGGAACCGGCCACTGAAGCAATGCGAATAATTATCACTTGCTTAATATATGGAATCGAAATAAAGCCTACCCGATACAAAAAAGGCTGCCTCATATCGCGAAGCAGCCCTTTGGATTTCCGATCATAATCCGGCCTTAGCCGCGCCCACGATACGGGGCAACACCCTGTTCGGGAATCCAGACACCTTCTGGTGCGCCACCCGTCTGGTAAAACACATCAATCGGAATACCGCCGCGCGGATACCAGTATCCGCCAATCCGCAGCCATTTCGGATCAAGCGTTTCGACAATGCGCTTGGCAACCTTGATCGTGCAATCTTCGTGGAATGATCCATGATTACGGAACGAGGTCAGGAAAAGCTTCAATGATTTGCTTTCGACCAGCCAATCGCCGGGAATGTAATCAATCACCAGATGGGCAAAATCCGGCTGCCCGGTCATCGGGCAGAGCGATGTGAATTCCGGGGCAACAAAGCGCACACAGTAATCGGTTCCGGCTTGCGGATTGGCCACACGTTCAAGAACGGCTTCTTCCGGAGATGCCGGCTGGGCCGTATCACTGCCCAACATGGTCAGATTGTCATAGATGGTTTGATCAGCCATGTGCTTAATCCTCGATAATCGGCACGGGATCAATGTCCCCGCCTTCCTGTCCTGCTTGGAAATCACGCGCGAACGCATCCATGCGGCCATCCGCAATTGCTGTGCGCATATCGCGCATCAAGTCCTGATAATAGGCAAGGTTGTGCCAAGTCAGCAGCATCGCACCAAGCATTTCACCCGACTTAATCAGGTGATGCAAATAAGCCCGCGAATATTTCGTGCAGGCCGGGCAACCACATTGATTATCCAACGGACGATCATCATCGCGATGACGACCATTTTTCAAATTCAACGTCCCATGATGGGTAAAGGCCTGTGCATTTCGGCCAGATCTGGTCGGAAGAACACAGTCAAACTGATCAATCCCGCGCATGACAGCGCCAACAAGATCAGACGGCTTGCCAACCCCCATCAAATAGCGCGGCTTGTTGGCAGGCAACATATCAACGCAGAAATCAAGCGTATCAAACATGATCTGCTGACCTTCGCCAACCGCAAGCCCGCCAACCGAATGGCCCGGAAGATCAAGCTCGGTCAGTTTTTCCGAACTCTCACGGCGGAGGTTTTCAAAAACACTGCCCTGCTGAATGCCATAAAGCGCGTATCCTTCGCGCTCGACAAACGCATCCTTTGACCGCTTGGCCCAACGCATCGACATCTGCATGCTCTCGCGTGCTTGGCTTTCTGTCGCCGGGAACGGGGTGCATTCATCAAACGCCATGGTGATGGTTGAGCCCAGCAGATGCTGAATTTCCATCGAACGTTCTGGGGTCAGGTTAAATTTACGCCCGTCGATATGGCTTTTGAACGTCACACCTTCTTCGGTGATCTTGCGCAATTTCGCCAATGACATCACCTGATACCCGCCGCTATCGGTCAGGATCGGTTTGTCCCAATTCATGAATTTGTGCAAGCCACCAAGGCGCGCAATGCGTTCCGCACCGGGGCGCAGCATCAAATGATAGGTATTGCCCAGCAAAATCTGCGCACCAGTATCGGCGACATTTTCCGGCAGCATCCCCTTAACCGTCGCGGCAGTTCCCACCGGCATAAAGGTCGGTGTATCTATCACGCCATGTGCGGTGTGAATGCGGCCCAGACGGGCCTTGCCATCTTGGGCAAGCAGTTCATAGCGAAATTCGGTCATGTCAAATTATGTCCGTACATCAATTTTACTGGGCATCAATTTTACTGGCGCATTCAAGCAAGCTGCAATCGCCATAAGAATAGAAACGATATTCGTTTTCGATTGCATGAGCATAAGCAGCCTTCATTCGGTCAAACCCGGCAAAGGCCGACACCAGCATAAACAGGGTCGAGCGCGGCAAATGGAAATTGGTCAAAAGCATATCGACCGCGCGGAATTTATAGCCCGGCGTGATAAAGATGTCGGTCTCCGCCTCGAAAGGTTCAACCACACCATCTTCGCGTGCTGCACTTTCAAGCAAGCGAAGTGACGTTGTTCCCACCGCAATCACCCGACCACCTTTGGCCCGCGTTTCATTGATCAGATCGGCAATTTCGCTGCTGATTGATCCCCATTCGGCATGCATCTTGTGATCTTCGGTGTCATCCACCTTAACCGGAAGAAACGTCCCAGCCCCAACATGCAGCGTAATCGTCCGACGATTAATCCCGCGCGCATCAAGGTTAGCCAAAAGGTCTGGAGTAAAATGCAAACCCGCAGTCGGGGCCGCAACAGCACCGTCTTTTTGCGCAAAAATCGTCTGATAATCAGAATTATCCTGCTTATCGCCACCGGTTTCCCGACGGATATAAGGCGGCAACGGCATCACACCGTATTTCTCAAGCGCTGCGATTAAATCCGCACCAGACCGGTTGAATTTAAGAGCAACTTCGCCGCCGTCCTTTTTATCAAGAACTTCGGCTTCAAATTCGTCACTCACCCGGAATGTTTCGCCAATACGAAGCTTTTTCGCAGGCTTAGCAAAAGCAACCCACGTCCCAAGACCTTCTTGCTTATGCAAGGTGACTTCGACTTTGGCCTCGCCGCGCTTGCCAAATAGGCGCGCAGGAATAACGCGGGTGTCGTTTGAAATCAGCAAATCACCGGCGCGCAGGATATCTGGCAATTCACGCACGATACGATCAATCATTCCATCCGAAGACAGATCAAGCATACGGGCGGCATCACGCGGATTTGCTGGATGTTCAGCAATCCGTTCACGCGGCAATTCGAAATCGAACAGATCGACTTTCATGGATCGGGGTTATTCCGGGTTAATTGAGAAACGAACGAAGGGGCGTTTTATGCGCCCCTTCGCCAAAAATCACAAGTCGATGACAGGCATATCAGCCTTGTGCTGGTTCCGCGTTCAAACGCGGTGTGATCACTGTCATCAACAGGCGGAATGGCGCCAGACAGGTCAGCGCCATGATCATCTTGGCAGCAAAGTCGCCAAGCGCCCAGGTATCCCACGGAAGACCGGTACCAGCAAAGGCGATGGAAAAGAACAATGCCGTATCAACAGCCGAGCCAATGCCCGATGAAATCAGCGGTGCTTTCCACCAGGTTGCCCGACGCAATTTGTCAAAGATCGTAACATCAAGCATCTGCGCAATCAGAAACGCCGTACCCGATGCAATGGCGATGCGCGTGTCAGCAAAGATCAGCGACAACACAACCGCCAAAGCAAACCCGGCCAGAACCACGATGCGCGCAGCACCAGCCCCGCGTGCGCGGTTGGTCAAATCCGTAACAAGAAAGGCCACCGGATAGGTGAACGCACCATAGGTCAGCCAATCGGCCAGAACACCCGGCAGCGGATATTCAACCAGAATGTTTGATGCAACAACGGTTACCGCCATGGCCAGAATGCCGAAAATGATCGTTTTCATCTTCATGTCCTTTAAATGGTCACCCCACGCATAACAAATCTCGCGGCCCACTATTCTGGGCGACGATCAAGACCGGGGTTCTTCAACTTTGGTTGCCGGGTGTTTACGCCCAAGCCCCCCTAGGGTCAAGGAAAAACGGGGTCAAAGAAAAACGGCGGTCAAGGAAACCCTGACCGCCGCTGCAGATCGCTGCATGCGCCCCGGGGAAATGGGGCACAGTGCCGCGAAACAGTATTCTTACGAAATTACAGCATGATGCCGCGAATGGTGAAGAACAGCAAAGCACCAAGGAACGCACCAGCCGGAACCGTCACCACCCAAGCGGTTGCAATCGTCACCGCATAACGGCGACGGACCAAAAGACGCTTGCGGAATTTCCGTTCGGCTTTTTCGGCTTCGCTTGGGTCAATCTGACGCAGGGCTTCGATATGTTCGTCAGCCTGTTCATCTTCCGGGGTATCCACCAACATCGGTGGCGCGACCTGACGACGGCGATGTGACAGGGTTTCACGCAGGAAACCAACGCCAAACACCGCACCAACCGCAATATGGGTTGAACTGACCGGAAGCCCCAAGGCAGAAGCAACAATCACGGTAAGGGCTGCCGACAGCGCCACGGTATAGGCCCGGATCGGGTCCAATTTGGTGATTTTCGATCCAACAGTTCGGACCAGCTTCGGACCAAACAGGATCAGACCAGCAGAAATACCAAGGGCACCAATGACCATCACCCAAATCGGGATCGGTGCTGATGTTACAATCTCACCGCTATTAATTGCCGATACGATGGCAGCAAGCGGGCCAATCGCGTTGGCAACGTCGTTTGAACCATGCGCAAAGGAAAGCAGTGCGGCAGACACAATAAGCGGGATACGGAACAGGGATGCAATTTCCCTGCGACGTCCGCTCATGGTGGCGGATGCGCGGACAACAGCCTTGCGCACCGGAATAACCGTCAGGAAGAAGGCTGCAAGACCAATCGCAATTACGACCGAAGTATCAGCTTTCCAGACTTTTTTCACACCCTTCATCATCAGATACATCGAGAAGGCCGATACCATCACGCCAACCAAAATCGGCACCCATTTACGAGCAGCCGTGATGCGGTCTTCGGTATAGATGATGCGAAACTTAATGAAGGCAAGGAAACCCGCAGCAATCAAGCCGCCAAGAACCGGGGAAATCACCCAGCTTGCTGCGATCTTGCCCATTGTCGGCCAGTTAACTGCGCCAAAGCCAACAGCAGCCATACCTGCACCCATCACACCACCAACGATGGAATGGGTGGTCGATACCGGCGCACCAAGCCAAGTCGCAAGGTTCAGCCACAAGGCCGCGGCCAAAAGGGCCGCCATCATGGCCCAGACAAAGGTCTGCGTATCTGGCATTTGGGATGGATCAATGATGCCGTTTTTGATCGTGCCAACGACATCACCACCGGCAATAATTGCACCAGCAGCTTCAAATATTGCAGCAATCAACAGCGCGCCAACCATCGTCAGCGCCTTCGAACCGACCGCCGGGCCAACATTGTTGGCAACGTCGTTGGCACCGATATTCAGCGCCATGTAACCACCGATCACTGCAGCAGCAATCAGGAAGCCACTTTGCGGCAAGCCACCCATGTGAAAGGCGACAAACGCACTACAGGCAAGCAAGAATACAAGTGCCAATCCAAGCTTTGCACTGATGGAGGCGGTTTGTCCCATCCCCGCATCCATGCGCTTTTGCCACTTGAGATCTTTATCCAGAGCAGTTTTTTTAACCGACATAATCAACCGTTGCCACCAAAGGGAATCGACGGGCGGATCATGTCGAAGCAACGTCACTTTGTTAAGGTTTTTTTGCAGTTATGTGACAGCCATTTACCAACCTACTGACTTACAAGGCAAAACGGCCCCACAAAGTGGAGCCGTTTTAAACAAATCAGTATGTTTTTGGATCAGCGACCGAATTGATTCAACAGACCTTTTAGCAATCCTTTGGCCGCATCTTCGGCTGAACCGCCGCTTGATCCAGAAGAATCGTTGTTTGATCCGCTTCCGCCAAGTGCCTTGTCCAAAATGTTGTCCAAAACCTTGACCGCAATCTTGTCCATACGCCCAGTGATCACAGGATCATCAATTTTGCCTTTTGCATAAACGCTAAAGGGCGGCAGTTCTTCGATCTTTTTGGACAGATCAAAGTCTGCTTTCGTATCCATGATCCACTTTGGCAAATCGACAGTCGCATCCGCATCCGCCGTACCAACACGTGAAATTGCTTCGACCCGTGTTGTTTTAGCAACGCCTTTGGTAATGACGATATCGCCTTCAAGTGATTGAAGAAGATCGTTATTCCCAACCCCTTCAACGACCATTGCCTGCGGCCCCTGACTAAGCAGCGCCTGAATATTGATGCTTGGGTCTGCTGAACGTTTGCTTGCATTGCTAAACCGCACTTCGGACAGAACCAAATCGGCTGTGCCATTCAATGCCGAAACCAATCGACGGGATGTATTCCCGGCCGCCGCAACATCGAATTTCAAGTTTGCCCCACCTTGAACAGTGTCATTGGCAACCTTAATCGGTGTCAGCTTTTCAATCCGGGCACCATCCAGGGCACCTTTCAGTATGAGTTGCGGCACGTCGGAATTACGGGCATCGAAGGTGCCATTGATCCCAAGATCACCGTCCCCAAGCAACCCTTTCAGATTGGCAATCGTTAGAAGTCCCTTGACCAAGGTCGCCTTCAAGTCCGGCTTCACAAGGCTGTAGGCATCAAAATCAAGCTGATCAAGTGCAATCGCAATATCAGCATCAATCGACCGCAGTGCCGATACATCAATGACCGTATCGTCCCATGGTGTGCCGTCACGGGCATCAACACGGGTTACATTCATACGTTCCGGAAGGTTAAATGCAGCCTTGCGCGGACCACTACCCGCACCAGGCATCAAACCGGCACGTTTTTCACCCGGCAAGAACGGATCAACCACAAGGGATCCACCCGTCAACGCAACAGACAGTTTAGGCTGTGCTTGCGATCCGTCGAACGTAACGTTACCGGCTGTTTCAAATGCCCCGACAGTCAACTTCAATCCATCAAGCGTGATGTTTTGTGCATTGCCTTTAACCGCGCTTGAAACTGCCAATCGGCCAAGATTGCCAGACGGAGTGTAGTCCGGTGCCAAAATATCTAACGCACGGTTCAAACTTGATGCCTGAAGCGCAAGCTTGCCGTTCAATCCCGGATTGGCCCCAAGCATGTCAGAAACCACACCATCAAGTGCGATCTGCAGCAACGGGTTAGACACATCAACATCGACTGTCGGGCCCGTAATCGGGCCATTCACGCCCAGATTTGCCTGAATGCTTTTATAACTGCTTGCCGGTGCCGGTAGGCTAATCCCCGTCAGCTTTGCCAAGGGTTCAAGTGTTTTGGCCGTCACCCGAACGCTCAGGTTCTCAAACGCAGGAACATTTGCCGTGCCGTTAAAGGCTCCTTTTACCGTGGCAGTCAGGCCTGCAGCATCGGCAATGGCAAAGTTATTAAGAGTAATGTTCGCACCATTGATATTACCATCAATGGCGATTCCACGAACCGATACGCCAGATGAAATGATCTCATCAGCGGCAAGGCGGTAGTTCGCAGCCAAACCATCAAGCGGGGCCAAGGCATCCTTGATAACCTTGACCATATCATCGCCACTACCCGCAGTTGGTTTACTCGTCCCGTTTGATGACGTCGAGGCCGGACCACTTGCCCCAGATGACGCAGTACCAGAAGAACCCGAACCGCTATTTTCTGTGCCACCACTTGCCGGGCTGCTTGCGATATATTGATCAAGATTAATGCGATCAAGCTTCAAGCCAATCCCCAAGGCGGGAAGCCCCGAACCACTAAGGTTGGCAACAACAGCACCACGGATTGCCGTATCATCAATACGCAAATCCAGATCAGAAATATTAAGCTGATCGGGGGTTCCCTTGATCCCGCCAGTTAATGAGAACCGGCGCAAACGATCGGCCCGGACCCCATCAACATCAACACCAAGCCAACGAATGACAGCGCGGATATTCTCCGATGCAATCTCATAGCTAAGCGCGGCACTCATCTGCGGTTTCTGACCGGAAATACTGCCAAACACAGCAAAATCAGTTCCGCCCGGAAGACCTGCCGATACCTCGTTCAAGGTGACCTTACTGTTGGCAATCGCGGCATTGATCCGTGCGTTATGGACCGGTGTTTGATTGTAGATCAGGGTTTCGACCTCAAAATCAATCGAGGCGGTCAAATCAGACGGGATTGCCGGGGCATTGGCAGATGCCCCTTTTTGCACCGAGCTTTGCGATGGAATGGATTGTGCAGCACCATCGTCATCTGATGCTGCGCTGTCGGAAGATGACGTATTGCCAGACGCCGCACCTGTCGAACCGCTTGCTTGCTTTGCAGCGCCATCACCCATTTCAGCCAGAACCAGAATGCTATCGAGATCAAGCTGATTGAAACGAAGTGCAACATCCGCCCGCATGCTGGGTTCTTGATCAATGGCAATCGCCCCAGACCCGCGGGTTTCGCCAAAGCGGATCGAAAGATCGTTTAAGGTGACAGACTTGGCATTGGCGGTAATGTGCCCGCCAATGTCCAATGGTTTGGCTGCGACATCGGGAATGTCGGCACCTTCGCCGGCAATCCGTACTGCTGCCTGACGCAGATCATCGAAATCACCATCGATTTGGCCATCAAAGCCGGGATTATCAGATGAAAGATCGACACGCCCGCCAACCGTTATGGCGCCATCGACCTTATCAATGCCAAGTTTAACACTAACCGGGAATGGTTCAGTCTGGCTGATCTGACCAACGTTAAATCCAAAGGTCAGCGGCACACCGCGATAGAAGACATAGCCTTCGCCTTCCAACGGGCCATTGAGTGTATCTGCTGAAACGCCAATGGTCAGGCCTTCAATGCGCTCAACAGACCCCGGCGCACGGTAAATGATGGTGGCATTTTCGATCTCAAGCCGGTCCACCTGGATGGTGCTGGCGAAATCACTGCCTTGGTCAGAATTATCTGCCTGTTCTTGAGACTGATCAGCGGTTTGATCGCCGGTGGTGGGCAACGTAATCGTACCTGCATCCGGGCCAGAACGCGCGGCCTGCGCAGGATCAAAGACCAGATTGTTGCTGCCATCTTCAAACGTCTCAATGGCAATAACCGGATCAATCAGGCTGATTTCCTTGACCTGTATATTCCCGGTCAGAAGCGGCATCAGGGCAACCGATACCCGTGCCTCGCCAATCGATACCATTTCGGCATCTTGTGCACCGGCCAGATTACCAAGTGATACTTGGGCTGCCGAAAGCGAGGGCGACGGGATCAACGACATTGAAAGGTCACCCTTAATGTCAAGTTCACGCCCGGTTGCATCGCGCACAGCTTGACTGATCTGTGCCTTGTAACCATTCCAGTCAATCAATGATGGAATGATCAGCAGTGCGGCTACAAGAACCACGACTAACGCACCGACAACGGCAAGGATCTTTTTCAACAGTCAGGCTCCACTTGGTCGTGAGATCAAACTGCCTTTTGGCAGCGACCCTCAATGGTTTGATTTTCAGTTCAAAAGCATAGGGCTCGCGATAGCTCTCGCAACAGAAAATGGCGAGAGAATGTTGTTTATTTCGGACAGAGACTATTTTCCATCAACCATGCCGATTTGATCATCTTCGAGCCTACAATTCACCTTCATGTGAGTAGAACAGGCACTTTGATCAAGCATCGAACATGAACCCAGCGATTTTTAATCGATAAAAACTAGGTCGGAATACACGGAAACAAAACCCTAAATATTTGCAGCCGTTCAATCACATGCAAAAGACATGCTTTAAAATCAACTAGATGCTGGAAATCAGCAACAAAAATGATACATTTTATAAAACAATAAATTCAATCCTGACTTTCATTTTGGGCGAAAGATCGTTGCAGGCAAATGCAACAGGGAGGATTAAAACAAATGAATGATACAACAATTGAAACGCCAGACAACACACCCGAGCACGCAGCACCGAGCGCTCAGCACGGTATTACCGTACGTGAAATAACCACCGATCAATCTGGGGCTTGGCTTGAAGCCGGTTGGCGAGATTTCAAGCGAACCCCGGCCATCGGTCTGGCTTATGGCGGATTTTGCGTTTTGGCAGGTTGGCTTGTCGTACTGAGCATCTTTCAAACGGGACAACCCTATCTGACATTGCCGCTTGCGGCGGGCTTTATGCTTCTTGCACCGTTGATCGCCGTTGGGCTTTATGAAACCAGCCGTCGCCTTGAAATGGGCGAGAATGCCACCCTTTGGCACAGCTTGAACGGATTTCGACGCAATCCCGGACAGATCGGTGCAATCGGCGTTGTCTTGATGCTGTTCTTTTTGGCATGGACGCGCATTGCGATGTTGCTGTTTGCCCTGTTTTACAGCGGCTCTGTCCCATCGCTTGAAGTTCTGGTTTGGGAAACCTTCTTTTCACGCGACGCCATTACTTTCTTAATCACCGGAAGCATCCTTGGCGGGGCACTTGCCGTTATCGTTTTTGCCATATCGGTGGTTTCGATACCGCTTTTGGTGGACCGGGATGTCGATGTCATCACCGCAGTTATCATTAGCGTTTCTGCGTTTCGGAAAAACTGGAAAGTCCTGATTGGCTGGGCCGCCGTGATCGCCATCCTGTCGGCCTGCGGCATGATTGTCTTCATGTTTGGATTGGCCATCATCATGCCCCTTCTTGGCTATTCCAGTTGGCATGCTTATCGCGGGATCATTGATGCCAGTAAGGCCGATGTCGCCCGTCTGCGCCGTCAAGTACCGTAAGCTGCGATAAGGTCGCCACGGAACGACGCACGGTCCCACATCAAACATCGAAAACGCTGTCTGAAAAGGCAGCGTTTTTTATTGCGTAAATGGCAAAACTAAAATCATTTAGCAAAAATGATCACTGGCAAGCTTGCCGCAAATTGTCCACAATCTGCCTTCAACAGGTAGTCACCCTGCAACCATTTGCATTTGCGAGATAAACTTACCATGCGCCAAACCCCTGCAATTCGTCATATTGTCGCGGTTTCAACATCTCTTTTTGCCTTTATGGCAATTGCAGACGATGCGAATGCCCAAACCGATACTGCAGATGGCCCGCAATCAACGCGCACACCTGATGACAAATGGGGTGTGTCCTTGTCGGTCGAAAATGACCTGTTCACACCCACCAATAGTGACCAGCATTACACCAACGGCGTGCGATTGGCATTTGTCTCGCCCGAGGATTCAGCACCGGCAACATTCCTGAATATGGCGAAAAAGGTGCCCTTCTTTGCATCCCAAGGCCGCATTCGCACCAGCTATTCGCTGGGGCAAACCATGTATACGCCAGATGACATTACCATCGCAGAAAATCAGCCCAATGATCGACCATGGGCCGGAATGCTATATGGCACTGCCGGGCTTTTGTCCGATACCGGCCTTCAAAGCGATGGCGATGCCAGCAACTATTCGCGCATTGATACACTTGAACTGACACTTGGCGTGGTCGGCCCTGCATCGCTTGCCGATAAAACACAGGATTTCGTTCACAAGCTGATCGATAGCCCCCGCCCCAAAGGCTGGGACAATCAGATCAAGAACGAACCGATCATTGGCCTGACCTATCAACGGAAGTATCGCAGTTGGTTCGAAGCCGACATCTCTGGCATCGAATTTGATGCCACACCGCACGGGGCATTCACGCTTGGCAATGCATTTACCAATGCCGAACTGGGGACCATGTTCCGAATGGGCTTTGATTTACCCGCAGATTATGGCCCGCCGCGCATTCGCCCCAGTTTGCCGGGATCAGACTTCTTTGCGCCAGATACGAATGGTTTTCCATTAAGCGGTTATTTGTTTGCTGGCTTTGCCGGGCGTTATGTTGCCCGCGACATCACCCTTGATGGCAACACATTTGCCAACAGCGCATCCGTAGACAAAGAACCATGGGTTGGTGATCTGCAAATTGGTGTTGCCATGATCATTGGCCAAGCCCGCCTGACCTACACCCACGTTTACCGCACGCCTGAATTTACCGCCCAAAGTGGTGCTGATCAATTCGGGTCCATATCGCTATCATTCCGGTTCTAAGCATAAAAAAACGGGGCCGATTGGCCCCGTTTTCGCACTCTCATGCAATTGTATGATGATATCAAAGACCCGGAATAAGCTTACCCGGGTTCATCAGACCTTTTGGATCAATGGCTGCTTTTAGTGTGCGCATCAGGGCAATGGTGTCTTCCCCATGCTCGGCCACCATGAAGTCCAGCTTGCCGTAACCGATCCCGTGTTCCCCGGTACAGGTTCCCCCCAGTTTCAACGCACGTTCGACCATGCGCTCGTGCAGGCGGTTGGCTTCTGCCATCTGGGCGGGGTCTTCCGGGTCAAGCAAGATCAGGGTGTGGAAATTACCATCACCGACATGGCCAATGATGGTGCAGGTCAGCGGGCTGGCATCACAATCGGCCCGGGTTTGTGAAATGGCTTCGGCCAAGCGCGAAATCGGCACGCAAACATCGGTTGGCATCCCGGCCTTGCCCGGTTCGAGTTGCAAGGATGCGTAATAGGCCTTGTGCCGTGCGGCCCACAGCTTGTTGCGGTCTTCCTGTCGGGTTGCCCACTGGAATTCTTCGGCGCCATATTCTTCGGCCACCGACTGCACGAACTCTGCCTGTTCCTTCACCCCGGCTTCGGAGCCATGAAATTCAAAGAACAGGGTCGGGGCTTCTTTGTGGTCAAGCTTGGAATAATTGTTGACCGCACGCACCTGCAATTCATCAAGAAATTCAATCCGCGCAACCGGAATGCCGGCCTGAATGGTCAGAATAACCGTGTCTACCGCAGCCTCAACCGACGGAAAGGCACAAACAGCCGCCGACATTGCTTCGGGGATGCCATACAGCTTCAACCCAATTTCCGTGATCACACCAAGGGTGCCTTCGGACCCGACAAACAAACGGGTCAGGTCATAGCCCGCCGATGATTTTCGTGCCCGATTGGCGGTTTTAATGATCTTGCCATCCGGGGTCACCACGGTCAGGTTCAGAACATTTTCACGCATGGTGCCATACCGCACCGCATTCGTTCCCGATGCGCGGGTCGCGGTCATGCCACCGATCGATGCATTCGCCCCCGGATCAATCGGAAAGAACAAACCGGTATCGCGCAAATGTTCATTAAGCTGTTCACGGGTTACCCCCGCTTGTACACGACAATCAAGGTCTTCGTTGTGAACCTCAAGGATCGCATCCATCCGTGACAGATCAATACAAATGCCCCCACGCAAGGCCGCAACATGGCCTTCAAGCGACGATCCCGTACCAAAAGGCACAATCGGAACATCATGTTCAGCACAAAGCTTGACCACTTCGGCGACTTCTTCGGTCGAAGTTGCAAACACAACCGCGTCGGGCGGCGATGCTTCGTGCCAGCTTTCATCCTTGCCATGCTGTTCAAGAACAGCAGTTGCGGTCGACAACCGATCGCCCAGCATTTCGCGCAAAGCGCTGATCAAACTTTCAGGGGTTTCGATGCGTTCATATTGGCGATCTGACATGGTTTTACTCTTTGGCCTCTTTGGTCCTGGTGGCAGTCCGGGCAACTAATCATATGATATGAGGTTTAATGATGCTGTCCTTGATATTGGCGCATACCCTACGCCGAGATATCAAAAATTGGTATTACCTTTTGCCCGCAAAAGGCAAAAATTCTGCCCGTCGTGACGGGATGCATCCATCTAACCAAAAAGATGGATCCCCAAAAAATCACCCCGCACCAAAATGCACCAAGGTTTACCCTTTGTTGCGATCCTGCGGCAAAGCAGCCGCAATGCGGTCGGCCAAACGCGAGAATGGCAGGCTTTGCAACCACACAGTGCCCGGACCTTCAAGGGTTGTGACAAACAATCCTTCGCCGCCAAACAGCGCATTGGTAAACCCGCCAACAAACTTGATCGAATAATCAATTGATGGGGTCATTGCGACCAATGCGCCGGTATCAACGCGCAATGTCTCGCCCGGTTTTAAATCCTTGCGAATGATGGTGCCACCAGCATGCATAAAGGCCAGACCATCACCGCTTAGCCGCTGTAAAATGAACCCTTCACCACCAAACAGCCCAGCGCCGATTTTCTTGGAAAAGGCGATATCAATATCAATGCCCGCTGCCGCACACAAAAATGCATCTTTCTGGCAAATGATTTCCCCGCCATGCTCTGACAAATTAAGCGGGACGACTTTGCCCGGATAAGGTGCTGCAAAGGCAACATGCCCCTTGCCTGATCCTTCATGGACAAAGCTTGTGATAAAGAACCCTTCGCCCGTCAGCATGCGTTTGAAACCGGAAAAAATGCCGCCACCCGTTCCGGTCTGCATGGCAATGCCATCGCCCATATACATCATGGCACCGGCTTCGGCCCGAACCCCTTCACCCGGATCAAGTTCGATTTCCACCAACTGCATTTCTTCGCCATGGATCGTATAATCGATCACGTCTGCCATGCGGGCGTCTCCTGTTTTGAATTTGTCTTTGAATTTATGTGTTGGGTGTAAGTTTGAAACCTGTTGCGCCTGATCGCAAGGAAAAGGGACAACAATGAGGATCTGAACCCAATATCATCAAGAACCCTTTGCGTTATGAAGTACTTAAGTTTCACTCTTGTAGAATTTCATCATTGGCCGTTCCAGTGACGAAACAAGGCAGGTCTCTGATGTTCTGCCACTGCGATAATCCATTGTTAAAGTGTGGATTTATCGGTATCGCATGGGGAAACAGCCTATTACTTCGTCCAGCAGGACATTCATGAAACACAGGGTCCAAACATTAAGACCCGATCTGTGAGCAGGCAAACTGCACAAGCAAGCGACGAAGGTAGTCAAGATGGTCTCACTGAAAACATTGGGCTGGATCACACAAGATGATGCCATGCAGGCATCCCTTGCCAAATGGCAACGTGTTGTTGATCTGATGACCACCTTGCTAGGGGCGACGGCAGGCTATGTCGTTGAATATAATGACAACCGCGGTTATCTCGCGGTCCTGACCAGTCAAAACCCCGAAAACCCCCATCCCAAAGTTTCGGGCACGCCCCAGTCGGTGGATGCCAACGTCTATTGTCGCAACGTTATACAATCCAAGGCCACCTATTATGAACAGGATGCCACGGGCAAACCTGAATGGGCCGATAACCCCGAACTGCTCGAAGACGGCTATGTGTCCTATCTTGGCATTCCCTTGTTGTGGCCCAATGGTGAAGTGTTTGGAACGCTGTGTGTTTTTGATCAAAAACCAACCGGTTACGACAAGACCCAACTTGAACTCATGGATGTTTTCCGCGACCTGATCGAAGCTGATTTGCGCTTGTATGAACAGTTCGAAATCATGCGTAACCTGTCGATGCACGATCCGCTGACCGGGTTGAACAACCGCACCGGGTTTGAGTTACTTGCCGAACAGAAAATCCGCATCGCCAAACGCTACAAGCACAATATCGGGATCATTTTCATCGATCTTGATCGTATGAAACATTGGAACGATAGTTACGGTCATGCAGCAGGTGACGCAGCCTTGCGCGCCGTTGCCGCGGCAATCACCCAAAGCATTCGCGAAGTCGATATTTGCGGCCGGGTCGGCGGCGATGAATTTGCCGTTCTTGGATATGTCCGCAATCGCGGCGATTTAACCACCATCATCACGCGGGTACGTAACGCATTGGCCCATGCCAGGTTAACCGTTCCAAACTCAAAATCCCCGATTGATGAAACCCCAGACATAAGTTCCGGCGCATCGGTCTTTTTTGATCCAATTGACCAAAACCTTGAAGCCATGATGGCCACGGCGGACCTTGAAATGTATCGCGATAAACAACGTCGCAAAAAATAAATCAGATTGGGCCTCATACCAGTTTCGCGCAGAATTCCCGTTATTATTGCCATGCATTTCTGGAAAAACATTCATGTCCCTGCCCGGTATTAACGACATGGTATTATTTTCAGGCCACACTCCAAACTGGGTACAAAGCCCCGCATAAAAATAACGATCACGAGCTTATAAAAAATGCAGATCCGCAAAGGCACTGCCGACGACCTTCCCTTCATCCGCAACCTGACCATCCGGGCCACCGATCCAACCTTTTCCAGTAGTGGAACGGGGAATGACGCAACCACGACAGTGACGACCGAAGCTGAAAGATCGACAAGCATCTTTGAAAATGCGCTTAGCAGCGACAACCATTCGGTTTATGTCGCCACCGCAAATGACACGCTTCTTGGCTATGTCATCGCCATCCACCAAGCACCCGAAATCGAATGGATCATTGTTGATCCGGCATCGCATGGCAGTGGTGCTGGCAAGGCATTAATGATTGCAGCCCTTGACGCACTGGCCGAAAAAGGATCACGCGGCAATGTTCGTCTGACCGTTGTTGCCCATAATGAACGCGCCAAAGCGTTTTATCGCAAATTCGGCTTCCTTGTGACCGGCCCGGTTCCCGGCCGCGACATTCCAACCGTGGAAATGCAACGCGCGGCCTAACGGATACAAATCCATTTCACAGACCTGATCATTAAACGCCCAGAACAAAGCCCGACGCTAGAAGTCCTAGTTTACCTTTCAATTCCGCAATTGAAAGGTTTTGGGTTCAATCAATCTACTAAATCCACATCTGAATTAAAAAGCTCCATGATCCATTTGCGATCAGAAGGCTGTAAATACGCGATAAACTCGTTGGTCCACGGTCGTTTTGGGTAGTCTTGAACAAGCATGTTAACGGCTGAAATGATTTGATAACCTGCCTCGTTTTTTGTGCAACCAACATATATCTCTAGCGGCTGGGACGCGTTGCGTATTGGAATTGACAAATATTCGGACACTATACCCTTTCCCTTTGCCTGATGGGTTATCTCGGCGGGGTAAAACAGCGCCCAATCCAGACGGTCAACTTCAAGTAAATGCAGTAAGTTCGTATCGTTCGCAGAAGAACTGATCGAATTATTATCAGGCATATCGTCAAGCATCGCATCAATTGCGGGACTATAAGAACGTCCTATCTTTCTGGCACCATGCAAGCGCGTCTCTCTTAGCAATTTTTGAAAATCGATATGACCGTCTCGATCCGTCAAGTGACGGAACAAATCAATTTTATCTACACGAACAACAACTGAAATCGGAAGATTGAAGGCTATCAGTTGACTGAAGACGACATGGCTCTCGCGTTCAGGTGTTTTGATCATCGCCGGAAGACACAGGCTTTCGCCTGTCTCAAAAGCCTTCAACGCTCGTGAAAGCGGCTTTATATCTACTTGATGAATGTATTGTGGCAGATGCTTGATAAACCAGTTCAGACTGTATCCGGCAAAACCTTCAAGACCATTTTCTGATACAATGTAAGCAGGTGGACGACCATCGTGGAACCAATGAACGATATTATCCTGAGCAAAGGATTGCTTGCAAAATAGCAAAAGTAGCATTGCACTCAATACCTGCCGCCAAGCACCTAAAAGCCAATATGTTCCCATTACATCCCCTTACGCGGCAATCTCCTCGTTCTAATTTGGGGTGTCTTGTTGCTGGTTCAATGACAGGAATGATCCAAGGCAGCCTGGCGAGTAAAACCTCGAAGCAATTTAAGCCGATTTCTACTGTCGACTCTTATAAGGCCAAAACAGGGCTTGCTTGGAAGCAAAATTTTCCGGCACCGCGCGGTTCAGGATCGGGGACTACAAAGGCGAAAATGAAGCGAGCGGCTTGACAGACCGTACGTTTCCCGTAAATCTGCCACCTGAGTTTAATCGGAGTTTTTATGTCAGAGTCCCGGCACAGCCGCTGATCGCGGTTTGATCGCCCAGAGCCAATTCCAGACCGCTGATCAGCAGATCGGATCGCATGCCTGAACACTGTTTGGGCGTGCCTGATCGGTACTGTTGTGCCCGTCCCGATCGGAAACCGCTTTTCTTACTGGTTTTCGGACTCTGAACATTGAATATATCGAAAAATGAACAGCGCGTGCTTCATGCACTCGCACAAGGCGGCCTGATCAAAGTGATCAAGGACGACAAAAACCATATCCTCGAAGCAGATTGCATCACACGTGACGGCTGGTTTCTAACCGACTGCACGATCGAGGTTTTCAAGAAACTGCGCAAACGGCGCCTCATCCGTTCACACTGTGGCGCACCATACAGCATCACCCGCGAAGGATTGTTTGCTGTTCGCGCAGAATTGTTTCAACGCTAATGACAAAGCCCGGCTGCTTTTGCAGTCGGGCACAGTCTGTGAGAGACGCCCCAAACAACCCTTCCCAAGCCACAACAATCTTCAATTGAATTAATCAGCAATTGCCACACCAATAAATAAGCGATTAAGTTAGTGGCATACAATACTTGTTAACGAGAGTGCTGCAAACATGGTGCTGCGATGCGGTTCGAAATGGCGTCCTAACAATGTAACACGTTGCGTAGAACGTTATCCCACCAGCACGAATGTTTCATTCGTAGACACAGACCAAGGTCTAGGTTTCCTTAAAGGTCCATCTCCAGCAGGAGATCAGGCACTTGCATGTGAACTACTTGGAACAGAGTTAGCTGGATGGATTGGACTTCCGACTTTCGATTTCAGCACTATTACGATCAACAG
This sequence comes from Rhodospirillales bacterium, assembly GCA_019634165.1. Lineage (GTDB taxonomy): Bacteria > Pseudomonadota > Alphaproteobacteria > Rhodospirillales > Thalassospiraceae > Thalassospira. The sequence continues at coordinate 117,277 of JAHQVT010000002.1, forward strand.
AGATTTGTATCCGGACAGCATTCAGAATGATTTAGAAAGCCCGTTTTTGACTGGTTACATTACTAAAAACGAGAAAGAGCTAATGATTTGGGATGGGCATTCCGAAATATTAGAATTAACAAAAAATCGGGAATGCATTTCGGGATTAGTTGTCTTTGACACATGGATTATGAACTTCGACCGCTGCGGGCCCGACCCAAACATTCATGAAATTAAACGTGACAATTATGCTTTTGTGCCGGTAGGCAGGAGAAAGTACAATATCTTGGCAATTGACCACACCCATATTCTGACAGAAGGAGACCTTTGGTTAGATATATTTGACCCTGAGTTTGCAATTACTGACGACATCTATGGACTTCCAGAGGCATTTAAACCATATGTCAACCATAGATCAGCTAAGCCATTCTTGGAAAAACTCAGGAATATTGACGTAGACGAAATTTCTGAGATAGTCAGATCAATTCCTGCGAACTGGGGGAATACAGGTGCACGAACTGAAAAGTTAATCGAGTGCCTTTGCAACCGCGCACAACATGTTGTCGAAAATTTGCCGGGAAAAATCTTTGACGACGCAGATCTCTTCGATTGGAAGGAGGGTTAAAACAATGAGCCAGTATTCAGCTTACTACTCAATTTTACAGTACTGCCCTCATCCAGAGAGGTTTGAAGCAATAAATGTGGGCGTTGTCCTTCGTCCCCAAGACCCCGAACAAGAAGTGAAGGTACGCGTGGTTCGTGCAGGGAAGCGCGTTGAACAAGTTTTTGGTAATATTGTTGAAAACCGTTTCCTAATTGCACTGAACAGCTTCTGCAACCGTGTTCGAGACGAACTTAGCAAATCCGCTTTCAAAGAAAGTTTTTCTGATTTTGCAAATAAAAGAGCAAACCAGTTCAGAGTAACGCCGCTGAAGCCTTTGCATGTGAGCAATCTGGATGCTGAAGTAGACGTACTGTTTGATAAGTTAGTTGGTGAACCAGTCAAACATCAGAGAAAACCTGCTGCCAAAAGCAAATTGAAGAAGATTTTCGACTCTAAAGGCGTGCTTCCACTACTTGATCAAAAGCCAGAAGTTGTAGTTTTGCCAGAATATGAGTTGAAGATTAAGGCGGCATTTGGCTATCAGAACGGCTCGTATAATCTCATTGACGCCGTTAACATGACAGATCGGGACAGTGCAAAAGTACTCAAAGAAGCAGGAGAGCGGGCTCTAGAAGGCTCTCTTTTGTTTAAACACTATGCGCATCAACAAAATGACAGAGACAAGAAAAAGCTGATTGTAGTTGCCGACTTCGGCAGCCATCCATTCCAGCTTTTCCAAGACGTTCGCGATATCCTAAAGAATGACGGGACACAATTGTACCGCATGGATGAAATTGACGGCTTGATTGATAACATAGCCGCCAATAGGCACGTTCACTAATATCCGCGTTCTATCATTTGACGATCTGACAGTCTCTCTATTGCCCCGCCTTCATATCGGTATCATCCTTATGGCGCTTATACGGCCCAAACGGGATTTCCTTGGGCGCGAAGGTTTCTGGTGATGCACGATCCCAGCGCGAATGCCAGTCATGGAGTTCTTCGATTTCCGTTTCAGCCAACAAGAAGCCTTCTGGCAAATACGGATAGGCTTCGTTGCCATCCAGGAACTCGTTGTCTTTCTGGCGGACCATGAAGTGATAGGGCATGAAATTTCGTGGGTCGTGCAGGCCCGCAGCCCCGGTAATTTCCGCCAGCGCATGCATGGTGTTTTTATGGAACCGTGCGACCCGTTCGCTTTTATCGCCCGGATCAAGGGCACGTTGGCGGATTTTATCCTGTGTCGCGATGCCAACCGGGCAGCAGTTGGTGTGGCATGACTGGGCCTGAATACAGCCCAGCGCAAACATAAAACCACGCGCGGCATTACACCAATCCGCCCCAAGGGCAAGGGTCCGGGCAATGTCAAAGGCCGACACGATCTTGCCCGCTGCCCCGACCTTAACCTGTTCACGAAGGCCCGCCCCACGAAGTGCATTATGAACAAATGTCAGGCCTTCATGCATTGGCATACCAACATGGTTGGCAAATTCAACCGGGGCAGCACCGGTGCCACCTTCCTTACCGTCAACAACAATGAAGTCGGGCACAATGTCGGTTTTAAGCATCGCTTTAAGGATGCTCATGAACTCGCGCCGATGACCGATACAAAGCTTAAACCCGACCGGTTTGCCGCCTGAAAGGTCACGCAGTTTGCCGATGAATTCCATTAAGCCAACCGGGGTAGAAAACGTGCTGTGCGCAGCAGGTGAGATACAATCAATCCCCATCGGGATGCCGCGTGCTTCGGAAATTTCCTTGGTGATCTTGGCCGCCGGCAACATGCCACCATGGCCGGGCTTGGCCCCTTGGCTCAGCTTGACCTCGATCATTTTAACTTGTGGGTCAGCAGCCGTTTCGGCAAAGCGTTCTTCCGAGAATGAGCCATCATCATTACGACAGCCAAAATACCCCGATGCCACCTGATAAATCAGATCACCGCCGCCTTCGCGGTGATAGCGCGAAATGCTGCCTTCCCCGGTATCATGGGCAAATCCGCCTTTCTTTGCGCCCTTGTTCAGTGCCAAAATCGCATTGCCCGATAGGGAACCAAAGCTCATCGCCGAGATATTATAAAGGCTTGCGTGATAGGGTTGTTTGCACTTTGGCCCGCCAACACGAACGCGAAAATCGCTATCGGATATTTTGGTTGGGGCGACCGAGTGGGTCAGCCACGCATAACCGGATTTATACACATCTTCGATGGTGCCAAACGGGCGTTTATCTTCGGCCCCCTTGGCACGTTGATAAACCAAACCACGCGACTGGCGGCTAAACGGGATTTGGTCCTGATCGCTTTCAAGCAAATATTGGCGGATTTCCGGGCGGAAGCTTTCAAGGATAAAGCGGATATGTGCACTGATCGGATAGTTGCGCAGGATGGAATGCTTGTTCTGATGCAAATCACGTAGACCGACAAGCAACAGCACACCAAAGATGATGGCAGGTAGCCAGAACCAACTATTTACTTCCGTGGCACTGATGACAGAAATAACGGTCAGAAGTGCAACGCCTATGATCACGAAATAGCGTTGGTTCGTTATAAAGAATTTCACGGTGCTCTCATCCTGTCTGTTCAGGTCGATCTGATCGTCCGGCGACACCACCTGTGCGGGCAGATATTTGGCATCCCGGTTCCTTGATTACAGCAACACCCATGATCATCCTTGATTTGATCACGGGCCTCAATGGCAATGTCGTTGATTTGTAAAGAAATCCCCACTTCATATGCATGTAGGAACGATCTTGCCAACATCAAGAAAAAGCCGCCCAACAGAATGACTGCGCGGCGGCTTTAGCTGCAACAGGGAGGCTTATCGCAAGGAGGGCAATTACGCCTTGCCGTAACCACCACCCCCCGGTGTTTCGATGATAAAGACATCACCGGGATGCATTTCTGCCCCGTCGGTTCCTTTAAGCTCTTCAACCGTGCCATCAACACGTTCAATCGCATTACGGCCAAGCTTGCCCGGTTCACCACCGGCAACCGCCTGATTTGGAACGCGGCGATGGTTAGACAAGATCGATGCGGTCATGTCTTCTAGGAAACGGACACGGCGTGTTGTGCCATCGCCACCTTTGAATTCACCATTCCCGCCCGATCCTTTGCGGATTTCAAAACTTTCAAGCAGAACCGGGAAACGCCATTCAAGCACTTCCGGGTCGGTCAGGCGCGAGTTGGTCATATGGGTGTGAACACCACTTGTCCCGTCAAAGCCCGGACCAGCCCCCGAACCACCACAGATGGTTTCATAATACTGATGCGTATCATTGCCCCAGGTGAAGTTGTTCATCGTGCCTTGTGCACCTGACATCACGCCAAGGGCGGCATAAAGGGTGTCAGTGACATGCTGGGACGTTTCAACGTTGCCCGCAACCACGGCGGCCGGATAACGCGGGTTAAGCATGGACCCTTCGGGCACAATCAGATTAACCGGTTTCAAGCACCCGGCATTCAGCGGAATGTCATCATCAACCAGCGTTCTGAAAACATACAGAACGGCCGCACGGGTAACAGCAGATGGTGCATTGAAATTGTTATCAAGCTGATCGGATGTGCCCGTGAAATCAACCGTGGCTGATCTGGTTTCCTTATGGATGGTGACCTTGGCCTTTACTACCGCGCCGTTATCCATCTCATAGGAAAATTCACCGCCCTTAAGGTTATCAATCACACGACGTACGCTTTCTTCGGCATTGTCCTGCACATGGCCCATATAGGCATGAACAACATCTAGGCCAAAGTGATCGACCATCTTGCGCAGTTCCTGAACACCTTTTTCGTTCGCGGCAATCTGCGCGCGAAGGTCAGCGATGTTCTGATAAGGGTTGCGGGCCGGGTATTTCGCCCCTTCAAGCAACGCCGTCAGACCAGCTTCATCAAATTTGCCCTGATCCACCAGTTTGAAGTTGTCGATCAGAACGCCTTCTTCTTCAAGAATACGCGAATTTGGCGCCATCGAGCCCGGCGTGATCCCGCCCACATCGGCATGGTGGCCACGCGATGCAACGTAGAACAGGATATCTTTGCCATCATCGCCAAAGACCGGCGTGATCAACGTGATGTCCGGCAAGTGGGTTCCGCCATTATACGGGTCATTGAGCATATAAACATCGCCGGGCTTCATCACCCCGACATTGTTGCGCATGACCGCCTGAACCGATTCCCCCATTGACCCCAAATGGACCGGCATATGCGGCGCATTGGCGATCAGAAGGCCTTCTTGGTCAAACAGCGCACAAGAGAAATCAAGACGTTCCTTGATGTTCACCGAATAGGACGTGTTGGCAAGGGTAACGCCCATCTGTTCGGCAATATTCATGAACAGGTTGTTGAAGACTTCGAGCATCACCGGATCAGCTTGGGTGCCAATCGCTTCGGAGCGTTTCATCGCAACAACGCGGGTCAGAACCAAATGATCCCGGCCATTAACCTTGGCTTCCCAGCCCGGATCAATCACGGTCGTACCAACCGGTTCAACAATCACAGCAGGGCCGCGCACTGTTGCACCGGGTTTCATGTCTTCGCGTTTATAGAACGGCGTGTTTTCCGATGTGCCATCAAAGACAACCGCACGGGTCGCAAGGGCATCCGGGGCGACACCATCGGTGTTATCGGATTTTGCTTCTGCATCGGGAAGGCTTTGTGTTTCGCCAACGGCTTCGACCGCAACGGCTTCAACCACCAACGGCTTTTCATCCATGACAAAGCCGTAACGCTGTTTGTGCTGTTCTTCGAACTGCGATTTGATGGCCGCAACATCACCAAAATCAACGATCAATGGCGTGTCGGTTCCGTCATAGCGCAGATGCAGCTTTCTCAGCATGCTGATCTTGGCATCTGGAATGCCCTGTTCATGCAGTTCAGCACGGGCATCTGCCGCCAAGGCATCAAGGCTTTTATCCAGACCACCAAGGGCACCTGCTTCAAGCTTGGCCTCGACCGCCTGTTCGCGCATCGCACGGATATCAGCTAACCCCATGCCATAGGCCGACAAAACACCGGCAAACGGATGGACAAATACCTTTGTCATGCCAAGGGTGTCTGCGACCTGACAGGCATGCTGCCCACCAGCCCCGCCAAAGCATTGCAAGATATAATCGGTCACGTCATAGCCGCGCTGCACCGAGATTTGCTTGATCGCATTGGCCATGTTTTCAACGGCAATACGCAGGAAACCTTCGGCGACTTCTTCGGGGGTGCGAACCTGACCGGTGCTGTCCTTGATCTTGGCTGCCATGGCTTCAAAGCCCGCCTTGACCGCATCGGCATCAAGTGGCTCGTTGCCTTCGGGGCCAAAAACATTAGGGAAGAAGTCCGGCTGCACCTTGCCAAGCATGACGTTAATGTCCGTCACGGCAAGCGGTCCACCACGACGATAAGCCGCAGGACCGGGATTTGCACCGGCACTGTCCGGGCCAACACGGAAACGTGCGCCATCGAAATGCAGGATTGATCCACCACCGGCCGCAACCGTGTGGATTTTCATCATGGGTGCGCGCATGCGTACACCGGCAACCTGTGTTTCAAAGTCGCGTTCATACTCGCCGTCATAGTGCGATACATCGGTGGACGTGCCCCCCATATCGAACCCGATGACCTGTTTGAAGCCATCCATTTCAGCGGTACGGACCATGCCAACAACCCCGCCAGCCGGACCAGACAGGATGGCGTCTTTGCCTTGGAACTTGGCCGCGTCGGTCAGGCCACCATTAGACTGCATGAACATCAGTTTCACGCCGCCCAGTTCGGACGCCACCTGATCAACATAACGGCGCAGGATCGGGGACAGATACGCATCAACCACCGTGGTATCGCCGCGCGAGACCAATTTCATCAGCGGGCTGACTTCATGACTGACAGAAATCTGTGTGAAACCAACTTCGCGGGCGATTTCGGCTGCTGCGTTTTCATGCGCTGTATAGCGATACCCATGCATGAAGACGATGGCACAGGCGCGAATGCCTGAATCAAATGCCGCTTGCAGGTCTTTGCACAGATTGTCGCGATCAAGCGGGGTCAGTTCGCTCCCTTGGGCATCAAAACGACCTTCGGCCTCAATCACGCTTTCATAGAGCGTTTCAGGCAATTTGATATTGCGGTCAAACAGACGCGGGCGGTTCTGATAGGCCAGACGCAGCGCATCACGGAAACCCTTGGTGGTTACCAGAACCGTGCGGTCGCCTTTGCGCTCCAACAGTGCATTGGTAGCAACGGTCGTGCCCATTTTCACAGCGTCGATTTTTTCAGCCGGGATTTTTTCACCGGCAGGAACATCAAGCAGTTCGCGAATGCCCTGAATGGCCGCATCAGCATAGCGTTCCGGGTTTTCCGAAAGCAGCTTGTGGGTAACAAGTGATCCGTCAGGCTTACGCGCAACGATGTCGGTAAAGGTGCCGCCGCGATCAATCCAGAACTGCCATTTTGGCTGTCCGGTTGTCTGCGAGGTGGGCGATTTTTGGTCGTGAGAAGCCATGATGCTGTCTCCTTGGGCATCTGTAGTCATAAAATTCTGTACGAACGATCAGGTCTTCAAAAGACCGATCAGCCATTCATTTGCTGGGGCAGCCATGTTGCGATTTCCGGGAAAACGGTAATCAGCAATACGGCAAACAACAGCAGGAAGAAGAACGGCAAAGCAGCTAGTGCAATGGCAAACAGGTTCTTGCCTGTCAGGCCTTGCAAAACAAAAAGGTTGAAACCCACCGGCGGGGTGATCTGCGACATTTCGACCACCAACACCACATAGATGCCAAACCACAAAAGATCGATCCCGGCTGCCTGAACCATCGGCAGGATGACCGAGGTGGTCAGAACCACCACCGAAATCCCGTCAAGGAAGCAGCCAAGAACAATAAAGAACACGGTCAGTGCGGCGAGCAGCGCATAGGGCGACAAATCCATCAGCGCGATCCATGCTGCAAGCTCACGCGGGATCCCGGTAAAGCCCATAGCAACGGTCAAAACAGCCGCACCAGCAAGAATGAAACAGATCATGCAGGATGTGCGCGTTGCCCCCATGATGCCGTCGATCAAGGTTTCTTTGGTCAAAGAACCGCTAAGACCAGACAGGATCAGGGCACCGACCACGCCAAATGCTGCGGCCTCGGTCGGGGTGGCAACCCCGCCATAGATTGATCCGATAACCGCACTGATCAATAAAATGACCGGGATCAGACGACCCGATGCGCGAACTTTTTCGCCAAACGGGATGGTTTGGGCAGCGGCGGGCATTTTGTCCTTGTTCATCGTTGCCCAAATGCCAACGAAGCTCATGAACATAATAATCAGCATCGCACCGGGCAAAACACCGGCAATGAACAAACGCGCAATCGAAAGTTCGGCTGAAACACCATAAACAATCAAAATGATTGAAGGCGGGATCAAAAGACCAAGGGTGCCTGACCCGGCCAAAGTGCCAAGGATCAGTTTGTCGGGATAGCCTTGTTTACGCAGTTCGGGGATCGACATGCGGCCAATGGTTGCCGCCGTTGCCGCCGATGACCCTGACACCGCAGCAAAGATGCCACAGCCCAGAATATTCACATGTAACAAACGACCGGGCAGTTTGTTGAGCCATGGGGCAAGACCGGTAAACATGTCTTCTGACAGTTTTGACCGAAACAGAATTTCGCCCATCCAGATAAACAACGGCAGCGGTGCCAACGACCAAGTCGCCAAGCTTGACCACGCGGTTGTCGCAATGATCGGGCCGGTCTGCGCACTGGTGAAGAAATCAAGCGCGAATACGCCAATCGCAAATAGCGCAAGTGCAACCCAAAGCCCCGCCCCAAGGAACAGGAACAACAGCCCCATCAGGATCAGGCCAATTTCAAGAACTTCCATGACCGTTTCCTACTCGTTCAACTCGTTGGCTTCGCCAAGGGCAAAAGCAGCGTCGCGACCAGCCACTGTATCAATCAGGGCTTCAATCATGCCGATGGTGAAAACAACCAATCCAAAGGCCATCGCGGTTTGGGGGATCCAAAGCGGGAAGGCCAATACACCCGGTGACGTATCACCGTATGAAAAGCTTTCTTCGGCCAGAACCGCCATCCACCAGGCAAAATACCCACCCAGGAAGGTTGCAGCGCATAAGGTGATGCTTTCCATCACCCGGCGGACTTTGCCATTCAGATGCGAAAGCACAATCATCACCCGAATATGCGTCCCGGCACGAAGGGCCGGTCCAAGGGCAAGGAACGTTCCCGCCGCAAGACAAAATCCTGCCAATTCGTTGGCGTCATGAACCGCAATTCCAACCAACCGACCAAGCGATTGCGCCAGAATAAGAAGGGCAATGGCCACTAAGAAGAATGCGGCAAGCCCGGCACTGAACTTAAAAAGATAGTCTAGTAATCTGCGCACAGCAGTCCCCTTTCCGCCCGCGAATGATCCCGGTGGTGACACATAAACAGTACGGACAATAACATTATCGGGTGGGGCTTGTCTGGCACCGGGCGAAGGACGACAAACGCCCGGTGCACACGACAAAAGAACCGAGTTTTAACTCTTAGTTCTTGAAGGCTTCGATGATGGCAGCACCTTCATCGCCGGTTTTGTCCAGCCACTCCGAAACCATGGTTTCGCCAGCTTTGGACAGACCAGATTTCAGCTCGTCGCTTGGTGCAGCAACGTTCATGCCATTGTCAGAGAGAACTTTTTTCTTCTCGTCTGCTTCTGCCATGCTCATTTCCCAACCGCGGGTCTCGGCTTTGGCAGCAGCATCAAGAACAGCTTTCTGCGCATCTGCCGGAAGACCGTCGAAGGATTTCGCATTGACGACAACCATGTTTTTCGGAAGCCATGCCTGAACGTCATAGAAGTTCGAAACGAAGTCCCATGCTTTGGAATTTGCACCGGTTGACGGGGATGTGATCATTGCTTCGACAATGCCGGTTGCAAAAGCAGTCGGAATTTCCGGAACTTCAACCTGGGTCGCAACCATGCCAGTCAAATCGGCCAACTGCGAAGTGGTCGAGTTATACGCACGGAATTTGATCCCTTCGAGGTCTTCGACCTTGGTCACCGGGTTTGCAGTGTAAAGACCCTGTGCCGGCCACGGAACAGCGTAAAGAACTTTCAGGCCGTCTTTTTCAAGAGCAGCTTCGATGCCTGCGCGCGAAACTTCCCAAAGTTTCTTGGCTTCATCATAAGACGTTGCAAGGAACGGGATCGCATCAACGGTGTAAATCGGGTTTTCATTCGCAAGCAGCGAAATCAATGTCTCGCCGATCGGCACCAGACCGCGCTGAACCGAACGTTTGATGTCGGCATGCTTAAACAGCGAACCACCGGAATGAACGGTGATGGTCAGTTCACCACCAGACGCATCATTCACGTCCTTGGCAAATTCGATAATGTTCTGGGTGTGGAAAGTCGCATCTGGATACGGCGTTGCCATATCCCATTTTTCAGCAGCAGCAGCCACGCCCGCTGACATGGTCATTGCGGCGATTGCGACAGTCGAAAGTGCTTTTTTTAGCATTATTCAAGTCTCCCTGTGTGTGGTGAGAGCCGATACACATTTATGCGCACCAAGACTCCAAACTAGCCTCCCGACACATTAAGCACATTTTACTGACAAATTGTCAATGTTGTTTCATGACTACCATGCAAAAACTGCAACCCGCTATTCTTCCACCTACCCCAACCCCTTGCATTTCCTTACCTACAGTCGTTTAGACAATTGATAGATGGCACGACAAATATCCCTGTTTCAGGGGACCAGATACAAAACGAGCGGTAATTCCGAAGAATGACCGCTCGTAAGATTCTGTATTACAAATCACCTCACCGCAGATCGGTCCGTTGATTTTGTATTTTTAGCTCGTTTCGGGGATGGCGCGTACTACATAGCGCTCGCCGCGCGCGATGCCTGATCATAGACACCTGAAATCGCACGCAGGGTTTTGGCAACGTCGCCGACTTCTTCGCTGTTCACCCCAAGGCGCTGGAACGTTTCAACCAGACAAGCTTCGCGGACTTCGCGGTATTTTTCACACATTGCGCGCCCATCCGCGGTTGTGCCGTAATGCACTTCCTTGCCACGCTTCACACCTTCGACCAGACCAAGCTTGCGAAGTTTTTTCAGGGAGTAGTTCACAAGGTGGCTGTCTTCGACATTCAGAACGAAACAGACTTCAGACAGGCTTTTTTCGCGTTCACGTGAATTGACATTATGCAGCACAAGAATATCAAGCACGGAAACATCAGGCATCCCGGCCGCCCGCATGCAGCGCACCATCCAACGGTTAAACGCATTCCCCGACAAGATCAGGGCAAATTCAAGTTCGGAAAGTTCGGCGGCACGCTCCGAAACAAGATGTGATGATGAGACAATACGCGGTTTATCAGCCATCCGACGTTCCCTACCTTCATTTATTCATATCTGTTGTCGTCGATTTCATCTGAAATCATCGTAACTTTACCGGAATTTTATCGCAATAAAGGCGACTAGGTAAAGCCCTAGCCGCCTATCATTATCGACAATTCATCATCAAAGTGATCGCATGCGTTCCAAGAACCCATCAATCTGTGACCTTAGATCGTTGTTTTGCTTACCCAGATTCTCTGCCGATGCGTTCACTTCTGTTGCTGCATTATTCGTTTCGCTCACCGCTGCCGAAACCCCCTGCATCGCAGACGAAATTTCCTGAGTACCTGTCGCTGCCTGCTCGACATTTTGTGAAATTTCGCTTGTTGCAACGGTTTGTTCTTCAACTGCTGCCGCAACAGCTGCTGCACGTTCGCTGATATCAGAAATCATGGTGACGATTTCGTCAATTGCACTTACAGCTATACCAGTTGCCTGTTGAATCTCATTGATCTGAACGGTGATGTCTTCAGTTGCCTTTGCGGTTTGATTGGCGAGATTTTTAACCTCGCTTGCGACCACGGCAAATCCCTTGCCAGCATCCCCGGCACGGGCTGCTTCAATTGTGGCATTCAACGCCAAAAGATTGGTTTGACCGGCAATATCACTGATAAGACCAATGACCTCGCCAATTTTAAGGGCAGAGTCATTCAAGCCCTGAGTATTGTCATTGGTGCTGCGCGCACGTTCAGTTGCGGAAAGCGCCATGCTTGACGTTTCACTGACCTGACCGGAAATCTCGTTGATTGATGCCGAAAGTTCAGTTGCCGCTGTTGCCACCAACTGCACATTTGCCGATGCTTCTTCTGCACCAGACGACACCGCCATGGATTGAGTTGCCGCAGTGTCAGCACTGCTGCGCAAGACATTCGATACCTGATGAAGCTGTTTCACTGCTGTATTAACATCGACCATCACGGCAACAACAGCCTTATCAAACTCCTGAATATACTGTTCTTGCGTTTGCATCCGTTTACGGCGTTCTGCTTCGCGCTGTTTTTCCGCAGCTTCAAGCTTGGCCCGTTCAATCCCGTTTTCACGGAAAATAAGAACAGCGCGCCCCATCTCGCCAATTTCGTCGGCACGTTTGATTTCGTGTACATCAACGTCAAAGTCATTGTCGGCAAGACGTGTCATCTTGGTCGTTAGACCAGCGATTGCTTTAACGATCGCACGCGACAGCAAGAATGAAAGCCCCAACAAGGCGAACACACCAATAATATACATCGCAACCGTTACAGCCAGACTGTTTGCCGCAATTGTCTCGGCACGCTGCTTGTCTGCAAGTGCTGTTTCCGCAATGGATGCACTTAACCCATCAAGGATCGGCTCGGCCTGCGCATAGTAATCAGACAGCGATCCCAGTTCGGAATTACGTAGCAGAATTTTTGCCGCCAGCGCCTTAAAGTCGCTGACATAGGAATTCATTAGTTTAGTAATATCGGCCTTTTCTGCTGCCGGTATATTTGACCCGGCAAGTGCCGGTCCGAATTCAGCCAAGCGACTATCAATCCGGCCGACATATTTTTCATCTATGCGGGCGAGAAAGTCCTTCTCGTGCCGACGCATCATCAACATGATGATCGTCAGCTTATCAGCACTATATTTCTTCAACGCTTCTTCAACGTTGTGAACCGATCCACGTAGGCTTCCCAAAAGGCCGCCTTCTTCATCAAACCCGATTTCGCGCTGCAAAGTTACGATTGTGGTAAATTCGTTTGCATAGTTGGCGAAAGCTTCTCTGATCTGGGCTAGCTCAGCGTCATAAGCTTCTAATTGAGGAGAAGTTTCAAGCTGTTCCAATCCCGCATTCACACGTTCAACGACCTCTGCATGCTGGGTGATGTATTTCTCATCAAGCCGAAGCAAGAAGTCTTTTTCGCGTCGGCGTGCATTCAGGAAATCACGCGATATTGCATCGGCAACCAGTTTATCTTCAAACGCATTGTCTGCCACAACTTGTGCTGCATGGCGTTGCTGATTTGCAACAAACTGCACAGCCCCCACCACGACAAAAATTACAAGTGCAACGGCACCAATCAGTGAAATTTGATACAGTAGCCGGATACGAGATAGGAAATTCATTTCAGCCCCCAGTTTACAAAACTGAGCTACTACTTAAGCACTGATTACGACCAAACAAGCACAGGACCACGTCAAAAGACAAAGCAGGAAAACGTCATCTCAATCCACATCCCCCATCTGAGATGACCCTGCCGGTCTATCAAACCATCAATGTTACAATTATGTGACAAATGGCTGTTTTCTGCGGCTTTGGCAACGCGTTGAGGTCATTGTATAATTCCCTCCGGCTTTGGCCTGCAGATGGCAACAGCACTTCTAAGAAGACACAAAATATAAAAGGGGGAAGGCTTTGCCTTCCCCCTTTTTGGGCCATATAAATATTCAGACTTAAAAGTGATATTCATCAAGTAACCGCACGCATCCGTTCAAGGAAATGATCAATTCGCGCGCTTAGGCTGTCACTTTGCGTTCCCAAGTTATCAGCAGACCCACGAACTTCACTTGCTGCGTTGGTCGTATCCTCCACAGCGGCAGAAACGCCCTGCATGGCAGCAGAAATCTCGCTGGTCGCCGAAGCTGCCTGTTCAACATTCTGAGAGATTTCGCTTGTGGCAACCGTTTGTTGTTCGACCGCCGCGGCCACACTTGATGCCCGTTCGCTAATATCGCTGATCATGCGAACAATTTCATCAATCGCACCAACAGCCGACTGCGTTGCCTGTTGGATACCATTAATCTGAACAGTGATATCTTCGGTCGCCTTTGCCGTTTGATTTGCGAGGTTCTTAACCTCGCTTGCCACCACCGCAAAGCCTTTGCCTGCTTCCCCTGCCCGTGCGGCTTCAATTGTTGCGTTAAGTGCCAGAAGATTGGTTTGCCCCGCAATGTCATTGATCAGACCAATGACCTCACCGATGCGCACAGCCGCAGCATTCAACCCTTGAATATCATCATTGGTTGTCTGTGCGCGTTCACTGGCCGAAATCGCCATCTGGGACGTATCACTGACCTGTCCTGCAATTTCATGGATAGAAGCCGAAAGTTCGGTTGCGGCTGTCGCAACCAGTTGCACATTAGACGATGCTTCTTCGGTTCCGGCCGAGACGGTTACAGATTGCTCATTCGCAGTCGATGCACTTCGGCGCAAGACATCCGATACAGAATGGAGCTGCTGAACCGCCGTTCCGACCTCGCTCATCATGGCAACAACATCATTGTCGAATTCACGAATATGTTGTTCTTGCACTTCAATGCGTTGGCGTTGCTTTTCATCAAGGTCGCGTTGCTGTTCTTCAAGCTTTTGCCGCTCAAGACCGTTCTCACGGAACACGACGACCGACCGGCCCATTTCGCCGATCTCGTCTTTGCGATCTGCCTCGTCAAGATTGACGTCAAAGTCATTCTTCGCAAGCCGTGCCATTTTGGTTGTCAGGCCGGTTATCGCGCTGACAATCGCGCGGGCAAGAATGATTGAAAGCAAGATCAGGATAACCGCACCGGCAACAAAGATACCAAATGTGATTTGCACACCGGTATGTGCGATATCATCGGCGCGCAACTGCATGCTTTCAGCAACCTTGCCGATTTCCGAACTTAGTGCATCAAGGATCGGCTCGACGGCAGAATAATAGACACTTAGCCGTTTCAGGGATTCTTCGCGCGCAAGCGTTGCTTCGGCCAGCGCCTTGAAGTCTGACACATATGAATCCATCAGCTTGCCAAGCTGGGCCTTCTTATCGTCCTGAATGCTGCCTGCCTTTTTAAGGGCTGCTGCGAACTCTTTTGACGTTGCCTCGACGTTTTGGATATAGATTGGATCAAGACGCGCAAGGAAATCCTTTTCATCGCGGCGCATCTTCAACACCGCAATGGATAAGTCTTTGGTATCGGAAAGCCCCAGCATCGCTTCGAATTTCGCAACCTCGCCAAGGGCTTTTTCGACCTCGGATGCGGCATTGCGCATTTCACCAAGCAAACCAGTATTCTGATCAAGCCCGACTTTGCGCTGTAGCTCAACCACAGCAGCAAATTCACTCACATAGCTTTCAAAGGCCGTCCGCGCTTCTTCGACATTCGCCAAAAGCGCGCCCAGTTCTTCGCGTCCAGCTAAATTGTCAAGCCCGGCACGCACAGCAACAGCAGATTGGCCGTGTGCTGTGACATAATCTTCACTTCGCCGTAAAATAAAATCCTTCTCACGACGGCGAGCATTCAGAAATTCACGGGAAATTTCACCGACAGTCAATTGATCCGCCTGAGCGGCCTTTGCCGTCAGTTGAGCAGACTGGCGTTGCTCATCGGCAAAATACAATGTTGTTCCCACGATCGCAAAAATCACCAAAGCTACGATGCTGAGCAACGAGATCTGATAAACAAGCTTCATACGCGACAAAAAAGACATACTTCCACCCCAATTTTACAGTTCTGGCCTGTTATTATAGTTTTCTTATTTCGCCTGATAGAATCACTCTACCTTTGGTAGATCAATGAACACTTAAGTATAATACCAAAGGTTATTAACATGTCATTTGGGTACCCAAAATCGTAATTCCACCATTTATTTCCGATATCTACGAACTATGTTGGTGTTTTGGCAAAGGTGATATGGTTGTTATTCCCTTTGAAATCCGCATCACGCATCACAGAAAGCAGGACGTAAATCACCCATGAGCATCTGGGGCAAAATTATTGGTGGGGCCGCTGGTTTTGCCTTGGGCGGGCCATTGGGCGCAATCCTTGGCACCGCGGCCGGACATGTTGTCGACAAAATCAAAAACAGCGCAAATGGCCCGCATATTGGCGGTCATGACCCACGTCAGGTCGCCTTTGCAACCGGCGTCATTGTACTGGCGGCCAAAATGGCCAAAGTCGATGGTCATGTCAGTCGTGATGAAGTCAACACGTTCAAACGTGTATTCCACATCCCGCCGGGCGAGGAAAAGAATGTTGGCCGCATCTTTGATATGGCGCGTTCATCATCAGACGGATTTGAAATATATGCCCGTCAGATCGCAACAATGTTCCGCGGTGAACGTGCCTTGCTCGAAGGCATTCTTGAATCTCTGTATCAGATTGCGATGGCTGATGGTGAATTGCACCCGGCCGAACAGGATTTTTTGAAAAAAGTCGCGCATATCTTTGGCTTTGCCGACATTGATTTTGATCGCGTCCATCACGCCTTTACCTCAACAAACGGTCCTGACCCGTATGAACAGTTGGGGCTGGCGCGCGATGCCAGCGATGACGATCTAAAAACTGCCCATCGAAAACTGTCACGCGAAAACCATCCTGACACCTTGATGGCCAAAGGCATGCCAGCGGAATTCGTTGAACAGGCCAATGAAAAAATGGCCCGCATCAACGCCGCATGGGATCAAATCCGCAAGGAACGTGGTATCCGCTGACGATAAAACTGCCCGTGCGGTCCCCAAAAAAATGATTTCCCTTGCAACGGCATCAGATTTGCTGTTTGCAAGGGGCCAGTCATTCTGACCATTTTTCTATTCTCAAGCTTATCGGTTTTTCCATGGCGCCACCGCTGATCAATATTAACGACATTCACCTGACCTTTGGCGGGAATGATCTGTTTTCCGATGTCTCCTTTGCCATCGGTGAACGCGACCGTCTGTGTCTTGTCGGGCGGAATGGTGGTGGTAAGTCGACCCTGCTTAAAATCATCGCTGGCGAAATCGAAGCCGACGGTGGCGAACGGTTCGTTCAACCAGGCTGCAAGGTCGCTTACCTAAATCAGGAACCGAAGTTTGATGGCTATGACACGGTCGAGGATTTTGTTCTTTCTGCCCTTGATGAGCATGAAGAAGAATATTCCTATCGTTCAGACATGTTGTTGGCATCTGTTGACATCGACCCAAAAGCCGATCCCAAACAGCTTTCCGGTGGCGAAGGTCGCCGTGCTGCGATTGCGCGTGCGCTGATTGCCGACCCACAGGTTTTGCTGCTTGATGAACCGACCAACCATCTTGATTTGCCAACGATTGAATGGCTTGAAGGTGAGATTAAGAATTTCCGCGGCGCTGTTGTCGTGATCTCGCACGACCGTGCATTTCTAAACGCGGTTTCCAACGGGATTCTATGGCTTGACCGTGGGGTTATGCATCAAGGATCGCTTAACTTCGCCAAATTTGAAGAATGGTCTGAGGAAATCTATCGCAAGGAATCCGAAGAACGCGCCAAACTTGATAAACTGATCGCCAAGGAAACGGTTTGGTCCGTACAGGGCATTTCCGCACGCCGCAAACGTAATCAGGGACGTCTGCGCCGTCTTTATGACATGCGCGAACAGCGATCCAAACAGGTTGATCGCATTGGCAATGTGTCCCTTGCGGCTGATGCCGGTTCTGCATCGGGTAAAGTCGTGATCGAAGCAACCGACATCTCCAAGTCATTTGGCGACCGTCAGATCATTGCAGACTTTTCAACCCGCATTCTGCGCGGCGACAAGGTGGGCATTATCGGCCCGAATGGTGCGGGTAAAACCACGCTTTTGAAATTGCTGACCGGTCAAATCGAACCTGATAGCGGCACGATCAAAATCGGCACCAACTTGAATGCAAGTTACTTTGATCAGAAGCGCGTCGCACTTGATGATGAAAAAACCCTTTGGGATACATTGTGCGATGTTGGTGGCGATCAGGTCATGGTGCGTGGCAACCCGCGCCATGTCGTAAGCTACCTGCGTGATTTCCTGTTTGATGAAAAACAGGCAAGAAGCCCGGTTGGTGCACTTTCGGGTGGGGAGCGCAACCGTCTGTTGCTTGCCAAACAGCTTGCAAAGCCGACCAACCTTCTGATCATGGATGAGCCGACCAACGATCTTGATATGGATACGCTCGATCTGTTGCAGGAAATGCTTGATGATTACGAAGGCACTCTGCTTCTGGTCAGCCATGATCGTGACTTCCTTGATCGCGTTGTGACCTCGTCTATCGTTATGGAAGGCGACGGTGTTGCTGTTGAATATGCCGGCGGGTATTCCGATTACATAGCACAGCGTAAATTGTCCCGCGCTGAAGCGCCAAAAGATGACAAGACCCTTGGCAAACTTGGCAAGAAACCATCTGGTAATAGTGGCCCAAAATCCAAAGCCCCTGCCAAAGCGAAGATGAGCTACAAGGACCAGCGCGAATACGACAATCTGCCAGGTGACATGGCCAAACTGGAAAAAGAAATCAAAACCCTTGAAGCAGCCCTGTCAGACAGCGAGCTGTTCTCCAAGGAACCTGATAATTTCCAAAAAAAGGTTGATCGCCTTGATGCAGCACGCAGTGAACTTGCGGCATCTGAAGAACGCTGGCTGGAACTTGAAATGCTGCGCGAAGAACTTGGACTGGCATAGGCAAAACCCGCCAAACTCCCTGCTGTAAAAGCCTCTTTCGACAACATACTATCTAAGCGGTGCTTTACCCGCGTGGGTAGTTGCGTCAAAATCGCTTTGAAAAATAGACAGCCAAGTTGAAAAGAACTCATTTGTCGTTTGCCACCAAACAGATGACAAGGGACCTACTCCCGCATTTCGCAGCCCGCCATTTTATGGCATCGGGTTGATTGCGGGCTAATGTCACCCAAGGCAGCACTTGCTGTGTTTTGCCCATTTGCCGAAAGCCCGCACAATGCCCCTAAAAGCCGTCCTTATGGCCCTGTCCGTTGCCGTGATCTGGGGCATTAATATGCTTACGGTCAAAGGTGCGGTTGGTGAAATTCCACCATTCATGTTGACCGCGATCCGCTTTGCTGCTGTCGCCATTCTTCTTGTGCCGTTCGTTAAAATGCCGCGCAAATACCTTGCTAAGCTCGCCATTATATCGGTCACGTTTGGTTCTCTTCATTTTGGCGTATTGTTCTTCGCGCTTTCAATGATTGATGCTGGGCCGGTGGCGATTATCATTCTGCTGGGTGTGCCTTTCTCATCAATGTTGGCGACCTATTTCTTTAATGACCGGCTGGGATGGAAACGTTTATCGGGCATGGCACTGGCCTTTATCGGGGTCACGATCATGTTTTGGGACCCGACCATGACCCACTTGCAATTGCCGCTTCTTTTGGTGGTGTTTGCCGCCTTCATGTGGGCCGTTGCCAATGTCATGATCAAGAAAATTGGCGAAATCAACACATTCGAACTTAATGGCTGGATGGCCTTGATGGCTGCCCCGCAATTGCTTTTGCTTTCCCTGATCTTCGAACCAGATGCGTTCGATGCTGTGATGACGGCAAGTTGGGTTGCGTGGGCAAACCTTAGCTTCACCGTCGTCATGTCATCGATTGTTGCTTATGGGTTTTGGTATCATTTGCTGAAAACACAGGATGTCAATTCGGTCGTACCTTGGTCCCTGCTTGCACCGGTTATTAGCGTTCTGGGGTCATTCGTCATATTTGACGAGACATTCTCAATGCTTAAAATCATTGGCAGCATCGTTGTTCTGTGCGGCGTTACCGTGATCATGTTGCGCAAACCAGTACAACGAAAAACGCAAGGGATGGACTGATCCATATGACGGATGCGGATATCAGGGGTGGGGTTTTGAAAAACGTGATCAATCACCCGTCCCCCAATTTCGGTCCTCGCCCGGACGGTTGCCCGATAGATATCCTTGTCTTGCACTATACCGGCATGCAAAGCGCAAAAGACGCGCTTGATCGCCTGTGCGATCCTGATAGCTCCGTCTCAAGTCATTATCTGATCAAAGAAGATGGTCGCATCTTTCGGCTGGTCGATGAGGAAAAGCGCGCATGGCATGCAGGGCGCGGAATTTGGCAGGATTGCCTTGATGTCAATTCGCATTCCATTGGCATTGAAATCGTCAATCCCGGCCATGAATTTGGCTATCGTCCGTTTCCCGATGATCAAATTGCATCACTCATTGCCCTTTGTCAGGATATTTTGACCCGCCACGATATTCCAACAAACCGTATCATTGCCCATTCCGATATGGCCCCTGATCGCAAAGAAGACCCCGGCGAGCTTTTCCCATGGAAACTTCTGGCAGAGAACGGCATTGGTCTTTGGCCAGACACCGAACAAACCGCGCCAGCCGATTTGCTGAAAATCGATTTGCCGGAATTTGATCGACTGCTTGATCAAATCGGATATGGCAAGCCTGCTGATGGCATCACCGATGCGCAACGCGATGCCTATCGCGCCAGCAGATACATTGCCTTTCAACGCCATTGGCGACCATCCAACATTTCCGGCGTGGTTGATGGTGAGTGCATGGGCATTGCCAAGGCATTGGCAAACAAAACATCCTGATAAACGGCCCAGCACCAACCGGTCTTTCCCCAGCAGTGTCTCTAGCGCATTTTGCACCGCTTTTTCTTGACGCAACGCACGATGTAACCTACATCCGCACCACCAGATGGCCGGATGGCTGCCCTTGCTGCTTGCAGCGGGGGAGGAAAGTCCGGGCTCCACGGAAACACGGTGCCAGATAACGTCTGGCGGGGGCGACCCTAGGGAAAGTGCCACAGAGAGGATACCGCCGGATCGCGCAAGCCATCCGGTAAGGGTGAAAGGGTGCGGTAAGAGCGCACCGGTCCTTCAGCAATGCGGGACGCATGGTAAACCCCACCGGGAGCAAAACCTAATAGGAATGGTCGGCCGGGTGCTTCGGCATTGTCGGCAGGTGGGTTTTCGCACCACCATTCGGGTTGGTTGCAGGAGGCGTTCGGCGACGGACGTCCCAGATGAATAGTCATCCAGTGCGGTTCGCCGCATGGACAGAACCCGGCTTACAGGCCATCTGGTCTTATTTTCTTTCGCCAAATGACAAAAGGCGATGACACCCAAAGGGTCATCGCCTTGCATTCATCAACATTCGCAAACAGCAAGCTTAGCCGCGCTCTGCAATCGATTGGGCGAAATATTTATCGACTTCTTCCTGAGTTCCGACTGGAATATCAGCAGCGGTCTGATCCTTGACCATCTTGCCAAGGGTCGGCAACGTCTTGCGTTCGATCTGCGCGTTTACATCCCACAATTTCGACCGCATCAGTGATTTGGCACAATGCAGGAAGACTTCCTCGACCGTAACTTTAACCACGGCAATCGGGGCTCTTGGTGTATCGGCAAACAAACCCAACAAATCAGCGTCCGTGCTGATTTCAGCTATGCCGTTTAAACGCAGCGTTTCATTAACACCGGGCACAAAAAACAGCATCCCGACTTTCGGGTTTTCAATGATGTTTGACAAGGTATCGATACGGTTGTTGCCCGGTCGATCAGGCATCACAATCGTATTGTCATCAATCACCTTGATGAATCCCGGCCCGTCGCCGCGTGGACTAACATCAGCATCCCCTTTGGCATCCGCCGATGAAATCACGGCAAAAGGTGCAAGTTCGATGAAATGTTTGCAATGCGGGTCCAGCTTGGACAGGCATTTGGCAACAGCCAGTCCCATCGGTTCTCCGTAAAGGTCACGGAGTTTGTCTTGGGTATCGATCTTGGTCATGGGGCGCACCTTCTGCGGGAATCAGGGGCCGAAATTGCTTCACTTGAGAACGCAAGTCAATCGCCGATCAGCCAGAAATGATCTGATCAACGGTTTTCACAGCAGCAAACTCTTCATTCAGGCTGGAAAGGGCAACGTCATGAACCAGATCAGCCTTAAACACCCGCCCGTCCGGCAGATGACGATCAAACGTTGCGCAGGCATCCGATGCAATAATGGCATCAAAACCAAGATTGCCTGCCATGCGCGTGGTTGTATTGACGCAATGATCAGTTGTAAGCCCACACAGGACGAGTTTCGAAATGCCCCGCGCGCGCAAATCGGCTTCAAAACTGGTACCGATAAAGGCCGAATTGACGTTCTTGCCATAGACGGGCTCATCCTTGATCGGCGCAAGTGCGGCTTTGATCTTGTTACCCGCATTATCAGGATACAAACGCGATTTTGGTTCGGTAGAATCATGCTTTACATGAAAAATCGGCTGCCCTGTTTTGCGCCAATGCGACAGCAGCTTCTCGCCATTGATTTCAGCGTCCGGATTGTTGCGGTTGCCCCAATAATCAAAATCATCAAATCCTTGCTGCCAATCGATCAAGATCAAGGCGGTCTGGCTCATTTCGGGGCTCCGGTATCTGGGGTGAAAGTGTAATAGGTGGTTGGGCCGGTCATTTTAGCGATAAAATATCTGGCGAACATGACAAACACCCCACCAATTTCGCCAAATGACTTAAAGCCAGCCTTTGCGTTTGAAATACAGCAATGGAAGCACCGCCGACAGGATCATCAAGCCAATCGCCAACGGATAGCCAAACTGCCAACTAAGTTCGGGCATAACATCAAAATTCATCCCATAGATGCTGGCAATCAAGGTTGGCGGCAGAAATGCTGCTGCGGCGACCGAGAAAATCTTGATAATGTTGTTTTGTTCAAGACTGATCATGCCAAGGGTCGCATCAAGCAGGAAGGTGACTTTGTTGGCGATGAAATTGGCATGTTCGGTAATCGACACAATATCGCGCGAAATAACCTTAAGCCGGGCTTTGGCATCTTTCTTAAGCCGGGTCTGTGTTGATAGAAACAACCCCAAACGATGCAGGTTAAGCAAACTATCCTTGGCCTTGCCTGACAAGTTACCGGTGCGCCCAATCTGACGCAGGGTTTCACGGTGTCCTTGATCGGACCCGCCGTCTTCTGGATTGGCAAAGACCTCATTTGACAGGCCTTCAAGATCGACTGCTGTTTGTTCCATCACATCGGCCAAACGATCAACGATCTGTTCAAGCAACCCAAACAAAACCGCCTCGGCACTGTTTGCAAGCGACGGGCTACGATTTACCCGGCGGATAAAGGTTTTGAACGGCACCGGATCAGCATAGCGAAGCGTAATCAGGGTTTTCTTGACCAGAATGAACGTGACAGCCGTGGTTTGCGGCGCATCCGTCGTCGCACGGTTTAAAACCGATACGGTCATGAATAGCGCGCCCTCCTCGTCATACAAGCGCGAGGAAAGCTCGATTTCCTGCATTTCCTCGCGGGTTGGCACTTCGATGCCGAACCGCTCTTCAATGCCCTGAATTTCATCGGTGGTCGGCGAAAGAAGATCAATCCAAACCGGTTGGCGTTCAGCCTTTGTCGCGGCTACTTTTGGCACCGCGCCAGAAGAAGAGGCTGCTTTATCCACTGCCTTTTTGTCGGCATCGGCTGCGGTGTTAGCGCTAACATCAACAGTGTCGGTAGAACCATCTGCTGCAACATCGCCAGCTTCGCCAGCATCAGACGTCGAACGCACCGGGGCAAAAAATTCGTTGGTGTCCATAAATCTTTCTCCATCCATGCTGGCTTGCCGTTTGGGACGAATACCAGATTATTGTTTTATTGCCATATGCTGTTTGCGCGGTCATCCAACCCGAATTAGCACATTCAAACCAATGATCGTTCGATGACGGTCCTTCCTAAAAGGGCAGCACCGTTTGGAACGTAAACGGATCAAGGTCCAGGGTGGCCCCACGTTTATCGTCATAGGTCAGACGCACCTGATCAAGGAATTCGTCTTTGCTGATCATGCTGTCACTATTGGCATCAAATTCCGGAAACAGGATTTCCAGACGGCGGCTTTCGGTGCGCAATCGCTGACGGTTGGCTTCTGCCGATCCCGGCAATTGTTCCACAGCGGCAAATTCACGACCAATCAGAACATTATCGCCATTAATATCGCGCCGGCGAAACATCCAGCTTGAATAAGACGCTGCTTCGTCAGCATTGATACGCCCATCCTGATCAATATCAATCGGATGATATTGATCGCGGTAAAGCTTTACCTGTTCTGGAATGCCCGATGGCACAACACCGGCACCGCCATTTTTCTGGGCCAGCGCCTTGGCGATCGCTTCATTTAACCCCGGAACATTTGCCGCCCCATCGCCAGAAACACCTGACAAACCGGGCAAACCGGTCGCACCAGTTGCCCCATCCACCCCACTAAGGCCCGATAACCCGCCAAGACCAAATTGCGACATCAATTCAGGATTATTTTGCAATTGCTGCATGATCAGCGGAAGCAGTTCACGCATTTGAGGCGATGAAACTTCTGGCGAAGTTGAACTGCTGCCCGCCTTATCAAGCGTTAACCCCTGTGCGAAAGCAGAACCATCGTTGCCAAAATTAAGGCCGGGTATCGCAACCATGCCTAAAAATGCACAACCCATTAATAAAGTGGCAGCTTTTATCCGCAACAATCGCTTCCTTCATTTCACTGACGCTGCCCCGCGCCAGAAAGTGACGACCAAACTTAAGACACGCACATGACATCAGATTGCACACGCAGCATCCCAAATGAATGAGGGACGATCGGCCATACGGCGATCTGAGATTCTTATCAATCAAACCTCTTCCCGATATTCTGCAGGAGTTTGCCCGCGCATCAAACCCGATTGACGACCAAATCGCAAATTGTCTTCGAAAAGCCCACCAAATTCCAAAACCGTATGGATCCCATAAAAACCCGAAAACAGGTTTTTTAATGGTCTTCCCATGGGACCCCATGGAACGCATTTGGGATTTTATGGGCAAGTTATGGATAAGATCGTGATTTCGCATGTTTTTGGCTGAATTCAGGCTTTTTGCATGTACCGCAGAATCCGCGGAAATGCGCTAAAACGTCATATTCCAACCCATCAAATCCCATTGACCCCCATCATTTCCCATGGTACCCCATTAATAGGCACAAATTCTGTGTCATGCGGGGCATATCCAATTCAAACAGCGATCGGTCACATGACCACTCATTTGGGGTTCTGATTTGAAGACGGATTTTTTGATCAGGGGAATGGCGAAGTGCTGTTCACAGGGACGCACATTCACAAGCTGGACCGGAAGGGGCGCGTATCCGTCCCGAAACGGTTCCGTGCGGCCCTTGACCAAGAACAGTTCGCTGGCATTTACCTGTACCAATCCCACAAGGAAAGCGCGCTTGAAGGCTGTAGCCATAGCCATATGGAGCGCATAGCAGCATCCCTTGATGAACTTGATATGTTCTCGGATGAAGCTGACGATCTGGCCGATACCATCCTTGGGTCGTCGCATATGCTGCCTTATGACGGCGAAGGCCGCATCATTCTGCCCGCTGAATTAATCGAATTCGCCCACATCGAAGATCAGGTCGCCTTTGTCGGCCGTGGTCGCACCTTCCGTTTGTGGAACCCGGACATCTTCAAGCCCCTGCAAGATGCCAGCCGGACCCGCACATTGAACCGTGGTGCGACGCTTAAGCTCAAACCGATGGCTGAACTCCCGCAAGGCGCACGTCCCGGCGCCCCAACCGAGGAGGACGCATCATGAGCGATAACGACATCAGCTTTGCCACAGGAGACCGCCCACACAAACCGGTCTTGCTGCGCGAGGTGCTAGAAGCACTTGCACCACGCGACGGCGAAATCATGGTTGACGGCACCTTTGGCGCAGGCGGTTATTCCCGCGCCATTCTTGATTCTGCCAAATGTGAGCTTTACGGCATAGATCGCGACCCAAGTGCAGTTGCCACAGGCCAGAAATTTGCCGCCGAATATGATGGCCGCTTTCATATGGTTGAAGGTTGCTTTGGCGATATGGGTCGTTTGATCCCGGCTGCCGGTGCGCAAAAAGTTGACGGTATCGTTCTTGATATCGGCGTTTCATCCATGCAGATCGATCAGGCCGATCGCGGTTTTTCATTCCGCACCGACGGCCCGCTTGACATGCGCATGTCGATGTCTGGCCCAACAGCGGCCGATTTCATCAACACCGCCGAAGAAGAAGATATCGCCAACGTCATTTATCGTTATGGCGAAGAACGTGCTTCACGCAAGGTCGCGCACAAGATCATTGAAATGCGCGCTGAAGAACCCTTTACCACGACATCCCAACTTGCCCGTGCGGTTCGTTCGGTCGTGCGCAAATCAAAAGATGGCATTGATCCAGCCACCCGCACGTTTCAAGCCCTGCGCATCTATGTGAATGATGAGTTGGGCGAACTTGAACGCGCGATGGATGCGGCTGAACATCTTTTGAATCCCGGCGGGCGTTTGGTGGTTGTGACGTTCCATTCGCTTGAAGACCGTCAGGTTAAAACGTTTATGAAGGCGCGTTCGGGTGATCCGCGCAAAATGTCGCGCCGCCTGCCCGGCGAACCAGAAGTCGCCATTCCGACCTTTACGACCATCACACGCAAAGCCGTGACAGGTCAAAAGGACGAAATTCGCGCAAACCCGCGTGCACGATCAGCCAAACTGCGCGCAGTATCACGCAATGAACAGCCCGCCACACCGCAAGGAGGGCAGAAATGACCCGTGCGGTAACCATCATCGGTCTTTTCCTGACCATTCTGATTGGTGCGGGCACCTATTGGGTCAGCCACGAAGTCGAACGTCTTGAAAAGCGTTACGCCGAAATTCAGTCAAACATTCTGGCCGAGCAAGAAAGCATCCATGTGCTTCAGGCTGAATGGAGCTATCTGAACAATCCCGAACGGATTGAACGGCTGTCGCAAGAATATCTTAGCCTTGATCAGATCAAAGTGCTGCAGATGGCCAGCATCGACGATCTTCCCGAAGATGCTGATCTTCATCAGTACCGCATTGATAAATTCGGTGAAGCTGTTGCGTTTCTTCCGATCCCGCGCCCACGTCCGGGGGATCTGATGTATGACGAAGCGGCTGATGCCATGATCATTGATGCCCCATCTGTCGCAGCACAGACCGGAGGCGCACAATGAGCTTCACACGGTTCTCATACTGGCTGCGCGGTGACCGCCCGGAACTTGGCCCGGACCAGCGCGAGCGTCTTGCACTTGAAACCGCGCGCAACCGCATTTTCATCACCGGTGCGATGTTCATCATCGGTTTTTGCTGGATCACTTATGGTCTGGTTGATGCATCCGTCTTGCGCCAAGGCAATGAACCGGCAGTCGCATCGGGCACCGATACCCGCGAACTTAAAACCGAACGTGCCGACATTGTTGATCGCAACGGCATCTTGCTGGCGACCGATCTTCCGACCAATTCGCTTTATGCTGATGCGCGTGTTGTTAAGGACCCGGTTGAATCAGCCGATCAGTTGCTGACCGTTTTGCCCGATCTGGATCGCGATACGCTGATCCGGCATTTAAGTTCGCGCAAGGCCTTTGTCTGGCTGCGCCGTAACCTGACACCTGAACAGCAATATGAAGTTAACTCGCTGGGTGTTCCGGGATTGAATTTCCAGCGTGAAGAACGCCGTGTTTATCCTCATGGCCGCCTGTTCTCACATGCGCTTGGCTTTACCGATATTGATAACAACGGCATTGCCGGTGCCGAACGTAAATTTGATAACGAACTTCGTATCAATAACGGCCCGCTTGAACTTTCGCTTGATACCCGTGTGCAATATGCGCTTGAGGAAGAAGTCGAAAGTGCCATGGAAACCTATAGTGCTGTTGGTGCTGCTGGGTTGGTCATGGATGTTTATACCGGCGAAGTTGTTGCGATGACATCCCTTCCGAATTTCGACCCGCACCGTCCGGGGCAAGCCCCCGCCGATGCGCGTTTCAATCGTTCGACGTTGGGCGTTTATGAAATGGGGTCGGTGTTTAAACTGTTTAACACCGCAATCGCACTTGAAACCGGAACCGCGACGTTAAATTCGGTCTATGACGCGACAGAACCGCTTCGGATTGCCCGGTTCTCGATCCGCGATTATCACGCCGAAAACCGTTGGCTGACCGTGCCGGAAATTCTCGTGCACAGCTCCAACATTGGTTCTGCCCGGATGGCCATGGCCTTTGGCGGCGATAACCAGCAAAAATATCTCAAAAAACTTGGCATGCTCGACAAACCACAGATCGAGCTTCCTGAAGTTGGCGGACCGCTTGTGCCCAATCCATGGCGCGAGATCAACACCATGACGATTTCGTTTGGTCATGGTTTGGCTGTGACCCCGCTTCAGGTTGTCAGTGGCATTTCCACCATCGTCAATGGTGGTATTCGCCGCCCTGCGACCATCCTTAAACAAGATGGCGCACCGGCAGGTGAACGCGTGTTTTCCCAGCAAACTTCGGAACAATTACGACGCTTGATGCGCCTGGTTGTAACCGAGGGCTCAGGTAAAAAGGCCGAAGTGGCCGGGTACTTCCTTGGCGGGAAGACCGGCACCTCGGAGAAACTAGTGAACGGGCGCTACGTAAAGAACGCCCGCATGTCGACCTTTGTCGCCGCCTTCCCGATGCAGGACCCGAAATATGTGGTTCTGGTGACGTTAGACGAGCCCAAAGGCACCAAAGAAACGTATGGATTTGCCACAGCAGGCTGGGTGTCCGCCCCTGCGGTTGGCAAGGTTGTGACACGTATTGCTCCCCTTTTGGGCATTGAACCGGCGAATGCGAAGGCGCCGGAGATCGAGCAAGCGTTGCAGATTGAACTTCGCAAGGGGGAACGCAAGCTTGCGTCTTTCTGAGCTCATGGCAGGTGATCAAGCGGCACTTAAACATGCCGAAGGACAGGACCCGAACATTTCGGGCCTGACAGCAGACTCACGCAACGTTAAGGACGGCTATATGTTTGCCGCTCTTTCTGGTGCCCGAGATGACGGTTCCAAATATATCGCTGATGCGATCAAACTTGGTGCTGCGGCCATCCTTGCAAAGGATGGAACCCCCAAACCAACAGCGGCAACTGTTCCGCTAATTCCGGTGGAAAACCCGCGCAAACGGTATGCCCAACTTGCGGCCCGTTTTTACGGTCAGCAACCGGCAAACATTGCAGCGATTACCGGAACAAACGGCAAAACATCGACCGCGATCTTTACCGAACAGCTTTGGACGATCCTTGGCAACCTGTCTGGTTCCATCGGCACCCTTGGCATTCGTGCGGCTGGGGCGAAAATCCCCGGATCGCTGACAACACCTGATCCGGTCGCACTCCATCAAAGTCTTGATGAAATGTGTGGCATCGGCGTCACCCATGTTGCGATGGAAGCAAGCTCGCACGGGCTTGATCAATATCGCCTTGATGGTGTGAAGGTCACGGTTGCGGCCTTTACCAACCTGTCGCGCGATCATCTTGATTATCACGGCACGTTCGAAAAATACTTTGCCGCCAAGGCCCGGCTGTTTAAGGACCTTTTGATTGCGGATGGCACAGCGGTTCTCAATGCCGATGTCGAACAGTTCGCCGTCCTTAAAACGATGTGCGAAAAACGCGGCATCAATGTTCTGTCCTATGGTCAGAATGCCGATAACATCAAACTGGTCAATGCTACACCTGATAGCACCGGCACCAAGATCACCCTTTTGGCCAATAAAGGTGAATACAACATTCACCTGCCATTGATGGGCAGTTTCCAGGTGATGAACGCGCTTGCCGCCCTTGCCATCGTTGTCGCATCTGGTGCCGATCTTGATCAGACCGTCTTGGCCCTTGAAAAACTTGAAGGTGTTCGGGGACGCTTGGAACTGGTTGGCAAAACAAGTTTCGGCGCACCGGTCTTTGTTGACTATGCCCATACGCCAGATGCCCTTGAAACCGTAATCAAGGCGGTTCGCCCGCATTGCAAAGGCCGCATCGTTTGTGTATTTGGTGCTGGCGGTGACCGTGACGTTGGCAAGCGCCCGTTGATGGGGGCTATTGCCAAGGAATTTGCCGATATTGCCATCATCACCGATGACAACCCACGCAGCGAAGACCCTGCCCTTATCCGTACCGCCATTAAGGAAAAATGCGAAGGTGCGGTTGAGATCGGGGATCGCGCAGAGGCGATTAAACGCGGCATTGGCATCCTGCAACGCAACGATGTCCTTATTATTGCCGGAAAAGGCCACGAAAGAGGTCAAATTGTCGGCGATACGGTTCTTCCGTTTGATGATGCATCTGTTGCCCGCAGCATCCTTGCTGGCGGCAACTGACAAAAAATCCCGTTACGGCCGACTGGTCGTGGCGGCCTGACCGAAAAGAAAGCGACGCTATGACGAAGGCTGTTTTATGGACGGCAAAAGATGCCGCAACCGCAACCGGTGGCAAAACCACGGGCGACTGGTCGGTAACGGGCATCTCGATTGACAGCCGAAAAGTCAGTAAGGGCGATTTATTCATTGCCCTTAAAGGTCCGAATTTTGATGGCCATAAATTTGCTCAGGCCGCCCTTGATGCCGGTGCAACTGCCATCATGGTTTCCGATGACAGCGGCCTGAGCGATCCTGACCAGGTTCTTTTGGTTGATGATACGATGGCAGCACTTGAGCGCCTTGGTCTTGCCGGTCGTGCGCGCAGCCATGCTAAAATCATCGCCATTACCGGAAGTGTTGGAAAAACCGGTACCAAAGAAGCCCTTAAATACGTTTTATCCCAACAGGGTAAGACCCATGCCAGCCCGGCCAGTTTCAATAATCACTGGGGGGTTCCGATCAGCTTGGCGACCTTGCCGGTTGATGCGCAATATGGCGTTCTTGAAATTGGTATGAACCATCCGGGCGAAATCAGCCCGCTGGTCAAAATGGTCAAACCATCTGTCGCATTGATCACCACCGTTGTTGGCGCCCATACGGAGTTCTTTAAGAACGAAGGTGAAATCGCCATGGCCAAGGCCGAAATTTTTGACGGTCTGGACAAGGACGGCACGGTTATCCTTAACCGCGACAATATGCATTACTTTGCCCTTGCCCGCCGCGCCAAGGAAATCGGCCTGTCCAATATCAAATGTTTTGGCACCGATGCCATGGCCAACCACCGTTTGTTTGAAGCCAACGTCGTCACTGATGGCAGTGCTGTTCGCGCCCGTATTGGTGGCTGCGATCTTGAATATTTCATTGGTTGCCCCGGTGAACATTGGGTTTTGAATTCACTTGCCGTGCTTGGTTGTGTCGAGGCGATTGGTGCTGATCTGGTGCGCGCGTCACAGGATTTAGCCGATTTCACCCCGCCTGCAGGTCGCGGTGAAATTTCAACAATCAAAGTCCCGTCGGGTAAGGGTACTTTTACCCTGATTGACGATGCCTATAACGCCAACCCGACATCCATGATGGCCGGGATCAAGGTTCTTGCACAAAGCAAACCGGGTGAAGGCGGTCGCAAGATTGCCGTTGTCGGCGACATGCGTGAACTGGGCGATGATGCGGTTAAAATGCATGCCGATCTGCACCAACCTTTAACCGCGTTGGAAATTGATCGGGTTTACTCGGTCGGGCCGCTGATGGCTGAACTTGACAAGACACTGCCTGCGGAACGCAATGCCGGCCACTTTGACACTGCCGAAGATGCGATTGAACCGATCAAGGCCGATCTTCGCGACGGCGATGTGGTTTTGGTCAAAGGATCGCTTGGCATTTACGTTTCGAAAATTGTCTCTGCCCTAAAATCCGGTGGCGTGGTCGAAAATTCCACCGCCGAACAGAAATAAGACGCAGAAGGAACGACAAGAGCAATGCTCTATAATCTGCTTTATCCGCTGGCCGATCAGTTGCCGGTTTTCAACCTGTTTCGTTACATCACGTTCCGCACAGGTGGCGCGATCATAACGTCGCTAATCCTTGCTTTTGTTTTGGGTCCGTCCCTGATCCGCTGGTTACGGTCAAAACAAAGCGAAGGACAGCCGATCCGCGAAGACGGCCCGGAAAGTCACCTTCTGACCAAAAAAGGCACCCCAACAATGGGTGGCCTTTTATTGTTGATTTCAACATCCATCGCCACCTTGCTGTGGGCCGATTTGACCAACGCCTATGTCTGGGCGGTTTTGCTGGTCACCATCGGGTACGGCTTCCTTGGTTTCCTTGATGACTTCCTGAAAGTTTCCAAGAAAAACACCAAAGGATTGCCGGGCAAAATAAAGCTGCTTGGTCAATTTTCCATCGCAGCCCTTGCCGCGTTTTGGATTTCCTATAACACGGCCGATCCGCTTTCGACCGCGCTGGCCTTCCCGTTCTTTAAAAACTACCTGCTTGATCTTGGCTGGTTCTTTGTCCCGTTTGCCATGTTTGTCATGGTTGGGGCATCCAATTCAGTCAATCTGACGGACGGACTTGATGGCCTTGCCATTGTTCCGGTCATGATTGCGGCCGCAAGCTTTGCCCTGATCACGTATCTGATCGGCAACGTGCAGTTTTCCGAATATCTTCAAGTTCATTACGTCGCCGGTTCGGGCGAGTTGACCATTTTCCTTGGCGCACTGGTGGGTGCGGGCCTTGGCTTCCTTTGGTACAACGCACCGCCTGCAATGGTGTTTATGGGGGACACCGGATCGCTTGCCCTTGGCGGGGCACTCGGTGCGGTTTCGGTTGTCACCAAACACGAACTGGTTCTTGCCATCATTGGCGGATTGTTTGTTCTTGAAACCCTGTCGGTGATTATTCAGGTCGGGTCTTTCAAACTGACCGGCAAGCGCGTTTTCCGTATGGCGCCGCTGCACCACCATTTTGAGAAAAAAGGCTGGCAGGAACCAACCATCGTCATCCGTTTTTGGATCATTGCCGTCATTCTGGCCTTGGTCGGGCTTGCAACTTTGAAACTTCGGTAAGGACATCCTCACGTGATTGATCTTTCGCATTTGCGCGGCAAAACCATTGCGGTGTTGGGTCTGGGGAAATCCGGACTTGCCAGTGTCAAAGCATTGATCAATGCAGGCGCCATTGTCTGGTCGTGGGATGACAATGCGCAAGGCCGCGAACAGATTGAACCACTGGGTCTTGCCCCGATCAATCTTGCGGAATGCGATTGGACGGAACCCGATATGCTGGTGATCAGCCCCGGCATTCCGTCAACCTTCCCCACCCCGCATCCAGCAGCCGAAAAAGCCCGCCGTGCCGGCAAACCGATCATTTGCGATGTTGAGTTGCTCTGCACCGCACAGTCCGATGTGCCGACATTGGCCATCACCGGCACCAATGGCAAATCAACCACCACCGCCCTAACCGCCCATATCATCGCCCAAGCCGGGATTAAAACCCAAGCCGGTGGTAATCTTGGTAATGCCGCCCTTGGGTTAGAACCATCAACGGCCGATGATTGTCTGGTGCTGGAACTGTCTTCCTATCAGCTTGATCTGCTTGAACATGCCGAATTTGATGCCTGCGCGCTTTTGAACATCACCCCGGACCATCTTGATCGCCATGGCGGGATGGATGGATATATCGGTGCGAAACGCCAGATTTTCGCGCGTAACAAAGGCCCCAAATGGGCGATCATTTCAATTGATGATGAACCCTGTGCGAAGATGGCGGTCGAGCTTGCCCGCGAAGGTGGGCGCCACATCATCGAAGTTTCGGTCAAAAAGCCGGTTGATCATGGCATCTACGTTGATGATGACGGGTGGCTGATCGACGATCTTTCGGGTGCCAATACCCGCATTCTTGATCTGAACAATGTTACCCATATGCCGGGTAAACATAACTGGCAAAACATCGCCTTTGCTTACGGTCTTTGCCGGGCACGCGGTGTTGATGCCACACGGATCATTGATGGCGTCATGACTTTTCCGGGTTTGGCACATCGTCAGGAACGATTGGGCAGCATTAATGGCGTTGTCTTTGTCAATGACAGCAAGGCCACCAATGCCGAAGCATCGGCCAAAGCACTTTCATCATATCATAATATTTATTGGATTGTTGGCGGAAAACCCAAGGAAGGCGGCATTGCCGGGCTTGAGGAATTCTATCCCAACATCAAGAAGGCCTATCTGATCGGGGCTGCGACCAACGAATTTGCTGCGGCCCTTGGCGATGATCTGCCATGGGCAAAATGTGAAACCCTTGATGCCGCAACCACGGCGGCATTTGATGATGCCAAGGCAAGCGGCGATGACGCGCCGGTGGTCATGTTAACCCCGGCCTGCGCATCCTTTGATCAGTTCAAAAGTTTTGAAGCACGTGGCGACGCATTTCGCGATCTTTACAACACACTGGCCAAGGCCGGGAAGGTAAACGCATGAAGTCGCTGTTTGGCAACAACACCCATATCGCCTTTTCGCGTGCGGATACATCCGTTCTAGGTATCTGGTGGTGGACGGTTGACCGTTGGCTTCTGGCAGCCATTATCCTTCTGATGGGGATTGGTGCGCTTTTGGTGATGTCGGCAAGCCCGCCGGTGGCTGATCGCATCAATGTTGATAGCTTCCACTTTGTTACCCGCCAGTTTGTGTTTCTTGGCATGGCTGTGGTCTGCATGTTCACCATTTCGTTGCTTCCGGTGAAATGGGTAAGGCGGCTGGCATCGTTTATGTTTTTGGGCGTCATTTTCCTTTTGATCGTCACCCCGTTTATCGGGTCCGAGATCAAAGGGGCGGTCCGGTGGATCCATCTGGCTGGCGTCACGATCCAGCCATCGGAGTTTTTAAAACCTGCATTTGCCGTCGTCATTGCATGGATGTTTGCCGAAGGTCGGCTTAACCCGAACTTCCCCGGCTATATCGTTTCCAGCCTGATGTTGGCTGTTTGTATTTTCCTATTGATGATCCAGCCCGATTTTGGGCAAACCGTTGTCATCACATCGATCTGGTCGGTTCAAATCTTCCTTGCGGGTCTGCCGATCATTTTGGTGTTCGTCCTTGGGCTTGGCGCGGTTGGCTTGGCCGTGAGTGCCTATTTGATCCTGCCGCACGTGCAATCACGCGTCGATCGCTTCCTTGATCCGGCCTCTGGCGACAACTATCAAATCGAACGATCCATGGAAGCCTTCATGAATGGCGGCATCATGGGCCGCGGCCCCGGCGAAGGCTGGGTTAAAAATTCCATCCCCGATGCCCATTCCGATTTTATCTTTGCCGTTGCCGGTGAAGAATTCGGACTTTTGTTCTGCGTGTTGGTCGTTGGTGTCTTTACCTTCATCATCATGCGCGGGCTTTCGCGCCTGATGGGGGAACGTAATCTGTTTGTCGTTCTGGCCGTCACCGGCATTCTGGTTCAGTTCGGGTTGCAAGCGGTGATTAACATGGCATCCACCCTGCAGCTGGTCCCGCCAAAGGGCATGACATTGCCCTTCGTTTCCTATGGCGGTTCGGCCACCATCGGCATCGCGATTGGCATGGGATTTGTTCTGGCCCTAACGCGCAAACGTCCGGGCGAATAAAACCTTGATCACCTGCGCTGACATGGCGACATGACGGAACCCGACGATATGATCGATATTCGACACGCAGAACCCTGTCACCGAGCAGGTTGGGAACGCCTATGGAGCCAATACATTGTAAAGTTTGGCGCCCCTGATATGACCGAAGAAGTGATCAATGGCCTGTGGCAGCGCATCCTAGACCCGGATCATCCGATGCAGGCATGGCTGGCACTTGATCGCGCCGAAAAGGATGATGACCAAACCGTCATTGGACTGGCTCATATCATCCCCCACCCACACACTTTTACGCTACGCAATGTTGCCTATCTCGAAGATTTTTGGGTATCTGCCGATCAACGTGGCCGAGGCATCGGCGGGCAAATAATGTCCGCATTGCAAGCGCTGGCAAAACAGCAAGACTGGGCACGCCTGTATTGGTTAACCGGAAGTGATAATCACGGTGCGCAACGCCTTTATGACCGTTTGGCCAAACGTGATGATTCGGTTTTATACAAGATTGATACGATTGAAACGCAGGGCTTTTAGACGGCTCAACATTTGGTGCAATAAATTCCCGCGGGCGTGGGAATGACCATCTTGGTCGCGTTCATTTCAGTCCCATCCGTTTCAAAACACCACACTGAAACAGACAGCCCCAAAAAACGACAAAATCCGGCCTTATTCCATACCCGGTTTGAAGGGATATTAACCTTTATCGGGTTTTGATGGGATAACTGTTCGGGGTCCGCCCCGACCCGCTGGCGTTTTACATGTGGACAAGATGACCGACATCGCAAAACTTGATATTTCCGCCCCCGAGGCCCCCCTTGCCGGGCAGGTGATCGCCGTGACGTCTGGTGGCACCGGCGGGCACATGTTCCCTGCTGTCGCCTTGTCCAAATCATTGGTCCGCCGTGGCGCAAAGGTTCTGTTTTTTACCGATGCCCGTGCATCGCGCTATACCGACGGCGTTGACGGTGTTGAAACCATTATCCTTCCGGCAGGCGGCATTGCAGGCAAGGGAATAAAGGGCCGGATTACCGGTGCCCTTCGCCTTGGCCTTGGTACGATGAAGGCGCGATCCCTTCTGAAACAATCAAAGCCTGCTGCTGTAATTGGCTTTGGCGGCTATGCATCGATCCCGGCAACTTTATCGGCCAAATGGCTGGGCATTCCGTTTGCCATTCATGAACAGAACGCCGTTCTTGGCCGGGCCAACCGGTTGGTTGCCAATAGCGCCCAGCGGATTGCGACGTCTTTTGCCAAGGTCACCATGATTGCGCCGGGCGACGAAGCCAAAGTCATCTGGACGGGCAATCCGGTTCGTGCGGAAGTCGCCGCCTTGGCCGCAACCGACTATGACGCCCCAACCAATGACGGCCCGATCCGTTTGTTGATCACTGGTGGGTCACAAGGGGCGCGGGTTTTATCGGAAATCCTGCCAAGTGCTTTGGTCGCTTTGCCCGAAGACCTTCGCAAACGCCTTATCGTCACCCAGCAAGCCCGCGAAGAAGATATTAACGCCGTGCGCAAGACCTATGAAGGGTCGCTGATCAATGTAAGTTTGGCATCCTTTATTGATGATATTCCCGAAAAGCTGCGCGATTGCCATTTGGTGATTGCCCGATCTGGTGCATCGACGGTGGCCGAATTGACCGCAGCAGGACGTCCGGGTTTTCTGGTTCCCCTGCCCCATGCCATTGACGATCATCAACGTTTTAACGCCCTGCAAATTGAAGAAGCCGGTGGAGCATGGTTGCTGCCACAGGATCGTTTCACGGTCGAAGCCCTAACCGAACGTTTGGCAAGTCTTTTGACCGACCCTGCGGCCTTGACGCACGCAGCAAAGGCCGCCAAAACCAGCGGGCGCGCCAATGCCGCCGAACGACTTGCCGATATGGTGCTTGATATGCTGGGACTGAACCCGGCGGGAAGCCCGCGTAACGAGAACATAAGTAAAGACCAAGGAGACACGCAATGAACACCTTGCCGCTCAACATCGGCACCATCCACTTTGTCGGTATTGGTGGCATCGGCATGTCCGGTATTGCCGAAATTCTGCATAACCTTGGGTATTCTGTTCAGGGGTCTGATATTTCTGACAATGCCAATGTGCAGCGCCTGCGCGCCCTTGGCATCAAGGTATTTGTAGGCCATGACGGGGCCAATGTGGAAGATGCCAAAGTTGTCGTGATTTCCACCGCGGTCAAGCCAAGCAACCCCGAAGTGGTTGCGGCACGCGCTGATATGATCCCGGTTGTCCGCCGTGCGGAAATGCTGGCCGAATTAATGCGGCTTAAGGCGGCGATTGCAGTTGGTGGCACGCACGGCAAAACCACTACGACATCGCTTGTTGCAACCATGCTGGATGCGGCGGGCCTTGACCCGACTGTGATCAATGGTGGGATCATTAATTCATATGGCACCAATGCCCGTTTGGGTGATGGTGATTGGATGGTGGTTGAGGCCGATGAGTCTGATGGCACCTTTGTTAAGGTTCCCTCGACCATTTCTGTCGTCACCAACATTGATCCGGAACATCTTGATCACTGGAAAGATTTCGACCAACTGCGCGAAGCATTCAAAAACTTTGTTCAGAACATCCCGTTCTATGGCTTTGCCGTTTTGTGCATCGACCACCCCGAAGTGCAGGCCCTGATTGGCAAAGTCACAGATCGTCGTATCTTCACCTTTGGCTTTTCACCGCAAGCCGATGTGCGCGCGGTCAATGTCCGCACCAATATCGGCGATAGCGTCTTTGACGTTGTCATCCGTGAACGGGTTGATAGCGAAGAACGCGTGATCAAGGATGTCCGCCTGCCGATGGTTGGCGACCACAATGTTTCAAACTCGTTGGCCGCGATCACGGTTGCGCTTGAACTTGACATTCCTGATGAAAAAATCGTATCGGCCTTTGATGGCTTTACCGGGGTTAAGCGCCGCTTTACCAAAACCGGCGAGGTTGATGGTGTCACCATCATTGATGATTACGGTCATCACCCGG
Organism: Rhodospirillales bacterium; assembly: GCA_019634165.1. Classification (GTDB taxonomy): domain Bacteria; phylum Pseudomonadota; class Alphaproteobacteria; order Rhodospirillales; family Thalassospiraceae; genus Thalassospira. The sequence goes on from JAHQVT010000002.1 coordinate 155,274, forward strand.
TCGAAATCAAAGCCGTTCTAAAAGCCGCCCGTCAGGCAACCCGAAACAATGTCATTGCCGTGGTTCAGCCGCACCGTTATTCGCGCCTGCATGATCTGTTTGAAGATTTCTGCACCTGCTTTAACGATGCGGATAGCGTCATTGTTGCCGATGTTTATGAAGCCGGTGAAAGCCCGATTGAAGGCGCATCACGGGACTCACTCGTTGAAGGTCTGCGCAACCGTGGCCACCGCCATGTTAGCGCCCTTGAAGGCCCGGAAAAACTGGCCGAAGCCGTCGCTGCAGAAGCAAAACCGGGCGATCTGGTTGTTTGCCTTGGTGCTGGTTCGATCAGTGCATGGGCTAACGCGCTTCCTGCACAACTTCAAGCATTGAAAAGCTGAGATCGTCATGAGCACGCCCGGACATCACACACCCCTGATTGACCGCCTGCCCAAGGTACGGGGCAAGCTGCGCGAAGGTGCGCAATTGTCCAAAGTTACCTGGTTTCAGGTGGGCGGTCCGGCCGATGTTATGTTCCGCCCTGCTGATGAAGCCGACCTTGCAGACTTTCTGAAAGCCAAGCCTGAAGATATGCCGATTACCGTTATTGGTGTTGGATCAAATCTTTTGGTGCGTGATGGCGGCATTCGCGGCGTTGTCATTCGCCTTGGCCGACCATTTACCGATGCAGTTGTGAAAGATGGCGACATTCATGTCGGTGCCGGTGCGCTCGATCTGAATGTCGCGCAAGTCGCACAGCAAGCTGGCATTGCAGGACTTGAATTTTTGTCTGGCATTCCCGGCACCATTGGGGGTGCCCTTCGCATGAATGCCGGGGCATATGGGACGGAAATCAAGGACGTGCTTGTAAGTGCCACCGCAATTGATGGCAAGGGAACGCGCCATACCATTACCCCCGATGCGATAGAAATGTCGTACCGTCATTGCGGCCTGCCCGAAGACTGGATTTTCACATCTGCCATCTTGCGCGGCACAACAGGCGATCCCGGCGAAATCGCCAAACGCATGGATGACATTCAAAAAGCCCGTGCCGAATCACAACCAATCAAATCACGTACCGGTGGGTCGACATTTGCCAATCCAGAGTACAGTCGCGCATGGGAAGCCATTGATGCGGCTGGCTGCCGGGGTCTGAAAATTGGTGGCGCGCAGATGTCAGAACAGCATTGCAATTTCATGATCAATACGGGGGATGCGACCGCCCTTGACCTTGAACAACTTGGTGATGAAGTTCGCAAACGGGTTAAACAGCATAGCGGCGTTGAACTGCGCTGGGAAATCCGGCGCATTGGCGAACGCCTTGGCCACTCGATCATAGGAAAAGACGCATGAGCAAACATGTCGCTGTCATTCTGGGCGGTTGGTCGACTGAGCGCGAAGTATCCCTGTCCTCGGGTCATGAATGCGCCAAGGCACTGCGCGAAAAGGGCTATCAGGTTACGGAAATTGATGCCACCCGTGACCTTGCCCGTCAATTGAGCGCGGTTGATCCAAAACCGGATGTGATTTTCAACGCCTTACATGGTCGTTGGGGCGAAGATGGTGCGGTTCAAGGTTTGCTTGAAATCATGGACATCCCCTATACCCATTCCGGTGTTCGGGCATCTGCCATTGCGATGGATAAAATGTCGGCCAAGGCAATGTTCATGGAATATGACATTCCGTGCGCACACCATGTCTGGGTAACGCGCGATGAAATTGCCAATGGCAAAGCTTTACCACCCCCCTATGTTCTGAAACCCAATAACGAAGGGTCGTCTGTCGGGGTTGAAATCATCCTGACCCCGGAAGAAGAACAGAACATGCTTGCACGGGATTGGCATCATGGTGATGGCGTCATGCAAGAAGAATTCATTCCGGGCCGGGAAATGACCGTTGCGGTCAAGGATGGTAAAGCAATGGAAGTTATTGAAATCCTGACCGGAAATCATGCCTTTTACGATTTTGAATCGAAATACGTCCAAGGCGGTTCTGAACATATCATCCCGGCAGACATTCCAAGCGATTTGCGCGACCGCCTGCAACGACATGCCGAAGAATCTTACCGGGCATTGGGGTGCCGCGGGATTGCGCGGGCTGATTTTCGCTATGACCCTGAACATGATCGACTGGCAATTTTGGAAATCAATACCCAGCCCGGCATGACGCCAACGTCCCTTGTTCCCGATGCGGCACGCCATGACGGCATGAGCTTTGCCGACATCGTTGCATGGATGGTGGAGGATGCATCATGCGAACGTTAGGGGCGCTCGGTACGCTTGAAGAACAGGCGCGCGAACGGCGGGAAAAGCTTGATAAAAAACATGGGGTTGCGTCGAACCTTAAAAAGGTTGCACGAGGTTTGTGGTGGACCGGTTTTGTCGGAGCCATCACAATTATCCCAGCAGCCCTTTGGTATACGGGCAAAGCCGACAAATGGCTGATGATGGCGGAAAAAGAAAGTATCCGCCTGTCTGCCGAACTTGGCATGACGGTTAAAAACATCGAAGTATCGGGCCGTGAAAAGACCGAAACCGATGCGCTTTTGGCCGCTATCGGCAAAAAAACCGGCACCCCGATCATTACCTTTGATGTTGATGCCGCACGCGAACGGATCGAAGAACTTTCATGGGTGCGCACCGCGACAGTAGAACGCCAATTGCCTGACACACTGATTGTATCGGTTGTTGAACGCAAACCCCTTGCCCTGTGGCAAACCGAAGATCGCGGCCATGTCTTAATTGATGGTGATGGCGAGCAGCTTCAGAACTATGAACTTGGTGATTATCTTGATCTGCCGGTTCTGGTTGGCGGTGACGCACCACAACATGCGGCTGAAATGCTGGCAACCATTCAGACCATTCCGCATTTATATGGTCAGGTCACCGGTGCGCAGCGCATTGGTCAGCGTCGCTGGAATATCCAGCTTTCAAACGGGATGTTTGTCCGCCTGCCCGAACAGAATATGGACAAGGCTTGGCAACGGCTTGAGATTCTTGACCGCGAACATAGCCTGCTTGAACGCGATGTGTTGATTGTCGATTTGCGACTGCCAGACCGTACCTTTGTCCGCCTGACACCCGGTGCTGCTGAACTAAGGCGCAACCCGCCAAAGAAGGAAGGGGCGGTTTAACCCCGCCCTAGGACCTTGCCCCTAACGACCTTATGGTTCGTTTCGCCACACCGGTATCGGCTGACTAAGCGATTGCAAACTGTCGACGTCGCGTTTTTCAATGATATCAATCAGATGCGTTGCCAATTGCTGTCCGGCAACAATCAAGTCTTCGCGCAGACTGTCAATGCGGGGCCGGGTATAGTTCAGCAAATCTGATGTTTCCTTGGCGATAACATCAATATCGCGGCCAACATCCATTCCTGACTGGATCAGCCCGTCTATCAAGGCCATTGCGCACAACTCACTCCCGCATACAATGCCGTCAGGCACATAGTCCTGATGGCGCAACGCCATGCCCGCCTGCCTTAGAACCTCGCTGCTGCTATCAAGGTCAATACCGCTTAGAACCTGATACGCGACACTGGCCGCATCGGCAGCGGCGGCAAACCCGGCCAAGGCTTCCTGATAATATGAAAACTCCGAAGGCGGAGACAGGATCGCCAAACGTTTACGCCCGCGCCCGATCAGGCGCTTGGCCGCCATTTCGCAAAACATCCTGTTATCAAAGTCATGATAGGCGTGCTCTGGCCCCGACAAACTTCTGCCGTGCGCGACAAATGGCAGGCCACTTTGGCGTAGCACCGCAATCCGTTCATCATCGGGACGAACGTGGGTAATGATCACCCCATCAGCCGCCCTGCTATCAAGAATATAGCGGACAGGATCCATCGGATCGTCTGAACGCGACTGCGGTGTCACCACCAAATGGTAAGGCGTTCCGCGCGTCGCATTCGATATTCCAACAATCAAACGGCGGGCGAATTCCGGAACTTTATCTGTCTGATCCAGAATTAAGCTGATGACATTGGTTTTACCTGTACGTAAACGAACCCCGGCACGATCAGGATGATAGCCAATTGCGTCGGCAACTTTGCGCACCCGCAACTTGGTTTTCGCACTGATATCATGTGCGTCCTTTAATGCACGCGATACCGTGGTCACGCCAAGGCCGGTCATTTCCGCAATGGTTTTAAGCGTCGGTCGGCTTTGGGTACGCGATTGGCCCAGATTGCCAACATGATCATGATCAGGCAGGTTTCAGTTCCTCCTTACAAGGGCGTTCTTCTGATACAGGTAAAACCTTTAACGCAGTCTTATGCCGCTTTCACGATCAAAAAACACAACCTTTTCAAGGTTAAACACCAGTTCGGCATGTTGATTGACCTGCCCAAACCAGTCCTGATGCAACCGTGTTACGACTTCCTTGCCGCCAAGCGATGTGATGGCATAAATATCCGCCCCGGCCGGTTCAACCACATCGATCTTGCAAGAAGCCGTTACCTGCTGCCCGGCGCGGATTGCCGCACGGCTATCGGCATCTGTAATTGCCTCTGGCCGAATGCCGACAATGACCTCCTTTCCATCCCGCGTCGCCACATCATCCGGCAATTGTTTGAAATCAAGCACAAGGGGTTCTTCGCCCACCCGCGCCATCTCAACCGTATTGCCGCGCACCGTTGCCGGGATCAGGTTCATTGCCGGTGATCCCATAAAATCAGCAACAAACAAGTTGGCTGGATCGTTATAAATCTCGGCCGGGGTGCCGTATTGCTGCACAATCCCGTCTTTTAAAACCGCAATCCGCGTGCCCAGTGTCATGGCTTCGATCTGATCATGGGTGACATAGACAATTGTCGTGCCCAATGCCTGATGCATGCGTTTGATTTCAGTGCGCATATCAACGCGCAGCTTGGCATCAAGGTTTGATAACGGTTCATCAAACAAGAACAATTGCGGATTGCGCACCAATGCACGCCCCATCGCGACACGCTGGCGCTGTCCACCGGAAAGCTGACCGGGTTTACGATCCAGAAGATGTTCGATCTGAAGTGTTTTGGCGACCTCGGCGACCTTGATATCGCGTTCGTCTTTGGGCATGCCGCGCATTTCCAGACCAAAGGCAATGTTCTGGCCAACATTCATGTTCGGATACAAAGCATAGCTTTGAAACACCATCGCGATGTTGCGTTCTGCGGGTGGTAAATCATCAATCACATTGCCATCAATGCGAATTTCGCCCGTCGTCAGGTTTTCCAGTCCGGCAATCGTGTTCAAAAGGGTCGATTTGCCACACCCTGACGGGCCAACAAGCACAAGGAACCCACCTTCTTCAACATCCAGCGAAATATCGCGTAAGACATTGACCGAACCGAAACTTTTGCAAACCTTGTCGATCTGTAGAAAGGACATAATAACTTCCCTGTAATTCTTTTTATGATGGCCTTGAAGGCCTAGCCCTTAACCGCACCGGCCATCAATCCACGCACGAAATAGCGCCCGGAAACGACGTAAACGATCAGTGTCGGAAGGGCAGCAAGGACCGCACCGGCAAAATGCACGTTGTATTCCTTGACCCCGGTTGAGGACGAAACAAGGTTGTTCAGTGCGACCGTCATTGGCATGGAATCAAAATCGGCAAATGACGCACCAAACAGGAAGTCATTCCAGATATTGGTGAATTGCCAGATGACGGTGACGACAATGATCGGCCCGGAACTGGGCAAAAGGATGCGGGTAAAGGTCCGCCAGAACCCTGCCCCATCCATCTTGGCCGCTTTGATCAACTCGTCTGGGAATGCTGCGTAATAATTGCGGAAAAACAACGTGGTAAAGCCAAGCCCATAGACCACATGCACCAAAACCAACCCGCTTGTCGTTCCGGCAATACCGATCATGCCAAGCACACGCGCCATCGGGATCAAAACGATCTGGAACGGGATAAAGCAGGCAAACAGCATCAATCCGAAAATGATTTTATCACCGGGAAACCGCCATTTGGTCAGGACATAACCATTCATTGCGCCAAGGGCGGTTGAGATTGCAACGGCTGGCACGACCATCATGATGCTGTTGATGAAATACGGGCTTAAGCCCGTTGGCTCCACCCCGATTTGGGCCTTTGACCATGCCACCAACCACGGTTCAATCGTGAAAGCTTCGGGCAGCGACATCATGTTCCCGCCGCGAATTTCATCAAGCGTCTTGACCGAATTCACCAACATGACAAACAGCGGCAGCAAGTAATAAACAGCAAACAGTATGAGGACTGAATACAAGGCTGCGCGCAAAATCTTGCCTGTTCTAAAGGAGGGTTGCGTTGAACGTGACATCAGCGACGCTCCCTCAGTTCGGAATAAAGATAGGGCACAATGATTGATGCAATCATGGCCAACATGATCACAGCCGACGATGCCCCAACCCCCATCTGATTACGGGTAAAGGTATAGGAATACATAAAGGTCGCAGGAAGCTCGGTCGCCCGGCCCGGCCCGCCATTGGTCAATGCAATGACAAGGTCATAGGCCTTGATCGCCAGATGAGCCAAAACCACAAAAGCCGACAGGAATACCGGGCGCAATTGCGGGATGACGATCCGTGTATAAAGGCTCCAGCGGCTTGCACCATCCATCTGGGCGGCTTTAAGGATTTCGCTATCAATGCCGCGTAATCCTGCCAAAAACATTGCCATCACAAACCCCGATGACTGCCACACAGCGGCAATCACCACGGTATAGATCGCCATATTGCGATCCTTGATCCAGTTGAATGTGAAGCTTTCCCATCCCCATAAATGCATGGTGTTTTCAAGACCAAGGCCAGGATCAAGGAACCATTTCCATGCCGTGCCGGTCACGATGAAAGACAATGCCATCGGATAGAGATAAATCGGGCGCAAAATACCTTCGCCGCGAATTTTTTGATCAAGCAATATCGCCAGAACCAGCCCAAGGACCGAACATATTGCGATGTAAAGAATGCCAAAAATCGCCAAGTTCTGCAGGGCGATTAGCCAATTACGCTGCCCCCAAAGCTTGGCATAGTTGCCAAGACCTTCAAGATCATAAGAAGGCAGCATCCGGCTATCGGTCAAAGACAGATAACCAGTATAAATGATAAATCCATAAACGAATAAAAGGATCAGAAACAGGCTTGGGCTTAGCACCAGACGGGGTAGAACTTCCCGCAGGGTTGCCTGTGCCTTACCGGGTAAGGATGGTTGCATAGACGATGCTCCGCACTTTTGTCCGACGGCCGAAAACGTTATTCCGGCCGCCGGTTTGTCAGTTTGGTCTTATTGTGCGGATTCAACCGCATTAACGAGCTCTTCAACAGCAGCAGCACTGTCATATTCGCCGTTAAAATGCGCGGTAATCACGTCATACATGGCGTTTTTGACACCGGCCGGGACCGAGTGACCATGGGCCATCGATCCAAACAAAGTGCCCTTCTTGTTCGCTGCGGCCAATTCAGCCATGCCTTTTTTGCCACAGGCATCAAAGGCATCGTTTGGCACATCGGTCCGTGCCGGGACGGAACCCTTGACCACGTTGAATGCCGACTGGAAGGTTGGCGACATGACGGCGGATGCCAGTTTCATCTGCGCGTCCTGACGGTCTGCGCCAACTTCAAACATCACAAACTGATCTGAGTTAAACGTCACCGCATCCTGCGTTCCGGGGAAACGGAAGCACATGAAATCGGTATCGGGAACTTTATTGGCATTCAGGAATTCACCCTTGGCCCAATCGCCCATGAACTGCACGCCTGCTTCCTTGTTGATCACCATCGCGGTCGCAAGGTTCCAGTCACGGCCCGAGAAGTTATCATCAACGTAGCTGCGCAATTTTGCCATGCGATCAAACACGGTTTTCATCGTATCTGAACCAAGTGCATCGGGATCGGTGTCAATCATGGATGACTGATAGAAATCCCCGCCACCAGTTGCCATGACAACCGCATCAAAAATGGTGGCGTCCTGCCATGCCTGTCCGCCATGGGCCACAGCCGTGTAGCCAGCAGCCTTGATTTTATCAAGGGCTGCAATCAATTCATCCCAGTTGGTCGGTTGGCTCAAGCCAAGTTCATCAAAGATGGCCTTGTTCGCCCAGACCCAGTTGGTTGAATGGACATTGACCGGGGCTGCGATCCAATGACCGTCATATTTTGAAAAGCCCTTAAGCGCGTCTGGCACGACATCTTCCCAGCCTTCCTTTGCAGCCAACGCATCAAGATTGGCCACAACACCCTCGCCTGCCCAGTCCTTGATATCAAAGCCCAGCATTTGAACGGCAGTTGGCGCATTGCCCGATGTAACGCGTGCGCGCAAAACAGTCATTGCCTGTTCACCGCCACCGCCAGCAACCGGCATGTCGTTCCATGAAACGCCCTGACTTTCGAGATCCTTTTTAAGAACCTGAAGCGCCTTTGCTTCGCCACCTGCGGTCCACCAATGCAGGACCTCAACACTTTCCTGTGCGGATGCGATGCTGGTCGAAAGCCCGAGTGCCGCAATCATTCCGATTCCGGCACGTGTCATTTTACCAAGAAACATGTTGTTTCCTCCCTGTTGGTTTTTTGATTTGGCGGTTAATTACTGCAACGTTACAGTTGACTGTCAAGCTGGGCCTGTAACGTTGCAGTACAGCAAAGGAAAAACCGGCAAAAACCGGCGGTTGATTATCTTGCCCACACCGCACTGCGAAACCGTGTTTCAACACATTCGGGATATGGATTGCAAAAGACTCCGGTCAGCCTTAACCAATTTGCAACGGCTTTTAGTGGAAAACGGGCGTAAGGTTCGCTTAGGGGCAGGACCAATAATTTTTTAAAAAGATTTCGAGCATTCAATTGGCACGCAGCAAAACCAGATCAGGATTGATTGCGGCTTTGGACATTGGAACGTCCAAGGTCTGTTGTTTTATTGCGCGACGCGAAAAAGATCAGCCGCCGAAAATTATCGGCATTGGACACAACATGTCCAAGGGGTTGCAAAGCGGATCGATCGCAAATCTTGATGCCGCACAGGAAGTTGTGCTGGCAGCGGTAAATGCCGCCGAAAAGATGGCCGGGCAAACCATTGAATCAGTGATTGTGAACCTGTCTGGTGGGCGCCCGGAATCGGAAACACATACGGTTGAATTGCCGCTTGGCTCCCGTCCGATTGGCAATCTTGAGATCAGAAAGCTCAATGATCAAAAAGAAGCCCTTTTGCGTCAAGCCGGTGACGAGCTGATCCATACCGTCCCGCTTGGTTTCCGACTTGATGGCGCGAATTCGATGAATGATCCACGCGGCATGTATGGATCGACCCTTGGTCTGGATTTGCACTTTGTCCGCACACAGACAGCACCGCTGCGCAATCTTGGTACCCTTCTGGGCCGTTGCCACCTTGCGATTGAGGAAACTGTTGTTACCCCGCTGGCATCGGGCCTTTCGGCACTGACTCCTGATCAACGCGAACTTGGTGCGACCGTAATCGACATGGGGGCGGGCACCACAAGTGTTGCGGTGTTTAACGGCGGTCAGGTGATCTATACCGCGTCATTCCCGGTGGGTGGCGCACATGTGACCCGCGACATTGCCTATGGGCTTAATACGTCGCTGAACCATGCTGAACGTATGAAAACGCTGCATGGCAGTGCATTAACATCACCATCAGACGATCAGGAAATCCTTGCGGTTCCGATCATTGGCGATGAGGACGAAAACAATTTTAATCATGTGCCGCGCTCGATGCTGATCAACATCATCAAGCCACGTCTTGAAGAAACCTTTGAACTCATCCGCGATCAGCTTGAAGAACATGGTCTGTCGCAAATTGGCGGACGCAGCATTGTTCTGACCGGTGGTGCCAGCCAGCTGAATGCGATTGCCGATCTTGCCAATCAGATGTTTGAACGCCCGGCAACGGTTGCGCACCCGCATGGGGTTAACGGTTTGGCAGAAGCCACATCCGGCCCAGCATTTTCTGCATGTGCCGGGCTATTGCTGCGCGCGGTCGAACAACAAAATGATCCCTTAAGCGAAGCCATGGCAAAAATCCGTCAATCCGGTGGTCGCTGGGGGCGTTTGGGCGCTTGGTTCAAAGAAAATTTCTAGATTCCTAACTGCAAAACTTCCCCACTCGGCAAGAATCAGTGGATTTGAAAAAGAAGTGCATTTTTTTATGCATTTTTTTGAAAACTTTCGTGCTCATTAACAAGGCAATAACTCTTTGCCCGCTAAAACGAACTCGGAGGTCTTTGTGCCCGAAGCATTTCGGACACGCATAAGCAAAGGGAAGGCTTGTGTGATCTTTAAGCTCTAAAGCGCGGAGAGGAAGAGCAAACAATGAGTACAATCAATTTTTCCGTTCCAGAAACGGAAGAAAACCTAAAGCCGAAGATCACCGTTATCGGTGTCGGCGGTGCCGGCGGCAACGCCGTTAACAACATGATCGCATCTGAACTAGAAGGGTGTGATTTTGTTGTTGCCAACACCGATTCACAGGCCCTTACCCAAAGCAAAGCCACGCGCAAAATGCAGCTTGGCCGCAAAATCACGCAAGGCTTGGGTGCAGGCGCGCGTCCTGATGCAGGAAGTGCCGCTGCAGAAGAATCGATCGAAGACATTCAAGCCCAGCTTGAAGGCAGCCACATGGTATTCATCACCGCCGGTATGGGCGGTGGTACGGGAACCGGTGCAGCCCCGGTCATTGCACGTGCCGCAAAAGAATCCGGCATTCTGACCGTTGGTGTTGTTACCAAACCGTTCCATTTTGAAGGCACGCGCCGTATGCGCACTGCCGAACAGGGCATTGAACAGCTTCAGCAGTATGTTGATACCCTGATCATCATTCCAAACCAGAACCTGTTCCGGGTTGCGAATGAAAAAACCACCTTTGCAGATGCATTCCAGATGGCAGATGACGTTCTGCGCAACGGTGTACGATCAATTACCGACCTTATGATGGTTCCGGGCCTTGTGAACCTTGATTTTGCCGATATTCGCACTGTGATGAGCGAGATGGGCAAAGCCATGATGGGCACAGGCGAGGCATCTGGCGAAAAACGTGCGCTTGAAGCTGCCGAAGCCGCCATTGCCAATCCGCTGCTTGAAGATGCTTCGATGAAGGGTGCACGTGCAGTCCTCATCAACATCACCGGTGGCATGGATATGGCCCTGTACGAAGTTGACGAAGCTGCGAACCGTATTCGCGAAGAAGTCGCGTCCGAAGCCAACATCATCTTTGGGTCGACTTTCGATCCAACCATCGAAGGTGCATTGCGCGTTTCTGTGGTCGCAACCGGCATCGACGCCGAAGAAATGCGTCGTCCGCAACCAACCACCGTTTCCGTAGCACAGCCAAAAGCAGCCCAGCCGGCCGAAAAGCCGTCTGTACCATCCTTTGCACAGCATGGTGCCGGCAATGCCGCGGCCAGCGCGCATGATGGTTCAGCTCACGGTGCTGCTGGCGACTATAACGGTGGCGCTTCGATTGATCACATTCCGGCTGAACGTTTTGCTGCCACCGGCAGTGCACAGCAGCCAGAACTAAACCATCAGGCTGACACACAAGAAACCGGTTCTATTGAAATGGGCCAGACGGTCCTGAAACCAAAACCGGTTCTGCGTGCCAATAAGCCGACCGAAAAAACCAACAGCAATGGCGACATGGCGTTCATTCCGCCGCGCGCCATTACCCCAAGCCAAGCCGATCAGGTCAAACACAGCCCGGATGTATTCGAAGCAGCAGATGCCCAGAATGCCACATCCCCGCGTTCCGTCCTGAGCAGCCTGTTTGGGAAAAATAAAACCATAAAGGACCCGCATCAGCATGCGGAACCAAAAGTCTCGCAGCCGCAGGCACCTGCACCGCGTCAGACTGAAATGCCCCTTGGTGAAGACAGTGCATCCTCCCTCAAGAAGGAGCCCGCTTCCCGGGGCAAGGCGCAAGGTGCGTCTGATGACCTTCTTGAAATTCCGGCCTTCCTTCGTCGTCAGGCAAACTGATAACGACCTCCGCGCGCAAAAAGGGAAGGCTTCATTGCCTTCCCTTTTTTTATAGACAAAGTGTTTTGAATTGAGCCGATCGAAGCTGTTTGCACCACACATGTAACATTACGATTTGAATCGGCCGACAACACACAGCTAATATATTGATTTTTATATAAAAAATATATCTGTCGATGATTTACAAAGCGTAACAAAGTGTGATTTGTGTGATTGTCACATCATCGGTAATGTCTGAAGCTAACGAAGTGAGGGTTCTGGCCCTGTTAAACGCTTCACCAAGAATAGATTACAAACTGACTGACCTGATTTGGGGGTTCTTGTGAACAATATTACCGACCTTACTGCTGCTCTTGCGCAGACAGGCGTACACGGTGACGACTTTGTGCAGCAACGCACATTGAAAGCGTCTATCGGCTGTGCCGGTGTCGGCCTTCATTCCGGTCAGAAAATCCGCATTACGTTGCATCCTGCATCGGCCAATCATGGCATCGTATTCCGCCGCACGGATCTGGAAAGCCAGCCGTTGTTCCCGGCACGTTACGATGGTGTGATTGATACCCGACTATGCACCTGCCTTGGCGATGCATCCAAGGGCATTAAAATTGGCACCATTGAACATCTGATGGCCGCCCTTGCCGGTTCCCGCATTGATAACGTTCTGATCGATATCGATGCTGATGAAGTCCCGGTTATGGATGGCAGTTCGGCACCGTTTAACTTCCTGATCGATTGCGTTGGCATTCAAGAACAAAACGCCCCACGCCAAGTCATAGAAGTTCTTAAACCGGTTGAAGTCGAATTTAACGGCTGCACCGCGCGGGTTGAACCTGCACATGGGTTTGAGATCGATTTTGAGATCGATTTCGCCAGCAAGGCCATTGCGAACCAGCGCTTGAGCGTGAAATTTGATGATGGTGTTTTCGTTGCCGATATTTCGCGCGCCCGTACGTTTGGCTTCCTTCATGAAGTTGAAGCAATGCGTTCAGCCGGTCTGGCCCGCGGTGGTTCGCTTGATAATGCTGTTGTGCTTTCGGGTGACGAAGTCATGAACGAAGAAGGCCTGCGTTACGAAGATGAGTTTGTCCGCCACAAGATTCTTGATGCGCTGGGCGATCTTTACACCGCCGGGCTGCAGCTTCAGGGCAAGGTAACCGCATATAAATCCGGCCATCACGTCAACAACCTGTTACTTCAGGCTTTGCTGGCGGATGAAACCGCTTATCAGGTTACCCCAATGCGCAAAGCGGCTTTGAACGGCATGGTCGAACCATCCCTTGCCACAGCCTGATTGCATCAAATGGCTGCATATTGGCCAAGAAAATAGTACTAAAATGGCGGCCCATCGGGTCGCCTTTTTTGTTGTCTGGCCCTGTTTAAAACCCAATGATCAAAGCCAGAGGCCTTCATCTACGAGAAAAGTCGTTCTTTAGGCACACAACTACTTGCCCAAGGGCGCCCTTCACATGATATAGTCCGTCGGATTTTCTCGTGAGTGCGTCACAAAATTCAAGGATAGGTCACAGTGCTTAGTACCGTTCGCGCCAAACACATCATTGCAACCTGTGGCATGGCCATTCTGCTTGCTGCCTGCTCAAGCAATGAGGCACCGGAATACGTCGAACGTCCGGTTTCCGAATTGTATAACGGTGCGCAGGACCTGTTGGACGCCAAAGAATACAAAAAGGCCGCCGAGGCCTTTGACGAAGTTGAACGTCAGCATCCCTATTCGGTATGGGCGACAAAGGCGACATTGATGTCGGCTTATTCGTACTATCAGGACAATAAATATGACGATGCGATCAACGCACTTGATCGTTTCATCTCATTGCATCCGGCAAACCCGGATGTGCCATATGCCTATTATCTTAAGGCGCTGTCCTATTACGAGCAGATTTCCGATATCGGTCGCGATCAGCAAATGACACAGCACGCAATGGATGCGCTTGATGATGTCATTCGTCGTTTCCCTGATAGTAAATATTCCCGCGATGCCAAGCTGAAAAAAGACCTGACCGTTGACCACCTTGCCGGTAAGGAAATGAGTGTCGGTCGTTACTATCAAGACCGCAAAGAGTTCCTGGCTGCAATCAACCGGTTCAAGTCAGTGATCCAGAACTATCAGACCACCACCCACGTCCCCGAAGCCCTCGCCCGACTGACCGAATGCTATCTTTCGCTTGGCCTTGAAGGTGAGGCAAAACGCACAGCATCTGTCTTGGGCCACAACTTCCCCGGCAGCGCATATTACAGCGAATCCTACAGCCTTCTGGTTGACGATGCTGGTTTCGAGCGCACAGAAGAAAGCTGGTGGGATTCGGCAACGCAGTCGATCTCTGATCTGTTCTGATTTTTGTTTTCATAAATATCGGGCTTCTTACAGGTTTCCTTGACATTCGGGGTAAAACAACCCTAGAACACAACAGGAACAAATTGTAGTTTCGCCTTGTTTTCAAACCTTTTTGGCAACCGATAGCCAATGAAGGCGTTTGGACCAGACAAGCGATCTGCAACACTTGCAAGGACCGCCGGTATTGGGCACTCTGCAAATCACCAAGAAGTTTGGCCGAACCTGTCTGCTGCCCCGTTAACAACATCAGTACCCAGAAATGCTTCGACGTCTCAGCATTCGGAATGTAGTCCTTATCGACAAGCTGGATCTTGATTTCCACGATGGGCTTAGTGTCCTGACCGGGGAAACGGGTGCTGGTAAATCCATTTTGCTTGATTCACTAGGACTTGCACTGGGGGCACGTGCCGATAGCGGCCTTGTCCGCCATGGCTGTGACAAATGCAGCGTAACAGCCACCTTTGCCCTTCCCCTTGGTCATCCGGTCTTTGGTCTTCTGTCCGAGCAAGATATTGATCTGGACGGCGAAGAACTTGTGGTGCGCCGCGTTGTTACGGCTGATGGCCGTTCACGCGCCTATGTCAATGATCAGGCGGTATCGGTTGGGCTTCTGCGCGATGTTGGTGATTATTGCGTTGAAATTCAGGGACAATTTGATCAGCACGGCTTGCTTGACCCGACCACACACCGCGCAACCCTTGATGCCCATGGTCATTTAGGCAGCCTTGCGATGACCGTGCGCGATCATTGGCGGGCATGGCGTGAAACGCAAAAAGAACTAAACAGTGCACGCGCGCGGATCGACAAGGCCCGCGAAGAAGAAGAATGGCTGCGCCATGCGGTTGATGAACTTGAAAAGCTTGGCCCGGAAGAAGGCGAAGAAGAACGCCTTGCCGAAGAACGCCAATTTTTGATGCATGGGGAAAAACTGGTTGCGGCATTGAATGACGCAAGTGGTGAACTGTCGCGCGGCAAGGGTGCGGAAAGCGCGCTTCGCAGTGCGCAACGTTGCCTTGAACGCGAACTCGAAAAAGCCGATGGCCGGTTTGAACCGATCATTGAGGCGCTTGATCGTGCCGCCATCGAACTTGAAGAAGCCAACCGAACGATTTCGGCAACCTTGGCTGATTTGAATGTCGATACCGGGCATCAGGAAAATGTCGAAGAACGGCTATTTGCCTTGCGGGCTGCTGCGCGCAAATACAATGTGCCGGTCGATGGGCTTAATTCCCTGATGAAAGATTTCCGATCCCAGATTGATCAGCTTGAATTTGGTGAAAAAGAACTCTCACGCTTGACCGCTGCGGTTACCCAGCACCGCACAGCTTATATTGAGGCCGGACAAAAGCTTCATGCCGCACGCAAAGAAGCTGCGGCCAAGCTTGATGGCGCGATTAACACCGAACTCCCGCCTCTTCGGATGGAAAAAGCCCGCTTTGTTACCGACATCGCCGAGCTCGAAGAAAGCGAATGGGGGATTGATGGCATTGATCGGGTCCAGTTCACCGTTGCCACCAACCCCGGAAGCCCGCCTGGCGCACTCAACAAAATTGCATCGGGTGGTGAACTTTCACGTTTCCTTCTCGCGCTTAAAGTCGTGCTTGCCCGTGTTTCTGCCGTGCCAAGCCTTGTCTTTGACGAAGTCGATAGCGGTGTCGGCGGGGCAACGGCAGCAGCCATTGGTCAGCGCCTGCATCTATTGGCACAAGAACGCCAGATTCTTGTCATTACCCACAGCCCGCAAGTTGCCGCACGCGGACGCACGCATTTTTACATTGCCAAACGCGAAACCGACGGCACCATGGTGACCCGCGTTGACGCGCTGGTCGATGGTGCGCGGCGCGAAGAAATCGCCCGTATGCTGGCGGGTCATTCCGTCACCGCCGAAGCCCGCGCTGCGGCCGATAGCCTTTTAGAACAACCCACTTAGAGGCCGACTTTATCTATTGTCGGTTCCTCATCGAATACGGAACAAAAAGAATATGAACGCCGACCACGCGTCAACCACGTCCGACCTGCCGGAATTGCCCGAGACAAGTACCGAGGCACGCAAACAACATGCGGAAATTTCCGATCGCATTCGTTCATTTAACCAAGCCTATTACATTAATGACGAACCGCTGGTTCCAGATGCGGAATATGACGCGCTGTTCAACCGTCTGATCGAACTTGAAACGCACTACCCAACATTAAAGAAAAATAGCCCAACCCAAGAAGTTGGCGCAGCCCCCGCAGATGGCTTTGCCAAGGTCAAACATGCCCGACCGATGCTCTCACTTGGTAATGCGTTTTCACGCGAAGATATTGTCGATTTTCTAGCCCGTATTCGCCGTTTTCTAAACCTAACGGCGCACAGCCCGATTGAGGTGGTTGGCGAACCCAAAATTGATGGCTTGTCACTTTCGCTTCGCTATGAAAACCGCCAACTTGTCACCGCGGCAACCCGTGGTGACGGGTCCGAAGGTGAAGACGTTACCGCAAATGTCGCCCATATCAGCGACATTCCCCAAACCCTGCCCGATGATGCGCCCGATGTGGTCGAAATCCGCGGCGAGGTTTATATGGCGCGATCTGCCTTCCATAAACTCAATGAAACGCAGACCGAAGCCGGCGGCAAAACCTTTGCCAATCCGCGCAATGCGGCCGCGGGATCATTGCGCCAACTAGACCCCGCCATCAGTGCCAAACGCACGCTTCGCTTTTTTGCTTATAGCTTTGGCGAGCTATCTGAAAGCCTTGCGCAGACCCAATGGGATTTCCTGCAAAAAGCAGGTGGGTGGGGCTTTAGCATTAACCCGCTTACCCGCATTTTGAATGATGCTGAAGACATCATGGCATTCTATGATGAATTGGGCACACAACGCCCCGCTCTTGATTACGACATTGATGGCATTGTCTATAAGGTCAATGATTTTGAACTGCAGTTGCGGCTTGGCTTTGTCAGCAGATCACCACGCTGGGCGATTGCCCACAAATTCCCGGCCGAAAAGGCCCGCACGCGGGTTAATGCCATTGAAGTTCAAGTCGGTCGTACGGGTGCCCTAACCCCGGTTGCACGTCTGGAACCTGTTACGGTTGGTGGCGTTGTGGTTTCAAACGCAACCCTTCACAATCGCGATGAAATTGAACGTCTTGGTGTCCGCGTTGGCGACATGGTCGTCATTCAGCGCGCAGGAGACGTCATCCCGCAGGTGGTTGAAGTCATCCTTGATGAACGCCCAAAAGACACTGTTGAATATCAATTCCCCGATACCTGTCCGAAATGCGGAAGCCACGCCATGCGTGAAGACGGCGAAGCTGTCACACGCTGCACCGGAGGTTTGATTTGCCCGGCACAGGCGGTTGAACGTCTGAAACATTTTGTCTCACGCAATGCCTTTGACATTGATGGCATGGGGGCAAAAAACGTCGAAACATTCTTTGACCTTGGCTGGATCAAATCGCCGGGTGATATTTTCCGACTTGAAACGCTTCATGCTGATGAGATCAAGAAGCTTGAAGGCTGGGGCGAAAAATCTGCGGCCAAGCTGTTTGATGGGATTAATGAACGTCGCACCATTGGCCTTGATCGGTTTATCTATGCGCTGGGCATTCGACAAATTGGTCAGGCCACGGCAAAGCTTCTTGCCCGTCACTATGGTTCGATTACGGAATGGCGTAGTGCGATCAGTGCTGCCAATCAGGCCGATAGCGATGCCTTACGCGAATTGATCAATATTGATCAGATCGGGCCAGGTGTTGCCAAAGACCTGATTGGCTTTATGGCCGAAGATCACAATCTTGAGGTTCTTGACGACCTACAAGAACTTTTGACCATCAACGATGTCGAAGCCCCGACCGTTTCTGATAACCCGGTTAATGGCAAGACCGTTGTCTTTACTGGTAAGCTGGAGCTGTTTTCACGCAACGAGGCCAAAGTAAAAGCCGAAAGCCTTGGCGCAAAAGTTGCGGGTTCCGTATCAGCAAAAACCGATTATCTGGTTGCAGGACCGGGTGCAGGCTCCAAATTAAAGAAAGCAGAAGAATTAGGTGTTACAGTGCTTGATGAACAAGGATGGCTTGATCTGATTGCCACCGAATAATACCGATTAATTACGGATCATTTTCAAAAGGGACGCGTGCCGATGGAAGACCTTGGAAGTTTTTTTCGCCGCTATGTCGATGCCCATCTTAAGCTCGAAGAAAATGCACTTGATGAGTTTTATCACTACCCGTCCCTGATCAATGATCTGTCTGGCGTGCATGCCATTTCATCGGCTGAAGATCTTCATACCTATCATCAGTCTTTCTTTGAAGAGCTGAAAAATGCTGATCTTGCGATGGCGAAATCCATGGTTATTGAACAGCATTCCGCCCTTCCAGGTGGGGCACGTGCAATTGTGTCATTCCGGTTTGGCAACACGGAAAACAATCTGATCTTTGATTGTGACTATGCTTTTGCGCTGCTCAAACAAGATGAGAAATGGAAAGTCGTCTTCGCGCAGCTTGATGAAATCCGCTTTAGCGACCTGTATTGAGGTCGCTGGTGAGCCGCCTTTCCCACATTTGGAACCTTCCGGGGCTTTGCACCCTGCTTCTGATCGTGTCCACCCCAATCGCGCACGCAGACCCGGATTACGACACCTTGTCTGGCACAGCCCGCGCAATTGACGCCGATACGCTTGAGTTTGGCTTTAAGCGCATTGACCTTTGGGGCGCGGATGCGATGAACCGGTTCCAAAAATGTCGGGTGAACAATCAAAGCACTGCATGCGGTGCCGAAGCATGGCAAGTTACCACCAACCTTTTGGTGGCAACCCCGATCCGATGTGAAGTTCGTGGCAAAAGCCGTTATAATCGCAACATGGCAGTATGTCACAATGCCAATGGCGTCGATATTGGCCAAAGTCTGATCACGCGCGGAATGGCCGTTGCCCGTACCAAACAAATGCCGGAATACGGTCCGGTAGAAGACCGCGCAAGACAAGCCCGCACTGGTATTTGGGCCGGCGAATTCATTGATCCGCTAAAATGGCGCATCGGTGACCGACTTCCTGAACACGAAATCATCATACATCGCTGGCAACGCAACGCAGACGAATAGACGCGATGTTGCGTGTTCACACCTTCTTACGGCTTGCTGTTTGACGCAAAGGGCCGTGCCAGTAACCGTCCAAGTCCAGCCAGACTAAAGCTGTTTTTCAGCGACGCCACCCCAAGGGTGACAACCGCAAACCCGAATAATTGCGGCACTGTCAGCATCTCGCCCAACAGCAACCACGCCGCAAAAAATGTCATGGCCGGTCCTGACAACGAAATCAGCGATGCCTGGGTTGCCCCGACCCGCCGGATGCCTTCATAAAGCAAAAAGAACGGGATCACCGTACAGAAGATTGAAATGCCTGCGGTCCACAAAACCCCATCCAGATTAAGGTTCAGCGGCTTTTGAACGATCAGTTCATAAAGCACCATCGAAAGCCCGGCCATTGTGTTGACCAATGCGGCAAAATGCATTGATCCAATAACGGTTATCATCCGCTGCCCAAAGTAAAGATAGCAGGCATATGTCAGGGCGGACGCAAACGCCCAGAACGCCCCATACCACAATCCATCTGACACCATGTCAAAACCGTTTGGGGCAAGAACCAGCATCAAGCCAAAATAGGTGACAACAAAACAGATGATTTGGCGCATTGGCGGAAAACGCCGTTTGTGCAGACTTTCAAGGATCAGAACAATGGCCGGAAAGGTAAACAGCACAATCCGCGAGACAGTGACGTCAATCAACGAAACGGCGGTAAAATCAAACAACGCAGCGGCAAAGAACAAACCGCCATACAAAGCCCCCGATACCAGATCAATCGGCTTCATTTTGCGTTCGCCCGGACGATGTTTCCCAAACCAAAACACGCCCAACCAAAAGAACGGCATCGCAATGAGGAAACGCAATAACAACAATCCATCAACCGTCATGCCCGTGGCATAGACAAACTTTGCCAGCAATCCCTTCATAGCAAAGGCAACTGTTGCAAGCAGCACGATCGTCAAAGCAGAACCTGCTGGCGTTGCCGCAGGCTGCGATTGGGGCGATGTTGTCATGGCGTTATCCGATCCTCTCTTCAATCGCATAGTCGCCTGCACTCTGCCATTATTCAATTCGAATTAATTGCTATCAGATATCAGTTTTGGCTATATCTAACATCTCGACCAAAACGCATACTGGTATCAAGGCCCGCATAATGGATATCAAACAGCTTAGAAGTTTCGTTCACATCGCTGAATTGGGAAGCCTGTCGCGTGCGGCCGAACGCTTAAACCTGTCGCAACCAGCCCTAAGCCGCCAACTTAACCTGCTTGAAGAAACCCTTGATACCAAGCTTCTTGAACGCACAGGACGCGGGGTGAAGCTGACCGAAGCGGGGCAGATGCTTGCGGAACGCGCGCGCGTTATTCTGGCCGATCTTGCCCGATTAGAAGCCGACCTATCCGCGCGGCGCAGTCAGGTTACCGGTCATGTCCATGTCGGCGTGCCGCCAAGTGCCGGGATTGTTATAACCGGTGCCTTGGTTGAAACTCTACGCGATCGCTATCCTGATCTTAATATCTCGGTCGCTGAAGATTTAACCGGGGACGTTCAGGAAGGGTTGCTTTCAGGGCGCCTGGATATCGGCATTCTACATGACGGTATGATTTCACGAAGCCTGCATGCCGAACCGCTGTGGCGTGAAGACCTGTTTTTGATCTCCCACCCGACACAGGTTGGTGAACAGGAAACCGAAATTGCCTATGAAGATGTGCTTTCCTTGCCGCTGATTATGCCAACCAACAAACACGGCCTTCGTGCAAAAATGCAGGAAGCCGCCTTTCGCGCAGGACGCCCGTTAACCCCGGTGGTTGAAGCCGATGCACTGCGTGTTTTGGTTGATCTGGTGCATCGCAATTTGGGCCATACCGTGCTGCCAAGAAGCTCGCTTGTGATGGAACTTTCCACGGGCCGTCTTAAGGCGCGGCGTATTGTCAGCCCGGAGCTATCGCGCAAGGTGATGTTGTCATGGCTGCATGACCGCCCGCTAAGTTCCGGGGCAAAGGCGGTAATTGATACGCTGCGTGATTTGGCAGGGACCATGCCGATTGACGGCAAATAGGCTTCCCCACACATACCAAGACCCAACCACACAAAAGCCCGACCGGAACATCATCCGGTCGGGCTTTTTAAAATATCACACAGCAAACGATGCCGACTAAGCAGGTGCTTGTGAATCAGATGACTTCTGCCACAGGTTTAACCCACCATCCGCTGCATATTTATCGATTTCGGCGAGCTCATCCTTGCTGAATTCAAGGTTATCAAGCGCATCAAGGCTGTTATCAAGCTGCTGAACGTGACGCGCGCCAATCAAGGCCGATGTGATTTCTGGACGGCGCAATACCCACGCAATTGCCATCTGTGCCAATGTCTGGCCCCGACGTTTGGCAATCTCATTTAGCGCCCTGACCCGATCAATATTTTCCTCGGTCAACATTCCGGTCTGGAAAGAACCTTCAAGAGCCGCACGGGAATCTTCGGGCACACCATTAAGGTATTTGTTGGTCAAAAGGCCCTGCGCCAATGGCGAGAACGCAATGCATCCCATGCCTAGTTCGCTCAAAGTATCAAGCAGACCGTCTTCGACCCAGCGGTTCATCATCGAATAGGAAGGCTGATGAATAACACAAGGCGTTCCCAAGTCTTTCAAGATTGCATGTGCCTTGCGGGTCATTTCTGGCGAATAGGACGAAATCCCGACATATAGCGCCTTGCCTGATCGCACGATTTGATCAAGCGCGCCCATGGTTTCAGCCAACGGTGTGTCCGGGTCAACCCGATGCGAATAAAAGATATCGACATAATCAAGGCCCATACGCGACAGGCTTTGATCCAGACTGGAGATCAGATATTTGCGCGATCCCCATTCCCCAAACGGCCCTGGCCACATGCGATAGCCTGCCTTGGTCGAAATGATCAACTCATCACGGTGCTTTTTCAAATCCTGACCAAGAACCTTGCCAAAGTTTTCTTCGGCCGATCCCGGAGGCGGGCCATAGTTATTGGCCAGATCAAAGTGGAATACACCACGATCAAAAGCACGGCGGATCATGGCGCGCTGCGTCTCATAGACATCAACACCGCCAAAGTTCTGCCAAAGGCCAAGGGTGATTTTCGGCAAGATCAAACCGCTTTGACCGCAGCGGCTATAGGTTTCGTCGTCATAGCGGTTGGGGTTTGCCATCCACTGTGCTTCGACATCAGCCATGTCTTCCTCCTGTTATCAGCAGCGGTTTTCCGCTTTCATTGAATCGATCCAATAAACCCTTCTTACGTCATTCCATCGCACTTGTCAGTGACCAATGGGCGAAAAAGCCGCCCATTTGACGAGGCGGCTTTTGTTTTTCACATCGCGGTAAGGCTTCGCGAAATCATAGGCGTTTCTTTTTAATCGGTGCCGTTGCCTTTTGTAGCCATTCAAGATGATCTTCATCAAGATCATCGGCATACATGGCATAAACCTGCGCGTGGTAATCATTAAGCCACTGAAGCTCATCCGTCGTCATAAGTTCCGGATCAATCAGTTTGCGTTCAATCGGCGAGAAGGTAAGAGTTTCAAAACCCAGCATCTCGCGGTCTGCACCGGCCGGTGCATCGATTTCCATAACCGCGATCAGGTTCTCGATCCGAATACCGTACTCGCCTTCTTTGTAAAAACCCGGCTCGTTCGACAGAACCATTCCCGGCTTCAAAGAAATCTTGTTTGGTGCCTTGGAAATGCGCTGGGGACCTTCATGCACGCCAAGATAACTGCCAACACCGTGCCCAGTGCCATGGTCAAAATCAAGACCAGCTTCCCAAAGCGGCATGCGCGCCAGTGTGTCAAGCTGCTGCCCCGTCGTACCAACCGGGAAGATCGCACGTGCAAGCGCAATGTGGCCTTTTAGGACGCGGGTAAATCGATCACGGTGTTCTTGCGACGGCTCGCCAATCACGGTGGTTCGGGTGATGTCCGTCGTACCATCCAGATATTGCCCACCGGAATCGATCAGGAATATCTCGCCCGGTGTAAGGTTCCGGTTGCTTTCCGGCGTGTTGCGATAGTGGCAAAGAGCGCCATTTGGACCGCTGCCTGGAATGGTTTCAAAGCTGGAATCACGGAACAAAGGATCTTCGGCACGCAGCGATAACAATTTATCCGCTGCCGCACGTTCATCAACGCTGCCGTCAAATGCAGTTTCATCAAGCCATTTGAAGTACCGAATAATCTTTTCGCCATCGCGTCGATGTGCTTTGCGTGAACCTTCAAGTTCAACGTCGTTCTTGCATGCCTTGGGCAAGGCCACCGGGTCCCGGCCGACACGCACCGTTGCACCAGCCTTTGCCAGTTGCATCCGCAACCAATCGCCTGCTGTTGCCTCGTCAAGTCGCACAGACTGATTACCCAAGGCTTTTAGCGCATCACCAAGTTCTTCTGGTGCACGCAACGTCGCTTCGCCTGATAGCCACTCAACCGTTTCGTCCGCAATTTTCCGCGCATCCATGAACAGTTCGACCGACGCATCGTCATGGATAATCGCATATCCAAGGGCAAGCGGGGTTTGGGGGACATCAGCACCACGGATATTTAAAAGCCACGCAATGCTATCAGGAGCCGAGAGGATCGCACTATCACATGAAATCCGCGCAAGAAGCCCGGCAACCTGACTGCGCTTATCCGCACTGGATTTTCCGGCATACTCCAATGGGTGCGGGCGTACCGGCCCAAGCGGCATGGCAGGCTGGGCATCCCAAAGCGCATCAATCGGGTTGATTTCAACCGCAACCAGTTCAGCACCAATACCTTCACACGCCGTCCGCAGATGGTTGGCCTGCTGCACAGTATGCAGCCACGGATCATAGGCCAGCTTCTGACCGGATTTCAGATTGTCATGCAACCAGCCAACGACAGGTTCATCGACTAAATGGCAATATTCAAATTGGTCGCGGTCGACCTGTTGGCGCACTTGAATGGTATAACGACCATCAACAAAGATCGCTGCCTTTTCAGCCAGAACCACTGCAGCACCAGCAGACCCGGTAAAGCCGGTCAGCCACGCAAGGCGTTCGGCCCGTGCGGGTACGTTTTCGCCCTGATGTTCATCCGCGCGCGGAACAATGAAGCCATCAAGCCCCTTAGCTGCAAGATAAGATCTTAGTGACGCAACGCGTTGGGCTGCATCAAACCCGTCTTTGGCCATTTTAAAAAGCGGCTTGCGTTCATCGCGCAATGCAAGCAAAGCGGCTTTAAGCGCGTCATCAGGATTTTTGCAGATCAGGTCAATCCAGTCGCTGCGGGTATCCCCATCAGCAGCGGCAAGAACGCCATCAACCAGATCAATGACAGCGCTAACATCCTTGTCGACATTGTTGTTCGCAAGCAGTGCAGCAAGTTCGGCATCACTGGAAATGGTCATGAATATCCTCTTTTTAAAATCGCGGGGCAGCTAGACCTATGTAAGGGTTATTCCTGATAAGGCGCAAGCCTCAAAGGAAGCGCGACGATTTTATGTCATTTTTTCATTAAGTTACACTGCACATGCGTCAAGCGAATGAATGCGTTGCAAGCTTCGCAATACAAATTAGTGAAAGTTTAACTTATTACATCTCCGTGACAAAAAGATGACCCGTCGGGACGTCAATTTGCAGGAGACCATGAACGGTGATCCGTTTTCCTATTACTGCCCTGAGTGTCGTACAATCTCGTCGTCGTCAGACGGCCTATGATGGCCTTGAGCGCCTGACCCTTGGTCAAAGAGCTGCACTTGGTCTTGATACAGGCCCTGCCCATCTGACAGACGATGTTTCTGACCGGTCCCCATCCGGAACAGAAGACACCAAGGGTATGGATTGAAGGATCAGTCCCGCCCGAATTGGTTTTTTGCTATATGACGAAGCGCAAGATCACGGTTCATGATCTTAGCGGTATTTTTTGTCTCTTCCCTCTGAAACGGCCCTGCTCCTCCACAGCAGGGCCGTTTCTTTTTGACCACAGCCAATCATTCGCGCCATAGTAGCCAAAACAACAAGACGATTTCGGAGTGGCTATGACGAAAACAATCCTTATTACCGGCGGATCACGCGGTATCGGGCGGGCAACTGCTGTGCTTTTTGCCCGCAAGGGATGGAATATTGCCCTTAGCTTTGTCGGCAATCAAGAAAGTGCGGATGAAACTTGTGCGCTGTGCGAACGTGCAGGCGTTACAGGCAATGCGTTTGCCCGCAAATGTGATGTGCGCGATGAAAACAGTGTCATTGATTTCTTCAACACCGTACGTGACCGGTTTGGCGCGATAAACGGTGTCGTCAATAATGCCGGAATTGTCGCCCCACAAAGCACGCTTGCCGATATGGATATTGGCCGCATGAAGGATGTCTTTGATACCAACATCCTTGGCGCCTATCTGGTCGCACGCGAAGCCGCCAGAACCCTTCATTCGGGGACTGCGATTGTCAATGTGTCCTCGATGGCAGCAAAACTGGGCTCCCCCGGCGAATATGTCGATTATGCAGGATCAAAGGGCGCGATTGACACTTTGACGATCGGACTTGCCAAGGAACTTGGCCCCATGGGAATTCGGGTTAATGCCGTGCGACCTGGCA
This sequence comes from Rhodospirillales bacterium, assembly GCA_019634165.1. Classification (GTDB taxonomy): domain Bacteria; phylum Pseudomonadota; class Alphaproteobacteria; order Rhodospirillales; family Thalassospiraceae; genus Thalassospira. The sequence continues at coordinate 181,200 of JAHQVT010000002.1, forward strand.
TCATTGACACCGAAATTCATGCCAGCGTTGGTCGTCCGGAACGGATCGCGGAACTGGGGCCTAATTGCCCGCTCGGTCGCCCTGGCGATCCAGAGGAAGTCGCAAACAGCATCTACTGGCTCATATCAAAAGACGCATCCTATGTCACAGGTAGCATCCTTGATGTATCAGGCGGTCGATAATCTTGGGTTACTCGGCAATTACCTCAGATGGGGTCTTCTGGCCAAACACTGATGCCAGCGCATCGTGCAACTCAACGGCATCAATCGGCTTTGCCAAAATGCACGTGACACCCAATTCATGATAAGAGGCGACAACATCATCTGATGCATAGCCCGTCATGACGACGACCGGGATTGTGTTGTTTGCCTGACGCAGCATCTCGACAAGTTTAACGCCTGTCACCTTGGGCATGGTCTGATCTGTTAGCAGCCCAACAAAATCGGCATCCTTTGCACTAAGTGCCTTAAATGCTTCACCGCCGTCGGTAAATGTTTCGACCGAATAGCCGATCCTCTCTAACATCCGCGAGCAAAGCTTAAGGTTCTTTTCTTCGTCATCCACAACTGCAATTCGTCCGCTTTCACTTGTCTCTCTCTTGGAAATGACACGTTCGCAGTCTTCAATTTCGCGGTCATGTTCAGGCAACAGGATTGAGAAGCGTGTGCCCTGTCCTAGTCTGCTATAAACCGATATTTCCCCCTTATGGCCAGCAATGATGCCATGCACTGTCGAAAGCCCCAAGCCCGTCCCTTTGCCGGGTTCCTTGGTGGTAAAGAACGGGTCAAATATCTTCTTTGCCGTTTCGTCATCCATGCCTGATCCATTATCAATCACACTGATCCGGATGTAACGTCCGGGGCTCAGCAATGGATGCATCTCAAGACTTTCGTCGGTTATTTCAAATGGCCCTGCTTCCACACGAATTTCGCCCTGTTCGTTCACCGCGTGATAGGCATTTGTAATCAGGTTCATCAAGCACTGATCAAGCTGGGTAGCATTGCCCAAGACCGTCAGCGGCATTGGATCGATTTCTGTCAAAAGCGATACGGTTGATGGCAAAGACCCACGGGCAAAACGGGCTGCCCCCTTGATCATTATTGCAACATCAATTGGGGACCGTTCCGTTTCCGAGTTCCGGCTAAATGACAAGATTTGCCGAACAAGATCACGTGCACGATCAGCACCCTGACGAATTTCCATCACATCTTCACGTACCGGAGAATCTTCTGGCAAGTCGGAGTAAATTAATTCGGCATACCCACTGATCGGTTGCAGGATATTGTTGAAGTCATGGGCAATCCCCCCTGCCAGAACACCAATTGTTTCCATACGCTGAGAATGACGAAGCTGCTGTTCGAGTTTCTCTCGTTTGCGTTCTTCTTGTAGGCGTTGAAGTTCGGCGGATGCACGTGCAGCAAAAACTTCAACAATTGATTGCGCCAATTCGGGGTCAGAAATCGGATCCTCGGATACCGTTACCATGACACCAATTGGGTTTCCTTCTTTGCTATAAAGTGCTGCGCCGACATAGCCGCGAATATCAAGATCGGTTACGGGGCGCACGCCGACGGCATGCTCACGGAAATTATCGGGGCACACAAATACACCGTTTTTAACAACCCGTTCTGCCGCCGAGTTCTTAAGTTCAAAATCCAGACCTTTTCGGGAACTATCCGCACAATAATATGCGACCGATTTTACCCGACCGTTTTCGATGGCAGCAACATGGCAATAGAACATGCCAAGGACTTCACACATGACCTTTGTAAGGTTTTCGAAGAAGTCGCTTCCCACCTGATAGCGGATACCGCGATAAATTGAATCCAGCGTTTCCTGATACCGCTGTTGTTCAGTCACATCGAGGGCAAAACTAGCAATACAGTCAAGCTTACCATTGGTATCAAAGATCGGACTTTCATACCACTCACACACCAATTTCTTACCGCTGCGTGTGACGTTTTCGAAACGATTATTCACACTGGTTCGGGTGTCCATGATTTCTTCGACCAACCCGCTCAGACGGGCACGATCATCTTTGGGCACAATCATTTCCAGCCGCTTACCGACGAATTCTTCTGCGCTAAAGCCAAATAATCGGCAGGCGGTGTCATTGACTTCGATGATTGTTCGATCTGGCGTCCAATACAACACACCAATCTTGGCATTGTTGAAATGCGCACGCAGACGGCGCTGATTGGCTTCAAGGTCGCCTTTGGCACGTTCAAGGTCATGACGATAGCGGATCCGTTCGGTAACATCCCGGCAACTGATACGAATACCGATATTTGCCCCATCGCCATCGACAATCGGCTGCCATGACATGGTAATACCGACTTTAGTGCCGTTCTTGTGCAAGGCAGTGAATTCTCGATCATTACCCGAAAGACCAGAAAGCCCTTCTTCAAGGTAATGGCTGACACGATCACGGTCATCACTGGCGACCATTGGCATGGGGTAATTTTCAAGGCCCATGCATTCGTCAACAGAATAGCCCAAAATGCGTTCAACCGCCGGGTTAACCCAAACAAGTTTCCCTTCTGGAGAAACCCAGCTTTCCCAATCATACGTGTAATTGGCAACCGCTTCGAACCGGCGGCGGGAATAGTTGACCTTTTCGTCCGCCTCCATCACCGATTTGATACCAGCAGCGGCCGCAAGCAATCCACCAGCCATATGGGCAAAAACAATTTCTTCCGGACGCCAGGCGCGCGTTCGCCCGACGGTCTCAAAACACAAAACCCCCATCCGCCCAGCAACCGAAATCAACGACACATCAAGCATCGCGCGGATGTTTAATGGTATTAAATAGTGTTCGGCAAACTCCGAAGTCCGTGGATCTTTAACAGCGTCTTCTGCATCAATGGCTTCGCCGGTTTCAAGGGCTGCAAAATAACGCGGCATCTCCGCCCGTTTTAAAACCAGCCCTTCGTGACTTGCTGTTAAGTCGTTGGCATCAAACAATCCAAGGCAGGCAACATCACCGTCATCATTTTGCATCCACAAACTGGCCCGGTCGCACTTCATCAGTTCGGCAAACTGCTGCAGACTAGGGCGGAAAGAAATGTTCTCGACCTGATCAAGTGCCGAAAAATGGTTTGCAACCTCTGCTGCACTGACACGGATTTGTTCAAGGAAATTCTTTCCTGACAAAAGTTCGTTTTCAGATCGCAACTGATCAAGGCTAAGCTGCAGCAACGCTTGGCGCATCCAGATCACCCCAACCACAACAGCCGAACTCATCCAGGCATAGCCAAACAGTGTTGAAATCCAGACGGGCAACGTATGGGGAACCATCCCGGCGTCATTAATCAGAAAATCATCAAATCCATAGATGCGTTGGGCGCCAACACAGATGATCGTGAAGGCACAAAACAACGCATAGCGGAATGTCCGTGACAGCGGAGAAAACAGTGCAACCGTTACCGTCGAAACAATCATCAATGCCATGCCACTGGCCGGGGAAAACATCACGATGAAAAGCAGCGACAGCACTGTCATAGCCCCGACGATCACGCGGGCCTTTGTTCCGGTTTCAAGCCTACGTCGCAAAGCAAGGCTTGTCGCAACGCTTAAAAAGACTGCAATCTGGATTATTTCAGCAAGCCAGAAATCTTGCCCTGTTTCACGAAATACCGACGCAAGAAGTGCTGGGAAACCAGCAATAGTCATTACCAGCAACATGAAATCGGCGACGCGATTTCGTGTTCGGCGTAAAATGACCTCTACATTCTTATGCATACGTTACACGTTCCTGTTCTTACACAATCTGATCTGGCATGCTGTCAAAGATGCTTGCAAAACGGCTGTTATGTTCGGCAAACAATTGCAAAAGATGCGGGTCAAACATTTCAGGTGTTGTGCGCCCATCGCCTTTGGTGATGATTGAAACAGCCTCTTTATGGTCGTAAGGGGGTTTGTATCTGCGGGAACTGCGCAGCGCATCGTAGACATCAGCTATTGAGACGATCCTTGCGACTATCGGTATTTCTTCCCCAGATAATCCGTTGCAATAGCCCGTTCCTTCCCATTTTTCATGGTGGTAGCGCGCAATGATTGCGGCCTGTTCCAAAACCGGGTTCCCTGACGCATTAAGCATCGCAAACCCTGTTTCGGTGTGACGTTTCATGATGTCGAATTCGGTATCGGTAAGCGGGCCTTCTTTTAGCAGTACTTCGTCTGGAACCCCGACCTTCCCGATATCATGCAGAATTCCGGCCAACCGGATCGTGCGTTGGGTTTGCATGTCCAACCCGACCATATCAGCAAGCAACTGGGAATAAAGGCCCACCCGTACGCAGTGTTCAGCGGTTTCAATATCGCGATACTGGGAAATCAGGCTAAGCCGGTCGATCATTTCCTGTTCCGCCCCACCCAACTTTCGTGTGACGACATCAAGCGTTTCTGACTTGCTTATGTTTTCAAGTTCAAGCTTGCGCACCCGTTCTTGTTCCCGGTCGCGTTCCAAAAGCCGTTCTTGTGCTTTTTGAACCGCGCTTTCCAGATCATCGCGACCAACCGGTTTATCGAGAAATTCACGAACACCAAGGCGCAATGCTTCAATAGCGTCAGATTTATCTCCGTCACCGGTCAGCAAAATGAATTCGAAATCACGCCGGAACTCGGCTGTTGCACGTCGGACAAACTCAAGCCCGCCGCAATTGGGCATGCGAAGATCCGAAATCACCAACCGCAAGCCGGCATCATCACTCAGGTGCTTAAGACCATCAAGACCATCAACAGCCTGATCCACCGTGAAGTTTGCGCGCTCAAGCATGCGGGCAAGTAACTTTCGAATTACCGGCTCGTCATCGACAACAAGAATTCGATGTTCTGCTTCAACCACGGAACTCTCCCCTATGACTTAATAAGTCATCGTTCTCATCTATTCAAAATACTATACATAAGTATTAATTCAATCAACATCCTGTACGATCAGAAATGGCAAAGCGATCAATCCGCCGTCTGTTTCTTTGAACTGCCAATTGATATAATTGAATTATTTGCTTTGATAATACTCAGTTGCAGTTCAAATTTTTTAATCCGAATGGCATTTTCAAGTGCCATTTTCATTCAACTATCAGGCGAATCGAACAGATAACATCCCCCTCGAAAGAATAGTCTCGCGATACAGCACTCATATCTTGGCCAATGTGCACGCATATAAGAAATGTCCTGCGGCATTAGTGCATAACGGGAATGCTCGTCTGAATGCAGATTGCGATATCGCAGTGTCACCAAGTTGCTAATATTTCCCCATCTACTTCCGCAGCAGGAGCCTGTGGTGCATATGGATGATTTTTTCTGGTGGATTGTTCTGATCGGGTTCGTCGCGCAGTTGGTTGATGGTGCGCTTGGCATGGCCTATGGGCTGACATCAACATCGCTTCTGATCACAATGGGCCTTCCACCGGCACAAGCCAGTGCCACAGTTCATGCCGCTGAAATTGCGACAACGGCGGTGTCTGGCACCGCACACCATTTTTCGCGAAATGTTGATTGGCGCATGGTGCGCGTTCTGGCGATTTCCGGTGCAATTGGTGGATGTGCAGGTGCTGCCTTGCTTTCTTCTGGATTGGGCAAATACCTTGCGCCAATTGTTGCCTTATACCTTTCCGCACTCGGCGTTCTGGTCATTGTCAAAGCCGTGCGCAAGGTTCAGCCGCCTGCTGCTATGCGGGGCTTAACGCCACTTGGTTTCGTTGGGGGTTTTCTTGACGCGGTTGGCGGCGGTGGTTGGGGGCCTATTGTCTCAAGCACCCTTGTCTATCGCGCCAATGAAACCCGCCGCATGTTGGGCACGTCTGCCGCGGCCGAGTTTTTTGTAACCGTCGCTATCACAATCACATTTGCCGGTTCGTTTGGACTTGAAAGCTTTGGGATGGCCGCCCTTGCGCTTATCATTGGCGGCGTTCCGGCCGCCCCGATGGCGGCCGTTTTGGTCAAAGTCATCCCGCGAAAGCCGCTTATGATCGCCGTGGGCGTTTTGATTGTCGTTCTTGGGATTGTCGGCATGTATCGCTTTGCGAATGCCTTAATAGCTTAACCCACCAAAAGCGTTGTCCAGTTTTCAACCTTGAGCCGCTTGATCAATGACAAGCCAACTTCGCGATAGGCTGACAGAACAAACTGTTCTTGATGTGACAAAAGCCCCGACAAAACCACCACACCATCTTGGGAAAGCGTGTTGCTAAGATCATGGGCCATTGCACGCAACGGACGGGCAAGAATATTGGCACAAATGATGTCGTAATACCCGGCATCGCGAATGCGGGTATCTTGAAAACCGTTTGAATGAATGGCGGTTACCAAATCAGAAATCTTGTTGATTTTGGCATTTTCGCGGGCAACGCGAACCGATGCAGCATCAATGTCGGCCATCATCACAGTACTGCGCCACGCCTTCGCACAGGCCATTCCCAAAATGCCCGAACCACAGCCCATATCAAGCGCATTTAAACGCGGGCCTTTCTTGGCAACCCAATCAATCGCCGCCAGACAACCCTTGGTCGTCTGATGTTCGCCCGACCCGAATGCCAGACCAGCATCAACCTGCAAACCGATTTTTGCGACAGGAACGCCTTCCCCCCAATGCGATCCATGAACGTAAAAACGCCCAACTGAAATCGGCTTGAAGCTGCGCAAGTTTTCGCTGACCCAGTCTTTTGGCTCATACGTGCCGAATGTCACGATCGGGGTTTCAATCCCCACCGCCGATGCCATGATCGAAACAGCCGTTTCGACTGCTGCCTTATCAAACAGTTCGCCAGCAAAGCCTTCGATCCGCCACGGCGCCGTCGGGTCACCTTCGCGTTCGAAATGCGACAGCGCATCACAATACTCATAAAGTGCTTCGGCAAAGGCTGCTGCATATGCGCCATCAACTTCGAACTGAAAGTTATAGCAAAGGACGGGTTCGGTCATATCGCTTCTCGCTTGTCTGGGCTGCTTGCGATTGCTGCCCGGTTAGATCGCTATTGCGTAAATATTGCTTCGGGGCTTACCCCGGTAGAATAAAGCTGTCGACCACTTTCTTTGTCCCGACACCTTCGAAATGGATTTCCAGCTTGTTGCCATCAACCGCGCGAACAGTTCCCGGACCGAATTTGCGATGTCGCACCGTATCACCAACTTTGTATTTCGATGATTTCGAATTGGTGGAATAGCTGGTTTCACCATCTGGCTTAACATCAATGACGTTTTTGCGCACACGATCCTGCCAGCCGCTTGAGGCAAATTTGCGCTCCCCTGCTCCTGCTACCGGGTTTCGGTTGGCTTTGCCGTCATCCGCCCAGCTTGGCATTTTCATCCAGTCATCCGAACCCCACGCGCCGGGTGAATGGTTGCCACCATGTCCACCAAGGCCGGTATCGCTGATCCGGTCGATATGTTCTTCAGGCAATTCATCAACAAAGCGCGATGGCAAGGCAGATTGCCACTGATTGTAAATCCGCCGGTTTGCCGCATAACAGATGGTTGCGCGTTTGCGCGCACGGGTGATCCCGACATAGGCAAGGCGGCGCTCTTCCTCAAGCCCCTTGACCCCGCTTTCATCCATCGCCCGTTGATGGGGGAAAACACCTTCTTCCCAGCCCGGCAAGAAGACATAGTCAAATTCCAGCCCCTTTGCCGCATGCAGGGTCATGATGGTTACTTTTTCTTCCGCGTCGTTCTGAACGTTTTCCATTACAAGCGAGACATGCTCAAGGAATGTGGTCAGGTTTTCAAACTCGCCAATTGCGGAAACAAGCGCGCTTAAGTTTTCCAATCGACCGGGCGCATCAATTTCCTTGGATGAGCGCCACATATCGGTATAGCCACTTTCATCAAGGACGGCTTCGACCACCTCGACATGTGACTTTTCGCCAAGCATTTCGCGCCAGCGTTTGAAATCACCCAAAAGCCCGCCGATGCTTTGGCGCATCTTGGGTTTGAGTTCTTCGGTATCCATCAAATCCTTGGCCGCGACAGGAAGCGAAACCGCCTGATCGCGGGAATATTGATGAAGTGTCTGAAGGGTGGCTTTGCCGACACCGCGTTTGGGCACATTGACAATGCGTTCAAACGCCAAGCTGTCATCAGGTTGGGCGACAAGGCGGATATAAGCCAGCGCATCACGGACTTCCTGACGCTCGTAAAAGCGTGGGCCGCCGATCACGCGGTACGGAATACCAAGCGTAATCAACCGTTCTTCAAATTCGCGGGTCTGGAAACCGGCACGAACCAAGATGGCCATCTGGGAAGAACCTATGCCCTTGGTCTGAAGGTCTTCGATGTCTTGACCAATCAGGCGTGCCTCGGCCTCGCCATCCCAAACGCCTTTAACCAAGACTTTCTCGCCGGCATCGATTTCTGTCCAAAGCTGTTTTCCCAGACGACCATCATTGAAGGTGATCAGTTTGGATGCAGCGGCCAGAATATGCGGTGTGGAACGATAATTCTGTTCCAGCTTAACGACTTTCGCCCCCGGAAAATCGGTCTCGAACCGCAAGATGTTGCCGACTTCCGCCCCACGCCAGCTATAGATCGCCTGATCGTCATCGCCAACACAGCAGATGTTTCGATGGGCCATCGCCATAGCACGCAGCCAAAGATACTGCGCAACGTTGGTATCTTGATACTCGTCAACCAGAATATAGCGGAAGGTATTTTGGTATTGTTTGAGGATTTCCGGATGCTTTTGAAACAAGGTCAGGCAATGCAGCAACAGATCACCAAAATCGCACGCATTTAGAACCTTGAGCCGTTCCTGATAAATCTTATAAAGGTGCTTTGCTCCGCCATTGGCGAATTCGACACTTTCATTGACCCGTTCGGGCGTAAGCCCCTTGTCTTTCCAGCGTTGAATGATCCCCATCAACTGCTTGGCTGGCCATTTCTTGGGATCAATCTGTTCGGCATCCATGATTTGCTTAAGCAAACGGACCTGATCATCGCTATCAAGAATGGTGAAGTTTGATTGCAGCCCGATCAAATCGGCATGACGGCGGAGCAATCGGGCAGAGAGTGAGTGGAATGTTCCCAGCCACCATCCTTCAACCGGTCGACCAAGTGCCTGTGCCACACGTTCCTGCATTTCCTTTGCCGCACGGTTGGTAAAGGTCACGGCAAGGATTTGCTGCGGGTGCAGGCGTTCTGTTTGCGACTTGGTTTCAAGTAAATGGGCCAGACGTGTGGTCAAAACGCGGGTTTTTCCGGTTCCGGCCCCTGCCAGAACCAGTAGCGGCCCATCAAGCGTTTCCACAGCGTCGCGCTGCTCGGCATTCAGGTTGTCGAGATATGCCGGGGCCGGTGCATCTGTAAGGCGCATTTCCGGGCTGGCGGCGAATTCATCAATTTCGAAGGGATCATCCATCATGGCGGCATATATATCACGCTGTGTTCCGAGGGCCAGTCTTGCATCAAACCCGACCGAGTAATTTTTTACATTCTGCAACAAATCAAGAACATCACCCACCCTTTTCGCAGCACACCAAAATTTTTGCGCCAGTTTTGTCGGCCTTGCACGTGAGTCCCCATAACACCCCAACTCATAACGAAGGCTGGAAAATGAATGGCATCAACGGCATGAATAGCAGCATCGCGCAAATACTTGGCCCAAACAGCCAAAGTGCCAGTTCATCGCAAAGCAGCGATAGCGCTTCGGGAGTTGAAGCATATGGCGGGTTTGCACCATTTAACCTGCAAGACAGCGGTGCGACCAATAGCGACACCCTGTCTGAGCTTACCTCGCAAAGCGAAGCAGTAACTGGCCAACTTTCAAATTCGATCATGTCCATGCTGCTGGAGTTACAAGAAACCAGCACGACGACAGATGGCTCTACCGGCTTTGACGCCCAGCAACTGTTTTCGGACATGGATACCGACGGTGACGGAACCCTGACCAAAGATGAATTCATGGCCGCCGCCCCGGATGATGTCACAGAAGAAATGTCAGAAAATCTTTGGAATGTGATGGCCGGGTCGGATGCCGAAAGCATTTCCGAAGACGACTATCTTGCATCAATGACACCACCAACAGGTGCCATGCCCGCAACGCAGTCCGATGAAGCTGATAGCGTGATGGCCGGGGTTGCTACCGCAGTTGGCGAAGACGGCACCTATGACCCACTTGATACCAACGAAGACGGTGTTGTCAGCCTTTCAGAAATTATGGCCGCAGCACCACAGGAAGCATCCCCGTCTGACCGCAACAGCGAAAGCAAGCAGGATGCCTTAAGCGAGACAGTTAATACCGAACAACGGGCAGATGTCCCCCGCGATGGTCAACCGATGACAGATGGCATTGACCCACGCAACGAAGCTTTTGGGTCAAAACTGATGGCACAGGTTATAGGCTGAAGCTCCGAGCTAAAAACCACCTTGGAAGCGTCAACCTTCACTACCTTGCTATTTCTATACTTAGACTAGTTAACTTGGTACAAACCAGCGTATGCTTGCGCTTGGGCCTGTTTCGTAACACGAGCTCGATAGTATCGTGCAACTTGCCTCCTCTCAGAATGAGAGAAAGATTCTAAGGCGACACCAGAATCACAGTTAACATAGTTTCCTGCTTTCTGGGCCAGTTTAGCAGCATCTGGAACTGCAGAATTCATAATAACTGGCAAGCCACACAAACCATACTCTGCAAATTTCGTTGGGAAAGCAACGGCATTAAGAGGTAAATTATCCCTGATCATGAACGCGGCGTCACCTGCATTCAGATAACCATTCATTTCTTCGAGCAACGCTGACAACACAGTTACGTTCTTTCGATCTCCAACCAACCGCTTGGCTTGTTCCACCTGATTTGTCACCACCAGATAATGAACCTTCAGATCATTCGCATTTAAGTTATCAAAATACGCCAAACTTTCAGGAAACTTTTGATATTCGATCATACTTCCTCCATACACGAGAAGAAGCTCATCAGAATCAATTTTTAGCCTCGCCCGGACAGATTGGCGTAACTCCTCGTCGAAAAAGAACAAACGTTCAGAAGCAGCACCAGGAATAACGACAGCTTTCTTTGTTCCCCAAAACTTTGCCATTCTGTCTCTCAAGACCGTGGTTACAAAAATTGCGGCCTCTGCTGTACGCTCAATCATCTTTAAACGTCGACGATAAACAGCGCCAACAATTATCGTCATGAGAAAACGTTTTAAGCCGAAAGGTAAACGGTCAATACGTTCTGCAAAGAAATCCCCACGGCAATCCCAAATAATACCCTTCTTGGACTTACGAGCTAACACGGTGGATAACGCTGCACTATAATCAGTGCGCGCGTGAATTTTGTCGAACTCAATACCCTGTTGACTAACAAATTTGGCAAGTTTGCAACCATTGATGAATTCTGACAATGGCCAGCCAGGGCGCACACCGCGCAAGATCATCACATCACAGCCAGCAACGTCCTTAGCTCTCTGCAAATGCTCTTCAGCCTCCTCATATGCGGTCTTTGTGCATGCCAGCGTTATAATTGAGAATTCTGCAATTCCCAAATTCCTAAAAGCTCGGGCATGTTGTAAAACCTGAGAGTCAATCACTGTCGATTGCAACCCTTCAGAAAGCACAAATAGGACTCTTGGTTTCTCGACCATAACCATCCGATATATTATGTTTGGCATCTAATACGTGAAGAGGCTCTATTTTAGCCCCATTAGTACGATCGAATATCTCAATACTATTAGATGATAGGACAACCATTCTCTCGACGATCCAGTCGGCACCAACTAAACGTCCAACAAAACCTTCTGGCCCAAAATAAATACACTCGGCTTTAGCCAAGTGTTTTATTTCAAACAAATCATCTGCAATATTTGCTGCAGGACAATTAATTACACGTGGAACAAAGTGAGATTTTGCATCTCTATATAGCTGTCTCAGCTTCGGGTTTGCAGTGTAAGTAAAACTTCCCGGATCCGTTATGACGGATTTTCCATCAACCACTAGTTCAATAGACAAATTATCATCATGAGCATGTCCCCAGGCCCCACCTTTCGTCGGGTCGAAGCACCTTATCGACAAATAAAACTCTTTTTCCTTCAATAGGAAAAGACCAAATTCTGGGTAACTGGCAAAACGTACATTATCACTAATACCTTTAGGGTTAGGAATTATGATTTTGCGCTTGCACCTATTATCACTCTCTTTGAATTCCTTTAGAAATTTAGCCGCTACGGTATGAAAAGATTCCGCACTGTAGCGCTTGTCCTTCCCATCAAAAAAAGTGATTTTTTTCTGTTTAGCAAGTTGTCTTATGACAAACTGATCCAAATGGTTTTGCTCTTCACATATGTCAGAAGTCAAGCCCGCGCTGGCTGAAATTACTCCTGCTGGGTTGACTGTATCCTCACGACCATGTCGCATGATAGGCTGCAGTTTAAACAAGCGCGAAGAATCAACATCTCCTATCTGAGTGTATCTATGGTCTGGTCTTGTAATATCCGATAAAAAACAAATAGCTTTGTATATCTTTTCTCTCACTTTCTGCGGATAAGGGGTTACTCTTTCCTCGTCCGAATATAGCCTCAGAGGAGAACTAGGGAAAGGCGGTCGAACTGAAAGTAATGATTTTTGGTAGGACTTTAGCTGCGATATCTGCTCTCCATCAAATCCTACAGTAAGAGCAACCCCATACAACGCCATCTCCAATGTCAAACGATGATAGCCGGTTGATCCTTCGAAATTTCCCCCATCATCAAGGAACTGACGATCAGTTTCGAGGACGAGCTGATGCACCGCGAAAGCACGCCAAACACTAACTTCAGGAGTATCTGGCAAATAGCATCCCGCAAACAGCACTCCCAAGATATTAGCATAATAATGGTTTCCGCGAGCCTGTTCTGACCACTCAAGGTTTGCCAAAATATGACGTGTTTGTGCAACAATAAATCCTTCAATAACTTCCATTGCAGCTCGGTCGAGAACCACCCCTGCACTGTGTAAAATATCAAGTGAAAGAAGAATATTTGCCCCACGTATTGCCGCCTCCATTGGCGTACGCCAGTGAATACCAAACCTCGGTGGGTTTGTGGCAACAAAGTCGAGAATTTGGGCTCTAATCTCTGCGACAAGATTCTTTACCGAACCAACTTCAAGATCATGATTTTCAGATTTAGCAATGCAGACTGATATCGCCAATTGCGGAAGATGCTGAAGCCTTGCTAATTCCCATGGGACTTTAATGTCCGCATCTAGCTTAGCCCCAATTGCAACATCCATATACCATGTTCGGCTATCCCACCTTGCATTAGACTTAAAATCAACTTGCCAGTTTATCGGAGTGTAAGTATTTGCCGCCCAAGGCCCTTGGAAAATTAATTGCCAAATTTTTCGGCTTTTCGACCTATTGGCCCTATTAATTTCAGCGTTAAGCCAACTTCCACTTTTGGGAAACGTGGTTTGTCCATTTATTCCTGACTGACGATTTACGCTCTTCAGCCCACTTCCCAGAAGATCAAACTTATGAGAACAAATTTGTTCTGATAACTTACTCCAAGAATCACTAGGAATATAACCATCCACAAACCGCTCCGAGATACGCCATCTCCAAATCCGATCAGGTCTTCTGCTATCTTGATCGAATGACACACAAATCAAGTCTCGAAGTCGTAAAGCTAAGCGCGTTACGCGGCGGCCAATTACCTCAAATGCAAACTTCCCGGCTTCAACAGGCGTTTTCCCACGAAACCTATCACTATATTTCTTGAGAAACATAAATGGCCCTTAATCAAACTAAGGCTTGAAAAAAGTCACATTTCATCTGGCCGAGCCAAAACAAAGTGCCACGTTGCAGCAGCCCAGAAAGGCAGGAAATCTGCAATCCAGACATTTGCCGTAATCAAAGGTTTAAACATGAAAATAGTCGCACCCGAAAGGTCTGCTCCCATCAGGCTTCCATTCTTAAATACTTTAAAATCCAGCCCCGTTTGCTGTACTATTCGGCGTAGCGAGAATTTTGTATAAAATTGAACGTGCCCAGATTCATAATTATAAGGTACATCTTTAATAGACGGCCTTAAATTTCTATTACCTGCAATTTTTCGTTTCACCAAACGTAGTATTTTGTAAATCTTCAATTTTGCGTCGACATACTTCTCAATCTCCGTTAGGCCATATCCATTGGGAACTGAACAGAGAAAAATCCCACCCGGTCTTAGTTTCGGAACAAGAGTATTGAGTATTCCAACGGGGTCATCCAAGTGTTCAAGGACCTCTGACATCACAATTACATCAAAAATCTCATCTTCTGGAACCCGTTCCAAAAAAATGGCTTTATCACTCCCAAGCTCATCCCGAGCATGTTCTAACGACGGTAAATGAATATCAACTCCCGTATAATGAATATTGTCGTCAACAATAAACCGCGCCATCTCCTCACCATTACCACAACCGAAATCCAAGACATTTATATCACGTCCAACCTTTTGGGAATGATGCAAAAGTTCGCTCTGAACAAACTTGATTTTCTTGGAGGTTGCATAAACATTTTCAGGTGGTGCTGGATGCATAAAGTTGCCTAACGTTATTTCGCGCGTGCAGTTATCAAAACTAAAGGTCCTTGCTGATCGGGCACGGTTTCCATTCCAAACCCGGTATCGTCAAGTATTGTCTGCCACTCCCGTATCGAGAACCTATTACATGACAATTTTAAATACTCAAGACCTTCTTTCCACCTACTCATCTTCAAGACATAGTAGAAAGGTGGGAATAGCATCAAAGATCTTTTTATACTCTCCTTTTTACGAAATCTATTTCGCATATCAGGAACCGTTAAAAGAAGAACCCCTTCATCTTTTAAAACCCTTCTGAATTCTAAAAGAATTTCTTTTGGATTTGGCACATATTCAAGAACACTTGAACTTATAACAGCGTCATAGACATCATCATCAAAGGGAAGTGTCCCGTCTCCCTCATAGACAAAGAAATTTGCCCTATCACCCGACAACCTCGCCTGCCCAATCATTTTCGGCGATAGATCAATTCCCGTTACTAAATAACCTTTCGTTGACAAATGATGGGCGACAAGACCGCTCCCACAACCGAAATCAAGAACTTGCGAACCAACCGATAGATAAGGATGTAGGCCGTTGTAGAATCGTTCTGAACGTTTATGCATTGCCGGGTCCGCGGCATAACGGCCACTCCATCCCGATGCAAGGTCATCAAAAAAAGCTTTGGTTTCTTCTACGTGTCGCTGAGGCTGATCATCATCTGATGGCTTCATATGACACCTTCATTTTTTGACACAATCTGGCTTTGCACATTCAACGCTATCCGCGTTGCCTGTAGCTGTTGCCACATTGGAATGGGCCAATCAATGCCATTTAAAACCGCCTTACCAAATGCGGCGATCTCTTCGCGGTGCCCTTTTTCCATTTTTCTGGTGGTAAGAGGTGAGAATTTCGTTCCCGTACCATGCAGTGTACGAAAATCTTCAAGATCAATTACGCGGCCTTCAGCAAAAATAGTCATACGTTCTTTCGGATGTGAAGAATCTCCCAGTGACGTGTAGGTCAGATTTGCAACAGAACCATCTGCAAAGGTAGCCGCCATACAAAAGTTATCTGTTCTACAATAATGCCGCGTTTTCGGCACGATGCTTTGAGCAGTAACACTCCGAACCTCAGAACCAGTCAAGGCGGTAAAAAGATCATAAAAATGACAAGCTTCACCGATGTTACGTCCACCGCCCTCTGATCCATGCACCCAGTGCTCTCGCGGAATGAAACCCGCGTTAACTCGATAATTGATGATCATAGGCGATGTTCTATCAATTAGCTCCTTATGAATAGTTGCAACAAAAGGAGAGAACCTGCGATTGAACCCCACCATCAAAACATTTTCTTTTTGCCCCCCAACGGCAAAGTAATTTTCAATAGCATCAGCTTCTTTTTCGGTCAAACACAGTGGTTTTTCAACCATCACATGCTTACCCGCCTTCAACGCCGCCAGAACCATTTCACCATGTAAATCATGGCGAGTAGCAATTACTACAGCATCAATTTGGGGGTTTCGCAAAACAGCACTAAAGTCAGTCGACGCCTCCGGCACATCAAACTGACGCGCAACATTAGTTGCAGTATATCCTTGCCTCGTTACGACAGCAGAAATTTGGAAATCAGAATTGCCTCTCATAATAGGCATGAGCGTGCTTGTAGCAAAACCACCAGCGCCAACCACGGCAACATGAACTGTATCACGCCGCAGAGCCTTACGACTCCCTATTGAAACGCTGTGCCTTAATTCTCTCTCGCGTTCATCGTAAGTCAGCAAGATCGAAAGTGGACGTTTTGTTCCTGATTGCAGCGATTCGTAAGCATCTGGAGCTTTTTGAAGCTCGCAGCGTTCGGAAACCAAGTTATCAAGTGATACCCGACCATCCGCAATGAGATCTAGAAACGCACTCATATTTCGGTTTTCCGTCCAGCGGACGTATGGAAGCGGATATTCCATGCCTTTTTCTTCGTACAGCCGGTCGTAACGGCCTGGCCCGTAAGATGTCGAAATCAAGAAATCAAGTTCCTTGGCGTAAATATCCTCCCGATCGATATCCATACCAACGTCGCCGACCAAAACCACGCGCCCTTTACGACGACACGACTTGAATGCATTCGCAAGCAATTCACTACTTGATGTTGCAGCAGTTATAATCGCACCATCTGCACCATAGCCATTTGATAGCCTGTAAGCCGCGTTGATCATTTCATGCCCCGCATCACTGCAGCCATGTTTGAGCCCGTTATCACAAGCACGCCTTACCCGATCGGCATCAAGATCAACACCAATAACATGCACACCATTTGCCTGTAGAATTTGCTGCGTGAGTTGCCCAATAATCCCCAAGCCGAGTACAATGAAAGTCTCGCCTAAAGTTGGCTTAGCGCGTCGCACCCCCTGCAGTGCAATGGCACCAAGAGTCACTGTAGATGCCTTATCCATTTCAATATTGTCAGGAACTTCAACAACAAGGTTTCTCGGCACGGCGATCACTTCGGCATGATGAGCTGCTTGCGACCCCGCACATGCCACCCGAGCCCCCACACAAATATCTTCAACCCCTTCACCAACAGCAATAACTTTACCACTGGCTGAGTATCCAATTGGGTAAGCAGTCTGTAGTTTTCTACGAACCAATTCACTGGTTTCGCTCAAACCATTGCTAAGTAGTCGATCGAGAACCTTCTTCACATCAGATGGCTTTTGCAACGCACGCTTCCACAGAGGTGCAGAAGTCGCCCTGACACCGCTCATTTCCGTTCCAACGGAAATGCACGAGTAGCCCACCCTAACAAGCACGGTTCCTTTTTCAGCTCTTGGTGCAGGAACTTCTTCGACTACAACCCCTCCCTGCTTTAACAATACTTGCTTCATTTGTATTTAGTCCTATTTTCCCGACTGGTTCGGCCTGCTTTAATTATCTGATTTTGAAAAGATTCCTGAACTACTTTGAGATCATGATTCTTTTGTGCGACGTCGCGTGCATTTCTGACGAGATTCTCCCTGAGATCATTGTTCTGCAGTAAATGGCGCATTGCGTTTACAAGTTTTTTTTGATTCTTTTCATCAACAACATAGCCCCACCCATCTGACAATGCATACGTAACTTGCGCAACTTGCGCTGGACCGAAGACAAGGATCGGGCCCCCAGCCGTCAAATATGCAGGAACCTTTGTTGGCATCGAATACTTAATGAAACGAATACTATCTGCGTCAAAATTCACAGGAAGAAGTAAAATATCGGCAGCAGCAATACGTCGATAGAAAGTATCGTCGTCTCTGATTGTATCAACAATATTTATACATGAGTCTACTTGTAGTTCTTCACTGTACCGCTGAGCATGCCCCGAAGGACTGCTAATGGTAAGTTGTGCTGGAACACCTGACCTATTAATTTCTTTTACAGCTTGGCAGCACATGATCAGTGCATCAAGTTGGGCATTCGGAAATATCGACCCTATATAAACAATGTCGGCAACTGCACCTCTGGAATTTCCTTCATTTGCAAACCTTGACCAATACTGAAAGTCAATTGTATTTTGATATGCTTCAAACGGGCGACGGAAACGTTTTTCGTACGCTTCTTTCATTGCAGGAGAAATTGCTAGGCAGTACATCGCTCGGCTTACAATACGATTTACTCTACCTAGCATTTGCCTGCGTAAAATTGGTGACAACGCCCCTTTTCGATAGCTTGCTTCCATCCAGTCATCCATGAAATGCACAACGATAGGAAGCTTGAAGCGATCTGCAGTATCCTCAACTAACTTCATCATCCCGTTCGAACCCAGTATTGTATAGATCACATCGGGCTGAAATTCATTGATCCACTTTTCAAGACTCGATGTAATATTCGCTCGTTCAGGAAAACTATCGCCGATAATGCCAACAAATACTCTTTTTGCCACTTTAACAAGATTACCAAACCCCCCAACCCAGATATCCTGTTTCTTGCTTATTGCCGGACCGTTTATTTCTTCATCGACAGTATGTTCAGATGCTACGGAGGCAAATTTCCCCTTTTCACTTATCCATGCAAAAGGCTGTGTATAAGCGAGTTCCGCTGGACCTAATTTGTAATACAATTCGCAAACGTCTAGCGTCGTTGGCTCAGGATCGTTATGGATTGTTGCAATTCTTGCCTTCGGCCACCCTGAGAACAGGTTCGAGAACGTGATCCCACCACCAGTTACTTTATTAAATCCGTGTGGGGTAATGAAAAGCACCCTAGGGAACGTATCTTTCAACGTCTCTACCTTCTCAGTTCTTGGTAGAGTGCAACAAATCTGCGCGCTTCCACTTTTTGGTCAAAATCTCGCTTAATTAGATCTCGCCCTATCTTCCCCATACTTGTTCTATACTCTAGGCTGGACAGCAACTGAATTAAACGTCTCATAAACCTATTACTCTCTCCGACCGGCAAGCAGAACCCAGTTTCATTATCTCGAACGACATCTTTCATACCACCAACATCAAGAGCTATCACTGGTCTTTCGCAAGATAGTGCTTCAATAGCTGTATTCGGAAGATTCTCAACCGCAGATGGGATCACAACGACATCTGATGCCGTATAGAGGTGCGCCAGGGTTTCATTACTCTCCACAAAACTTACCGGATAGGTATCTACCCGCGTTTCACCAATCCACTTTTCGGAGCCGCGACCGGCCACGATAAAGCAAAACCGCTCTGGATTTGGCAAACTGTTCAGTACATTTTTTAGAAAGTCCGTTCCTTTCCTCGGATTATCAAATGCAATATGGGCACAAAATAAAATTGCCGGTCGACGATCCGGTATTCCTAATATTTTGCGCGAAGCTTCCTGATTTCGGGCAGAGAAAGTATCAATGTCGATTCCATTCGGAATACGCCGAATATCACATCCGTCAAACAATGGACTGTCTTTAGCTGCTTGCTCGGTCCAAGATGACGGAGCCACTACAGTAAATGGCTTAATCTCGTCATATATCTTTTGTTTTCTTCGCCAAAGGAATGATGTCGTATCTATCCCAACTCCTGGATATGCTTTCAAATCCGGGCAAGAACCACACCCAGACGCCCAGCGGCTACAATCACCAGGGTAGGCACAATGGCCAGTAATTGGCCAAAGGTCTGACAACCTCCACACTATCTTTGAGCGTTGGGAAAAGCTACGTAAACTACTTATATTGAAGTAGCCTCCATGCAAATTGTAAAGCTGAAAAATGGATGTATCTTCGAGCCAATGGTGATTATTTAGGCGCCGCTGTGAAGGCAAAAAACAGTATTGCAGACCAAGCTTTAACCCGACCCGGTTTGCAAGATGATCTGCTTTGGACAGTATTGGACTTTGTGATATCTGCTCTACATCTGAACTATCAGACGACTTGAAGCCAACGAGCATTTTAGAATCAATCCCCAACGCTGAGAGATTCTCATGAATTCTCCATGCAGAGCGCGCTGACCCGCCTTCAATATCACTTGTTGAAACATGAACAACTTTCATCAGATCACTATTGTGCGTACCAAAGTTGAAACATCAGCATAGGCCAAAGGAAATGAGTATGGTCAAGCTTTCCGTCCCGGTGCTCTCGCACATGTCTAGCAACAAACTTATGATCAAATATCCCCTGGCTCTTGAGCTTTGCCTCCCCCAAGTATTCCCCGACAAGATCTGTTAGGTCTGTACGCAACCAATGAGCTAATGGGATGACAAAACCTTTCTTCGGAGCATGAACGAGTTCACCTGGCAATAAGGGAGCAACAGAATCACGTAGCAAGCCTTTAAGGTCTGAACCAGAAGTCCGCATTTCAGCGGGTATTTGGCTTACCAAATCTACAAACCCATTATCCAAAAACGGCGTCCTTGCTTCAAGTGAATGCGCCATAGAAAAACGATCAGTCATAAAGAGAAATTCATCCGACAGCTGAGTTCCAATGTCCATAACCGCATGGGCGTCACGCACCGTTTTCGCGCCACGCGCTGTCGCCTGATCAAATCTTCTCCTTAACAGCTCAGAAGTAGCATCCTGCCCAAGATTTGGATCGGTAAAAAGCTTGTGTTTGAATTTATCTGTCGCGTAGTAAAACTCATCAAACATTTTAGAGCGAAATATCTCTTCTGAGACGTTTGAAGGCTTCCGACGCCCGAATCGCCCCATCCATTGAGCTTCAATTCCGCGCCATTTTCCATAATTCCCAAATAGCTCATCACCGCCGCTACCGGTGATAGCCACCTTATATTCTGCAGCCATACCTTTAAAGACGAACCATGATGGCAACCCCCCGCCGTATGGCTCATCCAAAGCAGCTATCATTTGCGGAAGCTCATCCAAAAGCGCTGTAGGGTTCAGAACAATCTCTTCGTGTTCTATTCCCCATTTCTCCGCAACTTTCTTTGCTAAAGGTAGCTCATTCCAAGGCTCATCAACATTACCCGAAAAGCCAAGAGAAAAGCTCTTTAACCCAACACCTTGCTGCGCAAGCAGACCTGCAATAGCCGATGAATCCAACCCACCTGAGAGCGACATTGCAACTGGTACATCTGACCATGCCCATCGTTTTACCGCGTTACCAAGCTCTGCACGAATTGCTTCACACCAATGAGTTCGACTTCTTCCATGATCCGCCGCGAACGACATTTCCCAGTAGCGCTCAACAGTTACAACCCGATCATCAAGAGAAAACTTTAGATATGAGCCAGGAGGAACTTTTTTAACATCACAATATGCTGTATTTTCACCCGGCACATAAAGCAAACTAAAATAGTGATAAATACTTTCAAAATCGACTGCATTTGGCGTAGACGGCAACTTTAATAAGCTTTTGATTTCCGACGCGAAAGCAAAAGTTTTACCTCGTTGGAAATAGTGAAGAGGTTTAATACCAAACCTATCTCGCGCCAACAGAATCTCACGCTTCTGGCGATCCCAAAGCGCAAATGCAAACATTCCGTTTAATCGAGAGAGACACCCAACCCCCTCGTGCTGAAGTAAGTTGAATAGAACCTCAGTGTCTGAGTGGTCGGAAACAAACGCAACTTTCTTAGCTTTAAGCTCAGACCTCAGCTCAGGAGCATTAAAAACCTCGCCATTGTACACAATCGTGAAACGGCCATCAGGAGACGTAATAGGCTGCTCCCCGCCCTGGACATCGATTATTGACAACCGCCGCATTGCAAGAGAGACCATATTCTCCCGGTCCGTGAACTCGCCCCCATCATCAGGACCACGGTGGAATTGGGTCTCGTTCATCGAGCCTATCCATTCCCAGTCTTGCTCGCCCACAATTCCAACAATACCGCACACTAGAACATTAACCCTTTGCAGAAGATTCGAAGCGCCTTTTTGCTATACATGCAAGATGCGGATTACCTGAAGGCCCATGAATCAATCTTCCAACTAAGCTTTTAAGAAGACTTTTCGGTCCAGAAATCGGCTTCTTCGCAAAATTAGTCTCTATGACCTCCGACACTTCAAGCCCATGACCAGAAAGATAGTTCGTTAAGCTTGCCCCATTCCAACATCTTACATGTTGCCATCTGTGAAAGGTTTTCCCGCTTTCTGGACATATCATCATGTTTTTAGACAAGTCCTCGTTGTTTGGCGTTGTAAAGACAACGATGCCGTCTTCATTCAAAACAGACATAATATTACTTAGCAAAACGTTCAACTGCGCATCATAGAGGTGTTCTATGACTTCCATCACAAGCACAACATCGAATTTCTTCTCTGTCTCAGAAAGATCATTGATTGAAAAGGCACCACAGAAATTTTGATACCCAATCATCTTCTTTTCGACTACAGCCAGACTCTCACTAGAAGAATCAGCAGCATAGACACTAGGGAAAGATTGACAAAGATGCGGCAACAAATTCCCCACCCCGCACCCGTAATCCAACACAATTTTTCCGCTGATATACGGCACCAATTTTGCCACAATCTCTGCGCCAAACTGGTAGGTGAAATAATTTTCAGGGAATTTAGACTGCCAATCCCAAAACCTATTAACGCTCTCTTCTGTCCAAATCAGTTCTTCATATTTGGAAGTCATGTATCACCTAAAATTTCCGTTCAGCAAATTAATCAACTATTACTAACTGATAAAATCACATCCATCATCATCCACAATCCACCTTGAAAGCAACTTTATGTCTTCGCTAACACTACCCTCTTCACCAAAATTCTGAACAGGGAAACAGTCTAGCGCAAGGTCGACCAAGCCATAAGTATATGCAGCAAAGTCTAGGAGGAAGCTGTTATATTTCCACGGCCTTTTTACAATAGTGGCATAATAATAACGGCGGGCTAAGTTCGATTGGGAGTTTTTTAAAGGAGGGATTTTATGTAAGTTACTTAAAACATATTGGAACTCGTCTCTCGTTTTGGGATCAATTGTAAATCCATGTCCAGAGTACCGACCTGTTCCAGCAGTCACAACAGGCACTCCGAAACAAGGAAGCTCCATTCCAATAGTCCCCCTGACAGTTAGCCCGTAGTCTAACACCTGAAACAATGCACCAGTATTTATGTCGGTATCGGCATGCATAATCTTGATATGATCAGGAAGTCGGCCAAACTCGGCTTCCAAAGCAACACTTTCAAGCTGCTCCAGAGGGGCTCCATCCATCTTAGAACGCCATACATTGACTGGATGGACTTTTACAATCCAGTTGAGAGAGGGATTAGAAATAGCTATCCGAACTGTTTCTATCAACCAATCCTGATAGTCATCATATAAACTTTCGCCATAAAAAAATGTAGCATCATACAAAATGTGCGTAAAAATAATCGCAGTTTTTTTCACCGGATCAAGGCCAAGAGAACTCACAAGGTCATCACGTGATACAAACTTTTTGCCATCTTGAAGTCTCTGTCGATTGTAAGCAGAATTGTCTTTGTAGTTTTTGTGTATTCTATCCAATACAGAAGAATCACTTTCATCGTCCCAAATCATATCTTTCACTTGAGACCATGTTGCATCAGATAAGGACATCGGATGTTCACTACGGTTATCAAGGTTATAGCGTTTAAAGAGCAATCGATCTTCCGTTGGCGCACCAAACCATTGAATTGCGCCACAACCAGCTATTAAACACGCATCGAACACCTCTCCCGCGGGTGTATACCCACGTTCATTAAAAATCGCTTTTTCCGGATTAACTTCAGACACTATCTCCAAAGCTGCTGATGCGGCTGTGCAGGCATAAATCAAAGATGATCGAATGACTGAAACATGCTCTTTGTTCAGAAGGTCCAGTTTTCCCACTCGAAGTTGCCGAATAGTCAGCGAAAGTGCGTTTTTCCCCACCCTAACACCATTCCGCTCGTAATTGAGTAAATCCGAAATTGTGAGCGCGGGTTTCTGAAAAAGAGTATCTACTGCCAACTCTATTTCAGAAGCATTTATTCTTGCAAGGAAGTCATCAAAATACAGAAACTTCACATTAGAGACAGATTTTCTATAGTAGCCCTCAAGAATTGGTTCTTTTTTTTTCAGGAGGACAGTTATTTCGAATCCCGATAGCCGCAATGCCCCCGCGAACAGGGATTGAGTTTTCACGCCTCCAAACATAACCATTAGGTCGCAAATTAAAATTCTCCGCCCTATACTGGCTGCATTTTTCTGCTCACTAAGCTGACGCTTTAGCTTTCGCCCCCATCTGTACACGTCCAATTCAAGTAAAAGACGTCGCTTGAAACGCGCAAAAAACTCTTGCGGCATTAGGTTTCTTCTCTCTTCGTCATTATTCTTTCCGCGAGGGCAAAATCGGCTTCACTATCGATGTCTAACGATTCCTCGAACGACATGAAATATGGCACCAACTTCCCACCAAAAATGTAATCTTTTAAATTAACAGTTTTAGTCAAGTAGATTGCAGCACCGTTTCTTGCAAACACCTCGATTTTATCTTGACGTCGAAGTGGCTCTTTTTGTTGGTCAACGAACGGTATAAGGAAACCATCCTTATCGAATTTCATGACTGATAGGGGATGATAGTGATGAGGAACTTGCACGCAACTCACCAAACTGTCTGCATCCGGGTTTTGGACAAATACGTCTAAAGCTTCTTCAATATGCCCAAGCGTCCGTAATGGTGATGTGGGCTGCAAAGTCATAACCGCATCCGGATAATATCCTTGCTCTGCCAATCGCGCAGCATGAAACCATAGAACATCTCTCGTTGGGACAAGGTCTCCTGCCAGATCGACCGGCCGATCAAGCACTTCTGCATTTAATGCCCTAGAGATATCGGCTATTTCCGGGTCCTCTGTCGAAACACAAACTCTGTCAATACCAGAAGCACTCTTTGCAGCCTCGATCGTGTAGGCGATTAAAGGCTTACCAGCCAAAATCTTAATATTTTTCCGCGGGACCCCTTTGGATCCTCCTCGCGCAGGAATTATTGCAAGCGTTTTCATAATATTAATATGTAATAGTTTTTTGCAATTGTATTTGGCCGATAGTCGCCAAAACCTCGGCGATCTGCTTACCCGCAGTGCCGTTCCCATAAATATCTTCAGCAGAGAATTTTCCGTGTTCTGAGTGCCTCATGATAGCGTCATAGATTTCAACCTCAGAATACCCAACATCAATCACATTTGTACCGCGCTCACGTGCATTTTGACGGCTACCTATGTTCACCACAGGAGTCCCGATATAAGCTCCTTCACGTATCCCGCTTGATGAGTTACCAACAAGACACTTTGTCATAGCCATCAAGCGAACGTAAACGTCGATTGGTAGGTTTTTAAAGAAGTGCATATTCTCAGCGAGCCCTTGTTCTCGCCACTTGCGAATCCCCCTTGAAATATCATCAGCTCCAGCATCCGCATTTGGCCAAAGAACAATCGCCTGAAATCCAGTCTTTTTTACTGCTAACAAGGTCTCCCAAATTTGCTTTTCACCCGCACCATATTCCGTCGTTACTGGATGCTGTGAGACCAAGACAAACGGTTCGCTCAAATCTATTTTATCGCCAACACCAAGTTCAAACAAATGATGGGAAACGTCTAAATTCTCTTCACCGAGAATATCTGCGACCAGATCAATTCTTGGACACCCCACACAATAGATCGCTTCTCTCAACTCTCCCAGCTTTTCAATACGATTAGCCGCGTCACGGCTTGCTGGAAAGTGAATATGAGAAAATTTAGTTACAGCATGACGAATACTTTCATCAATTGTACCTGTAACCTCTCCTCCCATCGTATGCGCAATTGGAATGTTCATATAGGCTGCAGCCAACGTTGTTGCCATCGTTTCAAAACGATCGCCAACAGTAATAACGACATCCGGTTTTAGTCGCTCAAAAGCCGAAGATAACTCAATCAATCCAATGCCGGTTGACTTCGCCATTGTCGCTGGAGTTTCCCCCTCCAGAAGAAAGTGCAACTTCTCATGAATCTTGAACCCATCGCTTTCTATCAAGTCCACGACAGCACCGTATCGATCCAAAACAGCCGATGCTGCGGCAACTGTCAGCAATTCAAGTTCCCGATGTTTTTTTATCGCGCACATTGCTGACTTTATAGAACTGTAATTTGCCCTAGAACCGATAACGACACAGATTTTTTTCATGTATTCTGTCTTTAATGAGTTTTAAAAATTAAACTAAAAAGTCTTCTTCGGTGAATTTGTGTTCTACTAAGACATCTCGGCATAGAACTTTACCCAGTATGTCATGATACTTCGACGCAGACATACCATCCCCTGGCTTTTTAAACGCAAGATCATCCATGTGAATGATGGATCCTTTGCTAAGAGTTTTCGCCGCTACAATACTTTTCTCGAAAATGGCCTTCATTTCATAAAAAGGCGATACATCATCTTTGTCTACTGGAGACTCCAACATGCGTCCAATTTCGTAAACCCCTGAACAATACTGCTTGAAATCATTGGGTTCCATAGCATTTGCGGCATCACTGCCATACATAGCCCGAGAGAACGTCAGATGCTTCTCAAACACTGTTGCGCCAAGTGCAGCTGCAGCGAATGCGGCAGAAAATCCCTCGTAATGGTCTGAAAAACCGATTTCTTTACCATATCTTTGTTTCATCTCAGAAATGACGTTTAATCCCACTCGTTCGGCCGAACAAGGGTATTCAGATGTACATTGCAATATAGTAAGATGACCACCGCGCATTAAAGAGGAAACTGCACGGTCCAACTCTTCCCAACTGCTCATTCCTGAAGAAAGAAAAATGGGTTTCTGTGTCAGAGCGACCTTTTCTAACAAAGGTATATTCGTGACTTCTCCAGAAGGAATCTTGTATGATTCCACACCAACTTTTTCCAGAACATCTACTGCTTCTAAAGAAAATGGAGAAGAAAGAAACTCAACTTTATTTGCATTGCAAACTCTCTTCAATTCACGCCATTGATTTTCTGAGAACTCCGTCCGTCGAAAATAATCTAATCGAGGCTCCCCTTTAAAATATGGAGGCATTGGCGCGTCAGCAAGCGTTTCTGCCTCAGCAATGTGCGTTTGAAACTTAACAACACCAGCTCCGCAGCTCGCTGCCAGTTCGATAAGCTTACACGCATTTCCAAAAGAACCGTCATGAACAGAGCCGATTTCAGCTATAATTTTCATCCTCATTCCTCTGCCCTCCGACGATATGTCTCTGGATTGACGGCGAACCCAAACACTGTGATTTTCCCGCTTGGATCCATCACCCGAGATATTTGCACACTGACTAATCCAGCAGCCTTAAACATTATCTCGAGCGTTTGTGGGGTGTACAAGTGACAATGAAGCGCACCAAGAATGTTGTCATTATGCTGCCTGTGTCCGATAGTTCGCACATCGGGAACTTCTACATATACAGCCCCTTTATTCTTACTTAAGGCCAGCGCAACGCTATTGAGTAACTGAACAGGCTCCAAAACATGCTCTAGGACTTTGTTTAAAGTGATTAAATTAAACGTTCCAAGCTGAGAATCACGAGTAAAAAGGCCCTCTACAACATCGAACTTATCCAGCGCACGCAGGTGTTGTGCGGCAGAAGGGTCTGGTTCCAAGGCGTAAGCATCCCACTTCACTGTCGAAACAGCTAGAAGCTTAGATAGAAAGACACCTGTTCCCGCTCCGATGTCTAATATACGCTCGGACTTCCTTTCTCCTTCTCGTAATGTCCACTGTTTATACAAACTGTCAACACGCCTTACTCGCCCAGCATTATCAGACTGATTATCAGGTAACTGCATAATTGTTTTATACTTACTTTGAATATCAGCTCCCTTGTAATCGACTTCATAATAACTTGCCGACAGCCCCATTAATTTTTTGAAGTTATCGTCACTGTGAATATTTGTAGCGGCTCCACAACGCTCACAGCGAAGCCATTCCCTCGCGTATCCATCAACCTCAATGCCGCTAGCATATTCAAACCTGTCAGGGACTGTATGCAGCAATAGAATGTCCTTTAAGACGCCATCACAACAACGGCATTTCCCGTTATTGTAAGTTAAACGTGCTACCTTATTAAATTTCATGTTTAAAACTTATCACCAAAATAAATTACTAAATTCTATTTGTTTGAAACCAACCACCCAGTGTGAGCTGGAAGTAAAGTTCGGATCCCCCAGAAAATTTCTCCACGAAACACAACAAAGGTCAGCACAAGGAAAAAAGCAAATAACAGTGAAGACACTAACAAAGTAGGATCAATTTGGAGGGAAACACCTAAAGATGCAAATACAATCAAGCCACCAAATATGGCGCGCTTCTCCCTAAACCTCCAATTGCATAATTTTCTAATGTAAAATATAAGCATAAATCTATGTGCGAGCGGGGATATTAGAGTTGCAATAACACTTCCAGCCACACCAATGCTTGGAATAAGGATAGCCATTAAAAACAGCGATATGCCGAAGGATATTAGCAGCATAATCTCGCTTGCAGAAACAAGTCCCCGATCATAGATAGTTGCGACTTCTGCTCTTCCGGTATTTTCGACCAACAGCACTACCATCCAAACTGCAGCCAGCCAGTGTGCATCAACCATCTTATAGTTAGTAAGCACACCGATAACATCGCGCCCTACAGTCGCAAAAAATACGCCAAGTATTGTTAGAAAGAAATACATACATGACCAACAACTTAACACGAAATGAAAATCTCCTCCGTCTCTAGCTTCCACTAAAGCAGGTTTCCACAAAGCATTGGTAACCGCTTTAACCATCATACGCGTCATATTCATGTATTGTTGAGAATGATTAAACACTCCAACAAATGAAGTTCCCACATACTTTGCAAAAAGCAAGTTTTGAAAAGGGTTTCTCACTTTCTCTACAATTGACGACGGTAGTGATCGCAAGCAGACGAGTAAATGCGCTTTCATAAAATGTTTATCTAACTCATAGCATATCCACCTTCTCAGGAAAAAAATTGCTCCTACAAAAGAAGTTACAGCAGAAGTTAACGCCCCATAAAACAGTGCGTCTCGGCCAAGGCCAAGCACAAATAGTGTAAATATTGTCACACCAACAGAGGTAACAGTTTCTGCAATGGAAACTACTGCGAATACGGGGAAGCGGGATTCAACAGTTATTATCGAAGATGCTATTATCCAGACAGGTACGAGAAAAATACTTACCACCAAAACCCAAGAATACAATGCCGATCCAGGTAGCTCGTAATCGAAAATATTTATCAAAAAATGTGAAAATGCATATAATACAGCAACCAAGAGAGAAGAGAAACAGAATGAAAAAACAAGCAGGGATGTAATGACTTTTTTCTTGCCCTCAAGCTTTCTCTTCAAGAGCTCATGACTAATACTGTACATTAATCCTGAAACAACCAACCCTGAGAAGAGGTTTGAGATAACAGTATAAATTGCAAAAACGCCAAAATCAGATGCTTCAAGAACCATTGTCGTAACTGGAAGTACAGAAAGACCTAACACTGCTCGAAACACCTGAGGGACAAAGACATACATAACATTGGCGCGTAAACGCATAACCAATACTCACCTTCCCAGGGTTACATTCCAACACAAATGAAGGATTTCCCCTCTGCAGTTGAAACAAAATCCGTAAACTTGTAATTCGGGTATTGATCTAAAAACTCAAGCCAAGCGCGCCTTTCCCCGTGGTCATCCTGTGCAAGATAACAATTCCAATCATCAAAAACCACTACGGTACCCAACTGCAAAAAACCTCGAACAAACTCAAGAACAGATACCGTTGACTTATATAAATCACAGTCAATGTAGACAACAGCAGCCTTCCGAGGGCTAAGTTTATCAGAGAGGTCTTCTGTCAATGAATCCTCATAAAATCCTTTAACTGTGCGAAGACGGTTGTTCGGCATGCCTGATTTCGTAACAATATCCCTGAATTTTTTTTCCCCTGTAGACAAGTTACCAGGAACAAATATTGCGGATCTATCATACTCATCCATTTCTGGTAGACCTTCAAAGGAATCAAATGCAACGTAGTCCCAATCGAAAAGGTGACGGAAGCACTTCCATGCTTGCCGCATGGTGTTACCTTCATGGCTACCGAACTCCATATAGTATCCCGAGATAGGTCGATTGATATGGGAAAACCGTGCAATACTCATGAATATTTGATAGCGCTCACCTTGCCCGAAAGGTGTATAGTGTGTCCTTGTCCAATGAATTCGCGCAAAAGGCTGGAGCCTCCTCAGGACTGGCACATATGACAATATGTCAAAGATTTTCCGCTGTGTATGAAAGTCAAGCTTAGACATTAATGCTTTAATGAGCGTTTTCATTGTTGATTTTCTCAGTTTTTAGTATCCGATAAGATATCAGTTTTAGGTTAAAGAAATAGACTTCCAAACTCTCAGACCATCATCAAAGGAAGGCAATCGACAGGGCCTTAAACCAGTTTTGATTGCGGAAGAAAAATCATCGAACAAGCACTTCATTGCATCGCGCCTTGTATCGATGCAACCTGATGAACCTCGCCCCCCTGGAAGTGAGATAAATTTCCCCTGCAAAGAACCGCTCAATTCGTAGGAATCTTCATCAAATGGGGCATTATGCTTCAGTAGAACACTTCCTGAATCTCCCACCACTTTTACTTTATGGTAGCTTGCACCATCGCACGTTGTCGAAATAGAAATCCTTGCAGAACTTCCTGTAGATAGCTGCCCCTCTAGTAAACAATTATCCGGAGCTGTAACTGCACGACTACTTCCTCTTAAATCTACAAGCCTCCCTGCCTCAACCCAAGATCGGGAATCGAGATTTTCTAATGAGGAGGCCCCCGTGAGATTGAAAACATAATCAAGGACGTGAGGTAACCAGTCTTGCACCACACCTCCGCCAGCAGAACTGTTACTCTTCCACGACCAAATCCTGTCTGGGTTAAGAGATCCTGACGTATGCCAGTCAACTTCTATTCCCTTGATCTTGCCCAACCGACCGCTGTTTACTACACGAAACAACTTGGAGAAAACTTTATCATATCGATATTCGTAACAAACAGCCGTTACCATGTTTACTGCGAGCGAAGCTTCACAAATCTCTTCTGCATCAATCAAGGTTAGCCCCATGGGCTTTTCACACAGCACGTGCTTCCCACTTTTCAAAGCCGTAACAACAATGTCACGCTGACTTGATGCTGGAGCAGCAACGACAACGGCATCCACCGCGTCACTCAGCGCCAACTCTCGCCCCGAACCGAACACTCTAGCCTCATATAACCCGGCATTGTGCCCAACTAACTTTGCAGCCCCGGAGCCATTGTCAGCTAGCGCAGTAATGAGAAGATCTTTGTGCTCGATGCACAAAGGAACGTGCATCGAAGCGCCAAAGCCCATTCCAACTATCCCAACCCGGATCACTTCAATATTCCTTTTACCACTCACACTAGAAATCTGAAATCTTGACTTCTGGTAGTGGCAGAATGACTTTTGACTGCAAACCTTTTTCTCGGAGCTTGGCAGTAATTGGCTTTGCATAATGCCAAGAAAGCATAATTGCGTAATCCGGCTGCTCATCAAGCATCTTTTTTTCGTCGATTATTGGTACATGCAGCCCTGGCAAATACAAATCTAGCTTCAATGACGTTGACTGCTCCGCAATATAAGGAACTAAATCTGGTGCTAGTCCTGTGAAATTCATCAGCGTACTAGCCCTGCCCGGACAACCAATACCAACAACTTTTTTACCTTCGGTATGAGCTTGAATAACAAGAGCCAATAGATCCCGTCGTGCATTCAAAAGTTTATTCGCAAACTCGCGATAGACTTCCATACCGTAGAGACCTGCCTCTTCTTCCTCTTTCAAAAGGTCACGTACAGCTGCCGAAACAGGATGCCCAACGCCTTTGACGGCAAAGACCCGGATGGAACCACCATAGTTGTCAATCCGTTCGACATCGGTCACGGTGAAATTATATTGGTCAAAAAGAGCAATAAGAGACTTCAGCGTATAATAGCGCAGGTGCTCATGATAAATAGAATCGTATTGGACAGTATTAAGCAAATCCAAAAGGTAGTGAGACTCAGTAACGAAAACCCCACCATATTCCAGAAGTTCAGAAACTCCTCGCATTATGCTACCCAAACCGGCAACGTGCGCAAAAACATTTGTGGCGCAAATTGCGCCCGCAGCACCATGTGACTTTCTAACTTTCGTAGCGAGTTCTTCGTTGAAGAATGCTTGCAGTGTCTCTATTCCATTCTCATTTGCGATTTTAGCGATGTTCGTGGCCTCAACACCAAGCACACGCATTCCACGTTCTTTGAAAGCACTAAGCACCGTGCCATCGTTTGATCCGATATCCATCACTAAGGTATTCTCGGGAAACTTGAAACGAGTTAGGGTAGATACCGCTGTTTTGCTCAATTTATCAACAAGGGTCGCAGTGATTCCACTTCTGTACGGATAATCGGGGAAAAACAACTCTTCCGGAGCAACGGCATAATCAATTTGGCCAAGCGAGCAATCTTCGCAGACAAGAAACCTCAGGGGATAAGTTTTTTCAGGCTCATCAAGCTGGTGCTTCCACAAGAGGCTATCACAAGGCGCTTGATGCCCTAGATCCACGACAAGCTGAAGATTTGTACTTCCGCAAACCTGACAGCAATTAATTTTGCCGACGGCCAAATCATGTTCAATGGGCACTTTTCCGCTCCAATAACTATAACTTTTTCTAAACGCCTACCACTCAATGGCACTTTGGCTCCAAAGTTTTGGACGCCAAACGAAGACGATATAAACGATATTTCACACAATATCCAGAAGGATGCCCAAACCCAACAGAAGTTTTCAGCTTAATCTGGAAACCAACCTCCCAACCGCATTGGTCGGGGCATAACTTTCACAGTAAGAGTCTGCAGCTTTCTCTATAATAAACTGTGGAAGCTGATCATTTTGGACGGCGAGAACCATTGCACTAGCAAAGGAATATTCATCTTTTGCTAACAGGCATGTTTCATTGTGAACTAAGTATGGGTTTCCTAATGCTGCATTTTGATGGCTTATTACCAAGGCTCGTTTTGCTTGGGCCGTAATTATACGGCTTCTATTACCAACAGGAACATCTAGCGGAGCAATCACCCCATGAACTTCAGAAAGCGCCGTTGTTAGATCATCAATAAACCCAACAAACTTGAACTCTGGTTTTCCTTTGAACTCCAGCACTGCCCACGACGGAGGAGCTTCACGTCCACCGACAATAATTTCAAAGCCCTCTTTGCCCCAAAGCTTAAGGAGTTCCGGATAGAGCTTTTTAAACATAAAATGCAACGAAGAACGCGATCCAAGCCCGAACAAATGGCCAAAGAATATAAACGTAGGCTTATCTGGCTTCCGTCTAACAACTATCTCACCTACCACTCCTTGATTTGGCCATGGGTAAGGCTCAAATCTAGCTTCAATTCCTATTCTTTTTAACGCGAATTCTGATGATTTCGAGGCAACAATCACATCATCGAAATTAAGCAGTACATCCTTGTAAATCTTCTGCCATTTTATCTTCCGCAATAGTATGTATGGGGCATGGCGTAAATTCACCAAACGCTCTTTAACACTATACAGAAAGTGGTACCATTCTGCTTGAAAACGCAGGTCCCCCAACCAAACAATCTTCTTATGACATTCATAATCACCGATGAGGAATGCTGCAGGCAGATCAAACGCGACAACTTGATCAGCACCAAAGGATCGCAAATTTTCCCTAACTTTAGAGGCCGCGGAAGAATCACTCAGGACCGAAAACCTATTGGGAGTAAGAACTTTCTCTGCCGAAAGCAACTCAACCACCTCGACCTTTTCGGAGGCTAACGATTGACGGAACTCATCAACTTTTCTCGGATCACTTCGTTCTTGTTCTGATACAACCTGAACAAGAAGGTTATATCCTGCATCCTGCATTCCCTTGATGTAAGAATAGAATAGAACGCTACTCGCACCGCTGATTGGATGCGGCACACCAAACACAACGACACCGATATTTTTGCAAGAGCGCTCGTAGCGCACGGATGAATTAAGCTCTTCGGAAATCATTACCTCAAGACCTATTTTTCCAAAATTCCCTTAGGGCGCCAACTGCTCGCAATGCAGTAGCGCCATCCCACATATCAATTTGTCTCGCAGCGCCCCTATCGCTTCGCTGTACCAGCCCTGCAACTTCCTTGAGAAGATTTCCAGCACTGATTAAGCGATTTGTTCCTTCCGATATTGTAATAGGCCGCTCTGTATTATCGCGAAGGGTAAAGCAATCGATGCCAAGATATGAGGTTTCTTCTTGTATACCCCCTGAATCTGTAATAATAAATCTACATGATTTAACTAAACTCATAAATTTAATATAAGACATCGGCTCAATCAGCTTAATACCACTATCTATTAATCTACTATTGTATCCGAATTCTTCCAAAACCTTTCCTGTTCTTGGGTGAACAGGAAAACAAATTTTATACTTATTTGACAGCTTCTCCAGTGACTGAACAATAGCCTCTAATTTTGAGTGATCATCAACATTTGAAGGCCTGTGCAAGGTAACCACACAATAATCACCTTCACGAAGACCATATTCTAGATAGATTTGAGCAGAATCTATTTTATTTCTTAGCATTTCAAAGCTGTCAATCATGATATTTCCTATTCTGACAACTTTACTTTTCGCCACTCCTTCATTGAACAAGTTTTCATCTGCATCCGGAGATGGCGTCAATAGCAAATCAGAAATTGCATCTGTTACAAGCCTATTGATTTCCTCTGGCATACTACGATCAAAACTTCTCAACCCAGCTTCCAGATGAACCACTGGAACGTTCATTTTTTTTGCTACCAAAGCTGTCGCGAGCGTTGAATTAACATCACCAACAACAAGCAAACAATCTGGGGGGGATATGCCACAAACATTTTCATAGGCAAGCATAATTCTCGCAGTCTGTTGAGCGTGGCTTCCCCCGCCAACTCCCAAATGAAAATCCGGCTCCGGCAAGTTAAGATCATTAAGGATTGCCTGTGACATGTTTTCAGAATAGTGCTGACCGGTATGAATCAAAACTGGCACAATTTCCGTGGCTTTTTTGAGCTCATGCCAAAGAGGTGCAACTTTCATAAAGTTTGGGCGAGCTCCGACGACTAAATGTAACTTCACAGGTCACCTCTAAAAAAAAATCTTCTTAAATTTGTTTCTGTTCATACCCACATGACATTCCGTCGGTCAATATTTTGCTCAAAAACACAGCAAACTTATGCCGCCCCCTAACTGGAACCGAATAAATACATCTTCAGTGGTGGTTAAAACAGTTTAGGTGGGGCGTCGCCGCGTTCTTCGCTGTGGAGTTCTAGAAGCGCGTGGTTATAGGCCATCATCGCGTCCTTCTCATGGACGAACCCGATCATCTGGCGTTCTTCTTGGCTGTTCAGCACAGGCAAATGTTCTTCGCCGGTTTGCTCCATAAGACGTACGGCCTGCTCGATACTATCGGTACGATAAAGAACGGGTGGCTTGGACCGTGCGACTTCGCCCGCGGTAACTTCATCACCAAGGTTAAGGTCAAATGCGGCATGGCGTAAATCGGTAAGGGTGATCGTGCCATGCAACTTGCCATCTCCATCAATGACAAACAGTTCCGAATAAGGGGCGTTGATCAATTTTTCCCGCACCGCTGGAAGGCCTTCGGTCAGTGGGACTGTTTCATATTCGCGCTTCATGATGTCGGCAACCTTCATCATGCGCAGCAAATTCATCTCCCTGCCCCATCGGGTCGAAAGGCCACGGCATTTCAACTGCCATTGGAAGAACGACCCGCCATTAAACTGATCCATCACCACAGATGCCAAAACCGATGCCACCATCACCCCAGCGGTCAGGGCATAGTCACCGGTCAGTTCAAATATAATCAGGGTGGTTGAAATCGGCGCGCCTAAAACGGCTGCTGCCACCGCCCCCATGCCAACCAGTGTGTAGGCAGCATATCCCGATGACAGATCAGGAAACACATTGGTTGCCAATATCCCGAACGCGCCGCCCAGCATGGCACCAAGGAATAGGGCAGGGCTGAACATCCCACCGGCAAAACCAAGCCCCATACAGATCGAAACAACAAATGCCTTGGCAAATAAGAGGCCCATCAGGAAGGTCAGGCTGTAGGCTTCATACAGCGCGTCATTCATCGCCCCATAGCCAACGCCAACAATCTGCGGGAAGCCAAGCCCAATCACCCCAACGATTAAACCGGCAATCGCCGGGCGAATCCACAGGGGCGCCTTCACCCTATCAGCACTTTTTTGAACGATTGGAATAGCCCGCACGACCAGCGTAGCCGTTACACCGGCAAGAATGCCCAAAAGTGCAAATGCCGGGAATTCCCAGAATGATTGGATTTCATGCCCCGGAATCAGAAACGCAACGCCATCACCATAATAAAGCCGCGTGATCACGGTCCCCGTAACCGACGCCAATACTATCGGGGCAAATGCGGTTAAGGCATAGTGGCCAAGCGCAACTTCATGTGCAAACAAGGCCCCTGCCAATGGTGCATTAAAAGATACGGCAACTGCGGATGCCACACCACAGCCCAAAAGCGTTCTCGCAGCAGACCGCCGTAAGTGCAATATCCGCGCAAGCCAGGCACCAAAGGATGCCCCCATATGCACAACCGGCCCTTCACGGCCAAGCGATGCACCGCTGCCCAGCGACACGGCACTGGCCAACGCACTTTTGATCCCGCAACGCGTTGACATTCGCGCATCGTGAAATGATGCCGCATCGATCACATCCGCCACACCGTGGGGACGTTTTTCCGGCAAAAACTTATAGATAAAAACACCAACGATCAGTCCACCAACGGTCGGCCCCAATATAAGATGCCATGCAGGCAAAGATGCCAAATAATGATGAAGCGCTTCATCCGCCGTGCCATAGGTTAAGCTTTGCACGAACAACAGCCCGTCCCGGAACAGGATCGTTCCACCGCCGGCCAAAGCCCCGACAACCAAAGCCAAAATCGACAGAACCAGTTGCTCGCTTTTAACAAGCCTGCGCATGCGGCTCAGAACAATATTCGATTTAAGAAGCTTATCGGCCATATTTGAAATACCGGTGCCTGATCAATGAACGTGGGTAAAACATAGGATCGCGGTTTCCTGCGAATAAAGCGTAAAGAATGCAAACACCATGAATAATTTATCAATTTTACCCTTAGCGGGTTGATATTGGCGGATATGGAATGTTTCATCATGCGCATTCATCACAATGACAGGCTGGCGATCTTATTTCAAAAACGATCATTGCCATTCAAAGGTGAAATACAGCATTCTGCGCGTGTCGTGATTAAGGACGGCGCCACCCAAACCGTTTTGCTACGGAACCCAATAAAATGAATGATCCTCGCCCAACGGGTGCCTCAGCGGTACGGCCGCTACCCGGATTTGTTGAATTTGTTTGCCTGATGGCCATCACCATCGGGCTTGTTGCCCTATCGATTGATAACCTTCTGCCGGCCTTTGGCCCGATTGCCGCTGATTTCGGCATCGAAGACGGCAACCGTATGCAGATGCTGATTTACGTCTTCATGCTTGCCTTTGGCCTGATGCAGATCGTTTATGGCCCGCTTGCTGACAGCTATGGCCGTCGCCCAACCCTTATTGCCGGATTGGGCCTTTATGCGGTTGGCACGATTATGGCGATCTTTGCCGATAGTTATGATCAGCTCCTTGTTGCCCGTTTTGTACAGGGACTTGGTGCAGCAGCGCCGCGTGTCCTGACCATGGCAATCACACGCGATTGTTTTGAAGGCCGTGAAATGGCCCGCGTGATGTCTTTTGTCATGATGGTATTCATTATCCTGCCCGTATTCGCACCGGCATCGGGTAGCTTGATACTGGCCCTTGCCAATTGGCATATGATTTTTGTCAGCACGCTGGTTCTCGCGATTGCTGTTGCCTGCTGGTATATGCTGCGCATGCCTGAAACTTTGCATCCGGAATATCGGCATAAATTGTCGGCCCGCAGGATCGCAAAAGATATCAAAACCACGGTGACCAATCGCCAGGCATTTGGTTATGCAACCGCGATGGGCATGATGTTTGCCATTCTGATGGCCTATATCGGATCGGCCCAGCAAATTTTTGAAACCGAAGTATATGGCCTTGGTGTCTGGTTCCCGCTTGTCTTTGGCATGATCGCCGCCTGCATGAGTTTCTCATCCTTTGTTAATGCGCGATTGGTCCGGAAACTGGGCATGCATAAAATCTCGCACTTTGCCCTGTTTGCCTTAACGCTTAGCAGCCTGATCAATATTTTGATTGCCTTTGCCTTTGACGGTCATCCCCCGCTTTCGGTATTTGGGATTGGTCTGACGGCAACACTTTTCTGTTTCTCGCTGACCATGCCGAACTTCAATTCGCTTGCCATGGACCCCCTCGGTGCGATTGCAGGCACCGCATCTTCAATGATCGGTGTTTATAGCACTCTTATCGGGGTGATTGCCGGAGGCATCATCGGCCAGTTGTTCAATGGAACGGTGGTGCCACTTTTGGCCGGATATTTCGTCCTTGGCGTGATCAGCATTCTGATTGTTGGCATTACAGAACGCGGTCGCTTTATGGAAGCAACCAGATAAAACCGTTCGGTATCGCCTGAACACCACACCACATCGCAACAAAAAACCCCGCAGAGTGCAGTCTGCGGGGTTTTTCATTTCGACCGGTCAGGTTATTTGAACTGACGCGGATCGTAATTAAGGTTCGGTGCCAACCAACGTTCGGCTTCGGCCATGGTCATGCCTTTGCGTTCGGCATAACTTTCGACCTGATCGCGTTCGATCTTGCCAAGGCCAAAATATTTGGCATCCGGATGGGCAAAATAGAACCCGCTTACCGAAGATGCCGGTGTCATGGCACAGCTTTCGGTCAGGGAGACACCAACATTTTTGTCCGCATCAAGCAACTGCCAAAGCGTGCGCTTCTCAGTGTGTTCTGGGCAAGCTGGATAGCCCGGTGCCGGGCGAATACCGCGATAGTTTTCGGCAATCAGCTCTGCGTTCGGCAGGCTTTCGTCATGGGCATAGCCCCAAAGTTCTTTACGAACTTTTTCATGCATGCGTTCGGCAAATGCTTCGGCAAAGCGATCGCCCAGCGCCTTGACCAGAATGGCATTGTAATCGTCATGCTCGGCTTCAAGTTTCTTGGCGATTTCTTCAACCTGCGGCCCCGCCGTCACGACAAAGCCACCGATATAGTCGGTCTTACCGCTGTCTTTTGGTGCGATGTAATCGGCCAAGGCACGGTTCGGACGTTTGTTATTCTCGCGGAACATCTGTTGACGCAAAGTGCGCAACATCACCGGTTCGTTCTGATCGGGTGCCGGGGTAACTTCGATATCATCGCCAACCGAATTGGCCGGCCAGATGCCAACCACCGCACGCGGCTTGAACCATTTTTCATCGACAATGCGTTTCAGCATCGCCTGCGCATCGTCATAAAGCCCCTTTGCTGTCTCACCAACCTTTTCATCCGTCAGGATTTCCGGGAAACGGCCATGCAGCTCCCAGGTTTCAAAGAATGGTTTCCAGTCAAAGCGTGACACCAGTTCAGAAAGATCGAACTCTTCAAACACGGTAATGCCCGGCTTGGCTGGTGCCGGGACGTCATATCCATCCCAATCAAGCTGAACCTTGTTGGCACGCGCATCCCCAATGGAGAACCGCTTTTTCTGCAACTGCTGGGCTGCATGCTTTTCGGCCATC
Organism: Rhodospirillales bacterium; assembly: GCA_019634165.1. GTDB lineage: Bacteria > Pseudomonadota > Alphaproteobacteria > Rhodospirillales > Thalassospiraceae > Thalassospira. The sequence continues at coordinate 220,846 of JAHQVT010000002.1, forward strand.
GCAACATATTCAGCCTTGAGTTCAGACGCAAAGGCTTCGCGGTGTGTCTCGGAAACCAATTTGCTGGCAACACCAACCGCACGTGACGCGTCAATGACGTAAACGACCGACTTGTTATAGTTCGGTGCAATCTTGACTGCGGTATGGACTTTTGATGTCGTCGCCCCACCAATCAAAAGCGGGATATCAAGACCTTCGCGTTCCATTTCGGCAGCGACATAGGTCATTTCTTCAAGTGACGGAGTAATCAGACCCGACAGCCCGATCATATCAACGTTTTCGGCCTTGGCCGTTTCGATGATTTTCTGGGTCGGCACCATCACGCCAAGGTCAAGAACCTCGAAATTGTTACATTGCAGCACCACGCCGACAATGTTTTTACCGATGTCATGCACATCTCCCTTAACCGTGGCGAGCAAGATTTTGCCGTTGGTTTCACGCACACCGTCTTTTTCTTCTTCGATAAACGGTATGAGATAGGCGACAGCCTTTTTCATCACGCGGGCTGATTTAACAACCTGCGGCAAGAACATCTTACCGGCACCAAACAGATCACCAACGATATTCATGCCATCCATCAACGGCCCTTCGATCACATGAAGGGGACGTTCGGCCTGCTGGCGGGCTTCTTCGGCGTCTATTTCGGCGAACTCGGCAATACCGTTGACCAATGCATGGGCCAAACGTTCATTGACCGGCTTTTTACGCCATTCAAGATCGGCCTTTTTTTCTGGCCCGCCCGTACCTTTATATTTCTCGGCAACTTCAAGCAAACGGTCGGTCGCATCTGAACGGCGGTTCAAGATAACGTCTTCAACCCGTTCACGCAGTTCTGCCGGGATTTCTTCATACACGACCAACTGGCCTGCATTGACAATGCCCATATCCATACCGGCCTGGGTGGCATAATACAGAAACACCGAATGCATGGCTTCACGGACCGGATTGTTACCCCGGAATGAGAAGGATACGTTCGAAACACCACCGGAAATTTTGGCGTATGGCAGACGTTCCTTGATCAGCTTGCAGGCTTCGATGAAGTCGACAGCATAGTTGTCATGTTCTTCAATGCCTGTCGCAACGGCAAAGATGTTCGGATCAAAAATGATGTCTTCTGGCGGAAAACCGACCTTATCGACCAAAACCCGGTAACTGCGTTCGCAAATCTCAATCTTGCGATCAACCGTATCGGCCTGACCTTTTTCATCAAACGCCATAACCACCACTGCCGCACCATAACGACGCAGTTGTTTGGCCTGTTCGATGAAGGGTTCTTCGCCTTCTTTAAGACTGATCGAGTTAACGATGCCTTTGCCCTGAAGACATTTCAGACCGGCTTCGATCACGTTCCACTTGGAACTATCGACCATGATCGGAACACGTGCGATATCAGGTTCCGCTGCGATCAGATTGATGAATTTGACCATTGCAGTTTCGGCGTCGAGCATCGCATCATCCATGTTGATGTCGATGATCTGCGCACCGTTTTCGACCTGCTGACGGGCAACTTCCAGTGCCGCATCATAATCTTCGTCAACAATCAGCTTCTTGAACTTGATCGAGCCTGCAACGTTTGTGCGCTCGCCAATATTGATGAATCTTGAAATGTCACTCATGGGTCTGTTCGATCTCTTTTTTTCAATCAATATCAGGTTCAGGCAGCGTCAAACGGTTCAAGGCCGGACAAACGCATTCTTGGTTCAAGTTTCGGCACTTTACGCGGCTTAGAATTGGCGACCGCATCGGCAATTGCCTTGATATGCGGCGGGGTCGTGCCACAGCAACCGCCCAGCAAATTGATCATGCCACTGTCAGCCCATTCCTTGACCAACTCGGCCATTTCAGCATCCGTCTGGTCATATTCACCAAATTCGTTCGGAAGCCCGGCATTCGGATAAACCGAAACGCGGCATTCGGCAATGCGTGACAGTTCTTGCACATAGGGACGCAGCTGGGCTGCACCCAATGCGCAATTCAGTCCGATTGAAAACGGCTTTGCATGGCGGACCGAATTATAAAATGCCTCTGTCGTCTGCCCCGAAAGCGTCCGACCCGATGCATCCGTAATCGTTCCGGAAATCATGACCGGCACATCTTCGCCGCGTTCTTCAAGAACCTCGTCAATCGCAAACAATGCCGCCTTGGCATTTAGCGTATCAAAGATGGTTTCGACCAAAAGCGTATCAGCACCGCCGTCAAGCAGCCCATTGGTGGCTTCTTTGTAGGCTTCTTTTAGTTGATCAAAGGTGACCCCGCGATAACCCGGATTATTCACATCTGGCGAAATTGACGCCGTGCGGTTTGTCGGGCCAATGGCACCATTTACAAAGCGCACGTCACCGGGATGGGCTGCTTCCCATTCATCACAGGCAGCGCGGGCGATCTTGGCACTTTCGAAATTGATCTCGTAAGCCAGGTCTTCCATCCCATAATCGGCCTGCGCGATGGTGGTTGCACTGAATGTGTTGGTTCCATTCAGATCAGCCCCCGCAGCGATATATTGCAGATGGATGTCCTTGATGATGTCGGGCTGGGTCAGCGACAAAAGATCGTTATTGCCCTTGATGTCCTGCTTCCAATCCGCAAACCGTTCCCCGCGATAATCTTCTTCGGTCAGGGAATGCTTCTGGATCATGGTGCCCATGGCGCCATCAAGGATCAATATTTTGTCTTCGGCCCGTTTGCGCAGCAGGGCAATGCGTTCCTTGCGGTCATTCATCATTTTCATCCAGTCATTTACTCATGCGTCACAGTTACGGGGCAAATCGGAACTCAGGCAGCAGCCTTGTCCGTTCCGCGAATACCCAGCGCATGACAGATGGCATAGGTCAATTCAGCACGGTTGAGGGTATAGAAGTGGAAATCGCTTACACCTTCCTTCATCAACCCTTCAACCTGTGAAATCGCTTCGTGGAATGCAACCATGCGGCGCGTTTCAGGGTCTTCGTCCAGTCCCTCGAAACGCCAGTGCAGACGCTTGGGCACAGAAGCACCACACATATCAGCAAATTTCAATAGCGATCCGAAATTGGTTACCGGCAAAATACCCGGAACGATCGGGGCTGTGATCCCTGCCGCATCGCATTTGTCACGGAAACGAAGATAGGTTTCGTTATCAAAGAAGAACTGCGTGATCGCGCGGTTTGCACCGGCATCAATCTTACGTTTGAGGTAATCGATCTCAAAATCGGCATTTGGCGCATCGGGATGCATTTCAGGATAAGCTGAAACTGAAATATCAAAATCAGCAATCTCCTTAAGACCAGCAACCAGATCAACCGCATAGGGATAACCGCCCGGCGTTGGCACATAAGCATCACCCGCATCGGGCAAATCACCGCGCAGTGCAACAATGGAACGAATGCCTTCATCCCAATAGTTACGCGCAATCTGTTCAATTTCTTCTTTGGTGTGGCCAACACATGTCAGGTGGGCGGCCGCAGGAATACCGGTTTCGCCCTGAATACGGGTCACACTGCTGTGCGTTCGATCACGCGTTGTTCCGCCTGCCCCATAGGTCACAGAGACAAATGAAGGGTTCAGTGGCGCAAGCCGATGGATGGATCGCCACATGGTTTCTTCCATCTTCTCCGTTTTGGGCGGAAAGAATTCGAATGAAACCCGCAGATTATTGCCTGCTGCCTTGTTTTCTTGAACCGTCATTATATCAATCCTGTCTTCTCGTTCCCTTGGATCGGGCCCTTATTATATTGGGTTGGCCAGCAGATTATTCTGCGGCCTTTTCGGAATTATTCGGTAATTTGCTTTTCGTCGTTTCTGCGCTGGCCCGTGCGCCCCAGATTCTTACGGTTAGCGGCTTGCCGGGCAGGCTTATGACATTGTCGGGTGTAAGATCACATGCGCGAAACCACGTAGAAATCGCCGAATCATCGAACCCCAAACGCCGGTGTGCATGCTCTTCGCGCAGTTCATCACGGTCATGTGGGGCAAAATCAACAACCACCAACTTACCCCCCGGTGCAAGAACGCGCGCCGCTTCGGCAATCGCCGCTTCCGGCTTTTCTGCAAAATGCAGCACCTGATGCAGGGTGACGACATCAAACATGCCACCGGGATAAGGCAGTTGGTACATATCGGCCTGCCGCACGAGACAGTTTGACAGATCAGCACGCTGCAATCTTGCGCGTGCGACAGCCAACATCTCACGCGACATGTCAACGCCAACGCCTTCTTCGGCAGTACGGCCAAGCATTTCAAGAATGCGACCCGTCCCGGTGCCAACATCAAGAATCCGCCCGCCACTTAGGTCTCCAACCGCCTTAAGAAGAGCCTGTTCGACCACTGCCTCATCAACATGCAGGGATCTGATCTGATCCCAGTCTTCGGCATTGGCACGGAAATATTCAGTCGCAATGCGTTCTCGCTGGGCTTTTACTTGCTCCAGACGCGCATGATCAAGTGACAGGGTTTCATCGTCTTTGGGCAGCAAATCAAGAACCGGCTGAACAAGGTCAGCCCCCGGACCGGAATGGGGTGTGCGATAGAAAACCCATGTTCCCTCGCGGAATCGAACAAGAAGACCAGCTTCGCACAGAAGTTTTAAATGTCGCGATACGCGTGGTTGGCTTTGACCAATGATCTGGGTGATCTCGCTGACTGTCAGCTCGCACTCAGCACAAATCGCCAGCAAACGAAGCCTCGTTGCTTCGGCCGCAGCGCGCAATCTTGCCAGAACCTGTTCCATATCAATGCCTCCCGCCTTCGAAAACAAGATATAAAGATATGTTTATATTTATTCAAGAATTATCTTCCTACCCCAACGAGGTATTGCAAAAAAGCCACAGGTAAAAACCGCTTGATCCCTTTTAACTTTTTGTATGCTGGCGTTTAAATTCCCCCTATGCTAACCACATGAATATTCGAGGCGTATAACGGTTGCCGATTGAACTTCTTGAGCAGGAAGTTAGTCGGTAGCGTTTTTTTGGTGTCCCGCACGAAAAAACGTCTTGGTCAGGGAAGTTTATGTATCGAACATCGGTTGGCTAAAAATAATGAAGTTTCGAGCTCTTCTTTCACTTTGTACTGCTGGATTTCTGACGGCGTGTGCGTCGACAGAACCCGCACAGGACTTAAGTGACTATGACCCGATCGAACCCGTAAACCGTGTAGTTCACGGTGTGAATGGCGCTGTTGATTTCATGCTGCTTTATCCTGCGGCTATGTGGTATCGCGACATTGCGCCGGAACCGGTTAAAACCTCGGTCAAAAGTTTTGTCCGCAACCTGAATGAACCGCTGAATTCGCTCAACGCGTTCTTGCAAGGTGACCCGGAACAGGGTGCTGCATCGCTTCAACGTTTTGTCATGAACTCCACACTTGGTTTGTTTGGACTTAACGATATTGCTGCTGATTTTGGCATTCCCTATCGCCGCGAAGATTTCGGTCAGACCCTTGCCCATTACGGCATCGGTGGCGGCCCATACATCGTCCTGCCGCTGCTTGGCCCATCAAACTTGCGTGATGGCATTGGTATCGGTGTGGATTATGTCGCCAACCCGCTTACGTGGGGTGCTGAAAACAGCGACACTGTAGATACACTTTATCTTGGCTCTATCGGCGTGAGCGCATTGCATGCTCGCTACAGCACGATCAATCAGCTCAATGAACTGCAAAAATCGTCAATCGACTATTATGCAGCGCTACGCAGCCTGTATCGTCAGCAGCGTAATACAATGATCCGCAATGGTGCGCCTGCTCCTTTGCCCACTGCCGGGGATGAAAGCGCCTCATTTGACTTCGACGATGCCGTCGAAGCCGCCAGTGAGTAAGAGCGAACCATGATCAAAAGCAAGATCACCATTTCCGCCGCAGCAGCAGTTATCATTGCCGCTTCTGGCGCGTGGGCCGGTGCGTCAATCGCTGCGACGGCATCGCCTTCTACCGTGACAGAAATTGCCGTTGGGCAAAGTGCGACAAGTGTTATTGAAACCATGGCCGATCAGGCGATGGCAGAACTAACCGATCAGACCCTTGCAGAAGATGTCCGCCGTGCAAAATTCGTATCCCTGATGGATCGCTATTTTGCGATGGACGTGGTTTCACGCTTTGTCCTGGGTCGCTATTGGCGTTCAATATCCAATGATGAAATCGCCGATTTCTCCAAACTTCTGCAGAACTATCTGGCATTGAACTATGCCAACCAGTTCAAAGAATTTAATGGCGAACAGTTTGTCGTCGGCAACGAAACTCAGAGCAACAAAGACACCTTTGTCAATTCTCAGTTCGTGCGCCCCGATGGCCCGCCGGTCAACATCGTCTGGCGCATGCGCATGTTTGAAGACAGCTTCAAGATCATTGATGTATCCATTGAAGGTCTGAGCATGGGCATTACCCAACGCGATGAATTCACATCCGTCATTCAGCAAAATAATGATGATGTTGGTGCCCTGACCGCCGCATTGAAAGCAAAAACCGGCCTTTGATCCTTTTGGATTGATTGTCAAAGTACAAAGCCACGACCTTCGGGTTGGTGGCTTTTTCTTTGACCTGATTTAGTGCTGCGCGCCTTATGCCAGACACATCTCACACAGCACCAAACAAAAAAAGACCACCCGAAGGTGGCCTTTTGATAATTCGAACCGTCTCTGATCCGCTTAGCGGGTGAGCGGCTTGTATTTAATGCGGTGCGGGCGGCTGGCCTCTTCACCATAGCGGCGTTTATAATCCGCTTCATATTCCTGATAGTTGCCTTCGAACCATTCGACGTGCGAATTGCCTTCATAGGCCAGAATATGGGTTGCGATACGGTCAAGGAAGAAACGATCGTGCGAGATAACCACGGCACAACCAGCAAATTCCAGCAAACCTTCTTCAAGTGCACGGAGCGTATCAACGTCAAGATCGTTGGTCGGTTCATCGAGCAGCAGAACGTTCGCGCCTGATTTCAGCATCTTGGCAAGATGAACACGGTTACGTTCACCACCAGAAAGCTGGCCGACTTTTTTCTGCTGATCGCTGCCTTTAAACGCAAACTGCGACACATAAGCACGCGAGCTCATCGGGCGCTTACCCAACAAAATCTCGTCCAGACCATCGGACACTTCCTGCCAAACGGTTTTGTTTGGATCAAGCGAATCACGCGACTGATCGACATAGCCCAATTTGACAGTTTCACCGATCTTAAGCGTGCCGGAATCAGGAGTGTCTGCGCCGGTCAGCATCTTAAACAGCGTGGTTTTACCCGCCCCGTTCGGACCAATCACACCAACAATCCCACCCGGTGGCAGGCGGAAATGCAAGTCATCGAACAGAAGCTTGTCACCAAACGCCTTCGTTAGACCTTCGGCTGTGATGACTTCATTACCAAGACGTTCGGCAATCGGAATAACGATCTTGGTTGAATCTGGCACCGCATTGGCTGCTTCGGCGACAAGATCGTCATAGGCACGTACACGGGCCTTGGATTTTGCCTGACGCCCTTTCGGGTTCTGGCGAATCCAGTCAAGTTCGGTCGCTAGCTGTTTCTGACGGCTGCCTTCCTGACGAGCTTCCTGAGCAAGACGTTTCTGTTTCTGCTCAAGCCAGGACGAATAATTGCCTTCGTATGGAATGCCCTGACCACGGTCGAGTTCAAGAATCCAGCCGGTGACATTGTCGAGGAAGTAACGATCGTGGGTAACCAGAACGACGGTACCAGCATAATCTTCCAGATGGCGTTCAAGCCACGCAACCGATTCTGCATCAAGGTGGTTGGTAGGTTCATCAAGCAGCAGAATGTCAGGCTTATCCAAAAGCAGACGGCAAAGCGCGACACGGCGGCGTTCACCACCGGAAAGTTTGGTAACGTCTGCGTCTTTTGGCGGGCAGCGCAACGCGTCCATGGCGATATCAAGCGTACGCTCAAGATCCCAGCCATTGGCCGCATCAATGCGTTCCTGAAGTTCACCCTGCTCCGCAAGGAGATCATTCATTTCGTCGTCGGTCATCGGCTCGGCGAATTTGGCACTGATCTCGTTAAAGCGCGCAAGATCATCAACAATCTGACCGCAGCCTTCCATCACGTTGCCAAGAACATCCTTCTCCGGATTGAGCTGCGGTTCCTGTTCAAGGTAACCAACACGCACACCTTCGGCAGGCCAAGCTTCACCGGCATAGTCTTTTTCGATCCCTGCCATAATCTTAAGCAAGGTCGATTTACCCGCACCGTTGTTCCCAAGAACACCGATTTTAACACCCGGCAGGAAAGACAGCGTAATGCCTTTGAAAAGTTCACGACCGCCCGGAAGGATCTTGGTCAGGTCCTTCATGACGTAAATATACTGGTAGGATGCCATTAAATTCCCCATCCAAAATGTCATTGGCCCGATCCCGTTGGATCGGAACACTACGGCACGCTATGCGCACATGCCTGAAATACTGTGCCCGTTTGTAACCGACCGGCTTCTTCTTAACAACTTCAAACCGCACATGGCGCTATGCAAGCCGATCAGACGTGGGACCACGCCAAAACACATCCCAACACCCAAAGTGATCAGTAGTAACAATCGCCCAAAAACTTTTCGTCAAACTGCACCTCAAAGCTTCCACTCAACATATCCACCGGTCGATTCATTTTTTCTAATGCAATTGATAAAATTGGCAGTATTCCGAATAAAAAATAACCCATAACGTTTTATTTACATAATTAATTCAACCCAAAATACCGCACCGCACACCATCAAAAATCACTGAATTCTGAGACTATTCAACACCTAACATCCCCTTCAATGCCGCGTAACACACTGTTCTATACGACTAATGATTAGCTTCTGAGAAATCGCGAAAACTGCTATCGACCTAAGAAGGCAAGCAGTGCATCAAGTCACTTCTTCGCCTCTCGTACATGCAGCCGACTGACGAAAATAAAACAAGACGTCGGCAGGGGAAGTTATCAATTCTAGGAAGGAGACGCGCGATGGATGAACAAAGCGCAGCCTACTGGAAGAGAAACGTGAAACTGGTCGCAAGCCTAATTGTGATCTGGTTCGTCGTTTCCTACGGTTTCGGCATTCTGTTTGTCGATGCCCTCAACAGTATCGAAATAGCGGGCTTCCAGCTTGGTTTCTGGTTTGCTCAACAGGGGTCCATCTACGTCTTTGTTGCATTGATTTTTGTCTATGTAGCCAAGATGAACAAACTGGACCGCGAGTTCGACGTTCACGAAGACGACGATTGACGCTGGATCTGGGGAGACAGACAAGATGGATCTTACTACCCTTACTTATATCGCCGTTGGGCTTAGCTTCGCGCTGTATATCGGCATCGCGATCTGGGCCAAGGCGAGCACCACTGGCGAATTCTACGTCGCTGGCAAAGGTGTTAACCCGGTCGTCAACGGTATGGCGACCGCAGCAGACTGGATGTCCGCTGCTTCATTCATTTCCATGGCCGGCTTGATTGCCTTTCTTGGCTATGGCGGCTCGGTCTACCTGATGGGTTGGACCGGCGGCTACTGCCTGTTGGCCATGCTTCTGGCACCATATCTCCGTAAGTACGGCAAATTTACCGTGCCGGAATTCATCGGGGATCGCTACTATTCCAGAACAGCCCGTATCGTTGCTGTTATCTGCCTGATCTTTATCTCGTTCACGTATGTGGCAGGTCAGATGCGCGGCGTTGGTATCGTGTTCTCGCGCTTCCTTGAAGTCGAAATTCTTACCGGCCTGATCGTCGGCATGAGCATCGTCTTCATCTATGCTGTTCTTGGCGGCATGAAGGGCATTACCTATACCCAGGTTGCACAATATTGCGTGCTTATCGTTGCTTACACCATTCCGGCAATCTTCATTGCCTTCCAGTTGACCGGCAATCCGTTGCCGCAGCTGGCATTCGGGTCCACCGTGAATGGTACTGGCGAATTCATGCTTGAACGCCTGAACAACGTGGTCACTGAACTTGGCTTCCTTGAATACACCACCACCAACAAATCAACGATTGATATCTTTGCGATCACTGTTGCGCTGATGGTTGGTACTGCTGGTCTTCCGCACGTTATCGTGCGCTTCTTCACCGTGCCGAAAGTACGTGATGCACGTTCATCGGCTGGTTGGGCATTGGTCTTCATTGCGCTGCTTTACACCACCGCTCCGGCAGTTGGTGCAATGGCACGCTTGAACCTGACCGAAACCATCCAGACGGGCGAAGTTGGTGCTGAAGACGGCAACCTGGTATTTGAAGAACGTCCAGATTGGATGAAACGTTGGGAAGCAACCGGTCTTCTGAAATTTGAAGACAAAAACGGCGACGGTCGCATCCAGTACTATAACGATGCGAACGCAGAATTCGCTGCTAAAGCAGCCGAATTTGGCTGGGCTGGTAACGAACTTAGTGTAGACCGCGACATTATGGTTCTCGCCAATCCAGAAATCGCACAGCTTCCAAACTGGGTGATTGCACTGGTTGCCGCAGGCGGTATTGCTGCTGCTCTGTCAACGGCGGCCGGTCTGTTGCTTGTGATTTCGTCGGGTATTTCCCACGATATTCTCAAAGGAACATTCACCCCGGATATGACGGAAGGCCAAGAACTTATGGCCGGACGTATCGCTGCGGCAGTGGCGATCCTGATTGCTGGCTATCTGGGCTACAACCCGCCAGGCTTTGTGGCACAGGTGGTTGCGTTCGCCTTCGGTCTGGCAGCATCCTCGCTGTTCCCGGTCATCATCATGGGGATCTTCTCCAAGAAGGTTAACCGCGAAGGCGCAATTGCAGGCATGCTGACGGGCCTCGTCTTCACCATGGGCTATATCCTTGCCTATAAAGGTGTGTTCTTCGATCCGATCATTGCAAACACGCCGGATAACTGGCTGTTTGGCATCTCGCCGGAAGGCATTGGTGCTGTTGGTATGGTTCTGAACTTCATCGTTGCTTTCTCTGTATCGAAAGTTACCGCTGAACCGCCAGAGCATATCCAGCATATGGTCGAAGATATCCGCGTACCGAAAGGTGCAAGTGCCGCTGTTGACCACTAATCGGTCAATCGGTTTGACAAAATCTGTTGCAAGCCCCCGGATCAATGATCCGGGGGCTTTTCTTTTTGCCCGTCATCAGGCAACAATAGCTTAAGGGAGAAAGATGGTTATGAGCATTGAACTCGAAGAAATTGCCGAATTTCTAAAGCAGCATCACCCATTTGCTCTGTTACCTGATGAGGTGATCAACACCTTACCCAGACGCCTGACGGCAAAATATTTCCGGGCAGGCACCAAAGTTCTGTCCCCCGAAGAACAATGCCTGCATCTCTACATCATCCGGTCAGGTGGAACGGAAACACGCGATCCAGATGGTCAATTGTTAGCCCGCTTGTCCGAGGGGGAATGTTTTGGTGTGCGTGCGATGTATCGCAACGGCAAGGCCGCAAATAGCATCACCACCCTTGAAGACAGCCTATGCTACCTACTGCCGGAAAAAGATTTCCATGATCTGGCTGCCAAGTACCCGCAATTTAAATACTTTTTTGCGCAAATCGGCGGAGACCGCCTGCGCAGCGGGATGCAGTTAATTGAAAGCCGCGATGACGATCAACTGAAACTGATGAGCATCAGGGTTGCGGACCTCATCGCGCGCGATCTGGTCAGTATTGATAAATCGGCAACGATCCTTGAAGCCGGTCAACTGATGAGCAAGGAACGGGTTTCCTGCCTGCTTGTGACCGAAGATAGCGATAAGATTGCTGGCATCATGACCGACCGTGATTTGCGCAACCGAGTTGTCGCCCAAGCACGCAGCTATGACGAACCGGTTACTGCGATCATGACCGCCAAGCCGATTTCCGTTCATCCCGATGACTATGCCTTTGACGCGCTTTTGACCATGACCCGTCACAATGTGCGCCACCTTCCGGTGATGAAGGATGGCAAAGCCGTTGGCATGATCACCACCAATAATCTGCTGGCCCGTCAGTCACTGTCAGCCGTCTATATGGCAGGCCGCATTGGCAAACTGACCGATCCGGTTGATATGGCAAAGGTCATCGATCAGGTGCCCGAACTTCTCAGTCATTTGATCGAAGCCGGTGCGACGTCACAAAATGCCGGGCATATCGTAACCACACTTTCTGATGCCGCAACGGTCAGACTTCTTCAGCTTGCCGAAGAAAAACTTGGCCCCCCACCTGTTCCCTATGTCTGGATGGCCGGTGGATCACAAGGACGCCAGGAACAAACCGCATTGTCGGATCAGGATAATTGCCTGATCCTTGATGACGCCTATGATCCTGAAAAACACGCCACCTATTTCAAAGGATTGGCTGACTATGTCTGTGATGGCTTGCACAAGGTTGGATATGTCTATTGCCCCGGCGACATGATGGCAAAAACCGATCAATGGCGCCAACCCGCCCGCACATGGCAGCAATATTTCAACAAATGGATCGAACAACCAGAACCCAAATCTCTGATGCTTTGTTCGGTCTGGTTTGATCTGCGCCCGATCCACGGCACCAAAGGCCTGTTTGAGAACCTTCACCGCATGATCGTATCAAAGGCCAAGGATAACCGGATTTTTCAGGCCTATATGGTTGGCAACGCGCTTACCCATCATGTGCCGTTGGGCTTCTTTAAAAACTTTGTCATGATCCGGGGCGGCGAACATGACAGCACCCTTGATCTGAAACATAACGGGGTGGTGCCGATTGTTGATTTGGCCCGTATTCATGCGCTTGCCAATGGGGTTGATGCCGTCAACACGTTTGAACGCCTAAATGCAGTCAAATCTTTCCCATCAATTAGCACTCAGGGTGCGTCTGATCTTTTGGATGCCTTTGAATTTGTCAGCATCACCCGTCTTAAACATCAGGTTCGCCAAATTCGGCGTGGCGATGCGCCCGATAACTTCTTGCATCCCGAAAGCCTGTCAGCGTTTGAGCGGAGCCACCTGAAGGATGCATTTTCCGTGATCAAGAATCTGCAAAATGCGCTTGAACACGCCTTTGGCAAAAGCGGGACCTAAACACAATGGGACTGCGTCAGAAAATCATCGACAGTTCGCTATATCGTGACTTCATCCAACGCAAGGCCACCGGTGCGTTGCGCACCTACTATGATGTGCCGCCTGCTGATCCGTCACGGTCGGTCATGGAAACGGAATTTATTGCGCTTGATCTGGAAACCACCGGCCTTGACCCAAAACGCGACGAAATTGTTAGTCTGGGCTGGGTTATTATTCGCCAACTTGGGGTCGATTTTTCCAGTTGCGAACACATTCTTGTCAGACCAACTCAGGATCTAAGTGAAAGTTCCGTGGTTGTTCACCGCATTTTTGACAGTGATGTTGCCGATGCACCAGATATCGCCACCGCCCTTGAACATTTGCTGCCTGAGATGGCGGGACGGGTTTTGATATCCCATCATGCCCCGATCGAACTTGGTTTTCTTGGACAGGCTTGCAAACGGTGCTTTGGCGCGCCGTTACAAATTCCAACCGTGGATACACTTGTCCTTGCCTTGCGCGACATCCGCCGCACGGGACAGCCAATGAAACCCGGTGCTTTGAAACTCGACAATCTGCGGCGCAACCACAATCTTCCGCCGTTTCGCGCCCATAACGCATTGTCTGATGCGATCGCAGCATCGGGGTTGTTTCTTGCCCAAATTGCCAAACGTGATCCAAAAGGCGCACTTGAGCTTAACCGGATACTGCGCTAATTCGTTCATGGGGCTGGAAAAAGCCTAAACAAATATAACAAGCAATTGGGGGCTACGGCCGAATGTATGTGTTTATTTTCACGACGGTTATTGTCGGGTTTGCATCGGCTGGTGTGGTCATGTTGCTGTTCCGCCTTTGGGGCCGCAAAGCACCGAAATATGTTGTTCCCTTTGTCGCCGCGATTGCGATGTTCGGATATATGATTTGGGATGAATATAGCTGGTTTGAACGCTATGAAGCCCGCCTTCCGGCAACCATCACAATCGTTCAGACATTTGCCGACGAAAACCCGTTTGCACCCTGGACATTGATCTCAGCCCCGATAAACCGCTTTACGGCAATTGACCGTGACAAGTTGATCACGAACCCGGAAAACCCCGATGAAAAGCGCGTAACCACGCTGCTTTTGAAAAAGGGTGGGGAAACATTGGCGCTAACCCATCTGGTGGACTGTTCGCAAGCTAAGCGCGGCTATATCACCCCAGATACCGAACTGGATGGCAACGGCTTTCCAACCAAGATGGATGAATGGTTTGACATCGGCGCAGATGACCCTTTTCGGGCGGCTGTTTGTTCGTAACGAACATATTTAAAAAGTAATCCCGTAAAGCCTGCCACTGGCAGGCTTTCTTTTTGCCATCAAACTATGAGCATCCTCTTTGACCGGACATGTTTTCGGGTATAGTGATTTTGCCCCATCTACTTGTTTTCACGAAAATATGAGAAACAAATGCTCTGTCTGCTGCGCAAAATCGCTTTGACTACGATCGTCGCACTCACAGCATTTGGCAACATTGGTAGCCTAGCCAATGCCCGAGACATCACCGTTTTTGCCGCCGCCAGCCTGACCGATGCGATCCAAACCGCAGCAACTGCATATGAACATGAGACAGGTGACCATGTCCTTTTGTCACTTGCCAGTTCTTCGACACTTGCGCGACAGATCGCCGCTGGCGCGCCTGCAGACATCTATATTTCAGCCAATCAAAAATGGATGAGCTGGCTTGAAGACCAAAATCTGATCGTGTCGGGAAGCCGTAACAACCTGCTTTCGAACAGTCTGGTTCTTATTGCTCCGGCAGACAGCCCGATTACGCCAATCGATATTACGACATCCACAGAACTAACCAGCATGATCGAGCCAAAGGATCGCATTGCCATCGGCGACCCCGATCATGTTCCAGCGGGAATTTACGCCAAACAAGCACTGACATCTTTGGGGCAGTGGGACGTCGTTAACCCGCGTCTGGCCCGTGCCGACAATGTTCGCGCCGCCTTGGCACTTGTTGAACGGGGCGAAGCCCCACTTGGTATCGTCTACCGAACGGACGCTGAAATTTCCCAAGCAGTTAAAATAATCGGGACATTCCCCAAAAACAGCCACCCGGCCATTACCTATCCCATCGCACTCATCGGCAATCAGAAATCGCATGCTGCTGGTAAAATGCTGTTGTGGCTTTTGGGGGAAGAGGCCGGAAAGATTTTTTCCGATTATGGCTTTGATCCGATTGCATATACTCAGGCAGGTACATTCACAAAATGATCAATTTGACGCCCGCAGAAATCGACGCACTTCTTCTTAGCTTGCGCATATCGGGCGTTGCTGTTGGTTGTGCCCTGCCCTTTGCCATCATTGTTGCAACGGCCCTTGCCCTTGGTCGGTTTCCCGGTCGGTTCATCCTTGATGCCATTGTCCATCTGCCTCTTATCCTGCCGCCGGTCGTGATGGGCTATTTGCTTTTAATCGGTTTTGGCACCCGCGCCCCCCTTGGCGCGTGGCTTTATGAAACCTTTGATATTCGGTTTGTCTTTAGCTGGACCGGTGCTGCGCTGGCCGCAGCGATTGTCAGTTTCCCGTTTCAGGTCCGTGCCATCCGGCTTAGCTTGGAAACCATCAATCCCGGTTTGTATCAAGCTGCTGAAACGCTCGGTGCGGGTCGGATTGATCGGTTCTTTTCGCTAACACTTCCATTTGCATTGCCCGGCATTATTGCTGGCGTGATCACGGCCTTTGCCGCAAGTCTTGGGGAATTTGGCGCAATCATAACGTTTGTTTCAAACGTGCCGGGCGAAACGCGGACCCTGCCACTTGCCATTTATACTGCCATTCAAACACCGGGTGGTGAATTGGCGGCAGCACGTCTGGCGGCATTATCCATCGGGCTTGCCTTTGCCGGGTTGCTTCTGTCTGAAATAGCCATGCGCCATATCCGCAAGAGGGCCACGTCATGAGTATCGGCGTCAATATCCACCACAAGATCAAGAAATTCACCCTTGATGCGGAATTTCATATTCAAGAGCCGGGTATAACCGCCTTGTTTGGCCCGTCAGGCAGCGGAAAGACCACCCTGATTAACATCATCGCCGGACTGGAAAATCCAACACGTGGACATATACAGATCCGCGATCATGTTATTTTCGAACATAATCGCCAGATCAACCTGCCAATCCGCCAGCGTAGAGTTGGTTACGTGTTTCAGGACGCCCGCCTATTCCCGCACAAAACCGTGCGCGACAACCTGTATTTCGGCGCACGGCGCAATGCCAACAAACTGCCGCACGACGAACAGGAAGCCATCATTGAAATGCTGGGTCTGGCCCCATTGATGGCCCGCCGCCCCAACAAACTGTCGGGCGGTGAAAAACAGCGTGTAGCCCTTGGTCGTGCACTTCTGGCAAACCCGGATATCCTGTTACTTGATGAACCGCTGTCTGCTCTTGATTACGCGCGGAAGGAAGAAATTCTTCCCTATTTTGAATGGCTGCGAGACCACCGAAAATTACCCATCCTTTATGTCACCCATTCGATCGACGAAGTTGCCCGGCTTGCCGATCATATTGTGGTGATGGACAAAGGTAAGACACTTGCCAGCGGGACCGTGTTTGAAATGCTTAGTCGAAGCGACTTGCCACCACTTGCTGGCCAGTTTGATGCCGGGACGGTTTTGGCCGCCCGCATCGTCAGCCGCGATCCCAAAGGTGAAGTCAGCTTCCTTGACTGTGGCGGGCAACGTATCGTTGTGCCCTATCTTGGCCGCCCGGCGAACAATGATGTTCGCCTACATATCCGTGCCCGCGATGTCATGATCGCCCGCACGCCGCCAAATGGCATCAGTGCAAATAACATCATCCCGGTAACCATCACAAAAATAACCGATGGAAAGGGCGATACACTTGATGTCGACATGTGTTTCGGACACGACGCAGACGCAGCATTCCTTGCCAAAACAAACGGACGCCCAACCCTTCATGCCCGCATCACACGTTGGTCAGGTACCCGGTTAAAACTTGGGCTGCAGCAAAAGGTATATGCCGTGATTAAATCCGTTACGGTGAGCGGCCCGCTTGCCAAGAAGTAAACTCAGATAATCGGGGTAATGAGCGCACCACGTTCATCCCAGGCATTTAGATTGTCGACAACAAGCTGCCCCATGGCATCACGTGTTTCAACCGTGCCGCTAGCCGCATGCGGGTACAAAACGACGTTGTCAAACCCGGCCAAGGTGCGATCAACATTTGGCTCGTTATCAAAAACATCAAGCCCCGCACCGGCAATCACTTTGCCCTTAAGGGCAGCAATCAAAGCAGCCTCATCGACCACCGAACCACGTGCAATATTAATCAAAACCCCACTTGACCCCAATGCCGATAAAACTTGCGTATCAATGATGCCCTTGGTCGCATCGCCGCCCGGACAAGACAGCATCAGGATATCGGCCCAATCGGCAAGTGCGCTCAGGCTTTCGAAAAACGTGTAATCCACGGCTTTGGGGCTACGTCCGAAATAGCCGACTTCAACACCGCTTGGGATGGCGCGCGACGCAATCGCCTGTCCGATCCGACCCAGCCCGACAATGCCAAGTTTCTTATCCCGAATGGACCGCGTCAAAGTCATCGGTCCGTTTTTTACCCATTTGCCACTGCGCGCCCAGTCATCGCCAACGATCAATTGGCGCATTGTCGCATGCATCAACATGATCGCGGTATCGGCCACATCATCAGTCAAGATATCAGGCGTTGTTGAAACCCGCACACCACGTTTACGGCAGGCTTCAAGGTCAATCAGATCATACCCAACACCGAAACTTGTAATGACTTCAAGGTTCGGCAATCGATCCATCAGATCAACAGGCATCCCAACCCTTGCCGATGTCACAACGGCGGTAATCTTACTTCCCGTTTCATCAAGAAAAGCCGACTTGTCTTCTATTTGATCAAAACGGTGCACGTCATAACGTTCTGCAATCATCGCAGTATGCGCCGGACGAACATCAAGCAAGGCGAGAACGGATCTAGTCATCTGGGTTCTTTCGGCGGGAAAAACGTTAAGTCAGACTATTTGCATCAACTTGTTAAAAAAGTTTACAAAATTTATTACAAGACGTCAAAACAACACGTTAAAGCGGTTCCCCCACCAAATAAGCCTCCAAAGTACGGTGCAAATATTTCATGCCCATCCGACATATGCAATTATTACGTGTGCAAATATTGGTTGTTGCCTTACTATAATCTTCTCGCAAAAAAATATCACCTAAACAGCGCCTAGGTAGTTAAAGTTACCGCAACAATCCCAATTTATAGGGTTGTTGCGCGTCACATCCGACGATGGATTGTTTCGTAAAAGACCAGGTGGGAACCTACGACTAATGCAGACGCTTGTCGCATCGTCCAGAGAAACCAAGCAGCGCCTTGTGCTTTTTATAAGCTTGTTTCTTGTTGGCTTGGCCTCTGTTGGTTTGACCGTGTTTTATGAAAACACATTAAACCACGAGGTCCGAGAGGAAACAGACCGCGCACTGTCGCGGCTTTCTGGTCATGGCCGCACCATTCTTCTGAACGATATCGGTCAATATCGTGACAACCTTTATTTCCTGCACGCGACACCCCCAATTTCTGGCATGACACGCGCCACGGCAAATGGCGGAACCGATCCATTTGACGGTACCCGTTTCATTCAATGGAAAATCCGCCTTGAAACGATCTTCGTTTCAATGTTGCAAAACAACGCGGAAATCGACCAGCTAAGAGTCATTCAGACCAATGAAACCGGTAAAGAACTTATTCGTGTCGACCGGCTTAGTGGCAAGATCGCTATAATTGATGATCAATGGCTACAGGAAAAAGCCTCTAGCGACTATTTCAAGGCATCGATGAACTTGCATCCCGGTGAACTGTACTTGTCACGTATCAACCTGAACCGGGAGTTCGGCCGGATAGAGTACCCGATCAGGCCGACCATTCGCCTATCGACACCCATTTTCTACGAAGATGGTAACCGGTTTGGTTTCCTGATCATGAATGTCAACGCCTCGATCCTTCTTGAACGTTTCCGGTCGGAAACCAGCGGGCAGTTTGACATGATCCTGACCGACAATGACGGATACTATATTGACCATCCCCTTCCCGAATACCGGTTTAGCCGCGATCTCGAACAGGAACATAACTGGTCTGCTGACTATTCTATTTCTGAATTGCCAACCGACGAAGGCCTGATTGCCACGGAACTTCTCAGCGGGAATTCCTTTGCCGTCCATCATACCCTTGTGCAATACGCAGCCGATCCAAATTCGGCGATGCATATCTATGCCGCAGCACCGGAAAACTGGATAGACAGCCAACTTTGGACCCGTCGACTTGCAACATATGGCTTTGCTAGCTTTGTGCTTGTGATCCTGATGGGGACACTTGCCATGTTCATGGGCAGTTACCGAAACAGTGTGCGACTTTCAACTGCCCGTGCTGAACATGAGGCCATTATTAGTGGATCGTCTGCCGCCATCATCGGCATGGAGCTTCACGGCCGCATAACCAGTTGCAATGATTCAGCAGGCATCTTGCTTCGCATGTCTCCCAAGAACGTCATCGGAAAGAAAATTTCGGATCTCAATCTTTTTGCCGATATTGATTTTGACGAGAAAGTTAAACAGGTGCGTGAAGAAAAATCATCCATGTTGTTGGAGACAACATTCACCGGACAACACGACAGAGAAATCGAGCTTTCCGTTACCTTTTCTCCGATCATTTTGGACAACCAAGAGCTTGCCGGGATTGCGATTATTGCGCGTGACATCACAGAGGAAAAAGAAGCCAAACGTCAGATTCTTAAAGCCAATGCCGAACTTGAAGCCAAGGTCGCCAAACGCACAGAAGAACTCGCCATGGCCCATAAAAAGGCCATGCATGCCAGCGAGATGAAAAGCGCCTTTATTTCACATGTCAGTCATGAAATGCGCACCCCCTTAAACGGCATGAGTGGCACCCTTAACCTGATCAAGCGCGATCCACTGACAGAAAATCAAAAAAAATACATCGCGATGGCGGAAATGAGCAGCTCCACCCTTGCGACATTGATCAATGATATTCTTGATCTTTCAAAGATCGAAGCTGGCAAACTTGATTTCGAACACCATCCGTTTAATCCACTGGCAATTTTAGAAGCCGTCGCGCAGTCGTCTTCAATTCGCGCCCAAGAAAAGAAGATCGATCTGATCCTTGATACGACCGAACTGCAATATGACAAGCTTTATGGTGATGCAAATCGCCTGAAACAGATTCTAAACAACCTGATCAGCAACGCGACAAAATTCACATCAAGCGGCTACGTTGCCATTTCAGCCGCAACTAAGATCGAAGGCGATCAAATTCGCCTTAATGTGCGTATTGAAGATAGCGGCATGGGCATTGCCAAGAAAAACCAGCACAAATTATTCTCTGCCTTTTCGCAGGAAGACAGCACCGTCTCGGCGAATTTTGGTGGTACGGGTCTTGGATTGTCTATCTGCAAACAACTTTGCAATCTCATGAATGGCGATATCGGTTTTGAGTCTGAAAAAGGTGTCGGCAGCACCTTCTTCTTCCATCTGTATTTTGATGCGAAAAATGCATCACGCCGCGAACTGTCCCCTGTCCTTGCAGACAAGAGCATAATGGTTGTTATGGACCAGGCAAAAACACGGGAATTTGCCAGCCGAATTGTCCAATCACTGGGCGGGCATGTTGCCAATCAAACGATTGATGACCTTGGCAAAAACGTCGGCATGCCCCCCCCCGACATCATCATCACAGACCACATCAATGGTCGCCTAAAAGACCTATGCCGCCAAATCGAACAAAACAGCCCCAAAAGCACCCCAATCCCGGCACTTTGCGTTGTGAACCCATTTGATCAGACCCCGCCCCTATATCGCGGAGAAGTCTGTGTCGTGGCCTCGCCGCTCACGCAAACAGGATTGGCAGCACAAGCGCCATACCTAACCGGAAAGACCGACATTCAAAACCCGGCCTCCTCCCAATCTGCACCCAATGCGAACGAAGATGCATCCAAGCCATCCGACGCAACAGAAACATCTGCGACCTTTGATCAAACGAATATTTTGATTGTCGATGATAACGATATCAACCTTGCTGTCGCACAAGGGTTGCTTGCGGCAACCAATGCCCATATCCAAACCGCACATAACGGTATCGAGGCGATTGAAGTACTGCGTCAAATGTCAGATGCGAACAAGAATTGCCATTGCATTCTTATGGACTGCCAGATGCCAAGAATGGATGGATATGAAACCACGAACGTCATCCGAAGTGGTAAGGTCCTACCAGAACTTTCCGACATACCAATCATCGCCATGACCGCCAGTGCAATGTCTGGTGAACGGGAAAAATGCCTTGCAGCCGGGATGTCTGATTACATCACCAAACCCATTCAGACCGACATTCTTATCGAACGGGTCAAACATTGGGTCGATAAACGTAAAATGCAGCATGCTGATACGTAACACAGGTGACCTGATCACCAGCACTTGTCGCCAAGCTTATTCGGCCAAATCGCGCATCACCGAAATCAGATCAGACTTTCCTTCAAACCCAATTCCAGGCAGTTCAGGCATGGTGATATAGCCATCCTTGACCTTAACACTGTCGGGAAAACCACCATAAGGCTGGAACAGATCGGGATAACTTTCATTGCCGCCCAACCCCAATCCAGCGGCAATATTTAGTGACATCTGATGCCCACCATGTGGAATGCAGCGTTTGGGTGACCAGCCGTGGGTTTTCAGGATATCTAACGTGCGCAGATATTCAACCAGCCCATAGGAAAGCGCGCAATCAAACTGCAGCCAATCGCGATCCGGGCGCATCCCGCCATAGCGCAAAAGGTTCTTGGCATCTTGATGGGAAAACAGGTTTTCGCCCGTTGCCATTGCACTGGGGTAAAAGTCCGCAAGGGCTGCTTGCAACTGATAATCCAGCGGATCGCCCGCCTCTTCATACCAGAACAACGGATACTCGCGCAGCATCTTGGCATAGGCAATTGCGGTTTCAAGATCAAAGCGCCCATTGGCATCAACAGCAAGCTGTGCCTCGCTTCCAATCTCATCAAGCACCGCTTCTATGCGCGCCCGATCATCATCAATCGAGGCCCCACCAATTTTCATCTTTACCACGGTATAGCCGCGATTAAGGTATCCGCGCATTTCTGCGCGCAAGGCCAATAAATCCTTGCCCGGATAGTAATATCCGCCCGCGGCATAAACAAAAACCTTTGGGTTGGCTTGCCCGCCATAGGCATCAGCCAGCAGATGGAATAATGGCTTTTCGGCAATCTTGGCAACCGCATCCCAAATCGCCATATCGACGGTCCCCACCGCAACGGATCGTTCCCCGTGACCACCGGGCTTTTCATTCTGCATCAAGGTCGCCCAAATCCGATGTGGATCAAGGTTATCCCCCGTTTCGTTCAAAAGTGATGCTGGGTCTGCTGTAAGAACGCGATCGCGAAACCGCTCGCGGATCAGTCCGCCCTGTCCATAACGCCCGTTGGAATTAAACCCATAACCCACCACCCGACGCCCATCACGAACCACATCGGTTACGACGGCAACCAGACTGGCTGTCATTTTCGAAAAATCGATATAGGCGTTCCGAATGGGCGAGGCAATCGGCTTGGTCACCTCGACGATATCGACAATTTGCATAACCGTATCCTTAGAACAAAATCACATGAATTGCTTATCTTGCCTAAGAATAAAGCTTGCCAACGTTACATATCCAATGTGAACTCCGACTATGTTCATACTGAGTTGGCATAACCACCATGGAACTGCGTTGGCTTGAAGATTTTATCGCACTGAGCGAGACGCTTAATTTTTCACGCGCGGCAGAACAGCGAAACATCACACAACCGGCCTTTAGCCGCCGTATCCGCGCGCTTGAAAGCTGGATTGGTGCCAAATTGGTCGAACGCACCACCCATTCGGTTGCCTTGACACCATCCGGGAAGCATTTCCTTGCCCATGCCCGTGCGGTTTGCTTTTCACTGAACCAGGCCAAACGCGAAGCCTGCGAACTTGCAAAATCCACGCATGGATCACTTAACATCGCAGCCACCCACGCGCTTTCTTTCACCTTCATCCCCGAATGGCTTAGACAGCAGAATGAAGTCATGTCTCTGGGGTCGTTAAATTTGGTGTCTGACAGCATGCAGGCCTGCGAAAGCCTGATGCAAAAGGGCGAAATTGATTTTCTGATTGCCCACGCCCATCCAGACGCGCCGTCGGAACTACAACCACCGCTGTTCCAAAGTCGGGTGATCGGTCACGATCAGCTTATTGCCATGATCACACCATCCTTGGCATCACAAATCAAAGCAACAAAACAGCCCGCCCCCTACCTTGCCTATAGTGCTGAATCCGGTCTTGGCCGGATCATTGATGCAACTCATCAACACAGCAATAAACACAGCTTTGCCAAACCGGGATTTACATCCCACCTCGCGGCAACATTACATTCCATGACAAAAAGCGGAGCCGGGGTCGCATGGCTCCCCGAAAGCCTTGCTGGCCGTGACCTTGACACCGGGCAGTTGGAAGCTTTCAATCCAAAAGATCCGGCGATTGCACTTGAAATCCACATCAGTCGCCCACGACGCCGGCTAAGCAAAATCGCCGAAGAACTTTGGTCGCTCATCCCTTGAGCATCTGCCTTTCTCGGCATCAACGGGCATAGGCTTCCTCCGATTTTCTCTGCGCCTAATTACGAGACGTCGACATAAAAACAGGAACCCGACCTCCTTGCAGCACGCAAGAAGATCGGGCGGGAGGATAGTCTACCGGGAAATTTGAAAACTTAACCTTGTGCCAAAACGGCATCGACGATTGCCTGCCCGCAGGTCACGGTATTTGCTTTGCCGCCAAGGTCTGCGGTCCGGAATTCTTCGGTCGATAGGACTTTTTCTACAGCCTGCAAAATCCCGTCATGCGCAGCGGTATAGCCTAGATGATCCAGCATCATGGCACCGGCCCAGATTTGGCCAACGGGGTTTGCGATCCCTTTGCCTGCGATATCTGGGGCAGAACCATGAACCGGTTCAAACAATGACGGGAACTTGCCTTCGGGATTGATGTTGCCAGACGGCGCAATGCCAATCGTTCCGGTACAGGCCGGACCAAGATCAGACAAGATATCGCCAAACAGGTTTGATGCGACAACCACATCGAACCGATCGGGGTTCAGCACAAATTGTGCAGTCAGAATATCAATATGATATTTGTCCCATCGCACATCGGGATACTCTTTGGCCATTTCGATCACCCGTTCATCCCAATAGGGCATCGTGATGGAAATACCGTTGGATTTCGTTGCCGATGTCAGATGTTTTTTCGGGCGTTTCTGCGCGAGATCGAATGCATATTTCAAAATCCGGTCAACGCCAATCCGCGACATGATCGTTTCTTGAATGACAATTTCGCGGTCCGTGCCGGGATACATTTTCCCACCGACCGATGAATATTCACCTTCGGTGTTTTCCCGAACAACATAGAAATCAATATCACCCGGCTTCCGCCCGGCAAGTGGTGACTGCACACCTGGCATCAGCTTTGCCGGACGCAGGCTGACATATTGATCAAAATCACGCCGGAACTGAATAAGCGATCCCCACAACGAAATATGGTCCGGGACCGTATCGGGCCAGCCAACCGCGCCAAAGAAAATCGCGTCGTGATTACCCACCTGCGCCTTCCAGTCATCTGGCATCATCTGACCATGCTTAAGGTAATAATCACATGATCCGAATTCGAACGTCTCGAACGCCAGATCAATACCGTAAACCTTTGCTGCGACTTCAAGAACGCGCACACCTTCGGGCATGACCTCGGTCCCGATGCCATCCCCGGCGATTACTGCAATCTTGTGTTTCTTACCTGCCATTTGGACTGTTCCTCTGTGTGGGGCTTTTTGATGTTAGCTTATCAATATTGCGCGAAAATCATTCACGTTTGTTAATGTCGGTCCTGTCGTAATCGCATCGTCCAGCTTTTCAAAAAAGCTGTGCCCATCATTGTTCGCAAGATATTCACGCGCCGCAATTTTTAAAAGGTTTGCGCGCGCCAAGGTGTTTGGCGAGATATAAGCACCTGCAATCTCTTCCAGACCATCAACACCATCTGTATCACCAGCCACCGCATGAATGCCAGAAGCCCCGTTCAAGGCAACGGCAAGTCCCAGTAAAAACTCAACATTCCGGCCACCGCGACCATTTCCCTTAACCGTAACCGTTGTCTCACCGCCTGATAGCAAAACACAGGGGCGCGCAAACGGTTGGTCGCGACGCGAGACTTGCTTGGCGAGACCAGACATCACCCTGCCAAGTTCCGCCGCTTCACCTTCGATCGCATCGCCAAGAATGTGAACGCTAAGACCGATATCTTTGGCCTTTTGCGCTGCGGCCTCTAACGCCATCTGTGGTGTGGTAATCAGATGCCATTCAACATTCTTCATGCACGGATCATCAGGCTTGATCGTTTCAAGTTGCCAGGTTTCAAGCAAGCTCCTGATGTCGTCAGGCAGCGTGATGCTGTAACGATCCAAAATCTGCAACGCATCGGCACAGCTTGTCGGATCAGGCACGGTCGGACCCGATGCAATATCAAGAACGTTATCACCGGGCACATCGGAAATCAGAAAGGAAATGACTTTTGCCGGATGGCATAGTGCGGCCAACCTTCCGCCTTTAACCCGCGACAGATGGCGACGCACACAGTTCATTTCGTCGATCGAGGCACCAGATTTCAACAAAGCTTGGTTGATCTTCTGCTTTTGCTCAAAGCCCAGTTCTTTGACCGGATCAACCAGAAGGGCCGATCCACCACCCGAAATAAGACAAATGACAAGATCATCTCCCTTCAAGCCGCTGACACATTCTTTGATCCGCTGTGTTGCGTTATATCCCGCAATATCAGGAACCGGGTGGGATCCCTCGATGATCTCTATTTTCTGGGTTGGCACAGCATGACCGTAACGCGTCACCACCACCCCGGAAAGCGGACCCTTCCAGTGTTTTTCAAGAACCTGTGCCATTTTCGCGGATGCCTTTCCCGCCCCGATCACGATTGTGCGTCCACGGGGCGGTTCAGGCAGAAATTGGGGCAAACAAAGTTCCGGGTTAGCTGCATCAATTGCGGTTTTGAACAAACCCGTCAGAAATTCTCGGACCCATTTGGGGTCATTGAGATAGATGTTTTCTGTCTGCCCCATCTTCATGCTGCCCCTAGAGGTTGTCACCATGGATGGCGGCAATCACAGCATCGGTAACCTGCCGTGTCGTTGCCTTGCCACCCAGATCAGGCGTATGCAAATCGACATCTGCGGTCACGCGTTCAACAGCACGCATCAATCGTTCCGCTGCTGCCTGCTCGCCGAGATGTTCAAGCATCATCACCGCACTCCAGAACGTCGCCACAGGATTGGCAATGCCCTGACCGGTAATGTCAAATGCCGAACCATGGATCGGCTCGAACATAGATGGGAATTTGCCTTCTGGATTAAGGTTGGCGGTCGGCGCAATGCCAAGCGACCCGGCAAGAGCCGCAGCAAGGTCAGACAGAATATCTGCATGCAGGTTGGTTGCGACAATCGTATCAAGGGTTTCCGGGCGCAGGGTCATGCGCATGGTCATCGCATCGACCAGCATTTTGTCCCATTCAACATCCGGGTAATCTTGTGCGACTTCGCTGGCAATTTCATCCCACATGACCATCCCGTTGCGCTGGGCGTTTGATTTGGTCACGACGGTCAATTTCTTGCGCGGGCGTGTACGGGCCAGATCAAAGGCAAACCGCATGATCCGGGTGACACCCGCACGGGTGAAAATCGAAACTTCGGTTGCGACTTCTTCGGGCAAGCCAACATGGGAACGCCCACCCTGACCGGCATATTCGCCTTCGGAATTCTCACGCACAATCACCCAATCAAGTTCGCTTTGCTTGACGTTCCTAAGTGGGCTTTCAATACCCGGCAGAATACGGGTCGGGCGGACATTGGCGTATTGATCAAATGGCTGACAGATGGCAAGACGCAGCCCCCAAAGGGTCACATGGTCTGGCACATCGGGGGCACCCACCGCGCCGAAATAGATCGCATCATGATCCTCGATCTGCCCGCGGCCGTCAGCAGGCATCATCACACCGTGCTTTTTATAATAGTCCGAGCCCCAGTCAAAACTGTCGAAACTCATGGTAAAGCCACCGTCGCGCTTGGCAAGCACGTCAAGAACTTCAACACCGGCCGCAACAACCTCTTTACCGATCCCGTCGCCGGGGATGGCAGCAATACGATAGTTTTTCATTTTCAGTCTCTGTTCGTTAGCAGGTTAAGGCGTTTTCTCGTGACCAACTGGTCCTAGAACAGAAGCCCGGTTGGCATTCTGATAAGAAGAACTTCCGCCATAAGAAGGTAAAGACCACCGACAATCACAATGCCAGCCAAGGCTTCACCAAGAATTTGTTTACGGGTCATCGCCTCATAACAAGAGATCCGTGCAAGCAGCAGGAATGCCAGAACTGCCATGCAGCCAAATCCGACAATCGGCACACCGGCAACCCAAACCGCCATGACAGTCACGAGAGCAACACGCCGCGAAGACGATTCTTCACCTGCCCCCTGATCGGTCCCATGGCCTGCCGTCTTGCCCGCCGGTTTACGCACTAAATTCAAACCCAAAAGCCCGATGGACAAGACAATGATGGCAACGGAAATCGTGCTTGGAAACACTGATCCCATCGGCGACATTGAAGACGTCTGGGAATATGCCAAGACCGCAACAATGATCAACATCACTGACAACACCATCCCGGCCAGGTCACGCGGTTGGGCCGCAAGCTTTTTGAGACCAGCGAACGGTTCAAACCGTAGTTTTGTGATGTCTGCCACAGGCAAAGTCGTTTCGCCGTCACTGTCGGTAAAGTTCCGTGCGGCATCCACGGCCCGCTTCCGTGCTCTTTCCTTACGCTTGGCAAACACCAGCGGATAAAGCAGCGTAAAAGCAGCCAGTATAACAATGCCCAAACTGATCGGTCGCCCAAAGAACATACCGGTAAGGTTCCCGGTCGCATTGCCAATCAGATAAGACTGAACGAATCCCTGTTCAGCAATCTGGCCCAACACCAGCCCCAGCACAATCGGTGATGGCGCAAAACCGCAACGGTTCAAAAGCCAGCCAATCACGCCAAGAACAAGCATCATCTGCACATCATGCAAATTGCTGTGGATGGCAAAACTGCCGACAACCGTCAAAAAGGCAATGGTCGGAACCAACAGCGTTTTGGGAATGGACGCAATGGATTTATAGGCATAGCGCCCGATCAAAAGCCCCGCTGGCAGCATCAATGCCGTTGCAATCAGCAAGCCAAAAATAAAGGTGTAAACAATGTCCCCTTGTTGGGAAAACAAGGTCGGCCCGATTTTGATCCCCTGAACCAGCAAGGCACCAAGAATAATGGCATCTGGTGGTGTGCCGGGAATACCCAATACCAATGTCGGAATAAACCCGCCGCCAACCGTGGCATTATTGGCCGATTCCGTTGCAATGATCCCATCAGGCGCACCCTTGCCAAAAGTTTCCGGGTGTTTCGATGACCGGCGGGCTTCCGAATAAGAAACCAGCCCCGCAATTGATCCCCCGGCACCGGGCAAGACACCAATCACAGTTCCGATCATTGAGCTGCGCAGAACGTTAAACTTGCTTTTCCAGGCAATACCAAAGGCCTCGCGCAAACGAATACCACGCTTACCTGCTTCGACTTTCAAATGCGGATCAGGGGTTGCCACAAGATCAATCAATACCGGAATGCAATAAAGACCGATCAGTGCAGAAACAATGTCGAACCCGCCAAGCAGCATATGGGTTCCCATGGTAAAGCGGATATCACCCCCTACCACTGCGACCCCAACCATTGCCAACATCAGGCCGATACAGCCACCAAGCAATCCTTTCAGCGTATTGCCAACTGACAAGGCCGAAATAAGGGTTAGTCCAAAAATCGCCAGCCAGAAATA
This sequence comes from Rhodospirillales bacterium, assembly GCA_019634165.1. GTDB lineage: Bacteria > Pseudomonadota > Alphaproteobacteria > Rhodospirillales > Thalassospiraceae > Thalassospira. The sequence goes on from JAHQVT010000002.1 coordinate 249,820, forward strand.
TTCCGGCGGCCCAAAGGCCAAAGCGACCTTCGCCAGCGGCGGTGACAGCAGCAGCAGGAACACACCCCCGACAAGCCCACCAATGACTGAGGCAAGCGTTGCCAGTGTTACTGCCAGACTGCCATCACCGCGTTTGGCCATCGGGAACCCATCAAAGGTCGTCGCAATTGCAGACGGCGTTCCCGGTGTATTAACCAGAATGGCGGCAAAGGCCCCGCCATAAATGGCCCCGGTATAAATCGCACCTAATGCGATCAACCCGGTCGCTGGATCCATGGTAAATGTGAATGGGACCAGAACGGCCACCGCCATAGTTGCCGATAATCCCGGCAAAGCACCAATTACCGTGCCAAGAATTACACCGCCAAGCGCCATTAAAATATTCAACGGTGTCAGGGCGTTAACGAAATAGCCAAGGAGCTCCATGACGATGGACCTTTCCAATCCCAATCTTTTTATTGTCGCAGACTTATTATTGGTCGCTTGAGACGTTTATCGATTGGCAATGCCAAGCTTCTCTGCGATGACGCGATATTCTTCTGATTTGGCCGCAACGAAATCATTGATGAAATCGTAGGAAATATCAGTCAGAACAAAACCGGCGTCTTCCATTTTTTTCTGGAATTCAGGATTGTTGTTCACGTCCGTAACCATCTGCGAGATTTTTTCACGCACAGGTTCCGGGGTTGATTTCGGAACTGCCACACCGCGGAACGCACCGCCGACAAGATCAAAACCAAGTTCTTTGAACGTCGGAACATTCGGGAAAGCCTTCACACGGGTTTCCGAAGCTACGGCAAGCATCCGCATACCATCGCCATTGTTCACACCCGACGTGACATAGTTAAAACCACCCGTGGTCTGGCTGCCCAGAATTGCCGTCACAGCCGGTCCTGTGCCGCTGAACGGAACATAGGTGGTGGTTATATCTGCAAGCTGATCAAACTGAACCTGACCAAGATGGTTGGCGGAATTCGAACCCGAACCGCTTAGCGTCACCATACCCGGATTGGATTTTGCATAATCAATCAGTTCCCCAAGCGAATTAAATTCGCTGTCTTTGGGAACAAACAAGGCATTCGGCGTGTAGTGGAAGAAGTTAATATAGGTCAGGTCCTTGGTTTCGTACCCGACATCCTTTTCCATTGGCTGCAGAATGGTGTGGGGCAGATTGATCCCCATGATGGTATAGCCATCGCCAGCCATCCCGTTTAGCTGTGACCATGCCTGCGCACCGCCAGCACCTGCCATGTACTGGATGACAAAGGACTGACCAGAAATTTTTTCCAGATATGGCTGCTGGAAACGCGCAGACACATCAGACTCACCACCCGCATTGAACGGAATGATATAGTTGATCGTCTTTTCCGGAAATTCTGCAAATGCAGGGGTTGCAAAGAAAGTCGCGGCCATAGCCGCCGCAAGTGCGAGCTTACGCATTGGTATTCCTCCCGTATATGAACTTGCTGACCATGCTGATCAGCATTCCGGCAGGAGAGCGAAGACTTGGTACATTTCAACCACCCTGCCAGAGTTTCCCTGACGTCGTTCGGGCGATTGATCGTGCTGAAAGGCGCACTGTTATTCTTAGAAAGACTGCCCGAATGACACTTGCAGTGTAGATTTTTTATTAAATCAGTATAATTTCTGATTATTCATTTCATTATGTCGCACAGGTTAAGAATGTCTTCTGACAGTGATCTCGGCTTTTTTGTTCTTTTGGTGCGTAAGGGCAATCTTTCTGCCGCCGCACAGGAACTTAATCTATCGCCCCCCGCGGTTAGCAAACGTCTAGCCAAACTTGAAGACCGGCTTGGCGTGCGTCTTTTAAACAGAACAACCCGCCGGATCAGCCTTACCAGCGAAGGGGAAGCTTATTTTCAAAGTGCCGTTCAAATCATGCGCGAGATCGAAGACCTCGAACAGCGCGTGACAAATGCAAGTGAAACACCAAGTGGGCTATTGCGTATCAATGCTACTTTTCGCTTTGGTCGCGAATATGTTGCACCGGTGATATCGGAATTCTCTCATCTGTACCCGGAAGTCGAAGTCCAGTTGTTGTTAACAGACATCCCGATGAACATGGTCGAAGAAGGCATTGATCTTGGCATTCGGTTTGGTGGCCTGCCAAATTCACGCATTCGAGCACGTAAGCTTCAGGGAAATCGGCGGTTTCTTTGTGCATCACCGGCCTATCTCAAAAAGCATGGCGCTCCGAAAAATTTGGCCGATTTGATCCATCACAACTGTATCATCTTGCGTCAGGGCAAAGACGTTCATGATGTCTGGAAATTACAACGCGGTCAGCATTCTGAAACCGTCAAAGTACATGGAACGCTTAGCAGTAATGATGGTGAAATTGCATTAGGCTGGGTCATGAATGGGCATGGCATCATGCTAAGATCAGAATGGGATATTGCCCGCCACGTGAAAGCAAATCGCTTGCAACTGGTGTTACCACAATACGCCCATGTCGATGCTGATATCTACGCGGTTTATCCCGAAAGACACAATCTTTCCGCCAAAGTACGCATCTTCATCGATTTCCTGCACCGGAACTTGCGAAAGAACTCCACCGACCGCATTCAATGACCGTTTGCGCGTCTGGAATGCCTCCGCAGGTACGACAACAGACCGTTTTTTACACCATCTGCCTTTTCCACATCATGACTTACCCTCAAACTCGATCAGGTTAAGCAGATGACTATCAATGTCTGGAACCGCATCGCACATGTTTGCGGATGGCTGAAGAAATGACTTGTCCCCTTCTCGCCCATCTGTTGGATCATATGGGTCCCCCACCGGGTTTCTTGCATGCCACTGTAAAAAGCCCCGTGCATTCTTTGTCTCATACGCAAAGGAAGGCAAACTACCGTCCGAACGTTGGATGTTATAGAACCACAGTTCGGTTTCACTCGGAACTTCATCAAGTTCATCAATGAAGCCAGCGTTCACCAGAACAACATCAAACAGATCAATAAATTCCACATCCCTTTTGGAATTTAGATGCCCCGCCAACCGAACACCGGGCACCAAATTCCGCAACAGTTTAATATGCTCGGCCAGCCTTCCCGGGTTGGAACTCGGGTTAGATGGCTCATCGGCAATACTCCAGATCAAGTTTGGCTGATTGACCTGTCGCAACCGACTTGCTGCTTCTTCGACACCGTATTTCTTGATCCACCGCTTTAACGCCGCATAGACAAAAATTGGGCCCTCAAATCCTGCCGCTTGATAAAATGCGTAGTCCTGTTTGAACTCTGGCACTTCAAGCGAAAATGGCGGGGCAACCGTTTTAAAGCCAAGCTTGGCAAGAAATGTCGCATCACACCAAAGCTGCGATCGGCGTTCGGACGGATTGGTTAGATAATACGCGTGATCAAGATAAACCCCACGGTATCCCAACCCATCACGAACGGCTTTTTCGCGCGGTTCTTTGACGGCAACTTTAACATCAAAGACGTGCTGATTGATCTTAAGTTGGCCTGAATATGCGCCGGACGCCAATCCCGGACGAGCAAAAATCAAAACATGAAACCGTTGCGAAACGCCTTTTTTCAAGGATCGGCCAATCACATCTCCACGCAAGGTCCGGTCATCGCGATACAACACCCTCTTTTGCGGATCGGGGCGCCCCAAACGCACTTGGGCGAAACGCACTTCACCACTTAAACTTGGCGGAAGATCAAGGACAACACTGTCAATGACCTCATCCTGATCCGGGGTAAGGGATACTTCAATCTCACCCAAACCCGATGGCGTAATATCGGCCTGCAAAGTGCTGACATTGTGCCTAAGCATGTCAACAATTGGCCAAAGCGCGGCAAATCGCTTTTCGCGGATGGCAGCCACCTGATCGCGCATGCGCGGTTCAAGACCTTTTTCAAGTATAAGCGCACTGACAAAAAGTGCCGTTTTGTTGTTCCCGGCGAACGCAATGTCGATGCCTTGTTCCTTGGCCCCAACAGAGACAGAAAAGGTCAAAGGCCGCCCACGTTCTGGCAACCCAACTGTTTGGGCATTCTGCAAATAGCGCTGTCTTAACCAGTCTTGATCTGAAAAACGTTCTTGTAAAACAGTCGCACCATTAATCTTGATCCGCCGTTCGATATAACGCGGGGGCGTTTCCCATTGGCCAATATCTTCCGTCCAGATGGTGAGTTGGTATTGCCCCGGCTTTGCCGGAAGCGAAATGCGTTCAATCCCGCGCACCCCATCGGCAATCAAGCTATCAAGATAAGGTCGTTCAATGGCTTCAAGCTTACCGCTGATCCTTGGATCGCCATCCGACAGTGGGGTAAACCCCGGAAAAACTGCACTCCCTGACGGACCAAAATCAAGCGCAAGAACGTTCGCATCGAAACGTTCAGCCTTGTTCCATACGGGCGCTGCAAGCGCGACATCAGGTTCAGCCGTAAAGACCGTCAACGACTTAAGCCGAACAAGGTCAAGCTTGCGCTTTTTGGGGGTATGAAAGGCCGCCACAGGTAAATGAAGTTCGAACTTTCCCGGCAACACCACCCATTCCTCGTTAACCCGACTGGCGTAATTAACAGAGTGCGCATCATCTAAACGCACAACCAACGTTGCGGCCTCTGCCCCGCGGTTTTCGCCGCGCAGAACAAGCTCGTGCTCAGCACTGACCGAAAGCGCTGTCTCATAATTTTGCTGATAAAGAACGTTCGTTGCCTGTCCCTCGCCGGAAAAAAACGCAAGGAATGCAATCAGTAGGTTTTTCATGTCTGGCCCTCCGCGCATCAATCAGCAAACGGCGGGCCATGCCTGAAGCCTCTTGAAATCTCAAAACTACTCTCAATATGAGACACAGTTTGCTTCAATCGCACCTCGGCCAATAAAAACTGTTTAAATTCAAGGCTCTAATTTTGAGACGCATTGGTACACACTTTGCGTTTTTCATTGTGAGAGTACATTTTGAAAAATCGGAGACTAAAAATGAGCGCAGAGGCCCCGTTAATCCATCTTGTAGATGATGACCCGAGCCTTTCACGAATTGTCAGCGGCTATCTGGCACGTGAAAATGTCCGCGTTGAAGTCTCCGAGAACGGTCATGACGCAATCGAAAGCATCAAAGCACGTATTCCTGACGTGTTGCTGCTTGATCTGAAACTTCCGGATATGACCGGCTTTGATGTTCTCGAAAACATTGAACGCTACACCGAAGATGAAAACCTTGAAGTTGTCGTGATTACCGGCAACGGGTCCATGTCGGTTGCGGTCGAAGCCATGCAACGCGGCGCACGTGATTTTTTGGTCAAGCCGTTCACCAAGGAACGCCTTATGGCAACCTTGTCGAACGTGCTTGAACACAAAGAACTAAAGGTAAAAGTCCAGAAGTTTGAAAAGGAGTTCAGCCGCGATGGATATTGCGGGTTTATCGGATCGTCTTTAACCATGCAAAGCGTCTATCGGACGATCGATAATGCCGCCGCCAGCAAAGCAACTGTTTTCATTACGGGTGAAAGCGGTACAGGTAAGGAAGTCTGCGCCGAAGCTATCCATCAAAAAAGCGACCGTGCAGGCAAACCGTTTATCGCAGTGAACTGCGGTGCAATTCCCAAAGACCTGATGGAAAGCGAAATTTTCGGCCACAAAAAGGGATCGTTTACCGGCGCGCATCGCGACCGTGAAGGTGCGGCACTCAGTGCAAATGGCGGAACACTTTTCCTTGATGAGATTTGCGAGATGGACCTTGCGATGCAGCCCAAGCTGCTGCGTTTTTTGCAAACGGGTACGGTGCAGGCTGTAGGCTCCGATAAACTTCATGAAGTTGATGTCCGCATCATATGCGCAACCAACCGCAACCCGATGCAAGAAGTCGATAATGGCCGCTTCCGCGAAGACCTGTTTTATCGCTTGCATGTTCTACCAATGGAACTGCCACCGCTACGTGCGCGTGAAAATGACATTATCGAAGTCGCTCGCTATTTCCTTGATCGCTATGCGACTGAAGAAAACAAGGTCTTTGACGGTTTCACTCATGACGTCGAGCAGATTTTCAAAAGCTTTCCCTGGCCTGGGAATGTTCGCCAGCTACAGAACGTCATTCGCAACATCGTCGTTTTAAATCAGGGCGATGTGATCACCCCCGATATGTTGCCAGAACCTCTTGGTTCAACGTCTCCAGCCCCAAAGCCAACCCCAATGAATGCGGATGGATCAGGCATGGCGTTTGGTGCCCCATCTGGCAACTCTATGTTCATCGAGCCACGTTCAGAACGGGAAATTCCCCCGATGGAAGAAATTGAACGCCACGCCATTCAAACGGCGCTGCGCCTGTGTGGCGGTTCCGTTCCAAAAGCATCGCACTATCTGGGCATTTCAGCGGCCACAATCTATCGTAAGAAAGCAGCTTGGTAATTTCTGTTACCAGATAGCCATCAAAAAGGGCCTTTGCAGGAAGCTGCAAAGGCCCTTTTCTGTGTGCTGAATGCCTAGGGTCAGGATGACTAAGCTTGTTCCGATATGACATTGTTAAGGACTTCAAAGGTCGCCTTTGCAACATCCACAACCTGTGTTGCCGTATCGATCGCGTCCGACTGGTTGTTCTCACGGCAATGCTCTTCCGAGCGCCGGGCAAGTACAAAGAGCTTCATCGCACCATGCATCGCAGCCGATGATGCCATGGTATGAGTTTCATGCTCGATCTTGGCAAGGTCTTGGGCCTCGATTGCAGCCTTCAGGTCGGTAACACGGCGCTTGGTATCTTCAATGTAAAGACTAAGAAGTTCTGGCACCAATTCTGGCGCGGTATCTTCTCCAAGTTTCGTAATCACAGAATGATCTAAAAGACCCTGCTCATTGGCTGTTTCGGCCTGCTCTACACCTTCCTGTTTGACAGTCTCCACATCTTCACCTGCGGATCGCTGGACAGCCAACAACAGTTGCTGACGTGAAACCGGTTTGGTCATGTAGCCATCCATACCGGAATCAAGTACCCGCTGTTTATCCCCTTCCATTGCCAAAGCCGTAAGCGCGATGATTGGAACATTGCAGTGTGGTGCAGGCATCTCGCGGATAAGACGGGTTGCTTGGAATCCATCCATTTCAGGCATATTTACATCCATCAGAACAACGTCATAGGGCAGCGATTTCACGGCCTGAACGGCTTCTTGTCCGTCCATCGCGGTATCTACGCGGTGACCTGCCTTTTCAAGCATCAGCTTGACGATCATACTGTTGGTCGCATTGTCTTCGGCAACCAGAATACGACAACTGCGTGCGTTATCCGCCATTGTCGGCGCTGTTTCTTCGTCTTCAAGTTCGCTTGGGTCACCTTCTACAAGCGGGATGGTAAAGTAGAACGTACTTCCCTCTCCAAGGGTGCTCTTGAAATCAATCATCCCCCCCATCAGCTCAACCAATTCTCGGCAAATTGCAAGCCCCAGTCCCGTGCCACCAAACTTGCGGGCGTAGCTTGCATCAAGCTGATTGAACTCGACAAACAATTGATCGTGTTTATCTTCGGAAATACCAACACCGGTGTCACTGACGGAAAACATAACGCCCTTGGTTGGCTCACCAAACAATGTGTCGACTTTTTTGATCGACATTGACACATGCCCGTGCTCCGTAAATTTTACGGCATTGTTCGCAAGGTTCAACAAGACCTGCCGAATGCGCCCCAGATCACCAATGATGCATTCGGGTAAATCGGGCGCAATATCGATACTGAAATCAAGCTTCTTGGTTTCAAGCCGTGGGGTCAGTATCTGACTTATCGGCTCAGTCACTGAGCGCAGGCGCAAGGGCGCGTTTTCAAGTTCCAGCTTACCCGCATCCATTTTCGAATAGTCAAGAATGTCGTTCAATATCTGAAGCAGGATATCACCGGATGTTTTCGCTCCACGCACATAGTCACTTTGCTCGATATCCAGCGTGGTATCTTGCAGCAATCCCAAAATACCCAACACACCATTAAGAGGGGTTCGGATTTCGTGTGTCATCATCGCAAGGAATTCATCCTTGGCTTTGTTGGCAGCTTCTGCACGTTCACGTGCGCTATGCAAAGCATCGGACTGTTTGCGTTGTTCGGTGATATCGCGAAGATAGGCGACAAATATAACGTCATCGCCAGAACCAGACGCCTCTAGCGCAAGTTCACAGGGGAACTCGGTCTGATCGCGATGCATCGCAACCACCTCGATCCTTTTGCCCAACAAGGGGCCTTCGCCCGTTTCAAGATAGCGCCGAATGCCTTGATTGTGCATTTCCCGATAGGCGGGCGGAATAATCAGCGGCCCCATCGGCTTACCCATGACTTCTTCACGCGTATAGCCAAATGTCCGCTCAGCTCCTGAGTTAAACTCAGTCACACAGCCATTCTTATCAATACAAATAATGCAATCAAGGGCGGCTTCAACGGTGGTTCTCAGGCGCCCTTCGCTTAATCTGTAGGCCTGCTCACGTTCTTTCAGATCGGTAATATCCATACGAAGGCCAATCACATTCCCACGCGCAGACTTATGTTCTTCAACCCGGATCCAGCGCCCCGATGACATTCTTATTTCCCGAGACACATTCCCCTGTTGATGTTCACGCAGATACGAATTGATCCATTCTTCTTTCTGATCATCGGGAATATCAAAAACACCGGCTTCAAATCCACTGCGCACAAGATCTTCGAACTTGGCACCAATTCTTGGCTCCAACCCAGCGGTTGCTAACAAGCCGGCATATCGACTGTTACACAGAAGCAATTTGTCATCTTGGTCATAGACACAAAAAGCATCCGGCAAGCTTTCCACCGCATCACGAAGGTTGTGCTCACTATTCATCGCACGGTCGTGACTTTCCTTTAATCGCTTCGACATCAAGTTAAAGGCATCGACAGTAGAAACCAGAATGCCTTGTTTAGGATGATCAAGCTCAATCCCAACCTCGCCTTCCGCGATGCTCCGTGCGGCATCTTCAATTACCGTCAATCCACCTTGAAGCCGCCGCCCCATAACGACTGAAAGAATGATCGTAAGAATAATCACACCGGCGAGTAGCCCAACGATCAACAGTGTCATCAACGTCATTTGCCGATGAATGGGTGTCAATGAATGGCCGATATGGGCTTCGCCAATCTTTGTGCCTGAAACCTCAATCGGGACAAGCTGATTATAAGTCTTTTGCCCTGCAAAGAAGTCAAAGAAGGAGATTTGATCAAGATTGCTGACCCGATAGTCGTCCGACAAAGGCAATGCCTCGCCTGCTTTCGCAAGAATCCGCCCGTCAGACGTGACAAACTGAATGAAGTCGACATCCGGTCCCTCAGCAATCTGAGCGCTCATCAACATCAGGGTTTCTTCATCGCCCGCAAGAATCAAATCACTTGAAGCAGCAGTGATCAGCCGTTCTGTTGCATCAGCCCTTTCGCGAAGGTGCGATGTCTCGATATCTATCAGCAGGTAAACACCAAGCGGTGCGACAATAATTAGAACCAGTGCTTGGCAAGCAATCCAACCAACGATCATTTTCCGGACAAACGACATTTCTCCTCCATGCGAGCAGCAAGCTCCCGCGACAACTTTCTCATTGGCATATGGTGCTACCAATCAAATTTTTAACGACATTAATTTTCATAATGAGATGCAAATTTGACGCCACTTATCCGGCTTAATTGGAAATCGTGACTACTTTTAAGTTCAAAGCCCAGAAAGGATGCATATTAAGGCTAACGTTCCAATGCTGGCTGCATCCGGCTTTTTGACCATATTGGCTTGCAGTATGAGACTCATTTTGACGATCAACCCAAAGGTCTGACATGTCAGCCGTACAATTCGAATACCTTCGGTGAATTCGATCTGACTACAGGTTTGGACACAAACCCTTTGCCAAATCCGGCTATTTCCCGCCATAAATCTTCTCATCAGATACGCCAGATTCCCTAAAGAACCTGGCGTATTTTTTCTGATATCTCGGATAAACGGACGGGCTTGGTCAAATAGTCAACCGCACCATTCGCAAGGCAGTCCTCAATCTCGCCGACCCGGTTTCGTGCGGTCATCATGACAACAGGAATGTCACAGGTATCGGGATCGTCCTTTAGGTTTTGCAAGACGTCAAACCCTGACAAATCGTCCGATAGCCCCCAATCAAGCAGTATTAAGTCTGGGTGTTCGCGAATGGCAGCTTTTATACCATTTGCGCCACTTACTGCTGAAATAACCCGTAGCTTTTCATGACGTGTCAAACGGTGCGTAATCAAATTGATCAATACATGATCGTCTTCAATTACGAGTACCGATTGTCGTTTTTTGAAATCAAACATGGCTATCCTTTCTTAGCGTGTGATCCCAGACAAGCAGCAAAGACCGTGCCGATTAACCAACGACATTCTGAGAATTTTCTCTCATTTTGAGAGGCATTTTGAAGGCTGTGCGTCCGACACACTGAAAACCACCAGAATCCCGCGCGGCACAGCCCGGCAAGCCGTTTGCATGGAAGGGGCAAACAGAACCAAAAGGATTAACCAGATGTCCAAGATGTTTCGAACCGACGGTATTCGTGGCCGTGCCAACACCGCACCAATCACCCCCGACATTATGCTTTTGGTCGGGATGGCTGCAGGCATTCATTTGTCCAAGGGTGTTCCGGGCGGAAAAGTCCTGATTGCCAAAGACACAAGACAGTCAGGCTACATGATTGAAAGCGCGTTGACCGCAGGTTTGACCGCAGTTGGACTTTCGCCGGTCTTGGTTGGTCCTTTGCCGACCCCGGCCGTTTCGATGTTGACCCGGTCAATGCGTGCTGCATTCGGGATCATGATCACCGCGTCCCACAATCCGTTTCATGACAATGGCATCAAACTGTTCGGCGCGGACGGCTATAAAATCTGCAAAGACGACGTCAATGTTATCGAAAAACTGATCCAGTCACCGCTGACGGAACATTTGTCGTGTCCTTCCCAACTCGGTCGTGCGACCCGCTTGGAGGATGCCCGTGGTCGGTATGTTGAATGGGTCAAACAATCCTTCCCGCGTGATTTACGCTTGGACGGCCTAAAGATCGTGGTCGACTGTGCGAATGGTGCGGGCTATCGCGTTGCCCCAGAAGTTCTGTACGAACTCGGTGCCGAAGTCATTGCTATTGGCACAACCCCGAACGGCATCAACATCAATGACGGATACGGTGCGACCTGTCCGCAACGTCTTCGCAGTGAAGTCATTTTGAATGGTGCCGATATTGGTATCGCACTTGATGGCGACGGCGACCGTCTGATTGTGTCTGACGAAAATGGTGGCTTGGTCGATGGCGATCAAATCATGGCGCTCATAGCAGATCGCTGGCACCGCGACGGCCGCCTGAAAGGAAACGGCATCGCCGCAACCATCATGTCGAATATGGGGCTAGAACGCTTCCTGACTGGCAAGGAAATCAATTTAACCCGGACACCTGTTGGCGACAGTCATGTTGTCGAAGCCATGCGCCGCAATAACTTTAATGTCGGCGGCGAAGTTTCAGGTCACCTGATCTTTGGTCATAGTGCCACCACGGGTGACGGTCTTTCGGCTGCACTTCATCTTTTGGCCGAATTGGTCCGTGAACAGCGACCGGCATCAGAAATGTGCCAGGTGTTTTCGCCGTTCCCACAGGTGCTTCACAATTTGCCGTTCAAAGGAAAGTCACCCCTGAGCAATACAAAACTCAAGAAGCAACTTAGCGAACTTGAGAAAACCATCGGGCCATCAGGACGCCTGTTGATCCGGGAATCCGGCACCGAACCATTGATCCGGGTTATGGTAGAAGGAGACGATATTGGCGCAGTAAATACCTATGTTCGTCAGGCCACAGATTTGATCGCAGCAACCAGACAGGCATAAGATGGCGCAGCAACTCTTTGACTTAGAACTAACACCAGACTTCGAGGCGCCGAGGCATGCGCGCGAGATGTTGGCACCTGTTCTTGAACGCCTTTCTCTTGGGGCTGCAAAAACCAATGGGATTTTGCTGTCTATCAGCGAGGTGCTTGTTAACCTTGTCAAACATTCCGATCCCAAACCAACCAAGGTATGGTTACGGCTGCGTCAAACAACAACCACTGTTACGCTTGAGATTGAAGATAACGGTGGCAGCTTTGATGGGTTCACAGACCGAACGACACGTCGTGATGTGCAACTTGGCGAAGACGGGATGGGATTGGCATTGCTGGCCACATATTGCCCTGATCCGGTTTATATCGCAGGTCCAACCAATATTGTGCGGTTAAATCTCAACACGTCCGCCCGCACTCATATTCTTTTGATTGATGATGATGCCAGTCAACGACGCATCCTTGGTCACTATCTTTCGGATCGGTATCACGTCACCGAATGCACGTCAGTCGACGAAGCCATCGTCGCAATTGAAAATGATCAGCCAGACCTAATCCTAAGTGATCTGTGTATGCCCGGGAAAACTGGGCTTGATTTGTGTGAAGTCCTCCATAGCCGGGAAAACACCGAACTCATCCCGCTAATTTTCCTTTCGGGTCGCCAAAACGAATTTCTGCTATCCGAATTGTTCCGATCCCCGATTGACGCATTCTTATCCAAACCTGTTTCTAAGGTTGACCTTCTTGATGAAATCGAACGGGTTTTAAACCGTACTGAGTTCATCCGAGATCGACTGGGCGACCGGTTAGGACAGGAATTCTCTGATCTTCTTGCACCAAGCCTGCCTGAAAAAATGGGCCCGTGGCGGTGCCTTGTCAAAAGCAGACCCGCAGCATCAGGCGGCGGCGACGTCGTTTTACACCATCAGGCCGATGACGGGCATTTGGTGCTGTTTGCTGATCTGATGGGGCATGGAGAACAGGCAAAATTCTTTAGCCATGTTCTCGCTGGCTATATGCATGGTGTCCTTGCTGGAAACACCAATAATCAGGCACCCGGTAAGATCCTGGACGCGCTATCAGAAGTAATGGTTTCAGACAGAATTCTTTCGAAAACCATCCTAACCGCACAGGCTGTTTATCTATCAAATCAAGGAAAGGTCGTCATCGCAACCGGCGGACATCCGTTTCCGTTCCTCGACGACACCCCCCTTGATGTTTCAGGGCCACTGCCCGGTTTGATGCCTGATACACGGTATGAAGAGCACTCCTTTAACCTCTCTGTCGGGCAAAGATTGACACTTTACTCCGATGGCGTACTCGAAAACCGGACGGGTCTTTCGCTTGAAGCATCAATTGCAAAGGGCCTTAGCAAACCAATAGACCAAATGGCGCGTACAATCTTTGAGGGCAGCTCAGACTGTGATGATGGAACCGTCGCAATAATGGAGTTCAGCAATGAGTACTGAAACCATCTCATTACCCGACAATTTTGATTCTGCAAACGCCTTGGATTTCCGATCGGCCATTCCTGATGGCACGACGACACTGATCATTGATTTCAAAGAAACGCACTTCGTTGACAGTGCTGGCATCGGAACGATGGTATTTTGGCTGCGCGACCTGCAGAAATCTGATGGAAAGATTGTTCTCGCGAACCTTACAGGTCAACCCAAAGACATCGTCGAAATGGTCGGCCTTAATAAACTGGTCGAAGTCCAATAAGCCAAACAAGGCTAACAGCAGATCACAAGACAATGAACAAGGGCCCAGATGTAAAAGCATCTGGGCCCTTGTTCATTTCGAGAAGCTTCCACTTTTACTGCAACCCCGACCTTAACCCCAGCGGGGCATCCGGACAGATGATTTCAAACCGGTAAAATAATAAAGATGGCGCTCTCTCAAACGACTGCAGAAAGGGCTTTAAGCCCCCCACAACGGATACGCACCCTTCGACGGGTTAGGTGCCAGCCCCCATGCAACAACACGTAATAAGTTAAATGAATATGATCCCTAGATCACTTGATTAAGCAGCGAGGATCGACGGATAACGCCGCGCAATTTTTCCATTGTCTTTGGTGCAAACCGATCAAGCCGACGCGTTTCACGCATTAACTCCGCAGCAAGTCCCGGCGCGTTCATGTCGTTCATAACACTGCCGAGAATACGCGCCCCGGCACGATCAAGCCGATCCCGTGCTTCAATGACATTCACTTCACGGGTCCTACCGGAACGAACCACCAGCACCGTCCCAGAACAGGCGGCACAAACAACTTCGGGCGGGATGTTCCCACGGTTACGCTTGGTAAGTGACGAGGTATCAGCAATGACAACTTCGTAATCCTTATGCCATTGAGCAATCTGAGCACTAAGCTGAGAAACCTCGCGAAATGCCCAAGCATCAACGGTACAACTTGGCGCAGGCAAAGCATAAAGCCGCGTTGATCCGAGCGGATGTATCGCATCAACCGCGCTGTCTGATCCCGGCTGCCAAGTTTTACTGACCAGCGCAAGACGCGCCCCAACGGATGGCGTTGCCATATTAAAGTCAACCAACAGGGTTTTCTTACCTGCTGCTGCGGTACGCCGGGCAAGGGCATAAGCGATTGTCGATGAACCCTCCCCCGGCTTTGCTGCTGTCACGCCAATAGACTGGAAACCTGCGGCAACTGTTCGCCCATAAAGCTCTTCAACTTCTGAGTATTGAATGGGTATCTGACGCATGATCAAGGTGCTCCTACAGCCAATCGAACTAGAGACAAAATGGACACGGCATCGCGTACATAACCCATTGCAAGATTAAAGTTGCTGCTATCGGTGTTCGGAACGAAAACCGTATCGCCAGGTTGCACCAGCGGCAGCATCGAGAAATCACCTGTTTTTGCGAAATTCACCAGATCAAACACACGTGCCTGTGGACCTTCTTGCGCCCGATTAACCACAACGATGCGATCTTGCAGGGCGTTGGGTGAAGGACCACCTGCCTCGGCTAATAGATCAAGGATAGTCATACGGTCATCAAAACCATAGCGTCCCGGACGTCCAACCGCACCAAGCACACGCACCGTGCGTTCACGCGGCTGCTCAAGCCAATCACGATCACGTTCAGGAATGTAAATAACGTCTTCGGGCATAATATCAGGGATCAGCGCATCGTCGCCGGTTTCAAAATACAGGTTAAGGTTTACCTCAGACACCCGTGCATTTTCTTCACCACGGTGCGTAACCCGCACATTTGACAGATCAGCACGCGCTGTCGGTCCCTGTGCTGCGGACAGCAGGTCAAGGAAGTTAAGCTCCGAGTTAAAAGCATAGCGCCCCGGTGCTTTGACCTGACCAAAGATATAGATCGAACGATCTGATGCCTGACGCACCCACTGGGACCGGTTGTCATTCGGATCTTTTGGAAGTTCGGGAACAACAATTGTCGCACCGGCAGAAATCACCGGCAAGTCCCGCGAATGCCCGCCGTTATCAAGGAAACGCTTCAAGTCAAATGACTTGGTCACGATCTCACCGGTACCATCGGGCAGCAAAACCTGAACATGTGCTGTATCTGCAGATGCTGCCGGACCGCCAGCATGGGCCAATAGATCAAGGATGTTCATTTCATCAGACCACTCGTAGCGGCCGGGGCGATTAATCGCACCAATAATGCGGATTGCGCGGTTCGGGCTGACCTTAAGCCATGATTTTTCATTCATGTCGGTCTTTTCAGGAACGAATACTGCGTCTCCTGCAGTAATCATCGGTAGCGAAGATTCATTTGTACCTTCGGTGAAAGCTGACAGATCGAAAGGTTCGACAGTACCATCTTGCTTAAGAATACGGATCTGGCGGGTCTCGGCAAAACGTGTTGGACCACCAGAGTTCGCAAGAATATCAAGGAAGCTTGCGCCTTCTTTGGTCTCATAGGCACCGGGTTTAAACACCTCGCCCATAACATAGACGACGCGTGCGCCAACCTTAACCTGATCAGATGCTTGGGGAACAAATATGGTGTCACCGGGATTAAGGTCCGGCATCAAACCATCTGAACCTGTATCCATATATTCGCGCATGTTGAACGGAAACGGCTTGTTGTCTGCAATAATGCGGATCTGTTCGATCCCGGCATATCTTGTGACACCACCTGCACGCATGATCATGTCAATGATCGAGCTGCCTTCCTTATAGCCAAAGGTGCCCGGACGATGCACTTCGCCAAAGACGTAGATTGCAGCCCCATCTTCGGCGGCATCACCCGATGCAGAAAGGGTTTTTGCATCAAATTCGATCTGTACATTGCCGGTAAGCGGCGAGGCAGGAACGAAAATAACATCAAGCGACTGTAACTCTGGGATCAACGCCGGATCACCAACATCAAGGTATTTCTTGTAGTCAAATTTCTGTGCCACGCCATTTCGGCGCAATTGCAGTCGATCCAACTGCGCGCCTTGCGCAAGACCACCGGCAGCGGTGATCGCCATCTGCACAGTAGAATTCGCAGCAAGGTCCACTGGCCCTGGGTTTTTGACATAGCCAAGAACGGATACCACAAGACGGTGCTGTTTGACCGACACCTCAAGGCGTGACAGATCCTTATACACCTTGCTGATAGCAGATCGGACCGCTTCACGCGCTGCACCGATCGAAAGACCAGAAAGATAAACTTCGCCAACTTCCGGCAAGGTTAAAGCGCCATCCCGGCCAATCTGAAATGGTTCAGCAAATGCCGGCTCACCCGGCAAAATGATTGAGATAATATCTCCTGGCTGAAGCGGCAATTCGTTAGCTGCCTTCGCAGCCGAGTAAGCTGCCACCACACCACAAAGAATAATCAGAAGGACCAGGATGCGTTTCATGATGCCTCCTCAACGGCATATGCCATTTTTTCATCGGAATGCTGCAAGTCGTGGTCAACCCAGAAGCGCATCTGACGTGTCATGCGTTCCAAAACGGCCAGATTGCTAAAGGTTTCAGCGTCCATACCATTGACGCAGAAACGCGCGGTACGCACCCATTGCAGTTGTGCATTGCGAAGATATGCCGGAAACTTATCCTCACCGCCCAGAAGCTTGATGTTCTGGATTTCATTGCGCAGTTCGGACAAACGGCGTGCTTCAGCCGAGGCATATTCATCAAGATCGGCATGCCAAGGATAATGTGATTCGACAACACCACCATGCCCATATGGCGGCCATGGCGTGCACCCTGCCCCAAGGGCCAGAACAGCCACAGCAGAAGAAACAAGGATCAAGCGCCTCATTGTGCTGCCTCCTTGTTCTCGATGACTGGGATGGTCTTGTCGATGCGCAGGAACTGCAAAATTTCAAGCGGCTGCCCTTTGGCACCGATGATCTGCATCGGAATTGAGCGTTCTTTCAAACGTTTAAAAAGAAACACAATGGCGCCGATGCCAGAACTGTCCATAAAGGATACAGCGCCAAGATCGACCGTTACTTCCTGTGTGGCATCACGTGCCGCTTTTTCGAACGATGGCCGTACCTTGTTGACGGACATTGCATCGAAATCTTCGGTGATGCTGATAAGATGGGTATTGTCCATGTTAGCCTCCATAAAAATCATCTGGACTAACAAAAGCAACCCTCAGGCCAAGCCCAAAGGTTGCTTATTTTCAATGCCTTAATGTTATTTTGGCAGGTGCATCTTGTCTCATCTCTCAAATTGAGAGACGTTTTGAGAAGCGGTTTTTTACTGCCCGCGTCCCAACACCATCACGCCAACGGTACGGAATGCGATCAGGATATCCTGAGCAAACCAAGACTTAAGCTCACCCAGTTGCAAAGCATAGGCATGGTCGTAAGAGACCTTGGATCGCACATCATCAAGACTCTCGTCATACCCTTGATAAACCTGTGCAAGTCCCGTCACCCCAGGGCGCAAACCATACGTTCTATCAGCATAGAACGGGATAGCTGTCTCAAGCTGGCCATAGAAACCCGGACGTTCAGGACGTGGACCAATCAGCGACATATCGCCACGCAGCACATTGAAAATCTGCGGCAGTTCATCAATCCGGCTTTTGCGTAAGAAACGACCAAACCGGGTAATACGCGGATCTTTTTTCGATGCCCAAACGGCACCGGTGCTGGCTTCCGCGTCACTGCGCATGGAACGAAACTTGTACATCCAGAACATTTCAACATGATCATAATGGCTACGCCCGATGCGAAGCTGTTTAAAAATGATCGGACCGGGGCTGTCGATTTTGATGAGCACTGCAACAATCGGAAGCAGCGGCAAAACCATAATCAGCAGTATAGTGGCCAAAACGATATCAAAAGTCCGCTTGGCAAACAGGACGGTCTTAGGGACGTAGGATTGTTCAATCATGACGATGCTCCTTGTTTAGGACTGCGTTTCCAACCGCCAAGTTCGAGACCGAACAAATAGCGCGTAGCGCCGACAAAGCCGGCTGCGTATCCAGATACGAGATACTGGCAAAGTGCGAATGGTTTGAAACGTCGAAGGCCGGGAATAAATTGCGCTACGCCACCAGATACAAGCCCGGCAGCAAGCATCAGGAAAACAACTAAAAATGCGACGCTGCTGGCTGCAAGAACGGCAGATCCAAACAACGCAAACAAAAGGATATAGGGCATCAGAGTGCGCAACGCCTTGCCAGAAGCAAAGGCAAGTGCCACCCCGCGATATTTCGGATGTAGTAGGTCTTTCAGCATCAAAAGCTGCTGCATGTTTCCCGCCGCGATACGTCTCCGGCGACGAAAATCAAGACCGACATCTGATGTCTCAAGTTCGAGTGCCACAATATCGGTATCATAGATGATGCGCTTACCCTGACGGATCGCATTCATCGGCATGATGAAATCATCGTTGATGGTATGTGGCGGAAGTGGTTCGAAAACCGAAGAACGAAACGCATAACAAGCGCCATGCACCCCCAAAGGGGCACCAAGACTGGCCTCGCCAAGCTTGATAGTCACCTGATAATCCCAATAAAGCTTTTCTCCAACGCTGCCTGGTGCGGCCAATTTATAGGTCGCAGCCACCACACCGATATTGGTATCGGCCATGTGACCGGCAAAACGTTGCAAAGCATCTATCGACAATAGGGCAGATGCATCCGAAAGAACCACAATCTCGCTTGTGATCCGCGGGATCATTTCATTCAAAACGCACAGCTTTCCGCGGTTTGGCTGCAGATTAAGAATACGTATTTGTAGATCGCGGCATTCTGGCTCGCGGCAGGTATCACGTGCCACGTTGAATGTCTCATCGTCACACCCATCAAGCGCAACAATGACATCTAGCTTATCCGTTGGGTAATCTAGCATCGCCAAATTACGAATCTTGTCTGCAATCACGCCAGCTTCATTATGAGCCGGTATCAAAACGGTGATTTCCGGCAAATCAGGATCGGCTAGGTTTTCGACCGGTTCGCTTTGTTTACGTTTCGCAGCTTGGCCTAAAATCCACGGAAAAACCGCATGGTGATAGGCCGCCAACGTCAAAGCGCCAATCGTGCAGGTTTCAAGAACAGGAATAGTCATATCCATTTCCCTTCATCATGCCGTGTGAAGCTGGCGGTAGGCCGCAGCCATTTTACGAACATCCCACTTGGCTTCGACGTGGCTGCGCGGCGAACATTTAAGATTGCGATCCAAAGCACGGCGCAGGGCACGGGTAAGTTCGGCAAGATCATCAGCAGGAACCAAGTGACCGGTTTCTGGACATAACGTTTGTCCGGCCGCGCCAACATCCATCACAACAGCCGGGATACCGCAGGACTGTGCTTCGAGCGGCGAAAGCGGTAAGCCCTCATTGCGCGATGGCAAGCAAAACAGATCAAGCGACTGATAGAAGCGCGGCATGTCATCGACATGCCCGATCAGATGGATGCGCTCCAAAACGTCAAGTTCTTGGGCCAAATCAATCAATGCATCGCGTTGGCTACCCTGCCCGGCAACAGCCAGATGAATATCGTCTGGCAGATGCGCCAATGCATTGACCAGATTGTCGACACCTTTGACCGGCTCAAGCCGTGCCGAACAGCCAATCAAAGTTACTGTTGTCGGCAAGCCAAGTTCGGTTCTGGCGGCAATCTTGTTGCCCGGCACAAACCGTTCACAGTCAATACCGTTCAGCACAGTCTGATAATCCCGACCGGGAAGGAAGGTCATCGCATTTGCCGCAACATGCGGCGCATCAGCGACCAAAACCGGCCGAACCAAACTGATCGCGGCATTCTGAACATGACGACGGCGGGTTGATTGCAGATGCCATGCATCATGTTCTGTGTGAATGACCCGCGAAACACCAGCCAACCGCGCAGCAAGGCCACCATAGATCAGGGGACCAACATGATGGGTGTGGACAATATCCGCACCAATTTCACGCAACAGACGCGCAAGACGAAAAACCGTCCGCAAACTTGATCCCGGCGCCTTTTTTAAAAGGTGGATCTGGGCGGGAACTTCTTTAAGGATACGCCATCCGGACTCCTGTCCTTCAAGGCTGATCAGATGAACCTTGTAATCCGGACCGGCAAAGCGGCACAGATCAATCGCCATGTTTTCAAGACCGCCCGGGCGCAAATGCTGCACGATCTGTACGAGTATCTTTTGCATGTTAACTTACTCCCTGGACGCTGGCGTCTGTTTGCTTTTCGCTGTTCATAAGGGCCTCAATCGAGACTTCATCGCTCGGCAGGCCCGGGATTCTGGTAAAGACGGGGGCATCGACAAGCTTGGCAAGGCTGTCACGTCGCCATACCCCCGTATCAAGAAGCTCCGCCACAACGCCAAGCCCGATCCCGCCAAAAATACCCCCGGCAATCCCGGCAATCAGATACATGATCAACGGCATGGTAGATGGGGCTTTCGGGGTGAAGGGGGGATCAATCAATTTAACCCGTTCACTTTCTTCAGCACGCCCGAGTGCCCCGGTGATCTCTGCCTTTTGATGGCGCTCAGTAAGGTCTTCGTAAATCTTGCGTTTCACCGTGATGTTGCGGTTTAGCTCGTTCAAACGACGGTCATGTTCACCAAATGACGTCACCCGACCAGTAATCCGACCTACTTCAGATTGAAGCTCGCGGACTTCTTCCTTAAGGCGCTGATACTGAGCTTCGGCTTCTTGAAGACGTTCAAGCTGTGACACCAAAAGCGTCTGCCCGCCATTTTCGCCGTCATTACCCGTTTTGCTTGCCGCTAGGTTCCAAAGACGTTCAAGTTCTTCCGGGTTCAATTCCCGACTTTCGCTAAGAACCTTGGCGCGTTCTTCTTGCAAACTCGCAAGTTGGCGCTTGGCGGCCTGAACCTTGGAATGGTTATCGGTGTATCGAGAACTCATAATCGCCAATTCCGAAAGAGTTTCGACGATTGCATCTTCGATACGCCCGATCACAGGATTGGTTTGCGACAAACGGCTTCTCAGTGACTTCCGTTCCGCTTCTGCCCCCTGAAGGTCAACGGTGCGCTGTGCCAACATTTCTTTCATTTCGGTCAAGCGCGCGACGTTGCCACCATGCAGGTTTGGCAGTTCGGATGCATATTTGCTGTTGTATTCCGCCAAGGCCTGCTCGGCTGCGGCAAGTTCTTTCATCCGTTCTGTCAGTTCCTGTTCAAGGAACCGTTCGGAACTAAAGATCGCTGAGCGCTGAGGTGCGATGACACGCTCGACAAAGCGCATTGAAACAAGTTTCAGAAGTTCTTCCATCCCGTCCGGATTGCTCGCACGGTAGGTGATCTTGATCAGGTCTTCGCCCAGAAGCTTGCTGCCAATTGATTTCGACAGAATCTCAAGCGCATATGCGCGTTCCCGATCGGTCATATCGTCATTGATCAGACCTTGGTTAATCGCAACTTCCTGAAGAATATGCCGTGAATGCAACAATGCATTCAGTGCTTCCATCCGGCTTTTCAAGTTGGTCGCAACAGTCAAATCCTGAAGAAACGGGTTTTGCTTGGCCGCTTCCTGAATCAGGATGGTGGTATAGGTCTCATATTGTTTGGGTGACAGAACACCAACTGCAAGAACCACAACAGGCATGATCAGCATCGGGATGCATATCAAATAGCGCCGACGCCATGCCCCCCACAGTAATGCTGCTAGGTTCAGAAGCAGAATGCTCCTCATCACTTGGTCTCCGACTTTTTCGGTGTTTTGGAATTATGCTGAGCCTGCGCATAGAGACGCGCCTTCGAAAGCATGTCTTCAACTGACACCGGGCCGCTATTCGCGTTTGCGACCGGGGCGCTTTCATGGCGGATTAGAAATTCCATGTCTTTGGGAACAAGAACCCAAGGATCATCGGGAACGGATGAACACGCACTCAGTCCCGAAACAGCGATCAAAGCAAAAATCTGCTTTTTCATGATGATCTCCATCAAAGTAAGTTTGATGAAGATCTTTCAAGACCCGTGCCACCTTCATTACATTGATTTTATTGAACAAAATTACGTTCAATGCGATTTCACGCGCAATGCGTCGCAAATTGAGAGGCGTCTTTACAGACCGTCGATATATTCCGCTGCCTGCGCTGCTCGATCCGCCCAGCTTTCACCTGTCACACCACCGGCTCTATTGCTACGAGACGTCTCATTCTCGTCAAGAGAAGCCATCAACATTTTGGCAAACCCGTCAGCACAGTCTGCAACACGAACATGATCCCGATAGCCATCAAGTGCAGGAAAATCGGTTGAACAAACCGGCGATCCCGCTGCCAAATATTCACGCAGCTTAAGCGGATTACAGGCCTGGATTTGTCCGTTCTGATGGAACGGCAATATCGAGGCCGTCCAATGTCTGGAATAACGCGGAAGTTCGTGATGCGGGCGCGGGCCGATCAAAGAAATGTTTGGCTCTGCACGTAAGGCCGAGACATCACAACATTCATCGCCAATGAACAGAAACGTCCAATCAGGCAAAAGTCTTGCGGTCTTAACAATCAGATCCTGATCAAGCCACGATGCAATGCTGCCATAGAACCCCGCAACTTTGCCCGGCGGAAGATCACTTGCCGGTTTTGTCTCGCGCGTGAAAAGATCAAGATCGACGCCATGGGGAAGGTAAACCGTACGTCCCGCGTCAAATCGGGTCGCCAATGGTTTGCTGGCGGCAAAAATCACATTGGATTTACCTGCCAATTCGCGTTCAAGCCGTGCAACCGGTTTATGATCAACTCCGGCCAGTGACGAAAAGTCATCTCCACAATAGTATGCAACGGCAGATTCCCCAAGATGCCCAACAACGTCAACCGCTGTTGGCACGGATATCCATAATAACGGATCGACAAAACCAAGTTTCCCGGCCGCTGCGCGAACCTGCCGCGCCAAAACCGTTCGATTAAACACCCGCGCAACCGACGTTCCCGGAAGCGGCAAAGCAGCCGGTGCAAGCACCGGGAACGGGCATTTAACACCGTCCTTTTTTTCGCGCGGGCGCGCAATTGCCATGCCTTTTTTCACAAGCCTACTCATATCCGAAAGCCTTGGGCGACGCATCCCAACTGAATTGACCCAAAGAACCTGGCGGTCTTCGGCAATATGGCGGAGAAGATGCTGCGTACTTGATGGATGTCTTCCCCAATCTTCCCCAAAAACAATTACTGGGCGGCGCATGGGACAATCTCCTCATCCAAACGACGGATAATCTTTGCAGGCACACCCGCAGCCAAAACCATCGGTGGCAAAGACTTGGTCACAACGGAGCCAGCGGCAACAATCGTGCCCTGCCCAATGGTAACTCCGCCATTAACGACACACCCGGTACCAAGCCAGACGTCGCTTTCAAGAATGATGTCTTTGACCTGATCTTCGGTATCTGGAAGTCCGGCAGCACGATCGACCGGGTCAACCGGATGACCCGGGTAACCCGCAAGAAACGCCCGCCCGGCAATGCGCACATTGTCACCAAGACGCACAGTCCGACCAACGGCAATCGTTGTCTGCCAACCAATTCCGACATTCTTGCCACAGATAAGCTGGGGCCGACTTTGCCCTGACCAGCGCCCGGTGAAAGTCGTTTGGGTGGAAATGCGACAGCCCGGGCCAATTTCAATATCCAATGGTCCGGACATGAATGGTAATCCACCGCCATAAAGGTTCAGGCCTTTTGCTGCTCCAGACAAACGGGACTTGAACAAAGGCGTCCAGAAAAACACCCGCATTAACCAGGCGGCAAAATTGTGCGCCGCCTGATATCCAACATAAAGCATTCGATGAAGCGGACGAATGACCGGCATCTCGAACCCGCTGACAAGACGATACAAACCATGGATCAATCTTGCCAACGGATGCTGGCTTTGCTTTACCCAGCGTTTGAGTTTTTGGACCTTGCTCATTCGACGGTGACCGATTTTGCAAGATTGCGCGGCTGATCAACATCCGTTCCACGAAGAACGGCGGTGTAATAAGCCAAAAGCTGTGTCGGGACGACATAAAGCAATGGTGCTATAACCGGATCGCAATCAGGCATAACAAAACTGCCATTCAGATCGCTGCCGTATTTTTCAATCACGCCCTTGGTCGAGATTAAAAACATCTGACCACGACGCGCATTGACTTCCTGCAAGTTCGAAATCGTCTTGTCGAGCAGATCATTCTCAGGGGCAAGCACCACAACCGGCATCTTGTCATCAACCAAGGCAATCGGGCCGTGCTTCAGCTCACCCGCGCCATAGCCTTCGGCATGGATATAGGTAATTTCCTTAAGTTTAAGCGCCCCTTCAAGTGCAATCGGGAAGGCCGTACCACGCCCCATAAACAGCGCATTTCGGCTGTCGATAAAGTTATGGGCAAGGCTTTCGACCTCGTTAGCACGATCAAGAACCGTTTCAATCAGCGTTGGGGCCGTTGCAAGATGCACTCGCATCTCGTCAATACGGTGCTGGGGCAGACTGTTGCGCACATCGGCAGTATCAATTGCCAAACGCAACAGCATCGTCATCTGCGTCATGAACGCTTTTGTTGATGCCACACCAATTTCCGGCCCGGCAATGGTTTGCAAAACACAATCTGCTTCGCGTGCAATGGTGCTGTCCGGAACGTTTACCAAGGCAATGGTGTATTGCTTATGTTCGCGGGCATAACGCAACGCAGCCAAAGTATCGGCAGTTTCACCTGATTGGGAAATGAACAAGGCCGCACCTTGATCTGGCATGACCGCATCGCGGTAACGGAATTCCGATGCAATATCAATGTCGACAGGAAGACGTGCGATCTGTTCAAACCAGTATTTCGCAACCTGTGCTGCATAGGCCGAGGTGCCGCATGCAATGATCGTCAAGCGTGACAGTTTTGCCAACTGGCGCGCCAAGTCGGCACTGCTTGAAAATGAAAGGGTTTGGCGAATGGCGGCCGGTTGTTCATGGATTTCTTTCAGCATGAAATGCTTGAAGCCCTGCTTGCTAACCGCCGATGCAGTGCGCGCTGGCGTCCGACCCGGACGTTTGACCGAGCGGCCATTCGCATCAAAAAGCTGCATGCTGTGCTGCTCGATAACGCCCCAATCACCATCTTCAAGGTAAAAGACTTCTTTGGCACTGCGATCAAGCGCCAGACCATCAGAAGCCATCATCATGGCATCGTCATTTTTGCCCAGAACCAATGGGCTTCCCCGACGCGCAACCATCATGCGATCTGCGAAACCCCGGAAAACAACACCAAGCGCATAGGTACCCTGAAGACGTTTAAGGGTGCGGTCCATCGCCTGATCCGGGCTAAATCCCTGCGCCAAAAAACTGCGGATCAGATGCGGGATTACTTCAGAATCCGTCTGACTGGCAAAAACATGGCCTTCGGCAGTCAATTCCGCACGCAGGTCACGGTAATTTTCGATAATGCCGTTGTGAACAACAGCCACATCTTCATTTACATGGGGGTGGGCATTTTCAGTACTTGGATGTCCATGGGTCGCCCAACGTGTATGGGCAATGCCCGCGGGGCCATCGGTTGGGCTTCCGCCAACCAGCTTTTCAAGTTCCGATAGTTTTCCCGAGATTTTCCGAACGTCTAAACGATCCGCAGATGACGTCACCAACCCAGATGAATCATATCCCCGGTACTCCAGTTTACGCAGCCCGTCGATCAAGTTTGATACGACCTGGGTGCCATTAACCATTCCTACGATACCGCACATAAGTAGCCTCCTTTAAAATGACCTTGAACCCGTCATCGCAAAGAGCACGCCAAAATTAAGTATTTGATATATATGGATTGTTTTAATGACGTCTCATTATGAGAGTCGTTTTTGTCTCGCATAGTTTGCGACTGCTGCTGTCAGCGCGAGCAAGATATAAATCGGCCAGGTGAACCCCATGGTCAGGAAGGTTCCCGACACACAAAAACCGGCAAGCCCCGATAAAACAGCCTGCGCCATAACATAGGCTGCGATGTCATCTTTGCTTGGGCGGGTCAGTCGATCTGGCTTAAGTGCCTTACAACACCAAAGCGCACTGCGAACCGTCACGATCACCATGGTGATGAAGGCAACAAAACCAAGAATGCCCGTTTCCCCCATCACCCCGAACCAAGTACTGTGAACTGCATGGTTCTTGCCGTCCCAATGCGGGCTGTGTTCCCAATAGTTTTCAATAAAGTTATCCAGCCCAACACCCGTAAGCGGATTATGAACTGCCATCGACATTGCCGCCTGCCATGCATAGACACGGCCCATCGCAGATTCATCAATGCCCTCTTCATGGGCACCGCCACTTGCACGGCTTGAAATCCCTGCCGCAGCGACGAGAACGATCAAGGCAACACCGCCAACCGCAAATAACAGAACCTTGTTGCGGACCAGCCGATATCCAAAGACCCCGGAAACTGCCATGATCCCTAAAAGCCCCCCGCGGCTTTGGGTGGCAATAACCGCTGCGACGATCAGACAAAAAGCAGCCAGACCATAGAGTTTGGCCATCCAGCCTGATCCGCGCGTCAACAATAGTGCCAAAGCGAAACTCGCAGGAAACAGCAACACCAGCGAAAGATCGTTTGGATCGCCAAGCATCGATCCGATCGAACGCCCGATGGTCACGCGCGTTCCTTCAACCAATTCAAGACCGTTGGCCTTATTGAAAAGTGCGACTGCCGCAACAACCATACCAGCAGCAACAACCACCGATGCCGTCAAACGAAAATCACGTGGTTCTGTTGCCAACCATGTAATCGCAAAGGTCATGATCGCGATTTTTACATAGCTTCCCGTCCAGGTCCCAATCGCAGCCCCACGGTTTGTTGCCATCAGCAACCCCACCGTCACAAGCGCAAAAAACACCAAAAAGGTTGCATGCTCACGCGGGATTTTAAGCACCAAACGCCCGGACATGATCGACCAACCAAGTGCCATAATACTGGTCATCGCCAGCAGCTGGGGAATACGCAATGGATAGAGCTGGGGGAAAACTTCGTGAATGCGAAAGAACGAAAAAATCACGAAACCAAGAATAAGCCAAAACGGTCGTTTGACCAGGATCAGCACGCCAAACGGTGCGAGTGAAAGTACAACCGCAATAAGCGGGTGTTTAACAATGTGGGTTGCAAAAAAGGCCACAGCGCAAAATGCGCATGCGCACAAAATCTGCAAACTGCGACCCGAAACCCACATGCTCATGACATTGCCCTTTTCGATGACCACTTCCGTGGCAAAGGCAACAATTTCAATTCAACACCCAGCAAGATGAAGAAGCCCAAACCAAGCGCACCAACGACAAGCACCAGCTCAAACGCGATGAAATGCATCATGCCAAGCCAAGAGGTCGTCGCAGCGAATAAAATCGACATTGAAACAAGACGATATGGAAGCAAGCGGCTCAACTGCGCCATCCAAACCGTCATAACCAGTCGAAGACCCAAAGCAAAAGATGTCGCATAAATTGCACCGAACGCACCAAAACTTGGGATCAAGGCAAAGTAACCAGCCCCGGCCACCAATGCCGCAACGCCATCAATCGTGGCGGTCATATGCGTCGAGCGTCCGGTATAAAGCCCAAGCGACAGCGTCTGGGTGATCGAATGAACGGACGCAAGCAATGCCAGCCAAGGAACGAATTCAATCGCCCCGTGATAGCTTTCCGGCGTCAGCCAGAAAATCAAAACAGGCCCAACCGCAGCGACGAATATCGAAGCCCCCAACGCAATGGTCACACCGATCTGCGCCATCGCCGCACAGCGTTCTTCGCCTTCTGCAGCGTTTAATGTGCTGAACCGTTTAGGCAACCACCAAAGATCAAAGGGCTGCACCACAAACGCCGTGATCAGCGCGAACTTCGCCGCAAGGGCATATTGCGCCATTGCAGCCGGGCCGATGACATCGGCCAATATCCAACGATCAAAACTGCCTAAAACAAAACCGGCCAACCCGGCAAAGATCAGCGGGGAGCCAAAAACAAAGTAACGTTTGCAAAGGGCGGGTTCAAAGCGAATGCCACTATCTCGAAGCTGCTGCCAGCCAAGCCAAGCAAACGTCAATACCGATGCGACAAGTCCGGCCGTCAAAACAGCCGTCACCCCAAAGCCAAGGAAAAGCACAATTGCCGTTCCACCAGCTTGAAGCACAACCCGACCGACCGTTCCGATAAAATACATCCATGCCCGGCCACGCATGCGCAACCAAGACAACGGAACAAGCAAACAAACAGATAAAGATAATGCCCCAAGCAGAATGCGGGCTTGGATCTCTGTCACGCCACCTGGCAAAATGCCTGCGATTAGCGGTGCAAGTAATTGAAGCCCAACCGTGGTGATCGCAGTAATGATCATCGCCATGCCAAACACGTTGGCGGCAACAATTCTGCGGTCCTCCTCATGCTTTGCATCACCAACAAAACGAAAAAGCGTGTCAGCCAACCCCATTGCAATCAGGATCGACAACAGGTCTGCCAATGTCTGCAATACATCAAGCTGACCAAAGGCCGCCGGTGCAAGAAAGGCCGTTGTCACCGGGACCATCAACAAAGAAATCCCCTTGCTCAACGCCAAGGCCAGTCCATAGACAAGGCTTTGACGCAAAGCAGGGGGTAAGTTTTGCAGGCGAGTTAACATGCCACCAGCTCCGAACCGCCCTCTGGACGATTACGGCGCGACATAACAAAGAAACCAACCATGCCAAGGACGGCAGGAATACCAGCACCAAGGGCCGGTGAAGGTGCGGCCTGATAGACTTCCGTGTTGCTTAATGCGCCGATAGGATCAGAACGAATGCGGAAAACCGCATCGTTGAAATCATTGTCGCCGTAAGGACGTTTAAGGTCCTCAAACGCCATGATCAATTCATCCTGCCCATTATCGGCAAACATCATCGCGACATGACGGCTGTTTTCTCCAGCATTATCAATGGTCGCATCAGCCGTGTTTTCCGGGTTCAGGAAGTCAAGCGAGTAGAAGGTCAGCGGGTCATCATTGGTATCGATCCCTTTGACCTCGCTACCCGTCCACGCATTTTGCATCAAAAAGAAACCAACATTCGTGCCAGTTTCAAAAACGCGACCGTCGCTCATCTCAAACATCGTTGAGTCACTTGTGCTGGCCGTCGCGCTACCATTCCCCAGAACCACGGTATCACCGGCAAGCAAACTACCGCCGCTGCCACTTGCTGACACATTGTCAAAGACCATGTCCCAACTAACTCCATTAACCGCCGATATCTCATTAACAGACACATTGCCCGACTGATCGGTATCGATGTCGCCAAAGGTCAGGTTGGAAAACGTATCGTTCTGGAAGGTAAAGTAACCAAGCGAGTTACGATAACCCGCTCCTTCGCTCAAAAACGTTACACCGAGCTGCGCTGGTGCTGCCGGGCTAATGTTTGGGGAATAACTGTAATCCAGGAATGACGCATCTGCGTTTGATCGTTCCGGAAGTTCGCTATCGATCGTCGATAGAAGCCCCTCAGTCAAATCAATGTTGATTGCGATATCAGGTGCATCAGCAGCGAATGCATTGCTGCCAATCAGCAATGACACCGATCCTACTAGCCACCCGATAGATTTATGAGATTTCATTATCGTCTCCCGGCTCAATTAACATCACCAGAAGCAGCAAGGGCCATGCCAAGCGTTTTACAGGGGGTTAGCCTGAATATTCGACAATTTGAGAGTCCAATTTGAGATCGCTCTCATTTTGCGAGTATTTCGTGTAATTGGCAGTCCCCTGCTTCGCGATAGGCAATCACAACCGGGACATTGCCGGTTACTTTTCCAAACAGATACGACCAATAAGGGAACTCTTCATACCGGGTTCCGTCGTAATAAAACCCGCTTTCACCCGGAAAGCTGTCAAGGATATTGGCTGCTTCCGCATTGCGATCCAACAGCACAACCGAAAGCGCCCCATCACAACGTGGATGGTAAAATGACATGGCGCGATAGACCCCTTGATGGGTCAGTGCACGTGCACCAGCCGCATACAATCCGCCGCCAAACATCAGGCTGGCCAATTCATCTTCATGTTGTTTCAGATCAACCTTGATGACCAATGCGGGGGTCACGACTTTGAGCAGCAACCCCAGTAAAGCCAGCAACACCATTGCGGCGATGAGAACGCGCTTTTTCATATTTCAATTGAACCCATATTGGCAGTGCAATGGCAACAAACCCAAGCGACTGCATAATCCATACGCCTTCGGCGTCATGGAAAAACGTAAACCACGCAGGGCTTTGCGCAAGAAATGCCAAACGCAACACATTTACAAACAATGTCAGGATGGCCACCGTGCAGCCAGACCACATAAACCGATTTTGCCACCCGCCGGTCTGAATAAGACAGACGCCATACCACACAAGAAGCGCAACCGAGATATTGGTAAACGACCCGCAACCGGTCAAAACGACCAAGGCATGATCACCTGCAAGACGAAGGATATTGCCGCTTTGAACAACTTCCGCCCCTTGCAGGACCAGAAGCGATTGAACAAGCCCGGTATCAAACTGCAACAGGTCTTCGGCCAACCATTCCTTGACGATATGGCCAACCGGTTCACGAAACGCTGCCGCTGCCAAGACAACCAGTCCAATGCGTATGCCCGATGCCCATGAACCTGCTGCAAAATGCGCAAGACAATACACACCCAAACTGACCCATGCCCACTGGCTACTTGGGACCAGCAATGACATCAAAAGCATGAAAACAGCCCAGACGTCGAAGGCCTGATATGGCGCGTTGTTGCGCAATATGTGCAATTGCCATATCGCAAAAAACAGCACCCCTATGATCAGGTAATTTGGATGCCAATCACCGGACATAACCGGACGCAGCATCGCATTGGCCAGTGCGATGCTGATCCCCATCAGCAAGACCCAATTGCGGGTCATATTGCAGCTCCTGCCTGGCGATAAACCGCGATCAATTCAGGAATAAGGCGCTGGGGCGAAAACTGTTCAACAATCCAGTTTCGCGCACTGAGATGCATTTTGGATCGGCAATCGCAATCCATCCCTGCCCATTCCCCAATCGCGGCGGAAAAGGCACCAACATCTTCTGGCCTGATCAACCAGCCATTTTCACCATGGCGTATCACCCGGTTAAGATCACCCACATCAAAGGCAGCCACAGGAATTCCACGGCTTTGCGCCTCAAGCGCGACCATCGGAAGGCCTTCGTGACGTGATGGCATAATACACAGCCCTGCCCGCTCCCAATGCGGTTCCATATCCGCCGTTGCACCATGCAAAATCACGTTATAGGGCTTGCCCAATGCAATCTGTTTTTCCATTGGTCCCTCGCCGAAAATCTCAAATTTAAGGGCTGGGTGATCCCGTGCGAAATCAAGCAAACGATCCACACCCTTTTCATGGCAAAAACGCCCAACATAAAAGACCGACTTGTTTCCAACCGGAACGACGGTTTGTGGAATGCGGACAAAGTTCGGGATAACACGGGCACGTCGGCCCAAACGTTGGGCAATTGGTTTGCTGACCGCAATGATTTCGCCAAGCGGTGCCGTCAGGCGATCAATCAATCCATAAAGGCGCATACGCCCGCGACCCGGTTCACCGGCATGGAAGGTGGTTGCCACCGGCACGCCCCGCAAACGACCATAAATCCGCGACAAGATCGCTGCCTTATACCCATGGGCGTGAATCACCTGTGGCTGATGCTTGGCAATAGCATCACCAAGTGATCCTTCCAAATACATCACCGGTATGTCATCCGCCCTAAGCCGGGCATCAATTGGGTGAAGCTCGCCGTAATGACGCAGGAAAACCACTTGGACTGGATGCCCGCGTTCGCGCAGTCCATGTGCCAGTTCAAAGACGTGGGTTTCAATACCGCCAAGACCGCGGGAGTCTAATACAAGCCAAATCATTTTCATGGCTCCCTGATGTGAAACATGCAGGGTCATAAGCAATCAGCGGGCCAAATATCAGACTGCGAGAGTCTCGCGTAGTGACTCGCAATTTGAAACTCTCACGTATTGAATTCACCATTTTCAGCAGTTTTCCTCAGGTTTTTCTCTGGTCAGGAATTTGCTCCTCTCATGCCAACACAATTTTTGTTCGGAGGAGACTATGGCGAAATATCTTGTCACCGGCGGTGCTGGTTTTATCGGATCTCATCTTTGCGACGCCTTGATTGCACGCGGTGATGAAGTTCGTGTTCTTGACAATCTATCTACTGGCAGGCGTGAAAACCTCGCATCTGAAGTTGAGTTCATTCTTGGCGATGTTACCGATGAAGACGCTGTTCAAAAGGCAAGTATCGACATTGATGGCTGTTTCCACCTCGCCGCAATTGCATCTGTTGCCCAATCGACCGAAGACTGGGTCGGCACCCATGAAGTTAACCTGACCGGTGCCATCCGGGTTCTTGATGCGGCGCGCGCAACCAAATTCCCTGTCGTTTATGCCAGCTCAGCCGCCGTCTATGGCGACAATGCCTCAATGCCACTATGCGAATCGGATCGCGCAAGCCCCCTCACCCCATATGGTGCAGACAAACTTGGCTGTGAACTCCATGCACGGGTTGCATCGGTTCTTCACAACATCCCCACCACCGGCATGCGGTTCTTTAATGTCTATGGCCCGCGCCAAGACCCGCGTTCCCCCTATTCAGGGGTCATCTCGATCTTTACCGATCGCCTGTCACGCTGTTTGAATATTCCGATCTTCGGCGATGGCCAACAATCGCGCGATTTCATCTTTGTCGGCGATGTTGTTCGTTTTCTGATTGCTGCGATGGACCGTGCAGATACCCGTGCCGCCATTTACAATGTGTGTTCTGGGCAATCGACCAACCTGCGGCAACTCGCACAGACACTGGCGACCGTTTCTGGCGTCACCCCGCAGATCGAATATTTGCCTGCCCGCCAAGGCGACATCCGCGCATCGCTCGGCGATCCGGCACGTGCAGCCAAAATACTTAATGTTCGCGCCGAAGTATCATTGGGTGAAGGTCTGTCACAGACGGTTTCCCATCACGTGACCACGACGCTTGATACATCAAAAGCAGCGGAATAGCTTCAAATCTGTAAGCACTGCCAAAGCTTAACAAAACCCACTTCCAGATTATGGAACGACATCACGTGAAATGTCGTTCCATAAGCCTACCGATGGATTTATGCGTTAATCACCAACGCTATTTATCAGCACCCCAAATGCCTTAGCTGAACAAGTCCACGTCGTCTTAATTTTCGGGTGTCAGGTATTGGAATACCTGTGTATTCCCCCCTAACCCATCTCGCGTATTGGTCGGATCACCTGCACCAGCGGCCTTCCGTGATCATCACGTGAAACCTTGGTTTCAACCTGATAGACTTGGGCTAGGTTTTCTGGTGTCAGAACCTCAACCGGGGTTCCTGCTGCAACGATTTTTCCCGCTTCAAGCAAGACAATTTTGTCGCAATATCGCGCGGCAAGATCCAGATCATGAAGGGCGGCGATGACAAGCCCCCCCCGTTTCGCCAACCTCTCGCGTACAAGGTCGAGAACAACCATTCGCCAATGCAGATCAAGGGCCGATGTCGGTTCATCCAGCAACAAAACATCGGGATCACGCATCAATGCCAAGGCAAGCCCGACAAGTTGTCGCTTTCCGCCAGACAGAATATGCAAAGGCGACAAGGCAAAGTCTTTAAGACCCAGCCTTGTAAAAATATCCTCAATCCGATCGGCAAGCTCGCGATCGGAGAAATCAAGATCCAGCGCGCGCGCTGTGCTCCACATTAACTCCGTTGGCATCAATGCGCTTGGACTTGGCGGCGTTTGTGGCATCGTTGCGACACGTTGATGCCAAACGGCCTGATCCATATCGCCTCGATGACACCCATCAAGGGTGATACTGCCATTGTGGGATTTTTCGCCCGTCAAGCACCGCATCAAGGTTGATTTTCCCGATGCGTTTGGCCCCAAAAGCCCCAACACATCGTCATCCTGCAAATCGGGTACATCGACATCATGCAATATCGGGGTTCGGCCATAGGACGCCGAAATGCCCGTCGCGGAAAATCTGGTCATACTGTTTTCCTCCGCCCGGCAAGCAAGCCCAGAAAAACCGGAACGCCGACAACAGCGGTCAAAATACCAACCGGAATGATAATGCCCGGGATCAGCGCCTTGGACAGGAAGGATGCCAACGACAAAATCAATGCCCCGCATATGGCTGATCCGGGGACCAACATCCGATGGTCTTCGCCCAATAACAACCGGGCAATATGCGGCCCAACCAGCCCTATAAATCCGATTGCTCCGACGAAACAAACGGCAAACGCGGCCAATATGGAAATGCGCAGGATAACCCACATCCGCAACCGCGCAACATTGATGCCCATGCTACGCGCGTGTGCTTCGCCACCGCGTAACAAGGTCATAATCCAGACGTGGCGTAAGGAAAATGGCAACACTGCAATCAAACAAGCACTGACCAGACCGACTTCAAGCCATCCCGCACGGGTAAGATTGCCGATGGTCCAAAACACGATTTGCTGAACGGCTTCGGCACTCGCAAGATATTGCAATCCCGCTGTAAGCGCGTTGCACAGAAACACCAGTGCAATACCGAACAAAACAACGGTTTCACGTGCCCCGCCACTCCAACCTACGATCAAAAGAATCAACACCCCAGCGCCAAGCGCAAACACCAAAGCCATCCCCGGCAATATCGCGGTTTCCGGCAAAAACGGCAGAACCGGGAAAACCACAATAGCCAGACTAGCCCCCAAAACGGCCGCCGATGAAACGCCCAAAGTGAATGGGCTGGCCAATGGGTTATCAAGGATTGTTTGGGTTTCAATCCCCGCCAATCCCAATGCGGCCCCCACTGCAAGTGCAATCAAGGCATCGGGCAATCGGACGTCCCACAAGATAATCCGGTGACGCAAATCAAGCGATTGAGGATCAATAATCCCCCCAAGAATATCCATGATCGCAAGTCCGGCTGGCCCCGCCATCAAATCAAGCACCAGACAAAACACCAGCGCCAATATCATGCCTAAAACAATCAGCACGC
This sequence comes from Rhodospirillales bacterium, assembly GCA_019634165.1. Classification (GTDB taxonomy): domain Bacteria; phylum Pseudomonadota; class Alphaproteobacteria; order Rhodospirillales; family Thalassospiraceae; genus Thalassospira. The sequence continues at coordinate 285,046 of JAHQVT010000002.1, forward strand.
GCCGACGATGGATCGTGCCAAACCGATGATAAAGGGAAAACTCAGCGGGCATCATGATGCACCGTCGCACTATGGACACCTTCAAGATCAAACGGCAGCCAAGTGTCGTAAATATATTGCATGGTCTGTTCCGAATTAAGGTCAGCAAACAGATCCGGATGGATCCAGGTTGCAAACGCTTCAAGTGCCACGATGTTAAAAGGAGAATTATAGAAATTGTGCCAGATGCTGTGCGCCCGACCATTGCGAACCGCATCAAGTGCGGCGAATTCCGGTGCCGCCAAATAGCGCGCCAGACTGTCTGCTGCCATATCAGCGCTCATTCCCGTGCCAAGGGCAACCGGCAATGCACCGCCGCGATATTCACGCACCGTCCCAGATGCCGTACCAATCCAGACATCGGGGTTTTCGGTCAGCAAAAACTCGGCGGTATGCTGTGCTGTTGGACCGGGGGCGACTGCATCGGCGATATTAAGACCACCTGCTTGCCCCACGAACGGCCCCAACATGCCTTCGGCCATGCCCCAGCAACATTCAAACCGTCCCGGATGTGCCTGCAAAAATACTGTTGGCCGCACCTTAATCCCCGCAACCCGTTCACGGATCATATCAAGTCGGCTTTGGTAAAATTCGGTATAGTCACTGGCGCGGTCTTCGGCCTGCAAAACGCGACCAAGAATTTCGATCGAAGGCAGCGTGTTGTTCAGCGGATCTGCGCGAAAATCAATAAAGATGATTTGCGTCCCCGCCGCTGTAAGCTGCTCAATCATCTCGGCATTTTTGGCACCCGGACCATGATCGCTTAGGCCAAAAATTGCCACTTGAGGCGCCAGATCGATGATTTTCTCGACCGAAACGCTATCTGCACTGCTTCCCCCAAACAACGGAATATCCCGTGCCGTTGGGAACTTTGCAAAAAGCTGTCGTTCCAGATCGGGTTGCGTCCAGCCAAGTGGCGTCATCATCCCAACCACACCACGCACCGGGTCGGTTGGCTGTAACAATGCCAAAAGCGAAATATATCGCCCTTCACTGATGACCATCCGCTTTATCGGCGTTTCAATATTGACTTGCCGTCCGGCAAGATCGGTTATTTCAATCGTTTCAGCCCGCACAGGCAGACTTGCCATCAGACCGAAACCGATCAGAAAAACTGTGTGCAACCAATGTGGCATGCCACTTTGCCTCCGTAACAGAAAAACCCGGGACCGGCGAACCGGTCCCAGGTAATGCTAAGAAATGGTCAAAAATTCTAGAAACGTGCTTTGGCCATCAACAAGAAAGAACGGCCTGGTTCATACAGCGGAACGACGTTGCTGAAGTCTTGGCCATAGCTTGCCCGATCTGCAAATTCTTCATCGAAGATGTTATTTGCTTCGATCCGGAACGTCAGAAAATCAGCTGCTTCGGGTTGGTATTCCGCGTAAAGGCCAACGACCTCATAGGCATCCTGTGCCCCACCGCCGGCATCTACCGTATCGGTGTTTTTCAATGCCGCATCCAGCGTACCACCAACGGTCAGGCTATAGGGATCAATCCGATGAGCAGCTTCAAGCGCGATCACCCGGCCAAGCGGCGCACCAAAATACTGTGTTCCGTCTGAATTTCCGGCTTTGCCATTTAGGCTGATTTCACTGTCGGTATAGGATGCACGGACAAAGCCCGCCCCCCAATTGTACCCAGCCCCAAGGTTGTAACCACGTGTTTCAAAATCCGCCAAAACCGACGGGCCTGCGGTCGAGGCATTATAGCCGGGATCACGGGCGTTATCGAATACGCTACGGAACAAACCCGCATTGAAGCTGAAACCTTCGTGGTGCATTTCAAACCCGGTCGTATAATTTTCCGAACGAACAGGCTTGATACCCTTGCTGTAATCCCATTCCTTATTGAGGATAAAGTTCTCGGCCAGTGCGATCCCCCCCCAAACATTTGAATAACCGGCATTGACCGTCAGAAAATCAGTTACATCAAATGTGGCAGATACGTTGCCGCTCAGACCTTCATTTTCGATTTCGGTCCCTTCAAGACCGGTAAATTTCTGAGTATCACCACGAAGACCGAATGACAGATGCAGCGGATCAAGCGGTTGAATGCGTGCCTGCGCATAAATACCAAGATTGATTGCTTCCTCTTCGACATTGGTCGTTGGGCTATCAAGTTCTGCAATATCATCATAAAAATCGACACCCGCCGTGACCGTATCGCGTTCGGTTAGGTTGAAGTCATTTTCAAACTTGCCTGAAATGCTGCTGGTCGTGCCACGGCTTTGGGTTGTCAAAGGTGCGTAAAGATATGTCTCGCTATATGCCAGAACCGCTTTTGGGTCCCACAGTCCTGTGGCATCGGATTGACCGTAATTAAAGGCAAAGTTGCGGCGGCGCATATCATAGCCAAGCTCGGCAGGCTGCGTTCGGTTGGTCAGGTCTGTCATATTGGCACGATACGGACGGCGTGCCCGGTCACGGACCTGTTCACCGGAAAACTCGAACCGATGACCACTTTGGGCTTCATAAGCCGACTTGATCAAACCCGAACGCATATCTGGTTCGGTGCCAGCCACCTGATTACCAGTACCTGCTTCGTAATCATCACCCTTGGCCCATTTGAAATAGCCAAGCAGCTCTAAGCTGCCCACGCGGCCATAAGATGACAGGTCGTTGGTAATCGTTTCGCTGTTTGTGTCGTACGATGCTTTGACAAACCCGCCAACCGAACGGCCTGGCTCCAAAACATCGGCAACATCAACGGTTTCATAGACAATCGCACCACCAAGTGCTGCCGGGCCAGCATCAGCCGGCGCAACCCCCGGATCAATACGGGCTGCTTTCAGCAGGCTGGGATCAATCAGATTGGTACCGCTATGATGGAAGACCTTGTTGTTCTGACGGGCACCATCAATGCTGACTGCAAGATTGGTTTCCTCAATCGCGTTCACATAAAGCTTCTGGTTCAGTGGCACAGACCCACCAACCGAAACACCAGATTCACCGGCAAAAAGTTGTTTGACGTCTTGTGGGTTCCGGCGGTCCAGATCTTCACGGGTAACGCGGATTGAATTGGCGCGATCTGCTGCACCGGGGCGATCATCGGCAACGCTTGCTGCCTCAACCAGGATCGGACTAAGCATAACGTCTGATCCGCTGCTGCTTTGTGCCGAACTGGTTACCGTAATCGAACCATCGCCTGCCATCCGGTAAACAAGCCCGGTTCCCGCCAAAAGCCCCTGAAGAGCCGCCTCGGCGTTCATACGGCCAACAACCCCGTTGGTTTCCACGCCACGTACGACGTCACCATGGGCTGAAATCTGAAGGCCCGATTGCTGCCCGAAAATGGCCAGCGCATCCGCAAGCGACTGCTCGGCAATGTCGAAATCATATTGCTGGCTGGCTTGTGCCAATTCATCAATCGTCGTTTCGACCGGTATAAGTCCCGTCTTACTTTCCGCAGCACTGGCCGAAAATGCCATCCCCGAAACTGCGAATGCCGATAACGCTGTCGACATCGCAAATACGCGACGCCATTTCCCCGAAGTCATCGGCAAATTACCCTCTAACATTAAGAACAGTCTCCGCTTGGTTTTATGTTTATGCAAAACGGGCAAATTGCAAATGCGACTTAAATTCACCCTTTAACCAAACAACGAGGGGGGACGTGGCGATATTCAAAAAAACTTCAAACTTTTTGAAAATCGTTCTTTTCCGACAGAATTTTTGATGCCTATTTTGGGGAAAGAATTAGGACCCAAGGGGAAATTTCACGAAGAACCGCACCCTGAGCATCGGCCATTGCGGCAAGTGCTGCTTTGGGGTCATCAAGGTTATAAATCCCGGTCAATGGTTCATTTCCCAAAGCATCATCACTGATCAAAATCCAACCATCAAAATACCGACCGACAATCTCGACAATTTCGGCAACCGGTTGATCCTTTGCAATCACCCGCCCCTGACGCCATGCCGCCACCAGTGCAGGCGCAATCGTCTGGCGGACAAACTGTCCATCTGGACCCACATGCACCATGTCACCTGCACCAAGTTCGGGGGTGCTTTCAGAAACACCTTTACGGGTATATTTCACCTGAACTCGCCCATGTTCGACAACAACATCAACACCATAGGCACCGCTCCGAACATCAAATGCAGTGCCAAGAACGGTGGTTTGCGTATCCCCCGAAATCACACGAAACGGACGATCAGGCATGGAAACCACGTCGAAAAAGGCCTCGCCGTGGTGTAGCTCGACATGCCGTTCATCTTTGAAATCACCCAGTGATACTGCGCTATCAGGTGCAAGATGCAACACACTGCCATCAGGCAGTTCAACAACGCGCACTTCGCCAGTTGAACTAAGATAATCTGCATTCAGATCAATGACCCAACCCGGCAGGACAAAGACCAGCAAACAAGCAACAAGTGCAAATCCCGTCAGCCCAATTGGGAATGAACGTTTCCAGAATGGCTGCCTATCCTGCTCATGGAACGATCCATCCGGACGGGCATCCATATCGGGCATCTGATTAATCCGAGGGTCACGTGATATAACTGCTCGCGTTTGCGCTCTCTTGCTCTGCCATTCATTGGCATGAACCGGAACGGTCATATCAAGCATTTGCCATACGCGAAGTGTTTCGTCCCAGTCGGCGCGGTTTTCATCACTGCTTTCAAGCCACGCATCATGGCGCGCACGTAAATCCCAATCATCGGGGTCGTCGCTAAGCAATGCGATCCATTCACTTGCTGAGTTTGACGTTTTCATGTCCTTCATCGCCTCGCATCTCTCCATGTGTCTTACAGGACTGCGGCCGCGTTTGCGGTCCATTTCACGGGATTTTTCATGTCCTGACACATTGCGTTGCTTCCATATTGAATAAACGATGGCCGTATGCTGGATTTTCAATTTTTCCGCATTTTTAGCGCTCGCTTATTTCCCCTTCGCCAAACCGGACTTGCAATGTTCGATCGCATCGGTCACCAGCGCGTGCGCCGTACCAACAGAAACATCAAGCCTTGCAGCAATTTCGGTAAATTTGCAGCCCCCAAACCGGTGCATTTCAAGGGCGATGCGCGATCGATCGGGCAATTCAGCCAGCACCTGTTCTAATAGGCGCAATTCGCTGCGCGCGATGGCCTGGGCTTCGGGATCGGGTCGATCTTCGGCGATGTCGTCGGTAAGGTTGCTTTCATTCACCCCGACATAGGCATTTTCACGCCCGATCTTACGGCTGCCGTCTATGGCAAGGTTGCGCACAATCCGAAAAATATACCCGACCGGCTCATCAAGCCGATCATCCATCTGAACCGCCCGTGCCCGTTCCAGCCGGAAATAAGCATCCTGGACGACATCCTCAGCCAAGGCACGGTCTCCGATGATTTTGCGCGCGTATTTAACCAGTTCGCGCCGACGGGTCACGAACAGAGCGAGCAATTCCTCGTCGCGCCAAGTCGCAACCATAAGCCCCCAACAAATCACATTGCGCAGAAAAGCAACTGCGACTTGTTTGCATTTAATGTGAATTTCGCATGCTGTCAAACATCCGAGTGACTATCGGATTTAAAAAGACAGGACGGCCGTGAGTTTTTTGCCAAATGGGAGCACCACAAACGGGTCGCTTTTAGGAAGGGTGATCGGCGGAATGATTGGTAAAAGGCCATGCTTCGGTAAGGATAAGATGGTCCGATCTTATCTTTCCCGAAGCGCCTCATCCCCGTATTTCATCACGGGCGACAATAGAAACTCGATAATCCGCCGTTTCCCAGTCTTTACTTCCACCGATGCCGTCATTCCCGGCGTCAGTTTGACCATCCGGCCATCTGCGAAAATTTCTGAAGTATTCAGCGTCGCACGCACTTCATAGACCAGACCAAGGTCTTCATCCTGAATGGCATCACGTGAAATGCTTTTGATCTTGCCATCGATCTTGCCGTAGCGGGTAAAGGGGAAGCTGTCGATCTTGATCACAGCATCCTGCGCCGCACTGACAAACCCAGCATCCTTGTTTTGCACCTTCGCAACGACTTCAAGCTCCACATCATCGGGCACAACCACCATCAGGCTTTCGGCAGGCGAAACAACTCCGCGCACGGTATGGACGGTAAGTTGCTGGATCGTGCCGCTGACGGGCGCGCGCAATTGGTGTCGGTCTTCACGGCTTTCAGCCTTGCGAAGGGTAATCACCGCCGTTTCAAACTTGTTGCGCGCATCAAGCAGTTCTTCGAGTGTTTGTTGCTTGGTTTGCGCGATCAGGTTTTCCCGGTCTTTCTCTGCCGCCGTGATCGAGGCATCAGCCTCTTCAAGCCGGTTGCGGTAAATCTCTAGATTGCTTGTGGTTTCGATCAGCTGTTGTTTGACTTCAAGCCAAACCGGCTTGGTGCTGATCCCGTCCGAGACAAGCCCCGATAACGATCCCTCACGCTCCACCAGAAGCGGCAGGAGTTCCCGACTTTTGGCAATTTCGGCATTGATCGAGGCACGCTCTGCCCGAAGTTTTGCTGCCTCTGCATCCTTGGTCGCCAATTTGGCAAAGAAGGCCGTCAGATCACTGCGCAGTTTTTGCTCCGCAGTCTGGAGGATTTCATTATTAAGCGCCGCGTGCTCGGCAAGGGCCGGAACGTCGCTTTTATCCATACCGTCAAGAAAGGCGCGAAGTCGAGCAATATCAAGGGCGGATGCATCGCGTTCATGCAAAAGCTGCCCCTTATCCGCTTCGCTTTCGGTCGGGTCGAGTTCGATCAGAAGATCGCCTACTTTAACATGCTGCCCGTCACGGACATGAATGGCCCGTACTGTTCCAATCTCAAGCGGTTGAATTTGCTTTACACCACCATTAGGCACCAGACGCCCCTGTGCCACGGCAACAACATCGACTTCCCCAATCACGGCCCAGCCAAGCGCGATGGTAAAGAACCCGGCAAGCGATAGTGCCACCGTTCGGCCAAGCGGGTTGGCCGGTGTTTCCATGATCTCAATTGCGGCAGGCAGAAATTCGCGTTCCTGTGCCCCGCGTTTTGACTGGGCTTGTTCGGAATTCGGGTTCAGATGCGGCAAGCGTTCGCGGATTTTGGTGCTTCCCGAAGAAATTGCATCGCGGATGCGTGCGTATGCATCGCCAAACTTACTGCGCAGCGACATTGTTCACCGCCCCTGCCTGCAATTGATAAAGCTTGGCATAGCGCCCACCAAGACCGATCAGTTGGTCATGGGTGCCGTCTTCGATGACCTGACCTGCTTCGACCGTGATGATGCGGTCCGCATCGCGAACTGCTGCCAGTCGGTGGGCGATGATCAGAACTGTGCGCCCCTTACAAATTCGGCGCATATTTTCCTGAATGATCTTTTCGGATTCATAATCCAGCGCACTGGTGGCCTCGTCAAAGATCAGGATACGCGGGTTGTTCACAAGCGCGCGTGCAATCGCGATACGTTGACGTTGCCCCCCCGAAAGGTTCGAACCGCGTTCGCCAATTTTGGTGTCATAGCCATCTGATAAAGACAGGATAAATTCGTGCGCCCCGGCAAGCTTGGCGGCCTCTATCACGCGCTCCATCGGCATACCCGGATCGGCAAGGGCGATGTTTTCACGAAGTGATCGGTTAAACAGGATGTTTTCCTGCAGAACCACGCCGACCTGACGGCGCAGCCACGCCGTATCGACCATCGAAAGATCAATCCCGTCAATCAACACACGCCCGCTTTCGGGCACATACATGCGCTGGACAAGCTTGGTCAGGGTACTTTTGCCTGATCCACTTGGCCCGACAATGCCGACCACCTCGCCTGCCTTGATGGATAGATCCACACGGCGCAGGATTTCCGGCCCATCAGGGCGATAGCGGAACGTCACCAGATCAAACCTGATATCGCCTTTGATGTTATCAAGAGTTGATCTGTTTGGATTATAAGTTGGCTCGGTCGGGGAATTAAGGATATCGCCAAGGCGATCAATTGAGATGCGGGCTTGCTGGAAATCGTTCCACAATTGTGCAAGGCGCAGGATCGGACCGGTTACCCGGCCTGCCAGCATATTGAATGCAACAAGCTGCCCGACCGTCATGTCGCCGCCAACAACCGCCGTCGCACCAAAATACAATGTCAGTACCGTGGTGATCTTTGAAATCAACTGTGTCAGTTGCCCGGCGACATTGCCAAGATTGGCGGTTTTAAAACTTGAATGGACATAGCCGGCCAGTTGTTCTTCCCAGCGGCGCTGCATTTGTGGTTCGACCGCAAGGGCTTTTAACGTCTCAACCCCCGTAACACTTTCGACCAGAAACGCCTGATTTTCGGCACCACGCTGGAACTTCTCATCCAGTCGCTTGCGTAAGATCGGGGTAACGACAAAGGCCAGAATGACGAAGAACGGGATAGAACCCAGAACAATCATGGTCAGAAGCGGGCTGAAATGCCACATCACCGCGAAAAACACGACCGTAAAGAACAGATCAATCACAAGGGTCAGTGCCGACCCGGTGATAAAATTGCGGATACTTTCAAGCTCTCGCACGCGCGCAACACTTTGCCCGACCTGACGCGCCTGAAAATACCCCATTGGAAGCGACATCAGATGGCGAAACAGGCGCGCACCAAGCTCGACATCGACCCGGTTCGTGGTGTGCGAGAAGATGTATGTTCGAAGGGTTCCCAACAGGACTTCAAACACCGATACAACCAGCAGGCCAAACACAAGAACGTCAAGTGTTGTCAGCCCGCGATGCACCAGAACCTTATCAATCACGACCTGGAAGAACAGCGGGGAAATCAGCGCGAAAAGCTGCAGAAAGAACGAGGCAATCAGGACTTCAATAAAGATGCGGCGGTATTTGGAAAGAGCAGCAACAAACCAGGATATGTCAAACTTGCCACCCTGCCCCAAAATGGCTGCCCGGCGGGTAGCAAGCAACAAACGCCCCGTCCATTTCTCTTCAAAGGAAGCTTTATCAACCGACACAGCACGACCCGCAACAGGGTCCTGCACAAGGACTTTACCCTGCTCGGCATCAATCTTGGCGACAATGACGAAGGTCCCGTTTTTGATCTCGGCAATGGCGGGCAGGTTGGTTTTGGCAAGCCTGTCCCAACCCGATTCAATAATCCGGGATTTCAGCTTAAGCCGCTTTGCCGCCAGTTGCAGGTCATCCAGCACAAAGACAGCACCGGGTTTGCCGAACTGATGACGAATCTGCTCTGCATCTGCAGGCAAATTAAAGAATCTTAAAATCGTGACCAGTGCCAACAGACCGCTATCCTTGGATCCATCATCTTCCGGTCTGCTATCCCCGTTTTCGTCTTGCAAAAGACTTCCCCACCTTTGGCGCAGAAGCCCCTGCATCTACGCACGAAAGGATATTAATAATCGTCCAGTTCAAAACTGCAATTATAGATTGATTAAATTAGAACGTCTGAACATTTGGCCGGACACACGGCTCTTCCTGTGGACCAGAAAGTCCTCAAAATCTTCAAACAAATCGATATCAAGCCCTACCTGAAGCAGAAGCATTACAACCTTCTGCTTCAGGAAATCGGCCTAACTACTTTGCCAATTCGCGGCAATTACTGTCTGTACGTTTTGGAAATCAGTGCTGTTGTGGTCGATTGTATCAGCGCTAACATCACCAATACCGAACACAGACATCGCATCGACAAGTGATTGAACATTGCTGGCAGAAAGAGTGCTACCGGCAACATCAATTTCGCCAACTTGCTGTGGGCTTGAGCCATACCAGTCTGCGACCGTCAAACTATCTTCCGACCCAAGCAACTGGATCACCAGATCGTCTCCATCCTGGAACAACCAGACATCCTCAGTCTCTATGCCAGATTGAAGTGAAACTTGATCAGTTGATTCAGCGTCAGAGATTATGTCGTTGTCAGCGCCACGGCCGAACACAAACGTATCCGCGCCGCTTCCACCCGACATGATGTCATCACCAGAACCACCACTCAGCACATCATCACCGGCATTACCTGCAAGAACATCAGCAGAAGCACTGCCGACAATCACATCGTTACCGATACCGCCAACCTCAGGCGTGAAATCCTGATACTGGGCATCGGCAATCGTCTGACCCGTGACACCACCATCAACATGGATCCGATACAGATCGTTCGTCCCCGACGCATTCTTATTGCTGTAATACAGATACACCCCGCCATCAGATGATGGCTCAAGACGCACATTCAGCTCCGCA
>JAHQVT010000003.1 GCA_019634165.1 Rhodospirillales bacterium
CGGTGGCATTAGCGGCCGGGAACCACCTGATCCCATCCCGAACTCAGAAGTGAAACCAGCCTGCGCCGATGGTACTTTGTCTTAAGGCACGGGAGAGTAGGTCACTGCCGGGCCTTCTAAACACAGCACATATTCCCTATACACACCCAAACATCAAACGCCGCTTCTTAATTGACGCGGCGTTGTCTGTTTAAAGCATAAAAGCAACAAACAGACATACACCCTGACGCGGGGTGGAGCAGCCCGGTAGCTCGTCAGGCTCATAACCTGAAGGTCGTAGGTTCAAATCCTACCCCCGCAACCAATAAAAAACCCTGTCACCTCTGGTGGTAGGGTTTTTTATTGTCCGCAGAGATAGTCTTTAAACCTATGGCTTTCCTGTGTTCTGAGCCTGCGCTCATAACTTGAAGGCTGAGGCTGTGAAGAAATCGCTCCAGTGGAGCGATTTTAAGCCGAAGGTCGAGCACGGCGAAGCCGCGCGCAGATTGCGTCGGGCCGCAAGATCCAACCTATCGGTCATCCGCTCGCCCTCGTGGCGGGCCTTTTGCATTTTTGACTGTCGGGTGAATGTGGATGGGAAGATCGCAAACAGGCCATGCCTGTTTGCAAGGTTCTTTGCGGAGGCCATAGGCTGAAGCTGGCGGAGCCCAAACGGCGGAGACTAATCCTACCCCCGCAACCACTCTTTCCGATCCGTTGAGTTTTGAGAGCGCTAGCTACGTGGCTTTAAGTTTTCTGGATCGTAAAGCGGTTGATAGCCAATCCCAACAACCTCAACCGGGTAGATTTCATCGAAGTAGGATACCGTAAGTTTGCGGCCTTCCTGACAAAACTCCCACGGCAGATAGGCAAGGGCGATGTTTTTGTCGATGCTAGGGCCAAAGGCGATAGAGGTTGTGTAAGAACGACGTCCAAGTGCATCAATCAGGGTTTTTCCGGTTTGCGGGTCCATGACCGGAAGATTTCCGACCGGATACCGCGCGACGCCAGATGCGTCGGTATTTTCGGTCATGATCAGGGTGCAAAGCATCGCTGGCTGATGGTCGCGTTCGCGGTATTCGATATGTTTTGCCTTGCCCCGGAAGTCGGCTTCTTTGACTTTTGGTCGGGCCAAGGCCGCTTCGAGCAAGTTATATTGCGTGTGAAGGTCGGCGTTTTGCAGGCGCAGTGATTTTTCCAGACGACGTGAATTGGCATAGGTTTCAACCCCAACTGCCATAACGTCGATACCGCGCAACGCATCCCAAACGGCAAGACCATCCTCATAGGACATGTGAAGTTCCCAGCCCTGTTCACCGACATATGAAATGCGAAAGGCTGTGACGGTTTTACCCGCTATTTCAATTGGGCGAATGGCGGCAAATGGGAAGTTTTCGACATTCAGCTCTTCGGGATTTTTAACGACCTTTTTAAGGTTTTCGCGGGCATTTGGGCCCCAGATACCGATGGTGGTGTAATCTTCGGTGACATCGGTAATTGTGACGTCCCACCCCTTGTCCTGGGCGGTGCGGCGCATATAGGTCAGGTCACGCGGGCCGGCATCGGCGCCATTGACCAAACGACAACCGTCTTCCATGCGGAAAACGGTGAAGTCGGCACGAACATTGCCATCGTCATCAAGCATATGGGTATAGATACCCTTGCCGATATTGGTGTCCCCACCGATCTTGGCAGGACACAGCCATTCAAGTAACGTGACATGGTCCGGGCCTTTGATATCGGTCATATGGAAATGCGACAGGTTGATAATGCCGCAATCATCGCTCATCGCGAGTTGTTCGGCATTGGAAACGCGCCAGAAATGCCGGGTATCCCATTCATTGTCACGCACCGGCACGCGATCAGCATATTTTTCCAAAAGATGTTCGTTGGACGCATAGCCATGGGCGCGTTCCCAACCGCCCAATTCCATGAAATAGCCACCCAATTCGACTTCGCGTTCATAGAATGGCGACCGGCGAATGCCGCGTGCCTTGGAAAAGGGCTCGCGCGGGTGAACCGGCGGGTTATAGATTTTTTTGGCTGTCTCATAGCAGCGGTCATAGATGTATTTTTCATCAAGCTGGAATTCGTTATAGCGGGCAAAATCAATCGCATGATGGTCAATATGAGTACGGCCAGACGTCATCCAATCGGCAATCAATTTACCCATGCCCGGCCCGTCTTTGATCCAGATGCCAACTGCATACCAAAGGCCACGCAGTTTTTGGCTTTCGCCCATCGATGGGCCACCATCCGCAGATGATTGCAAAAGACCGTTGAACGAATGACTTTCGTTAAAGCCAAGTTCGGTCAGGATCGGGGTGAGTTCCATGGCGCGTTCAAGCGGCTCGATCACGTCTTCAAGTTCCAAATCGCGCTGGGACGGGGACAGGCGCGCTTGATCCTTTTCAAGGATGTCGCGCGGATGGACCAGACGCGGATTTTCTTCGTAATAATATCCCCATTCGATCTGGCCACCTTCGGTACTTTTGGGGTCACCGGTGTCGCGCATATAGGCCGAATTGCCCTGATCGCGCAAAAGCGGATAGCCGATTTCAACACCGGTTCCTTCGAACTGATTATATGGCCCAAAAAAGGTCAATGGATGATCAACCGGCATGACAGGCAAGTCTTCGCCAGCCATCTCGGCAATCAAACGGCCCCAAAGACCGGCACAAACAACGACATAATCGGCATGGATAGTGCCGCGTTCGGTTTTAACCCCGGTTATGCGACCATTTTCCGTGACCAAATCAAGTGCGGATGTATTGGCAAAAACCTTCAACTTGCCACTGGCTTCTGCCTGATCAATCAGTTTGCCCGCAACCGTTTGCGAGCGCGGTGTGACAAGGCCCGCATCCGGGTCCCAAAGCGCACCTTGAATTTGATCTTCTTCTAAAAGGGGAAATTTTTCCTTGGCCTCGGCCGCACTAATGATTTTGACATTGGTGCCAAATGCTTTGCCGGAATCAACGCGGCGTTTAAGTTCAGCCATGCGTTCATCGTCACCAACACGGGCAACTTCAAGACCACCGATCCGCGCGTAATGACCCATCTTTTCATAGAAATCCATGGAATACATGGTTGTCCAGCAAGTCAGAAGATCGTGACTGGTGGCATAGCAGAAATCAGATGCATGCGCGGTTGATCCGATGTCGGTGGGGATGCCCGATTTATCAATGCCAACAATATCGTCCCAACCATTTTCAATCAGGTGATGCGTGACCGAGGCCCCGACAATACCGCCAAGTCCAACGATGACGACTTTTGCTTTGTCGGGAAATGCGGCCATTTTTCATTCCTTTTATTTAAAAACAGTCCTGTGGGTATCGCGCTAGGATCACGGACTCGCAACCAAGGTGGTAACAATCTGATCGCGGATCAAAACTGCCGGGGCGCAAATCTTCTGCATGGGCGCTTTTATGGCAGATTCGGGAAAAGTCGTTGGATCATTCCCAACTGTTGGGTTTTCCCCGGTTTTGGCGCCCCGCTTTGGATTATCCCTACGTGATAATCTGGCGTCTTTTTACGCCAGAAAATAGAATGTTTGCGTCAAAGTGAGATTATCGGTACGACAAAAAGTAGCAACCTTCTCTGTATCGGAGGAACCGATGCTTGCGAATTCCAAATATGGTTCTCAAAATACACCGCGGCTGAATGTCGGCTTTATTTTGGCGAACAGGTTTACGCTTTGCGCATTTGCAAACTTTGTCGATGTGCTGAGGCTGGCCGCAGATGAAGGTGACCGCAGTCGTCCCATCTTGTGTCATTGGACGGTTCTGTCCGATACCATGAACCCGATTGCCTCAAGCAGTGGTATCACCGTTCAGCCCAAAGAGCGCCTTGGCGATCCGCGACGGTTCAACTATATCGTTGTGGTTGGCGGCTTGATGGGAGAGGCGCCTAACCTTAGCCCGGCCTATCAAAAGTTCTTACATGAAGCTGCGAATGCAGGTGTGCCGCTTGTCGGGGTGTGTACCGGGGCGTTTCTTTTGCATGAGGCGGGTCTGCTTGATGGTTATCGCTGTTGTATAAGCTGGTTCCATCATTCCGAAATTGTTGAGCAATTTGAAGGTATTGATCCGGTTGTCGAACAGATTTTTGTCGTCGATCGGGATCGGTTAACCTGTTCTGGTGGGGTTAGTTCGGCGCATTTGGCAGCCTATCTTGTCGATAAGCATGTTGGGCGGGCACAGGCCAACAAAAGCCTGCATATCATGATCATTGATGATGCGCTTCAGGCGGAAAAGCCACAGCCGGGAATTCCGCTTGATCTGAAAACACAAGACCCGATCGTGCAGCGCGCCTTGCTGATCATGCAGCAAAATATCGACATGCCGATTTCAGTGCAGGAAATTGCCCGCCGAATGGGCAATAGTAAACGTCAGATCGAACGGCATTTTCGCGTAAGTTTGGATACTTCGCCGCAAGTGGCCTTTCTCAACATTCGGCTTGATCTTGCACATCATCTTATTGAAAAAAGCCAGAAGTCGATTGCCCAAATCGCTGTGGATAGCGGTTTTTGTGACTCTTCACACCTTAGCCGGATGTTCCGTCGCCGATATGGCTGCACACCCCAAGCCCTTCGGCGACCCGTAAGTGACGTTGAATTGTCCGCACAAACCCTGCAGGCCGACGTGACCGCATAAGCAAATTACACCGGCCTGTCTAATGGGAATTGTGGGGCATTTTCGCCCTGGTTTCTAAATTTCAACTTCCACATCAGAGAGCGGTGTGGAACAACAAATCAGGATTTTTCCCTGATCAATCTCGCGCTGTCGGATGCCGCCGTTATGGTGCATGTCCACATCGCCTGAAACGAGTTTGGATTTACAGGTGCCACAGATTCCGCGCTGACAAGATGACATTGGGCGCAATCCGGCTTCACGGGCAGCAGACAGGATCGTCATGCCCGGACTGCATTCCACCACATGCCCGGTTTTGCTAAAACTGACACGGAAGGTTTGATCGCTGATTTCGGGTGCGACAGAAGCCGGTTCTTCCAATGAACCCGCAGTTTCCGCACCGAAATCAAAACTTTCCTCGTAATATTTTTCCATGTCGAAGCCAGCTTCTTCGAGCATGTTGCGCACACCCTCCATAAAGCGGCCCGGTCCACAGCAAAATACCTTGCGATCCTTGAAATCCGGCGACATCAACGACAGCATCGGAAGGCTCAACCGTCCGGTATAACCGCTCCAGCGGTGGCTTGCCGCCGCCGTGTCACAGGTAAATGCCAGCTTAAGTCCCGGGTTTTGTGCCGCCAAAAGCAAAAGTTCGTCATGGAAGATCAAGTCGGCAGGGGTTCGGGCCGCATGCACGAAATGAAGATCAGATGGTTCTGACAAATCACATGCAGTGCGGGTCATGGACATCATGGGCGTAATGCCGCTGCCCGCCGAAATAAACAGAAATTTATCGTCAACCGTGGCATCGGTTGTGAATTCACCAGCCGGGCCGGAAACATTCACTTCCTTGCCGGGGATCATATAATCATGAAGCCAGTTTGATGCCGGGCCACCGGGCACGCGCTTGACCGTGATTTCAAGGCGGTAAGGACGGGCACCTGATGCCGAAATGGTATAGCAGCGTGTCACCATGCCTTCGATCGGAAGTTCAAAGGTCATGAACTGTCCCGGATAGAACCGAAAGGCGCGGGGCTCGCGACCGGAAAAGACAAAGGTCTTTACATCATGGGTTTCCTGACGGACCTGTCTGCAGACCAGAACATCGTCATATTCCGGGTCCCAAAGCGGCACACGGGTCACTTCGGTCAGTTTTTCTTCTTCGATCGCGGTGCTGGATGGCGTTGTGTCGGTGGTATTTTTCTGTGTCATTCTGCCGCCAATCCAGAGATATGAGATGCGAAGTGGTCATTAAGCCGTTTGATGTACCATTCGCAGAAGGCTTCGACATGCGGTTCGGTATATTCGGAATATGGGCCCGGAGCATAAGCAGGGGTTTGGGTGCCAAGCTGGGCAAGCCGGACCAGATCGGCGTCCTGCTGATTTGTCATCTCCCAAACCTGTATCAGGTTATCAAGCAGGTAATCCTCGCCCTCATGGGCGTCCTTATGCACAAGCCACGTGGTGCGCACCAATGTCTTATCCGGCGCCAGCGGCAGGACGGAAAATGTGACGATATGGTCGCTCATGAAGTGGTGCCAAGAATTTGGATGCGTCCAGAAGCTAAGCCCGCCCAAACGTGCATCGGTAAACTTCCCAAGAAGCTTTTTTGAAGCAACCTTGGTATCAAGCGTGTGCGATTCACCTTCGCGCATCAATGGCAGGCGCATGGTGCGAAAACCGGTGATATTCGACAAATGATCGGATTCTGCAGACGGCAGGCCGCAGGATTCCCAATGTTTATGATTACTTTCCAGTGTCGCCAGATAGTTCTTGATATCTTCTGATCTGCGTTCATCCGTCTCATCAGGCGAAAACCCAAAACCGAACTCGGACAACGGAACAGTAAGCTGAGGATGGTTGCCTTCGCAGTGATAACACTCGCGATTGTTTTCCATCGTTAGTTTCCAGTTGCCATCCTCGATCAGTTCGGAGCTATGCGCGACTTTACAATTGGCGATGTCATGCGGCGCGATATAGGGCTCCATAACCCGCGCCATCTCTTCAATGTCATCGGGGGCGTTTTCTGCTAGGCAGATAAATACCAACCCGGCGATAGAACGCACATGTATGGATTTAAGACCATGGCAGCTTTTATCAAATCCGGCCCCCATATGGTCGGCAAGGATCAGCTCGCCATCTTCGTTATAGGTCCAGCCATGATAGCGACAGACAATGTTGCCAATGGTGGTCGCACGTTCATCAATCAGGCGCGCGCCGCGGTGGCGGCAGACATTGTGAAACCCGCGGATCTGCATATCATCACCGCGGAGCAAAAGAAGTGCTGCCTGCCCAACCTCGACCGTAACGCAATCGCCCGGTTCCGGCAGTTCCGGCTCGGTCGCAACAAAAATCCAGTGCTGGCCAAAAATAACCTCAATATCCAGATCAAGGATATCTTTGGCGTTATAAAATGGTGCTTCCAGGCTCTTGCCTTTTTCCCGACGATGCAGGAGTTCTTTGATGTCAGGCATGGTCGAATACCTCGGCTTTTGTGTGGTGCCTGAAAAAGGTTCCTGTGCAATGTGCTATGTCTGCAGCAGGGCCTTAGCGTCTTAGGTAACAAGTCTCATTCTTGTCGATTGACCTTCCTGATCTAGGATCAGAAAGGGTGTGGACGCGTTACAGCCAAGTTGGCCGAGGTAATAGACAGACAGGGATCAGTGCCGCCGACCTGAAAGCGGATCGTGATTGAACATGCCCGGCACGATTAACGCTGCGGGGGCGATATGCGTTTTGACGGGATGCAAAACACATATGATCAGTCACGTGCCAAGCACGGTCTGCGTCACGGGCTGTCGGTCTCACCCAAAATCTCCCTAATCTTCGTCGGCAGGTAACCTGCTCTTTGATCGCCAAACTTGAAGGTTAAGCGAATTGAAAATCTATTTCGGATTGATCCTTGGATGGCAGAAAGCTTAAGTCAAATGGGCAGTAGGTTTGCGACGCTGTGTTGTATTGTGTGAAAACAATCCATGATTGCCGTGTGTTTGCGACCTGTTTGGGGGCTTGATCGGTCGTTTGGTTTCGTTCGATAGCACACGGTAAAGCGGCGCCTAGACTGCGTTGGCGCCTTAATGTCATGCACGCCTGAAACCCCCAATCCCTTTCCAATATAGATGGCAAATTGACCTGTGTCAGTGCGGACAATATCAACTATGGGTAATGTTGAGTTCTTCCAACATTTTTAGGATGAGGGCGCTTTATCATGGTTGAGAAATCGGATTTATCTTCGCAAACACCGTCTTGGCTGACCCAAATGTACAGCCCTTTGCGCTGGGCTGGTGACAAGGTGGCGGAGTTCTTTTCCCCAAGTTCCGAAGCAGCAACGACTGATGCGTTTTACGAAGTAAGTGTCGAATTGCCCGGCGTTTCTGATAGCGACATCAATGTCGAAGTACATGATGGCCGTTTGTCGATTACCGGTGAAAAGCAAAGCTCGTGCAAGGAAGAAGGTAAGAGTTACTTCTTTTCCGAACGGAGTTACGGCAAGTTTCAACGTATTTTCCGCCTTCCGCCTGATGCCGATGAAACGAAAATCAGTGCCTCCCACAAAGATGGCGTCTTGGTTGTGAAAATCGCCAGAACTGTTCCGGGCCCAAGCGGCACAAAGTCCATTCCGGTCAATAAAGGCTAAATATAACGCTTCGACGTTTGACGTCTGTGAAGCCAAGACGACAAAGGGCTGCCAAGTTTTGGGCAGCCCTTTTTATATCGCAAGATCGCCCCTTTAGGCCTGCCAAAACATTGGCCCGCCCTTGTGGCGCGGGAAGCCATATCCATTGATCATAACGACATCGATGGCATCAGGACTGTTGGCGATGCCTTCGGCCAATATCTTATCACCTTCGCGTTGCATGGCCGAAAGGATGGTTTCGATAATTTCATCATCGGTGAAATTGCGGCGGGTGATGCCCTTTTTTGTGGACTCGGCAATGACCAAAGCATCAACGTTCGGGTCCGGCAGGGCTTTGCCATTTTCATCATAACGATACCAGCCAAAGCCGTTCTTTTTACCAAACCGTCCCATTTCACAGAGATAATCGCCAAGGGCGACATAGCGTTCAGACGGATCGCGGAAAGGTGCCCGGCGTTTACGAGCAGCCCAGGAAATTTCAAGACCGGCCATATCTTGCATGGCAAACAGCCCCATCGGGAAGCCGAATGCCACCATGGCGTTATCAATCTGGTGGGGAAGGGCGCCATCTTCGAGCATATATTCACAATGCTTGCGATAAGCAGACATGATCCGGTTGCCGATAAAGCCATCACACACCCCGCACGGCACGGCAATCTTGCCAAGCTTACGGGCAAAGGCAAAGGCGGTCGCAAGGCTTTTGGCATTAGCCTTATTTGTGCGCACGACTTCAAGAAGCTTCATGATATGGGCAGGTGAGAAGAAATGAAGCCCGATAACGCGTTGAGGATTAACGCATTTGGCAGCAATTTCATTGATGTCGAGATAAGACGTATTGGATGCCAGCACCGCATCGGGTTTGCACTGTGCAGATAGTTTGCCAAAGACATCATGTTTGACAGACATATCTTCAAACACGGCTTCAACCACCAGATCGGCATTGCCAAGATCGGCATAATCCATGCTGGTTGAAAGTGACGCTATCAAACCATCAAAACGATCCTGAGTGATAAGTCCGCGCTTCAAACTGCCAGCAAGGTGCTTTTCAACGGTTGCCTTGCCACTAGCGCAGGCATCTTCAGTGCGCTCAATGATCTTGACGTCAAAGCCAGCCAAAAGCGATGCCGTTGCAATGCCCGCCCCCATGATGCCGCCGCCAATCACGCCGATTTCATTTAGACTGTTGGGTTTAACCCCATCAATGTCGGGTAGTTTTGCAACGGAACGTTCGGCAAAGAAGATGTGACGCAGGGCTTTGGACTGATCACTGTCGCGAAGCTCGATAAACTTTTCACGCTCATGCATCAGACCGGCCGCGGCACCTTTTTCGATGCCGGTGCGGATGGCGGTTGCGGCAATTTGTGGCGCAATCTGACCACGGGCCTTTTTTGCCACTGAGGCAAGGGTTTCTTGCCATTGGTCATTGTTAAGGGCGTCAACAGGTACGCGGTCCACAAGGGGCGTCGGGCACGGTTGATCTAAAATGGTCTTGGCAAAGTCCTTGGCTGCATCAATCAATGCGCCGTGGGTGATGGCATCGATCAACCCCATTTCATTAGCCGCAGATGCGAAGACCGGCTTGCCGCTGGTGATCATGGAAACAGCGTTTTCGGTTGAGATCAGGCGCGGTAAACGCACCGTGCCACCAGCACCCGGGATCAGGCCAAGGGTGACTTCTGGCAGGCCAAGTTTGGCCGATATATCTGCTATCCGGTAATGACATCCCAAGGCAACCTCAAGCCCGCCACCCAATGCATGGCCGTGAATGGCGGCAATAATTGGTTTTGGCGATGCTTCCAGCCGTTTGATGACATCGGGCAAAATAGGGTCTTGTGCTGGTTGGCCAAATTCCGTCACGTCCGCACCGGCGATAAAAGTTTTGCCTTCACATATCAGGATGGCGGCTTTGAGCGATGCGTCTTGTTCGATCTGATCAACCGCATTGACCAACCCGGCGCGGACCGAATGGCTGGTGGCATTAATCGGTGGATTGTCGATGGTGATAACAGCAACATCACCCGCATGTGTCAGTGTGACGGTCACCATATCAATTCCCCTCCGGATTAATGGGGGTAAGAAGGCAGGCGATCAAATCAGAGTCCGGATCGGCGAGGTCGGCAATTACATCAAAATGATGCTTATCGGGCGCGTGAACCGCACGGGTAGATGCGCCAAGCCCGGTCCAGATATTGGCAAGAAGATCGTTTTGGCGGACGAATTCCGGGCGCTCATTCGCACCGACCCAGCACGTGATCGAACAGGGAAGGGATGGGCGCAAAAGAGCCGCACTTTCAACAGCGGCTTCTTCATCATCCAGACCAAGAACATCATTCATGGATGTTTGTAAAAGCGGGCGCAGATCATGAAGGCCGCTGATCGAAACCGTGTTCTCCACCCGCGCAAGCGTTGCCGGTGCAAGCGGCGATGTTTCGCTGACCATGCGGCTGACAAGATGGCCACCGGCGGAATGTCCGGTCAAATGGATGGGGCCAGAAATGCGTTTGGCTGCGTGGGAAATGGCGGCAGCGACTTGGCGGGTGATTTGTGAAAGACGGGCATCTGGGGCAAGGGTGTAGCTTGGCATGCAAACCGCCCATCCCTTGGCAACAGCACCATGGGAAAGATGCGACCAACTGGATTTATCAAACGCCTTCCAGTACCCGCCATGGACAAACACAACAAGGCCCTTGGGCGTGCCGTCAGGCAAGAACAGATCATATTTTTCGCGGTCCTCATCGCCATAGGCAATGTCAAGTTCGGCCCGGTTGGCGTTCAAAAGGGTTTCGCGAAATTGACCGGATTGCTTGGCCCACATGCCCGGATAGGATCCGGCATCTGTGATGTGGTCGCCATTGGCATAAGCATCGTCCCAGTCGGTAATCATGTGGTGGTCTTCCCTGATCTTCAATTTGGTTTTGTGTGCCAAGGCTGTGTTTGGTGCAGATGGCACACAATGTTTATAGGCCAAATTCTAGGCAAGTTCGCAGATATTTCAAACTTAAAATATTTGTGCTTGAAATAAAACAATTCGAGGCGTACCGTTTTGTCAGTTTCCCGAAACAACCAAACAAATCAGGAAGGGGAAAAGCTGGTGAGAGTAGCTTGTCTGGGTGGCGGTCCTGCGGGGCTGTATTTTGCAATATCAATGAAATTGCGTGATCCCGCGAATGACGTCGTGGTGTTCGAACGCAACAAGCCTGACGACACGTTTGGCTGGGGCGTTGTGCTGTCTGACGAAACTCTTACGAACCTTGCTGAAAATGACGCCAAAAGTGCGAAAGACATTCGGGCGCATTTTTCTTATTGGGATGATGTTGCGGTTGAGTATCGCGGCGAAAAAACCATTTCAACCGGCCATGGTTTCTGTGGCATTGGCCGCAAAAAGCTTTTGCTTCTGTTGCAGGCACGCGCGCGTGAACTTGGTGTTGAGCTGCGCTTTGAAACAGAAGCGCAGAGTGCATCGGTTTATGCCAAGGAATATGACCTTGTCGTTGCCTGTGATGGCCTGAATTCAAAAACCCGCACCGAATTTTCCGAACAGTTCAAGCCCGATATCGATAAACGTAAATGCAAATTTGTCTGGTTGGGTACGCATCAGAAATTTGACGATGCCTTTACCTTTATCTTTGAAGAAACCGACAAAGGCTGGGTTTGGGCGCATGCCTATCAGTTTGATGATGAAACTGCGACCTTCATTGTCGAATGTTCGCAGGAAACTTGGGATGCCTTTGGCTTTGGCGAGATGAGCAAAGAGGACTCCATCGCGACCTGCGAGGAAATCTTCAAAGACCATCTGGGTGGCCATAGCCTGATCAGCAACGCGCATCATGTCCGTGGTTCGGCATGGATCAGCTTCCCGCGTGTTCTGTGTGAAAGCTGGTCGCATGAAAATATCGTGCTGATGGGCGATGCTGCGGCAACCGCGCACTTCTCGATCGGGTCGGGCACCAAACTGGCACTTGAAAGCGCGATTGCACTGGCAAATTACCTGCATTCCGAACCGGATTTGAAATCTGCCTTTGGCAAATACGAAGACGAACGCCGTCTTGAAGTGCTGCGCCTGCAATCGGCTGCACGCAACTCGATGGAATGGTTCGAAGAAATCGAACGGTATTTCGATCTTGATCCTGTGCAGTTCACCTATTCGCTTTTGACCCGATCACAGCGCATAAGCCATGAAAATCTGCGTGTGCGCGATGCCAAATGGCTTGGCGAAGCAGAAGGTTGGTTCCAGCGTCAGGCCGGTGTTGCGCCAAGCGAGCCAGTCCGTCATCCAATGTTCGTGCCGTTCAAATTGCGCGATATGGATTTGAAAAACCGCATCGTTGTTTCGCCAATGGCGCAGTACAAGGCCGTTGATGGCTGCCCGACCGATTGGCATCTTGTGCATTACGCAGAACGGGCCAAGGGCGGTGCTGCACTGGTTTATACCGAAATGACCTGCGTTTCGGCCGATGGTCGCATCACGCCGGGCTGTCCGGGGATTTATGATGGATCGCATGAACAGGCATGGAAACGCATTGCCGATTTCGTCCATAGCGAAACAGATGCCAAGCTGTGTATGCAGATCGGTCATTCCGGGCGGAAAGGGTCAACCCAGCTTGGTTGGGAAGAAATGGATGCGCCACTTGTTGATGGTAACTGGCCGCTTTTGTCGGCATCTGCCATTGCATGGTCGGATCGGAATGCGACACCAAAAGCAATGACACGTGATGATATGGATATGGTCCGTGATCAGTTTGTTTCCGGTGCCAAAATGGCCGACCGTGCCGGGTTTGATATGATCGAAGTCCATGCCGCACATGGGTATCTTCTGTCATCCTTCATCAGCCCGGTCAGCAATACCCGTTCTGATGAATATGGCGGGTCGCTTGAAAACCGGATGCGTTATCCGTTGGAAGTCATCAATGCGGTGCGTGCCGCATGGCCGGCAGACAAGCCTTTGTCGGTGCGTATTTCGGCTAATGACTGGGTCGGTGATGCCGGAGTTACACCGCAAGAAGCGGTTGAAATTGCCCGTATTCTAAAGGCCAATGACGTTGATATCTGTGACGTGTCGGCAGGTCAAACGACCAAGGATGCCCGACCGGTTTATGGCAGGATGTTCCAAACGCCGTTCTCTGATCGTATTCGCAACGAAGCCAAGATTGCGACCATGGCGGTTGGTAATATCTATGAGCCCGATCACGTTAATTCGATCCTGATGGCCGGGCGTGCGGACCTTGTTTGTTTGGCCCGACCACATTTGGCGGATCCGTATTGGACGCTTCATCAAGCAGCCACCCTTGGTAATCGCACAGAAAACTGGCCTGCCCCCTATTATGCCGGGCGCGATCAGATGTGGCGTTTGGCAGAACGTTCTGATGTCATGAGTGGAAAGGTGTAACCAATCATGAGCAACCTTGCCATTCGTCGTGCATTGATTACCGGTGGAGGAACCGGCGTGGGGGCGGTTATGGCCCGTATGCTGGCGGATGCCGGGGTTAAGGTCGCGGTGTCAGGGCGTAGGTCCGATGTGCTGGCCGAGGTTGCCAATCATGAAAACATCACGGCAATTGTTGCAGATGTCACCGATGAAACATCTGTCCGCGACATGTTTGCCACCATGGTCGATGTGATCGGCGCGCCCGATTTGGTGATTGCCAATGCAGGCATGGCGGAAAGTGCGCCGATTGGCAAAACATCGGTCGACCTTTGGAAACAGACCCTTGATGTCAATCTGACCGGAACGTTTTTGACCTTCCGCGAAGGGTTGGCTGTGATGGATAAGACCAAGCCGGGGCGTTTGATTTCAATCGCATCAACTGCCGGGCTTAAGGGATATGCCTATGTTACGGCCTATTGTGCGGCAAAACATGGGGTTGTTGGCTTGATCAAGTCGATGGCAGCCGAAATTGCTAAAAGCCCGATTACGGTCAATGCGGTGTGTCCGGGCTTTATGGAAACGCCGATGCTTGAAAAATCAGTGGCAAATATTGTCGCAAAAACCGGCATGACCGTGGACGAAGCGCGCGCAAGCCTTGCAAAGATCAACCCGCAAAACCGGCTTATCCAACCCCAAGAAGTTGCCGATACCGTGATGTGGCTTTGCAGCCCATCGGCGGCATCGATTACCGGACAGGCGATTTCCGTTTCGGGAGGAGAAATATGAATATGAACAATTCCGAAGGTCTTACTGGTCAGGCGGGAAATGAAACGTCTGATCTGTCAAAGGCGCGTTTGCGGGCATGGCTTCAGATTCTGAAAGTATCGCGCAAGATCGAAGGCGAGTTGCGCGAAAAAATGCGACTTGAATTTGGATCGACCTTACCGCGATTTGATGTGCTTGCTGCCTTGTACCGCGAACGCGATGGCATGCGCATGAGCGAGCTTTCCAAATCCCTGATGGTGTCTAACGGCAATGTCACAGGCATTGTTGATCGGCTGGTGGCTGAAGGATTGATTGTGCGTGTGCCGGTTGAAAATGACCGTCGAGCATCGATCGTGCGCCTGACCAAGGAAGGCGAAAAGGATTTCGCCGAACGTGCATTGGTTCATGAAAGCTGGGTGTCGGAATTGTTTTCTGACCTGTCATCAAGTGACGCCGATGCCTTGATCCGAATTTTGCGTACCATTTCCCATCATAACGAGGCGCCCCATGACTAAAATGGCCAACATCAAACCAACCCATTTCAATTGGCGGATGGAAGGTGACGTTGCGGTCATTTCGCTGGATCGCCCGGACCGTAAAAACCCGCTGACGTTTGAAAGCTATGCCGAACTGCGCGATACCTTCCGCGATCTGGTTTATGCCGATGATGTCAAGGCGGTCGTGTTTGGATCAAACGGTGGCAATTTCTGCTCTGGCGGAGATGTGCATGACATTATCGGTCCGCTGATCGCCAAAGACATGAAAGGTCTTTTGGAATTCACGCGCATGACCGGTGATCTGGTCAAGTCGATCATTGGCTGTGGTAAGCCGGTGATTGCAGCGGTGGATGGCGTTTGTGTCGGGGCCGGGGCAATCATTGCCATGGCATCGGATCTTCGCCTTGCAACGGCTGCTTCGAAAACCGCATTTTTGTTTACCCGTGTTGGCCTTGCCGGATGTGACATGGGGGCATGTGCCATCCTGCCGCGCATCATAGGACAGGGCCGCGCGGCCGAGCTTCTTTATACCGGTCGTTCTATGTCGGCGGATGAAGGCGAACGTTGGGGGTTCTATAACCGTCTGGTCGAGGCAGATGTTCTCGAAGCCGAAGCGATTACGTTGGCAACCCGCATTTCCCAAGGTCCGAATTTCGGTCACATGATGACCAAAACCATGCTGGCCCAAGAATGGAATATGTCGATCGAACAGGCGATTGAGGCCGAAGCACAGGCCCAAGCACTTTGCATGCAGACCGAAGATTTCAATCGCGCCTATAAGGCCTTTGTCGCCAAAGAAAAACCGGTGTTTGAGGGAAATTGATGGCCGATACATCTTACCTTGATTGGCCGTTCTTCGAAGACCGCCACCGTGAGCTGGCGGCAAAGATTGATGCATGGGCGTCGGCCAATCTTGATGGCATCGACCACAGCGATGTTGATGATGCGTGCCGCGATCTCGTTGCCCGGCTGGCGGGTGGTGGATGGCTTTCGCATGCTGCGATTGACCACACCGATGACACCTCGAAACTTGATGTGCGTTCGCTTTGTCTGATCCGTGAAACGCTTGCGCGGTATGACGGTTTGGCAGATTTTGCCTTTGCCATGCAGGGGCTAGGGAGTGGCGCGATCTCTTTGTTTGGAACCGAAGTCCTTCGGGGGGAGTGGCTTCCAAAAGTGCGTTCAGGCAAAGGGATCGCTGCCTTCGCTTTGACTGAACCGCAATCAGGTTCAGACGTTGCCAATATCGCCCTTGATGCCGTGCGCGACGGGGATGACTTTGTTCTGAATGGCGAAAAAACCTGGATTTCCAATGGTGGCATTGCCGATTTTTATTGCGTGTTTGCCCGGACTGGCGGAGCACCGGGTGCCAAGGGGCTTTCAGCCTTTGTCATTCCGGGCGATACCCCCGGTCTTGAAATTGCCGAACGTCTTCACACCATTGCCCCCCATCCGCTGGCCCGGTTGAAGTTCACCGATTGCCGCATTCCGGCAAGTGCCCTGATTGGCAAGGGCGGAGACGGGTTCAAAATTGCCATGTCAGTTTTGGACGTTTTCCGATCAACCGTGGCGGCAGCCGCCCTTGGCTTTGCCCGCCGTGCACTGGATGAAACTGTAACACGGGTTCAAGAACGGCAATTATTTGGCGCACCGCTTTTTGATCTTCAGATGGTTCAGGGGCATGTTGCGGACATGGCGCTGGATATCGATGCGAGCGCGCTTCTGGTTTATCGCGCCGCGTGGCTCAAAGACAGCGGTGCTGCGCGGGTCAGTCGCGAAGCCGCGATGGCAAAACTTTATTCTACCGATCATGCACAAACCGTCATTGATAAGGCGGTGCAAATTCATGGCGGCGATGGTGTGCGCAGTGGCCACATCGTCGAGCAGCTTTACCGGGAAATTCGCGCCCTTCGAATTTATGAAGGCGCGTCCGACGTCCAGAAAATAATCATCGCACGGCAAACGCTGGCGCAATAATGGCTGTATCAGGGACTTCAAAATGCTCGGACCAACCGCACATACCGATAGCTTCACACGGGACAATTTACCCCCGGTCGCAGATTGGCCGGAAATCAATCTTGATGGGTTTGATTACCCGGAATATCTGAATGCCGGGGTCGAACTGACCGACAAGATGGTCGAACAGGGTTTTGGTGATAACACTGCCCTGATCGGAAATGGTCGTCAGCGCACCTACAAGGAACTCGCAGACTGGACCAACCGGATCGCCCATGCACTTGTCGAAGATTACGGCGTTAAACCGGGCAACCGGGTTCTGATCCGGTCGGCCAATAACCCTGCAATGGTTGCATGCTGGTTGGCGGCAACCAAGGCCGGTGCGGTTGTGGTCAATACCATGCCAATGCTGCGCGCGGGCGAATTGGGTCAGATCGTCGATAAGGCCGAAATAGAATTCGCCTTGTGCGATACGCGCCTGATGGACGAAATGGTTGCCTGTGCCAAAGACAGCAAGCACCTTAAAAAGGTTATCGGGTTTGATGGCACGGCCAATCACGATGCGGAACTTGACCGCATTGCCCTGACCAAATCGGTCAAATTCGAGGCGGTCAAAACCGGGCGTGATGATGTGGCATTGCTTGGTTTTACATCTGGCACGACCGGAAGCCCCAAGGCGACCATGCATTTCCACCGTGATCTTCTGATCATTGCCGATGGCTATGCCAAAGAAGTTCTGAACGTCACCCCGGATGACGTGTTTGTTGGATCACCACCCCTTGCCTTTACCTTTGGTCTGGGCGGACTTGCGATCTTCCCGCTTCGTTTTGGTGCGACGGCAACCTTGCTTGAAAAAGCATCCCCACCCAACATGATCGAGATCATCGAAACCTATAAGGCGACCGTGTGCTTTACCGCACCAACGGCGTATCGCGTGATGCTTTCGGCAATGGATGAAGGTGCCGATTTATCATCGCTTCGTGCTGCTGTTTCGGCGGGGGAAACTTTACCCGCCCCGGTCTATGACGCATGGATGGCAAAAACCGGTAAACCGATGCTTGACGGCATTGGTGCTACGGAAATGCTCCATATCTTTATCTCCAACCGTTTTGGTGACAGTCATGCCGCCTGCACCGGGCGTCCGGTTGGCGGCTATGAAGCCAAAATTGTTGATCATGATATGAACGAAGTTCCGGTTGGTACGGTTGGCAGACTTGCTGTGCGGGGTCCGACGGGCTGTCGTTATCTTGGTGATGTGCGTCAGTGTGTTTATGTCCGTGATGGCTGGAACCTGACCGGGGATGCGTTCTTTGTTGATGAAGACGGCTATTACCATTTTGCCGCCCGCAATGACGATATGATCGTCTCGTCGGGCTATAACATTGCCGGGCCGGAAGTTGAATCAGCCTTGCTGTCTCATCCTGCTGTCGCGGAATGCGGGGTCATTGGCGCCCCCGATGAAGAACGCGGTACAATTGTTCAGGCCCATATCGTATTGGCGGATGGTTTCCATCCAACACCTGAGATGGCCAAACAGCTTCAAGATCATGTAAAAGCGACGATCGCGCCGTTTAAATACCCGCGTTCCATCGTCTTTATCGAGACACTGCCAAAAACCGCGACTGGAAAAATTCAGCGCTTCAGACTGAAACAGGAACCGTCTGCATGATCGACTTTGCCGCCACCAAATCCCTGTTCCATATCCCCAAAGGTGTGATTTACCTTGATGGGAACTCGCTTGGCGTGCTGCCGAAATCGGCGGCAAATCGTGCCAAGTCGATGATTGAAGATGAATGGGGGGAAATGCTTATCCGGGGCTGGAATGATGCCAAATGGATGGAGCAACCCGAACGTGTCGGCAATCTGGTTGCGCGTTTGATTGGGGCAGCACCCGGTACTGTCGTGATGGGCGATACCTTGTCGATCAAGGTTTATCAGGCCTTGGCAAGCGCACTTGAAATGCGCCCGGATCGCAAGGTTATTGTGTCTGACAATGGCAATTTTCCAACCGATCTGTATATGGCCGACGGCCTGATCAAAAGCCTTGATAAGGGCCATGTTCTTAAAACACCAAGCCCGGAAGATGTCGACAGCCTGATCAACGAAGATCTGGCTGTCTTGATGCTGACCCAGGTCGATTATCGCACCGGGCGCATGTATGACATGAAACGCATCACCGATCTGGCCCACGCAGCGGGTGCGATTGTGATCTGGGATCTTGCCCATTCGGCGGGTGCCGTGCCGGTTGATCTTGCCGGATGTAATGCCGACTTTGCAGTTGGCTGTAGCTATAAATACCTGAACGGTGGCCCCGGTGCCCCGGCATTTATCTATGTCCGCCCGGATCACGCCAAAACCATCCGACCTGCTTTGTCGGGTTGGCTGGGCCATACCGCACCATTTGCCTTTGATCCAGAATATACCCCGGCACCTGATGTCTCGCGCATGCGTGTTGGTACGCCGCCGGTCATTCAAATGACGGTTCTTGAAGAAGCATTGAAGGCGTGGGATGGCGTTGATATGGCCGATATCCGCAAACGCAGTATTGAGCTTTGCGAACAATTCATTGCCGGTGTCGAAGCAACCTGCCCAATGCTAGACCTTGTCAGTCCGCGCAACCCGGAACATCGTGGATCGCAAGTATCGTTCAAGTTTGATCAGGGCTATGCCGTGATGCAGGCACTGATCGCACGCGGTGTCATTGGTGATTTCCGCGCGCCCGATGTTATCCGCTTTGGCTTTACCCCGCTTTATATCGATAATGCTGATGTTGATGGTGCGGTTCAAATTTTGGCCAAGATCATGGAAACCAAGGCGTGGGATAAGCCGGAATTCCATAAACGGAATGCGGTAACATGATCAAAAAAACAGAAACCAAACCTTATGATCCCAGCATCGAGGGTGCGCGAACGGATTTCTCCGATCAGATGTCCTATGGGGATTATCTGTCGCTTGATGCGATCCTAAGTGCACAGCATCCCAAGTCTGATGCCCATGACGAAATGCTGTTTATCATTCAGCATCAAACGTCTGAACTTTGGATGAAACTTGCGA
Source organism: Rhodospirillales bacterium (assembly GCA_019634165.1). Lineage (GTDB taxonomy): Bacteria > Pseudomonadota > Alphaproteobacteria > Rhodospirillales > Thalassospiraceae > Thalassospira. The sequence continues at coordinate 19,882 of JAHQVT010000003.1, forward strand.
TCCGCGAAATCAATGCGGCCCGCGCTGTCATGGGCAAGGGGGATTTTCGCCCGGCATTTAAAATGCTAGCGCGTGTGTCGCGGATTTTCGAACAGCTAAACAACGCATGGGACGTATTGCGCACGATGACGCCAAGCGACTACACGGCGTTTCGTGATGCGCTTGGTCCGTCATCAGGCTTCCAGTCCTATCAGTATCGTCAGATCGAATTCATGCTGGGCAACCGCAACCCTGCGATGTTACGCCCGCATGCACACCGCGAAGACATTCTTGAATTGCTGACGACCGAATTGGCAACGCCCAGCCTATATGACGAGGCGCTGCGCCTGTTGGCACGCGAAGGCATTGATCTTCCCGATCATGTTTTGGGGCGCGATGTTTCACAACCTTATACACCAGACGATGCGGTGATTGCCGCCTGGCACACGGTTTACAGCGACCCTGCTAAACATTGGTCACTGTATGAACTGGCTGAAAAGTTGGTGGATTTCGAAGATTACTTCCGTCGCTGGCGCTTTAACCATGTGACCACGGTCGAGCGCGTGATTGGCTTTAAACGCGGGACCGGGGGCACGGGTGGTATCAGTTATCTGAAGAAAATGCTGGAAGTAGAACTGTTTCCTGAACTCTGGCGGGTGCGAACCACGCTTTGAGGATGGACGGGCATGATGCAAATACTGCAAGATCAGGGGCAGGCATCAAGTTCGTAAAAACCACGACGCGAAAAGACATAAATGTCGTGGGATCAACGTGTTGCTAAATGAATAAATGTATAAACACGGAGGCTTAAATGAAGGGTATGAAGACAACCATTGCAGCAGTGGCTGCATTGCTTGTTGCCGGCGCAGCGCAGGCTGATCCGGTTAAGGTGGGGATGATCACAACGCTTTCGGGCGGTGGTGCTGGTCTGGGTATTGATGCACGCGACGGCTTTATGCTGGCCGTCAAACAGGCAAACAATCCTGAACTTGAAGTCGTGATCGAAGACGATCAGCGCAAACCCGATGTTGCGGTTCAGCTTGCAGACAAATTGATCCAACAGGAAAAGGTTGATGTTCTGACCGGTATCATCTGGTCGAACCTTGCCATGGCTGTTGTTCCGTCTGCAGTTGCACAAGACAAGCTGTATTTGTCGGTTAATGCTGCACCGTCGCAGTTGGCTGGCAAAGGCTGCAACAAGAACTATTTCGCAGTTTCCTATCAGAACGACAACCTGCACGAAGCTGCCGGTGGTTATGCATCGACCGAAGGGTATAAAAACACCTTCATTCTGGCGCCGAACTATCCGGCGGGCAAAGATTCCCTTACCGGTTTCAAACGCTTCTTCTTTGGTGATATCGCCGGTGAAGTTTACACCAAGCTTGGCCAGACCGATTACGCTGCCGAAATCGCACAGATCCGTGCTTCGGGTGCTGATAGCGTCTTCTTCTTCCTTCCGGGCGGCATGGGCATTGCGTTCATGAAACAGTATGCCCAGTCGGGTGTTGATATTCCGCTGATCGGCCCGGCATTCTCGATGGATCAGGGTATCCTTGGTGCGGTTGGTGATGCCGCACTTGGTGTTAAAAACACCTCGAACTGGTCAAAAGACATCGACAATCCGACCAACAAGGCATTTGTTGAAACCTTCCAGGCTGAATATGGCCGTCTGCCGTCGCTTTATGCGTCGTTTGGTTTCGATACGGCCAACCTGCTGCTTTCAGCAATGGGCAAAGCAAGCATTACCGACAAGGAGGCTTTCCGCAATGCGCTGCGTGAAGCTGACTTCAATTCGGTGCGCGGCAAATTTGTCTTTGGTCCGAACCAGCATCCGATTCAGGACATTTACGTTCGTGAAGTCGTGAAAGAAGGCGACGTTCTGACCAACAAAATTGTTGGTATTGGCCTTAAAGACCACTCTGACGCTTATGCGTCGGAATGCTCGATGTAATCACGAGCGAACAAGACGGTGGGGGCCGGTCCCGATATTTAAAATCGGCCCCCGACCACCTTGTGACGGAGTTATTCAATAATGTTCTCTCTTTTCGTCGAGCAGCTTTTAAACGGCCTGCAGTCCGGTGTGATGCTGTTTTTGATGGCATCGGGGCTGACGCTGGTTTTCGGCGTGATGGGGCTGATTAATCTGGCCCATGGCTCGCTCTATATGGTTGGTGCATTTGCCTGTGCGGCAGTTGCGGCATGGACCGGTTCGTTCTGGCTTGGCCTTGTTGCCAGCTTGATGGCCGCGGCCCTTGCCGGTGCATTGGTTGAAATGCTAATTATTCGCCGCTTATATAATCGTGATCACCTTGATCAGGTTCTGGCGACTTTTGCGCTTATTTTAATTTTTTCCGAAGGCACGCGGTGGATTTTTGGATCCTTCCCGCTGTTTCTAAGCGTCCCTGAATTTTTGACGGGCACGGTTATTCTGCCCGGTGATGTTGAATATCCGCTGTTTCGTTTTGCCATCATTATTGCTGGCTTTGTCGTGGCGGCGGGCTTGTTCCTGTTGATCGGGAAAACCCGCCTTGGCATTCGTATCCGTGCAGGCGAAGCAGATCGGGGTATGATCGCGGCCCTTGGTGTGAATATCGATCGTCTTTACACAATTGTCTTTGCCCTAGGTGCTGCTCTTGCCGGTCTTGCCGGTGCGTTTGTTGGCACCACCCAATCGGTTCAGGTCGGAATGGGCGAGCCGGTTCTTATTCTGGCATTCGTTGTGATTGTGATTGGCGGCATTGGATCAATCAAAGGGGCGCTGATTGGATCGCTTTTGGTTGGGTTTACCGACACGATGGGGCGGTTTTTATTGCCGCACGCATTCGCAACCTTCCTTGATCCGTCCAGTGCAACCGCCATTGGTTCCGCACTTGCATCCATGTTGATTTATATCGTTATGGCGTTGGTTTTGTTCCTGCGTCCAAGCGGTTTGTTCGGGACGGAAGCCTGATATGACCATGAACCGCGAAACACTTATCAATTCCATTCTTGCCATTACACTGATTGCTGTACCGTTGATCGCGCTTGGCATGGATGAACCGTTCATCATTACATTGGCAACCAAGGTGGCGATTTTTGCCATGGCGGGTGTCGGGCTTAATCTTGTTCTGGGCTATGGCGGGCTTGTGTCCTTTGGCCATGCGGCGTTCTTTGGGATTGGCGGATATGCTGCCGGTATCCTTGCCAGCCATGCGCTGAATTATGAACCGATCATGTCCTGGCCGTTCGAACTTGAAGGCACCACCCAGATGATCATTATCTGGATTGTTGCATTGATTGCATCGGCTTTGATCGCACTTGCCATCGGTGCGATTACGCTGCGGACCAGCGGTGTTTATTTCATCATGATCACGCTGGCTTTCGCACAAATGATCTATTACTTCGCAATTTCCTGGCCAGCTTATGGTGGGGAAGACGGGTTGTCGATCTATGTGCGCAATGGGTTCCCGGGGCTTAATACCCTTGATCCGATCAGCTTCTTTGCGCTTTGTGCGGTTATGCTGGGCATTGCCATGGCGTTTTCAGCCGTTCTGATCCGGTCGCGCTTTGGTCTGGCATTGCAAGGGGCGCGTCAGAATACGCAGCGTATGACTGCTGTTGGTATTGCGCCGTTCCGCATTCGTCTGGTGGCCTTTGTCATTTCAGCAATGATCACGGCATTGGCCGGTGCCCTTTATGCGGATCTCAACCGGTTTGTCAGCCCCAGCATGTTGTCTTGGCATATGTCGGGCGAGATCATGGTGTTTGTCATTCTGGGTGGGGTTGGACGTTTGTTCGGACCGCTGGCAGGGGCAGGGCTTTACATCATCCTTGAACATCTTCTTGGCGGGGTTTGGGAATTCTGGCAATTGCCGCTTGGCGTGCTTTTGCTGATTGTTGTTCTGTTTGCCCGTGGCGGACTTGTCGGTGTATTGGCGGGGGAACGTAAACATGCCTAATGCCATTCTTACCCTTTCAAATGTCACCAAGCAGTTCGGGTCGCTTTTGGCCAGTGATGCGGTAACGCTTGATCTGCGTCCCGGCGAAATTCACGCTTTGATCGGTCCGAACGGGGCGGGTAAATCGACCCTGATCAAACAGATCGCGGGCGAGATTAAATCAGACAGTGGCGACATCCATTTCAACGGTCAAAACATCAACGAATTGGATGCGGTCGCACGGTCGCGTATGGGGCTTGCCCGAACGTTTCAGGTGTCATCCTTGATGCCGGAATTCTCGGTTTTGCAGAATGTGATGCTTGCCCGCCAATCGGTTAGCGGCAAGGTGTTTCGTTTCTTCCGCCCGGTTCTAAGCGACGCATCGCTGATCGAACCGGCAATGGCACAGCTTGAACGGGTTGGTCTTGCCGACCGCGCACAAATGCGTGCAGCCGATATTTCGCACGGCGAACGTCGCCAACTTGAAATGGCGGTGGCCTTGGCCCTTGAACCAAAAGCATTTCTTTTGGATGAGCCAATGGCAGGCATGGGACCAGAAGGGTCCAAACGCCTGACCGGTTTCCTTGATGGTTTGCGGGGGCAGGCCCCAATCCTTTTGGTCGAACATGACATGGATGCGGTCTTTGCGCTGGCCGATCGGATTTCGGTTCTGGTCTATGGCCGGATCATTGCCACCGGCACGGTTGATGACATTCGCGCCAATGATGACGTTAAACGTGCCTATCTCGGGGAGGATGCCTGATATGACTGCACTTCTCGAACTTAGTGGGGTTACGGCCTTTTACGGCGCATCGCAGGCGCTGTTTGGCATTGATTTGTCGTTAAATGAAGGCGAGGCGGTTGCGCTTATGGGCCGCAACGGCATGGGAAAAACCACCACGATCAAAACCATCTGTCGCATGATGGAACATCGGGATGGTTCAATCCGCTTTGCCGGGCAGGATTTGGCAAAAATGCCCTCGCACAAGGCTGCCCGCCTTGGCCTTGGTTTGGTGCCAGAAGGCCGTCGGTGCTTTGCCCGTTTAAGTGTGACGGAAAACCTGATTGCGGCCGCTCGTCCCGGCGAATGGGACTTTGACCGGGTGGCGGGTTTGTTCCCGCGCCTTGCCGAACGTCGCGATCAAAAGGCAATGACGTTATCGGGTGGTGAACAGCAAATGCTGGCCATTGGCCGGGCATTGATGACCAATCCGCGTCTTTTGATTTTGGACGAAGCAACCGAAGGATTGGCACCCGTTGTCCGCAAGGAAATCTGGGCTGCGATCAATCAGTTAAAACAATCGGGCCTGACGATCCTTGTCGTCGACAAATCGCTTAAAGAACTTTCAGGTGTTGCGGATCGGTATGTCGTCGTCGAAAAGGGCGTCACCGCATGGAGTGGTGCGGTTAATGAGCTGACCGACGATCTTGCCGACCGGTATCTGGGGGTCTGATATGGCAGTCTTTACCTACCGGCAAAAGGTCTTGTTTCAACATTGCGATCCAGCGGGGATTGTCTTTTACCCCCGCTATTTTGAAATGGTTAATGCCACGGTCGAAGAATGGTTTGATACGGTGATTGGCTGTGGTTTTCCTACCATGCATGGCCCGATGCAGGCCGCTGTCCCAACAGCCGGTCTTACCGTCGCCTTCACCGCACCCAGCATGCTGGGGGATGTTCTTGAATTTCGTCTTGATCCGCTGCGGATCGGGCGGTCCAGTCTTGATCTCGAAATCACCGCCCATGCCGGGGGCGAGCAACGCCTGAAAACAACATTAACGCTGGTCTTTACGAAAAAAGGGGCCGGGAAGTCGGTGGCATGGCCAGATGACTTGCGTGCCAAAATCGCAAAAGAAATCAATCAAGTGGTAGAAAAAAATGCATAAAATCGTTCAGCCAGACGGATGGAAAGAGCCCAAGGGATATGCAAATGGCGTCTTGGCACAAGGTGCAACGCTGTATATCGGTGGACAAATTGGCTGGAACGCCGATCAGGTTTTTGTGGCCAAGGGTTTCGTCGGTCAGATGGAACAGGCGCTTAAAAACATTGCCGCTGTTCTTGAAGCTGCCGGGGGCAAGCCAGAACACCTGACCCGACTGACATGGTATGTCACCGACAAACAGGAATATCTCGCCAAACAGCGCGAAGTCGGACAGGCCTACCGCAATGTGCTTGGCAAGAATTTCCCGGCAATGACCATGGTTGTCGTCAGTGCGCTGGTCGAAGATGAAGCCATGATCGAGATCGAGGCAACGGCGGTTATTCCGCAATAAATCTGCGATCTGATTGGGTGTTAAAACCAAAGGGCAGCGTAATGCTGCCCTTTGTCATTTCAGATTAATTTGGCCGAAGTAAAACTTAATCCGAACCATTTCCTGTCAAATTCTCTGGGGCGAAAATACCCCCGCCGCCAGACGAAGGAGCCGTGCTTGGCGCTGCCGGGGTAGCATTCGATGATCCCGACAGGTTTTCCGGGCTAAAGATGCTGCCTGCATTGCCCCCAAACGGGCTGGATGGGGCTGTGCTTGTCGCATCGTTGCCAAGCGGACCCAGCGTTGGTGTTGTCGGTGCCGGGCTGCTTTGTTTTGGTGTTTCAAGCTGCTGTTGTTCCATCAGTTTTTGCTGAAGGGCACGCTTGTCTTCCAAAATCTGGGCTGTGCAGGCACTTGAATCATAGTTCTGGATGAACAGAACCGCACCTATCGCAAGCAGTCCCAAAATTGCGGCCACTGATCCCGGATGGGTCGCATATTTAAGGACCGGGCGTTCGGCGATGATCATTCCCCATCCCTTGGAATGATACCGGTTGCGACATTCATAAATGATCGCCCCGATCAAGGTGATGGATATGATGATAACCGCCACAGCCGAGATCGAAGGATCAAGTCCATAGCGGACTTTTGATGACAGAACGGTGGTAAAGGTGCTGCTTGAAACAATGGTAAAGACGGTGGTGTTGTAATTTTCAAGCGACGCCAAAAATGCCAAAACCGTTGCCGACCCAATTGCCGGCGCCATGAAAGGCAAAAGCACCTTTACAAAGGCCTGTGTCGGGGTTGCCCCCATATCAAGGGCAGCTTCGGTCAGGGTGTTATCAAAACGCTGAATACGCGACAAAAACACCAGCATTGAATAGGCCGCAATAAAAGTCACCTGACCAAAGATGGTCAGAAACGTGCCGTCATAGAAAAAGCTTTCATAAGGCGCGTCAAAAAACGTACCGACCCGATCCCAGAAAATCAGGGTCGAAAGACCAATCACCACACCGGGGACCAAGATCGGTGCGATAAAGATCGTATAAAGAGATGCACGCAATTTCGGCCCGACTTGCGAAAGCATGATGGCCGCGGCCAACCCAATCGGGATGGCAACCACCACGACCCCAAACCCGATCAAAAGCGAATTGCCAAGGCCTTCGATCAGTTTGTCATCGGCAACAAGTTTGCCAAACCAATCGGTGGTAAAGCATTCCCACGGACTGACACGCGGGAAGTTTGACGAGTTGAATGCCGTAATCACCATAATGATCAGCGGGCCGAACAAATAGGCAAAGAACAGTGTCAGATAAATACCGGGCACCATTGATGTTGGGGATTTGATCTTCATCGTTTGATCTCCCCGATTGATACCTTAAATATCCGCATGGTCAGCAATACAAGGGCAATGCAAACCACCAAAAGGATCATGGCGTAGGCCGATCCGCGTGGCCAGTTCCCCCCGGAATTGAACCATTGATAGACCAGTTGCGTGAACCAGAGGTTCGAAGGGCCACCAAGGATTTGCGGGGCGGCAAGTGCGCCGGATGTCAGCATGAAAACCATGGTCATGCCTGAAGCAATACCGGGTTTGGCATAGGGGATGACAACTTTGGAATGAACTTGCCACCAACTCGCACCCATGTCTTGAGCTGCTTCGATCTGGTTGCGATCAAGACTTTCAATCGCGTTATAAAGCGGGAAGATCATCAAAAGGATGTAGGCATATGCCAGCCCGGCATAAAGTGCCACATCCTCGCGGATGAAATCGACCGGGCTTTCAAAAAGACCAAGTCCCATGCCAACTTCATTAATCACCCCCGTACTGCCAAACAAAATCCGAAAGGCAAAAGCACGCAGGATTTCGTTGATCCAGTATGGGACAATAAGCGCAAGAACAAGCAGCCGCGCCTTGGCCCCGGTTGATGATTTCGCCAGAATGAACGCCACCGGATAGCAGATGATAAGATCAAAGACGGTGACAAAAACCGCAGACAACAGCGTTTTAAACAGAATGCTGATATCAAGGGTATTTAGCCCCCCCGATGATCCGCTGCCTTGAAAGAAATAGCGATATTGATCAATGGTATAGATGTCTTCAGGTCCACCAATCTTGCCCGGCGGCAGGTTAAGCCGGAACGAATAATCAAGCATTGTCAGTTGTGGCAGGATGATCAGAACGAACACCCATAAGCTGACCGCAAGCATCAAATAGATGGCAACCGCCATGCCATTGCGTCTTACGAGGTCATAAAACAGATCACGCATTGGTCTATCCCCTCGTTTACGCGCTGGCCAATTCGCCGGGTTTCAGAGCAATGCCAAGTTCCGGCGCAAAACCAAGTTTGACCGGGGCATTTGGCCCAATCGCATTCGCACCATCATTGATCAGCGATAGTTTGATTTTCTTGCCCTGCGCATCAAGAACGATGTGGCGCATATTGCCTTCGAACTCTTCGGAGACAAACTGGCTGTCAAACTGGTTGATGCTGTTCTCATCCTTGGTAATTTTAAGGGCTTCGGGGCGGATAAATAATTGGCAGGCATCCCCCGGAATGAGTGCAGGACCACCAGCAGGATGACTTTCAACCTTAAACGGTGTGCCAAGTCCCGCATCAATCTCCATCATCTTGCCGTCGTTGGTTAGAACCGTCGCATCAAGAACATTGTTTTCCCCAACAAAGGAGGCAACGAAACTGGTTGTCGGATGGTCATAGATCGATTTGCCATCGCCAATTTGTTCGATCTTGCCCTTGTTCATCACGGCAATCCGGTCTGACATGGTCAATGCTTCGCCCTGATCGTGGGTGATGTAGATAAAGGTCAGGCCGACTTGTTTTTGGATGGACCGAAGTTCGGTACGCATATGCTGACGCAGTTTAAGATCAAGTGCGGAAAGCGGTTCATCAAGCAACAGAATATCTGGTTCAACCGCCAAGGCACGGGCAATGGCCACACGTTGTTTTTGGCCACCGGAAAGTTCACTGACTTTCTTGTCGCCTTGCCCGGGTAAGGCGATCAGTTCAAGAAGCTCATCAGCACGTTTGCGGCGTGTTTTTTTATCAACACCGCGGACTTCAAGCGGAAAGGAAATGTTGTCGGCAACTGTGCGCAGCGGGAAAAGTGCCAAATTCTGAAAGATAAGGGCGGTGGGACGTTTGTTTGGGCCGACCCCCTTCATGTCTTTGCCGCCGATCTTAACAACACCGCGGGTTGGTTCCTGAAATCCTGAAATACAGCGCAGCAATGTTGTCTTGCCGCAGCCAGATGGTCCAAGAAATGAAAAGAACTCGCCGCCAGCGATGTTCAGGTTTGCTTTCTGGACGGCGGTGAATTCACCGAATTCGACCCAGACATGCTCAAGCGAAATCTCTTTGGTCATAAACCTGGCAACCCCTGAAAAATGTCATGCACGCTGCGCGCCGGATATGCGGCGGGCAGGTGGATATTTCGCAAATAAAAATGGAAAAGGGCGGCACGCCGATGTGCCGTGCCGCCCGATTGTGCAATAGGTTTTAGGCGCTGGCACTTTCGAACCGGTTTGCATATTCGGTACGAATATCGGCATACCATTGCGGTTCAGACGGCCACGGGTTGAGTTTGGCCAGTGCATCGCCCGGATAGGCATCGGAAAAGTTCTTGGCATATGCTTCACCAGCATATTTATCAGCCCCAAGAACCGGCGAGTTATATCCGTGATGATCAATCGCCTCACCGGCCAGATCAGGCATGAAGGCATATTTGATGAATTCGTAAACCTGTTCGATGTTGGCCGCGCCCGTCGGAAGCGCCATGCCATCGACCCACGCCATCGCACCTTCTTTTGGTGCGCGGTACATGACCGGTTCACCTGCGGATTTAAGGGCAAGCGGCGGACCATCCCAAGTCTGACCGACAATAACGCCTTCGTTGAGAAGGCCGTTTTTCTGGGTGTCAGCATCGTTCCAAAGCAGCTTGATGTTGCCTTTACGTGCTGTACACCATGCCGTCACCTTGTCCCATACCGGTCGCATGGCTTCTTCTGAGGTGTATGCTTTCCACATCGCACCCGGTTCAAGTTCGCCAATGGTTTCCATGTAAAGACCGGCACCCAGCATCATCGAATGAGCACGACCCATGGTTTTACCGGCATTGTTATCGGCCCATACATCCCCATAGGACGGGAACATGCCGTCAGGCTTGAACAGATCGGTACGCCATGCAAGGCCTTCAGTGCCCCAGATGTGCGGCAACCAATATGTTTCATCCGTGGCGAAGCCCCAATCGGTGCTGCCGATTTTGCCCATGGCCGGGTTCACCGCATCAATCGCGACTTTGGTCATATCAAACGGCTGAAGCAGTTCCAGTGCCTTCCACTGAAGCGCACGGTTGTTGGTCGGCGAAACAATATCAAAGCCGCGACCTTTGGAAGCTTTCAGCTTGTTGATAAGTTCTTCGTTCGAACCGATGCCGGTGTAATTGACTTTAATGCCCGTGGCGTCGGTGAATGATTTTAGAAATGTTTCTGGCAGATAGTCCGACCACATCAGAATGTTGATCTCACCCGAAGAGGCAAGAGCAGCTTTGCTGATGATGGCTGGCATTGCCAGCGCGGAACCGGCGGCCAGTGAGCCTTTTAGAAGTGTGCGCCGGTTAATTTTGGGGCCGGAAGTGAACTTAGTCATCCGTATGTCTCCTGATAGCCGGGATTTTTCCCTTTTTGCGGCGCACCATGCGCCTCCCTGGTGGACATAGCTCCCTGGACCGACCGCATTTAATTCACGGTTCTAGTTCGCATGTTATGCCATTGACAAAAGGGTATAACTCCCGGTTACTCTAGTAATAGAGCCACAAGGCAAAAACTATGGTGCCAGAACAGCTAAATTGTTGCAGTGCCAAAATAAAACGGTCGTGCCCGATGTTAGATATCCGCCTAGAAGACCCGACAACCTGTGGTCAAACCCTTCAGCAGCAGCTTCATCAGGGGTTGGTGGATGCGATTCTGGAAGGCCGTTTGCCATCGCATGAACCGTTGCCTTCAACCCGTGATTTATCATCGGCATTGAAGGTGTCACGTAATACGGTTGTGCTGGTGTATCAAAAGCTACTTGATGATGGTTATCTAACCGCAGTTTGGCGGCGCGGGCATTTTGTGAATGAACAATATATCCGTCAGCAACTTCGTCTAAGTGTCGATACCCGCACCGCATCGCTGTTTTCGCCGCAACGTGACCCGGATTTGTGGAACCGGCATTTGCAGCTTCGCCCTACGCAGGCACGGAACATCGTCAAACCGGCCAACTGGCGCGATTTTCCCTATCCGTTCATTTATGGGCAGGTGGCTGCGGACAAGGCGACCATATCGCGGTGGCGCGATTCCATGCGTCTGGCTGGAAGTTTGGCCCATTCGCAAAGCTGGGTTGGCGATATGGTCGATATGGACGACCCCCAGCTTCTTGAACAGATCATCACCCGCATTTTGCCCCATCGCGGATTGCGTGCGCATCCCGAACAATTGCTGATTACCATCGGGGCGCAAAACGCGCTGTTTTTGGTGGGGCAATTGCTGGCGGGCAATGGACGAACTGTTGGTGTTGAAGACCCCGGCTATGTCGATGCGCGCAATATCTTTGGCGCGACAGGGGCCGACATCATGCCGCTTCCAATTGACAGCGAAGGATTGGCAAACTCCAAACAGCTTAAAGATTGTGATGTTGTTTATACAACGCCGTCCCATCAATGCCCGACCAGTGTCACCATGTCGCTTGATCGGCGCTTGCAGATTGTTGAACGCGCCCGTAAAGATGATTTCATTGTGATCGAAGACGATTACGAACATGAATTGAACTATCTTGGACATCAGCGGGCCGCCCTTAAAAGTTATGATAATTCGGGGCATATTGTTTATATCGGCAGCCTGACCAAGCTGATGTTTCCCGGTCTTCGCATTGGCTATGTCTTGGCTGATAGCGAATTGATCAAGGAACTGCGCGCTTTGCGTCGGTTGAATTATCGCCATCCATCCGGGCAGGATCAACGTGCCATGGCGCTGTTTATCGGCGAAGGCCATTTGGATGCGCATTTGCGCCGTACCCGTGATCGCCTGTCGGAAAAATGGCAGATCATGCAAACTGAATTATCCAAACAATTGCCGGAAACCCACGTCATCCCGACCACAGGCGGGTCTGCTGTTTGGGTGGTTCTACCTGTTGGGGTCGATGCATGGTCGGTCCATCGCGAAGCCGCCCGACGCGGCGTTCTGGTGGAACCGGGCGATGTTCATTTCGCGGATGAAGAAACCGCCCCGCGCAATCGGTTGCGACTGGGGTTTGCCGCGATTGACAAAAACCAGATTGCCGCAGGCATTACCCAACTGCGCGATGCAATCATGACCGTGATGGGTGATCACGAAAAAGGGACCGCATCACAGTAATGCGCGGTCCCTTTGATTGTTTTGTTTCTCAAACCGTGGAAACAAAATGCCTAAATCTGGGTGCCTAGAACCTTTTGCAGGATGGCAACCATATCATCGATATTGTCTTCGGTGCTGACCAGTGCCGGGGCAAAGATGATTGCATCACCGGTTGCCTTGATATGCAGGCCTTCTTTGAACAATTCGCGCTGGGCCCAGCTTCCTTTTTCACCCGGCGCACTGCTCGGTGTAAGCTGAATGCCCGCCATCATGCCATAGCCCCGAAGGTCCGCGACATGGGGCAAATTGCGCAGGCCAAAAACGCCATCTAGAAAATGCGATGACAATGATTTTGCCCGATCAAACAGGCCGTCATTGGTATAAATATCAAGCGCTGCCATCCCCGCCGCACAGGCCACAGGATGGGCCGAATAGGTATAGCCATGGAAGAATTCCGGGCGATCCCCCGTGGCAGCTTCAAAAACGGCACCTTGAATTTCGGCACTGGTGGCAACCGCACTCATGGGAATGGCACCGTTGGTCAATGCCTTGGCCATCGTAATCAGGTCTGGCTTAACAGAGAATTCCTGCGAAGCAAAAGCAGAACCCGTACGGCCAAACCCGGTAATGACTTCATCAAATACAAGAAGAATACCGTATTTATCGCAAATGGCGCGCAGGCGTTCGAGATACCCTTTGGGTGGAACAATCGTGCCAATGGAACCGGCGATCGGTTCAACAAACACTGCGGCAATTGTATCACCGCCATATGTTTTGCAGATTTCTTCCAGATCATCGGCAAGATCGGCATTGGTTTCAGGTTGCCCACGGGTGAAGCGTTGTTCATCGGTCCAGGTATGGCGCATATGGACAACATCACAGGTGATCCCGGAAAAATCGCGCCGGTTATTGACCATGCCTGCCAAGGATGTTCCGCCAAGATTCACGCCATGATAGCCCCATGCACGTGATACAAACCGGGTACGCTGTGCATTACCCGTGGCACGGTGATAGGCAAGACACATCTTCATTGCGGTATCGACGGCTTCTGACCCCGATCCGGCAAAGAATATCCGGTCGATGCCATCGGGCAGGATACCGGCAAGTTTTTCGGCAAATTCGAACGATATCGGGGCGGCACGCTGAAAATGCGGGGAATAATCAAGGGTGGAAAGCTGCTTATAGACCGCATCGGCAATTTCCGGGCGGCCATGACCGGCGGCACAGCAAAACAGACCAGAAGCACCATCCAATAGTTCACGACCTTCGGGGGTCCAGTACTTCACACCTTTGGCCTTGGCGAACATCTGGGGTTCTTCGTGGAACATGCGGTTATTGGTAAAAGGCATCCAATGATTGGTCATGTTTGGCTTGGCAAGTATGGTCATGCTGGCTCCTGTCTGGTGTGAACCCGATGAAATTTGATCTTGCTAGCTAACCCAGCTCATTTCCCAATCCATAGGGCCAGAACCAAACAATATTTAGGGCCAGTGGGGTTTGTGGCCCTATGAAAAGCGAATTGCTGGCTCTAACGCCGCCAAGGTCTGCGTGCGTAATTGGTCCTTATGACAAGAATTTGGCCAGCGTGATGTTTATGGAATTGATTATACCGGGACTGGTTATTGCGATCGCTGCATTGTTTCGCGGTGTGACCGGTTTTGGTTTTGCGTTGCTTGCGGCTCTGGGCCTGTCATCCTTATTGCCGCCGCAAACGGCAACGCCGATCATTTTGCTGATTGATATCGCGATCACGCTTTTGATCCTGCGAGACTTTGACCGGTCCAAGGTCGATTGGCGCGCCTGCGCGATCTTGTTGGTGTTTGGATTGGTCGGGGCGGTGGTTGGTCCCTATGTCGCGGTATCGCTTGATGATCAAACCGCGCGGATTGCAACCAATCTGGCAATTGTTTTGGCAGCCTTCGTTGCCATGCTTCATCATCCGCCAAAATGGATGGGGCATTTCGTTATTGGCGCGCTACTGGCATTTGTTGTTGGCATCATGATGTCGGGTTTTGCGGTCGGGGGACCGTTGGCTGCGGCATGGCTGCTTGCCGGGGGGACGCAGGATGTGCGTGTTCGCAACACGCTTGCGATCTATTTCGGGGCGGTCGATGCATTGGGATTTGCCACCCGTGCCGGGGCAGGGATGTTGCCCGACGGGTTCCTTTTACTTGCCCTACCTTTGCTTGTTGTGGCGGTACTGGCTTATTTCCCCGGCGAGATGATTTATCATCGGCTCAGCAGCATTTTGTGGCGTCGGGTTTGCGCGATCAGTCTGGTTCTCATTGCGTTTATTGGCATCACCCAGACAGTATTTATCAGTTTGTAGTTCCTTAAATTCATCCATCATGGATGTAGCTTTTATCTTTCATCTTTCACCTATCGACATAGCGGAGACGATCATGACCAAAACAGCTTTGATTACCGGTGCCACATCCGGTTTTGGTGCCGCCACCGCCCGACGATTTGTCGCGGAAGGATGGAAAGTGATCGTTACTGGCCGCCGTGCCGAACGGCTTGATGCGCTGGTAACGGAACTGGGTGGGGCAAAGTCGGCCTATGCCCTGTGTTTTGATATTCAAGATAGTGATGCGATAACCGCTGCAATCAATAGCTTGCCGCCTGCGTTTGCCGAGATTGATTTACTGGTCAACAATGCCGGTCTTGCACTTGGCACGTCACCGGCACAAAAAAGCGATATTGATGACTGGATGACCATGATTGACACCAACACCAAGGGGTTGGTCGCGATAACCCGGATCATGCTTGATAAATTGATTGCAAACAAAGGTGCGATTATCAATCTGGCTTCTATTGCCGCGAACTGGCCTTATCCGGGCGGCAATGTGTACGGGGCGACCAAGGCCTTTGTTCAACAATTTTCATTTGGGCTGCGCTGTGATTTGGCTGGGACCGGGGTGCGGGTCACGTCAATTGAACCCGGCCTTTCGGAAAGCGAGTTTACCCTTGTTCGAACCGGCGGGAACAAAGAAGCCTATGACAAACTGTATGGCGGAGCAGACCCGTTGCAGCCCGAAGACATCGCCGAAAGCATTTTCTGGGTGGCGAGCTTGCCAGGCCATATGAATATCAATGCGCTTGAAGTCATGCCGGTTAGTCAATGTTGGTCGCCCTTTGCCATTCATCGCAAGGAAAGCTAAGAAAAACAGCGCCTAATTGATGGTGCTGTCCATGCCAATTAGGTGCAATTTCTCGTGGCCTGCTACCAACGGTTTTGCTTTTCGGTCTCCGCTGAACTAAGCTTTTAAAAAATAAAAACAAGTTTCAGCGGAGGTACAGCATGAAATCGAACGTCTTGGGTGCGCCCGAAGGGGCGTCACCCCCCGTTGGGAACGATGAAAATTACAATGCGCCGGGCCCGGAATTTGGTCCGTGGCTGGAAAAGGCGTCCATTCTGATTGTGGATGATGAACCGGGCATGCGCAATTTTCTGGTCCGCACCCTTGGCCCGCGTGCCAAACGGGTCGAAGAGGCCGCCGATTGTGAAGCCGCCACCGCCCTTTTGGATCAGCACCATTTCGACGTTGTTATTCTTGATAACATCATGCCGGGTAAAAGCGGGGTGGAATGGCTAACCGAACAGCGTGAGATCGGCTTTTTCTCTGACGCGATCCTAATGACGGCCTATGCCGATCTTGATACCGCGATCAAGGCCTTGCGCGCCGGGGCTGTGGATTTTGTTCTAAAACCCTTCCGATCCAACCAGATTTTAAACGCGGTTGCGCGGTGTCTTGATCGTATGCGATTGCGCCGTGAAAACCATGTTTTGCGCCATGAATTGCGCGCAACGTCCGATCACGTCTTGTTGCGCGATAAGCTGATTGGCTATTCCGCACAAATTCAGGAAATCCGCGAAACCATCGCCCGTGTGGCGCCATTGCCAACCTCGATCCTGATTTCCGGGCAAAGCGGGACGGGCAAAGAGGTGACTGCGCGTTCGTTGCATGCGTTATCGGATCGTGCGCAAAAACCGTTTGTGCCGATCAACTGTGCCGCCATCCCATCTGAGATGATCGAGGCCGAGCTGTTTGGCCATGTCAAAGGGGCCTTTACCGGTGCGCAATCGGCCCGTGATGGATTGTTCATGCATGCACAGGGCGGAACCCTGTTTTTGGATGAAGTCGGGGAACTTTCACTGGCAACGCAAAGCAAACTTTTGCGTGCGATTGAAAGCCGCCGTATCCGCCCGGTTGGATCAGAACGCGAAGCGCCGGTGGATTTGCGGTTTGTCTTTGCCACCAATGCTGATCTTGAAGCCGAAGTCGAAGCTGGGAATTTCCGGGCTGATCTGTTTTATCGGATCAATGTCATGCATATCGAAATGCCGCCGTTACGTGAACGCGGCGATGATGTGCTTGAACTGGGCGAATTGTTCATGACCAAACTTTCCAAACAGCTTGGCGTGCGACAGGTGCCCATGGATGCGGCTGTTCGTGCCGGGCTTACGCGCTATGACTGGCCGGGTAATGTGCGTGAATTGCGCAATTTGATTGAACGCACCTTGATCCTGGGGCGCTTCCCCGATGAATTTCGCGAAGAACGCGCAGATCAGGGAACTGCTGTTGAAGGCGATGAAACATTGGACGAGATGGAACGCCGCCACATACTGGCTATGCTGTATAAAACCGGTGGAAATCGCAACGAAGCTGCCCGGCGTTTGGGGGTGTCGCGTAAAACGATTGATCGTAAATGCGCAAGCTGGGATTTGTGATGAAGCTATTGTCGCTGTCTGACTTTAAGCGACCCAAGCGCACGCGATCAGTACGGTTCAAGCTGCTGGCGATTGCGCTTTTGCCAACCCTTGTCATCTTGCCATTGTTGTTGGGCATGATGATGGTGCGGTGGAATTCCAAGTTTGATGCACTTTTGACATCCAAAGTGAGTGGCGATTTGACAATTGCCCATCAATATTTCACCCACATCCTTGAAAATACCGGCGAACAGATAGAATCCCTTGGCCAATCCGTCGCCTTTCGCAGCGTTCTGACGTCCGAAAATCGCGATGAAGTCGATGCCTTGCTCGCAGAACGCCAGCGCGAATTGGGCCTTGATTTTCTATATATGATCGACAAAACGGATCAAAGCAGCGACACCAATGGGGAAGGGGGCTGGCCTGTTGTTGCCAGCGCTTTTAGCGGGCAATCTTCGACCGGCATTGATATTTTCAGCAATACCGACCTTGCGGCAATCTCGCCTGATCTTGCGGCCCGTGCGCGCCTTGATCTTATTGAAACGCCAAACGCGGTGCCAACCGCCCGCAATGCAGAAACACGTGGCATGGTCGTACATTCCGCAAGCCACATTACCCTGCCATCGGGTGGGGAGGCGGCATTGGTTGGGGGGATTTTACTTAATCAGAATTTGGCTTTCATCGATACGATCAATGATCTGGTCTATAGGCAAAGCAGCCTGCCCGAAGGAAGCCAAGGCACGGCAACACTGTTTCTTGATGATGTCAGGGTCAGCACGAATGTCCGTTTATTTGCCGATCGCCGCGCGTTGGGAACGCGGGTTTCAAGTGTTGTGCGCAAGGCCGTGCTTGAAGATGGCAAGGTTTGGCTGGATCGGGCCTTTGTTGTCAGTGATTGGTACATTTCAGCCTATGAGCCAATCATTGATAGTTATGGCAAGCGGGTTGGGATGCTGTATGTCGGCTTTCTCGAAGCGCCTTTTGCCCAAACCAAATATGAAAGCCTGCTGATCCTGATCGGGGCGTTTTTGTTTGTCGCGGCCCTTTCTGTTCCGATATTTTTGCGCTGGGCGCGTGGAATATTTAAACCGCTTGAGCGTATGACCAATACGATTGGTCGGGTCGAAAGTGGCGATTTTTCCGCACGTACCAACCTTAATCAGGTTCATGACGAAATTTCGCTTGTTGCAGAACATCTTGATGATCTGCTCGATCAGGTGCAGGAACGCGATAAACGCCTGCGGGCGTGGAATGATCAACTTAATGCCCGCGTTGATGCCCGCACCCGTGAATTGCGCGATGCCAATCAGGCGCTTGAAACCACCACCAAACAATTGATCATGTCTGAAAAGCTTGCCGCCATTGGCGAAATCACCGCAGGCGTTGCCCATGAAATCAATAACCCGGTCGCGGTTATTCAAGGCAATCTTGACGTTTTGCGTGAAATTTTGGGCGATCACGTAAGACTGGCCGATACGGAAATTCGCCTGATTGACGAACAGGTCAATCGCATCAACCTGATCGTGACCAAGCTTCTGCAATTTGCCAAACCTGAAGAATATGCTGGGTTTGTGGAACGGCATAGTGTCGGGCAGGTCATTGATGATTGTTTGCCGTTGGTTGCCCATTTACTTGGTCGTGCAGAGATCGAAGTTATCCGCGAACAAACATCTACCCGGCTGGTTTTGATGAACCGAACCGAATTGCAGCAGGTTCTGGTCAATCTGATGGTCAATGCCCTGCATGCCATGCCGGTTCGTGGAACCTTGACCTTGATTGATGCCGATGCCGACCGCGATGGAAAACCGGGTATTTTGATTACCGTGCGTGATACCGGATCGGGCATGGATGCCGACGTGTTAAACCGCATCTTTGATCCGTTTTATACAACCAAGCGTCGTGAAGGAACGGGTCTTGGTCTGTCTATAACCAAGACCCTGATTGATCGGCAAAGCGGTGCCCTAAATGTGCAAAGCAAGCCCGGCGAAGGCACCACCTTTACCATCTGGTTGCCCGAAGTAAATTAACCCCGAAATGTGCGACTGACGGCGTTGGGCACATTCAAATGTCCAACGCCAGATGGGTATTAGATTCCCTAGGCGGTGACAGTTTGCGCATAAAAAGGGGCGCTGTGTGGTCGTGTGCCAACTGCTGTGAGCCTAACCTGTTTCAGGCATAGAAATTTAAAGTAAAGCCAGCTTTCTTTGGCAAATCCTGCAGTAGAACGCGCTGTTAATTGCATCATGAAGCTGTGTTGTGCACGTAAAGGTGGTTGTTTCTTTTTCAATAAAAATATTGCGAATGCGAGTGGACATTTTGTCCATTTACCGATTTTGGGCGCGCCAAAGGTTGGACATTTTGTCCATGCGCGTGCGCTGCAATATCGCTGTTTCACCTCTAAAAATGACAGAAAACCGCGTAAGTGCCTGAATGGCATGGCGATTGCGATGTTCAGAGTTCCGGATTTAACCGCGTTTGCCATGCACCATCACGAAAATCACGGATGGTGGGGGGTAAGAAAAATCAGAATACCGGGAGGAACGACTGAATGTTTGATAAGCTAAAGAAAGAGCACATCGTCGCGGGCGACGATTTCAACCGCTGGAAGGTGCCGCCAGCATCCATTGCCATCCATCTTTGCATCGGTTCTGTTTATGCTTGGAGTATCTTCAACCCGCCACTGATCAAGGAATTCGGTGTGGTTGCTGCAAGCTCGGGCGACTGGGGTCTGCAATCCGTTGTCTGGATATTCTCTGTTGCCATCGTAAGCCTTGGCCTTGCCGCGGCCTTCGGGGGCAAATGGCTTGAAGAAGTTGGTCCGCGTATGGTCGGCGTTGTCGCCGCATTCTGCTGGGGCGGTGGTTTCATCATCGGCGGGCTTGGGATTGCCACCCATGAATTGTGGTTGGTTTATCTTGGATATGGTGTGATTGGCGGGGCCGGGCTTGGTCTTGGCTATGTCTCTCCGGTATCAACCCTTATTCGCTGGTTCCCGGATCGGCGCGGCATGGCGACCGGCATGGCTATTATGGGCTTTGGCGGTGGTGCGATGATCGCAACCCCGATCAAAGAAGCCCTGCTGTCTGCTTTCTACAAAGTGCCAGAATATCTTGGTCCGGAAAGTGCGGTTAATCTTGTTACCGAAGGTGGCAAGCGCATGGCAGAAGTCGGCGGCCAGATGGTCGAAGTCGTCGTTGCCGGTGCCGCACAGGTTGCATCCGCCCCGGTTCCAATTGAAGAAGGCGTTTACATTGCAGGTACGGGTAACACCGGTGCTGCATCGACCTTCTTTACCCTTGGCGTTGCCTATTTCATCGTCATGATCATTGCGTCATTCTCGTACCGTGTACCGCGTGAAGGTTGGTTGCCAAAAGGTTGGACACCGCCGACCGCAGATACCGCGTCCAAACGCATGATCACACAGAAAAACGTTCACATTGATCAGGCGCTTAAAACGCCGCAATTCTATCTGATCTGGATTGTGTTGTGCTTTAACGTTACCGCAGGCATCGGGGTGATTGGCGTTGCCAAAACCATGATGTTTGAAATCTTTGGAACGACATTGCCATTGGTGGTCAATTCGGCCTTTGCGGCGACATATGTGTTTATGATTTCGGTCTTTAACATGTGTGGTCGGTTCTTCTGGGCATCGATTTCTGATTATATCGGGCGCAAGAACACCTATTACTGCTTCTTTGTTCTGGGCATCGCACTTTATCTGTCGATCCCGTTCTCAGCAGAACAGGTCAGCATCAATCCGGCCGTCACCTATCTGGTGATGTTCTATGCCGCGACCATGATCATCTTCACGATGTATGGCGGCGGTTTTGCAACGATCCCGGCTTATCTTGCCGATATCTTTGGCACCAAATATGTCGGTGGTATTCATGGTCGTCTTTTGACGGCGTGGAGTACTGCAGGTGTACTTGGTCCGTTGGCAATCACCCAGTTGCGTCAAACCTCGGTCACGAATTCGATCCGGGATTTGGCCGCAAACGTTGATCCAGCAGCCTTCCAGGCAAAGTTTGGTGCAGGCTTAGAACAGCTTGACCAATTGGTAGCGGCTAAAACCGTGACCATTGGGCGTTTGATGGAAATTGCACCGGCGGGGACGGTCGATCCGACCTCAAGCCTGTATAACACCACCATGTATGCCATGGCGGCCCTGTTGGCGATTGCTTTGGTTGCGAACAAAATGGTCCGTCCTATCCATGACAAACACTACATGGAAACCAAGGAAAGTGATGGAACGGCAACCGGGCACGAAGCATCGTCCAAAGCCTAATATCGCTTAGGGCGCTGGTCAGCACACCCCTGATCGGCGCCCGATTGGTTGGCGAAGTCTGTCCGCCAACCAAACACAGGCATGATTGGGACAATCATGCCTTGGGTCCGGGCTTAGTTCATCCGGTTTGGACCCGTGTTCTGTTGCAGGAATAACCTTTTGGCGTGTAAGGGCAATCGGTTATCCTGCAACTGGAGCACTCTCCCCAACCTGGTGTTTTCCCAATAATAAGCGGCTCCTAAGAAAGACCGTGACCACCGCCACAGCAAAGCATCCCAAAACCGATGCCTCATACGCCATGCTGGAAAGAAGATGATCGATAAACTCGAAATGTTTATGGTGCTGGCACGACAGCAGCATTTTGGCCATGCCGCAGAAGAATGCGGCGTGACACAGCCAACGCTGTCAAGTGCGCTGCGTCAACTTGAAGACCATCTTGGTGTTGTTCTTGTGCGGCGTGGATCACGCTATCAAGGATTAACCCCCGAAGGTGAACGTGTTCTGGAATGGGCACGCCACATTGTCGGCAGTACGCGTTCCATGCGCGATGAAATGCGGGCAATGCGGTTTGGTTTGACCGGCCAAGTTCAGATTGCGGTGATCCCGACCGCCCTTTCGATGGTGCACGAACTGACCACACCGTTTCGTGAAAAGCACCCAGACGTCACTTTTGCTATATTGTCACGCACGTCGAGTGAAATTCAGGCGCTGCTTGATGATCTGCAAATTGATGTTGGCATTACCTATCTTGATAACGAACCGCTTGGGCGGGTGACATCAATCCCGCTTTATTACGAACGCTATCATCTGGTAACCTCAAACTTCGACGATATTGGTGATCGCGAAAGCATCACCTGGCGTGAGGCTGCTGAATTTCCGTTGTGTTTGCTGACCCCCGATATGCAAAACCGACGGATCATTAATCAGCATTTGAAAGAAGCCGGGGCACGGATCAGTCCCACGCTTGAAAGTGATTCAATGATTGCCCTGTTTACCCATGTTCATACGGGAAACTGGGCCAGCATCATGCCGGTTAAAATGATCAAGGAATTCAGCATGGATGACCGGGTAAAATCCATCCCGATCATTGAACCCGATGCAACCCACATGGTGGGGATGATCGCCGCCAAACGTGAACCCGCAACACCGGTTGTCTCGGCTTTGCTCAAACAGGCAAAGCTTTTATCGGAACTTGAAACGGCGTGATAGCAGCTTGATAGGTTTACGCTATCGCGTAACGGGACGGCTTTATTGAACAGGCGATCTATATCGCTGACACTACTTAGAAGAACAATAGAAGAATAAAAAATTACATAGACTGCTTAGTGAGAGAGGCTGGCATGTCAAATCAGATCGAGGAACAAAGCGTCCGGGTTGCGGATATTTGCGACCAGATGTCTGGGCTGGAAGGCCCGTTATTGCCAATCCTGCATGAAGTGCAGGAAGAATTCGGCCATATCCCCGATGGGGCAATACAAACCATTTCAAAGAAACTCAATCTTAGCCGGGCGGAAGTCCACGGGGTTGCCAGTTTCTATCATGACTTCCGCGAAGAAAAAGCGGGCAAACATGTCATCAAAATCTGCCGCGCAGAAGCCTGTCAGGCAATGGGGGCAGATCAGCTTGGTGAACAGGTGCGCCGTCATTTGAAAGTGGATTGGTCACAAACCACCACTGATCGCAAAGTCACCTTGGAACCAGTGTTTTGCCTTGGCCTTTGTGCCTGCGCACCAGCCGCCATGGTTGATGGCAAGGTTGTCGGTCGGGTCAGCCCGGATCGCATGAACCGTCTCCTTGAAGAGGTGCGGTCATGAGTATCAAAGTCTATATCCCGCTTGATTCCGGTTCTGTTGCCTTGGGCGCAGATGATGTTGCCGCCGCAATTGCCAAAAAGGCCGAAACGAATGGTGCCGATGTCAAAATCGTGCGCAATGGATCGTTTGGCATGTATTGGCTTGAACCGATGGTCGAGGTCGAAACACCTGATGGCCGTCTCGCCTATGGTCCCGTCGCGGTTGAAGATGTCGATGATCTGTTCGTATCTGATTTCCTAAGCGGTGGGGACCATAAGCTTTCCCTTGGCAAGACACAGGATATTTCCTTCCTGAAAAACCAGTCGCGCCTGACCTTCCAGCGGTGCGGCATCATTGATCCGCTGTCGCTTGAAGATTACCGGGCGCATGATGGTCTGGCCGGTCTTGAAAAGGCGCTTAAGATGTCGGATGCCGACATTGTCAAAGCCGTCACCGATAGCGGCTTGCGCGGTCGTGGCGGGGCAGGGTTCCCCACGGGGATTAAATGGAACACGGTGCGCCAAGCACCGGGTGATCAGAAATACATTGTCTGTAATGCCGATGAAGGTGACAGCGGTACGTTTGCCGATCGCATGGTTATGGAAGGCGACCCGTTCGTTCTGATCGAAGGCATGATCATTGCGGGTCTCGCCACTGGCGCGACCAAGGGATATGTCTATACCCGTTCGGAATATCCGGTTGCCATTGACGTGATGAGCGAGGCCATCGAAGTCGCCCGTGCTGCCGGGCTTTTGGGCGATAACGTCCTTGGGTCTGGCAAGGCGTTTGACATGGAAGTCCGCATGGGGGCGGGCGCATATGTTTGCGGTGAAGAAACATCACTTTTAAACAGTATGGAAGGCAAGCGCGGTGTCGTCCGTGCCAAGCCACCATTACCCGCCCTTGAAGGTTTCATGGGGCGCCCGACCGTTGTTAACAATGTTATCTCGCTGTGTTCGGTCCCGGTTATTCTTGAAAAAGGATCGGACTATTACCGCGATTTTGGCATGGGCCGGTCGCGGGGAACCATTCCAATCCAGATTGCCGGCAATGTGAAGCATGGTGGTCTTTACGAGATTGGATTTGGCCTGACATTGGGCGAAATCGTTGAACAGATTGGCGGTGGAACGGCAACCGGGCGCCCGATTAAGGCGGTTCAGGTTGGTGGTCCGTTGGGGGCTTATTTCCCCAAGGAGCTGTTTGATACCCCGTTCGATTATGAAGAGTTCACCAAGCAAAATGGTCTGATCGGTCATGCAGGCGTGGTCGTTTTTGATGACACGGTCGATATGATGAAACAGGCCCGTTTTGCCATGGAATTCTGTGCGATTGAATCGTGTGGCAAATGTACCCCTTGCCGCATCGGATCGATCCGGGGCACCGAAGTTGTCGATAAGCTTGAACGCGGTGAAGACCCGGAATTGCAGATCGAATTACTGACCGATCTTTGTCAAACCATGAAGTTCGGATCGCTGTGTGCATTGGGTGGCTTTACGCCCTATCCCGTCATGAGCGCGCTTAACCATTTCCCTGATGATTTCAAGCCACGTGCGCTTGACATAGCTGCGGAGTGAGAACGATGTCCTTGATCAAAGAAGTCGACTACGGAACCCCCGCTGCCAAGTCCGAAAAAACCGTCACGCTGAACATTGATGGCAAAGACATAACCGTGCCTGAAGGCACATCGGTTATGCGCGCCTCGATGGAAGCAGGCATTAAAGTGCCAAAGCTTTGCGCGACCGATATGGTCGATGCGTTCGGGTCGTGCCGATTGTGTCTGGTAGAGGTTGAAGGCCGCAATGGAACACCTGCATCCTGCACCACACCGGCAGCGGATGGCATGGTTGTGCATACCCAAACGGATCGTCTGAAGAAAATCCGCAAAGGTGTGATGGAGCTTTATATTTCCGACCATCCGCTAGATTGCCTGACCTGTGCGGCGAATGGCGATTGCGAGTTGGAAGACATGGCAGGGGCCGTTGGCCTGCGCGATGTGCGTTACGGCTATGACGGTGGCAACCATGTTAAGGTCCGCCAGAACGGGGAAGAAAATCCGCGCTATATGGCAAAGGATGAGACCAACCCGTATTTCACCTATGACCCGTCAAAATGCATTGTCTGTTCGCGCTGTGTCCGGGCCTGCGAAGAAGTGCAGGGCACCTTTGCCCTGACCATCGAAGGTCGCGGATTTGAATCACGCGTATCACCGGGCATGCACGAAGATTTCCTTGATTCCGAATGCGTGTCGTGTGGGGCCTGTGTGCAGGCCTGCCCGACGGGCACGTTGCAGGAAAAATCAGTGATCGAAATCGGACAACCGGAACATTCGGTTGTCACCACCTGTGCTTATTGCGGGGTGGGTTGTTCGTTCAAGGCCGAAATGCGCGGCGAAGAACTGGTGCGGATGGTCCCCTATAAGGATGGTAAGGCCAACCGCGGGCATTCCTGTGTCAAAGGGCGGTTTGCCTATGGCTATGCCAACCATACGGACCGTATCCTGAACCCGATGATCCGCGAAAGTGTCGATGACCCTTGGCAGGAAGTCAGTTGGGAAGAAGCCCTTCGCTTTACGGCCGATAAGTTCAAAGGCATTCAGGCGAAATACGGCAAGGGTGCATTGGGTGGGATCACGTCATCGCGTTGCACGAACGAGGAAACCTTCCTTGTTCAAAAACTGATCCGTGCCGGGTTTGGCAATAACAACGTTGATACCTGTGCGCGTGTTTGCCATTCGCCAACCGGCTATGGCCTTAAAACTACATTCGGGACATCTGCCGGGACGCAGGATTTTGATTCTGTTGAACATACCGATGTTGTCATCCTGATCGGGGCCAACCCGACGGATGGGCATCCTGTTTTTGCCTCGCGTTTGAAAAAACGTTTGCGCGACGGGGCAAAACTGATCGTGATTGATCCGCGCCGGATTGATCTTGTCCGCTCCCCGCATATCGAAGCTGTGGCACATATCCCGCTGCGTCCGGGAACCAACGTTGCGGTTCTGACGTCATTGGCCCATGTCATCGTGACCGAAGGCCTGTTTGACGAGGCGTTCGTGCGTGAACGCTGTGACTGGGATGAATTCCAGGATTGGGCGACATTTGTTTCTGATCCAAAACACAGCCCCGAAGCCATCGCCTTGATCACCGGCGTTGACCCGGAAATCATGCGCAAAGCGGCCCGCGAATTTGCCACGGGTGGCAATGGGGCGATTTATTACGGGTTGGGTGTGACCGAACATAGTCAGGGTTCTACCACGGTAATGGCGATTGCCAATCTTGCCATGGCGACCGGTAATATCGGGCGTCCGGGTGTGGGGGTTAATCCGCTGCGTGGTCAGAACAATGTGCAGGGGGCCTGTGATATGGGCTCCTTCCCGCATGAATTGCCGGGCTATCGTCATATCCAAGACAGTGCGACCCGCGATATTTTCGAAGAAATGTGGGGCGTTAAACTTGATGACGAACCGGGGCTTCGTATTCCCAACATGCTAGATGCTGCCGTCGAAGGTACGTTCAAAGGCATCTATATTCAGGGCGAAGACATTCTGCAATCTGACCCCGATACCAAGCATGTTGCAGCCGGTATTTCGGCCATGGAATGTGTTGTCGTTCATGACCTGTTTTTGAACGAAACGGCAAACTACGCCCATGTGTTCCTGCCCGGTTCGACCTTCCTTGAAAAGGACGGGACATTCACCAACGCAGAACGCCGCATTAACCGTGTGCGTAAGGTCATGACGCCCCTTAACGGCTTTGCCGATTGGGAAGTCACCCAGAACCTTGCACGTGCGATGGGGCTTGATTGGAACTACACCCATCCGTCACAGGTGATGGCCGAAATTGCCGCCACCACACCGGGTTTTGCGAATGTCACGTATGATCTTCTGGAACGCGATGGTTCGGTCCAATGGCCATGTAATGACAAGGCGCCCAAGGGAACGCCGGTCATGCATATGGACGGCTTTGTTCGGGGTAAGGGCAAGTTTGTTGTCACTGAATATGTCGCAACCGATGAACGCACCGGGCCGCGCTTCCCGCTTCTTCTGACAACGGGGCGTATCCTTAGTCAGTATAATGTCGGTGCGCAAACGCGCCGTACTGAAAACACCACATGGCATCCAGAAGACCTTTTGGAAATCCACCCCCATGATGCTGAACAACGCGGGGTTCGTGAAGGCGACTGGATCCGTTTGGTTTCGCGATCTGGCGAAACATCCCTTCGCGCCACCATCACCGATCGCGTCGCGCCGGGTGTTGTTTATACAACCTTCCACCATCCCGAAACGCAGGCCAACGTGATCACCACCGACTTTAGCGACTGGGCAACCAATTGCCCGGAATACAAGGTGACAGCCGTTCAGGTCGCGTCAAGTAACGGGCCAAGCGACTGGCAGGTGGAATATGATCGTCAGGCCGAACATTCGCGCCGGATCAAACCGCGTGTGGATGCCGCCGAATAGGATATTTTGCCAGACACTGTGCTATAACTTCTAAGCTGCAGTGTCTGGCATATCCGAATATGTACAGAAATGTTTACAGTCAAAGAGTAAAAAGCAATGGCACCTGATAAGCTTGTCTATATGGCCAATCAGATCGCGACCTATTTTCGATCCAAACCCCACGCAGAAGGGGTCGCAGGTGTTGCAGGCCATATCAGCGATTTTTGGGAACCGCGTATGCGCAAGCAGCTATTTGACCTGATTGCTGATAAGCATGAAGGGTTTGATCCGCTGGTCCTTGAAGCCGCCCCGGCGATCCGTAAGGTTAAAGAAACCGCATGAATTCTAAATCATCAGACAATTATATTGTCGATGGACGTGACCTTGATCTGGCCCGTGCTGTTACGCGCAATGACGGCAATGATGACGCACCCATGGCCTTGCAGGCCGAAGTGCCCGCTGCATTGACCTTTAATGGGCGCTCCCACGCGGTCATGATGGTTTCCCCGCACGATCTTGAAGATTTCATGGTTGGTTTTGCCTTGTCTGAAGGCATTGCCGATGACGTATCGCAGATCACATTGCGTGATGTGCGCAAAACGCTTCAGGGCTATGTGATTGAGGCCGATTTGCACGAAGACGTATTTGATCGTCTTGATGCCCGCCAACGCACCCTTGAAGGGCGATCAGGCTGTGGTCTTTGCGGGGTTCAATCGCTTGACGCGGTTGCAATGGATAAAATCGGCACGGTCACGCCGGGCAATATGCCGCAGGGTGTTGTTCTTCGTGCCATTGATGCTTTGCCTGATCATCAAACCCGGAACCGTGAAGGCGGTGGGCTTTTGCATGCCAGTGCTTTTGTCGATGTTAGCGGTAACATCGTGCTGACCCGCGAAGATATCGGTCGCCACAACGCGCTTGATAAAGTTCTGGGTGCCATTGCACGCCAGGGAATTGAAACCGCAGGCGGGTTTATCTTGATGACCAGTCGCTGTTCTTATGAAATCGTCACCAAAACCGTTCAATGCGGTGTCGGAGGGCTTGTGACTTTGTCCGGGCCAACATTGACGGCTGTGAACCTTGCGCGCCAAGCGGGACTAACCTTGATTTGTCGGGAACGGCGCGGGCTGTTTCGCCGCTTTGCTTGACGTGATCTGTTTGAAACTAGGTCGAAGATCGCTCGATAATTTCAAATCCAATATCAATTGATTTGGTTGGCAGGGGCTTATTATCAATCCGTGCCACCAATGCCTCGGCGGCTTGTTTGCCAAGATAGGGGCGATTGACTTCAACTGTGGTTAAGGCAGGTAGGGTAAAGGGCGAAAAGTTCTGATTGCCAAAGCCGATAACGGCGATGTCTTTGGGAACGCGAAGGCCGCGTGCCTGTGCTTCGATCAGAACGCCATGGGCCAGAAGGTCCGAGCTGCACATGATAATGCCCTTCTCAAACCCTTTGTCCAATCCCGATGCCAAACCGTTTCGCCCGCGTTCGATTGTCGCCCCGGCTTCATACAGAATTTCGATTGGGGCATTGCCGGTCAATTGCCCGAACTGGGCGGCAAATGAATCTTTACGGCGCAGCGCACGCTCATCCCCCGCCGATACAATCAGCGACTTTTCATAACCGCGCTGCACGGCATAGCGGGCAACGGTTTCCCCGGCCTTGATGTGCGAAAAGCCAATGCAGACATCAAGTGGATTTTCCGTAAGATCCCAGACTTCCACCACCGGAATACCCGCACCAAGCAACATCCGCTTGCAGCTTGTTGAATGGTGAATGCCCGTTAACAGAACACCATCGGGGCGGCGGCTTAGCATTGTGGCAACGACGGCTTGTTCTTCTTCTTGTGAAAAACCGGTTTCGGCCATTAGCACGTGATAGCCAGACCCGCGAATGACATCGATAAAGTTCTGCATCAGATCGGCATAAATGACGTTGGTGATCGATGGTACCAATGCTGCAATCAGTTTGCTGCGTTTAGATGCCAGCGCACCAGCCACCATGTTGGGCACATAGCCGGTAAGCTCTATTGCATCTTGAATGCGCTGCATGGTTTTGGCGGAAACTTTTTTGGGATCATTTAACGCGCGTGAAACCGTAACTTGCGATACGCCCGCAATCCGCCCGACTGTCTCCATCGTGACAGTACCGCCTTTGATCTCGGCTGCGGTGATCGGATCGCTGTTTTTGGGTGCAGATGACAAGTGTTTCTGTCTCTTGATCTAACGGCCTTGCGCATTGAAATGCAGGGCGATGGTTAAAGTCCAAAACCGGTTGGCGCAACCTGATTTGGACATTACATCAGCGATAAAAAGGGGGCAAGAAGCGTGGCCACGGTGATGTGGCCGATTACAGCACAGGGAGGGAGCTGTCACTTCTTGCCCAGTCGTGTTTGTCGTTGCCGTAATGTGGGTTACGGCTTGTCTGATCCGTTTTCGATGCGGTGTTTTTTACGTGCGACCGAGATCGAAAAAGCAATCGAAAGTGCAATCAAAACCCATAGCAATCCGGCGATCCAGCTTTTGGTAAAGAAGATCGAAAACGTACCAAATGATTCCAGACTTTTGACGAAATAGATTTCGGCCGACGGACCAAGAATGAAGCCAATGATAAAGGGCGCAATTTCAAGCCCGACCTTGTGGGCGAAATAGCCAAACAAGCCAAAGATCAAAAGCGTCCAGACATCAAACATCACGCCGTAATTGATCGTATAGGCACCAACCACGCACATCATCAGGATGATCGGGAACAGGATGTTTTTTGGAACCGTCACAACCTTGGCCAGATGGCGGATGGCAAAGACCATGACAAGGAACATCACGATGTTTGCGACCAGCATGGCAATGATCATGGCATTCCACGTTACCGGATTGTTGCCGATAAACAGAGGGCCAACCTGAATACCCTGAAGGGTAAAAGCGCCGATCAAAATAGCCGTGGTCGAATCACCGGGAATACCAAGTGACAATAACGGCACCAACGCACCGCCGGTCAGGCCGTTATTTGCACTTTCTGATGCAATCACACCTTCTGGGGCACCCTTGCCGAATTTTTCCGGGTTCTTGGAAAAATTCTTTTCCTGGCTATAGGCAAGAATGGATGCCGCACTGCCGCCAACACCGGGAAGAATGCCAACAAAGGTGCCAATGGCCGATGATCGGAACAGGTTGACGATCTGACCTTTGAACACCGAAATCTTAAATGGCTTACCGCCGATTTTGACACCCGAAAGTCCCTGACCTTCTTTCATGCCCCGCTCAGCTTCAATCAGAATGGTTGCCAAGCCAAACAAGCCGATCAGAACCGGCAGAAGGGAAAAGCCGCTTTCAAGATAATATTCAAGGAATTCCGGCACGAGGCGCAATTCACCATTGCCACCACGCGAAATGTCATAGGCGCCGATCAGGCTGATGAAGATGCCAAGAAACCCACTGAAAATACCAACCAAAAGACTGCTTGAAAGGGCAGCCATCACGGTTAGGGCAAAGAAGATAATCAGGAATTTTTCGATATAGGAAAACTTGATGGCAAAGTCGGCCAATGCCGGGGCGAACAGATAAAGTGCGGCAAGGCTGATCAAACCCCCGACAAGTGATGAGGTAATGCCGATCTTAAGCGCACGTTCGCCTTCGCCATTTTGGGTCATCGGATAACCATCAAGGGTGGTGGTTATCGATGAAGGCGTACCCGGGATATTAAGCAAGATCGCCGGGACAAGACCGCCGGAAATGCCCCCGACATAAAGACCAAGCAAAAGAGCCAGCCCGTTTTCAAGTCCCAGCGAATAGGTCAACGGCAGGCAAACAGCAACGGCCATGGTCGCCGTCATGCCCGGGATCGCCCCAAAAATGATGCCGATCACGGTGCCAACAGCAACCAGTGCGAAGAACATCGGTGTCAGAATGGATAGGAGTTCCATGATAAATCTCTTGGCTCAATCCGCGCCAGAATAGGGTCGATCAACGACCCTTAAGGCAGCGAAATATTGAAAAGTTCGGACAGGATGTACCAGACGACACTTGGTGCGATGATCGCATTGGCAGCAGCGATCGAAAGTGTTCGGCGGCTTCGTTCATGTAAGAACAGCGTGCTGAGCGCGAACAGATACGGGATCGAGCACAGGTAAAATCCAAGGCCGGTATTGGGAAAAATATCCCCGACACTGGGCATGGCCAGAAAATAGACCACGGTCAGGGCCAACGTACCAAAGAAACGCTTATGGTCGATGCCTGCAGGCCACCATGCACCATTGGTCACAGTTGCCAGCATGGTGCTGCCACGGGTGATCAGAATAGTGATCAATAAAATCCCCAAGATCACGGCGATAATCGTGGGAAAGATCATATGTGACGTACTGAAATCAATCGTCACATTAAAGGGGGAGTCAAACGACATGGGACGCCTCCGGAATGTGCCTGTTTTGCCCCATGGTACTGATTTCCAAGCAAAAGGGAAATCGGGCAGGGGTGTTTTAACGGGAAATAACGGCGGGCTTATATGCATCCCACCAGATCAGGCAAAAGCGGCCCGGCACATTAATGCCGGGCCAACCGGCATTTACTTGGTGGCAATCGCGTCGATAACGTGACGGTATTCGTCGCGCTTTGCTTTCAGATAGGTCGCTGCTTCAGCCTGCGGTTTGTAGTTCGGGATGAAGAACGATGCTTTCTGGGTTTTCTGGATATCACCAGCGGCATAGATTTCCTTCAGCGCCGTATCAATGGCCGCAATCTGATCGGCATCCATGTCCTTGTTGAACAGGAAGAAGAATTCCTTGTCGAAGGTGAAGTCTTTTGAACCATCAAGGGTGACGCTGACATTCGGGGTGGTGAAGGCGAGAAGTTCGTCACGGGTGGTGTCGCCCATACCTTCAGCATTTGCCTGTGCGATGGTTTCTTTACGTGCGGTCAGCCAGATGAAGCGCATGGCTTTCTGATCGTCTGGCGAAAGCTGGGTGAATTGTTCGTTGGCCTGAACCGAACCATTGATCACGTCTGCCTGACCATCAAACATCAGTTGGTTTTTATCAGCTTGGGATCCGGTATTGACCGGAACGATGTTTGCTTCGGCACCCGGATAGGAAACTTTAACCGCGTTTTTCAGGGCCGAGAAACCAATTTCTGAAACACCACCTGCCTGAATGGCAACCCGGATACGCTGACCAGCAGCGGCTGCTGCAATCACGTCTTCCATGGACTGCATCGGCGAGTTTTTCGGGACAAGATATGCGTTGCCCGGATTGATCGCGACCGTCGGGCCGACAACATAGTTTTCAAAAATATCGTCATAGCCACGAACACCATACAGGTTCCCAAGATAGGACTGGTCATGGAAGATCATGATGGTGGTGCCACGCGAATCGCGCTGCAATGCCTTGAAAGCTTCGCTTGAGCCAACCGCATCAACTTTGACATTAATGTCGAGTTTCTTGGCCAGTGCTTCGGCAACGATGGCGCTGTTCTGATAGGTGTCGCCACCTGTTGATTTTGAACCGATTACAAGGCGGATGTTACTTGGCAGATCGGCGGCAGATGCCAGTACTGGCGATGCAACCATGGCAGCAAAGCCAGCAGCGACGGCGATGGATTTAAAAAGTCCGGTCATAAGATTCCTCCCAAATGACGTATTCCTGAATATAGGGGTGTCCCCTGTGTGCCTGATGGTGTGGTTCCCATAAGGCGTTGGTGTTGCTTGTTCTTGTTGTTATGTAGCTTGTAAATTTTCAAGCCGTATGTATGCGCATACATATTTTGATACATGTTGTTGCAATCCGTGTCAATTGCTGAATCTATCGGTTATTTCACGTAGATGTTTCTGCCATTTTGACATGTAAGTTTGCTTGACATCTTGTTAGTGTATGCGCATACATAAGGTATCAATGAAAAGTACAGACCCAACCTGATTGCCTGAAAAATGGTACTATCGGCAATGGTCGAAAGACGGGAGGAACGCCATGTCCGACAAAGTTAAAAAGTCCGCTGAAGATCTCAGAAGTGCGCGCTGGTTTGCGCCAGATGATCTTCGTTCGTTTGGTCATCGATCACGGTTGATGCAAATGGGACTCGATCCCGAAGATTGGACTGGGCGTCCGGTTATCGGCATTCTTAATACTTGGTCTGAGCTTAATCCATGCCATGCGCATTTTCGCGAACGCGTTGGCGATGTGAAAAAGGGTGTCCATCAATCTGGTGGCTTCCCGGTTGAGCTGCCGGCCATTTCGGTTGATGAAAGTTTCACCAAGCCGACCTCGATGCTGTATCGCAACCTGCTTGCGATGGAGACCGAAGAAATGATCCGCTCGCACCCGCTTGATGGTGTGGTGCTGATGGGCGGGTGCGATAAAACCACGCCGGGTCTGGTAATGGGCGCATTATCGGCCGGTGTGCCGATGATTTATCTGCCTGCGGGACCAATGTTGCGCGGAAATTATGCCGGTAAAATCCTTGGGTCCGGTTCGGATGCCTGGAAATACTGGGATGAACGCCGCGCTGGTAACATCAGTGATGAAGAATGGGTTGGTGTCGAAGGCGGCATTGCCCGTTCCTACGGTCACTGCATGACCATGGGCACCGCATCCACCATGACCGCCATTGCCGAGGCCATGGGGCTTTGTCTTCCTGGCGCGTCATCTATTCCCGCACCAGATGCCGGTCACATTCGGATGTCCACCCAATGTGGTCGCCGTATTGTTGATATGGTCTGGGAAGATTTGACCCCGGAAAAAATCGTCACCCCGGCATCGATCAAAAATTCCGCGATTGTTGCCATGGCAACCGGCTGTTCGACCAATGCGGTTGTTCACATGCTGGCCATGGCGCGCCGTGCGTCGATCAAGCTTAGCCTTGATGATCTTGATGCACTTGGTCGAACCACGCCGCTGATCGCCAATATTCGCCCATCGGGCAAGGGTGATTATCTGATGGAAGACTTCTATTACGCCGGTGGCTTGCGCGCACTGATGGCAGAACTTGGCGATAAGCTTGATACGTCGGTCATCACCGTTACGGGCAAAACCCTTGGCGAGACGTTGGAAGGTGCGACAGTTTACAATGACGATGTCATTCGACCACTGTCGAACCCGGTCTATCATGAAGGATCGCTTGCGGTTCTGCGCGGGAACCTGTGCCCGGACGGGGCGGTGATCAAACCGGCAGCCTGTGATGAGCGGTTCCGTAATCATCAGGGACCAGCCCTTGTCTTTGACAGCTATCCGGAAATGAAAAAGGCGATTGATGACGAGAACCTTGATGTCTCGCCTGATCATGTTCTGGTGCTGCGCAATGCCGGGCCGCTTGGTGGGCCGGGCTTCCCGGAATGGGGCATGTTGCCAATTCCCAAGGCCCTGATCAAACAGGGACACCGCGATATGCTGCGCATTTCAGATGCGCGAATGTCGGG
This sequence comes from Rhodospirillales bacterium, assembly GCA_019634165.1. Classification (GTDB taxonomy): domain Bacteria; phylum Pseudomonadota; class Alphaproteobacteria; order Rhodospirillales; family Thalassospiraceae; genus Thalassospira. Next base: position 55,052 of record JAHQVT010000003.1, read on the forward strand.
TACGTCCTATGGCGCCTGTGTGCTTCATGTCGCGCCGGAATCTTATATTGGTGGGCCGCTGGCACTGTTGAAAACTGGCGATATCGTCAAGCTTGATCTTGATAACCGTCGTTTGGACATGTTGGTCGAGGAAGATGAAATCGAACGCCGCCGGGCGGCTTGGCAAAAACCGGAACCACGTTTCCAGCGTGGGTATGGTTGGATGTTTGGCAAGCATGTCACACAGGCTAATGAAGGCTGTGACTTTGATTTCCTGTCGCCGGAATTTGGCGAAACGGCGGGCGAGCCGGACATCTATTAAGCAATAGACAGACATAAAAACACGATGCAGGGGTGTGATTGGCACCCTTGCGAACTGCATCATTCAGGGATATCGATCCATGGCACTTTCCAAAGCTGACCTGCGTGGCGTGCTGTCGGGCATTTCCGGCATTCTTGTCACACCTTATGACGATAATGGCGATCTTGCACCCGCCAAGCTAAACCCCATCATTGACCGTGCGCTTGCCGCGGGTGTGCATTTCCCGGTGGTGAATGGCAATACCGGCGAATTTTACGCACTGACCACCGATGAAGCCATCACCATGGCAAAATCTGTTGCCGAGATGCTTGATGGTCGCGCGCCGATGTTGGCTGGGATCGGGCGCGGTGTGCGTGATGCCTGTGCGCTGGCCAAGGCATCGGCAGAAGCCGGGGCTGAAGCATTGATGATCCATCAGCCGCCAGACCCGTTTGTCGCACCCCGCGGGGTTGTTGATTATATCAAGCGCATTGCAGATGCATCGGGCGGGCTTCCGATGATGCTGTATCTGCGCAACGATACGATTGGCACCAAAGCAATCAGCGATCTGTGCGCGATCGAAGGTGTTGCTGGTGTGAAATGGGCAACGCCAAATGCCATGAAACTTTCCGAAGCAATTAACGCATGTGACCCTGATATTGTTTGGGTCGGAGGGTTGGCTGAAACCTGGGCGCCGGCATTTTATGCGGTCGGTGCGCGTGGCTTTACATCGGGTTTGATCAATGTCTGGCCGGAACGCTCCATGGCCATTCATGCCGCGCTGGAAGGTGGTGACTATGCCAAGGCCCGCCAGCTTATCCATGACATGGCAGCCTTCGAAGAAGTCCGTGCCGAAGAAATGAACGGCACCAACGTGACCGGTGTGAAGGCGGCTCTTAAATTGCTGGGCGATGATTGTGGTGCAACGCGCCCGCCATCTGCCTGGCCGTTGACCGATACGCAGCAGAACAAGCTGGTCGGTTTCATGCGTCAGAATAATCTTGTGAAATAAGCGGCCCCGCCGTACCAAGGAGGCATCTATGTCCTATACCCTAACCGGAAAACATCTGATTGCGGGCAACTGGGTTGCTGGTGATAACACGTTCCAGTCCGAACCGGCCCACGGCCCGGCCAATACATTCCCGGTCGGAACCCCGGCCCTTGTCGATCAGGCAGCCAAGGCGGCCGAAGACGCATTCTGGACGTTTGGTTATTCAACCCGCGAAGAACGCGCAAAATTCGTCAATGCGATTGCCGATGAGATCGATGCACGCGGCGATGAAATCACCGAAATCGGCACACAGGAAACCGGTCTCCCTGAGGCCCGTCTTCAGGGCGAGCGTGGCCGCACGGTTGGCCAGTTGCGTTTGTTTGCAAGCCACATCCTTGATGGAGCCTATCTTGATCGTCGCTATGACGAAGCATTGCCTGATCGTGCGCCATTACCGCGCCCTGATCTGCGTTTGATGCAGCGTCCGATTGGCCCGGTTGCCGTATTTGGCGCCTCGAACTTCCCGCTGGCATTTTCGGTTGCCGGTGGCGATACAGCATCGGCCTTGGCAGCAGGCTGCCCGGTTGTGGTCAAGGGTCATTCTGCCCATCCGGGAACCGGTGAAATCGTTGCACAGGCAATTGATGCCGCGATCAAAAGATGCGGTGTTCATCCGGGCGTATTTAGCCTTATTCAAGGTGGTAAACGTGAGGTTGGTCAAAGCCTTGTGCAGCATCCATTGATCAAGGCGGTTGGCTTTACCGGATCGCTTGGCGGTGGTCGTGCATTGTTTGATCTGTGTGCCGCGCGCCCGGAACCCATTCCGTTCTTTGGTGAACTTGGTTCCGTCAACCCAATGTTCTTATTGCCTGCTGCCACCAAGGCACGGGGCAAGGCCCTTGGTGCCGGTTGGGCGGGGTCGCTAACCATGGGGGCGGGGCAGTTCTGCACCAATCCGGGGATTGCAGTTGTGATTGATGGGCCTGATGCCGATGCCTTTGTCGCATCCGCCAAAGAAGCACTTTCCGGGGTTGCCGCCCAGACCATGCTGACCGATGGCATGGCAGAAACCTATCGCGCAGGGGCTAAGCGGATTGCAGGAACGTCAGGCGTTAAAGACGTTCTGACCACAACGTGCGATCTTCGTAATGCAACGCCTTATCTGTTTGAAACCACGGGTGAAAACTGGCTTTCAAACCATGAACTGGGTGAAGAAGTCTTTGGGCCGCTTGGTCTGGTGGTTCGGGTTAAGGATGTTGCGGAAATGCGCGCCATTGCCAAATCGCTTGAAGGTCAGTTGACCTGCACGCTGCATTTGGATGCGGCAGATGCCGCCGATGCCAGATCGTTGCTTCCGATTTTGGAACATAAAGCAGGGCGTGTTTTGGCCAACGGTTTCCCGACTGGGGTGGAAGTTTCTGACGCCATGGTGCATGGCGGGCCTTATCCGGCATCGACTAACTTTGGCGCAACCTCGGTAGGGACGATGGCGATCCGGCGTTTCTTGCGCCCGGTTTGCTATCAGAACATCCCGGTTGATGTGTTGCCGGCTGATATTGCCTGATTTCTTTTTCATCATGATATCGCCCGGCTGGTCCCAGCCGGGCACTCTACGGAGTATGAAATATGAGCGATTATGTCCTAAGCGACGCAACCCGCGCCAAGTTTAAACGCGTAAGCACCGCGTCGCTTTGCACAGCACTTTACAAGCGCGGCATTCGCAACCAGTTCATCCAGAATGTGCAGCAGGTTGCGCCCAAGGATGAAAACATGGTCGGGCAGGCTTATACGCTGCGGTATATCCCGGCCCGCGAAGACCGCAACCCGATTGAAGTTTTCCGTGATCCCAATCATCCGCAGCGTGTTGCGGTCGAACAATGTCCGGCCGGTCATGTTTTGGTGATGGACAGCCGCAAGGATGCCCGTGCGGCATCGGCGGGGTCGATCCTGATTACCCGTCTGATGAAGCGCGGCGTTGAAGGTGTTGTCACCGATGGTGGTTTTCGCGATGCGGATGGTATTGGCAAGCTTGCCATTCATTCCTATCACGCGCGCCCATCTGCGCCGACCAATCTGACCCTGCACGAAGCCTATGATTTGAATGTGCCAATCGGCTGTGGCGATGCGCCGGTATTTCCGGGTGACGTTGTGGTTGGGGACAAGGACGGCGTTGTTGTCATTCCAGCCCATCTGGCTGATGAATTGGCCGATGAATGTGCCGGTATGGAAAGCTTTGAAGACTTCGTTCTTGAAGAAGTTATGTCGGGCAAGCCGATCATTGGTCTTTATCCACCAACCAAGGATGAAACCAAGGCCAACTTTGAAGCATGGCGCAAGAAAACCGGGCGTTAAGTTCGGGTGGATTGCCAAAAGAAAAAGCCGCTCCTGTTGGGGCGGCTTTCTTGTTTTTACGCTGCAAAGGCTTGTGTTTATGGCGGGTTATAGTGTGTTTGCCGCCTGAAACATGTTTTCGTCATGGCGCAAAAGGCTTTGCCCAATAGCACCTTGAAGGGCCAAATCCTTATCCCATGCCAGATGGATGATTTCTGGTCCACGTCGTAATTCGGGAACTTGTGCCAAGCTTAAGCCGCGCATAAGTTCTGGTTCCATCATGTCATAGGCACGCGCACCCGACCCGGTGATGAAAATCTGTTTCGGACCCAAAAGCGCGATCAGATTGGCGATGCCATAGCCCAGAACCTTGCCCGCATGGCGGAATAGATCGGCCAAATCTTCGTCACCAGCCCTTGCACGGGCAACAAGATCCATCATTTGTTCTTCGCTGGGATGCAGGCTGTTGGTGTCAGGCAGGTCAATAATGCCGCGCGCATCGCGCAAAATGGCATAATCCCCGATATAGGCTTCAAGGCATCCCCGCCGCCCGCAATTGCATAATGGTCCGTCGGGTTGGTATTTCGTATGGCCAAATTCTGCCGCCGTTCCAAAATCGCCGTTATAAACCGACCCGTTTAAAACCAGCCCCATGCCAATGCCATACCCCAGCATGATGACGGCAAAATCACCGCCGCGATGTAGGTTGGTGTTTTGCGAAATAGCGGTGGCGATACAGTTGGCATCGTTGGACATCTGGACAATGCCGCCAAATCGTTCGGTCAATGGTTTGGTAAGGGCGATATTGCGAAGATGAAGGGCAGGCGACCAGATGATCTCGCCGCTATTGCTGTCGCAAACGCCTTGCACGGCGATGCTGATGCCAACCGGTGGCCGGGCTGAGAAATCTTTGTGTTTGGCAATAAAATCATCAATCAATGTGATCAGGGTCGAAACCAGTTCAGCTTCGTCAAGATCACGGGTATTGATGCTGTGCTCCGAGCTGCATTCGATCTCGCCCTTGAAATTGCCAAGCGCGATTTCAATCAGATTGATGGTGATTTTAACCCCGATCACACAGGCTGCATTTGGCACCAGATCAAGCAAAACCTTGGGGCGGCCGCGTGTGGTGCCGTGGCTACCGTTTGCGCCACCGTTGATATTGCCATTGCCGGTGCCATTTGCGTTGGCACTTTGGCTTTCTTGGACCAACCCTTGAGTCATCAGATCGGCGGTAAGCGATGTAACCGTTGCGGGGCTAAGGCCCGTGGCGCTGCCGATATCAATGCGTGCGGCGGGACCGTGGATGCGCAAATAACGCAAGATTGCGATCTGGGATGGCTGGCGTGGGGTTTCGCTGTCCTTGCGGCGCTTCATGGGGCTGGTATGTATCCTGTGAAATGGACAAGGCGGGTTTTGCGCCCGCCTTGTAGATATGGGCATTTTTTATCCCGTTTTGGCAAGGGATTAGAGCAACCCGCGCGCAGCAAGGTTGGTCATCAAGGCGGTGATGCCAAATCGCCACGGATTGATGGTATCAGACCGATCAACCTGATTGACCAGTTTGCCAAGGCTTGGGGTCGATATGGTGACAAGATCACCCATCTGGTGGGTAAAGCCTTTGCCCGCACCGCCACGATCATCGGTCGGGGCAAACATGGTGCCCAAAAACAGCATCACACCATCAGGATATTGATGATGTTTGCCAATCGCCTGTGAAACGAGGCTTTCGGGTGTGCGGCTGATCTGGCTCATCGAGCTAACCGCATCAAGGTGATAGCCATCAGGCCCGTCAATTGCCATGGCAAGGTCGGCGGATTTGACGGTTTCAAGCGTGAAATGATCATCAAACAAGCGAATGAACGGGCCGATTGCGCAAGAACCATTATTGTCTTTGGCCTTGCCCAGAAGGAGTGCCGAGCGGCCTTCGACATCGCGCAAATTAACGTCATTGCCAAGGGTCGCGCCGACGATTTTGCCGGTTGATGTTGCTGCAAGAACGACTTCGGGTTCGGGATTGTTCCAATTTGAAATCGGATGCAGGCCAACATGCGCACCATGCCCAACTGCGGACATGACAGGGGATTTGGTAAAGATTTCCGCATCCGGGCCAATGCCGACTTCAAGATATTGCGACCATGCGCCTTTCTCGATCAGGACGCGTTTGATCTCGGCGGCTTTTTCTGAACCCGGTTCGATTTGCGATAAATCATCACCGATGATGCCGGTGATTTCGGCTCTGATTTGATCGGCCTTGCTGGCGTCCCCACGTGCTTGTTCTTCGATCACGCGTTCCAGCAGGCTGGCGACAAAGGTCACACCACTTGCCTTGATCGCTTGAAGGTCATTTGGGCTCAGGAAATGGGCGGTTTTGTCATCCGTTCCGGGGCGTGATTGCGCAAGAGCATCGTCAAAGGATGCAACGGTCGGGAAGCTTGCGGTGTTCGATAGTCTTGCGACCAGATCTTCGCGTTCAAGAAGTTGGCTGATGGTCGGGGCAAGGCTGCTGATGTCGCGCAGGTTTTCGCCATCGACCAGAACCGGTGTTGGGCCCGACACACGCGGATCCCAGATGCGTCCGACCAGAATGGCGCGGTTAGCATCTTTGGGCAGGATATCAGATTGGGTCAGCGGAAAGCCGTTGGTCATAAGGTGGTCTCGCTTGTTTCGCTGTTGGCGGCGTTTGCTACGTTCTTCGTACCAGATGTTGCAGGGCCATTGGTCGCACCCGGACCAGCCAGATGCAAAAGATGTTCGGGCATTTTGCCCAGAATGATCATGCCAAGAACATCATCATGGGTAACATCTTCAGTGCGGACACTGCCAACCAGTTTACCGTTCTTCATCACATGCAAACGATCAGAAAGATCAAACACATCATGAAGATCGTGGCTGATCAACAAAATACCGAGCCCGTCACGTTTTAGTTGATCAATCAGTTCGCCGACCATTTTGGTTTCATGAACGCCCAGTGCTGCGCAGGGTTCATCCATGATCAGAACGCGGGCTTCGAATAAAAGCGCACGTGCAATGGCAACTGATTGCCGCTGCCCACCAGAAAGAGCGGAAACGGGGGATGTGAATTTCTTGAAGTTCGGGTTTAAGCGATGAAGAACTTCACGGGCTTTGTGCTCCATTGCCGCGTCATCAAGGAACCCAAACCGATCGACAAATTCGCGCCCCAAAAACAGGTTTTGTGCCGCATCAAGATTATCGGCCAAAGCAAGGTTTTGATAGATTGTCTCGATATTATTATCGCGTGCATCACGGGCATTTTCAATTTTGGCTTCTTTGCCATCGACAATGATTTGGCCGCTATCGGCCTGATAGGCGCCCGACAGGATTTTGATCAGTGTCGATTTACCGGCACCATTATGGCCAAGCACACCGACCACTTCGCCGGGGTAAAGGTCGATGGATACGCCGTCCACCGCCTTGACCCCGCCAAAGCTGATATGGATGTCGCGCATTTCGACCAGCGGATCTTTGTTGATGTTGGTGTCAGTCATGTCCGGTCTCCTTACGCGGTCGGGTCGCTGTAACGACGATGGAAATACTTGTCGCTAAAGACGGCCAGAACAAGAACCAGCCCGATAACGATGCTTTGAAGGGATGTATCAACCCCCAAAAGCGCCATGCCACTTTGAAGGCTTTGCATCACAAGTGCCCCGATCAGCGCACCATAAATTGTGCCTAAACCACCAGCCAATGACGTGCCGCCAATGACAACCGCGGCAATGACGCGAAGTTCGTCAAGCGTGCCAAGATCATTGCCCGCAGATTGCAGTCGGGCTGATGAGATCGCCGCACTGATTGCACAAAGAACCCCCATCAAGGCAAAGACAGCAACAGTCATGCGTTTGACATTAATACCGGCAAGTTCGGCTGCCTGCGGATTGCCGCCAATGGCAAATACATAGCGTCCAAACCGGGTGCGTTTGACAACGATGGTCAGAACAATAGCAACAAGCGCGACAATCAAAAGTGGGATGGGAATACCATGCGAAATCTCAAGACTTTCCGGCGTAACCGGGAGGCCTTTGTTTTCAAGCAGGCGTTCTGCTGCGCGTTTTGGCAGGTGATAGGCATTGAGTGTCGTAATCACCGCCAAAACCAAACCGGCCTTAATGATGGTGTTGGTATACTCCGCCCAAATAGGTTTGACCGGAAATTCAAAAGAAAGACGACGGCGGCGTTCCATGATCGCGGCATAGATAATTGCCAGAATGGCGATCAATGCGACGATCCAGCTCCAAGATGCCCCAATGGTGCCTTCGATCCCGCCGCCCAGCAAAATGAAATTCTGATCAAGCGGGGCAACGGTTCGCCCTTGTGTGACCCACCATGCAGAACCACGCCAGACAAGAAGGCCACCCAAGGTAACGATAAAGGCCGGAACGCCCAGATACCCAACAGCTAATCCCTGAATGCCACCAATGGCCGCACCCAAGATGATGCCGATCACAAGGGTCAAAATCCAGGTCATTGGATGATTGTAATCAAGGAATTGCGGCAGGAGGTCAGTTTGAACGACCCCCATGATCATGGCAAGAACGCCAAGGATCGCGCCAACAGAAAGGTCGATATGGCGGGTGACAATGATCAAAACCATGCCGCAAGCCATAACGGCGACCGAAGCGGTCTGAACCGATAAATTAAAAATGTTTCGCGGGGTGATAAAACGCCCACCCGATGCGATATCAAAGCCGACCCAAATGATCAGCAAAACAACAGCAAGACCAACCAATCGGCGGTCGACTTCCATTTTCGAAAGTAGTCGTGACATGAAAAAAGCTCATAAGGCAGCGGGGCCGACATGCTGTGGTCTGCGCATAGATACGGCTGTCGGCCCCGGGTTAAGCAAGGTAGGAGGAAATGCAGTTTGTCTTAGTTACAAGCTGCGACCTTGCCGCTCGAAACGCCCTGGCATACGACGTCTTTCGAAACCCAACCGGCATCAATGACCTGCCCAAGTTTATCCTGGGTGATGGCAACCGGATCAAGGAAATAGGATTTCATGGTAACACCATTCGGGCTTTGCCAATCTTGGGTTCCTTCGACATCGCCAAGTTTGGTGCCTGCTGCCAGATCAACTGCGATTTCAGCGGCGCGTTTGCCCAAAAGACGTGCGTCTTTCCAGACCGAAACAGTCTGGGTTCCCTGCGCAACACGGTTCAAAGCAGCAAAATCGCCATCCTGACCAGAAACCGGGATGCCTTGCATGCCCTGCGCTGAAAGGGCGGCAACCACACCACCTGCCGTGCCATCGTTGGAGGCAACAACGGCATCAACTTTGTTATCTGCAGCGGTCAGGAACTGTTCCATGTTGCGCTGTGCGATGGCTGGCTGCCAGCTATCGGTGTAGGCTTCGCCAACAACCTTGATATCGCCGCCGTCAATTGCAGCCTGAAGGATTTCAAGCTGCCCTTCATGCAAAAGGTTTGCGTTTGGATCGGTCGGGGCACCTTTGATGAAGACATAGTTGCCTTTTGGCTGTGCCGCAAAGACGGCTTCTGCCTGCAGGCGACCAACTTCTTTGTTGTTGAAGGTAATGTAATAGGCGTTGCTGTCTTCGATCAGGCGGTCATAGCCAACCACCGGAATGCCTTCGTTCAAGGCCACTTCAACAGCCGGGCCGATGGAAGACGAGTCTTGTGCCAGAACGATCAGTGCATTTGCACCGCGTGCGATCAGGCTTTCAATATCGGAAAGTTGCTTGGATGGGGAGCTTTGCGCATCGGCGCTGATATATTCAGCACCCGCTGCTTCCAATGCGGCCTTAATGGCGGCTTCATCGGTTTTCCAGCGTTCTTCCTGGAAGTTTGACCAGCTAACGCCAACGGTCAAATCAGCAGCAAAAGCATTTGCAGACAGCAGTACAGTACCGGCCAGCATGGCCGTCGATAGGAGTTTTTTCATCGGTTTCTTCCCTGAATGTGTGTGTCATTTACTGGTATTTATTTTTATTGACGAAAAAATGTTGACGCGAAGAAGCCGCCCTGTCAAATTTTTTTTAGTGAATAAATTAAAAACAGTGCTTTTAGCGATCAAATAGCCGCATAAATCGGCATCTATGGTTGATTTTAAGGTGTTTTTCCTGTGGTGCGCTGCAGCATTTAATTTGGTCGCCTAAAATAAGATAAAGAAATGGCAGGGAACGTTATGACAGCGAGTTATCACGATATTGATGGGAAATCCGTGCTTGTAACTGGCGGTGCGTCGGGGATTGGTGCGTCGATTGTTCGTGCCTTTTGTGCGCAAGGGGCGCGTGTTGGGTTTTTCGATATTGATGACGGTGCGGCGCAGTCGCTTATTGAATCGATTCGTGACGAAACCGGCGTTGTGCCGATCTATAAATCGTTGGATTTACGCAATCAGGCGGCGATTCCCGGTGCTGTTCGTGAATTATCATCGATGATCGGGGCGATTGATGTTTTGGTCAATAACGCCGCGCGTGATGATCGCCACGCACCAGAGGATATCGGGCCGGACCAATGGCGCGATGGGCTGGATGTGAATTTAAGCCACCATTTCTTTTGTGCGCAGGCGGTTGCGCCCGACATGAAGAAAAAAGGGTCTGGCAGCATTATTAATTTCAGCTCGGTAAGTTATTTGATGGGCCTGCCCGATCTGGTGGCCTATGAAACGGCCAAGGCCGGGATTATCGGCCTGACCCGTGCGCTTGCGCGTGACTGGGGGCAGGATGGCATTCGGGTGAATGCGGTAACGCCGGGCTGTATCATGACCCAAAGACAGCTTGATCTTTGGATTTCACCCGCCGATGAAGAACGTATCCAAGAACAGCAATGTTTGAAACGCCGGCTGGTTGGCGACGATGTCGCACAAATGGTGCTGTTTTTGGCATCAGATGTATCATCTGCGTGCTCGTCCCAGAACTTCATCGTGGATGGCGGTATTGTCTGATGTGCGCTTTACGTGCTTAATCCTGCCCAAATTGTTGCACCCGCCAAGAATTGAGAATTGAACACCATGTCGCCCACCAATTTGCCTGCATCCCCGATCATCATTGATGAGAAGGCCAATCCGTATCGCGATTGTATTCAGGGATTGGCCAATCAGCCGATCACAGTGATCAGACTTTTGCGCGACGGGGTGAATGAAAACCCGGTTCTGGCGCGTGATCGCCATTTTGATGTGCCGGAAATCAAAGATGTGGTCGGGCGTCTGGTTGAAAACCGGCCGCGTGTTGCGATCATTGCCGGTGCGCCAGACCACCCGGCCCATCTTTTGGACCGGCCGCAGGCCTTGATGGCGGCTATTCGTATTTGGGAAATGGGCGGGGTGCCGTTCCTGTTTCATGTGCCTGTCATTTGCGATGGCACGGCACAGAACAATATCGGGCAAAGCTACTCCCTAGCATCGCGCAATCATACGGCAGCCGCAGTTAACATTACCTTTGAAGGGCATAGCTATCACGCCGCATATGTCATTGCCGGATGTGACAAATCCCCCGCCGCCGTGGTGGCCGGATTGGCGTCTGCGGATCATGCGCGGGCTTACCGTGGGGATCAGGCACCGGTTTGGGCGGTGTTTGCGCCATCGCATGTTCTAAAGGGCGGTGAAATTCCTGATGGAACACGCCGTTTACTTGAAAACATCGCCAAGGATGCCGATCAGGCCGGGCATAATGATCTTGGGTCCGATATTCGTGAAAACATGCGCTATATCCTGCAATGCACCTCGGACGAGGCCTTTGCCGGATTGCTGGAACGCGCAAGGTTGCTGGGCTTGATTGATGCCGGGCTGGAACGCCGGGTGCTGGATCAATTGGCGGCGGCAACCTGTGATTCCAAGGGCGGTATTTGTGCCTTTAACGGTACGGGGAATTCATCTCGCACCATGTTGGCGGCTTTTGGCCTGACCCCGCCAGAGTTGGAATTGCTGACCGATGTTCCGCCATATGCCGCCGTGGCGGCGGGCATTGACGCGCTGTTTGGGGTGTTTAACAAACCGGAATATGCGATTGGCAATTTGCTAAAGGCCAATTTTGCCAATTTTGTGCGCATTCATAATGCCACCGGATCAAGCAGCAATATGCTTTTGCATCTGCCTTTCATGATGCGCTATGCCGGGTTCGATGTGTCGATTGATGACTATCAGGATGTCCGCACCAAAACACCCGTGCCAGAAATATTCGCCCATAGCCTGACGGAAAACCGCGATACGTTTGTTCTGGCCCAGCAAATGGCCGAAGGCAAAAACCGGGGTATGGAAAGCATCTATCGCATTCTGTCTGATTTGGGGGTTGCGATGGATCTGGATGCACCAACCATCCTTGGTGAAACGTGGGCGGAGCGGATTGAAACCCTTGAAAACCCGATTGATCTAACGTTGGGGGACGCGTCGGTTATTCGGGCAACCCCAGTGCGAAAGCGTTCTGGGGTGGATGTGATTACCGGTAGTTTCTTTGAAAATTGTGCGGTGAAAACATCGGGCATGAGCGATCATTTGCTGTCGCATTTTGACGATCATGTTTTCATCGTGCGCTATTACGAGAACGAACATGTTTGTAATGCCGATTTTGCATCGCCTGATTTGGTCACGCGCCTGATTGAAACGGACGGCGTTGACGAAGACCTGATTGCTGCGGTGGTTCGGCGTAATGGTGGCAACCGGGTTGATATGGATGCGCCAAAGGAGATGTTAGAACAAGGGCATCTTTCCTTTGCCTTTGTCATTGGCGGGCAGGGACCAGAGGCCTATGGCATGCCCGAAATGTTTGCCCCATCACAGAATTTGCGCCATCACCGCATTCTCGAAGCATCCTCAATGCTGATCACGGATGGACGTTATTCCGGTGTGACCAAGGGGGCTTGCATTGGTCACATGGTTCCCGAAGCCTTTGCCGGTGGCGGGATTGGTTATTTGCGCGATGGTGATGTGTTACGGCTTAACCTGACAACCCTGACATTGGATTGGCTGGACCCCGAAGCGTTTCATGATGGCAAAGAATTAGCCGCCGATCCAAGGCGGCTCGCGGAACGGTTTGAATTCTTCGAAGGGCGGATGGCGCGGATGGAAGCCCGGCAATGCGATATCGCCGCGAGCAATGTTCTCGATGCGATTGGAAATGCTGCGCGCGGCATCGTCCCAAGGGCAGTTGATCGCCGTGCAATCAAGGCTTGGCGTTAAACCACTTTGCGGGCGTTTCAAAATCACATCGCCCTGTGCCAGAATATTTGATTCCCGCACAGTCAGGATCAGGGCGGCAAAACATAATCCGCCGCCCATCAGCATCAAGATGCGTCCGATCAAAGATGCCTTTTCATGGCGATAAATACGCATATCTGAGACCTTTATAATTCGGCAAAATTAATCAATAAGCCGGCCGATCAGGCCGGTGTGACCTGATCGGCTGTTTGATCCTTAAGCTGGGCAGTATCTTTAACCGCATCGCCACCCAATGCCTGGTACAGCGTGATCAGATTGGTGATACGTTCAAGTTGATTGTTGATAACGGTTTCTTCGGCCGTGCGACGGTCTTCCTGGGAATCCAGCCAGTCTTGCATGGCAACCGCACCAGACCGGAAACGCGCCTCATAGATCCGTTCGGCGTTTGCCGATGCGCGAAGGGCGGCTTCAAGCCGTTCAGCCCGGCGGTCATAATTGGTGCGTGCCGACAGGGCATTTTCCACATCTGCCATGGCCTGATAGGTGGTCTGGCGGAATTCGGTGATGGCCTGTTCATATTCGGCTTCGGATACCTTGATGTTAAGCTGCCCTTCGTTCCAGTTCAGGAATGGCAGCGCCAGACTGGCACCAAGGGTGCCAATCGGGTTGGATAGAAGATTGCGCAATTGATCGCTGCTTGATCCCAATGTGCTGGTCAGGCTGATGGTTGGCAGCAAGCTGGTTTTTACGGAATTCAGTTCTTCGACACTTTCACGTAAACGCAGTTCAGCCGCACGCACATCCGGGCGCCGTTCAAGTAAATCGGCAGGCAAACCTTCGGGGATGGTTGGCAAAAAACCAGAAGGTAAAGCAGTTCGGGTGATCGTGATATCTGATGGCGGCTGATTGAACAGGATCGACAGGGCGTTTTTGGTTTCCGTCAGGCTTTGTTCAATCTGGGTAACGGCCGCGCGCTGACTTTCAAGGTTGCTGCGTGCCTCGTTGACTTCAAGCGAGGAGGTTGAACCAGATGCATATTGCACATCGACCAGATCAAGGGTGAGTTGGGCGTAATCAATGCTGGCCTGTGCAATATCAAGACGCTGCTGATAATAGACTGCCTGCCAATAAAGCGTTGCAGTGGTGCCGATCAATGACAGGGCGGTGCTTTCGCGGTCCTCTAAGGTTGCCAAGGCTTCCCATTTGGCCGCGTCATAGTCGTGACCAAGCTTACCCCACAAATCAAGTTCATAGCTGATCCCTGCTTCAAGACCAAAGCTTCGGCTGATGTCACCGTTGCTGTTGTTATCTTGGCTGTCAAACTGGCGCGATATGGATGTGTCACTGCCTGCGGATAAATCAGGATACAGTGCATCTTCGGCCAAGCCTGCGGTTAATTGTGCCTGACGGACCTTGATCGTGGCGGCGGCAAGATCGTTGTTGGTTTCAAGTGCCTTGGCGATCAGAAGGTTTAACTGAGGATCGTCAAAGTTCTTCCACCAGCCGGTTTTGGCAAGAATTTCGGCACGGGTTTTATCATCATTCGTTGCAGACAATTGGGTTTGTGAAACCGCACTTGTGGCAACACCCCACTGATTTGGCATCGCCATATCGGGCTGGGTATAGGTGACTTCTGATAAGCTTGAACACCCGGCAAGGATCAGCATCGACAAGATGGTTCCGGTTTTCAGGATTTTTTTCATTTTCATATATCTCTGTTAGTCGCGCGACAGGGCGTCGACCGGGTCAAGCTGCGCGGCATTGCGAGCAGGTAAAAAGCCAAAAGTCATGCCGATCAATGTCGCGCAGGCAAAGGCACCGATGATTGATCCGGCGGAATAGACCATCGAAAAACTGCTGCCGATGACGTCAAACAAAACGCCAATACCAAGTGCGCCAAGTACACCAAGGCCACCGCCAAGGATGCAAACCAGAACCGCCTCGATCAGGAATTGACGCAGAATGTCATTTTGACGCGCGCCCACGGCCATGCGGACCCCGATTTCACCGGTACGTTCAGTGACCGATACCAACATGATATTCATCACCCCAATACCCCCAACGATCAGCGAAATAACCGCGATCGAAGAAATCAAAAGCGTCATGGTGCTTGTGGTTTTCTCGACCGTCTGGCGAATGCTGTCGCTGTTGATGGTAAAGAAATCTTTGGTGCCGTGGCGTTGGCTGATGAGTTTCGTGATCTGGGTTTCTGCAACGGCGGGATCGACGCTATCTGCGACACGCACGGTTATACTGCTGAGGTAGTTTTGCCCCAGAATGCGGGTTAAGGCCGTGCTGTGTGGCACCCAGATGTTCAAGCTGTCCTGATTGCCAAATGTGCTGGTTTTCTTGGCCGTCACACCAATGATTTGCACCGGAACCGATCCCAGAAGGATTACTTCGCCAACGGCATTTCCCCCGTTGGGAAACAGTTTTTGGACGGTGTTGTCATCAATGATGGCGACCTGTGCGCGTTTGGTGATGGCCCGCTGGTCAAACCAGATGCCGTCGGCCATTTCATAGCCGCGCACGCGATAGTAATCAGTACCAACGCCGGTCACACTGGCATCAACTTCGATATTGCGATAGCGCAGGGCAACCGTGCTTGAAACACGTGGGGTGACGCTATCGACAAAATATTGGCTTGATAGCACTTCGGCATCGCCCGCGGTCAGGGTTCTGATTTGATCGGCATCACGATCGCCAAAATCCTTGCCGCGGTTGATATCAATCGTGCTGGTGCCGATTTGGCTGATGTCTGAAAGAATGCGTTCCTGCGATCCTTTGCCAAGGGCAACAACCGATACCACCGATGCAATACCGATAATGATGCCAAGCATGGTCAAAAACGTCCGCAACCGATGGGCATTCATTGCGATCAATGACATCTTGAATGCTTCGCCAAAACGATTGATCTGTGATCGCCATCCTGCATCGGTTGAGCGGGCCGGGTCCATAAGGGCCGGTTTTGCCGAATTTGCGGATTTGGCGGCAATCCGTTCATCGCGGATAATTTCGCCATCGCGGATTTCAATAATGCGTTCGGCGTGGGCGGCAACCTCTGGGTCATGGGTCACCAAAATTACGGTATGACCGTCACGGTGCAAATCACGCAACAGATCAAGTGTTTGTGCCCCGCTTTGACTGTCAAGCGCGCCGGTTGGTTCATCGGCCAGAATGACGTCGCCACCATTCATCAAGGCACGGGCAATGCTAACGCGTTGCTGTTGACCACCGGAAAGCTGACTTGGGCGGTGGTGGATGCGGTCTGCCAACCCGACACGGGTCAGAATATCGGTCGCACGTGCTGCGCGTTCATCGGTATCCGCACCGCTATAGATCGCGGGAACCTCGACATTGCCAAGCGCACTTAGGTCTGACAACAAGTGATAGCGTTGAAAGATAAAGCCGAAATATTCCCGGCGCAGGGCGGCAAGTTCGTCAGGTTCAAGGTCACCCGTGATGCGCCCATTAATGCGGTATTCGCCTTCGGTCGGGCGATCAAGACAGCCAAGAATGTTCATCAAGGTCGATTTGCCAGACCCCGAAGCCCCAATGATCGCGACCATTTCACCGCGTTCAATCGTAAGATCAACACCCTTAAGCACGGCGATTTGTTCTTCGCCAGCGGGATAGTGGCGCCACAGGTTGCGGATTTCAATCAGCGGTGCGCCCGCAGTTGACCCGGTTTGGGTGGTTGGTGTGGTTTCATCACGCATGATCAAAACATCCCACCCGCAGGACCGCGTCGGGTACTTGTTGAACTGGCCACATCGCTACTGCTTGCCATGCCGACAATAACTTCGTCAGTCGCATCTAACCCGCTGGTGATTTCCGCATTGATATTGGTGTTCAAGCCGACCGTAACTGTGCGGTGTTCGGGTAGGCCATCTGGGTTGATGACATCAAGAATATAGGTGCCCTCTGGCGTTGGGCCGATAAGGGATGCGGATGGAACGATCAGGGCATTTTCGGATTTGTTTAGGGTAATGGTGACTTCTGCTGTCATCCAAAGGCGCAACAATCGATCAGGGTTTTCAACATCAAACAGGGCGTTGTAATAAACCGCTTCGTCGTCGGTGTTTTCATCAGCATCTTCGATGCCGGTTGGGGCGGGTTCGATGGCGCGAAGGGTGCTTTGATAAACGGTACTGGCATTCCCCAGAACCGTAAACTGAACCGGTAATCCTTCATGGATGCGGATGATGTCGGCCTCGGATACTTCGGCCTTGATCGTAACCGTGCCAAGCTTGGCCAATTTGATGATGGTGGGGGCTTCTTGCGTGGCATTGACGGTCTGGCCTTCCTTGACCGGAAGGGCAACGACCGTGCCATCCATTGGGGCGGTGATTTTGGTATAGCCCAGATCAATACGCGCTGTATCAACGGCAATCTCGGCCTGTGCGATCTGGGCATTTAGCGCATCAATATCAGCACGCGCAATCGCAAGGGTGGCGACCGCGGCATCAAAATCTTCCTGTGGGGAGGCATCAAGGGCGCGCATTTTTTTCTGCCGCGCGAAATCAAGTTCAGCCTGCGCCAGGGTTGCTTTTTGGGCGGCAAGCTCTGCCTTGATATTGGCAAGTGATGCTTCGGCCTCTTTTAAATCGTTTTCCTGGGTTGATGGATCAATTTCGGCAATCAAATCGCCTTCTTTGATTTGTTCACCCAGTTCCGCATGAAGTGCCTTGATCTGCCCGGAAACCTGCGCGCCAACACTGACCAGTTTGGATGCGCTAACGGTGCCGGTTGCAAGGACGGTATCTTCAATCGTGCCAATGCGTGGTTTTGCTGTGACATATGTGGTTTGGGCACTGCTGGGAAACAGATAGGCCTGTAATCCCCACGCCATGCCCGCAACGGCAACGAGGATAATAACAATGTTGCGGATACGTTTGGTGGTTTTGCTCATCGGGCATTCATTCCTGAAGTCAGTCAGTTGCGCGGCATGCGCATTCCTGATGAGACAGAGATAACAAACCAATTATCCATTGAGGGTGAGGGGGGCGAAAATGATGTGTAAGGAATGTGTAAAGATGACCCAAGGCCTCTTTTAACGCGCAAATTCATCGGTAGAATGGCAACATAAAAATAACGCCATACGTTAAGGGGCCTGACCCTAGGTTACCCATGAGACTGTTTTGCCGTTTAGGAAAGACCCCGCACAGTGACCCGCATATTGCTTGTTGATGATGACGCCGAACTTGGTGCCATGCTGGCTGAATATCTTGAAGGTGAAGGCTTTGACGTATCCCAAGCTTATACCGGCAAAGAAGGCCTCGCACGCGCCCTTCAAGGGGAATATGCCGCCATCCTGCTTGACATCATGATGCCCGGCATGGGCGGCATTGATGTTTTGCGTGAACTACGCACCAAAAGCCGGGTGCCGGTGATTATGTTAACCGCCAAGGGCGATGATGTGGACCGGGTGGTTGGGCTGGAACTTGGCGCGGATGATTATATTCCCAAACCGTATTACCCGCGTGAATTGGTCGCACGGATACGGGCGGTGTTGCGCCGGGCAGAACCCGTCGCAGAAATGTCCGATGCATCATCAGAAACACCAGATGAAGTGCATTACAGCAAGATCGTTCTTAAATCTGCCAGTCGGGTGGCGCGATATGACGGTGAAATCCTTGATCTAACCGTATCGGAATTCAATCTGCTTGAAGTCTTGATGCGCGCGGGCGAGCGTGCCCTGTCAAAGGATGAGCTATCGCGTAAGGTGCTGGGGCGACCGCGCGAAGTTTATGACCGTTCGATTGACGTTCATATGAGCAACCTGCGCCAGAAACTGCAAACCGTAAGTGGCGATGCAGGCGTGATCGAAACCGTGCGTGGATTTGGCTACCGTTTAAGGCAAGGCACATGAAAAGACGGCTTTTCTGGAAAATCCTGATTGGATTTGTCATCACCTTTACCTGTATTTCGGTCGGGGTTTGGTCGCTGCTTCAACTTTATGGTGGTCCGCCGGAACCGTTCCATATCGGGTATCTTAAACGCACGGCTCCGGGCTATGTTGATACAGCAGCCGATGTTGCCAAGGTGGGTGGGATTGATGCGGTTAAAACAACAGTTTCGTATTGGCCTGCATCCGAACGCGAACGCCTAAGTCTTGAGATTACGGACGCGGTGGCATCCGATATTCCGAAGTTGGATGATCGTTCGCCTGAATGGTTGGCACAGCTTTCAAAACATCCGGAATTGATCCGGGTGGTGAGTGGACCACAAGGTGAAAACATTCGTCTGATCTTTGATGTCAGCGACATCATTGCCGAAATTCCGCAACGCTCGCGCTGGAAAGTACCAAGCCCGCTGATTTATCTTGGAATGATTGGCGCCCTTATTTTTAGTGCGGTTCTTGCCTGGTATTTAACCCGGCCCATCGTCAAGTTGCGCGACGGGTTTGAAGAACTTTCAAAAGGCAATCTTGATCATCGACTGGGAAAAACGATTGGACGCCGCCGTGATGAAATTGCCGATCTGGCGCGTGATTTTGATGTGATGGCCGAACGGTTGCAGCGGTTGGTCGCATCACGGGATCGGTTGTTAAATGACGTGTCGCATGAATTGCGATCCCCATTGGCACGGATGCAGCTTGCCGTTGCTTTGGCTCGGCAAAAGCCTGAAAAAAGTGTGACATCCCTTGATCGGATTGAAAAGGAAGCCGTCCGATTAGATGAATTGGTCGGTGAACTTTTGACCTTATCAAGGGTGGAAAGTGGGGCTGCCCAACATCAAACGTGGATCGGTATTGATCATTTGTTGGGGCGCGTGGTTGGCGATGCCCGATTTGAAGCCGAAGCAACCGGTGTGATTGTGTCGGCTGATTTTGGGGGCCGACAAAGTGAAGGCGGTAAGCTTCCGGTTTTGATGGGAAGTCCTGAATTATTACGCCGCGCGTTCGAAAATGTTGTGCGTAATGCTTTGCGCCATTCAAGTGAAGGCCAAGTTGTGCACATTACCGCCGATGACGATAGAGATCAGGAACAGTTCTGTATCACCATCACCGATGAAGGTCCGGGGATAGAGCATGACAAGCTTGAAGACCTGTTTGAACCCTTTGTCCGGGGCGCGGCCAATGCATGGGGGGCTGGTTTTGGTTTGGGGCTTTCGATTGCACAGCGGGCAATTCGCGCACATGGCGGTGATATTGAAATTCAAAACCGCGATGAAGGTGGTTTGCGCGTTCTAATCTTCCTGCCCTATCAGCTGCACGATGCCGAAGCATAAGAACCGAGATTTCCGCCATAAGAAAAACGCCCCGAACCAATAAAAGGTCGGGGCGTTTTCGTTTCATCGCATGTAGCGTGGGCGATTAGCCCATGCGTTCGGATGCATAGCTTCCCGGACTTGGCGGGAAGACGATCGTGCGGTTGCCGTTGATGAACGAGCGATGATGAATATGGGCGTGAACTGCACGGGCAAGAACCTGACTTTCAACATCGCGCCCGATCGACACATAATCAGCCGAGTTCTGCGCATGGGTAATGCGCGCCAGATCCTGTTCAATGATCGGGCCTTCATCAAGGTCGGCCGTAACATAGTGCGCGGTCGCGCCGATCAATTTGACCCCGCGTTCATAGGCCTGACGATAAGGATTAGCACCCTTGAAACTTGGCAGGAACGAATGATGGATATTAATGATCCGACCGCTCATTTTCTTGCAAAGATTATCAGAAAGAACCTGCATGTAGCGGGCCAGAACAATCAGTTCGACATCGTTGTTTGTGACAATATCCAAAAGCTTTTTCTCAGCTTCGGGCTTGTTGTCTTTGGTCACCGGAATGTGGTGGAACGGGATGTCGTGATTGACGACGACTTTTTGATATTCGAAATGATTGGAAACAACACCAACAATCTCAATCGGCAAGGCACCAATTTTCCACCGATAGAGCAGATCATTCAAACAGTGACCAAACCGCGACACCATCAGAAGAACTTTCATCTTCTCAGCGCTGTCGTGGAATTGATAGGACATGCCAAATTCGGTTGCCGGACCATCAAAACCACGTGTCAGTGTTTCCTGATCCGTACCTTCTTCGCTGACAAAGGCCACCCGCATAAAGAACAAACCCGTTTCCATGTCGTCAAACTGGGAACTGTCGGTAATGTTGCAGCCTTGTTCGGCCAGATAGGTGGAAATGGCTGCAACGACCCCGCGCTGGGAGTCACAGGTGACAGTCAGAACGTAGCTTTTCATCTCGTCCGGCTTTCAAATTAGCAGTGATTAAAAGTTACCCGACCCCGTCCATCGGGGAATGTTTTTGGGGCCGGGCATAAACGTCAAATATCAAGCGTGTTTTCGCGTTCCCAATGGGAGAAATGCGAAACGTATGAATTCCATTCCTTTTGCTTAAGCTTGAGGAACGCCTTGGAAAAGTCCATGCCAAGTTCGGCCTGCAGGGCTTTGTTATTGCCCATTTCGCGCAAGGCATCCAAAAGGTTCAGCGGCAGAAGCGGTGCATCCTTTACCAGATGGCCTTCTTCATACATATCAATATCATAGTGCGGTCCCGGATCGGCGATATTTGCCATGCCATCAAGACCCGCGGCCATAATCACGGCCTGCAACAAATAGGGGTTTACAGCCCCATCTGGCAGACGCAATTCAAAGCGGCCCGGTCCAGGCACACGCACCATATGTGTACGGTTATTGCCGGTCCAGGTGACGGTGTTTGGCGCCCAAGTCGCACCAGATGAGGTGCGCGGTGCATTGATGCGTTTATATGAATTTACCGTCGGGTTGGTAATTGCCGCCATCGCAGATGCATGGGTCATGATCCCGCCAAGGAAGTTCTTGCCCTTGGCCGACAAACCAAACGGTGCATCATCATCGGCAAATGCATTTTTGCCAGCATCATCCCAAACCGAGACATGGCAATGACAGCCATTGCCCGTCAGACCGGCAAACGGTTTGGGCATGAAGGTCGCGCGCAGGCCGTGCTTTTCGGCAACGGATTTAACCATGAACTTAAAGAAGGAATGTTTGTCTGCGGTTTTAAGCGCATCATCAAATTCCCAGTTCATTTCAAACTGGCCATTGGCGTCTTCGTGATCGTTTTGATAGGCACCCCAACCAAGGTCGAGCATGTAATCGCAAATCTCGGCAATGACATCATAGCGACGCATGACAGCTTGCTGGTCATAGCACGGCTTTTCGGCGGTATCGGCCGGGTCGGAAATCTCGGTGCCATCGGGTGTTACGAGGAAGAATTCTGCCTCAACCCCGGTTTTGACATTAAGGCCAAGTTTGCTGGCCTTGGCGATCTGGGCTTTAAGGACATTACGCGGTGCTTGTCCAACCGGTTTGCCTTCCATCACGCAATCAGCAGCCACCCATGCAACATCGGTTTTCCACGGCAGTTGAATGACAGAGTCCGGGTCAGGAATGGCAAACATGTCCGGGTGGGCTGGGCTAAGGTCAAGCCATGTGGCAAAACCGGCAAAGCCAGCACCTTCTTCCTGCATGTCAGCAATCGCCTGGGTGGGAACAAGTTTGGCACGCTGTCCGCCAAACAGGTCGGTAAAGCTGATCATGAAATACTTTATGCCGCGTTCCCGGGCAAAGGCTGATAGATCCTTGGTCATTGAAGTCCCCTGACGAATTTTATGCAGAGCCAACCGTTTCCCGGTAAACCAATTGGTAGACCAAAAGGCACACCGGGTCGGCTGGTGCGGTTATGTTCTAGAATCCTCCCTGACCGGGAACCCAACTGGTCCCGGCAAGCGGTACACCGGCCATAGCCGCCGCTTCGATATTCAGTGCGCATAGATCCTCAGGTTCGAGGTTGTGCACATGATTTTTGCCGCAGGCACGCGCAATTGTTTGCGCTTCAAGGGTCATGACCTTCAGATAGTTGGCCAAGCGCCGCCCGGCGGCAATCGGGTCAACCCGTTTCATCAGGTCGGCATCCTGGGTCGTGATGCCTGCGGGATCACGGCCTTCATGCCAATCATCATAAGCACCCGCCGTGGTGCCAAGCGCGTTATAGTCTTCTTCCCATTTCGGATCATTGTCTCCAATGGCAACAAGTGCAGCCGTTCCGATCGAAACCGCATCCGCACCAAGTGCCAATGCCTTTGCAACGTCCGCACCATTGCGAATGCCACCAGACACGATCAACTGTACTTTGCGATGCATGCCCATATCTTGCAATGCTTTTACCGCCGGACGAATACAGGCAAGGGTTGGCTGACCAACATGTTCAATAAACACTTCCTGTGTTGCGGCAGTACCACCTTGCATCCCGTCAAGGACGATGACATCAGCACCGGCTTTGACCGCAAGGGCAACGTCATAATAAGGGCGCGCGCCACCGACCTTGATAAAGATCGGTTTTTCCCAATCGGTGATCTCGCGCAGTTCCTGAATTTTAATTTCCAGATCATCCGGGCCGGTCCAGTCCGGGTGACGGCATGCTGATCGTTGATCAATGCCTTTTGGCAGATTGCGCATATGGGCAACACGGTCCGAAATTTTCTGACCCAGAAGCATCCCGCCGCCGCCCGGCTTTGCACCCTGACCAACGACGATTTCAATCGCATCTGCACGTTTAAGATCGCGCGGGTTCATGCCGTAACGCGATGGCAGATATTGATAAACAAGGGTTTCGGAATGGCCGCGTTCTTCTTCGGTCATGCCGCCATCGCCCGTGGTGGTCGATGTGCCTGCAATGGTCGCACCTCGGCCAAGGGCTTCTTTGGCGGGGCCAGAAAGGGAACCAAAACTCATCCCGGCTATGGTGATCGGGATTTTAAGTTCAATCGGCTTTTTGGCAAAGCGTGTGCCAAGTGTTACTGCGGTTTCGCATTTCTCGCGGTATCCTTCAAGCGGGTAACGCGACATGGATGCCCCAAGGAACAATAGGTCGTCGAAATGCGGGACCTTGCGTTTGGCACCGCTGCCGCGAATGTCATAGATGCCCGTGGCCGCCGCACGACGAATTTCCGACATAGTGTAATCATCAAACGTTGCCGATTTGCGCGGCGTGGTAACGGGATTTTTGTGGCTCATGGTCTGATCCTGTTTCTGGGCTGAAAACGGTGTTTCAGCGCTGCGCGTCAATAAGCGTCGGCATTGTCGATGTTGAAATTATAAAGCTCGCGGGCCGAGCCATATCGGGTGAATTCTTCTGGCTTCACATCCGAAATACCTGCATCGGCAAGAAGCTTGGTCAGAATGTCGATATGTTCAGGACGCATTTCTTTTTTGATGCAGTCCGCACCAAGCGATTTGACGGTGCCGCGGACAAAAAGGCGGGCTTCATAAAGTGAATCGCCCAATGCATCACCGGCATCGCCAAGAACAACCAGATTGCCCGATTGCGCCATAAAGGCCGACATATGACCAATATTGCCTTTGACCACGATGTCGATGCCCTTCATCGAAATGCCGCAACGTGATGATGCATTGCCTTCAATCACCAGCAATCCGCCATGGGCGGTGGCACCCGCATACTGGCTGGCATCGCCCTTGATCACGACTTTGCCCGACATCATGTTCTCGGCAACACCCGGTCCGGCATTGCCGTTAACAGTGATGTTGGCCGTTTCATTCATCCCGGCACAGTAATAGCCGACACTGCCGTTGATCGTGACATCGACCGGGGCATCAATCCCGACCGCAACAGCATGGGCACCGCGCGGGTTGGTAACTTCGAATTGCTCGTTTGCACCACTTTTATCAAGTCCATGCAGCGACTGGTTCAGTTCGCGCAAGGTCGTGGTTGCAAGATCAAACACTGGCATATGTGTTCCTTCCTTATGTGACCGCATTTAACTGGTGCGATCAGCCGGTTGCGCGTCATCGCTGCACCGGGCAGGGTTCTTGATAATCAATGTTCCCAGAAATAAACCGTGGCGGGTTCTGGTTCCCAAACGCGGGCCTCTTCAATGCCCGGCAGGTTCACCAACGCCCGGTATTCCGACCCAAACGCAACATAGGCATCGGTTTCGGCCATGACGGCGGGTTTGCAGGCAATCGGATCACGCACAACGCCAAAGCCCGACTTGGTGCCAACGACAAAGGTAAAGAACCCGTCGAGATCATCGAGCGCACTGGTCAATGCCTGCCCAAGGTTTTTGCCCTTGGCCATTTCGCCGGTCAGATAGGCGGCCGCAACTTCGGAATCATTTTCCGTTTCAAGGCGGATGCCCTGATGGGAAAGTTCGCGGCGAAGGTTGTTGTGATTGGAAAGGGACCCGTTATGCACAAGGCACTGATCTGATCCGGTTGAAAACGGGTGCGCGCCAAGGGTCGTCACCGCACTTTCGGTGGCCATACGGGTATGGCCGATCCCGTGGGTTCCTGACATGTCCGAAATTTTAAACCGTTCAAGAACGTCTTTCGGCAGGCCGACTTCCTTATAGATTTCCATCGTACTGCCCGTGCCCATAACGCGGACATCTGGGCGCAGTTCAGCAAGGGCGGCACGGGTGGCGTCCATCTGATCGGCGGAAATCGTAATCACCGCATGGGTGCTTTTGGGAAGGATAGATGCGTTTGTAATCCCGCTCTTGCGCAAATCTTCAGCCAACCCGGCAAAATCCGTTTCCGGGTCCGGTGACTGAATAGTGAGTTTGGCCAGATTGTTCTGGTCTGCACCATAAATGGCAATGCCCGCGCTATCGGGGCCGCGATCGGTCATGGTGACCAGCATTTCGGACAGCAAGGTGCCGAGCTGCGGTTCCAGACTTTTGTCTTTTAAGAATAAACCAACAATGCCGCACATGGCAGGACAGTCTCCATTCTGTTTGTGGAATGGAGACTAGCTGTTCATGATTTTGGAATCAACTGGTAAGAATAAAAATTTCATCAGGGTGAATTATATTTTTCACCGTGAAGAAAGTTTATGCCCGTGCGGGATAACAGATGATTGATAGGTAACGTATTGGAAATGAAAGAAGTTCTTCTGGCCCGTGACGTGCGTCGGCATCAAAAAACAGGCTGTCACCGGCTTGCATGTGATAAAGCTGATCGCCGTGGCGATAGCGTACTTCACCCTCAAGCATATAAATGAATTCCATGCCTTCATGCTGGAAGGCGGGGAAACTGCTCGACTCCTCGGTCAAGGTCAGAAAATAGGGTTCGACCACAACGCCGCTGGTGTTGTTATCAATATGACCCAGCAAGTTATATTCATGACCGGCACGGGTTCCGCGACGTTCAATTGCAATGCCTTCGCCGGACTTCACAAACACCGCATTGCGCGGTTCTTCGTAACGGCGGAAGAAATCGGTCAAGGGCACGCCAAGCGCGCTTGCCAATGCCTGAAGCGATGTCAGGGACGGTGACGTCACGCCATTTTCAATTTTCGACAACATCCCCATCGAGATTCCGGTTGCCGATGCAAGATCGGCAATCGTAATGCCAAGTTTCTTGCGCAATGCACGGACTTCATGCCCGATCGCAATTTCCAGATTGTTTTCCTTCGGTTCACGAAGGGCGTGCGGGTCCTGGGTAAGGGCGGCCGGTTTATTCATGGAATCCATGGTTGCTCCTTGCTCGCGGGTAATGCTGGTCGGGTGCAGTGTGCTTGTCTTTTCACGTGCCATACTGGCGGCTTCCTTCGTCACCGGTTCAATGACCGGTGCGTTTGTTGATCGTTTCTTGGGTGTTTCCGGTGGGCCGTTTTTTAACGGTCTGATTTTATGCCGATGGGTCATGAGCCATTCCGGGCCGACTGGCGGTGCCATATCAATCAGGTGCGGGCTCATGCTCCATCCTTACTGTTTCATTTAAACTGTCAGTAAAGATTTATCAACTGAAGGGAAAAACTTACTGACGGAAACGGCAATATTTCGGGTCAATAAAATGCTGCGATGCCGTCACAAAATAGCACTTGAGGAATAAATATTGAATTAAATGAAAATAATTGTTGCGTTCGCGAACGAGTTGCCGCCAAAATGTAAGACATAAAAAGCCAGTGTTTGCGTGCTGATTGTGCGCCGCGGCGACTATAATCAGGAGGCCATCACAATGACTGCAAGCTGGAGATTTTCAGCCCTTGCCGACCGACACCGTGCACTTGGTTCCAATCTTGAAGATTGGAGCGGGATGGGTACGGCTTGGACGTATGATAAGGATTGGGACGAAGAATATATCGCGATCCGGACCAAAGCCGGGATCATGGATGTATCGGGGCTGAAAAAGGTCCATATCACCGGGCCGCATGCATCGCATGTCATTGACTATGCAACGACCCGCAATGTCGAAAAGATTTATCCGGGCAAATCAGTTTATGCCTGCATGCTAAATGACCAAGGCAAGTTCACCGACGATTGCGTGATTTATCGCATGGGGCCAAATTCATGGATGGTTGTGCATGGATCGGGCACAGGCCATGAAGAATTGACCAAGGCGGCAATCGGCCGGGATGTGTCTGTTCGCTTTGATGATGATCTGCATGACCTTTCCCTGCAGGGGCCGGTTGCGGTGGATTATCTGGCGGAATATGTGCCGGGCATTCGCGACTTACCCTATTTCCATCATATGCAGACCCGTTTGTTTGACGCACCTGTGATGATTTCACGTACCGGTTATACCGGCGAACGTGGTTATGAGATTTTCTGTCGCGGGCAGGATGCCGGCATGATCTGGGATCGGATTGTTGCCGAAGGTGCCGATATGGGCATCATCCCGTCGCGCTTTACCACGCTTGATATGCTGCGTGTCGAAAGCTACCTGCTGTTTTATCCTTATGATAACTCGCAGATGTATCCGTTTGAAAACGAAGGTCCGGGCGACACACTTTGGGAGCTTGGCCTTGATTTTACGGTTAGTCCGGGCAAAACCGGCTTCCGCGGGGCCGAAGAACATTACCGTCTCAAGGGCAAGGAACGCTTTAAAATCTTTGGTCTTTTGTTTGATGGCAAAGAAGTCCCCGCCGAAGGTGCCGAAGTTTCCAAGGATGGCACCAAGGTTGGTGTTGTGACCTGTGCGATGTATTCGCCGCTTAAAGATCAAACCATGGCGATTGCCCGTTTGGCGGTCGACTGTGCCGAGCAAGGTGTCCGCCTTGATGTCGCAGGCGAGAATGGACCTTTGGGCGCCATCGCGCATACCATGCCGTTTGATGATCCAAGTAAATCAAAAAGAACCGCCAAAGGATAACGGGCCACATCGGGGGCTGTGTGAAGCCCCCGGATCACTTTCCTGATCCTTGTGGTTTCTGACAGAATGGGACCCCGCTACCATGTCTGAGAGTCTGATCGAAGAACGTTTTCTATCGCGCCTAACCGATGGTCCATTGGCGATCGCGCCGGGGTTGGCGCACTACTTTGTCGCCGATGCATCCGGCGCTGAGTGCATCATTCGGGTTGCCCAATCAGCACCCAAGGGATTTATCGAAAAGGTCCATATCCTTTATGTGCCAACCCCCGGTGAAAATGCGCTGATAACTGCACTTTATGCCCTTGGGGCCAAGCAGTTCGAGCATGTGCCAACCATTGATGAAGCCATCATCAAACTCGGCGACTGGTTGTCAGATGCCAAGATGGGCAGTCAGCTTTACCTTGCCGGGACCGAAGGGCTGATTGGCAAGGCGGTTGCCAAGGGCGAAGAATGCGGCTTGGACCACACTGCTGTTCAATGTGAACAGCGCGGCAGCCTTGCCCGCCGGGTTCAATGTGTTCATTGCAAAACCATGATTGAAAACGTCACGACCCAGCCGACCAAATGCCCATCCTGTGATTTGTTATTGCTGGTGCGTGATCATTATTCCCGCCGACTTGCCGCTTTTCAGGGCGTTTGCATCAATGCCGAAGATCCATCTGAAGTGGTCGAGATCAAGGAGGTGTTCAAATGAGTGCGTCCGATAATCTGATCCCGGTCATTGTCAGCAAGGTTGTTGAGGTGAATTCAATCATCAAGCGGTTTGAATTCAAACATATCAACGGTGACGCACTTCCGGCCTTTTCCGGCGGGGCGCATATCGTTGTTGAGATGATTGACGGTGCGACCAAGCGCAAAAATGCCTACTCACTGATGAGTTCGCCATTCAAGCTTGGGCAATACGCCATTTCTGTTCGCCGCGAGGACGATGGGCGTGGCGGGTCAAAATTCATGCATGAAAAAGTCGTGCCGGGAATGGAGATGAAAATCTCGGCCCCGGTGAACCTTTTTGCATTGGATTTGCGGGCCAAGAAACATCTCATGATTGCAGGTGGCATTGGCATCACGCCGTTTATGGCCCAGATGACGCAGGCAACTGAACTGGGTTTGCCGTTTGAATTGCATTACGCAGCACGCTCGGCATCGCAAGCGGCCTATATGGGCAGTCTGAAAGCTCAGTTTGGTGACGCGGTTGCGTGTTATTGCGCCGATATTGGCGACAGGCTGAACTTAGAAGCACTTTTGTCAGATCAGCCGCTTGGCACGCATGTTTATGTGTGTGGGCCAAAAGGCATGATCGAAGCGGTGGTGCAAACGGCCACCAATCTTGGCTGGCCAGCCGCCCACATTCATTTCGAACATTTCCTGTCCCCGCCAATGGGCAAGGCATTTTCGGTTCATCTGGCCAAAGCCGGGATCGATATTGATGTTGGTCCGGAACAAAGCCTGCTTGAGGCGATCGAGGCATCTGGAACGCCGGTGAATTGCCTGTGCCGTGCCGGGGCGTGTGGGCAGTGTGAAACCCAGATTGTCGCCTGTGATGGGGACATTACCCACAACGATCATTGGCTTGAAGATGATCAACGTGCATCAAAAAAATTCATTATGCCATGCGTGTCGCGCTTTAGCGGCAAGCGGCTTGAACTTGATCTGTAAGGGAGGATGGACATATGACCATTCAGTTTCGAAACGAGACCTTCCGCAACGATTTCACCTATGCCAACAGTCCGGGAAACATTCCGCGCTTTCCGTTTCCGTTCCCCGAAGACGAATACATGTATTCAACCAATGTGGAACCCCATCATGCAACGCGTGTTGGAAGCCCGTTTGAACATGGCTTTGATGTTGATGAACATTACGTCGCGGAAATGAAGGACCGTGCCCTTGTTCTGGCCGATGATCCGGGGCGGTGTCAGGCCTTGCCGCATATGGAAACAGCCGGTTGGGATTTTGTTGAACTGGTGATGGTATCAAAGGCGCGCGATTATCCCGACCTGTTCGAACTGACCATGGAAGGCGATCAATGGCATTGGATCAATAAGCCGCTTCAGATCGACGATAAATTTACCTTTGGCGACGCATCGACTTTGCCCTGCCATCCAATGGAATATATCGGCCGTCAGGTGCAGGGTGATCATGCCATTCTTGATCAGCGCGATGGCAATCTTTGGCTTGATGCCGGGATCATAACCGCACAGGCGGACTGGTCGCTTGATTTTGATGTGGGCATGAATTTTTTCGAATGGCATGCACCCGTGCCGCTGGCGCATGAATTGGGGGTGTTTCAGCGGGCGTTGAAATTCCTTTTATCATTACCGCAAGGCCAGCCATCGCGTCGCCTGAACTGGACGCTTACGGTTAACCCGCGTCTGGATACCAGCCCGGAAAACTATCCCAAATGGGGCCCCGATAAGCTGAGCGTTACGCCAGACAATATCGGCGAGAAAATTCATCTGCGGGTAGAGCTTCAGACATTTTGGCGCTTGCCGCGATCAAACGCCATCCTGTTTCCGATCCGCACATATTTGATGGCGATGAATGAAGTCGTCACCCAGCCGAAATGGGGGCGTCGCCTGCATCGTGTGATACGCGATTTGCGCCCGGAACTTGTCGAATACAAAGGTTTGTCGCGCTACCACCCGATGTTGGTCGAGTGGCTTTCAAAATATGACGATGGTGCGCCGACCTCACCGGGGATTTTCCCCGACTGATCAACCGTCCGGCACCCAAATAACGCCCGACGGACACAACCAAAAAAGGTTTATCAGGGGATATAAGGCTATGACACTTCGCGTTGCTATCATTGGGGCTGGCCCGTCGGGCATGGCACAAATGCGTGCCTTTCAATCGGCTGCTGCCAAGGGGGCCGAAATCCCCGAAATCGTTTGTTTCGAACGCCAAGAAGACTGGGGTGGCTTGTGGAACTACACATGGCGCACCGGGCTTGATGAATATGGTGAACCGATCCACGGGTCGATGTATCGCTATCTTTGGTCAAATGGCCCGAAGGAATGTCTGGAATTTGCCGACTATTCGTTCGAGGAACATTTTGGCAAACCCATTGCGTCCTATCCGCCGCGTGCAGTGGTCTGGGATTACATCAAGGGCCGGGTCGAAAAGGCCGATGTTCGATCATGGGTGCGGTTTAGAACACCTGTGCGCAGCGTTGAATTTGATCAAGCCACGGACAGTTTCACCGTGACATCGCATGATCTTAAAAACGATGTGATTACATCCGAAGAATTCGATTACGTCATTGTCGCCAATGGGCATTTTTCGACCCCGAATGTGCCCGAGTTTCCGGGGTTTGAAACCTTTGGTGGGCGGGTTCTGCATGCCCATGATTTCCGCGATGCACTGGAATTCAAAGATAAGGATATCTTGCTGATCGGGACGTCCTATTCGGCCGAAGATATTGGATCGCAATGCTATAAATATGGCTGCAAATCGGTCACGGTCAGTCATCGCACCAACCCGATTGGATTTGACTGGCCTGATAACTGGGCGGAAGTGCCGCTTCTGACCAAGGTTGATGGCAATACGGCCTATTTCAAAGATGGTTCAAGCCGTGACGTTGATGCGATCATTCTCTGCACTGGCTATCAGCACCACTTCCCGTTCCTGACCGATGATCTGCGTTTGAAAACCGCTAACCGTTTGTGGCCGCTTGGACTTTATAAGGGTGTTGTCTGGGATGAAAATTCCAAGTTGCTTTATCTGGGCATGCAAGATCAGTTTTACACATTCAACATGTTTGACGCTCAGGCATGGTATGCGCGTGATGTGGTTATGGGGCGCATTTCCCTGCCATCCAAAGATGAAATGAAGGCTGATAGTCTGGCATGGCGGGACCGTGAAGAAGCACTAAAAGACGATCATGATATGATCTGGTTCCAAGGCGATTACACAGCGCATCTGATTGAAATGACTGATTATCCGATGTTTGATATCGAAGGGGTGAACAAGACGTTTGAGGAATGGGAACATGACAAGGCGCATGACATTATGGGTTATCGCAACAAGTCCTATCGGTCGCTTATGACCGGCAATATGTCGCCCGCCCATCACACACCTTGGCTTGAAGAACTTGACGACAGTCTGGAAGCTTATTTGCAGACCGGATTAAAAACCAACGCTG
Organism: Rhodospirillales bacterium; assembly: GCA_019634165.1. Classification (GTDB taxonomy): domain Bacteria; phylum Pseudomonadota; class Alphaproteobacteria; order Rhodospirillales; family Thalassospiraceae; genus Thalassospira. Next base: position 87,039 of record JAHQVT010000003.1, read on the forward strand.
CAGAATAAGCCTGATTATTCAAAAAAAGTGAATAATAAAACCCGGCCATCTTGGCAAAGCAAACTCGCAGTCACCCCCGCGCATCATGCGCGGGGTTCTTTTTGTATGAGGATTGCTCTTTTGCCCGATATGGTCCCCGGATCGAATGCTGAGATCAGGACCGCGGTTTGGTCTTTTCCGGATCGTAATGGGGGAAGGCCGTGATTTTGGCGGGCAGGCGCATCATCTGACCATCAAGCTTGCCAATCTCGACATCGGTGCCGATTTCCCCGTGGGCAATATCAACACGTGCGAGCGCGATGTTTTTGCCCAATATTGGGGATCGCATCGCACTGGTAACTTCGCCAATTTGCGCCCGACCAATATGAACGCAATCGCCGTGGCCGGCGGCGACATTGCCATCAATCTCGATGCCGACCAGTTTGTGTGATGGATGTTCCTTGCGCCGGATCAGGGCTTCGCGGCCAATGAAATCATCTTCTTTGGATTTCAGTGGCACGGTAAAGCCGATCCCGGCTTCAAACGGGTCGGTTTGATCGGAAAATTCGTAATCGGCAAAAATCAGCCCAGCTTCGATCCGCACCATATCAAGGGCGGCCAATCCCATTGGTGTCAGTTCATGGGGAAGGCCTGCTTCCCAGATGGCATCAAAGACCGTTGTTGCATCCTTTGGATGGCACCAGACTTCATAGCCAAGTTCGCCAGTGTAACCCGTGCGCGAGACGACAACAGGTGCGCCCTTGGCATCACCGATCCGTCCGATGGTGAATTTGAACCAGCCGACTTCATCAAGTTTCGGCTGATGCGGTGGTGTCCAGATGATGTCACGCAGGATATCGCGGCTTTTGGGGCCTTGAACGGCGATATTGTGCATCTGATCGGTTGAGGATCGGATCAGGACATGTAGGCCCAGTTTTTCAGCCTGTTCGCGCAGCCACACACCACTGTAATCGTCACCGCAAATCCAGCGGAAATTATCCTGCCCAAGGCGCAGGAGCGTTCCATCATCAATCATGCCGCCATGGGGATAGCACATGGCAGAATAGACGACCTGACCAATGCCCAGTTTTTTGACATTACGCGTCAGGCAATATTGCAAAAGGGCTTCGCTATCAGGCCCGGTGACTTCGAATTTGCGCAGGGCGGACAGGTCAATCACCACGGCCTTTTGGCGGCAGGCATAATATTCTTCGATCATGCCAAAGCCGGTATATTCATGCGCCAGCCAGAAGCCTTTATAATCGACAAAATTGCGGGTCAGTTCGCCAAAACGGGAATGGAAGGCAGTTTCTTTGGTCATTTTTGCTTCGGCCTCTGCTGTGGGACGCCAGGCAACGGCATGGGTGAATTTTTCTGTCGCGTCATAGCTTCGAATATGGATGTCGGTGGGTTTCCAACCATTGGCAGCACTGGTGTCATCCGGGCAGGCGGATGAGACACAGACAAGATCAGTCATGGCACGCAGCAAAACGTAATCGCCGGGGCGCGACCATGGTTGATCGGCATACATCACCCCATGATCATCAATGCCGGTATTGAAAAAGAAATTGATCGCCATCCAGCCCGGGCGCGGATCAACGCCGTGATTGGTAAGGGCCATGTTAAAATTATCGGTACAGTTCACGTGCCCCGGATAGCCGATATCGTCGTAATATTTTGCGGCACAGGCCATGGCAAAGGCGTCATGGCGCCCGCAGGTATCCTGAACAACCTCGACCAAGGGGTCCATGTCCTGATCAAAATATTTGCCGTGCAGACCGGGCATGGGATAGGCATGCCCCATAAGGGTTCGGGTGGTGGTGACATCCAGCGGGTTCTGAATGCCGCGATCAAGCTTGCGGGCATCAAAGCATTGGAAATCAGTACACTGCCGACCATCAACATCAAGAATCTGGATGTAGTCACCTGCCTTGATTTCATATGCTTCTGCGGTGGCAGCATGAACCCGCAAATCCAATTTGGGGTCTGCCAGCGGGTGGGGCAGGGCAAAGCTGTATGGATCGGCATGGTGTGCGCGCGTGATCACGGCCGTTACCGGGCTTGCCGTATTATGAGCATCAATCTGCATCATCGGGGCCGGGGTTGCGATAATGATAAAGCCATCAAGATTTGCGGTTAGCTCGATCTCATCGCCCGCAGGGCTGCTGTTGCCAAACAAGCGAAATGCCAAGCATTCCTCAATCCGGACATCACGGCGTTTTAACGTTCGGGAAAAATGCGCAAGGCTCTGATCAAACGCGGTGCTGAGAAGTTCCATCAAGCCGCGCGGGACGCCATGCGGCAGGCGGTGGAAGATCGACGGACAGGATTTACCATCCGGATCAAGCGCAATGAGTTCGACCGTTTGCATGCCTTCGGCATTGCACAGTACTAATTGATCGCCTTCACGTATCGGGATCAGGGCCGCACCACGACCGGGAATTTCATAGCGTTCCGTATTGCGGGCCATGTCGGTTCGCCCGGCATTTAAGATGCGACTGGGTCGTGCGGCGCGCACAGAATGGGGATAGGGCACGGATGTTTGGGTTGGGTCGATCATCGTGGCCTCATACGGTGGCGGTGTCTGGACCTTAAGGCGGGGATGTTGGGTGTTTGAGTATTCGACTGCGTGAAGTGTTGGCGTGAAGCGGGCGGCGAAAGGCTATTTGGCTGCGCAGGGAATATCGATATTTGCCGGTCGCGCGGTTTTAATCGCGCATTTGAGAAGAAAGAGAGAAAGGCCAGTTTTAACGCCGGCCTTTCTTGTTGTTGGATGAAAGGTACGTTGCGCTTTGAATAAGTTCAATTTCGCAACGCACCCCATCAATCCACAAGTCTTACATGTCTTTGTATGATTTGTTCTCGTGGATGGCCATTGACGCAATCGTGTAAACACATACGCCAATGCCAACAAGCGTGAACAGAACAAGAAGGGCTGGTTTGTCAGCAAAGGTGAAATAGGCCTCTGCACCTTCCCAGCTTGTAAGCGGAGCTGTATTCATTTTTCAGTTTCCTTGTCTAGAAGGTTCAGAACGATATTACTCAGCCGGGGTCGGCGAAGTAGGATCGTTGGTAAACGCAGCCGGAACAGAACTTTCCGGGTATGCGCTTGCCGGTACTTCTGCCTTATCAAGACCTGCGACTTCTGCTGCTTCGGTAACACGCAACAGGCCAACAACCTTGAGGATGTAGGACAGAACGTAACCGGGGGCAAAGCCGAGAACCATGAAGACAACAGCACTTGAAAGCTGACCAACAAATGAGATTTCAGGGCCGGCAACGTTCGGGTAGCCCGACGCAAAGATGCCTGCCATCACAAGACCCCAGACACCGCCAAAGCCGTGAACGGCAACCGCACCAACAGCATCATCGATTTTGAATTTACCAACGAGGATGTCGTTAAGTTTCGGCATGACGCAACCGCCGCCGAAGCTGATGAGGAAGGCAAGGCCCGGATAGTAAAGATCAAGTGCTGGTGCCGAAGAAATCACACCAATAAGTGCGCCAGACATCATCCAGAACGGATCACGGGTCACCAGATACGCACCGATCATGCCGCCAGCAACGCCCATCAGGGTGTTGAATGCGAATGCCGACAGGGTTGCCGGGGTGTTGTAAATGGTCATCCAGGTGTCGCCGGTATAGATGATGCAACCGCCGAGGAAGCCAAAGAAGCCCATGACGATCAGCATCAGGCCAATCAGCGACATCGGCATGTTATGGCCGTTAATATTGTTGACCGTTCCATCGGCGTTAAAGCGGCCGATACGTGGGCCAAGATTGATCAGAACGCCGAGGGTGAAGAAACCGGCTACAGTGTGAACCGCACCTGCGGCACCAACGTCATGCAGGCCCCACTCGGTGGTGAGCCAGCCATCTGGGTGCCAGCCCCAAGATGCGCCAAATACCCAAACAACAGCACCCAGGAAAAGAGCAAGGATGGTGAAGCCGGAAATACGGATACGTTCGATCACCGAACCCGACATGATCGAGGCGGTGGTTGCTGCGAACAGCGTAAAGGCCGCATAGAAGATGCCTGACGCGTTATCGGTCAGGTTTGGCCCCATATATTCGCTCCAGGGCAGGCCTGCCTCGGAACCGTCGGAAATGCTGAAACCTGTTGGGAACGCAAGATAGATCCACCAGCCGATATAATAGAAGGCCGGGATCAGGAATGCGAACGCGATCAGATTTTTCATGCCAGAGGCAAGTGCGTTCTTTGCGCGCGAAGCGCCCATTTCATAAGCAAGGAAGCCTGCATGGATGGCAAGCATCAGTGCTGTACACCACCAATAGAAAACTTCGGAATTGATGGTCGTCGCCATGCTGAGCGATGACTCAAGGCTATCAAGCCTCGCCATCAACTCCGGTACGGATTGTTCCATTTTAGTCTCTCCATCACATAATGCCCCCCGATGGACATTCCTTTCATTAAAAATCAATTCCCTGTAGTGAACAAGTTCAAATATGTTTTTTATTGTGCGACGCAATAAATATAATAATTTCAATTACTTAAAGTTATTTAAATTCTCAGTGAAATCAATATGGTCAAAAAATAGACGACGAAAATCAATGCATATTGAATATGCAGACTCGTTGAGTCGTGCCGATTCTATCGAAATCGGCGTTTGGGAAATGCATCCCTCAGTTGGATAGGGGCATTGCCAAAGACTGGTCCAAAAGGATGGGGCGCTGCGGGCACAAAGGTTGACGCAAACGGGGGCACAGAGTTTGGCGCAAAGGATGGCAGTCGTCGGGCAAAGGTGCGTGAAGGGGCTACGCATGAAGGGCGGGGATCAGTCACCGCGGGCTTTGCTGGGAATAACGCCAAAGGCGTCTTTAAAGCTGCGCGAAAAATGGCTGCTGTTGGAAAAGCCGGTGGCGAATGCGATTTCCGAAATGCTTAAAGCGCTTTGTGTAAGGAGCTTTTTGGCATGATCCAAACGGACCAGTCGGTAGGTTTCAAGGAAGGATTTGCCAAGATGCTGGACAAAAAGACGATCAAGCTGGCGGCTTGAAAGGCGGGCGAAGCGGGCCATTTCATCGCGGGATTTGGGATCTTCGATGGTGGTTTCCATCTTTTCCAGAACCCGAAGCAACCCGGCGTGATGGACGTTATAGCGTTCGGCAAGGGATGCGCGTTGTGATCCGCTTGAAACGCCAACATGGGTATGCAGATACCAGTCTGATACGCGGGTAGCGAAATCGGACCCCAGATGTTCGGCGATCATGGCATGCATCATATCAAGTGGCGCAACCCCGCCGCCACAGGTGATCCTGTCGCCATCAATGACAAAACGGGCACGTTGCGGTTCCAAATCGGGAAATGCTTCGATCAAGGCCGGGGCATGTTCCCAATGAATGGTGAATTGTCGTTGGGCAAGCAACCCGGCTGCAGCCAGAATATATGCCCCACTTGATATGCCGCCCAAGCGAACGCCCCAGCGGGCCAGTTTGCGTAAAGCCGGAAACATCCCCGGTGCCTGCCATTGAGATGGATGACCACCGGCACAGACAAACAAGCTGTGCAAGCTGGTTGGGGCCTGCGCGATTGGGGTGGTGGGGACCATCGTGCCAGATGACGATAATACATTCCCGCCGGATGCCGAATAATTCAGGATTCTATAAATCGACTGCCCGGTAAGAAGGTTGGCAGCACGAAGGGGTTCTATCGCCGAGGCATAAGACATCAAGGCAAAGTCAGGCAGCAATAAGAACCCAATGTTCTGGACCGCGGGCAACGCAGCACCGCCGGGATGGGATGGGCCGGTATTTGCCGCTGTTGTGCGGGGCAATGTTTTGTGGGTTGGCGTCTTGTGGGGTGACGTCTTGTGGATTGGCGTCTGGCTGTTTGATGTCATGGCCTGCTGCCTTGTGATGGGAATGCGTAAAAACGCATGTCGCAAATTTGTTATTAGATGTCCTTTTTAGACAAGCTGCATTTCAAGGCTGTGTCAAGATCGGTTAGTCCTTCAGGATTTCTAAACCGGGCAACAGCGAAAGAACCATGATGCGTTATTCAGCCCTGTCATTGCTTGGCAATGCTTTTTCCAAGAACAAGAACTGGAAGCCTGCATGGCGTAATCCAGACCCGAAACCCCATTATGATGTGATCATCATTGGCGGTGGCGGGCATGGGCTGGCGACGGCCTATTACCTTTCGAAGGTATTTGGCGTGCGCAATGTGGCTGTGCTGGAAAAAGGTTATCTCGGGTCGGGGAATATCGGGCGCAATACGACGATCATTCGGTCGAATTATCTGTTGCAGGGAAATAACCCATTCTACGAATTTTCCATGAAGCTGTGGGAAGGGCTGGAGCAGGATTTCAATTTCAACGCCATGGTTTCCCAGCGCGGTGTGATCAATCTTTTTCATTCTGATGCGCAGCGCGATGCCTATACCCGTCGCGGCAATGCCATGCGCCTGCATGGGGTCGATGCCGACCTTTTGGGGCGCGATCAGTTACGTGAAAAACTGCCATTCCTTGATTATGAAAATGCCCGTTTCCCGATCATGGGCGGTCTGATGCAAAAGCGCGGCGGAACAGTACGCCATGACGCAGTTGCATGGGGATTTGCCCGCGGTGCGGATCAGCACGGGGTGGATATCATTCAGAATTGCGAAGTCACCGCGATTGACCGTGAGGGTGATCAGGTCACAGGGGTTCAAACCACACGTGGTGCGATCAAATGCAACAAGATCGGCATGGCCGTTGCCGGGAATTCAAGCCATGTCGCAGGCATGGTCGATATGCGTCTTCCAATTGAAAGCCACGCGCTTCAGGCCTTTGTATCCGAAGGGTTAAAACCATTCATAGATACCGTGGTGACATTTGGGGCCGGGCATTTTTATGTGTCGCAGTCAGACAAGGGCGGTTTGGTGTTTGGCGGGGATATTGAGGGATATAATTCCTATGCCCAGCGCGGAAACCTTGCCTGTGTTGAACATGTTGCCGAGGCCGGAATGGCCATGATCCCCGCCCTTTCACGGGTGCGCATTTTGCGAAGCTGGGGCGGGATCATGGATATGAGCATGGATGGTACGCCGATCATGGATCGCACCCATCTTGGCAATCTCTATTTCAATGGCGGTTGGTGCTATGGCGGGTTCAAGGCAACCCCTGCATCTGGTTATTGCTTTGCCCATTTGTTGGCAAAGGATGAACCGCATGAAACCGCGACCGAATTCCGGATGGACCGGTTCGCGCGTGGATACCTTCTGGACGAAAAGGGCGTTGGTGCCCAAGCGAACCTGCACTGATTAAGTCGCATAAGGAATTTGGAAATGAGCAGTCTTGTCAAATGTCCCCATTGTGGCCTTCGCCCCCGCGAGGAATTTGCAATCCGCGGCGAAGTCGCAACCCCGCGCCCCAAGGCGGGGGCGGATGAAAGTGCATGGTTTGATCATGTTTATCTGCGCGATAATCCGCGCGGTGAGCACCGCGAATATTGGCACCATGCCGGGGGATGTCGCCGGTGGCTGGTGTTAAGCCGCAATACAGTGACCCACGATATTAGTGACGTTGTTGATGCCAGCACGTTGAAGGTTGGAGGCGACGCATGACCAGTTTCCGGATTGAGGGCGGTACGCTGATTGACCGCAATGATGTGCGCAGCTTTACATTTAATGGCACAAAACTTAGCGGTTTTGCCGGTGATACTGTTGCGTCGGCCTTGTTGGCCAATGGCAAACAGGTGGTCGGGCGCAGTTTTAAATATCATCGTCCGCGCGGCATTCTGAGTGCAGGGGCGGCAGAACCCAATGCACTTTTGACCATCGGTCGCGATGGCCGACGTGATCCCAATACCCGTGCGACCATCGCCGAGCTGTTTGACGGGCTTGAAGCCAGATCACAGAATTGCTGGCCGAATGTTGATTTTGATGTTGGGGCGGTGAACGGATTGCTGGGCCCGTTTTTAGGGGCAGGGTTCTATTACAAAACATTCATGTGGCCAGCGGCCTTTTGGGAAAAGGTCTATGAGCCGATTATTCGCAAGGCAGCCGGTCTTGGTCGGGCAGGCTATGACCCCGATCCGGCTTATTATGAAAAATGCTGGGCACATTGCGATGTGTTGGTGATTGGGGCTGGGCCGTCGGGATTGGCCGCCGCATTGACCGCAGGGCGATCAGGCGCGCGGGTTATTATTGCCGATGAAGGCGGGCAGTTGGGCGGTGGGATTTTGGCCGAAGGTGGCATGATCGGGGATAAGCCCGCAGATGCGACATTGGCCGATATTGTTGGCGAGCTGCATGCATTGCCGAATGTCGAGATTAAGACCCGCACGACGATCTTTGGCGCCTATGACGATCAGGTTTTTGGCGCGGTTGAACGGGTGCAAAAACATCTGCCGGAAAGTGCGATTAATCCAGACCGGGCGATGGAACGGCTTTGGCGAATTGTTGCCAAACACACCATTCTGGCAACCGGTGCAGAAGAACGCCCGATTGTGTTTGGTGGTAATGATCGACCCGGTGTGATGATGGCCGGTGCCATGCGGACGTATCTGAACGCATTTGGCGTTGCACCGGGAAAGCGCGTTGCGTTGTTTGCCAATAACAATCAGGCCTATCAGACCGCGATTGATCTTGAAGCCCGTGGGATTGAGGTTGCAGCGATCATTGATCCGCGCACTTGCCCCAATACGCGATATCAAGGTAAGGCGCGTCATATTGCCGGGGCGATGGTGCGCGATACAGATGGGCGCAAAGGCATTAAATCCATCACGGTTCGCCATGATGACGGGCGTGACGAGGTGATTAATGTTGATGCCCTTGCGGTGTCAGGTGGTTATAGCCCGATTGTGCATCTGGCCTGCCATCGTGGGGCAAAACCTGTTTGGTCGGATCAGCATGCCGGGTTCATGCCACCTGAAACGTCTGATGGCATGACGCCTGCGGGTGCTGTTGCTGGAAACGTCGGGATAGCTTCTTGCTTTGATGCGGGGGCAAAGGCGGCTGTGGCGGCGTTGGATGCACTTGGTTTTTCAGCGCAGCCTGCAAATCTTTTGGGTTCGGATAAGTCAGATGATATTCGCCAGGACATCGTTGCCCTTTGGTCGGTGCCATCATCGATGGGCAAGGCATTTGTTGATTATCAGAACGATGTGACGGCAGGTGACATTAACCTTGCGATGCGCGAGGGGTATGATCATGTCGAGCTTGCCAAACGCTATACCACCAATGGCATGGCGACCGATCAGGGCAAAACATCGAATGTAAACGCGATTGGTATTCTGGCCGAGAACAAAGGTGTTTCCCCCGGCGAGATCGGGACAACGACCTTTCGCCCGTTTTATACGCCGGTTTCATTTGGCGCGCTGGTCGGGGCATCCAAAGGGTTTGAATTCCAGCCTGTGCGTAAATCGCCGCTGCATGGCTGGGCGGTGCGCAATGGGGCAAAGTTTGTCGAAACCGGGCTTTGGTATCGGTCAAGCTGGTTCCCGAAAGACGGGGAAACGTTCTGGCGCGATAGCGTTGACCGCGAAGTTTTGAACGTTCGATCCAATGTCGGCATTTGTGATGTATCGACCCTTGGCAAGATCGAGATTTTTGGCGCGGATGCGGCGGAATTCCTGAACCGGGTTTATTGCAACGCCTTTTTGAAATTGCCGGTGGGCAAGGCGCGTTATGGCATCATGCTGCGCGAAGATGGTTTGGTCTATGACGATGGGACGACAAGCTGCTTGGCGGAAAATCATTACTTCATGACGACGACAACCGCCCTTGCCGCAGGCGTTTTGACCCATCTGGAATTTTGTGCGCAGGTCTTGTGGCCTGATCTTGATGTGCGCATGGCATCTGCCACCGATCAGTGGGCGCAAATGGCGATTGCCGGGCCGAAAACGCGCGATGTGCTGTCTCAGATCATTGATGACGATATTTCCAATGAAGCCTTCCCGTTCTTGGCCGCACGTGAAGTATCGATGTTTGGCGGGCGGCTTAAGGGCCGGTTGTTCCGTATTTCATTTTCTGGCGAGTTGGCCTTTGAGATCGCAGTCCCGGCAGGGTATGGCGAAAGTGTTGCCGATGCGATCATGGCTGCTGGCAAGGAACATGGTATTGCACCTTATGGCACAGAGGCCCTTGGCGTGATGCGTATTGAAAAGGGCCATGTCACCCATGCCGAAATTAATGGCACAGTTACCCCCGCCGATCTTGGGATGGGGCGGATGGTGTCGGTTAAAAAGGATGACTTTATCGGGCAGGTGATGAATTTACGCGAAGGGTTGGTTGATCCGTCCCGTCCAGCCTTGGTCGGGATTAAGCCAAAATCACCGTCTGATAAATTTGCCACCGGATCGCATATTTTAAATGTTGGCGATGAGGTGAGCCTTGAGAATGATCAGGGCTATGTCACATCGATGTGCCATTCCCCCAATCTTGGCCATGCGATTGGTCTGGCCTTGGTCAAAGGGGGGCCGGAGCGATATGGCGAGGAGGTCGTCATTTGGAATGGGCTGGCCGGATCGGCTGTCGCCGGCATCATTTGCAATCCCGCCTTTGTCGATCCAGAGAATGAGAAACTCCATGCGTGATTTTCCGCTTAATATCGTATCGCCATTTCCCGCCAAACCCGCGGCCAATGGTCATGCCGCGGTGCATATCGCGCCAATTGGGGATGGGTTTGTTTTCCATGTCTTGGGTAATGCAGGGGCAACAGAAGGCAGCTTGAAAAAGCTTATCAACGATATTGCCCCGGAATTGGGCGGGGCGCTTTGCAGCCCGTCACCCCATCAATGGTTCTGGATCGGGTCTTGTGAGGTGTCACAAGACCGATTTGCGGAAATTTTGGCAAAACTGCCAGACGGGTTTGCGATGACTGATCAAACTCATGGGCGTGTGCGCATGGCGGTTTCGGGGGTTAAGGTCCGTGATGTGTTGGCAAAGGGCACTATGATTGATCTTGCGCCCGATGTTTTTGCGGTTGGCCAATCTGCCATGACCCAGATCGGGCAAATTGGCGCCATGATCACGCGCACCGATGATGATTGTTTTGAAATCATGGTGCTGCGCAGCTTTGCGGTTAGCCTGTGGGATGAGCTTCATCATATGGCGGCAGAGTTCAAATAACGTGTGCTGATCATTGGGGGCGCATTTAGGTTTGCGCTTTTAAAGCCTGTTTTTTTCAATCTGTTTTTTGATTCTGGAACCTTGTGATGTCACAATCGGGGAATAACTGATTGGGCATAAAGATCAAAACACGGAGGATATTTGCGATGACCAAGCTGAATGTGACCACCCCGGACGGTTCGTTTGATGCCTATGTGGCGATGCCAGATATTCTTCCGGCGCCGGTTGTTGTGGTTGTTCAGGAAATTTTTGGTGTTAACGCGGTGATGCGCGGCATTGCCGATGATTATGCCAAGCAAGGCTATATTGCAGTTTGTCCTGATCTGTTTTGGCGGATTGAGCCGGGCATCGACATTACCGATCAGTCCGAAGCCGAATGGAAACAGGCATTTGGCTATTATCAGGCGTTTAATGTTGATAAGGGCGTTGAAGATATTGCCGCCACCATGAAGGCCGCGCGTGGCATGGATGGTGCCAATGGCAAAGTTGGTGTGGTTGGGTTCTGCCTTGGTGGGTTGTTAACGTTCCTGTCGGCAACGCGGACCGATGGCGATGCCTTTGCCGCCTATTACGGTGGGGGAATGAATAATTATATGGCTGAGGCCGATAACATCAAAAACCCGCTGATTGTCCATCTGGCAGGCAAAGATGAATATATCCCGGCGGAGGCACAGGCCGTGATCAAGGATGCGCTTGGTGATCATCCTTTGACCGAACTTCATTTTTATCCCGACCGCGACCATGCCTTTGCGCGCAAGGGCGGGGCGCATTACGATGAAGGTGATGCGGAAACAGCTAATGAGCGCACAGCAGAATTTTTTGACGCCAATCTGGTGTGATCATAGTTTTTGGCTAAATGACAAAGGGTTGCGAATTTCGCAGCCCTTTTTTAATGGCCGCAAGGCTGTAAAATTACTTCGCCAGCACGCCAATCAGCTTATCAAGAAACAGCTCGCAGCGACCAAGCTGATCCATCTCGATGAACTCATCGGGCTTATGGGCCTGTTCGATATTGCCCGGTCCGCAGACGACCGTGGGGATATCGCCCAACGCGGAAAAGACACCGGCTTCTGTGCCAAAGCTGACCTTGCCGGTGGTGTTGGCCCCGGTCAGGGCCATGACCAGTTTGGTGACTTCTTCATCATCGCCGGTCGCAAGGCCGGGCATATCGGAAATGACTTCGATCTCTACCCCGACATCATCATAGGTTTCGCGCATTTCGGGGATCAGCGTCGTGTCGAGATAATCAAAAATCTGTGCTTTTAGCGCGTCGCGGTCATCATTGGGCAGATTGCGAAATTCAAAATCAACAAAGCAGTTCTGCGGAATGATATTAAGCTGTGTTCCACCCTTGATCACGCCGGTATGGAATGTGGTGTGATTGGGCACAAAATCATTGTCATGTGGGCCGTGATCGCGGCATTTGCGGCCAAGCTTGCGCAGGAACACAACAAACTCTGATGCAAATTCAACAGCGTTAACACCTTCGCCCGGAAGGGATGAATGCCCGGAACGGCCGGTAAAGTGCGCACGGGCGGAATATTTGCCTTTGTGCTGGGTGATGACCTTCATCTCGGTCGGTTCACCGACAATGCACATGGCCGGTTTGTTCGGCAGATTATTGATCGCCTCAACCAGACTTGGCACGCCGAGGCAGCCGACTTCTTCGTCATAGGTAAAGGCCAGATGGATCGGTACGCGAAGATCAGCGTTTTTAAAGGCGTGGGCCTTGGCGAGAAGGCATGCGAGAAAACCCTTCATGTCGCACGATCCGCGGCCGTAAAGCTTGTCGTCGCGGATATCGACGGTATAGGGATCAGACGCCCAGTTTTGCCCTTCGGTCGGGACCACATCGCTGTGACCTGACAAGATCACGCCACCATCTACCGCCGGACCGATGGAGGCATAGAGATTGGCCTTGGTGTTGCTTTCATCGCGGACAACAAGTGTCTCATAGCCAAGTTCTTCTAAGAATGCTTTGACCTCGTCGATCAGGGCCATGTTTGGCGTCATGCTGACCGATGGGTGGGCAATGAGTTTCGCGCACCATTCAATGGTGGATTTCGACGGTGAAAGTGCGGCGGAGGTCATTCGACGAATTGTTCCTTTAAGATACGTTCTTCAAGATTATGTTCCGGGTCAAACAGCAGTTTGATTTTCATGCTGCGATCTTCACGGATTGTCACGCGCGAAACATCGCGAACCTCGGTATAGTCGGCAACAGCCGATACCGGGCGCTTTTCCGGGTTCTCGATATGGAAAACGACTTCGGCCCCGTGAGGTAAAAGCGCACCCCGCCAACGACGTGGGCGAAACGGGCTGATCGGGGTTAAGGCCAAAAGCCCGCTTCCCATCGGCAGGATCGGACCATGTGCCGAAAGGTTATAGGCGGTACTGCCCGCAGGTGTGCAGACAAGTGCGCCGTCACAGACCAGTTCGGCAAGACGTTCAACGCCATCTACCTTAATGCGCAATTTGGCGGCCTGACGGGTTTCGCGCAAAAGAGATACTTCGTTGATCGCCAGCGCACACAGGCTTTCGCCCGATACGGTGTGTGCTTCCATCTGCAGCGGACTAAGCTCGACCGTCTGGGCTTCGGCGATCCGTTCGATCAGATCAATTTCACGGAATTCATTCATCAAGAACCCGACTGTGCCGCGGTTCATGCCATAAATCGGCACCTTGCGGCCCATATAACGATGCAGGGTTTCAAGCATGAAGCCATCACCGCCAAGGGCAACAATTACCTCAGCCTTATCAGGGGCTGTGTGGCCGTATCGGTGTTTCAGCCGATACATCGCATCCTGTGCGATTTTGGTTTCGGCTGCGACGAAGGCGATAGATTCAAGCTGCATCTGCTATCCGAAGGGTAATTGGGCTTTTCCCGCAAAAAGGTATTTCCAGCAATAGAGTACGCTTTGCGTTGAATTGCAAGGGGCTCGGTCATGTTCGCGCTTGCATGTCTAGTATAGACTAGCTGGTAGTATGATTGACGCCCCGATGAAAAGGGTGGAACCTGTCAACCTGAGGTTTTTAACCTTGGCTTATTTTCAAAACAGATTGGCTCTATGACCAAAGAACCATTTAGTATCTCTGTCGCGCTTTCCCGGTCGTCGCATTCTGATGAAGATCATGATGATGCGGTGCTGGAAGTCGGTGAAAGCATGGAAATTGTCGAGGGGGATGAAGGCGCGCTGGTGACCAAGCGCCTTCGCGATCCAGACGTAACCCGCCAAAAACTTCTTGATGCTGCCTTTGGCGAAATCCGCCGTTCGGGATTTGGCGGGGCATCAATCAGTAATATCCTTGAACTTAGCGGCTGCACCAAAGGTGCGCTGTATCATCACTTTTCGGGCAAGGCCAAGCTGGTCAATGCCGTGATCGAAGATTGCTTGCCCGGCTATGTTGATGAAGTCTGGCTTGATGATCTTGAAGGTGCCGAAGACATCCTGCCTGTCATGATGGGGCAGGTCGACCGACTTGGCGGGGAAGATGCACCTGCCTTGCTTGAGGGTGGGTGTCCTTTGGCGCGACTTGCTTCCGGGGCGGGGGAGCTTGATGAGAACCTTCGCAAACGCATTGATGGTGTTTATCGTTATTGGCGTCGCAGCCTGGCATCGCATATCGGCAAGGCGCAGTTTAACAAAACTGTGCGGACAGACGTCGAACCATCTGCCGTGGCAGAATTTATCATTGCATCGTTACATGGGTTCCTGACCCGGCCACCGGCCTTGCGCAACCTTGAAACGCAAGATGCGTTTGCCCGCGAATTTGCCCGTTATCTGAACAATCTGCGCCCACCTAACGCATGAGTTAATAGCCCAAGGTAAGCAGGGTTGATCGTTATTCGAGATAATTAAACAAAATACAATTGTATTATAAAATTATTGACATTTTTCTGTGGGGGATTACATCTGTGCCACAGTTTGATGATATTCTTCCAATATGGAGACAGCCCCATGCGTTCCCTTATCCTTACTGCCGTTGCAGCAGTCACCTTTGCCTTTGCAGGCGGTGCAGCGCAGGCAGAACGCCTTACCGACAAGCCGCTGGTTGATGCCAGCTGGGTTGAAGCAAACCTTGGCAATCCGTCATTGGTAGTTGTTGATATCCGTTCGATGACCAAAGAAGGCAGCCCGTATGATGCCGGTCACATTGCCGGTTCGGTTTATGCGCCTTATGGTAAATTTGGCTGGCGGGCAAAGGTCGATAATGTTGTTGGCATGCTGCCGCCGGTTGATGTGATTTCCAAACGCATCGGATCGCTTGGCATTGATAATGACAAGCAGGTAGTTGTTGTGCCTGCTGGTCAGAACAGTTCGGACTTTGGTGCGGCTACCCGCGTTTATTGGACCTTTAAGGTTCTGGGTCATGATGCTGTGACCATTCTTGATGGTGGTCAGCGCGCTTGGGTTGCTGCGGGCAAAGCTGTTTCAAAAGATGCAGTCGCCCCGAATGCAGTTGCCTTTAACGCCAATTTCCGTCCAGAGCTTCTTGCATCTGCTGATGATGTTGCCAAAGCCCGCGCAAGCGGTATTGAACTGATTGATGCCCGCCCGGCCGCGCAGTTCACCGGCAAAGCAAAAAGCGGTGTTGTTGCCCGCGCCGGTGCCGTACCGGGTGCGAAAAACATTTCGCAAGCACAATTCTATAGCGATGAGAAAGGTGCCTTTGTGGCATCGAATGTGATTGAAACACTGGTTGCAGATGCAGGCGTTTCTAAAGACGCCAAGGAAATCACCTATTGCAACACCGGTCACTGGGCATCGGTTGCATGGTTTGGCTTGTCTGAAGTGATGGGCAATAAGAACACCGCGATGTATGATGGTTCGATGACCGAATGGGCTGCTGATCCGGCGCGTGAAATGGTCATCCCGAAATAATCGGGCTTTTCCTTTTTCCTTCGCTTTGTGGCAGGATCATTTTGAACGGAATCGGGTTTTGCCCGGTTCCGTTCGCGTTTAAAGATTTCATACAAGGTTATTGAACGTCACCATGTCAGAAACGACACTAAAGCAAGTTGCATTTAATCTGCCGCATTTTGTTTGTTTTTGGCGTGTCGTTTGGTAAGGCACAGTGTGCAGGGCGATGCGGCGCATCGGGCAAACGGTGTAACGTCGTCAAACGCCGCCAAAATCAAACCCTGCGGGCCGGAATAGCCTTCCGCCCCGCAGCGTCAAGAACCTTGAACGTAACCCGCTACGCCCTGCGGCCCTTTCCTTGCCGGACAGAAGGCTGCCTCCGGCAAAATGAGGTAAATTAAATGCAACATGCTTTAAAGGCACGCCCGCACATATCGGGCTTTGAATTTGACAAAGGTCCGGCTGCGATTACGGCTGTGCTGTTTGTCATTGTCGGCATCGCAATCGCACAGGCGGTAGATCTGCATCAGGCCGTTCTTTATGGCTTGGGCGGGGTACTTGGTATTGCGCTGTATCACGCATCCTTTGGCTTTACCGGTGGTTGGCGCCGTTTTTCGGTTGAAAAGCGTGGGCGCGCAATCCGGGCCCAGCTTTTAATGATCGGTGTGGCAGCAGCGGCGTTTATCCCGATGCTTGCCCTTGGTAGTCCGCTGGGGAATCCGATTGTCGGTGCTGTGGCACCGGTTGGGACATCTGTTCTGATTGGGGCGTTTATGTTCGGGCTGGGCATGCAGCTTGGCGGTGGATGTGGTTCGGGAACCTTGTTTACCGTTGGCGGCGGAAGTTCCCGCATGTTGCTGACCCTTTGCTTCTTTATTATTGGGGCCGTGATCGGCACAGCACATTTGCCGATGTGGCTTGAACTCCCTGCTTTGCCGCCGATGAGTGTCGGGCGCGAGTTTGGCGTTGCGGGCGGTCTTGCTGTTACCTTTGCGGGCTTGGCACTGGTTGCCCTTATTACGGTGATGGTTGAAAAGCGTGCACATGGCACGCTTGAAGCGACCTCGGTTGCGCCGCGTTCCGGTTTTGCACGATTGTTCCATGGTCCATGGCCGTTGATTTGGACCGGGCTTTTATTGGCCGGGTTGAATGTCGCGACCCTTTTGATTGCCGGTCATCCGTGGTCAATCACGTTTGGGTTTGGCCTTTGGGGGGCAAAGATCGCCCAAGGGATCGGTATTCCGGTGGAAACATGGGAGTTTTGGAACTGGGTCGGACCGGCAAAGGCGCTTGGAAATTCGGTTCTTGAAGATAATACGTCGGTGATGAATTTCGGGATTGTGATTGGGGCTGCCTTTGCCGCAGCCCTTGCCGGGAAATTCGCGCCAAAGGTTTCTGTTCCGTTTGCCTCGCTGTTGGCGGCGGCAATTGGCGGTTTGCTGATGGGCTATGGCGCAAGGTTGGCGTTTGGGTGCAATATCGGTGCGTTCTTTAGCGGCATCGCATCGGGCAGTGTTCATGGATGGTTGTGGTTTGTGATGGCTTTTGGCGGTAGCTGGATCGGTATTGCGCTTCGTCCTGTGTTTGGAATGGATGGTTTCCGGAAATGAGCGAGAAAAACACACTTCTATTTGGTGCGGTCTTCCTTGCTGCGACCGGTGCGGTTGCCCTTGATCACTATAGCCACACGGCAAACATTCCGGCTGTTGCGAACCCAGCCCCGGCAAAAATGCCAGCCGCTGGTAGCAATCCCTGTGCGGCAAATACCTGTGCCGCCAGCCCATGTTTTGCCAATCCTTGTGCCGCCAATCCGTGTGGGGCGAACCCATGTGCAGCAGGATATAACCCGTGCGCGGCATCGCCATGTGGGGCCAACCCCTGTGCTTCAAACCCCTGTGCAGCGTACAATCCATGCGGTGCGGCGTACAATCCATGCGGTGCGGCGAATCCTTGTGCGGCATCGCCCTGTTCGGCAGGGAATCCATGTGGGGCGGGGGCTAATCCGTGCGCAGCAGCACCGTGTTCGGCCAATCCATGCGCGGCATACAATCCTTGTGGTGCGGGAAATCCTTGTTCTGCTACCAACCCGTGTGCGGCAGTAAACCCGTGTGCCGCGATGAACCCATGCGGTGCCGCGAATCCTTGTTCTGCATATTAGATGTCGCGATCTGATTGAAAAACATATGTTATTAAAACAGGCCCCGCGCGCAAATATGCGGGGCCTGTTTGCGTAAAACGCGGGGCTTTAACGAATATGGCGTTTGACAAGCCGATAAAACTCTGCGCATTGTGTCCTAGATATTTGATCGCTCCAGAAGCGTAGAGGGGATGGAAGTCCTCCACTGTTGAGTGATTGACCTTAAGAACGCAATGAAGTGTCCAGCTACGCGGGTGCTTCCAGAACTGCAAGGCGCAGACCAGATTACTAAATTTCACCGGGCATTGACCCAGCTGTCTGCAGCCTCTAATTTACGAGTTACCCTTATTTGACCCAGTTTTCCGAACTCGGCCTGGCCGAGCCGGTCCTTCGCGCACTAGCGCAAGAAGGATATGATGCGCCAACCCCCATCCAGGCGCAATCCATCCCGTCCCTGCTTCAAGGTAAGGACCTGCTTGGTATCGCTCAGACCGGTACCGGTAAGACGGCAGCATTCGCGTTGCCGATCCTAGATCGTCTTTCCAAAACCGAAGGTCGTACACCCAAAGGTGCTTGCCGTGTACTGGTACTGGCTCCGACGCGCGAACTTGCTGCGCAGATCGGTGAAAGTTTCCGTGCTTATGGCCGCTTCTTGAATGTCCGCGTTGCCGTGGTCGTTGGTGGTGTTGCACCTGGTCCCCAGATCAAAGCGATTAACCCCGGTGTTGAGGTGCTTGTCGCCACCCCTGGTCGTTTGCTTGATCATGTTGATAGTGGCAAGCTGAGCCTTAAGCATGTTGACGTCGTGGTTCTTGATGAAGCCGACCATATGCTTGACCTTGGCTTCCTGCCGCCGATCAAACGCATCATTAAAATGCTGCCGCGTAACCGTCAGAACCTGTTCTTCTCGGCAACCATGCCGGGACAGATTGGTCAGCTGGCGGGGGATATGCTTTCAGATCCGGTCAAAGTGTCGGTAACCCCGGTTGCGACCACTCAGGAACGTGTCGAGCAGTCAGTTTATCTGATCGAGCGGACCCGCAAGCGTCAGCTTTTGGCAGAACTTCTTGATAATCCGGCATTCAAACGCACCCTGGTCTTTACCCGGACCAAGCGCGGTGCGGATCGTGTTGCCCGCCATCTTGAAGCAAACAAAATCAGTGCAGCAGCCATTCACGGCAATAAAAGTCAGAACCAGCGCGAGCGCGCCCTGAACGCCTTTAAGGACGGTCAGATTGGTGTGCTTGTAGCAACCGATATCGCGGCACGCGGTATTGATGTTGATGCTGTGACCCATGTTGTGAATTTCGAACTTCCAAACGTCCCGGAAAGCTATGTTCACCGTATCGGCCGTACGGCCCGTGGCGGTGCAAGCGGAAGTGCTATTGCATTCTGTGACGCAGAAGAACGCGGTTTGCTGCGCGATATCGAAAGAACAACCCGTCAGTCGATCCCCGTGATTGATCGTCGCGATGCCAAGCTTGCTGCCGAACAGGAAGCGCTATCGGAAGAAACCCGTGAAGCCAACCGTGGACGTCGTTCCAACGGTGGTGGTCAATCACGTGGTAACGGTGGCCGCAACAATAATGGTGGCAATGGTCGTCGTGGTGGCGAAGGCAACCGCAACGCATCTGCTGGTCGTAATGATCGGGCAGGTCGTCCTGCTGGTGGTCCGCGCCGTGGGGATGAAGCCCGCAAGCCTGCGGTGCGTCGTGACACAGAAGTAAATGCCAATTCGACTGAAAAGGCCGACGTAAATCCGGCTTTGGAAAAATCGAAAAGCCGTTTCAAAGGCGGGATTAAATCCAAGCCGGCAAACGGTCGTGGCAATGGTGCTGGAAACGGTGCCGGTCAAACAGATGGTCGCAAGCGCCCAACGAAACGTGTGGATTCCAACGGAAACCGCCGCGATGGTGCGCAAGGTGACAATTCAATTTCTTCCGGTCTTTCCTTTATGGGGAGCACCGAGGAACGCCGCGCGAATGGCAACGGGGGCAATGCCGCCCGGACCGCCAGACCGCAAGGCAAGCGCGGCGGTGCGAACCGCAATCGCAATCAACGTGG
Organism: Rhodospirillales bacterium; assembly: GCA_019634165.1. GTDB lineage: Bacteria > Pseudomonadota > Alphaproteobacteria > Rhodospirillales > Thalassospiraceae > Thalassospira. The sequence continues at coordinate 107,152 of JAHQVT010000003.1, forward strand.
TCCACAACCTGGCGGGCAGCCGGGTGGGGCGGGCCGCGATACATCTTCCGGTAATCAGAGAAAGCGTGACCACGCCTGATTTGATTATCGAACACAAATAGGCCCACCCACACGGGGTGTGTCGTAACGCCAATCAATACTCGATAAGGAGATTTAAAGATGGCAACTGGTACAGTTAAATGGTTCAACGCAACTAAAGGTTTTGGTTTCATTCAGCCGGACGAAGGCGGAAATGACGTATTCCTGCACATCAGCGCTGTTGAACGCGCTGGTATGGGGCACCCGCAGGAAGGCGACAAAATCAATTACGAACTGCGTACCGACTCACGTTCGGGCCGCGTTTCGGCTGACGACCTGACTGCTGCTTAATTCGGCTTGTCGTTCTTTTTGAACGGCACCGTATTATACGAAACCCCCATCCGGGAAACCGGGTGGGGGTTTTGTTTTGGCTAGCGTCTTTGCAAGATGTAACGGATTTATGAAACCATTGCCGGAGTGCTCTGAAATGTTTAACTATTTTGAGTTGAGCATATAAAACCTTGCCTGAATGGCGATGGAAAGGACGGATTGCAATGCGGGACGACGTTACCAACGATCTTGGCCCTGGCGAAGAAACCCGCCACGCGCCGGTCATCGCGGTTCTGGATCGCTATCCATTTCTGGTTCTTGGCCTGCTTCTTGTCGGGGCGTTTACGTCATCAGGTGCGGTGCCGCTGGCCGGGCTTTATGTGGTCGAAGGGCTTGGACAGGCGCCATGGAAATTAAGCATGGTCATGATCGTTCAGGTCTGCGTCACGCTGCTGACCAACCGAACTTTTGGCCGGGCGATTGACCGTGGGGTTCCGGTCAAGTTTTTGCTGGTGACCAGTATTCTGTGTTTTGGTACCGGGATGCTGATCCTTGCGACGTTTCAGGTCTATTGGGTTTATCTGTGTATCGTATCGATCCTGTTGGGGGTCGGGTCAGGTGCACTTTCGGTCATGTATTCGTTTGGCCGTTTGTTTGCCGAACAAACCAACCGCGATGTGGTGAAGTTTAACGGGTTCTTGCGCATGCAGACTTCGTTGGGATGGATGGTGGGGCCCGCGGCGTCATTGTCGTTTTATGGCGTGTTTGGTTTTGCAGCGACCTATTACGTGATTGCCGGACTGGCCCTGATTTGGTTTGCCGCGTGTCTTTTGATTGTGCCGCATGCGTTTAAAACCCATCACCCCAACAGCCTTAAAGTCGGTGAAAAAATTCCGTTCAATTTTGGTTTGCTGCAGGCCTGTGTGCCGGTGTTTTTCATTGGCGCGGCCAATGTTGTGTTTGTTTCGGCCATGCCGCTTTATTTCTCGACCGAGATGGGATTGATTGCTTCATCTGCGGGATTTGCATTGACGGTAAAATGCTTTGTCGAAGTGGTGGCGATTTATTTTTGTGCATCGCTGATCAAGCGGGTTGGAGAGCGCAAAGGCATGATGATCGCAGCGGTTCTGGCGACGGTGTTCTTTGGTCTGATCTATCATGCAACCACACTTGGCGATGTTTTGGTTCTTGGGGTGCTTGATGGCATTTACTATGGCATTTTTGCCGGGATCAGCATGACGTTTGTGCAGAATTTCGCCCCAGATCAGCCCGGTGTCGCGACAAGTTATTATGTCAGCACGTTATTTATCGGCGGGCTTATTGGTAATCTTTTGACCGGTGTGGTCGCCAGCATCTTTGATTTTCAAACCACGGTTCTTTTGGCCTGTGGGTTTGCCATGATTGGGGGGGCGGTTTTGATCGTCATGCGCGATGCTTCTCCCGAAGAACGGGCGATTAGTGCGTCATGAGGTCTTGACTTTAACGGCGTCCCGGCGATGATCGCGCCATGTCTGAGATAACTGAAAACAGTCGCCCACGTTTGTTTGTTGATGCCGATGCCTGCCCGGTAAAGGTTGAATGCGAACGTGTGGCTGAACGTCACCGGATTGAGATGATTGTTGTCTCAAACGGTGGTATCCGCCCGTCACGTAATCCGTTGATCCGAAACGTCATTGTGCCGCCCGAACCCGATGCCGCCGATGACTGGATTGCGGAAAATGCCCGTGCGCGGGATGTGATCGTTACCAATGATATTCCGCTTGCATCGCGTGGGATTGAAATTGGCGCGCGGGTTTTGAAAGCCAATGGACAGGAATTTACCGAAGCCAATATCGGCAATGCCTTGGCCGGGCGCGAAATTGCCGCCCACATGCGCGAAGTCACCGGCGAGCAGGGACGCAATGCGTCCTTTACCCAAAAAGACCGATCGAAATTTTCCAGTGCGCTTGAAGTTTTAATGCAGGCGGTCTTGCGGGGTTAATCGGCAAGATTGATTGTGCCGTGTCCTGAAACGACGCAGGCCGCCCAACGCACGTGGCGTTAGACGGCCTGCACACAGGTCCTGATTTGTAAGGGAGTTAGGACAAATCAGGCTTCCCCCCTGCGTATTCTGATTTCAATGGGAATGCCGGGTGGGTGAACCACCCGGACATAAGATATGTGCGGCTTAGAACGGGTAGTGACGTTTGCCGCTTTGGATGGTGATCCAGCGCATTTCGGTGAATTCATCAATCGATGCTTGTGACCCGAAACGGCCATAACCAGACGATTTCACACCACCGAACGGCATTTGTGCTTCGTCTTGTACGGTCGGGCTGTTGATGTGGCAGATGCCGCTTTCGATGCGCTTGGCAACTTCCATCGCGCGCGGGATATTGGTTGAGAAGACCGCAGATGACAGGCCATATTCGCTGTCATTGGCGATGCGCACGGCTTCGTCTTCGTTGCCAGCACGAATAACCACACAGATCGGACCAAAGCTTTCTTCGGAATAGATTTTCATGGCCGGGGTGACGTGATCAAGCAAGGTGGCATCCATCAGAACGCCGTCTTTGGCTTTGCCCGAACCTGCAACCAGTTTCGCACCCTTGGAAACAGCGTCTTCAACCAGTTCTTCGATACGGTTGACTGCCTCGACATTGACCACACCGCCAAGGATATGCTCGGCCTTGGCCGGGTCACCTGCGGTCAGGGTTTTGGCCTTGGCGGCCAGTTTGGCAACAAAGTCATCAGCAACGGCGTTATCGACGATCAAACGTTCGGTCGACATGCAAATCTGGCCTTGGTTCATATAGGCACCAAAGGCTGCACCATTGACGGCCTCGTCAATATCGGCGTCATCGAGAACCAGGAACGGTGCTTTGCCACCCAATTCAAGCAGAACCGGTTTAAGGTGTTCGGCACCTAGTTTGGCAATGATGCGCCCGACACGGGTGGAGCCGGTAAAGTTGATGCGACGCACCGCCGGATGGGCAATCAGGGTTTCGACAATTTCCGGGGCATCTTCCGGGGCATTGGTGACAACGTTGACAACGCCTTCTGGTGCGCCTGCTTCGACCAAGCACTGACCAATCAGGTGATGAAGGGCCGGGCAAAGTTCGGATGCCTTAAGAACGACGGTGTTACCGCAGGCAAGGGGCATGGCAATGGCGCGGGTACCCAAAATGACCGGGGCATTCCACGGGGCAATACCCAAAACAACGCCGACCGGCTGACGGACACCCATGGCCATCAGGCCCGGATGGTCGGACGGGATAATGTCGCCTTGAATCTGGGTTGTCATGGAACCCGCTTCGCGCAGCATGTTTGCGGCAAGGTTGGCGTTAAAACCACCCCACATGCGGGTACTTCCGGTTTCATCAAGAACCAGTTGGCCAAATTCACCGGCCTTTGATTCCATAATGTCGGCGGCCTTCAGCAACACCTTGCGGCGCGCCCCCGGACCCATTTTGGACCATTCCGGAAAGGCTGCTGCTGCGGCATCGGCGGCCTTGCGGGCGTCGGCGGCATTGGCAGCAGCGGCAGTGGTTGCTGTTTCACCCGTGACCGGGTTTTTACGTTCAAATGTGCGGTTGTTGGACGCATTTACATCTTTGTTGTCGATCAACAGTTTGACATCATTCATGACGTTTCTCCTGACTTTCTCATGTTCTGCTGTGAGGTGACGAAAAGCTGCATTACGCAGCCCCAAGACCAAGGAAGGCCTTTTGCACAGCAGGGTCGGATTGCAGAGCCTTGGCACTATCTTGCCCGGTAATGGCCCCGTTTTCGATCAGATATCCCCGATCTGATATGGCAAGGGACTGATGGGCGTTCTGTTCGACCAGAAGCACACCAACCCCGGTTTTACGAATGGCGGCAAGTGCCTTGAACAAATCACCGGTCATAATCGGTGATAGACCAAGGGAGGGTTCATCAAGCAATAAAATATCCGGGTTGGACATCAATGCGCGCCCAATGGCGACCATTTGCTGTTCGCCGCCGCTCATGGTTCGGGCAGCTTGATCAAGCCGTTCGGCCAGTTTGGGGAAAAGGTCAATCACGCGTTCGAGATTTTGCTTTTCCGCTGCACGGGCGCGTTTGGCAAAGGCACCAAGTTCAAGGTTTTCACGCACCGTCAGTTCGCCGAAAATCCCGCGACCTTCGGGGACAAGGGCCAAGCCTGCCTCGACAATTTTATGGGCGGGAAGGGTGGTTAAGGCACTGCCTGAAAGATCGATGCTGGTGTCGCTATGGGTGGGGACAAGGCCAGCACAGGCTTTAAGCAGGCTGCTTTTCCCTGCACCATTGGCACCAAGCATCACAACGATTTCACCGCGCTTAACGCTGACATCAACGCCGCGCAGGGCAGCGTGCTTGCCATAGGAAACAGACAGGTTTTTAATCTCAAGCATGGCTGTCTCCAAGATAGGCACGCACAACTTCGGGGTCAGACAGAACTTCATCGGGGGTGCCATCGGCAATCTTGGCCCCGGCATTCATCACGACACAGCGATCACACAGGCTGCGAATGGCGTCCATCACATGTTCAACCATGATGATGGTAAGGCCTTCGTCCTTAAGTTTGCGCACCAGTGTTATGCCATCTTGAAGTTCAGACGGGTTTAACCCCGCCAACCATTCATCAAGCAACAGCAGTTTGGGTTGAAGGGCCAAGGCGCGGCCAAGTTCCAAGCGTTTCTGATCGATATAGGTCAAATCACCAGCAGGTGTGTGGGCCTGTTTGGCAAGACCAATCCGATCGAGAAGGTCAAGGGCCGCTTTTTGTGCGTCATCGCCCCACAGCGGATTATTGCGATAGGCAAGGCCCGCTTCGATATTTTCAATGCAATCAAGATCGGGCAGGATGCGCACCAACTGGAAGGTCCGCGCAATGCCGGAATGGCTGATCTTGTGGGCGGGAAGGTTGGTAATGTCCTTGCCGCTGATAACGACTTTGCCTTCATTGGCCTGAAGGGCACCAGAAATCAGGTTCATGACGGTTGTCTTCCCCGACCCGTTCGGGCCGAGCAGACCAAGAATTTCACCTTCATGGACATCAAACTGCATTTGATTAACAGCAATCAACCCGCCAAAGGCTTTGTGTAGTCCATCAATCGATAGAAGAACCTGCGATGTCATGCTGCTTTCTCCTCTGACTTGGGGGTGGTGTTATTGCCGTCAGGAGGCGAAAGGGTGCGTTTTTTGGGCGCACGGTATTTTTCATAAAGCCCAATCACGCCGCCGGGCAGAAGATAGACAATCACCATGAACACACAGCCCAGAAGGATGCTGAAATGGTTCGGGAAGCTTGCGGTGAGAACTTCAAACAGCAAGGTCAGCGGAATAACACCCAAAAGGGGGCCAAGCAACCGGCGCGGACCACCCAAAAGCGCCATAATGACAACCTGGAAGGACAACATCGGGTTAAAGGCAATCACCGGATCAATATAGGTCCAGCGCGGTGCCATGATGGCACCTGTCAGGGTCATGAACACAGCAGACAGGACAAACAGGGCAACTTTGACGCGGGTAACATCAATGCCGCAATGTTTGGCGACAGTTTCGTCTTCGCCAATGATGCGAAGCGCAAAGCCAAGCCGGGATCGGGCCAAGATAAAACCGGTCAGAAGCAGGATGGCAAACAGGGCAAGTAACTGCCAGTAAATGTCGTTCTGGGTGATATCAAGGAAGACATAGCGGCCCATTTCGCGGGTGACATTGACTTCGTACCAACTGACAACCTGGCGCACCAATTCGGTCAGGCCAAAGGTAAAGATCACGAAATAAACGCCCGCCAGTCGCAGGGTCGAGAAGCCAACTAAAACGGCAATGACAGTCCCGGCCAGTGCCGCACAGATAAGAACCAGCGGAAAGGCCATATGTTCGCCAAGAACAGCGACGGTATAAGCGCCGATGCCAAAGAACACGACGGTCGCCAACGAGATATAGCGCGTCGGGCCAGAGAACATTGACCATGCGGTTGCAAGCACGGCAAAGCTGACAACACTGATGGCAAGCGACATATAGTAGTTGTCGACAAAGTTCGGCAGGAAGGCAAGGGCTGCAAAGATCACTGCACCCAAACCAACGGGCTTGATGAAGTCAGGTTTCAGGATGCTCATGAAGATGCCCTCCCGAATAGGCCAGATGGTTTGATCAGCAAGACCAGAAGGAAGATGACGTAAGTGACCGCAATGGTCAGGCCGGGATCAACATAGGTCGCCACCAGACTTTCTGCGACACCAAGGATCAACCCGGCAATCAGCGCACCAAGCAAGTTGCCAACCCCGCCCATGATCACAACAATCAGCGCCTTCATGGTAAAGACAACGCCCATCGATGTTGAGAAGGTCAAAAACATGCTGACCAGAACCCCGCCGACCGCGGCCATCGCACCACCAAGGGCAAAGGCAAAGCAGGATGCAAAATTGACATCAATTGCAACCAGACGGGCAGAGGTCGGATCAACCGCAACAGCGCGAAGGGCGGTGCCAATGCGTGTCTTGGTCAGGATCAGATAAAAGCCAAGCCCAATGACAATGGCAAATCCAAGGGCAACCAGACGGTTGGCAGCAATTGCTGCGCCAAACACATTCACGGCACCATTCATAAAGTCATAGCTGTAATAATTACCGCCAAACCAGACCAGCAGCACGCCTTGAACGATGAACAGCAGGCCAAATGTTGCCAGAATGCTGTCGACTTCAAGCATGCCACGGTTCTTTGCCCGTGCGACCAGCGGGGTCAGCAAGATGCGATAAATTATCCAGTTCAGGGCAAAGCTTAGCGGGATGATGATCAAAAGACCGACAATCGGGTTAATCCCCAATGTGGTCATGAAAATAAAGGCAATGAAGGATGCGACAATCACCAACTCGCCATAGGCGAGGTTCATGATGCGCGATACTCCATATTGCAGGGTCAAACCCATAGCGACGAGTGCATACATGCCGCCAAGAGTGATCCCGGAAAAGATAGCGTAGCTTAACATTCAATTCTTCCCAGAGGGATGCCGAGGTTCCCCAAGCGTTATAAGTACGCGGGAACCTCGGCCGTCCTTATCAGCAGCGCTTATTGCGCCGCCTTCCATTCAGGTTTCGGGAAGACAAGTTCGTGTGCGCCTTCCATGCTGGTCGGTGCAACACCAACAAACTTGCCATCCTGCCATTGGCCGACCTGCCAGAAGGTCTGGTCGCCCGGCTTATAGGTGCCAAGAATGGTGTCAAAGCCACCTTTGGCCAGTTCGGCATTGATGGCTTCGCGGTCGGTCGAACCGGCACGTTCGATTGCCTGTTGCAGGGACTGCAAGGATGCCCAGTTCACGATAGAAGCCCAACGATCCGGTTCGCGATCGGCGAATGCAACGTGACGTGCAATGTAATCGGCAATTTTCGGATCATCTTCACTGGCACCGCCAAGGCTGACGACACCCTGTGCATTGTCACCAAAACGGTTTTTATACAGCGGGAAGGCCGTGCCAACACCGGCATAGAAGATTTTCGGGTTGAAACCCAAAACGCGGGACTGTTCGGTCAGGCCAAGCGTGCCCGGCGGGTAGGAGAAGGCAACAAACGTATCCGCACCAAGTGATTTGATTTCATTGACAATGGTTGCCAGGTCTTGGGAACCCAGCGGATAGGTTTTGTCATAGACCAGATCAAAGTCACGATCTTCAAGGGCTTTGCGACCGGCTTTGGAAAGCTCAATGCCAAAACCATCGGCAACCGCAATCATTGCGACTTTGTCGTTGATCTTGCCAGCTTCTTTCAGGCCCTTAAGGAATTCGGCCATTTCGACGGCATATTGTTCGCCCGTGCCAAGCAGCCAGTAAGAGTTTTTCCAGCGTTTTGCCAGTTGCGGTGCCTTATCGGTCACAGCCGTACCAGCCAGATGCGCGTAACCCGCACGATCAAGGATCGGTGCAACGGCAAGGTTCATGCCCGTGCCCCAAGGCGAAAGGATGAAATCAACCTTATCCTGATTAATCAGGCGTTCAATCGCGCGGACAGCTTCTTCGGAGCTGGAGCGATCATCATATTCGACGACTTCAATCGGGATTTGTTTGCCGCCGACCTTAAGGCCGCCCGCATCATTGATTTCTTTGACCCACATTTCATAGTTGGGCGTGGTGCTTGTTGCAGCCCCCGGTGCGCCCGGTCCGGTTTTTGAAATGGCATAGCCAATGCGGTATGTTTCTTGTGCGTTGGCACCAAACAGCGTCGCGGTACTCATAAGGGCAGTGGTTGCCGCCGCAATGGTCGCGATGCGCAGTTTCGCTGAAATTTGCATGCTTTTCCTCCTGATCTCTTTGCAGAGACGGTTTTCCCGTTTACGCGCTATTTCAGGAGTTTAGGCAAAGAGATTCTATTGTTTACTTTGCAGTGCAAAGTAAACCTCCAGCGTTTCCTCCTGCCCATTAGTTCGCAGATGCAAAACAATGGGAACGCAATTTTAATTTGTATTGTTGTTTTTGCGGTTATTTTTACCGTCACACTAGTAAGCGACGGAACGCTTTCGATGTAAAGATAGCGAAATTGACATTTTAGGACGAAAAATTGTACTTTTATACATATAACCATTTGGAATAGATGATCGATAAAAAGGCATGTCTCCGCAATCATCCCGATACATCCCGGTTTCAAGCCCGGCACCGCTGACCGAAAACCCGTTCGACGATCTGGTTCCTGTCACGTCACAGGCAATGATGGATCATTTTGATCATCCATTGTCCGCACAGGATTGGGTGATGAATGATCCGGGGCGGCGAGACCGTTGTTATGCGGTGCTGTTACTCAGTGGGCGTGCGCGGATTGGATTGCGCCAAGGCACCATTGAATGCAAGGCGCCGGCATTGGTTTGGATGCCACTTGGCGAAACGCAACGCTTTTCGGTCGCGGCCGGTGGCGAAGGGTATTTGCTTTCGGTGGCTGATGATTTGGTGGCGCGTCACTGCGGGGATAGTGCTGGTGGTCTGGGGGCAAGTCCGGGTGGAAGTCCTGTGGGGGGTGGCTTGCCGCTTCGTTTTGCTGCGGACACTGTTCACAACGTGACCCCGGCCGAAGACAGCGAAAACCTGTCATTGCTGGCGCGCAGCTTTGAGGCCATCCGGGCCGAGCTGATGCAAAACGCGCTTGGGGCCAGCCTTGTGGTTGGTGCGCATTTGCAAATCATCCTGACCATGGTTTTGCGCCTTGGCGAAGGTGTGATGGAACAACGTGATAAACATCGTCCGGGGTCCATCACATTCCAGCGTTTTTTGCAGGTTCTTGAATTGCATTTCCGCGAACATTGGAATGTTGCGGACTATGCAACAGCCCTTGGGGTGAGTGAGCGTCGGCTTGGATCGGCCGTGTTGCGCGCAACCGGAAAGCCACCCCTTAGCGTTATTCATGAACGGGTCTTGCGCGAAGCCTGCATGCGGCTAGAACAATCCCCCCTTGGTGTAGCGCAGATTGCCTATGGTTTGGGGTTCCGTGATCCGGCTTATTTCAGCCGGTTTTTTAAACGCTATATGGGCGAAGCGCCGGGGGGGTATCGCCGGTTACGTCGGGCGCAAGAACGTGTGCGCGATGATACATTTGCCGCGTGGCCATAAGGGTAAGTATCGGGTGATTGGCGCGAATGTCGTAGAGATGTATCTGGCTTTCACGGGGTGTTGATTGCAGATGGGCATTGCGATGCCTTAATTTGATCCTACTTCTTTGAATGATCGTAAGAATAAACAAATACGAATTCAGACAGGATCGATACGTTGGGTAAAGGCAAAACTCTTTTTCTGGGTCTTCTGGCCGTCATTATATTGCCGTTTGGCATAAGCCTTGCCGAAGACCCGCCGGGTGGGAAGACCAAAGAACCCTATACGTGGCGCAATGCCCCGCGTCATTCATCAGGTGTTGCCCCTGATCCTGCACGCCATGCCGATCAGGCGATTGTGATGGTGTTGGCAGCCGATACGTTTGGCTGGCGGGGCTATTTCGCGGTTCATCCGTGGATCATTTACAAACGTGCGGGCGAAACCAGCTATACCCGCTATGACGTTGTTGGTTGGGGCGGTGGCAATGCTGTGCGCAAGAATTATGCGCTTCCTGATGGATTGTGGTTTGGCGCAAAACCCAAAATCCTTGCCGATCATCGCGGACCAGAAGCCGAAGGGTTGATTGATCAGGTTGAAGTTGCGGTTAAAAACTATCCCTTCCCACGCGAATATCGAAGCTATCCGGGGCCGAACAGCAATACCTTTATCGCCCATATCGGACGTAAAGTATCTGCGCTTAACCTTGATATGCCGGCCAACGCGATTGGTAAGGATTTCCGGGCGATAACTGATCCTGTTGGAATGTCATCAAGCGGGCAGGGCATTCAGGCCAATTTTTTGGGTGTGCTTGGCTTTTCGGTTGGTCTGGAAGAAGGGATTGAGCTTAATCTGCTTGGTCTGAATTTCGGGATTGATTTTAACCGGCCTGCCTTGCGCCTTCCATCTGTTGGGCGGTTGGGCATGGATAATGTGGATCAGGATATTCCTGATAGTGCCGCGGCAGAAAAGAGAGGCTCTATTAACCGTGAGCAGGCGTCGTTTAAGCCAAGTAGTTGATAATCGGCAGGAAGTTGGGCGATAAAGCAGTTAGAATAATGGAAGAACGCCGCCCCGTATCAGGGCGACGTGTGTTTTACCGGGATGGTTGACGGGTGGCGGTTAATTGCGTGCCCAGCGCGGGAAAGGATCAGTAAGGTCGGCATACTGCAAAGGGTCGAAACTGACTGAAAAAAGGTTATTTTCATCGTCAATCAGACATTTTGACAGACGTTCGCGTAGAGCGGTTTCATTCATATCTTGACCAATAAAGACGATCTCCTGACGGCGGTCGGCAAAGACTGGGTCCCATTTCGACAAAACGATGTTGCGCCATTCTTGGTTGTCCGGCCATTGTTCGCGTGGTACGGCACACCACCATGTTCCAAGTGCCTCTGTCTTTACTGCGGCACCGGCTTGGCTGATTTCCCCCACCCAATCAGGCCGTGTGGCCAACCAGAAGTGCCCCTTTGCACGAAGAACACCGGGCCATTCGCTGTTGACAAAGGCATGGAACCGTTCGGGATGAAATGGCAGAGACGTTCGGAAGGTAAAGCTTTTAATGCCGTATTCTTCGGTCTCGGGCACATGATCGGCAAAGCCATATAGTTCCTTGGCCCAAAGCGGGTGATCTTGGGCTCGTTCAAAATCGAACCGGCCTGTATTGAGAATGCGTTCGGGATTGACGACGCTGTTGGTGGTTTCAATGACCTCGGCATCTGCGTTTAGGGCTTTGATGATGCCAAGAACCGTTTTGAGTTGGCTCTCGGAAATCAGATCAAGCTTGTTCATGACGATCACATCGGCAAATTCGATCTGATCAACCAGCAAATCAACAATACTGCGATCATCAGCATCGCCAAGGCTTTCGCCACGGTCAGACAGAAGGTCAGTCGAACTGTAGTCCGCAATCAATCGTGCGGCGTCAACCACGGTGACCATGGTATCAAGCTTGGCAACATCGCCAAGCGATTGGCCATGTTCGTCGCGGAAATCGAAGGTCGCCGCAACGGGGAGTGGTTCGGAAATGCCAGTTGATTCAATGAGTAAATAATCAAAGCAGTCCTGTTCAGCAAGGCGTCGTACCTCGGCCAGAAGATCATCACGCAATGTGCAGCAAATGCACCCGTTGGTCATCTCGACCAGCTTTTCATCCGTTTGAGACAATTCGGACCCACCCGTGCGCACCAGATCGGCATCAATGTTGACATCACTCATATCATTGACGATCACTGCGACCCGCAGGCCAAGTCGGTTATTGAGCACATGGTTAAGAAGGGTGGTTTTGCCCGCGCCAAGAAAGCCGGACAGGACAGTAACGGGAAGCTGGCGCATCAATAGACCTCGTCAGTAAATGTTATGTTATAACATAACATTTACTTGGCTGTGATGGGCAACGCAATCAAAATTTTGATCTCCATGCTGGATCTTGCTGTTTGGAGCCGTCGTGGGGTTTAACCGTTCAGGTGCAAAATCGCCCCATTCAACAGGCAAGCAAACCCAACCCAAGCGCCGTAAGGCAGCAACAGCAAACCGGCAACCCGATCAATCCGGATAAAGACGATGACGTTGATCACAATCAGTGCCAAAAGCAGCAGGATATCAATCATCCCAAGCAGCGGAGATTGCGCGCCAAAGAACAGAAATGACCACAATAGGTTTAAAGCCAGTTGCGCGCCGTAAATGGCAAACGGGCCTTTGGCCCCATTAAGCCCGCGTTTAAGCCAAACGCGCCAGCCGCTTAGGGCGATTAAGAAGTAAATGATGCTCCAGGCCGGGGCAAACAGCCAGTCTGGCGGTGTGAAGAACGGTTTTGCCAGTTTAGGATACCATGTGCTGACACTGGTGGCTGTCACCGCCCCGCCAAATGCCGAAATGATCAGGCACAACACCATAAATGCAATCAACGCAAAAACGCGGGATCGATGATTGGGATTAAACGGTGTGCTTGCAGGCGTGTTGCTGGTTGTTTCGATATCCACCATGATTATGCCTTTCGGGGCCTTTTTTGGGGCTTTGCTGGTATCTGGATGATCAGGATATTGCACGAATGCGCTTTTCCGCAAGATGCATGAAATACCGATCTCGAAAAGCAGTTGGGGTGTTTATTGTGCTGGGGCGACGGGGTTATAGGTGCCAAAGCTCCAGACATGGCCTTCGGGATCGCGTGCAGAATAGACTTTGCCGCCGTGGCTTTGTTCTGCCAGTGGAATAACGATTTCTGTGCTGGCGGCAATTGCGTGGGCATAGTGAAGATCGACATCCGATACCACAACATAGATGCTTTGCGTGACACCGCCAATATCATGGGGGCGGCGTGTTAGTTTTGCCAATTCACTGTCGCGTGCTTGCCCCAGCATGATGATGCCACGGCCGAAAACCAGTTCGGCATGTTCGACAATGCCCTGTTCATTTTCGTAGATGGCGTGTTTTTCAAAACCAAATGCCCGGCACAGGAAGTCTATGGCGGCTTTGGGATCATCATACCGTAAGGCGGGAATCACTGCGCCGAATTGTGTTGATCCATTCAACTGTGCGTTCATGACGGTTCCTTGTGAGGTTCGATGTCACGCAAGAATGCAGCTTCCGCTGGCTGTTGTCTTTGACACAGTTCAACAGTTTTTTAGCAGGTGGAAACGTTCAGAAAGCAGGCGTTCAAAAGGTAAGTGTAAGTGACTGTAATCACAGATAAGGCCCGTGCCATACGTTATAAAATTATTCATCTGTTGTTTTCTATTATCTGCTGGGAATGCAGCTATTAGTATTTGTTTTGCATATGGCATTCTTGAAAAACATCAATAATTTACCGACATGTTCAATATATTTGGACAGCGGTATGTGGGGAAAGACATGTTCAGTTTGAACTCTATGAAGATCAGCACGCGTATGCTGATCATTGTTGCGGGGGCAATTCTTGCAGTTTTGCTGGTCGGGGCGTTCGGTCTTACCGAAATGCGCAGCAATATGGTCGAGGATCGTAAGGCCAAGACACAGAATTTGGTCGAGACCGCGATCAGCCTGATTGGGCATTTCCATGCGATGGAGACGTCGGGCGAGCTCACAAGCGAACAGGCACAGGAAGCAGCGAAAAAGGCTGTTGGGTCCCTGCGCTATGATGAAAAGAACTACTTCTTTGCGTTTGATTACACCCCGGTTGTTCTGATTCACGATATTAAACCCGCACGGGTTGGCACCAACGTTGGTAAGGCCGTCGATGGTTCGGGTAAGCCTCTTTATAGTGCAATGGTCGATGTGGCGCGTTCTGAGGGGCAGGGGTTTGTCGATTACACCTATCAGGTGCCGAAATCCGACAAGCTGCGTCCCAAGCTTTCCTTTGTTAAAGAATTCAAGCCTTGGGGCTGGATCGTTGCAACCGGCATTTACATGGATGATGTGAATGCGGTGTTCCAGAAAAGCATGCTGGTCATGGGCGCTGTTGCATTGGCAGTCTTGGTCGCAGTTGTCGGCATGTCTTTGATGATCAGCCGGGGGATTACCCGTCCGTTGCTGGCGATTTCTGAAAACATGCTGCGTCTGTCGCAGGGCGATCACAATATCGAGGTCAAATACACTGATCAGAAAAGCGAGATCGGCGATTTGGCGCGTGCGATGGATATCTTTAAGGCCAAAACCATCGAAATGGAAGAAATGCGCACGCACCGCGAAGAGCAGGAGCGCCGTTCCGATACTGAAAAACGCGAAGCTTTGCGCAAGATGGCCGATAGTTTCGAAGCCAGTGTTGGGCAGGTTGTTGCCCAAGTCATCAAGGCATCGGGCGATATGCAGACATCCGCTGATGCGATGACCGGTACAGCCAAGCAGGTTGGTCAACGATCAAGCGTGGTTTCCAGTGCGTCGCAGGAAATGTCGAGCAACGTTGAAACCGTGGCATCGGCGGCTGAAGAACTGAGCGCATCGATTGCGGAAATCAGCAATCAGGTCGCCCAGTCTTCGACTATTGCCAATGGTGCAGTTCGCACATCTGAAGAAACCCATCAGAAAATCGAAATGTTGGCCGATGCGGCAAACCAAATTGGCGAAGTCGTTTCGTTGATTACCAATATTGCCGAACAGACCAACCTTTTGGCGTTGAACGCAACCATTGAAGCCGCGCGTGCGGGGGATGCGGGCAAAGGCTTTGCCGTGGTTGCCAACGAGGTTAAGAACCTTGCCAATCAGACGGCCAAGGCAACCGAAGACATCCGTTCGCAGGTTGAAGACATTCAGGTGGCAACATCAAATGCGGTAACTGCAATCAGCGAAATCGCTGAAACCATCCGTCAGCTTGACGGGTCGACAACGACGATTGCATCGGCCGTTGAAGAACAGGGTGCCGCAACGCAAGAAATCGCCCGAAATGTTGAACAGGCCGCCCATGGTACGCGTGATGTTTCAGAAAATATCACCGGTGTATCGTCGGCTGCTGGTGATGCAGAACGGCTTTCGAACGAAGTTCTTGGCCTGGCCCAAGGACTTGGTCGCGAGGCCGGGGTGCTGAACAAGGCTGTTGAATCCTTCCTTGCGGAAGTCCGCAACGCCTGATTTGCCAAATCTTGCTATGGCCCCCGCTTTGGGAACAGAGCGGGGGCTTTTTTATGTGCGTTGCTTATGGATTATGTTTTGTTGGTCGAATTCGATGTTTGGCCAAACAGGATCTTTTTGCCTTCTTCGGTAACAGGGGGACGCGAAGAATACGGCTCTGCTGCTTTGTATGCGGCGATTGTGGCAGGACGGGACCCAATGGTTTCAAACCAGCGTTTCAGGTTTGGAAAGTCATTCAAATCTTGCTGTTGCTTGTCGTGTGAAACAATCCACGGATAGCACGCCATATCGGCAATCGTGTAATCGTCCCCGGCAATGAATTTACGTCCTTCAAGGCGCTTATTTAGCACGCCGTAAAGACGGTTGGTCTCATTGACATAACGGTTAATCGCATAGGGCAGTTTCTCAGGCGCATAGGTGCCAAAATGGTGGTTCTGGCCGGCCATCGGGCCAAGTCCGCCCATCTGCCAGAACAGCCATTCCATCACGGTTTTGCGGCCGCGCACATCGCTTGGCAGGAATTTGCCGATCTTTTCTGCGAGATACTGCAAGATGGCACCGGATTCAAAGATGGTGATGGCATCACCGCCATCGGCCGGGGCATGATCAATGATCGCAGGCATCCGGTTGTTGGGGGAAAAGGCCAGAAATTCTGGCTTGAACTGGTCCCCGGCACTGATGTCGACCGGAAAGATTTTATAGTCCAGTCCGGCTTCTTCAAGGAACAGGGTGATTTTGTGACCGTTCGGGGTTGGCCAGTAATAAAGGTCGATCATGGGCCCAAGGCTCCTTTGGTTCTTTTCTGGTGGCTATTTCGATAAACGAAGCTTGCCAATTGCGGTGTTATCGGTCAATTTAAAACGATCATTCCAAAAAGCAATGCCGGGTCACGCTTTTGTGTAAATTCATTGGCCTGCAAGGAGACTGTTTATGATCCGCTTCTATTTCCACCCAACGCCAAACCCGCAGAAAATCTCGATGATGCTTGAGGCGACCGGCCTTGACTATGAAGTTCTGCCTGTTGATACCCGCAAAGGTCAGCAGCATGACCCGGCGTTTCGTTTGATCAATCCAAATGGCAAACTGCCAGCAATTGTTGATACCGATGGACCGGGTGGCAAAGAAGTGCGCGTTTTTGATTCAAACGCGATCCTGATCTATCTCGCGGAAAAGACCGGTAAGTTCCTTGGCAAGCCCGAAGACCGTGGTGAATTCCTGTCATGGTTGATGTTCATTGCCACGGGTATTGGTCCGTTTTCCGGTCAGGCTGTGCATTTCCAGCATGTCGCGCCTGAAGGCAGCGACTATGGTGTGAACCGCTATCGCAATGAGATCGCCCGTCACTATCAGGTTCTTGAAGATCATCTTGGCGGCCGTGACTTCATCGTTGGTGACGAGTTGACGATTGTTGATATCTCGGCGTGGGGCTGGATCGATAAGGCACCGTATGTTCACAAGAACCCGGATGTGATGGCCAAATATCCAAACATCAAACGTTGGTTCGATGCCATCAATAAACTTCCCGCAGCCATCAGTGCGCGCGACGTTGGCAAAGGCCACAGTTTTAAGATGGAAATGGACGAAGACGCCAAGCGCGCCATGTTCCCATCGAACTACGTTTAAGAGAAAGATCCAGGCCACAGGTCTTTGAATGAAAAACACCCCGGCTTTTAAGGCCGGGGTGTTTTGCGTTTCATCTAAGCCAAGCAATCAGTCGGTGGTTTTCGCACCAAACTGTTTGTTGAATTGCAGGACCAGCAGGGTCACAACCGCACCCGACATCAGGTAAACACCAACACCGGGCAGGCCAAACTTATCGCAAAGATACAGTGCGATCAGCGGTGCAAAACCGGCACCAAGCAGCCATGCCAGATCCGATGTCAGGGCTGATCCGGTATAGCGGTATTCGCGTTTGAAGTTCGATGCCAGTGTTCCGGCAGCCTGACCAAAGCACAGGCCAAGAACAGCAAATCCACCCAGTACAATCATGCCTTCATTGATGATGTTGTAATTGTACAGAAGCGGGGTCAGGATCGCGCCCAGCAAGATGATCCCGGCACTGTAGCCCAGCAGGCGACGACGGCCGAGCTGGTCGGCGATGAAGCCCGATGCGACAATGCCAAAGGCACAGAGCACCGCCCCAACACCTTGGGTTAACAGGAACTGCCCCGGATTGCCGTCGGCATACAGAAACACCCAAGTTAGGGCAAAGACCGTGACCAGATGGAAGAGCGCATAGCTGACCATTGGGACAAGAGCGCCCAGAACAACGGTGCGGCCATTATGTTTGAGCGTGTCCATAACACGCGATGCCTGCAATTCGTTTTCTTCAAGCAGATGGCCAAATTCCGATGTTGCGACCAGACGCAGGCGGGCAAACAGCGCGACGACGTTAATGGCAAAGGCAACAAAGAATGCATAGCGCCAGCCAAAGGAAAGGAAGTCATCGGGATGCAGGGTCAGGATCAAGTAGGCAAACAACGAGGATGCCAACATAAAGCCAAGCGGTGCGCCCAATTGCGGGATCATCGCGTACCAGCCTTTGCGGTTATCTGGTGCGTTAAGGGCAAGTAGGGAAGCAAGACCATCCCATGCGCCCCCCCATGCAAGTCCCTGCAGGAAGCGGAAAGCACACAGAAGATAGATCGCAAGCACGCCAGCAGACATAAAGCTTGGCAGGAAGGCCATTGCCGCGGTCGATCCACCAAGCATGAACATTGCGATTGTCAGTTTAACCCCACGACCATAGGCACGGTCGACTGTCATAAAGACAAGGGACCCAACCGGGCGCGCAATGAAGGCCAAGGAGAAGATGGCAAAGGAATACATGGTGCCAACAAGTGCTGTTTCACCGGGGAACAGCAATTGCGGGAAGACCAGTACCGATGCGATGCAATAGACGAAAAAGTCGAAGAATTCTGACGTCCGGCCAATAATCACGCCAAGCGCAATTTGACCCGGATCATTGGTGGCGTCGGCATTGTGGTGCCGCGCATCGCGTTCCAAACCTGAAGAGGTGGCGGTCGCGTAGTTTTCTGGTGTTTGGTTCACGCCGTTCTCCCTAATTCACTAGTCGGACCTTTTGCGGTCCTAACTGCTTTTGATTGGATCACAAAATCGGTGCACTGCACGATAAGACTTTGGGACCGAGTCTAATTATAGACATGTGAATTCCAAACGTCAGTGTCAATTATCATTCTGCACCGCACAACGTATGGTTTACATTGTAATGATAATTATCATTAAGACCCTGCTATGCGCGGCGCCTACCTTGACATTGTTGCATTGCAGCTATAGCAATTCCCGCGAAATTACGATCTGGTAGATTTTTGAAAAAAATTTGCCAAATTTGTGCCTTTTCCGTGGATGTTTGGGGTGTCCATTCCTATATGCGGTGCGGAGGGGTACGACGTGTGGCGGTCTTCGATGGATCGTTTATGCGGCTCGCAGGCATATGGTTGTCTGTGAGAACATCTTCCAGAAACTGACAAAGTATGAAGCGCATGCTTTCAAAACTTGTACGCGGCGTTGCTGTCGCCTCGATGTTTACGCTTCTGGCCGGTTGCAACCTGGTTGTTATCGACCCGTCGGGTGATATCGCATCCCAGCAGTCCGATCTGATTATTGTTTCCACAATCTTGATGCTGTTGATCATCGTTCCGGTGATGGCATTGACCGTGTTCTTTGCCTGGAAATACCGCCAGAGCAACAAGGATGCGGAATACGATCCTGAATGGCACCATTCCACAAAGCTGGAAGTTGTCATTTGGTCCGCACCGCTGGTGATCATTATCGCACTTGGTGCGATCACGTGGGTAACGACGCATACGCTTGACCCGTATCGTCCGCTTGATCGGATTGATGCCGAACGCCCACTGCCCAAAGATCATAAACCAATGGTGGTGGAAGTTGTTTCCCTTGATTGGAAATGGCTGTTTGTCTATCCGGAACAGGGTATTGCAACCGTTAACGAGCTTGCTGCTCCGGTTGATACGCCGATCCAGTTCAAGATTACCTCTTCGGGGATCATGAACTCCTTCTTTATTCCGGCACTTGCCGGCCAGATTTATTCGATGGCTGGTATGGAGACCAAACTCCACGCCGTGATCAATGAAGAGGGCGTTTATGACGGCTTTTCGGGGAACTATAGCGGTGAGGGTTTCTCTCATATGCGCTTTAAGTTCCATGGCCTGAGCCAAGAGGGCTTTGATAACTGGGTTGAAAAGGTGAAGGCGGACGAGAACTTCCTTGGCCGTTCCCAGTATCTTGAGCTTGAAAAACCAAGCATCGCAGAGCCGGTTCGTCACTACAGTGCAGTGGACCCGGAACTCTATAGCGCGATTCTCAACATGTGCGTTGACCAGTCAAAAATGTGCATGAACGAGATGATGTCGATCGATGCAAAAGGTGGTGGCGGTCTTGCTGGCATCCACAACGTTATGTCTTTGACCTATGACGTGCCGCAGATGCGTGGCAGCCAGCCGTTACCTGAAAGCAAGTCCTATGTGGCGTCGCTTTGCACCACCCCGGAAGGTGGTTTGAGTGGCGAGATCGCGAACCTGCCATTGTTTGATAATGGGAAGGCGCCATCCGCCATGAGCATCGCACCCAAAGGTATTTCGTCAGCGTTCTAAAGCAGTGCCGGTTGGTCTATGCCAACCGGCCCTTCGTAGTAAGTGTACCGGACATCCGGTGCCTTGCTGCATTTGAAAGAAGAGTAATCCGATGTTCTCCAATCCGGACCTTTTACATTTTATATTTGGCCGGCTGTCACTTGATTCATTCCCGTTTCTCCATGACCCGATCATTCTTGTAACGTTACTAGGTGTGGTTGTGGGTGGCATCGCCGTTGTCGGTGGTCTGACCTACTTCCGTCTGTGGGGATACCTCTGGCGCGAGTGGATCACGTCGATTGACCACAAAAAGATCGGCATCATGTATATCATTCTGGCCATCATCATGCTGTTGCGTGGTTTTGCCGATGCTTTGATGATGCGTGCCCAGCAAGCGATTGCTTTTGGTGGCTCGGAAGGTTTTCTTCCGCCGCACCACTATGATCAGATTTTCACCGCCCACGGCGTGATCATGATCTTCTTTGTGGCAATGCCGCTGGTGACCGGTCTTATGAACTTTGTTGTGCCGCTGCAGATTGGCGCACGCGACGTTGCTTTCCCGTTCTTGAACAATTTCAGCTTCTGGATGACCACCTGTGGTGCCGCGCTGATCATGGTGTCGCTGTTTGTCGGTGAGTTTGCCACGACCGGCTGGCTGGCATATCCGCCGCTGTCTGACATTGTTTATAGTCCGGGTGTTGGCGTTGATTATTATATCTGGGCCTTGCAGATTGCCGGTGTCGGGACGTTGCTTTCGGGGGTGAACCTGATTGTGACCATCGTTAAGATGCGCGCACCGGGCATGAGCATGATGAAAATGCCGGTCTTTACCTGGACGTCGCTTTGCACCAACATTCTGATTGTTGCAGCGTTTCCGGTTTTGACTGCTGTTCTGGTCCTGCTTGGCCTTGACCGCTATGCGGACACCAACTTCTTCACCAACGATCTTGGCGGCAACGCCATGATGTACATTAACCTGATCTGGATCTGGGGCCACCCAGAGGTGTACATCCTGATCCTGCCAGCGTTTGGTGTGTTTTCCGAAGTTGTATCGACCTTCTGCCGCAAGCGTCTGTTTGGCTATAGCTCGATGGTTTATGCCACCGTGGTTATTACCATCCTGTCTTATATCGTTTGGCTGCACCACTTCTTCACCATGGGTTCAGGTGCCAGTGTGAATGCCTTCTTTGGCATCACCACCATGATCATCTCGATCCCGACCGGTGCAAAAGTCTTCAACTGGTTGTTCACCATGTATAAGGGCCGCATTAGCTTTGACGTCCCGATGCTGTGGACAATCGGCTTTATGCTGACCTTTGTGATCGGTGGTATGACGGGTGTTATGCTTGCGGTTCCGCCGGCTGACTTTGTTCTTCATAACAGCCTGTTCCTGATTGCGCATTTCCACAATGTCATCATTGGTGGCGTGGTGTTCGGGATGTTTGCCGGTATCGTTTACTGGTTCCCGAAGGCATTCGGCTTCAAGCTTGATGAGTTCTGGGGCAAAATGTCGTTCTGGCTGTGGACCATCGGTTTCTATTTCGCCTTCATGCCGCTTTATGTTCTCGGCCTGATGGGCGTTACCCGCCGTATGAACCAGTTTGACGATCCGTCGCTTCAGATCTGGTTTGTCATTGCGGCCTTTGGTGCGCTTCTGATTGCCGGTGGTATCGGGTCGTTCATCATGTCGATTGTTGTTGCGGTGATCAAACGTGACAAGCTTCGTGATGAAACCGGTGACCCGTGGGGTGGTCGTACGTTGGAATGGTCGACTTCGTCGCCGCCGCCAGCATACAACTTTGCCTTTACGCCGGTCGTTCACGAGCTTGATGCATGGGCTGATATGAAGAAGCGCGGCTACGTCCGTCCGACTTCCGAGTTCATTGATATCCACATGCCGAAAAACACCGGTGCTGGCTTTATCTTGGCAGCGATCTCACTCGTTCTTGGTTTTGCGTTGATCTGGCATATCTGGTGGCTTGTGGTTGCAAGCTTCATTGCCTTGGTCGCTGGCGCAATTGCGCACACCTTCAACTATGACCGCGATTATCACATCCCGGCGCACGAAGTTGTGAAGGCCGAAGACGAACGAACTGCCCTTTTGGCAAAACAGCAGGCGTAAGGGAATGACAATGGCGAATACCAATGCCTCTCAGACCGAAACGCCGGTCTTTTATCTGAAAGAAGAGCATCACCCCGAAACCGGGACGATGCTTGGCTTCTGGATTTATCTGATGAGCGATTGCCTCATCTTTGCGATCCTGTTTGCAACCCATGGCGTTCTTGGCCGCAACTATGCGGCCGGGCCTTCGCCGGCAGACCTGTTCGATCTTGAACTGGTGGCAATCAACACATCGATGCTGCTGTTCTCGTCGATCACCTATGGCTTTGCCATGCTGCAAATGGAAAAAGGCAATATTGCCGGAACCCAGTTGTGGTTGGCGATTACCGGCCTGTTCGGGATCGCGTTCGTCGGGTTGGAAATCTATGAGTTCCATCACCTGTGGAGCATTGGGGCGACCCCGATGCGCAGTGGGTTCCTTTCAGCGTTCTATACGCTGGTTGCAACGCACGGTCTTCACGTGACGTTCGGTATCATCTGGCTTGTGACCCTGATGGTTCAGGTGTCCCAGCGGGGTCTGATCCCGGAAAACAAACGCCGTCTGATGTGCCTGTCGATGTTCTGGCACTTCCTTGACGTGGTTTGGATCGGCGTCTTCTCCGTTGTTTATCTGCTGGGAGTTCTGGGATGAGTGCACATTCACACGCACATGATGACCATCACGGCGATGGTGCCTCTCACGGTACTTTCAAAAGCTATCTGATCGGTTTTATCCTGTCGGTTATTCTGACAGCGATCCCGTTCTGGCTGGTGATGGATGGAACGCTTGACAGCAAGGTTGCCACCGCCCTTTGGGTGATGGGACTTGGTGTGGTGCAGATCGTGGTTCACATGGTCTATTTCCTACACATGAATACCAAATCCGAAGGTGGCTGGAACATGTTGGCCCTGATCTTCACCACCGTGATCGTTGCGATTGCCATCGCCGGTTCACTGTGGGTGATGTATCACCTTAACACCAACATGATGCCGCAGATGGATCATGAAATGATCAAAAGCTTTGGCTAGGCCTTAGCTTGATATCTTTGGGGGGCGCGATACTTTAACCGGTATCGCGCCCTTTTCGTTTCGATGGCAAGCACGCGTTGAGAAAGAAAGCGAGATGACTGAAAACCGCCTTTCAGATCCCCAACAGGGTCAGGTCAAAACGGGCCCATCAATGGCAACCCGTGTTGTCGTGTTGTTTCTGGCCGCCATCCTGGTTTCAGGATTTTGCGCGTTGGGGTATTGGCAGGTTGAACGTCGGGCATGGAAGCTTGACCTGATTGAACGGATTGATGCCCGTGTCCATGGTGATGCGGTATCGGCACCAGCCCGTGATGATTGGGCCAATGTGAGCCGGGCGCGCGATGAATATCGCAAGGTTACGGTTACTGGCACCTTTCGCAACGATCTTGAAAGCCATGTCTATACCGCCACCGATTATGGTGCCGGTTATTGGGTGATGACCCCGCTTGTGCGGATTGATGGCAGCATTGTCATGATCAATCGTGGTTTTGTCCCGACTGATCGCCGTGCCCCTGATACCCGCCGTGATGGGATGATTAACGGTGACGTTACGGTGACCGGGCTTTTGCGCATAGACGAGCCGGTTGGAACTTTTATCCGCGATAACGTGCCGAGTGATGATCGATGGTATTCGCGTGATGTACGGGCAATGGCGATCAAGCGTGGTTTGGATGCCAATGATGTCGCACCCTATTTCATCGACGGGGATGGTGCGAACAATCCGGCCAAACTGCCCGTTGGTGGCCTTACCAAAATCAAGTTCCCCAATAACCATGTGACCTATGCGCTGACATGGTTTGGCTTGGCGGGATTAAGTATTGTTGCCGCATGGATTGTTCTGCGTCTGCGCAGGCGAAAGCATGACGACGATGATCGTGATCTTGATTAACCGGCAACGGATAAGCGGTTCTAGATCAGGGTGTCTTTATCTGGCCACGGGATTTTGCTGCGCATCGGATTGCCGGTCCAATTAATGATCTCGGGTTTGATTGTTCCTGCGTAGTACCCTTTCAGCACGGCATTCAGATTGATTGGCCGATAAAGGATTTTTTCCATCGAGCCTTCATGCGAGTTGTCATGCATGACGCCGGTTGAAATGTTCCAGCGTTCAAGCGCGCTGACGTGAATGGCTTCATTGATGGTTTCCAATCCCTGTGGGACGATATTGCGTCGGTCTATTGCCTTACATTTGAGGCGCAATTGATCCAGCCATCCAGCGGATTTGGGCACTGTTTGCATGATAAGTCGCTGATAGGGATAGATATGCGAGGTGGCATAAAGTTTTGTCCGGCTTTCATAACCGCGCCCTTCGACCGACGGGGGCATGTCGGCTTTTACTGCGGGCTCGTCGATTTTAAGCCCGGTGTGCTTTTTAACCCGTTTCACCATCCAATCCAGCGCGATGTCAGAAAGGCCACTGTCGGCGTAAGACCCACCGACATTGCTATGCACGCCAGAAAACCAGACCTGTTCTACCTTCTGATCTTTTGGCAGTGCTTCGCCGATTTTCTTCACCCACAAGGTTGGTGAAAAGGCGCTACGTTTTTCATCTATTGCCATTGCGTGCAGGGCGACACGAATTTTCGGGCTGAGTTGGACATCGTGGAAATGATATTTCTGCGGGATGAAACGACGGCCTATATCGCCGGGAATGCCAAGTGATCCGACGGTGTCCCAAACACCAACACATTCAATTGGAATATCGGCAATACTTTCGATGCCCAGTGCAGAGATTTGTTGGCGTTTCTGTTCGTGCGGCAGATCGGAGCTGAGAATTTTTGCCGTATCTTCGGCCAGTGGTTTGCCAAGGTAGCGTGGCTTAAATAGCCCACATAAACTGATCAGTCCGGCAAGGCTTCTTGCGGTAAAGGAGCCACGCGAAAAACCAAAAATGAAAATTTCATCGCCGGGTTGGTAGTTGTTGGCAAGGAAGCGATATCCATCAACAACGTTCTCAAGCAGGCCATGGCCAAAAGCACCGCCACGTATTTGGTCAAGCACATTGCCCGTGCCAACACCGCGGTCGTAAAAAACGATTTGCGATATATTGCCATCGCTGCTTGGGATCGCGCGCAGGAGTTTGACAACGTTGGTTGGTTTGACGCTGTTGTCAGGTGTCTGCCAAGTTCCGTCATAACAAACGATCAGTCGACGCTTTGTCATTTTCAATCCCCCGTTTGCGGCGCATATGAAGATGCGAACACACCCAATGATTTATGTTAGTTTAAAACAATCAACGGGAAATATATATGACAAAAGATACATGTGACAGCGGGCCGCAAAGGGTTTCCCATAAGCGGCCCGCTGTTTTCAACGGATATGATGGCGGGTTACTTAAGGCCGTGTCACTTACGGGTTGGTGTGATCAATCACTTCGCCGCGTGCGGGATAGTCTTTGGCGATCACGAAATCAAGCGCGCCAAGAAGTTCTGCAAAAGGCGGGCGGGCAAATGGCATGGTCTGGACCGAGCCATAATAAAGGGTGCCATCGGCACGCACGATAAACAGGCCAGGTTCAGAAAACAGTGCCGGTTCTTCGTGGCCGGTCGAGGTTTTGCCTTTTGAGGTCGAAATATAAAGACCCCATTCGCGCGCTTTTTCCAAGCTCAGGCCATAACCAAGATCAAGGTTCGGAAGATTCCAGGTTTCCTTGGACTCATTTGCGCGTTCTTCGGTGTCCGAGGATACGGCAACCACATTGACACCGCGTTGGGCGAAATCGTCAATTTTGGCTTCAAGGTCTTTAAGCTGTTTGCTGCACATCGGGCAATGCATGCCACGGAAAAACACGATCATGGTGAAATTTTCCGGGGACTGATCAGCAAGTGACCAAGTGCCGCCGCCGACCAGCGGGAAGGACAAGGACGGGACTTTTTGACGGGGCATCAACGGGGTGATTGCGGACATTTTGTTCCTCATGACTTTGTATATTAAATGATGGCTCTTATTATGGAACGATCATTCTATAACGCAACAAGTAAAACCGGTAATCACTGAACTGTGATCTTCTGAGGCCTTGGGAAAGGTTGGAAAGTGTTTGCGAACTTGCTTAGTCGAGGGCCGCTAAAATGGTGTTTGTAAAATCGTTTAGCGTTTCCGTATCGGCACCGCGGCGCGACATCATCTGAACACCTTGGATCGACCCGGCGAAGAACCGAGACAAGGCGCGCACGTTTTTATCTTTGGCGATGGAGCCTTGCTTGATGCCACGGGTCAGGGCCGCGCTAAACATGTCTTCGACACGGCGAAACGCCTGATGGGCAATCGCGGCGGTTTCTGGATCATGCGGGGCCAGTTCCATACCGGAATTGACAATAAGGCAGCCCTTATGGCGACCTTCAGCACAGCCATTCTTCGCCGCATCCCGAAAGGTCTTTTCGATTGCTTTGCGGCCATCTTCGATTTCACGCAGGTCGGCAAAGCGTTTGGCGCTGATTTTTTGGCTATAGTGATCGAGAACGCGCAGGAATAATGCCTTTTTGTCACCAAAGCTTGCATACATGCTCGCACGGTTCAGCCCGGTTTGATCCACCAGATCCTGAACAGAGGTGGATTCAAACCCTTTGCTCCAAAAGATGTTCATCGCGTTATCAAGAACGCTTTCTTCATCAAATGCGCGTGGCCGGGGCATGGCAGTTCCTTGCGTGTCTTAGAGATAATTGGAACGAGTGTTCCGTAACTGATTAAAGATGGCGGGTATCGATCGGAAAATCAACTATTGCTGCTTCACGTGGTCGTGTGGCGATGGGGAAAGGTCGCGGCATCTTGCGCGTTAGCGCCGATCAAGGGTGACAAAGCTGTAATCCGGGCCGTCCGGGTTTTCAATCTTCTGGCGGGCGGTTTCCACCCATTGATCAGTTGGCAACGGATCAAGGAACGTATCACCATCAATTTCGCCATGGACTTCGGTTAATTCGAAACGGGTGGTGAAGGGCAGGGCAAGCTTATAAATCTGTGCCCCGCCAGCAATGATCACTTCATTGACACCATCAGTCGCGGCAATTTTATCGCCCAGTTTGACCGCACTTTCGACATCGTGGCACACGCGGACATTTTCATGATCAAATGACCAGTCTTTATCGCGGGTGACAACAATGGTGACGCGTTTTGGAAGGGGGCGCCCAATTGCCTCGAATGTGACACGGCCCATGATCATCGGCTTGCCAAGGGTCAGTGCCTTAAACCGTTTGAGGTCTTCGGGCAGTTCCCATGGCATCCAGCCATCTTTGCCAATCGCGCCATTTTCGGCCGCCGCAACAACGGCAACCCGTTCGATCCGGTCATTATTGTTGGCAGGCATCAGACAGCAACCTTACCAGCAATATGCGGATGCGGGTCATAGCCGACCAATTCGAAATCATCGAATTTGAAATCAAAGATCGATTTTACATCCGGATTGATCTTCATGGTCGGAAGTGGCCGGGTTTCACGCGATAGCTGCAATTCCACCTGTTCAAGATGGTTGGTGTAAAGGTGCGCATCGCCAAGGGTATGAACGAAATCCCCAACACCAAGATCGCAAACCTGCGCAATCATCATGGTCAGAAGCGCGTAAGAGGCAATATTGAACGGCACGCCAAGGAAAATGTCCGCACTGCGTTGATAAAGCTGACAGGAAAGTTTTCCATCAGCGACATAGAACTGGAACAGGCAATGGCAGGGCGGCAGGGCCATGTTCGGCACATCCGCCACATTCCATGCAGAAACAATCAGGCGGCGCGAATCAGGGTTGGTTTTGATCTGATCAATCAGGCCGCTGATCTGGTCAATGGTTTGGCCATTGGCCCCTTGCCATGAACGCCATTGTCCACCGTACACCGGGCCAAGGTCGCCGTTTTCATCAGCCCATTCGTTCCAGATGCGTACCCCGTTGTCTTGCAGATATTTGACATTGGTGTCGCCATCAAGGAACCACAGCAATTCGTGAACGATCGATTTTAAGTGCAGCTTTTTGGTGGTGATCATCGGAAAGCCCTTGGCAAGGTCAAACCGCATCTGATGACCGAAAACCGATACGGTCCCGGTCCCGGTGCGGTCTTCCTTGCGCGTACCTGTGTCGCGCACCAAGCGCATCAGATCGAGATATTGCTGCATGCTGTGTCCTGCATTTTTGGAATCGTGTTTGTCGCAGCATAGTCAGGTCCCAAGGTGCGGGCAAGCCATGCTGTTTATTGATAATCTTATGCGGTTTTGGTGATAGCTTTAGAGTTATGACAGGGTTCAAGTAAACGGAGGCTGCTGTGCAGGTAAGTGCGCGTTGGTGTGACTGGGATGGTAACGGGCTTGAACATTGTGTTCTTGATCAGGGGGATGGTGGCCTTGTTCTGGAAGGTGTTGTAGCCGGAACACGCGGTGGTCAATATGGCGGTAGTTATCTTGTTCGGACAGACGCCCAGTTTAGAACGCGGGAGGTGCGCGTAAGCTATGTGGCGGGACCGAAGATGCATATCGAATCTGATGGTGAAGGCCACTGGCATGACAAGATTGCCAATGTTGCGTTGTCGTTTCTTGATGGGTGTTTTGATGTTGATATTGGCATAACGCCTGCGACAAACATGCTGCCGATCAAACGGTTGAACCTTAGAGAACAAGAAAGTCAGGATATTTCGGTTGCCTATGTGCCTTTGCCCCATGAGGTCGATGGTGATTTCCTGCCGCGCTATGCCCAGCAACGTTACACATGCCTGATCGCAGGCAAGCGTTACAGATATGACGGGATTTTTCGCGCATTCAGTGCGGAGCTTGAATTCGACGGGCATGGTCTTGTTTGCGATTACCCCGATACGTTCCGCCGGGTCTTTGAATAGTACTGCTTAGGCCAAGGCGTTAAATGGGACTGGAAATTCGTTTCCTTGAGCGAACTGAAAATTTTCCCAATTCCCCTTGCGAAACGGATGGCTTTCGACCTATATAAGGCCTGCCGGGGTAACCCGGATACGGCGCTAAACTGCGTGACAGAATAGGCTTTACGGACCCGGGGGCGGTACCCGGCGGCTCCACCAAATTTATTGGTTGCCCGACTCAGGCAATCTTCGTGGGGCCGAAATAGGATCGACGTGAGCAGTAAAAGTCAATGTGGGCGCTCGGCATGGTACCACCGCATCGGGCCAATGTTTGTAAATGCAAACGACAACAATGCTCCGGTTGCTGTTGCTGCGTAAGCAGTACTAGCACCAAAGCGAAATTCCGGTTGCCGGGAGCGGTAATTTGGTGGGGGACGGGGCACCTAGCAACAGAACGCCCCACTCTTGTATTTCTTCCCATCTGCGTTATGAATAGTGTTTGGGCTTTACCCCAAATAGATCATGTTGTGATGTAAACAGCGTGATCAAATGCTATATGACAATGACGGGTTGTGCCGGAAGATGCCGGTGTTCCCGCCAGATACAGGATTACTGATGCAGAAACCGGAAGAATTCCGTTACGATCTTATGGTCGATCAGGCGCTGCGCGGCGTGGTGAAAGACATACTTGCGCGTGTGGCCGAAGAAGGCCTTTTCGGCGAGCATCATTATTACATCACCTTCCAGACCAACCATCCCGGCGTTATTTTGCCTGAAAATCAGCGCAAAGCGCATCCCGACAACATCACGGTTGTCTTGCAGCACCGTTTCTGGGATTTGAAGTCTGAAGACGATCATTTTTCTGTCGGCATGAGCTTTGATGGCATGCCAACGACTTTGGTTGTTCCGTTTGATGCAATGCTGGCCTTTGTTGATCCGTCTGCCAACTTCATGCTGACATTTAGTGTCGAAGAAGAAATGGATGACGACGATTTCGTCTATGACGAAGATGACGATCTTGATGCCGATTTGGTTGAAGGGGATGAAGTCGCCCCAACCCTTGTTGCGGAGCCGTCAAAATCGCGCAAAAAATCCAAAGCGGATTCGAGTGAAACCGGTGAGGTCATCGCACTGGATGCATTCCGTAAGAAATAATGACTTCTGAAAAGGGTGGATTTATTCCGCCCTTTTTCTTTATGCACAGACCAAAGGTGTTTTCCCGCATTCTGGTTTTGTGAAGTTGGGACCATGGTCCTGGGGCGATGATCCTAGGGGTATGATCCTAATGTATCGTGGAATTTCGAAGCGTTTGGCGTTAAGAACGGCCACATAAAGAACAAACCCACCTTGTTTTTGAGAGAGACGAGAGCCTTCCCATGAGTGATTTTGTCTATAAACCCATGTTCGATCAGGGTAAGGACACCACGCCTTATCGCAAGATCGGGGATGAGGGTGTTTCGACCGTTGATGTTAATGGCGAGACCTATTTGAAAGTCGAACCCGAAGCGATTGAAAAACTGACCCTTCAGGCGTTTTTCGATTGTTCGCATCTTTTGCGCCCGGGCCACCTTGCACAGCTTCGCAAAATCCTTGATGACGAAGAAGCCACCCCGAATGACAAATTCGTGGCGATGGATCTTTTGAAAAACGCATCCATCGCATCGGGCGGTGTTCTTCCGATGTGTCAGGATACCGGGACGGCAATCGTCATGGGCAAGCGCGGTGGTAAAGTCATCACCGATGGTTCCGATGAAGAAGCGCTTTCCAAAGGTATCTGGCAGGCCTATCAGAAACATAATCTGCGTTTCTCGCAGGTTTCTCCTGTTGATATGTTCGAAGAAAAGAACACCGGGTCGAACCTGCCAGCGCAGATCGATCTTTATGCGACCAAGGGCGATGAATATAAATTCATGTTCATGGCAAAAGGCGGTGGGTCAGCCAACAAAACCTTCTTGTTCCAGCAGACCAAGGCGCTTTTGAACCCCGAAAGCCTGCGCAAGTTTCTTGATGAGAAAATTCGCACATTGGGGACCTCAGCTTGTCCGCCCTACCATCTGTCGATTGTGATTGGCGGGACGTCTGCAGAAGCCTGCCTTAAGACCGTTAAAATGGGATCGGCGCGTTATTATGACAGCCTTCCGACCGAAGGCGGCGAGCATGGTCAGGCTTATCGCGATCTTGAATGGGAACAGAAGGTTCTTGAGATGACCCGCGAAATGGGCATCGGCGCGCAGTTTGGCGGCAAGTATTTCTGCCACGATGTGCGTGTGATCCGCCTGCCGCGTCATGGTGCAAGCTGTCCGGTTGGTCTGGGTGTGTCGTGTTCTGCTGACCGTCAGATTCTGGGCAAGATCACCAAAGACGGTATCTTTATCGAGGATCTCGAACATGATCCGGCGAAATACCTTCCGCATGTTACGGACGAGCATCTTGATGACGAAGTGGTCAAGGTTGACCTGAACCGTCCGATGGATGAAATCCGCAAGCAGCTTTCGCAGTATTCGGTTAAAACCCGTTTGTCGCTGACCGGGACCGTCATCGTTGCCCGTGATATTGCACATGCCAAAATCAAGGAACGCCTTGATGCTGGTGAAGAAATGCCGGAATACCTGAAAAACCATCCGGTCTATTACGCCGGTCCGGCCAAAACCCCCGAAGGTATGCCTTCTGGTTCGTTTGGTCCGACCACGGCGGGCCGAATGGATGCCTATGTTGAACAGTTCCAGGCCGCTGGCGGTTCGTTCGTCATGCTGGCAAAGGGTAACCGTTCCAAGCAGGTCAAAGATGCCTGTAACAAATATGGCGGTTTCTATCTTGGTTCGATCGGTGGTCCGGCAGCACGCCTGGCGCAAGATTGCATCAAGAAGGTCGAAGTTCACGAATACCCGGAACTTGGCATGGAAGCCGTTTGGAAAATCGAAGTTGAAGATTTCCCGGCCTTTATCGTGATTGATGACAAGGGCAATGATTTCTTCTCTGAATTCGGTATCTGATTAAGTCCGACGGCCAATATGAATGAAACGGCGCGGGGGAAACCTTGCGCCGTTTTTATTGGGCTCAGACCCCATGCATAGCTGACCCGTGGTCAAAGGGACTTGCGTCAATTTGGGGCACATGGTCTGATTTAGGGCACAGGTCTTGACCCTAGGCCAAATCAAACTCTTATCGGATAAATTGATATGTCTGAAACGTCCGCACTTCGTGCCAGCAGTGCTGCGGAAAGCCGCTTTGTCGGGGTGACATCTGCGCTTGCGACGGTGTGTATCTGGGCGGGGTGGCTGATCGCCACCCGCTATGCCATGACGTCAAGCTTTACAGCCGTTGATATTGGCCTTTTGCGCTTTGTCGTGCCTTTTATCCTGCTGTCGCCCATCTGGATTAAAAAAGGCATCTGGCCCAAGGGATTGTCGCTGATCAACGGGCTTATGATGCTGGTTGGCTCGGGCGCGTTTTATACCCTGATGGTTGCCAGTGCGTTGCAATTCGTACCAGCCAGCCATGTCGGCATTTTATTGCCGGGCGTGATGGCCGTTTGGGCGGTTCTGATTGCCGTTGTCCTGTTTGGTGAACGTCCGGGGAAAACCCGCATTGTTGGATATGGTGCGGTGATTGTTGGCGTCTTGTCATTGGTTGCCCTGAAACCGGCAGGCGAGGTCAGCAGTGATATGCTGCTTGGTTATGGGCTTGTCTCGGCCGGGGCGTTTATGTGGGCGTGTTATACCCATGCCATGCGCCAAAGTGGCTTGGGCGCACTTGAAGCCGCATCCTTTGTTGGTTTTTGGTCTTTTGTCATAATGGCGATCATCGCGCTTTTCACTGGTACGACATTGGCAGATGCCCCAACGGGGGATGTGATGATGTTGGTTGTCGCACAGGGGCTTTTGGCCGGTTGTGTTGCCGTGATTACCTATGGTCTTGCCGTGCGCCATATCGGATCGACGGGCGCATCGGCCTTTGGCGCAATGACACCGGCCTTAACCGCACTTGGCGGTGTGGTTCTGTTGGGGGAAGATGGCAACCTTCCATTGGTTCTTGCGGTGGTTTTGGTGATCCTTGGCGTGATGACGGCATCTGGTGTCTTTCGCCGGAAAAAGAGTTAAGCCTTTCACAGCAAACATATTTCCGCACAGAGTGCCGTTTGCGGGCGTTAGGCGCCGGGGTAAACTTTACCGCGCATGCGAAAGGGACTTTTCGCGTGTGCGGTATTGCGCTAATATAGCGAAATGTGAAGGCAACGACGCCATTCACATCCAATATTGATCGGCAGGCAACGAGGCTTGCGCAACTTGTTTGGAATTCCTGATGGAATGCCGAACTGTTCAGCCTCGGAGTACCCAATATGATTGCCGGTCTTATTCGTTCTATTTCCCCTGAAAATGATCTAGATATGCGTCGTGCGAAAAAAAGCACGGGGCTGGCAGATATTTTGCGGCTGTTGCGCAAGGTAAGTTCGGTTGCCGATGAGGCAAGCGCACGAAACGATGCGATTTCCGATATTCTGCATGCTGTTTGTGATTATTGCGAATGGCCGGTGGGCCACGCTTATTTGCGTGACGGTGATCAATTATCATCGGCAGGTATCTGGTCAATCAGTTCTACAATCGCGGAATCGACAATCGTCGAGTTTCGCACCCAATCGGAACAAACCGTCTTTGCCTTGGGGCAGGGTCTTATTGGCTCGGTCGCGGCAAATGGCACGGCAGTTTGCATTGGCGATGTTACGCAAAAGGATGGGTTCTTACGTGCCGGTTCTGCAGCGCGCAATGGGTTGCGTGGCTGCTTTGCCTTGCCAGTCAAACTTTCGGGACGTACCGAAGGGGTGATTGAATTTTTCAGCCCGGATGTTGCGGCACTTGATGACGAGCTGCTTGAACTTCTTGGCTTTGTCGGCGGGCAGGTTGCGCGTGTGCTTGAACGTGAACAGGTTCTAAAATCGCGGGAACAATTGGCATCTGATTTCGAAAGTCAGGTTCAAGGCACGGTTGGAATGCTGGGGGCTGCGGTTAGTCAGATGCGCAGTGCATTGGATGTTTTGGGCGATAGTACCGAACAGACCCGAACATGCAGCGATGGTATTGATCAGGCAGCACGTCGTGCCCTTTCGCGTATTGAAAATGTCGCAGATCAGATGGAAACCCTGAAAGGTCAATTGGTTGTGGTCGGGGTCGATGCCGCCGAAACGGTTAAAACCACCCATGAGATTGGCCGTCAGGCACGCGATATGCGCGATGGGTTTGCTACCTTGCAGGATCGGGCAGCGGATGCCGAAAAGATGTTGTCATCCATTGCTGCGATTGCCGCACAGACCAAGATGCTGGGTTTAAATGCCTCGATCGAGGCCGCACGTGTCGGCGAAGCCGGCAAGGGATTTGCGATCGTTGCCAAGGAAGTCAAAGCCCTTGCCGGACAGTCGGCCAGTGCGACTGATGAAATATCGCGCTGGATGAGTTCGATGCTTGATGCGATCACCCAGGCAGGCGGTGATATTGAACAGATCGCTGTTGCCATGGATGGTCTGCAAACCCGTGCAGAAGCCACAGCATCACAGACCGAACAGCAGGCAGGTATTTGTATTTCCGTTGCATCGGATGCTGATGTTGCCGTTGGAGAAGCCCGCTTGGTCGGTGAAAGTGCCCTGGAAATCAGTGGTGCGATAAAGCATACCGATACTGTATCAAGCGAACTGGGAAGTGCGGCCAAAAACCTTGAAACTCAAGGGGCGGAACTTAGCATGCGGGTCGAAGGGTTTGTTGGTAAAATCCTTGCAATGTAAGCACCGCGCCAATTTTCTGGAGCTATAATTGGCGATCAGATGGGGATGTCAGATGGGCGGTGCGCTTTGCGATCAATCGGGCAAGCGATGGGCCGAAGGCAAGAACCATAAAGAACCGGGTTGCCTGTAAGACAAGGATAAAGGACAGATCGACATTCGTACTTGCGGCGATGATGGCGACAGAATCAAGCCCGCCGGGGCTTGTCGCCAAATAGGCGGTAAGCGGATCGACATCCAAAAAGACCACCAGAAATACGGAAAGTCCGGCACAAAATCCGATTAAAATGAAAATGGACAATAAAACCTTGGGAAAGGCATCCGCGGCATGGCGTAGGACGGGTGGGGTAAATTTAAGTCCAATCACCCAGCCGATCATTGCATAGGTCAGGCCAAGGAACCATTCAGGCAAAACGACGTCAAGAACGCCACTTACATGCAAGATCGTGGTGATAATGATCGGAACCAATAGCGGACCAGATGGCAGGCCTGATTTTTGCCCGACATAACAACAAATCGCTGCAAGGCCAAGTGTTATGGCAAAGCCACCAAGGTCAAAGGATGGGAACCAGTCATATGGCCCGATTTCAGCGGCCATGGTGGGATCGACCCAGAAATTGGCAACACTGGACGCAACGGCGACCACGATTACGACCCGGACATATTGCATAAAGGCGACAAGGCGGGCATCGGCACCAAATGCTTCTGCCATAATGACCATTGCCGATGCAGCACCCGGTGAAGATCCCCAAATGCCTGCCGTTCCAGGCAGGACTTGTCTGACGCACAAAATCCATCCCAGAAAACTACTGGCAAGCAATGTCATGGTCGTTACACCAATGATCAACGGCCAATCCTGTGCAAAAGATGTCAGGATGCCAATGGTCATTGATCCACCGATCATGGTGCCAAGAACGGCCTGTGCACCGAGATAAAGTGATTTAGGCGGGGCAATGGTTGCGCCATTTGTGCCCATGATAATACCAATCACCATCGGGCCAACCAAAAGAGACGCCGGTACGTTCCAATGATGCAATAGCACCGAAAGGGCAAGGGACACGGCAACCATCAAGACCCACTGCGCTGCCTTGGGTAATCGAGACAGACGGTTCTTGGGCGGGCGGACGGGCATTTCCACGGGATCAAGTGACACGAAATTTGGCCTTTGCAAAAATGGAAGGCATATCATCGCGGGTGGCGCGAATTGGCTTGTTGCCGACAACGGGGGCGTGCCGACAGGAAAGGTGTTGCAATTATAACCTTATAATCATTCAGGAATCGAGTATTTGCGATAAGGCTCTTTTGCAAAACAGGTCACAAGCGATGATTGCGCTTGGACAGATGATGGCAAGTTTCGTATGTCTAGCAGGATCGAACGCCTTCAATGTTCAGGTAAAATCAAGGGGGAGACGTGCCGAAGATATCCTTTGTCGTAACGGTCTTTAACAAGGCACCGTTTCTGCCCGCCGTCATTGATGGGCTTAAGGCACAAACGGGCGCGTTTGATCGTGAATTCATCTTCATTGATGACGGATCAAGTGATAACTCGGTTGCTGTTATCCGCCGTGAGACAGCTGGGCTTGAGAATGTTCGCATTGTTGCACAGGAAAATCACGGCCCTGCGATTGCCACTAATAATGCGGTGTCGATTGCAACAGGCGACTGGATCAAACTGGTTGATTCAGATGATGTCCTGGCCCCTTATTGCAGCGAACTACTTTTAAGCAGGGCACTTGCCCATGATCTGGATTTCATTTTCGGATCAGCAGATTACTACGACATGCAAACCGGTCCGGTGTTTCCCCAAACAGATATTTCAACCCTGGAAACCATTCTGTTTGATGACCCACTTTTTACCGTTCTTGACCGTGGTTTCGCACGGGTCAGCCATTGCCTGTTTAAAAAGGATCTGTTCGATCGCGCAGGTGGATGCGATCCACGCATTTTCTCACAAGACCATAGTTTGTTTATCCGATTGGCCGCGTTGGGAAAACTTGGCCAGATCAAGCATGTTGTTTGTTTGGGACCAGAAGACGAACCAGGGCGCATCATGAACAATCAGGCACAGGTTATTCATGATGCCAGCATTGCATTGGCCTATTTCCTTAAAGATCAGCCCGATTTGCCCACATCGAAACGAAAGCTGATTTCTAAAAAGGTGCTCTCAAGGGTGCGGAAATGGGAGAAAAAGGAACTGGGCAAGGGGGGCTTTGGCCCCGCTGGACGACAGTATGTTTTCTCGCGGCTTGGTTTTCCCATTGGTGGTGCTGCATTGATTGCGCTTTGTGATGCCTTTGGCGAAAAAAGCGTTCTGCGCATTCCGCAAAAGACGGATCTTCCAGATTTAAGAGTTATCAGTGATGAACAATGATCAGATTGATTTTCTGTTTGATGGGGATGAAAGCGCAAATCTGACCATTGTTCTGGCACACGGTGCAGGGGCGCCAATGGACAGTCCGTTCATGACTGAAATGGCGGAAAGCCTAGCCGGTTTGGGATGGCGGGTTGCGCGGTTTGAATTCCCTTATATGGCCAAGCGCCGGGTTGATGGCAAAAAGCGTGGGCCAGATCGGGCACCGGTTTTATTGGAATTCTTTGGCAAGGTTGTTGATCAGCTTGGTGATCCCAAGCGTCTGATCATTGGCGGGAAATCCATGGGGGGCCGGATGGCCAGTATGGTGGCCGATGATTTGGCGGTGGCGGGGCTTGTCTGCCTTGGGTATCCGTTCCATCCACCAGGTAAACCCGAAAAACTTCGCACTGAACATTTGGTGGGGTTGAAAACGCCCGCCCTGATTTGCCATGGGACGCGCGACCCGTTTGGGAAACCTGATGAGGTGGCGGGATATGGTTTGTCTGATGCCATCAAACTTCATTGGGTTGAAGATGGCGAACATGATTTCAAACCGCGTAAAAGTTCAGGCCGAACCCAAAGCCAAAACATCACCGATGCCGCCAAAGCGATTTCGGATTTCGCAAAATCGGTCGCATCATAAAACAACCCACCAAATTGGCGGGTTGTTTTTGTTGGATGCAAGGGGAAGGGAATGTTTAGGCCAGAACAGCCTGCGCATCGTCGAGAAAGTGCTGGGCATATTCCGGTGCGATTTCCCCTGTTTGACTGGCGACATCAATGCGCACCCCGTTGGGATCAAGCAAGGCGAAATGGCGTTGTCCCCATGGTTCATCGCGCAGATCAA
Source organism: Rhodospirillales bacterium (assembly GCA_019634165.1). Taxonomy (GTDB): domain Bacteria; phylum Pseudomonadota; class Alphaproteobacteria; order Rhodospirillales; family Thalassospiraceae; genus Thalassospira. Next base: position 145,090 of record JAHQVT010000003.1, read on the forward strand.
CGGCGAATCCAAACCCGGCATTGCGGAGTTCATCTGCCGCGTCAGCCGCATTTTCGACTTCAAGGCACATGACACTGCCTTCGCCCAAAGTGGCCGAATGGAAAATGGCGGGTTGGGTGTCGTGGCCCGGTTTCATCAGACCAAGTTGGACAGACGGAAAATCTGACCAAACAAGATGACAATACCATTCGCCATCAAAGACCGGGGTAAAGCCAAGCTTTTTGTAAAACGCACGGCTTTGAGTGAATTTTCCAGTGATTATAATTGGATATGAGTTGGTGACTTTCATCGTCATGCTCCTGACGTTGGGGTGTAATCCTGTCCCGATTTCGCAATGGTTGCACATCCCTCCTGACAGGAGCCTGTCAGGAGCGTTATGATAATTATCAGGGCAGGATGACGAAGGAGCGATCATGAGAAGGGCCGACCGATTATTTCGCCTTGTTCAAATCTTGCGCCGCCGCAAACTTTGCCGCGCATGTGATTTGGCCGAGGAACTTGAAGTTTCCGAACGCACGATCTACCGCGATATTCGCGACCTTGCCGCATCGGGGGTCCCGGTCGAAGGTGAGGCTGGCGTGGGGTATATCCTGCGAGATGGGTATGATCTGCCGCCATTGATGTTTGATGCCGATGAGATCGAAGCATTGGTGGTTGCCGCGCGCATGGTGCAAAGTTGGACCGATCCGCAAATGGCACGTGCAGCAGGGGATGCTTTGACCAAGATCGAAGCGGTGTTGCCCGAAAAAATGCGCGGATTGATTGGCGGGGTGCCGATTGCGGTGGCCGAGATTGCACAAGAACCGATTGCCATATCGATGCCCGATCTACGCCGTGCGATCCGTGAACGCAATCTGATCGATATCGATTACACAGATGCCAAAGGCGACAATACCAAACGCCGTGTATGGCCGTTGGGGATGTTGTTTTTTGGCAGTACTTGGCTTTTGGCATCTTGGTGTGAATTGCGCGAAGCATTCCGCGTTTTTCGAGCGGATCGTATTGTGGGCATGGAAATTTCGACCAGCAAGTATCGCCCCGTTGCCGGGCGTTCACTGCGCGATTATCTGATTTCAGAAGGGGTCGAAGGCGAGATACTGAATGGCATCGGTCGATAACGCGTTCGTTCTGACAGTTTCAGAATTTTTGGCGCCGTTGGGTCAAATCCGGCCCCGTCGGATGTTTGGGGGATTTGGCCTTTATTGCGATGGGGTGTTTTTTGCCATCATTTCTGATGATGTGTTGTATCTCAAAGGGGATGAACAGATCAAAGCGGCTTATGATGCCAATGGCATGACCCCATTTGTCGTTTCATCGGGCAGGGCTCAGACATTGTCTTATTTTGAGGTGCCCGGAGAATGGCTTGATGATCCTGATCAGTTGATGGCGTTTGGTCTTATTGCCTTGGGCGCAGCACGCAGGGCACAGGCGATTAAAGATGCGAAAAAGCACAACAGAAAGCGTCGCCCGTTAGGGTGAAGTCCTTCAAGAAAGTAACTCTCTGTCAGGGGTGGGGGAGTATGGTCAGCAACTTTACCGCGATTTTCATCTAAATAATGCATGCGGAATCAAGCTATGTCCTCTGCGCTGTTTTCTGTGTAGTCTTTGGCTATGGAAATGAACGCATTAGGTTTTTGATACCGTGGCACCCGGTTCTTTTTGGCAAGGTTTTGCCGATTTATTCAAAATACACACCGATAAACCGGAACTGGTTCGCGCACAGGTTAAGGCATTGTCGCGTCAGATCCCGGTTCTATACATGCTGTTGTTGGCCAATGCGGTTGCGCTTGCCTATACCCATTATGGGGTGGCGCCGGATTGGTTGACCATTCATGCCATTATCGTTCTTGGTGTGATTTGTGTGGCGCGGGCTGTCGCCTGGAGCCGCGCGGGTGTCGATATTGGTGACATTGATGCGTGCATTCACCACTTGCAGCGGATCAGGGTACTTGCTGTTGTCATTGCCATCCTGTTTACGAGCTGGGCGATCACGATGTTTGGTTATGGTGATGCATATCAGCAGGGTCACGTTGCCTATTTCATCTCGATTACGGTTGTTGGCTGTATCTTTTGTCTGGTGAATTTTCCACCGGCGGCATTGTTGGTTGTCGTGATCGTGCTTGGCACGTTTGTTCTGTTCTTTGGGTTTAGTGGCAATGAAGTTTATGTCGCGATTGCCGTAAATATGGCGTTGGTGTCGCTGATGATTGTTCAAATCATCAGAAGCTTTTATGCCAATTTTTCCGGTCTGGTTGATTCACAGCTTAATCTAGAAGATCAGCACCACAGAACAATGGAACTGTCCCGACAGAACGAAGCATTGGCATTGATTGATCCATTGACCGGGCTTTCCAACCGCCGCGCCTTTTTTTCGATCCTTGATGAGACGGTAAGTAAATCAGAACCGACGGATCGGTTTGCTGTTGCGATGATTGATCTTGATGGGTTCAAGCCGGTTAATGATGTGCATGGTCACCCAGCAGGCGATGAGCTTTTGTTGCAAACAGGCGAACGTCTGCGCGATATTTTGGGGGCGGATACCCTGTTGGCCCGTCTGGGCGGGGACGAATTTGGCATTGTTCTGACAGAATATGATGACGCGATTGATCTGATCGAATTGGGGGGGCGTTTATGTGATGCTTTGAATCGCCCATTTGCGATTAGTGGTGTTACGGTTCAGGTTTCAGCTTCATTAGGGATTGCGACTTATCCGGCTGTCGCACGCAGTTCGAACGGTCTGTTTGAACGGGCCGATTTTGCACTTTATCACGCCAAGAAAAACTGCCCGGGCGAAGCTGTCTTGTTTGCCGCCCATCACGAAACCCTGATCCGGCATGATTCCCAGATTGAGCAAGCCTTGCGCAAGGCGGATTTGTCAAAGGAACTGACCCTGCATTATCAGCCGGTTTTCGATATTGATACCGGGAAGGTCAATTCGGTCGAGGCTTTGGCGCGGTGGGATAGTGTTTCGATGGGGCGGGTATCACCAGGAACCTTTTTCCCTGTTGCTGAAAAGACAGGTCAGGTCGGTTTTTTGACCCGGGTTTTGTTTGAAAAACTGTTGATTGATATGGCGGCATGGCCAAAAGACGTTTCGGTGTCATTCAATCTTTCTGCCCGTGATGTCGTGCTATCCGATACGGTGGAATGGCTGATTGAAGAGATCAAAAAACACAAGATTGATCCCAAACGCCTGACATTCGAGGTGACGGAAACGGCATTCTTGCGGGATTTCGTTGCCGCCCGTACCAGCATTCGCTATTTGCGTGATCATGGTGCACGGATTGCGTTGGATGATTTTGGGATCGGTTATTCCAGCTTGCGATATGTGCATGAATTGGAATTTGATACCCTTAAGGTTGACCGAAGCTTTATCGCCCCCTTGCCGGTCAATGAACGTAGCCGACGTATCGTCAAGACGATGATTGATATGTGTGCCAATCTAGACATCGAGTGCGTCATAGAAGGCATCGAAACTGAGCTTCAGCGCAATGCCCTTCAGGCATTGGGAGGACGATTGATGCAGGGATATTTGTTTGCGCGTCCTACCCGTGAGGCAATGCTTTCCCCACTGGATGAAATAGTCAAACCTTAGGCTGTTTTGTTGCAACGAGACCGCATTTTTTCTGCGTAAGACAGAACAAGGGGCGACTCGGTTAATCTTCCCGCAACCAGATGGCGGTAATCTGTGGTCGCGGGATCGTCATATTATGAGCTTGATGTGTGGATCGGTCCCGAATTTTAGCGGGAACGGGGCATTCGGCAATGTCATCGCAGACACAGATTTCGCAGCCATTTTCGATGGCCATCGCAAGCGAGATTGATCTTGCGCCTGAAATTCGCAATCGATTGCGGCAACTGATTGACAGTTTGCCCAGTCAACCCGCACGACTTCGTGTTTTGGGACATGTCCTGCTTGATCTTGGTCTTGGTGAATTGGCCCTAAATGCCTTTGGTAGGGCGCTTTTGCTTGATGATCTTGATGCGTCGACCCATTTGGGGGTGGCGCGGACTTATATTCAAACTGGCAAACGCGAAACCGCGCTGGAGCATCTTGATATCGCAATTAGCTTACGTCCAGATGCCCGAGAATTACGTGTGTTGGCTGCAGACCTTTTGGGCTGTCGCGACAAGATGCGTGCACTTGATCAACTTGGGACAGTGCTAAGCCATGAACCTGATCATGCAGGGGCGCGTAAGGGACTTGCCAATTTGGTGCGAACGGTCATCGCAGGGCGTCTGACGGCAAAGCGTGACATCGTGATTAAAGACCGGCCAGAGGTCATTGTTGATCATTCCGAATTCATCTGGGGTAATGCAGAACCGTTTGGCGATATCGTTCACGCATCACTAAGCCGTGGTCGTTACGTTTCCTAGGGCTTAATCCAATTACCCGTTAGATTGCACTTGGAAATGATGCAGATTGCAGCGATACGATGGTAAAATCATCAGCAAGCTGTGCCGGCGCACGATCCATGAACTGATCGGCAATCTGTGCGGCCAAATCAATCTCATTGCCACCTTCAAGAATGGTTTCGCTAAGCATCGAAAGAAGCTTTTCTTCGCTTAGGAACTTGCCATTATCAAGGGTCGTTTCAATCAGGGCGTCACTATAAAGCAACAAGAAGCTGTTCTTATCAAAGGGGACTTCACGGTTCTCGTAACTGGCATTGCGAATAACGCCAAGCGGAACACCTGAACCATCCAGATAGCGGGCCTCACCGGTCGAGCTGTTGCCCAAAACTGGCGATGTGCAAGCAGCACTGGCATAGGTGAATATGTTCTCATGCCGGTCAATGATGCCATAAAGCATGGTCGCATATTGCCCAACAGGCAGCAGACCCTTGAGATGACGATTTAAAACCTCAAGATATTCGCTTGGGTTTCTGTCACGCAATTGTTCGGACCAAATCAAGGAATGGAGGCGGAATGTGTTAAGGGCTGCGCCAAGGCCGTGTCCGGCAAAATCAACGATGTAAACGCCAAGCCGTTGTGTGTCGATGGGCACCAGACCCCACATGTCTCCACCGAGTTCTGATGACATCTGGAAAGTTGCGCTGATGCGTAGGCCGTAATCAATGCCTGTGCCACGGTAAAGTTCTGGCGTGGGATTAAGGTTTTCCTGCATGTTGCGGGCAAGTTCCAGTTCGGACTGGGTCCGCTCTTGGTATGCTTGTAACTGTTTGACGAGCAATCGGTTTTCAAGGTGGATCTTGGTGCGTGCAATCAGTTCCGCCTTATTGAGCGGTTTTAAAATGAGATCGGTTGCACCATCATCAAAAATCCGTGTGCGACCCTCGTTTTCTTCCAAGGCTGTCTGGGCAATGATCGGTGTTTCTGCATATTCAGGATTGGCTCGAATAGCCTTGCAAACAGCATAGCCATCAAGCTTTGGCATGATGATGTCGAGAATGATCAGATCGGGCGAATGCAGCTTGGTTTGTTCCAGCGCATCTTCACCATCCTTGGCAAATACAAGATTTGTAAAACCATCTGCGCGGAGATAGGACGCAATAATTTCACGCGATAGCATGGTGTCATCGGCAATCAGAATGGTTGCATTCTGCGGATTGCGCAGGTCTGCTTCATTCTTTTGCCGGCTGCCGTCATCGAGATTTGCCAGAAAAGCTGGGTCAGCAGGCAGAAGTTCAGCTTTGTTTTGGTCGAATTCGAGTTCGATCGTACGGCCACCACGCGAAAAGCTTACAGAATGGCACAGGCTTCTAATTAAGGGTAAGCCGCGGCCAAAAGTCGTCTTCCGGCCTGCGATATCTTTTGTCGCCTTTTCGTCGGGCGGGGTGAACCCTTTGCCCTGATCAAGAATAGAAATGATGACATGGCCGTTTCGCCGTTTGCGGGCAGTCAGAACGATTGCGCGTGCACCATATTGGGTCGATGCAAGGCGCCGCTGGGTTTCTTCGCCAAGTTCGGTAAAGCTGTTCATCGACAAATGACCGCTTGTATCAAGCTCTAGATTGCCGTGAATAAGCGAATTGGCAAAGGCCTCCTGTACGGCCATTTCTATGGTTGGTGCAATGTTTTCACCGATCATCCCGCGGTGGCGCAACGCGGTAACAAATTTTCGCGCGATCGGTAAAAGATATGCGCTACGCGTCGACAGGCACAGAGAAAGTGCATTCTTTGGTGCATTTTTGGCAGAAATCAGTGGCGCAAGATCGGCAAGGTCTATTGCAGATGAGCATTCGACAAATGTGTCGCAATTGATGCGAATGAGACCGCCAAGCCATTCGCGACTGACCTCTGATGGTAATACACAGGCCGTGTAATGTTTGCTGTGTGGGAAGTCTTCGGGTGTTTCACCGATCGCTAACTTTACCGAAGTGTTTTCTGTCTGATCCCAGATCGCACCGCTGGCAAGCATGTTTTTTACATCGTCTTGCACAAGAGATTGCGCAACAGCAACCGTATGGTTTACGCGTGTTTCGCCGCCAGCAGCCATGGATTAGTCTTCCAGTGTGAACAAGGTGTCGAACCGGGCGACTTCCAACATACGTTTGACTTGTCCTTGCGCCCCGCGAATGACGACGGTTGCGTGGGACTTTTCACCTTCATCGCGCGCGAGTAACAACATGCCGAGCCCCGCCGAATCAATGAATTCAACCCCAGAAATATCAAGGACATGGGTCCTGGATTTGTGGGCGCGAATTTCTTCTATCAGTTTGCGAAAACTGGAATGATCCCCAAATGTAAAACGACCATTGAGTTCGACCGTGGTTGTACCATCTGCAAATTCTGCCTTGTAGTTCAAGTTTTGGTACTCCTGACAGCATCTAAAACTGTAAAAGCTATGCCTTTTTTAACCATAACCTGATTGTGTATGGTTTAGTCTTGCACTGCAAGAATGTTAGCATTTGTGACGTCATACTGACTATATCGGGACACGAACCAGAAAATGCCAGAGCAGGCACGCATAGTAATTGTGGAGGATACGCTTTCGCTTGCGCGGGTGTATCAGGACTACCTGCGTGCAGATGGTCATTTGGTCGATCATGTTGTCAGCGGGGCTGACGCGATTGATCGCCTGCGCCAAGACCCGCCGGACGTGCTTGTTCTTGACCTGATTTTGCCTGATATGGACGGCAGCGAAGTGCTGCGAACCGCCGGAAAAATATGCCCTGAGTGCAAAATTGTTGTGATTACGGCGCATGGTTCGGTCAATGTTGCCGTTGAAGCAATGCGCGAGGGTGCTTGGGATTTTCTTTTAAAGCCATTCACCGCCGACAAATTACGTGAAACTGTGTCGCTTGCTTTGGCCGGGGCACCGGCAGTTCCGCTTGGGCGGGCTATCAATTCGGATTTGGAAGATGCCGATACGACTGATGAGATGTATTTCGATATCATCGGTGGGTCGGAAAATATGCGCGATATTTATCGCATCATCGAAAATGCAGCACCTAGCCGTGCGACGGTTTTCATTACCGGTGAGTCCGGTACTGGTAAAGAACTCGCCGCAGAGGCCATTCATCATCGATCAGAACGCGCCAAAGCCCCGTTTATTCCGCTAAACTGTGGCGCCATTCCCAAAGACTTGATGGAAAGCGAGATTTTCGGGCACGTTAAAGGGGCATTTACCGGTGCCGTTTCCGACCGTGAAGGTGCGGCACATCGCGCTGAAGGCGGAACATTGTTCCTTGATGAAGTCTGCGAAATGGATCTGGATCTTCAGACCAAGCTGTTGCGGTTCATTCAGACCGGAACTTTTCAGAAGGTCGGGGGCAGTTCAATTGAATCGGTTGATGTGCGCTTTGTCTGCGCAACCAACCGCGATCCGCTTGAAGAAGTGCGTACAGGGCGGTTCCGTGAAGATCTTTACTACCGCTTGCACGTCATTCCACTGCATATGCCGCCATTGCGCGACCGTGATAATGATATTCTGCAAATCGCCAATTTCTATCTTCGGCGTTATACTCGCGAAGAAGGCCGCGATTTTGAACAGTTTAGTCCCGAAGTTTCTGCATTGTTTGCGCGCTATGCATGGCCGGGCAATATCCGACAGTTGCAGAATATCATCCGCAATATTGTTGTTCTGAACAACGGCACGGAAGTTACGCTTTCGATGGTGCCCCGCCCGGTGAATAGTGGATCAGATGATGATAAATTTGGGTCAGCGACGATTGAGGCACCACCACCACATCCGGTGATTTCACGCGAAAGCGGCAGCGCAGGACGTTTGTGGGAAGGCGACCCTGAGGCGTTGGCATTCCTTGCGGGTGCGCGTCAGATGCGCAAGGTGGTCGAAAACCATCATTCGGAAAAACACAGTCAGCTTGCCGGGGTTGGGGCCGCATCGGGTGACATAGCGGCTGGAGATACCCAAACGCTGACTGCAGGCAGTTTGGGATATTCCGAGATAAAACCACTTTGGCAGGTTGAGAAGAAAGCGATTGAAGAAGCGATCGAACGATGTGGTGGTTCAATCCCACGCGCGGCCGATGCGCTGGGCGTCAGCCCCTCGACAATCTATCGTAAAAAGCAATCTTGGGAAGATAGCGGTGTTTAGACGGTATCAATGTGACTGGATGTCGGCCCAGTCAGCCAATGCGGCGGTTAGGTGATGCCAATCTTGGTCTGAGCCGGGAAGGCCGAAGCGAACTTTTTCCCGATCATGATCAAACAGGCGAACCAAAATACCACACTGGGCAAGGTATTGAGCAAGCGCTTGGCTCTCCTTGCCGTGAAAATAGCGAAACAAATCAGTTCCGCCAAATAATGCCAGCGTGGTTTTATCGGAGATCAGCTTATCGAGCCGAATACGATCGCCTGCCAGACGGCTTCTTGTTTTATCTTGCCAGTCTTGGTCGTTAAAGGCGCGTGTTCCTATTTCGATGGTTGGTCCGGGAATGGCCCACGGACCAACACGTTCTGAAAGCTCATGCGCCAAATCGACCGCCATGACCGCACATCCCAAACGCGCACCAGCCAATCCGAAAAACTTGCCGAACGACCGCAAGACGATGGTGCGAGGCAAATCATCAATGATCGCGCCAACCGATAAATCTGGTTGGCAATCCATAAATGCCTCATCAACGATCAGCCAGCAGTCGCGTTGCATCGCAAGGCGGGAAAGTTCGGCAATATCGGAAGGTGGCAGAATAACGCCGTCAGGGTTGTTTGGATTAACCAGAATGACAACAGTGCCGCTGACGGCGGTTTCAAGAATTTCGGTTGCCCGAAGAAGGCGTTCCTCAGGCAAGGTATCTTCGATGTTACATTCATGCCCTGCACGCTGCCAGCACCGGGCATGTTCGCCGTAGGTCGGGCCCATGATGTGGACTTTGCAAATCGCAGCGTGGTCTTTTAACCAATAAGGAATTGTCTGAATAAGCGACTGGGTGCCTGGCGCACAGACAAGGTGCTCTGTTGCTGGCAAAGCATAATATGTGCTTGCAGCGTGTTTTAACGCATGCAGTTCTGAGGCAAGTGGTAATCGTTGCCACTGGGCAATATCGATTTTGGGCACCGGGTATCCTTGCGGATTGATCCCTGTGGACAGATCAAGCCATTCCTCAACCGGAATCCCGTATTTTTTTGCTGCGGCATCAATCGCGCCCCCGTGATTAATCGCGGTATGTTTCTGAGAGATAAGGGGGGTATCTGCCATGATGGGTACCAAACTCAGTTTATGTTGCGTGCCTTGGTTGATCGCTTTGCATTATGCCATGAGAACGAAGGGCACTTGCCATCAAAGCATCCGCTGCGTATCGTCCGGCGACTTTCAATACCGGACATTTGTTGATGATCACACCCAAAAACGCCACAAAGCGCGAGATATGGCAACAGCTTAACCCGCAACTTTCGATTTCGGCAGCTCTTGACCCAGTTGCAGATGTCGAGGAGATCGGTACGCGCGATGGCGGTTTCGACGGCGCAGCACTGTCTGACAGATTTTGGGATGAAGGTTATTTTCTGATCGAAGATGTCTTGCCAACGGAGGAGTTGGCAAAGCTACGTCAAGGGATTGAGACCCTTGTTGCCAATGAATTATCGCCAGCCTTGATCTATTTGTATGACGAGGCATGGCAGGTGTTTCGCCGTTTAAAACCGTTGCTAAGTCACTTCCTTGGCGAGCGCATTGCCCTTCTTCCGCATTTTTGGGCATGGCATGTTGACCCCGGTCACGACGGACGCGGCTGGCCACCGCATCGTGACTATCAGGGAGAAAGCGCGATTGGCGACGATATGTTGATCAGCTTGTCTCTGTGGGTGCCGCTCAGCAATGCAACGCCAGACAACGGCTGCATGTACGTGTTGCCGCGATCTTTCGAAAGGTGTTATGGTTTTCCGGTATCTAAACCAGAAGGTGTTGGTTTGCAGGACGTCCGGGCGTTACCAGCAAGGCCCGGATCAGTGATGGGATGGCGACAGGATTTGTATCATTGGGGGGGGCGTGCAAGTAAGTACGCGACAGAACCCCGGATAAGCTTGTCGCTTGAATTCCAGAACGCGGCTTTTGATCCGCTTGCAGATCAGCTTTTGAATTTGGAGAAAGCCCCAGATTTTATCGAACGCTTGACCTTGATTGTGAGCCAATTTGATAAATATAAGCATATGCAGTCCATTGATGCCCAAACTAGGAATTGGGCGAAGCTGGTCCTGCAACATTGTTAAATTAAGTCGGGGCGGTTAAGACCCCATCAAAAGTCGGGGAAAGGCAGCTAAATGCTCCGGTTACTGTCCTATGCAGGGTTCGCCCTGATAGCCTTCCTGATGATTACGCTACTCTTCATTACACAAGCATCCTTTTCCGACGAGATTGTCGGCAAAGTAACTTTTTCACTTATTGCAATGGTCGAGATTATCGCCCTGATAACAATTTTAGTTGGGTGGATGATCTATGAGCTAACGGGCCGCGCTCAATATATGTGGGTCGTTGTGATGATGGGGTTTTTGCTTCTGGGGGATGTTTTAGGCGTTCCGCGGCTTTTTTGGGTTGATGAGACTCTTGGCGAAGAGCAAGCACTTGGTACCTTTACCGGCCTTTTGATTTTGGTAACAAGGGTTTTGGCCTCCTTGGCGTTTGTCCTAAGCTGGCACTACGCCAATAAAGATGATCAGATATTCGTACGCGAACAGGTGGTTATTGCCACCTTGATTGTTTTCGTAGTTGCCTGGCTTTCGATGGTCGCACTGACATGGTTTTTATCGAATATGACTTTCGGTTTCAAAAAAGCTTTTCAGGATATCGCGACCCTGATTCTGATGCCGGGCTTGGTTATGGCGTTTGTTGGTACAGCAGGATATCTGGTACGTTGCTTTGTGAGGCGTTCCGTGGCCGAAGGGATGTTGTGCGTCACCATGATGTTTGGTGTGTTTAACCATCTGGCCCTGTTTTATCTTGCAGATGATGGCGCAGGTCTTGCCGCGCGATTTGTCATTCCTTCAAGAATGTTGAGTTACAGCTTAGTTCTTTGTTTCATCTTGCTTTCGATGCGGAACCATTTTCGCCATTCCTTTCAAGCAAGTTCGGCAAAAAGCGAATTTCTCGCAACCATGAGCCACGAGATCAGAACACCATTGAACGGTGTTTTGGGTCTTGCGCAGTTGTTGCGTGAAAGTGAGCTTACGCAGACTCAGCTTGGCCGGGTAAATGGTATTTTGTCATCGGGGCGGACCTTAATGACGTTGCTCAATGATATTCTTGATATGAGCAAGATCGAAGCTGGTCGGGTTGAGCTTGAGAACCGTCAGTTTTACCCGTCAGACATTACCTATGATCTTAGAAAATTTGTGGGATCCGTTGCCGACGAAAAGAACCTTGCTATCGTTTATGATGATGATGTCCTTGATGATTTGATGTTCACGGGCGATGAAATTCGTTTGCGTCAGATATTGTGGAATCTGATGTCAAATGCAGTGAAGTTCACGCACAAGGGTTCCGTCCGGCTTGAAGTTAAAAAGGTCGACGAAAGACCGCCATTTCTTGAAGAAATTCGCGCTTTACGTGATGGAGAAACGCTGTTTCACTTTGCGGTTATCGATACCGGGATAGGTATTGCCAAAGAACGGCAAAGACTGATTTTTGCGCCATTTACCCAAGCAGATAATTCAACGACACGGGAGTATGGCGGGACCGGCTTGGGGCTGTCTATTGCGTTTAGTCTTACGGAATTGATGGGCGGCAAGATGACGGTCAGCAGCGTGGAGCGTCAAGGGTCACGTTTTGACGTCTGGCTGCCTTTTAAGTCGGAAGTCGCAGAAGTACGCCGGGTAGGTAAGACCGAAGAAACCGTTGAAGCCGGGGATGGGGGGCTTGCGGGGGCACGTATCCTTGTTGTTGAAGACAATGAAATTAATGCCATCGTTGTCAGCGAGATGCTTAAGCGGCACGACATTAATGTGACCGCTGTATCAAATGGCCGTGAAGCGGTTCATACTTTCCGCGATGGGGATTTTGACCTTATTTTGATGGACGCCCATATGCCTGTTCTTGATGGCGAAGGCGCAACACGCCTCATTCGCGAGCATGAAAGGTTACGTGGCAACCGACGCGTTCCAATCATTTGCCTGACAGCGGACGCATTTAGTGATCGGCACCGGGATTTTCTAACCGCAGGTATGGATGAAGTTTTGACCAAGCCGATCGAGGAGCGAAAGCTCTATAGTACGCTTGTCCGCTTCTTGCGTGATCGGCCGCGGGCTTTGCCTGCTCATGATGATGATGCGTTGCTCGCTTCGGCGGATAAAAACAATGAGGGCAGCCAGCCCATCGAGGTTACGCCAAAGTCAGGCAAGGCGTTTGTCGATCAGCAACAAGACATGAACCATGAGTCCGAAGACCGTGAAGATACTGTACTGACCAAAACGGTTTTGGTTGAGGAAGCTGCGAACAAGCTCGATACTGACTATTCATCTGCGACAAAAGAGATGCAAATGGACTTGATTGATAAAGGCCGGTTTGACGAAGTTTGTGCAGCCCTTGGTAAAGAGCAGCTTGCGATGCTGGTTGGATTGCTTCCCGCCTCTTATCAGGAGGAGCGGGGCAGACTGATTGAAGCGGCCAGCAATAATGACGGAAACGCCTTGCGCGTTGCTGCGCATACCATCAAAGGCATGGCTGGTAACATGGCCGGGCAGGGGCTTGCGAATGCTGCGCGTGCGCTTGAAACATATGAAGGTGACTTCGGCGATGATTTAAGCGCACAGATTAAGGAACTTGATAAGCTGGCCGAGGAAACGGTTACCGCAATGCAGGACGCTTTGCGTTAATTCAAGGCGCCCAACCATAAGACGTTTGTTGGGGGCAAGTTCGTTAGCGTATTGACGACATAAAAAAACGGGCACACCAAAAATGGTGGTTGCCCGTTTTTTGTTTTAAAGGTCTTAGCGTGAAATAAGGTCAAGGCTGTGGCGTGAAAGGCATTCGGTCCCATCTTCTGTGACGATGACCGAATGACCAGGGCACATGGCAACGCCGCTTTCGCTATCCATCAGGATCATGTGCAGGAAAAACACCATGCCTGGTTCGGCAATGACCGGGTTGTCATGGTAAAACATCGGCCAATCCATCCAGTTCGGGGCAAAGGTTGTTCCCATGGAATAGCCACAAGCATTCAGACGATGGGCCTGCATTGCGCCATCGTCACAGGTTTTGGCATAGGCATCAAACACCTTGCCAATCGGCTCGCCGGGGCGAAGGGCTGCGCGGCAGGCAGCCATGGCATCCGTTGCGACCTTGTGCATTTCGATATGGCGCGGCAGGGTTTTACCAACCGGGATCGTGCGCATCATCGCAGCATGGTAATGACGGTAGGCACCTGCCCATTCAAGGGTGATCTGATCATTTGGGGCGATGTCTTTGCGGCCAGAAAAATAGCGGCATAACAAGGCATCACGCCCAGCACCGATAATAAATTCATTCCCGGGATAATCACCACCCCCGGCAAAGATCGCACCTTGCATGGCGGCAAGAATATCACCTTCAAACGCACCACCATGAACGGTATCAAGGGCGGCATCCCACGCGTTATCGGCCAGTTCGGCTGCTTTGCGGATATAGGTAAGTTCAGCAGCACTTTTAACCACGCGCAGTTCGGAAACCAGACCAGAAGCGTCTTGTAGGGTGCAAAAGCCATCTAACGCCGTTTCAAGTTTCTTGCCGTTGGCAGCCGTCAGGCCATAGGCATCATATTCAACGCCAAGCTTCTTACCGGCACAGCTAAATTCGGCCAGCATATCGCGTAGTTGAAAAGCCGGGTTCACATCCGGGCCATCGACCCAGATACGGATATCTTCAATGTCAGAAGTATGCTGTGCCTGACGTAAATCTGGGGCGCGTGTGATCAATGCAACACGGCCATCTGCCCCCAAATACAGACATTGGAAGAACACATAACCAAACGTGTCATAGCCAGTCAGGTAAAACATGCTTTCCTGACGGAACATCAAAAGGCCATCTAATCCGGCCTTTTCAAGTTTTTCGATGGTACGTGCACGGCGGTTTGCCAGTTCTGTCCGTTCAAAATGTAGTGCCATGTGACACCCCCTGATGTTGTATTTTGGGGATGCTAGCAGAGATTGCTCAGACCAAATAGCATAAAAGCCAATTCAACGATAAATTGACGGCAAAGTGTAATCGTTTGTCATGTGACTGGACTTATTTTTTATTTGTCGTCAGCCGCTTAGGGGGTGTTTCGACCTAAAAAGGGGTATGGGGAATAGAAATTCCGTCAAACTGCCCTAAATGAAATAGTACGGCACTTTTGTATTCTGGGGAGAAGGTAGTGTCGAGATTGCTTGTGACCGTCCTATGAAGGAGGCAAGAGTGGCGAGCTTTAAAAGACTCTCTGGCGAAATAGAACGTGAAGAAACCGCATTTCGCATGAAACATGAACCTGCATTCGATAAATGGCGCCGGGATGATCTTTATCATCTGGCCCAACAGCAAGGCATTGAAGACCGCGCGAACATGACGAATGAAGAGCTCGCGCGTGCGCTTAGTCGTGCGCAGTCGGGGCCCTCATAAAATACGCATCTGGCGCAGAATTTCCCGAAACATACGCAGTCAGGCCTGTTGATATTGCAACAGGCGACAGTCTTGCGAGTGGTATGGGCCTGAAATACGGCTCAGCCAATGGTTGAACTTGTCGCGGTGATCTGGAAGTTTGACGGCGATAATCAGCAAGATATAGCTGGTAAAGGTCAAGCCAGCGGTCAGAATATTTGACCTTTTGCAATGGATTGTTTATCCGGACGCATTACAAACTTCCGATCAACTGCCTTTCCGCAGAAAAATCTGTTTTTGGGGTATGAGAATTGCGACGCAACGTGATTTGCCTTGTGGCGTGCGTGCTGTCTTTGATGCTGTCCTCTGCACAGGCGCAAACAGTCGTTTCTGACAGTTCGCCCGAACAGATACGCGTTGCCTTTATCAATCCTGGTTATGGTGATCATGGGTTCTGGAAAGATGTCCGTGATACGATGCAGGCTGCTGCTGATCAGTTTGGCTATGAGCTGATTGTATTTGACAGTAATCGGGACTGGAAGTTGATGATCGAAAGCGCCGAAAAGGCGTTTGCGCTGACGCCACCTCCCGATTACATCATCGCAGTGAATGAACATCAGCAAGGCACACGCATTATTCTGGAGGCCGAAGAACGGGGCATTCCAGTTATCATGTTGCTCAATGATTTGACCGATGCACAAAAGACATCCTATGGCCGTCCCCGCAAGGAGATTGGAAACTGGATTCTGACGCTGACGCCCGATAATGAGCGGGCTGGTTATGAAATCGCAACATCGCTTATTGATGCAGCCGGCTTGGCAAATGACGAGCAGATACCAAATAAACTGTGCTTGCTCTCGATCGCAGGGGACCGCAAAACGCCTGCTTCCTTGCAGCGGCTTGATGGGCTGGACCATGCGTTAAGCCAGTACCCAGTTTTGAAACAACAGCGGCGCATTGTTGCAAACTGGTCTTTTGACGAAGCATACCGCCAGACTGCGGCTCTTTTGAAACGTGGTGAATGTATCGACGCGGTTTGGGCAGCAAATGATGATATTGCCCTTGGTGCGATTGCGGCCCTTGAAGAAGCCGGGCGTCTCCCAGGAAAAGACGTCTTTATTGGCGGTTTGAACTGGTCGGCACAAGGCTTGCGGAACGTTGCGGAAGGTAAAATGACCTTAACCCATGGTGGACACTTTTTTGCCGGTGCCTGGGTGATGGTTTTGCTGCATGATTATATCAATGGCGTTGAAAAGCCACGAAGTAATCCCGAAATATCCTTTAGGATGGAGGCGATTACGCGTGAAAACATGCCTTCTTTTGAAGAAGTCCTAACCACGCGCGATTGGCGTAAGATAGACTACGCCGGGTTTAGTCTTGCCGATGCGCCTTCTGGAACCGAATATCAATTCGGGCTGCGGCCATCAGGTGGTCGATGATTCGTATGGTTGTAGTCTTTGGTTTTTAGACGATGAGTATGAGGTGAGAAGCATTGGAAAAGCAGTCGGATGAAAAGCATGATGACGTGCTCGCCGGCTTGAAATTGGGAAGCACGATTGCTGCTCGACTGTTAAAATTTTCATTGTTTCTTGCGGTTGTTCTTGGACTGTTCATTGTCGCTGTTCGTGGTTATCAGGACTACAAATGGCTGCAAGATGTTTACGAGCAGGCAAACCAGCGTACGATTTCATCAAGCATCCCAGTTGCGACAGAGGTTCTTTTAAAACGTGACCACGTGTTGGCCGGGGTGATGGCGCGTGGCATGTTGAACAACCGTTCTATTACGCGTGTGGTCTTGCTCAATGCGGAAGATGGCATCTTTTTTGAAACCAAGCGAACCGCAGGCGAACTTCCGGCATCATCATGGACCGAACATTTGTTTGGCGGTCTGCAGACCGTCATTTTTCCTGTGCGTGATGCAGATACAAAATCGGGAACGACGATTGGTGAAATGGTTGTCGACCTGAACCCTCAGGTGTTTGTTTCAGTATATAAAAGTCGATTGTTTTGGTCATTCCTTACCACGATGTTTTTAGCGGTTCTGATGGCCGTCGTCTTCGCGGGGATGAGCTATTTTGTGTTTTCCCGCCCGTTGTTGCGTCTTGGCAATTATCTGGTTAAATCCGATCCGACAGATGACACACGTCCGTTGGAAATGCCGCCTTATCATCGCTATGACGATGAGGTTCAATTACTTGGTTCTGTGACAATTGGCTTGTTTGGCATGATCCGTCGGCAGGTCGGGCAATTGCGTAAGGCACGGGATGAATTGCAAGATGCCAACATCAATCTTGAAACACGTGTTGTTCAGCGTACCGAAGAATTAAACGAAGCGATGCAGAAGCTTGAAGTTCAGGCTTTAACCGACCCACTCACGAGTTTACCAAACCGACGTGCGTATCTTAGCCGCCTAGAAGAAGCAATTTTGATGTGGTGCAGGCGTGACATCCCGGTTTCGATCATTCTTCTTGATATCGACCGGTTTAAGGGAATCAACGATACATACGGTCATCAGGCTGGTGACGCTGTGCTTGTGAAACTGGCCCAAACGATGCAAGAAGCGGTGCGTGCAATTGACCTTCCGGCAAGAATGGGCGGCGAGGAGTTTGCTGTTTTATTGCCGGGCGAAGAACTTGAAGGAGCAATGATGTTGGCAGAACGCCTGCGTCTTGCATTTGAACAAGCTGAGGTCGAGTTTGGCGGTGCGAAACTTTCATTTACGTCAAGCTTCGGTGTTTCGGGTTTGCCATCAAAAGACGGCATGACGGCGATTAACGATGAGGTCGCTGTTCAGTTTGAAGCACTTAAGGGCCGCGACGTTTCACAGATTTCAAAAATGCTCTATTCCATGGCGGACAGTGCTTTGTACAAAGCCAAGGAAAGTGGGCGTAATCGGTCTGAGCTTGCTGATTTCCACGAAATGAAAGAGCATGCAAATACTGTTTCGTCAGACAACTAGGCCGTTACTGTTCGAAATACTGAAAACCTGTCGGACACTCGTTGTGGTTTTCTAAAAACGGCAAGGGTATGGATCGGTTCAAGGGCTGCTAATTGCGGCCGTCGTCATTGCCTTGGCGGGAAATTCGGATATCACGGTGGATTGAAACGCTCATCAACAGGCCGAAGCTAACCAGAATGGTCATCATCACCGTTCCGCCATATGACACCAGCGGCAAAGGCACGCCAACCACTGGGATCAAGCCCATCACCATTGCGATATTGATAAAGACATACAGGAAGAAGGTCGATGTCACGCCAATCGCGACCAGACGACCGAATTGGTTGCGGCATTTAAGCGCGATTATATAGCCATAGGCGATCACCAGCGCATAAAGCGATAGCAGGGCCAAGCCACCAACCAAACCGAACTCCTCGCCAAGCATGGTAAAGATAAAGTCGGTTTGCTTTTCAGGCAGGAAGTTCAGATGGCTTTGTGATCCAAGCATAAAGCCTTTGCCAAACAGCCCGCCAGATCCCAGCGCGATTTTTGATTGTGTGATGTGATAACCAGCACCAAGCGGATCATTTTCCGGGTTCAGGAATGTCAGAACACGGTTCTTTTGATAATCACGCAGGAATTGCCAGCCGATCGGGATTGCCGCCAAGGCACTGCCAAGAATAAGGGCAAATTTCCATACGCGGACCCCGGCCAGCCAGAAAATGACGCCGCCACCAGCGATCAGCAACAGTGCAGTACCTAGGTCTGGCTGACGCAGAACCAAGGCAGCAGGGGCCAAAACCATCAATAATGGCGGGATCAAAAGCGGAATGCGTCCGGTATCCTCGACCGTTAAGCCGTGGAAATAGCGCGCAAGGGCAAGGACCAACGAGATTTTCATCAACTCGGATGGTTGGAGTTGGAAAAATCCAAGATTGATCCAGCGTTGCGCACCCATGCCGATGTCACCTTTGATCTCAACCCCGACAAGCAAGACCAGTGCGACGAAATAGGAAAAATAGGCAAGCTTTAACCAGACGCGTATATCGGTCACGGCAATAATGATCATTAAGGCAGCCCCGACGCCAAACCGCATCATTTGGCGTTCTGCCCATGGTTCTACCGATCCATTGGCAGCGGAATAAAGCATCGCAAAACCGATCCCAGACAGAGCAGCGATCAACAGGACCAAAGTCCAGTTCAGCAATAATAGGCGGCGCCCAATCGGGACGTAATCGGGATCTTCGCCAATACGGTATTTGCTCATGGCCATGGATCAGCCCTCATCTTCGGTGTTTTGGGCTGGCTCAGACCGCCGTTGGGCACTATTGGGCAGTTTGGCTGCTGAAATACCCTGACGGGCAGATTGCAATTCTTGGGCTTTTTGCAACAGGTCGCGAACGATCGGGCCCGCAACACTTGATCCGCCACCACCATGTTCGACGACAACAGAACAGGCATAGCGCGGGTTATCAACCGGGGCAAAGGCGACAAACAATGCGTGATCGCGATATTTCCAAGGCAATTCATCATTGTCGAGAACGCCGGTTGTCTGGCGTTCTCGCATGGTAATACGCCGGACCTGACTGGTTCCGCTTTTGCCAGCCATCTCCATGCCTTTGGCGGATATGCGCGACCGATGACCTGTACCGCGTAATTCGTTGGTCACCCCATTCATGCCGTCACGAATGCGGGCAAGGCTGGCTCGACTGACTTGAAGGTCGGGGAATTCTTCTGTCTCGCGGCTGCTAACCCCTTCGGGGGTTACATGGTCGCGGGTCAAATGTGGTCTGACAGCTTTGCCCGATGCAAGGCGTGCGGTCATGGTGCAAAGTTGAAGCGGGGTCGCCAAAACATACCCCTGACCAATCGATGCAATGAGTGTTTCGCCACCCTGCCAGCGTTTGCCAAGTTGGATTTCTTTCCAATCCTTGGTCGGGATCAAGCCGTTACGTTCATTGGGAAGATCAATGCCGGTATCTTCGCCAAGGCCAAGTTTGTGGGCCATCGCGGCGATCCGGTCGATGCCGATTTTCTGTGATATTTCATAGTAATAAACATCGCAGGAATGTTTAAGCGAGTCATGCATGTTCATCCAGCCGTGACCGCCGCGCTTCCAGCAATGGAAACGTGAATTGCCCAGATCAAGATGACCGCTACAGAAGAATTTTTGCCCCGGGGTAATGATCCCGGCCTCAAGCCCGGCAAGTGCGACACACATCTTGAAGGTAGAACCCGGCGCATATGTCCCGTTCACTGCCTTGTTTGATAGCGGCGCATAGGGATTGTTGACCAAGCTGTTCCAAAGTTTGTGCGAAATGCCGGTGGTAAAGGCATTCGGATCATAAGCAGGGTGGGATGCCAGTGCCAGAACTTCACCAGTATGGATGTCCATCACCACAGCAGATGCGCTTTCCTGATCGGAAAGACGCTGGTTAGCATAGCGCTGCAATTCCAGATCAAGGGTCATGACGACGGTATTGCCGCTGTCGCCTTCTTCACGTTCAAGTTCGCGAATAACCCGGCCAAGCGCGTTTACTTCGACCTGACTTGTCCCAGCGGTCCCACGCAGGGCGAGGTCATAGACCTTTTCAACACCGCTTTTGCCAATGGTGAACCCCGGAAGTTCAAGAAGCGGATCACCGGTCAGTTCTTTTTCCGAAACGGCTGCGACATAGCCGAGTGTATGGGCAAGGTGCGGGCCTTCGGGATAGTCGCGCGACCGGCCGGCATCAATGATCAAGCCAGGCAGGTCGGGCGCATTGACACCAACACGGGCAACTTCATCCCATGTCAGGTTATCGCGCACTGTAACCGGAACGAAGGAGCGCCGGCGCGCAACATCGCGTTCGACACGTTCAATCGTATTGGGGCCAAGTTCAATGATCTGATCAAGGATTTCAAGTGTGCGGCGAACATCTGGTGTTTGTTCGCGCACAATCATGATGTGATAATTCTGCCGATTGACGGCCAATGGTGCGCCAAAACGGTCTGTTACCAATCCACGTGGGGGCGGCAGCAATCGATGGGAAATTCGGTTTTCGTCGGCAAGGGTGCGATAGCGGTCGCTTTCAAGCACCTGCAGATAATACATTCGTGCGGCCAAACCGGTCAGTAAAACACCTTTGCCAGCACCCAACATAAGGGCACGTCTGGTGAACATTCTGAACCTGTCTGAGTCACGATGCCACATGGGCGAAGAATACCTGTCTTTTCTCTGTAACCGGTGCGGTCAAATTCCGCGGGTTTCGGCCCGTTTTATCTGGCTTGTGCAGGCTTGGAAACCATCTTGTTCAAGCATAGCGGATAGCTGTTGCCAAAACATCAATTTTGCACTGATTTTCCGAGTGGCACGTTTGCTTACACATAGCGCAGCAGGCTGTTTTGCGCACGTGCCAAACCCCAAGCAACAATCGGGAATAAAACAGCGGTCAGTATATAGCTGATCACCGTCGCCTTGATCGGCAGAAACGCACCGATTAAAGCGGAACTCAGCAGCCATTGCACCAAAAGTGCTGGAATGGCGACCAATGCAAAGCCCCACCACATGACGCTGAACGGTTTATTGTGGAAAAAACGACCCTGACTGGCAGACCCGGTTTGCACCAGCAGCAAAACCAGCGAGCTAACGCCAAGAGGCAACCCCATCAAAAGGTCTTGCAGCAGACCAAGAAAGAAGGCGGTTGTCGCGGTCAGAAGATCAGGGCGATTTACCGCCCAGTAAAAGACGGCCATCAATGCAAGGGCGGGAGATGCCGTAGATAAAAGCGGAATGCTAATGGGCAACAGATTGATCAGAAGAAGTACAAAGACGCTAAAGGCGGGAAGCAATCCACGTGCGATAACGTCCAGTCGTTGCCAGACGCCGGGTTTCACGGAAGTTCCCCTATGGGTTTTTGTGGCTTCGCGTGAAGTTCTTCATCTGCTGGACCAGAAGGTACAACGCCAACACCTGTTGGAATATCAGGCGAAAGCAGTGTGTCATTTGTATTGACCGGTGCCTGACTTTGGCGGATGCGCTGATCACTTAGGATACCTTGCAGCCCATAATCAGCAACGCGCAGATATTCTAGTTGATGGCGACGGAAAAGCGGTGCAACGCGCACGGCATTTTCTGAAACCGACGAAACAACCCCAATTGGAATGCCCGGTGGGAATGCACCGCCGTGGCCTGACGTCAAGATACGGTCACCCGGTGCGACTGCGGCATCGGCCGTCAGGAATGTCAAAAGGGGGCGGTTGGTGTTGTCGCCGGAAAGAAACGCACGGTCGCGGGAGTTTTCGACGACAACCGGCACGCGCGAATTAATGTCCGTGATCAAAAGAACACGCGAAGCCTGATACCCGGCTTCGGCAACACGTCCAACCAAACCTTCGTCCGAGATAACAGCCTGTCCCTTGGATACGCCATCACGTGAACCCGCCGAAATCATCACGCTGTGGGCATAAGCCCCGCCCATATCGGCGATGACCCGGGACGTCACAAGGTGCAAAACAGGAGGGGCGGTGTAATGGGCAAGGTCGCGCAGGCGCGCATTTTCATGTGACAAGTTACGAGCGGCTTGTTGCCATGCCAGCAATTGCTGGTTTTCAACGCGCAGACGTTCATTTTCCTCGTACAAATGTGCGAGGTTATAAATCTTGTCCGTGATTTCATTGATGCTGGCTGCCGGTCGGGAAACGATATTCATAACCGGAGAAACAAGATCGGCAGACGCGGCGCGAATGCGTTCGATCAAAACCGTATCAGCTTTGCCCAAAAGCATCAGCCCAAAGGCCGAAAAAATCAGCAATATAAAAGCGAAGCGGTGAAGCGCCGTGCGTAACGGCGAAAAGATTCGCTGCTGCGGACCGCCATGCTGTGCCAATGTATTCTCCGCTAATTCCCAAAAGGCTGTCTCACATCCCGTTCGGGATATTCAACCATAACGAAATCACCGAGTCGCGTCCAGTACGGATACGACCCGGTGATGATATTTAGGCCTGATTATTTTAGTACGCAGTGTGCAGAACGTTGCGCAGCATCTTTTTCTCTTCCAGTGCGCGACCGGTACCCAGTGCAACACAGGAAAGAGGATCATCTGCAATCGAAACCGGAAGGCCGGTTGCATGACGCAGAACATAATCAAGATTGCCAAGCATTGCGCCGCCACCGGTAAGGACAATGCCCTTGTCCACGATGTCAGCAGCAAGTTCCGGCGGGGTCTGTTCAAGAGCGACTTTCACCGCTTCAATGATCGCCGATACTGGTTCTGCAAGGCTTTCTGCAATCTGACGTTCAGAAATCAGCAATTCCTTCGGAACGCCGTTCATCAGGTCACGACCACGGATTTCGACGGTTGCCCCATCTCCATCATCAGGTGCGCAAGCCGACCCGATTTCCTTCTTGATGCGTTCAGCCGTGCTTTCGCCGACCAGAAGGTTATGGGTGCGACGGATGTAAGCAATGATCGCTTCATCCATTTTGTCACCGCCGACGCGGACGGAACGTGCATACACGATACCGCCAAGCGACAGAACGGCAACCTCGGTGGTGCCGCCACCGATATCGACAACCATAGACCCGGTTGGCTCGGTTACCGGAAGACCGGCACCGATTGCAGCAGCCATCGGCTCGTCAATCAGCCACACTTTACGTGCGCCGGCACTTTCAGCACTTTCCTGAATGGCGCGGCGTTCAACTGCGGTTGATCCGGATGGCACGCAAATGATGACTTCCGGACTTGCGAAGTTGCGGCGATTGTGGACCTTGCGGATGAAATGCTTGATCATTTCTTCGGCGATGTGGAATTCCGCAATAACACCGTCACGTAACGGGCGGATCGCCTGAATGTACCCCGGGGTACGACCGAGCATTTGTTTGGCTTCTTCACCAACTGCAAGTACCTGTTTCTTGCCTTTTTCGTCGGTGATGGCCACCACGGAAGGTTCGTTCAGGACGATGCCCCGTCCTTTAACGTAAACCAGTGTGTTGGCGGTACCCAGATCCACCGCCATGTCGGAGGATAAAACCCCAAGAAGCTTGGAAAACATTCCTGCCCTATGCCCCGGTTAATAGTAAAATCTTGAATACGAATGTACCAGCTTTGATAGCGTAAGGTTTAAGCCGATGCACCAATAATCTGCGCAGGGGATTGAGGAATAATTAAGGCGCACACTTTTCCTGAAATAAGGCGGCAAAAACATGATCAGGAATATGGCCTTGGCGGTTTAATTCAATTTTGGGTCTTTTTTTCTGTTACATGGCTTTCCAAAAGGAAATTCGTCACCATGGCGACTATTGCGGGACTGCTTTCTATTGAAAGAGCTTTGCGAGTCGCTTGTTTTTCAATTGTTTCGCTACTTTCGAACAGTTCAAAACGAACAGTCTTTCGGGTGTGTGCAAGATCCGGTGACAGGTCCCGCGCGATCCGCCATTGGCACCATGCGGGCGGGTTAAACGGATCATTTTTGATCCCGATCAGAAGGCTTGGAGCAAAGTTGTCCATTTCCGACATGCATTGCGGACGCAAACCAATCATTGCCTTGAACTGCGTTTTTGAATGTTTGGCATGCCCGTGTCGATAAACCGCCAACTGTGCAGCCCCGGCACCATAGCCATAGCCAAAAATAGCGATGCGGTTTGGATCAATTCCGTCTTGCAGGGACAAATATTTAAGCGCGCTTAAGGCATCAAACGCCCAATAGGTTAGCCCATGTTTCGGGTTTCCAAGTGATCCTTCGGTGCAATAAGCCTGTGATGGATGTGCTTGGTTTGGTGAAATCACCAAGACGCCGATACCATCTTTGTTCAGCATCCTAATCCAGACATCGGGAAAATGATCATTGCAGTCGGGCAGGGCGACGATTGCCGCATGTCTGGTGGAAGAGGCCTGTGCAGTCTGTGCATTGGACAAAGGAGCGTAATACCGGGCGGGAATATCGGATTGGAGGCTATTATCGACGATTGGCACGGTCTTGCCTTGTGATGCCAAACGTTTGCGAAGCCCACTTTGTGGGTAAGGTTGGGCGGGGACGATGACTGATTGTCCCTGATGTGTCAGATCAGTCGCACCGTTAACAGGGCTAACGCCAAGCAAGGTTGCACAAAGCAACAATGCAGCAGTTGTTCGGCCCAATCGTTTGGTTCCAAAGGCGCCCTGTTTGAGCATGTGTAAATCCCTTTCACATGCCGGAAATATAGCACGGTGACGGGCCTTTGAGTATTCACAGCACTGTGTTGAGAGGGGGCGTCCGCGCCAGATGTGGGGTTTCGCAACGAAAAAGGGTGGCGAAATCGCCACCCTTTCGAAAGTCGTCTTTGCAAGAAAGTCGGTTAAGATGCCATGGCATCCGGTGCGGTTTTCTTGCTTTTCTCGATCAGTTTGTTCACCGCAGTAACATAGGCCATGCAAGATGCGACAACCGTGTCGGTGTCTGATGCATTGCCAACAACAGTGCGATCTTCGCCGTCAAGTTTGACGGTGACCGTACCTTGGGCATCGGTGCCTTCGGTCACGGCATGGACCTGATAAAGTTTCAGGCGCCAGTCATGCGGATAGATTTCCTTGATCGCATTAAAGGTTGCGTCAATCGGGCCATCGCCGGTGGTTTTGGCCGTACGGACCTCGCCATCAACGCTCAGTTCCAGTTCGGCTGTCTGTGGGCCTTTTGAGCCACATGTGACGGTCAGGCCAACGAACTTGATATGTTCATTGTCACGCATGCCGTCATCGACCAGTGCGACGATATCGTCGTCATAGACTTCTTTCTTCTTGTCGGCCAAATCCTTGAAGCGGGCGAAGGCATCCTGAATGGTGTTGTCGCCCAAATCGGCAAAGCCCAGTTCTTTCAGCTTCTCGCGGAAGGCATGGCGCCCGGAATGTTTGCCCATGACCAGACTTGATTTGTTCAGGCCAATGGATTCCGGTTTCATGATTTCATAGGTTTCGGAGTTTTTCAGGAAGCCATCCTGATGGATGCCGCTTTCATGGGCGAATGCGTTGGCACCAACGATTGCCTTGTTCGGTTGAACAACAAAACCAGAAACAGCAGAAACCAGACGCGATGCATTCATGATCTTGGTCGTGTCAATGCCGGTTGTGAATGGGAAGGCATCGTTACGGGTGTTGATCGCCATGACGATTTCTTCGAGTGCTGCGTTACCTGCACGTTCGCCCAGGCCATTGATCGTGCATTCGATTTGGCGTGCACCGGCATTCACCGCCGAGATCGAGTTGGCAACAGCCATGCCCAAATCATTGTGGCAGTGCACCGACAGGATTGCTTTGTCGATGTTTGGCACACGGTTAAACAGCATGGTCATCAGATCAGCATATTCGGTCGGTGTGGTGTAGCCCACCGTGTCGGGGATGTTGATCGTGGTTGCACCGGCATTGATTGCCGCTTCAACGCAGCGGCACAGGAAATCATGTTCGGTGCGCGAACCGTCTTCTGCCGACCATTCAACATCGTCGGTGAATTTGCGTGCCAGCGTGACACTTTCAATCACCTTTTCCAGAACGCGTTCTGGTTCCATCTGCAATTTGTATTTCATATGCAGGGGGCTTGTAGAAATGAAGGTGTGAATACGCTTGTTTTCAGCGGGTTCCAATGCCTCGGCCGCACGTTCAATGTCGCCCTTGGCCGCACGGGCCAATGAACAAATAGTCGGGCCGGTTATCTGTTTGGCGATTTCGTTGACGGACTGGAAGTCGCCGTTCGATGCAATGGCAAAGCCTGCTTCGATAACATCAACCTTCAATTCCGCCAGTGCGTGCGCCACGCGCAGCTTTTCATCAAGCGTCATCGATGCACCGGGGGACTGTTCCCCATCACGCAGGGTGGTGTCGAAAATGATGACGCGATTGTCGTTTGCACTAGCCATTGTCTTGTTTCCTGATCAAACGGGCGTTGCCCGGTATGTAATTTCTGTCTGGAAGGAGTGCGGGCCGTCTGGCGCGACTTTTTCCCCTGAGTTGCGGTAAGTGGATCAACTGTTGTGTTTGTAATCCGAACCGGCGTTTTTACTCAGGGGCGGGTAAGTCGTAGCGAGCCTAGGGCTGCGAGACCAAGGAGACCGAGAAGTAGGTTTAGAGCAGACAGCACAAATGCGCCCGGAGCTTTTGCTTCGGCGCGATCGGCATATGCAGCAATGTTGCAAATGTCTGCGGTCATCGGTCTTCATCAATTGGCTTCGAATGCCAGACACTGCTGGCGACGTCCCCAATTTCGTTGGACCGCCCGCCGAGGTCAAGTAATTTTTGTACTTTTTGGTGTCTTTTTTGGGTGGAATTTAGCGAGGTGGCTTTTCGGATATCGTCGGATCGCTTGTTTTTGAGGTGCTTGAGGCAAATCACCTGTGCGTTTTGTATCCTGAAAGCATCGTTGTGTTCCGATCATTCCAAAGAGGAGGCAGTTAAAAAAGGTGCTGGTCGGAAATTCGGTTATCAGGTAGTGATTTTGCCTCTGACAAATTCCATGCCCCACAAATGGCTGTCAGGATCGCGTGCACCCAACGTCACAGGAATATTTCATGGTCAGTTTATCATTGATCGGGGCTTTCATCCCGACGGCCTTTTTTGTCTCAATCACGCCGGGCATGTGCATGACCTTGGCGCTGACCCTTGGCATGACCATCGGGCTTCGCCGCACGCTTTGGATGATGTTGGGTGAACTTGTTGGTGTGGGGATTGTGGTTGTTGCATCTGCCCTTGGTGTTGCGGCTGTGATGTTGCAGTACCCACAGGTGTTTGCCGTCTTCAAATATATTGGCGGTGCTTATTTGGCATGGCTTGGCATTCAATTATGGCGTTCGCGCGGGCGCATGGCAATTTCGTCCGAAGTCGAAGGGGCAAAGACGGCAACCGCAGTCGGTTTGATGACGCAAGGGTTTGTAACTGCAATTGCCAATCCAAAAGGCTGGGCCTTTATGATTTCGCTGCTACCACCCTTCATCAGTTTGGAACACGCAATCGCACCACAGCTTTCCGTTTTGGTGGCGATCATTCTTGTGACGGAACTGATCTGCATGACGCTTTATGCAACCGGTGGGCGCTCATTGCGCCGGTTCTTGGAGAAAAGCGGCAATGTCCGCATTTTGAACAGAGTTGCCGGAACGTTGATGATTGGGGTTGGTGTCTGGTTGGCGACAAGCTGATTTCACCATTCCAAAACGCAGAATGCAGCCGTCGTTATATCAATAAGTCGTTATTTTATGGTGCCTTAATGTTTGTTTTGTCGCCATGCAGTAACTATATGTAACGGATCAATTATTGCAGGATGATCGACGATGCGTGAGTTGCGCTGCATTGTGTTTGAAGATGGCGAACTGATTAAGGCAATCATTGCTCATGGGCAGCGCACAGGCAAAACGATGCCGTTGGGCCAAATCAGCAGTTTTGAAATAGAAAGAACGCCTGAAGTCGTCGCACGGATGGTGATCACCTCGGACGCAGGACAAAAGGCGACCGTACCGACATCCGGTGCGGAGTTGGCCGCCGCGATGATTGCTTATTGCATTGATCGAAGGGTGCCTGTGCCGGCCCATGCGGCCAAGTCAATCACAGTCATTGACGGACATGTCGCATTGAAGGTCACCATGCGCCCGGATTAACAGCCGATTGCATCATTCTGAAAACGTCCATCGAACAAGTACCTGATACACCAAAGGCGCGGTCAATGTTCCGCGCCTTTGGTATTTTGTCGGGATTGCAAATGCTGCGAGTTACCACTGCATCATTTTGCCCTTAAGCGCGCCCATGCGGTCATCTTCGTTTTTGAAGTTCTGACCCGATGCAATGCCGTCTTGCATCTTGGTCATAAGCAACCATTGCTTAACCTTCATAAAGCGCGGAGCAAGGAACTGATAGGTGTCTTTGACCAGTCTTACGGCTTTGGGGCCACGCTCAAGCTCAAGTTCTTCCCACTCATCGATCAGCGGTTCCCAAGCTTTCAAGCGTTTATAAAGATCGTCACGCTTGCTACGGATATATTGGCGCTGTGAAGTGAAATTGCGCAACACGGACATGATTTCGCCGGTGTTTGCGTCAAGTTCATCAAAGGTCGTTTCAAATTTTTTCTTGGCATCATCAAGCAGGCGAATGGATTGCGTGACGGTTTCCAGGACGCCCTTTTCATGGGCGTAAATCCGACGCAGTTCCTGTAGCTTGCGGTCAACCATCAGGATGTTGCGATATTTGACGCGAAGCGTTTCAATATAGGACAACTCATTGGCAACCTGATGCACAAGGTTGACCACTTCTTCGCGGTTGCCTTTGCCAATGCCAAGTTTCTCCGCGACCTCATCGAAGGCCTGGTTGATCTTTTTCTTGGTGTTTGGGTCGTCAGCGATCTGCATCAGTTGGTCAGGGTCGGTAATAAGTTCTTCGCTCCCCGACATCCAGGTTACCAATTGCATGGTAATACGGTTATACGCGATCACCTGATGTTCTTCTTTTACTTCCCAAGACGCTTCACCCGTTAGCACTTCAAGAGGCAGGTCGTCGCCAGGTCGCAAGATATTAATGAAATTAAGAGCCTTGTCGATCAGGGTAATAAGATCCCCATCCTTGGATGCAGGATCAATGCTGAATTCTCGGCAGATGGCAAGAAGTGGCAAAGACACGATTGAGCCTTCTGCCATTTTAAGGACAAAAAGAGCTTCGTCTGAAATATCAGACTTTTGAAAATGGCATTCTTCGAACGTTTTGAAAATCTTGTGTTCAAGCTCGATCTTGCGTTCGGTTTTAGGTGTCGTCATATGGGTGCTCCGCCCTGCAAAGCCTTTGTACTTTTATGTTGTACATCCGAGGTAAGATTGTAAGAGGTTCAAACCTGTAGATTTTGGCTCGTCAGGACACGTGTGTTTGCTCGATGTCTTTTTCTAGTTTCAATATTGTTGTTGCTGTCTCTTTTATCAGAGATTTGGTGGTTTATTTCTTAATTTTTGCAGATCCGGGCTTTCGTCGGCTACTGCACAATACAGGCATTTCTACCTTCCTGCTTCGCTAAATATAGGGCCTGATCAGCACGGTCAACGAACTCAAGTATATTTTCCCCTAGATGGTAAGCGGTCAATCCAATTGAAACCGTTAACTTACCAAAATCTTTGCCGGTTTTTTTATTTATAATGCGTTGATTAGCAACATTTTCGCGTAATTTGTTCGCCAGTTTTTCTGCATTTTCCTTGGCGGTGTCAGGCAAAATGACTGCGAATTCTTCGCCGCCATACCGGGCAACTGTGTCTGCGCCCTTGGTTGAGCTGACGAGCACCCGTGCCACGGCCTTTAGAACACCGTCACCCGCACGATGGCCGAAATTGTCGTTAAAATCTTTAAAGTGATCAATGTCGATCATTAACAAGGACAATGGCGCACCAGATTCCATGGTTGTGGTCACCGCGTCACGCAGGGACGTGTCAAAGTTCTTGCGATTGGCTATTCCGGTCAGGGTGTCTGTCATGGCGTCACGGCGGACCATTTCAAGCTCGGTCCGGACCCGGCGCACTTCACTGTGGTATTCCTCAAGATTGCCATTGAAATCACCATAGCAGCCGCGCGCCTTGTTTGAGGTGTCAGAAAGGCTGCGGCTTACAGTGCGGGCATCTTCAAGGGTAATGTCATCTAAGAGAAGCCGTTGGGAGGCCGTATCAAATTCGGTGCAAAACTGTTCTGTGTCGCGCATCACCGAATGAACGGCTTCTTCCACGCGCTCAACTGCGGCCTGAAGTCCTTCGACACCTTGATTAAGGTGCTGCTGCATCGCATGCGTGCCGAGATACTTGTGATAAATCCGAAAGACGGTTTCTTCATCAAGTTCCTGGGTGTTGCGAATAAGGACTTTGATAAGCTGGCTTAATTCCGGGACTTCATTTGTAAGATAGCTATAGAACACATGATAAACCTGTGGCGTTGGCTGCAGGTTGAGTTCATTGATGAGCGCCATAACGTTATGTGCAACATCACGCGGGTTTGCGATCTTGGTTGTCGCTGTCACTACCTAAATTCCGATCCGAAAGTCTTTCCCATTCGATTATCGCGTCTCGTTTCTAATTCTTACATCTTATGATCTGATGCTGTTATGTCGCTGATGTGCATATTCACATGTACGCGTTTTGTAATCTTTTACCCATCATCGTTCCAATGGTAGGCAGTTGTCACGTGAAACTGTTTGCCGAAAAATGACAAAATCAGACATTTCACAAGCCGGCGGTTAAGGGGCGCAAAAGAACTGCTTGTTGAACAGATTGTCCAAAGGCGCCCACGCCGCGTTAATAGAATCACCGCCATTAGGATCATGTGTATGAAGCGTTTACAACAGTACTATAGGCGCACCGTGATTGCGGTAACTGCCGGTTTGTTGTGGCCAGCTCTTTTCGAATGCGCAATTGCCGAAGAATTACCAAAACCATATCTGGAGACGGGCACAGTAAAAGTTGGCAACGTTGCGTCGGTTACATCCGAATGGCGTGCAACCCTGACGCAGCAGCAACGGAATTTCTATGAAGCTCTACTTTACGCACCAGGCATTGAATGGAACGACGGTCTACCGTTTGACCGGTTGGTGGGCTTGTTCGAAAGCCGCGAACTCGATTGTATGGTGGCAGAGACATTTCGGATACGGCCGGGCGTGGCTTTTTCGGAAAATAGCATTCTTTTTGAAATGGTCATCTTTGGGCGACGTGGCGACAATCTTCTTGCGAAAAACACCTTGACTGTTGGCTATCCTGCGACGCTTCCACAATTTGAAATGCCGTTTTCCCAGCCAATCGAATGGTACGGTTTAAAGACCCTTAAGCAGGGTGGGGAGTTACTGAAAATTGGTCGTATTGATGCCATGGTTGCGCATTCCGGGCTGTTTGATGGTGATCGGGCCATTGATCGAATGCCGTTTCCACCAGTACATGCGGTTGAACTGAATTTGCAGTGCCATGATACGCCAAGGGCACGGGCGTTCCTTTCAACCTTTGATGCGCGTCTGGATCGGGAACGTGACGATGGAATAAGGACAGAAGGGTCGTCTTCTTTTGAAGTGTCGATGCGACCACTGACAACCGATATTGTCATGAACGAACTGTAATCCCGGCGTTGATACGATGTCTTTTGGCTTGGGACTTATGCGGTTTTGCGTTGAAATTCCCCTTGATGGAGCCTGTGCCAAAGGCATCTTGTTCTTTTCAAAGGGCATTTTATCTTTGACCATCGCCAGATTTTGGCACTCGACCAAATAGACCGTGTTTTGGATCGCTTACCAATCCTGTTTGAAAACAAAACCGGGTCTGTGTCCCCTCAGAACGCTGGATGTCCCCCCAAATTTGCTGCGAACAGAACCCTTGCGGGAATTCATTTGGCTGTTCATTTCATCTAGGGGTGTGTTGGGTTTTAAACATTTACTGCCCACAATATCCAAAGGTATGGCAGAGAATGTTTGAGGGTGAAAAAAGAACTTCATACATGAATCCATTGCACTAAGCCGAAAATTCGGTAATTATTGAAACGATGCGGTGCATCTTTCGGGTGCGTGATTGCTTTAAGGTTGATGGTGGTCATGCTCTTTACAGGTGTAAAGCAGGGACGATTTTCTTGCATCTCCTCGAAGGGGAAATGCGCTTACTAAACTAAGGACGACTACGGATATGGCTACCGGAACGGTTAAGTGGTTTAATGCGACCAAGGGTTATGGCTTCATCACCCCTGACGAAGGCGGCAAAGATGCATTCGTGCATATCACCGCTGTTCAGCGTGCTGGTCTGCAGGGACTTGATGAGGGTCAGAAGGTTCAATTCGAGCTGATTGAAGGTCGTAACGGCCGCATGTCGGCAGAAGAACTCTCCATCATGTAATTGATTTTGGATTGCAGCTTTTGCTGACAACCGTTAACGCGCCGGGTTTCCGGCGCGTTATGCGTTTATGGTGTTTTGTTGTAGGCTGTCTGGTCAGCACAAAAACCAACGCACTGTAACCTATCCATGAGCCTTGATCTTCCCGTTGCCCCCAAATCCAAAGATGCGCGCTGTCAATCGGAATGGCGCCACGCCGTCAGACGGGCATTGCTTGGGTGGCGCGCGGCATTAGATGGCGCAACGCATAAATATCTTTCCGATCAAATACGACTGCATTTTTCGGCTTTTCTAAAAGACCGACCGGGGGCAACTGTCGGGTTCTATTGGCCGATCCAAAATGAAATTGATTTGCGCCCAGTGATCGAAAGCCATCTAAAAGCTGGCGGAAAGGCTGCTTTGCCTGTCGTGCCGGGCAAAGATTTGCCGATGGTGTTTCATACTTGGACATCTGATACGGAAATGGCACCGGGGTTTGCCCGCATTCCCGAACCGCTCGGAACCAACGAAGTCCAGCCCCATGTGGTGTTAGCACCCCTTGTTGGATTTGATCGGGCGGGGTATCGGCTGGGATATGGCGGTGGTTTTTTTGATCGCACACTTGCGACACTGAAGCGAAAACCATTGGTGGTTGGGATTGGTTTTGCCGCCACCCAGCTAGAAGACATTATTCCCCACGAATATGACGTGCCCGTTGATGTGCTGATTACCGATCAGGGAACGCGATATATCAGTGAGCAGGCGGTATCTGATGTGGAAAAGTCTGACCAGTCTTCCTCACCATGTCACCTTTGTACTTGATAAAGGTGGGGTTAAAGGTGGATTGGCGCACTATTCATCAGTCCGGCCCTTTGACGTGCGGTCGCGGTCATAGTGGTGGGAGATTGGAAAAGAAGGTAGCCATTTTTCACGCCGAATGGTCCAAAGCTCATATGTTGGCTTGAACTGATCAGGCGCATCAAGTGACCCAAGGTTTACTTCGATTTCATCGGTACTGCATGAGAAAACCGATGATCCGCAAGTTGGGCAAAAATGCCGCCCTTCAAAGTTTTCCGTCTTGCCTTCGACGGAAACAGAGTTTTCCGGAAATACGGCTGATGCATGGAAAAGTGCCCCATGTTGCTTGCGGCAATCAAGGCAATGACACAGCCCAACCCGATATGGTGTCCCCGTCGCAATTATCCGAACCTTGCCGCACAGGCAGCCACCGGTAATCTGATCCATGCAGTGTCTCCTTTGAATACGCATCGTCAGAATCTTTACACCGAACGGCCTTATTGACGCAATTTACGCTGCGCTTGGCTGGAGTTTGACTTAGGTATTTTTTAAAGCGGGAATTTGAAAATTGTACAAGGCCATACCCTTCGCTGTTGCGGTGCGGGGGGGCGGGGTAGGAGCGAATATTTGTATGATTGTCTGTAGTAATAAGGCAGATCAAACGGGAATGTATCGCACCGAATAAGGAGCCCAGCGATCTTTCCAGGGCCGCGCCTGTTCGAGTTCGAATGCCAATTCATAAAGCATCTTGTCATTTCCAGTTGCCGCCTGAAACATTGAGCCAATCGGCATTCCACTTTCGGGGTCCCAATTAAGCGGGACGGACATTGCCGCATGCCCGGACACATTGGCAGAAGCAGTATAGGCAAGTCCTGATTGCAGGAGATCAAGGACAGCGTCATTGACTTGAGTTTCCGGTGTCAGGGCATTGCCTTCTATGGATGTAAACGGCATCACCGGGCTTAATAAAACGTCGATGTCTGAAAACATTTCGGCATAAAGCCCCGGAACCGTTGCAAGATATTCAAGTCCGGCGGCTTGAACATCAGATGGAATGGCACTGCCATATTCAATCAATGATGCCGTGAACGGATCAATCAGCCCGGACTCACTTGCAGGCGCCCCGGAAATTGCGCGCGCCTGATCCGTAATGGCGCCAAATTGGCCAAGGAATGCACCGTTATAATTTCGGAAAAACTCCCCCTGATCCACCGGAATGCTGGTGTCGACAACTTCATGGCCGAGATCACGTAACAATTGAGCAGTGTTTTCCTGTGCAGCAGTTACAGAGGGATCAACAGCCATACCGCTACGGATAGAAGGTGCAAAACCAATTTTCAAACGCGTTTTCGATGGTCCTGTCACGGCGCCCACGGTTGGGAATGGTCCATTTGGATCTTCGGTATGGGCAAACAACGCTGCGCTGTCGCGCACAGTTCGGCTAATGGCTTGGTTGGTTTTGAAAGGACCATGCACACCGCCAGCTTCGCCCGCCAGCATCCGCTTGCTACTTGGTTTTACGCCAAACAAGCCCTGCGTACATGCGGGCAACCGGTTTGACCCACCGCCATCTGTGCCGTGAGCCATTGGGACCATGCCCGATGCGACGGCAGCAGCAGAGCCGCCGCTTGAGCCGAGTGTCGACTTTGACAGGTCCCATGGATTGCGTGACAAGCCGAATGCGGAATTGTTTGTTACCACGCCAAGCTGTGCAAATTCGGGGACATTTGTCATTGCTATGATGTTCATCCCCGCGGCTTCGATACCGTCGATATACATTGTATTTTCGGCAGGAATATTTGCCAGCATCATACGTGACCCATCAGTGCGGCGAACGCCCCCGACATCAATCATGTCTTTGATCATCACAGGCATGCCTGCAAAAGTAGTGTTCGTCGAAATTGTTTCTGCCTTGGCTAAGGCGCGTTCAAAGGTGCGTGTCGTGATGGCATTTACCAGCGGCTCCATCGCCTCAATTCTTCGAATGGTAAGTTCAACCGCCTCGCGGGCCGAAATTTCGCCCTTTTTAATGAGATCAGCCATGCCAAGCGCGTCGTAATCTATGAATTCGTCTGCTGTTTTAGGGGCAGCAAAGGCCGCACCTGCATAGGTGGAAAAGCCCGCCGAAGCAGCAATGGCTGCTGCCGATGAACCAAGAAAACGCCGCCTTGAAATGTTCATTTTATCAACTCTCAGTGTTCTTAGGGTCGCAATAAAACATCCTGAGGGATCGTAGAACATGTTCGTCGTTAGTCAATGTGACTGTTTGCCGGTAACGGTTTTGAATTGGTGCTTAAGCCGAACGGATAAGGTTGTTCAGCGTTTCTTGTGAACCTGTTGGTTTATTGGCAAAGGCAATAACCGCTTACGAAACCAAGCCGCTCTATATGTTTAGGCAACAGAAACAGAACGACAGAAACCCGAAAAAAAGCAATGCGGGCGATAGGTGTTAGGCCGCACGGTGATCTGGTTGTTTGCCAATATTATAGCAAACATTATTGCATTTCGATGGGGGCATGTTTGGCAAAGTGGCTGGGGAACCTGGATTCGAACCAGGACTGACGGAGTCAGAGTCCGTAGGTCTACCGTTAACCTATTCCCCAGTAATACTTTGGAATGCGCTATTTATATCCCGGACCGCGTGTTTCGCGCAATGTTTGGGTCATTGCAACGTCCGGCAAAGTTGGCTGGGGAACCTGGATTCGAACCAGGACTGACGGAGTCAGAGTCCGTAGGTCTACCGTTAACCTATTCCCCAACAAAACTTTGGTCCGCCCGACACGTGATGCATCGTGGCGTGGGGCGCTATGTATAAAACCCGCCCGGTTTTGGCAACCCCTTTTTTATTCCAATCACCTCAACCATGCGATTCCTGCATACGGGAATTGCCTTGTTCGGGATTGTCGTTACACTCATATAGCTGATTCGCGAGATCGTCATATAAAAGTCGTGATCTTCAGCAACAAGTTTGGCGCACACACAATAGAAGGCAGGTTTTGGTAAGGTGAAACAGGTATCTCCCCATAGCAACTCGCACAGGGCAGAACGCCCGGCAGGCGGCGCTGCAATGGGCGAGCACGCCGTGCTTGATGCACCTGATAAGCCCGGAATGCCAAAACCTGGTACCGCCGTGCATATCCCCGAAGGCGGGGATAAAGCATCGCGGATTGTGGATTGCATCACAGCCCCGCTTTATGCCGCGATTGATCTTGGTAGTTCAAACTGCCGACTTTTGGTGGCACGTCCGTGCAATGATGGGTTCAAGGTAATTGATGCGTTTTCACGCGTTGTCCGTCTTGGCGAAGGTGTGCGCGAAAAGGGCTATCTTTGTGAAGCGGCGATGGAACGCGCGATTGATGCCCTTCGGGTCTGCGCCAAGAAACTCCGCCGTCATCCCGGTGCAAGGCTTCGTGCGGTTGCGACCGAAGCGTGCCGAAGTGCCAATAACCGCGATGAATTTGTACAGCGGGTTCTTGATGAAACCGGCATTGCGCTTGATATCATCAATCCCGATGAAGAAAGTCGTTTAGCACTTCAGGCCTGTTCGGCCCTGCTTGATGAACGGCCTTATGCGGTGGTGTTTGATATTGGCGGTGGCAGCACGGAAATCTGCTGGATCAAGGTGGACCAGTCGGGCAAAACCCAATGTATTGAAACCTTATCAATGCCGTGCGGTGTTTTGTGCCTGACCGAACGTTATGCGTCGGTCGAGGAACGCCGCGAACGGTTTGAAGCCATGCGTACCGAAATTCGTCAACGTCTTGAAGAATTCGCACAGCGTAATAGCTGCACCGATATGCTTGATGATGACAAAGTGCAGATGGTCGGAACGTCAGGTACGGTTACGACCTTCTGCGGGATTGCTCTTGGCCTTGAACGTTATGAACGTCACAAGGTTGATGGATCGGATTTGCGTTTTGATGATGCTGAACGCGTGACCGAACTTTTGCTGCGCATGGAATCAGATAAACGCAAAGGGCATCCTTGCATTGGCAATCAACGTGCCGAATTGATGGATGCCGGGGCGGCGATCTTTGCCGCGATTCGCGATATTTGGCCTTTGGCGACGTTAAAAGTTGCCGACCGGGGCCTGCGCGAGGGTATTTTGGTCGATTTGATGCGCGCAGACGGTCATGCTATTGACCCATGCGACGCACGCCGTCATACAGTGTCGCATATTCCAGCCTCATCCTGATCGGTTAGACATCAACGTCCCGACAAGATAGTGGCCAACACAGAATTCAGTTCAGGAAAGATCATGAGCGATAATCGCAGCGGAAAAGGCGGTACACGCCGCCGCAAAGGTTCGGCCATTGCAGCCATTGATACAGGCGCACGGCGTGGCCTGCGTACGCGTGTCAAAAGTGCCAAAGGGCGCAAAATCTCGTCGACGCGCTGGCTCGATCGGCAGCTGAACGATCCTTATGTCCAAGAAGCCAAGCGCCTTGGGTATCGGTCACGTGCGGCCTTCAAGCTGATTGAAATCAACAACCAGTTTGATTTGCTGCGTCCGGGCATGCGCATTGTTGATCTTGGGGCGGCTCCGGGCGGCTGGACACAGATTGCTGTTGATATGGTTGGCTCCAAACATGGCAATGGTCAGGTTGTTGGCCTTGATATCCTTGAATGGGAAGGGATTTCTGGTGCGACGTGCCTTCAGGGCGATTTCCTTGATCCGGCTGCGCCAGACATGATCAAACATGCCCTGCAGGGGCCGGTTGATGCCGTGATTTCCGATATGTCTCCGGAAACCACCGGTCACCGTCAAACCGACCATATCCGGATTATTGATTTGGTCGAACACGCGCTTTTATTTGCCGAAGAAGTTCTGGCACCAGGCGGTATTTTCATCGCCAAGGTGTTTAAGGGCGGTACGGAAAACGATCTTTTGAACCGGGTTAAGAAGAACTTCCGCGTTTCCAAGCACGCCAAACCACCGGCATCGCGCCCTGAAAGCCCGGAAGCTTATTTGATCGCGACAGGGTTCCGCGGGCAAAACAATGCCGAGGAAGATATTAGCAAAGCCGAACTTCGCGAAGACGATAATTGGTCGCCTGTCGAATAGCCGGTCGAATAGAGTGAGCCGGCGCTGATTGTTTGTTTGATAAGGAAGGCGAAAATTCGTCTCCCTTGCTTTGCGCTACATCAAACCCCCATTCCCCGTTAACCAGCTATAGTTGCAAGATAAATTTGCAAGCTTTGCATGGTTGACAGGCTGGCCGCCCGGTGCGGTCATTGTTGGTGGGGTATTTTTGATGAAGCAGGAAAAGCTATTCCTGACGGGTGTTGAACGTCATTTTGACGAACACGAAATTATCGTTTCGAAAACCGACCTAAAAGGTCGGATCACATATGCCAATGATACGTTCCTGCGCATCGCAGGGTATCGCGAACGTGATATTCTTGGCCAACCACACAGCATTATCCGCCATCCTGATATGCCCAGATGCGTCTTTTCATTGCTGTGGCAAACGATCGAGGCCGGGCGCGAAATTTTCGCATATGTCATTAATCGTTCGGCAAATGGTGATCATTATTGGGTCTTGGCCAATGTCACGCCGACGTTCGGGCCGGGCGGAAAGATCATTGGGTATCATTCCAATCGCCGTGTGCCGCGCCGTGATGCTTTGGAAAAAGTTATCCCGCTTTATGCCGCACTTTGCGAAGAAGAAGGCAAAGAACGTAATCGCAAGGAAGGCATGGCGCGTGGAGCCGCCATGGTTGGGAAACTTCTGTCAGATGCCGGGATGGATTATGACGAGTTCGTTTTCACCCTTTGAGATGCGTCTGCACCAATTTGTCGCACGTTCCTAAGGGGGAACTGCGTCAAATATGGTGATATGTTGCGTCTGAGAGGGGGGAACAACAAAGGAGCTTGCCTGACAGCAGCCCCATCGACCAGTTTCTAACGGAATGTGCAAAAGATTGCAGCAATAAAAACACAAGGCTGTTATGGGCGCAGAAAACTTGGCATTTAGGCCGTAACGTGTATAAGTTCCGCGCCAACTCAGATTAACGAGGTGGCCAGATGACCCGCATAGCCGAAGCCCTGACGTTTGACGACGTATTGATCAAACCCGCAGCATCAGAAGTGCTGCCTGCTCAGGTGCAGACCAATACCCGCATTACCAAGAAGATTGACCTGAAAATCCCGCTGCTTTCCTCGGCTATGGATACCGTAACCGAAAGTGCGATGGCGATTGTTATGGCGCAGCATGGCGGCATGGGGGTTATTCACAAGAACCTCGATATCGCTCAGCAGGCCGAAGAAGTTCGCCGCGTGAAAAAGTTCGAATCGGGCATGGTGGTCAACCCGATCACCATTCATCCTGATCAGACACTGGCAGATGCGCTGGGTCTGATGGATGACAACCACATTTCCGGTATCCCGGTTGTTGAACGTTCTTCGAACAAGTTGGTCGGCATTCTGACCAATCGCGATGTTCGCTTTGCATCCAACCGCGCACAGCCGGTTTCCGAACTGATGACCCATGAAGGTCTGGTGACGGTGACCGAGAATGTGAACACCATTGAGGCCAAAAAGCTTCTCCACCAACATCGCATTGAAAAGCTTTTGGTGGTTGATGATGCCTATCGCTGTACCGGCCTGATTACGGTCAAGGACATCGAAAAAGCCAAGCTTCATCCAAATGCCTGTAAAGACGATAGCGGTCGTCTGCGTGTTGCAGCGGCAACCGGTGTTGGTGAAGCGGGCTTTGAACGTGCTGCTGCCCTTGTTGAAGCAGGCGTTGACGTTTTGGTGATTGATACCGCACACGGTCATTCATCTGGCGTGATCAAGGCTGTCGAGCAAATCAAAGCCAAATTTGGCAATACCCAGATCATTGCCGGTAACGTTGCAACGGCTGCTGCGGTCAAGGCGTTGGCCGAAGCCGGTGCCGACGCGGTTAAGGTTGGTATTGGTCCGGGGTCAATTTGTACGACCCGTATCGTTGCAGGCGTTGGTGTGCCACAGCTAACCGCCATTCTTGACTGCGGTGAGATGGCGCAAAAACTTGATGTTCCGATCATTGCAGATGGTGGGATCAAGTTTTCTGGTGACATCGCCAAGGCAATGGCAGCAGGTGCAAGCACCTGTATGGTCGGCTCGCTTTTGGCGGGGACGGACGAAGCACCGGGCGAAGTCATTCTTTATCAGGGCCGTTCGTATAAGTCCTATCGCGGGATGGGTTCTGTTGGGGCTATGGCACGTGGTTCGGCGGATCGTTATTTCCAGCAGGATGTTCAGGACAACCTGAAACTGGTTCCTGAAGGTATCGAAGGTCGTGTGCCATACAAAGGCCCGGCTGGTCAGATTATTCACCAGTTGGTTGGCGGGCTTAAGGCATCTATGGGCTATACCGGTTCGGCAACCTTGGCGGATTTCCGCAAGCGTGCCGAATTTGTGCGTATCACCAATGCTGGCCTTCGTGAAAGCCACACACATGATGTGACCATCACGCGCGAAGCCCCGAACTACCGTCCGGGCAGCTAAATTACGCTGCTTTGCTTCATGATTGGCTGGTCTGCCCTGCATTTCATGCGGTTGGCGAACCGATTAAGCCATGATATGAGCAGGCAGAATTTATAAGGTGACGGCAGGATTTCCTGCCGTCACCGTCTTTATTGATCGTAAGGTGTGCGCAGGCTTCCCATATTCGAAGCAGCAGCATTGCCCACAAACAGGTTGGATTTTCGCTTTGAAACCCGGTGCACGTATCGCGGCCGTTATTGAACTCTATGACGGTTGGACCCATACCCGAGATGACGCAGACCGCGTTGTATCAGGCTATTTCGGATCACGCCGTTATATCGGCGGTGGCGATCGCCGTGAAATCAGCGAACGTTTCTATAACTTGATCCGTCATCAGGCCCGTCTGGGTTGGTGGCTTGCAGAAAGCGACTATCAGTTCCAGGACGGTCGTGCGCGCATGATCGCCGATCTGGTTTTGCATGATGGTTTGACAAAAGCCGACATCGAAGACCGTTTTTGTGGTGAACAGTTCTGCCCAGAACCGCTTCATCCCAATGAAAACCACCTGATCAACAAATTGTCTGGCAAGACACTTGATCATGACGCACAGCCAGGTGCGGTTAAAACCGAACTGCCAAAATGGCTGTATGCGGAATTGATGAAGCTTCATCACGAAAACCTTGCAGACGAAATGGCAGCTTACAATAAGCCAGCCAAGCTTGATCTGCGTGTGAACCGCCTGCAAGGCACTGTTGATGACGCCATCAAATCGCTCAAAGCTGATGGTATTAAGGACATCGAAAAGACGCCTTATGCCCCCAATGGTCTTCGTTTGCCGTTGGGCCTGAACATGCTGGTAACAGCCGCTTACAAAGATGGCCTGATCGAAATTCAGGACGAAGCATCGCAGATTTGCGTCAATATCGTTGATGCCAAACCGGGCATGACCGTTCTTGATATGTGTGCGGGTGGCGGTGGCAAGACGCTTGGTATTGCTGCTGACATGCGCGGCAAGGGTCGTATTCTTGCCTGTGATACCCACGGTGGTCGTTTGGATAACGCACGTAAACGTGCACGTCGTGCCGGGGCTGGTGATTGCATCCAGCAGCGCATTATTTCCGATGAACGCGATACATGGCTGCGCAGCAAATCTGGTTTCTTTGACCGTGTTTTGCTTGATGTTCCTTGTTCGGGATTGGGCACGCTGCGCCGTAATCCGGCTTTGCGCTGGCGGATTGGTCAACGCGATGTCCGTGCCATGATGGCAGAACAAAGCAAAATCCTTAAGGCTGGTGCTGCGCGGGTAACGCGCGGCGGGCGTTTGATTTATGCGACCTGTTCGATCATGCCCGAAGAAAACGAACGCCTGATTGAAACCTTTATGCGCGATCGCAAAGATTTCAAACCGGTTCCGATCAACGAAATCTGGCCTGATGCGCCTAAATCGGTTCCGGTTCCGGGCGGAAAAGACAAACCTTGGCTACGTCTGTCGCCGAATGTTCATGGCACCGATGGGTTCTTTGTTGCTGTGTTTGAACGCACATCAAAAGGCAAGGGCAAGTAATGGTAACTGCGGCGATGGCATATGGAACCCAGATCCAGCCCGCTGCCGCCCTTACTCTGCCTACACAAAAAAAGGCCCTGCGAGCATGTTTCGCAGGGCCAGTTTTGTTTTACCGTGAACGCAAGATTGCGTTGCGGAAATCTTCTAACGCTTGCTCAGGTCTTCAAACCAAACCTGCCACGCAAAATTCGACAGGTCCGTTATTCGGTCTTTTGCGTAGGATCGGTGTTTGTCTCGTCCGTGGTCATGCCTTCGTTCTTAAACAGCTTATTCATGCCCGGAACTGCGCTGCCATCTTCATAGGCTTCGGCGTCCGTTTCGCTATCTGCCATTGGATCAGATTTAAACGGTACTTCACCGACTTCGGCATCCGGGGCGGGAACCTTCGGGATTTTAATCGCGCCAGTTACGTTGCTGCTGTCTTCGGTGCCGAACACCGGCAAAGAATTGCTGTCCTTGGATTGCGTCATGGCAATTGCGGTTGCAGCGCCAGCGATAAGAATAAGGCCTGCGACGGCAAGTGCGATTTTGCTGCCTTTGGAAGTGCTCATTGTTTTGTGTCCCTTGATTTGATCAATCGTGCTGTGCTCATGACTGGACGCGGTGTTTTCCGCATTCCGTTGATGGGCAACTTGCCTGATCATTGCGATGGAAAAAGGGACCAATTGTGTAATTTTCAGGGGACGATGTGCGTAAAAACGCCGCAATCCTCCCCAAATGCCCGGCATCTGGGCGAAAGATTTTTGAATGCATCATTGGGGGACCATCTGCGCCGGGTTGCCCATCATGATGGTTTGGCGTATGTACGGCGCAACCCCATCTTCGACGGAGATACGGCCCGATGACTGATCGCGTGCTGATTATTGATTTCGGATCTCAGGTCACCCAGCTTATTGCACGTCGTGTGCGTGAAAGCGGTGTCTATAGCGAGATCCATCCTTTTAATAACATCTCGGATGAATTCCTTGATGAATATGCCCCCAAGGCCGTGATCC
This sequence comes from Rhodospirillales bacterium, assembly GCA_019634165.1. GTDB lineage: Bacteria > Pseudomonadota > Alphaproteobacteria > Rhodospirillales > Thalassospiraceae > Thalassospira. The sequence goes on from JAHQVT010000003.1 coordinate 188,618, forward strand.
TTTCAGGTGGTCCGGCGTCTGTCCATTGGGACGAGGCACCATCGGCCCCTGCCAAAGTATTTGAGCTTGGCGTTCCGGTTCTGGGCATTTGCTATGGTCAGCAGACCATGGTCAACCAGTTGGGCGGCAAAGTCGCCACTTCAGACCATCGTGAATTTGGCCGTGCCTTTGTTGACGTGGTTGAAGATTGCGCGCTGTTTACCGGCATCTGGGCCGAAGGTGCCCGTGAACAAGTCTGGATGAGCCACGGCGACCGCGTTGATGCGCTGCCTGATGGTTTCCGCGTTGTTGGTAAATCCGATGGTGCGCCGTTTGCGGCCATCGCCAATGATGCCAAAAAATTCTATGCGGTTCAGTTCCACCCCGAAGTGGTTCACACCCCGCATGGCGCTCAGTTGCTTAAGAACTTCACCCACAGTGTCGCGGGTTGTTCGGGCGACTGGACGATGCATGCCTATAAAGACGATGCGATTGATAAAATCCGCAAACAGGTCGGCGATGGCAAAGTCATCTGTGGTCTGTCAGGTGGTGTTGATAGCTCGGTCACGGCCGTTCTGATCCATGAAGCAATCGGCGATCAGCTTACTTGTGTGTTTGTTGATCATGGTTTCATGCGTTCAGGCGAAGCCGATCAGGTGGTGAACCTGTTCCGCGACCATTACAACATTCCGCTGGTGCATGTTGATGCGTCCGAAACTTTTATCGGTGCCATCGAAGGCGAGATTGACCCGGAAACCAAACGCAAAACCATTGGCCGTCTTTTCATCGAAACGTTCGAGGAAGAAGCCAAGAAAATCGGTGGTGCTGATTTCCTTGCGCAGGGCACCCTTTACCCTGACGTGATCGAAAGCGTGTCCTTCACCGGTGGTCCGTCGGTAACGATCAAATCACACCACAATGTCGGTGGCTTGCCTGAGCGCATGAACATGAAGCTGGTCGAACCGCTTCGTGAATTGTTCAAGGATGAAGTCCGTGACCTTGGCCGTGAACTTGGTTTGCCTGACAGCTTTGTTGGCCGTCATCCGTTCCCTGGGCCGGGTCTTGCGATCCGTATTCCGGGTCAGCCGATTACGCGTGAAAAACTTGATATCCTGCGCAAGGCCGATGCGATCTATCTTGAAGAAATCCGCAATGCGGGTCTGTATGATGCGATCTGGCAGGCCTTTGCCGTTCTGCTTCCGGTCCGCACCGTTGGCGTGATGGGCGATGGGCGGACATACGATTATGCCTGTGCGCTGCGTGCGGTAACCTCAACCGATGGCATGACCGCAGATTTCTATGCGTATCCGCCAGAACTTCTGGGCCGCATCGCCAACCGGATCATTAATGAAGTCAACGGCATTAACCGTGTCACCTACGACTTCACATCCAAACCACCCGGAACCATCGAGTGGGAATAAGTTTTCCGAGTTCGGAAATGACAAACGGCGCGTCCATTGGGCGCGCCGTTTTGTTTTGGGTATCTGCTTTAATTCGGTCCCGGCCCATCCGACCCGACCCACAGTCTCCTGTCGAATTGCAGGCGTTTGATATTGCCTGCTGCACACTGCGCTGCCAGTTGAATGTCAGGCAGGAGGATAGCGAGATTGTTAAAGATATTGTTACAATTAAGCGCCGGAGCAACATGTTAAATTGTCTCTTTCATGCGTTGTTGTTATGCACAAAACAAACGGGTCTTTGTTTTTCTTAGTTGATTGTATGAATTACAACTAAGCATATTGTTTTTGAAGGCTTAAGAAGCATTGATTGGTTCCTCAAATAAGTGGCTGACTTCTGACGAATTGAAGGAAATGCATGCGAAACAAGAAGGCAATTTTTTCGCTTAAGAACACTGGGAGTGGAGCGTTGGAGTATCGGCCAGAAATTGACGGGCTTCGCGCTATTGCAGTTTTGTCGGTTGTTTTCTTCCATGCAGGATTTGAACTTTTCTCTGGAGGGTTCGTTGGGGTTGACGTCTTTTTTGTAATTAGCGGATATCTGATTACTTCATTGATTTTAAAAGATATTTATACCGGTTCGTTTGCTCTCAAGGTCTTCTATCTTCGTCGAGCTAGACGAATTTTTCCTGCATTGTTTTTAGTAACACTTGTCTGTATCCCGTTTGTTTGGTTCACATACGATATCAGAGAAATTGAGTCTTTTGGTCAGACCGTCTTTGGAGTGTTGACCTTTTCCGCTAATTTTGTCCTATGGAAGCAAGCTGGTTACTTTGAGGTCTCAAACGAACTCAAGCCTCTCTTACATACATGGAGTTTAGCGGTTGAAGAGCAGTATTATCTGATTTTTCCGCTGGCTTGCATGTTCTTATGTCGCTGGGGAGCCAAGGCAATTGTATGTGCTGTCGTGGCGGTGTTCTGCGTAAGCTTCATGGTCGGTGATTGGGGGAGTTTTCATCGACCTGGAGCTGCCTTCTATCTTTTGCCAACACGTGCATGGGAGATTCTAGCAGGTGTGTTGGGAGCTATTTATTTACAAGCAGGATCGAAACATCGTTTAAGTTTCTGGTGGCGAGAGTTTCTTGCAGTTCTAGGGCTAGTGATGGTTCTTTATGCTGTTTTTGTATTTGACGCTGCAACGGCAGTACCAGGACGCTATCTTTTGGTCCCGGTTATTGGGACTGTCTTAATTATTTTGTTTGCAGATCGACGAAATACGATATGTAAGGTTCTCGCGTGGAAGCCGTTTGTTACCATAGGTCTTACGAGCTATAGCCTGTATTTATGGCACCAACCTGTCTTTGCTTTTGCTCGTCATCAGGGCCTGATCGAAACGGCAAGTTGGCGTGCTGTATTCCTGATTTTGTTTCTTGCACCGATTTCATATTTCAGCTGGCGCTTTGTCGAAATGCCGTTTCGCACGAACCCTCAATATACACGCCTTATTCGGCTGTCGACATTGGGTCCATTGGTTCTGATTTGCAGTGTCGCCGGTTGGTTTGGGTTCGAGCTGTATGTTGGGAGCAGATATGGATTTTCGCACTTGGATGTGGCCCAGCAGTTTTCAGACCCGGGAGGGTATGTTGTTTCTCGTTGGCCAAAATTCGTATTGCGAGACTTTAATGAAGCAGATCCGCGTGTGAAGGTCGTGTTGATCGGGGATAGCTTTGCTCAAGATGTTCTGAACGCTGTTTTCGAGAGTAAACTTCTGGATCGCTACCAACTCAGCACCTATCACATTTCTGCCAGATGTGGAAACCTCTGGACAGACAGGGATTTGACCGAATTCATTTCTAAAGTGGACCGGGCAGAGTGCGCGAAATATTCAAAATATCAGGAACCCAAACTGCAAAAACTAATGATGCAAGCAGATGAAGTGTGGTTAGCGTCAAGTTGGAGAAGTTGGCAAGTTCCCTTTGTTGAAGAAACAATAGATCGCATCGAACGGCGATTTATTGCACGGGGACGAGTTTTCGGGACCAAGCATATCTGGAGTGGTGGAGGATTCGCGGCATATTCGGAGGCGCTTAGTCAAGGGAACGATGAGTTAGTCGTTGAAGTTGACCCTCAATTGTTGAAAATTAATCGTGAACTTCTGAATATTGTTGGGGAGAATCGCTTCGTCGATTTACAGAGCCTAATTTGCGGCCCAGATGCCACGTGCCAAAACACGACTCATAGCGGTCTACTGATTTCCTACGACGGTGGACATTTGACTTTTGATGGTGCCAAGCTACTTGGCCATCGGCTTGAAGATATGCTGGTTTTACAAAAATAGTATTGACAGAGTTCCACTGTCCTATGTTGTCTGCTTTCCCATGTGATATGTGTCTTTTAGGTGCGACGTAGTGCAGGGAGTCCAACACCCGTGGTCTCAAACCCGCCATCAGCAGCGATGATTTGACCGGTGACAAAGTTCGCCTTGTCTGAGCAGAGGAACGTAATCACTTCGGCGATTTCGGACTCAGAGCCATATCGACCAAGCGGCATGGCATCAAGATAGGCCGAGATGATTTCAGGCGAATGCACGGCCATGGCGAGTTTGGTCTTTACCGGGCCGGGGCAGACACAGTTGGCGCGAATGCCAAATTCACCCAATTCTGCGGCCTGTTGTTTGGTCATGTGAATGACCGCAGCCTTTGATGTGCCATAAGCAACGCGCAAGGTTGATGCCCGCAGGCCTGAGATCGAACCGATATTAACAATCGCACCCTTGGTTTCCTTTAGGGCCGGTATCGTGGCTTGCGATACCAGAAAGACGCCATCAAGGTTGGTGTCCATGATCCGGCGCCATGTGGTAAAGCTGGTTTCTTCAATCGGCAGGAAGTCTGCGACCCCGGCATTATTGACAACCGCATCAATCCGCCCGAATTCGGAAAGCACCGCATCGATCATTTGATCGACTTGTTCAGGGATCGATACGTCAAACTCGAACGGTTTTGCCTCGGTTAGGGGGGCAGACGCTGTTGCAAGTTCATCGCCGTCCCGGTCGACCATGGCAACTTTCCAGCCCTGTTCGATGAACAGTTTTGTCGTTGCTAATCCAATCCCACGGGCCGATCCGGTAACCAAGGCGATCTTTTGCGTCATTCCAAACGTCCTTTCCTGAAACATTCCCTGTTATATTCCCGTGGCTTTGTGCCATCGGTGTGGCGCATATGTATTTGCCAATACGCCAATTGTTCCCGCCATTTAGTCAAAACAATCAGGATGTGGTAAGCATTGTTTTGTGTCTTATTAAACAATTTAAGCGAGTGAAATACTAAAATTTACCATACTAGGTAAATACTTAGAGTGACGGTTGCAATATGTTTAGAGTAACGCATCAATACGGTGATCAAACATAAGCTGCATGTTTTGCAAAGGGAGGACGTATGGACGAAAAAAATGCCGAGGAACGCAACCATAGCATTGATGGTGTTCAAGCAGGGCAGTACATCTTTCCGTACCATTACATTCCGTCAAATGATGGATTTCCCATGTTCAGTCGATACTGGAAATTTGCACCATCTTATTTGGCTGCGGTCAGAATGGTTGAAAAGTGGTTAAGGCAATTATCAGTAGAAAATCCTTCGCATAAACATATGGATTACGGTTGTGGCGATGGTGGTTTCGTTCATGCATTACGAAACTATAGGACGTTGGAGAATATCTATTTCACTGGTGTCGACTTTGACGAAAGGGCGATTAGATGGGCGGAGGCATTTACTGAAGACGAACGTGTTTTCAGTTGTACAAATGTCCATGACCTGCCACCTGAGGAGTATGATAGTGGTACTTTGATAGAGGTGTTTGAGCATATTCCTTCATTGGAAGGTGAGCAGTTTCTCAATGGTGTGGCAAAGTCTTTAAAAACGGGAGCATTACTATTCGTTACAGTCCCTAGCACCGAAAAACCTGTGGAAAAAAAACACTATCGCCACTTTGATTTCGAAACGCTCGAAGCGTGCTTTAGCAAAAACTTTGAAACAGTTGAAAAGTTCGGTTTCGAGAAAAATACGCTTTTGTCGCGAATATTGGCAAAGGCACTTATGAATCGATACGTTTTTATCGAAACCGCTATTACTTCGAGATATTTGACAAATCAGATGGAACGCAAGTTTTCCTGCTTGGCTGGCTGTGGTAGAATTGGGCTGATCCTTCGTAAGCGGTAAAGGGTGTTAGTTTTCGGATCAGTTTGTTTCGGCTCGTCTCGGTCTAAAATAACTGAAATGCATAGATCAGCGGTGTAAACAGGCTGACGAAATAGGCAATCGAACGAATCCTGTTAATTCCCGAAAGGCGCAAGGTGTCCGAGCAAATGCCGTCCCGGTGGGCACTGTCGCATTCAGGAAGGGTGTTGCTGCTGGTTATAAATTTTTCTCCCCACACACATATGCTGCTTGGCGTTGGCATAGTTATATGCCCGTCGAACAGCGAGGCAAAGACACACGTTCAGCGGAAGAACTCTAGATTCGTAAGACCCGGAAATTCGTGACTATTAGACCCTGTGTCCCTGCTAAGTGCATTTCGGGCGTCTTGGATCAGCGGGACGCTGATTTCGTATGGCTTATATTGTCCAAGTGGCCATGTGAAATGATTGAGTCCATATTGTCGCTTTCTATGGTGCCAGACCGGGTATTGGTACCATCATTGGTTGCTGCCAATGTGAAACTTCAGTACCGTTTTTCCAGTAATTGAAATTGCCTATGGCGTTGTCACATAACGATGAATGGCGTGCGATAAGTGCTGCGCGCAACGGCAATCGTCATATCATCGGGATGCGTCCCGGCTTTCTTGTTAACACAGGGTATAAGGGACGAAGGCATTGGCGGATATTCAGGACAAAGCCCGTGTGGTGATCATTGGCGGCGGGGTGATTGGTTGTTCGGTGGCCTATCACTTGACCAAGCTGGGCTGGCGCGATGTGGTTCTGCTTGAACGTAAGGACCTGACATCAGGCACCACATGGCATGCCGCAGGTCTGATTGCGCAATTACGCGCAAGTGCAAACATGACCCGTCTTGCCAAATACTCCCAGGAACTTTACGGAACGTTAGAAGACGAAACGGGCATTTCCACTGGTTTCAGGCGGGTCGGTTCAATCACAATTGCCTTGACCGAGAACCGCCGTGAGGAGTTGTTCCGACAGGCCGCCATGGCCCGTGCATTTGGTGTGGAAATTGATGAAATTTCCCCAAGTGAGATTGGCGCACAATACCCGCATCTTAATCTGGACGGGGTAAAGGCCGGTGTTTATCTGCCCAAAGACGGGCAGGGCGATCCGGGCAATATTGCGCTTTCGCTGGCCCGCGGGGCGACCAAACGTGGCGCAAAAATCCATAGCCGCACCAAAGTTACCGGCCTTGAAAGTGAAGGCAAACGGGTTCGCAGCGTTTCATGGCGGCATGAAGATGGAAGTGCTGGCGAAATTGCCTGTGACATGATTGTCAATTGCGCAGGAATGTGGGGGCACGAAGTTGGCAAAATGGCCGGGGTCAATGTGCCGCTGCATGCGTGCGAGCACTATTACGTTGTAACCGACAACATATCTGGCCTTGGCGATTGGCCGGTTCTGCGCGTTCCCGATGAATGTGCCTATTACAAAGAAGATGCCGGTAAAATCCTGCTGGGAATGTTTGAACCAAAAGCAAAGCCATGGGGAATGGATGGCATTCCCGACAGTTTTGAGTTTGATGAACTCCCACCCGATTTCGAACATATTGAGCCAATTCTGGAAAAGGCGATCCATCGTCTTCCGGTGTTGGCTGAAACCGGCATTCATACATTCTTCAATGGCCCGGAAAGCTTTACACCCGATGATGCCTATCATCTTGGCCGCGCACCTGAGATGGATAATGTTTGGGTTGCCGCCGGGTTCAATTCCATTGGTATCCAGTCGGCCGGTGGGGCTGGCATGGCTTTGGCGCAATGGATGGAAGACGGGGGAAAACCGTTTGATCTTGGCGATGTTGATATTGTCCGTATGCAGCCGTTCCAAGGCAACAAGACCTATCTAAGCGATCGTGTATCGGAAACGCTTGGTCTTCTGTATGCCGATCATTATCCATTCCGACAAATGGCAACCGCACGCGGCATAAGACGGTCGCCACTTCATGGGCATTTGGCCGAACGTGGTGCTGTATTTGGCGAGTTCGCCGGGTGGGAACGGGCCAACTGGTTTGCCAATCCGGGGCAGAAACCCGAATATGAATATGGCTGGAAGCGCACGAACTGGTTTGAAAATGCCGCAACCGAACATAAGGCAATCCGCGAAGGGGTTGGCATGTATGACATGTCATCCTTTGGCAAAATCCGGGTCGAAGGACCAGATGCGCAGCGTTTCCTGAATTACATTTGCGGTGGCGATCTATCAGTACCCATTGGCAAAATTGTTTATGCCCAGTTCTTAAACAACCGTGCCGGAATAGAAGCCGATGTCACCATCACCCGGCTTTCTGAAACGGCTTATTTGGTGGTGACCCCTGCGGCGACCAGGCTGGCTGATGAAACCTGGATGCGGCGTCATGTTGGCGATTACTTTGTGATCCTTACCGACGTCACAGCATCCGAGGCGGTGTTGGCGGTCATGGGGCCGAAATCACGCGATCTTTTGATGTCTGTTTCGCCGAATGATTTTTCGAATGAAACCAACCCATTTGGCACCGCACAGGAAATTGAAATTGGCATGGGGATCGCGCGTGCACACCGGGTTTCCTATGTTGGGGAACTAGGGTGGGAGGTTTATATCAGTGCCGATATGGCAGCCCATGTGTTTGAAACCATCATAGATGCCGGGGAAGACCACGGTCTTAAACTGTGTGGGTTACACATGATGGACGGGTGCCGGATTGAAAAGGGTTTCCGGCATTTTGGTCATGACATTACCTGCGAAGATCATGTGCTTGAAGCCGGGCTTGGCTTTGCGGTCAAAACCGACAAACATGATTTCATCGGACGGGATGCGGTTTTACGCAAGCGTGAAGAAGGCTTAACCAAACGCATTCTGCAATTTCGGCTGAAAGACCCCGAACCACTTCTGTTCCATAACGAACCCATTTTGCGCGATGGCAAGATTGTTGGGCATTTAAGTTCGGGGGCGTATGGCCACCATGTCGGCGCGGCCGTTGGATTGGGCTATGTGCCCTGCATCGGGGAAAGTGGATCAGACCTTCTGGCGTCATCTTATGAGATCGATGTTGCCGGAACCCTCATCCCGGCTGAGGTATCAATCCGTCCGATCTATGATCCCACCGGCAGTCGCATGCGGGGATAACGTATTTCAGCCACGTTGATAAGGGCATGTTTGGATGTTGGAATGGTCATGGTTTGGGCGCAAATTAATTGTTCCCCTTGCCATGGACCGGCAGGCATGGAAAATAGAGCCCATGTCAGAGAGCAAAACCAAATCCCGTATGAAGGCAGCCAAGACGCCAGCAGATGCTGCTGATTGTCAGGAATGCGATACTGCCGCCCGTCTTGGTCTGAGCACCGAGCAGGGCGAAGCCGTAACCCGTGATGCATCGCGGGTGGTTGGGGCGGAATTGGCACTGCCTGATATCGAAGCGGCGGCAAAAATCTTTTCGCTTTTGGGCGATGCCGGGCGTTTGCAACTTGTTCTGCGCTGTATGGAAAAACCGCAAACTGTTGGCGAACTTGCCGATGCGACCGATATGTCGCAATCGCTTTGTAGCCATCATTTGCGCCATCTTCGCGATCAGCGGATTCTCGCATCCGAACGGCGCGGGCGGCATATTTTTTATCAAATTGATGACGAACATATCTCGCGCGTGGTCCGTGATGTGTTCGCCCACGTTACGCACGATTAATCGGCGGCAAGCGCCCCCAAATTCATTTTCGATTTTAAACTCAATGTTTTGTGCCGCCGTTCAAAGAAGGCAGGCCAAGCCAACAGGCGTGGCAAAAGCAAACATTCAAATAGCCATTTGAATGTTCTTGACAGATGAAAATATGAATCATAGTTTGAATTTAACATATGAATGAAAATTTGATTTTGTGAGGAATGAATGTCCTTCATCGCGAAATGGAACGAGCTTCCGACGATTGGAAACTGTACGCACTGCCGGGAAACCCTGCTGGTTGCGGTGAATGACGCCTTGCCAAACCATGGTTTCATCAGCGATGGGGCAGGCATCTCAACCACATCCCCGGTCAATGCCACGGATGAAGCGATCATTGCCCAGGTCCTGAGCAGCCACGGTGCATCAATCGCCCATTATAATTGGCATGTATCGGGCATGGATTGTGGTTCGTGTGTTGCAAAGATCGAAACCGCACTTGGCAAGTTCGACGGCGTTTCGTGCGTTGATGTTTCGATGATGCGCGAAAACGTGACACTGGGCTTTGATCAAGCCCATGCGCAAGATCGCGATGCGGTTACCACAACGCTGAACAAGCTTGGCTATCCCGCCCGGGAAATAGGTGCATCCAATGACGCCACAAACGAAACAGGCGCGTCATGCTGTGGCAAAGGGGCGGCATGTTGCAGCGATGTCGAAGGTGTGGGCAATCCGCAAGATGATGAAACGGCGGGGCAAGGATTGTTGCGCCGCATTGCCCCTTGGTCGTCTGACAATGATGAAATTGCCTTTGCTGCGATATGCCTTCTACTCGGCGGATTGATCGGCGCGGTAATACCGATAACTGCACCATATGCCATGTCTGTGGCATCAATCCTTGCCGCTGTTCCGATCATGAAGCAGGCAGTACGTCTGGCGCAAAGCGGTGCGTTCTTTTCAATCGAACTTCTCATGTCGGTTGCTGTGGTCGGGGCGGTTGCCATTGGCGAAAGTCTTGAGGCCGGAATGGTCGTTTTGCTATTCGCCATTGGTGAACGGCTTGAAGGTGTGGCTGCAGGCCGTGCCCGAAACGGGGTGAAAGCGCTGATGAAGCTTACCCCCGAGCAGGCCCGTCGTGTGGCCGATGATGGTTTTGAAAATGTCTCGCCGCGCGATCTTGTGATGGATGACATTATCGAAATCCGTCCGGGTGAACGCATTCCATCTGATGGCATGATCGTATCAGGTGCCGCAGAGATCGATAGCAGCCACCTTACGGGTGAATCCATCCCGGTTTATTGCGAACGTGACGCCGAAGTCTTTGCCGGTGCGATTGTAACTGATAGCCCGGTTCGGGTGCGTGTCACCCGTGCGGCGGGCCAGACCATACTTGATCGCGTGATTGAGTTGGTCGAACAAAGTGAAAAGCACAAAGCTCCAGTCGAAAGATTTGTCGCAAAGTTCGCCCGTATCTATACCCCGATCATTATGGGGCTGGCTGCAGCCACGGTTGTTATTCCGCCCGTTCTGTTCGGACAGGCGTGGGATGAGTGGGTCTATCGCGGTTTGGCATTGCTTTTAATCGGCTGCCCTTGTGCCTTGGTGATTTCAACCCCGGCAGCGGTGACATCCGCCTTGGCGCGCGCAACCAGAATTGGTCTTTTGGTCAAAGGTGGGGCGGGGCTTGAACTGATTGGGGCGGTGCGCACCATGGCGTTTGATAAAACCGGAACCCTGACCGAAGGCAAACCGAAACTGACCGCGATCAAAACAGCAAACGGGTATGGCGAAAATGGTGTTTTGACCATTGCAGCAGCCCTTGAAACGGTGACCTCGCACCCGCTTGCCCGTGCGGTGGTTGAGGCCGCAGAAAATAGATTGCTTGAACTGCCTGTGGTCGAAAATGCCAAGACCGTCGCCGGGGCAGGGGTCGAAGGTTATATTGATGGGGTGATGTATCAGGTTGGGGCGGTTAAACGCTTGAATGCGCCCCTTGATGATGCAACGGCGCAATGGCTTGAAGAACAAGAGGACGCAGGGAGCACCGCCGTTGTTGTTCTAAAGGACGGCCAAGTGATTGGTGCCTTGGCGTTGCGTGATGTTGCACGTAAAGACGCCAAAGCCGCACTGGCGGAACTTAACAGGCTTCACATTACCCCGGTGATGTTAACCGGGGATGCCACCCGTGTTGCCAAACGTATGGCTGCTGAACTGAGCATGGAGTATCGGGCCGAACTTCTGCCAGAAGATAAGCTAAACGCCATTATCGCCCTGCGTGATGATCCCAAACGATCTGGCCCGGTTGCCATGGTGGGCGATGGCATCAATGATGCGCCCGCTCTTAAATCCGCTGATGTCGGGATTGCGATTGGCGGGGGCACGGATATCGCACTTGAGGCGGCTGATGCCGTCGCGGTCAAGGATCGTTTGGGCGATGTGGTTAATCTGGTGAAACTGTCGCGGGCAGCACGCCGGGTGATCCGTGAAAACATTGCCCTTGCGCTGGGTCTTAAGGCGGTATTTCTGGTGACATCAATCGCAGGGATAACCGGCCTTTGGTTGGCCGTGCTGGCCGATACCGGCGCAACCGTATTGGTAACGATCAATAGCTTGCGGCTGTTGATTGCCTTGCGAAAAGCCTGATGATGTTTGGGCTGGAAAGAGGAAGCGGCGGTTATCGTTTCCCGCATCGATAACCACCGCTGATCCACCTTGAGAGACCTACGGGGAGAGAGGACCCGTAGGTGAGAGACAAGCCGTTTTGGGGACAAATGCGAATGGGTTGCATTCGCGGGCTGTGTCGAGAGCTGTTATAGGTGAGGAAAAAGATGGGCGCAAGTGAAAATCGTTATCAATTGCATAAAATTTTTGGTTGATGATTTCCTTATGTAATTATCCTGACTGAAATAGTCGGTTAATCCATTGGTTTTCCGCCGATTATATGGCTAAAAGCATAAAACCCGCAACAAATGTGCGGGTTTTATTATGTCTGCTTTGTGCTTTGGTCAGGCGACAATTCGTCTAAGATGATTGTCCCAATGAAGCGATTTATGCGAATCGTCAGGGAGCTCTACCCGTTTTCGGCGAATCGCATCCATGCGCCAGCTATTCCCAAGTCCACTGGTGCCAACAAATTCGCCTGCATGATCGGTCGCGGCAAGGCCGCAACCATCCGGGGCAGCAATATGGGTCAGGAAATCATTCGATTTGGCATTCCAGAATGTGACCAACCCACCTCGCGGGCAGGAAATGCCAAACACCTCGCCTGATGCATCAAACCGAACTGAACCGCAATATTGGCGCATGCGGTATTGCACTGTGTCGGGGGCTTCAATCGGGCGAATTTCGCCGCCCGGTCGCCAGATGCCAACCAAGGGAACCTGATCGGTTATTTCCCCCTGATATTGGAAGCCAGCGGCAATTGTCCCATTGGCGGCAACATCCAGATGACGGATTGAAAGTTGGTGCCAATCGGCTTTCAGGGCAGCCTGATGGATCAGCGTGCCGCTATGGCGGTCAATGATCGACAGGTTCGGTTCCATCGAGGCGATATTAAGCGGTGTGCGCCCATCCTGATCCGGGTGGGTGTGAAGTCCGCCATTGGCAATGACCAACTGATCACCGCCCGGCATCAGGTGCAATTCATGCGGGCCGGTGCCAAAGCTGTCGAACTCTGCCACCCGGCGATAACCATCTTGCGCATCCCAGACCGAAACCACACCACGGGCATGATCAAAATCGTTTTCGGTGATGTAAAGAAAACGGCCATCATTGGAATAAATGGCGTGGCCATAAAACCGGCGGTCTTCCGGGCAATGCAGTTTGGCGCGAACGTCCCCGGTGTGGCGATCAAGGATCAGGCCATAAAGCCCCGGTCGGCGTTCGACTGCGGCGACATCAACATGATTGGGGCGCAGACCAATGTCATGGCCGCGGCCGGGCAAGGCCTGTTCAAACAAGATTCTACCCGATGCATTAAACGCACTGACATAATAGTCGTCAGTCTCCCCGGCATTGTCTTTCGCGCTGGCGGCGATATAAACCGCGCGGTCTTCGATGGTCGGTTGGCTGGCAGCACGCGCGATATCAAGCGGCAACAGGGTAAATGCCCCGCCAACACCCATGAGCTTTAAAAACTCGCGACGTTGATGTCTCATTTTCTAATCTCCATTCAGAGAGCCCCGTTTGAACCCTAGGGTCAGGACCCTAGTCGCCATCCAGCGAATTAAACCCGCCACCAAGCTTGGTGTTGCCACCCACGTCATTTTCAACAAGCGACGTCAGAAAATCGATCTGACCGGCAAAGTCGGAAAGCTTGGCGTAACCATCTGGTTGTTCAAGCAATTCGCCCACTGATGTAGGTAGTTCGGAAAGACGATCCTGTACTGTTTGCCAATTAAGCCGGAAAGACCGATCCAAAAGGCTGCTGTCAATCAATGAAGCCAAGCCCATGCCTTCTTCGCCAACATCGCCCCATTTGCCGTCATAAATCGCAAACAGCCCGATCAGGTTATGCTCGACGTTGCGAAGGGAGCGTTTGGATGTCTCGCTTTCGGCCCGACTGGCTTTGCCGTCCTTTTCGCTTTCGCCCAAGGGACGGCCAAGCTTTTGGCTTGATATGATCAACAGCCCCTCATGCAGGGCGCGGTAAAGATCCGTCGCGGCAAATTTGGCGGTGGGATAATCCATGCTATCTGGGCCGGCATTGCTCATGGCTTGGGCAAATTCTGGCCACTCATCGCGAAGTTCGCCTGAAATTGTCTGAAGATTGGTGGCAATCGCGGTGCCATATTGGCAAAGATATATGCCGTCCTCATCTGCATTGATCAGTTGTTTTGCGTGTTTGTCGTCAAACAAAACTTCTTCTAGGGCAGGGAACCCTTGAAGGGCGGCACTGCCTTCGGAAAGTTTGATCGGGTCGGTATAGACCGCAGGTTTATTAAACACCAGCTTTCGGAACTGACGTTTGGCTGTACCATGTTTGTCCGGCCAATATTCGATATGCTGATCGCGCCCATTGGCAACCATCGGCCCCATGCGCCAGGGCTGGATTTCCTGCCAGATGTCCATCGCACTATGAAATGCGCCCTGCACATCCTTAAGGCCGTCCGTATCGGTATCGCGACAAAACTCACCAATCGTATCGGCCAAATCGGATGTTGCATCATGGAATGCATCAAGTTTCGGCGGTACTACTTCCGTCAGAAGATGTGACAGGATCGCCTGATAGTTTTCATCAGGAATGTCGGCCTGTGCAACAGGGGCGCTAAACCCAACAAACATTGCTGCTGTGGTCGAAAGCAGCGTGTTACGCCAAAATTGTATGGACATGTATCTTTCCGGACTAATCACGAGATTTGGAAAACGTATAGCGAATTTAAAGCGAGTTTAGAAACGTCAGCAATTTACTGCGTTGAGATGGTGGCAGCTTTGTGACCGCATCGCGGGCAGGTGAAGCTTCCCCACCATGCCACAGTATGGCTTCAAGGATGGTGCTTGCCCGTCCATCATGCAAGAAACGCGCACGTGGGTCGATTTCCTGTGCCCGGCCAATCCCCCAAAGCGGTGGTGTGCGCCATTCGGTGCCTGATGCCTGTGCTTCGGGACGATGATCTGCTAACCCATCCCCCATGTCATGAAGCAGTAAATCACTAAAGGGCCAAATGACCTGACCGGATTGCTCGGCCATATCGGAACGTATTGGCAATTGATAACGCGGTGTATGACAGGATGCGCAGCCAATATTCTTAAAAATCTTTTGTCCGGCCATAACATCCGCATCATTGGCGTTTGCCCGGATGGGCGGGGCGATATTGCGCGTGTAATACAACACCAAATCCGTAATCACGGAATGGGCTTCAAGGTCTTCAAATTCTGGATCATTGCCGTTTGGTGCCGTTAGGCAGTCTTGTTGAGCTGCGGTGCAATCACCGGCACCATTTGGATAAAGCGGGGTCGAAAGGCCAATATCAAACTGAAAAGCATTTTGGTTTTGCTGATCAAGGGTTGGCATACCGGCCTTCCAGCCAAACCGTCCAATCGCAAGATCATTCTTTGCAATGTCCCAGACATAATTTACCCGGCCAGATATGCCATCCCCGTCGGCGTCTTGCGGGTCAGAGGCGGCAAGCAACACCTCATCTGGGATCGCTTCAAGCAATCCAAGCCCGATCATCGGTGGTGCTAGGCGCGGCGATACCATGATATCGGGATGAAGCGGGCCATAGGCCAGGTCAGTCATCTCATAGCGGGGCTTTTGCAGCGGAATGATCTTACCCCCGGCCAATGCGACATTCACGGTGTCATAGGTGACCTTGACGCGGCCTTCGGCATCAATGCCCGGCACTGAAAAATCCTGAAACTGTCCGCCATAAATCGGGTCGGGAACGGTTGCGAGTTTGCCATCAAAATGATCGCGCAACTGATCGGTGGTCTGTGGCGGGATCGACAGGCGCAGCAACATCGATGTCGCCCCGGATGACGGATCATTTGCATCGACCGGATGACCGCGACCATTGCGGATATGACACCCATTGCACGCACGCGAATTAAACAGGGGGCCAAGACCATCTGCGGCCTTGGTCCGGGTCGGGGCCGTTACCCAAAGTCTTTGAAAAAGGGCCTCGCCAAGCTTGAAATCAAGCCGTTTTTCAAAGTCCATATTTGCCGAATGGTGGGTAAATGCACTACGCCCAGATGGCTTGACCCATGTGGTGTCCCCACCGGGAAACGCCCCATTATCGTTTTGCTCTGCCAGAACAGTGCTGGGCATCATAGCGACGCCAAGGCAAGCAATGCCAAGCGATGCGATACCAAGGGATGCAATAAAAGAGCGGGCGGGATGACGCTTCATAGGGGTTCTGGTTCTTATTGGTTTAATCAAAGCAAAACGGCGGGAGAATTCACCCCCGCCGTTTAATGCCATTAAGGCAGGTAATCTGAAGATTAGGCTTAGTTTACTGCAGCCGGATTGTCGAGGCTGTCGGAACCTTCGAACTCGATACCATCAATGCCAACAGCGGCAATGATCTGTTCGATCGATTTGGTCTGATCAACAAGCGCATCAACAAAGGTCTGAACAACCGCATTGCCGTCATCGTTGCCCATTGCGATGAGCTGATCAAAGGCTTCACCGCCTTCTGCACGGGTCACCATGGCTTTGCCTGCCAGAACCGAACTTGCCAGTTTGCCGCGCAGTTCGATATCAAGGGCTGCGTTTTTGGCTGCAACCAGATCGGAAAGCGATGCGCCGTCAACGACAGAACCGTCAACACGGGTGTAACGGCCAAGGTAAACGTTCTGGATGCCCAGTGCGTCGAAGTAGTGGCTGTTATGGGTGTTGTCAGAGAAGCAATCATGCTCTTCTTCCGGATCATGCAGCAACAGACCAAGCTTGGTACGTTCGCCGCCCAGTTCACCATAAGACAGGGAACCCATGCCGGTAACGATTGCGGTCAGGCCCGGAACGCCGTCGCCTTCAAGAACGGTTGTACGTGCTTCGCCGCCATCGGCCCACTGTGCCGTGATCCATTCGAGATCGGAAATCATAAGTTCGGTGGCTGCTTTAAGGTAGTCACCACGACGGTCGCAATTACCGTTGGTGCATGCATCGCCGGCAGCATAATCGGTCCATGCACGTGCGCCTGCACCTGCATTGGTACCGTTCAGGTCCTGACCCCAAAGCAGGAATTCAATCGCGTGATAGCCGGTCGCAACGTTTGACTCGACATCATCGATTTCATGCAGGCTTTCAAGCAGGGCAGCATCAATGGTCGATGCGTCAATGGTTTCACCGGAAATGTTCAGTGTCGGATTGGCAATGACATTGGCGGTGTAAGCCGGGTTTTCTTCGCTTTCTTCGCCGTAAAGACCGGTTTCGACATAATCGATCAGGCCTTCATCAAGCGGCCACGCATTCACTTTGCCTTCCCAGTCATCAACAATGGCATTGCCAAAACGATAAACTTCGGTCTGCTGATAGGGTGAGCGCGATGCAAGCCATGCCGATTTAGCCGCGCCAAATGTTTCTGCAGACGGTGCCGCGACCAGTGCGTCAACGGCAACCTGCAGTTTCTTTGCGGTGATCAGCGAGTCTTCGTAACCGGCATGCGCAATATCGGCATAGGTCGTCAGAACGTCTTTGGCGCTTGGTGCGGCATAAGCCTGCGCGCCAAGGGTCGAGACCAGTGCGGCCGTCCCCAGAATTTTTGTGATTTTCATAGGAGTTCCCATCTATCCCTGAAAGGTGAGCCAAGAGCGTGCCCTTAGGATCAAAGAGGCGAAAACAACCTGCGCGGAATACAAATTCTGCCCCTGATATTCGCCCTGATCCTCAATGCTTCCTGTCAAGTGATACTGCTTATGATAATGATTTTCAAATGGAGAATGCCATCTGTGTCAACTTTTTACGTTTTTTGAATGTTGTTCCCGTAATTTGGATTGTTCTTGAATATCTTCAAGGCCATTAATGACGTAACGTTTTGAACCTTCGGTCCAAATCAAAGATAAAGAGAGAGCGGCAGATGAACGATCAGGCATTGGATGAAAAGAAAGTCAAACTATGGGATTTCCCTGTGCGTCTGTTTCATTGGGCGCTGGTCATTGCCATTGTTACGTCATGGTGGACCAACCGAGAATTGATGATCGATATCCATGCAATCGCAGGATATAGCGTTCTGAGCCTTGTTCTGTTTCGAATTATCTGGGGTTTTGTCGGAAGCTCGAACGCCAAATTCAAGGCATTCCTGACCGGACCCAATAAGGTCATTGGCTATGCGTTGAAAATTCCAAATGGCTCGATGGCCGAGCTAACCTATCCCGGCCATAACCCGGCGGGCGGCTGGATGGTTGCACTATTGCTTTTGCTGGTCGGGGTGCAGGCCGTTACCGGACTTTTCGCCAGCGAAGATACCTTTTTGTTCTTTGATGGACCGTTGGTCGCCTATGTCAGTTCGGATTTTTCCAGCGTGATGAACTGGATCCACCATACCAATATCAATCTGATTTATGCCGCCGTTGGCCTGCATGTGTGCGCGGCTCTGTTTTATCTGGTGGTGAAACGCGAAAATCTTATTGGGGCAATGATAACCGGCGCACGCAAAGTTCCCGCTGAGCTGGTCATGCGGTTTGCGCAAATTCGTTTTGCATCGCCAATCCTTGGGATTGGCATCTTGATTGGTTGTGGGTTGCTTGTTTGGGGTGGGGTGACCTTGGCACGGGGATAGGCGTGGAGCCCCATTGCGGAAATCTCTGCCTTCTTTGTTTCAAGGAAAATACCCCGGTCAGAATTTTCTGCTGTGCTGTGGCAACAGCGTTGGTAGGGGGGAAGAAAATCTGACCGGGGCACCCGCCAAGGGGAATGACGGGCTGGAGTTCCTTATTTTGATCGATAGGTGTCATGGCATCCTTTGCAGGATTTGCCGAGATCGCCCATGGCAGCCCCCATTGCCGATTTATCGCCAGCAACGGCTGCCATCGCCAATGCCGCGTCTTTAAGGGCGGGGAAGCGGCCGGAAAAATCGGCCCAATCGGTCCAGACATTGTCGGTTGCTGTCGTCTTTACCGATGCATCCATGGTTTTAGCCTCGAACGCGCTAGGTGCTGCGGCTGCGGCAAAGGCAATGCCGTTTGCCAGATTGCGCAGAACAGGTTCAGGAAGTTCACATTTCCCTTTTAGATAACAGCCAAGGGTTCCCATTGCGCCGCCAATGCCATCCATCAGCATTTTGCGATTTTCAACAGTAGCATTATCCATCGTCTCGTCAGCGTTGGCTGTCATGGGCATGATGGTGCCGGCGGCAAACATCGCGCCGAGCAGTCCTGCAGTAACAAGGTGCTTCATGGCTTCTCTCTATTGTCGTTTTGTTTGTCTCTCTGATCGCGAATTAGGCATTGGTTTCTTATGTGTTTCAGAAGCATATTGTTGCTTCGTGCCTGTCGCTCGGCTTAGTGTCCCAGTTGCGCCCCCGAAACTGGAATCACAAGCGCGTGAATTCACATAATTTTTCCGACCACGCGCCAAAGGAACCGCCCCAATATGTCGCCCGTCGCCCCAAATGATCTATCAGATGCCAATGAAACCGCCATTCGCGAAGGCCGGGCGCGTGCCCGTAATGTGATTCGCGACTGGGATTTGAAACGCGCCTATATCAATGGTGTTTGGCGCGATGCCGATAGCCGCGAGGTTCTTGACGTTATTGACCCGGCAAAAGGCGACGTTGTTGGCAGTGTTCCGTTCATGCGGACATCCGAAGCACGCAGCGCAATTGATGCCGCCCATGATGCCTTTCCGGGCTGGTCACGGATGTTGGCACGGGACCGTTCCGCAATGTTGCGCCGCTGGCGTGACTTGCTTGAAACCCATCAGGAAGAATTGGCATCCCTGATTACGCTGGAACAAGGCAAGCCATATGATCAGGCTTTGCGCGAAGTGGTCGGTGCCATTGCCTATGCCGAATGGTATGCCGAAGAAGCCAAGCGGGCTTATGGTCAAACCATGCCTGCCACCCAGCGCGACCGACGTGTGGTGGTGCAAAAGCACCCCGTTGGTGTTGTTGCCGCGATTACGCCGTGGAACTTCCCGCTGACCATGGTCGTGCGCAAATGCGCCCCGGCCCTTGCCGCGGGATGTACTGTTGTTGTCAAACCAGCCGAAGACACACCGCTTTCTGCCCTTGCTGCGGCCAAACTAGCCGATCAGGCGGGCTTTCCGCAGGGGGTGTTTAACGTTGTGACCGGTTTGCCACAACCGATTGCCGAGGCCCTGACAGGTGATGAGCGGGTGCGGATGTTGTCCTTTACCGGTTCGACCGAGATTGGCAAACGCCTGATGGCGCAATGTGCGCCAACGATGAAAAAGCTGTCCCTGGAACTTGGCGGTAATGCGCCATTTATCGTGATGGATGATGCCGATCTGGATGCTGCCGTTGCTGGGGCAATGATTTCAAAGTTCCGAAACAGTGGCCAAACCTGTGTTTGTGCCAACCGCATTTTTATTCAGGATGGCGTCTATGATGCCTTTGTCGAAAAGTTTATTGCCGCCAGCAATGCGCAAACCATTGGCAACGGTTTTGTGCCCGGCACGGATATTGGTCCGTTGATCAACCGTCAGGCGGTGGCAAAGGTCGAACGCCTTGTTGAAAATGCCAAGAAGGCTGGGGCAACTCTGTTTTATGGGGCGGATATTCCCGATCAAGGTCATTTCACCCGACCGCTTGTCATGACCGATGTGCCGGTCAATGCCGATTGTTTTGATGAAGAACTGTTTGCCCCGATCGCCCCGATTTATCGCTTTAAAACCGAGGATGACGTGATTGCCCTAGCCAACCGGGTGCGCACAGGCCTGTCGTCGTATCTTTACAGTCGCGATGTTGGCCGTATTCAGCGCATTGCGGATCGGCTTGAAACCGGTGTGGTCGGCATTAATGACGGCACGACCAGCCACGAAGGCGCACCGTTTGGCGGGGTTAAAGAAAGCGGGCAGGGCCGTGAAGGTGGTCATTGGGGATTTGAAGAATATCTTGAACCCAAATACCTCAATTATGCCATCGGCGGGAACTAGTCGGAAAACAACACTGCAAAGTCAGAATTTCAAAGATCGTAAAACGGCAATATCATTTATGGGTATTGCCGTTTTGTCGTTTTTAATCAGCTATGCAAAATTGTTAATAAGACTCCAAAGAAAATTTGAGTGGTTTTCACCCTGTATTCCCGAAAATATGTCCTGTCCAAAACGTCTTTAGCGGGGTTTTGTTCTGCTGTCAGGCGGAGGTGATGGGGCTACAGCACAGAAAAAACAAATGTCTTATTGGGATTTGGGGAGTTTTCCAAACCTACCTTTTGAAAAAATCCAGCAAATCGAGGGTTTTAGGCGCCATGCTATAACTATGCGTATTGTGCATGAATTATTTGTGGTGAAAATGTTTCATGTTATGCGCTAGGCGCATGGGTGAGCTGAGAAAACTCTGCTCGTCGGAATGTATAAACAGGCGTACATCCATTTCAACAGAGCGAAACAAAAACCCAAGCGCGAGAAGCGCTGGATGATTTTAAAAGGAAACGGACATGAATATGTATCGTGAAAATGACCTGGTTGCCCTCCAGCGCGAAGCAGAACGTCTCCGTGCGCAGGCTATTCGTAACATGGTCGTCGCGGCTGTACGCAAAGTTGGCGTACTTTTCGGTGCAAACCGCAAACCGCAGGGCGGTGTTCCGGCCGGCGCTTAATTTCGCGACCCTATAAAATTCCGGTGCCAGTTGATCTGGCATCTTTAAAAACACCTCTGCATTCCTCCCATGCGGGGGTGTTTTTGTATGTATACTTCACCTTGGGACATTGGGCAGGTATGAATGGGGATAGAACCCTTCTGTTGCCCGGAGAAGTTGGCCCCATGAAGCTTGCCCATTACGCCTTTGGTGAAGAAAACCGCGATAACGGCACCATCGTCATTGTTCATGGCCTGTTTGGTCAGGCCCGTAACTGGACCGCGATTGCCCGGCGCTTGGCCGAAAAATACCATGTGGTGACAGCAGATTTGCGCAATCACGGTCGTTCCGATTGGAATGGGGAAATGACCTATGCTGCCATGGCGGCGGATCTGGCCGAACTGATTGGCGATGTTTCCGACAAACCGGTTCATCTTGTTGGTCATTCCATGGGCGGCAAAGCCTCTATGGTTTTAAGCCTTTCACAAGATGCCGGTTTGGTTGCGGATCTTGTTATCGTTGATATTGCCCCGGTATCCTATGATCACGATTATACCGGTTATATCAATGCCATGCGCGGCGTGGATTTTAATGCCATCACCCGCCGTGCCGAAGTTGAAGATGCGTTGTCATCAGGGGTTTCTGAAAAAGGTGTGCGCCAGTTCTTAGCGCAGAATGTCACAACCGATAAGGAAACCGGCAAGATGGCATGGCAGGTCAATATTGACGCCATGGCATCCCATTTATCTGACATTACAGGCTGGCCCACGGATGGGCTTTCAGATCATTATGATGGCGATGTTCTGTTCATTTCCGGGGCCAATTCGCACTATGTCGATTCCAAAGACCGGGATCATATCAAATCGCTGTTCCCAAAGGCTGCCTTTACCAGCATCAAAGGGGCTGGTCACTGGGTCCACGCCGAAAAGCCCGATGCGGTTTTACTGACCTTGTCGGCATTTTTAAAACGCCAATCCTCATAACCATCGAAAGGTCGCCACGTGTCGGATCTTCCAAAAGGCTGGTCCATCCCTGATCAGGACCATCTGCGCATAAACGATATCACCTGTCTGTCAGACAATTGGTATCACCTTTATCGGGTTGGTTTTGATCTGAAACGATCAGACGGGACGTGGCAAACCCAAGAACGCGAAGCTTATGAACGGGGCAATGGTGCCGGGATATTGCTGTATAACCGTGGGGATCGAACCGTCATCCTGACCCGGCAGTTTCGCTTGCCAAGTTTCGTCAATGGCAATGAAGACGGCATGTTGATCGAAGTGCCCGCGGGGCTTTTAGATGATCGTGATCCAGCATCGGCCGTGATTGCCGAGGTCGAAGAAGAAACGGGCTATAAAATTGGCAAACCCAGACTGGTCTTTGATCTTTTCATGAGCCCCGGTTCCGTGACCGAACGGCTTCATCTGTTTGTCGCCGAAGTCAGCCGTGATCACCGCAAAGGCGATGGCGGTGGGTTGCATCATGAAGGCGAGGATATCGACGTTCTCGAAATCCCATTTACCGATCTTATCCCGATGATGGCTGATGGGCGCATCCGCGATGCAAAGACGGTTATCTTGTTACAACACGCACTTCTTACCAAATTGATTGACTAAGTACTGCCTTACCAAGGCAGTTCCTGCCCGTCATAGGCAAAGAACCCGCCAGACTGTTCCGCACGTAATTGATCAATCACGCAGAGCATGTTTGCGGCTGCAAGTGTCGAGCTTTGAACATCTAGTCCCGATTTGGCAAAGGGGCCAGAAAGGCCGGTATCGACCGTGCCGGGATGAAGGGTAATGCAAATGGCATCGCGTTTGGTGCGGCCCGTTTCAATGGCAGCGCATTTAACCAACTGATTAAGGGCAGCCTTGGCTGCGCGGTAGCCATACCAACCGCCCATGCGATTATCGCCGATACTTCCGACCTTGGCTGAAAGAGTTGCAAATACCGACTTGCCTGAACGCGGCAGCAAGGGGCAGAAATGCTTCATCAATAATGCCGGACCGATGGCATTGATCTGAAACTGTTTGGCCATGTAGTCAGCATCAATCTGACGCAACGACTTTTCGGGTTGAAAGTTTTCGTCATGCAAATAGCCAGTGGCATCAATGATGAGGCGAATGTCCGTTCCGTGACCTCGTGCATCTGCCGCACAATCGGCAATCGTTGTTGGGTCTGTGAAATCAAGTGCCGGTGTGGTCTTGCGCGAATATGCTAATACTTTGGAAAATGCATCTGATGATTTCAGGTGCTGAACAAAAGCCGCGCCAATGCCACCGGTCGCACCAATGACAATCGCAATGCCGCCGTTTGAGAAGCTATCAAATGATACGTGGGCGGTCATGGGCAACTCCGAACTTTGTAAGGACTATCTTCTTCCTACGCGGTGCCCTGCGCGCTGGTTCAGGCCTGTTCACATCCTATTGGCCCTTTGCGTCTTCAAACGCTGAAATATTCAGGATCAATAGGAGTTAGACATATGGCGTTTTCCTTTTCCAAGGCCAGCAACGCACAAGCCATCGCCGAACGCGAATGGGCGAGCGATGATGCGATCATGTTCACCAAATTCACGTCCTGTATCGGTCTGATGGGGATTAAGGACAGCAAAGTGATTGCAGTGCATTTATCCTTGCGCGATACCGATAATCTTGTGACCGATGATGATGTCGATGCCGCGATTGCATTGCTAGATGGTGCCGCGAACCCGGTTGTTATCGGCGCGATCAGTGTCTGGAAGAAAAGTGTGAGTGACGTCTACGACCATCTTGTCTCGGAACTCAGCCCGATCAAGGAATATAGCCTAGATGACGGGATCTATGGCGGATCGGTCAATGGCGACAAAGTCCTGCCGGAATTCGCGGAAGAATAAGCAATGGCGTAATACTGGTAATAAGAAAAGCCGCCCATTTGATGGGCGGCTTTTCATCATTGCGATGTAAACGCTTGGTTATTCGCCGACACCGTATGCTTTGTCCGGGGCACCAAGTGCTGCAGAATGCACGGCAGTCCATATGCCTGTTACAACTGCACCGCTCTGTCCTGTTCCAGACATTTCACCACCCATGGCGTTGTTGACGATATTGCCAAGATACGCCGTGACGGATTTGTTTCCGAAATTGGCGATGGCCATGCTGAGGTAGCTGTTTGGGAATTGTTGCAAAACTCCTGTAAAGCCGCCGTCAATAGTGATTTTGCCATCAGCGGCCACATTCATCGAGAACTTGTAGGGGGGGACTCCTTTCCAAGTTTGGGTCACGATCCAAGTGCCGCTTAAAGAGGATGAGGTGGTCATGATATTCTCCAATGAGTTGATATCTGTCCCAATCCAAGGCGATTGCACACTTTTAAGGTGTTTTATTGTAATCCGAAGAACCTAGGGTAGAATTTAAACTGAATTGAGTCAATTTTAATTGCATATAATTTAGTTTTTAATATTTAATCAAAATCAACTGTAGATTGATTAAAGGGGCAGTGATGTTTGTCTTCCGCGGGCTGAAGGTTCGAACGGTTTTAACCGAGAACAGCGCAGAGGCATGCGGAGGGAAAACAGTGAAAGGAGCTGCTGGAAAGGACTCGTTTGAGCTCTGATATTTTTTGATCTTATCAGCCTCAAAGATAATCAAATACCCACTAGATATAGATGGCTTGGGACTGTCGTGTAATGACGCGGGCGATAATCGCATTTCGCTATGAGCGATCGGCGTGGCAGTAAAAACAAGCCGCCCTGTTAAGTGGCGGCTTGCTTGGCTCGGTCTGTGGTTGTGCAGAGACTCATTCGGCTGCGCTGATATGAGTAACATTCGGGGCGCTGCGCGCACCTTTGCCTTCATGATCGTGGCGGCGAATGAATTCTTTGATGCGTGGGCTGATTTGTTCGCGCCAACGGCGGCCGTTAAACACGCCGTAATGGCCAACACCCTGTTGCAAGTGATGCATGCGCATGTTGTCGGGCAAATTGGTGCAAAGTTTGTGTGCCGCACGGGTCTGACCCATGCCGGTAATGTCATCGCGCTCACCTTCAACCGTCAGAAGGGCGGTTTTAGTGATGGCAGATGGATCAACCTGAACCCCCTGCCAGCGAAGTGTTCCTTCGGGCAGGTTATGTTCGTGGAACACGACTTTTAAGGTCTGAAGATAGAATTCCGCCGACATATCCATGACCGCAAGATATTCGTGATAGAAATGACGCTTGGCATCAGCACTTTCACCATCACCTTCGACAAGGTGATTGAACATGTCGTGGTGGGCCGAAACATGGCGGTCCCAGTTCATGCTCATGAAGCCGGCAAGCTGCATAAAGCCCGGATAGACCCGGCGCATGACCCCGGAGTGGGGCAGAGGGACATGCGAAATCACATGCTGCTCAAACCAGTCAAGGCTGTGCTGTTTGGCAAATTTGTTAACTTCGGTCGGGTTTTCGCGCGTATCAACCGGGCCGCCCATAAGCGTCATCGATGCAGGTTGGCATTCTTCGTTGCCTTCCGCCATCAGGGATGCAGCCGCCATCACTGGAACCGATGGTTGGCACACCGCCATCATGTGGGTGTTTGGGCCCAGGGTCCGCAAAAAGCGCATGATATAGTCGATATATGTATCAAGATCGAAGTGCCCCTGATGAACAGGAACCGTGCGCGCATCAATCCAGTCGGTGATGTAAACATCATGGTCTGGCAATAAAGCTTCGACCGTGCCGCGCAGCAAGGTTGAAAAGTGCCCGGAAAGCGGGGCGACAATCAAAAGGCGCGGGTCATCGGGCTGCGTTTTAAGGTGGCCTGTTTCACGTTTGAAATGCAACAGGTCACAGAATGCTTCGCTGTGAACAATTTCTTCGGTGATTGGAACGGTTTCACCATCAATGATCGTGCTGTCTAGGCCGAATTCGGGTTTGCCGTACCGATGGGTGATATGGGTGAACACGTCACACGCTGCCGCCGCAGCCCGACCCTGATGGGTATAGGACAATGGGTTTGCCGGATTGCGCAGCCACTTTTTGCTGGCATCTGCTGCCATGCGAAGCGGACTTATTGTGGCGTGCTGCAATTCATAAAGGTGATACAGCATTTACTCTCACTCCCAGGTGACGGGCTTAACGTTGCCGAGGTCACCGAACTGGTTACGGCTTTTCATCCTGTTTTTTATCGCACGCATTGAATTATCAATACGCGGTTTGGCACTTTGGGATCCTGATCTGATACACAGCGAAATATGGCTGATTACCCGTAGGCAGAAATCCAGTAATTGCATTGAAGCCTACGTTAGTTAAGCATTCGTGCAATAGCCATAAAGTATGATGAATTTCCAAATTATCGTTTTTCACACTGATTCAAGCGAAGTTTTATCTCCA
Source organism: Rhodospirillales bacterium (assembly GCA_019634165.1). Taxonomy (GTDB): domain Bacteria; phylum Pseudomonadota; class Alphaproteobacteria; order Rhodospirillales; family Thalassospiraceae; genus Thalassospira. Next base: position 215,383 of record JAHQVT010000003.1, read on the forward strand.
TGTCGAGTTAAATTTTGCGATGCAGCGTAAGTTATTGCGTTGCAATAAATGTTTGAGTCTCATAAACGCCGCGCCAGTGCCGTACGGTTGAAATTTGCCCTCTATTATGGACTCGCATCTACGCATTGCTAGATGCTGATATGGGGGCGGCTTCCAATCAAAACAAATAAAAGGCGCTGCTATTGGGGAATAGCAGCGCCAAGTCGTGCGGAGATTGTTATTGCGGTCTGAGGCCCAAAGGGGAAGTCGGGCATAGGGAAGGTCTGACCGACAGGCGGGACAGGGTATGGGTGCGGGGTTGCCTGCCGGTCAGATGCCCGTGATGGACAAAAGCTTGGTGGCTTAAAGTCCGGGCCTCACAGATTCAAAGTCGATTTCAATAGGGAACTATTTAGACAAAACCGCGAAGGGTCTGTGCCATGCCAATCGCGATCACGAACAGGAAAAATCCTGCGCTGCCGACAACAGCAAGCGTGCTGCAAAGCTCGTTCAAGCGGGTCGGGTTTTCGATCAGTTTCAACATGGTGTGTCCTCCTCAATCTGTCTGAAGAAACCATACTGTTCTGATTTTGTTCTCGCAAGAACAAAATTGGAACAAAAGTATCGATACATAGTTATCTAATTGAAATAAATAAATAAAATTACATTTCGGAATGTTCTCATTTTGTGCTGAAAATGAGAACGTCGGTCTGGGATGCGGGAATTAAGTTGGATGAAAAGCGCAGAAATGCGGGCTTTTGTACGATTCTTTAAATGATCGGCACTGGCTTTGTTCTTCTCGCGTTCGCATATCTTACCCAGAACATGGTTCACCTCGCGCAATTGGTTGGGTGATTAGACCGTAAAAGTGCAAATCGTCATCAAAGTTTGTATTTCATCGGGGTTAAAGACGTGGATAGTTGAAAATATGCTTCTGTCAGGGTGATTTTTGGATCGATTCATTTCTGATGGACTGCTATGAAGTTATCTGTGCGCAAACCCGATCCCAAATTCAATCAATGTGGGAGAAATCAATTTGTTGCAGGATATCTAGACTGGCCTAAAATAGCGGCCAACCCGGTGGCTTTTGAACCCGTTTTGCAACAAATTGTTACGGTTCAACTGGATTCCGGTAAAGCGGTCGTTTTCGCGCTTGATCGCAGTGGTCTTACCCCCAGAGATCGTGTAACAGTGCGCTTTAGGATCGAAATATTGCAGTCGTGCTGATCAGGACACAGCATTGCTGCTAAGTACGATCGAACTGATCAAATAATTGGACGACGCCATATGCGATAATCCGCAAGGCAGATGGTCATTGCTGAGAAATGCACATTGTTTGACAGCTAAAGACAAGCCTGTATCAGGCCAAATGTGGCATTCGCCACAACAGGTCTTGCAGGCAAAAGCACACAGACAATGCCGGGAAAACCCGGTGTTGTTATCACGGTAAATACCGTGTCCCGGCCGCCTGCCAGGATCAAAGGATCCGGGGTCCCACCTTGGCGACGGGAAGGAAACGTTGGAAGGCTAAGGGCAGAATGAGACAAAGGCTTAAACATCGTATTGCTGACATCGTGATTTTCGGTGGGACCGGAGATTTGGCGTTACGGAAACTTTTCCCCGCACTTTACGAAATGGAACGCACTGGGCGTTTTGATGATGAGACCCGTATCTTTGGCGCATCGCGCAGCGAACATAGCGACGTAGATTTTCGGGCCAAACTTGAAGAAGCGGGAAAGAAATTCATTCCCGAAGGCGAATTTGACGCTGAAATCTGGAAAAAATTCGAAAGCCGCGTTGCCTATGTGCAGGTATCTGCTGGCGACGAAGCCGGGTTTAAGGTTCTTCATAAAAAACTGTCCGATCAGCCTGATCGTGACCGTGTTTATTATTTCTCTACCAGTCCGGCATTGTTTGCCGATATGGCCTTTAATCTGAAAAAGGCCGGTCTGGTAACGCCCAATTCCCGTGTCGTGCTTGAAAAGCCGCTGGGCCACGATCTTGATAGTTGCCGCGAAATCAACGGTCAGATCGGCGAGGTGTTTGACGAAAACCAGATTTTCCGTATCGACCATTATCTTGGTAAGGAAACCGTGCAGAATCTTATGATCCTGCGCTTTGCCAATGCGATGTTTGAACCGCTGTGGAACAGCGCGCATATTGACCATGTGCAGATCACGGTTGGTGAAGAAGTCGGTGCCGAAGGACGTTGGTCCTATTACGATGATGCCGGTGCAATGCGCGACATGGTGCAAAACCATATGCTGCAGCTTTTGTGCCTTGTCGCGATGGAACCACCCTATGTTCTTGATCAGGACGCGGTGCGCGATGAAAAGGTAAAAGTGCTTAAGGCGCTTAAACCAATCAATGACAGTAATGTTGATAGTTCCACCGTACGCGGTCAGTACCGCAAAGGGGCCGTTGGTGGCAAAGAAGTGCCGGGTTATCTTGAAGAAGAAGGTGCCAATGTCGATAGCACCACGGAAACCTTTGTTGCCATCCGGGCGGAATTGAATAACTGGCGTTGGGCAGGGGTCCCATTCTATCTACGGACCGGGAAACGGTTGCCAAAACGGCATTCGGAAATCGTCATACAATTCCGCGACGTACCGCATCAGATTTTCCCGCTGGCAAAATCCATGACCAATTATCAGGCCAACCGCCTTGTTCTGCGTTTGCAGCCTGATGACGGTATTCACCTTATTCTCAATAACAAAAATCCGGGGCCGGGCCTTGTACGCTTGCGTCCGACGGCACTGAACCTGTCCTTCGCCGAGGCATTTGGCGGGCGCAGCCCGGATGCCTATGAACGTCTTTTGCTTGATGCGATTGATGGCAATAACACCTTGTTTGTCCGCCGCGACGAACAGGATATTGCCTGGCAGTGGGTCGATGCCATTCAAGATGCTTGGCGCAACAACCACGTCACACCCAAAGGCTATACTTCGGGGACGTGGGGGCCGTCTGCTGCCATCGCATTGATTGAACGCGATGGACGGACCTGGAACGAAGAAGCCGGGTTTTAAGTCGGGCTTTTAGATTGCGCATCCCCCTTGTCAAAGCAGGCAGGGGGATTGGCGCGAAGCTCTGCACGACCCCAAATTCGGGAAAAAGACATGACAAACGAACGCATTTTTAAAAGCGGCGATGAAATGCTTGCGGCAATGGTGAAAGAAACCATCGAGCGGCTTGAATTCGCGATTGCGACCCGCGGCCATGCCAGCATTGCCGTTGCCGGTGGACGTTTTCCAAAACCATTGTTTGAAACGCTTTCAACCGCACGACTTGATTGGTCAAAAGTTACCGTGACCCTTGGCGATGATCGTTGGGTTGGGTTGGATGATGACCAATCCAATGAAAAGCTGGTGCGTGATTACTTGTTTACCAACGAAGCACAGCACGCCCGCTTTGTATCGCTGAAAACACCCGATAGCAGCCCGGAAGATGCCGTAAATACCGTGAGTGCACGCCTGCGCACTGAAATGCATTGGCCGCTTGATATCGTATTTTTGGGGATGGGCGATGACGGGCATACCGCATCACTTTTCCCATCCTCAACGCCCGAAGCCCTGCGTAAAGGGCTTTATCCCGAACATGGCGAAATCGTCGCCGCTGCCCGCCCGACCGTATCACCGGTCCCGCGCATCAGCATGACGTTACCCGCCATCCTTAATGCCCGGTATATTGGTATCCATATTACCGGACAGTCCAAATGGTCGACCTATGAAACCGCGAAAAACGGCAGCGAAATCGAAGAAATGCCGGTTCGCGCAATCTTGCAACAGACTGACGTGCCCGTCGATCTGTGGTGGAGCGCCGAGAACCCGAAAGGCTGAACCCCATGAAACGTGAAATAGATCAGATTACCAAACGCATTATCGAGCGTTCCAAACCAACCCGTGAGGCTTACCTTGCCAAGATCGAAGCTGCGGCGTCCGATCGCCCGCACCGATCTTCGCTATCTTGTGGCAACCTTGCCCATGCGTCGGCCGGCTGTAGTGCTGCTGATAAGGAACGCATTAATGGCGATGAAGGTGCCAATCTTGGCATTGTGACATCCTATAATGATATGCTTTCCGCCCATCAGCCGTTGGGTGTTTATCCGGACCGCATCAAAAAGGCTGTGTTTGAAGCCGGTGGCACCGCACAGGTTGCCGGTGGCGTGCCTGCCATGTGTGATGGTGTGACCCAAGGCCGTCCGGGCATGGAACTTAGCCTGTTCTCGCGTGATGTGATCGCGATGTCGACGGCGGTTTCGCTGTCCCATGATGTGTTTGACGCGGCCCTTTATCTGGGGGTGTGCGATAAAATTGTTCCGGGTCTTGTCATGGGCGCGTTGTCCTATGGCCATATCCCGGCGGTTTTTGTGCCCGCCGGTCCAATGCCATCTGGTTTGCCGAACGATGAAAAGGCCCGTATTCGCCAGCTTTATGCCCAAGGTAAGGTTGGTCGTAAGGAACTGTTGGAAGCTGAAACTGCGTCATATCACAGCCCCGGCACCTGCACATTCTATGGTACGGCAAACTCCAACCAGATGCTGATGGAAGTCATGGGCCTGCATCTTCCTGGTGCGGCGTTTGTTAACCCAAACACCGATCTGCGCGATGCCCTGACCGAAGAAGCCGCACGCCGTGCGCTTTCGATCACCAAGCTTGGCAATGACTATCGCCCGGTTGGTAAGATTTTGGATGAGAAGGCCTTTGTGAACGGTATTGTCGGCCTGCTGGCAACCGGTGGGTCCACCAACCATACGCTGCATTTGCCTGCGATGGCGCGTGCGGCGGGGATCGAACTGCGCTGGGATGACTTTGACGAATTGTCGCGTCTTGTCCCGCTTCTGTGCCGGGTTTATCCGAACGGGCAGGCGGATGTGAATCATTTCCATGCTGCTGGCGGCATGGGCTTTGTCATTGCTGATCTTTTGAAAAACGGCATTCTGCATCCTGATCTTGAAACCATTCATACCGGCGGCATGGCTGCTTATGGCACAGAGCCGTATCTCGATGATGGCAAACTTGCATGGCGTGATGCACCGGAAAACAGCCATGATGAAGAAATCCTGCGTCCGACCGAAAAGGCCTTTAGTGCCGATGGTGGTTTGCGGATGCTTGCGGGTAATCTTGGCCGTTCCGTCATCAAGGTTTCGGCTGTTAAGCCAGCAAACCGGGTGATCGAAGCCCCGGCTGCGGTGTTTACATCCCAAGAAGAAATGATGGACGCGTTTAAGGAAGGCAAACTCCATCGTGACGTGATCTGTGTTGTTCGCTTCCAGGGACCGAAAGCCAACGGGATGCCGGAACTGCACAAACTGACCCCGCCTTTGGGTGTTTTGCAGGATCTTGGCTATAAGGTGGCACTGGTAACCGATGGTCGGATGTCAGGGGCATCGGGCAAGGTGCCTGCGGCCATCCACGTCACGCCAGAAGCCATGATGAATGGTCCGATTGCCAAGGTGCAAGACGGCGATATCGTCCGTCTGGATGCAGAAACCGGCGAGTTGATCTTGAACGTGACCGAGGCCGAGCTGGCCAAGCGCGATTTTGCGACTTTTGATAACAAGGCCGAACATCAGGATGGCTTTGGCCGCGAGATGTTTGGTGTGTTCCGTGAACATGTTGGTCTGGCGGAATTGGGTGCCAGTGCGGTGTTTCCGGGGAAGGCTGAAGTCGCGTAATGAAGCTGGTTGGTGATATTGGCGGGACCAATGCCCGCTTTGCTTGGCTTGATGATGACGGCAATCCGTTTACCCCGATGACATTGCCGGTGCGTGAATACGCCACCATCGGCGATGCCATGCGCGACTTTATGGAAAAAACCAACAGCACGGAATTGCGTGAATTTGCCGTCGCGGTGGCATGCCCTGCCATGGCTGATACGATCAAATTCACCAACAATCCGTGGGTGTTTTCCAAAGAAGCCCTTAAGGCGGAATTTAATCTTGATCGTCTTGTGGTGGTCAATGATTTTACCGGCCTTGCGATGTCTGTGCCCTATTTGGGGCAAGAAGACCTGATCACGTTGTTTGATGGTCCGGGGCGTCCCGGCCTGCCATTGGCGGTGATCGGGGCGGGGACGGGTCTTGGTGTTTCGGGGCTTTTGCCCCATGAAGGGCATTGGTTGCCTATTCAGGGCGAAGGTGGGCATGTGTCCTTGCCTGCGGTCGATGACCTTGATTATGAAATCGTCAAATTCCTGAGCAACGAATTGGGCCGGGTTTCGGCTGAACGCATCTTGTCGGGGATGGGGATTGAAAATCTGTATCGGGCGCTGGCCGCGATTGACGGGGTTAAAGTTGCCCCCAAAACCGCAGCCGAGGTCGTCGATGGCGCGCTTGAAAATAATGACCCGCTGTGCCTAAAGGTTCTGGATCGGTTCTGCCTGTTTATGGGCGGGGTGGCCGGTGACCTTGTTCTGACCCTTGGGGCGTTTGACGGGGTGTTTATCGGCGGCGGCATTGGTCCGCGGATTGCCGATTATATGAAACAAAGCGGCCTGAAAGATCGGATGATCGCCAAAGGCCGTTTCCATGATTTGATGAATGATGTGCCGGTGCGCCTGATGACGGCGAAATACCCGGCCCTGATCGGTTGCGCCAAGATTTTAACGGCCTGACCGGGAAACTGGAGGAAGAATTTATGAGCCTTTCATCGCGTGAGATTCTGTCCCAAGCCCCGGTGGTGCCGGTTTTGGTGATCGAAGACGTCAAGGATGCTGTCCCGCTTGCCAAGGCACTGGTGGCCGGTGGTTTGCCGGTTCTGGAAATCACCCTGCGCAGTGCTGCGGCGGAAGAAAGCATCAAGCGCATTATCGCAGAAGTCCCCGATGCAATTACCGGTGCCGGGACCGTGGTCAATGCCAAGCAAATGGAACGTATGGCTGAAATCGGCTGTGCCTTTGCCGTTTCGCCGGGCCATACTGCCGGTTTGCTCAAGGCTGCCGCCGATACCGGATGCCCGCTTTTGCCGGGTGCAGGAACGCCATCGGAAATTATGAACCTGCTTGATCATGGCTATGACATTATGAAGTTCTTCCCGGCTGAACAGCAGGGTGGGGTTTCGATGCTCAAAGCACTTTCCGGCCCGTTGCCGCAGGTGAAATTCTGTCCGACAGGTGGGGTTTCGTTGAATAATCTGGCTGATTATTTAGCGCTGCCGAATATTATCACGGTCGGTGGTTCGTGGATCGCGCCCAAAGATGCGGTCAAGGCCGGTGATTGGGCCAAGATTACCCAACTTGCCCAAGAGGCAACAGACCGGGTCAACGCCCTGCGCGGCTGATTAAACGGTAATCATCATACAAATGAAAAAGGGACCCGGTTGGGTCCCTTTTTCAATGGTGGCGCGATGGGGGAATATGGTTAGCGGTTTTTACGCGGCGGGAGTTCGTTTGAAATCCGGTCGACATACCAAGTCATGCCGTTAAATTTACGCTGCAGGCCAAGATCAGCGAGATCTGCGTGGCTGAGGTTGTCCATAACGTTGCGCTGGGTTTTGCGTTTGCGTGCCGCAATCGAATATTTGACGATACGGTTCAGTAACGCACCAAACGGCATACGCTTGGTGAATGGATCCGTTTTTACATCGAATTGTGCGTGGTCGGTAATTGGGTGTGCCATGGTGGCCTCCTGATATCTCAGGGTTGAATTGCTGTGTTGATGGACGCACCATGTCATATGCAAAATAAAACGGGAATTAGGTTGTTTTGCAGATTTAATGTGCAAAAATGATCGGATGTTTGTGGGGTCGAACGTCTAAGGTGCAGATATGAACTGGAACGATTTACGTTATTTCCTTGTCCTTGCGGGCGAAGGAAGCCTTTCGGGGGCTGCACGCCGTCTGCGCAAGGAACACACAACCGTCGCCCGCCGGATTGAGGCCCTTGAAGCCGATGTCGGCACCAAGCTGTTTGACCGTTTGCCGCGCGGTTGGCAATTGACCACGGCGGGGCATAATCTTGTGCCGGTGGCAGAAAGGGTTGAAGAAGAAGCATTAACCTTTGAACGTCAGGCCAAGGGCGATGAAGCTGCCCACGGGGTTGTACGCATTTCCGTGCCCCCGGTGGCGGGGCGCGTTTTGTTTGCCCCGCGTTTGGCACGGTTGCTCAAAGCCCATAAGGGGCTTGAATTTGAAATCATCGGGGCGGCCAATGTGGTGAATTTGGCGCGGCGTGAGGCCGATGTTGCCGTGCGTATGATTACCCCGCGTGAGCCGGGTCTGATCACCCGAAAACTGGTCGAACTTGGTGTTGGTTTATATGGTGCTGTGGGGTATCGCGACCGAGTGCCAGAAATGGATTGGGAATTCTGCGGTTACGAAGATACGGCTTATGGCGCATCGAAAAAAGAATGGGTACGCAATGTGTTGGGTCGTGAATTGCCGTGTCGTTTCAGGGCGGATGAAACCGAAACCGTGCGTCAATTCATCGCCGCTGGCCATGGGGTTGGTGTCTTGCCAAGATATCTTGGCGATAAAGATGATGAACTTGAACTGATCCATGCCGATTTGGACGGCGAAAGTCGCGAAACCGGCTGGATGGTGGTGCATCCCGATATGCGCAGATCGCCGGGGGTGCGATTGGTCATGGATGCCTTGATCAAGGCGGCCGACAATATCGCCGAAGAATTTCAGGTCTAATCGGATCGAAAATAGCTTGAACAAGAAAGGCTCCTGCAGAAACAGGAGCCTTTTTGATGCCTGAGGGAGGCATTTCAAAGCATGTCGATTGCCAAAGGTTCAAATGTTCAGACCTAAAGGCTGCTTTGAATGACGGTGGTCCTACAATCAGTCACGGTGAACAAATCCATTATGACTGCGTTCCAGACCAATATCGCGCAGTTGATCGTCCGTTAAGCGGGTTAAAGCAACACGGTTTTGATGCCGCTTATAGGAGGAGGCAACTGTATCGAGGATTGCGAAAATGATAGCGCTAACACCCTTGGTGACATTGGGGCGCGAGGCAGGGGCGGGTAGGCATTGCGCAAGCAATTCCGTCGACGTTGTTTGCGAAAGACAGCCAACAACGCGATTGCATTCTAACTGGTTTTGAATGGCCATTTTGATGCTCCTTTATCGTGTTGGTTGATTTGATGGCCGCAGGATGACATGCGCAAAAATACAATTGAATTCAGATAAAATGCGCTATAGTTGTGCAAAATTGCGCAGGGTGTCTAAGGTTGGGAACCGCTAATTAGATTGGATTGGTTCCTGATTCTAGGGCGCGGTTTCAATGGCGGTTTGGGGATTGAGGATATGAATTGGAACGATCTTCGGTTTTTTGTCGCGGTGGCACAGGAAGGCACCCTTTCAGGGGCTGCGCGCCGTTTGGGCAAGGATCACACGACAGTTGCCCGGCGGGTGGAAGCACTTGAAACCCATTTGGGAGCACATCTATTTGACCGACTTGCGACGGGGTGGAAATTGACCGATGCGGGGGAAAGCCTTGTGCCGGTGGCCGGACGGATCGAAGACGATGTTCTGGCGTTTGAACGCCAAGCCCGCGGCGATGAAACAGCCCATGGGGTGGTGCGGATTACCGTTCCTCCGGCGGCAGGACGATTGTTGTTTGCTCCGCGACTGGCCGAGCTGTTGCGCGATCAAAAGAACCTTGAATACGAAATTTTGGGATCAAGCGTGATTGCCAATCTGTCGCGCCGTGAAGCTGATGTGGCAGTGCGGATGGTAACCCCGGATCAAAGCGGTTTGATCGCACGAAAACTGACCAATCTGCGATATGCGGTTTATGCGGCAAAGGGGTATGCCGAACGTGTTCCCGAAAAGGATTGGGAATTTTGTGCCGATGGCCACAATACGATTGGCGAATACCAGCAAGGTTGGGTTTGGGAAACGCTGAACCGCAAATTGCCGATACGGGTAAAGGCCGACGACAGTCAAACCGTTATGGCCTTTGTTTCGGCCGGTCACGGACTTGGTTTGTTGCCGCGCTATATGGCCGATCTTGATGATTGTCTTGAACTGATTGCCGATGATGAATTTGGTGAAGTCAGCAAGCCGGTCTGGCTGGTTGTGCATCCCGATATGCGCAGATCACCGGGGGTGCGCATGGTGATGGATGCCTTGATCAAGGCAACCGAAAATATCCCGGCTGAATATAAATCTTAAGGCGGTGCGCAATGTTGTTTGGGCGGATGTTGAGTGCCGGTTGGGCCGCAGCCAAGCCGTGTTCGGTTAAAGCCACCCTAATTGCCGGGCAGATGCCAGCAATAGCATCACACCAAACAAGGTGATGGTGCCGGCACCGGCAAAGCCGATCAAGCGGCGAATTGCGCCCGATGTGCTGTCGGAAAAGCTAAACAGGTGTTGCGTGCCGGTGCGAATACCAATCGCAGCCAGTCCGATCAGGCTGATGGTCAGGGCAACGCCAAGTGCCATGGCAAAGGCCGCAGCAATCCCGATTAAAAACATTCCATTTGCCAATGTGAACAGCAAAACCAAGATCGATCCCGTACAAGGACGCAAACCAACAACAATGCCACTTGCAATCATTTGCCAGCGATTTTGGATTGCCGGGCTGCTGTGAACGGGCGTGGCATGGTTGTGGGTATGTTGGTGCTCATGCGAATGGGAATGATCATGGTCGTGAATATGGGAATGATCACCATGGTCACAGCAATCATCGCGGCCTTGGATAATGCGCAGGCACATTACGGCCCCAAGAACAGCAATAAGGGCGTAAGAGACAGCCTCCATCACCAGACCATTTTGCGTGATCGCTGCAGGGCCAAGATTAAGGATCAGGGTTAAGGAGCCAACAAGAAGGATCGCCGATACGGCCTGAACCGCTGCGATCAAGCTTCCCATGGCGACACCCTGTTTCCATCCGGCATCACGTGACAGGAAATAGGTGGTGGTGATCATTTTGCCATGTCCGGGCCCGGCAGCATGAAAAACGCCATAGGCAAATGACAAGGCAATGATCATAAGCCCCGGCCAGAAACTGTTGCCATCTTTCGCTTCACGCAGGGTTGCTGTGATTTCACGGTTTAGCTTGGTCTGAATGATCACGGTTTGCCCGATGATGTCCGACAGCCAGTTGGGCAGGGTGATCAGGCTTTCATCAGATGCTGGGAATGTTTCGGCAGTGCTACTGCCTGTTCCGCGGCCCAAAAGGTTCGATGATTGCGCGAATGCAGGGTTACTCGACGAGAACGAAATCACCAGGAGCAAGGCCGCCAGAACTGCTGCTATCTGCCACTTTGCCGGCGCAAACAAGGTCAGCACGGATTGGCGCGACAAGGTCAAAATAGATGCGGTTCTTTTCATCTTCGCTCATTTCGAAATGGCAGGAGAGTTGTTTGGTGTTGGCAAACAGAACGGGGTCAACCTGTGTAAAGGCAATGTCGATATAATATTCCGCATCATAAACCGACAGGCTGATGTCGTCCTTTGCCGGATCAAGCGGGGTATCAAGCATCAGTTTGAAATCATAACTTACCCGGCGGTCATCGGTAATATCGGCCTTGAAATCGGTCGCGCCGGCAAAACTGATCAATTCGTCATTCCGGCGCAGATGTGTCAGCCATGAAACGTCGGCAAGTGCGTTAAAGGCACCATCCCGCACGGCAATGTTTTCAGCGTCAAAGAATCTGGTGTCATAGTTCTGATCAAATTCGTCGATCAAGGTCATGCTGAACAGATCATCAAACAGCCAGTGCACATGAATTGCCGTGATCTGATCGTTTTCAAAAACGAATTCGGCATTGGCATCAATCCAGACATGTGGATGGGCCAATGCCGATGGGCTGGTTGCCAGCAATGTCATGCCAGCAACCAGTGACGTTGCGATCGTTTTACGTGCCGTTTGAAAGGCATTTAACAAGGGCGTCAACATTCTGTTCAAGGATGTCCTGATAGGCGGTTGGTCCCGCCGCGATATTCGCACCCAGCGGATCAAGTGTTCCGGTGTGAATGCCGGTATCGGCGACAACGGCCTGAACAATTGCCGGGCGGAATTGCGGTTCGGCAAAGATGCAGACTGCCCCTGTGTCACGAATTTTGTCTTCGATTTCATGAAGGCGTTTGGCTCCGGGCTTTTGATCAGGCGATACCGTGATCGACCCAACCGCATTTAACCCAAAACCCGCTTCCAGATATTGATAGGCATCGTGGAAAACGAAATAGGGATTATCGCGGATCGGTGCGACCTTTGCGCTTAGATCATTGCCAAGAGAATGCAGACTGGCAAGCAACGTTTTTAGATTTTCGCGGTAGTCGTCGGCATGTTCTGGGTCGAGATGGGAAAGTTCGTCGGTAATTGCCATGGCGATCGTCGCCCCATTGGCCGGATCAAGCCAGATATGGGGGTCGATGTTGCCATGTTCTTCATGGTGGTCATCGTCGTCATGATCGGCGTGTTCTTCGTGATCATGGTCATGTTCCGCAACGTGATCATGATCGGTGTCATGTTCCCCATCATGATGGTCGTCATGGTCATCATCGTCATCATCATGGCCATGTTCTTCATGCTCATCATGCTCAGCGTGATCAGCATGCTCGTGATCATGGGTTTCCCATGTGCCGCCTTCGCGCATGTCCCGAAGGGCAAGACCTTGAAGGTCGATCAGTTCAAGAACATGGCTTTTGTCTGACAAGGACTGCAAAGGTTTTTGCAGGAAGCTTTCAAGCGAGTGGGAGACATAAACCACAAGATCAGCATCGCGCAGCGCACGGGCTTCGCTTGGGCGAAGGGAATAGGCGTGCGGCGATGATGCCCCATCAAGCAGAAGAACAGGCTTGCCAATGTCTTTCATGATGGCGCTGGCGATGCCGTGGATCGGTTTGATCGATGTAACCACATTGGGCACATCATGACCGTGGGCAGCAGCGGGGAGGGGGGCCGTGACGGCCAAGGGTGCCGTTGCCATAACAGGGGCGGCAAGGAGAAAACGACGAAGTGCTTTGGGGAAGGGGTGCATGTTTTCGATCCGGTATGGGGTGGGGCGATCAAGATATCTTTTGTTATGTTATATCATAACAAAACGTCAAGAGAAAAATGACCATGATGTTAAAACAGCAGAAAATCATGCAGGGGCATTGCGTCGGATTACCGTCCGACTTTCCATAAAGATCGTCGGGATTGGCTGCCAGCCCTTTACCTTTTGGGGGCGTACTACAATCTAACAAGGAAGGCGTTTTTCAGGAGCCAACTGGTCAGGTTTAAAAATGAACCGTTTTTTCCGGTTTGTCGTCTTAGTCGTTATTGGTCTTTTCACAGCCAATGGTATCAATTCGCGTGCCGCGCACGCGGAAACCTTTCGGATGGCGTTGCCGTCCGGATCGGAACTTTATTTTGAATATCAGGTTGGTGCTTTGCGACTTGCGCTTGAACATGCGCCGGGGGAACACAGCCTTGAAGTCATTCTTATAGAAGGTCTGACGCAAGGGCGCCTGTTGGACATGATCAGGCAAGGGTACATCAATGTCACTCTTGGGGGCTATAACAGCGCGTTGGAGCGGGAGTTTTTACAGGTAGACTTTCCTTTGACCCTTGGCCTGCAGGGATATCGGATTCTTGTGATCCATCCATCGCTTCAAGATAAAATATCTAAGGTTCAGACTCTGGATGATCTTAAACCTTATTGTATTGGATCGGGGGCAAACTGGCAGGATACCCGCATTTTAAAAGAAGCGGGATTATGTGTTGAAGAAGCGCCGCAGAAAGCATTGTTTGATATGCTTGAAAAGGGCCGTTTTGAGATGCTTCATCGTGCGGTGCATGAGGCACTTGTCGGTGAAAATTTACCTGATCTTACGGAACGCGGTTTGGTTCTTGAGCAGGATCTTCTCATTCGGTATCCGTATGATTTCTTCTATTATTTAGCCAAACAAAATACGGAACTGCACCATATTCTTGAACAAGGTTTTGAGACCGCATTTCGGAACGGTGCCTTCATTCAATACTTCCAGTCTAATCGCGCGATGCGCAATGCGGTTGAGCATATTCGCCACGCAAACCGGCGGATCATCGATATTGAAAATGCCGACATGAGTACGCGGACGGCAGATCGTTCAAGTCGTTACTGGCTGACGAATTGATCTAATTAAGATTTATTGTCTGATCGAAATAGATAAATTCCGGGATCGAAACAAAAAAACCGCACCTGTAGTTGGTGCGGTTTTTGGTAGGATGATCAAGTCTTTCGGGCAGATTACTCGATGGGTAAGCCAGAGATACGAATAATGCTGGCAAGTTCCCAAACATCTGAAATTCCCGTATCGATATTATCAATGGTTGGTTTCAGAAGTGGGTCGTCGTTCGGGTTCCAGTCCGGTTCCAGATTGTAAAACGATCGGGGATCGCCAAGAAGCAAACCGGCAAAGACCGCATCAATGATCAGTGATCCGAGCGGCCCCAAATGCGTTCCGCCAGATGTAACCTCGGCTTCTTTTAGGATATAGAACCAAAGTCCGGCGGGTTCATTTTCGTCAAGGTCGATGACTTCGATGCCAAGATGCTTGGCAATGGACGGGCCGGAAGGCAACCCGGCACCCACACCCCGAATAAGATTACGCGCACCAAGGAAGTTAAGAATCGAATTCGGGTCCTGATCCATGCGCAAGGTCGCGCCTTACATTTTGCGTTTGGTCTTCCAATATATTCTAAAGTCCGAGATCATTCACATTGTCACTCTGCCAATAGGTGTGACACTGGGCTCCATTATAAAATCCCGTGACGCGGGACGTATTGAGCTTTGCAGCCTTATTTTGAATTTCGCGCGCTTGGCGGTTGTACAAACCCACGAAAATCAACCAAAAATGTGAATGAATATGGACCTTGATAACCCGCTATTCTTATGAACACAGTGTCGAAGGGGTGGCCAAATGGGGAAGTTCAAATTTTCATTCTTCGGTCTGGGGATGATGGTTCTGGTATTGACCCTTGGGTTAAAACCAGTGATGGCCGAGACCTTTAAGCTTGCCCTGCCGCCTGGGGTTAAGGGGCTGTTTTCCTATGAGTTTGAAGTTCTCGAAATGGCGCTTGAACATGCGGATGGCGATCATTCATTCGAGTTTACGGAAATCCCCGGACTAACCCAGTTTCGCGTATTTAAATTACTGGATGATGGTGAAGTTTCCGTCACGGTGAACAGTTATAGCAAGGAACGCGAAGAACGCTTTTTACAGGTCAACTATCCATTAACGCGCGGATTGCTGGGGCATCGGGTTTTCTTGGTCAATCCTGATCAGGCAAAAGTGTTGGCAAAAGTCACCTCTTTGGCAGAACTGAAACGGTTTTGCATTGGGTTCAGCAATGATTGGCCTGACGCCAAGGTTTTCGAAGATAACGGATTTTGTGTGGTCCGAGCGCCCAGAAAACAATTGTTCGCGATGTTGGAAGGCAACCGCTTTGATCTTTTGGCAAGCACAGTAAAACAAGGAAAATCAGAGCTTAAACTATCAAAAAAGAATGGGTTTAATTTCGTCTTGGATACAAGTGTTACGGTCGTCTATCCCTATGATTTTTTCTTTTATGTGCGCAAAGATGACATGGTGCGCCACCGGATTTTAGAACAAGGTTTGGCGCGCGCATATGTTTCAGGTGCGTTTATGGAGCATTTCAATTCTGATCCGGGAATTGTCGCCGCATTGGAAGAAGCACGACTTTCCGAGCGCAAAGTGTTTAACATCGAGAATGACGAATTGGGGCCGGAAAACCTTAATATCGCGCCACTTCTATGGCTAGAAGGCAATGCCTATTAGAGGCGTTTCATTGCCTTAGGCAGTACCATCATTTTCAGGTTTGAAATTCATTTCATGCAGGATTTCGCCGGTTTCATTATCAACCGCCTGAAGCGTGACGCCATATCCCCACAATTGTCCGATATAGCCAAGCGTCATTTCGGCTTCTGAGGCTTCAAGGCGGATGCCTTCATGTTCGGTATGCTGGATGTAAAGTTGCCGGTTGCCGCGAATATCCACATCGACAACCTGCATATCTGGTTCGCGGACTGAAATGTCATGCATCCGGGCAAGCGACCGGCGCACATTGCGATAGCCATTGTCATCATGGATGGCGGCAACTTCGAGATGCGGGGTCGTGCTTTGATCATTGATCATAAACATCCGCATATCGCGCATCAGTTTGGGCGACAGGAATTGCAGGATGAAGCTTTCATCGCGGTAATGCGCCCATGCTTCTTTCAGTGTTTCAACCGGCTGGCCATTGCCGGCAATATCGGGGAACCATTTGTGGTCTTCTTCGGTGGGATCAATGCACATCCGGTGGATGTCCTGCATCATGGCAAAGCCAAGCGCATAGGGGTTAAACCCGGAATAGCGTTGATCGTCATATTCGGCCTGAAAGACAACGCGCGAATGGTAATCGATGAATTCCATCATCGCACCTTCGGAAATCAGGCCTTTGTCATACAGGCTGTTCATGATGGCGTAATGCACATAACAGGCACAGCCTTCATTCATCACCTTGGTTTGTTTCTGCGGATAGAAATATTGCCCGATATTGCGCACGATCCGCAGAAGTTCGCGTTCCCACGCATGCAGTGTCGGTGCATTTTTCTCAAGGAAGTATAAAAGGTTTTCTTCAGGAAGCCCGAACTGTGCACGGCGTTCTTCGATGCGCATTTTGCGTTTTAGTTCGTCAATATCCTGATCATCAAGGTCGGGCTGGGGCAGGGTGCGCCATAGATCATTATAGGTTTCATCTTCGTATTTTGCCCGTTCGCGTTCGCGGGCAAGCTCGGCCGCCAGATTGGGCTTTTCGGGATGGGAATAGCGATTAACCCCCTGTTCCATCAGGGCATGGGCCGCATCAAGCACTCGTTCTACCGCATCAAAGCCATAGCGGTCCTCGCATTTGGCGATATAGCGTTTGGCAAATTGTAGATAATCAAGAATGCCTTCGGCGTCTGTCCATTGTTTGAACAGATAGTTGTTTTTGAAAAAGTGATTATGGCCAAAGGCCGCATGGGCCATGACCAAGGTCTGCATGACAACGGTGTTTTCTTCCATCACATAGGAAATGCAGGGGTTGGAATTGATCACGATTTCATAGGCAAGCCCCTGATAGCCTTTGCGATACATGATATCATCACGGACAAAGCGTTTCCCAAACGACCAGTGGTGATACATCAATGGCATGCCGATGGATGAATAGGCATCAAGCATCTGTTCGGATGTAATTACTTCAACCTGATTGGGATAGACGTCGAGTTTAAGCTCGTTCAGGGCGATGTCTTCGATCGCGTCATAGGTCGATTTCAGCGTTTCGAAATCCCAGTCAGCACTGGTGAACAGATATTTTCTGGTATCTGGTTCCTGTGTGTCAGCGGATTTTGTTTTGCTGCTCATGACTGGGCCTCCGCACGGTTTTTGGCAAACAGTTCGCGAAATACCGGGAAGATGTCCGAAGCCTTGGTTACGCGTTTTAAGGCAAAGCGCTGATTGTTTGATGCCAAGGGGGCATAGGATTTCCAAAGGGCGGTTTCGCCTTCGGCGGCGGCGAAAATTTCGGCCTCGCGTTCGTCTGTGATTTCGATATAGGCGTAATATTGACATTTCGGCAGAAGGTCTTCGGCCAGAAGGGCTGTGCATTTTGCCCCGTCATTGGAATAGTTATCGCCATCCGATGCCTGTGCGGCGTAGATGTTCCATTGATCGGTCGGGTAGCGGTCTTTGAGCACCTTTTTCATTTCTTCAAGGGCGGTGGAAACGATGGTTCCGCCGGTTTCGCGTGAATAGAAAAACGTTTCTTCGTCAACTTCGGATGCGCGCGATGTATGGCGGATAAACACCACTTCGACATGCTTGTAGCGACGGTGCAAAAACAGATGCAGTAACATGAAGAACCGCTTGGCCAGTTCCTTCATTTGTTCGGACATTGATCCTGATACATCCATCAAACAGAACATAACGGCCTGTGTGTTCGGCGTTGGGATTTGTTGAAACTGGTTAAAGCGGGTGTCGATCGGATCAATGAACGGGATCGCCTTCATGCGGCGCTTGGCTTCTTCAAGGTCGGCGAGAAACCCGTGCAGTTTTTCATCATCAAGTTTGGTCAGTTTGCCTGACGGGCGTTTTTCCGCCTTGGCCTGAAGGGCTGCAATTTTATCTTCAAGTTCGCGGATTTCAGCGGTTTTGGGGCGGCGCAACCCAATGCGCCGTGCCAATGAATTGCGCATGGTGCGCACAAGGCTAAGATTGGCGGGGCTTCCTTCGACAGAGTATCCGGCACGCGCATTGCGAAATGCGGTGGTTTGTTTCAGGCTTTTTTTCAAAAGATCGGGAAGTTCAAGATCCTCGAAAAAGATATCAAGAAATTCATCCCGGCTTAGGGTGAATTGGAATTCATCTTCCCCGTCGCCATCCGGGCTTGCCTTTGATCCACCGGCACCGCCATCGCCTCCTTGCGGTCGGGCAATACGATCACCTTGAACGAATTTCTTGTTGCCCGGCAGGACATAATTGCGGTTGCCGCCGCGCCCGGCATGATGAAACCCTGGTTCTTTTAATGTTTTGCTGGGAATGGTGATTTGATCGCCGCTGCTAATATCGGTGATGCCGCGTGTTCGGATGGTATCTTCGACGGCTTTTTTGATCTGTGCCTTGGCCCGGCGCATAAAGCGCTGTCGGTTGCCAAGACTTTTGCCTGTCGGGTTCTTACGGCGATCAACGATATAGAGCATGGGCAATCTATCCTTGGCGGGCACACTGTTTTATGGGTTCATAAAGTGCTGTGTGCCGCTTATTTGGGCCTTGATCATTACGCGATACATTGGCATGCGATGCATCCCGTGTTGAAAAGACACCGGGCGGACAAGGGAGAAACCGCCCGGTAGGGCCGGTTAGTGTGGGACTTGGCTTAACCGGCCTTGTTCACGCGCATATACCATTCGACCAGACGGCGGGTCTGACGTTCGGTATAGCTTCGATCAATCATGCGTTTGACGAATTCGTTGTGTTTCTTTTCGGTTTCGCCGTCTTTTTTCGATCCGAAAGAAATCACCGGCAACAGGTCTTCGACCTGACTGAACATGCGCTTTTCAATGACTTCGCGAAGCTTCTCGTAAGATGTCCACGATGGGTTTTTGCCCTTGTTATTGGCGCGCGCGCGCAGGGCGAATTTAACCACCTCGTTACGGAAGTCTTTCGGGTTGGCGATGCCAGCAGGCTTTTCGATTTTGGATAGTTCCTGATCAATGATCTTGCGATCAAGAAGCTGTCCGGTGTCGGGGTCTTTGAAGTCCTGATCTTCGATCCATGCATCGGCGTAGGATACATAGCGATCAAACAGGTTCTGCCCGTAATCGGAATAACTTTCGAGATAGGCCTTCTGGATTTCTGCCCCGATAAATTCGGCATAACGCGGGGCCAGCTCGGACTTAATGAAGTCCATATAATCCTTTTCGCGTTCTTCGGGGTATTGTTCGCGCCGGATCGCCTGTTCAAGGACATACATCAGATGCACCGGGTCTGCGGCGACTTCGTTGGTGTCATGGTTGAAGGTTTCAGACAAAACCTTAAAGGCAAAGCGGGTTGAAATGCCGTCCATGCCTTCGTCAACGCTGGCGGTATCACGGTATTCCTGCATTGATTTTGCTTTGGGATCGACGTCTTTTAACGTTTCACCGTCATAAACGCGCATCTTGGAATAGAGGTTGGAATTTTCATGTTCCTGCAAGCGTGACAGCACAGAGAACTGCGCAAGCATCTTAAGTGTTCCGGGTGCACAGGCCCCTTGTTCAAGTTCTGATCCTTGCAGAAGCTTGTCATAGATCATGGTTTCTTCGGTGACACGCAGGCAGTAGGGCACTTTGATGACGCTGATACGGTCAATAAAGGCTTCGTTGTTTTTGTTGGCCTTGAAGGTTTGCCATTCGGCTTCGTTGGAATGGGCAAGGATCATGCCTTGGAACGGAATGGCACCAAGGTTTTCCGTGCCGATATAGTTGCTTTCCTGTGTGGCGGTCAGCAAGGGATGGAGCATCTTGATCGGGGCTTTGAACATTTCGACAAATTCAAGCAAGCCCTGATTGGCACGGTTTAGCCCCCCGGAATAGCTATAGGCATCCGGGTCGTTCTGGCTGAAATATTCAAGCTTGCGGATGTCAACCTTACCGACAAGCGATGAAATATCCTGATTGTTTTCATCGCCGGGTTCGGTTTTGGCAATGCCGATCTGGCGCAGACGCGACGGGATTAGTTTAACAACCGAGAATTTGGTTAGGTCCCCGCCAAACTCATCAAGGCGTTTGACCGCCCAAGGCGACATAAGACCGGTCAGGCGACGTTTGGGGATACGGTATTTGTCCTCGATTGCATCGCCCATTTTGGCCGGGTTAAACAGACCAAGCGGACTTTCGAAAACCGGGCTGATATCGTCACCAGCCTTCAGGACATATATCGGTTCACGCTCCATCAATTCCTTAAGCCGTTCGGCAAGCGAACTTTTACCCCCGCCAACCGGGCCAAGCAGATAAAGAACCTGTTTGCGTTCTTCCAACCCTTGGGCAGCATATTTAAAGAACCCGACGATGCGTTCGACGGTTTCTTCCATGCCATAAAAGTCGGCAAAAGCAGGGTAACGTTTGATGGTTCGGTTCAGGAAGATGCGGCCAAGGCGAGAATCTGTCGAGGTGTCGATTAGTTCAGGTTCACCAATTGCCGAAATCATGCGTTCAGCGGCCGATGCATAGGCCGTTGGGTCTTCGCGACACAGATTAAGGTAATCGCGGATGGTCAGTTCGGTTTGTTGTTTCCCGTCATACCCTTCCGCATACAGCTCGAAGATATCCTTGTCTTCAGCCATGGCGCGGTCTCCTTTCAAACGTTATCTCATGCGTATCAAACTTACGTTTCCTGTCTTGCCTGTTTTGCGGTGCAGCAGGCCTGAGAGTGGCCGCCTCGCTGTTATAACGTCGGCAAAAGTCGTTGCGATGCTCTTGCCTGACTGTAAATATTTTAAAGAAGTCTATTTAGCGTCTGGTTAATAATCGGCAGAAGATGCCAAGAGTTTGGAGTTGCCTATATTACCGTGCTGTATTTCAGTATTTACTACTGTTGGTTGCGATACTTGGCCCTTGTTGCAGCAGCCTTTGGTATCGACTTAAAACCCGTCCGGGCAAACCCCTGATGTGTGATCACGGTTTTTGCGCCTGTAAAATGTCTTCTGTATTTGACTTGGGAATCAGGATGGGGTTCCGCAAGGTAAGGCGTAACGATTATTGACGAAATTTCTTCTTGTATGTTCACATCTCAGTGACACCGTAATCCGCCGTGTGGTTGACGGTATCTGGGCGTTTGACTGCGCAATCCGGGGTGCAAAACGGGCGCGAAAATATTTTGCATTTGCACAATAGACGAAGCCTACATTATCACAGCCTGATATCCGGACAAATTGATCGCCACAGATCAATCATTCCAAACCAGTTGATGGACCCTGATTCTAATGACCGACGGTGCAGTTAAGTTTGTTGAACCCCATGAACTTGATCTTTTGATCGGTCAGGAAAATGTGACAGTGATTGATGTGCGCGAACCCGAAGAATTCGCCACTGGTCACATTGAAACTGCGATCAATATTCCGACCTCAAATTTCGATATTCCCGCACTTGTTGATCTGACGGATGAAACTGAGACCGATCTGGTGTTTGTCTGTGCTGTTGGCCAACGATCTTTTGGTGCGGCCAATGCGGTCTTGCCCCATGTTGATTGCGAGATTTCCAATCTGAAGGGCGGTATTCAAAGCTGGACCCGTGCCGGATTTGATCTTGAAGACGGGAAATAGGGCGCAGGCCCATTCATGACGTTTGAACAAGGCGGGTGTGATGAAAAACACCCCCTAAAAGGGCCGCACCAATATTTGCTGCTGTTGCGGATCAACAGATAACACCCTTTGAAATCACAACCGGCCGGGTAGCCGGTTTTTCTATCTTGACGAAATCCCATAAATGGAAAAATATCCCAATATTGGGATTCGGAGCGAGAGATGGACGACATTGAAAAACGGCTTGCCGCACGGTTATCGGCATTGCGGGCGGAACGCGGGTGGTCGCTTGATGAATTGGCAAAGCGCAGTTCTGTCAGCCGGGCGAGCCTTTCACGTATCGAGAATGGCGATGTCAGCCCGACGGCCAGTGTACTGGGGAAATTGTGTGTCGCGTTTGGGGTGACTTTGTCGCGTCTGATGCAGATGGTTGAAGATGATTTTGCCCCATTGGTTGCCCGTGCGGCACAGGAAATCTGGACCGATCCAGAAACCGGTTATCGCCGTCGTCTGGTATCACCCGGATCAAAGAACTTGGCGGGCGAGGTTCTTGAAGTTGAAATTGATCCGGGGCAACGGATTGAATATGCCGGAACCCCGCGTGACGGGATGGAGCATCATCTGGTGATGTTGGAGGGAGAACTTTCAATGCAGATTGATGGAAAGTCGTACAGATTACGGGCCGGGGATTGCCTGCGCTATCAGTTGCGCGGTGCGAGCGTGTTTCAAACTCCAAAAAACACCGGAGCCCGCTATCACCTGTTTATTGTCGAATAATGTCAGCGAATTTGAGGCGATCATGACCGTGACTTCCAAGACACCAGCGATCATCTGCCTTGATGCAGATGGCTTGATCGCAAAAATCGACCAGTTTGGCAATATGTTGCATGCCTGCGTTCATGATGGGGCGAGCATCGGCTTTATCGAACCTTTTCCGCTGGATGAAGCGAGCACGTTTTGGCGTGACCGAATTGTTCCTGCACTGCGTGGAGGCAAGAGAGATTTGTTTGTTGCCCTTGACGATGACCGGGTGGTTGGAACGGTTCAGCTTGATTATGACACCATGCCCAATCAACGCCATCGCGGGGACATCAGTAAATTGATGGTTCGCCCGGATTGCCGTCGGCGCGGGATTGCCCGTTTGCTGATGATCGCGGCAGAAGATCGGGCAAGGGAATTGAGGCGCAGTTTGCTGACCCTTGATACCCGCACCGGGGATAGTGCCGAAACGCTTTATGCATCCCTTGGGTTTGAGCGTGCCGGCGTGATCCCGGAATATGCCCGTGACCCGTTTTCCGACAAGCTAAGCGCAACGACGGTGATGTTTAAACGCCTGCATGATTAGCGCCTTGGTTTCAGTGGCGATTCTCTATTTCGGTATTCAGAATGGTCGTTCTGGCATGCCACGCTCATTGCAATGAGTGGCCCGGCAATCACAAATTGCAATACTGCGCTGCCGTAATAGGAACTGTAGCATGCGGGAAAGTCGCGTTTTCCGTAGCTGTTCAAGGGGTTGTGCGGCGCACTAAGGGTTTTTTGATAGGGGCATTGAACATAGCGAAACATGTTGAACAGCGTCGAAAATTAGGCGCATCCTTGCGGACTTACACAAAGAATTAAAATAAAAGTTCTCGGAGGACGTTCATCATGAAGAAACTTGCCCTTGCCGCAGCCTTGATGGCGGCAGTCGGATTTTCCGGTGCTGTGAATGCAGCGGACCTTACCTTGCGCATTTCGTTGCAGTTGCCGTTGAAAAGCCACCTTGGCCAAAACCTTTTGTTGTTTAAGCAAGAGGTCGAAGAAAAATCGAACGGCGATATCGAAGTTCAGATTTATGATTCAGCCCAGCTTTACAAAGACAAAGAAGTTCCTGCTGCGGTGGGATCGGGCGCAATCGAAATGGGTGTCGCATCACTGACCCGCTATGTTGGCGATGTGCCTGCTGTTGATATTTTCTATCAGCCGTTCGTTTTTGATACCGAAGAAAAAGTTCGCAAAGCCGTTGCCAAAGGATCACCGGTACGGGGTCCGCTTGATGCGGCAATTGCTGAAACGGGTGCGTCTGTTCTGTGGTGGCAGGCTTATGGTGGGGCGATCATGCTGTCGAAAGACGCACCGCTTCATGGTCCGGCTGACATGGAAGGCAAAAAAGTCCGTGTCTTTGGCAAAACGCTTGGTGACTTTACCGTTGCCGCAGGTGGTGCACCGACCCTTATTTCCGGTTCCGAGCAATATATTGCCTATCAGCGTGGCACGGTTGACATCGGCATGACCGGTGTTTCGGGGGTTAAATCCCGTCATCTTTGGGAAGTTATGGACCATATCACCGTAACCAACCATGCCGATATCGAGTTCATCGTTGTGGTGAATACCGATTTTTGGAACGGTCTTACCGATGCGCAGCGCGACATCATCAATAACGCAGCAATGTTTGCCGAGGCTGATGTGCGTAACCGCATGAGCGATATCGAAGCTGCGGCTTATGCTGCTTCGGAAGAAGCCGGTATGAAGGTGTATCGTCCGACCGCAGAAGAGTTCGCCAAATGGCGTGCTGTTTCCCAGCCGGTCTATGATGCCTTCCTTGAAGATGCTGGCGACCTTGGCAAGCAGGTCTTTGAAGCAGCTCAGAAATTCTGATGATGCTGATCGGTCGCCATCAACTGCGGTGGCGACCGGTTGACTACCTTTTGCCTTTTCTAGCGGGTAATTTTCACGCCTTTTATTGATCAAGGAGATGGCTGTTTGACGGGTGCGGTTTTGATCGTACCGCCAAGACAGCATTATTTAAATGATGTTTGATCGATTGACGCTGTTTCTGGCGTGGGTCGCAGCCATTTTGTTCGTGCTTGCGGGCTGTATGCTGACCTACGAAGTTTTGGCCCGGTATTTCTTTATTCGTCCGACAATCTGGGCGGCTGAACTTTCGCAGCTTTGCCTGATTTGGGGATCATTGCTGGGCATGCCATGGGCTTTGGCGGCACGCCGTCATATTTCGGTTGATGCGGTGACCCGGTTGCTTGCCCCAAAGGTTCAACGCGGTGTGGAGATTATTGCCATGCTGTGCATTCTGGCTTTTTCGGTGATGGTAACGATCAAGGGCTGGGACATTTTCTTTGACAGTTTTGAACGCGGACGGACCAGCGGCACGATGCTGGACCTGCCTGCATGGGTGGCTGAATTGCCCGTTGCGGTGGGGTTTGCGCTTTTATCCATTCAGGCGGTGATTGAAATCATTGGTCTTTTGCGCGGCAAAGACATTCCAAAAGGGGCACACGAATGACGATTATTCTGACCCTTGGGGCGATGTTTGGCCTGCTTTTGATGCGGGTTCCTGTTGCCTTTGCCTTGGGCGGGCTTGGTCTTGCCATGTTGGTGCTGGGCGGGTTTTCACCCTTGATGGCACCACAGGCGGTTTTATCCACGCTTGATGGCTTTATCTTATTGGCGGTGCCGCTGTTTTTGTTGATGTCGAATGTTTTGCTGCGTGCCGGTGTGGGCAATGATCTGTTTGCTGCCGTCAGTGCATGGGTTGGACATTGGCCCGGTGGTTTGGCGGTTGCGACGATTTTATCGTGCGGTGTGTTTGCGGCGATTTCAGGGTCGTCTGTTGCAACGGCGGCTACCATTGGTACGGTTGCGATCCCGGAAATGATCAACCGGGGCTATAACAAGAAGTTCGTTTATGGCCTTTTGGCCGCAGGCGGAACGCTTGGCATTTTGATCCCGCCATCGATTCCCATGATCATTTATGGCTTTGTCACCGAAGAATCGGTGATTTCGCTGTTTCTGGCCGGAATCGGGCCGGGGATTGCGTTGCTGTTGTTCTTTATCGTGTTCTCAATGATCTATGCCCGCTTTGGCGGTCAGGAACGCGAAGCCAAACAAGGTTGGCCTGAAAGGCGTCGTGCAACATTACGCGCTCTTCCAGCCGTGGTTTTGGCTGTTCTGATCATTTCGGGGATTTATTCAGGCGCCTTTACGCCGACCGAGGCCGCGGCGATCGGCTTTGCCGCATCCTTGATCATTACCGGACCGATCATGCGGGTTTTGACGTGGGATGCGTTCAAAAAGGCGGTGTTTGAATCCATGGCGACCACGGTATCGATCATTTTGATCATTGCCGGGGCCAAGGTATTTGGCAAGGCGATTACCCTGTATCGAATCCCACAGGATATTTCGGTGATGATCACGCAGGGGATTGATACCGAACTTGGCTTTATCCTGATTGTCACAGCGGTTCTGTTGGTGATGGGGCTGGTGTTTGAAGCCTTATCAATGGTGCTGATCATGACGCCGGTTCTGCTGCCTGCGGCTTTGGTTCTTGGTTTTGATCCGATCTGGTTTGGGGTCTATATGGTGATCATGGTCGAATGTGCCCTGATTACGCCGCCGGTTGGATTGAACCTGTATGTGATCCAATCTGTTGCCAAGGCCCGGTTGGGCGAGGTGGCAAGTGGTGTCGCCCCGTTCCTGATCCTGATGTTTGTTTGTGCTGCGATTTTATATCTCTGGCATGATCTTGCCCTTTATATTCCGTTCAAATTGTGATGACCGATGACACATAATCAAACACCTGCGGACAAGCTCCGCGCTCTTCTTGCGACGGGTGATCTGATCACCATGCCGTGCTGTTTTGACGCCCTTTCGGCCAAGCTGATTGAACAAGAAGGATTCGGCCTGACCTTTATGTCGGGATTCGCAACATCTGCTGCCCGCATAGGTGCGCCGGATCTTGGTTTGATGTCTTACGGCGAAGTCCTTGATCAGGCGCGGAACATTACCGATGCAATTTCAATCCCCCTGATTGGCGATGGCGATACCGGATATGGCAATGCGATGAATGTGCGTCGGACCGTCACGGGCTTTGCCAAGGCAGGCTGTGCGGCGGTTATGATCGAAGACCAGCTTGCCCCGAAACGCTGCGGCCATACCAAGGGCAAGGAAGTTGTCGGACGGGACGAGGCGTTTGATCGCATCCGTGCTGCCGTCGATGCCCGCGAAGCCGGGGCAGATATTCTGATTTTGGCGCGCACCGATGCCCGTCATCAGCACGGTCTGGCCGAGGCAATTGACCGTGCGGCAAAGTTCAAGGAACTGGGCGCGGACATCCTGTTTGTCGAAGCCCCCAAATCGGTCGAGGAAATGTGCACAGTCTGTGCCGAACTTTCTGGGCCAAAGATGGCCAATATCGTCGAAGGCGGGGAAACTCCCGATTTGTCGCCAAATGAGCTTAAAGAAATCGGCTATCAGATTGCGGCATATCCCTTATCGCTGATGGCAGCCGCCATGAAGGCGATGGTTGAGACCCTGCAAACCATGAAGCAGGGTGCCCCACGCGACGATAAGCTGATGGCGTGGCCTGATTTGCGTCAGAGGATCGGGTTCGACGATTATTATGAAGAATCGGAACGCTATGCGTCTTCGCGCCGGGGCGGATAGGGCTTTGATAAGGAAATAAACCAAAAGAAAACCCCGCAGCCAAAAGGCGTGCGGGGTTTTCTTTTTAATGGTGCCGGCAGAGAGACTCGAACTCCCAACCTTCGAATTACAAATCCGCTGCTCTACCAGTTAAAGCTATGCCGGCTCAGGCGGCGCGAAACTTAGTCCAGACCGTTCCTGAATGCAAGGGGGTGAATCACAGAATTTTGCATCTCTGATTTCCCCCCTAGATTCGCATCATTCTTACTTGCGGTAAAGCTCGTAAAGCGCAACAGCCGCCGCGTTAGATACATTAAGGCTTTCGATGCGGTCAGACATCGGAAGCTTGACCAGAAAATCACAAGATTCGCGGGTCAAACGACGCAGGCCTTCGCCCTCGGACCCCATGACAATCCCGACCCGGCCGTGCAGTTTGGCTTCGGCCATGGTTTGTTCGGCGTAACCATCCATACCTGCCAACCAGAAATGCGCATTTTTAAGCTTATCAAGCGTCTGGTTAAGGTTGCCGGCATGGATATAGGGCACGGTTTCAAGTGCGCCACTGGCTGATTTGGCCAAGACACCGGTTTCAAGCGGCGCATGACGATCAGGGACAATCACGGCTGATGCCCCAAAGGCCGCCGCACTGCGCAGGATTGCTCCGACATTATGCGGGTCGGTGACCTGATCAAGAACAAGCACGGTGCATTGTTCCGAATCCCGATGGTCGGCGATCAATTCTTCGACTGAAAGCTGGGGCAGGGGGGCGCAATGCATGGCCATACCTTGATGCACAGTGCCCGGTGGCAGCATTTCATCAAGATCGGTACGTCCGGCGGCATCAACGGCAATGTCGGTGCGTTCAGCGTCCGCCAGGGCGGCATTGATTTCATCGCGGACATTTTCGGTTGCCCAGATTTTGTGAATCGTGCGCTGCGGATTGGCAATTGCCATAAGGACAGGGTGACGCCCAAAGAGAATCAGGCGCGAATTTCCACCCGATGAACCACCATCGCGGCCGCGCTTTCGTCCACGGCGCGAATTGCGTTCTTGGTTTTCATCGTTTTGCGGGAGGTTATCCTGCCCGACGTCACCTTGATGACGATTTCCTGAACGTGAGTTATTGCGACGCGACATAATGGCGGAAACCTCCGGGCCGTAAGGAACTGAATGCAATTTGTTTCGCTAGATCAGCAAAGCTTGGGGAACATATAGGAAAGGAAATACGATTTCGTGCTTTTTTTGCTGTTGACAACACATGGCCCATCGCCGTATTCCCTCCCTCGCCGCAACGAGGCCGGGGTCAAACCCGGATGGCGTTACGACCCTGATGGAGGGGTGGCAGAGCGGTCAAATGCAGCGGACTGTAAATCCGCCGACTTAGTCTACGCAGGTTCGAATCCTGCCCCCTCCACCATTCTCTCGCCCTCGCGAGAGCTCGCACTAGTATATATGCGGGTGTAGCTCAATGGTAGAGCAGAAGCCTTCCAAGCTTACGACGAGGGTTCGATTCCCTTCACCCGCTCCAATTTTATGATGAACCCGTCGGCTCGTGCGGTGGGTTTCTACGTGTTTTTTTTGGTTCGGATTAGGATCTGAGTACAATGGCTAAAGAAAAGTTTGCGCGTACAAAACCGCACGTGAACGTTGGCACCGTCGGCCACGTTGACCACGGTAAAACCACGCTGACCGCAGCGATCACCAAAGTTCTGGCAGAAGCCGGTGGTGCGTCGTTCCAGGATTACAGCATGATCGATAAAGCACCGGAAGAGAAAGCTCGTGGTATCACG
>JAHQVT010000004.1 GCA_019634165.1 Rhodospirillales bacterium
TACAAGGAAAAGCCCGCCGGGTGGATTGGTATCCCGTCTAAGGGATTTGACGCAGGAGTTTGCAAATATAACGTCTGTCCTTTGGATTGACCTGATTTGCACGGGCTACTTTGTCGCAAAACCTTGAAAGATATATATCTTTCAAGGTATCGCTCCGTGTATCCGCACAAATCAGGTCAACCATTCTAACCAAATTAATAGGTCCTGAGCCTAGTTATTGCCAGCATATTTGTGGGTGGTAAGAAACCACCAAAAGCTAGGGGAAAGTGCGGTCCATCGGGCGGCGCTTTTCTTTTGTGGCTGCTGTATTGATTGGATTTAAAACCGCAAAACTGCCCTTGATCCCAACTATGATTTCGCCGCATTGTGGGGGCGCAATTCAAAGGGATAAGACCATGACCGATAAAAGCCAGCCAGACGTCGACGTCAACGCGCGCCATGACGAGAAAATGAAGAAAATCAAGGCCGCGCGCGACAAAATGATGGCCCAAAAGATCGATAAAAAAGGCCTGATCATTGTTCATACCGGCAAGGGTAAGGGCAAATCATCGTCGGCTTTTGGCATGGCGATGCGCTGTGTCGGTCACGACATGAAGGTTGGTGTGGTTCAGTTTATCAAGGGCGGTTGGGAAACCGGCGAAGCCAAATTGCTGAAAAAATTTCCCGATCTGTGTGAATTCCATGCCATGGGTGCGGGGTTTACCTGGGAAACCCAGAACCGTGCACAGGATATCGCCCTTGCCCGCGAAGCCTGGAACAAGGCCTTGGAAATGATGCGCGATCCAAGCTTCTCGATGGTGATTTTGGACGAGATTAATATCGTTCTCCGCTATGACTTCCTGCCGCTTGAGGATGTTTTGGGAGCATTGGCTGAAAAGCTTCCTGATCAGCACGTGGTCCTGACCGGGCGCAATGCCCCAGATACCTTGATCGAGGCGGCCGATTTGGTCACGGAAATGACTATGATCAA
The DNA here is from genome assembly GCA_019634165.1 of Rhodospirillales bacterium. Classification (GTDB taxonomy): domain Bacteria; phylum Pseudomonadota; class Alphaproteobacteria; order Rhodospirillales; family Thalassospiraceae; genus Thalassospira. The sequence goes on from JAHQVT010000004.1 coordinate 971, forward strand.
ACATCCGTTCCGCGAACAGGGGATCAAGGCGCAGATTGGCGTCGAATTCTGATCGCGGAAATTGGCAACTGCCCTGATTTAGACGCTGACAAGAAAGTTTTGAAACCGCAATGAATGCGCAATCTGTTCCTGCCCTGATGCTGCAAGGGACCGGCTCGGATGTTGGGAAATCCTTGTTGGTGGCCGGATTGTGCCGTGCATTTACCCGCCGGGGTCTGCGGGTGCGCCCGTTTAAGCCGCAAAATATGTCCAACAATGCCGCCGTCACCGATGATGGCGGTGAAATTGGCCGTGCCCAAGCCCTTCAGGCCCGTGCTGCCGGTGTGCAAACGACGGTGCATATGAACCCGGTTTTGCTCAAACCCCAAAGCGACATTGGCGCACAGGTCGTGGTGCAGGGCAAAGTCCTGACCAGTGCCAAGGCGCGTGATTATTATCGGCTGAAACGTGATCTTCTGCCCAAGGTGATCGAAAGCTTCGAGATCATGGCAAAGGATGCCGATCTTGTGTTGGTCGAAGGGGCCGGATCACCCGCCGAAGTCAATTTACGTGCTGCTGATATTGCCAATATGGGCTTTGCCGAGGCTGCCAAAGTCCCGGTTATTCTGGTTGGGGATATTGATCGCGGTGGTGTGATTGCTTCAATCGTTGGGACATATGCGCTTTTGTCTGACGGTGATCGGCACTGGCTAAAGGGATATGTGATCAACAAGTTTCGCGGTGATGTATCCCTGTTTGAGTCGGCAACCGACATTATCGCTGATCAGTGCGGGTTAAAAAGTTACGGTATCGCAACATATTGGTCTGGTGCCTATAATCTCCCGGCGGAAGACGGTGTTGCGCTGGAAAAAGACGTGAAATATCAACGCAATAATGACGCGGATGCAGGTGCAACCATTCGCATCGCTGTTCCCCATTTGCCGCGTATTGCCAATTTCGATGATCTTGATCCATTGGCGGCTGAAGATGATGTTGAACTTCTGATTATTAAACCCGGTCAGGTGATCCCGGCAGGCTGTGATTTGGTGCTGTTGCCCGGATCAAAATCAACCTTGGCTGATTTGCGTTTTTTGAAAGACCAAGGCTGGGATATCGACATTCTGGCCCATCATCGGCGTGGCGGGCATGTGATCGGTATTTGTGGCGGTTATCAGATGCTGGGCAAGATGGTCCACGACCCGCATGGGGTCGAAGGCGCACCGGGCAGTGAAGCAGCTCTGGGCTTGCTTGATGTTGAAACGGTTATGGCCGGTGACAAGACGCTGCGTAAGACCGATGGTGTCACCTGTGCCCCGCAAAACGGCGAACCTGGCCTGATTGCGGCTGATACTGCCGTGACGGGTTATGAAATTCATATGGGTCAAACCGATGGCCCGGACCGGCTGCGCAGTTGGCTGGCCCTTAACGGGGTGGCGGATAATGATGGCGCAATCAGTGCCGATGGCCGGGTTTTGGGCTGCTATCTGCATGGCTTGTTTGGCAGTGATGATTTTCGCCATGCCTTTCTGGCAGCAATTTGCCCCGATCGGGCTGGGCAAAGCACGCAATTCGAAGCCGGAATTGATGCTGCCCTTGATGAATTGGCCGATCATCTTGAAGCTTGTCTTGATCTTGACGGGATGCTCAAACTGGCAAAAAGCCGCGGGATATAGTTGATTTTTTCGGTTTCTGGCGGTGGTTCGGGTCAAAACAGTGAAAATTGCATGTCTGTTGGTAAGTAGGCCTTTACTTCAAACCGGCTGCGTGGTTTTACAGATTTCGCAATTCCGGGTCTGAAACGAACCGTAATGAATTGCGGTTTTACGTGTATCTGTTTTACGATTTCCGCTGCATTTTATGCAGGTCTTTGTGAAACGTTCATCCTTGGTCGGGTATTCTCACGTCTATGCGTCAGTTACATCATTTTTGGCTTTCACCATTTTCGCGCAAAGTGCGCTTGGTTCTGGCCGAGAAAAAGCTCGATTTTGAATTGAAGGCCGAACCGGTTTGGGAACGGCGTGACGAATTCCTGCTGATCAATCCAGCCGGTGAAGTCCCGGTTCTTGAAGAAGAAGACGGCACGGTTCTGTGCGATTCAACCGTGATTTGCGAGTATCTCGACGAGGTATATACAGACGCGCCAAAGCTGTTTGGGGCAAACCCAAAAGAACGTGCTGAAATCCGCCGGCTTGTCGCGTGGTTCGATGGCAAGTTTAACCGCGAAGCCACCGAACATTTACTGGGCGAAAAACTTCTAAAGCGGTTCTTTTCGACCGGCACCCCCGATACCAAGGTTCTGCGCGCAGGCCGGACCAATGCGGCCTATCATCTTGATTATATCGGCTGGCTGTTTGAACGTCGTAACTGGTTGGCGGGCGATCATTTGACCATGGCCGATCTGGCGGCGGCCGCACAGGTATCTGTGATCGACTATATGGGTGATATCAATTGGTCGAAACATCCGCGTGCCAAAGATTGGTATATGCGGATCAAAAGCCGCCCTGCCATGCGTGACATTCTAGCCGACCGTCAGGCCAGCTTCCCACCATCTGGCCATTATGCGGAACTTGATTTTGAATGAGGCGTTCATCCAAATCAGATGAGTTCTACCCTATTGGTGGCCTAAATACCGCAAGTTACGATCTACGCGCTGATCTTGATCGCAAACTTTTCGAAGACCCCATTCCATTTTATACCAAACTTGCATCGCGTCTTGTCGGGTCAAAGGCCGGGTCAAAGTCCGGGCGAAAAACCAATGGTCGCGCAGATCAAAACGGTGTGCTTGAACTTGGCTGTGGCACCGGGCGGATCAGTGGGGCCATTGCCGATTTGGGGATTGCGGTCGAGGGGCTTGATTTGTCATCCGCGATGCTAGAACAGGCCACGGCAAAACACCCCGGTCTGACATGGCATCTCGGCAATATGTGTGACTTTGATCTGGGCCGTCAGTTTGATCTGGTGATCATTCCGTTTCGCGGCTTGCAGGAAGTCACCGATGGCAATGATCAGCGCCGTGCCCTTGATCGGGCCTATGCCCATTTAAAACCCGGTGGGGTCATTGCCCTTGATCTGATGGACCCGGATTTGCGCTATTGCCTGCCAGAAGGTGACTCCGAAATTGTCGAACTGCCGCTGTTCGCGATGCCAGAAGGTGTCGGAAGGCCCGGAAGCCGGTTGCGGATTACCGCAATGGAACGGACCAATGATCCGCTAACCCAGCGGTTTGACGAACATTGGCGGTTCGAAGAAATCGATCCTGATGGTGCTGTCATCCGGGCAGAGGATGGCTGGCACCAATTACGCTGGATACATCGCAGTGAAATGCGCCTGATGTTGGAAGTTTGCGGTTTTGTTTCGATATCGGAATTTTCTGATTTTCAAGGCAACCCGCCCAAATATGCCACCAATCAGGTCTGGATGGCAAAACGGCCGGACTGATGCCCGGCCGTGAAATCAAATTGTGATATTGGTCTGATCAGTTGCCTGCGAACTTTGCCGCCTGCGTCAGGGTGTTTTGGCGTTCATCAAGCGGAAGCGGGACCAACCCATTATCGGCAAGCAGCCCGTCTTCGCCAATCACCGCATCCGAAACATAGGTCGATACGAAATCACCAAGCGATTGAACAAGTTGCTGATGGGCATCTTTGACATAAAGATACAGCGCACGTGACCCCGGATAACTGCCATCAAGGATGGTTTCATAATCGGGTTCAACACCGTTGATGGTCAGACCCTGAAGCTTGTCGCGGTTACGTTCCAAATTGTTAAAGCCCATCAGTCCGTAAGAGGTTGGGTCTTTTTCCAATTTGCTGATCACAAGACGATCATTTTCACCCGCTTCGATATAGGCACCATCTTCGCGGATGGTACGGCACAGAAGCCGGAAGCTATCGGGGTCAGATGATTCGAGACTGGCGATATCGGAAAATGTCGAACAGCCCTTATCAAGCAAAAGCTGCCCCATCAAATCACGGGTTCCCGACGTCGGGGGCGGACCATACACACGGATTGCAATATCCGGAAGGCTTGGGTCGACATCCGACCATTTCACATTCGGGTTCGGCACACTGGCCCCTTTGACCGGAATGGTCCGGGCCATGGCCAGATAAAGCTGACGCGCAGTTAGCTCCATGGTGGGTGCTTTGCGCGATCCCAAAAGGACGATGCCGTCATAGCCAATTTTGATTTCGCTAATGTCATGCACTGAATTGGCAGCACAAATAGCAATCTCCGATCCCGTGATGGGGCGCGACGAATCGACGATGTCAGGATATTGTTCCCCAACGCCACCACAAAAAAGTTTAAACCCGCCACCAGACCCGGTGCTTTCAACAACCGGTGCAGGTGCATCGGTGGATTTGGCAAAATATTCCGCGACCTTGGTGGTCAGCGGAAAGATTGTCGATGATCCGACAATCCGGATTTGGTCACGTGCCTGTGCCACAGATGCGGTTGAAACAAACGCAATCGATGCGGCAAGGGCAGTCAAGGCAAGCGTGCGACGCATTTCGTCCCCCAAAAGGTATTCGGTTCATATACTAGGTCATGACCCTAGGAAACTGATCACAGCGGACAATAGGTGCTGACCCTAGTTTGATCCAGTATGAACATCCATCTTTTCTATATTCGCTTTTGCCGCATCGGCAACAGGGGTTCCGTTTGAACTTTCTATGACATTTAACCAATCACGGCGTGCCAGATCCTTTTTGCCAGCAATGAGATAAAGCTTTCCGCGCTCAAAAAGGGCCTGAACATTGTTGGGTTCAAGGTTAAGCGCGTTTTCAATATCGCTCATCGCAAGATCATAGCTTTCAAGCATCCGCCAAGCCGAGGCACGATAGATCAGGACGTCTGCCTGATTGGGTGCAAGATCAAGCGCCTTATTGAGATCATCAATCGCTTCCCAATATTCCCCGGCAAGGCCCAAGGCCATCGCCCGGTCGACCCATAATTGCGGGTTATTTGGCACCAGTTCCAACGCACGGCTTTGATCACGCCAGGCAAATTCAAGATTATTGGCCATCATCCACGCTTGCCCGGCTTGGGCCAGCATTCCGGCCACCACACCGCGTTCTGCGGTGCTGTCTTTGGCCAGGGCATCAAGTCTGGTTGCTGCTTCCTCATATTTGCCAAGCGATATCAAGGCAACAGCAACGCAATGGCGTGCTGGTTCGCCGCCGCCAAGATCGCGCCATGCAATCGCACTTTCAAACCCTTCTTCGGGTTTAAGCTGGGCCAGTTTGATGCAGTCTTGATATTGCTGTTTTTCTTCTGTGGTGATGCCGCCATTGCGATCAGATTGCGCATTGGCATTCGGTGCGGCCCAGATGCTGACAAACCCGGCCAGAATAAGTGTCGAAGTAGCACGGGAAAATGTCGAAAGGCCGCAAAGTCGTGACATGGTTTAAAAAAGCTCCGTCTTAGGCAAAAGAAGATTGCAGACAACATAGGGATGAGACCTGCCAACCACCATGGCTGAATGCGTTGAAGGGTAAAAAACAACAGGAAAACGGCAAGATAATGATTGTCTCGCCTAATCCATCAGGCCCGTGATGCTCAGAACGGTGTCCAAATGGTCTGGATGATTGATCTATCGTGGCCCAAAAGGTTTTGTCTGGATCGGGTGGGGCGGTTACTGTGCGCAAAATAGCACTGCAATTGCCAGCGAACACGACCAAGAGCACGATCACGACCAGATATAGGTACCTTGATGACCAATAAACTGTTTTGTTTCGGGATGGGATTTTCCGCACGTCTTATTGCGGATCAATTGCGCGAAGAAGGCTGGAAAATCGCTGGAACCACCCGAAATGCGGATAAGGCCAAGCAGCTTAAGTCAGACGGGATCGAACCCTTCATCTTTGCCGATGACAAACCGATTTCTGATATTAAATCTGCCCTAAATGGCGTCACACATGTCCTGATTTCGGCCCCGCCCGGTGGGCAAGGCGATCCTGTAATCCATTATCATGGCGGCGATTTGGCCCGTCTGGCTGAAGGCACATGGATTGGGTATTTGTCGACCACGGGTGTTTACGGCGACTATCAGGGTGCGACCGTTACCGAAGAAGATGAATTGCGCCCAAGTGGCAAGCGCGGTCGCCGCCGGGTTGCTGCGGAAAAGGCATGGTTTGATCTTGGCCGTCGCCATGGTCTGTGCGTGCAAAGCTTCCGTCTGGCGGGGATTTACGGGCCGGGGCGCAATGCGCTTGAAACCGTGCGGTCTGGCCGCGCCCGTCGGATTATCAAACCCGGTCAGGTGTTCTCACGCATTCATGTCGAAGATATTGCCCAGACGGTTTTGGCATCTATCAAACAACCCAATTGTGGGGCGGCCTATAATGTGTGTGATGATGACGCCGCCCCGCCACAGGATGTGATTGCCCATGCCTGCGGATTGCTTGGCATTGATCCGCCGTCTGAGGAAGATTTTGCCACCGCAACGCTAAGCCCGATGGCAGCAAGCTTTTACGAGGATAACAAGCGCGTTGATAACGCACGGATTAAGCAAGAATTGGGTGTAAAGCTGCGTTACCCGGATTATCACGCCGGTTTGATGGCGCTTTACGATGAAATATTGGCCAAACTCGCGTCTCAAGAAGAGATTGTTTAACAAAAGCACATTGTTGACGCGGGTTCGGCGTCGTATATAACCCAATGGGGTTTAGCCCCTAGCCTGCGGACAATCATATCGTCTTCTGTTTGGGCACAATATGATTGTCCACAGGATAACATTCGGATCGGGTCGGTCTCCGCAACCGGCCTTGAAGGTACCAAATGCTGGTATGGCGCGCAGATATTCCTGCGTATCGTGCCACCAGCAAGGAGAGAGCAAGCATGGATCGTCGTATCGTTACCGTCTTTGGCGGCACCGGATTTGTTGGACGTCATATCGTCAAGCGTCTGCTTGAACGTGATTTTATCGTCCGCGTTCCGACCCGAAGCTTTGAGCGCGTCAAAAAACTCAAACCGATGGGCTATCTGGGCCAAGTGGTTCCGATCCATTGCGATGTCCGTGACGATGGGTCGCTCAAGGACGCGATCAACGGATCAGAAGTCGTGATCAACCTACTGGGTGTGCTTTATGAGCGCGGTGGCAATAACTTCGTCAACATCCATGTCAAAGCTGCAAAGCGCATCGCCGAAGAAGCCAAGGCATGCGGCGTTAAGACGTTGTTGCATATGTCGGCATTGGGTGTGGATAAAAACCCGTCTTCGAACTATGCCACGTCAAAGCTGGCGGGTGAAAATGCCGTTCGCGAAGCCTTTGCCGATGCCGTGATTTTCCGCCCGTCGGTGGTCTTTGGTCAGAACGACAACTTCCTCAATAAATTCGCCACTTTGGCGCGTTTCTCGCCGGTACTGCCGGTGATTGGTGCGCCGGGCCTGCCGAAAGTTGATCTGGGCGAAGGCAAGGTCGATATTCTGGGCGATGGTGGTCCGAAATTCCAGCCGGTCTATGTTGGTGATGTTGCCGATGCCTTTGTTGCCGCAATCGGCAACAGCAAAGCAGCCGGCAAAACCTATGAGCTGGGTGGGCCGGAAACCTATTCCTTTATGGGTCTGTTGCGCGACATGCTGCACATCACACGTCAAAGTGCGATCTTGGTGCCGGTTCCGTTCTGGCTGGCATCGATCAAGGCATTCTTCCTGCAATTCCTTCCGGTTCCGCCACTAACACCTGATCAGGTGCGCTTGTTGAAAACCGACAATGTTGTTTCCGAAGGTGCCAACGGCTTTGCCGATTTGGGTATCACACCCAACAGCCTCGAAGCAGTGGCACCAGCCTATCTGAAACGCTTCTGCCCGCCGCGTAAATCGGGCGAGTTCCGCCGTTTCGTTTAAGCTAAAAACGCTGATAAAAATTCAAAACCCCGCCGAACATTCGGCGGGGTTTTTGTTTGACCAACGCTTAGAACCAATCGGACATGCGCAAACCTAGAACTGGGTAATAAGCGTTCGGATATTCTCAAGGACCATTTCACGACTGGGGGCTTGGGTTACCGGTGCGCCACCGGGGCGTTCGATCATGATCACCGGAATGCCGAGATTTCTTGCCGCTTCAATTTTGGCAAATGTCGCATCCCCACCACTGTTCTTGCAGACAATCACATCAATTGCGTGGCGTTCTAAAAGCTCTGTCTCACCCTCGACGCTAAATGGTCCACGGGCAAACAGCCATTCCCCATGGGCAAGATCAAACGGATCGCGCGGGGCATCAACTGTGCGCACCAAAAGCCATGTTTTTTCAAGTCCTTCAAAGGCGTGCAGGTTCTTTGCCCCGCTTGCGATCATTGCGCGTGTGCCATGTTTGGGCAAAATGCGCGCGGCTTCTTCGATTGATCTTACGCTGATCCAGTTATCGCGTTCGGTCTTTTCCCATCCGGGGCGATGATACTGAATGCAGGGCATGGCAACCGCGTGACAGGCTTGGGCGATATTGCCCGAAATCTGCGTCGCATAGGGATGTGTCGCATCAATCACCAGATCAATCTGTTCTGTTTTAAAATGCGTAATGATGCCTTCTGGCCCGCCAAAACCACCAATACGAACGGGAACACCATCAGGAATGCTTGGCGCACTGGTGCGACCAGCAAGAGATAACTGAATGCGGATATCGCGGCCAAACTCATGCATCAGGTCTTCGATAATTCGGTTCGCATCCCCAGTGCCGCCGAAAATAAGAATATGTTTCGGGCGTTTGGCGGGTTGGGAAAGCGACATGGGCAAATTACCTTGTTTTTGGCGACCTGTTTTCGGTCTGTTTGGTTTGTCTTGTTGGTATCGTGGCATCGCGCTGCTGCGGGCAGCATATCAGTCTGGCGTGACCGTCCTGAATTGGTCAAAGTCCCCAAATCCATGGCGGGCAATGATCAAGCCATCCCGATCCGTGATCACGATTTCAATCGCATTGGCCCCGTCAAGCGTCGCACGGGCGGACTCACAGGCCTGACGGGCAATGGTGTCTGCTATATCAACGTTTGCCGCCTGACAAAGTTCCAAAACCTGTTTTGCCGTGTTGGCGGTGCGGGTCTGAATTTGAAGATTTTCATCTCCGCCTGACAGGGCGATTGTTTCGGCCAGCTTGTCAAAATCAACCTGTGACCGGCTGCTATGAAGGTCAAGATGACCTTGGGCAAGCTTGACCAGTTTGGCGAAACCACCAGAAATGCTGACGAAGTTGACCGGATTTTTGCGCAGATATTTCAACATCCCGCCAACAAAGTCACCCATATCAAGGATCGCTTCATCGGGTAGGTCATAAAATGTCCGAATGGCGGCCTCAGACGTTTTTCCCGTCGCCCCGGCAACATGTTGTCGGCCGGTTGCACGGGCAACATCAATGCCGCGATGGATGGAATGAATCCACGCTGAACAGCTAAACGGAATGACAATCCCCGTGGTGCCCAAAACCGAAAGCCCACCGACAATGCCCAAACGTGGGTTCCATGTTTTGGTGGCAATTTCCTGACCGCCGGGAATGGAAATTTCGATCTCAACATCTGGTGAGACATCAAATTTCTCGGCAAGTTCGGCAATCTGCCCAACCATCATTTCACGTGGTTTGGGGTTAATTGCCGCCTCACCTGGGGGCAAAGGCAATCCGGGTTTGGTGATGGTGCCCACCCCATCGCCCGCATGAAATGTAATGCCATTTCCCGGTTTGGCACGGCGGACAGTGGCAATGATTTCAGCACCATGGGTGACATCCGGATCATCCCCGGCATCTTTGATGACACTTGCCCGTGCCCATCCATCACCCTTTTCTGCCTTCACCAAGGAAAAGGATGGTGTTTCCCCCCGTGGCAAGGTGATGGTAACCGGATCAGGAAAATCGCCAGACAAGATGGCCAACCACGCAGCACGGGTCGCAGCGGTGGCACAGGCCCCCGTTGTCCATCCGTTGCGCAGCGGTCCGTCTGGTTTTCTTGCCATCAGTCGATTTTTTCCTATCAAACTCACTGTTGGTCCCGCTATTGAAGGTGCGGGTCTGCTGTGCAGCAGAATGTCTAATTAAACATCATTAATTATGTTGTTTATAAATTAATACGATAAATTTTCGGTAATATGTTGAACGTATCGTTTGATTGCTGTTTAACATATCCTCTTGATGCGGTCCTGCACAGATGGTCCGAAATTCATGGAACAGAAGTATTTTACGATGACGAAACTTGGGCTTGATTTTCCGGTATTTGAACCGGGTTGGGTGTGGCTTGTTGGTGCAGGTCCGGGGGACCCGGGATTGCTGACACTTCATGCTGTCAATGCCATGCAACAAGCCGATGTCGTTGTTTATGATGCGCTGGTCGATGACCGTATTTTGAACCTTTTGCGTCCCGATGCACAGCGTGTTTATGCCGGGAAACGCGGTGGGCGTCCGTCTGCCAAACAAACCGATATTTCGCTTCAACTGGTTGATTTTGCCAAGCAAGGCTTGCGCGTGTTGCGCCTTAAAGGCGGTGATCCGTTTGTCTTTGGCCGTGGTGGCGAAGAAGGCATGACCCTTGTGGACCACAATGTACCGTTCCGGGTTGTGCCGGGGATTACGGCCGGGATTGCCGGGGCTGCTTATGCCGGTATTCCAACCACACACCGTGATTGCAATGCGTCGGTGACGTTTGTTACCGGCCATGGATCAAGTGGCGAAGTGCCCGACAATATCAATTGGGCCGCACTGGCCAAAGGTGCGCCGGTTTTGGTGATGTATATGGCGATGAAACATCTGCGCCGGATTTCAGCAGAACTGATGGCGAATGGGCGTGCGGCTGATGAACCCCTTGCTGTGATCAGTCAGGCCACCACGCCACAGCAGGGCATTTTAATCACGACGCTTGAAAAGGCGGCCGATGATGTTGAACGTTCCGGGGTTGAACCGCCTGCGGTTTGCATTTTGGGCAAGGTGGTTGGCTTGCGCGATAAGTTAAACTGGTTGTCGCCACAAGATGACGTCAAATCAGTGCGCAATGTGCCGTTTGAACAGGTTCTTGAACTGATTTCCACACCGTCTGATCCGCTTAAAAACTAGGATCAGACTCAAACCACCGCGCGTCTTTTGAAATTCCCCTGCAACGGATTGATTTATATCGTTGTCGCCCTGCGGTGTGCTTGTCACAATCGCCCGCATCGAAATAAGCGGTTGGGTCATGGACGAACAACAGATATTGATCCGCATCCTTGAAAGCGGCTGGGCACAATGTGTTGAAATCCTGCGCGATGATGGCGGGGTTCTTTTGACGGCACTGGTTGCGGGTTTGGTGGGCAGTGTTACCCATTGTATTGGCATGTGTGGGCCGTTCGTAATCAGCCAAATCACCAGCCGGATGGAACAGCTTCCTCTTGAAAAAATGAATGAGTTCCGCCGCCTGACCGGGGCGGCTTTGCTGCCCTATCAGTTTGGGCGGCTGACGACATATGGCTTGCTTGGTGCGATGGCGGGGTATTTTGCCGACGGGATCACGGCCCTGACGCAAATCTGGTGGATCGGTCCTGTGCTCTTGGTCGTGGCGGGCGTGTTTTTCCTTGTGTTCGGTGTCATGGGATTGGTGCCCCATCTTGGTGGCTTGTTGCCGTCATCGGGTGAAACACTGTGGTGGAACCGCGTATTTGGGGATCATTTACGACCGCTATTTGCTGCTCCGTTTGGTTGGCGGGGATATCTACTTGGTGTGATGCTGGGCTTTATTCCATGTGGCTTGGTCTATGGCGCACTTGTTTTGGCCGCAGCTTCGGGGGCGGCCTTAAGTGGGGCGGCTGTCATGATTGTCTTTGGCCTTGGTACGGTGCCAATGCTGTTTGTGACCGGGTTTGTTGGCCAATATGCCGCACAGCGGTTCCGTGCATTGATGGTGCCGGTGGGACGCGGACTTATGATTGTAAATGGGTTGATCCTGTTTGTGCTGGCGGCCAAAACCATCGTGTGACGTGAAGATGTTTGGGCAAATCAATGGTTGGAAACCAACAGTGGTTTCATTGGTTTGCCAGTTGGTGTGAGGCGCCACACAACCACTGCCCTTGCATGATTGTAACGGGCATTTATAGTGCCGACACGGTTTGTAACGTAAAAAATGGCCCGGATTGGGCGACGAAAACGAGGTAGGTCGCGTGAGCAAAAAGACGCTTTTGGCAATTTTGGCAATTGCCCTGGTTCTGGGAATTGGTTTGACCTATCGCCTGATGATGATGGGGACTGAAACCCAGTCATCTGGTACGGCTTCCATCGGCGGTCCGTTCGAACTTGTGAACCAGAATGGCGAAACCGTGACTCAGGCCGATTTCAACGGCAAATATATGATGATATATTTCGGCTACACGTTCTGCCCGGATGTTTGCCCGACCGAATTGCAGGTTATGGGTGATGCGCTTGATCTTATGCCAGACGACATTGCCAATGAAATTACACCGGTGTTTTTCACGGTCGATCCGGAACGGGACACGGTGGATGCGATGAAGGCCTATGTGCCGCATTTCCATGACCGGATGGTGGGTTTGACCGGGACGGTTGCGCAAACGACTGCTGCGGCAAAAGCCTATCGGGTTTACTATGCCAAATCGATCCCGGAAGGCGAGCCGGATAATACGGATTCTTACCTGATGGATCATTCATCCTTTGTGTATCTGATGGATCGCAAGGGTCAGTTCATCCGCCATTTCAATTATGGTACCACCCCGGAAGACATGGCCAAGGGCGTTGCAGAAGCGGTCAAAAAGAACGGCTAAACTGACCTCGTTACACAGTGATCTTGGTGTGCTGCCGTTTCCATCAAACGTGATGCGCGCCAGATCGACCTGTTTCGCATCGGAGAACTTGCCAATTGCAACCCACCCCACCGGGCATCATCATTGCGGCCCCGTCATCAAACAGCGGCAAGACGGTCATTACGCTGGCCTTGCTGCGGGCTTTGACGCGGATGGGTCATGTGATTGCGGCGGCAAAAACCGGCCCGGATTATATTGATCCGGCCTTTCAGTCGGCCGCTTGTCGCGGGGTTTGCATTAATCTTGATCCCTGGGCGATGGGCCCGGAACAGATCAGATCGCTTTCATCAGATCATGGAGCCAATAAATCCTTCGTGATGTGTGAAGGGGTGATGGGCCTGTTTGATGGGGCGGCAAATGGCAGCGGATCAACCGCAGATCTTGCCGCGATGACCGGATGGCCGGTGGTTCTGGTTGTCGATGTCAAAGGGCAGTCGGCATCTGCTGCCGCCGTCATTTCCGGTTTTGCCAAGTTTCGCAATGACATCAATGTCGCCGGCGTGATCCTGAACCGGGTTGGCAGTGCGCGGCACACACAAATGATCCTTGATGCCTGCACACAGCATCTGCCTGATATTCCAATTATTGGCGCTGTGCGCCGCAGTGATGCGCTTTTGCTGCCCGAACGTCATCTTGGCTTGGTCCAAGCAGGCGAGCATCCCGAACTTGAAGCATTTCTTGACCGTGCGGCAGATATCATTGCCGAGGACATCAACCTTGATGCCTTTGTTAGTCTGACCAACGCGCAGAACGCGCCAATACCTGCACCAACACCTGAACTGACATTGGGTGCTGGCGTATCAGGCGACATTGCCCCGTTGGGGCAGCATATTGCTGTGGCCCGTGATGCGGCGTTTGGCTTTAGCTATTCTCACATTCTGGATGGCTGGCGACAGGTCGGGGCGGAAATATCGTTCTTTTCACCGCTGGCAGATGACGCGCCACATCCTGATTGTGATGCAATTTATCTGCCCGGTGGCTATCCTGAACTGCATGCGGCCAAACTGGCCAATGCTGCGACTTTTAAGTCATCCCTTCGCAAAGCAGCAGAAAAAGGCCTTGTGATTTACGGCGAGTGTGGGGGGTACATGGCACTTGGAACGCATCTGACCGATGCTGATGGAACATGCCATGAAATGCTTGGTTTGTTGCCCCTTGCCACCAGTTTTGCAACGCGCAAGCTTCATCTGGGATACCGCGAAGCTACCTTATGCGTTGAAACCCCGTTTGGACCGGCGGGCACTGTTTTACGGGGGCATGAGTTCCATTACGCGACGACGCTTTCGCAAAATGGATCGTCATTTTGTCAGATGCATAACGCGACGGGCGATGATCTTGGTTCGGCCGGGTTGGTACAAGGACAGGTGTTCGGATCGTTCTTTCACATGGTCGCGCAACGCTGATCAAACGATCTCATATGGCAAGTTGGCTTGATCGATTAAGCCCGATTACACTATACCCATCAAGATTGACGGCCCGCATGAGAGAGATAATGACAAAGAACACTAGCGTCGCACAGCCCTTAGAACGCTTTTGGGAAACCAAGAAACTTGCTGAAATGTCGCAAGAAGAATGGGAATCCCTGTGTGATGGCTGTGGCAAATGCTGCTTGCATAAGCTGCAGGACGAAGATGACGATTTTGTCTATTTCACGTCGGTCGCCTGCCTGTTGCTTGATTGCGAAACATGCCGGTGTAAGGACTATCCAAACCGCACCAAACATGTTCCCGACTGTGTTCAGCTTTCGATGGAAAATGTGGATACCCTGTCTTGGATGCCCTCGACCTGTTCCTATCGCCTCATATCAGAGGGCAAAGGCCTTTTTGATTGGCATCCTCTTTTGACAGGCGATCCGGAATCAACCATTAAGGCCGGTCAGTCGGTGCGCGGCAAGGCAATCCCGGAAGAAGACGCCCATCCTGATCTAACCCGCTATATCGTGAAATGGCCTGCGTGATCGTTCAGTTGAGATAGCTGAATTTTGAACGTGATTTGTCGCTGTTTTGTCACCGGGTTTTTGATCGGCCAAAACGCATACAACCGAACTATTTTATTGAATTATACGATTGTATATGCATAAATATCTCGGTCAATTTTTTCTTAAAATGATTGATTGGCTGGTTGTGAACGCTTTTACGAGTTCCTAGATATAAGCAACGCATCAACGAATGGATTAATGTGAACCGCTTGTTTTCATAGATGAACGTTTCGCAGGCTGTGTGATCAATCTAACAAAAGCGCGATCTTATTGTGCTTTTGGTTTGATGTGTTTGGCTGTGGTTACGGTATGTTTTAGCTCGAAAATTTGCGCGTAGATCAACAATATTTTCCCTAAAAGTGATCGCCCCCGAGGCCGAGAAATTCAACGTTCCGGCGGGTTGGATACGTAGGTGTAGGGAATTTTTGTTCCTATACAAAAGTAGTGCTGAAGTTGCTCTGCTTTTCTAGGGACATGGGTGCAATATGCGCTGGGTCGAGCGGATCGGAAGGATATAAAAAGTGGGTTTTGGTCTTTTTCAAACAAACAAGCGTGCGCTGGCCGAAGAACAGGTTGCAGCAGCACTAAGCCGCTCTATGGCGCGTATCGACTTCGATACGAAAGGCAACATTCTTTGGGCCAACGAAAACTTTCAAAAGGTCATGGGATACGAGCTTGATGAAATCGTCGGTAAACATCACTCGATGTTCGTACCAGAAGAGATCGTCAGTACCCCTGAATATAAATCGTTTTGGAAAAAACTGGGGGCAGGTGAGTTCGCCAGTGGCGCCTTTCCGCGTCAACGCAAAGACGGCGGGCTTCTGTGGCTAGAATCGACCTATAACCCGATCTATGACGATAAGGGCAAATTGTTCAAAGTTGTCAAATTTGCCAGCGACATTACCGAGCGTCGTAACGAACGTGCGCTTTTGCAAAGTGTGTTTGAGGCAATTGGCGGTTCACAGGCTGTGATCGAATTTGACCTCAAAGGGAATATCTTAAAGGCCAACGACAATTTCCTGTCGGTGATGGGGTATAAACTGGACGAGATCGTTGGCAAACATCACTCGATGTTTGTCGAAGGGGACTATGCCAAATCGTCGGAATATAAAACCTTCTGGCAGAACCTTAATCAGGGCAAGTTCCAAGCCGGACAGTTCAAACGTGTTGGTAAAGGCGGCAAAGAAATCTGGATCGAAGCATCCTATAACCCGGTGCTTGATGCGGTTGGCCATCCGATTAAGGTGATTAAATTTGCCACCGATATCACCGAACAGACTGTACTGCTGTTAAATCTGAAAAAAATGATCGATGGCAACTTCGCTGAGATCGAAGGCAATATTACCGATCTGAATGACCGCACAGTCCACAGTGTTGGCGTTTCGGCCAACACGATGGAGCTTACCCATTCCGTTGCCGAAAGTGCGGAACAATTGGCCGCTTCGATCTCGGAAATTTCGCGCAGCATGACCCAGTCACAAAGCGAAACCGAACGGGCCTTTGATCAGACCGAAACTGCCAACGAAATGACCCAGCGCATGACAGGTGTGGTTGATGAAATGGGTAATATCGTCGAAGTCATCCGCAATATTGCCGGGCAGATCAACCTTCTTGCACTTAACGCGACGATTGAAAGTGCGCGTGCAGGCGAGGCAGGCAAAGGCTTTGCCGTTGTCGCAAACGAGGTCAAAAACCTTGCCAATCAAGCCGCCCGCGCGACCGAGGATATCTCGCAGGAGATTACAGGTATTCAGTCGATTTCTGCCGAAGTCGCAGGTGCATTGCAGCTTATTCGCGAATCGGTCGAAACAGTCCGCAACGATGTCACCAGCATTTCCTCGGCCGTTGCAGAACAAAATGCGGTTACCGATAATGTCAGTGTGAATATGCGTGATATGGCCAAAACCGTCGAAGAGTTGTCTCATGATCTCGAAGCGATTCAGGCCACCAGCAACGCGGTTGCTTCATCGGTTCACAAAACCCGTGAAGCGGCCGAAGTTCTGGCACGCTGATTGCCAAACGGACCAAAGAACACCACGACGCAAAGGGCGGAGCCAAAAGGCTCCGCCCTTTGCGTTTTCGTGACATTTTGAAGATGTTCTAATGTGTCGTTTCGGAACAACTTGCGTTGTTCGTGATGAAGCCGCAAAAATACCCGCCATAATTTGATAAGCTTGGCAACGAAAGTGGCAAACGCGGCGGGGGCGGAACGATGACAAGCGATTACATGCGCATTGATGTTCTGGGGGTGGGCGAAGCATTCGACCCGAACCTTGAAAATTCATCTGTTGTGGTGACAGCAGACGGTTATCGTTTGTTGATTGATTGCGGGGCGACCGTTGCCGGGCAGTTGATGGGAAAGTTCCCTGATCCTGATGCGATTGATGCGATCTATTTCACCCATATGCACCCTGATCACATTTTTGGTCTGATCCCGGTGATGTTGAACTGGCGTGATGATGGCCGTTCAAAACCCTTGCATATCCTATGCAGCCCGCAATTGCGGACCCATCTCGAAAAACTGATGGAACTGGGCTTTACCGGGCTGGGGTCTGCATGGCCATTTGCCATTGTCTGGCATTCAATCGCCGAGACAAACACAATCGGCCCGTTTGACTGCAAATTTGCCCGATCAGACCACAGTGTTCAAAATCACGCGATCTTGCTGCGCTTTGCCAATAAGGGCTTTGCCTATTCCGGGGATGGCAATGTCACGGCTGATACAGCGGCCCTGTTTACTGGCGCTGATCTTGTGTTTCAGGAAACCTATCTTCCGAAACATGACCCGCAACATGCCGCACACTGTGATTTGGAAACGGTGATGCAATTGGCATCCGATATGCCCGGTGCGCGTTTTTGGCTTTATCACATTAAACGCGATGCCAGGGCCGAGATGGCCAAGATCATTCAGGGCAATGAACAAGTGCGCATGGCAGTCCCAGGCGAAGTCATCGAAATTCGCTAAGACAGTACAGAAACGCGATTGGCGATTTTTCTGTTGGGGGGATGGCCGTTGGAAAATTGCGCATCAGATAGGTTTCGGTGCCCGGACAACTAAACCGGGCACACGATCAAGATCGTTTGCGAACGCCTTAATGGACAGCGCGTGGTTCCATGTCATGCTGACGGATTGCCGCATTGGCAACGGCATGACTTTCGAACGACGCGATATGGGTGCCATCGGCTGTAAATACGCCAAAGACAAGTTCATCTTTGTCTTCGTCGGTGTTGGGAACCTGCCGGATATAAGCAAAGTCATGAATGCCCAACATGGCGAAATCAACATTCGACAACAGTCCGGTATCCTGTGCGTCACGCTGGGTGACTTTATATTCGTGGTTGGCTGTGCGGTCTGTCATTTGAACCACTCCTTAGGTTAGGCCTTGCCGTTTTTGTCATCGGCATTTCTGTCTTCGTCTTCAACTTTCATATCGATCGTACGCGACGAAACAGCTTTGTTTTTGTTCGAGCCAATTGCGATTTCACGCACAACCGGTTCTGGCAAAGGTCTGTTCAAATCGACATGAAGCAGGCCGTTATCCAAATGCGCGCCAACAACCTCGATGCCCTCTGCAAGGACAAAAGACCGTTGGAACTGCCGGGATGCAATGCCCCGATGGATATAGACACGTTCGCTGTCGTCATCGGTATGTTTACCACGAATGATCAGCTGATTGTCTTCTGTGGTTACAGACAAATCTTCTTCGGCAAACCCGGCAACTGCGACGGTAATCCGTAGCTTGTTCTCGTTGATTTGCTCGATGTTATAGGGCGGATAACCTTCGGCTTTGGTCTTTGATACTTGATCAAGAACACGTTCGATCTGATCGAAACCCAAAAGCAACGGGCTGTTAAACATAGAAATCCTAGACATTTGTGGCACCTCCTCCATCAGAGCGAGTGTGATGAGTATTCAGACCCCACGCGGAATGCGCATTCGGGCATCTGTTGTGTTCGGCCCTTAACGTCTGGCACCGAACAATTGCATATAATGGAATAAATGTGTTTTTCGCCGCGATAGTCAAGAGTTCCCTGCGTGTTTGCACGTCATGATGTTGCTTTGATGCTGCCATGCGAAACTTATGCACAGGAAACCCACAGGGCGGTTTGGTACGCTAAAACGAGTCATCGCTTGGCCTGTGTAAGATCGGGCATGGCATCTAATGCATAATAGGCAACGGACTGATCCTTGCCGCGCAGGGCAACTTCATGAAGAACCGCATTTTCCGGTAAGGGAATCGGCCCATGATCAAACAGTGTTTTTGAAATCACCAATGGCACCCCGTGCCCCTTGGTCTGGGCTTCGAGTCGTGCCGTGGTGTTTATCGTATCGCCAATCGCACTGATATTCTCGCGGCCCGGTGGGCCCATTTCGCCAACAATAGCCTTGCCCATATGCATGCCAATGCCAATACGCAGCTCGTGGGGCAGCTCAGATTTCAGATGTTCGTTCAGCCCTTCGATCCGGCGGAGCATCTCGGCCGCACCTTCAAAGGCCTGCAGAATGGTGTGTTCGGTATCTTCGCTTTCATGACCATAAAGCGCCATCAAGCCATCACCGGTAAATTGCGCGTAATAGCCACCAGTTGCGCGCAGGGCTTCGGTCATTTCGGCGAAAAACTGATTAAGGATGAACAAAACGTCATAGGGCATCTTGCGTTCGCCAAGCCGGGTCGAGTCGCGCAAATCAATGAAAATCGCAACAACCTGTCGTTCGCTCCCCGAAAGCCCACCGGGGCGCCGGCCATCGCGTGCGGTTGCGTTTGGCGGCATCAAGGGCGCAATGGCAAGGTCATTTTGCGGTCGGATCTGACAGGCCAGACGCATGCCACGCGGGGCTTGAATGCTTTTAAGGGCGGCGGCCTCAATCTCGCCGGGGGCGGCAAGTTGATCGGTGCCTGATCCACAATGCAGACGACATGTGGTGCAGCGACCATGACCACCACAAACCGATGCCATGGCAATGCCGGCATCGCGCAGTGCTTCAAGCGCGGTGGCACCCGGGGACACGCGGATGAAACGCCCATTGGGCAGGCTTAATACCGGCCCACGTTTTGCCCGATCAAGGGTCTGGCGAATTTGACGAACGCCAAATGGGGCCAATGCCAGTGCGATCGTAAAGATCGTGCAGGGGATTAAGGCATTTTCATAAAAGTCGATTGCCGCCTGGCTGACATCGGCGGCTTCAAGAACACCAAATACGTATTTGCGCCCGCCTTCTTCAACGCGGCGAATGATTTCTGCTGCTGCCGCACCGTATCCGGCCAGTGCCATGGTCGGGATCAGAATCGCCAATGTACCAAGGGTATTGCGCCATTTTGGATAGAACGGTTTGACCCGCAGCCAGAAATGAATCCCGATACAACCATGTGCCCAGACCACAATGACGGTGATTGCCTGCAAGATGCCTTGGAACGGGACGAAAACGGCAAGATCAAGCAGCACCCGCTCATAGGGTGATCCAACATCAAAGCCAACATCAATGATGCGGGTGGCAATGATGTGGCGAAACAGAAGAAACGGAATGCAAAGACCCAAAATCATTTGCGCCCATTCAGATTTGCGAAGGCGCAAGGATCGGCGGGTTGTCAGCCGCCCGGTTGCCAAGATGAAATGGGTAATCAATGAGACAAGCAACAGGATTTCAAGCGGCGGGAATTGCCAAATCTCTGTGGTGAATTCATCAATCGTTTCCATGAATTCTGGCGATACGATTCCGGCTGCATGATTAAGCAGATGCGTCAGGACATAGGCAAACATTGTCAGTCCTGAATACAGGCGCAGATTCTGGATCATCTTGCTGGGTGCTCGTCGCTGTTAAGGTCCATGGCAATGCCGACGTTTGGCGTCGATCATCATTTTTGACCAATGTACTTTGGTCCCGTTCAAACAGGATTATGCAATACTTATAGTTGATAAAGTGTTTTACGCTCACGGCCCATTAATTTGTTTCGAATGCTCAATCGAGTTTGGGTTCTGATCCTGACGTTTCGGGCACGAAAAAAGCCATCAGGTTTCCTGATGGCTATAATCGGTACGGTTCCTGATTTGGAATAATCAGGCGGCGTTTTTGACCCGTTTCTGGGTCAGGAACTTAACGATTGATGTCGCAAAATCCGTGCTGGAAATCGGCGTTTCAAGCGATGCCATCGCGGCCTTGTGGATGTCCTCAGGGATCAGGTCATAGCGGGATTCAAGTAATGCCTGTTCATAGGGGCGCATAAATTCCGGGTGCGGCTGAATGGATGCGGCATTGGCGCCATATTGCAAACCAGCATACGGGCAGAAATCCGAACTTGCCCACACTGTTGCGCCTTCTGGAAGTTCAACAACCTGATCTTGATGGAACGCATTGATGCGAATGGATGCCGCGCTGCTGGCCAGCCAGTCGCTTTGGCTTGCATTGACATCATATTGATGAACGCCCACACCCCATCCTTTGTCGGACTTAACGACTTTGCCGCCAAGTGCGGTCGCAAGAATCTGATGACCAAAGCACACGCCAAAAATCGGAAGCTCTGCCGAAATGGCGTCGCGCAAAAACTGCTGCAGACGGATCATCCACGGGGTGTTTTCGTAAACACCATGTTTGGAGCCGGTAATAACCCACCCATCTGCATCGCTGATGGCGGCGGGAAACTGATCTTCAAGAACCGTCCAGGTTTTAAATTCCAAACTTGGATCGACGTTACCAAGTAGCGTTTCAAACATGCTTGGATAGCTTTTGAATTCATCGCGGAGTTCTTCCGGGGCAAGCCCGGTTTCAAGGATGCCGATCTTCATGGAGAAACCTTCTAAGACTTCAATGTGGCGCTGTTGCTCAGGTATGAGATTTTAGCGATAAAAACAAGCCCGGTGCTGCGAGAATTGACGTAATTTTTAACCGGAAATGCGAAACCGCCCGGCTTTGCGCACGGGCGGTTGCATGGTCTGCACCTGATGTCGGCATCAAATGCCGGAAATAGACGTCTTTGAAGTGGCGTGCGATCAAATGTTTTTGGGGGGGGCTGATCGCACGCCCTAACCAGGTCCGTTATCGTCGGGCTTAACCGTTCAGGCGCATCATCCGTGTGCCCGCCATCCCGGCAAGCATCGCGACAACGAAAATGATCGTATCAAGCTGGCCGAAGGCAAGTGCGCTTAGTGCCGGTCCGGGGCAATAACCAACCAGACCCCAGCCCGTCCCAAACAGCAATCCGCCAATCACCAGTTTTTTCGTGATCGCCCGGTTGGCCGGAAGGTTCATATCGCCGCCACATACCGCTTCGCTCCGGCCTTTGGCAAACCAGAAAATCGGGATGGCCACGACCAGACCGCCACCCATGACAAAGGCAAGGCTTGGGTCCCAGCCACCGTCGGCAATGGCCCATATATCAAGGAAGCCAAGTACCTTTTGCGGGTCGATCATGCCAGAAATGTAAAGGCCTGCGCCAAACAACGTGCCGCAAATCAGAGAAACAAGATTCCGCATCATGCTGCTCCTATCAAATGGCGGGTAACAAGGACGGTCAGGAAACCGGCCCCCATGAAACTAAGGGTCGCGACCAATGATCGCAGTGAAAAGCGCGATAGACCGCAAATTCCGTGGCCACTGGTGCAGCCGCTGCCAACTGTCGTGCCAACCCCGACAAGAAGCCCACCTGCGATGATTACCGGTGTCGGGCTTGTGACGATGCTTTGGGCCTCAAAAGATGTGCCCATCATCAGGATAAGGGGACCAATGATCAGTCCGGCAATAAAGGCGACGCGTTCAAGCGGGCCGGCACCACCTTTGCCTGGGGATAAAAGCCCGCCGACAATACCGCTGATCCCGGCAATGCGGCCATTCAGCAAAAGATAAAGTCCCGAGGCCAAACCAATAAGACCTCCGCCAACCAAGGCGGATATGGGGGTAAAGTTTTCCATCTGACTTTCCGTTATGTGAGGATTAATATTAAAATATTCGCACCTATCAATATAATCAACAAAAATCGGAGCTCTGTGCCTGTTTGGCTCACAGAACGCCACAGCGAAGCCTTAGTATTCAAACCGGAAAGAACGACCCCCGGGGTAACTGGTACGTGTTTGGTTTGTTGCATCTTTCCAAAGGATCAATGTCGCTGCTCATTGATCCAAACGGGTATTCAGGGCTGCGCGAAGGCCAATATCGATGCAGGCAATAGGTTCATCGCCTATCTTGATATTCTATCATAGGGTATGTTTATTTTCAGCAACCAAGCGGTTTTTACGTGGTTTTAGCCTTGAGGCGGGGCGATTCTGCGATCAGTAAACAGCATTTTCCCCATATAAACCGGCGGCTTAACAGTAAACGTCTGAAATCTCGTAATTTTATCTATCTTGCCAAATACCAAAAACAGGTAGATACAGCACAATCTTTGGCCGTGGTTCTAGTGTTCCACTCAAAACCCTTTTCGGATGTTCAAAACATAGATGAGTAAAGATCGTCTATCTGCAAGTCGCCGACTTGATTTGGCGTTGGCCCTTGTTTCAGAGGCAGACTACGTTGCCGCCGCCGATGTTGCGCGCGCTGCAATAGAATATGATCCTGACTGGGACGAAGCCCACTTCACGCTTGGCGACATCTATGAACGTGCAAATGATCCCGAAAAAGCCATTGAAGCGTTTCGCCAATATCTGATTCTCGATCCGATTGACCGCATGGGGGCCGAAGTCCGCCTGACCCTTTTGGGGGCTGCTGCCATGCGTGATCGTCTGCCACCAGATTATGTCCGTGCGCTGTTTGATGATTATGCCCCGCGCTTTGAAAGCAGCCTGCGCGATCGATTGGCCTATCGCGGGCCGGAATTGCTGTTAGAAGCCGTGCGCCCATATCTTGGTGCCATGTCCGGTCCGGTTGATGTCCTTGATCTCGGCTGTGGGACCGGTCTTGTTGGTGATGTATTTGCCGGCAACTTTGATGCCATTGATGGCATTGATTTGTCCCCGCGCATGATCAACCGCGCCCGTGCCAAGGGGCTGTATCGCACCTTGGTTGCAGGCGACATTACCGACATGCCAGATGATCTTGGCACGGAATATAGTCTGATTGTCGCCGCTGATGTTTTAAACTATCTCGGTGATCTGGCCCCGGCTTTGCGGGCGGCTCATGCCCGGATGAAACCGGGGGGCTTGTTGGTGCTTAGCCTTGAACACGGGGATGCTTTCCCGTTCGATATTGGCCCCGGTCAACGGTTCCGTCATCATAAGCGTGCTGTTGATGAATGGATGGCTGAATGTGGTTTCAATGTTGTGTCTGATGCGCGCGGTGTTCTGCGTCAGGAAAAAGGCACCCCGGTCGAAGCCCGGATTATGGTTGTTTGTGCAACCAATGATCTGACCTTACTTGGCGGCGATCTGATTACGCCAAACGACCCGGATCTGGTGCCGGGAAAAACAGTCCACTAAGACGACCTCTCATCACCAGATCATTTTTGACCGCATTGCATCGGCAACTAGCGCCAATCTCGGCTGGCTGGTTCCAGCCGTTTTGTCATCTGTTTTGCGGCCTATCCCTAAACAACAAAACCCGCCGCCAAAGACAACTGTCAAAGACAACGGATTTTGCATGAGAAGGCTGACCAAGATCGAAATGACGATCTCTGCAATGTCATAGAAAACAGAACCGCCGTCCGTTCTTACGGCTTTGGCATATCACCACGGATGATATAGGCCAGTGCCGCAACCACCTGTTCAGGCTCGCGCGCGACACCATGTGCAGCGCCGTCAACTTCTTTAAGTGCGTGATCATGCTCGGTTGGGTGCAGGGTGATGTATGGGATGCCCAAGGCGGCTGCTTGGCCCGCATCAAACGCAGCATTCCATTGCTTATACTTCTCGCCAAACCGAATGACCGCAAGATCAGAACCGGCCAGCAAGGTCTTGGTGCGCATGGCGTTAAGCTGCGCACCTTTGCGGTCATGCCAGAATTTATTGTCCTCTGCGCCAAAAACGGCGACCCCGCAATCATCTGAATCTTCATGCATGGTGATCGGTGCAACCAGCTCGACCGGCAGGTTGGCTGCCTTAACGCCGGCTGCGATACGCTCGCGCCAATCGCTATGGATTTCACCTGACAAATAGACGGTCCAGACCTTGCTCATCGTGCTCTCTCTGTTTGATTGTTTTGACGGGGTGGAATGCCCACAATAACCGGTCGATTTTGTATGGCAATCGTTAGAAATGTACGAACTTGCGCCAACCAAGACCCCGAAACGACAAAACCCGTTGCCAAAGGCAACGGGTTTTGAATGGTGGAGCCGATCAGGATCGAACTGACGACCTCTACAATGCCATTGTAGCGCTCTCCCAACTGAGCTACGGCCCCACTATGTCCGCGTCGCAACAAACACAAGGTTTATCGCTGCGGCGCGGCGCATATTTAGAAGGTTCACCAAATATTGGCAAGACCTAATTTCGAAAAAATCTTAGGTGTCGTCGTCGTCGGATTCGACATGTTCATAGACTTCACCAAGATCATCATCGTCTTCGCCAAGATCAGAAGCATCTTCAAGAATATCTTCATCGATATCGCTGTCGACATCATCGTCTAGATCATTGACGTCATCGACGTCTTCATCTTCTTCCGGTGCCGGTTTGGCAACTGCGGCTTTTTTGACCTTTGTTACGCCATCAGGTGTGGCGCATTTCGGGCAAACAACCGGGCTACGATTAAGATCGTAATATTTGGTATCACAGGCGAGGCAGTGACGTTTCTTACCGCGTGCTGACATTACGGCAAACCCTCTTAATTACCGTTATCATCCAAGAATAAAGACCGTACGTCGCAACGTGCCGCTAAGCAGCTCAAAGCTTGGGTCAGGCCCCAAATGTCTGAAAGGCCCAATTGCCATCTTGTTGCAGCCTTGTCAAAAGGAAATTGAACGTTTTTTCCTCTAACGGGCCGATGACATAAATGTGCCCCATATTTATCTGAATGCCCATGCCAAAAATTGGGTTCGATACTGGTGCGTTGCAACCGCTTGTGTTAGAGCTTTCCTCCGGCGATTAAATGCCTCGTGAGCGCCTGAAATGATGGCAGCACCGCGACGCTTTTTAAATCTGCCTTCGATCATAATAAAACAGTTACTTACAGGTATGGCTCAATGAGTTCTTCGCAGACCAAACGTCCGCTTGCAGCGTCCAAATCCGGACCACTTTCGGGCGATATCCGGGTTCCGGGTGATAAATCAATTTCTCATCGTTCCCTGATGTTTGGTGGTTTGGCCATTGGTACAACCAAAGTAACCGGTCTTCTTGAAGGCGAAGACGTTCTGGCAACAGCGGATGCGATGCGCAAATTGGGTGCAACGGTTACCCGTGAAGAAGACGGTACATGGTATGTCAGCGGCGTTGGTGTTGGTGCCTTGCGCGAACCCGATAGCGTGATTGATATGGGCAATGCCGGCACCGGCATTCGTTTGATGGCGGGCATTGTTGCCACCCATCCGATCACAACCTTTTTCACTGGCGATGCATCGCTTTGCAAACGTCCGATGGGCCGTGTTGCCGATCCGCTGGCCGAATTCGGGGCAAAATTCATTACCCGTGATCGCGGGCGTCCGCCGATGGCTGTTATTGGAACCGACGAAGCAAAACCTGTGACCTACACCCTGCCGATGGCATCCGCACAGGTAAAGTCGGCCGTGATGCTGGCTGGTTTGAACACCACCGGCACGACCACCGTGATTGAACCAAAACCGTCGCGCGATCATACCGAACGCATGTTGCGTCACTTTGGCGTTGCGGTCGATGTGAAGGTCAATGACGATGGTGGCCGCACGGTAAGTTTGACCGGCCCTGCGGAAATGAAGGCGGCTGATATTGTGGTGCCGACCGATCCAAGCTCGGCCGCATTCCCATTGGTCGCTGCCCTGATCAATCCAGACTCAAACATGACCATTCGCGATGTGTGCCTGAACCCGCTTCGCACCGGTTTGATCACCACCTTGGTTGAAATGGGTGGGGACATCACGATCACCAATGAACGCGAAGAAGCCGGCGAAACCATTGGCGATTTGATTGTGACGGGCAAGAACCGGCTTAAGGGCATTGTGGTTCCTGCCGATCGCGCGCCGTCAATGATTGATGAATACCCGGTTCTCGCGGTTGCCGCGGCCTATGCGGATGGCGAAACCCGCATGTGTGATCTTGAAGAATTGCGTGTTAAGGAATCTGATCGTTTGGCCGCCGTTGCTGCCGGGCTTAAAGCCAATGGTGTGATCCACCGGATCGAAGGTGATGATTTGATTGTAACCGGCGGTGTTGTTCCGGGCGGTGGTATGGTTGAAACCCATCTTGATCACCGGATCGCAATGTCGTTCCTGGTCCTTGGTCTTGGTGCGGAAAACCCGGTTGCGGTCGATGATGCCAACCCGATTGCCACAAGTTTCCCGAACTTCGAAAAATTGATGGGCGATATGGGCGCAACTTTTGCGCTACATTCCTAAGCTATTCGACCCAATATATAAGTCCTGACTGTAAGTAAGATACAGCCGATATATAAACAGGGAGCGAAGTTAATGATCATCGCCATTGATGGGCCGGCAGCATCCGGCAAGGGGACTTTGGCGCGTCGAGTCGCAGACGCAATGGGCTATGCCTATCTTGATACCGGTCTTTTATACCGGGCCACCGGCGCAAAAGTTTTGGCACAAAATGCCGATCCCGCTGACGAAGCTGTTGCGGTAAAAGTTGCTGAAAACCTGACTGCTGACGATCTTTCTGGCGAAGCGCTTCGCAGTGAAGAAGTCGGAACGGCTGCCTCAAAAGTTGCAGCGATTCCAAAGGTTCGCGCGGTTTTGCTTGATTTTCAGCGGACCATGGCAAGCAGCCCGCCAGATGGCAAACGCGGGGCGGTTTTGGACGGTCGTGACATCGGAACGGTGGTGTGTCCCGAAGCCCCGATCAAGTTTTATTTGACCGCATCGGTCGAAGAACGTGCAAACCGTCGGTTCAAACAGTTGCAGGAAAAAAATCCCGCTGCTATATACGAGCGCGTTCTCAAAGAGCTTGAAGAACGGGATGCCCGAGACAGTGCCCGCGATGTCGCACCGCTTAAGATGGCAGAAGACGCAATCCACATTGATACGGACCGTCTGAACGCCAACGCAGTGTTTGATGCCGTTATGGCGCATATCCATACTCATATGAGTGCGGATGACTGATCAAAGGGCGTTTTAACCGTCAGGCGATGAACGATCCCGAGGTACCGGTCTTATGACCTGTTCCTAAGGTGAACGACTTGTGCGTTCACCTTTTCGTGTATGGAAGGCATGCCTTTTATATATGTCCGGGTTTGAACCGAACCTGACAATATCGCCGCAATTTTGCGGCAAAGACCACCGGATACAACCGGTTGGCCAGAATATAGTGACGATACTCGAAAGGAAGTCTGGTTTATGACCACCGCTGAACAAGCACAATTCTCGACCGGCGAAGATTTTGCCGCTCTGTTGGCTGAAACCCTTGGTTCTGAAGACGAAGGTTTTGTTGGCCGCGTAATGACCGGTTCGGTCGTTAAGAAAACTGACGATGACGCAATCGTTGATGTCGGCCTCAAATCTGAAGGCCGCGTACCACTTAAAGAATTTGGCGCAGGCGAAGTAAACATTGGCGATACCGTTGATGTTTATGTCGACCGCTATGAAAACAAAGACGGCTTGATCGTTCTGTCGCGTGAAAAAGCGCGTCGCGAAGAAGCATGGGTTGAGCTTGAAAAACAGTTCTCCGATGGCAAACGCGTTGACGGCACCATCTTTGGTCGCGTTAAAGGCGGCTTTACCGTTGACCTGTCAGGCGCCGTGGCATTCTTGCCGGGCAGCCAGGTTGACATCCGTCCGGTACGTGACGTTACCCCGCTGATGAACAACCCGCAGCCGTTCCAGATCCTGAAAATGGATCGTTCGCGCGGTAACATCGTGGTTTCGCGTCGTGCAGTTCTCGAAGAGACCCGTGCAGAACAGCGTGCTGAACTGATCCAGAACCTTCAAGAAGGTCAGGTTCTTGACGGCGTTGTCAAAAACATCACCGATTACGGCGCATTCGTCGATCTTGGTGGCGTTGATGGCCTGTTGCACGTTACCGACATTGCTTGGAAACGTATCAACCATCCGTCCGAAGCTCTGCAGATCGGCCAGACTGTTAAAGTCCAGGTTATCCGCTTCAACAGCGAAACCCAGCGTATCTCGCTTGGCATGAAGCAGCTTGAAGCTGATCCGTGGGAAGGTGTCGAAGCCAAATACCCGGTCGGTTCGAAATTCGAAGGTCGTGTTACCAACATCACCGATTACGGCGCATTCGTCGAACTCGAAGCTGGTGTCGAAGGCCTGGTCCACGTTTCCGAAATGTCCTGGACCAAGAAAAACATCCACCCGGGCAAAATTGTTTCGACCTCGCAGGAAGTCGAAGTCATGGTGCTCGACGTCGATGCACAGAAACGCCGCATCTCGCTTGGTCTCAAGCAGTGCACCTCGAACCCTTGGGATGCCTTCGTTGCAGCTCATCCGGTCGAGTCCGAGATCGAAGGCGAAGTCAAGAACATCACCGAATTCGGTCTGTTCATTGGCCTTCTGGGCGGTATCGACGGTATGGCTCACCTCTCGGACCTGTCATGGGACCGCGCTGGTGAAGAAGTCATCAAAGAATACAAAAAAGGCGACATCGTCAAAGCCAAGGTTCTTGACGTTGACGTTGAAAAAGAACGCATCTCGCTCGGCATCAAACAGCTTGCTGGCGATCCGTTCAAAGAAGCTGTCACCGGTATCAAACGTGGCGAAGCAGTCACCTGTGAGATCACCGAAGTCAATGACGGCGGCATCGAAGTTTCTGTCGGTGACACCGAGCTGAAAGGCTTCATCCGTAAAGCTGAACTGGCGCGTGAGCGTTCAGAACAGCGTCCGGAACGCTTTGCAGTTGGTGAAAAAATCGACGCACGTGTTACCGCGATCGATTCCAAAACCCGCAAAGTTAGCCTCTCGGTCAAAGCTCTTGAAGTTGCTGACGAGAAAAAAGCTATGGCGGATTACGGTTCGGCAGACAGCGGTGCATCGCTCGGCGATATTCTCGGCGAAGCTCTGCGCAAGAAACAGGAAACCGGCGAATAAGCCAGTTTTCTAAAAATACGATCTGCTTGCAGGTCGAAAAGACGGGTCGCGCAATTTGCGCGGCCCGTTTTCTTTTGTCTGGATGCCTGATGATGTGCTGCGGGTGACCAGACAGGTGATGTTGCCGCATTTGAAGTTGCGGCATTCTTGGCAACTTCTGACAAATCCCCGACCACTTATTTAATCTCGACGTTTCGTTGGCATTGCATCCTCAAGCCTGCGAGATATTTGCGAATGGCTGCTTTGGATCGAACGTCTGTTGCCTGCTTTTTTCGCTGGGCGTGTTTGGCTATGTCGCGGAAATCCCAGATAAAAATTGTATACCATCCGCGTTTTGGGGCCAGAATCCTTGCCGCTTGGCGATTTATCGTCATTTTTCGCGAAAATTTTGATTTTAAACGCTTTTTCTTCTTGCCTTCTGGGCTGAGAAAAACCATTTGAAAAGGCAGGTTTAGGGGTAACCTCCTTTCTAAGTATCTGATTGAACAATTCTAACCGGGACACGATTGATGGCGCTTGATGCCGATATCCTGCTTGATCGACGTCGATTAAAGAAATCCGTCTTTCGTTGGCGCGTGGTTGCCGTGATTGCTGTTGTCGCCGTGATTGTCATTGGTTTGGCGGGAACGGGTGTTCAAGACAGTGTGCTTGGGGCAAGTGGACCCAGAATTGTTGAAGTAAATATCGAAGGTGTGATCGCCGAAGATCCCTATCTTCTTGATGCGCTTGATGCGATTGAAAAGGACAGCGACGTCGTTGGCGTGATTGTCCGTATCAACAGTCCCGGCGGCACCATGGTAGGCGGCGAAACGCTGTATGAAGCATTGATGCGTATTGGCGAAACCCGACCGATCGTTGCAGAAATGGGCACGGTTGCCGCATCGGGCGGGTATATGACCGCGATTGCCGCAGACCACATCATTGCGCGCCGTGGCACGATTACCGGTTCAATCGGCGTTATTTTCCAGTCGATGAATTTTTCCGGCACGTTGGAAAAACTTGGTGTTGAGCCGCTTACAGTTAAAAGCGGCCCGCTAAAAGCCGCACCGAACCCGTTCGAACCGGTTGATGATGCTGCAAAATCGGCCATGCAGGGCCTGATTTCAGACATGTTTGACGTGTTTGTAGGGATGGTTGCTGAACGGCGCGATATGCCGGTCGCGACGGTGAAAATTTTGGCCGACGGTCGGGTCTATACCGGACAGCAGGCCGTTGCCAATGGTTTGATTGATGCATTAGGAGGCCGTCGTGAAGCCTTGCGCTGGCTTGAAGAAGAAGCTGGCGTCACGTCGGAAGCGGAAGTTGTACCGCTTGAAATTGAGTACCCGGAAGACGATTTGATGAGTACAATTCTTGAGGGAAACCTTGGAAAAGTACTGTCATCTGAGGGGCTTAAACTTGACGGTTTGCTGGCTGTCTGGCAACCTGAGTGAGAGTTACCTTAGAGTATAATTGAATCCGCGGTTGAGTGAGACTGTCTGCACCAACAGGATGGGGCCTGGAAATGACAAAATCTGAATTGATTGCCCGGCTCGCTGAAATGAATCCGCATCTCTATCAGCGAGACGTCGAACGGATTGTGGCAACGATCTTTGACGAAATCACCGACGCGCTTGCCCGCGGAGACCGGGTCGAGCTTCGCGGGTTTGGTGCATTTTCCGTCAAACAGCGTGATGCCCGTGTTGGGCGTAACCCGCGTACGGGGGATGCCGTTCCGGTCGGTGAGAAAAAGGTTCCTTATTTCAAAACCGGCAAACAGCTCCGCGAACGTTTGAACTAAATCCCGCGTGATGAACGGCTGATCAACCACAGGACTTTGATCCTGTGGGTATGCCACGCCAACCATGGTGCAGAAATCTGTACCATCGGTGGCATGGATTTTGTCTTGTTCTTGCCCCATACTGTCGATCTGATCGCCATTTGATCCTCAAACGTGACCTGCTGTCCGACTCTGTTGCTGTGGGTTTTGCTCAAAGCAGCCGATCTGGCACAAGGAGCTAAGAATGCGCTTCCTTTACTGGATTATCGCCATACCGCTTGCGGTTTTGATTGCTGTATTTTCCGTGTCTAACCGGGCGGCTGTGACGCTTTCATTGTGGCCGCTGCCCTATGAAATTGATCTGCCGCTGTTCCTGCCGATCATGGTTGCCCTTTTGGTTGGTTTGGGAATCGGCTTTGCCTTTGAATGGCTGATCCAAGGCAAACATCGCCGTGCGGCGCGCCGCATGGATAGCGAACTTAAACGCATCAAAACCGAAGACGGAACGCCAAAAGCCGATCAAAAGGCACTTGGCCATAGTTAACATCGGCCACAGCTAGACAAATAAAGGGCTCCTTTTGGGGCCCTTTTTGCGGTTTGGTGTGCTGATGGTGGGCGAATAATGCGATGCCAGGTTGGCGGACTGCCGAAATAGTCGGCTATTTGACATTGGCCTTTGGCGATAAATCGGCTAAGCCATGTCCGGTCCGCGCATGAACTTGTGGGCCATGACCCACATGCCAGCTCACATGCCAGCCCACATGCCAGCCAAGAGGACATCATGACCCAGACACTTTCCCCCAAAGACCGCATCTTCTGTGCCATTGATACAACCGATCTTGATCACGCAATCGATCTGGCATCGCGCCTTTCTGGTGTGATTGGCGGGGCAAAGCTTGGCAAAGAATTTTTTGCTGCCCACGGACCACAAGGTGTCCGGGCGGTTGCCAAGACCGGTATGCCGATCTTTTTGGATGTGAAATATCACGATATTCCCAATACCGTTGCCGGGGCTGTGCGCGCGGTAACGCCGATGGGGCTTAAGATCGTTAATGTTCACGCCGCAGGCGGTCTGGAAATGATGAAACGTGCCGGCGAAGCTGCGCGCGAAGCTGCAGAAAAATCCGGGGTCGATGTTCCGTGGGTGATTGCAGTCACCATCCTGACTAGCATGGATCAGGGCGATCTTGATGACGTTGGCCTCAAAGGGCCGATCAAAGACCGTGTTGTAAAACTGGCTGAGCTGACCAAAAAGGCGGGCCTTGATGGTGTTGTCTGTTCGGCACAAGAAATCACCCCCGTTCGTCAGGCGCTTGGCCCGGACTTTAAGCTGATCACGCCGGGTATTCGTCCGGCTTGGGCATCAAGTGATGATCAAAAACGCATCGTCACCCCGGCAGACGCCGTTGCCATGGGCAGCGACGTTCTGGTGATTGGCCGCCCAATCACCAAGGCCGCTGACCCGGTCGAAGCGGCAAAACGGATTGTCGCCGAACTTGCCTGATCAAGTCATATGACCGCGATCCGTACTTGACGACCCAAGGCCCGATCATGATCGGGCCTTTTTGATGGTGGGATGTCGCACTTGGGATGCCCACTTGGGATGAAAGGCAATAAGCTCTGAGCGACGGACATGCAGCCATGCAGATTTCGCGATGGTGGTAAGGATGGATTTATCTCAGAATTGAATCGTTTCAAATTTTCAGGCATGATGCTTATCTCGCAGGTGCACAAAATTTGCCCCTGACCATGCGACCGCTTATCTGGATATTTCCGACATGACGACTGCTGCGACCCGCCCGGGATTTCTCGGGAATTTTCCGATTCTGGCCTTGGCCCTTGCATCCTTTGGCATCGGAACCACCGAATTTGTCATCATGGGGCTGTTGCCTGATGTGGCACTGGATCTTGGTGTCAGCATTCCCGATGCCGGTTTGCTGGTGACGGGGTATGCGCTGGGCGTGACATTTGGTGCGCCGTTTTTGGCCATTGCGACGGCAAGAATGGACCGCAGGCGGGCATTGTTGCTGCTTATTGCGATCTTTATCCTTGGAAATTTCCTGTGCGCGATTGCCCCTGATTACTGGTTGCTGATGGCGGCCCGTGTCGTGACGGCCTTCTGCCATGGTGCGTTCTTTGGTTTGGGGGCAGTTGTCGCATCCAATCTTGTTCCGGCCCATAAACGGGTTCAGGCGATTGCCTTGATGTTTTCCGGGCTCACCCTTGCCAATGTGCTTGGTGTGCCGTTCGGCACTGCCCTTGGGCAGGAACTTGGTTGGCGATCAACTTTCTGGGCGGTTGTTGGCATTGGTGTTGTCGCGGCATTTGCGCTTTATCTGGCCCTTCCGCGTAAGATTGCAGCATCAACCGGAAGCCTGTGGCTTGAAGCCAAATCGCTTGGCAAACGCCAGGTTCTGTTTGCCATGCTGATCAGCGTTCTGGCATCGGCCAGCATGTTTAGCGTCTTTACCTATATCACCCCGATGCTTCAGGAAATTACCGGCGTCACCCCGCGTCAGGTCACCTATGTCTTGTTGCTGTTTGGGGTTGGTTTGACCTTGGGCAACTATATTGGCGGGCGATTGGGCGATTGGCGGTTGATGCCCGCCATCATCATTGCCTTTGTTATGCTGATTATGATTTTGGCCGTGTTTACCGAAACCCTGACGTCGGTTATTCCCGCAGTGATTACCGTGATGTTGTGGGGGGTGGTTGCCTTTGCATTGGTTTCCCCGCTTCAGATGCGGGTGGTCAATGAGGCCTCCGACGCGCCCAATCTGGCCTCAACCCTTAACCAAGGGGCGTTTAATCTTGGCAATGCCGGGGGGGCTTGGTTTGGCGGTCTGGCGATTACGCACGGCGTTTCCTATCAACATATCCCCTGGCTTGGTGCTGCGATTGCTGTGCTGGCCCTGCTGTTTGCGGTCTGGAGCCACTTGCTTGATCGCGGCGATGAAGTCTTTGCCCAAAGCGGTGCCAGTGCTTGATTGCTGATCGAAGCCGGATCAAAAAACAAAACCCGTCAGCTTTAAACGTGACGGGTTTTTCTTTCGGTTAACTGCGGCAGGCCTAGCCGATCCAATGCCGCATCTGGTCCCAGCCTTGGCTGAGGGTTGGGCCATATTGATCAATGATCAGCTTGATCGAAATCCCGATAGAGGTCACCACCAAAAGCGGGCGGACCAAGCGTGCGCCGACCTTCATCACCAGATGCGATCCGATCTGTGCACCAACCAATGCGCCAACCGCCATTACCGCACCGACAACCCAGACAACCTCGCCACCGGCAATGAACATCACAAGGGATGCAAAGTTCGATGTGAAGTTCAAAACCTTGGTGTGGGCCGTGGCCTTGGTCATGTTAAAGCCAAGCAAGGCGACAAAGGCGATGGAAAAGAACGAACCCGTGCCCGGGCCAAAGAACCCGTCATAAAAGCCGATGCCAAAACCTGCGGTAAAGGCAAAGGTGGCTTTGCTGATGATTTGATGCGCGTCGATATCGCCGACACGCGGCGAGAACAGGAAATAAAGCGCAATCAGAATCAAAAGACCCGGCAGGATCGTCATCAGGATGCTGGCATCAAGCATCTGGACCAAAACCGTACCAAGTGCGGACCCGGCAAAGGTCAAAACAATCGCCAAAATCATGTCACGCGGATGCACATGGCCTTTGCGAATGAAGTTAAGCGACGCAGTAAAACTGCCAAAACTTCCTTGCAGCTTATTGGTCGCAAGTGCCTGTGCCGGGGTCACACCTGCCCAAAGCAGGGCCGGGATGGTGATCAGTCCACCGCCACCGGCAATCGCATCAACACAGGCCGCCAAGGCCGCAACGGCAAACAGAATCGCTAAAAGATCAAAACCAAATTCCATGGGGCGACTTTCAAAAAAAGGCAAAACCGCATCGGTGGGCGCAAAGCGGTCACGTAAAAAGTGCGGCCATCATATGACTTTGGATGTTGACGTCCAGTCGTATGAAATTGGTCCTTATTTTGTTTGGAATTCTGGTCTAGAAAGTGGGTCTGATTTATTTAGATGAGTGCCAGATATGCCTGAATTGCCAGAGGTCGAAACAGTTACCCGTGGCCTGACCCCCGTGATGGAAGGCCATATTGTCGACCATGTGGTACAGCGTCGCGCGAATTTGCGTTTTCCTTTCCCCGATGGCTTCGTCGATCGGATGGCCGGGCGCAAAATCGACCAACTGACGCGCCGGGCAAAATACATTCTGGGCCATCTTGATGATGGGCAGGTTTTGCTGATCCATTTGGGCATGTCCGGGCGCATGACCATCCATAATGATCCATCTGTCGATGTGCCTGCCCCCCAAAAACACGACCATGTTGATTTCGTTATGCAGGGCGGGGCGGTTGTCCGGTTCAATGATCCGCGTCGTTTTGGGGTGATTACCCTGATTGCTGCGGATGAAGTCGCCAGTCACAAAATGTTGGCGGGGATCGGCCCGGAACCGCTTGGTAATTCATTTAATGCGGCTGTTCTGGCTGCGGGACTCGCCAAACGCGCAAGCCCGATCAAAACCGTGCTGCTGGATCAAAAATTGGTCGCGGGGCTTGGCAATATATATGTCTGCGAAGCATTGTTTCGATCAAACATCGCCCCGACTCGACTGGCCAAGGATTTGAAGCCGGGCGAGATTGACCGTCTGTACCGCGAGATTCGCCTTGTTCTTGAAGATGCCATCGCGGCAGGCGGATCAAGCCTAAAGGATCACCGCCAGACCAATGGCGAGCTTGGCTATTTCCAGCATAATTTCCGCGTTTATGGCCGCGAAGGCGAACCTTGCGTTGCCGATGCGTGCGACAGCACCATTGAGCGGATCGTACAGGCCGGGCGTTCAACATTCTTCTGCCCAACCTGCCAAAAATAACCAAAAACCAACCGAAACAACCCAAACAGGCATATGCGCGGCGTCAGATGCCCGCTGGCAAGGCGGATTCGCCGCCTCTGGCATGTGCGACACAGAGCGAATCGATGTTTGAGGGCGGCTGAAGATGGCGCGACACACACGGTTGGTTGCGGCCTATGCGTAAAATCGGTAAAACAGTATCAAAATATGGTTTCAAGCAAATTGGCCCGGAAATGATCGGGCTAATGGCCAAAGTAAGGATATCAAGTCATGTCATATGAAAACATCATCGCCGAGAAAAAAGGCAATGTCGGGCTTATCACGCTCAACCGTCCCAAGGCGCTTAATGCGCTGTGTGCTGCGCTGATCAAGGATATCGGTGGGGCGCTTGATGACTTCGAATCCGATGATGATATCCGCGCGATCGTCATTACCGGGTCTGAACGCGCCTTTGCTGCGGGTGCTGACATCAAGGAAATGGCTGATTACGACTATATGGATGTCTATAAGGGTGACTTCATCACCAAAGGCTGGACCCGTGTGGCAAGCTGCCGCAAACCAACCATTGCCGCCGTTGCTGGCTTCGCATTGGGCGGTGGCTGTGAAATGGCAATGATGTGCGACATCATGATTGCTGCTGATACCGCCAAGTTCGGACAGCCGGAAATCACCATTGGTACCATTCCCGGTGCAGGTGGCACACAGCGCCTGACCCGCGCAGTCGGCAAAGCCAAGGCGATGGAAATGTGCCTGACCGGGCGGATGATGGATGCCGAAGAAGCTGAACGTGCCGGATTGGTTGCGCGAATCGTCCCAGCCGACTCGCTGCTTGATGAAGCCATGCAATTGGCCGAAAAAATCGCCTCCTTCTCTGGTCCGGTATCAATGAAGGTAAAAGAATCGGTCAACAAGGCCTATGAAATGACCCTGACCGAAGGGTTGATGTTCGAACGCCGCGAGTTTCATTCGACCTTTGCCCTCGAAGACCGGGCAGAAGGCATGAAAGCCTTTGGGGAAAAGAGAAAAGCTGATTTCAAGCACCGCTGATTGCGCGGTGATCGCACCAAGTTGCCCCTTGATTCCGCGCGCGCATATCTGTGTTGCAGGTCAAAAGAGTCCTGACCCGCAGAAATAGTGGTGTTATGGCGGCATCGGGGGTTGACGAGGGTTTCGCTCAGCGCTATAAGCCGCGTTCCGAATTACGTAACATTTGTTTGAAGAGACAGGTTCGCAATGGCTCACCATAAATCGGCCAAGAAGCGCATTCGCCGCAACGCCGCACGTGCAACCGTTAACGGTGCACGCATCGGCCGTATTCGTACCTACGTTAAGAAGGTCGAAGTTGCGCTGAACGTTGGCGACAAAGATGCTGCTCTGGCTGCGATGAAAATCGCTGAGCCGGAAATGGCGCGCGGCGCACAGCTCGGCGTTCTGCATAAGAACACCGTTGCTCGCAAGGTTTCGCGTCTTACTGCTCGCATCAAAGCGCTTTAATTTATCCCTTACGGGATGGCGAGTCGAAGGCCGCACCTCTGGTGCGGCCTTTTCGCTGCCCGGATTTCGGAGAATCACCTTTTGTTCCTTGATTCCGCGGGTGCAAGAAACCGCAGAAAATAAGGACCGTTTTGGTGCCGAAATCCTTTTAACGTTCTGTTAAAGATCGCCTTGCCTGATGTGGGTCGCATCAGTACAGTGTTTGGTCTTCGCTAGGTCGCGCAAAGCGGTCAGTGACGAAGAACCAAAAAAACAAAAGGCGCGAGTACGCTTCCAGGATTATGCGGAAGGCCAGCGTGTTGATTGCGAATGCGATCGACGCGGCTCAGTACTATTTTGTCTTTTGCAGTCTTGTTGGTGTGGAAATTGGGATAGTGGGGAAAGGTTCTTACAGTGCAGCACGCCTTAAGGGGAACGCAATCGGCACTCGGGCAATCCAGTGGGGGGATGTCGGGTGACCAGCAGGCAGCACTTGATGATCATGCAGTAGCAATCTGGCAGGTCGTACGCGAAAAGCTTCGCGCCGAGTTCGGCGCAACAGCGTATCGCTATTGGCTTGAGCCAGTTGCCTTGATCGGTGTTGAAGCCGGTGTGGCCCGTTTGGGTGCGCCGACTCGTGCTATGCGTGATTGGGTAACACAGCACTATCTCGACCGTATTCAGGCTTTCTGGCACGCCGAAGATGCCAATGTGCATTTCGTCGAAATCAACATCGTTTCCATTTCAAGCGGCAATAGCCCGTCAAATGGTTCAGATGGGACGGCGTCCAATGCCCATGGAAATGCCGGGGCTTCCTCGACCTCAAGTGCGAGCAAATCCACATCGAAATCAAATCCCGCAAACGGTAACCCTGCCGGGTCGGCATCGTCACAGCCGCAGGCATCGGGGCGCACGGCCATTGCCAGCATGTCTGATGATGGCATCTCTGCTGCCCTTGATCCGCGCTATACGTTTGATAATTTCGTCATCGGCAAGCCGAACGAATTTGCCTATGCCGCAGCACGCCGCTTGGCCGAAGCCGAATCGGTGCCATTTAACCCGCTGTTCCTTTATGGCGGTGTTGGCCTTGGTAAAACCCACCTGATGCATTCGATTGCCTGGCATATTCGCCGAACCCAACCGCACCGCACGGTGATTTATCTGTCGGCTGAAAAGTTCATGTACCGTTTCATTCGTGCGCTGCGCGATAAAAATACGGTCGATTTCAAAGACCAGTTCCGGTCTGTCGATGTGTTGATGGTCGATGATGTTCAGTTCATCTCGGGCAAAGATTCGACCCAGGAAGAATTCTTCCACACCTTTAATGCGCTGGTCGATCAGGGCCGTCAGATCATTGTCTCGGCCGATAAATCACCGTCCGATCTTGAAGATATCGAAGAACGCCTGCGCTCGCGTTTGGGATCAGGCCTTGTTGCTGACATCCACGCCACCACCTATGAGCTGCGTCTTGGCATTCTCGAATCCAAGGCCGAACGTCAAGGGGTTGAGCTGCCCCAGCGCGTGATGGAATTCCTTGCCCACAAAATCACGGCCAATGTCCGTGAGCTTGAAGGGGCGCTAAACCGCGTGATTGCCCATTCGCAACTGGTCGGTCGGGAAATCAGCCTTGAGATGGTTCAGGACATCTTGCATGACGTTCTGCGCGCATCCGAGCGCCGGGTATCGATCGAAGAAATTCAAAAACGCGTGGCCGAGCATTTCAATATCAAGGTCTCGGACATGCATTCCGCCCGTCGTGCGCGTGCGGTCGCCCGTCCGCGTCAGGTGGCAATGTATCTTTCCAAGCAGCTCACCACCCATTCCCTGCCGGAAATCGGCCGGAAATATGGTGGGCGTGACCACACAACGGTTATGCATGCTGTGCGCAAGATCGAAGAACTCCACAGTTCTGATCCGTCGCTTTCCGAAGATATCGATCTTCTGCGTCGGATGCTTGAAAGCTGATCCTAAATCCCGGTGTGGCATCTGTGACACCACCGGGACTCCGGGTCTTTCCCAAGCTGGGTTCAGGATTGAAAACCGGGCGAATTTTCCCCTGATTTACATAATCAAAACTGCGAGTTACGCAGTTTGCGGCGCTTTGCGCGTTTGGGGCGTATTTCGCCGGGGCGACTCCTTTTATTTGCTTGGGTTTAAGCCGTAAAAATCCTTCGATTTCACGACATGCATGTTATAATGCGCCATCCTTGCCCTTACGGGTAGGGTTCAGGTAAGAAAAACGATTAAAAATCAATTTGTTAAATGACTACTGACAGACGGATAGGACGGGTATGAAGCTGACCATCGAACGCGCGGCTCTGTTGAAATCGCTGACCCATGTTCAAAGTGTTGTCGAACGACGCAATACCATCCCGATTTTGTCCAATATTTTGCTGCGGGCAGAAAATGATCAGCTATCGCTGACCGCGACGGATATGGATCTGGAAGTTGTCGAAACGACCACTGCGGAAGTCGCCGAAGCAGGTGCAACCACCACACCGGCCCATACCCTTTATGAGATCGTCCGTAAGCTGCCAGAAGGATCGCAGGTGCAAATCGCGCTTGAACCGGGTGCAGGTCGTCTGACCTTGGCAGCGGGCCGGTCCAAATTTAATCTTGCCGTTCTGCCGGTTGATGATTTCCCGGTGATGTCAGGCGGCGATCTTCCGGTCAGCTTTGGTCTTGCTGCTGCTGAATTGCGCGGCTTGATTGATCGCGCTGAATTTGCGATCTCGACCGAAGAAACCCGGTATTACCTTAATGGTATCTATTTCCACGCGACCGACGCCGAAGGCACCAAAATCCTGCGCGCAGTTGCGACCGACGGTCACCGTCTGGCCCGGGTCGAAGCACCGCTTCCAGAGGGTGCTGAAAACATGCCGGGTGTGATCGTTCCGCGCAAAACCGTTGGTGAATTGCGCAAACTGATCGAAGAAACCGGCGAAGCCGTCGATATCGCACTGTCAGATACCAAAATCCGCTTTGGCTTTGGCAAGGCAATCCTGACATCCAAGCTGATTGACGGCACCTTCCCCGATTACGAACGGGTTATTCCATCGGGCAATGACAAAACCCTTGATATCGAATGCAAGGGCTTTGCTGATGCGGTTGATCGTGTTTCTGCGATCTCGATTGAAAAATCCCGCGCGGTGAAAGTTGTTCTGTCGGGCACGACCCTGACCCTTTCGGCATCGAGCCCGGAACACGGAACCGCGTCCGAAGAACTTGAAATTAATTACGATGCCGAAGACATCGAAATTGGCTTTAACTCGCGTTATCTGCTCGACATTGCCAAGCAGGTTAAGGGCGATACCCTTAATCTTCTGATGTCTGACGGGTCGTCGCCGACGATTCTGCGCGATACCGATGACCTGTCGGCATTGTACGTTCTGATGCCGATGCGTGTTTGACGGTAAGCACGATACGCTGTGGCTGTTTTTGCCAATAACCTCATGCCAAAAGACGGGGAGTCGATGACAAACCGTCTTGCAGTTTCCCGTATCCAGCTCAGTGAATTTCGCTGTTACGAAAGCTTGCGGCTGTCGTTAAACAGCACGCCAGTTGTGCTGACGGGGCCAAATGGGGCGGGTAAAACCAACCTGCTCGAAGCTGTCTCGCTTTTAGCACCCGGTGGGGGACTTCGCCGGGCAAAACTGGGCGAGATTGCTCGAAACTTCCCGCCAAGTGCGGATGGTGCGACGCGGGCTTGGGCGGTTTCTGCTGATCTGGAAACACCTGATGGGGTGTTTCAGGTGGGCTCCGGCCTTGATCCGGCGGCTCTTGAACAGGGGCGGGAACGGCGCGCGGTTCGCATCGATGGGCAGGCCCAGCGCGGGCAGGCATCCTTGGGGCGGGTTTGTGCTGCTGTGTGGTTAACGCCGCAGATGGACCGGCTGTTTTTGGATGGACCATCGGCACGAAGGCGTTTTTTGGATCGGCTGGTTTATGGCCTTGATCCGGACCACAGCAGCCGCGTTGCCGCCTACGAGCACAGCCTGCGCAGTCGGGCGAAACTGCTCAAAGAAGGCAAGGGCGACGATAAATGGCTGGCCTCGATCGAAGATTCGATGGTCCGCCACGGCATTGCAGTTGCCGTCGCACGGGCCGAACTTCTTGCCCGTCTAAGTCGGGCCGGGACCATGGCGATTGGGCCTTTTCCTGCGGCGCGTCTCGCGCTGGCAGGTGATCTTGAAAACTGGCTGGAAACATTTCCAGCCGTCGAGGTCGAAGACAAAATGCGGGCTGCATTGCGCGACGGACGGTCACGTGATGCGACCTATGGCGGGGCGGTTGTTGGCCCGCAACGCAGTGATTTGCTGGTGTGGCACGATGTAAAGGGCCAGTCAGCCGATCAATGTTCCACCGGGGAACAAAAGGCGTTGTTGCTGTCGATCATTATGGCCAATACCCGCTTGCAGACAAAGGCACGCGGGGCTGGCCCGCTGCTGTTACTTGACGAGGTGGTTGCGCATCTGGATGCAGAACGCCGCAAACACCTGTTTGACGAAATCGTGGCGCTTGGCGTCCAAGCCTGGATGACAGGTACGGACCGGGCGCTGTTTGAAGGTTTGGACGGTCGTGCGCAATTTTTCCGCGTGGAAGATGCCACACTGACCCTAGAAACCACTCCGTGAATGCCGAGGTTGTGACGCTATGACCAACGAAACAGAAACGCCGAACACTGCTGATCAGTCGCAGGAATACGGTGCAGAATCGATCAAGGTTCTCAA
Source organism: Rhodospirillales bacterium (assembly GCA_019634165.1). Taxonomy (GTDB): domain Bacteria; phylum Pseudomonadota; class Alphaproteobacteria; order Rhodospirillales; family Thalassospiraceae; genus Thalassospira. The sequence goes on from JAHQVT010000004.1 coordinate 43,614, forward strand.
AGGCCTTGAAGCGGTCCGAAAACGTCCGGGCATGTATATCGGTGATACCGATGACGGAACCGGTTTGCACCACATGATCTACGAAGTCGTCGATAACGCGATTGACGAAGCTTTGGCGGGTCATTGCGATACCGTTTGGGTTCAGCTCAATGGTGACGGTTCGGCAACCATCCGTGATAACGGTCGTGGTATCCCGACCGATATGCATAAGGAAGAAGGCGTTTCCGCCGCCGAGGTCATCATGACCCAGCTCCATGCTGGTGGTAAGTTTGACCAGAATTCCTACAAGGTTTCCGGTGGTCTGCACGGGGTGGGTGTTTCGGTTGTGAACGCCCTTTCGACCCTTTTGAAATTGCGTGTTTGGCGCAATGGCAAAGAACACTATATGGAATTTTCCGGTGGGGACGCGATCAAGCCGCTTGAAGTGGTTGGCGATGCGCCATTGACCGAAGACGGAACACCCCTAAGCGGGACGGAAGTCACCTTCTATCCCGACGGTGAAATCTTCACCATGACCGAGTTTGATCTGCCAACCCTTGAACACCGCTTGCGCGAACTGGCCTTTTTGAACTCTGGTGTGATCCTGACGCTTCGTGATGAACGTCATAGCGAACCGGTCGAATCGAAACTGCATTACGAAGGCGGTATCCGCGCCTTTGTCGAATATCTTGACCGGAATAAAGTCCGTCAGATCGAAGAAGCCATTGTGATTGAAGGCGAAAAAGACGGCATCACCGTTGAAGTCGCCTTGCAGTGGAATGACAGCTATCACGAACAGACCCTGTGCTTTACCAACAACATCCCGCAGCGGGATGGTGGGGCGCATATGGCCGGTTTCCGTGCCGCATTGACCCGTCAGATCAATTCCTATGCTCAGTCCAGTGGCATTGCGAAAAAGGAAAAGGTCGCACTTTCCGGGGATGATGCCCGCGAAGGCCTGTCTTGTGTGATTTCGGTCAAGGTTCCGGACCCGAAATTCTCGTCCCAGACCAAAGACAAACTTGTTTCGTCCGAAGTCCGCCCGGTTGTTGAAAACATCGTCAATGACAAGCTGGCACAGTGGCTTGAAGAACATCCACAGGATGCCCGCAAAGTTGTCGGCAAAGTGGTCGAAGCCGCATCCGCACGTGAAGCGGCCCGTAAAGCCCGTGAATTGACCCGCCGTAAAGGTGCGCTTGATATTTCGTCATTGCCGGGCAAACTGGCCGACTGTCAGGAACGCGATGCGTCCAAAGCCGAACTGTTCATCGTGGAGGGTGATTCCGCAGGTGGCTCGGCAAAACAGGGGCGTGAACGTGGTTTTCAGGCAATCTTGCCGCTGCGTGGTAAAATCCTGAACGTTGAACGTGCCCGTTTCGATAAGATGCTTTCAAGTCAGGAAATCGGCACTCTGATCACGGCGATGGGGACCGGGATTGGCCGTGATGATTTCAATGTCGACAAAGCCCGCTACCACAAAATCATCATCATGACCGATGCGGACGTCGATGGTGCCCATATCCGAACCCTGCTCCTGACCTTCTTCTATCGTCAGATGCCTGAACTGATCGAACGCGGTTATCTCTATATCGCGCAGCCGCCGCTTTACCGTGCGAAACGCGGCAACTCGGTTCAGTATCTCAAAGACGACCGCGAGATGGAACAATACCTGACCGCACAGGGGACCGAGGATGCTGTCCTGACCCTTGGTGGTGGACAACAGGTTGCCGGACCGGATCTGGTGCGTATCGTCGAACTCGCCCGTAAGGCCAAAGGCTTCCTTGAGCCGCTTTCAATCAAACTGCCGATCTCAGTACTTGAGCAAGCGACCTTGGCCGGTGCGCTCAATCCGGCATTGCTTGATGATGACACCAAACGCCTTGAAGCCGCTCAGACGCTTGCCAAACATCTTGATACGCTCGAAGAAGACTTTGACCGTGGTTGGCATGGCGAAGCACCGATGGACGAAATCGTTCTGTGGCGCATGCTGCGCGGTGTTGAACAGCGCCACGTGATTGATGGCAATATCCTGCGCTCAGCCGAGGCACGCGCCATCGCCAACATTCTTGGCGAGCTGCGTGAACTGTTTGAAAAGGGTGCGGAATTCGTGGCCAAGGACAAGACCTGGAAAATCAATGGTCCGGTCGATCTGGTCAATGCGGTGATGGAATTTGGCCGCCGCGGCATCTCGGTTCAGCGCTATAAAGGTCTGGGCGAAATGAACCCCGATCAGCTTTGGGAAACCACGCTGGACCCGAACGTCCGATCCTTGCTGCAGGTTAAAGTCAACCACGCCGACGAAGCCGAAGAAGTCTTCTCGACCCTGATGGGCGATGTGGTCGAACCCCGCCGCGACTTCATTCAGTCAAACGCCCTTAAGGTTGCCAACCTCGACGTTTAAAACGTCATTTGAGGTGTGAATTGACTCATAAAATTAGAAACGCGACACATAAATTTAGAATCTGTGACGCATAAAATTGGAAAGGCCAGCGCAAGTTCATTGGGTTGAAATGAGTTCGCTTTGGCCTTTCTTTCGCTCCGAGATTTTTGCGATGAGATCTCTGGTTCCTGATACTCTTATCAGCCCCTGTCCAAATTGAATCTGATTCTAGGAGCTTTCAGTGATGCTTCTTTTTAACGGAGGGAACCGCTTAAGATCTTCGAGCTCCTGCTCTCGTACCAAGTCTTCCAATGTTGGTCGTCGCGCGGTTGCGGCTTCCGTTGTTAGCCTCAAGTCGAGTATGGCTAATAATTTCTCGATCTTCCTGATTCCCAACTCGTGCAATTTTCCGTTTTCGAGAGCAACAAGGGTCGAACGGCTGACGCCAGCTTTTGCGGCAAGGTCTACTTGCCGTATTCTCTTTGCTCTTCTGTGGTTTCGGATTGTCTCGCCGATATCGTAAATATCCATTACCCGAACCGATGTCTAATATTTTGGGCATTTTATCTGAAATAGCAAAAAATGTCTAATATACTGGACATAAATGGCCGGATCAAAGCCGATCGAGTGTCCGGTTTGCACCGCCTGGACACCTGCAGCACGTTCAAGCCTAGTCCATTGAGGAGTCAAGGTACGGAGCATTGTGCGTTGTTCTCGCGAGATCTGTTGTCGGCCATCAAGCAGGAGGCGGATCGCACTGTTGATCTCGAAGATCGGCTCGCCCGGGCCGCGGGTGACGGGTTTTGTTTGAATGTCTGCAATCAGTCGTCGATAGCGTTTAAGATATTGCTCATGCCATCCATGGGCCGGAAACTCCTGCAGATAGTCCTCAAACGCTGCGACGAACGCCGATAGCTCTTCAGTCCAGGTTTTGTAAGTCATCTTGTGCCTGCTCGGTTAAGGCACCCTGCCCGCCGCTCGATCGTTATCTGGCTAGAGCGCTTTATGCAAGTCTGAAAACTTGGCTAATTAGCGACAATATGCAATCTTTGATTGAGTGCTTTGGAGGGAGATGTTTCGTGGCAGACCAGCTTTATGAAGATGTTGTTATAGAGCTCAGTTTCAACGATGCAGCCTACCACTGCACCATTGCGGCTGGGAGCACGATATTGCTCAATCTTAGAATTGGACTAGCCGTCTCCGATGTTCCACCGAAGATAGTCACTTCAAAGCGGAGGACGGCGGTCGATCCGGTCCCCCACAGATCAGGACGGTCGGTGTTGTTCAAGTTGTTTTCGTTCAGCCAACCGACGATCACACTCTCGATTTCGGTTATGTAATTTGTCGCTTGAACTGGACTTTGGAAGACCACCTGAGTCGGCAGCCGGAATGAGATCGGCAACTGAATCGGCTTAAGACCGGCGACATTCGGATTCGATGGGAACTCGAACGAGGTCACCATCTGGAAACGCCCGGATCCCGGCACCGACGCAGAAGATGCCAGTAGGGCCTGGAAGAATGCCAGCAAATGACTGGACAGATGGCGCGGCCCCGGCAGACCGTCATCTGTCCCCAAGCCAGCCATATTGATCTTGATGGACGTCTCGAGATAGGGCTTGACTGGTGCTTTATAGGCAACAATGGGCGTCTGATAGTGGAATGGCGACGGAAGATCGGCGTTGCGTTTTACCATAATCGTGGTGTTGCCGAATTGCCAGTCAAGGATGTTGAAGGGATTGACCGTTGTGGTCTTCGGGGAGACGCCGTACTGATAACCGACTGGTTCCACCACAAGCGTGTGTTCCCGGATTGCCCAAGCGTCTTTCGCCAGCAGCGGATTCCCGTCAGCGTCTTCAAACGTGTACGTCATTGCGTTGCCGGAAAAGTCGCTCGGCATCGACTGCGGCAAGGTCGAATAGCCGGGGATCGATATCGTCGGGAAGACACCCATTGTATTCTGTTCTCCACAAACCGAGATCTTGGCGACCCACGGATCGGTATCCGTCGGTGTCGGATTGGAGCCTGTGGTTTTCGCGCCTTCCCACAGCGTGACGGCGAGAGTGTCACTGGTCGCGGCGTTGGTTTGATTTGTCTGATTTCCGGTCGACTTGATGGACCAGGAGGAGCTGGCGACCTTCGCCACGAGCGTGGCGAAGGTCGTGAGCGCCGCGCTGACGCCAGTCGTATGGCCTGCCCGCATCAAATTGAAATCGGATCTCAGGCTCGGATAGATTGCCTGGAATTCTATCAGCGCGTCGAGCAGATCTCCCGCCTTGCCGCTGGAGAGTTCTGTATCGATGTCGCAATGAGTCCCTGTGCTCTGGCTCGTATCGACGGAAACGAAGACCTCGTCTTGGGCCGCGTATTTGTGGCTAAAGTCGCAGTTGAGTGACCAGGATTTCGTGGACCGCAGCAATTGGTCCTGGTTCGCACTGGAAATCCCTAGATCCTCCGCATACTGTTTCGTCAGATGCGGCGAGGTGGGGAATGTCCGGAGCGGGATTGGAATGTCGACTTTTCCAACCTGGATGTCACCGGGATCGATCACGAATCTCAGCCAAGATCCGACATTGTAGGTCTCGCCGTTGATGATGACCGTGTCGAGGCCGTGCTCAATCGCCTCCAATTGGAAATCCAACGATGCGCCATAGTATTCGTAGTCGCGGATCTGCTTGGGATACAGTCCGAACGTGATCGTAGATCCGGACGTCGAGATCGGGGCATGACCGGAAGTCAGGCTAAATTCGTTGCTAGACGTTGTTCCGGATGCGCCTGAAATCTGTGGTATGCCCTGAATGTTGACGGTACTCGCAGGGTCTGTCCCGGCATTCTTTACATCGATCGCGACGACCGACGCCATCTTGTAGAAATTACCGAGTTGCACGAGGCATGCTTCGCGGTATTTTGCTGCCGCAACAGCAATGGCGGTGCCGCTGTCATTTGTGGGATCGTAGGACGTCCCATCTACGAGGTTGGTAACGTAGGTAAGCAAGTTGCCAATGATCTTCAGTTTCGCATTGTTGATGTCGTCAACCGCCTGCGAGTTGATTCGTGTTGCTGGAATACATAATTCAGGCGTGGCGAAGGCATCGACCGCTGCCATGAACTGTTTCATCACCGCGTCGAGATCGACATTGGTGACCGACACGGTCTGCTTTGTTCCGTCGAGCCCAGTGTAGGTGATATTCGAGCGGGACTGCAGTTGGTTACTGAGCGGTTTGGGCGCGAAATAGGATGGCGTCGACGGTGGGAAAGAGATATCGATCCCGCCTTTACCATAGTTCACCACCCAGACTTGGTGATCTTGGGGATCCGCGCCGTGTTTGAAGAGCGGCCCTACGGCAATCAACAGTCCCTGCGCGGCATAGGCCGCTTTGAAGGCCTCAGCGAAGGGCCGCAGACTTTTCTGGGACGATGTGGTTCCGACGGCCTGCGGTGAAATTGATACGGTCGACTGCAGGACTTTCGGATCGTCCTTGAATGCCGGGTCTATGGGCCCTTGCCTCTTCAAGGTCAGGGTTACCGTCAAGGGATAGATGATTTGCGAATTGAAGTTGCCGTCGTCTGAGCTGACCGAAACGTTGATGATCTTCAGCGTCGGCGAAGCCGCACTTGTCACGATGGCCTTGTAGATGGCCTTTAGGTTGTCGAGGATATCTACGGTTCCGATATTTGAGGCATTCGCGCTGCCGCCCAGCAACGATGTGGCAATCGTCGCAACCAAGCCCGGATCGTCGATCGATTTGGCCTCCAACTGATAGATCGCCATCGCGTAGGCAGTTAGGTCGCGCGCTTTCTGGTCCGGGGTGTAGGTGCCATAATCAGGCGCAGTCCAATGGAACGCGATACCCAGTTGGGCTTGCGTTCCCGTTCCGCTGATCATGTAGTCGAGATTGAGGTAGGGAAGTTGCTTCAGGCTGAACACCGGGTCCGTGTATCGCGCGGTAAGCGATGTGCCAGAGATGGGCCCCCATTGGTTGCCGAACAGATCCGTCGGTAACAGGTCGAAATCGATTGTCTGGCCCATAAATTGATACGGGTTATTCGCGGCAGGCGGCTGCGTTTCACTGGCCTTCGTCGGCGGCGCGTACGCAGGCACTAGGGTGAAGATGTGATCGTAGACGAAATTGTTCGCGTCGTCTTTCGGGCTGATCGGGTGCACCTTGCTGTCGGATGGCGCTGCGCCACCTATGGAGGTGACCGATCCCGACAGGATTGTGAACAGGTTGTCGAGCGTGTGTTGCGTGTTGGACGGCAAGGTGACCGGCGGCATAGTTGTTGGCAGGAACGAGGTTGGCGCGGCCGGTGTCGTCGGGACTGGCCGGGTGACACGGATGCCGGTCTTCCCTTGCGAAACCGTGGCATCGATGGTGGTCAGCTCGCCCGGTGCCACAACATACAGGTCCCGCTTCCCCGCCTGATCGATGGGTCGGGTCGTCAGTACGGCGTTGGCGTAGGCCGGCGGGGTGGTGCCGACAAACCGTATAACCATCGTGACTGTTGCCGTTCCGTCCGAACCGAACAAGGATGCAGGTAGCCCGGTTCCGTGATAAAGATAGGTGCTAGTCGTTGTGCTGATACCGTACCGCCACAATTTATAGATCGGATCCAAACCGACGGTCGCGCCGCCCTGCGCGGATGTCGGAAAATCGTTCTGGGCCATGATCGTGGTTGTGCGGTCGATGGCCGAAAGTTCGACCGAAGCGCCGTTCAACCAGGCGATGTCGATTTTGGAGACAGACGTGCTACCTGTTCCGCCGCCGGAATCGATGTCCGTAATCAAAGCGTGCAGTTGCAGGAGGCCCGTCTTGTTGACGTTGACGATCTGGTAAGTGTCGGCCAGATGCCCGGCCTTTTGCCCCACTGCAGCGGGGAGAGATATGCGTTTCACTTTAAAATCGACACATAGCGCCCAATCTGGCGCCGCGGATAGGGCTTTGCCGTTCTTCACCCGACCAGGGCGGTCCGGGTCCGACTCGTACTGGTATACTGCGAAACTCGAAAGCGGTGCGCCGATTGACGTGACGGCTCGTTCGAGAGCGGGCGGAAAATGCCAGAGTGATTCTTGCGTCTTTGGCGTCCCAACTGATTTCTGCTGCACAGTCGCCCCCAGTTTCAGTTGGAAATGCTGGTCTTGAACTACCGCGTTCGGCATGTCGGTGAAGGTAAAAGACGAACTGCTGGAATCGACTTTGCCCTCCATCCAGGCAGTCGGGAGCATCAACGAGCTCTTGTCCTTACTCGCGCTGTACACTACGGCCGAAATGTCTTTCTGCTCATAAATAGAGGCTAATCCCCATGCGTTGACATTCCCGCTATATCCCACCACGACCATGCCAGTGTGAGTCTGTTTGAGGGAGATTTGTATTTGTTGTGCGGTTTGTCGGTAAAGAGGAACTGCCACGCCGTCGCCATTGATAACCCGCTTTCCGTTAAGCAGAAACCTTGTCGCCATTCCTGCGAGTGAGGCGTATTCGCCGTCTAATGCCTCTAAGCCGGAGATGATCTCACCGATCGTTAAGTTCTCGTTGCTGCCGAAGATTTTAGTACTCTTGATCGCCGTATGCAGCGCGCTTTGAACGAGTAGCATTGTGTATTCCTTAAGCAGTATAGTTTGACAGCTGAACTGCGAATGGAAACTTGTATCGTCCAACGCTCCGAGTGGCGTCATATGCATCGGGTTATCCGTGGACTCCGCTTCTAACAAAACCCTTTCAATTGCTTTTGTTAGAAGCGGACTTTCATCTACCACATCGAGTACATCGTCCTTGCCGCAGGAAAATGAGATTATCTCTAGGCCGGGTAGGATCGGGAAGAAGGAGAACTTCTGGCCTGCTGACGCTGTGGCGACATAACTGATCTTAAAGCTTTCGCTATATAAGCCTATGAGATCATCAATTGAAGGTCCGCTCGTCGGGGACGCAGCCATCTGCTGCAATTGCTGAACGAAGACCTCTATCTGTGCTTTGCTGAGTGTGATGGTATCTGCCGTTTTCTGCGAGATCGCCGTATGACTGGTATTACCGATTGATGCGAGTGCCCATCGAACGACTCCTGAGATCAGGTTGGTGAAAGAGGAGTCGCTGCCTGCTGTGCCCGGGGCTGTCATGCCGAATTGGCCGACATACCACCAAGACGGGGTGTCCGTGCCCGGATAGTTTGAATAGGTCGCTTGCGGCAACAAATGGACCGTCAGGGGGGCGGTATTCTGGACGGGCCGATATATCGGCGGACTGGATATTTCCTTTGCGCTAGCAGTTTCTTCTTCCGGTCCTTCAAGCTGGCTGTCATATCCTGTGAAGGCGGGAATTTGCCATGGTGCGGTTGTCGTCTGGCCCAACACGATGTGTTCGTGGATAGTGGTAGAGAAGTGGCAATGAATGTGAATGGTGAAGAAGCCGCAATTGATGCCGACCGTGATCGCGACCGACACCCCGGCGGAAAGGTCGACCGGGATGTCCTGATAGGCGACGATGTCCATGTCGGCGCGAATGATTACTTTCACCTGAACCGAAGCGGTGATGATGAAAAAGTTGATCTCGCCGGTCAGATGACCGGTAATAGCGACTGTCGCCCTGATGTCATAGTACTCATCCTTGTATCCGGGCGCGTGACCGGCGCTGTCAGCAACGAGTTGTCTGTATTCCGCGAAGGTCCCCTGAAACAGCCCTTCGAGTAAGATGCTGAGGGACGCGCTAAGCGGCCCGCTGTGGAACGACCGGCCGAGGCCCGCCCGGATGCCGATGCCGATTTCGGTTATGGGGTTGAAGTCGCCCACCGGGTTACCGTTGGTGTCCTTCTCAACCGTCGGCAGTGAGGCAGGATGCAAGCCGTTCAGTTTTTTGTAGTAAAAACCGCCCGCGCCAGAGAATTCCCCGGCGGACAACGAGAAGGAATGTGAGAAATCCAGGTTCTTCGGAAATCCCACATTAAAGCTGAAATCCCCGTTTGTGTAGACCGCCATGGAGAAGGACGGCAGCGTAAGCGACACCGCGCCGTATTCGAACCGTCGAATATCGCTGGGCAGCGTGATTTCACCGGAATACTCGCCGATCGTCGGGCTCACCTTTCGGTACAGTATTTCCGCCTCCAAGCCCGCAAGGACGTCGAGTTTCTTGGATCCGTTCTTCGTCGACTTGGTGACCTTTAGTGCAAGGCCATATAGCTGGGGATCGTTGAAGACGAATTGCACGTCAACTTGGCCGAGGAATTGCACGTGCGCACCAAGCAACCAGCCAGCCGATTTATTGAACTCCAGTATTTCCGGATGAAATTTGCCTTGCGCCGCAGACTGTAGCGCTTTGCCCAAATCGTAGACGATGTTGTCGACGGAACTGAGCGCTTTGTAGTTGTTGGGTGGTTGGAACTTGCTGGATGTGGTGTTGAACGCAAGATGCTGTCCTGCGGCCAGCAGTTTGAGGTCGAAGACAGGCGCCTTGCCAGGGACCGTGGGCGGGCGTTCCTGGGCCGGGTCCCAAGATGGGATGGTTTCGCCGAAAATCGTGCCGGTGGGCGTGATCTTGATGCCGCTGCCGCCGGTTGTCTTCCGGGCCGGCTGGTAGTCGATGGTGACTGCTGAAAGGGAAACGCCCAGGAAATCAATCGGCTTGTCCGGGGCGTAGGTGCAGGAGACTTCCTTCGTGCCCGTGTCGATTTTAAGGCTCACACCGTCCAGCGAGATGGCAGAGAACACGCTGCTCCAAGGATAGGGGAGGGTGAAATATGGGTTGTCCGCCGCCTCCCCCACGAACCAGGACAAAAGGTCGCCGAGGTTATCGCCGCTGCCGAAGGAAAGGGTAGCAGTCCCGCCCTTCGCAGGCGCGGCGTTTTCCGTATAGGTGCCGTCGATTTCGAACTGCGGGCAGGATATCTTCGCGGTGTATTCCGTGGATATACCAAACGTGTAGCCGAGCGAGAAGTTGAACCCGTCCATCACGAAATCGGCGGCAACACTACCGGACGTCTCGTGACCCGAACCGTCCTGCTTTTTCCGCCGGTCGAATGTCAGCGTCATGTCGGCGTTTATTGTTTCGCCGTCCAGCGACCATTGATCTTCGAAGACACCGCTGAACGTAAATTCGCCGTTTCCGTCCCCAGCACTCGAATAGCTGTAACTGATGCCGAGGGCGGCGATCGAGAAATCGCCGATGGCCGACGGTATGTTTTGGTAGTCGTTCGGCGCGAAGATAAAACCGAGGTCGCTCAGGCTGACCTCATACGTGGTGGGGGTCGACTTCGGCGTTTGCCGCGCTTTGTTACGAAGGGTCCAAGTGGCCGGGATATCTATGAACCCCGAAAACTGCCAGGACTGCGACACCGTGTCCATTTCCGCCGAGACGTTGAGGACAAGATACTGCAGGCAGATCAACTGTGCGCCAATGGATCCCTGTGTGCTGCCGGGCGCATGGGAAAACGCAAATGACAACTCGTCGACGGACAACAGATCGGGAATCAAGCTCAACGGGCCACCGTCTCCTGTCTCGATAAGGGCATTGATGTCGAACGATGAATCGCCTGGCGCGGCCGTGAAATCGAGACGAGTCAGGTAAAGATCGGTTGGAAATGTGAAAACGCCGAAGCCAAAATGAGAGAAGAAGTCGCTAATATCGAGAGCACTGCCCTTGGGCAAGGACAGCTCAAGAATAATACCCGGAAACGTAAGCGAGACATCCAGCGTGAAGCCGCCGATTGTTGTCGTCCCATTGACCGATCCGAATATCGACTCCGATTCCTCGCCCGGCATGGTCCAAGCGAAATCGATAGTATCGAGGACCAACGTCAATTTTTTCCCATCAATATCCGCGATATCCCAAGACAACCCGGCAGCACCGTTTGTATAGAATCCCAGTGCGCACGAAACTTGAATGACGGACTTATCCGCCGTACCCAGAAGAAATCCGACCTCTGTGAGCGCGATATCGGCGGATGGTAGGATCCCGTTTGGGACGATGGTGCTCATCATATTTCCGCCAAGTAGACCGGAAATCTTATTAAAACTACCTAGTCCTTGTCCTGCCGCCGGTGGCGTCGGTTCAAAGTTGATGTTAACAGGAATGACAGCGGCATCGACATATTCCGCGTTTTTGGCAAGTGTAGCATAGTCCAGCGGAAACACCGTACCTGAAGCTATATGCGCCTGAATCTGCTGTTTGAGCGGGACGGGTGATTTTGTCATCTCAAATCTCTTCCTATCCAACGTTAAACGTAATTCGCAGAGGCAGATGATCACTGACAAAAATTCGATAGAACAAAGCTGCATTGAATAAATTCGGAAAGTTTAAGTTCCCCGAATTATTTCCGTCAAATAGTGCCTTAAAGTTCGTATGAACCGTTGGGTCGTTCTCTACCACTTTAGGAAAATTGTAATTTTTGACATATTTCTGGACCGCGCGGTCCGCACGGATTTCTGCGCCGAGGCTGGTGTTCACCAGCGCATCCAGAGCGTTGAAAACGCCGGATTCCTGGAACACCCCTCTTTCTAACCTGTAAAACAAAACGTCGCGAGGGGAGCCCAATAGCTGCGGAACATCGGCGGGCTTATCGAGCAACGTCCGTTTGTTTGCGAGACCAGTGGCATAGTGCACCATGGATGAATCATATTCATTCTTACTCGAATTCCAGGTGCCTCGCGTAAATGGGGGATCTGCTGTCAGTATGGCCTTGGCCGATTCGTCGATCTCGTTCGTACTCGTGATATTTAAATCCCCGGCGGCGATAACCTGTGGGCACACTTTTATGTTATGAAGTTGGGGTAAACAGCAGAATAGAGATGTTCCCATTCGTGCTCCAAAGCCAGCGGAAGGAGCATGATAAACTAGAACGAAGATAGGCGCATTGCCGTTCTTGACCTTTATGACCGCGGGTCGGCGGACTTTATAGAACAGAAGATAATCACTTTTCAAAAAACCGGTGAGGAACGTATCGCTATGGAGAGAGCCTTTTTTGCCTGCCGTCGTGAAAAGAAGCTCCCCGGCTTTAGGAAATAATGCATGTTTGAGACCAGCCAGATAGTTTTTTGTCGGCATAATAGTAGGGGCTCGGTCTTTCTTTGCGTCCCAATCTACAATCTGGATACACAACCCAATCTTTTTATCTGCGAATTCCTCGTCTGCGAATATCCCCGTATCGTGTCTGGTAAACTGTTCCAAAAGCCCGTCTACATATAAAACGGCGTATCCTTCTCGGTTCACAACGCCTTCCAAACCCTCCGACCGACTTTTTTTTGAAGACCTCTGGGTCCCATCGATATCTTCTGTAATACCGGCGGGTATCCAGCCGTGCTTCCAAGTTACCGGTGTACAATTAGTCAAATATGCGGCCGTAGACGGAAGCCATTCTATGCCACCCGGTTTCAATTCCTGCATGATGATTATGTTGGCACCAGTTGCCTTTGCCATGAGACCGATAATGCTCGAACGGGCGAGATTCTCATCATGTTTTGGGTTCTGGCCAAATGTCTCGACATTCCAGATAAGGACGGTGATCTTCGTCATCTCAACTCCCCCCCCCCGCCGCCTTATCAACATAGCCGCCGAACCAGCCCAATGTTGGCTTGACGACGGCCCCGCCGTTGCTTGCGGACGTGTCGCCGAACAAGGTCACGTTGGTCGTGCCTTCCGGCGGGAAGGACAGGCTCAGCAGCGTCAGGGCGATGCTTTCGAATTCGATGACGAATGTGTTTGGGCTTCCCGTGCCCTCTGCATCGACCTTGTTCAGGACGATGTTTTTCGCGCCGAACTTCACCACGCCCTCCAGACTGACGCTGAGACCGACCCCGTCCGGCCCGGACAGCTTGAATTCGGGGGACGCCGCCACGCTGCCCGTTCCGTCACCCGGGGTCCAGGCGAGCAGCAGGCTGGCCGAAATGCCGTGATTGGACCCCATGGCGCCCTGTCCGCCCAGATCCATGTCGAATTCCAGCGCGTACCAATCCCCCGTGGGACCGGGCAACGAAATCCCCGACGGCAACGTTGTTTCCAAGGGCCGATAGCCCAAATCCTTAGGCAGATGGTTCTGATCGCCGCTGATCAGGCCCTTGAGTTTTAACGGGAGTTGGGACAACAGACTGCCGTCGCGAACCAGATTGAAGGCTGAGTCCTTCGGCGCGCCGGAGGACGTGCCGCCAGAAACCCAAAGCTTGCTCGGATTCTGCGCGAGAACCAGGGCCGAGGTGTCGAACACGAAGGCCGGGTCGCCCCCGGTCGCTGGCTGAACCAACTCCAGCGCCAGCCCCCGATAGGGCAGGTATTGATAAGACAGCAGGTCGAAGGTTGGATCCGCCAGAAACTCCAGATTGCCTTGCAGGTTGAACACGATCTTCGTCGCACTCTGCGAAACGCTCGCCACCGACATGGTTGCCTGGGTGATTTCGTTGCGGGCAAAGGCGGCCGAGGCCGGATAGAAGTCCTGGATTGTCCCGCTTGCGGTTGAGAAGGTGTAGGAGGGCACTCCGTCGATCTTATGGTAGCTGCCGATCAGCTCGAGATTGTTGGTACCATACTTTGTCCCGTCGGGGCTCATACGTTGGACTTTGTCTCCGAATAGCTTGTTTATCAGCAACATGGATTTGCTAGAGAAGGTCTGCAGGACTGCTTTCTCGAACACGGCTTCCAGAACAAGGACCTTGAACTGATAGTCCGAGGGGCTGGAAATGTACGCAGGCAAGTTTTTTGCCTCGGCGCCCAACTCTGGATCTATGTAGTGGACGAGGCCGAACATGGCACTGTTGAGCGCATAGCACTCGTTGGTGCCGGAGGCTGTGACATGATTGATTGCGTTACCAACGTGGTGCCCGTAGAACAGGTTCTTGTCGATCCCGGCCATCAGCGCCTTGATCGGTGTCGGCAATGAGGTGGCGACCACGTCCACCTTCAGGGCGATGAATCCGTTCCAGTTTTCGTCGTCTATCAACGAACAGAAGTTGGCCAAGCTCTTGATACCGTTTCCGTTGTCATAGAGCTGCTTGGCCTCTTCGAAATAGTTGGTGAGCCAAGTCGAGAGGAACAGTCCATCTGGATCGCCCGAGGTATGGGTAAAGGTCTCACGCTGGGTCCAGAGATCCGGATGCCGGGCCATCTGCGCCAGGCTGAAAGTGCCGGATTTGAAGATCAGCACGTTACTGAAATTGCCGACAGAGGTGTTTGCCGCGAGGTTCAGTGTGAACGGCCAGCCATCCATGTCGATTTGCGAAGCGAGCGTTCCGTATGCGCCCGACTGGGTCTGGAACGGTTCATCCTTTACAGCATCTCCGCGTGTGATCACCAGAAATTGCTGATTGGTCAGAAACGCCTTTTGAAAGGGTTCGGGAAGTGCCTTGCTGCGATCACCGGACGAGAAACGAAATTGGATACTGGTTTCTTTGTCGTCCGTGCCCGGCGACATCTGCGCCAGTTGCATTTCGGTCCAGAGTCCGTTGGCGATGGTCGCCTGATGGCCTTGCGGCGTCACCGCGTATAGGTTGCCAGCTTTGTGTAAACTCGTTGTCGTCGACATGGCTTCAATATTGACTTGCCGTTTCGGGTTCAGGCACTGGAACTCTAGTGCATTGATGTACTTGGCCTCGGCGCCGAAACCGCTGGCCACAGGGACCATCGCCCGATAAGGAACGATCGGGAAACAATAATGCGGCTTTGTTGTGTCAACCGTGTTCGGCAGCGCATTAAGCGATAGCGGGAAATAGATGAGATCATTCTTGTCCGATGTCTGCGCTTTGTCGGCACAAAAGAATGGTGCTTCATTCGGTTCCGAATAGTAAGTGCGCGTCGAGGGGGTTTTTGGATCTCCCGGAAGAATCATTGCCCAGGAAGTTGTGTAGGTTCCCGGACTTTCGGTTGGAGAAGAGAAAGCCAAGTGTTCGTGCTCAGGCTTACTGGGATCGATCTCAACGGTCGCCTCAGCAGGCTGCTGAGGATAAAAGGTCAGCATGTCTCCCTGAGCGAACTCGATGGTCTCGACTCCTGACAGCCCGCATAAGAGTTCACCGCCAGAGGAACCTGTCCCGACTCCCATGCTAAAATTGCCCGAAACGGTCAAGTAGAGCTGCTTATCCCCACTGCCATCCGACGCGAACCTTGTGTCAAATTGCAAGCGTGATGCCCCGCCTCGTTGAATCGTCAGCTGAATCTTTTCGTCTAAGCACGTTCGAAAAGCGCTGTCGAAAGTTGGAGATGGCGCGCCATTACCAGGATATTCGTAAAATTGAAGATAGGTGTGCGTGGGATCGGTTGGTGCCAACGGCCAAATCTGTACCGTAACGATTTGACCGCTCCATGAGTCCTGCCTATCAAGTAAGGGAAAGACAAGTGGAGACGGGGGATATTTCGTTGACGCTTGTGTATCTGAAGTCGACAGACTGTAACTGAACGCGGGCCCGACCTCGGACATTGCGGCTTCCCAAGCTCCCGTCAAACACAGCGCACCCGGTGTCTTCCCGCCCAAGGGAATTATGATTGCCGGGTAATAGAGAGATGAAATGCATGTCTTACTATCTTCGGCGGCTCCCTCAATCCCGAGTGCGACAAAGGCCTGACTAGATTGTAGCCAAATCGCATTGCTATTATCGCCTTCTGGCATGCGACTGGCGTGAACACTGATAGGGCTTCGCTGCCCCTCGTCGCCGGGCACTTTAGGCGTGCAAAGGTATAGACTTTCCTTCGTCTTGTCGCCGCCGACGAGAGGTAGCAGCGGTTGCGATGCCGGATCGACCAGAGTGGGTGTCAACGCCCCCGAGGAAATATTAAAGCCCGTAGTAATTTGCAACTGAACTGCTTCGTCGAGGACTGCCTTGGACATCGTTTTCGGATCGGCGATCCAGACAATTGTTCCTTCATACTTCGTGGTATAGCCGATCGCATCAAGAGCTGCTCCCAGAGAAGGGATATCTGCGTTCTGAATGCCGTTGGAGAAGAACAAAAACCGAATGACGTTGAAAGAGAGGCCGTTATCCGCACGGAACTGGCTGAAGACTCCCTGCAGCGTGCTCATGTCAATATAGCGCTCATTAAACCGCGGGAACGGGCAAGGGAAGTCAGTCTCGTAATAAATCGCAGTCCATGGACCATTAGTGGGTACTGTGCCATTTGGAACCGATATGTACGAATACACTCCCCCTTGTGACTTCTGATAAACGAGATCTAGCTTCATACCCGATCCATCAGTCATCTTGATCCTCTGCCCTGATTGCAAGTGAATACTAACCCAAAAGTAGTTCCGGGATTAATCAATGCTCCTAAAAGGGAATTGTGTGGTCGCCAAATTTAGCATTTTTTATGTACCAGCCCTTCAGATAAACGTTTTAGTGCTGCAAAGCTTAATTTTTACAATCCACAATAGAACAGGAAAATTAAGTTAGCAATTATTTATAAATGTGTGAATAGCCCCTGGAATTGTAGACACCCGATCACTTATAAAGTGAGGCAAGGAGTTTACGATGCCCAAGAGTCATTTTACCGATGAGTTCAAGATTGATGCCGTTCGCCAGATTACAGAACGAGGCTACTCAGTAGCGGAA
>JAHQVT010000005.1 GCA_019634165.1 Rhodospirillales bacterium
AACCAAAGAACAGGGTGCTGATCCATTCTGATCAGGGCTCCCAATATACCAGCATCGACTGGGCCGCTTTCCTTCGACAGCACAATCTGGAACATAGTATGAGCCGCCGCGGGAACTGTCATGACAATGCTGTTGCCGAAATTTTCTTCAACTTGCTTAAACGCGAACGCATCCGCCGCAGGGTCTATAAATCACGGGATGTTGTCACCCGTCGAATTCGAAAGACGACAAATCTGATCAAACCGGGTGTCTACAATTCCAGGGGCTATTCATACTGCTTGAAAACCGCGAAGTTTCTTCTCATATCCTTAGCAAGGCGTGACTGGCAGGCACATGCTTTGCCATCAAACAGGGCTGGGAGGATACAATGACAAACTGGATCAGACTTCCCAATAGTGAAGGTAATTGTGTAAGGCCATCAGAACCTGGAGATGGTCAAAAGACTTATCAACGAGAAGTCGGCCGTTTGGGTTTTAACGGACCTTCTGCCCAAATTTATCATCGCCATCCCCCGGCAGGGTGGGCAGCGTTTGAGGGGCCGCTTCGGCCACGCGCTTTTGATTTGGGAAAACTTGCTTCCGGTCCGGCATGTCCGCTGCAAGCGCGTCGTGTTCTCTATAGTGAGTCACTTGAAGTTCGCTATTGGAAAACCGATACCAAAATGCATGCACTTTCACGCAATGCTGATGGCGATACGTTGCTGTTCGTTCATAACGGCGACGGGGCACTGTTTTGTGATTATGGTCATCTGCCCTATCGTGATGGTGACTATATTTTGTTGCCGCGCGGAACAGCTTGGCGAGTGGAGCCATCCAGTCACTGCGAATTCATGATGATCGAGGCAACAGCCGACGCATTTGGGCTTCCTGATCCGGGCACTGTTCCAGGCGGGACAGCCGTTGATCCAATGTTGTTCACACTGCCACGAATTGATGATGCTTTTCGTGCCCAGCAAGATGACGCTTTCTGGGAAATTCACATTAAACGCCGAGGGCAGGTTTCGACATTGACCTATCCCTATAATCCACTGGACGCTGTGGGGTGGGAAGGCGATTTATGTGTGGTGAAACTAAACTGGCGTGATCTCGCGAACCGGCGTGCGGCGGGTCAAAAGGTGTCGCCCGCAACCCACTGTACCTTTGTTGCCAATACGTTTTCGATCAGTACATTCATTCCGAAAGTTGGCGAAGGTCAATCGGGTGTTTTGCGTGTACCATTCTATCACTCCAACGAAGATATTGATGAATTCGTCTTCTATCATCGCGGTGAATTCTTTAGCCGCGGCGATATCAAGGCTGGTATGGCCACTTTCCACCCAAGCGGATTTCCTCATGGCCCCCATCCCAGTTCGTATCAGGAAAAAATGGTCAAGGCACCAGTCGAAACCGATGAAGTTGCAGTCATGATCGACAGCCGGTCATTTTTAAGCATCGATGAGACAATTCCAGACGGTGCAGAATGGAAAGCATATGTCAAAACGTGGGAAAAAGCGCAGGAAACCCTATAAGTACTTGATTGGCTTGGCCGGGGAATGCATCTTGGCGAGAAGGCTTCTAATTGCGATCTAAGGCAAGATCGTTAATGTTATTGTCAACTTGTCGGGTTAAATTATGTTGTGTCATCCAGTCAGTATTTTAAAAAGGTCCATGTCGTATTTCTGCCAATGAAAGCCATTATGGTTCCTAAAGCTAGATCAGATGACTTAAGAACAATATCGCCGGTACAGGTTGACCAAAGCCCACAATGACCAAGCAGAAGATCGTAAAAGCCGTAAGTCACAAAACCCCTGAGCCTCAGCAGGCAGCAGAGGATCCCTTGGCATGTTTGCCGCAGACATTTCTGTCGCGGGGGGTGAGAACACCGTTCACGAGCAAAAGTTTGCGTTTTGCTCGGATCGCTGTCGGGAAAAATGGCCGCTCAAAAGTAATGCTTCCCGGTCTGGCTGGTGGACTTGGGACATATGAGTTGCCGCTTGATACCTTGCGTGAGGTTTTTGATCTTTCGGTTCATGACCGGATGTTGTTTGACCGGTTGTTGGAGCTGGAGGATATTCGCCCTGAGACCGTTCTGGAACAAGCGCGCGCCGTTGCAATAACAGGTGTTGGCGGGGTTGAACTTGCCCGTACCAGCATTACGCGCAGCAGGGATGAAAAAGCATCACGTGAACTTGGTCAACTGGCTGTCTTGCATCAGGCCTTACGTCAGCTTGGCGGTGCCGCAGTTCAAGATATGAAGCGCGAAGAATTACTGACGACGGAAGGTCAGATTCGCGCCAGAAAGGCGCTGAACCGCTTTGCATCCGAACATAAAGTCGCCAATGATACGATTATTGATAGTTTGGCCGAATGGAGCAAAATGACAGCTCCGGTCGGGTTGAAGCTTGATGGATGTCAGGGCGTGCTGCGTGTTCTGACTGCAGGGCTTAAGAAATTTGCCAACGATATTGAAGAATGGTCAAATTCCGAGCAGCCTGATTTTCGGTTTATGGCCGGGCGCATCACCAATGCGACCGGGGCAACCTGTGATCACGCAATGAAGCGGATTGTCGAGATTGATGGTTGGAATAACGAACTGGGTAAGGTTCTGACCAATTGGGATCGGGCCAAAAAGGATATCGCCAAAAAGATTGACTATCTTTGGTGGCTGCTTGACGGCTGGCAGGAACTTATTGATCTGTGGCAAAAAAGACCGACGACAGACCGTGCTAAGCAACGTGAAATTATTGAGGAAATTGCAAGTTTTGCACCTGTGCTTCCGGTTGAAGAAATTCTAACCACAGAACAACAATTCTGGATCGATATACGCGTAAATCAAATGCTTTGGGCCGGTGAATTACGTAAGCTGGGCAGTGGGGAAATTGATGCGGATATGGTGGATCGTCTCGAACGCTTCAGGAGACAATCTGCATGAAGATTGAAGAGGCCGGAAAACTTGGGGCTTCGCAACTTGGACAGTTGTTTGAGTCGCTAAGCGGGACTGAGATCGCGCGATTCACACGTGCAATTGAAAGTGACCGTGCTGATCCCAAGCTGCCACTTCCGCATGAAGCAATCCTTCAGATCCTGCGTCCACGGCTGGCATCGCTTAAGCCAGAACGCTATCCAACACCGATGCGTCAGTTTTGCGATCCATTTGAAGATCTTCTAACTTCCGCTCTTCCGAGTGACAAAAGCATTCGCATCAGTCGATCATCACTAATTCCGATTTGGAAGGTTGTGAAGAATGCTGGTGGCACCGAATTTCAAGCCGCTATGGACGGAATTGAAAAAGCAGCGACATCGCGGGATGTGACAAAGCTTACTGCTGCGGAGAATGTGCTTTGGAAACTTGGGGCACGGATCATTGAAGATGAGATCAAAAACTCGGAAGGCGGGGTTAAGCTTGAACGTGTTCTTCCGACCAAATTGGGCTCGCGGCTTCACCTAAAGGCATTTAAAGAGATCGGCCAGATTTTGAATGTTGGGCCAGAGATTTCTGAAGTCCGTAATCGTTTTCCATCTGCCCCGATCAGGGCGCTTGATGCCAATGATGTGTCTTGGCTACGCGAGAAGTTCCTCGAAATTTCCGAGGCCAAGCCCGGGCTGGAGCCAATGTTCCTTTTGGCGGTTTTGGCGCGTCTACTGCGACCGAGCGAGTTGTTCAAACTTATCCGTGTGTTGTCAAACAAGGCGGATGATCGCACGATTGAAAAGACCAATCTTGCTGAAACCGGCGACTTGATTATTGATCTTCTGGCCGAAACCGTTGCCGAGATCGAACAAGGTGTCGGAACCGGCAAGGATGAAGCCCATATCCTGTCACTTGCACGGTGGTATGCATCCGAATTTACCCGGATCACGCGTGAATTTAAAATCCGCAAGGATGGCCGGTGGGGCGAAAAGCTTCTGGAAACCCGTCGTCGGGTATCAAAGGCCTTGGCCGATACCATGTTTGGTGCAACGCCTGAACGCGTGATTGATGCATTGCCAAAATTGGCAGTTACTCAAGGTCCGGGATCAGGGGGCAAAGGGTTGGCGCGCCCCATATTTTCGCAGGACTTTGACGATGAAAAAGTCCTAGCAGCTGAAAAGTCGGCAGAAGCAATTGCCGAAACGGCCCGTATTTCGGATGTTCTTGCAGCTCAAAGCTCTGCTGCCAAAGCCGTTGTCGAGTTGAAGAAAAAGCTTAATCAGATCGGGCGTTCTGGTGTTGATGGGATGGGCCGCCTGACACCTGATGAAGTGCCCAATGCGCAGCGTAATCTGATGGCAACAGTTCGCTTGCTTGAGATTGTTGACGGCCCTGAAGATGCCGATGTGCTGCGCCGTCGCGGGATGTCTGCTTTGCGTGCGCTTGAAGGTCAAAAGGCACGGTAAAATCTCTTTGCCATGCCGTTCGTTGCCAACTGCATGTGTCCCAAACGGGTTAAGTTTCAGGGCTTTGTGCTTTTGATGCCAACTGGGCAGTCGTTTCGAGTTGATCAAGCCAATTCATAAAAGCGCGAATTTTGGGCAAACGTCCGCGACCAGTTGGACAACACGCATAATAGTGAAACGGGCTTGCCTTTGGTGGCCCGAACGGGGCGGTAACCCGGCCTGATTTCAGTTCGTCTTCAATGGCAAAAGTGGGAAGAAGCGCAACGCCAAGGCCTGCCGCCGCCGCCTGCATCGCCATCGTGAAATGCTCGAACTTTGGCCCGTTTTCCCCATCAATGTCCTTTAATCCGCTAGCACTTAGCCAATCAGCCCAGCCTCGTGGACGGGTGGTAATATGTAAAAGCGGGAAATGGCGTAAATCGTCTGCGGTGGGTGCGCGATCCATATTGGCAATCAATTGCGGACCGCAGATCGGAACCATTTCTTCGCCGTGCAGGATGTGGGATTCCAAATCCGACCACTGGCCTTCACCAAATAAAACGGCAATATCAATCTGTTCGCGGTCAAAATCGGGCATGCCGATCCGCGAGATAAAATTGATCGCAATTTCCGGATGTTTGTTGCGGAAGTTCGGCAATAACGGAATAAGGCACCGCGAGCCAAAGGTTGGCGGTGCGGCAACCGTCAAAACCCCACTTTCAGACCCGCCTGACAATAATGTAAGTGTTGCGCTTTCAAGCTGATCAAGTGCGGGGCGAATGGATTGCAGGTAGCTTTCGCCTTCCGGTGTCAGCACAAGGCGTTGTTTTTCCCGGTTAAACAGCTTGCAGCCAAGCCATGTTTCAAGCCCCTGAATTTGGCGGCTGACCGCACTTTGCGTAAGGTAAAGTTCCTCGGCAGCACGCGACGCACTGCCAAACCGCGCGGTCTGTTCGAAACAACTTAGTGCCTTCAGGCTGGGAATGCGGCGGCTCAATGATGGATCCTAATTCAGATGTATGAAGGTAGTTCATGAGTTTTTTGCATAAACTACGTCGCTTTTATCATTTGCAACTTTGTCTGCCAATTCCTAGCTTAACAGCATAAGCAAATAAGCTTTCAGGGGTAGCGTCATCTCGCCCTTCTATGGCGCTGCCCCTGTTTTCTGTGCAAAAAATCATAAAAGGATCAGGCAAATGGCCAGCCGCGCACCGTTTCACTGGGAAGATCCGCTCCTGCTTGAAGATCAGTTGAGCGAAGAAGAGCGCATGATCCGCGATGCGGCCCGTGCATATTGTCAGGAAAACCTGCAGACCCGT
Source organism: Rhodospirillales bacterium (assembly GCA_019634165.1). GTDB lineage: Bacteria > Pseudomonadota > Alphaproteobacteria > Rhodospirillales > Thalassospiraceae > Thalassospira. The sequence continues at coordinate 5,654 of JAHQVT010000005.1, forward strand.
GTTCTCGAAGCCAACCGTCATGAGGTTTTCCATCGCGAAATCATGACCGAAATGGGTGAACTGGGTTTGCTTGGTCCGACGATCCCCGAAGAATACGGCGGACCGGGTGTTAACCATGTTGCCTATGGCCTGGTTGCCCGTGAAGTTGAACGTGTTGATTCTGGTTATCGTTCAGCGATGTCGGTGCAAAGCTCGCTTGTTATGCATCCGATCTTTGCCTATGGCAGCGAAGAACAGCGTAAAAAATATCTGCCAAAACTGGCAACCGGTGAATGGGTTGGCTGTTTTGGTCTGACCGAACCAGATCATGGTTCCGATCCGGGCAGCATGATCACGCGTGCACGTAAAACGGATGGTGGTTTCACCGTTTCGGGCGCAAAAATGTGGATCACCAACAGCCCGATTGCAGACGTATTCGTCGTTTGGGCCAAAGATGACGAAGGCGTCATTCGTGGTTTCATCCTTGAAAAGGGTATGAAGGGCCTGTCGGCACCAAAGATCGAAGGTAAGTTCTCGCTTCGTGCTTCTATCACCGGCGAAATTGTCATGGACAATGTCTTTGTCCCGGCTGAGAACATGTTGCCGAACGCCAAGGGGCTTGGCGGTCCGTTCGGTTGTTTGAACAAGGCACGTTACGGTATTGCATGGGGCGCTATGGGCGCAGCAGAATTCTGCTGGCATGCTGCACGCCAATACACCCTTGATCGCAAACAGTTTGGTCGACCGCTTGCTGCCAATCAGTTGGTTCAGTTGAAACTGGCCAACATGCAGACCGAAATTACACTGGGTCTGCAAGGTGCGTTGCAGCTTGGTCGCATGCTTGACGCAGGAACGGCCGCGCCGGAATCCATTTCACTGATGAAACGCAATAACTGTGGCAAGGCGCTTGATATTGCCCGTGTCGCGCGTGATATGCATGGTGGGAACGGTATTTCCGACGAATTCCATGTCATCCGTCATTCGATGAACCTTGAAGCGGTCAATACTTACGAAGGTACGCATGACGTTCACGCCCTGATCCTTGGTCGGGCACAGACCGGTCTTCAGGCCTTCACCGCAGAAGGTTGATATTGTTTTCACCGGGCGGCAGCAGAAATGTTGCCGCCCGGTTTGATTCAAGGGTCAAGGCCCTAGAGTGTTTCCATAGTCGATTTTTCAGGATGATCAGATGGTTGGCGCGTTATCAGGACTTCGTGTTCTTGACCTTTCACGTGTATTGGCGGGGCCATGGGCCAGCCAGACCCTTGCGGATATGGGCGCCGAAGTCATCAAGATTGAGCGTCCCGGTGCTGGTGACGATACCCGCGGATGGGGCCCGCCCTATGCGCGCGACGCGGCTGGCAATGACACCAGCGAAGCCGCCTATTACCTGGCGGCCAACCGTGGCAAAAAATCACTGACCATTGATATCACCAAGCCAGAAGGACAGGACGTCGTCCGCCAACTGGTCGCACATTGCGATATCGTCCTTGAAAACTTCAAGGTTGGCGGGCTTGCCAAATACGGTCTGGATTACGCATCCCTGTCATCCATCAACCCAAAGATCATTTATTGTTCGATCACGGGATTTGGTCAGGACGGCCCGTATAAGGACCGGCCGGGGTATGATTTCATGATCCAGGCGATGGGCGGATTGATGAGTGTGACCGGTGCGCCCGATCACGTACACGGTGGTCAACCGATGAAAGTTGGTGTGGCGGTTGCCGATATCTTTACCGGGCTTTATGCGACTGTTGGCATTTTGGCCGCCTTGCGTCACCGCGATGCAACGGGCGAGGGCCAGTATATTGATCTGGCATTGTTAGATGTTCAGACAGCAATCCTTGCCAATCAGGCGATGAATTTCTTAACCACGGGCAAGGCACCGGGGCGTCTGGGCAATGCGCATCCCAATATCGTGCCTTACGAAGCCTTTCCAACGTCGGATGGCTACATCATCCTTGCCGTTGGCAATGACAGCCAGTTCAAAAGTTTCTGTAGTGCTGCTGGAATTGATCATTTGTCTGATGACAAACGTTACGCCACCAATCGGTCCCGCGTTGCCCATCGTGAAACGCTCGTACCACTGATCCGTCAGGCCATGGTTCTGAAATCAACCGATGACTGGATTGCGGTTCTTGAAACAGCCAATGTACCGTGTGGCCCGATCAATACCCTTGACCGGGTGTTTGACAACCCACAGGTAAAACATCGTGATACCGTTAGGTATCTGGATCATCCGACCGCAGGCAAGGTGCCAACGGTTGCCAATCCGATCAAGTTTTCCAAGACGCCGATCATGGATGAAACAGCACCTCCGATGCTGGGACAACACAGCGAAGAAATCCTGCGCAATGTTGCCGATCTAAGTGATGAACAGATTGAAAAACTCCGAATTGCAGGCATTATCTGATCTGCTTTCTGCACGGACAAGACTCCGCGGAAAGTAGATTTATCCAGATCAAATACGGGATAATACGGATTTTGTGCGCTGCACAAAATTTTAAAAACCCTCAGTTCCACGCAAACAAAAACACATTAATTCGAGTTACTTGGTGAATATTGCGGAACTTCTGCAATTTCCCGTCATAACGCGCAAGGTCAATTGCAACTATCTGAATATTTTATATCCTTTTTAAAACTACAAATCGGGGATGTGCATGTCAGAGGTCGTAATTTCTGCTCAGTCTGTTGGCAAAACCTTTGGTGCGGGGCCTGATATGGTCAAGGCACTGGGTGGTGTGTCGGTTGACATATTTCAAAACGAATTCTTCACGATGTTGGGCCCGTCGGGCTGCGGCAAAACGACTTTACTGCGCCTGATTGGCGGGTTCGAGCAGGCAAGCTACGGACAAATCCTGCTTGAAGGACAGCCGCTGAACGATCTTCCGCCGTTCAAACGCCCGATCAACACAGTGTTTCAGTCTTATGCGCTTTTCCCGCATTTGACCGTGCGTCAGAACATTACCTTTGGGCTTGAAATGAAGTCTGTGTCGCGCAGGGAAGCCAATGCGCGCGCTGATGAAATGTTGGATCTGGTGCAGCTTGCCGAATATGGCGATCGCGTACCAAGCCAGCTTTCGGGTGGACAGCAACAGCGTATCGCCCTTGCACGGGCCCTTGCGCCTGCGCCCAAGGTGCTGCTGCTTGATGAACCGTTATCAGCACTTGATCTTAAATTGCGCAAGGAAATGCAGGTCGAACTTAAACGTCTGCAAACCGAAACCGGCATTACCTTTGTCTTTGTTACCCATGATCAGGAAGAAGCCCTCGCGATGTCTGATCGGATTGCTGTGATGCAATCAGGGCAGATATTACAAGTTGGTGGCCCGCGTGAAATTTACGAACAACCCACCCACCGGTTTGTTGCGGACTTTATCGGTGACAGTAACTTTTTAATCGGGGATTTGGTTGAGGCCCCAAATGGCGGACGTGCGATCAACTTTGGCGAAAGTCAGGTGATTAATTTTACGCAGGATGTCGCGGCTGATAAATCAAACGATGTAACCGTTTCGATCCGCCCAGAACGGCTTGATATTGTTGGTGCTGATAGCGCAGTGGCAAACCAGCTTGCCGGGACGGTACGGGCCGTTACCTATTTCGGAACGGACACGACTTATCGTGTTGATCTCGATGGGCAGGCTACTGTGACGGTACGCATGCAAAATGGTGACGGCGCAACTGCACAGTTTGCACAAGGTGATCGGGTCGGCGTTGTTGTGCCATCAGATGCAATCCGGGTACTGGTGGATTGAACATGGGCAACATATTGCGCAGCAAACGATTTTGGCTGATTGCGCCAGCTGTTGTTTATATCGGTTTCTTCATGGCTATCCCATTGGTGCAGATGGCCTATGTCTCGATCTTGGAACGCGGTGATTATGGCGGGGTGAATTGGGGGGCGTTTTCATTTAACGCCTATGTCAATTTCATCTTTGAACGCGACCTGATGGATAATTTGGTCGTTAATACCGACTATATTCAAATCTTTCTCCGCTCCTTTGGCCTGTCGGCAATGACCATGACTTTTGCGCTGTTACTGGGTTTTCCAACAGCGTTCTATATCTCCACGCAGCCACAGGGACGTCGCAATCTTCTGATCTTTTTGGTGACGATCCCGTTTTGGACCAACATTTTGGTGCGAAACTATGCGTGGATGTTGTTGTTGCGGAATGGCGGGTTGCTTGACAGTTTGCTAAATTGGGCAGGCATGGAAACCGGCGGGCTTGATATCCTATATACGCCTTATGCCGTTTCGATCGGCCTGACCTACACTTACTTGCCATTCATGGTTTTGCCGATTTATGCCAGCCTTGAAAAACTTGATCACCGGTTGGTTGAGGCCGCATTTGATCTTGGTGCAGACAAGCGCCGTGCAATGACCCGTGTCATTCTGCCACTGGCTGCGCCTGGAATTGCGGCGGGCTGTATCCTTGTAGTCATTCCGTGTCTTGGGGCCTATGTCACACCCGAACTTCTGGGTGGGGGCAAGTTCATGATGATTGCCAATCTGATAGGCAGTCAGTTCGGGGCTGCGCGTAACTGGCCGTTTGGTGCCGGGCTTGGCTTTGTCTTATTGGCGATCGTGCTGATTTCAATGATGGTCTATTCGCTGAAATTCAAATCATTGCCGGAGGAAAAGATATGAAGGTCGATGCCTCCAACCCGCTTTGGCGTTTTCGCGGGATCACGTCCACGGCAATGTTTTTCTTTGCCTATCTGTATTTACCCATCGTTGTTCTGATTGCGCTGTCCTTCAATGAAAACAGGCTGGCAACGATCTGGACCGGTTTTACCACTGATTGGTATCTGGTGGCCTTGTCCAATGATGACATGTTGCGGGCTGCTCAAAACTCGTTGGTGGTTGCGGTGTCGGCAACGGTGATTGCGACCATTGCGGCAACTCTTGCGGCAATGGGAATGACACGTGGTCGGTTCCGCGGTGAAAATGGTGTCTCGGCAATGCTGGTTTTACCGTTGCTGGTCCCTGAAATCGTCACTGCGATTGCAACCTTGCTGTTCTTTGTTGCCATCGGGATCAAGCTTGGTCTTCTGACGATCATTGTTGCCCATACGGTGTTTTGCATACCGTTTGCCTATTTGCCGATCCGTGCCCGGTTAGAAGGCATGGATCCGTCATTGGCAGAAGCCGCAAACGATCTTTATGCCAATGAATGGCAGGCTTTTAAACGGGTGACCTTGCCGTTGCTTTGGCCGGGTATTTTGTCAGGTGCGATGTTGTCCTTCATCATCTCGCTCGATGATTTCGTGATTTCCTACTTTGTCGGTGGGGCCGGGGCAACCACACTTCCGATTTATATCTTTGGCATGATCCGGATTGGCATCACGCCCGAAGTCAACGCGATTTCGGCGATGATGCTTTTGGTCTCGATCATTTTTGTCAGTGTGTCGTTCCTGATTGATCGCATTCGCTACTGATTTTTGTCTTCAGGTGGTCGGTTTCTGGGCGGGCCGAGCACATTAAAATAACAAGTTTACCGTCCATAAAAGGGAGTCTTACGATGAAATTACGTTCCGTACTTCTGGGAGCATCTGCTCTGGCCTTGTTGTCTGTTGGCTCGGCAAAAGCAGATGGTGAACTGTTCTTCTATAACTGGTCGAATTACTTTCCGCCTGAATTGATGGAAAAGTTCGAAAAGGAAACCGGCATTAAGGTGACGCTGGATGTTTATGACTCCAACGAAACCATGCTGGCCAAATTGCAGGCCGGGGCATCGGGGTATGACATTGCTGTCGCATCCGATTACATGGTCGATGTCATGATCAAAGAAGGTCTGGCAACCGAGATTGACGCCAAGGCCCTTGAGAATTTCGGTAATGTCGCCAAGCCGCACGACACCATGAAATACGATCCGGAGCGTAAATACTCCGTCACGTATCTCTGGGGTACCACTGGCTTTACCTATGACGCATCGGTAACCGAAGCCGAAATGGAGCAAAGCTGGAAAGAATTCTTTGAACCGCGCGAGGAATTCCGTGGCAAGATCGGTGCGCTGAATGATGAAGTCGAAATGTATAACGCGGCTTCTTACTATGCAGGCGTTGAGAAATGCACCGAAGACCCGTTAGAAGCACAAAAGGTTCTCGACATTCTGTTAAAGCAGAAACCCTTTGTCGCTGTTTACAGTTCTGAAGGGACGATTGACCGTATGTCCGCCCGCGAAGTTTCCATGCATATGCAGTGGAACGGTGCCGCACACCGGACCAAGGAAGCTGTTCCAGAGGCGGTCTTTGTCTATCCAAAAGAAGGCCTGACCTATTGGTCGGATCACTTCGTCGTTCCGACCGGCGCGCCGAACCTTGAAAACGCCAAAACCTTTATCAACTGGATGATGAAACCGGAAAATGCCGCCGAGGCATCCAACTATGCCGGTTACATGAATTCGATCAAAGGGACTGGTGAGTTTATGGATGCATCCCTTAACAGCGACCCTGCTGTTAACACGCCAGAAGAATATGCAGATCTTTTGATTCCGGGGCAGAATTGCTCGGTCAAGGCGCGTGATCTGCGTAACCGCGTGTGGACCAAGCTCAAAAGCTAATCCAGATTGCGCATAATTTTTCTATTCCGGCCCTCGCCCCTGTGCGGTAGGCCGGAATAGGAAGCCTTTCGTCAGGATTTTGGCATCACACAGGGGTTGTCTGTGTGATGCCAAAACCTTGATGCCACCATTGCCACATGTTCATTCGACAGGAAGACAACATCATGACGTCCCCGGCTTCGTTCCCTGATCGCGTTACCATCGCCCTTTGGGCCACCAATCTTGGCAAGGCTGTCAGCAACATGGATGAATGGGTGGACCATGTTGATGGCAAAATGGCCGAGGCTGCAAAACAGGGTGCAAAAGTTTTTGTCATGCCTGAATATTGCAGCGAACAATGGATGGCATTTAAACTAGATGGTATGAAGCCCAATCAGGAAATGGCTTGGATGGCTGATCAGGCAATCGTGGCCCGTACCCACGCGGCGAAACTGGCAAAACGCCATGATATGTTGTTGGTTGCGGGCAGTATGCCTTGGCACCTTGATGCCAATAACCCCGATCAGGGGCAGACAAATGGCGCGATGATTTTCACCCCCGAAGGTGATGCTGTCATTCAGGACAAATTATCGTTGACCCCCGGTGAACAGGAACCCGATAACTGGAACCTTACACCGGGCAAACAGTTCAATGTGATCGAATGGCGTGGTTTGAAAATCGCGGTGCTGATTTGCCTTGATATCGAAATGCCGGCCTTGTCGTGTCGCTTGGCCCCCCTTGATATTGATCTGTTATTGGTGCCATCAATGACCGTGACCCCGTCGGGCTATCATCGTGTGTTTAGTTGCGCCAAGGCCCGTGCTGTTGAACTTATGACCGTCATCGGGGTCTGTGGCACGACGGGAACGGCGATCAATACCACACAGAACCCGACCAATTATTCGGGCTGTTCTGTTTATACCCCGTGCGAACCGCAACTTGGCCATACCGGGCTTTTTGCCCAAGAGGAGCCTACATTCGATGATGGCGGTGATGGTGCGATGCTTGTTGCCAAAGATGTTCCCGTCGGGCTTGTGCGGGCTTTGCGCAATGGTGATGCCGAAGTCTGGCCGGGTGGGTGGTCAGCCGATCATATCGAGATCAACAAAGCTTCATCATAACGGCTTGAATCTTTTCCTAGAATGATGAGGATGGCACTGGCGGGGAGATGCCTGACCAGAAGGTTGATCCTGTCCGTGACGGGAACCAATATGCCAAAAAGATCGGAGCAAAATCACATGAAGATTGCGGTAATGGGAGCCGGGGCTGTTGGTTGTTATTATGGTGCCATGTTGGCCCGTGCTGGGCATGATGTGACGCTTATTGGTCGCCCGACCCATGTTGAGGCAATGAACCGTGATGGCTTGCTGCTTGATTTTGGGGCATCACAGGAATATGTCGCGGTAACCGCAAGCACTGATGCGGCATCTGTCGCCGGGGCCGAGTTGATTTTGTTTTGTGTAAAGTCCACCGATACGCTCGATGCCGGTCAACAGATCAAACCGTTTATTGCTAAGGATACCATTATCCTAAGTCTGCAAAATGGTGTTGATAACGCCGAACGCCTTGCCACAGTTCTCAGCCAGCCGGTTATTCCTGTGGTGGTGTATGTCGCGACCAGCATGGGCGGGGCAGGGCATGTTAAACACCACGGTCGCGGCGAACTAGTGATTGGGACATCACCCCAAAGTCAGGTGGTCGCAGATACATTGCGTCCTGCACGTATCCCCGTTGAAATCTCTGAAAATGCCGATGGGGCGCTTTGGGCTAAGATGATTCTCAATTGCGCCTATAACGCGCTGTCGGCGATCACGCAGCGTCCTTATGGGGAACTGGTTCAGGGTGATGGCGTTTGGGATGTTATGCGCAATGCGGTGGATGAATGTCTTGCCGTGGCAAAAGCATGCGGTGTGACCGTGCCGGGCGATGTCTGGGGCGCGATTGAAAAAATTGCCGATACAATGCCTGCTCAGTTTTCCTCTACCGCACAGGATCTGGCACGTGGCAAGCCAAGCGAGATCGATTTTCTTAATGGCTATATCGTCCGCAAAGGCAAAGAGCTTGGCATTGTAACGCCAACCAATTTGACGCTGCATGTTATTGTAGGTTTGGTAAAATATTCCTCAGATTGAATTTATTTGCGGATTTCTTTTCGTGATGGCGCTGTTGTCACTCAAAACGGCGAACAAATTTTTGCAAGTGTGGTCTTCTTAAATTGAGATGCTTAGAGTGTCTCATGAGTTGGGGTTTAATGCTTAGGGTTATACAATGCGTTATTGTTATCAAGGTTGGTTTCGTTTTGGGCTTGCCATTTTTGTTCTTTGGAGCCACACGGCAGTAAATTTTTTCCCGGAATACGGAGATTTGATTTCTAGTTTTCAACTGGGCAACTTTGCTGTGGCTGGGTTTTTTATCCTTTCTGGCTATCTTATGTTCGGAGCTATTTCTCAAGTTTATGAAAAATGTCCCGAGAGATTTATCCTAAATAGGTACCTGCGTATCGGGCCGCCTCTTTTTGTGGCAGCTTTAATATCTATTTTTTTTCATGGTTTCTTAGTTGTTGATATTCCATTTGGCGCATTCTCACGCGACAATCTTATTTATGCTTTTTCTAGTTCTATATTCCCGTTCAATGTTGTCATTACAAAGTTTTTTTCTGTTAAGAGCATTGATTATGATTTTGTTCGATATATTTGGGCTATTTTCACAGAATTGATATTTTACTGGTGCGTATTTTTATATGGTATTGCGGTGAAATTTTCCAAAAATATTTTCCATATGAAGATGAATATTATATCATTTATATTTTTCTTTTCAATTTCATTACTGGGGATTTTTGTAAATTATATTCCATCATTTAAATTTATTGAATTAGTTTTGCCATTTTCATTTCATATTCAATGGGGTGGGCATTTTTTACTTGGTATATCTCTTTTTTTGTATTTGAGAGTAGGAAGAAGTTCTAAAGTTGTTTTTTCTGTTTTTGCTTCTGCTTCGTTGGCAATTGTTCAATTTTATCTCTATACAAATAAAAGTCTCGAGGGGGGCGGGTATGTACCAATTATTGGTTATATTGTGTGTCTGCTCTGGATATTCGCAATCGTGAATAGCGAACGTGGTTTTGTATTGTTTGGGCGAGGGATTCCAAGAGAGTTAGACAAGAGCCTCGGTGATATATCCTATCCGCTTTACATAAACCATTTTGCTCTCTCTCTTGGATTAACCCCTTTATTTCAAATGATTTTTCTCGAAGAAGGTTTAGTTCATCGCTCCGTCTATTATTTAGGGTTTACTGTGTTGTTGTGCGTGTTGTCGTTGGGAATAATAAGAGTTACGGATTGGATTACAGATGGATTAAGAGACCGTGTCAGGGGTATTCGGTTTTCGTAATTCTTAACTGTTTCAGCGCTAAGGGTTTGTACCATAGTGGTATAGTTCGAAATCATATTTATCGGGGGTGGGCCACACTAGTTATGTTGCGGAGTAAATTTTCGGTCATTAAACATGACAATGGCAGCCGCCAACACAATCAAAACACCGCCCATCAAACTGATAGGGGCGGGCAATATGCCAAACACCACAACATCAAGAAGAATGGCCCAAATCATCGCGGTATATTCAAATGCCGATAACGTCGATGCCGGTGCACGTGCAAGCGCTTCGGTCATTGCGATATGGGCAAGTCCGCCGGTCAAGCCCGCACCAATAAGCCAGATGAGATTTCCCGGCGATACGGGAACCCAGCCAAACGGGATGGTCAACAACCCACCGATAGAACAGATAACTGCAAAATAGAATGCAATCGTCCCCGATGGTTCCGTGGTTGTAAGTGCCTTGATTTGAACCTTGGCAAAGGCAGTGGTGATGGCAAAGGCAATGCCTGCTGTAATGCCAATTATCGTTCCATGATCAAGACCCGGTGTCGATATCATCGGCCACAAGATTAGAAAAACACCTGCAAACCCGCCGAAAGTTGCACTGATCACAAGCCAGCCGGGATTTTCCCGAAGGGCAAGTATGGCAACTGGAATGACGATCAATGGTGCTAAAAAGCCAAGAGCAGTGGCAAGTGCAAGCGGCAGATAAGCAAGCGAAATGAACGACAGAAACATCGATACACAACCATAAGTACTTCGCTTAAGGTGGCCCCCTGGGCGTTTGGTGCGAAGCGCGCGTGGAAATTCTTTACGCCACATCAGGTATAAAATGATCGGCAGCAAGGCGACCGAACTTCGCCAAAAAACGATCTGACCGACGGGTGCCTCAAACGAGGCCATGCGGACAAAAAGGCTCATAACTGCAAATAGCGCAGTTGCCGATAGCCGCAATCCAATACCCGACCAAATTGAATTCATCACTGCTACCTCACCCGTGCGGTCTGTCTGATCTAATCAATAGCCGATCTGTATGTGATTGAATAAATGACAAATTCTCATGTCTGGGATGACGAAAATTGCAGATTGCAGAGATCACACGATGTTTTGTCGGCGTTTGATCAAAAATCTGGACGTTCTGCTCATAGATGTGGACTGACGGGATAGTAGCTTTTTTTGAATGGTTCAAACTAAGTGGTCTTAGGAAAGATGCCAGAGATAAGAGTCAACGTGATCATGAGGCATCGGTACAGGTCGTGAGTCAGGTAGGGACAGGCCGTTATGATACAGGATGTAATGCAATTTTTTGCAGATGAGCTAATCCCGTATACTCGACTTTCTAATCAACGACCGGTTGTGATTATTGAGCAAAATCAGCCCAGTTTGGGCCAATTGATAGAGCTATATCTTGGTCAGGCCGATATCATCCTTGTGCCCAGCCCCTATATTGGCCTTCGCATGATCAATCTGTTCAAGTCCGAACATGTCGAAATTCTTGCCGTCGAAGGGATGCAGGGGCACAGAACAACGCCATAGCTTGCTTCTAAGCTTCCTTGCGGTGTCGTGTCGTTCGGCTATCGGTGCGGCGGGAATATGATGCACCTTGGTAAGAATACATCACGCACCTTTTATGCCTTGAGACTTAATCAATCTTGAAAATAAGAATTGAAAAAGTTGAACCAACGCGCTTAACAGCAGGTCAAAAGCCAACCAGATCAAGGTTGGATCACTTAATTATGGCTCTAATTCAGGCCGTGTATCCAGTTCTCGAACTGCTTGTCGACGAGGCTGCCGGTACCGAAATACTTCAGCCCTTGAACCGCGGCTCCATTGCGGACTTCACCCGGCGTGACATCATATTTTTCGCGAAATGCGCGGATGAAACTTGCATCACTGGAAAACCCGCATTCCAATGCAATGTCATAGATTGAAGAACGGGTACGAAGCGGATCATTCAACAACGAAATTGCCCGACGTAAACGCAAATCACGGACATAGTTGTAAACCCCACCATATGGCGCAAAGCAGGTGTAGAGCTTAGACCGTGAGACGCCAAGATCATGTGCTGCTTGACGTGGGTTTAATTCCGAAGAACCAAGGTTCTCACGGAAATAGCGCCGCATGCGGACCATACTCATGATGTTTTGACGCTCATGAACGGTTTCGCGTGTTTCCGCGATTGCCGAATTCAAACAATTGGCCAGCAACAGCGGAATTGTTTTTTCCAACGTCAGTGACTGCTGATAATTGAGAGAACGTACATTGCGATGCAGAGAAATGATCATGTCGCGAATAATCTGAACCATTGGGTCAGACGGATCAAGAAAGCGCATGCAATGATCATCTGGTTGGTGAAGAAGGTCTTCGACCAGAGATCGTGGTATGACCAAGTTCAGGTTCTCAAGGTCGGTTGTCTCGGCGGTGAAGGGTTGGGTAAGATCATAGATCAGCAACCCGCCGTGCTTTAGAACGTTACCGCCCTTTGCATCGTCACAGTGAACGGTGCCTTGTTTGTAAACCCCGATACCAAAATGATCCATGCCGTTTCCGGCAATCTGTTCATATCCTCGTGCCCATCGCTGCGCACCAGTTTTCACTTCCATCAGCATCAATGAACCAAATAAATGTGATTCGATGCTTGTTTTAAAGTCGTTTTCACGAACGTCTTTGTCGGCGTCTACGCTAAAAAGGCACTGAATTGCCTCTTTCCAGATGTCATAACGTTCATGCTCAGGAAGGTCATCTACAGTGAAATAAGTGCTGGCAGTGCCAGCAAAATCCTGTTCCGATTGCATTATATCTACCCCTGTTGCCTACGTGGCGAACACTTCTTTTGTGCTTATACGTGTGGATTGGGTCAGGCTACTTGCCTATCCACTTACATAAGATAAATCAAATTTACAGATGACGCAAAGCAAACCAAACGTCAAGAGAGCTTTGAGACGGTAGTTTGACATTTATCTGAATGTTTTCAGATATTAACGAGCATAAAAAACTTTTTGTGGTGGCTCCTTATATTGACCGCCACTATTGTAGCCTTTGACATTACGCTACGGAATCTTAGTGAAGCGCCTTAAATAATGGGTCTGAAGCCTAGACCATTAATTCATGCAGCCACTTCTGATAACGGATGTCGACTTCATCATTCTGGGCCGTTGTTGTAGCCGGAAGAATGGACACCCCATTTCGGACGTCGCCTGGTGTCAGATCATATTTTTCGCGAAACGCGCGGATAAAACTGGCATCTGATGAAAATCCACATTGCAGTGCAGTATCGAAGATAGGTAAGTGACGACGCATTGGGTCACTCAGCAATGATATTGCACGGCGTAAACGCATATCGCGAATATAAGCATATACACCGCCATAAGCTGCAAAGCAGGCGTATAGTTTAGAGCGAGATACACCAAGATCGCGTGCGGCTTTGCGTGGAGAAAGATCACTAGACGCAAGTTGCTCGCGTATGTATCGACGTATTCTGACCATATCTGTGATGTTTTGGCGCTGTTGGGTCGTATCGCGGGTCGCGCCGGTGGCTGTATTCAGGCAGTTGGCAAGGAGCATTGAGCAAGATTTTTCAATTGCCTGTGCCTGATGTTGATTAAGGGCGCTAATATTGCGTTGGATCGACAGAATTTGATCATAAAGTATTCTGGTCATTGGATCATTTGGTTCCAAAAAACGCATACTGTGATCATCAGGCTGATCAACCAGATCCTCGATCAAGGGGCGTGGAAGAACGATGGTTGTGGTCGCGATATCGCTGGTTTTCGCATTGAAATGCTGAGTCAGATCAAATACGACCAATCCGCCTTTTTTAAGCTGCGTTCCGCCTTTTGCATCATCACAGATCAGGTCGCCTTCTTTGAAAATGCCAACGCCGAAGTGATCCATCCCGTGATGTGCGATCTGTGCTTTGCTGCGCCCCCAATCCTGCTGCAAAGAAACAACATCCATCATCATCAAAGAACCCAGAAGATGGGACTCAATGGTGGCGGTAAAATTGTTATCTCGAATGGATTTTTCAGCTTCGACACCGAATAAGATGTCTATGGAGTCTCTCCAGACGCCATACCTCTCATGCATGGGCAACTTGTCGACAGTGAAATATGAACTGTTTGCTCCACCAGACCGTTTGTCCGTCGTCATTTAGCCCCCAATGCAGATTTGTCGAGCCCGGAATCTATATTTTGGCACTGTTTTGGAATCGTGAAGCCAAGCAGTGTTTCCACGGATTTAATCACCTTCAGTTCGCGTATGCAGTAAAAATCCATTTGTATAGTGTTTCGCGGCTTGACCTACACCAAAGTGCGCATTGAGTGCTCTGAAACGAAGGCTGGCTGCGGGTTGTAGCGATTTTATGGACTAATTGACAAGTGATTTGGACGCTATGAGCATTGAGAAAATTGCGTTTGTGCTACACCAAGCGCACAAAAATTCTAAGAAATGGCTCTGCACGCAATAATCGGAAGGGCGGAGTTTTCGTCGTAATGCTCATTTATCTCTTTGGGGGAGAAAATGCATTCATGTGACACACATCCAGCACGCCGCTACGGAGAAGTTAACTTCTCTGATCCGGGGCGTGACTGGGGGAAGGCCAGCCATATCGTTCCTGGCCGTAGAAAAAACGAACCAAACCACAAAGCCTGGCATAGTCCGGTCTCTCTTGTTGTCAGTTCGCCGAGTGGATTTAGTCTGGTTGAAGAAGCGCATGCGACGCCGCATGAAGCAGATAAACCGGACCCATACGAAGAAATGGCCCGCGCAATGGTCAAGACAATCGGCGACAGTGTCGATGTTTTGAAATCCATAGCCGAAATCATGCCTGTTCTAGAACGTGTTTTGTTCGATCGCGACCGCGAAATTCATCCTGATATTAGCGACCAAGATCATAAAGAAAAAGCACGCCGCAAAGCGGCAGAAGAAGCAATGCACTCGGATGCGGCTCTGACTTGGTCACCAGATATGATGGTCGAACTTCATAATCTTTGCGCACAAAATCGTAAGTCGGTTCCAGCCCACCTTAATGCGATAAACAAGTATGGTAGGGATGCTGAACCTGAAAACGATATTCTTCCGCCACTTCGGCATTTAAAGGATTAAGGGGTAAAGGCCTGCTTTCTAAGCAGGCCTTCAAACACTCCGATTAGGTTGGAAGTTCCTTAGATATGCGTTGTTATCGGAAATAACCACCCGGTGTGCGGCCTGTTGCCTTTCTGAACATGGCAATAAAGGCTGATGGGGTTTCATATCCCAGATCAAGGGCAATCTCTGTCACCGGCCGGTCATTGGCCAATTTTTCCAAGGCATATAACAGACGAAGCTTTTGCCGCCAGTCACGGAATGGCATGCCGGTATCGCGTTGGAATAACCGTGCCAAGGTTCGGCTGGATGCGCCGCTGATCTTTGCCCAATCATCAAGCGTCCGGTTATCTGCAGGATCGTTTTGCAGATGCTCGCAGATTTTCGAAAGCCGCAAGTCCTTTGGGGCAGGTAAATGAAGGTTATCGTGATCTGGTGTTTTTATCTGATCTAAAAGAACGCGGATCAGGCGCCCTTCTTCACCATCTTCATCATATTCAATCGGGATTTCAGTTGCAGCACGGATGAGTTCGCGTAAAAGCGGGCTGACTTCCAAAACCATGCATTGATCTGGCAAATCCAATTCGACATCACGGCCGATATAAAGGTGACGTGCGCGGGTAAATCCGGTGCAGGTCACAGCATGTTCTGTATGCGGCGGAACCCAGACAGCACGTTGCGGCGGGACAATCCACATGCCAGCTTCCGTGACGACTGTCATTGTTCCTTCAAGCGCGTAAAGAAGCTGGTTCCAGTCATGGCTATGGGCGGCAACGTGATAGCCCGCAGGCATGTCGCTCACCCGGACATAAACTGCACGCGGCAATTCTTTGGGGCGGGGGCGGCTATTGTGGTGGATCGGTCGGGAATCAAAAGTGTTCATGATGTGGGGCATGGCACAAGCAAATCCGAAACTGTCTGAATTGCGATATATGTTGGCAGATTAACGTAAGACAGACGGTCTCGACAGGTTTAATTTGGTCGCATTCCAAACCATACACAGTTGTGAGACTGGAACCGCCACCAATGCGGCCCTGTCTGGGGAGACGAAATGTCTAATGAAATGATACCAGAAGCCAATAATCACGCCGCCCCACTCGGCGATGTGGCTGAAGGGAGTAAGGCCGGTGCGCCTGTCTATAAAGGATGGCGCAATCCCGAAGTGCTTTTGATCGTCATGGCGGCTGCCATGCCGCTATCCTTTTCGACTTGGATGGCGCTTTTGAATAATTTTTCGATCGAGATGGCTGATTTTACCGGCCGCGAGATCGGCATATTGCAGTCCCTGCGTGAAGTTCCGGGGTTCCTTGCTTTTAGCGCAATTTTTGTCCTGCTTGTTCTGCGTGAACAGACCTTTGCGCTGCTGTCGCTTTTGGTTCTGGGCATTGGCGTTGCAATTTCGGGATATTTCCCAACGGTGATCGGGCTGTATTGCACCACGGTCCTGATGTCGATTGGCTTCCATTACTTTGAAACCATGCAACAAGCGCTTTCCCTGCAATGGGTGAAGAAAGAACGCACCGCCATGGTGATGGGCAAGCAGCTTTCGGCCAAATCGGTTTCGTCGCTTGTCATGTTTGGCATGGTTTGGGTGATGCTCGAAGTTTTTGGTGTCGAGTATCGCTATGTCTATTTGTTTGGCGGGGCGTTAACGATCCTTGCCGCCCTGTTTGTTTGGGGGGCGTTCCCAAAATTCTCCGATGCGCATCCGCAAACCAAAAAGCTGATCTTGCGCAAACGCTATTGGCTGTATTACGCGCTTACCTTCATGAGCGGCGCGCGCCGTCAGATATTTACGGTGTTTGCGGGTTTCCTGATGGTCGAAAAGTTCGGCTATGACGCGGCAACGATCACGCTGCTGTATCTGTTGAACCACGCGATCAATATGTTTTTGGCACCGAAAATCGGCAAGCTGATTGGCAAATGGGGTGAACGCCGCGCACTGACCTTTGAATATGCCGGTTTGTTCATCGTCTTTGTGTCATACGCATTTGTCGAAAATCATGTGATTGCTGGTGGTCTTTATGTGATTGACCATCTGTTCTTTGCTATGGCGATTGCGATCAAGACATATTTCCAAAAGATCGCCAATCCAGCAGATATTTCTTCAACAGCAGGCGTTAGCTTTACGATCAACCATATCGCGGCGGTGTTTATCCCGGCTGCCTTTGGCTTGATTTGGCTGATCTCACCCAGTGCCGTATTCTTGGCCGGGGCTGCGATGGCTGCCGTGTCGCTGATCCTTGCCTTAAATGTCCCACATGATCCGGAACCGGGCAATGAAGTGGTTCGGGGTTACAAATCCCCGGAAGCCGTTGCTGCCTAACCGTAAAGGAATTTGATCTGAAGGCTGATGGCAATGGGCATTTGGCGCACTTGCGGGTGCGGTGAGGGAAACTTGTGTCAGCAGCCATAGGGTGCCGTTGAGAACCAGTTCATCGGACAATATTGGCTTGGGGGATGAAGGCCGGGATGGCTTTGCCCAATATGTCCTGCAAAGCAAACAACAAAGCCTGATAAAACCCGGTAAAAAGAAAGCCGCCCATTTTGAAAGGGCGGCTTTCTTTGTTTCTATCTGCTTGGGGTCGATGAACCCGGTGCAGAAACCTTATTTCTTGTTCGGTCCTTGCGGGCCTTTCTGGCCGGGGCCACCCTGCTGTGCGGGGGGATTATCCTCGCGCGGGTTCTTACCATTCAGATACGCCTGCGTGCAGTGATCAAGGCAATAAGGTTTGCTCGGAACGATTTTCTTACCACAGAAGTGGAAGTCATCGTGATCCGGGTCGCCAAACGGCCAACGGCACATACCAGGGCCAAGGTCATAAATCGTGATGCCTTTGGCCGGCTGTTTTGGTGCCGGTGCTTTCTTCTGTTCAGCTTCCTCAGCACGACGCTGAATCGGAGACGGGCGCTTAGGCAGGCCAAGGCGGTGTGCCTTGCCAACGACGGCATTCTTGCCAACGCCCAGTTCTTCACCGATACGTGCCGTAGTCCAGCCCTGATTCCAGAGCGAGGTCAGCAATTCAATCTTTTCCGGCGTCCAGCTCATTTCGAGTATATTCCGTGTTCCGTTGCCTGCTCGAAGGTTTTTCACCAACGGCAGTTGCTTATTGTCCGATGTCAAACAGGGATACAGAGGTATCCGCTAATATCACGTAACGCAAGGGTCTTGGAGATTCGCATCCTGACCAGCATGCGCGAACAGCGCAATTTGCATGTTGAAGCGGCAATGTAAAGAGAGGATCGCAAATTGGTCTGGTTTTTCATCTCAGCGACAGTTTTCCTTGGCGCGCATATTATCCCCGGCTTACTGCGCGACAGGATTATCAATGGGATCGGGTATCGCGGATATGTCATTGGTTTTTCTATCCTTTCCATGTTCCTGTTTGTCTGGGTGATCTTCGAAGTTCTGGCCGCTGATAAGCTTTTCCTGTGGGATTATCACCCATGGCAGGCAAAGTTACTGATCCTTGCCATGCTACCCGCCTGTATTTTGTGGGCCTGTGCCGTTCTTCAACCATGCCCCTTGTCGATTGGGCGTAAAACCGGCTTTGATCCAGACCGGCCGGGGATTAATCGGTTCTGCCGTCACCCGCTGTTATTGGGGGTTTTCCTGTGGGGCATTGGGCATGTGATTGCCAATGGGGACCTTGTGAGTGTGTTGTTTTTTGGCGGGAGTGCATTTTTTTCCCTGATCGGCTTTCCCCGGTTGGAAAAAATGCGCCTGCGCGATATTCCCAAACCGCAACATCAGGCCATTTTATCAGGGACTCGACGGTTTTCTCCCGTTGGATTGCTCAAAGGGGCGATTGGCATTCGGGAATTTGTCCTTGGGGTGATGGTCTATATTGTCATTTTGATCGGACATGAACATGTGATTGGCGTCAATCCGCTTGAGATGGCCGGTTGGTAAAGCATGTCTTGATGGCGATACTTGCCAGTCCGGGGTTTGACAGGGATACTGTTGGCACTGGTATCTCGTAAAGATACACATCACCGTCCTGATCCCACCTGACGCTGTCTGTCATCTTGGATGGTAAGCAAGCATTTAAAGTGAGGCACCATGACATCACCCCAACTTGCAACCAATCTTGCCAAGTTTGCCGAAATGGAAGGACGTCACCCACGTTTGCTTTTGGCGACGGCGTCTTCGGATGAGGAACGCTATCACAAACATGTGGCGACCCTGTTTGCCGATGGCGGGTTTGATGTTGATGTCGCACCCCAGCATTCTGACGCACAGTCGATTGCCCGACAGGTGATTGATTGTGACGCCGATATTCTGGTTTTGATCCGGACATCTTTGAGCGCCAAAGACCGGGTGCATGTTGCGGATCTGATTTCCGCGCTTGATGCACTTGATGCGGAATATGTGAAGTTTGGCATTGTTGGCCATGCGGATGATCCCGCAAGCAGCAATGTTGATTTCGTCTGCGATCTTGAACATCTGCAAACAGGCGATTGCGAAGCCCTGATAGATTACATTCTGGCGGTTGAAGAAGGCCGTGTTGCACAACATATTTAAATCGTTGCGAAATTCAGTGTCGATCTTGCGCAATGATTTAGAAACTCTTTATGTGCATAATGGTTGCACCCCAAGGCGGGACATTTAATCAAAGGACGAGTTGATGGGATTGGTCAAGGAAACGCTCATGCGCGTCTTTGTCGGCAAAAAGGGCAGAGATGCCATGCGTGCCTACGCTGACGCACAATCCCTTCAGGTGCGCGATACTGCATCAGCGGAACAAACCGCAACGCAAGCACGTCAAGCCCGTCGGATTGAAGACCGTGCCCTTGCTCATCAGGATGAAGGTATGTCAGTGGAAGAAGCCCGCGCCCTTGCCTTGGCTGAAACCCTGACTGAACAAAGCGAAGCTCCGCATACGGAAATCCTAAAGGCCCTGAATGCCGCTGATGCCAAGCTTGGCAAACAGAAAAGCGCTGTTCCAACGGCTGCGGACGAACGACGGCAGGAATTGATTGCCGAGGCGGTCAAAGCACTGCGCAACAAACAAAGCGATCTGGATAAGCTTGAACCGGATCTGCGCGCCAAACTAACGGTAATGGCCGTGGGCGCACTTATGGGCGGGCCAAATACACCGCGCCAATAATTGGGGAACACCGAACCAACATGACGAAGCACCATGCCTGTGGGTTTGGTGCTTTTATTTTGTCCGTGTCCTGATTGTTGGCTGATTGATGGTCCGGTTTGGCCGTCTGGTGGGTGGGAAGGGATCAATAGCTGAGTTGGTGGTGAAGGCCCGCGACGAGTTCGGAATAACTGGGTTCGTTATCCGCGGTAAGATGTCCGTGACGGATCAAAAAATCGATTACGACAAGCGCACAATTGAATTTGAAGGCAAACCCGGAACGAACGATTTGCGCAACTTCGCCCAAGGGCAATAGTTCAAACCGGTCGACTTCACCATCAGCACAATGTGGGGTGAAGTCTTCTGGTAGTTCCAAATCGAAATTAACCATCACATCGGGTTTCAGGCCACCATTCGTTTCATATAGATACGAGACAGTGCCAATTGCCTGAACGTTCTGCGACAGCCTTTCGGGAATGCCTGCTTCTTCAGAACATTCCTTAATCATGTTCTCGCGAAAACCAAGACCGGTCGGTTGTCCGCCTGCGACCATATTATCAAGCATACCCGGATAGGTGGGCTTGTCCTTGGCGCGATGGGCGATCCACATATGAATGCCATCAGATTTGCGCACAAAGCCGTTCATATGAACGCCCCATGATCGAAAGCCGAAATAGGACATGGCAAACCGGTCAAGCTGGCATAGTGGTTCATCAGCAAGGCGATTACGAATATCAAATTTCTCGCCGTGCAACTGCTTGATCACGCCCTGATCGCATAAGGATGACGTGGCAGCCGCAAGCAGTTCATTGCGCGCGGTCACGGTCTTGATATGCGCGGCAAAGCCATACTCACCGTTATCATCGCGGATGAAATCCGGGCCAAGGGCCGTTAGGGCTGTGGCAAATTCTGGCCGAACGGCACCAACCGGAAAATCACCGATCCGAAAACGCGCATATCGGGACAGATTGGCATTGTTGCAGGCGTTGATATGGTCAAGATAGGCCAATTTGTCACTCCTGTCGGGGCGGTCGCTGTCTTGGCTTAAGACAGCACCACATCCCGTCCAGACTACGCGCCAAGTGCTGAGTTTGAATAGCCTTTTTCAGATGTCAGAACCGTATTTACATGAACAACCTGACGCAGGCAGCGTGCGATATGCTCAGCGACCTTGGTTTCAAGCTGTTGAACCTGAATGTCGATTTGCAGTTCTTCAAAGCCACGATTGCCGTCGGCAACCGTCGAATGCCAACTTGCCGGGATGAGGTTGCGTTTCGCAAACAGCTCAAGAACGCGGGGCATCACATCTGGTTCTGCAGCGGCATGAACAGAAAAACAATATACGGATTTGGTTGGTTGCGCGTCAGTTTGTGACGCAGCAAAAGCATGATTGGTCATGACTATGCTCACGGATTTTCAAGGCATCAAATAGGCGAACAGGCACGTCCCGGTGTCCTTAGACAACCGGGCTGATAATTCGCGTAATGATGGCACTGAAAATGCGAAGAGGCGTCATGATGGTATGCAAATATACGGCGCTTGCCGAATTCCAGTCAAAAATGGAAGGGTGGGTCTAACCCTAGATGATGAAGCAGTCTTGCTGATCAGAGAATAAGCAGCGACGCGACCAAAGCCACAATCGTCCCGGCGAACAGGAATTCCATGGAACGGGCAATCTGCTGTTCACGAGCGATAGCGATAGCAACGGCTTTGCGTTTATTCATCATCATTACTCCGTCTGAATGACAGGTGTATTATCTGTACGCTCATCTGCGTACCTTCCAAATATAGGCAAGCATGGGTGCTATGCACAAGTGCTGTGCCATCAAAAACGTCAAAAAACCTTCAACTGAATGGAAAAGATCAGGTTTTGTGCGGCTTGTGCGGGGGATAATAAATGGCTTTGCACAAGGGATCACCGGGTTTTAACGATCTTAATCCTTGGGACTCGTTAAAACCACGACTGGATCAGAATCCTTTTTTTCATCGAGTCCCAGTTGCGTGAGGACACCTTCAAGCGCTGAATGGTATTCTTTGATCGGTCGCGGATGGCCATATTTGTAGCCTTGTACCTCGGTGCAGTTTTCCGCCAGCAAAAAGGCTGCTTGTTCTTCTGTTTCGACACCTTCGGCAATCACCTGCATCTTCAGATCGCGGCTAAGATTGATAACTGCGCGGACGATGGCGATGGCTTCTTCGCTGTTGATCAAGCAGGAGACGAAAGACCGGTCGATTTTGATTTTGTCGAACGGGAAGCTCAGCAAGGTAGCCAGCGAAGAATAGCCGGTCCCGAAATCATCCATGGCAATGCAGACACCCAGTTTCTTGATCTGGTCAAGAATTTGCCGCGAGCGCGTCGGGTTGTGGATCAGGGCGGTTTCCGTGATTTCAAGTTCCAGACGGTTCGGGGCAAGCCCGGTTGATTGCAGAACGTCCGATATCATATCGGCCAGATCGGGTTGCTGAAGCTGAACTGGCGAAAGGTTGACGGCAATGCGCAAGTTGTTGGGCCAGCTTGCTGCTTCGGCGCAGGCATGGCGTAAGACCCATTCCCCCAATTGTGCGACCTGGCCTGTTTCTTCGGCAATTGGAATGAACAGTGCCGGTGAAACATTTCCCAGTTCCGGGTGCTTCCAGCGCAACAAGGCCTCAAATCCAGTGAATTGCGTGCATTCGGTCCGGCATTGTGGCTGGTAATGAATTTCAAGTTCATCATTTTGAAGCGCTGTCGACAAAGCTGCCGAAATCTGGCGCTTTTCTCGGTGTTCGCTGTCCATTTCCGGTTCAAAGAACATCATTCTGGCCCAGCCATTGAGCTTGGAACGATACAAGGCAAGATCGGCATTAAACAGAACGGTTTCACCATCGGGGCCGTCATCGGGGAAACATGCCATCCCGATGCTGGCACTGACTTGCGCGCTGTCTTCGGGGTTGATTGTGATCGGCGGGGCCAGTGCATCAAGAATGCGTGCTGCGAAGTTAAGAGTATCCTGTCGGTAATTGACGCTGTCTGAATGGCTTAGTACGGCAACAAATTCGTCGCCACCAACCCGGCTGAAAAAGGCATGGTCGTTCCCAAGGTCTCGCAGGCGACTGCCGATTTCATGCAGCACATGATCACCAGCAGAAGGACCATAGACGTCGTTGACTTCTTTGAAACGGTCAAAATCAATCGACAGAATTGTCAGAGGGCGGTTTTTTTCTGCCGCTGTTTCAATAGCATTTTCAAGACGGGCATGAAATGTCGTGCGATTGATCAGGCCGGTCAGTGGGTCGTGTTCGGCAAGAAAGCGGATATGGCTTTCGGCTTCTATGCGTTCGCGAAGGTCGCGTATCGCATAGACGATTAAGTCACCACTATCATCTTGCATATGGCGGCGGATGACTTCGACCGGAATGCGTCCATCATTTGCCGCGACCAGAATGCTTTCGCAGTAATCCTCGGTTTTGCCATGAAAATCGAGATCACTTTCACACAGCCAGACATCAATAAAGCTTTTGCCAACGACATTCTCGCGCGGTTCATCAATCAGCGAGAGGAAACTGGTATTGGCATCCGTAACAATGTTGTCTTGCGTGATCACGATGCCTTCGATGGCAGCATCTGCCAGATTTTGTAATTTTTCATCGGCATTGGCGCGGACATTCTGATCAATTGTCGATGTGGCATAGCCGGTGCCGATAATCAGCAATGAAAGACTTGCGACCTCAAGCGCCTGATAGTCGCCAGAAATAAGTCCTTCTGGAACGATGACAGTCGGGTCGAGTGTAATGATAACTGCACCCATGGCGCTGAAATGCATCGTGATAATGGCGACGGCAAGCAATGCGGTGCCAATCAAAACGCGTCTTGAATTTTTGCAATTCTCCGCCACGACAAGCGATAACATGCCAAATGCTGCGGCAAGGATGACGGACCAGATGACAATTGGAACATCCCATGAAACATGGCCTGCAACCCGAAGGGATGCCATGCCAATATAATGCATGGTGACACTGCCAATGCCGATAATCATGCCACCGGCACTACGTGCCAGAACCGGGTTGCGTGTCGTGTTTCTGGCAACGGCAAAGCCCGATACCGCCGAAAGAATGGCAATGAATAACGACAGTAATGTAAGGCCGGGAGTATAGGATGTCGGTTGACCGATATCATAGGCCAGCATGGCGACAAAATGGGTTGCCCAAATACCTGATCCGGTGACAAGGCCGGTTAGGAACAGCCAACTTGACGCTTGTTCAATGTTGACATTACACGCCCGGCTATAAAGCCGGAAAGCGGTTTCTAACGATACCAGACACAGAATGACAGCAACGAAAACCAGCCAAGGATCATGTTGTGTCGTCAGGCAATGAATAATTTGGTTCATGCAACCGTCGCAACTGACAAGGGGGGAAAGACGCTAGAAGTTCCGTCTATTTGCCTTTGATCGTCCAGCCGTGTCGGATTATGTCGCAAACCGTATAACACCATGACTAGCCTCGCCCCGGTGGGCAATGACATTGCCGAATGACGGCAGGGGCTTGCGCGATAACATACTGACCGTGTGGCGAAATCAGAGGCCTCCCGATTGAAAATACGCGTCTGGTCGGCTTGATCCAGACTATCTAGCGTATATGCAATTCAGTAGCACCTATTTCAACCCATGGTGCGTTGGCCCCGCGTGCAAACAAGACGCGCCCCTGATAGGCCCCGGCTTGCCATGTATCCCCCGGTCGATCCATATTGATGAAAAACCATTTTGCCCGTGGACCCTGATCGTTGGGCAAATCAATGACAAAGTCACGATGCCCACCTTTGCCATTTGGGGTTTGCAGGCTTAAGCGGATAACATCATCATTATTGGCCCCGATCAAATAAGCCCAGAAATAAAGCCCCGGCGCGGTGTTTGGCAGTTCCAGTTCTTTGCCATATCCGCGCTTAAGATCAGATGCATTCGGGCGCGCCATTGAAAAGCCATGGCCGTAAAGCGTGATTTCATTATAGGTCAATTGTGCGCGCGCACTTGAAGACCACAGCACGGCATTATCCACGCTACAATCATTTTGGTTGCTGGCCCCCATTGCGGTGCCACTAAATGGATCAACCAGTTGATCATCCTTGCGCAGGTTAAAATGCAAATGCGGGAAGGTCGCCTGACCTGACATGCCAATTTCAGCAATCATTTGACCACGGCTTACGCGGTCGCCTTTTTTAAGAGTGATTGATCCACGGCGCAGATGACAATACTGGCTTTGCCAGCCACCATCATGGTCAATCAATACACCGTTGCCGCACTCAATGCCCTCTAGGCTACCTTTTTCCATGCGGCCGGAATCAATATCTTCCACCCCCTCGCGCAGGGCCTTGACCGTGCCATCGGCAATCGCACGGACAGATACGCCATCTAGCATTGTGGCTTCATCTGGAATGGAAAAATCAGTGCCGCGATGCCCGTCATAGGTTGTCGTGCCACAGGCAAAATCACGAATTTCCGGGCCAGCATCATGATCGACATAATGCACGATATCGCAAACACCGTTCTGGCAATCGACCGGAAGATCAAACGGGGGGCCATCAGCCTGTGCCATGCCGCCAAAGGACAGGGTTGCGAACACGCTAAGGGCAAGTGTCCATAAACGTCCTGATCCTGATGGAATTGACATGGAGCCTCCTTGGTCGAAGTCAAATGGGTGGAAAGACGTGCTTTATCACGAATTGCTTATTATCTAACATAATGGTGATGTATCCGCGACGAGCAAGATATTGTTTAAACGTGGGATTATCCGCTATCAGTTTCACTAGGTACGATTGTTCAATTCCAAAAGTCTTGTGGCCTTTGGATATCCGTCATCAGCACAGGGCCGGTTCAATGGATCAAAGTGGTTTGCTTCGCATAAGTATCTTTGCCGCCATTCTTGCCGTTATGGCGCTTTGGGAAGCCATCGCACCCTATCGGCCGAAGGAAGCTGTGCGCCGCCCTATGCGGTGGTTGACCAATTTCGGATTAATGTTGCTCAGTGCCGCTTTGGCGCGCTTCACCGTCGGTGCCGCCATGATTGCAACTGCGATCTGGGCGATGGACCATGGCTATGGTCTGATCAATCTGGTTGGAATGCCATCAATCCTTGGCGGCCTGATCGCGATTGTTGCTTTGGATTGTGCGATTTATTGGCAGCATCGTCTGGCCCATATGGTGCCATTGCTGTGGCGCTTTCACCGGGTGCATCATTGTGATGTTGAATTTGATGTTTCGACGGCGGTTCGTTTTCACCCGTTCGAAATCGTTGCATCGGCACTTTATAAATCATTCTTCGTTCTTATGATCGGGGCCGATCCATGGGTTGTGGTGATTTACGAAAGCATGCTTAGCGGCTTTGCCCTGTTTAATCATGGCAATGTTCACCTGCCGAAATCATTTGACCGTGCGTTACGGCTGTTGATCGTCACACCGGATATGCATCGGGTCCATCATTCAACCGTGATGCGCGAAACCAACAGCAATTATGGAAACATCCTGTCGATCTGGGATCGCGTTTTTGTGAGTTATGTTGATCATACAATGCGCAATGATCATGACATGCAAATAGGGCTGGACGAATTTCGCGATAAAGACAGCCAAAGCCTGTTTGGCGTTTTGTGGTTGCCGTTCCGTCAGCCGTAATCAGGCAGATACCAGCCCACGCACCGCAAGGGCCGACGCGACCAAGGATCGACGGCCATCAGGCTTGCCTCCCAAATAGGCACGCTTTGTCGCCTGTTGGATTTCATGGGCAAGATCGGCGGGTTGATTGGCATAGAATGCCAAGATCAGGCTGTGTGCCCCCATCAAAGATTGCCAGTAATCATCAAAATCAATGAAGTCCATCCGAACGGCAATGGTTGTGGTGTCGACCTCTTGCAATCCGGCGTCTGACCAAAGATCAAACAACGCATCCTCGTTTTGATAGGGCACATCGAAAACCTGTGTTCGAAGGTCTTCGCCTTCTGGCCCGGACAGAATGGCTGCGGCATCTAAAAACAGGCGAATAAAGGTCAAGCCGCCAACACGGTCCCAGACCGTTGCGGCAATTCGGCCATTGGCACGGGTCACACGGACCATTTCACCAACCGCACCAGCCGGTCCTTCAAGATCATTCAGCAGCAATTGTGAAAAGGCGGTGTCAAAACTGTCATCGGCAAAGGGCAACGTCGATGCATCACCGGTTTCAAAACGCACATTGGGTGCAGAATTATGCAACGCCTGGGTCAGGTAATCGGGCATCAAATCAATGCCGACAATATCCGCATTGGGATAACGGGTGGCAGCGGCAAGTGTCAGGCTGCCTGTGCCGCACCCAACATCAACAAGAGAACCGCAAGACGGTGCAGCCACAAAGTCAAGAAAACTGCGCGATAACCGGCGGCTCCATCGGCCCATCGCAATTTCATAAGTGTCGGCGATCGTCGCACTCATCTGGTGCTGTTTCCTTAATCTTGTGGCCGTCGTGCCGGCCTTTTTATGTTTCCTAGACCCTTGGGTCTCTGTGCCAAGTCACTGATATGTCACTGATTTTGCCATATGCAAGGTCAGAAGATTTCCCTATTCGACGAAATAGGGATTGCTCAATTTCAAGTTTGCGCAATAAAATTACAATTGCTGCGATGCAAAATTAACCATAAGCGCGAAAAAGCGTTGGTCTATCCTGACCATACAGGCAAGGAAATTCAAGGAAATGAGTGAGATGAACGGACTGGAAGGACTGTATTTCGAAGATCTCGAAGTCGGTCTATCGGCAAGCTACGGCAAGACAGTGACCGAAACAGACATTGTCATGTTTGCCGGACTGTCAGGTGACTGCAACCCGGTACACCTTAATCAGGAATATGCGAAAACCACCATGTTTGAAGGGCGTATTGCCCATGGCATGCTTTCAGCCGGGTTCATTTCCACAGTGTTGGGGACACGTTTGCCCGGTCCGGGGACGATCTATCTTTCGCAAAACCTGCAATTCAAGGCACCGGTACGTATTGGCGATACCGTGACGGCAAAGGTCGTTGTCCGTGAACTCATTTCGGCCAAGAAACGCGCTATTCTTGAAACCAATTGCTATGTCGGGGATCAATGCGTGATCGCAGGCGAAGCAATGGTAATGGTGCCAAGCCGCGGCTGATCTTGTGCGGGGTATCCGGTCGCATTGTGCGATATCATCATGGTCAGAACCGATCAGGCAGGCATAATTACATGCTTGGTTCTGACATCTTATCTGATGATAGCACCGAATGATAAGGCAGCCATGCAACCTGCAGCGTGCTTTTTTGATGGAAAAGTCTTTACGCTGCGGGGGCACGCGCTTTATAGCTGCCTGCTGGATTTGCCGATATGCGATCGGCCGACATGGATTAAAGCAGCAAAGAGAGACCGGCGCGAATGCGCGTTTTCCGATCTTTTGAAAATCTCACCGATGATGCGCGCGGTGCCGTTGTGGCGGTCGGCAATTTTGACGGTTTGCATCTGGGGCATCAAACGCTTCTGGATCAGGCACGCAAAATTGCCCGCGATCTTGGTGTGCCGCTTGCGATCCTGACGTTTGAGCCTCATCCGCGCATGCTGTTTCGCGCCGACGATCCACCCTTTCGCCTGACCTCTGCACAGGATCGCGAAACGGCAGCGCTTAGCATTGATATCGATCTTTTCTATCAGGTCGAATTCAACCGCGACTTTGCCGCCATGACCGCCGAAGAATTTATCGAGCGTGTTCTGGTCAAGGGGCTTGGGGCCAAGCATGTTGTCGTTGGTTGGGACTTTTGTTTTGGCAAAGGTCGGGCAGGCAATGTTGATTTGTTGCGGGCCATTGGTGAAAAGTCCGGTTTTGGTGTAACGGCGGTCGAGGCCGTAACCCATGATAACGGGATCATTTATTCATCAACGGCCATTCGTCAGGCTTTGCGTGATGGTCGCCCACAGGACGCTGCCCATCTTCTTGGGCGCCCGTGGGAAATTGCAGGAACCATTGCCCATGGGGATGCCCGTGGGCGCACAATCGGCTTTCCAACCGCGAATGTTGCCTTGGGGGATCATCTGCGTCCGAAATTTGGCGTTTATGCCATCGAATTGGGCCTAATTTCCGAAGGTGACGGTGAAACGGTTGAACGTTGGGTGCCCGGAGTCGCTAATATTGGTGTCCGGCCAAGCTTTGGCGGCGATGATGAAGCCGGACTTGAAGCGCACCTGTTTGACTTCGATCAGGACATCTATGATCGCCGGGTTCGCGTGCGTTTGCACGGCTTTATCCGGGGTGAACAGAAGTTCGATGGGCTTGATGCATTAAAGGCGCAGATCGCCTCCGATGTCATTGCCGCCAAAGAGATTCTCGGCAAGATTTGAATTTATCGACGAACCCGCTATGATCCGCGCGCCTTTTTGGGGTTACGCCAAGATCAGGTGGTATCACTGGGGTTCGCGCCCCGTTTAATTTGTTCAAGACCACAGGACCGTCACGATGAGTGTCGAATACAAGAAAACCGTTATCCTGCCCAAAACCGATTTCCCGATGCGGGCGGGTTTGCCAAAGATGGAGCCAACCCTGCTTGAGCAGTGGAAGGATGAGGATATCTACGGCAAAATTCGCGGTATTTCGGCAGATCGTGAAATGTTTGTCCTTCATGATGGCCCGCCCTATGCCAATGGCCATCTTCATATTGGTCATGCCCTGAACAAAATCCTCAAAGACGTGATCACCCGTTCCCAGCAGATGCTGGGCAAGAACGCGGTTTACGTTCCGGGCTGGGATTGCCACGGCCTTCCGATTGAATGGAAGATCGAAGAGCAATACCGTGCCAAGGGCAAAAACAAGGACGATGTTCCAATCGCTGAATTCCGCAAGGAATGCCGCGAGTTTGCCCAGAAATGGCTTGATATCCAGCGTGAAGAATTCAAACGCCTTGGCGTAATGGGTGACTGGGATAATCCCTATGTCACCATGGATTTCAAAGCCGAGGCATCCATTGCCCGCGAGCTTGGCAAGTTTCTTATGAACGGTTCGCTCTATATGGGCTCCAAACCGGTCATGTGGTCGGTGGTTGAAAAGACCGCTTTGGCAGAAGCCGAAGTCGAATATCACGACCATACGTCCAAAACGATCTATGTGCGCTTCCCGGTGACGGAAACCAAGGTCGATGTCCTGAAAGACGCAACCATCGTCATCTGGACCACGACCCCTTGGACCATTCCGGGCAACCGTGCAATTTCATATGGCGACGATATCGAATATTCGGTGATCGAAGTCACCGAGACCGCCGAAGAAGCATGGGCAACCATCGGCGAAAAGATGGCGGTCTGTACCGACCTTCTCGAAGATTTGTGTAAAAACGGTCGTGTTACCGGGCATAAGGTTGTCGGCACCTTCAAAGGGTCCGACCTTGAAGGCACGCTTGGCGCCCATCCGCTGCGTGGTCAGGGCTATGATTTTGACGTGCCGCTGTTGGCTGCTGACTATGTCACGACCGATACCGGTACTGGCTTTGTTCATACCGCACCGACCCATGGCCCGGACGATTACCAGACCGGTTTGAAATATGGTCTGGAAATTCCCGAAATGGTCGATGGCGATGGCGCTTATTACCCGACCGTGCCGCTATTTGCCGGCAAGCGTATCTATGATGAAAACGGCAAAGAAGCCGATGCGAATGAAGCTGTCATCGCCAAACTGATTGAAGTTGGTGCATTGCTCTCGCGTGGCCGGTTAAAGCACTCCTATCCGTGCTCGTGGCGCTCCAAAGCACCGGTTATTTATCGCACGACCCCGCAATGGTTCATTTCGATGCAGGATAACGACCTGCGTGAAAAGGCATTGAAGGCCATTGATGAAACCCGTTTCGTCCCGGAAGCAGGCCGCAATCGTCTGCATTCCATGATCGCCAACCGTCCTGACTGGTGCGTATCGCGCCAGCGTGCATGGGGTGTGCCGATCACGGTGTTCATCAACAAAAATACCCGTCAGCCGCTCCGCGATCAGGAAGTGCTCGACCGCGTCTATGAATCATTCTGCGAAGAAGGTGCCGACGCATGGTTCACCCGCGATGCGCAATATTTCCTTGGCGACAAATATGACGCCAATGATTTCGAACAGGTCACCGACGTTCTTGACGTCTGGTTTGATTCCGGTTCGACCCATGCCTTTGTGCTTGAAGAACGCCAAGACCTGAAATGGCCAGCCGATCTTTATCTTGAAGGTTCAGACCAGCATCGCGGTTGGTTCCACAGCTCGCTTCTTGAATCCTGTGGTACCCGTGGTCGCGCACCCTATGACGCAGTTCTGACCCATGGGTTCGTTCTGGACGGCGATGGCCGCAAAATGTCGAAGTCACTTGGCAACGTGATTGCGCCAAATGACATCATCAACAAACTGGGTGCGGACATCCTGCGTTTGTGGGTGGTCAGTTCGGACTATCATGACGATCTTCGTATCAGCCATGAAATCATTCAGCGCCATTCCGACATCTATCGTCGTTTGCGCAACACATTGCGCTTCTTGCTGGGCAACCTTGCCGATTTCAGCGACGAAGAAAAAGTTCCTGATAACGAGCTGCCTGAACTGGAACGCTGGGTTCTGCATCGCCTTAGCAATCTTGACGATGTTGTGCGCAAGACAACGGCTGATTTTGATTTCCACAGCATGTTTATCGAACTGCATAACTTCTGTGCGCTCGATATGTCGGCCTTCTATCTTGATATCCGTAAAGACGCGCTTTATTGCGACGCGCCAAACAGTCTGCGCCGCCGTGCTGCACGCACTGTGATGGACCGCGCCTTTGATTGCCTTGTTCGCTGGTTGGCACCGGTTCTGTGCTTTACCGCCGATGAAGCATGGCGTGCGCGCTATGGCGCAGACAGCTCGGTTCATTCAGAAACCTTCAACACGGTTTCCGATGGTTGGAAAGACGATGTTCTGGCCGCCAAATGGGCAAAAATCCGCAAGCTTCGCCGCGTTGTGACCGGTGCACTTGAACTTGAACGTGCCGAAAAACGCATTGGTGCCAGCCTTGATGCCGCACCAAAGGTTTATGCCACAGCGGACTATGTCGAAGCGCTGAATGGCCTTAATCTTGCCGAAATTGCGATTACATCTGACATTGAACTGATCACGGGCGACGCACCAGAAGGTGCTTATACCCTTGAAGATATCGCAGGTGTCGGCGTTGTGCCGGGATTGGCAGAAGGCGAGAAATGCGAACGCTGCTGGCAGACCCTTCCAGAAGTCGGCAGCCACGCAGAACATAAAACCATCTGTAACCGTTGCGCAGATGCTGTTGATGAAATGGGAATTGCCGCAGCCGAGTAAGTCGGGATGTGGTTTCGGTGCAGGCCTGCCTTTTGGGTGGGCCTGATACCGGCAAGTCAGAAAGAGTATTGATGAAACATCGTGCCTTTGTCTTTGGTCTGGTCATCATTGCGATTGTTTTTGGTGTCGACCAGTGGACCAAAGCGCTTGCCATTGATGGCTTGTCCAATCCATTTCGCGTGATTGAAGTCACGTCGTTCATGAATTTTGTGCTGGCGTGGAATCCGGGTGTTTCGTTCGGATTGTTTCAGGGCCAAGCCCCTTGGGTGATGATTGCGATTACAGCGGCGATCACGATTGGCTTTGGCATCTGGATGTGGCGCACGCGCGATGCGATGTTGCGGATTGCACTGGCACTGATCGTTGGCGGGGCAATTGGCAACCTTGTGGACCGGTTGCGCCATGGGGCTGTGACCGATTTCATTGATCTTCATGTTGCCGGTTATCACTGGCCGGTATTCAATATTGCAGACAGTGCAATTACGGTTGGTGCGGCGCTGCTATTGATCGATTCTCTTTTTGGCGGTAAAAAATCTACCTGATGAATTTTGACCGGGTTACTCTCGCCCGGTTCTGATGTGGTAAAGAGGCGCAAAATGGCCCGGAAACAGACGACCAATCTATTGAAAATTGCGGTGCTTGGCGGACTTGCGCTTGGCGTTTCTGGTTGCGAATCAACACGTGAAACCTTTGGCCTGAACAAACAGGCCCCGGATGAGTTTCAGGTTGTCTCGCGCGCACCGCTAAGCCTGCCGCCTGATTTTACCATGCGTGTTCCAGACCCCGGTGCGCCGCGTCCTCAGACCGGATCGACGACCGATCAGGCACGCCGCATATTGGTTGGCGATGACCCGAACGCGGTTAAACGCGATATTACCGAAGGATCGCGCAGCAAAGGCCAAGTTGCCTTGCTGTCGCAATCTGGTGCGCAATATGCCGACCCGGAAATTCGCAATACCGTTGATCGCGAAACCTCGCTCTTCATCAGTGAAAGCGAAAGTGTCGTTGATGATTTGCTGTTCTGGCAGGACAAGCAGGATGTCAATTCGGTTGTCGACCCCGTGGCAGAAGCAAAACGTATCCGCGATCAGCAAGCACTGGGTGACAGCGTTTCAGGCGGTGGGGAAACCCCGGTGATCAAGCGTAAGCAAAAAGGCTGGCTGGAAGATATCTTCTAAGCAGACCGTCTGGCGTTACGGAACGCACACCAATTTAAAGATTTCAGACAAGGGCGCGGACATTCCGCGCCCTTGTTCTGTCATATTCGGTTCTTAAGAAATGCCTGTGGGATGTCGGGAACTGCCAATATGGCAATCGGCATCGACGCAACCAACCGTGCCTGATTTGGAATGGGATCACGTAATGAGACTTCCAGGACTTTCCGTTTTGTTGATGCGCGATCGCGCTGTTGCCGTCCTGTTGGCAACCATCATGGCATCATTGATACCCAACTTGTCGTATGCGGCTGTTTTTAGTCCGCAAACCGCAACCCTTGAGAATGGCATGCAGGTCGTTTTGGTGGAAAACCACCGGGCCCCTGTTGTCTCGCATATGGTTTGGTACAAGGTGGGATCGGCTGACGAACCACAAGGTGTTTCGGGCATTGCCCATTTTCTTGAACATCTGATGTTCAAAGGGACGAACGATATTGCGCCGGGTGATTTTTCCAAAATTGTTGCGCGGAATGGCGGCAATGATAATGCGTTCACCAGTTGGGATTATACCGGCTACTTCCAGAATATCGCGGCTGATCGGCTTGAAATGGTCATGAAAATGGAAGCTGACCGGATGACAAATCTTGAACTGTCAGACGCGGTTGTCCTGCCTGAACGTGACGTGATAATTGAAGAACGCAGATCAAGGCTAGACAACAATCCGGGTGCGCTTCTGGGCGAACAGATGCGGGCATCGCTTTATATGGCCCATCCTTATGGTCGTTCGATCATTGGGTGGTTAAACGAAATGGAACAACTTTCGACCGAAGACGCATTGGATTTCTATCGCAAATGGTATGCGCCCAATAACGCCATTCTGGTGGTGGCGGGCGATATTACGATGGATGAATTGATGCCCTTGGCCGAAAAATATTACGGGGTCATTCCGCGTGGCGATGTTTTGACCCGCAACCGTGTCAAAGAACCGGTTCAGCACGCCCCGCGTAAGGTCATCATGCATGACCCGCGTGTCGGGCAGGCATCCATGTTGCGTTATTACCTGGCCCCATCTTATCACAGCGAAAATGCCGCTGATGCCGCCCCGCTTGAATTGCTCAGCGAGATTATCGGTTCTGGCACGACCAGCCGGTTCTTCAAATCACTGGTCGTTGATCAGGCCATCGCATCAAGTGTTGGGACGTTCTATGATCCTGTCGCGGTCGATCTGGCAAGCTTTGGTGTCTATGCCGTCCCGCGTGGTGATGTCGAACTGGCTGACCTTGAAGCCGCAGTGGATGATCAGATCGCTGATGTTATTGCCAATGGTGTAACCAAGGATGAACTCGACCGCGCCAAGCAAAAGCTGCTTGATAGTGCGGTCTTTGCCCGTGATTCCCTATCAGCAGGTGCGCGTGTTTTGGGGCAATCCCTTGCGGTTGGCCTTAGTGTGGAACAGGTCGAAAGCTGGCCGGATCGGGTATCTGCCGTCACGGTTGATCAAATCCAAGAAGCCGCCAAGCGCGTCTTTAATGACAAGAAATCGGTCACCGGTTGGCTGATGCCACCCAAAGACGGTCCTGTATCAGGAAGTGGTCCTGCCATCCCACTTGGCGATAGCGGCGGAGTACATTGATATGAAACATCTTCTCAAAAACCTTACCGGGGTTGCCTTTGCCTCTGTCGCGGCATTTGGCCTGATCAATTCCGCCCAAGCCGTCGAAGTACAGGAAGTCATATCAGATGGTGGTATTCGGGCATGGCTGATCGAAGATCACCTCAACCCGCTTATGACCATGGATATTGCCTTTACCGGGGCCGGTGCGGCAACCGACCCTGATGGCAAGCTTGGCCTTGCCAATATGGTATCGGGCCTGATCGACGAAGGGGCTGGCGAAATGGATAGCCAGACCTTCCGCAGCGAAATGGAAAACAGATCCATCAGCCTGTCTTTTGATGCGGGCCGGGATGATTTTTCCGGATCGCTGACAACTCTTACCCGTGAACGCGATACCGCAATTGATCTTTTGCGTTTGGCTTTGTCCGAGCCCCGCTTTGACGACGAAGCAATCGAACGCATCCGTGCACAGATTGTTTCAGGCCTGAAACGGGCGGAAAATGATCCGCGCGATATCGCCAGCCGGACCTTCTTTAAATCGATCTTTGGTGATCATCCTTATGCCCGCCCGGTTTCCGGAACGTTTGAAACGGTCGCCGGGTTAAACGCCAATGATTTTCGAAGCTTCACCCGCAACGCTTTTGCCAAAGATAATCTGATTGTCGGTGTCGCAGGCGACATTTCGGCCAAAGAACTCGGGCCCCTATTAGATGAAGCCTTTGGCAGCCTGCCAGATCACAGCAAGCTTCCATCGATTGTGGACATCACACCGACATTCGGTGCAATTGATGTCGTCGAACAAGACATTCCGCAAAGTCAGGCGATCTGGGGCCAGAAAGGCATCAAGCGCACAGACCCTGATTTCTATGCCGCCTATGTGATGAATTACATCTTGGGCGGCGGCGGATTTTCATCGCGCCTGACTGAAGAAGTCCGTGAAAAGCGCGGTCTTGCCTATGGCGTCTATAGCTACCTTGCCGACCTTGATCATGCCGAAATGATGATGGGCGGGGTTGCCACCCGCAATGATGCGATTGGTCAAAGCATCTCCTTGATCAGCACCGAATGGACCAAGATGAAGGAAACTGGCGTTTCGCAAGAAGAACTCGATAACGCCAAATCCTATCTGACCGGGGCTTTCCCGCTGCGGTTTACCAGCCTTGGTAATCTTTCGGGCATGCTGGTGGGCATGCAAAAGGAAGACCTTGGTATGGACTTCCTTGATCGCCGCAACAGCCTTGTCGACGCCGTCACCCTTGAGGACGTCAATCGGGTGGCGTCTGACCTGATGGACCCGGCCAATGTCACGGTAACGGTGGTGGGTAAGCCCGAAGGAAAACTAGTCTTCTAGGACCACGCCGACACCTTAAAAGTATCAAAGCGCGGTGAAAGGGATTTCGCCGCGCTTTGTGCTTTGATAGGTTCATCTCAACCAAGATAAACATCGCGAGCATTGCCTTCATGACCCTGCGCGTCCTGCCCCAAAACCTGATCAATCAGATTGCCGCCGGTGAGGTGGTTGAACGGCCTGCGGCTGCGCTTAAGGAACTGGTGGAAAACGCCCTTGATGCCGGGGCAACCAAGGTCGATGTCAATCTGCGTGACGGTGGGCGGACGTTGCTGTCGATCACTGATGACGGCAAGGGCATGACGCCCGAAGAACTCTCGTTGGCGGTTGAACGTCACGCAACGTCCAAGCTGCCTGATGGCGATCTGTTTAACATCGGTTTCATGGGCTTTCGCGGCGAGGCATTGCCCTCTATCGGGTCGGTTTCGCGCATGCGCCTGACCAGTCGGGTGCGCGGTGCTGAAAATGCATGGACCCTTCTGATCGAAGGCGGGACCAAAAGCGATGCCGAACCCGCCGCCCACCCCTTTGGTACACGGGTTGAGGTCCGCGATCTTTTCTATGCCACCCCGGCCCGGTTAAAGTTTTTGAAAACCGCGCGTACGGAGCAGATGTATGCCCGTGAAATCATGGACCGTCTGGCAATGGCGCGGCCTGACGTTGGCTTTACCCTGACCGGGGATAACAACAAATCAATCCTGAACTACCCGGCCTGCGAAGGGGATTTCTTTGACGCGCGGCTTAAACGTCTTGGCGCTGTCATGGGTCGCGAGTTTCAGGAAAACGCCCTTCAGATCGAAGCCGAACGCGAAGGCATCCGCCTGACCGGCTATGCCGGGGTTCCGACACTTAACCGCGGCAATGCCCAGATGCAGTTCCTGTTCGTTAATGGCCGCCCGGTTAAGGATCGGTTGTTACAAGGTGCCGTGCGCGGGGCCTATCAGGATTTCCTGGCCCGTGATCGCCACCCGTTACTCGCCCTGTTCTTTGAACTTTCCCCGCGCGATGTCGACGTTAACGTCCATCCGGGCAAAACCGAAGTCCGCTTCCGCGATCCGGGCATGGTCCGGGGGCTGATTGTCGGCGCGCTAAAGCATGCCTTGGCCGGTGCGGGGCACCGGGCATCAACCACGGTTGCCGATATGGCTCTGGGGGCTGTGCGCCGCGAAGGTGATGGACCGTCCTTGCCTTATGGCGGGGGATCACGGCCCGGCGGTGGTAGCGGCTTTAACATCGGGCAGTATCAACCAAATATTCCAAGCCACGCGGCAATCGAACGCAATTATGCCGCACAGGCACCGGGTGACATACCGTCGGGCGGGCAATCTGGCTATGGCGGGTTGTTTGATCGCGGTCGCGAATTCGGCGGAACACCATCGGGTGATGCCGGGGATGGCGGTTTTGCTGCTGCGGCGGCCGCGGCCCTTTCGGGGGGCTATGACGCCGCCGCACCGTCGGCCCGCATTGACATGACCGATAACAGCAAATTTGTTGATCATCCGCTGGGGGCAGCACGCGGGCAGGTTCATGCCAATTACATTATCGCCCAAACCCGTGATGGTCTGGTGATTGTTGATCAACATGCCGCACATGAACGCATTGTTTATGAACGCATGAAAGCCGATCTGGCCGAAAGCGGTGTTAAACGCCAAGGTTTGCTGCTGCCCGAAGTTGTCGAACTTGACGAGGCATCGGCGGACCGTATTGGCGATCGCGCCGAAGAATTCGCCGAACTGGGCTTGGTGATCGAACCCTTTGGTCCTGGCGCGATTGTTGTCCGCGAAGTGCCTGCCATGTTGGGCAAGGTTGATGTGGCATCGCTTATTCGTGATATGGCCGATGAAATTGCCGAACTGGGGCAGGGCATGGCACTTAAAGACCGGCTGATGTATGTCTGTGCGACCATGGCCTGCCATGGATCGGTGCGATCCGGCCGGAAACTGAATGCCGATGAGATGAATGCATTGCTCCGCCAGATGGAAGCCACCCCGCATTCCGGGCAGTGCAATCATGGCCGCCCGACCTATGTCGAGCTTAAGCTCCATGACATCGAAAAGATGTTCGGTCGGCGATAAGGAGGGGGCGGTGTCAAACCATAAACTCGAAGTCGCTAACCCTTCTGATGCAAAAGCCGTCAGTGCGCTGTTTGCCCGTTCCTATGCCAAGTTGCTCCAAGATGACTACCCGCCCGAAATTCTGGCATCGGCAATGCCATATTTATCGCGCGCCAACCCGGAACTATTAGGGTCAGGGACATATTATCTGGTCAAAACCGATGCGGGGCAGGTGATTGGTGCAGGGGGCTGGACATCAATGCGCCCCAGTGCTCCCGGTGCCCCCGGTACCAAGGAGATCGATGTCCAAACCGGGCTTGCCCATATCCGTCATTTTGCTGTTGATCCGGATCATACCCGCCAAGGGATCGGGAAAATGTTGTTTGATCGTTGTGTAAAGGACGCAGTGGCAACAAAGGGTGTCACGCATTTTGAATGCTATGCCACCCTGACAGCCAGGTCGTTTTACGAATCTCTTGGCTTTGAGGTCATCGGGACGTTTGATGCTCCCTTTGCGCCGGACTTCACTTTTCCCAGCCTGCATATGCGCAATGGGGATTTAATCGCGTAATTTCAAATTGCGTGGCAGACGGGTGTTCGCATTTACGCGCGCGCGCTGGATTTGTTCAGCAAACAAACCGCGTGTTCCTGAAAGATCCGCATCGCGAAAATCAGCCCCGGCAAGATTGGTCCCGCTCAGATCACAATTGAAAAGCTGTTGGCCTCTGAAACTTGAATTGGACAGGTCAGAACCCAGAAAAACCGTATTGCGAAGCATCGCATTGTTAAAGCGTGCACCAGTAAGACGGCTGGCCGCAAGGTTGGTATTTGCAAGGTTGCTTTCAATAAAATCAGCCGCAATAAGATTGCAGCGACGCAGCACCGCATCTTTGCAATTTGCCCGTCTGAAACTGGCGAAGGGTAATCCGCAACGGCTAAGGTCAATGCCTTCTAGTTCGGCTTCTCGAAGGTCGGCATGTTCAATTGACATGACGATCCCTTCCTTTCCACCAGTATCAACCCAAAGCTTGTGACTGATCAGTGCTTCTTGCAGATCAATCTCTACCAGTTCGTCATCTTCGATATCGGTTTCGGTATCTGTTTCGTCTTCTTCTAGTACTTCTGGCTGTTCTTCATCCGGTGATCGTGGTGTCGGGGCAAGAGCCTCGCGGGCGGATTGGACGGCCTCGATATTTTGCGTCTTGCTTTCTCTGTCAAATGCAATTGGGACAGGAAGTAACTCGTCATCATCAAATGTCTGGCCTGTTCCGTTCAGGCGCGGTTTGATGTTTTTAAGCTTACGGTTTTCGCCGCTGCCTTTTATCGGTAATTTCTGTGTGACGGGGGTGGTTTGTTCGCTCGCCGCTGCCGCCGCTGGTTGCTCGTCCTGCCCGGTGGGTTGATTATTTGACGCTGTTTCATCATCAGCTGAAGTTGCGGTCTTGGCAGCGTTGGTTTTGGCAGTTTCATCTGGCTTTGGCGATGTTATCCCCAGTTTGGCAAGATCCTGTGGTCTTGCCGGACCGAAATAGTTTTCTTCCAGAACAAAACGCCGTGGTTTTTTAAGGACGGTTTCAATGATCTTGCAGAATCTTTTGGGGTCTACCGGCTGACGGAAAATACCTTCGATCCCGGCATCGACCGCATCACGCATACCACGACGGTCAAGTTTCGGGGCCCCAAGCAGGATCGGGACATCACGGCCATGGCTATCATCCTCGGTTGCGGCCTCACGAATGGCACGAACGGTGGATATTCCGCGCATGCCGTCCAGATACAGTCCAATTAAAACCAGATCGGGTTTAAGCTCATGGACGAGTTCCACGGTTTTTTCGCGATCATCGCAATGAACAAATTTTCCAAATCCCAACGGTTCAATAGCGGATTTTGCGGCAAGGATGTTGCGCTCGCTGTAATCGGCATACAGGATTGTTTTTTTATTGTTTTCGTTGATCGCCATAATGCGCGATTTTCCTATGTTCGCATTTAATTTCGCCCGCTTCACGGTGCCGATAAGCTGTTATTGCGCGCTCGGGATGCTGAATGTTCGCCGTCTTACCGGCGGACTGCTTTCACCATTTTGGCCGTCTACGCCTTCTTCGTCAGAACTTGTTGCATCGCTTGCGTCATCCGCCTCATCTGCGCCACTTCCGCTGGTTGTTAGGCCGGTGTCGCCATCGTCAGGGGCTGTGGAATCGGTCTGTTGATCGCCGGAAATCGCAGAACCACCACCACTTGGTTTGTTGGTTTCGACCATTTCTATCGTGATCTCGACCCGGCGGTTCTCTGCGCGGCCTTCTGGCGTGTCATTGGTCGTGATCGGTCTGCTATCCCCATACCCCTGAATGACCATGCGGGTTGGATCGGTCCCGTTCTGGTCAATCATAAAATGTAAA
Source organism: Rhodospirillales bacterium (assembly GCA_019634165.1). GTDB lineage: Bacteria > Pseudomonadota > Alphaproteobacteria > Rhodospirillales > Thalassospiraceae > Thalassospira. Next base: position 46,591 of record JAHQVT010000005.1, read on the forward strand.
ACCGATGTCGCGCGTGCTGCTGACAGGTCCCAGTTAGATATATAGGGAGAAGAAGACGATACCGGAATGTTATCGGTATGCCCGGCAACCTGAACTTCACCATCTGTCTGATTGATCACGGGGGTGACGCGGTTCAAAACTGCGGCAAATTCCTCGGTCATGCCAGATGACCCGGATGGAAATGCCAGTTCATTGGGGAAACTAATGACAACGTCGCCATCAATACGTTCCAGCCCAACCTGATCTTCCAGTCCCATATTCTCAAGCACGGTACTCAGCGTTTTTTCTAACGCCTCGGCTTTTTCTTCCTTGGTGTCTGTTTCTTCGGTTTCGACCTTGGGGGTTTCTACCGGTGGAATTTCGGAAACCACGCGCGGGCTATCAGGTGTCGGCGCCTTAAGCGACTTTCCCACGATCGACCCATCAAGTTCGATCACACCAGCAAGCTGATCTTCCTTGGAAAAACCAAAGGCTGTTTTGACCGATCCTGCGATCTGTTTATAGCGGATGACATCCATCTCCGCGAATGTCAGCAACAGAACAAACAACACAAGCAGCAACGACATCAGATCGGCGAATGTCGCCATCCATGCCGGGGCACCTGCTGCGGGTTTCTTGGCCATGGGCTTAGCCCACTACTTGTATGACAAATATCGCCATGCTTACTCTCCGTCGCCTTCTGCATCTTGGGGCACACCGCCCGGAAGATAAGGACCAAGGATTTCCTTCATGACCATCGGGCTTTGGCTGCCCTGAATCTGTACGACGGACTCAATGATTAACTGTTTGGTGTTTTTCAGACGATCGACCTTAAGCGCAAGCTTGTCCGCAATCGGAAGGGCAATCAGGTTGGCCAGAACCGCACCATAAAATGTCGTCAACATAGCGATTGCCATGGCCGGACCAATCGCATCAGGATCAGACAGGTTGGCAAGCATCTGCACCAGACCAACAAGGGTTCCGATCATGCCAAAAGCAGGGGCCGTATCGCCGATGCCGCGGAACATCAGTTCACCGAGTTCATCATTCTGGATGGAATTTTCCACCTCGCTTGAGATCGAGCTGCGAATGACTTCACCGCTATGACCATCAACACACATGCGGATGCCACGCGCCATGATTTCGTTTTCGATTTCAACGCTTTCAAGACCCAAAAGGCCGTTCTTGCGGACCAGACCAGCAAGTTCGATGGCTTTTTCATAAATCGAAAGTGGATCTTCTTTCGGGTTTTTAAAAGCGATACCGATGCCGATCTTGAGCGACTTGATCACGTCGCGCATAGGGAATTTAATCAGTGTCGCTGCCGCTGTACCGCCAAACACCACCATGACGGACGGTATGTCGACAAATGCACCAAGGTTGCCCCCAATAAGAATGGCGCCCACGATAACGCCCGACCCGGCGAGAATCCCAATTAGTGTAGCTATATCCATGTTGGTTTTTGGTATCCGGCGTTAAAACTTGGTCTGCTTTGCGTGACATGATCGACGATCAAAACGACACGCGGCGGGAGATTAGGTAACAGGTTGTGGTGAGACGAAGCTCAAAACGTAATGCAGTCTTAAAAGCTGCAATTGGATTTATTCGTCTTACTACACTTCACAAAATTGGGTTTCCTCAACCTGTTTTCCAGCACCTAACAACAACTTCTTGTTCCAAAGGATCAAATGGTTCGCACAAAAAGGCGTATCCGAATGTAAAGCTAATGCATTCAGATAGGTTGCGCTATACCTTTGGCATTAAATGTTTGTTGCCAGAAATTTCAACTTTTCTCAACCCTGTCGTAAGGATAAGACGGGATTAATCCGGGTTTTGGAACGCCTTAGCCCAGCTCGAATGATGAAATCCCAAAGGTCATATCAAGATTAAGCAACGGTTTTGGCCCTTTATACATGCGCGCGGTTTCAAACTCCGCCTTCATCTGGTGGCTATTGACCAAATCAAGGGCTGCTTGGTTTGGTTCGGCAATATCAAGGAATACCTTACCACTTTGATCTTCACGGCTTTGTAAAAGCGCGCCAAACAGTGATTGTGCATCTTCGATATCGGCAGCAAAAAGCGGGCCGACCTTGTGGCCTTCTTTGCAGGGGCGAATAACGCCATAGCCACGCAGACCCATCGGGCCTTTCAATGCCAAGGCAGTATGGTTTTCATTGCCAATCCAGCCACGCAGGAATTCAATCCGGCTTTCGGCAAACAGATTGCAGGTCTGCTCAAACGCATCAACAACGGCAATATCGTCAATCAACAGCGTGAAAAGATCGTGGGGCAAAGGGGAATTGGCTTTTACAATTCCGCCGAAACGAATGTTGCGATGGGCAAATTCAAAACCAGACTTACGGTAATTATCCTGCTGATCAACAACACCATCAAGGCCAATGGTTTTGCTAACACTGTTATCTAGAACTGTTTGCCATAACGTGTAACCAAGACCAGTACCGCGGCGATCTTTGCGGCAAATGTAAAATCCAACAAACCCGAAATCCGAGCTGTACTGCACGGATGAAATCACTGCAGCCATACCTTGTTTATCAAAAGCGCCCCAGAAACCATCCGTGTCAGTGTTAAAAAACACATCTGCATCTGCAATGCCGGGGTTCCAGCCTTCATTGGCAGCCCATTCGACGGCAAGTGGGAACTCAATGGATTTCAAACGTCGGATTTTGTCAGTCATGGTGGTGTCTTTAAACTTCCTAAGGATCAATCAAGTGTGGCGGCAAAGTCGGGAACCCCGCCGCAGTCCATTTGTTCGTTATTCTGCCTGACATCTAGCATGTGCACGACAAATTCCTGATAAATTTTATTGAGAATGCGTATCAGATTGATTATCAATATCGCATCAAGGTTTAAAGCCATTCCCATCCACCCGAGGGCCCCGATGCCAACACCGATTCTTACGGCCAAAACGCGTATTGCACTTCCCGAAAGTGCTGCTCTGATCAAACAGGCGGCCGACTATTATAAAAGTCACGATTGTGATGTGCAGGGCGACGATGTGGCAACACGGATTTCGGTATCCATTGGGCATATCCATCTGACCAGCCGTACCGATGGGCTTGATGTTGAGGTCGGTGCCACGACCGAGGTCGGTGTGGTCCAGATGAAATCAGCAATCCTTTCTCTGTTACAGGGGGCACTTCCAGAGGCCAATCTTGATTGCCGCTGGAAGGGGGCAGGCAAAAGCAACGGCAAACTGCCCAATTTTCGCGAACTTTCCGTCGGCGCGATTACTGATTTGTCCGCCCATATGCGCCGGGTCCGTTTGCATGGGGCTGATTTAGGTGCCTATGACAATGACAACATGCATATCCGTCTTTTGATCCCGCCGCGTGGTCAATCAAACCCGAAATGGCCAACATTGGCCGAAAACGGCATGCCGGTCTGGCCAAGTGGGAAAGACACCATCGAACAGCGCGTTTATACAATCCGCAACATTGATGCCAAGGCAGGCTGGGTGGACATTGATTTCGTCATGCATGGCGATAATGGTCCGGGCTCATCCTTTGCCCTACATGCGCAACAGGGTGACCTTGTTGCCATGACCGGACCATTGGGCAATGCATTGCCAGATGCCAATTGGTTCTTGTTCGCCGGGGATGAAACAGCCCTGCCCGCAATTGGTCGCTATCTAAATGAATTGCCCGGTCACGTTACCGGCCAGGCAGTGATCGAAGTTGGCAGTGCTGCTGATGTCATTGAAATTGCTACGAACAGCCAGATCAAGGTCACTTGGTTGTTCCGCGATGGGCAGAATGGTGGGGATGGCATAAAGAACAGCCTGATCCAAGATGCAATCCGTGCAATTGAAGTCCCCAAAGAAACGCACAAAGTCTTTTGTTGGGCCGGGGTGGAACAAGGCGACTATAAGCCGATCCACACTTACTGGCGTAAGGAACTTGGCCTGGCGCGTGATGACTGCACCGCGATGACGTTTTGGCGTAAATCCGAACGCGGCTGATCAGTTTTCTTTTCGGGTGGCGACGGCGGCATGTAGTTGCGGGGCAAATTGTCCAATCGCGCCATCAAGTGAAACCAATATTTCCGCGATCAATGGGTCAGCGGTATTAAGCAATCCGTCTTCTGCATCTTCGCGCAAGTCAGTCACCGCCCGGATCAGTTCCAAATTTGTTGGGTTGACGGCAAGTGCGATGGCTTTGGCCCGTTGGGTGATCAATTTCCGCGTAGCCAAGAACGCTGCGACTTCCTGCTTGGCCGATAGGGTGGGGCGCGATTTTGGTGTTTCCAATGCGTATTTAACCGACAACCCCGTCATATGGCTACGATCGGCAAACAGGGTGGCTGTGATCATGCGAAAAGCAATGATGTCAGATGCCAGTTGGGTTTTGTTTTCCGGTGTTGCCAATTCATTGAAAGAAAACAGATCGGCATCGATCTCATCGCTGTGATTTTGAACGTCATCACCGCCATAATGATCGGGCTGACAATGACGGACTTCGTGATAAATCAGCCAGCGATAGGTCAAATCAGCATTGCTTTGATAGCTAAGAGTTTGCCCAAACCAGCCGCGCATTAATTCGGCGAATATTTCGCGCCCGCTTTCCGGGGTGACATTGGTTGGAACAAAAATCTGACAGTTTTGGATTTGGCGGCCGTTTTGCTGTCCGGTGACGGTAAAGGGCGACCTTGGAAGTTTGGCAAATGTCTTTTCCGGGTTCTTGATGTTTTCAAGTCCCAGTGTCTCGTCCATCCGCGCAAGAAATGTGGTCCGATCGGCAAAGACAAACAAATCAACCTCGCCAAACTGGCGAAGCTCGGATGCCAACTGGTTTGTTAACGGTTCACCGCCCGATTGTTCGGCATGCAAAGATTGTCCGCCCGCAAGGTGCAGGCTCACAGCAATCAATAGCTGATATGTAAGTCTTCGCATGTTGATCATGGCCGGGAGTATGGCCTGTCTGATCTGGTCGCGCGATATAAAATGCGGGTTTTATTGCTCGCTCTTAGGCTTCTGCTTGTTGGCCCGTGCGTTTGCGCTGTGGCCCGAATAAGCACGTCAGGATCAGAATGACGCCCGAAATCGAGGCAATCATACCCGCTGCACTCACCGCATAGGGGGAACCAAACCAACCCGGACCGTAGCCCGCAAAAACATATCCTAGAATGGCGGATATGGTGGCAAAGACAACCGACCAGCCGACTTGCCGCCCAAGCTGATTGGTCATAAGCCGCGCACTTGCCGGCGGGCAGACAAACATCGCAATCACAATGATTGATCCGACCGCATCAAAGGCCGCAACAGCGGCAATCGCCGTTGCCACAACCAGTGCAAAGCTCAAAATCTTGGTGCGAATGCCGATTGCTTCGGCAAAGGACACATCAAAGGTCGATATTTTAAGTTCTTTCCAGAACAGCAAGATAAACAAGCCAATCCCGACAAGAACAATCGCCAGACGCGGCAATTGCGGTGGCAAAGTCGACAGGGCCACTGGATCAAGTAGCGACCCCCAACCTTGCGCATCAAACCAGATCAGGCTTTCAAGATTGCCCAGCAACGCATGTTGCACATCGATATGAACCGAACTGGTATCGGTGATCTCAAGGAACAGAACGCCTGCTGCAAACAAGGTGGTAAAGACCAACCCCATGGCCGCACCCGGTTCAACCCGGCCAAGCCGTTTGATGATTTCAATCATCCCAACCGCAACAATTGCCGCGGCCCCGGCACCCAACATCATCGGAACCGCCGAAATCGTGCCGGTAATCAAAAATGCCGCAACAATGCCGGGCAAAACCACATGGCTAATGGCATCACCAATCAATGCCTGACGACGCAGCAACAAAAAGTTCCCCGGAAGCGCACAGGCAATGGCTGCAAGAATGCCAATGACAATTGGGGTTAGGCTAAGCTGAACAAATTCAGCACCCATTGCCGTTATGAGATCGTCGATCATGCCATGCCCCCTTGCTGATCGAGGATCATGCGATCAATCTCGGCAATCTGGTCGGGGGTCATCATGCGTTCAATCGGGGTTAATCCGTCATAATGCTCAACAGCAGAATCTTCTGGCAGCATCCTTCGTGCGACTGCCCAGCGGGCCTCGTCACGTGCCGCCTTGGCTGCGGCCACCCGCCCGCGTGCGGTTGCCACCCCGTCGCGGCGGATAAAACCTGATCGGCGCAAAATTCGAAGCGTTAAGCCATCATAGATCGGCTCCCGGCGCGACAGTGACAACAACCCTTGCCGGCGATGAACGCGACGCTGGAACCGTTGATGGCGGAGCGCGGATGCCAATCCGCCGCGCAAGGGCGAAAACAGTGCTGAAATCAGGAAAAACCCGAATGCGACCAAAACAATAATCGGCCCGGTTGGAAGGGATGCCTCAGCCGCAGAAAGAACCGCACCCACATACCCCGAAAGCCCACCGACCCCCGCGGCAATACCAATCATCGATCCCACCTGATTGGTCCAGAACCGCGCGGTCACGGGGGGGATGATCAACAGCGCAACAATTAGGATAAGACCAACAATCTTAAGCCCGATCACCGTCACAATAAGGGCCAGGCCCATCATCGCCAGATCAATATTGCGCACATTAACGCCGGTCGTTGCTGCATATTCTGGGTCAAACGCAACCAAGGTCATCGGGCGGCGCAACAAGAATACAAACAAGGCGGCCAATGCCCCGGCAACCGCAATTGTGGTGGCCTCGGAAATCAACATGCCTGCGGTTGATCCCAGCAGGAAGTTTTCAAGCCCGGCCTGACGCCCTGATGACATGGTCTGGATGATGGTCAAAAGCACAATGCCAAAGCCAAAGAACACCGACAAAACCGCACCAATGGCGGCATCTTCGGTCAGGCGGGTTTTGCGCGTGATCCATTCAACCATCAATAAACCAATGGCCGACGATACAGCCGATCCAATGATCAGGCCCGGCAACCAGCGGCCATCACTGCCAAAGGCAACCATGATCATAAAGGCAAGGCCAACACCGGGCAGGGTCGCGTGACTGATGGCATCTGAAACAAGGGCGCGTTTGCGCAGGAAAATAAATGCACCGGCACTGCCTGCGGACATGCCAAGCAGCCCGGCACCTACTGCAACAAGGGCGCTGTTATATCCTGCCTGCAAAAACAGGGCACTTATGAAGTAATCCAGAAAACTCATCTCAGATTCTTTGTGTTGCCGTGTTGGGGGCGTTGCGACTAAGCCAGATGCAATTCGTCGATGTGGGTTGTTGCCAGCCGCCCACCATACGTTTCCTGCAGGTTCTCGGCGGTAAAGGTCGTTTCGACCGGGCCTTCAGCAATCCGGCGGACATTGATCAGCAAGACACGATCAAAATATTCTGCAACGGTCGACAGGTCGTGATGGACGCAAACCACAGTGCGGCCTTCGGATTTAAGGTCTTTTAAGACTGTGACGATGGCGCGTTCAGTTGCGGCATCAACCCCGGCAAACGGCTCATCAAGCAGATAAAACTCCGCATTCTGTGCCAGTGCACGCGCAAGGAAAACACGCTGTTGCTGCCCGCCTGAAAGCTGGCCAATCTGTCGGTCTGCGAAATCGGCCATGCCAACCCGTTCCAGGCATTCCATTGCCTGTTCGCGGTGGCGCGACCGCCAAAGACGAAACAGCCCAACCGATCCATAAAGACCCATCAGAACCACATCAATCACCCGTGCCGGAAAATCCCAGTCAACGCTTGCGCGTTGCGGAACATAAGCCACACGGTCGCGTGTTTCTGAAAACAGCTTTCCGAAAATGCGAACTTCACCCGACAGGCGCGGTACCACGCCAAGCGCACCTTTCAGGAATGTCGATTTACCCGCACCATTGGGGCCAATGATAGCGGTCATGGATCCGGCAGGGATGGATGCATCAACCGAAAAGACCGCCGGTTTATTGCCATAGGAAACGGTCAACCCACGCACCGTCAGCGGCGCATCCTTGGCCGCGACATCCAATATCTTGCCAGATTCAGCAATCAGTTTGGCGTTGCTCATAGGGTTTTCCTTGTTTCCTTAACGGTGCGATTTGTCTGTGACTTGTCGGCGGTCTTAATGGGGGGTGGTCTGTATGCAGGCGTCTTTATGTATCGTCTATCGATCAGGAACCAGCGCTAAGTTTGCCCTGAAAGCCACCTTCGGGGGCAACGCCGCCCAAAGCACGGGTGATCAAGGTGACGTTGTGGTCAATCATGCCGATATAGGTGCCTTCATAGGTGCCCGGCTCCCCCATCGCATCAGAAAACAGCGTGCCGCCAATCACCACGTCTTGGCCGCGCGCACCGGCACCTTCGATCAGGGCGCGGACATTGCGTTCGGGGACAGAACTTTCGACAAACACCGCCGAAATATTGCGATCAACAATGGTATTGACCAGTTCTTCTACCCGGCGAAGACCAGCTTCGGATTCCGTCGAAATCCCCTGAATGCCTAGTACATCGAAATCATAGCCGCGGCCAAAATAGCTAAAGGCATCATGTGCGGTTAACAAAACCCGGCTTTTTTCCGGCACGGTGACGGAAACCGTTTTCATGTAATCGATCAGCTTGGCGATCTCGGCAACATGTTTATCTGCATTGGCGCGATAGGTGGCTTCCCCTTCCGGGTCGGTCTTGATCAGCGCATCGCGCACCGCATAAACAACCGTTCCCCAAAGTTGCGGGTCCATCCAGACATGCGGGTCATAGCGGCCTTCATAGTCTGCGTGGCTCAGCAGCTTGTCCTTATCAATGGCTTCACCAACGGCAACGACATTGCGGCGCTTTGCCAGATCATGAAAGAATTCTTCAAGCTGCGCTTCAAGATACAGCCCATGCCACAAAACAAGATCAGCACGTGCCAGGGCGGCAATGTCGCTTCGGGTTTGGCGATAGGAATGCGGATCAACACCCGGCCCCATCAGGGCGGTGACATTTGCCCTCTCCCCCGCGACTTGACGGGCGGCATCGGCGATCATGGACGTTGTCGCGACCACCGTTAATGGCTTGGCCTGTGCTGGCCCGCTCACGGAAAATGTTGCCGAAACCAGCATGGTCGCGAACAGGGCGAAGGCACGTACAGCGTTTAAAAGGCGCATCAAGGCATCCCGAAAGCAAGTTGGAATCATGTGAATGAATACCCACTATTTATGTGCGGACTTTTAAAGTTAGTCAAGGCTAAATTGCTATTTGCAAGCTTAGTTGTTATGAAGGCTGTAAGGATATGGACGGGATGAAGATTGGAGAATTCGATGGGTGACAAGGCCGCGCTTAACCCGCGTCACAACAAGGCAGAAGTTTTCGCACGCCTGCGCGATGCGCACGCCCGCGAAGTCACCGAAGATTACGTTGAAATGATTGGTGATTTGATCGCGGAAGAAGGTGAGGCCCGCTCGGTCGCCTTGGCCGAACGCTTCGGTGTAACGGCCGCCACAGTCAATAATACCATCAAGCGCCTGGAGCGCGACGGCTTCGTCACATCCCGCCCCTACCGCTCAATCTTCCTGACAGAAAAAGGCGAAACCCTCGCCAAAAAATGTCGCGAACGCCACCAAATCGTCTATAACTTCCTCGTCTCCATTGGTGTTGATCCCGATATCGCAGAATTTGATGCTGAAGGGATTGAGCATCATGTGAGTGAGGAGACGTTGAGAGTGTTTGAGGCAGCGTCAAGCAGGTGACTTAAGGGGCGTGGTTTTCGTGCCCGCAGCTGGGGGCGCCTTCCAAAGTACTATCAAGGGCGCGATTGTTTTTGATAGTGCTTGGAGGAATGGCGGAGAGGGTGGGATTCGAACCCACGGTACTATTGCTAGTACAACGGTTTTCGAGACCGCCCCGTTCGACCACTCCGGCACCTCTCCGCATGTGTGGTCTTGGCGTTCGAGGCGGTGTTTAACGGTCCTTGTGGGTTTTTGCAAGAGGGAAATCGTAAAAACCGTGACCTTTTTGCGCTTTGATCGTTGCCTGCGATCTTGATGATTGCTGCGGGTTGAGGGCGTGCTGGTCGGATTATCGTAAGTGAAGTGTGCGCTGGTCTGGTGCCATGCAGTTTGCGCACGGCATGCATCCGTCGGTGTGGGCGCCAAATATGGGGTTTGCATTGGTTTGTAGTTGACTCTTTGCAGTTGACTCACGGGGGTAAAAAAGGTAATTCACCCGTTCTTCGCAGCGGTTCGGTATCTGTTAGCAGCGGCACCGAGCTGCGCGTTTGTGTTTCCAGAATGTTTTTCAGGAACTTTTAGATGTACGCAATCATCAAAACTGGCGGCAAACAGTATAAAGTTGCTGCCAACGACGTAATCAAAGTCGAAAAGATCGCTGCCCAGGCCGGTGATACCGTGAAACTTGAAGAAGTTCTCATGGTTGCTGGTGATGGTGCGCCGAAAGTTGGTGCTCCGTTGCTCAAAGGTGCTTCTGTTACCGCAGAAGTTCTCGAGCAGGCCAAGGGCGACAAGGTGATCGTTTTCAAGAAAAAGCGTCGGCATAACTACCGTCGTAAAAATGGTCATCGCCAGAACCTGACTGTTCTGCGCATCAAGGACATCAAAGCCTAATTTATTAGGTTGAGATGCAGTTTTAGGAGAGTTTCATGGCTCATAAGAAAGCTGGTGGTAGTTCACGCAACGGTCGTGACTCCGAAGGTCGCCGTCTTGGCGTTAAAAAATTCGGTGGTCAGGCAGTTGTAGCAGGCAACATCCTCGTTCGTCAGCGTGGCACCAAGTTCCATGCAGGCGACAATGTCGGCCTCGCCAAAGACCACACCCTGTTTGCGACTGTGGACGGCGCTGTCCTGTTCAAGTCGGGCTACAAGGGTCGTACTTACGTAACCATCGTTCCGGCAGAGGCGTAAGCCTCCCGTCGGCTGCGCGTTACGTAGCAAGATTTTCAAGGGAGGAATGAGCAATCATTCCTCCCTTATTTTATATGTTATATGAATTTTATCCCGTTGATGCGCGGTGATCGCGCGCCGGGGTTAAAAGCCAAAAGAACGGGCATCGCCCAAAGGACCGGTTATGAAGTTTCTCGATGAAGCCAAGATTCATGCGCGTAGTGGCCGCGGCGGTGCCGGTTCGGTCAGTTTCCGTCGCGAAAAATATATCGAGTATGGTGGACCGGACGGTGGCGATGGTGGCCGGGGTGGCGATATCATCCTTGAGGCGGTCGAAAACCTCAATACCCTGATCGATTTCCGCTATCAGCAGCACTTCAAAGCCGAAGTCGGCATGCATGGCATGGGCCGTAACCGCACCGGCCGTTCCGGGAAATCCATCACGATCAAGGTGCCGGTCGGAACCCAGGTTCTTGAAGAAGACCGCGAAACCCTGATTGTCGATATGGTCCGCCCAGGCCAAATTCATATGCTGTGCTTTGGCGGCGATGGCGGCCGGGGCAATACGCATTTTAAATCATCAACCAATCAGGCCCCAAGGCGCGCCGAAGAAGGCTGGCCCGCAGAAGAAAAATCGGTCTGGTTCCGTCTGAAGCTGATTGCCGATGCCGGGTTGGTTGGCTTGCCCAATGCCGGTAAATCGACTTTCCTTGCCGCATCTTCGCATGCGCGTCCAAAAATTGCCGATTACCCGTTCACAACCCTGCATCCGCAGCTTGGTGTGGTGAATATCGATGATCGGGAATTCGTCCTTGCCGATATTCCCGGCCTGATCGAAGGCGCATCGGAGGGCAAAGGCATCGGCACACGTTTCTTGGGCCATATCGAACGCTGCGAAGTTCTTGTCCATCTTATTGACTGTGCCGAGGAAGACCCGGTAAAGGCCTATGAGACGGTCCGTGAAGAGCTTGAAAACTACGCTGAAATCCTGGTTGATAAGCCTGAGATCGTTATTCTGTCGAAAGCCGATCAACTTCTGCCAGAAATGGTCGAAGAACAGCGCGCGATCCTTGAAAAAGGCATCGGAAAGAAAGTCCATGTTGTTTCGGGTGTGACCCAGCAGGGCATCAAGGAAATTCATCGCGAAGTGCTTGCCTTTATTGATGGCGAACGCGAACGCCGCGCCATGGAAGGTCGCGAGGATGAGGGCTTCCAGCCGTGAGCACCAAGGCACCTGCTTTAACGGATGCAAAACGCCTGATCATTAAGGTCGGCTCGGCCTTGCTGGTTGATGAAAACACCGGCAAGCTCCGCCGTGCCTGGCTTGAAGCACTGGCCGACGACATCGCGCATTTACGCGAACGCGGGGTCGAGGTGATTGTGGTCTCCAGTGGGGCAATCGCCCTTGGCCGGCGCTTGCTTGGCCTTGATCACCGCACCATCAGTCTTGCCGATAAGCAGGCCGCCGCCGCAACCGGGCAAATCAGCCTGTCACAAGTCTGGCAAGAGGCATTGGGCCGTAATGGCCTGACCATGGCACAGGTTCTGGTGACCCTTGAAGACATGGAAGGTCGCCGTCGCTACCTCAACGCCCGCGGAACGCTTAATGCGCTTCTCGCCCGTGGTGCGGTGCCACTGATCAATGAAAACGATACCGTCGCAACCGAAGAAATCCGCTTTGGCGACAATGACCGTCTGGGGGCCAAGGTCGCGCATATGATTTCGGCCGACACTCTTGTTTTACTGTCTGACATTGATGGTCTTTATACCGCCGATCCGCGTAAGAACCCGGATGCTGTACTGATCCCGGAAGTTCGCGAATTGACGCCAGAAATCTTTGAAATGGCGGGTGTCGCCCCGACAATGTATAGCTCCGGCGGGATGGTCACCAAACTTCAGGCGGCTGAAATCGCGATGAAGGCCGGCTGTCGCATGATCATTGCGCGCGGCACGATTTACCATCCGCTCCAAGCCCAGCTTGACGGCGGACCCAATACCGTCTTCCTGCCAAATGAAAGCCCGCTTGCCGCACGCCGTCATTGGATTGCGACGTCACTTTCGGCCACCGGGGCGATCATTGTTGATGCCGGTGCGGCCAAGGCCCTGCGGAATGGCAAGAACCTTCTGGCGGCCGGAATTTCCGCCGTTGATGGCAGTTTTAAGCACGGGGATGCTGTGCGCGTCCTTGACGGCAACGGCGATGAGATCGCCCGTGGGATTACTTCCTATGCTGCCGAAGAAACCCGTCTTTTGATGGGCCATGCATCGGGTGATATAGAAGCAACCCTTGGGTTCTCACGCGGCAATGCCGTCATCCATTCCGATGATCTGGTTATGGTTGAATAAGCCTGCCCTAACGGCCTGTGGGCGATCTGGGCGAAGTGTTTATTTGGCGTCCGGGTGGTAATGTGACTGCATACGCACGTCCGATAGGCCAAAGCGACCGTCACCGGCAATGACTTGACCCGGTTCAAGGGCAAAATCCAATGCACGACCATGCCCCTTTAAAACGGCCCCACGTTCATCGGCAATCGGATGGCGATATGACCCGCCACCCCCAAGTTTGACAGACCGTAGGCTGATATTGCCAAGCACTTGGCAGCCATCGCCGAGATCACATCCGCCTGATATTTCAATGAAGCCCTTATAGCGGCCGTGCGATCCAATCGTAACGGGTGCATCCGTATGGTTGGTTTCGATCACGATGTTTCCCGCCCCAAAGATATTCTCATCACCGATCTGCACGGACCCATTTTGTGCCGTGATGGTTATCCCACCTTGAAACAAATTGCCGTTGCCAACAGACAGAAGCGTCGGGTGATCTGCCGAAAGGCGCGTGTTGGGGTGGAATATGTTGTCGGTTCCGACGTTGGCGTGAATGGCGATCAAGGTGGAAAATGGATCCATGATGACATTGCCCTGATCGGCAAGCGATAAGGTCTGTGCAATGGTTCGATATCCCATTGCCAAACGGGTACGATCAAGCTGTTCTATTATCTTGTCGCTCAACATCCGCTGCCTTGAAATAACATTTGATTTTCAAAGTTTTGCAAAGCGCGATGCCCAGAGCAATAGGCAATAAAAAAAAGACTGCCCGAAGACAGTCTTTTCTTAAGCGGCGCGGAAGTCCGGTGTGTCGGACTTAGGCAGCCTGATCAGCAAGAGCACGTGCCATCTGGCTCAGTGCTTCTTGGTGTTTTTCGTGCTTGATGCTGGCAAAGTTACGGGCCAGTTCAAGGCACATACGCTGACGTGCGTTAAGCTCGGAAGCCTGGTTGCCGTCAAGGCCTTCATAGAAGTAGCTTACCGGAACACCCAGAACCTGGGAGATTTCATACAGACGACCAGCAGAGATACGGTTGATGCCGCGCTCATACTTATGGGCCTGCTGGTAGGTAACGCCAATCAAATCTGCCATCTGCTGCTGGGAAAGGCCCAGCATGATGCGACGTTCGCGAATACGCTGACCAACATAACGGTCAGTGTCAGTGGCGCGGTTTGCGCGCTTCGGTTCTTCGTTAGCTGCAATCTCAGTCATGTTATTATCCGTTATCAACCGCCAGTTATAGATCCCCACTTTGGATACTGCTGGGCTTATTTGTTTTTGCCCCATAAACATCTAATCGCAGCACCGTATGAGGGCTGCGATTTGGAGTTACGTACCTGAACATTGGTCAGGTAATCTTTACAGCAATCCGCTAGAACCTAGCTATATAGGTCAACTGAGCTGTCTTTGTCTAGTGCATAAGGTGAAAAAAAGACGTTGGTTTCTATGCTGTAAGGTGTGGAAAGGCGTGCATAGCTGGCATGCATTTCCTGAATGACCGCTGGTTGCAAAAGGTTTTCCTGAGGTAATTTCTGGCCTAAAAGCTGGGTCCAGAATGCTGCACTGCCCACAAGATCATGGGGTTGCAGCCACGCGCCACCATTCTGCGCAATTTCCCGTACCGGAGAAATCCGCGCGGTTGTATCTATCCCGATCCCGGCAGGACCATCCGTTCCGGTACTCGCAGATTGGGGCCTGCGGGCCGGGGGCATGGGAATCGATGTAATCGCGGTCATGTTTTTCGATTTATTTGGTTAAAATTGCCTGTCTGGTTCGGGACTCCGTGTGTTCAGGGTGTTTACCCGGCAAAAATTGCCGCCTGTCGGCGTTGCCGGGCGGGGTTAAATGGTTAACGAAAAAATCATGCAGGAATGGTGCCGCTTGATCAGGTGCAAGAGGGCGATGTCGAGTCACATCATGCTCAGCACCGTTTTACCGGCGCGCAAGGGCGCTGGCGGCATATGCAAAAGTTGTCAGGGCAAACCAGACCCGGAATTAGCTGTGAAAGGCTCTAAGGGAGCAAATATTGCAGCAGGTATTGAAGCAGCCATAGAAAAAGGCGAAGCCGCGTGATGCGGGCTCCGCCTTTTGAAATTCATTCAACTGCTTATGGCGCGTAAGGCTTATTTGTCGGACTTGCCGCCCGCCAGACTGTTGAGCTGCGCCTGCATTGCTTCAAGCTGACTTTTAAGCTCGTTTAACGAGGCATCAGGTTTTGCTGCACCTGTCGCCGCACCTGGTTTTGCCGGATTGCCACCTTCTTGCTGGCCACCCTCATTTTCCTGCGGAAACGGCGAGAACATTTTCATTGTCTGTTCGAACAGCGCGATGTTCTGTTTGTTCATTTCTTCAAATTGACCAAACGGGAAAATGCCATGCATGCTGCCTTGCATGTATTCGCGCATCTGTTCCTGATTATGGCCAAAGGCGCTCATAGCTTGTTCAAGGTAGCTTGGAACCAAACCCTGAAGGCTGTCGCCGTAAAAGCCGATCAATTGGCGCAGGAAGTTAATCGGCAGAAGGTTCTGCCCTTTGTTTTCTTCCTCGACAATGATCTGGGTCAGAACCGGGCGGGTAATGTCTTCGCCCGATTTCGCATCATAGACCACAAAGTCGGTATTCTCTTTGACCATCTGTGAAAGGTGATCAAGCGTTACATACGAACTGGTTGCCGTATTATAGAGGCGTCGGTTCGCATATTTCTTGATAACGATGCGGTCTTGATCATCTGATTTCTTGTTGGTCATGGCTTGTTTCCTGCTTCCCTGTTTCCCGGACGTTTATCTGGCGAACGCGCTTGACGGTATTAATCCGCCTGCTTTGCGCGTGCACAAAATTCGGATTAAATTTCTATGTTGCGCAGCATTTTCCATTTTGCATTCGCTCAGACGACTAGGAGAGTGACGCGATTTTTCCAATGTGTCCAGTATTCAACGCGAAGTGCAGTGCGAAAAACAACTCAAGATACGACTTGTTGCTAAGCAGCAAGGGAATTCGTTTTCCCATGCCAGACAACAATCTATAGTGTTGAGCAACAAGACGGCTTTTCATCAGGGAAGGAAAAAGGTGTCACGCATGACCAACCAGACGGATGGCCCAAACCAATCAGACCAATCAGATCACGACACGTCATCGCTTGATGATGATGAAAAACTTGAACAGCTTGCCACGCGGTTTCTCGCGTTATGGCGCGAACAGGTTGCCGCAACGGCCGATGGTGCACAGGCCGCCAGTGCGATTGGTCGGCTTTATGCATCCCTTGGGGCGGACACCACCCGAATGGGCGAAGGGTTCGAAGCATGGGGCAACTTGATTGGTCAGATGGCAATGGGCCAGCAGCTTGGTGCTGGTGCCGTTTCTGGTGTTGGCGCTGGCGCAGTTCCCGGATTGGGGGATGGTGCTAATCCCTTTGCCGGGGCCGCCAATCCGGTCATGGCAATGATGGAACAAATGGCAAAGGCAGCACGTGATTTGCCCGCCACCCCGTTCCCCGGCATGCCGTTCCCGCCAAACATGGCCGGGATGGCGGGCATGAGCGGTACGGGCGAAGGTGCGGCAAAGGCGCCTGCAAAGACGCCTGAGAAGGATGCTTCATCGGCCAAGACACCGACTACGGATGCTGGCGCAAACGCGGATGCAAGCACGACCGCCGCCGTTGCAAAAGCAAAGCCACGTAAAACGACCACCAAAAAAACGACTGCAGCAAAAGAAGCCGCAAAGGGGCAGGGGAAAAATGATCAGTCCACCAAGACAAAAGCCGCTCCCGCCAAAAAGGGAAAGCCAAAAGCGGGCAGGGCCACGACCGCTTCCGATGCACATGGCAGTCGAGATGACGAGCTGGCTCAGCTCGCGCGCCGCATTGCCGATCTTTCTGAAACAATTGCTGCCCTGGAAGGCGGAACTGAAGGAGCAGGCGGCAAGCCTCCTAAAGGAAGCTGAAGCTTTTCATCCTGACGATGTTGCGCTGGCATTAGACCGTGTGGCCTTTGACCGCCACGCCGGTTTCCATGATGGTGTGCGCTCCTATCAAAAGCATCCCTATCGCCGCCCCAAGGATGACGAACGCAAAGACATTCCCATCGTCTGGGAAGACGGTTCGACACGTGTTTATGACTATGGCCCGACCGCCCCGAAAAAGGATGACCATCCTGCGGGCATCGTTCTTTTGGTGCCATCGCTCGTGAACCGGGGCTATATCCTTGATCTCAACGAAAAACGCAGTTTTGCCCGCTATCTGGCAAAATGTGGGTATCGGCCGTTGCTGGTTGAATGGGGCTATCCCGGATCGGATGAAGCCAACTTTGGTTTGGATGATTACATCGCCGGGCGGTTGGTCACTGTTCTGCAGGACGTTGCCGATATGAACGGCGGCCCGGTTCCGGTTGTTGGCTATTGCATGGGCGGGGTGCTTGCCCTTGCGGCAACACTTCTGGACCCGGCACAGGTTTCCAAACTTGTTTTACTGGCAACCCCGTGGGACTTCATGGTTGCTGGCCCAACCCAATCGCGCATTGCTGCGGCCTTTGCACCGTCCTTGCCCCATATGTTGGCAATCCATGACACCTTGCCGGTCGATGTGCTGCAAAGCCTGTTCGCCAGCCTTGATCCGTTCATGATTGGCGAAAAATTCCGGCGTTTTGAAAAAATGGCAACCGATTCAGCCAAGGCCCATGATTTTGTCGCCCTTGAAGATTGGCTGAATGATGGCGTGCCCTTGCCGCGCCGTGTCGCGGTTGATTGCCTGATTGGATGGTATGTTGAAAACCGCCCGGCCAAAGGCCAATGGCAGATTGACGGGATTGATATCAATCCGGCTGATTTGTCCTGCCCGGTCTTGGCGGTGATCCCGGAAAATGACCGGATCGTGCCGCCAGAAAGTGCCAAGGCACTGTTTGATGCCTGCCCCGAAGATCTCCGCTCCGAACTACACCCGTCCGCTGGCCACATCGGCATGATGGTCGGATCGCGCGCGGAAAAATCCACCTGGGTTCCGGTTGTGGAGTGGTTGGGAAATTGACCCTTAACGGGCTGTATCGCTTGCCAACTGCTCGGATTGCCGACCCCAGCGCAGGGTCAGCCGTGCCAGCAGGGCAATAATGATCAGGGTCAGGATCACCCGCCCGACCAAAACTACCCATATGTCCGCACCAAGGGCGAGCATGATCGCGGTATCCTCGATCAAGGAATGCGAAAGCGATAACCAGCTTAACGACAAGAACAAGGTGCGCGGCGGGTAATTGTTCTTGCGCGCCTCATCAATGATCAGCGCTCCGCCAAATGTCAGGCCCAGCAACACGCCAATGGTCGTCACCGGCGCAACATCGCGCGACAGGCCCGACACCCGCAGGATCGGCGACAGTGCAAGCGTGAATTTGTCGGTAAGCCCGCTGACCTTCATCCCGTCAAGGATCATTAAAAGCCCGGTAATCACGCCAAAGCTGACAATCAGCGACTTGACGGTTTGAAGGCTCCATTCCCACCATCCGGCAAGACCGGTTGCGGCCTCGCCAACTTCCCCGCCCGCCATCCACGAAAAATCAACCGGTTCAGACAACCATCCCGTCAGCCCGCTGATCCATGTCACCAGCGCGCCATAGCCAATGGCGGCTCCGATGCGCAGCGCCGTGGTGGCAATCAGGCTGGCCCCGGCCCGTTTGACAATGGCCTGCTCAACCGGAAGCCCATGGGCAAACAGCATCATCGCGCACAGCGCACTTAGTTGTGCGGCCGTCATATCAAGATGCGCCGAAAGACCAATAAACGCGCCAACCGCGCCATACATGCTGACCAACGCACAGGTGGCCCAGATCAGTCCCGCTTCGGGCGGAAGACCTATCAACGCCATGACCGGGGTCAGAAGATCAGATGCAACTTCGATCGCGCCGAATTCTTCGGCAATACGGACAATGATCATAACCGGCAGCATCACCTTCATCAGGGTAACGAACAGTTGCTGGCTTCGGTTGATCACATCAAAGATATAGCGTCGCAGGGCTCTCATCATGGGGCGTTCTATCCATTCGGTGTTTTCGGCATTTGGGGCGTCGGTGCTTAAGCAGGCATCTGTGAGGCAAATGCGTTCGATTGTCTATCAGATGGTTTTAATTGGGTGTCAGTTGGTTTTCGTTGGTGGGCGAGGGTGATGTAACGCAGCAGATCATGCCATGGCTCAAACTTTGTTGGGCGGCGAATTTGCGTAAATGATCACAATATGGCAGCGTTGTTTGGCTAAAATGCGCTTTGGAGTTGCGTTGACATGGCTGACTTGGACCCGATCGATACAAAAATCCTGCGGTTGTTGCAGGATAACGCCGATATTCCCAATGCCGAACTGGCCGACAAAATTGGCCTGTCCCCCTCGGCTTGTTTACGTCGGGTGGCAAAGTTACGTGATACCGGGGTCATTCGCAAAACAGTCGCCGTGATCGACCCGGCCCATATCGGGCGTCCATTAAGTGCGGTGATTAATCTGGAATTTCATCGCCATGGCAATCGGTATCGTCAGGACTTTATCCGCAAGGCAGGTGCACTTGATGCTGTGCGCCAATGTTATGTGGTAACCGGCGAAGTCACCGGGGTTCTGGTTTTACATATGCGCGACATGACAGAATACACCGAACTATGCGAGACGCTCTTTGATGTAGATGACAACATCGTATGGTACCGGACCTATATTGTGACAGAAGTCCTAAAAGACGATCCAGGGGTTGCGATCTGAGCGTGATAAGCACACACTCATAGGTAAGGCCTTTTCAAAAGACCCCAATCTGGTCGTGTGTGGTTTGGCTTTGGGATTGTGTCTTTCGATACGCAGGGTGAAAGCCTGTCCGAAAGTGGTACGTATCAAAGCTTGGATTTTTGTTGCGGTGCGATAAGATCATCCGCGGACCATCTCAAGGCACAGTGAAAAACATCGTTGCCCGGTCCGGGGAAAACGTAATCAAGATTAATCGGAGGGTTTCATGACCGACGTCGTAATTGTAGGTGCAGCACGTACACCAATCGGCGCTTTCAGCGGCACACTGGCCAACACGGCCGCAAGTGATCTGGGCGCAACTGCCATCAAGGCTGCATTGGAGCGCGCAGGCGTAGAAGGTGATGCGGTTGATGAAGTGATCCTCGGTCAGGTTCTGACAGGTGGTCAGGGGCAAAACCCCGCCCGTCAGGCTGCCATCGGTGCGGGCATTTCCGACCGGGCAACTGCGTTTCTGATCAATCAGGTTTGTGGTTCGGGCTTGCGCACGGTCGCCCTTGCGGCTCAGCAGATTATGACCGGTGATGCAAACATCGTGGTTGCCGGCGGTCAGGAAAACATGTCGCTTTCGACCCATGTCGCACACCTGCGAAACGGTCATAAGATGGGCGATGTCAAATTCATCGACAGCATGATCAAGGATGGTCTGTGGTGTGCCTTTAACGGCTATCACATGGGCAATACGGCTGAAAATATCGCCAATAAATGGGGTATTTCACGCGAAGAGCAGGATGCATTCGCTGTTGCCTCCCAGAATAAAGCCGAAGCAGCGCAGAAATCTGGCCGTTTCAATGACGAGATTGCCGCTGTCACCATTCCAAACCGCAAAGGCGATATCGTCTTTGATGCGGATGAATATCCACGCCACGGCGCATCTGTCGAAGGCATGGCAAAACTCCGCCCGGCTTTCGATAAAGAAGGCACGGTTACCGCTGGTAACGCATCGGGCATCAATGATGGTGCTGCTGCCCTTATTGTCATGTCTGCTGCCGAGGCGGCCAAACGTGGTCTGACCCCGCTTGCAACGATCAAAAGCTGGGCAACGGTTGGTGTTGATCCGGCAATCATGGGCTCTGGCCCGATCCCGGCCTCGAAAAAGGCGCTTGAAAAAGCAGGCTGGTCGGCCTCTGACCTTGACCTGATCGAAGCGAACGAAGCCTTTGCCGCACAGGCAATTGCAGTTAACCGCGACATGGGCTGGGATACCGATAAGGTCAATGTGAATGGTGGCGCGATTGCACTGGGCCATCCGATTGGCGCATCGGGCGCGCGTGTCTTCACGACCCTGCTCTATGAAATGCAGAAACGCGACGCGAAAAAAGGCCTCGCGACGCTCTGCATTGGTGGTGGAATGGGTGTTGCGCTGTGCGTCGAACGCTAATCAGCGACATCCAATTGAATTTCTAAGCGTGCGGGGCGTCCTCTTAAGGGGATGCCCCGTTTGCTTTGGTGCAGTTTATTTTGCACTGCGACGAAAGACTAAACCGCTTGGCTGACATAGATCATGGAGAAGTAATAAAGTTACGTATATAAGTCTGTTTATGGATTAAAGTTACGTATGTCGTAGAAGGGCACACGACGGAGATCACTAAGATGCAATGCTTGATGAACGAAGTTTAGGGAGGCGACCATGACAAAAACAGCACTGGTAACAGGTGGTACACGCGGGATCGGCAAGGCTATCAGCCTGTCGCTTAAGGCTGCGGGTTATACTGTTGTTGCGAACTATGCTGGCAATGATGAGGCCGCAAAGGCCTTCACCGAGCAAACCGGTATTGCTGCCTATAAATGGAGCGTCGCGGACCCTGATGCATGTGCCAGCGGCATTGCCAAGGTCGAAGCCGAAGTCGGCCCGATTGACATCCTGATCAACAATGCTGGCATCACCCGCGATGGTTTCATGCATAAAATGGAAACCGAACAGTGGAATGCCGTGATTGAGACCAATCTCAGCTCGCTTTTCTATATGACCAAGCCGGTTCTTGAAGGCATGCGGGCCCGTGGTTTCGGCCGTGTGGTCAATATCTCCTCGATCAATGGTCAGGCCGGTCAGTTTGGCCAGACCAACTATTCGGCGGCCAAGGCTGGCGTACATGGTTTCACCAAGGCGCTTGCACAGGAAGTTGCCCGCAAGGGTGTCACGGTCAACACCATCGCACCGGGCTATATCAACACTGATATGGTCGCAGCCGTGCCGGAAAAAGTCCTTGAAGGCATCATCGCCAAAATCCCGGTCGGACGATTGGGCGAGGCCGACGAAATCGCACAGGCGATCTTGTATCTCTGCGGACCAAATTCCGGCTTCATCACCGGTTCCTGCCTGTCGATCAATGGCGGCCAGCATATGTTCTGATGCTCCCGCAAGCGTTTTAGCCTTTAAAGAGAAAACGTCCCGCAACTCGGTGGGGCGTTTTTCTTTTGAAAGTCTCTTAGGAAGTGTTTGGGCGTTTTAGGAACTATCGCTTTTACGTTGTTCTATCCATTCTCAGAGCTGTGAGGCGCAAAGAATGGCCCCATAATACGTGCTGGGTTGTAATTTCTCATAATATTGCCGGATAGAGATGTTGGAAGGGGGAGGTAAACTGTTCTATAACCGGGATCAGTTCCGCAAGATTTACCATCGGAAAGCGCGATAAATATGCGAGAGAATACAGTAATCAAGCCCATCATTATGTGTGGAGGCTCTGGCACACGGCTTTGGCCGCTTTCACGGAAAGCGTTCCCAAAACAATTCATACCCCTTTATCAGGGTAAGTCGTTGTTTGAGATGACTGTGGATCGCGTGTCAACACTTGGTGATGTTCTTGCTGTGAGCGGCGATGACTATAGATTCTTTGTTCAGGAAATCGCAGAGAAATCGAGCGTCCAACTGACGCAAATTCTTGAGCCGTGCGGCAAGGATACAGCACCTGCAATGGCACTAGCAGCCGCCTTTTCTGGCGATGGCAATGACTTGCTTTTGTATTGTCCAGCAGACCATTTTATTCCAGATTCTGACCAGTTTAGTTCTATGGTATTGGATGCAGCGGATTTGGCCAATGATGGCTGGATCGTAACGTTTGGTGTTCAACCAAATGGCCCAAGCACCGCCTATGGCTATATCGAAACTGGTGACGTCATTCGGGGGGATGCGAATAAATCGGTGCGTTTCCATGAAAAGCCGGATGCACAAACGGCTTTGGAATTTCTATCATCGGGAAAGTTTCTTTGGAATTCTGGTATCTTTCTGATCAAGCGCTCGGTGCTGCTTACGGCGCTAAAACAGTTTGAACCCACCATTTACGAGACCTGCAAGTTGGCGATGGAACATGCCAAGCAGGATGGGGCGTTCTGGCGGCCCGGGGATGAGTTTGAGTGCGTGAGCAAGAAAAGCATTGATTATGCGGTCATGGAACATGCTCCGAACATTGCAGTCCTACCGTTTCGCGGCACTTGGAGTGATGTGGGAAGTTGGGATGCAATGTTCTCTCTAAGCGATCTGGATGATGATCGATGTGGAAAGCTTGGTGTCACAGAAAATATCAAAACGATTGATTCGAAAAATACTTTGATACATGCATCGGATCGTCGGTTTGTGTTGACGATCGGAACGCAGGATTTGGTGATCATTGATACTCCGGACGCGCTGTTGGTTAGTTCAATTGATCAAGTTGAACAGGTTAAAAAGGCTGTTGCTGAACTTGATGCTGTGGGACGAAACGAAGTTCTTGAACATCGCCGGGTGGCCCGCCCATGGGGGGCGTATGACAGCATAGACCACAGTGATCGTTTTCAGGTAAAGCGTATCACGGTTAAACCGGGGGCGCGGCTCTCCTTGCAAAGGCATAAGTATAGAGCCGAGCACTGGATTGTCGTTAAGGGAACAGCACTGGTTACGCGGGATGGCGAAGAATTTATGCTGGGGGAAAATGAGTCAACGTACATTCCTCTTGGTGCTATGCATCGAATGGAAAACCCTGGGAAAATTCCGCTTGAACTGATTGAGGTTCAATCAGGAAGCTATTTAGGCGAAGACGATATAGAGCGTTTCGATGACGAGTACGGACGCAAGACGCATAAAAATGAAGAATTGGGATAGCTGAAGATGACGAAGCGGGCGCTCATAACGGGTATTACGGGACAAGATGGCAGCTACCTTGCCGAACTCCTTCTCGATAAGGGATATGAAGTCCACGGGATTAAAAGGCGTAGCAGTTCGCTCAATACAGATCGTATTGATCATTTGTACCAAGACCCTCATGAGGAAAACCGGAAACTGGTTCTGCACTATGGCGATCTTGCTGACAGCAGCAACCTGACCCGTATCATCAATGATGTGAAACCGGACGAAGTCTACAACCTTGGTGCACAGAGCCATGTTGCGGTTAGCTTTGAAGCGGCAGAATACACCGCCGACGTCGATGCGCTTGGAACATTGCGTTTGCTCGAAGCAATCCGATTTCTCGGTCTTGAAAAGAAAACGCGTTTTTATCAAGCGTCAACGAGTGAGCTTTACGGGCTTGTTCAGGAAATACCGCAAAAGGAAACTACTCCGTTTCATCCGCGAAGTCCCTATGCGGTGGCAAAGCTGTACGCTTACTGGATTGCGGTGAATTACCGTGAGGCCTATGGGATGTATGCCTGCAACGGAATTCTGTTCAATCATGAAAGTCCTCGCCGAGGCGAGACATTCGTGACCCGTAAAATCACACGGGCATTGGCCAACATTTCCCAAGGGCTGGAAACTTGCTTGTATTTGGGAAACATGGATGCATTACGTGATTGGGGGCACGCAAAAGATTATGTGCGCATGCAATGGATGATGTTGCAGCAAGATGTTCCTAGAGACTTTGTTATCGCAACTGGTAGCCAAGTATCAGTCCGTACTTTTGTTGAAAAAGCAGCAAAAGAGTTGGGAATAAGTTTGCGCTTCGAGGGAGAAGGCGTAAACGAGAAGGGGATTGTTGCCGCTGTCGATCACGCGATTTCGCCCGGTGTAAAAGTTGGTGATCAGATTGTCTGTGTGGATGAACGGTATTTCCGACCCGCAGAGGTTGAAACATTGTTGGGTGATGCATCGAAAGCCAAAGGTCTACTTGGCTGGGAACCAGAGATTACCCTTGACGAAATGGTTTCTGAGATGGTCGCGCATGATCTTAAAAAAGCCCGTCAGCACCGGGTTTTGAAGGATAGTGGGTTTGATGTCGCGCTGAATGCATCGGAGTAATCCATGACCAAAAGAGTTTTCGTCGCAGGTCATAAAGGCATGGTCGGAAGTGCAATTGTTCGTCGTTTGAGGACGGACTCTGAAATTGAACTTATTACAGCTACGCGCACAGAATTGAACCTCGAGAACCAGCAGGATGTAAACAAATTCTTTTCAGATCATCAGTTTGACCAAGTTTACCTAGCTGCAGCAAAAGTAGGTGGGATTCACGCAAACAACACTTATCCAGCTGAATTCATCTATAGTAATATTACTATTCAGGCCAACGTAATTGAAGCCGCGCATAGAAGTAATGTAGATCAACTACTTTTTCTTGGTTCAAGTTGTATATATCCTCGGGAAGCCTCTCAGCCAATGAAGGAGGAGGAGCTTCTTTCAGGTCCACTGGAGCCGACAAACGAAGCGTATGCAATTGCGAAGATTGCAGGTATCAAGATGTGTGATGCTTATTTTCGTCAGTACGGAAGAGATTACCGGAGTGTAATGCCAACAAATTTATATGGACCAGGCGATAATTACCACTCTGAGAATAGTCATGTTATTCCTGGTCTTATTAGACGTTTTCATGAGGCAAAAATGACAGATGCTTCTGTGGTTTCTATATGGGGAACTGGTCAGCCAAAACGTGAATTTCTCTACGTTGATGATATGGCAATAGCATGCTTATTCGTTATGAATCTCCCTCGCGTTGAATTCGAAACAAGAGTAGACCATGAATTTCGTCACATAAATGTTGGTTTTGGTTCAGATGTATCAATTGCTGATCTAGCGAAAAAGATCGCAGAAGTTGTAGGTTATACTGGAAATCTTGAGTTTGATGAAACTCGACCAGACGGAGTTATAAGAAAGTTCCTGGATACAAGTCGTTTAAATATTTTGGGTTGGAAGCCTGAGGTGGATTTAGATTCTGGACTGAAATTGGCATATGCTGATTTCTGCAATAGCAATAATGTTCGTTATTAAATAAGCATTCTGCTGAAATAGTGTCCACAGCTAAGAAAATTTTGTAGTTGGCAATTAATTGTAGTGTTAAGTCGCATCTAATAAGTGTGTTGTGATTGAAGAATCATAAGTAGTATTCGTACTGCAATTTTTCTGTGCAGTACTGGCTAACTGGTTGGCGTACACTATCGACGGAAAATCAATTACCCGTTTGTAATCCGGATATCGGCCGGGCCGGTCAGTTTGACCACGGTTTGTGCATTGGGAATGTCGTTGCCCATTGCTTTGTTGAATGCGGTTTTGTGATCAAAACCAAACCCTTCCCACCGTGCGATCAGGCGCGTGCGCAGTGTTTCTTCTGGCACTTCAAGATAGATCGAAAGATCAAATAATGTCGCCAACTGATCCCACGGCGATTGCTTGAGAAGAAGGTAATTCCCCTCGACCAGAATGATGCGGTGGCGTTTGGAAATGGCGCGTGCCGATCCGCGCGATATTTCCAGTTCCCGATCAAAAACCGGCACATAAACAGGATCGTCAACATCATTGCGGAGGGCGTGCAATATGCGTTTTAACCCGCCAACATCAAATGTGTCGGGCGCGCCTTTACGGGATAAAAGACCACGGTCTTTCAGGATCGCATCATCAAAGTGAAACCCATCCATCGGCACGATCGCAACCCCTGCTTCATCGCCGCCAAGTCGGCACATCAGCGCCTCGGCCAAGGTTGATTTTCCTGATGCCGGTGCCCCGACGATCGCAACAAGAATGCGCTGATTGCCGGTTTGTCTGGCTTTGGTCTGTGCGGCCAATGCTTCAAGATTGGGTGTCATTTGGATCAGAAATTATCTTTGTGCTTGCGGATTTCGGTGAAAATCTCGACCGGGGTTTGGCCGGTCATGCCCATGGCATTTGCAACACTTGGGTCATCGGCCCGCAAAAACGGGTTGGTCGCAAGTTCAACATCAATCCGCGATGGAATGGTCGGGATGTTGCGGGCCCGCATGCCGTCAATATCCTGACAGCGCGCAATCAAAATCGGGTTATCGGGTTCGATGGTTTTGGCAAACCGCGCGTTCGATTGGGTATATTCATGCCCGCAATAAACAAGTGTGCTGCCCGGAAGATTGCGGAACTTGCAAAGGGATTCCCACATTTGTTCTGGCGTGCCTTCAAACAATCGACCACAGCCAAGCGCAAATAAACTATCGCCGGAAAAAAGGGCCGTGATCGCCGGGAAGTAAAACGCAATATGCCCGCTGGTATGGCCCGGAACATCAAATACCCGGCCTTCAAGTTCCCCAATCAGAACCTGATCCCCCTCAGCGCATGTTTCATCCATATTTGGAATGCGGGCTTTTTCGGCGGTGGGGCCCAAAAGTTTCGCGCCGTATTTTTCCATCAGCTCAGCATTGCCGCCGATATGGTCATGATGGTGGTGGGTGTTGATCACCAGATCAAGCGACCAGCCGCGTTCTTCAAGCGCGCTGATCACCGGGGCGGCTTCGCCCGGATCGACAATGGCGGTGGTTTCGCTGCGGTGGCAGCGGACAAGATAGGTATAATTGTCTGACAGACACGGGATGACGATGACTTCGCCGGCGGCCATGATGCACCTCTGGGATGAAATTACTGTGTTGCGACAAGACTATCAGCAAGGGCTGTCTTGAAACAATCACGCAAAATACTCTACTGAAATCCTGCAAAGATATTCCCGTGTTGGAAACGGGGTGATAGGTTCGTTTAATGCTTCAGGATGTCGTTGATCTTCACCGTTTCTATGCCAGCAGTACCGGACAAGCCGCCCGTCGGTTGATCCGCAGGCGTTTGCGCGTCATGTGGTCCGATGTACGGGGCATGCGCGTGCTTGGCTTTGGCTATGCGACACCCTATTTGCGGCCCTTCATCGGCGAAGCAGAACGCGTGATGGCTTTCATGCCTGCGCGACAAGGCTGTGTGCATTGGCCTGCGGGCGAATCCAACCATGTCGCCCTGACCGAAGAAACCATGCTGCCGCTGCCCGATAGTTCGGTTGACCGCATCCTTTTGGTACATTTGGTCGAACATTCCGATTCAATGCGCCGTCTGATGCGTGAATGCTGGCGGGTCTTAACCCCCAATGGCCGCATTGTCGTGGTGACCCCAAACCGAAGCTCGCTTTGGAGCTGGTCGGAAAAAACACCGTTTGGCTTTGGCCATCCCTATAGCGTGTCACAGCTTCAAAACCTGATGCGCGAAAATATGTTCCTGCCGGTCCAGCACAGCCGCGCATTGTTTATGCCCCCAACCCAAAGCCGGTTTCTTCTGCGCTGGTCGCAGGTCTGCGAAAATATCGGATCGCGCTTGTTTAAGGCCTTTGCCGGTGTCTCAATCGTCGAAGCAGGTAAGCAGCTTTATGCCAGTACCGGAACGCCCGCGCGCAAACGCCGTCTGGTGCATATCCCGGTAACTGTTCCGCCACTTCGCCCGGCTGAAGGCAACCAAAACAGGACCGAACTGTGCCTGTCTTCTACAAAGCCTAGCCCGGAACAGGAAGCTGAATTAACCAAGCCTGACCAATCAGGTGCCAAATTCTGATTTGTTGCCGATCGTACGAAATATCGTCTGATCAAGCGTCACGGTAGGGTTTGCAAATGCATCAATTACGCCATTGCGATTGACACATGCCCTGTTTCCGCCTGCATAATGCAGCTAGACCCATTGATACATGCAGATATGAAATCAGTTCCGGCCTTCAAACGTAGTGTAAGCTTTGTTCTGCGTATTCTGGCAGTTACGGCGGTATCCTTTCCGCTGCTGCTAAGCGCAGATGCAGGCAATGCTGCTGACGGTCCTCTGATCATTACGTTGTATGGCGAGGATAATAACGCCCCTTATGCATTTCTTGATGGTGCCGATGCCGATGGCATTTATGTCCGCATCCTGCGCGAAGCCGTTGCCAGACTTCCGCAATATCAACTCGAATTTGCCAATGTGCCGTTCCGGCGCGGGATGGAGCTTCTAAAAGCCGGGGAAATCATGGCGTTTTTCCCGCCATATGCGCGCAAAGACCGCGATTGGGTCGAACGCTATTCCATTCCGATCTTGCGTGAAACCGTTGTGGCGATCTGTGCCAATGACTTTGCCTATGACCATAATCTAGAAGTCTTTCCCGATGACTTCAAAGGCGCACGCTTTGCCAATAATGCCGGATACAGGATGGCGGGGGATGCCTTCTTTGCCATGGTGGAAAACGGGCAAATTATCCTTGAAGAAGCCAACACAACGGCAAGCAACCTGCGCTTTTTAATGGCGGGCAGGGTCGATTGTTATGTCAATGAACGCATGGCCATTCTGGCGGGAATGCGTGAATTGGCCGTTGATAAAAAACTGTCACGCCAATTTAACGAGGCCGCGATCATTGGGCAGGAGTTCGGTTTCGTCGCCTTTGGCCCGGACCCGGACAATCATTGGCCCTATCGCGATCAATTCGCCGATGACCTTGATGGTGTTTTGCGGGTCATGCGCGACAGCGGCGAGATCGACCGACTGGTTGTCGATTATTTCGCATATTAAGCCATGCCTTAGCGCGCTGACGCCGCAAGCCCAATCCCGAAACTGACAAAAATGCTGCCGGAAATACGTTGAAACCACTTCCGACCTGTTCCCGTCAGGAAACGGCGCGACCGTGCGGCAAACAACGAATACCCCATGATTGACGAGAAAGACATGATGACAAATGTCGTGTCCATAACAGCAAACTGCGCTGCAAGCGGTGCCTCATGATCAATAAAAAGCGGAAACAGCGCGGTAAAGAACGCGATGGCCTTTGGATTGCTGGCCGAAACGATAAAGCCTTGCCCATAAAGCCGCAGCCGATTTGGCATCTGCTTTTGCGATAGTTTCTCGGGGGTATCATCAAGTACAGGCAATCGGCTTTCGCGCCAGAACTTGATGCCAAGCCAGATCAGATAAGCCGCACCGACATAATGAATGATCGTGAACAGGATGCCAGATGTCATGATCAGCGCCCCAAGACCAAGGGCTGAAAACAATCCCATCAATCCGGTCCCGGTTACACAGCCCAACGCACCAATAAAGGATGCGCGCGTCCCATATCGGATGGCGTTGGTGATGCCCAACATAATCGCCGGACCGGGTGTCAGGGTGGCGATAAACACCGCAAGGAAATAAAGGGCAAACTGATCGCTGGTCATGGTGGGGCGCTTTCTAGGTCCTGAGCCTGGCAACATTCAATGCGATGACCGTGGGGCGGTCAATCGGTAAAAATGCGTTTCACATATGCAAAAGAAAACAGGCCACCTGAATATCAGGCGGCCTGTTTTAAAATGTCTCGACGATGTCCGAACTTAATGTTCGATATCGCGCCAGATTTTGCGTTTCACGGCATACATCATCGCGGTCAGAACGATCAGGAACAGGATGACCTTGATGCCCAGTGATTTGCGGGCTTCTAGTTCAGGCTGTGCCGTCCAGTTCAGGAACGCGGTAACGTCGCGTGCATGCTGTTCCAGTGTCATTGGCGTCCCATCGGCATATTCCACTGCTTCATCATAAAGCGGCGGTGCCATGGAAATCTGATGACCCGGGAAATAGTGGTTATAAGATTTGCCATCCGACAGGTCGAAGCCTTCCGGGGCTTCTTCCTCATAGCCGGTCAACAGACCAAACACATAATCCGGGCCGCCAACGCGGGCCTTGTTCATCAAAGACAGGTCCGGCGGAATTGCCCCACCGTTCGAAGCGGCTGCTGCCTTTTCGTTCGGGAACGGGGATGGGAAGTAATCAGACGGCTTGCCCGGACGGGTGAACATGTCACCATCATCGTTCGGACCGTCTTCTACGTCATATTCCGCTGCAATCGCTTTGATCTGGTCTTCGTTGAACCCAATGCCATCAAGGTTACGGAAGGCAATGAAGCGCAGGCTGTGACAGCCAGCACAAACGTTCTTATAGACCTGGAAGCCACGCTGAAGCTGTGCACGATCGTAGGTTCCGAAAATGCTGTTCCAGCTCCATTCCTGTGCCGCAGGTACCGGGGTGTCCCCGGCGGCCTTAGCTGCACCACCAGTGAATGCGGTTACCGCGAAGGCGGCGGCAATTGCGGTCAGTGCTAACTTACGCATTTGCACCCTCCTTCAAAACAGACTCACTGATACTTACAGGAAGCGGCTTGGTGCGTTCCATCTTTCCAACCAATGGCATGACCACAAGGAAATGCGCAAAGTAGTAAAGCGTGGAAAGCTGACCCATCACGATAACCCGAAGTCCCGGAATTCCCATGAAATCGTCATCCGGTGCCTTCGCCCCGCAATAGCCGAGGATGAAGGTGTCGATCACAAACAGCCAGAAGAACCATTTGTAAACCGGACGGAATTTCGAGCTGCGAACCTTGGAGGTATCAAGCCACGGAATAACGAACAGGATGACGATCGATGCAAACATCGCAAGCACACCCAGCAGCTTTGCCGGAATACCAAAGATGGTGAAATCGATCGACCGCAGGATCGCATAGAACGGCAAGAAGTACCATTCCGGCACGATGTGCGGCGGGGTTACCAGCGGGTTCGCCGGAATGTAGTTATCCGGGTGACCAAGATAATCCGGTGCGAAGAAAACAAACGCACAGAAGAAGATCAGGAACACGCCCAAACCGAACAGATCTTTGATCGTGTAGTACGGATGGAACGGAATGCTGTCCTGCGGTGTCTTGATTTCAACGCCGGTCGGGTTGTTCGAGCGAACAGAATGCAATGCCCAGACATGCAGGACAACAAGGCCCAGAATGACAAACGGCATCAGATAATGTAGCGAGAAGAACCGGTTCAGTGTCGGGTTATCAACCGAGAAACCACCCCAAAGCCAGGTCACCAGCGGATCGCCAATGATCGGGAAGGCAGAGAACAGGTTTGTAATAACCGTCGCACCCCAGAAGGACATCTGGCCCCATGGAAGGACATAGCCCATGAATGCGGTTGCCATCATGGCAAGAAGGATCAGGATACCGATCCACCACAGCATTTCACGCGGGGCTTTGTATGACCCGTAATAAAGGCCACGGAACATGTGAAGGAAGACAACGATGAAGAACATCGATGCGCCGTTCATATGAATATAGCGGATCAGCCAGCCGTAATTAACATCACGCATGATGCGTTCGACCGACTCAAAGGCCATGCTCGTATGCGGGGTATAATTCATCACCAGGAAAATCCCGGAGAGGATCATCGTCACCAGAACAAAGCCTGCCAGCGAACCGAAGTTCCACATATAAGACAGGTTTTTCGGGGTCGGATATTCATATGCTGAGTGGTGCAGCATGGAGATAACCGGAAGACGGTCATCAACCCATTTAACCACTTTATTATTCCAGACAGGTGCGCTCATCATACAGCTCCTTAGCCGATCCGGACGGATGTGTCGGTGAGGAAGGTGTAGGTCGGCACCTCAAGATTCTTCGGCGCAGGACCACGGCGGATACGGCCCGACGTATCATAGTGCGAGCCATGGCACGGACAGTACCAACCATCATAGTCACCACGGGCTTCACCCGTGGCGGTGCCCATCGGGATGCACCCAAGGTGGGTACAAACACCGACAACGATCAGCCACTCTTTCTTTTCGACACGTGCATCGTCAGCCTGTGGATCGACGAGCTCGTTCAATGCGACCTCATTGGCCTCATTGATTTCACGATCGGTACGGTGGCGGATAAAGACAGGCTTGCCTCGCCACATGACCTTAACTGCCTGACCAACCGCGATGTTGGACAGGTTAACCTCAACTGAGGCAAGTGCGAGAACATCCTTGGACGGGTTCATACTGTCCACGAACGGCAACAACGCACAGCCAACGCCAACTGCGCCGACTGCTGTGGTCGCCAAGGTCAGGAAATCCCTGCGGTTCTCGTCCGGCTTCTCTGTGCCGGATGAATGCACCGTTTGCGACATAATTAATCCCTCTTTCTGCCCCCAAAACAGGCATGCGGAATGCCCAAACCAAGACTTAGGACATACATATCGGACTTCCTTTGATGAAAATCAAACAATGCTGTGACCAAAAGCCTTTAGGCCTGTTTGTGGGTCCGTATACTAACAAAAATTGGGTTTGTTAAGGAGAACTTGGAGTTGCAATTTGTTTGCATTCAATAAGATCAGTTGGTTTTGCACTGCACAAAGAGGTAAAACCGAGCGTATTTGCGGGTATCCCGCCCTTTACGAACCAATGGTTTGCTGTTTTTGCTTTTCTTATTCCAAAAAAGTCTAATAGGGCTATTAACGGGTAATTATATGTCTGTGATGATCTGATTCGACAGCTCCGCGAGACGATTCTAAAAGGGCCTCATGAGAATTTGTTTATTTGAACCTGATATCCCGCAAAATACTGGAACCATCCTGCGCATGGCGGCGTGTTTTGGGTTGCCGGTCGATATCATCGAACCATGTGGGTTTTTGCTGACATCTGCGGCATTGAAACGGGCCGGGATGGATTATCTTGGCAAGGCCGATTATACACGTCATGCCGATTGGCGGGGTTTTGTTGCTGCGCGGGATGCCGGAACGCTTCCGGGTCGACTTGTTTTGTTGACGACAAAGGGGGCGGAACCCTATTGCGATTTTGAATTTCGCAGCGATGATATCTTGATGCTGGGATCAGAAAGCAAAGGGGTACCCGATAGCGTGCATGAATATGTTGATGCACGTGTGATCATTCCGATGAAGCCGGAAATGCGATCCTTGAATGTGGCCATGGCAACGGCGATGACACTGGGCGAGGCGCTCAGACAGACAGATGGGTTTCCCACCCCAAATCCATGATTGACGGAAAGAACGACGTAATGACGGACGCAAAGACTGCTGCAAAACAGGCGATGAAAGCCAGCACCGACCATATGGCCGATGATGCCTTGATCGCACAGCGCAAACAAATCGCCCAAGACTGGTTCCGTCAATTGCGCGATGACATCTGTGCAAGTTTCGAAGCACTTGAAGACAGCTATCGCGGCCCGCTGGCAAATCGCCCGGCCGGGCGGTTCGAACGCACCGTTTGGGAACGTGGCCTTGATGAAGGCGGCGGCGAAATGTCGGTCATGAAGGGGCGCGTGTTTGAAAAGGTTGGGGTTAATATCTCGACCGTGCACGGCGAATTTTCCGAAAAATTCCGCAAGGAAATCCCCGGTGCCGACGAAAACCCCAATTTCTGGGCAGCGGGCATTTCACTGGTCGCGCACCCGTGTTCGCCGCATGTCCCGGCCGTTCATATGAATACCCGTCATATCGTTACCACCAAGGCATGGTTTGGCGGCGGGGCAGACCTGACCCCGGTTTTCCCCGATGATGCCGATACAGCCGCCTTCCACGGCGCTTTTAAGGCGGCCTGTGATGCCCACGGCGATGATTATTACGACCGCTTTAAAAAGTGGTGCGATGAATATTTCTGGCTGCCGCACCGCAATGAGCCGCGCGGTATTGGCGGGATTTTCTATGATTATCTGGATGCCGATTGGGATGCGGATTTTGCCTTTACCAAGGATGTCGGCATGGCGTTTCGCGACATCTATCCCAAGCTGGTCGCACGCCATTATAATAAGGCATGGTCGGATGAAGAACGTCAGGCACAGTTGGTCAAACGCGGCCGCTATGTGGAATTTAACCTGCTGCATGACCGTGGTACGCGCTTTGGCCTGATGACCGGCGGCAATACCGAAGCCATCCTGATGTCGATGCCCCCCGAAGCAAAATGGCCGTAAGCCAGCCATAAATGGCTTCGACCCAAGCGTCATCCCGGCAATTACGCCACCATCATCCCCGCAACCACGCCACCGTCATCCCGGTAATCATGCCACCGTCATCCCCGCGCAGGCGGGGATATCACCCGGCATGTGTGTTTGAAAGGGGCCTGTGTTTGAAAGGAGACAGTCCTCTTTTTGAACATTCGCCTCGATAAGCAGGCAGACAAGCCCCAAGTAAGCAGCAATCGAGCGCCAGTTAAGGCGTGGGTGAGCCGCACATAAATCGCAACCAAGCCAAAGCGGTTTGGCAGGATTGGTGAATTGGCCTTAGTTCGTTGGAACGCTCAAGCCGGCTTCGTCATATGGCTGGGGGGTATAATTAAGAGTCCGCCACCCTTCGACCCTTTGATTGACCATTCCGCTGTTAACGAGGCAGCGGCGAATGAAGCCTTCGTTGCGCAAGGCGGCGATACCGCGGTTTATGCCGCCAATGATCACATCGGCGTTGGGTAGCATGCGCGACACCATGTAATGCTGGCTTTCAGGCAGGGACACTTTGACCCCGGTGAAGGGCACCAGTCGGATGCCGTCAATCTCGCGGCCCATATCGGGTGCGGACGAAAACTCAAGAAGGGTGAAGTCAGCGCGGTGCAGATCAATCAGTGCAAACATCTGTTTAACCGTTGCCGCGTTCGACAGACTTTTGGGGGCCAGTTCTTCCATAACTTGCCAATCCAGGCGCCAGTTTCGGATGCTGACCGCACGCAGGCTTTTTGCGTCATGGATGATTGTGTTTGCACTAAATTGGTCGGTGCCCGGGCGCCCATATAAGCCTTTTTCAAGTTCACCGGCCAGAATGAACGGGGCGGTTTTCACGACCGCTTCGTTGTTGTCGATGTTAAAGGCCCAATCTGTTTTGATGTCAGCCAAGCCATTGGCGACCATTTTCCGGCTGCGTTCGGAATTTGGCGATAATATCGGTTTAATGGTGGCGTTGATCCCGCCTTTTTCAAGAGCTTGATGCAGGATCGTATAGTTCATCAGGGAAACATTACTGCCGCCCTGATCCGCACATTTCCGGCACGAATCATCCCCACCAAGGGCGCATGATTGCACATCAGCGAAATCAGCATCGCGTACCGGGAAGCTGATGATTTGATTTTCGCTCGCTTGGACATTTTTCGGCCCAAACGCAAAAGATATTATTGAAGTGGCAATTATAAGAAGTGCCGAATTTTGCCGCATCGCCCGTTTCCAACCGCATCATTTTATCAAAGAGCATATCTATATGTATGGTTTAGTTAGACGGAATACTATCCCAACAGGACGGGGGTTTTGAAAGTCAATTTTCAAAAAAAACTGGTGTATGGCTGTTGGTTGGCGGCGAATTGGGTCAATTTCAAATTGTATGATGAATAAGTTTCCCGCCGTGGACAGGGCCGGAAATGCCCTTTGGGACCAAGAATTCTTGATCTTGTCCTAATCGTGAGTCTGGCCGCTATAGCGGGTTTCGACCATGGAGGATCGCGCGCCAAATTCCTCATACCATTTGGTCAGGGTTGGTCGTCCTGCCTTGAAATCAATCAATTCCCGAAAGGCAATCCATTCCAGTCCGGTCGCCAAGGCGATATGCCCAACCGTGATTGGCATTGTTGGGCCAATAGTGGGATCAAGATTGTTTTCAAGATAGTCAAACGTTTCGATCAGCTTGGATTTTTGCCCGTCGGCCAAGGCTGGGTAACGTAGATTTTCCGGGCGGCGGTTGGTTTCCCAGCGATACAGAACACCCGCATCACACATGCCTTGCGCAAGGGCATGAAGACGCAGCGCATGCAGGCGTCTGGGCCTTTTATGCGGGATAAGTTTGCGCCCCTTATGCAAACGGTCAAGGTAATCGCAGATCACCAGTGAATCATACAATGTCATGCCATCGGGCAGAACCAGAACCGGGACTTTGCCTAGTGGATTGGCGTTAAATATCACCTCATTGCGGTTGGTCGGGCTGGTTTCATGATGGATGACAGCAATACGGTCACGAAGACCGGCCTCGATGGCAAAAACCAGCACCTTGCGGGCAAAAGGCGAATGGGTTTGATAAAGCAATGTATGGTCGGGTTTTAAATCATCAGACTTTTGGGGCATGGCGGTGGCCTAAAATGCTTAAATGTCGCTTGCGGCCGACTAAGCCGTCTTGGTTTGGTGCAGGCAATAAAAAACCCGATCCAATTGGACCGGGTTGATTATTTAATGAAATTGAATAATCGGGCGGATTATTCAAAATAATTATTCAGCGGCAACCGCTTTTTTTTCACCACGGACCAGCGCCATATAGTCTTCCATCAAGGTCTTGCAGATGGTCGCCGGGGTGAATTTATACGGGCCAATTTCGGCAACCGGGGTGACTTCTGCTGCCGTCCCGGTCAGGAAACATTCATCAAAATCAGCCATTTCTTCCGGCATGATTGCCCGTTCGATAACCTCATATCCGCGCGCCTTGGCAAGGCCAATGACCGTGCGGCGCGTGATGCCATCAAGGAAGCAATCAGGGATCGGCGTATGGATCTGATTATCTTTGATAAAGAAGACGTTAGCACCGGTTGCTTCGGCTACTTGACCACGGTAATCAAGCATCAGGGCATCGGCATAACCTTTGCGCTCGGCCTCGTGTTTGGACAGCGTGCAGATCATGTAAAGACCAGCCGCCTTGGCATTGGTCGGTGCGGTATTCGGTGCCGGACGGGCCCATTTCGACAGGTCCAGACGAATGCCTTTCAGGCGTTCTTCCGGTGCGAAATAGCTTGGCCATTCCCAGCAGGCAATCGCGACATTGATGCGCGTGGTCTGGGCGGAAACACCCATCATTTCACTGCCGCGCCATGCAATACGAC
This sequence comes from Rhodospirillales bacterium, assembly GCA_019634165.1. Classification (GTDB taxonomy): domain Bacteria; phylum Pseudomonadota; class Alphaproteobacteria; order Rhodospirillales; family Thalassospiraceae; genus Thalassospira. The sequence goes on from JAHQVT010000005.1 coordinate 84,214, forward strand.
GGATGTAACCTTCGGTAATGTTATTGGCAGCAAGGGTTTCGATCACCGCGTCATCAAGCTCTGTGGCGCTATACGGGATTTTCATATCCAGGATTTCGCCAGACTTGATCAGGCGTTCGCCATGTTCAGCCAGCTTGAAAACCTTGCCATTATAAGAACGCTCACCTTCAAAAACCGCACTACCATAATGGACAGCATGGCTCAGCACGTGCAAAGTGCTTTCACGCCAAGGTTTTAGTTCGCCATTATACCAGATAAAACCATCACGATTATCAAAGGTCAGAGCCGTCATTTGCCAGATTCCATTCCAAAATCATTCCCGGACGTAACTTTATGTCCTTATTTGTCTGGTCGAAGTAACATTCATAGATTAATATGTCAACAAAACTGACATAACGGACAAGCATGGCAGATATCTCAACACGCAAGGTCAACCCGCTTTTCCTGCGGGAAGAAGAGCTTAGGCAAGGCATTGAATTGCTGTTTTATGCCTATCGCGATTTCACCGCGGTCGCAGACCAGATGCTTGAGCAATATAATTTTGGGCGCGCCCATCATCGGGTCATTTATTTCGTAAGCCGTAACCCCGGCATAACGGTCAGTGAACTGCTCTCGATTCTTAAGATCACCAAGCAATCCCTGTCACGGGTGCTGAGCCAGTTGGTGCGCGAAGGTTTCATCGACCAGAAAACCGGTCTGCAGGACCGTCGGCAGCGTTTGTTGACCCTAACGCAAAAGGGTGAGGCGCTTGAACGTGAATTGACCGAAAAGCAGCGGGCACTGATTGCCGCAGCTTACCGCGAAGCCGGGGCTGAATCGGTTGAAGGTTTCCGCAAAGTGATGCTGGGCATGCTTGACGAAGAAGACCGCAAACGGTTTGAAGACGACGGTCCCACCGGATTGCGCAGCCGGGCGAGTTAACCTGATTGCGCAGCGAAAAGCTTTGTCGTCAGCCCGTCCATGTCATTGACCCAATTGCATTCGTTATTTTCAAAATTGATAGGCGACTGATCCATACGGCCATGAAATTGCCATGGATATGCTTACGCTTTTGAAACATTTTGGCCCCAGATTATATGGGATAAGGCCAAAGTGATTTCGGTGTTTGGGGGAGTTCAATGACTGCTGCGGATCAGCCACATGTTCTTGTGGTCGACGATGATGACCGTCTGCGAGATTTGCTGACCCGTTATCTTGGCGAGAACGGGTTTAGTGTTTCTGCCGCGCGTGATGCCGCCCAAGCCCGTGCAAGCCTTGTCGGGCTTGAATTTGATCTGATCGTTCTTGATGTTTTGATGCCCGGTGAAAAGGGTGTCGATCTTGCGCGAAGCCTGCGCGAATCCGGGGCCAAAGTTCCCATTCTTTTGCTGACAGCACTTTCTGAAACCGAAGACCGTATTGCCGGGCTTGAAGCCGGGGTGGATGATTATCTGGCCAAGCCGTTTGAACCGCGTGAACTTGTCTTGCGGATTGAAGCCATCCTGCGTCGCTATGCCCAACCGGCAAGTGCGGTGGTGGAACAGAGCGTTGCTGCGGGAATGGATATTGTGCGGTTTGGGCAGTTTAAGTTTGATATTGGCAAAATGGTTTTGCAGCGCGGGGATGATCATATTTATCTGACCTCCGCCGAACAGGCGTTGTTGAGCGCACTGGTCAAGCAGCGCGGAAAAGCCACATCGCGCGAACAGCTTCACACAATGATGAGCGGAAATTCCGTTGATCCGGGGGCGTCGCGCAGCATTGATGTGCAGGTAACCCGTCTGCGCCGTAAGTTTGAAGAAGACCCCAAACAGCCAAGATACTTGCAGACAGTACGTGGTCGGGGCTATGTCCTGTATACGGATTAAACCGGAATGATGATTATGATCAGGTGTGACGAAATGAACAGGGAAGTGCACCGTGGGTAACGAACAAAACGGGCGTATCAAATCATTTATGCCGACGGGGCTTTTGGGCCGGTCGCTTTTGATCCTGATGACGCCGATGCTGCTTTTGCAGATTGTCACTGTCCTGATCTTCTTTGAACGCCACTGGGATACAGTCGCCCGCCAGCTCAGCCGTGGTCTTGCCGGTGATGTGGCATATGTTATTGATTATATTGGCCAGTTCCCCGACGAAGAACACCTTCAATGGATCCAGCATTCCGCACGGGCGCGGTTGCAGCTTGATCTTGTGTTCGAGCCCGATGAGATTTTGCAAGAACAGACCGCCTCACCGCCATTCGGCCTGGTGTCCGAAGAATTGTTTGTTGCCCTTGATGAACGCTTGGCGCGCCCGTTTTATTTCAATCTTGATCTGGATGATAACCGGCTTGAAATCCGCGTTCAGCTGAAAGAAGGCGTTCTGTCGATCGTGGCCCCGCGCAAACGGCTTTATAATTCGACCACCTATATCTTCTTTATGTGGATCGCCGGTTCCGCGCTGATCCTCTATGGGGTTGCGGTGATCTTCATGCGCAATCAGGTGCGCCCGATCCGCCGTTTGGCAAAGGCTGCTGATCAGTTCGGACGCGGTGTCGATGTTGAGGATTTTAAACCCGAAGGGGCGGCAGAAGTCCGCATGGCGGCATCGTCCTTTATGGCGATGCGTGATCGTATTGGCCGGCACTTATCCCAACGAACAGCCCTTTTAGCCGGGGTGTCACATGATTTGCGCACACCACTGACGCGCATGAAGCTTGAACTTGCCATGCAGCAATCATCCCCGGGGGTTGATGCGCTTAAGCAAGATGTCGTCGATATGGAACGCATGGTCGATGCCTATTTGGCGTTCGCGCGCGGCGAAGAAGGTGAAAAGGCCGTTCTGACCGATGTTGGTAAGCTTCTAACCGATCAGGTCGGTGAAGCCCTTCGCGACGGGCAGCAGATTAATCTTCATATCGAAGACAGTCTGGAGATGGAACTTCGCGCACAGTCCATGCGCCGCTGCATTTCAAACATCATGTCCAATGCCGGGCGTTACGCCAATAACCTTACGGTGCGTGCCGGACGTCGCGGGCAGGATTACGAGATTGTCTTTGACGATGATGGTCCGGGCATCCCGGAAGATAAGCGCGAAGAAGTGTTTAAACCGTTTTACCGACTTGAAGAATCGCGCAATCAGGCGACGGGTGGCGTCGGTCTTGGGATGACGATTGCACGCGATTCCGCCCGTGGTCATGGCGGCGAAGTTTACCTTGAAGATGCGCCGGGCGGCGGTCTTCGGGTTCGGTTGGTGCTACCAATCGGCCATTGAGCAATCCTGAGATACCCTTCATGCTGACAGCTGTTTCTCTAGGGACAAAACTCCGACCGGGGCTGAGCACAAGGCATGGTGACATATTCGTCTGACTTCTCCAGTGATATCGACAGGATCGTTGATCTGTTCGCGGATACATTTTCAGATTCAGAAGGTGCAGACGAGGGGCAGCTTATCGGCGGCCTTGCGCGTGACCTGATGGTGAAGACACCGAACGATGATCTTATGGTCTTTTCCGCCTTTGAAGACAAAGTACTGCTTGGCACCATCATGTTTTCGCGCCTGATTTTTCTTGAGGATCTAAGAGAGATGTTCATTCTTTCGCCGGTCGCTGTTGCACGTCACCATCAGGGTAAAGGCGTCGGGACGGGGCTTCTGAACTATGGCCTTCAAGAACTTCGTGCACTTGGTATCGACATTGTGCTGACTTATGGTGATCCGAATTACTACGCGAGGGTCGGTTTCACGCAGGTTGATCCCCAAAGCGTGCAACCACCTTTGCCTCTTTCGCAGCCCGAAGGATGGTTGGGGCAATCCTTGACCCATTATCTAATCGGGAAGGTTGCGGGACCTTCCCGATGTGTGGAGGCTCTTGACAATCCGGACTATTGGTAAGCGCGTTTTGGTTAGGACCCATTCCAATCAGGTTAAACGCAAAACGCTTTAATAGGTCCAAACTCATTCAAATGACTGATCCGGTCGTCGGACAAAATGTGTGACGTCTCCGAGACGGGGGATCGATGCGACTTTCGTGCGTAAGTTGTTTTTATTCTTTTAATTTTTAGCAGGATTTATTATGTAAGAATCTAATGTTAGGGGGGGGGGTGTTGGGGGAAATACTTTGGTGTTCGGCAAAAAACAAAACACTTTTATAAAAAGCGTTCTTTTTCTACCTGTGGCTGCGGTGTGTCTGTATAGTATCCCGGCCCATGCGGTATCGGGATCGTGTGGTAATCTTGCTGCCAGGAATTTTACCAGCAATAGTGTGACCGACACGGACACAATTGGGTCGCTCAGTTTTGAAGCGGGTGAGCAGATTACGGTGAACGCTTCTATGTCAATCAATATTGATGTTGAAGTCACCGTTGATGGTCAAACTCAAACTATTCTTAATAATACTTCTGGAACTCTTGTCTTTACGATCAATAATACTGGTTTGACTTCCATCGTCCTTAAAACGATTGATCCGACTGACCGTCCCAATGCATTTAACTGGAATCCAAGCTATACCTTTAGCTGTACCGTGAGTTCAGGTGGGTCATCCTCTTCTGACTCGGCAAGCACGGCGAGTGCGCAGCAGGCTGTTGACAAAGACGCAGGGCAGGCGCAACTGGATGTGGTTTCGACAAATATTGGCGTAAGGATTGCGAATATCGGAAGCCCCGCCGGGATCAGCCGAAATTCTCCTTCGGGGGTTGGTCGCAGTATCCCGGGTGGAGGCGGAAATCCTGTTAACGATCAACCAAGCAACTTGTCGAATTTTGCCGGCTTTGGGGACAGCACGGGGTATAAATCACAGGGTGCTGCGTCGATCCGTGATCTTCTAATGCGTGCGTCCTTTGATACCTCTGATATGTCTTATGGCGTTGCGGGCGATGATAGTGGACCGGATGCACCTGATATTCTAAGAGCTCGAAGCGACCTATCGACGGATCGACCGCTTACCGTATGGGGGTATGGGTCTTTTACGTCTATTGAGAATGATCGCAACAACAATGCCGGCGATTTGCGCTATGACGGTGACGTTTGGGGGTACAATCTTGGTTTTGACTATGCCGTTATGCCGGACGCCTATGTGGGTGTCTCGTTTGGCTATTCCGAGACCGATCTGACCACAACGTTTAATTCCGGCACCTATGATGAAAAGAACTTTTCAGCGACGCCATACGCGGTTTTCAATCTAAGCCAAAACTTCAAAATATCGGTTCTTGGCGGGTATAGTTTCGGGGATCAGGATCGCGAGCGTGATGCCAATGTGACGTCCAGTACAGACACGAATATGTGGTTTGCGGCAACATCGGCCAGTTATCGGTTCCGCCCCAATGAGGAAATTCCGCTGGATATTACAGCCAACGCAAGTCTTCTTGGGTCGCGAAAGACAACGGATGCTTATACGGAAAGTGAGGGTACTGTTGTTGACAAATCAACTAGCACGGGGCTTCAGGTCAAGCCGGGGTTTGAGGCCAGTTACCTGTTCGACCACAGCGGAACTGTGATCCAGCCTTTTGCCAAGGTTGATTTTGTCTATGACCTTCGTGACACAACAAACGACGACAGCAATGCCTTTGATGTTGGCGGCGGTGTCAGGTTCGGGAATGCAAGTCGTGGTTTCGCAGGCAGTTTCGAGGGCCAAACCCAAGTGGAGCGAGATGATTACAGTGAATATTCTCTTGGTGGCCTGATTTCCTATGGTATTCGTGTCGACAGTATTTTTAGCAGCGGAGAAGCTTCACTGTCTCCGTATGTTAAAAGTAATTATGTCGAGGAAAGCCAGACCATCACCACCGGCATTGATTATGCCGATTCAGGTGCCACGCTTTCTGTCGCGCTGGCGCGGACCTTGGCCAGTGAGAGCAATGTCGGTTCTTCAGTTCTGTCGCTTCAGGCCAGATTGGAATTCTAAAGCGTTTTGCGTTTAATCTGCTCCATTCTGTGTGCTTTTGGCGTGTCGTTTGGCAAGGGGCAGCGTGCAGATTGATGCGGCGTATCGGTCAAACGGTGTAACGCCGCGAAACGCCGCCAAAAGCAAACCCTCCGGGCCGGGATAACCTTCCGCCCCGCAGCGTCAAGCGCCTTGAACGTAGCCCCGGCTGCGTCCGGAGGCCCTTTCCTCGCCGGACAGAAGGTTATCTCCGGCAAAATGGTGAAGATTAAACGCGACTTGCTCTAAGGGCGTGGTGGATAAATACCATCGACCATGATTATCCAATTGAGACCGAGTTGGGGCGGCAATTTGTTTATTGTCGCGTTTGAAGTTCCAGCATTAGAAACTGAAACGGTACCTCCTGCCGCAGAAGATATATCGACATTGAGGTTAAAATCCGGGTCGGGAACCTCGACGTTGAGACCGGCTGTTGCTGCATATCCGGTGAGCGATACTGACAAGCCACTTGTGTCGACATTAAATGCGCTGCCATCCACTGTTTTACCCGTAGAAGGAACATCGCCGGAAACCGAGACATGACCTGCTGCGACTTCACCAGATGAGGGTGCGGTATCAAATATGTCTACCGGATTTCCTGCAACATTTGGTCGGGCCAGAGCCCCATTGTTCTGGGGGACAGCTAACGCGCCGTTGTTGTTATTGACATAAGCGTTTCCATTCAGGGTCACGGGAGTTGTTCCTGTTACGGGAGCCGTGCCGTTAATTGATGCGGTGCCGGACAAAGTGCTGGTTGCAATGTTGAGGTTTGCATTGCTCGAGATCACGCCTGCTTCACTGGTTATAGTTCCTGTGACCGGATATGTTCCTGCTGAGCCTGATGGAGTGAATACAGCCTCGTGATAATGCTCTGGTAAAGGCACGATGGAAGTTTCCGTGCCACGCAATTGTCCACGTAAGACATCTGTCAAACCTGGACCCTGACCTGTGCCCACCGCCGTTCTGCCCCGCATGTCGGGTAACCCAAATGTCTGTCGACCATCCCCACCGAATGTGTTGCTAATAAGGGAATAGAGAGCCTGATAATCATCAATCAAAACAAGTTGGCCATAGCAAAATGCAGTGTCGCGGGGGGCAAAAGTTGCTGCGGTGCAGCTCATCGTTGCAATGTAGCTATCTGGTCCCATGACGTAATACCTCCTATGAGAAGCTCAGGGTCATTTTAAAACGGGAAGTCACGATCAATTCTTCATCCAGCGAAGTGACCAGTTTAGACTGTGTTGGCGACGGCCTGTATCGACTGCGACAGTCACAATGTCGTTGGCCTTAACTGGTGTTGGGTCCCCTATTGTGAAGATGGCGCAAGACCATGATGGTCTGCTTTGCCCGGGGTAATTGACAATTTTTAGCTCGGCATCGATAGCCGGTGCCATATCGGCCTCGAACCACAAAACAAACGACCTTAACGTTCCGGGGCGATCGATAACCAGATTGATCTTGAGAGGGTCTGCAGCCGGGACTTCTGTCATGCCGATCACGACTTCATCCAATATAGCGGGAGAACCCAGCGGAACGAAATCGGTTTCCGGCATTCGGAAGGCCATGTTGTTGTCACCCGGAAGGTTTTTCAGAACCGACCAGTCGAAATCGGCGATGACTGAACTGGAGTGCAAGGCATGTGTTAAGTGACTAAAGTCAGATGGGGCAATCATTGCGCGCACGGTATGCGGGATGGCGATGCCGTCAAGCTTCAGGTTGTTGCGTGCAAAGGTACCAGCCAAATTCTGGATCTGCTCGTCCACACCGGTTGTTCCCATTGTCTCCGTGACCAGAACATCCACTTTTTCAGGTAGCCGAATCATCTCGGCGTCACCGACAACAATTTCGATTGTGTCGCTGTACCCGTTGGCTGCAATATTTTGACGGGCCAACTCTGCTGCCTCGGGAACACGTTCAATGGCATAGACTTTTTTTGCCCCGGCACGCGCGGCAAAAAGAGCGAGCACCCCCATTCCGGTTCCAACATCGGCAACAATGGTTTCGGAAGTGACAAGTTTTTCAAGTGCTGTCCGATAGGCCTGCATGCGTTGGTTGTCTTGCAGCATGTTGCTGAAGGCGTTTGCATGGCCGTGCAACGACATGGGCTTTGTTTGAGCCGAGAAATTCATATTTCAGTCCCTTTTGGGGATAGGTTCAATATAAGAAAAATATACTGTATTGCAGATGCTTGTGGTTGTGGAGTGGTAAATTTTTGCACGGTATCTTTATAGATTACGCTTCTGGTGTAATTGGTGTGTTTTCCCGCTGTGCGTATTAAGGTGCTTTAGAAGAACGTCGCGATTTCCGAAAGGTCTTTTTTCTCGGTCGCGTGGGCAGGGATGGTGGCATCTGCTGCCGGGTATCCGGTGACCAGAAGGATATAGGGTTTGTTATGATCGGGCCTGCCGCAAATGTTGGTCAGGAAGCTCATGGGGTTTGGCGTATGGGTCAGTGTTGCCAAGCCCGCACGGTGAAGGGCTGCGATCAGAAAGCCCGTCGCGATGGAAACGGATTCCGGCACGTAATAGTTTTTGCGAAGCTTGCCATCGGGTGATGTGCTTTTGCGTTCGCCAAAAATACAAATCAACCAAGGGGCTGTTTCAAGGAAAGGTTTACTGTCATCCGTGCCAAGCGGTTTAAGCGCATCAAGCCATTCTTCGCCGCCGCGGCCTTCGTAAAAGGCACGTTCTTCTTCCTCGGCGGCATCACGGATTTTCTTTTTCATAACCGGATCGCCAATGACCGAGAAATGCCACGGTTGATGGTTGGCCCCATTCGGTGCGGTTCCGGCAGCGCGGATGCAGGTTTCAATAATGTCACGTGGAACCGGGCGATCAGAAAAGTCACGCACGGTGTGGCGTGTTTTGATCTCGTCATAGAAACCTTGTGCACGGGCGCGCATTTCCGTCACGTCATATTCCCGATAATCGGGAAGGGGAATGGGCAGGAATTCGGTGGTGAGGGGCTTGGACGATGGCATGACGCTTCCTGATATTTTGTTTTGTTAAATTGTCAGACAATCCTATTGGCGCATATGGGCTGCGGCAAGTGTGAATTTGCGATCGGCAGTGTGGGGTTGAACCCAATCTGACCCCGGCTTTCAAGATTGAAGCGGGATCAGAGCCAGCCGGTAAAAGTCAAGATTCCGGGCCAATCGTTGGGCGGGTGATTGTGTGTTCCGCATTCTGTATTCTGCGTTCGGTATGATTGGCGCGGGTTTAAGAGGCTGCTGGGGCAGGGGCCGCAAAATGGTCATCAGACAGCGATTGGACCAACTGGCGGGATTGATCAACATGGTCAATCATGATGCTTTCAGCCCGTTTGGCATCGCCACTTCGAACTGCATCAACCAGTGCCCGGTGGGCGGCATTGGTGCCCAACACCTTTTCATCGGCGACCAGAACGCGAAATTGCAGCCAATAGACATTGTTTGCAATCCGACGGAGTTGTTCGCGCAACAGCGCGTTTTTACTGACATCGGCAAACAGCATATGGAAGGCAAGGTTGTGGCGTGACATCGCGTTAAGGTCACGGTTTGCTTCGGCTTCATCAAGGGCGGCCTGAATGTCTTCAAGCGGTTTGATGTTGGCGGTGATAAGCGGCGTTGAAAGCCGCACAGCCAGGCCTTCGAGTGTTGCGCGCACGGTAAAGAGATCATCGACGTCGCGGCGGGTCATGTGCCGGACATTAACCCCGCGATAGGGTTGGGATTGCAGCAATCCATCAGAGCAAAGCTGGCGAAAAGCTTCGCGGACGGAAGGGCGACTGACATTTAGCTTTTTGGCGAAATCAATTTCGGTCAAACGTTGCGCCGGGGCCAAACGACCTTCGCGGATCGCATTGGTGATGGCGTCGGTGATCTGAGAGACCGTGAGCGTGTCAGAGGTTTGGTTGTTGATCTGCGACATATATCACTCGATTGAGATGTGTCATTGCGCGGCTGCGAAGGATGGGGGTATCACAGTGCTAGATTGTCTTGCCAAGTTAGGGTGCTGTCCTTAATTTGCATGATTGTCAGACAATATTCTACATTTATTTTGTATGAATTTGTGTAAATTACACAAAATTACAAGAAATACGGATTGTTTTCTTGCGATATACGCATGACTCATGTTAAATCGCGCCAACTTGGCATGGACGGCGTGCCGGGATATATCCGTGTTTCCCGCCACGGTCCAACACACAGACAGACAAACGGATTGATGTAGCGTTATGGCCAAAAATTTAAATGAAGAAACCGTCACATATGTCCACCACTGGACTGACACCCTCTTCACGTTCAAAACCACCCGCGATCCGGGCTTCCGGTTCATCAATGGTCAGTTTGCGATGATCGGACTTGAGGTCGAAGGCAAGCCGCTTTTGCGCGCCTATTCGATGGTCAGTGCGAACTATGATGAAGAACTTGAATTCTTCTCGATCAAGGTGCCAAACGGTCCGCTGACATCGCGTTTGCAGCATGTCAAAGTTGGCGACAAGATCCTTGTTGGCCGCAAGCCAACCGGAACTTTGATTCATGACAACCTGTTGCCAGGCAAGAATTTGTGGTTGCTGTCGACCGGAACCGGTCTGGCGCCATTCATGAGCGTGATCCGCGATTACGAAACCTATGAGCGTTATGACAAGGTCATTCTTGTTCATGGTTGCCGCGAAGTTCGCGAACTGGCCTATCAGGAATTCATCCACAGCGAGCTGCCAAACAACGAATTCTTCGGCGAAGATGTGCAGAACAAGCTTCTGTATTACCCGACCGTCACCCGTGAAGAGTTCAAAAATCAGGGCCGCATCACTGAACTGATGAAATCGGGCAAGCTGTATGAAGACCTTGGTTTGCCAAAACCGTCATTGGAAAATGATCGTTTCATGCTGTGTGGCAACCCGGAAATGATCGCTGATACGCGTGAAATGCTGATCGAATGGGGGGGCAAAGAAGGCAACATGAACGAGCCGGGCCACTTCGTCATTGAGAAGGCCTTCGTCGAGAAATAATCCGACGATGTAATCTAATTACACAAGGGCGCAGTCAGATGGCTGCGCCCTTTTTGTTGGGTTGGTTCAGGCCTTAGTAAAGACGCGCGCCATTGGGCACATCCTGATCCGGGCGGATCAAAACGATGCCTTTGTCGTCTTGCCCATCGGGAAAGCCAAGGCACAAGAATTCGGACATGAAGGGTCCGACCTGTTTTTTCGGGAAATTGACCACACCTGCGACCTGACGCCCGATCAGTTTTTCGGGTGTGTAATATTTGGTGATCTGGGCGGATGTTTTTCGGGTGCCAATTTCCGGACCAAAATCGACCCACAATTTAAGTGCGGGGCGGCGTGCTTCGGGAAATTCCTGTGCGTCTATGACGGTGCCAACCCGGATATCGACTTTTAAAAAATCATCGAAACTGATTTCGCTCATGATGTGTTCTCCTTGTTATGGAAGAAAACCTAGTGCGATCTCATGGTCTTGAGAAGCCCAAAGCGAATGCGTGGGGCAAAGATTGGTTGGGCAAAAGAAAAATGGCAGGACTTTGCAGCCCTGCCATCAAGTAGATCACGGGAATGTATCAGCCTAAGCTGTTACTTCGCTGCTGCGCTCTTTTCGATTGCAGTTTTGAACTCGTCGAGAGATTCGGTAAAGCGTGTCTGCAGAAGAGAAAGTGCTTCTTCCTGAGACTTGCTTACCAGACCAGAAAGTTCCTTGGCGTTCGAAAGTGCTTCTTCGTAAGCAGTTTTCGCGACTTCGGCCTGCTTTGCAGCAGACGCCATCGGGTCCTCAGCGGAAGTAGCAGCAAAATCTTTGCCCTGTGTCTGGACTTTGTCCAACAGCGACTTGAAGATTTCACTCTGGCGCTGAGCAACAGCCTGGAAACCATCGAAGGCTACCTTGTTGGCTTTGGTCAGGGCTTCAACGTTTTTACGCTGGAAAGCCATCATCTCGTTCACGTCAACACCCGGAATTTTGAAATCCGTGGTGAATTTGGTGAAGTCGACATCAAAGAACGGGTTAGTAGCCTTTTTAGCGGCGGTCATGGTTTGCACTCCATTTACAATTTGCAACAGGTATGGAATGAGGCGCTATTGTGCGCCGCACAAATTCAACTGCAATATGCCGGAATGAATGGAAATCGTCAAGAATTATTTTGCACCGCACAAAAACTGTAAGGTTAATGTTTTATGTCTGCAATATAACCTTGGGTAGTTTTCTGTTTTTCCAATTCCAGATCAACAGGTTATGCCAAAACTAGCTTGCAGATGGTGCAGAATGGCGGTCTTTGACGTCAGTATCTGTTGCCGCTTTCTGATCATCTTGTGTCGTTTTTTTTGCCGAGACTCGGCGACATGTCGATGAGATTTTTCGACAGATTTGATTGGCGCGGCCCAAACCTTTTTCAACCCGGCCATCCCATGATGCCGCGCGGGACAATTCCCGGTCCAGATAGGCCATGGTTGTTGAAAAGTCGGTGCTTTCATCGTCAAGCCACTGGCAAAATGTTCGGGCATATATGGCGGTCAGTCCGGCAATCCGCAAGCTTCCTTGAATGCCGGATGTCCGAAAGCCAGCCGCTTCTAACATCCATCGCATGGAGCCAAAATGTGTTTTGATCGCGCGCGCCGAATCGGCAGCGCCAAAATCCCCCTTGTCCGCGACGATTGATCGCAGGGCAGGGCGGTAATCGGCAAGGGCGTCAAACCGGGCCATGATCACTGCAATCAGGCGGTCATGACCGGGCTCTTTGAAGTCTTCGGTGTCCAGATCGGCCAAAACGTCATGGTCGATCTTTTTAACGAACTGGCGAAGGATGTCGTTTTTGCTTTGGCAATGGTCATAACAATCGGCAACGGTCAAACCGGCCGTCTGGGCAATGTCAATCAAGGTGACGTCATGCCAGCTTTTCGAAGCGGCCAGTTTCATGGCGGTTTCGATCAGGATATTTGGGATATCCTTTTTGACGGGCATGACAGTCTCCTTGTAAATGGCAAAAGGCAAATGGGCCGATCTGGATTTAGCCAGCCAGTTCAACTGAACGTTTGCGGGCTGCTTCTAGGGCGCGGGTCATTAGTTCGGTCAGGCCGGATTTTTGATCCATCAAAACATCAAGTGCCGCCGCCGTAGTGCCGCCGGGGCTTGTGACATTCTGGCGCAAGGTTGCGGCGGTTTCTTCGCTGGCATCAAGCAGGAAGCCTGCACCAATAACTGTTTGACGCGCAAGCAACATGGCCTGATCAGCCGGAAGACCTGCGGTTTCACCGGCCTGTGCCATGGCTTCGACCAGATGGAAGATATAGGCAGGCCCGCTTCCCGACAGGGCAGTTACCGCATCCATCAGGCTTTCGTCTTCGACCCAGGAAACCAGACCAACCGTTTTTAGCAGCGTTTCGCACATATCACGCTGGGCGATGCTGACATTTTCGGTTGGGCACATCACGGTCATGCCGCGCGATACGGCCGCTGGCGTGTTGGGCATGGCGCGGACGATGCGTGCGGTTTCGCCAAGATGGCTGGCAAAGAAGTTGATGGTTTTACCCGCGGCCACCGACAGAAACACGGTTTCTGCCCGAACAAGCGGTTTATAAGCGTCAATCACATCGGGAAGAACTTGCGGTTTGACGGCAAACAGGACGACCTGCGGGATAAAATCCTGAGGGACTTCTTTGATGTCGGTAACGCCATTGATGCCATGGCGTGTTTGCAGCTTGTCTGCTGCTTCGGCCTGTTCAACAATATAGACATTGGTCGCCTGAAGATCTTGGGCAAGCCAACCTTCAAGCATCGCACTTCCCATTTTGCCACAGCCAACCAGCAAAAGACGCGTATTCATAAAATGTGCTCCGCTTTATCCATCAGGTTGTTCATCCAGTTCTGTCGATGATGACGATATCAACAGTCGTGATGTAATGCCGTAACGATCTTCTCAAGGTGGGTCAAGTCAGGCCCAAGAGCAAGAGGTAGACAGATGCCCAGATGTAAATTTAGCGTGTTGGCAAAAATATCTGTTTTGATACGAAAAAGGACGGCGATCATGCCGTCCTGATGTCATTGATCAGATTAATAGGCCCAGTTCCCCAGTCCTTAAGTTCCCTAATCCCTAAGCTCCCAAATTCCCAAGCCCGAAGTACCCTTGGCATTCGGTCTTGCGTCTTATGCCTGACCAACAGGTTCAAGCATCGAATGGGTCAGGGCATCATCAGGTGATTTGCCCTGTGCGAGGACAAAGTTAAAGGCCGGAAAAAACCGTTCGCATTCGGAAATGGCGATGTCGATTATTTCTTCGAACTGTTCGACCATCGGGGGCACATCCCCGCCAAACAAAAGCGTGTGACGGAACAGCGGCATGTTTTCTTCAAGCCACAGGCCAAAATGCCCGATCCAAAGCTGCTCATTGCATTTGGCAACCAGCTCGTAGATGCGTGAACGCAGGGGTTCAGGAACGAACATATCAAAGCAGCAGGCGATATGCAGTGCCTCTGCGTCTTCGCGCCAGGTGAAATAGACCAGATACGTGCACCAATGTGCTGGAATTTCGACCACCACCTCGTCGGTGCTACGCCGTTCCAGTTGCCATTGGTTGGTGCGGGCGATATCTTCGACAAGAAGCAACGGGTTTTCGTCGCCCAGGTCGTCAATATCCTCCATTTGGTCGGTCATAAATATTCAGCCTGTATAAGCATATGCGAAAGGGCGCGCACTATATGCCGGTGTGCGGTGCGTTTCAACCGTCCCGCGACGCAGGACTGCAATGAATTTCGGATAACCACCATGTTGGTCGTCCTGATTGACCTTATCCGCGATCTTTCAGTGACGGTTAACCTTGGGTCAGGGCCGATAAATCATATGTGGGGATTAATCCGCGCTTAGGCGTCTTTTTTCGCCGCAGTTTTTGCACGGCTTTGTTTTGCTGCTGGTTTCGCAGGTGCATCGGCTGCTGCAAGACGCTTTTCCAGATCGGTGATTTTGGCTTCAAGCGCGTCAATGCGTTCAGCCGCACGAATGGCAACATCATGAACGACATCAAATTCTTCGCGGGTGACCAAATCCATGCCCGTCAGGATTTTTTCAAACTGCTGACGGATCATGGCATCAACTTCGCCTTTGACGCCGGTCATGGTCCCAAGTGCAGAATTGGTCACACGGGTGATGTCGTCAAGAATACGGTTGTTGATCTGCATAATAGTCTCCGGCTTTCTGGATCAATGTGTAAGGGGCAGAACCCTGTGCACAATATGGGCGGATCGTCGTGATAGGGCAAGCTGATCATTTGGGGATGGGGTTGGCATGATGATATCGTTATTTTAGATCGCTTTTCTTGCCCCTGATCAGGGGCGGTCCTATAAAGTGTCGATAAATTTCGATCAATGGGTTTTGCCCGCCAGGAGAATGCAATGCTTATCGTCACCGGGGGTGCCGGATTTATCGGTTCCAATATTGTTGCTGCCCTTGAAGATCGCGGCGAAACCGACATTGTTGTGGTCGATCGCCTGCGCGACGGCATCAAATGGAAAAACATCGCCAAGCGTAATCTGCGTGACATTATTCACCCCGATGACCTTCCGGCATTTCTCGACAAGCATTCCGATAATATCGACGCAATTTTCCATATGGGTGCGATTTCCGCGACCACGGAAACCGATGCGGACAAGATCGTTGCCAATAATCTGAAACTGACAACCTGGCTTTGGGATTGGTGCTCGCACCATTCGGCACGCCTGATTTATGCATCATCAGCAGCAACGTACGGCGATGGCAAACAGGGGTTTGATGACAGCTTTGTCGAGGCTGATCTGGCCAAGCTTGCGCCGCTTAATGCCTATGGCTGGTCAAAACATGCAACGGACCGGCGGTTCCGCCGCATTCTTGATCAGAATGATTTCCGGCCAAAACAGTGGGCTGGTTTGAAGTTCTTTAATGTCTATGGCCCGAATGAATACCATAAGGGCGGGATGCGATCCGTTGTATCGCAGATGTTTGACAAGCTTTCAGCCGGTGAAACAGCGACATTGTTCAAATCCCATCATCCAGATTACGAAGATGGCGGGCAGTTGCGCGACTTTGTTTGGGTTGGCGATGTGGTCAAGATCATCATGTGGCTTTATGACAACCCGGCGGTCAGCGACCTGTTTAACATTGGAACGGGGAATGCACGCAGCTTCAAGGACCTTGCCCTTGCGGTGTTTGCAGCCATGGGGAAAGAAGCCAAAATCAATTACATTCCAACCCCGGAATCCATTCGCGACAAATACCAGTATTTCACCGAGGCCAATATGACCAAGCTTCGGAAATCCGGGTATGGCGATGAGATGACATCGCTTGAAGAAGGTATCCGGCTTTATATTCAGGATTACCTCGCGACCGAAGACCCATTCCGCTAAAAGCGCAAAGCAAATAACGGGCGGCAAACGGCAAAAAGGTCAATTTGGGCCAAGCTGCCATGATGCTGCCCATATCCTTTGCGACTTGATCCTGTGCGAACTGGACAATGCCTGTTCATCTTAACCGCTGTTGCGAACCGGAGTTCCTTTGATGCTGAGCCTTGCCTTTCCGGCGATAGACCCGATTGCGATTTCCATCGGCCCGATTGCTATTCGCTGGTATGCGTTGGCCTATATCGCAGGCTTGCTGTTGGGGTGGAAATATGTGGTTTATTACTGCACCAAAACACCAAACATCATGAGCAAACGCGATGTTGATGATTTGCTGTTTTGGGCGACCTTGGGGGTCATTCTGGGCGGGCGTCTTGGATATGTCGCGTTTTACAATCTGGACTATTACCTTGATAACCCGGCCAATATTCTAAAGGTCTGGCAAGGTGGCATGGCGTTCCATGGCGGGTTCATGGGGGTTATTGTTGCGATCATTCTGTTTGCGCGCAAACGCGGGATTTCGATCTTGGCGGTTTTGGATGCCGCCGCGGTGGCAACGCCAATCGGGTTGTTCTTTGGCCGGATTGCCAATTTCATTAATGGTGAATTGTTTGGCCGGACGACCGATGTGGCGTGGGGCATGGTGTTTCCCCATGGTGGCCCCTTGCCGCGCCATCCAAGCCAGCTTTATGAAGCAGCGCTTGAAGGACTGATCCTGTTTATCATTTTGTATGTCCTGTCACGCAATGCGTTCGTGCGTCATCGTCCGGGTATTTTGGGCGGGACATTTGTTGCGGGCTATGGCATTTCGCGGATCATTGTCGAATTTTTCCGCGAGCCAGATGCGCAGTTGGGCTACCTTGCCGGTGGGGTGACGATGGGGCAGCTTTTGTCGATCCCGATGGTTCTGGTTGGGGCGGCGTGCATTGTCTATGCCGTGAAATCCAATCCGATTGAGACACGTAAACACCCCAAAGAGGCCGAAGCCGCGTGAGTAATACGCCTGATACTGAAAGCCCGCTTCTAAGCCATATTAAACTCCGGATCGCAGTTTCCGGGCCGATCAGCATTGCCGATTTCATGAATGAGGCACTGGCACACCCGGAATATGGTTATTACCGCAAACAAGATCCGTTTGGTCGGGCGGGTGATTTCATCACTGCCCCTGAAGTCAGCCAGATGTTTGGCGAACTCATTGGTCTTTGGGCGGCAGTAAGCTGGCAGCAGATGGGCTGTCCCCCCAAAATCGATCTGATCGAACTGGGACCGGGACGGGGAACCTTGATGTCCGATGCATTGCGGGCTGTGCGGAATGTTGCGGGGTTTGGCGATGCCTTAACCGTGCGGTTTGTTGAAACCAGCCCGGTTTTGCGCACCCATCAGCAAACGGCGATCATGGCCTATGGCATTCCCGCCACATGGCACGAAGCATTTGACGATATTCCGACCCGTGAAAACGTTCCGGCGATTGTGATTGGCAACGAGTTTTTCGATGCCTTGCCCATCCGCCAGTTTGAACGCGGCGATAAGGGCTGGGCAGAACGGCTTGTTGGTATGGATGCCAACAGTGGTGAACTTGGATTTGTCCGGGGGCGTGAAACGCCGGTAACCGATGCCTTGATCCCGGTGAATTTGCGCGGGTCGGCCAAAAAAGGCGACATTTTCGAATCCTGCGCAGCAGCCATTGCCATTGCTGATCAAATTGCCCGGCGGATGAATGAAACCAATGGTGCGGCATTGTTTCTTGATTACGGGCATCCTAGCAGTGCCTATGGCGATACGCTTCAGGCACTTAAGGGGCATGAATATCATCCGGTTCTGGCTGATCCGGGCGATGCCGATTTGACCGCCCATGTTGATTTTGCCGCAATCTCACGCACCATGCTTGAGGCCGGGGCACGCACCGGGGCGGTTCTGACCCAAGGCACGTTTTTACGAATGTTGGGCATTGAACAGCGTGCAGAACTGTTGAAAACGGATGTTGATGAAGCGCAGGCAAGCGCAATTGATCAGGCACTTGCCCGGTTGATTGATGCCGATCAGATGGGAACACTTTTTAAAGTTCTGATCGGCTATGGTCGCAATACGACACCGCCGCCTTGCGTAAGTGGTGTGTCGGGATAAATTATCAGATGATCTGGCAACATCGCCACAAGGACGGAGCCCCCAGCTATGACACATCCGATCACTGACGGTATTGCCCGTTCGTCAAACGGCCTGACATGGTTTGAGGCGGAACGCCTGTCTGATCAAGCGGGCTTACGCCACGGATTTTTAAGCCGCAAGGGCGGGGTCAGTGACGGTATCCACGGTGGGTTGAATGTTGGTTTCGGATCGGATGATGACAAAGACCGGGTTGCCGAAAATCGTTCGCGTGCCGCAGCCGCCTTTGCCAGCACGCCAGATAATCTGACCACTGTTTATCAAGTCCATGGAACGGACGTGGCCATTCTTGATCGACCATTGTCGCGTGATGAAGCCCCCAAGGCCGATGCCATGGTGACAGACCGTCCGGGGATCATGTTGGGTATTCTGACCGCTGATTGCACGCCGGTTTTGTTTCATGATCCAGTCGCCGGTGTGATTGGCGCGTGTCATTCAGGGTGGCGCGGATCATACGGCGGCATTTCGGCGAACACGGTTGATGCCATGGAAAAGCTGGGTGCCAAACGCGAGAATATTACAGCCGCGGTTGGCCCCTGCATTGCACGCAAATCCTATGAAGTTGACGGCGCGTTTCGCGACACCATTCTGGGTGGGCCAGAAGGATCGGAAGAGCTTTTTGATGCATCGGTTCGCGCCGGGCATTTCATGTTTGATCTGCCTGAATATGTGCATCGTCGCACCATTGCGACGGGGGTTGCATCGGTCGAACTTGTCGCGCGTGATACGTTGGCCGAAGAAGAGATGTTTTATAGTTACCGTCGCACAACGCTTCGCAAAGAGCCCGACTATGGTCGGCAGCTTTCGGCGATCATGCTGACAGGGATGTAAGGGGATGAAGGTTTTGAAACACCGTCAGCCCGTATCGGGGGATACACCATGCCGCATATGATCATGTTGTTTTTCTTTATGATCATCGTAACCATGGTTGGTTGCGTCTTGATGTGAATATCTAAAAGGTCCGGACCCTAGCCTGATGGCATCATTCCTTCGTTCATTTATTTTACTGGTTCTTTTGGTGGCCCCGCTTGGCGCGTGTGGTGATTTGCCGCGCCCGTTTGAGGGGGCTGGACGCGAAGGCGACCCAACGTTGCTGGAACTGCGCGACACCGGAACGGTTCGGGTTGAGGCGGGTGATGATCTTCCGCAAGGGGCATCTGCCCATTTGGCGCGTGCGATGGCGCGCGCTTTGCGCAAACGCGATATTCCGGCCTATAGCGACAGTCTGAACGGCGGCGATTACATCTTGCGGCCCAATGTGCAGGCAAGCTTGATCGAAACGGGGGCCAAGCTTGACGTGACGTGGGTTTTGATGCGCCCGGACGGTTTGGCAATTGATACGACCCATTCGGTCGGAGAGATTTCTTCGAACCAGTGGTTTGCCAATGAACCGACCGGACCAGAAGAATCCCAACTTGCCATACCGCAAGACCTTGTTGAGAAGGTTCGCAAACTTGATGGCGTCAAAGAGGATCCATTGGCAAAGACCTATGACGGGCTGGTCGCACAGCCGGCCGATCAGATTGCCTTTATGATTACCGGGGATCGTTCATCATTTCAGGCCGCACCATTTATGAAGATTGCCCTGATTGATTTTGCCGGTGCGCCCGGAGATGGCAACACTGCCCTTGCCAGATCAGCCGGGGCATTGCTGCAATCCAAAGGCATCATTGTTGATAGCAATGAAATCGGCGAGAACAGCGTTATTCTGTCAGCTACGATTGATGTGCGCCCGGTGGAAAAGGCAACGCGCGAGCCACTTGATAAAGTGTCGATTGAATGGATCATTATGGAAGTCGATGGCACGGAGCTTGGCCAGATGCAGCAAAACAATGTCGTGCCCCGTGGCCGGGTGGATCAGTATTGGGGCTCGGTTGCATCCCTTGCTGCCCAAGCTGCGGTCGAAACCCTTGAAGGGGTTTTGGGACAAATTGCCACGCGCAAAAAGCTGCAATTGACGTCTGATCAGAAAATCGTCTCAGCGCGTTAAGGGGTGGTTGATTGCAGGGCTGCCCGCCTGTTGCATGACAGCGTTGTCGTTATTCGCCATTGGCACCATTTACAGACTGTTAACGGCTGGGTATAAAGCCGCCGCGATCTGCCAAGATGTGGATTCGCCGATGAGTGGTCTTTGAGTGTCGTGAACATGTCGTGAAGCTTGGTGGGGAATCCCCGAAAACCGGGCTTTTAAACGATAGGGTGCGTGGGACCAATCCCGGTTGATCTGTGCTGGCTGGAGTCGCAAAAGATTTTAGTTTTTCGCTTTCCCGGCACCCATTAACCGAGGCCCCGCCATGAAGATCCTTGCTTGTAACAGCAACCGTCCTTTGGCAGATGCTATTGCTGATCATCTGAACCTGCCGCTTACCCGCGCAGATGTTAAGCGATTCTCCGATGAGGAAATCTGGTGTGAAATTCAAGAAAACGTCCGCGGTGAGGACGTTTTTGTGATTCAGAGCACCTCTTTCCCCGCAAACGACAATCTGATGGAACTTCTGGTGATGCTCGACGCGCTGCGTCGTGGGTCAGCACGCCGTATTACGGCCGTTATGCCGTATTTCGGTTATGCCCGTCAGGACCGTAAATCCGGTCCCCGGACCCCGATTTCAGCCAAACTGGTTGCCAACCTGATTACGGTTGCCGGTGCAGACCGCGTTCTGACCATGGACCTTCATGCCGGTCAGATTCAGGGTTTCTTCGACATTCCGCTTGATAACCTGTTTGCGTCCCCGGTTCTGACCAGTGACATTCGCAATAAGTTCGAAGGCCAGAAACTGGTCATCGTTAGCCCGGATGTTGGTGGTGTTGCCCGTGCGCGTTCGGTTGCCAAACGTCTTGATGCCGAACTGGCCATCATTGATAAACGCCGTCCGCAGGCTGGTGTTTCCGAAGTTATGCACGTGATCGGTGATGTTAAGGATGCGGTATGCATTCTGGTTGACGACATCGTTGATTCGGCAGGTACGCTTTGCAATGCTGCCGGTGCGCTGAAAGAACGTGGTGCAGCCTCGGTTGCGGCATATGTTTCCCACGGTGTCCTGTCGGGCCCGGCGGTTGAACGTATTGCCAATTCGCCGATGTCTGAAGTTGTCACCACCGATTCCATTAAGGCATCGGATGCGGTACGTGGCTGCTCTAAAATTCGACAGCTTCCGATTGCGCCGCTGATGGCTGAAGCCATCCGCCGTATCTCGGAAGAAAAATCTGTTTCCGTTCTTTTCGATTGAGGGTATAAGGCCCTCGTCGCGGTGGCACCCCTGGAGGCCGCCGCGCTTGTTTTCGTGGGCTTTCAGCGGTGGTTTTCACCAACCTGCGAGAATGATTTTTTTTAGTTCAAGGAAAATTTCCGATGGCAAACACTGTTATCTCTGCGGAAATCCGTGAACGGGCCGGAAAGGGGGCCGCCCGTGCCGTGCGTCGTGCCGGTATGGTCCCTGGTGTCATCTATGGTGCAAAACAAGAACCTGTTTTGTTCCAGATTGACCCGCGTCCGCTCGTGAAACTTCTGCATAAGCAAGGCTTCTTTTCTCACATTCTGACGGTTAACGTCGGCAAAGAGAAATACGAAGTTCTGCCACGCGATGTTCAGTTCGACAAAGTTACTGATGCGCCGATCCACGTTGACTTCCTGCGCTTTGCAAAAGGCCAGACCATGAACGTCGAAGTGCCGGTAAGCTTCATCAACGAAGAGAAATCGCCGGGCCTTAAAAAAGGTGGCGTTCTTAACGTTGTCCGTCACGATGTTGAAGTTATCTGTGCTCCTTCCGCAATTCCGGAAGAGCTGGTCTTCGACCTTACGGGTGTTGAAGTTGGTGACTCGATCCACATCTCGGCAATCAAATTGCCGAAAGGTGTCGAACTTGCGATTACCGACCGTGACTTTACCGTTGCGACCGTTGCTGCTCCGTCCGCTCTGAAATCGGAAGAAAATGCCGATGACGGAGAAGAGGGCGAAGAAGAAGCAGCGACCGAAGAATAAGATCGAGGTCTTACGATGTTTTTGGTGGTTGGATTGGGAAACCCGGGATCGGGCTATGCCGCCAATCGCCACAACATTGGCTTTATGGCGGCGGACGAACTCGTCCGCCGCTATTCTTTTGGGCCTTGGCGTAAAAAGTTTCAGGGTCAAATTTCCGAAGGCGAATTGAACGGTCAGAAAATTCTGGTTTTGAAACCGGAAACCTTCATGAACCTGTCGGGGCAAAGCGTTGGCGAAGTGCTGCGCTTCTATAAAATTCCGATCGAAGACGTTATTGTCCTGCATGATGAGTTGGACCTGCCCCCTGGAAAAATCCGGGTAAAGCGCGGCGGTGGTCACGGCGGGCATAACGGGTTGCGATCAATTGATGCCCATTGTGGCAAAGAATACCGCCGTGTTCGTTTGGGAATTGGCCATCCGGGGGATAAATCCCGTGTGCATGGCCATGTTCTTGGTGATTTTGCCAAGGCCGAACAAAGCGGTTGGTTAATGACCCTTTTGGATGCGGTTGCAGCAGAATTTGCGCGCCTGATCAAAGGGGATGACGGCGGATTTATGAGCAAAGTTTCTGCCATCGTGTCCCCGCCCAAGCCAAAAGTGCCGAAAAAAGACAAACCGGCAGCGACAAAGGCCAAGGGCGATAAAGACGGTGATGGGAACGCGCAAGAACCCGTTGGCGAAAAGATGGAAGATTTATCGGGTGCGGCGAAGGTTCGTTTAGAGCGCGCCGATACACCGGTTAGTAATGCCGCTTCGGCGATGGCCCAAGCACTTGCCAAGGCATTTGGCAAAAACAAATAGTCTTTCGGTTTGTGAAGCACCAAACCGAACCTGATGAAAACAAATTCAAGTTACGGAGCCCGGAAAGATGGGATTCAAATGCGGTATCGTCGGCATGCCAAATGTTGGCAAATCGACCCTTTTCAACGCCCTGACCCAGACGGCTGCTGCAGAAGCAGCAAACTTCCCGTTCTGCACGATCGAGCCGAATACCGGCCGTGTCAGCGTTCCTGATGATCGTCTTGATAAGATTGCCGCGATTGGCAAATCGGCGACCATCATCCCGACCCAGCTTGAATTCGTTGATATTGCCGGTCTGGTGCGAGGTGCGTCAAAGGGCGAAGGCCTTGGCAACCAGTTTTTGGCCAACATTCGCGAAACCGATGCCATCGTGCATGTTCTGCGCTGTTTCGAAGATGGCGACATTACCCATGTTGACGGGTCGGTTGACCCGGTGCGTGATGCCGAAACCATCGAAACCGAGCTGATGCTGGCCGATATGGAAAGCCTGGAAAAACGTATTCCGGGTTTGCAGAAAAAAGCCCGTCAGAACGAAAAAGAAGCCGTTCTGACGATGGAATTGATCGAACGTTCTTTGGAAGCGCTTCGTGAAGGCAAGCCTGCCCGGACGGTTAAAATCGACGGCGAAGACGAAGAAAAAGCATTCCGTATGCTGCAGCTTCTGACCAGCAAGCCGATCCTTTATGCTTGCAACGTTGATGAAGACAGTGCGGCAGAAGGCAATGAACTCTCGGCCAAGGTTGCCGAAATGGCCGCAGCACAGGGTGCGCGTTCGGTCGTGATTTCAGCCGCGATTGAAGCCGAAGTTGCCCTTTTGGACAGTGCAGAAGACAAAAAGGAATTCCTTGAAGGTCTAGGCCTTGAAGAAACCGGTTTGGCCCGCGTCATTCGCGAAGGCTATAAGCTGCTTAATCTTTTGACCTTCTTTACTGTTGGTCCGAAAGAAGCCCGCGCATGGACCGTGTTTAAAGGTGCAACCGCACCGAACGCAGCAGGTGTGATCCATACCGATTTCGAACGCGGCTTCATTAAGGCGGAAACCATTGCCTATGATGATTTCATCGAATTCAATGGCGAGGCTGGCGCGCGTGATAACGGTAAGCTACGTCAGGAAGGTAAGACCTATATCGTTAAAGACGGCGATATCTTCCATTTCAAATTCAACGTTTAAGCCCGATTTTATCAGATATTAAACGTAACGAATTCAAGGCCGTCGCACAGTGTGCGGCGGCTTTTTCCTTTTTGGAATAGCCTTTTTGATCCTCCGGGGCTTGTCAAAACGCGGTTAAAGCGTCACCCTTTGATCTTGTCGCACTGAGGTCTCTATGAACGAACTAAGCCTGAAAGATCGCATTCTACTGGTTTTCAACTCTGCCACGGGTCAACCCGGTCGTTTTGGCACCGTGATGCGCCGGTATGGCTATGAGTTCGATATTCGCCGTCCCGGCGAAGGGGATGTTTTGCCCGATGATCTTGGTGGCTATCACCTTGTTGTCGTGTTTGGCGGGCCGATGAGTGCCAATGATGACCATCTGGACAATGTTCAGGCGATCATGGATTGGTTGCCCAAGGTGGTTGACAGTGAGGCGATGTATCTTGGCATTTGTCTTGGTGCGCAAATGATGGCGCGGCATTTAGGTGCCCCGGTAACGCCCCATCCCGATGGCATGACCGAAATCGGCTATTATCCAGTGCAGGCGACCGAAGCCGGGCGTGATTTATTCCCCAGCGAAATGATGGTTTATCATTGGCATAGCGAAGGTTTTGGCGTGCCAGACGGGGCCGAATTGCTTGCCACCGGGCCAACATTCCCCCATCAGGCGTTCCACATTGATGAACGCATCTGGGGCATTCAGTTCCACCCGGAAGTCGATGACGAGGCGCATGAACGCTGGCTTTCGAATGCGGCGGATAAAACCAACCGCCCGAATGGGCAATGCCCCGATCTTCAGCGCGTGGGCCGGGCCAAACATGACGCGGCATTTGGCGCATGGTTCGAAAAATTCGCGGCAAAAGTTCTGGCCAAGGATCGTGCGCCAGTTAACGTTGGCCATGGGGATTGATCCGAACCCGTTATTTGGATCGATCAGGCATTTTCAGCGACAGCTCTTTGCTCTTTTAGCCATGTGCTGATCTGTTCTTGATCAAGGGGCAGGGTATCTGCGATGCCGCCGTGGAAGGCGTTCCAGGCATCGGAATATTCATCACGGACCCCGACCAGAACCGGAATTTCAAGCTCCATCGCGCGCGAAATCACATCACGCAAACCACGACCTTCGGCCTCGGATCGGCCAAAACGGGCAACGATTAAAAGATCGGACCCTGCTTCGATATCCTGTGCAAGCTGTTCGGACAGCGATGACAATGCATCACCGTCCAGTTTGCAGCCCTTTGCCATCGCACCACGGTTTTTCGTGATCGGCATTTCATCGCCGGAGCGTAAATTGCGGACATAAACAAGGGTTCCGCATTCACGGTCCTTGCGGCGTTTCTGGACATATCCGGCAACTGTTTTTCCGTTTGATGTGAATTTCTCGGCAATGGCGGAAAACAGATCGTCGATCTTGTCTTTTGGGTGGAATGAAATACCTGCCAGCATGGATTAGAACCGATCAATCACGGTAACGCCCGTCGCGGCGAAATGGCCCATATTCATAAGCGCGGTTGCGCCTTCGGCCAGTGTCACGTGGTCCGTGATCAGTTTTTGCGGGCTGAGTTTGCCGGTTGTGATCATGTCGATCATGGCGTCATAGCGAAATGCCTGCATGCCGTGACTGCCAATAATTTCAAGTTCGTGGGCAACAACGCGGTCCATCGGAATGGCGCTATGGGCATGATCACCGGTCATCAGCCCGATCTGGATATGCTTGCCACGTTTACGCAAACAGGCAACCGAATTAAAGCAAGTCCGTGCACTGCCAAGCGCATCAACCGAGACATGCGCACCCCCACGGGTGATGTCCTTGATTGCATTTGGGATGTCTTCAATCTGGTGGGCATTCAGAACGGCGTTTGCGCCAAGTTCTTTGGCAAATTCCAGCTTGGCATCATCAATATCAACCGCAATGACATAGGCGCCAGCCGCAGCGGCGATCATGATGGCAGAAAGGCCAATGCCACCGGCACCATGTACGGCAACGATTTGGCCAGCGGTGACTTTGCCCTGATCAATCACACCACGGAAACTGGTGGCAAAGCGACAGCCAAGGCTGGCGGCGGTGGCAAAATCCATCTCATCAGGCAGGCCGACAAGATTGGTGTCGGCATAATCAATTGCGACAAACTCGGCAAAGCTGCCCCAATGGGTGAAGCCCGGCTGGAATTGATGGTCGCAGACCTGTTGATTGCCACTATGGCATTCGGGGCAATGCCCACAGCCAGAAACAAACGGAACGGTAACCCGATCACCTTCTTTCCAGCGTTTGATGTCTTTGCCGATACCAACAATGGTCCCGGCAAATTCATGACCGGGCACATGGGGCAAATGAACATCGGAATCATGGCCCATCCAGCCGTGCCAATCGCTTCGGCACAGTCCGGTTGCGCCGACTTTAATCACGACACCGCCATTTTCCGGTGTTGGGTCATCAACTTTTTGAACGTCAATCGGGCCCTGATATTCGGTGAAATAAGCAGCGCGCATTGGGGGTTCCTCCGGGACGGGTTTTGATTTTCGTTGATTAAGTATCGTCGTTGTTCTGGTCTGGATGCAAGCGAACAACTTTGGGCACCCCAACCGATGGTTTTTTCGACGGTTTGGGGGCAGCATCCGGGGTTTGATAACGGCCCCATGGGGATTTATCGGTTTGCGGGCCTTCTTTGCCCCATGGGCCGCGGCGATTGCGGCGCATTCTGGCGTGTTTGGCCGCGCGTTCGGCTTCGTATGTTGCGGCCCATGGCGGGATGTTCGATGCGCCGCTTGGCCCACGTGCTTTACGGCCGGGGCGATAAATGCCAAAGGCCGGGGCGGGGCTTCCGTCGTGCCAAAGCGGGATGTTGCGATGCTTAAACAGCGGGATCAGCGCCATCCCGGCGATGAAGCCCGCGATATGGGCGACCCAGGCAATGCCACCACCCGCACCGCTGCCAAAATTGATGACCTGTGTGATGAACCAAAAGCCCAGAACAAAAACGGCAGGCACATAGAAAATGAACACCCAGAAGAACCAGACAAGAATGCGGGCCTTGGGATAAAGCAAAAAATAAGCGCCCAATACCCCGGCAAGGGCACCCGATGCGCCGATCATGGGGATTTGGGATTGGGTATCTAGCAGGCCATGGCCAAGGGCGGCAGCAACCCCGCAAATCAGATAGAACATCAAAAAACGGAAATGCCCCATCGCGTCTTCGACATTATTTCCAAAGACCCAAAGATACAGCATATTGCCGCCAAGATGCATCCAGCCGCCATGCATGAACATGGCGGAAAATATCGACAGGAACCCAAACCCGGCAGGAAAGGGCGAAAATTCAGATGGAAGGTTTGCATGACCAAACAATACAGCCGGGATCGCGCCATATTGCAGATTAACCAACTGTGCAGCACGCGGATCAAGGGGCATGGTTCCAAGGAAAACCACGACATTGATCGCGATGATGGCATAGGTCACCCATGGGGTGATGGTCGTTGGGTTATCATCCTTGATCGGTAACATTGGCGCTTGGCCTGTTCCTTATGTGCGGGAATAGGGGGCGTTTGTCGTCTTACCTTATCTGGGTTTGTGGCGGTGTGGTCAGGCGACGTCAGCTTTCTGGTTTGGCGAAAGATGTTCGCGCAAATGGGTTGCCAGTTGACGATATTCACGCTTTCGGGCGGAACTACGGCGCCAGACCATGCCAATGCGGCGGATCGGAACCGGGTTTTCGAATGGCATGATTTTGAGAAGATCAGGGCGGCGGGCTTCGACTTCCAATGACATTTCAGGAAGCAGTGTCGCGCCAACACCAGCGGCCACCATCTGAACCAAGGTCGAAAGGCTGTTGGCCTGAAAATCGGCAGATTTGCTCCATCCGGCTTTTTGGCAAACTTCCAGTGCCTGATCGCGCAGGCAATGACCATCTTCAAGCAGCAAAAGCTTTTCATCCTTGATATCGGCGATTTCAAGGTGGCGCTTTTTCGTCAGCGGATTATCCGGGCTACACGCAAAGACGAACTGGTCTTCAAACAGATCAAACTCTTCGAGCCAGTTTTCTTCGATTGGCAGAGCAATCAGGGCGAGATCAAGTTTTCCAGCCGAAAGAAGTTCTATCAGTTTGCTGGTTTGGTCTTCGCGCAGGAATGGCTGCAGTTTCGGGAAGCCCGATTTAATCTGCATCATCACATCTGGCAAAAGATACGGACCGATTGTCGGGATCACACCAATGTGGATTGGGCCCGATAGCGGTTCGGTCGCGGCCTGTGCCATGGTGGTCAGTTCGTCGACTTCTTGAAGGATACTTCGCGCCCGCGAAACGACATCTTCACCCAATGGCGTGATCAGCACTTGCCGCTTATTGCGTTCGACAAGCTGCGCACCAAGCAGGTTTTCAAGCTCGTTAATGGCGGCTGAAAGGCTGGGTTGCGTGATGAAGCAGGACTCAGCAGCACGGCCAAAATGGCCACATTCAGCCAAAGCAACTAAGTATTTGAGCTGCTTGATGCTTGGTTGTGCGGCCATAAATTTTTCCTATCACGAAGCGAGGTTTTATCTATTTGTCTTAGTTAGTGCATTTAACTACAAATCGCCAGCGGTGAGTGCTTTTTTTGCACTTGCACACAATAGTTTGCGGCCTGTCGGGGGCCGCGGATCGGGATTTTAAACTGGGTTATGGAGTAACCAAACTAATGCTTACCGTTGGTGATACGCTTCCTGAATTTAATCTGACTGGTGTTTCGGGTAAAACCCCGGACAGCTTCGCACCGGTGACGGACAAATCTTATGAAGGCAAATGGAAGATCCTGTTCTTCTGGCCGAAAGATTTTACCTTTGTCTGCCCGACCGAGATTGTTGGTTACGGCGAGTTGAATGGTGATTTCGAAGACCGTGATGCGGTTCTTCTGGGTTGCTCGACCGATACCGATTTCGTACATGCCGCATGGCGCACCCACCACGAAGATCTGGGCGATAGCCCGTTCGTATGGCTGGCTGATGAGAAAAAAGAACTCTCGGCTGCATTGGGTGTTCTGGCAAAAGACGCCGGTGTTGCACTGCGTGCGACCTTCATCGTTGATCCGGACAACATCATCCGTCACGTACAGGTAAACGACCTTAACGTTGGTCGTAACCCGCAGGAAGCCCTGCGTATCCTTGATGCACTGCAGACCGATGAGCTTTGCCCGTGCAACTGGACCCAGGGTGACGAAACCCTGTAAGTCGCTATTTGCGATTTAAGCCAGATGATTTTGGGATCGGGCATGTGCCCGGTCCCGCTTTCAGCCCAAACGTATTTTTACGCCGGATGTATCCGGCGTAAGCGGTGGCTGATCTGTTTTCGTTTTTGCATTTTGTATTAGGGGATTACCGATGAGTTCGATTACCGAAATCAAAGACGCAATGCCGGCCTATGCCAAGGATCTGAAACTGAATCTGTCAAGCATGGCGAACAATCCGGGCATGAGTGATCAGCAGGTTTATGGCACTGCCCTTGCTTGTGCATTCGCATCGCGCAACGCCAAATTGATCAAGGCCGTTGCCGCAGAAGCCAAAGCCAAGCTTTCCGAAGAAGCAATTGAAGCCGCCAAGGGTGCGGCGGCCATCATGGGCATGAACAACATTTATTACCGGTTCGTACATCTGGTCTCAGACCCTGAATATGGTTCGATGCCAGCGCGCCTTCGGATGAACATCATCGGCAAGCCGGGCATTGATAAAGCCGACTTCGAGCTGTTTTCGATTGCCGTTTCGGCCATCAATGGCTGTGGCATGTGCATTGATAGCCACGACAAGGTGCTCAAAGGTGCCGGTGTGAAAAAAGAAACGATCCAGAATGCGATCCGTATCGCATCGATCATTCACGCGGTTGCAGTCGTCATTGACGCCGAAGACGCATTGGCAGAATAAGCCACCAGAATTTAGGGCAGATGCCCACAGTGAAAAGCCCCGGCTGTGTCATGCGGTCGGGGCTTTTTGATGGGAGGCGGGTGATGAATTATGCCGTTGTTAGTTCATCAAGTCCCAGATGTTTTAAGGTTGCGGCAATGATCTGATCAGGTTGATCAAAATGCGGGATATGGCCGCATTCCTTGATCAGCATTTTTGTCACCGGACCACTGACATTCGCACAGATGGTTTCGACCTGCTCATCGCTGCCAAACTGGTCATCATCGCCCTGAATAACCAAAAGCGGACAGGTGATGTTGGTCAGTTCATCAACCATGTTCCAGTCGCGAAATGCGGGCTGACGCCACGTATCGACCCATGCGCGGAAAACATCATCGGTCTGGGCGAAGTGATGGCGCTGCAGTTTGGTTTTCCAATCGGTATTTGCATAGATTGATGCGGCATCATTGATGCCGGCAATGGTGACATCTTCGACAAAGACGTGGGCGGCTTCGGAAATCACAGCGCGCACGTTATTTGGAAAACGCGCAGCATATTTAAGCGCGATGGTCGCCCCGTCACTATGGCCAAACAGGATCGGGCGATCTAGCCCAAGTTCAGTGATCAGGCCATGCAGATGGATATCGCTTTCGGTATTGTGAAAGTCGATTGCACGCGGAATATCGCCATCGGCATGCGGGTCGGAACGCCCATGTCCGCGGCGTTCATAGACAATCACTGGGTGACGCGTCGCGGTGGCAAGCTTTGCCGGAAAGTCGCGCCACATGCGGATCGTGCCCAATGCCTCGTGCAGGAAAAGAATGGTTGGGGCGTCTTCTTTAACATCCGTTGGAATGATCCGTTGGCAGGACAAACTGACCCCATCAACGGTGGTATAGAAATTCTCGTTCAACATGGTGCATCCGATTTATCGGTAATTTGGTGCGCAATTATTGAATTTAATAATGAACAAAAAAACAGGGCCCGGCAAGAGCCAGACCCTGTTTGGTCGATTTTGATCCCAAGTGATTGGGAACAGAACCCTTATTTCAGTGCAGCGCAGGCGCGTTTGATGCGGCCGCAGGCTTCGGTCAATGCGGCATCCGAGGTCGCATAGGAAATGCGGAAATACGGTGCCAGACCAAATGCCGACCCTTGAACAGCGGCAACGCCTTCTGCTTCAAGCAGGTAGGTGACGAAATCGGTATCGGTTTCGATTTTCTTGCCATCCGGGGTGGTTTTGCCAATTGCGCCCGCACAGGACGGATAGACGTAAAACGCACCTTCCGGGGTTTTGCACGACAGGCCTTCGCATTCATTAAGCACTGCAACAACAAGGTCACGGCGTTTTTTGAAGACTTCAGCACGTTCCGCCAAGAAGTCCTGCGGACCGTTCAGGGCTTCGACCGAAGCAGCCTGACTGATCGATGACGTATGGGTGCTCGACTGTGACTGGACCTTGTTGATGGCTTTGATCAGCTCAACCGGGCCAGCAGCATAGCCAAGACGCCAACCGGTCATGGCATAGGATTTTGAAACGCCATTGCAGGTAAGTGTGCGTGCTTTGAGTTTTGGCTCGATCTGGGCGATGGTGGTGAATTCGAAACCGTCATAGACAAGGTGCTCATACATGTCATCAGACATGATGTAGACGTTTTCGTGTTTCAGAAGAACATCGGCAATTGCCCGCAATTCTGCACGTGAATAGGCAGAACCGGTCGGGTTTGACGGCGAGTTCAGAACCACCCATTTGGTGTTTGGCGTAATCGCGGCTTCAAGTTCACTTGCGGTGATTTTGAAGTCGTTTTCTTCCTGACATTCGACAATGACCGGGGTGCCTTCGGCCATCAGCGCCATGTCCGGGTAAGAAACCCAGTAAGGCGCTGGAATGACGACTTCATCGCCCGGGTTCAGCGTTGCGAAGAACGCATTGAACAAGGTCTGTTTGCCGCCACACCCAACGGTGATTTCGTCGATAGTGTATTCCAGATCGTTTTCACGCTTGAACTTTTCGACAATCGCCTTGCGCAACTCGGGCGTGCCAGCGACCGGAGTGTATTTGGTCTTGCCAGCGTCGATTGCGGCTTTGGCTGCTGCTTTGATGTTGTCGGGGGTATCAAAGTCCGGCTCGCCTGCGCCAAGTCCGATCACGTCAACGCCTGCTGCTTTTAGCTCGGCTGCTTTGGTGGTTACGGCAATGGTGGGAGAAGGTTTGATACGGCTCAAACGGTCGGCAATAAACGCCATTGGTCTGTTTCCCTGGAATGAAAAAAGAAGTGAAAAGAATCGCGTTCTTTCGGTTCGGACCCTACGCCTGCCTTAAATTCAATTCAAGGCAGTTTGTCGCCTTTTGCGGGTTCTTTGGGATGAATTTATTCAATTTTACCGGCCTTTGGGTGTCTGATCGGAAAGAACTGGGTTTTTAACGCACTAAATTTGGCTTTGTTCCGGGCGCGGTCATCCTGACGTCTCCTGACATTACTGACAGGAACTGTCAGGGGTGGGGCTTGCGGTTGGGCGTATCTCACCTATAACTACACATAGAATAAAACAGGGATCTGCCCGATGAATGCCCCGATGAATGTGCTGCCAGAATTTTTGACCAAACGCCGCCCGCCCGTGGAAGGTTCACGGGAATTTAAGCTGGTGACGGAATATGAGCCCGCAGGCGATCAGCCAGCAGCCATTGCCGAGCTTATGAACGGCATCAATGATGATGAGCGCGATCAGGTTTTGTTGGGTGTGACCGGGTCGGGCAAGACCTTTACCATGGCCAATATCATTGCCAAGACGCAGCGTCCGGCATTGGTTCTGGCGCCAAACAAGACATTGGCCGCCCAGCTTTATGCGGAAATGAAGAACTTCTTTCCCGATAACGCGGTCGAGTATTTCGTATCCTATTACGACTATTATCAGCCAGAAGCCTATGTCGCGCGGACCGATACCTATATCGAAAAAGACAGTTCGATTAATGAACAGATCGACCGGATGCGCCATGCGGCGACGCGCGCGATTCTGGAACGCAATGATTGTATTATCGTGGCATCGGTTTCGTGCATTTACGGTATCGGGGCGGTTGAAACATACCTTGAAATGACCCAGCGCATTTCAGTCGGCGATGAAATTGATCGCAACGACATCATGAAGCGGTTGGTGGAATTGCAATATACCCGCAATGATGCGGCCTTTTCGCGTGGGACGTTTCGGGTGCGCGGTGATGTTTTGGAAATCTTCCCGGCCCACTCCGAAGATCGCGCATGGCGGGTTTCGATGTTTGGCGATGAGATCGAAGAACTTGCTGAGTTTGACCCGCTAACCGGGCATAAATTTGCCAGCATGGATGCGGTAACGGTCTATGCAAATTCGCACCATGTGACGCCACGCCCGACATTGGTGCAGGCAATTTCAGGCATCAAACAGGAACTCAAAGACCGCCTTGCCCAGTTCCGCGAAGAAGGAAAGCTTCTGGCGGCCGAGCGGATTGATCAGCGCACGACCTTTGATCTTGAGATGATGGAAACGGTTGGCCATTGCAAAGGGATTGAAAACTATTCCCGCTGGTTGTCCGGGCGTAATCCCGGCGACCCGCCGCCGACCTTGTTTGAATATTTGCCCGAAAACGCATTGTTGTTTGTTGATGAAAGCCACGTTGCCGTGCCGCAAATTGGCGGCATGTTCAAGGGCGATTACAATCGCAAATTCACCTTGGCCGAACATGGGTTCCGGTTGCCAAGTTGTGTCGATAACCGGCCGTTGAAATTCGAAGAATGGGAAGCAATGCGCCCGCAAAGCGTGTTTGTTTCGGCCACACCGGGCAAATGGGAAATGGAACGCACCGGCGGTGTGTTTGCCGAACAGGTGATCCGACCCACGGGGCTTATTGATCCGGTTTGTATCATTCGCCCGGTTGAAACCCAGGTCGATGATCTTTTGGGCGAGGCCAAGGAATGTGCGGCGAAGGGCCAGCGCGTGTTGGTCACCACATTGACCAAGCGCATGGCCGAGGATTTGACCGAATATCTGCACGAACATGGCATTCGGGTGCGGTATCTGCATTCCGATATTGATACGCTTGAACGGATTGAAATCATCCGTGATTTGCGACTTGGCGTGTTTGATGTTCTGGTCGGGATTAACCTTTTGCGTGAAGGTTTGGACATTCCCGAATGTGCATTGGTTGCTATTTTGGATGCGGATAAGGAAGGGTTCCTTCGGTCGAAAACATCCTTGGTTCAGACCATCGGGCGTGCGGCCCGTAACGTTGATGGTCGGGTGTTGCTGTATGCCGATAAAATGACCGACAGCCTTGAATACGCGATCAGCGAAACCAACCGTCGTCGTGAAAAACAACAGGCCTATAACGAAGAACACGGAATCACGCCAGAAACCGTGCGCAGCAAGATTAACGATGTTCTCGAAAGTGTTGCCGAACAGGATTACGTCACGGTCGATACAGGTGTTTCGGGTGACACAATGGTTGGTCATAACCTGCGCGCCCATATCGAAGATCTTGAAAAACGGATGCGTGAAGCGGCAGGCAATCTTGAGTTTGAAGAAGCTGCGCGCCTGCGCGACGAAATCAAACGCCTTGAAGATCAGGAACTTGGTCTGGCGGAAGCCGGGCCGATGGCCCGGACCATCGGAACGATCGGACCGGGATCAAAATCGGCTAATAAATCGAAATATAAAGGCCGCCGTCGCAAGGGGCCGTAAATTAGCCCGCGCAAGAATACTGTGGATTGTAGTAAACGACAAAGGCCGGGGAAAACCCCGGCCTTCTTGCTGTCAAATGTGGTGTGAGGAGGCATCACATAAACAGACGTTCGTTTTCCATGCCCTTGTAGATGTCAGCGACATAGTCGCCATACCCGTTGTAAATCAGGGTCGGGACGGTTTCGCCGTTATTAAGCAGGCGTTCTTGTGCCTGACTCCAGCGCGGATGGGGGACTTTGGGGTTCACATTGGCCCAGAAACCATATTCGTCGCTGTTGATGTCTTCCCAGAAGCTTTTTGGGCGTTCTTCCTTGAAGGTAAAGCGCACGATCGATTTGATGTTCTTAAAGCCGTATTTCCACGGTGCGACCAGACGCAGCGGTGCGCCATTTTGTTTGGGCAGTTCTTCGCCGTAAATGCCCGTGGCGATCATGGTCAATTCGTTGGTGGCTTCTGCCATCGACAGACCTTCGATATAGGGCCACGGATACCAGAATTGACGCAGGCCCGGCATGGTTTCCTTTTGACTGGCGGTTTCCATTTCGACGTATTTTGCACCCGATAGCGGTTTGGCAAAATCAACCAGTGCCTTCATCGGGAAGCCAGACCACGGCACTGTCATTGCCCAGGATTCCACACAGCGGAAACGATAGACACGTTCTTCAAGCGGCATTTTGCGCACAAGGTCTTCGAAATCGATCTCGATGGGGTTTTCAACCAACCCGTCGATCTTGACCGTCCATGGGCGGATGTTCATTGCCTGTGCGGCCTGCGAAATCGACTTGTGCGATCCAAATTCATAGAAATTGTTATAGGTCAGCGCCTTGCCCTTTTCGGTCATTTGGCGATCAACCGTATAGGCCGTATTGCGCGGGACCGGATAAAGATCGGCTGTTGGACTTTGCGCCAATGCGCTGCCCAGTGGCAGGGCGGCGGCAGTTGCACCGATCGATCCGGCGGCGATCCCTTTTAAGAACTGTCGGCGGTTTTGATACACCGATTGCGGTGTTGCTTCACGGTCGGGGATTTCCCAGCCTTTCTTACGGCGTATCAGCATTGTTTCCTCCAAAGTCGCGCTGGATATAATGTCAGGCCAAAGTGACATTTGGGCAAGTCACGCCTCGGTGAACAGGCAGTGAGACGGGTTTGATATCAGCTTGTTCAATGATGTTGTTACGGGCATCTGACCGCGATTGATCAATTTCCCCATCAAATGATCGTGCGAAGTGATCGGATGATGGGTATTGTGATCGAAATCAGATCAAACCAGATCAAACTAAATTAAATCACGGGGCGGGTATGTTTGAGTTCAAAGATATCGAGATATTGCAAGACATCGTCAAAGCGGGTGGATTTCGCGCAGCAGCACAGAAATACAATCTGTCGCAATCGGCGATTTCGGCCCGTGTTTCCGGGCTTGAAAAGAAACTGGGCATGATGCTGTTTGACCGAAGCAACCGTCAGGTCCGCCTGACGGCAGCGGGATTGCGGTTCATCGAAGAAGCCCAGCGATTATCACGTGCCCGCGATCGTATCTGGCAGGAATTGACCCATCCCGGCGAACTGAGCGGAACAGTCAGGATCGGGGTTGCGGAAACCATCGTTCATACATTGCTGACCGATATGCTGAACAAGTTAAAAGACGATTTCCCAAAGGTGCGCTTTGAGTTGTCTGTTGATACGTCCGGGCAGCTTGGCAAGGCACTTGGCGAAGATGACATGGATGTTGCGATCATGCTGCGCGAGTCGGTCCCGCAGGGGGCTGTTGCCGCGCCATTAAAGCCGGTTGAACTTGGTTGGTACTGTGCCGAGGATATGGAATTAGGCGATAAACCATTGTCCCTACGCGATTTGGCAGAGCATGCAATTGTGACTTTTCCAAAAGGAACGCCACCGTTTCGTGAAGTCGAAAGCATCTTTGCCGCACCCGATATTTCGCAACCGGCTTTGCATGGTTCAGCATCGCTTTCGACGGTTAAACATCTTGTGGCCGGGAACTTCGGAATTGGGGTTTTACCAACACTTATGGTGAATAATTCCGAATGGGACGATCATATCAAACCAATCCCGGTCTTGCCCGAAGCGGCCCTGACGGCATTGCATTTTGTCATTGCATATTACCCTGAACGAAATCGTGAAATTGGGGCTGCCATTCAGGAGGCGGCAAAGCTTTCTGATCAAAATGATCGTTAAAAACGATCATAAACCAGTTTAAATGATTTCTTGACAAGATCGGTTCCATTTCTCAATCTTTCGTCAGAGGCAGAGAATGGAACCAAAAATGAACGCATCAAAAAATGCGGCCCGTTCCGTTGATACCCGTTCGAACGAAATTTCGCAGATCACGCCATTGGCGTTGCGCAAATCAATTCGACGCGGCGAACACACAGGAACGACGACCGGTTTTTCATCAGGGTATCTTCAGGGGAACCTTGCGATTTTGCCCGCAGACTATGCGGACGAGTTTCTGCAGTTTTGTGCAAAGAACCCCAAATCATGCCCGTTGATTGGCATGTCTGAACCGGGGAACCCGCATATACCGGAACTTGGTGCTGATCTTGATATTCGAACAGACCTTCCGGGCTATCGCATTTTTCGTGGCAGTAAAGATTTCACCAGCGCCAGCGATGTCAGCGATGTCTGGCGCGATGATCTGGTAACGTTCGTTTTGGGATGTTCATTTTCATTCGAAGCAGCGATTACGCGCGGCGGTGTTCAGTTACGCCATATGGATGCGAACCGCAATGTCCCGATGTATGTGACAAATATCGAAACCACACCGGCTGGGCGTTTCCATGGTCTGCTGGTGGTGTCGATGCGATCTTTTGCGCCTGGCGATGCGATCCGGGCGATCTTGTATTCCGACAGATATCGTCTGGCCCATGGTGCACCGGTTCATATCGGTGACCCATTGCAGATCGGTATTGCGGATATTATGAAACCGGATTTTGGCGATGAGCCCGTCATTCATGAGGGGGACATCCCGGTTTTCTGGGCGTGTGGAGTCACGCCACAAATGGCAATTCGCAATGTATTGCCGGAATTTGCCATTACCCACGAACCGGGCTTGATGCTTGTAACCGATGTTCTTGCAGAAGCCGCGGAGTTCTCCCTTCAGACGAAACCTGAACAACATCAAACATAAACAACTTATCAGAGAGGACATTGTTATGAAAAAGATGGTTTCTTCGCTTTTGGCGGTATCTGCACTTGGTGCTGGTTTTGCAGCCAGCCCTGCATTCGCCGAGGAGCTTTCGGTTGTCGGTAGCTGGAGCAGCTTGCCGCTTTATAAACAATATGAAAGCCCGTTCTGGACCGAGACTGTGCCAGCGGATTCCAATGGTGACATCACCGTTCAGATGACCACCCATGATCAGATGGGTATTGGCGGCGGCGACGTTTTCCGTTTGCTGAGCGACGGCGTATTTGACGTTGCCATGACGGTTGGCGATTACGCAGTTGGTGATGCGCCGGAACTTGAAGGCCTTGACGTGCCGTTGGTCGCAAACACCGCAGCCGAAGCCCAAGCCATGGTCGAAGCAGCACGCCCGATGGTCGATGACATCTTTGAAGCACGTTTCAATTCCAAGGTTCTTGCCATTGCCCCATATCCGCCGCAGGTGGTTTTCTGCGCTGGTGAAGTTGGATCGCTTGCCGATCTTAAAGGCAAGAAAGTCCGTGGTTCCGGCCGTATGACGACCAAATTCCTTGAAGCACTGGGTGCGACGGGTGTGAATGTGGCGTTTTCCGAAGTTCCCGGCGCGCTTGAACGTGGTGTGATTGATTGTGCCGTTACCGGTGCCGGTTCTGGATACAGTGCTGGTTGGTGGGAAGTTTCCGATCATTTGATGACCATTCCGCTGGGCGGCTGGGATCCGGTTGTAACCGCGATGAACCTTGATAAATGGAATGGTTTGTCAGCCGATACTCAGAAATTTATCACTGATGAAATCACGTCTAAATTCGAAGCTCCGGCATGGGCATCGGCTGCAGATGCGTTGAAAAACGATGTTGCTTGCCTGACCGGCAATGGTACTTGCCCGGCAGGTGATCCGGCGAATATGACGCTGGTTGATGTTTCGGATGCAGATTTTGCACAGGCAAAAGCCATCCTGACGGAAACTGTTCTGCCGGAATGGGCAGAACGTGCTGGTAATGATTGGGTTGCACGCTGGAACGATAGCGTTGGCAAAACGGTCGGTGTTACCGTACCGCTGAAGTAAGTTTCAGCAATTGGCGGAGAGGCCGGAAAAGTGACCCATAGAATGCTTGCGGCCATCCGCCGCACAAACCGCTTTATCGCGTTGCTCGTCGGACTTGTTCTGACGGGCACCGTGATCCTGATTATTGCAGAAATTTTGTTGCGCGAAGTCGGCATATCGCTTGGTGGTGCCGAAGAAATTTCTGGATACGTCATGGCAGGTGTTGCCAGTTGGGGGATGTCATATGCCCTGACCGAACTTGCCCATGTTCGTATTGATTTGATCCGATTGCGTTTAGAAAGGCGCGGTCGGGCTATGCTTGATCTGATTGCGATTGTTGCCCTTGCCGGTGTGGCATCCCTTGTTGCGTTTCAATGCTGGCCGGTTCTTGAAAAAACCCTTGAACGGGGGTCGCGGGCCAATACGGTGCTTGAAACCCCGCTTTGGATTCCGCAGACGATTTGGCTTTCGGGTTGGATCTGGTTTGCCGTGTCATCCTGCCTTCTTGTGATTTTGACATTGGTTTTGTTGATGCGTCGTGACTTTGATCAGGCCGATGCCCTTGTCGGTGCGCGCTCCGAAGTGGAGCTTGAATTATGATTTTTGCTGTAACAGCGTCACTTCTTGGGTTTCTGGCCTTATCCATCCCGGTTGGAATTGTTTTGTTCCTGCTGGGGATCGGGGTTGATCAGTTCTTTACACCATTCCCGCTTTTGCGTGGCCTTGGTCAGGTGGTTTGGTCTTCATCAAATTCATCGACCCTGATTGCCATTCCGTTTTTTGTCCTGCTGGGTGAAATCCTTGTGCGCGGTGGGATTGCCGAGAAAACCTATGAAGCATTGGATAAATGGTTTTCGTGGCTTCCGGGTGGTTTGATCCACGCCAATATCGGAACGGCGACGATGTTTTCGGCAACATCAGGATCGTCTGTTGCCACGGCAGCGACCGTTGCAACGGTGGCAATGCCGCAGGCCGAAAAGCTTGGCTATGATCCAAAACTGTTTTCCGGGGCGATTGCCGCAGGCGGAACCCTTGGCATTATGATCCCACCGTCGATCAATCTGATTGTCTATGGGTTCCTGACCGAAACATCGATACCGCGTCTGTTCTTGGCCGGGTTGGTGCCGGGGCTTTTGATGGCGCTTGTCTTTATGTTGGTGACGGTTGTTCTGTGTAAGATCAAACCATCGCTTGGCGGGCAAAGCCGGTCCTTTAGCTGGTCAGAACGAATAACGAGCCTTCGCCATCTGATCCCGATCCTGATCCTGTTTTTTGCGGTGATCGGTTCGATTTATGCCGGCTGGGCAACGCCAACAGAATCTGCGGCCATCGGGGTTGCGATTGCCATGCTTATCGCGGCCTTTAACCGGGGTGTTTCCAACGACATGGTTAAGATGTGTCTGCTTGGAACAGTTCGGATTACCGCGATGATCATGTTGGTGATTATCGGGGCATATTTCCTGAACTTTACCCTGACCGCAGCAGGCATGGGCCGTGAACTTAAAGACCTTTTGACCGGTCTTAATTTCAGTCCGATGGGCACCCTTTTGGTTGTGATCGCACTTTATATCGTGCTGGGTTTCTTCATCGAAACCTTGTCCCTGATGGTTGCGACCATTCCGATCATTGTGCCGATCATGACCGGCATGGGTTTTGATAAGGTCTGGTTTGGCATTCTTCTGATCGTTTTGATCGAGATGGCGCTGATTACGCCACCGGTTGGCTTGAACCTTTATGTCGTGCAGGGGGCTCGAAAGTCCGGGCGGCTTTCCGAAGTCATGCTGGGCACGATCCCGTTCGTACTGGTGATGGCGGCGATGATTGTCGGTCTGATTTTCCTGCCGGAATTGGCACTTTTCCTGCCCGATTATCTTTAGGACCTAAGTGGTTTCTTTGATGACACCAATTGGCTGACGGGCCGGGGTATTTCCCGGTCCGGGCCCCTTTATGATGCCGCGCAACAGCACGGCAGCACAGAAATCCAAAAAGTGAGATCGAAATATGTTGATGAAATTCACCCTTGCGGGCTCAGAAATTGATTTTGACATTGTCCATTGTACGGTTGCCGGTTGGACCGGCCGCGATGCCAGTGCCATTCAGCACCATATTGATGAACTGGCAGCGATCGGCGTGAAGCCGCCATCAACTGTGCCGCTTTATTACCGGACCGCATCGGGCATGGTGACCCAGCAA
The DNA here is from genome assembly GCA_019634165.1 of Rhodospirillales bacterium. Taxonomy (GTDB): domain Bacteria; phylum Pseudomonadota; class Alphaproteobacteria; order Rhodospirillales; family Thalassospiraceae; genus Thalassospira. Next base: position 125,512 of record JAHQVT010000005.1, read on the forward strand.
GATGTGATTGAAGTGGTCGGTACCGGCACATCGGGCGAGATTGAGCCATTTCTGATTGCAAAGGATGGCACGCTTTATCTTGGTCTGGCATCAGACCATACCGACCGCGAACTTGAAGCCCATTCGGTCGCACTTTCCAAACAGATTTGCGAGAAACCTGTCGCGTCGGAAATCTGGCGGTTTGACGAGGTTAAAGACCATATTGAACAGATCGAAATGCGGTCATGGGTTCAAGAAAAAGACGGTGATGACTGGGTGCTTTATCAAGAAGGATTGATTGCATCCATTCGGCCTTTGAGCGACCTGATCGAAGGTTCTGGACTTATGAGCACGGCGGGCAAAGGCAAGGCATCGGTGATGCTGTGTGGTACCCTTGGGGCAAAGGGCGGTGTGCGTCCGGCACGTCGTTTCAAAATGGCATTGCATGACCCGGTGCTTGATCGCACCATTGAGTGCGCCTATGACATTAATGAACTGCCCGAAATCGCCTAGAGACCAAGCGGACCTTGGCAATGTGGCGCGCAGACAAAAAACATAACAGGACGGAGGCCGCCCGATGGGTGCGATGATCGATAAGGCACAGGCAGCAATCGACAAGGTCAACGAACTTGGCGATCTGAAAGACAAAATCTTTACCGAGTTTAATCCCGAACGGATTTTGAACTCTGCGAAACAGGCGGAAGAACGTGTTGCTTCCCACCCCAAATTGCCACTTGCCGGGATGCTGGTATCGATCAAGGATTTGTATGACGAAGCAGGCATTGCGACGACGGCGGCCTCAAGGCTTTTGAAAGATCGGGCAGTAGCAACGGCTGATTGTGATGTTGTGCGTTTGGTCAAGGAAGCAGGTGCCGTTCCGTTTGGGCGTACAACGCTGAGTGAATTTGCCTATTCCGGTGTGGGGTTGAACCCGCATTATGGCACGCCGGGTAATATCTTTGATCCGGCAGGCATTCCGGGTGGATCAACATCGGGCGGTGGTTTGACCGTTGCACATGGGTTGGTTGATTTTGCACTGGGCACCGATACTGGTGGATCAATCCGTATCCCATCGGCAATCAATGGACTTTATGGGTTTAAGCCATCGCGCCTGTCCGTACCCGGCACGGGTATCCATCCACTGGCCGAAAGTTTTGACACACCTGGGCCGCTTGCCGGGGATCTTGAAACTGCGATTTCTGTGTTTGAAGTGATGTCAGGTCAATCGGTTCGCGCAGAATCAGGCGATGACCATGTTCTTCGTATTGGTGTGCCGGTTAATGCGTTTGTTGATGGGCTTGATGCGCGGGTAAAAGCCGATTTCGCAATGGTGTGCGAACAATTGCGATCATCCGGGCATGAATTGGTTGAGGTTGATCTTGGCTTTGTTGCCGAGAACGCCATCCTAAATAAAATGCTGGTTTCGTTCGAAGCGCATAAAATCTATTCCGGTGATTTTGACAAACTTGAAACCTGTGGCGATCCGCGCGTTTTATCGCGGATGAAATTTGCCGATAGTCTGTCCAAGGGTGACATCATCGCTGCCTATGCCACACGTACCGATGTTGTTTCGCGGTTTGGGGCGGCAATGGCGGATGTCGATGTGATGATTTCGCCGACCTTGCCGATGATGGCGCCGAAAATCGCCGAGGTCGAAGCCGATTTTGATAACCTCAATGCGATGATGTTGCGCAATACCAGCTATCTCAACCTTGTTGATGCCTGTGCCATTTCAATCCCGGTACATGTGGTCGGGCAGACAGTACCGGCGGCATTGATGATTGCCGCACCGCATGGGCATGACCGTGCGGTACTAAATGCCGCGCGTCTGATTGATCCGCTGTTTGGTTGATTTTTTCTGATCCGCACACATAGAAAAACGGCCCGGAAAAATCCGGGCCGTTTTATTTTAATCTGATGCTGTGACGCACGATTAGCTTTCAAGCAGAGAGCGCAACATCCAAGCGGTTTTTTCATGAACCTGAATGCGGGCGGTCAGAAGGTCTGCTGTTGCGTCATCGTCTGAACTATCGCAAATCGGATAGAGCGAACGTGCGGTTTTGATCAGGGTTTCATGACCTGCAACCAACTGCTTGATCATGTCCTTGGCCGCAGGGACACCGGTTTCTTCTTCGATCGAGGTCAACTCGCCATAGGCTGAGAAACTGGCCGGGGCGAAGGCACCCAATGAACGGATACGTTCAGCAATTTCGTCGATCGCCATGGCAAGTTCGGTATATTGCTGTTCGAACATGGTGTGCAGTGTCTGGAACATCGGACCCGTTACGTTCCAATGGAAGTTATGGGTCTTGAGGTACAGCGCGTAGGAATCTGCCAGAACACGGCCAAGCCCGTCGGCGATTTCGGTACGGTTTGTTTCGTTAATTCCGATATCAATCTGCATTTTCTATCTCCTCTCGTCGGGGGTGGGGAACCCCCTGAAGGTTTACTCTCTCAATCTCGTTACAGAGAGTATCGAACATACGGAAATGGTAAGCCAATCAATCGTTTATTTATTTGCAATAGATCAATTCTATTACAAAAAGTGTGGTTATTTTTGCAGCCTTTCAGAGCAGGCTAGTTCTTTGATTTTTGATGGGCGGAAACCACGGCATCGGCTTGTTTTCCGCCAAGTTCCTGCATGTGGGAATAGCTTCTGGTGAAAAAGCCGGTTCCTTGGGTTAGCGAACGCAATTCGGTGACCATATCAGCCGTTTCAGATGTCGGCATTTGGACGTCGATTTCGTCCCAACCTTGCCAGCCATCTTTGGCATTAAAGCCAAGGATTTGTCCGCGCCGTGTACTGACAAGGCGCTGGGCCTTGGATGTGAAATCAGACGGGATCGAGATGGTGCATTTATCCACCGGTTCTAACAAAACCGGTCCTGCGACCTTTAAGGCCTCGCCAATGGCAATACGCCCGGCCATCTGGAATGCCTGATCGGAACTATCAACTGCGTGAAAGGAACCATCGACCAGCTTGACCGCAACATCCACGACGGGAAAGCCAAGTGAACCGGACCGCAAGCCATCACGGACCCCTTTTTCCACAGCCGAGATATATTGCCGGGGGATCGCACCGCCCACAATATGTTCGCTAAATTCAAAGCCATCCCCGCGAGCGAGCGGACGCAGTTCAATCGCGGCATCGCCAAATTGTCCGTGACCGCCGGTTTGCTTTTTATAGCGCCCGCGTGCCGATACGGGTTTTCGGATGGTTTCAAGATAGCCGGTTAGAACCGGTGTTGGGGTTATTTCAAGGTGATAATGTTCGGCCAAATGGGCCATGGCGCATTGCAGATGAATATCGCCCTGACCCGCTAGGACAAGCTGCCCTGTACTCGCGTGATGGCCAAAGGAAATGGATCGGTCCTGTTCGCAAAGATGGCGTAATGCTTCGGTCAGTTTAACGTCGTCTCCGGGTTTTGTGACCGCAAGCCCGGTTTCATAAAGCGGTGGCAGGGGATCGGGCCACAAAGTTTCCATTTCCCCATCGCTGCTGACCAATGATCCGGTCCGAAGTTTTTCCATTCTTGGCAAACCGACGATGGCACCGGTGGTACCAAGATCAAGTTTCTCATGCTTATCGGCATAGAGGGTACAAAGCCCGGAAACCTTATCTGTGCCAAGCGCGTCGCCGTTTTTGATCTGCCCCGATAAAATGCGGGCAAAACAAAACCGCCCAGCATGTGAAAGATGGGCGGTTTTAAAAATCTGCAGAACGGTTTGGGCTGGGTCTGGATCAATGCCCAGACGATGTGCGCAAACATCCGATGATGGGGCTTCGTGGCGTAGTGCCTTTAGCAATCGAATGATGCCATGATCATGTTCGCCCGACCCAAAGAACACTGGAACAATAAGGTCATTGGCCAGATCACGTTCAAGATTTTCATAGATGGTTTCAGTCGCAGGGTTTTGGTCTTCGAGAATTTGTTCAAGCAACCTGTCGTCAAAATCAGCCAGTGCTTCAAGCAATCCTTCGCGGGTTTGGCTTTCGCGAGTTGCAACGGTTGAAGGCATTGCGATCAGTTTGGAGGGTTGTCCTTCGAGATACTGATAGGTACGTTCTGACACGATATCGACAAAGCCGGTGATGGGTTCATCTGGGGAATTCATATCGCGGATTGGAATTTCGCGGATCACCAAGGGGCGTTCCGAGATGGATTGAAGGGCATCAAAACTGTCTTGCAGACGGAAACTGGTATGGTCGGTTTTATTGATGAAAATCAGATGTGGTATCCGGTTGCGATCAAGAAACTTCAATGTCGGGGCAACCGTCATCACCCGACTTGGGTCGGGCTCAACGACAACAATGGCAACATCGCAAATCATGGCGGCTTCGCGCGCATCTTGGGCAAAATCGACAGAGCCCGGACAATCAATGAAATGCCATTCTTCACCAAGATAGGTGGTTTGGGCACAGGTAAGTTCGGTGCTCATTTCACGGGATCGGGATTCTGCATTGTAATCGCCAACGGTGTTGTGATCACGGATGGATCCTTTGCGGTGGATGCGCCCGGTTGCGGCAAGCAGGCTTTCAAGCAGTGATGTCTTACCGCTTGAATAAGGGCCGATCAGGGCGGCAACGCGCGGTGGGTGCGCTGGGGATGTGGTTGGTTGGGGTGATGTCGAACTGGCACTGCTGGGCATTGGCATCTCCTTGATCAGGAAGACCGATATCCCACGAAGCTTGTGATAAGCTTATCAGCGGCTCCATGTGTTGCTGTCGCGAACAGCAGCCGGTCTGAACGTTTCAAATGCCCGGTTTTGTCCGGGTTGTATTTCTATGATGGGGTTTTAAGCAAAATCAGTGTGCAGTGTATTGTGCACTTCGTGCAATGGCTTTGCGCCTTGTCGGGCGGTTTGTACATGCTTTAAATCGGCCATTCGATCTTGTATCGGCCTTGTATTGCTTGGCATACCCCTCAATAGATCATGGTTAATGCATGTTATATCAAGGGGTTGGTTCGACTGTGCCCTTATTTGACCACAATTCGCCCCGAAATCGCCTAATGCAGCCTGTTTTCCTGCCTTGTTTATCAGGCAAATTCATAACTGTCAGCCGAGGACGCGGTCAGCAAAATTTGTCCCCCCTCACGACGCTAGACCGGCTTTTTCAGGGTGTTCCCCCTCCTGAAATGCCACGGCTGACTCGGTCTCCCCAAGACCATAATGACCCCGAATAGTTGGGGCGGGTTTATCCCGCCCCTTTTTTTGTCCGGTTTTGGTATTTGGTGCGGGCGCCCTAATTGCCCCAATTCGCCCCCAAATGGTCATGAAACACCGATTTTTGAGCCCCATTTCAACGGCATATTCCTTTTTGTCGGATGCGCAAACATCGATGCTGTGCCCTCCCTCACAACGCATCGAGGCCCGCTTAGGATGCTCTCTCCCCGAAGTGTCCTTTACCCCAACGGGCAAGGCACCGCATCCGATCGGTCTCCCCAAGACCATCTGTCCCCAAAGCCCGGGCGAGCATTATGCTCCCCGGGCTTTTAATTTCTGTATCTGGTGTGAAATATGATTTTGCTTGCCGTATTAGGCAGAGAGGCAGAGGGAGAAGTGCAGGAGTAGCGCAGCGGTGATTGGAGTGCGGCCTTTGGCGCGCGATCAGCGGGCAACCTGATCTGGGGCTTGGACCGAGTTCTTTTCGGACAAAGCAATCGGAGCGATGCTAAGCACCTGGGTTGGTGTTTCTCGTCCGCGCACGGTTACGTCACCACGCGGAGTCCACGCCGGGATGTCGGCGTGATCGCCGCAGGATTGCACGGTTTCTTCGGTCGCAAGAATATAGCTGCCATATTGCTTGTTAAGTGTTTCAAGCCGTGCGGCAATATTGACGTTATCGCCATGGACGGTGAAGGTCAGGCGGTTTTCGGACCCAATCGCGCCAATCACGATTTCACCGCTATTGATGCCGCATCGGGTTTTAAGCTTACCGCCAAAGCTGTAGACGCGTGTTTGGGAAATTTCCTGAATGGCCAATGCTGTGCGGATGGCATTCAAAGCATGTTCTGAAACCGGCGTGACAGCGTTGAAGGTTATCAGCATGGCATCGCCTTCGAACTGGGTGATGACGCCCCCAAATCGGGTAATCACCGCATTGGTTTCGGTGAAATACTCATTAAGCATCGTTGCCAGTTCTTTTGGGCTGAGTTTTTCAGAGACCGTTGAAAAACCTTCAATGTCAGTGAACATCACAGTTGCCACAACCGCTTCACCATCACCGGGCTTGATTTGGTGTTCGGCATGGGTGATGCGATCGGCAATTTCCGGTGAGACAAATCGTGATAAATCACGGGCGGCGATTTCATCACTGACCGCGCGGATAAACGATCGTTTGGCGCGCATAACGGCAATGGCCAGCACAAGCGATACCAAGACAATGGCAATGATCTTGTCGATCTCGGCCCCGATCAGAATCGAGTTCGATGTGAGATAGGTGACGTAGTCACGCGTGATCATGCTTTTGCCGCCCTCGCTCCAGAGAACGTAGCCTGTAAGGGCGATCCAGCCGACAGCGGCGGTGCCACCGGCAATCAGGATATAGCGCGGATCAAACCGCAAACTGCGCAATGAAATGAAGATGAAGACATAAAGCACCGTCGGTGCTTTGAGATAGAAACTTGCCGGTTGCATATACTGGATATGGAAACTCCAGATCAGGACCATCAAAAGCCCAATATCGGCAATAACCGATAGGGTGAGAAACCTGCTGGTCAAGGCATTGCGATAGGCAAGGGCAAGTCGTTTTAGCGTGAACAGATAATACAGACCAAGCGCCCAAGGGACTGGATGGATGCCGTCACTCATCGAGGTTTTTGGCGCAATGGCATATAGGCTGGCAAAGATCGTCACCAATAAAAGCTGAACCCAGCCAATAAGCTTTTCGCTTTCGTCCTGTTGTTTCTTGATGGCGGACTGCACCCGTTCTGGAAGACGGGTTTTGGTGTCTTTGCCAAACAGGAATGCGCCAAGTGTGCTTCTCATTGCCAACCGCTCCTGATTGCGATCATCGGGCCGTGCCCGGTTGCGTCATTGGGGCCATAGTGAAAGGTTGCCGTCCCCTTGCCAAGTAAGCAGGTGATGACGTTTGATCACGCTTGCGTGCTAAGGCTTTGTGCTGAGGCGTGGATGTTGGGACAGGGATGAAAAAGGCAAAAAAAAGCCGGGCAACAAATGTGCCCGGCAAGTTTATCAGGGAGGCTTCACGTCTGGGAGACGTAGGACCCTTCGCAGGGCCCTGGGTAAGCCGGACAGGGCGTCCGGCTAAGACCGAAATTCGGTCAGGGAGAAAACTCTGTACCGCGCTGCGACGTGTGTCGCTGCGGTTCGAGAGAGAAGATAGCGTTTTTGACGGGAAAGACCACTGCCAAATTGCTTTTTCAGCCATGCAAAATATGCATAAATGTTTGGTAGTTCGTTTTTTCTATTTAACCTATTGAAAATAAACAAAATTATTGAGGATTATGAGCTGAGTACGGCAAAGAGCGCGTAAAACAGCAGCAATTTTTTTGCAGGAGCACAAAAAAATGCCGGTAGCAGGGGGGGCGCTACCGGCACAATTCAACAGGGAGGTTTACGTCTGGGAGACGCAAGGAATCTTGGGGGAGATTCCAGTGCCGGATAACGTTCCGACGGACGGATCATGCGGAGATCAGCGAAGATTGGAGCGATTTCGCTTTTGCGTCTGCTCACAACCTATGATGCAAATATAGGTTGGGTTATATTACATTTGAAGTATAAAAACTTCAGACCAACCATGCGTCAGATGCATGGCAGAAAAATGGCAGTAATTTTAAGTAATTATGACCAGCCCCGCGTCAAACGCACTTCGTTGGTTGCTAAAAATCCTTGTTCGAAGGTCTTAGGTAAGCGTTTTTGCATGAACCCTAGGGTTAAAATCACGCGCAGATTGTTATGAACCCTTTCTTGCGCGCAACATTGTTGCAATTTTTAAGAGATACTTTTGTAAAGTTCTGTCGCTAAAGAGGTTTTTGGACGCTGTGAGTGGGGACGGCGGCCAAGGGTTTAGATGTGTGGTTTTAGGCGCGCGAATATCGCAAAGTTTGGAAAGTCCTGAAACAACGCAAAACGGCCCGGCGAAAGCCGGGCCGTGTATGCAGTGATAACCGATGGACTTATTTGTCGCTGGCAGCTTTGGCCGCAGCGGCCTTTACCTTGACCTTGGTGATTTCTTCGATCAGGAAGTCACGGAAAACGGCAATACGTTTGGAATGACGCAATTCTTCGGGATAAACGAAGTAGGCATCAAAGCTTGGCCCTTCGAGTTCCGGCAGGATGCGCACCAGATTACTATCAGCCGGAACCAAATAGTCCGGCAGCGCAGAAATCCCCAAACCAGATTCTGTCGCACGGAAAATACCATAGATATTATTCAGTTTCAGAATCGGGCGCATATCGGGTTTGAACTGCTGGGCTGTGGCCATCATCCAGTTGACGTTCGATACCGGTGGGCGTGCATCCGCACCATAAATGATCAGGCGGTGGTCTTTAAGTTCTTCTGGTGTTTTAGGCATGCCGTACTGTTTGATATATTCCGGCGCTGCAAACACGTGATAGCGCAATGTCATTAATTGGCGCTGAACCAGATCGGCCTGACGTGGCGGTTGCATACGGATTGCAACATCGGCTTCGCGCATGGCAAGGTCGAGTTCCTCGTCATTGAGAACCAGCGACAATTCGATTTCCGGGTAGCGTTCAAGGAATTCATTGATGCGCGGGGTCAACCAGGTTGAACCAAAGGCCACCGTGGTCGTAACCTTAAGCGGGCCACTTGGGCGTTCCTTGGATTCGCGAATACGGGCCTCGGCCATCGACAATTTGGCGAAAACGTCGTGGGCTGTGCGATATAACAACTCGCCCTGTTCGGTCAGGATAAGGCCACGGGCATGACGATGGAACAGCGGAACCTTCACACTTTCTTCAAGTGCGCTGATCTGCCGGCTTACGGCCGACTGGCTCAGATTAAGGTTTTCCCCCGCATGGGTGAAGCTTCCAGCTTCTGCAACAGCGTGAAAAACACGCAGCTTGTCCCAATCCATAGACCTGCTCCTAGATGTCACTGCCGCACGGTCGCTGCGCCAGTCCCCTGATAATATTTCTCTTCTTGTATGGGCAATTTGGTTTCAACACTGTTAAGTGCCAGACACAAATTGTCCAAGCGCATGATTAATAACCAATATGAGGCCTGTTGCATTTTCTGCAAGCAGGCATTTTCCAAACTATGGATTTTGCAATGCCCTGTTGGTTAAGAAAAGTTAGGCGAATGGCGGGATGGGAACGGATTGTAACCATTAAAAAAGGAGGACGCATTTTTGCATCCTCCTTGGTATTTTGGTGTCTATAAAGATAGCCAGAGGGTGTCGCCGCACGGCTATCCCGATAAACGATCTTAAAAGATGATCAGTCTTCTTGTTCAGCAATGAACTTTTCTGCTTCAAGGGCAGCCATGCAGCCCATGCCAGCAGCAGTTACAGCCTGACGATAGATTTTGTCTGTTACGTCACCTGCTGCAAAGACACCTTTAATATTGGTGACCGTGCTGCCGGGGTTTACCAGAACGTAGTTTTCGTCATCCATCTCGACCTGACCTTTGAAGATGGCGGTTGCCGGATCGTGACCGATCGCAACAAAGAAACCATCTGCCGGAATGTCGGTAACTTCATCGGTTTTGATGTTGCGCACACGCACGGCTTCAACGCCGTCCATCGGGCCATCGCCGCCAAGAATGTCGTCAACTACGCTGTCCCAAACAACATCGATCTTTTCGTGTTTTAGCAAACGTTCCTGCAGCATTTTTTCTGCGCGAAGTTCATCACGGCGATGGATCAAGGTGACTTTCGAGCAAATACCCGCAAGATAAAGAGCTTCTTCAACCGCGGTATTCCCGCCGCCAACAACCGTCACCGGTTTGTTGCGATAGAAAAAGCCATCACAGGTCGCACATGCCGAAACGCCGCGGCCATTGAATTTTTCTTCGCCCGGAAGGCCAAGCCAGCGGGCCTGCGCACCGGTTGAGATGATAACGGTTTGCGCAATATAGGTGTCGCCAGAATCGCCTTTGCAGACGAACGGACGTTTGGAGAAATCGACCTCGGTAATCAGATCATGGACCATTTTGGTGCCGACATGCTCGGCCTGTGCTTTCATCTGATCCATCAGCCACGGACCCTGAACGACATCGGCAAAGCCCGGATAGTTTTCGACATCGGTTGTGATCGTCAACTGACCGCCCGGCTGCAGACCCATCACCATCATGGGTTCAAGATTGGCGCGTGCCGCATAAATTGCTGCAGTGTATCCAGCAGGGCCGGAGCCGATGATAAGGACTTTGGTCTGATGTTCCTGGGCCATGTTCTTTGAGTTCGTCCGAGCTAAATGAAAAACTGCGCTCGAACATATGGGCTGATCGGGCAAGACGCAACCGCTTCACGCAAAGTTTGCAGGCCTTTTTGCCGTTTTGGGGAGCATGATTTTCTGCTGTTGAGGTGCTTGGTTTGCCCGAAGCTTTGCAAACAGGGTTCAAGTCGCTGAACAGAAGGGGAGAAAACCGCACAAAAAGCGGATTTTACAGCATTTTCAGTTACGGCATCCAAGCACAAGATTGCATTCTTGATTGGATTATATTATTGCCAGCAACTTGCCTCGCTGTAATATTGTTTCAAACGGGGTAACTTTCGCGCACAGAATCGAGGAATAAATGCAACGGGTCAAACTCGACAAGATCGACCGCAGAATTCTGCGCGATCTACAGGAAGATGGCCGCATGACCAATGTGGAACTTGCACGACGTGCAGGTATATCGGCCCCGCCCTGTTTGCGTCGTGTACGTGCACTTGAAGAAACCGGTTTCATTCAGGGCTATCATGCCGATGTTGATGCGCAGGCACTTGGCTATAACGTCACTGTTTTTGCGATGGTCGGTCTGGCAAGTCAGGCAGAACATGATTTGCGCGCGTTCGAAGCCCGTGCGGCAGCATGGCCTGAAGTGCGCGAATGCCACATGGTGGCAGGCGAGATGGATTTCTTGCTTAAGATCGTTTCCCATAGCTGGGATGAATATCAGAAATTCCTGACCACCCAGCTCACCGTTGCCGAGAACGTTAATCACGTTAAGTCGGCATTATCGATTCGCACCGCCAAAAACATGCCCGGTGTTCCGATTGATATCGAGGTTGAAGACTGATTGGTTCGGGTTACGGCCTGATATCAACTGACATCGTTAAATAGACGGTCGAACCGGCGCCATTGAGCGCCGGTTTTGTGTATCTGAAGCTATTTTCTGATTACCCAGTTTGATGGAATGCGACAGGGCGCCTTGATCCTGCGCTTGGCATTTCGAGGCGTTCTTTTCCAATCCACCTTCATATTTTTCAGGCCGCGTTGGTCCGTTTGCGACAGTGGTTCGTACCTTGATTGAGCAAAAATCGAGATACGGGTTTTTACCTGTTTTGGATGAATTTCAGGCATCGATATGAAGCCTAGGGGTAAATAACCTTGTAAAGAGTGTGGGATAAGCATACAAAACTTATACCTATACTAATGGGATAGTACGCATATCTAAGGGGCGTAGTCGGAAGTGTTCAGGAAATCCCACTTCAATGAGCAAAATTTGGTCGCGGATGATGCGGACTGGAAGGGGATAGGTCCGACAATAACGTTCGCGGTTTTTGGCGTTTTGCTGCTGCTGGTTTTGTCTTATCGACCAGCCGAAACTGGGGCCGAGGCCGGAGTGGGCATGGTTTTCCCATTTTCCATGTCAGAAGAAGAAATCCTTGTACAAGTTGGTGCTGCGGGCGGTCGTGTCGCGCGGTTTGGTGGTTTTGGCCATATGGCCGTTGTCGTTCGCGATGACGGCGTTGTGCCCAAAGCCACCGATTTTGGCGCAATTTTTAGTTTATCTCCGCTGGTTCTATCAGCGTGTTTTAGTTTGGACGAAACCAAAAACGCCTTTTGAAGGCTGGGTGCATACCAATGGAAAAGTTACTAGAAATTCGGGCAAATGCTCTGAAAGCACTGTTTGTTATTTTGACGCTGCACATCCCATTAAGCGGTATCGCAGGGTATGTTGCGGGCAATGATGCCATGTCGGCACTGGTTGCCAGTGCAGTGTTTGCGGCTGTTGCTTATTTTGTCTATCGGGTGGCCGGGGCACAAGCGCAGGTGTCACGTTTTGTCGTATCTTCGGCGATGATCTTGCAGGTTGGTGTGCTGGTTTATGCCCTGCGCGGGCATTCCTGGCAGATTGATGTGCATATGTATTTCTTTGCCGCCCTTGCGGTATTGGGGGCGTTGGTTTGCTGGAGAACGATTGTCGTCGTTTCCGGCGTTATCGCGCTGCATCACCTTATTCTTAATTTTGCAGTACCTTATTGGGTGTTCCCGGAAGGTGGGCAGTTCTGGCGGGTTGTGCTGCATGCGGTCGTCGTTATTGTTGAGGCCGGTGTTTTGATCTGGTCGTGCAAAAGCCTGTATTCGACACTTTCCAATGCAGAAGCAGCCCGTAGCGAAGCCGTAAAGGCCGCTACGGCGGCAGAAGATTTGCTTGCACAAAACGATCAGCTTCGTAAACAAACCGAAACTGATCGCGCGCAGTTCAAGCGCGAACTAGCAGATCAGATTTCAACATTGATCGGCAAATCGGCTGGGGCGGTTGATCAGGAATCTGTTCAGCTACAGCAACGTGCACAACATATGAATGATCGTGCGCGTGTCGGCCGTGAAGCATCCAAGGGGGCGGTGCACGCATCCGAAGAAACATCACAGAACGTGCAGTCTGCAGCATCTGCTGTTGAAGAAATCAACGCATCCGCTGATGAAATCACGCGCCAGATTGACCGTGCACGTGACATTACCAACAATGCGGTTGATCGTTCGTCAACGGCGAGTGAGCGTATTGAATGGTTGTCCAAAGCTGCTGAGAAAATCGGCGAAGTCGTTAGTCTGATTACCGACATCGCATCCCAGACCAATTTGTTGGCCTTGAACGCAACCATTGAAGCGGCCCGTGCCGGTGAAGCAGGCAAAGGTTTTGCCGTTGTTGCCAACGAGGTCAAGAACCTTGCCAGCCAGACAGCCCGTGCAACCGATGAAATCGCCCAGCAGATTTCGGAAATTCAGGCGGCAACCGGGGATTCTGTATCGGCGGTGAAGGGGGTTTCTGAAACCATTGGTGACATGGTTGAAGTCGCATCAACGATTTCGACAACCATGGATGAACAACAAGGGGCAACCCGTGAGATTGCGCAAAGCCTGAATGTGACGGTTGATGCAACCCGCGAGCTGTCGGAACTTATTCATCAGTTGTCACAAATTTCCGAAGAAACCGGCCAAACGGCAACAGAGCTTTTGGGCAGTGCCGGTAATTTGGGAACTGAGGCTTCTAACCTTAACCACAATGTTGAAGGTCTTCTTGAACGCTTGGCTAAGAATGGCTAATGCGATTGCATTGATCGCACCATCATCATCTGGAAAGCCGGGCAATCGCCCGGCTTTTTTGGTTTTGGCGAAGTGTGTGAATGGATCTGCAATGCAGGCACAAAAAAACGGCCCGAATTTTCATCGGGCCGTTTTTTGATTGGTAGCTTTCTCGCTTAGGAGAAATCGACCTTCAAAATTTCATAGCTTTTGGTGCCGCCGGGAACAATCACCTCGACAGAATCACCGACCGATTTACCGATCAAGGACCGTCCAATTGGGGACGTCGTTGAAATGCGGCCGGAATTGATGTCAGCCTCGATCGGGCCAACGATCTGATAGGTGGTTTCTTCGTCGGTATCCTCGTCGACAAGTTTAACCGTTGCACCGAACTTCACAACACTACCCGCCAAGGACGGAACGTCGATCACTTCGGAACGGCTCAGAACGTCTTCAAGTTCGGCAATACGACCTTCGCAGAAACTTTGGCGCTCGCGTGCTGCATGGTATTCGGCATTTTCTGACAGATCGCCATGCTCGCGTGCTTCCGCAATCGCCTTGATGATCTCAAGACGCTCAACAGATTTGCGATGCTTCAGTTCACCTTCAAGGCGCTCATGCCCTTGCGGGGTCATTGGTACTTTTTCCATCGCGCTCACAGCCTATTCTTATTAGCGGTCGATACTACAAAATCAACCGCCCGGCATTTTACCGCCGGGCGGTCTGAATTCTTCGGTCAGGTTCGGTAAAGAACCTTAGTACTTGTCCCCAAGATATTCCTGAACCGCGCGAACATCAAGTGCTCCGCGTTTCAGGTTGTCGATGGCGCGTAATGTTGCACGGGCACCGGCGACAGTCGTGTAGTACGGAATATCATCTGTAAGGGCAGTTCGGCGGATCGAGAAACTATCGACCACGGCCTGTTTGCTTTCGGTGGTATTGAATACCAGGTTGATATCGCCGTTCTTCATCATGTCCACAATATGGGGACGTCCTTCCTGTACCTTATTGACCGGGGTGACGTCTAGCCCTTCTTTTTCAAGAGCTTCTGCTGTGCCGTGGGTCGCAACCACACCAAAGCCAAGGGCAATGGCATCGCGTGCGAGTTGAACAGCAGCCGGTTTGTCATGGTTTTTAACCGAGATGAAAACCTTGCCACCAAGCGGCAATGTATGGCCTGCGGCCATCTGTGCCTTGGCAAATGCGCGACCGAAATCGGTATCAAGGCCCATGACTTCGCCGGTTGAGCGCATTTCCGGGCCAAGCAGGGTATCAACACCGGGGAACCGGTTGAACGGAAGGACGGCTTCTTTAACCGCGATATGTTTGAACGGACCGTGATCAATTTCAAAGTCGCCCAGTTTTTCACCAGCCATGATCCGCGCGCCGATCTTGGCAATCGGGTTGCCGGTTGCCTTGGCAACGAACGGTACAGTACGCGACGCACGCGGGTTGACTTCGATCAGATAGATCACGTCATCCTTGATCGCGAACTGAACGTTCATCAGACCAACAACGTTAAGCGCCTTGGCCAATTGAACGGTCTGGGCTTTCAGGCGGTCGATCATTGCCTCGTCAAGTGAATATGGCGGCAGCGAGCAGGCCGAGTCACCGGAATGGATACCGGCTTCTTCGATATGCTGCATGATGCCCGCGACAAAGACGTTTTCACCATCGGAAACCGCATCGGCATCAATTTCGATCGCATCCTGAAGGAAGCTGTCGATCAGAACCGGGCTTTTGCCCGATACCTGTACGGCTTCGGTCATATAGCGCAGAAGGTCTTCGGTGGTGTGGACGATTTCCATCGCACGGCCACCCAGAACATAAGACGGGCGGATAACGATCGGGTAACCAACACCTTCGGCAATCGTAACGGCTTCATCAACCGAACGGGCAATACCGTTTGCCGGCTGTTTCAGGCCAAGATTGTTGACCAGTGCCTGGAAACGGTCGCGGTCTTCGGCAAGGTCGATGCTGTCAGGGCTGGTGCCAAGGATCGGGATACCGGCTTTTTCAAGGGCTGCTGACAGTTTCAGCGGGGTTTGACCACCATACTGAACAATCACGCCAAGAAGTTCGCCATTGGTTTGTTCAAGCTGGCAAAGTTCGATCACGTCTTCTGCGGTCAGCGGTTCGAAATACAGACGATCCGAGGTGTCATAGTCGGTTGAAACCGTTTCAGGGTTACAGTTGACCATGATGGCCTCGATACCCGCTTCGCGCAGGGCATAAGCCGCGTGCACACAGCAGTAATCAAACTCGATGCCCTGACCAATACGGTTCGGACCACCCCCAAGAATGATGACTTTCTTGCGATCGGTAACTTCGGCTTCGTTTTCAGGTTCGAAAAAGCCATCACCTTCATACATGGAATACATATAGGACGTGCGTGATGGGAATTCGGCAGCACAGGTGTCGATCCGTTTGTAAACCGGGCGCAGGCCAAGTGCCTGACGATCAGCACGAACGTCGTCTTCTTCGCGGCCAACCAGTTCGGCAAGGCGCGCATCCGAGAAACCAAGTTTCTTAAGACGCAGCAATTCCTGCTTGTCGGTTGGAATGCCGTTTGCGCGAACTTTTTCTTCTTCGCTAACCAGCATTTCAATCTGTTTAAGATACCAAGGATCAAACTTGGTTGCCGAACGGATTTCTTCAAGCGTTAGACCATGACGGAATGCCTGTGCCGCATAAAGAATGCGGAACGGGATCGGCTGGGTCAGCTTGGCGCGAATGGCGGCCTTATCAGGTGCGCCTTCGATTTTGACTTCGTTCAGGCCGGTCAAGCCGGTTTCCATCGAACGCAGGCCTTTCTGAAGGCTTTCGGCAAAGCAGCCACCGATTGACATGGCTTCACCAACCGACTTCATCGCCGTGCCCAGAAGTGCCTGAGCACCGGGGAACTTTTCAAACGTAAAGCGCGGAATTTTGGTGACGACATAATCAATGGTCGGCTCAAACGATGCCGGGGTCACACCGGTAATGTCGTTATCAAGTTCATCAAGGGTGTACCCAACCGCAAGCTTGGCAGCGATCTTGGCAATCGGGAAACCGGTTGCCTTGGATGCCAGTGCCGATGAACGCGATACGCGCGGGTTCATTTCAATGACGATCAGGCGGCCATCATCCGGGTTCACTGCGAACTGAACGTTCGACCCACCGGTATCAACACCGATCTCGCGCAGGACCGCCAAGGAGGCATCGCGCATGATCTGGTATTCTTTATCGGTCAAGGTCAGGGCAGGTGCGACGGTGATTGAATCGCCGGTATGGATGCCCATCGGATCGACGTTTTCAATCGAACAAATGATAATGCAGTTATCCGCATGGTCGCGGACAACTTCCATTTCATATTCTTTCCAACCCAGAATGGATTCTTCGACCAGAACCGTGTGGGTCGGCGAAATCGCCAGACCATTGCGCACAATCTGTTCAAACTCTTCGCGGTTATAAGCAATGCCGCCACCTTCACCGCCAAGGGTAAAGCTTGGGCGGATGATTGCCGGAAGGCCGGTGGTTTCAAGGGCAACGACCGCTTCTTCAAAGGTGCGAACCATTGCAGAGCGCGCACTTTCAAGGCCGATCTTGTCCATGGCTTCGCGGAACAACTGACGATCTTCGGCCTTTTCAATGACGTGCTTTTTCGCACCGATCATTTCAACGCCGTATTTTTCGAGCGTGCCGTCATCATAAAGGGCAAGGGCCGTGTTAAGGGCCGTCTGGCCACCCATGGTCGGCAACAGAACGTCTGGGCGTTCTTTTTCAATGATCTTGGCGACCATTTCCGGTGTGATCGGCTCGATATAGGTTGCATCAGCCAAGTTCGGGTCGGTCATAATGGTCGCAGGGTTGGAGTTGACCAGAATGACGCGGTAACCTTCTTCCTTCAGCGCCTTACAGGCCTGTGCGCCTGAATAGTCAAACTCGCACGCCTGACCAATGACAATCGGGCCAGCACCGATGATGAGGATTGATTTGATATCTGTACGTTTCGGCATGTCGTTTTCCGCTTTTCGCAGGGTGGTGCGCATATGCAGCACCGCCTCGTTAAAGTCCGTTAATCGCGTATCTTTGGGCGTGTCCTGATCAGATGATCAGGACTTTGCATCCTCGATCAGACCAACGAAACGTTTGAACAGGTAGTGGCTGTCATGCGGCCCCGGTGATGCTTCCGGGTGGTACTGAACCGCAAAGGCCGGTTTGTCTTTGACGCGAAGCCCCGCAAGCGATCCATCAAACAACGAGAAGTGTGTTGCTTCGACATTGTCAGGCAGGCTGTCTTTATCAACGACAAAGCCATGGTTCTGCGAGGTGATTTCGACAACACCCGTCGTGGTATCCTTCACCGGGTGGTTGGCACCGCGATGGCCGACATCCATTTTCATGGTTTTGGCGCCAAGAGCCAGCGCCATCATCTGATGACCAAGGCAGATGCCAAAGACTGGCTTGCCGCTATTGATCAGTTTTTGAATGGTCGGAACCGCGTATTCGCCAGTTGCCGCAGGGTCACCCGGACCGTTTGACAGGAAGATGCCATCCGGGCTCATTGCCAGAATGTCTTCGGCTGATGTGGTGGCCGGAACAACCGATACTTTGCAGTCAAGGCTGGCAAGGTTGCGCAGGATGTTGCGTTTGACACCGTAATCAATGGCAACCACATGATGTTTGGCATTGCCAAGTTTGCCATATCCGCCTTCGCGGGCCCAAAGGGCTTCGTCCCAGTCATAGCCGGTGGTGCAGCTATTATCCTTGGCAAGGTCCATGCCTTCCAGGCCCGGCCATGCATTGGCCTTGGCAATCAGGGCAGGGATGTCAAAGGTGCCATCGGGGTTGTGACAAATCACACCGTTCGGCGCGCCCTCGTTTCGGATGCGTTTGGTCAGGCGACGGGTATCAACACCGGCAATCCCGATGCGGCCATGTTCGACCAGCCAGTCGTTGAAATGTTTCTGAGCGCGGAAGTTGGATGGGTCGGTAATGTCCTGGCGCAGGATGCAGCCAAGGGCGACCGGGGTGGCATTTTCGATGTCTTCGTCGTTGGTGCCGACATTACCGATATGCGGGAAGGTAAAGGTGATCATTTGACCGGCGTAAGACGGGTCGGTCATGATTTCCTGATAGCCCGTGATCGAGGTGTTGAAGCAGACTTCGCCGACGACCTCTCCTCGGGCACCGACGCCGCGTCCCCAAAATACTGAACCATCTGCGAGAACCAGAACGGCAGAAGCACCAGGAGGCGGGGTGTGCGTGGGCGCTGACATTGGCAAATGTCCTTTCGGTTTATCCACGGTGAGACACGGAGTCTTTTTATATATAATATTTGTGCGCAAGCCGACTCAAACGGCTGCAATTAACCTGCATACCGGGCATGCAGACGTGCCAACAGGTTTCCAGTATGGGGAACTGTGCGCATAGGTTGCACCAGTCGAGCGTACTGAAAGCGGGGCAAGTGTTAATCCCGGTAGGCAAATTGGCGGATGTCTACGGGAGTCGCGCGGGCATGTCAAGAACGCATCCAAACTTTTATTTCTCTAGGAAAATCAACGTTTTGCGAGGGCATGTTTTCTTTGCCTCGGACGCTGTTTTGCGGTATGTTCGCTCCTTTCTTCCACAGAATCAGAGATGAGCCATGCTGCGATCGCAGCTTAATGACGCTTTGAAAAAGGCTGTCCTTGCTAAGGATGCCTGCTCCGTAACCACCGTGCGCCTTATTCTGGCAGCACTTAAGGAACGCGATATCGCAGCACGGGGCGAGGGCAATACCGACGGTATTGCCGATGATGAAATCGTCAATCTGCTTCAGGCAATGGTAAAACAGCGCCGCGAAAGCATCGAGATGTACACCAAGGGCAATCGCCCTGAATTGGCAGAACAGGAAGCATCGGAAATCGGTGTGATCGAAAAGTTCCTGCCTGCCCAGCTTTCCGATGAAGAAATCGAAGAAGCTGTGCGCGGTGCCGTTTCGGACCTTGGCGCGACCTGTCTTAAGGACATGGGCCGTACCATGGCTGCTTTGCGCGAGAAGTATAGTGGCACCATGGATTTCGGCAAAGCCGGTGGTGTTGCCAAAAAACTTTTGGGTTAATCCCAACAGGCCTATTTAATTGGAAGCCGGGCGTGTAAAATCGTCCGGCTTTCGTCGTCCCAAAGCCTGTGGATCGCTTTATAGTACCAAAGCGAGATAACAAGCAGGGCGGGGCAAAGACCATCAACAGGGTTGCGTCGAGGCGCAATAACATCATGGGATCGGGACAAATATGAGCTTTCCCCAGTCGTTCTTAGACGACCTGCGGGCACGGGTCGGACTGGCGGATATCGTCGGTTCATCGGTGAAGCTGATCAAGCGTGGCCGGGAATATTCCGGGCTGTGTCCGTTCCATTCTGAAAAATCCCCATCTTTCACGGTGAATGAACAAAAGGGTTTCTATCACTGCTTTGGCTGTGGTGCGCATGGTGATGTCATCAGCTTTGTGATGAATACCCGTGGGTTGACCTTTGTTGAATCGGTCGAAGTTCTTGCCAATCAGGTTGGCATGGATGTGCCCAAACCGTCACGCGAAGCCCAAGAACGCGAACAAAAAGCCAAAACCCTTTATGAGGTGATGGAAGCAGCCTGTGCGTTCTTTGAGAAAATGCTTCGAATGCCCGAAGGCAAGGAAGGTCTGGAATATTTCCATCGCCGCGGGTTGGACGATAAAACAATTTCCGAATTTCGTCTGGGCTTTGCCCCCGATAGCCGTGGGGCGTTAAAAGCCGCCTTAAAGCGCGAAGATATTGACGAAAAACTGATGGTTGAGGCCGGGCTTCTGATCGAGCCCGAAGATGGCAACCGGCAAAGCTATGACCGTTTTCGGGGGCGGGTGATGTTCCCGATCCTTGATCGTCGTGGACGGGTGGTGGCGTTTGGCGGGCGTGTCATGGGCGATGGCAAGCCAAAATACCTTAACAGTCCCGATACGCCATTGTTCCACAAGGGGCGGCTTTTGTATGGCTTGCCGCAAGCCCGCGAAGCAGCCCGTCATGACGCGCCGATTATCGTGACCGAAGGTTATATGGATGTCATCGCGTTGCATCGCGCAGGTTTCCGGGGGGCAGTCGCCCCGCTTGGGACGGCGGTGACCGAAGAACAAATTGGCGAACTTTGGAAAATGGCCAATGAGCCGGTCATGTGTCTTGATGGCGATGCGGCGGGTAAACGGGCGGCAGTGCGGGCGGCAGAACGTGCCTTGCCGATCTTGCGACCGGGGAAGTCATTGCTGTTTTCCATCCTGCCAGAAGGCGAAGACCCCGATAGCTTGATGGCCGGGGCCGGTGGGTTTGATAGTTTCCAGAAAATTATTGATCAGGCGGTTCCATTGGCCGAACTGGTCTGGCGGATGGATGTTGGCGCGCATAAGATTGATACGCCCGAACGGCGTGCAGCCCTTGAGGCCGATATCAATCAGCGTATTTCAGTGATTGCCGACGAATCCGTTCGGTCACAATACAAGTCAATGTTTAATGACCGTATCTGGAAGCTGTTTAAGGGCGACCGTGGCGGAAAACAGGGATACAAGGCCTCATCTGGGGGCGGTTATCAAAATAAAAAGTTTGTCCGGGGTGGCCGGCGTGGAAAAAATGACTACTTCTTGGGTCCGGCCGGGAAAGCAGTGCCGGGCATGTCACGACCACCAATGGGACAGAAGCGCGATCTGCAAGACTCCATACTTTTGCTGACACTGATCAACCATCCAAGCCTTCATGATGAGATCGGTGAACAGCTTGGAATCTATAGTTGTGCAGACTCCGCGCTTGACAATCTTCGTCGGGCCGTCTTAAAGCTGCTAGATGACGATCCTGGACTTGATTGTGAAACGATCAAGACCCATCTGGAGCGCGACGGGCTGTCAGAGACAGTTTTGCGGGTGGTTAGTGCGAATGTTATTGCGCACGCTGCTTTCGCCAAGCCCGAAACGCCGCTTGAACGGGCCTTGACGGGTTGGAAGCAAGTTTTTTCCATGGCTGTAAGCTCCCTGGAGGACGAAGAGGCAAAATACGCCGTCCGACAGTTGGCAGCAGATACCAGCGAGGAAGAATGGGAGAGATTTTCTCACAGGCGTGAGGATCTCGCTCGACGCCGGGAAAAAGTGTTTAAGCTCGACGACTGATCTTTGTGTGTTATGCGCTTAAAGATCGGCGATCGGGCTATTTGTGATTTGCGCTGAATAAGACACAGTGCTTGGGACAACAACGGTACGAATGTACCCAGCGGGAAACGGGGAATAGATGTCGTCTAAGACTTCGAACGCTGAAGAGAAAAAGAACTCTTCTGAAAACGCAGACGGACCTCTTCTCGATACATATAAGGCGGCCATCAAAAAGCTCATTGCCAAGGGCAAAGAGAAAGGCCACATCTCGGTCGATGAGTTGAACAAGGCGCTGCCGTCGGAACATTTTTCGTCAGAGCAGATCGAAGACGTGATGAGCAATCTCAATGAGATGGGCATCAATGTCATCGATGCTGATGAAGCTGATGATAATGACGACAACGAAGAAGCAGAAGCCGATCCGAGTGGCAATATTTCTGCCGATGATGTTGGTCGTACCGATGATCCGGTGCGGATGTATCTGCGCGAGATGGGCAGTGTTGAACTGCTGTCACGCGAAGGCGAAATTGCCATTGCCAAACGTATCGAGGCCGGTCGTGACATGATGATTGGCGGGATTTGCGAATCCCCGCTGACCATCCGTGCGATTGTTAACTGGCATGATCAGCTTCAGGCTGGTGAACTTTTGCTGCGTGATGTTATCGACCTTGAAACCACCTATGGCGGTGGCCCGGAAGCGGAAATTGCAGCCGCAGAAGGCGACGAGGAAGACGCTGACGCTGAGACCGAAGTTGACGCAGAAGCAGATGTCGAAAGTTTCGACACGCCAAGCGAAGACGACGATGAGGACGCCGAAACCGAAACCCCGGAAGGACTTGTTGGGGATGAGGAAGAGGAAGAGGACGAAGATGAGTCCGAGACCTCTGAAGGTGAAGAAGGCGAAGAAGGTAGCGAACGTCGTGAAGACGATGACGACGATGACGAGAACGAGCAGGTCAATGTTTCGCTTTCCAAAATGGAAGAAGAACTGACCGAGCAGGTTCTTGAGAAATTCGAACTTATCGCCAAAACCTATGAAAAGCTTCATAAGGCGCAAGAACAGCGTCTTGTAGCGCATAACAAGGGTGAAGCCGTTCCGGCCGCGACCGAAAAGCGTTACAACAAGCTTAAGAACGAGATGGTCGATTTGATGGAAGATGTTCACTTGAACAACTTCCGCATTGAAGAGCTTCTTGATCACCTGACGGGTTTGAACAACCGTTTGCTTGGCCTTGAAGGTAAACTTCTGCGCTTTGCCGATCGTTGCAAAATCAAACGTCCGGACTTCGTCAAACAGTATCAGGGCAACGAGCTTGACCCGAACTGGATGGAACGTGTTTCAGGGCTGCCGGGCAAGGGCTGGAAAGCCTTTATCGAACGCTATCCTGATGAAATTGCCAATCTGCGCGAAGGCGTTGGCGGTGTTTCCGCCGAGGTCGGCTTGCCGATTGGTGAATTCCGCCGCGTTTACGGTGTTGTCAACAAAGGTGAACGTGAAGCAGGCCGCGCGAAGAAAGAGATGATCGAGGCCAACCTGCGTCTTGTGATCTCGATTGCGAAAAAATACACCAACCGTGGTCTTCAGTTCCTTGACCTTATTCAGGAAGGCAATATTGGCCTGATGAAGGCGGTGGACAAATTTGAATACCGCCGTGGGTATAAATTCTCGACCTATGCGACCTGGTGGATCCGTCAGGCGATCACGCGTTCTATCGCCGATCAGGCCCGAACCATCCGTATTCCGGTTCACATGATCGAAACCATCAACAAGCTTGTGCGGACGTCGCGCCAGATGTTGCATGAAATCGGTCGTGAACCGACCCCGGAAGAGCTGGCTGAAAAACTTCAGATGCCGCTTGAAAAGGTTCGTAAGGTTCTGAAAATTGCCAAAGAGCCGATCTCGCTCGAAACCCCGATCGGGGACGAGGAAGACAGCCACCTTGGCGATTTCATCGAAGATAAAAACGCCGTTCAGCCGCTTGATGCAGCGATTCAGGCCAACCTGCGTGAAACCACCACGCGCGTTCTGGCATCGCTCACCCCGCGTGAAGAACGTGTTCTGCGTATGCGTTTCGGGATTGGCATGAATACTGACCATACCCTCGAAGAGGTTGGTCAGCAGTTCTCTGTGACCCGTGAACGTATTCGTCAGATCGAAGCTAAGGCGCTGCGGAAGCTTAAACATCCGTCGCGCTCACGCAAATTGCGTTCGTTCCTCGATTATTAAGAATTCAGACGACGTTCGGGCTTGACCTTGGCCCGAAAATCGCTAGTTTTCGGGACCGCACCGGTAACCTGGTGCGGTCTTTTCTATACCCCATCGTCTTTTCTTGGGGGCCCGTAGCTCAATTGGTTAGAGCCGACCGCTCATAACGGTCTGGTTGGGGGTTCAAGTCCCTCCGGGCCTACCGTGCAGCAATGTTCATATTATATGAGCATTGCTGCATCGCTCCCAAATTTCCCCATGCTTTTCGAAGACTGATTGTCACCTGAGTTGTCATAATTCGGGTTATAGGTTCGACAGAGACGTCCTCATGCCAGTTCTTGCTGATTGAGCGATGGCATGGATCGTTTTTTCGAATTCATAGGCATGGTCAAAATTCGGGTAGGGTGTTTCGTTTTCACGAATGGCGCGGAGCAATGCAGTTGCTTCGATGACTTTGAGGTCGTTAAAGCCAAGCTGATGGCCCGGGGCTGAGCAGAATTCACCGTATGGCGGGTGGGCCGGTGCGGTCAGGATGGTTGTGAAGCCCTGCTTGGCCTTGTCCCCGGTGTTGCTGTAGATATGAAGTTCATTCATGCGTTCCTGATCAAAGCAGATCATACCCTTGGTCCCGTGTACTTCCCACGCGAGCCGGTTTTTGCGTCCCCATGCCGACCGAGACGTCGACAGGCTGCCTTGCACACCATTGGCAAAGCGCACAAGGGCAGATGCTGTGTCTTCGTTCTCGACATTTGCCCGCCCGCTACCATCGGCTAGTGGTCTGGTGACGTGGACGGTCTGCATGTCGGCTATGAGGCTTTCAATCGGGCCGACAAGACCATAAGCCATTGACACAAGATGGCACCCCATGTCGCCAAGTGCGCCCAAACCTGCATCTGAGAGCTTTGCACGCCAAGTCCAGGATAGGGATGGATCAGCTTGATAATCTTCATCCACCCAGCCACGGAAATGTACGATATCGCCGATCTCACCTGCTTGCACCAGACGGCAGGCATGGGTGAATGCGGGGTTTTTGATGTAGTTGTAACCCACCATGGTTTTCGTCCCGGCCTTGCGCGCCGCATCGCGCATTTGGCGTGCCTGATCAAGCGTCAGGGCAAGCGGCTTTTCGCAGTAAACATGCTTTCCGGCCTCAAGTGCTGCAATCGCCATATCGTAATGCAGGGTATTGGGTGTGGTTATTGACACGATATCGACATCAGGATCTGTAATGAGCGACATCCAGTCATCGGTTGCACGGGCAAAGCCGAACTGATCAGCCATCTGTTTGGCTTTGTCAGCCGGAGTGTCACACAAAACGGCCAGGTGAGAATCGGGGACATCGCCCATAATTGCCTTTGCAGCACCAAAAGCTAATGCATGCGCCTTGCCCATGAAACCCGTGCCAATCAGCCCAATCCCAAGAGATTTCATTTGCCCGAACTCCTCATCTGGTCAAAATAGAATTTTTGTTCTATTTAATGGATGATCATGGAACGCACGTTGCGTCAAGCAGAATCAAAACAGGAAAAACAAACGCCATGAGTGATCAGACAGCCCCCGTTTCGCTTGAGGAATTCAATCACCGATTGGCGGAAATATCCGAAACCATGCCCAAACGGCTGCGTCAATGTGCCGAGTTTGTCGCGCACAATACAGACCGGATTGCGGTTTCAACTGTTGCCGAATTATCGGTGGGGGCGGGGGTGCTGCCATCTGCCTTCATGCGGTTTTGCCAGTTGATGGGGTTTTCCGGCTTTTCCGAAATGCAGAAGATGTTTCGCGAAACCTATGCGCAGAAATGGCCTGATTACGCCACCCGGCTTGAAAATCTGCGTGCGACGGGCGATGACAGTCCAAGTGGCTTGCTCGCCGAGTTCGTTGAAGCGGGGCGCTTGTCGCTGGAAAACCTAGCATCAACGGTAGATCTGGAAACGCTGGAAAAGGCTGTCGATGTACTGGCTACTGCCCCGATGATCCATGTGGTCGGATTTCGCCGCGCCTTTCCGGTGGCGAGTTACCTGTCATATGCGTTTGAGAAAATGGATATCGCTGCCGTGCTGCATGACGGGGTTGGTAACCTCAATCCCCGGCATGCGATCCGCAAGGGCGACGTGGTTATTGCGATTACCTTTGCCCCCTATTCGCAGGAGACAATTGATCTGGCGGCCTATGCGCACGGAATAGGAAACCGGGTGGTTGCGATCAGTGATGCGCAAAGCGGACCGATGCGAAAAACCGATACGCTGATGCTGTCGGTGTCTGAAGTCGATGTCGGTGCATTCAGGGCACTTTCAGCAACGATTTCGCTGGCGATTGCCCTTGCCGTCTCGGTCGGGGCGAAGCGTGACAAGTTGGTGGATGAAAAATAATTATTGAAAATCACAAAAAATGGAATAAATATTCCAATATTGCTGTCTGTTAATGACGCAATTATCACCATGAACGGGTGCAAAAGACATCCGCAAGACTTTCCCGGAACTGTCTGAACTTCATGTGGTTTCCCTGCATCTTCTTGGGGCCACAGTAGCAGTGCGGGAGGGTCAATCGCCAACATGGCGAGAACCCGAAGGGAAGGAACGTCGGAATGCTTAAAATAGGTCTGCTGGGTGCAGGGCGTATCGGTCAGGTCCACGCGGTCAACATCGCCGCCCATCCGCAAAGTGAACTCGTCGCGGTGTCTGACAAGTTTGACGATGTGGCACAGAACCTTGCCAATGCGCATGGTGCTGCCGTCTGCACCAGCGAAGAAATCCTTGCCGACCCAGCAATTGATGCGGTCTTGATCGCGACATCGACCGATACCCACGCCGATCTGATGGAGGCCGCAACGGCAGCCGGCAAAGCGGTTTTGTGTGAAAAGCCGGTTGATCTTAATCTTAAGCGCGCGGTTGATTGTCTTGCACACTGCAAACCGCATGGCAAACCGGTGATGGTCGGCTTTAACCGGCGCTTTGATCCCAATTTTGCCTGTTTGAAATCGGCATTTGATAAGGGTGAAATCGGCAAGGGTGAATTGTTGTCGATTACCTCTTTCGATCCCGCACCGCCGCCGGTCAGCTATGTGAAGGTGTCCGGCGGTATCTTCCGCGACATGGCGATCCATGATTTTGATATGGCGTGCTGGATGTATGGCGAGCTGCCGGAAAAAGTAACTGCAATCGGATCAAGTCTGGTTGACCCGGAAATCGGAAAGGTGGGCGATTTTGATACTGCGATCACCACACTTGAATTTTCGGGTGGGCGGATGGCCGTAATCAAGAACAGCCGACGTGCAGCCTATGGCTATGACCAGCGGATTGAGTTTTTGGGATCGGAGGGACTGCTTGCAGCTCATAACGTTCTGGAAAACACAGTCGAGAAAATCACCAGTGTCGGTGCGGTCAAGGCCAAGCCCGAGCATTTCTTCCTTGAGCGCTATGCAAAGGCCTATCAGATCGAATGGAATAACTTTGTCGAGAGTGTTGAAGGCGTCAGCACCCTTGCCGTCACCCTCCAGGATGGCATTAACGCCCTGATCGTTGCCGAGGCTGCGGCCCTGTCGGCGCGTGAAGGTCGAGCCGTTAATGTGGCACAGGAAATCCCGGCCTGAATGGATGGGGCTGGCTAGGGTTGATGTTTAACCGGCGCGGCCAACAGGTTGCGCTGGTTTTTTTTCAGAGAGGCTCGGAGCGAGCCATCCCGCAGCGCAATAGAAAAAAAATATTGATTTTAGTAAAAAATAGAATAAAAATTCTATTCACGGTTTCAGGAGGCAGGTTCGATCCGCGCCCCCAAATGCATGAAAGTCGCAGAAAGATGACTGATTGCTGGGAAATCACATAAATCCAATGGGACAACCCCAATATTCATAGCCCACTAGGGAGGCAACCAATGAAAAAGGCGCTTACAGCCGTTGCGGCAGCAGCATTTGCATTTGCCGGTTTGACCGGTACCGCATCCGCAGAGAATGAAAAATTTGTTCTAATAAGCCACGCTCCGGATTCTGATAGCTGGTGGAACGTGATCAAGAACGCCATCAAGGTCGCCGGTGGCGAGATGAGTGTGGAAGTTGAATACCGTAACCCGCCGACTGGCGATTTGGCTGATATGGCCCGCATTGTTGAGCAGGCTGCTGCAACCAACCCGGACGGAATCATTGTCACCATCGCGGATTTTAATGTTCTTGAAGGACCGATCACTGATGCGGTCGACAAGGGTATTCCGGTCATCACTATCAATTCCGGGACCCAGGAACAGTCCGAAAAACTTGGGGCGCTGATGCATGTTGGTCAGCCGGAATATGACGCCGGTTTTGGTGCTGGCAAGCGCGCAGCAGCAGCTGGCGCAAAAAGCTTTGTCTGTGTGAACCACTACATCACCAATCCGGCATCTGTTGAACGTTGCCGTGGCTTTGCCGACGCCCTTGGTGTCGAGCTTGGCAGACAGATGATCGATAGCGGTCAAGACCCGTCGGAAGTCAAAAACAAAGTAAGCGCGTATCTGAACACCAACCAGGATGTTGATGCGGTCCTAACGCTTGGCCCGAATTCAGCCCATCCGACCCTTGCGGCCCTTCGTGATAGCGGTCTGGCCGGCGAAATCATGTTTGGTACATTCGATCTATCATCGGAAATTGCCGATGCGATCAAAGCTGGCGAAATCAACTTCGCCATTGATCAGCAACCGTATCTGCAGGGCTACCTGCCGGTGGTTATCCTGACCAACTATGCCCGTTACAGCGTGCTGCCGTCCGGTCACATCAACTCGGGTCCGGGGTTCATCACCAAGGACAATATCGCGCAGGTCGAGAAATACGCAGGCGAATATCGTTAAGTCTTCCTCCTGCCAAGGGCGTGCCGCTGGCCGCCCTTGGCCACCCCATCGATCTATCAGCTAAAAGAGTGATGCCATGTCGGACGAGCGGATCAAGCAAGTCTCAGCCATTCGCCGTGCCATGATCAGGCCCGAACTTGGAGCGGTCTGCGGTACGATTCTGGTCTTTGTTTTCTTCTTCATGATTGCCGGTGACAGCGGGATGTTTTCCCCAGAAGGCATTCAGAACTGGGGCGTTGTTTCTGCTCAGTTCGCCATCATTGCAGTGGGTGCCTGCCTGCTGATGATTGCAGGCGAGTTCGATCTGTCTGTTGGATCGATGATTGGTTTTGCTGGCGTGGTGATCGCCATCCTGTCAGTCCAGTGGGGCTTGCCGGTTTGGCTCTCGATCATTGCTGCATTCATTGTTTGCATGGCGCTTGGTGCGCTGAACGGCTTCCTGGTGATTAAGACCGGTTTGCCAAGCTTCATCGTGACACTGGCGTTTTTGTATATCCTGCGGGGCATGACCATCTGGCTTTCGATTCTGACAACCCGCCAGACCATCATTGGTGGCGTAAAAGACGCGGCAGAGGGCGATCCGCTGGCATGGCTATTTGGCGGCGTTATCTTCAAGGGGGTCTTCCAGTGGCTCGGCGATGTCGGTGTGATTGAAACCTTTAGCCGTGGCTCACGTATTGGCCAGCCTGTGGTTGAAGGTCTGCCGATGCTGGTTGTCTGGGCGCTGGGACTTGTTGTTTTCGGGCATTGGCTGTTGACCAAGACCCGTTTCGGGAACTGGATTTTTGCATCGGGTGGTGATGCCCAGGCGGCAAGGTATGTAGGTGTTCCGGTCAACCGGGTTAAAATCCTGATGTTCATGTTTACCGCGTTTTGCGCCACCGTCTTTGCCACCTGTCAGGTGATGGAATTCGGCTCGGCCGCAGCGGACCGTGGATTGCTTAAGGAATTTGAAGCCATCATCTGTGTGGTGATTGGTGGTGCCCTTCTGACTGGTGGATACGGTTCTGTGATCGGGGCGGCTCTTGGGGCGTTGATCTTTGGTGTTGTTCAGCAGGGTCTGTTCTTTGCCGGTGCTGAAAGCTCGCTCTTCCGGGTGTTCCTTGGTGGTATCCTGATCTTTGCTGTCATCATGAATACATATATCCGCCGCATGATTACGGGAGAACGGTGATGAGCACGCCATTGATTGAAATGGACAATATCGAAAAGTATTTCGGTCCGGTCATCGCACTTGGGGGTGTTTCCTTCAATGTCATGGAAGGTGAGTGCCACTGTCTTCTGGGCGATAACGGCGCGGGTAAATCGACCTTCATTAAAACAATGTCGGGCGTTCACAAACCAACCAAAGGTGTCATGCGGGTCAGCGGTCAGGATATCGCGTTTGACAGCCCACGTGATGCAATGGAAGCCGGGATTGCTACAGTCTATCAGGACTTGGCGATGATCCCGCTGATGTCGGTGACCCGCAATTTCTGGATGGGACGCGAGCCGCGCAAAAGCTTTGGCCCGTTCAAATGGATCGATTTCAAACACGCCAACAAAGTCACCATGGATGAAATGTCATCAATGGGGATTAACTTGCGCGAGCCCGAGCAGGCCGTTGGCACCCTTTCTGGTGGTGAACGTCAAACGGTTGCCATTGCGCGCGCAGTTTACTTTGGGGCCAAGGTCCTGATCCTTGATGAGCCAACATCCGCCCTTGGTGTGCGCCAGACATCGAATGTGCTGGCGACCATTGACCGGGTTCGAAAATCCGGGATTGGGGTGATCTTCATTACCCATAATGTCCGTCATGCAATGGCCGTGGGGGACAGATTTACCGTGTTGAATCGTGGCCGGACTCACGGGACGGCAAAGCGCGGCGAAATCACGCCGGAAGAGCTGCAGGACCTGATGGCTGGCGGACAGGAACTGGCCGAGCTTGAAGGGTCGCTCGGAGGGACAGTTTGATGAAGCGGCTTGATGTCATAACGATCGGACGGTCATCTGTTGACCTCTATGGCGCCCAGATTGGCGGGCAGCTTGAGGACATGGCGTCGTTCAACAAATATATCGGCGGATCGCCAACCAATATGGCATGTGGTACCGCACGGTTGGGTCTTAAATCCGCGCTGATCACCCGTGTGGGAGATGAGCATATGGGACGGTTCATCCGTGAGAAACTTGTCGCCGAAGGTGTGGAAGTTCAGGGTGTGGTGACAGAC
The DNA here is from genome assembly GCA_019634165.1 of Rhodospirillales bacterium. Taxonomy (GTDB): domain Bacteria; phylum Pseudomonadota; class Alphaproteobacteria; order Rhodospirillales; family Thalassospiraceae; genus Thalassospira. The sequence goes on from JAHQVT010000005.1 coordinate 156,282, forward strand.
CCGGAACGCCTGACCGCCCTTGTGCTGCTTGGTGTGCGTGATCAGGAACAGTTCCCGTTGATTTTCTATCGGGAAAATTGCGCAGACATGGCGCTGTGTGAAGATGACATCGATCCTGATTTCATTTCTGATGCACGCTGTGTCACGGTGACAGGCACGCATTTGTCCCATCCCAAAACCCGTGCGGCCGTGTTGAAAGCGGTGCGTCTGGCGCGGGATGCTGGTGCTAAAACCGCGCTTGATATCGATTACCGCCCCAATCTTTGGGGGCTTTCCGGACACGGGGATGGTGAAAACCGTTTCATTGCCTCGAACGCGGTGACAAAAGAATTGCAGGCAACCTTGCATCTGTTTGATCTGATTGTCGGGACCGAGGAAGAATTTCACATTGCCGGGGGGACGACCGATACCCTTGAGGCGCTGGAAAATGTCAGGGTGGTTTCGCACGCGACTCTCGTATGTAAACGCGGTCCGATGGGGGCGGTGGCCTTTACTGACCGAATTGGCGCAAGTCTTGATGATGGAATCTCCGGACCGGGATTTGCCGTCGATGTGTTTAATGTTCTGGGTGCCGGTGACGGGTTTATGTCGGGGCTGCTCAAAGGCTGGTTGACTGATCAGGACTGGGAAACCTCGCTAAAATACGCCAATGCTTGCGGGGCATTTGCCGTGTCACGCCACGGCTGTACGCCCGCATATCCAAGTTGGGAAGAACTTAAATTCTTCTTTGATCGCGGGATGAAAACCCCGGAACTGCGCAATGACGCAGAACTTGAACAAATCCACTGGTCAACCAACCGGACTGGTGAATGGCAGGAAATGCGGGTCTTTGCCTTTGATCATCGGATGCAGCTTGAAGATCTGGCAGACGAGCTGAAAGTTTCGCGCGATCGTATTGGACCGTTCAAGGAACTTTGCCTGCGGGCTGCGCGGACAGTGTCGGGTGATAAACCGGGATATGGCATCCTGTGTGATCGCCGGTTGGGTCGCGATGCACTTTATGCAGCGGCGGGAACCGGGCTTTGGATCGGGCGTCCGGTTGAAATGCCGGGATCACGGCCCTTGCAACTTGAAGTTGGCCCGGACATTGGCAGCAAACTGGCCGAGTGGCCGGTCGAGCATGTGGTCAAGGTTCTGTGTTTCTATCATCCGGATGATGACGATGAGACCAAGGCCGATCAGGAAACAACCATCATGCGCCTTGCGGATGCTGCACGGGCCAATGGTTTGGAATTCCTGCTTGAAATCATTCCATCCAGAGTGCGCGCTTGTGATGACGAAACAACCGCGAAGGTCATCAACCGTTTCTATGACATCGGGGTTTATCCCGACTGGTGGAAACTTGAACCGATGAAATCGGATGGTGCATGGCGTAATGCGTGTGATGCTATTGCCAAAAACGATCCTTATTGTCGCGGGATTGTGGTCTTGGGGCTTGAAGCACCAGAGGCGGAACTTGTTGAAAGCTTTGAGGTTGCGGCACGCCATGACATGGTCAAAGGCTTTGCCGTGGGGCGTACCATCTTTGCCGCTGTTGCACGTGACTGGCTAAGCGGTGCGATGACAGATGAAAATGCCATTGCCGCAATGGCCCAAAAATACCGCGCCCTGTGTGATACATGGGACGCGGCGCGCAAAAAATCGGGAGGAGCGGCATGAAAACCGTTCGATTAACCGCCGCCCAAGCCATGGTGCGGTATCTCAGCGTTCAGTTTAACAACGATAATTATCCCTTTTTCGGGGGCTGCTGGGCCATTTTGGGCCATGGTAATGTTGCCGGTATTGGTGAAGCACTGCATGGTGCAGGTGACAGCTTCCCAACCTGGCGCGGTCACAATGAACAAGGCATGGCCCATGCCGCGATTGCCTATGCCAAGGCGTCCAATCGCAAACGCGCCATGGCGGTGACGACCTCTATCGGGCCGGGTGCAACCAATATGGTGACGGCGGCTGCACTGGCGCATGTTAACCGTTTACCCGTGCTGATGATCCCCGGTGATGTGTTTGCCAATCGTGCGCCCGACCCGGTTTTGCAGCAGGTCGAGGATTTTGGTGACGGCACGGTTTCGGCCAATGACTGCTTTAAACCGGTCAGTCGCTATTTTGATCGTATCACCCGTCCGGAACAGCTTTTGACCGCTCTGCCGCGTGCGATGGCGGTCCTGACCGATCCGGTTGAATGCGGGCCAGTAACCTTGGCGTTTTGTCAGGATGTTCAGGCCGAAGCTTATGACTGGCCAGAAAACTTCTTTGCGCAGAAAACCTGGAAACAGGTGCGTCCGCGCGCTGACCTTGATCAGATTGACGGGGCAATTGCTGCAATCAAGGCCGCGAAAAAGCCACTGATCATTGCCGGCGGTGGCGTGCATTATGCGGATGCCTGTGGCGATCTGTGCGATTTTGCGCATCGTCATAACATCCCGGTGGCCGAAACCCAGGCTGGCAAGTCAGCCTTGCCATGGGATGATGATCTTAATCTGGGTTCCATCGGGGTGACCGGGGCAAGCAGTGCCAATGCGATTGCGCAGGAAGCCGATCTGATCATTGCTCTTGGCACGCGGCTTCAGGATTTCACGACCGGAAGCTGGTCCCTGTTTACGGGGCCGAACCAGCGCATTCTGTCGATCAATGTGGCCGCCTATGATACGCGCAAACATGATGCGATTTCGGTTGTTGGTGATGCCAAGGTGACACTGGCCGAACTGACCAATGCGCTGGGGGATCATCGTGCGAATGCAATTGATCCGACGCTTAAGGAGAACTGGATTTCTGCGGTCAATAATGTCACCGCGATGCCAACCGGCAATGCGCTTCCAACCGATGCACAGGTGATTGGTGCTGTTCAGCGCAGTACCGATGAAGATGCCATTGTGGTTTGCGCAGCCGGGGGGCTTCCCGGTGAGTTACACAAGCTTTGGAAAGCGGCCAAGCCGAATGGCTATCACGTTGAATATGGCTTTTCCTGTATGGGCTATGAGATCGCTGGTGGGCTTGGTGTGAAGATGGCACGCCCGGAGCGTGAAGTCGTCGTCATGGTGGGGGATGGCTCCTATATGATGATGAATTCCGAACTGGCGACCAGTGTGATGCTGGGCCACAAGATCATCACCGTGATTCTTGATAACCGTGGCTTTGGCTGTATCAACCGTTTGCAGATGGCAACAGGCGGAGAGAGCTTTAACAACCTTCTTGATACCGCCCGTCATGTTGAACCGTCAGCGATTGATTTCACCGCTCATGCCGGTGCAATGGGGGCGATTTCCGAGAAGGTCTCATCCGTTACAGAGCTTGAAGAAGCCATGGGACGTGCGCGCAATGCGGATCGATCCTATGCGATTGTGATCGATACCGATCCATTGCCCAGCACCGAGGCCGGTGGCCATTGGTGGGATGTTGCCGTGCCGGAAGTATCGGTTCGCCCGACGGTGAACGAAGCCCGCAAAAATTACGAATCTGCGCTGAAAAAACAGCGCCTCGGAGATTAAGATCATGATCCTTTATGGTACCAACCCTATTGCCTGGTCCAATGATGATGACCAGACCCTTGGTGCAGAAATCAGCCTTGAGACCTGCTTGTCAGAAGCTGGCAAGATCGGTTTTGACGGCATTGAAAAAGGCCACAAAATGCCGACCGTGCCGTCGGCATTGACAGCGGCCCTTGAGCCCCATGGTCTTAAGTTCGTTTCAGGCTGGCATTCGCTTAACCTTCTGACCCATTCGGTCGAGGACGAGAAAAAAGCAATTCAGCCGCATCTCGATTTGCTGAAGGCCATGGAGTGCGAGGTTTGCATTGTCTGTGAAACGTCAAACGCCATTCATGGAAATGATAACGTTGCTCTGAACAATAGTCCGGTTCTGCACAATGATCATTGGATAAAGTTCGGTGCGGATGTTGAGGCGATTGCGGCCTATTGTGCCGATCAGAACATTGATCTGGTCTATCATCATCACATGGGAACCATTGTTGAGACGGCCGATGAAATCCATGCTTTCATGGCCAATACCGGCCCGAAAACCAAGCTTCTGCTTGATACCGGGCATGCATGGTTTGGGGGCGCAGATCCCGAAGAACTGGCAACCCGTTACATGGACCGCGTGGGTCATATCCATTGTAAAAATGTGCGCCCGGCGATCAGCACGCAGGTCCGCGAAGAGGGACTTAGCTTCCTTGAAGGTGTGCGACGTGGTGTCTTTACGGTGCCCGGCGACGTTGAAGGTGGTGTTGCGTTTGAACCGGTTTTGAAAATCGCGGGCGAACATGGCTATTCCGGCTGGTTGGTAATCGAGGCCGAGCAGGACCCCAATGTACGCAATCCGTTTGAATATCAGTCGTTGGGACTGAAAACGCTACGCGCCATGGCACAAAAAACCGGACTGGATAAAGGAGACGCCTGATGGCTGACTTGCTTCGAAAACCAAGCGGAACCCGGGGAAAGGTTCACGACATTACTGCTGAAAGTGCCAATTGGGGCTATGTAGGATTTGGGCTTTATCACCTGAAAGCCGGTGAAAGTGCCAATGAGGCGACCGGTGATCGTGAAGTCATTCTGGTTCTGGTTGAAGGCAAGGCACGGGTTTCGGTCGGCGATCAGGATTTCGGTGAACTTGGCAAGCGCATGAGCGTGTTTGAGCGTATTCCTCCGGCTTGTGTCTACACACCCAACGATGCCAACTGGAAAGCTGTGGCGACAACCGACTGTACGCTTGCGGTTTGCACAGCACCGGGCAAGGGTAACTATCCGGCGCGCGTGATCACGGATGTCAAGCTGGTCGAGCGCGGCAAAGGGGCCAATACCCGCTATATCCATCCAATTGCGATGGAAGAAAAAGACATTGCCGACAGCCTTCTGGTGACCGAGGTCTTTACCCCGCAGGGCAACTGGTCAAGTTATCCGCCCCATCGTCATGATGAGGATAACTATCCCGACATGACCTATCTTGAGGAAACCTATTACCATCGCCTCAACCCAAGTCAGGGGTTTGGGTTCCAGCGGGTCTTTACCGAGGATGGCGAACTTGATGAAACCATGGCGGTTTCGGATGGGGATGTTGTTCTGGTGCCGAAGGGCCATCATCCATGCGGTAGCCCGTATGGCTATGAGATGTATTATCTCAATGTCATGGCTGGTCCGATGCGCAAATGGCGCTTCCAGAACCACCCAGACCACGATTGGATTTTCCAGCGCGACAGCGAGACATGAATTTAATTCCAGACTGGCGAAATGGAACATGACCAAAACAGATGGCCACGCTTTGCACAGCGGGTTGTCATGCACGTTGGCATCGCAATAATTTGCCTTCTCGGCGCGTTCTGGATTAATGGAGCCCTTTCGTCGTCGTCACAGTTGAAAACGAAGAACCTGGACTTTCAGGCTGAATCTACTCCGGTGACTGGATTGGCTTGTCGGACTTGGCTGCTGCGGGGTGTTCTGGAATGTGACGACACCAAAAACCGAGATCCCTTGAATGCACGATCTTACGCACCGTGTGGTTGGTCTTGTTAAAAGACAGATTTGTAACAGCAATTACTTAGCCAACATTCTGATCGACCTTTAAGCGCGTGTTCGTTGTAAAAACTCGCGCGCCTTGTCAGTTGATATAACTCGGGAAGATTTGCACGCATCTGTGCCATTCCAGATTTTTATACTAAAGCGTGTCGCAGTTATTGAGCTTCTGGGGTTTCCAAAGAGAGATCAATCTGATTCTCTGTTCATGCAGAGAGGAGATGTCATATGGAAAAACCTCATCCATAGGAATTGCGAGAGCGGATAGTCGCCTTTGTTCAAGAAGGGCCTTCACATCGGGAGGCTGCTCGCCATTTCCGGGTTTCGCCGTGCTTTGTGAATAACATGATGCTTTTGTATCGGCGCACGGGCAGTCTGGCAGCAAAGCGCCAGGTTATGCGCCGGGCAAGGCCAAGCTCATTGCCAGGCAGGGGGGCTTGAGAAGCGTTTTGCCGAGAATGGCGAGATAACACTTGATGAATTGCATGTCGAACTGGCCGAATAGGGTGCTGATGTCCATCGCGCGACAGTCAGACGATTTCTCAAGAATATGAACTATAGCAATAAAAAAACACTTCACGTAAGCGAGCGGAACCGGGCGGAAATTGTCCGTCAGCGCCAACATTGGACCCGTCGGCGCAAGCCGTTCTTTGACAGTGCTGTAAATCGTCTGGTGTTTATTGATGAGACCTCGACCAACACAAAATTGACAAACGCACCGGATGGTCACCAAGGGGAATATGGTACCATGGCGATGCGCCGTTCGGGGGTTGGAAAACGCAGACATTCATTGTCGGATTACGCTGTGATGGCTTGGTCGCACCATGGATACTTGATGCACCGATGAACCGCTGGTCATGTTGGTGACCTGAATGGAGCTGCCTGCAAGTTCAAGGTCATTGAACAGCTTCGAAACAGTGCGTCAGATGAAATCCCATCCACCACCAGACGGCGCCGGAGCAATGCTGCCTTAGTTTGCATGGATTTGAGAAATGTCATCTTTTCTGTCAATTCCGCAGCTTTTTGTCCTCTTTTGTGTCAATCAGTGTCAACTTTTCTGGCAATCATAAAAGCTAAGTTATTGGTTTAAAAGGAAGTTGGATGTCACCTTTGCTGGCACTTTACAAATGTTCATATCATATGAGCATTGCTCCCAAATTTCCCCATGCTTTTCAAAGATTGATTGCCACCTGAATTGTCATAATTCGTGCTAGCGCCCTATGCCGAGCATAGGCTTGAACTACTCGTTGGTGTAGTGGGTGAAGGGAACAATTTTCGGCACCATCGGCGACGTTGCTTCCCAAAAATTCTTGAGTAAACGCGCTTGTGAAAGAAGAGTTTTTTCTCGATTATTGGCAGGCCCTTATCGCCGGATAAGCAGCCTTGAACCCTTGGTAGGCATCATCAAATTCGGCACTCAGAGTTGCATTGGGGGAAATTGTTTCGCGGATTTCGGGAGTGCTCATGACGCTGTCCGGAGAGGCACCAGTTGCCGCTGTCATGCTAAGGCGCGCAGCGCCAAGGGCGGCGCCGAACTCGCCGCTTTTGGGCAGCGATAGCGGCACGCCAAGGGTGGTTGCGATCAGTTCGATCCAGTAGTGTGACGCCGAACCGCCGCCAATGGCAATAAGTTGATTGAGCTTTGCATCGGTTGCGACAAGCGCTTCAAAACTGTCGCGCAGGCCAAAGGCAACACCTTCGAGCACCGCACGCGTCAGGTCTGCGCGGCTGGTGTCGGTGGCCAAGCCAGTAAAGCTGCCGCGGATTTCCGCATCGTTGTGCGGGGTGCGTTCACCCGAAAGATAAGGCAGATACCTTACTGAACCCGGCGTTCGCAGCGCGCCATTCAGTTCGGATGTCAGTTCAATCGGGTTTTGACCGGTGATGCGTGCAAGCCAGTTGAGACTGTCAGTAGCCGAGAGCATTACACCCATCTGATACCAACGGCCGGGAATGGCATGGCAGAAGGTATGAAGGGCTGTTTCCGGGGCTGGGTGATAACCGTCACGTGCTGAGAGCAATACACCCGATGTGCCGAGCGAGACAAAACCCTGTCCTTCATTTTGTGCACCGATACCGCAAGCCGCTGCTGCATTGTCACCAGCCCCGCCAGCAACTGAAACCGGGCCATTCAAGCCCCATTTATCGAGAAGGGCCGGATGTAGTCGGCCGGCTTCTTCGGTGCCCTCGACCAGGCGTGGCATCTGATCGTGGCGGATATTGCCCGCTTCAAGCAAGGTGTCTGACCATCTGCGGTTTCCGACATCAAACCACGAGGTTCCAGCACTATCAGACATGTCCGCGACATAGTCCCCGGTCAGATAGAAATTGAGATAGGCGGCTGGCAGCAGGACCTTGGCGGTTTTGGCAAAAATTTCGGGCTCGTTTTCGCGCACCCATTCAAGTTTGGGGGCAGTAAAGCCCGGGAAAACAATATTGCCGGAAATGGCGCGTACCTGATCTTTGGCATCCAGACGGGCGGCCTGGGCATGGGAGCGTGTGTCATTCCATAGAATGCAGGGGCGCAATGGGCGGCCCGCGTCATCGAGAAGGGTCGCGCCATGCATATGGCCGGCAACGCCGATACCGCGCAGCGCGGAAAACTGATAATACTGGTCGCGAAGTTCGGTGATGGCTTCTTCAAGGGCGGCAATCCAATCTGCCGGATTTTGTTCCGACCAGCCCGGATGCAGGTGTGCCGCATGATAGGCGCGTTCGGTCGCCCCGATCGGTTGACCGTCTTCATCGACAAGCAGCAAACGGACGCCAGAGGTTCCAAGGTCAATACCAAGAAAAGTCATTCCAAAGCCTTTTTTGCGGAAATCGAAGCCAGTAACGCGACGTCAGTGACGTCGTCATAGCATGACATTACTTAGAGTTGTGCAGAATTTCATCTCCAACCTCTTGAAGACTATCAAAAATTTTCTTTGCCCCCGCGTCGTGGAGCCGCTGGCTCTGGTCGGCGCGGATGTCTTCAAGATGCGTCCCGCCGATAAAACCGAGTGGTGTCATTCCCGCCGCCCGTGCGCCTTTGACACCATGCGGTGAATCTTCAATCACTACGCAATTTTCGGGTGGGGCAGAGATACCTTCAGCGGCCAACAGGAATAGATCGGGGGCAGGCTTGCCATTGACGACTTGCTCAGCACTGTAGGCCGTGTAGACAAAGTGTGGTGCCAACCTGGAAATTTCGAGTGTAGCCCGCATACGGCGTAAAGAACTTCCTGTTGCCAAGGCAGTTTTGATCCCGGCGCCCATAAGACGTCGAAGGAGTGTTTCAGCACCCGCAATTTGTCGAAGCCGGGTTTCGTATTCGTCCAGCAAACGGGTCTCGACCCGATCAGTGAAATCATCCGGGCAGGCTTTGCCTAGCCGTTTGGAGACATGCTTGCAGATGTCCTGGATCGAAATACCCAAAAACCGGTCACGCACATAGTTGATGCTGACGTCATCAATGCCAAGGCACTGTATTTCGGTCGCGATGACTTCCAGCGACAGCGGCTCGCTGTCGACCAGACAACCATCAAGGTCAAAAATTACCGCGGCAGGTACGCTCATTATCGGCTCCTAGATCCGTTGTTCTGTATCGCGATCGAACAGATGAACATTGGTCGGGTCGATCACATAATAAAGCTCGGAGCCCGGACGGGCCGCTATGCGCTGTTTGACAAGAGCATCAATAAGATTGCCGTTGGATTTGGCGACGATCTGGGTTTCCGAACCGGTCGGCTCTACCACCACGACCTTCATTGCAATGCCGGGTTCCCCGATATCGATATGTTCCGGGCGAATGCCATAGGTTACGCCCTGACCGAGTTCGGCTGAGGTTTCAGGGATTGGCAAGATCAATCCGTTATCAGACTCAAAGTGCCTTTTTCCGTCAGCCTCGCCGATCTTACCGTGGATAAAGTTCATCGATGGTGACCCGATGAAACCGGCAACAAAAACGTTGGTCGGATAGTCATAGAGTTCGAGTGGGGAGCCAATCTGTTCAACTCGGCCATCGCGCATGACAACGATCTTGTCGGCCATGGTCATGGCTTCGATCTGATCGTGGGTAACATAGACGATGGTGGTGCCAAGACGCTGATGGAGTTCCTTGATTTCAACGCGCATGGTGACACGTAGTTTGGCATCAAGGTTTGAAAGCGGTTCGTCAAACAAGAAGACCTGTGGGTCGCGGACAATCGCACGGCCCATGGCGACACGTTGACGCTGACCACCGGAAAGCTGTTTAGGGTAGCGATCCAGAAGATGGGCAAGGTCAAGAATCTCGGCAGCATCGATGACCTTTTTCTTGATCTCGCTTTCTGGCTGCTTGGCCATCTTGAGCGGGAACCCGATATTCTCATAAACCGTTTTGTGCGGATAAAGCGCGTAGCTTTGGAACACCATCGCGATGTCACGTTCTTTGGGCAGGACGTCGTTCACAACGCGCCCGCCAATCGAAATGGTGCCGTCAGTGATTTCCTCAAGCCCGGCTAGCATGCGCAAAAGGGTCGATTTTCCGCAACCTGATGGCCCGACCAGAACAACAAATTCGCCGTCCTTGATGTCAACATCGACACCATGCATGACCTGAACATTGGCGTACCGTTTGATTACATTTTCTATTTTTACGTCGGCCATAAGGCTTCTCCCTATTGCGGCAGTTCTATCTGCATTTTGACATCCGCTGGTGGGGCGGATGCTGCGATATCGAATGCGCGCACGCTGTCTTCGAATGTGAATGTTCTGGTAATAAGTGGTTTGACGTCGATTGAACCGGAGCTCAGCATGGCAACACAGCGCGGAAAGACGTGGGCATAGCGGAAAATGTTTTCGACGCGCGCTTCGCGGATCATGGCCGCCCCGGCATCGTAGCTGATTGGATCGGGCTGCCCACCAATCATCACAACGCATCCACCCGGGCAGAGCGGTTCAAACACGCCTGCTGCGGCCTTTGGTGAGCCGGTAGCTTCAAAGACGACATCCACCCCCCAGCCATCGGTATTGCGTTTGACGATATCGGTGGTGTCTTGGGATTTGACGTCAATTGGCGTGATTGCCGGGCTGAGTGATGCCGCAATTTCGAGTTTCTTTTCGGCAAGATCAGCAACATAGACCCGTGCGCAGCCGCCAGCCAAGGCAGACAGTGCAGTAACGAGACCAATTGGGCCGGCACCAATCACCAGGGCAATGTCGCCGGGTTTGATTTTGGCCTTGGTCGCAGCGTGGACACCGACGGCAAGCGGTTCAACCATTGCGGCCTCGGCAAAGGAGACATTGCTAGGCAGTTTGAAGGTGAAGGCTTCGGGGTGCACACATGTCGGGCGCAAGATGCCATGCACCGGCGGAGTTGCCCAAAACCGCACAGCAGGATCGACATTGTACATGCCAAGGCGGGTAGCCTTGCTGTTGGGATCGGGCACGCCCGGCTCCATGCAGACGCGATCACCAACCGAAAGGGTGGTAACCTCACTCCCGGTTTCTATGACGGTGCCAGATGCCTCGTGACCTAGGATCATCGGCTCATTGACGACAAACGGGCCGATGCGGCCATGGGTGTAGTAATGCACATCGGAGCCACAAATGCCGACGGTGTGCATCTTGATGCGAACATCGTGCGGACCAAGGAGCTCTTCCACGCGGTCAATGGCAGGAAAGTCACGCAGTGTGATGTCATCTTTTCTTTCAAGAACCAGGGATTTCATGACTTATCCTTTCCTGACAATGTGGACAGCAATCGCAAGGGCAATGACGTTCGAAATCCATATCGAGAGGCCCGTCGGTTCAATAAAGCGGAACCAGAAAAGTGACATCGCCACCCAGATCACAACCGAAATGAAGCAACGATCAAAGGCGTTAGTTTCAATCGGTAGAAAGCCTTGGGTTTCTTGCGTCTCGGTTGGTTTGTTTTCGTTATCTTCCTCGGTCAGAGGCGCTGTGTCGAGCTGCGGTGCGTTTTGTCTGGTCATGGTATTATCCTTTTACCGCGCCAAACGTGAGGCCTGCGACAATGTGTTTCTGCACTAGGCCAAACACGATGAGCGCCGGGATCAGAGTGAAGACTGAAATGGTCGCCATGATTCCCCACTCAGTCCCTGTGGTCGTGACATATTCCGAAAGACCGGTTGTCAGCGTGCGGGCCTCGAAGTTAGTCAGTGTTGCGGCCAGAAGATATTCGTTCCAGGCAAAGACCCATGTCAGGATAAGGGTTACAGCCAGTCCCGGTCGGCAGAGCGGGACGACGATTTCGGTGATAACTTTCCACGGGCTGGCACCATCGACATAAGCGGCTTCATCAAGCTCACGTGGGATGGCATCAATCGTCGGGCGCAGGGTCCAGATCGCAAAGGGCAGGTTAAAGGTACAATAGACCAAGATCATGCCAATTCGGGTATCAAGCAGCGTGAAGTCACCGATGCGATAAACCTGCGTCATCAAAAGAAACAGGGGCAATAGGAACACGGCCGGTGGCGCCATGCGATTGGTGATTGTCCAGAAGAAGATCGATTCCTTGCCGCGGAACTGGAAACGCGACAGCGCATAGCAGGTAAAGAAGCCAAGAACGGTGCAGAGCACAGCGTTGCCCGTCGAAATCACCAGCGAATTGATCATGTAGCTTCGAAGCAGGCGGTTGCCGAGAACCTCGGTGTAATTGCCCCAATAGGGGTTGTCGACGATTAGATCCGGGGTGCTGAAAAGCTGCACGGCCGGTTTGACCGAAATGACAAACAACCAGTATATCGGGAACAGGGTCAGTAGACTGATGAAAATCCAGAAGATTGTCGTGAGGAGCGGATTACGCTTTTTCATGGTCTTATCCCTTCCGGTTTTTGCGCGGGGCCAGCATGCTGACATAGAGCAGCCAACAGACCACGATGGTCAGGTAAAGCACGATCACGGAAATGGTCGACCCGTAGCCGTAATTGGTTTTGGGAAAGACTTCCTTAAAGATGTGCACGCCAAGAAAACGAGTGGATGAACCCGGTCCACCGCCAGTCAGCATCCAGACTTCGTCCACAGTTCGCATGGCATCCATCAGGCGGATAAAGACGGTTGCGACTACGGCCGGGGTAATCATCGGAAGGGTAATATGCCAGAAGGTCTGCGCCTTGTTGGCACCATCAATCTGGGCTTGTTCGAACGGATCACGCGGCAATGACACAAGGGCTGCGATTAATGTCAGAGTAACAAGCGGCGTCCAGTGCCAGATATCCATGATGACAATCGTCATAAAGGCCACAGGTGCCGATGTGCCGATATTCATGGTGATGCCAAACCACTCATCAAGATAGTGCGGAATGATGCCAATCGAGGGTGTGGTCATCAGTTTCCAGACCGAGCCAACAATGATCGGTGCCATGATAAGTGGCAGGGTGTGAATGGTACGAAATAGGGATTTTCCCGGGAATTCCTTCATGAAGGCCTGTGCGAGTAGATATCCGATAATCAGTTCAGAAAATACGGCAAAGACCACAAAAGCCGCGGTTACCCCAAGTGAATTGAGGAAAGCGTCATCAAAGACGATGCGGCGAAAATTTTCCGCCCCGTTAAAGATCATCTCGGGTGATGCCGCAAATGGGTTCCATTGATGGAACGAGACAAAAACGACATAGAGAAACGGCAAAACGCCGAAGAAAAACAGGATCACCAGCGTCGGGGCTAGGAGGATCCAACCGAGTTTGTTGGATTGCATCGTCTACTCCCTGGAAAAAGATTCAGTCTGGCTGTCATGGACCCAAAAAGGACCAAGCCGGTTCGTGGTCACTACCCGATGGAAGGACAGCGACCACGAGGGATGTTCTCAGGAAATAGACCTATTTGCGATAGCCAAGGTCGGTCAGCTCAGACTCAGCCTTGGCTGCCATCTGATCGAGACCCTCTTCCGGGCCAAGATCGCCGGTCAGGATTTCATAGAGGATCGGAGCCGTGGCTTCGCGAACCTGGGCGTGGAACGGATATGCTGGTGCACCGGCAAACAGATATCCCTTGTCACGCAGCAGATCATAGTATCCGCCGAGTTCGTCGTTCATCGCCTGGACTTTGGGGTCGTCATAGGTGGTTTTGTTGGTCACGCGCGGTGCGGCAACAGCCCAGTCAGGTTGAACTTGGTCCTGACCGATATATTGCAGGAACAGCATCGCCGCTTCCTGGCTTTTCGAGGTCGCAGGAATGCCAAACGCACCACCATCGTAGTAGCCGATATAGCCTGTGCCACCCTCGACTTCGTCAAGAATGCCATCCTGCAGCGGCGGCAGGGCAACACCCACATTGCCAACGACGAGTGACTTGGTTTCGTCAGCCGCGATCCAGCCGGCGTTTTCACCGTAAACCAGACCTTGGGCTGCGCGACCAGCGCCGAACGTGGTGCCGACTTCGGTCCAGGTAGAAGCGTTGCTTTCTGGCGGCGCGATATCACGCATGCTCAGCCACCATTTCATCGCTTCCTTGGCTTCGGCACTGTTCATTGCGCCGCCATTGGCAACCGATGCCGCGTAATTGTTGTTAGCATCAATGCCCCAGTTATAGATGCCAAAGGTTGGCGCGATGGATTCAAAGAACTCGTACCAGGATGCCGGATGACCGGTATGCGCCTGCGCGGTGGTGCCCCATAGATCCATGTCATGATCTTTACCCCATGTGGTAAAGAACTGGGCGATTTCGGCATATTCGGCATGGGTGGTTGCCGGGACAAGATCGCGGCCGGTCTGATCCTTGAAGGCGGCTTTGATGTCCGGATCATTGAACAGATCCGTACGATAGAGATAAATCTTGATGAAGGCTTCCATCGGGATACCATAAAGATGGTCGTTTTCACCGCGGAAATAGTTAGCAAAGGTGGTGAAGTTATTTTCGCTATATGTCGGGGCCTTCAGCGACGGGTTGTCTGCCAGAAGCTTGGTGGTATCGGTCAAGAAGTCACGCGACAGATACGAATACACAATATCCTGTTCAATATAGATCATGTCATAGATACCGGTACCAGCTTCCATGTCCTTGATCGCCTTGTCATACATCTGGTCCCAGGACGTGGTTTCGATATCCACCCGTATCCCGGTCAGCTCTTCGAATTCCGGTGCAAGGACTTCACGGATATAATTCGAAGGTGGGGTGGATTCTGTCACACCACGCAGGGTGACATCCTGATACGGCTTGGCCGCTTCTTTCCAGAAAGAATCATCTGCATATGCCGCGCTCGATGCGACGGCCATCGCCAATGCGGATACGCCCACTTTGAGTACAAAATTCATTGGTTTTTCCTCCCGTTGGATTGATGGAAACCGCAATCAGCAATCTTGCGTTGCTTTAGGAATCGCGATTCCAGTCGCGGAAAGAATGCATATGTATTAAAGTTGATGCAAGTGAAAATTTTCATTTGTAATTTTTCAATTACATTTGTTAATTTACTGCCTAATAGCAAAACACACTGCCGAAATGCGCAGGGTTAAGATAGGAAGCAGGCATGCCAAGAGAGCCACTTGAGGACGGGGAAGGGTTCGTAACGGAGGTTTGTTGGCGTTACTATGTAAATGGCCAGACACAAGCTGAAGTCGCCCGCGATATGGGGGTTACGCGCCTTAGGGTCAATCAAGCGATTCAGAAGGCAAAGTCGCTTGGTCTTGTCAAAATCCAGATCGAATCGCCGTTTGTTACACGCCTTGAAGTTCAACAACGCCTTGAACTGGCCGGTGTGGCCAAGGCGCTTGTGGTGCCGGTAGATCACGCCAATTACGACAATCATGCGCCGGTCGGGGCGGCGCTGGCGCATTATCTTTCGGCAACGCTTAAGAGCGAGCCCTGGAAACGCATTGGTGTGTCTTGGGGGGTGACCTTGCAGCGTGCGATGGAACGTTTGCCGCTGCATTCCTTGCCGGATCTCGAAATCCTGGCTCTGATGGGTGGGACGGCGGCTGGGTCATCCTTCAATGCCTTTAGCATCGCGTCGGGTTTTGCCGAGCGGTTCGATGCCAATTATTCCCATTTGGTGGCCCCGATTTATCTGCCTGACGATGTCGATAAGGATGTCTTCCTCAGTCAGGAAATATATGCATCGCACATTGAGCGCTGTCTGTCGGCAGATGCGGCCTTGTTGGTGGTGGGTGATGTTTCTGACCTGTCTTTCATGGTGAAATACGGCTTGCCGCGGGATGTCACCATGCAGGAATTGCGTGACGCCGGGGCGGTGGGCGATGTATTGGGTCGCTTTCTGGATGCGGATGGCAACGAGATTGATCATCCACTTAATGCCCGCACGGTCGGGGTTAATCTGAATGCGCTGGCAGATATCCCCAATAAGATCCTGACAGCGGCTGGCAAGCATAAGGTCCCGATCATCAAGTCTGCGATCAAGCGTGGTCTGGTCGATACGCTTGTCACGGATGACCTGACGGCGGACCTTCTACTTGAAGTAATGACATAACCGTTTGTGCGCACATCAGTCAGCTACGACTTATGACAAAAAATAATTCACTGTGCACATCTTACATCAGGGAAAACGTTGACTTATGACAGCTATATTTTCAGGAAAGAAAGTCATCATCACCGGGGCCGGCAAGGGCATAGGACGTGCTTGTGCCCAAACCATGGCCGCGCGCGGGGCATCGGTCGTTGCGATGGCACGTACCCAAGCCGATCT
The DNA here is from genome assembly GCA_019634165.1 of Rhodospirillales bacterium. Lineage (GTDB taxonomy): Bacteria > Pseudomonadota > Alphaproteobacteria > Rhodospirillales > Thalassospiraceae > Thalassospira. The sequence continues at coordinate 172,407 of JAHQVT010000005.1, forward strand.
TGATGCCTTGGCCAACGAAATCGGGGCTAAGGGCATTTGTGTTGATTTGGCCAATAGTGATGCCGCCCGGGCTGCGATGAAGTCGGCTGGTCCGGCGGATTATCTGATTAATTGTGCCGGAACCAACGTCCTCGAAAGCGTGCTTGAGATGAGCGATGAAGGGTATGAAACCGTCATGGGAATTAATCTACGGGCCGCCCTCATCTGTGCGCAGGAATTTGCTCGTACGCGGATTGCGGCAGGCGGTGGCGGGGCGATTGTCAATGTCACCTCAATTGCCGGACATCGCGGATTTATTGATCACATGTGTTATGCCGCGTCCAAGGCCGGGCTAGAGGGGGCGACGCGTGTGATGGCCAAGGAGCTTGGCTCGTATGGCATTCGGGTTAATGCGGTGGCGCCAACCGTTACCATGACGGAGTTGGCGGCTGCCGCATGGTCGGACCCGGCAAAACGTGACCCGATGATGGTGCGCCATCCTCATGGCCGATTTGCTGAGGTTGAAGAAGTCGCAAGATCGATCGTCATGCTGCTTGATGATGATACGTCCTTTGTTAGTGGCGCGGTTCTTCCTGTAGATGGCGGCTTTTTGGCTGTCTAATCCCAAAACTAATTCTTTCGGAGATACATTATGGCTCAATCACTTGAGGGCAAGATTGCCGTTGTGACCGGTGCTGCATCAGGTATTGGTCTTTCCACTACGCGCGCGTTGCTGAATGCGGGCGCAATGGTTGTTATGGTGGATTACAACAGGGATGCGTTGTTCGAATTAGTCAGTGAACTTGGTGAGAACGCGATTGCACAGCATACCAACCTTCTGGATGTTGATAGCTGCGCGGCGATGGTTCCTGAAATTCTGGAAAAGGTCGATCACATCGACATTCTGCACTGTAACGCCGGTTCCTATATTGGCGGTGATCTGGTGGAGACTGACACGGCAACCATCGACCGGATGCTGAACTTGAATGTCAACGCGGTGATGAAGAACGTGCGTGACGTGATCCCGCATATGAAGGAACGCGGTACTGGCGACATTATTGTCACCGCATCTGTTGCAGGACACATGCCCATTCAATGGGAGCCGGTCTATTCCGGGTCAAAATGGGCGATAACCTGTTTCGTGCAAACCATGCGCCGTCAGCTTAACAAGCACGGCATTCGGGTTGCGCAGGTGTCACCGGGGCCTGTGATTTCTGCACTTCTGGCCGACTGGCCCGAAGAAAACCTGCGCAAGGCTAAAGAAAACGGGGCGCTGCTTGATCCCGAGGAGGTTTCGGATGCAGTTATCTACATGCTGTCACGTCCAAGAACCGTTACAATCCGTGATATGATCGTCCTACCGACCAACTTTGATATCTAACTTTGCGGTCACTCCGGTAGGACTATAATTATTTGGGCAGATACCGAAATAATCTGCCCAAATAGAAATGTCAGCTTTTATGGCAGATGACAACAGGTGACAAAGAAGTTGTCGCTTTTGCCAAAGAAGCTTGTCGAGATAGACGTAAGACTTGTCGCGAATGAGCGACAGGTCACGTCACTAATTTCTTCTTTGATGTTGTCTGGCTATGTGCAGTTCTCAAAAATACTTCCTTACGATACTGCAGATCGAATTTCTGCAAGAACTACCAATGCAGGGTCAATAATCGAGTCGAAAACTCGCACCAACCATTTTAATCAAGGATGTCATCTCCACAATCGCCAAACCTTAAGGCTTAATTGTGCCACTTATTTGGTAGAGTGGCGTAGCATTGCTGCTCGATGCTAAATGTATTATCGCTTTCCAGTATCCGAATACTTTTCTCTGACAATGCTACGATCATCCTTAGCAATCGCAAGCCATGCATTGTGTTCTTTTTCTGCCGCAGCCAGACCTTCGCGGTTGATGATTTTCCTGGTAATGGCGTTAGAGACGGCGCGTGCGCGTTTGTTATGCAAGATCCCAAGATTGTTTTGATCAAGCGCATCGACCTCTAGTTTGTCATACAGTGACAACAGCCGGTTCTGAACGGTACGCAATGAAAGCTTACGCCTGGTTGCAATTGCCTTGTCGGGAAGACCAAGGGCGATATCAAGTAAAATGATATATTCAAACTCGGTCAGGGCACTGCGTGAACGCATTTGCTGGTTCTGAATTTGGTGAACTTCACGATCAACAACAATTTGCGCCTCGATCAGAACAGACCGTAACGCCAAGCGCATTTTATCCTGCGTGGCTGTTTTCAGCACATAGCCATAGGCTGCCTGATCGGGCACAATACGGGTTATGCCACGTAAATAGGCTTCATCAGAATAGTTCGACCAGAACAGAATTCGGGTTTCAGGATGCGTCGCCCAGATGGTTCTGGCGGCGTCAATCCCATTGTGCTCCTTCATTCTCAAATCCATTACAATCGCCGAAACTTTATGGCGATGCGCAAGTATTTCACCTTCTTTTCCATCATGCGCAATAAGAATTTCTTCGAACTCAGGTAGCGCATTTTCAACGATCTCCGTAAGGAAGTCGGCATGCATTTTGTCATCTTCAACCAGTAATATTTTCATGGCCGGCTCCTTTTCTGGTTCTGGCTACCTGAGGCAGGCGGACTGTTATCTGTGTACCCTGCGAGGTTGTGATTTCGTATTTTGCGCCTATTAGCTGAGCGCGTGTTTTCATATGGTCCAAGCCATGGCAGGGCTTATGTTGATGTGACTGAAATTGGCCGTCATCTTTGATTTGGATAACCAAACATCCTTCATGATCTTCAGAGACCGAAACAGAAATATGGGCGGCTTGCGAATGAAGAACAGCATTGTTGATGGCCTCTTGGCAAATTCGGAAGATCGCAATGCGCGTCGTTTCCGGCAAAGAATCAACAGCGCCCTCTGTGCAATCTTCAACGTCGAACTGCATCGTGCTGTCATAGCTTACAGCGCGTTCCAAATGTGTGAGAACCGCGTGGTGAAAGCCGAAAAGCTCAAGGATTGATGGGATGGAAGTATCAATGATATCTCGCAAACCCTGGATCATATTTTGAACTTGCTGCTGCAGGCGATGGTGTTGAGGTTCCGTCAGGCCGGGACGGATATCACGCGCTATCCTCGTTAGATCGGCCAACGTCTGGTCATGCAAATCCATCCCGATGCGTTGTCGTTCGGCTTCCAACGCATCGGTAAGGCTCAAAGCTCCAAGACGTAGACCTTCTTCACGCGCAAGAATTTCGGCACGGAATATTGCTTCCCGGTTTGCCTTTTCATTCGCCCGTAACGCATAAAAATAGGGGGCGAGCATATCAGCGAGAATACGGACCTGCTCGACATGGGTTTCGTCATAGAAGTCTTCCTTTTTGGAAGAACAGTTCAGTGACCCGATAACTTCTCCAAGCACCTTCATGACAACACTCGCACGACTGCGGAACTCGTGATCCAAGATCGGAGCGCTGGCCGCGCCGGGGAAAATATAGCGTGGATCTTTAAGTGCATTTCCCGTCAGAAGATGGTCTGTTTTTCCAAGAAGAATATCGCGAACAGGTGCTTTTCGGACTAGTGAGCGTATCGTGCTCCAGGTTGTCTGTAGACCGACTTCATAAGATGTTATCCATGTCTTGTCCGTGTCGATGAGGCATACATCAAGATGATCAAATTCAATAATCTTGTCGATTTCAGCTTTTACCGAGCGTAATGCGGAATGGATATCAAGATTACCTGCAAGCAGATTTGATATGCGCAGGTAATGAGCAAGGTCCGACATGTTTGTGTCCTCCGCCTAAATCATATGCCGACGTATTTGGCCTGTCTTGCGGGAAGCCGCAACATGGATGCGTAACTCCGCAATCGTCGTGCGGCAACCGCTCTTTACGATTTTAAATCTTTTGATAAAAATCACCCAAAGGTTATGGATGAGTTTTGTAACCAAGAATGATCTGCTTGCCGACCCAAGGTTAGGAAAGCAAACAAAGTAAGAAGTGCCATCGTCACGTTAGAGAAGAAGATGACATCTAAGATCATGTCCTCTGATGTTGATGGTGCCGATTTCAGTGTTTGGGGCGGATCGTATTTGGCATGGCTTTCTGAAGATGTGCCGCAGCCATGAGAAAACAAAAATTGGGGCACTATTTGGGGGGTTAACGGCAGGGGCGCTGACCTGCAAAACAAAATCCAAAGAACAGCGCACTCACCGGGAGGAATATTATGAAAAAACTACTTGGACTGACAACCGCCGCTGCGGCGCTTGTATTGACCTCGCATGTAGCATTTGCTGGCCCGAATAAGGTCTCCGGCCCTGGAGCGGATCCTGCCTGCTTTGCGCCAGTTTCGGACGAAACCACTTACTTCCAGTGGCCTGTTCGCGAAGGTCCCTACAAAATTGCTCTGGTTAACGGCTTCATTGCCAATGACTGGCGTGTTCAAATGATTGCAGTCGCAAAAGCCTATGCTGCCCAGCCAAGCGTGGCTGCGGACATTGAGGAATTCAAGGTTGTATCGGTTGGTGAAGATATCGCAGCGCAGATTGCAGCCTCTAACAACTTCATTGACCAAGGTTTTGACGCAATTATCATTAATGCCAACAACACAGCTGCATTTGGCTCTGTCGTAAGAAAAGCAAACGAAGCAAACGTCGTCGTTCTTTCTTTTGATAATGTGATTGATAACCCGAACCAGATTGCCATCAATGTTGATCAAAAAGGTTTGGGGAAATCCGCAGGTGCGTTTCTTCTTGAGCAAAGTGGTGATGGTTCTGCCAAGTTCCTGCATGTACGTGGCCCAGCTGGGCAGCCTGTAGACATTGCGCGGAATGAAGGTTTCCGTGAAGTTATCAAGGCTTCTGGCCGTGACATTGAAGTTGTCGATGTTGTTGGTAACTGGGCACCCGGTGATGGTCAGAAAGTCACAGCCGATGCAATCGCGGCAGGCGGTGTTTTTGATGGCATCTACGTTCAGGGTGGGTCGCAAGGTGTTGCAACAGCGATGCTTGATGCTGGTGTATTCAAAGCGTCTATTTCAGGCGAAACAGAAAATGCGTTCCGTCAACTTTGCAATAGTGAAGGTTTGAGCTGTCAATCAGGTGGAACCGGTCCTGCACAATCTTCTGTGACAATCAAAACAGCAATTGCAGCCCTTAAGGGCGAGGTGGTTCCGTCAGAAATTGCATTGCCGACGTCTATTTCCTATGCGCCCTTCAAAGAAGGTGTCGAGATGTTCCCGGCATTGCCGGGGAGTTTTTTTGCAGGCAACAATTTTGATGCTTGCAATATCGGCTTTACGGCAGAAGAAATTGCCTCCCAAACCGGGGAAAACAACTAATAGCAAGAAACGTCAAGATACCGTCGACAGTCATGTGTCGGCGGTATTTTCTCTGGTTAGGAATACAATCGTGTCAGAGTTTAGTTCTCCTTATCTTTTATCGATGTCCGGCATCACCAAGCGTTATGGCGGCGTGCGCGCGCTTGAGAATGTCAGCTTTGAAGCCCAAAGAGGGTCTATCCACGCCTTGCTTGGTGAAAACGGAGCAGGGAAGTCAACATTGATCAAGGTTCTTTCAGGGGTGGTGCAACCGGATGCCGGAACGATTGAAATCGACGGCAAACCTGTGACCTTCGCAAACCCGCAAGACGCCAATGATGCGGGTGTTTCTTGTATCTTTCAGGAATTGTCCCTGCTTCCGGATCTTACGATAGCTGATAATATTAGTATCACGCGTCCTCCGCTCAAATTCGGACTTATTGACCATCGTGCCCAGTGCAGAATTGCCAAAGAAGCTCTTGCGCGTGTCGGGGGTGAGAGTATCGACCCAATGGCCACGGTTAGTAGTTTGTCGCTATCACGCCGACAAATGGTCGAGATCGCCAAGGCATTGGCGCGAAATCCAAAAATTCTAATTCTTGATGAGGCGACCTCTGCTTTAACCGCGGCTGATGTTGAGAAAGTTTTTTCGATGCTGCATCGGCTTAGGGAAGAAGGCATGGCAATCATTTATATCTCGCATAGAATGCCTGAAATAGCCGAATTGGCTGATATGTGCACTGTGTATCGCAACGGCCAAAAAGTGGGAACATTTGAAGCTGGAACGAAGTCAGATAACGCTATTGTCGAGATGATGATTGGCCGTGAATATGACAGTGTGTTTCCTGTGAAGAGGGCACATGAGAGTGACGTCGATCCAGTCTTGAAAGTCAGGGACTTTTCCTGGGGCGGTGAGCTTAATGGCATCGACCTTGATATTCGACCGGGAGAAATCGTCGGACTTGGTGGTTTGGATGGTCAGGGTCAGCGCCAATTGCAACTTGGCCTTTTCGGAACATTGATCGGCGCAACGGGATCTGTCGAAATTGATGGGAGACCGGTAAACCTAACGAGCCCCCGGATGGCAAAATCCGAAGATATCGGGATCGCACTGGTTCCTGAAGATCGCAAGCATGAAGGCTTGATGTTGTCGATGACAGTTCGAGAGAACCTGTCTTTTGCCGCCATTGACCAAGTTAGTCACATGGGGATTGTCGACCAGAACGCCGAAGAAATTGCCATTGATGAGATGGTCGAGCTTCTTAACATCAAGGCCGACGGAATTGATGGTCCGGTCGCATCTCTGTCAGGCGGCAATCAACAAAAAGTGGTCATTGGCAAATGGTTGATGACCAAACCGCGCATTATTCTTCTGAATGATCCTACCCGTGGCATTGACGTCGGCACGAAACAGGAAATCTATCAACTTCTGCAAGATCTGGCGGACCAAAATGCCGCCATTCTGTTCTATTCGACCGATTACGATGAATTGATCGGCTGCTGTGACCGGGTGTTTGTCATGTATGACGGCAAAATTGTGCGTACATTATCGGACGATGAGTTGAATGAAAAAAACCTGGTGTCTGCGGCGCTGAATCTTACCGATGATCAAAAGGCTCCTTCAAAAACAGCAAAAACACGGGAGGCGAAGATATGAAAATTGCATTCGGTTCGATCAATCCGGGCCCCGCATTGAAGTGCATCGTATCTGGTGTGCGTGTGTCTGCGGCACAGCGCGGAATCCTGATTGCAATGCTGATCTTTACTTTGATGTTTGTGGTTTATGGCTGGAAACAGGCCGCCGGATTAACCCCCAACATGATTAATACAGCAGCCAATAAGGGGGCGCTGTTGGCACTTGTTGCCATGGCTCAGACCTTACCCATTCTTACGCGAGGTCTTGATCTATCGGTTGGTGCGATATTTGTTCTATCGAACTGTCTGGCCTCTAGCGTTGTCGTCGGGGGGCCGGTTGCAACCACGCTCGGGATTATTCTTGTCCTTTTGGTTGGCTTGTTATGCGGCAGCATAAACGGTGTCATCATCGTCTACGGACGGCTCCAACCCCTTATTGCGACACTTGCGATGAGTGCGGTCTATTTTGGTGTTTCTCTGGCCATTCGTCCGCAACCTGGTGGGTCGGTCAATTTCGAACTTGCCGATTTCATGACGCAGTCAACCTTTGCAATCCCGCATACCGCGCTTCTTCTTTTGCTGGTTGTTGTGTTGATCTGGATCCCATATCGGCGCTCTGTCTTGGGGCGTGCATCCTTTGCCATCGGATCGTCAGAGCAGGCAGCTTACATGTCGGGTATTCCAATTGATCGGGCAAAAATTCTAGCCTATGCGCTTAGCGGGTTACTTGCAGCGATCGCAGGAATCCTACTGACAGCAATCACGTATTCGGGCGCGGCAAAAATATCGATTGCCAACGAGTACACCCTTAATTCGATTGGTGCCGTAGTCATTGGCGGAACATCGTTGTTCGGTGGCATGGGCAGCGCGATCGGGTCTATTTTCGGTGCGTTTGTGATGCGGACGGTGGGGGATCTTTTGATCGTGTTTGACATCAACCCGGTCTTGCAACCGCTTTTCGTCGGCATTGTTCTGCTTGTTGCAGTGAGTCTTGGCTCGCTACGCGTTCTGCGGATCAAAAACAAACTAGACATATATCGGTAAGGCAGCGACATGAGTTCTACTGGGGTAATCGCAAGGCAATTTGATCGGGCAACGATCATTGCATTTGCATGTATTGTTATTCTTTTGCTGGTTGGTGCCGCAGAAGAACCAGCCTTTTTGTCACCTAAATATTTGTTACAGCAACTTCACACAGCCGCCTTTTTGGGGGTCGTCGCGACGGGGGTCATGTTGGTCATCCTTCTTGGACATATTGATTTGTCCATCCCTTGGACAATTGGCGTTGGTGGTATGATGGCAACAGGTGCCACCGGATTTCTCGGCCCGGAATGGGGGATCACGCTTGCTGTTCCGTTTGGAATTTTGTGCGGGGCGTTGATTGGTGCTGTGAACGGATTGGGTGTAGCATATTTACGTGCCCCGGCCATGATCTTCACACTTGGCATGAATGCCGTCGCGCAAGGTTTGATGGTTTATCATACCGGTGGTTTTGCACCACAAGACAGGGCAACAGAGTTCATGCGTGAACTTGCTGTCGGGCATTTGTTTCCCGGCATTCCAAATCCCTTGCTGATATGGATCATCATGGGGGGCGTGGTCATGTTCATGTTGAATCGAACAACGCTTGGTCGGCAAATCTATGCCATCGGCACTCAGGAACGCGCTGTGTTTCTGAGTGGTGTGGATACCCGCAAGGTTGTCATGATCTGTTTTGTCATCTCCGGGGCATGTGCCGCAGCGACTGGTGTGTTACTTGCAGGCTGGGCCAACCGGTCGTATCAGGCCATGGGAGATCCCTACCTTCTTCCGACAATCGCTGCGATTATTCTGGGCGGCACCAATGTCCTGGGGGGACGTGGCAAATATGTTGGCACTGTTGCAGGGGTCATCTTGATCACAATCTTGCAATCCATGCTTTCGGTGGTGCAGCCGCAACGGTACTTCGCACAACTTGGCATCGACATTCCTGCTGATACTTTCCGGCAGGTGGTGTTCGGAGTGGTGATTATTGGTATGCTGTTAATATATGGACGTCAGCAGTTGGTGCGATGATTTCCCGTATGCACTCCTAGGTCCACACCTGAATATGCAATGTCACTTAGTAGATCAGGAGTATGGAGCGGCGTCTTCTGTACGGCTGATATCTGGCGTGGAAACAAACGTCTGTGGCGCATTGATTTTCAATTTTCTGTGTGCCTTTTCCCATTTCGTTGTTGGATGACTAACGGGTTAGTCGGGGCAAAGAGCATAATTCTGGTCAGAATGATTGTCGGGTCGGTCGCGCACTGACCAGAGAAAGGCATTGGATATGAACGAGCCATATCAAATTATCGATAGTCGATTTCGTAACCTTGTGCTGGCAAATGTCAGTTTGCGTCAAATCTCTGGCGGTCATTGGTGGACGGAAGGGCCGGTGTGGTTTCCAGCGCATCAATGTTTACTGTTCTCCGATATTCCCAAGCAAAAAATCTATCGGTGGATGGTGGACGGAACTGTAAATGTGTTCCGGGAAAACTCACATTTTTCGAATGGACATACCAGAGACTATCAAGGTCGCCTCATCAGTTGCGAGCACGGATCGCGGTCTGTTACTAGGACAGAGCATGATGGCACAGTCATCACGTTGGCGGATCAGTTTAAGGGCAAACGTTTGAATTCGCCGAATGATGTCATCGTTAAATCCGATGGTAGCATTTGGTTTACGGACCCTACATACGGCATTTTGTCTGACTATGAGGGGCATAAGGCCATGCCGGAACAACGTCATCGAAATGTGTTTCGGCTTGATCCAGGTACAGGGCACTTGGTATCGGCCGCATCGGATTTCACCCAACCAAATGGCCTGGCGTTTTCACTGGATGAAAGGCTGCTTTATGTTGCAGAATCTGGTGGCAGTCATGACGAAAATATTCCCGGAGTTATCCGTGTTTTCGACGTTGGCGACGACAACCATCTTGAAAGCCAGGGTGACTTTGTCACTTTGGATTGTGGCCTTCCGGACGGGTTTCGGGTGGATTGTTATGGCAATATTTGGACATCGGCAGCAGATGGTGTGCACTGTTTTGACATTAATGGTGTGTTGATCGGTAAGATTTTAGTTCCGGAAACTGTATCAAATCTCACATTCGGTGGACCACGTGGAAATGAGTTGTTCATTACCGCAACGACAGGTGTTTATGCCATTCATGTCAATAGTGCTGCTGCTGTTCCCGATGTCTCAGAATGCTTCGTCAAAGTAACTTAATCGCTTGGTTGCTGACCGGTTTTCCTGTCGCGGAAGGAAATAAAGTAATTGTCATCCCCGATTTGCCCACCTTTTAGGCCGTAAGTGAGGCTATGTTGAAGTCGGTCTTCAACTACCATACGAATTTGCTGATATGGTCGGGTCAAAGGGATGTGACCCTTGGCGAACATCAAGAGATGGTTAAGTGGATTGAAGCTAAAAATGCCGATCAAGCTGCCCAAGAGATGCAGTCACGCTTAAACCGTTCAAACGGTCTTTATCTCCATCGGGACGGATAGACTTTCATTTTCCTGAACGTCAACGTGGAGCGAGAGCGTTTTAAGTGAAATGTCAGCTTTTCTGTCAATTCTGCTGGTTTTTGACATCTTTTGTGTCAATCGATGTCAACTTATCTGGCAATCGAAAATGCCAAGTGGTTGATTTCGCTGTATGTCGAATGTCAGCTTTTGTGACACGTGACACCAAAAATAATATGATATGATAAATGAGATATGATCGTGCACGGGCAAAGCTTTGCTTTGTCGGTTTTGTCATGATTCTGGGTTGTGATAACAAAATAAAACACTAATATTTTGTAATTTTGAGGGGCTGGAAAGTTGCTTTAATTTGAGGATTTTCGCGCTTTTCTCTATCGAAGTTATGTTTTGTTCATCGCTAATTTCATGCCAGTTATGTTCTTTTAAAAAGGGCTGATCCCATAGGTGTTCTGCGGAAAATATCAAACTTCATCGGCTGATTAGATTTGTCTAATCTGTTGTTTTAATTATTAAATTCACAGTTCTGCTATTTCCTTTTCCTGAAGAATATGCATCATCAAAGCATATATCTATAGTTGTCTTTGTTTTGGCTTTATCTCTAATTTACCGTCAATGATGCATTGGCTGGTGTGTTGAGGGGAGCTGAGGGGGAGATGTTCCCGGTTTTGTTGATGTCAGGAAGAAATCATGTCGAACGATGAATTGATCGTGCTTGCAAATGCACCAGTTATAATTGACCCGGCAGAACTTTTGGCTAACGACGGGGCCGGGTATACCCTGACGTCCGTTCAGAATGCCGAGCACGGGACGGTATCGCTTGATGTTGACGGCAATGTGGTGTTCACGCCGGATGCGGATTATTACGGCCCGGCAGTGTTCAGCTATACGGTAGATGATGGTACGGGCCAGACAAGCACGGCGACGGTGACGATTGATGTCAAGGCGACGCTTGATGAGAGCCACCTGATCAGTGCATCTGGTGGAAAACTCTCTGATCCTGACAGATGGGATGCGGCGCAGTTGCAGGACGGCGGTCATGTGACGGTTTGGAATGAGGGTGCTTACACCTACCTGACCCTTACGAACGCGGACGGTACAACGCAGCGGAACCGTTATGTGATGCCCAACTCTGCGGGTCATGTAACGGAGGTGAAGGTTGAGGGCCTTGCCGGTGGTGGTTTTGTGGTCTTCGAGAGCTCATCGGCTTATTCGCCACAGAGGACCGCTTTCGTTGTGTATAACGCGTCTGGCAATGCCATTGGGCAGCGCCAACTGGTAACAGTTGAGAGCCGTCAACAAGGATCGCCTGAGATTATCGCTCTCCAGGATGGCGGTTTTGTTCTGCTGTTTAAGTACCGGATGACCGGCGGTTCTTCTGATGACACGTTTGGCCAGCGTTATGACGCATCGGGTGATGCGATTGGCGAGCGTTTCGAGATCAGTGGTGCGGTGTCTGGCACCGATATGATGGCCAATGGTGTTGAGCTTACTGATGGTCGT
>JAHQVT010000006.1 GCA_019634165.1 Rhodospirillales bacterium
ATTGAGGTTATCAATGATCGATCCGATTTCACCAATTGCGGTTACAGACTCACCAGTTGCCTTCTGAATACCGGAAATTTGACCCGAGATTTCCTCGGTCGCTTTTTCGGTCTGGTTGGCAAGGTTTTTGACCTCAGATGCAACAACGGCAAAGCCTTTGCCAGCGTCACCAGCACGGGCAGCCTCAATCGTTGCGTTCAGTGCCAAAAGATTGGTCTGTTCGGCAATGTCCGTGATCAATGCGATCACTTCACCAATGCGGTTTGCCGATTGTGACAGACTGACAACCAACTCATTGGTGTGCTGTGCCCGCTGGGCTGCTTCGTTCGAAATACGCGTGGTTTCGGCCATCTGCCGGTTGATTTCCGCATTCGATGCCGAAAGCTGCTCGGTCGCCGCTGCAACGGTTTCGACATTGCCCGTTGCCTCATGCGCAGAGGTGGCAACATCTTCGCTTTGGTTGGAAACCAGTTCCGCACTTTCGGTCATCTGTCCCGAAACGCCCTGAAGTTGTTCGCCAAGGGCGGCGATTTCGTTCACAGCAGTTTCGACCTCACCTTGAAGCGTATCGGCAAGTCCCAGAAGCTCATCCCGCAGGGCTTCGTTGCGTTCGCGGTTAAGCTGTTCTTCTTCGGCCTGCATATCGCGGACTTTGGTGGCGTTTTCTTTGAACACATCAACCGCACGGCCCATCGCACTGATTTCGTCATTCCCTTTGGACGGGACGTCGACATCAAGATCGCCTTCGGCCAATGACACCATGGTTTTTTGCAAACCGGCCAAGCGGCGCAAAAGGTTGCCACGGACATAGACAACAAAGATCAGAAGCGGAATAACAATGGCAGCAGCGCCAACGCCGTACATGACGTAGGTGCCTTGGGTGTTTAACGTATTGGCGGCACCCGCAGAACGGTCAACGTCGGTCTGAAGCGCTTCGACAAGTGCATTAACACCATTTTCCATGGCGGTAGCATAATCGGCACTTTCCGCCACAACAGCAGCCTGTTGCTTGATCAGATCAAGTTCATCCATGCGCTGAACCGGGATGCTTTTTTCACCAACGGCCAGAACTTTAATGTCTTTGATCAGATCATTGTAAAAGGCCTGAAGTTTTTTGTTCTCAAGACCTTCGATCAGCGTCTCGATCTGTCCGATGGTCCCTCTGACCTGCACGCTGGTAATTTTTAAGCGGGCTTCATCGGTACTGGACGCTGCAGACAACAACGTGTTGGCCAACTCACTGCCCAGTTTGGTCAGTTCAAGAATCGGCGCACGGCTGGCGATTGTGTCATCAAGCTTAAAAAGAAGCTCTTTGCTTTGCGTCAATTGATCGGGCGTCATAAAGGAACCCGCTTTGCGAAGACCTTCAATCTGAGAACCGATGCTTGAAAGCTGGTTTGCTGACATGGATGTCAGCGGCTTGAGCATGGATGAAAAACGACCGTCAAGCTGCTGGAACTGGCCCAGACTTTCGGCCAGTTTGTTTGCTGCTTCAAATCGACGTATCGTGGTGGCATGGAGCGCTTCAAGATTGTCAGCAAGGTTTTTGCCGCCAGTTTCGATATGCGACAGCGATGCAGGTGGAAGCCCTGATTGCGCAAGTTGATCAAGTTTTTCGCGCAAGCTATCAAGCAACATATCAAGCTCGATCTTTACGACCTGTTCTTCATCAAGTGTTGTTGCGGCAACGATCCTTGGTGCAGACGCAACAACCTTCACACTTTCGGTCGAAAGCTGCTGGGCGGTGAACATCGGTGGCAATTGCTCATAGGCAATTTTATCGAGCTGACCGCCGAATTTGGTAAATGAGAAAACTGAAACGGACGCGGCAAGAACGGCTATCAAGCCAACCAGGAAAAATGCCCCGGCAAGTTTTTCGCGTACCCCAAACCCCATTTTGATTGTCTTTTTAGACGGTGACGCGGGGGTGCCGCGTGTAAGTGAAAGTCCCATAGTTCATGATACCCCATAGACGAAGAAGTCGAGTGCCAAAACATCACTGCATTGACGCCCATTTACGGGTCTCTCAGATGTAACTTCCCTAAGTTGCCACTTTTGGGGAAATTCAGTCTGCCGGTTTTAGGTGGGGGCAGTTCCGAAAAAAGTGGCTTATATGTTATAGTTAGCGACCATATAACACAGTCTGTACAAATTAAGCATGAACTTTTATTTTCCCAAATCGCTCAGGTTGCATTGCCGTTTTCCAGAGTGCTATTTGTGCGTGAATAGGGCGCGATAGATGTGTTTGAAACATGCATTTCGACATTAAAAAAGGCCCGCCAAACAGGCGGGCCTTTTACGTCAGGAGACTTTAAGTTTGTAATCAGGAAGCCGCGCGATCTCGTGCCTGCTGGCGGAGATCTTCGAGAATGCCGTTAATCCGCGAACGCAGATTTTCGACTTTCTCTGAGGCATCCTGTGCCGTTGCAAATACCTGGCTGGACAGTTCGCCCGTCTTGCCGGTTTCGTTGGCAACATCGTTGATAGATGCTGAAACCGAACGGGTACGATCCGCCGCACCGCGAACGTTGCGGGTGATCTCGTCGGTGGCAGCACCTTGTTCTTCAACGGCTGCTGAAATGGTGGTGGCAATTTCATTGATGTTTTCAATGATGCGACCAATGTCACCAATGGCACTCACAGACTGACCGGTTGCCTTCTGAATACCGGAAATCTGGCCCGAGATTTCCTCGGTCGCTTTTTCGGTCTGATTGGCAAGGTTTTTGACCTCGGCGGCAACAACAGCAAAGCCTTTGCCAGCATCACCAGCACGGGCAGCCTCAATCGTTGCGTTCAGAGCCAAAAGGTTGGTCTGTTCGGCAATGTCCGTGATCAATGCAATCACCTCACCGATACGGTCGGCCGACTGTGACAGGCTGACAACCAGTTCATTGGTTTCCTGTGCACGGGTCGATGCTTCGCCAGAAATCCGGGTAGACTCGGCCATCTGACGATTGATTTCCGCATTCGATGCCGAAAGCTGTTCGGTTGCTGCTGCAACGGTTTCAACGTTGCCAGTTGCTTCCTGTGCAGAATTGGCGACTTCTTCAGTCTGGCCGGAAACCAGTTCCGCACTTGACGTCATCTGACCGGAAACACCCTGAAGCTGTTGGCCAAGAGCTGCGATTTCATTCACAGCACTTTCAACTTCACCTTGAAGCGTATCGGCAAGACCAAGAAGTTCATCCCGCAGGGCTTCGTTACGTTCGCGGTTCAGGCGTTCTTCTTCGGCCTGCATACCGCGGACTTTAAGGGCGTTTTCCTTAAAGACTTCAACGGCACGGCCCATCGCGCTGATTTCGTCATTCCCTTTGGCAGGAACGGCGACTTCAAGATTGCCATCGGCAAGCTGCACCATGGTTTTCTGCAAAAGACCGAGGCGACGCAAAACGTTGCCACGAACATAGAGAACATAAATCAGAAGTGAAATCACGATTGCGGCAATTGCAACGACGGCCAAGGCGGTCAAGCTTTGCTTTTCAACAACTTTTGCCTGCGCTGCAGCGTCATGAACTTCGCTGTTCAGGCCAGCAACCAGTTCGGCAACACTGTTACGCATTGCATTGGCATATTCGCCACTTTGAACCACAAGTGCCTGACTGCTTTCGCTGGCTTCAAGTTCGCGCTTACGCAGGTCGGGCAGGCTGCCTTCACCAATCGAAAGCTTCTGCATCTTATCGATCAAGTCGACATAGAATGCCTTGAGGCGGTCATTGCCAATTGCGTCAAGTTTGCTCAGCGCATCTGCATATGTACCGCGAATACGCACAGGAATGATCGACAGACGGACAGCCTGCGTTTCCGTGGTGCTCGAAATAATCATGTTTGATGCAGCAGACCCCAAACGCTCAATCTCAAGGACAGGGGTGCGGGTATCAATTGCGGACGCATACTTTTGGAACGTCTCAAGAATCTTTTCTTTATCGGCACTGTATTTCAGTGACGGATCCTTGGTGAACGATTCTGCGTATTTACCGCCCTGGGAAATGTCATTCTGGGTATAGGACAGAACTGGTTTTAGGGTGTCTGCATAACGCTTGGACAAATTCTGGAATTCGGTCAGCTTTTCCGATTTCTCATTTGTGATCTGGAAGCGTTCCTGCGTTACCGCATGAAGCTTTTCAAGATTTTCCTGCAGCAATGCCCGGTTGTCATTAATGCTTGAAATCACTTCTGGCATAAAGCCGGTTGCTTCAATCTCGTTGATCTTGGCGATCAATGCCTCAACGCGAACTGCAAGCTCGTCGTTAATCGCAGTCTCTTCGTCCGAGTTGGCCGAAGCCACAATTCGTGGTGCGATCGCGACAATCTCGGCACTGCCGGTAGCCAAGGCTTGTGCCGCTGCAATTGGTGGGAGTTTTTCTTCTGTGATGGTGGTAAGCGCATCACCGAACTTGTTGAAAGATACTGCACCGACGACAGCGGAGATAACCGCCATCAATCCGACCAAAGCAAACGAAATCAACAGTTTGCTTTGAACCCCGAATTTACTTCCCATTCTATCTAACCTTTTGTTTCCTGACTGTGCCCGACTGGCTTCTTCGTCCATACGGGTTTTTTAACTGCCGTAGGTCATGAGCCTGATTTTTGCTCGGGCAGCGAGTTTATCCCTGAGAGTCTTCTTCTTTAGTTTAATAGGCAAGTTCGCGAGTATTAATGGAAGAATATCTTCAAATCTGCAACATTTAACAGTGTGTTTTGTCCAGAATGCAAGAAAATTACCGTCGATTTGTCGCCGGAATT
Source organism: Rhodospirillales bacterium (assembly GCA_019634165.1). Classification (GTDB taxonomy): domain Bacteria; phylum Pseudomonadota; class Alphaproteobacteria; order Rhodospirillales; family Thalassospiraceae; genus Thalassospira. The sequence continues at coordinate 4,744 of JAHQVT010000006.1, forward strand.
TCATTGTTAAACACAAACGCCATCCAAGCCATCAAGAGAGTCCTACCAAGCATGGCTGGACCTTGCGGAGTAAACAGGCTATAGGAGCGGTCGAAATTTTCGTCTGTGTGTTTGCAAATTTCGAGGGTATCGAATTTGAAAATGTGCAGACGGGCTGGTCTGACAGGGAACGCCCGCATGACCGGCGTGGTATCATCCGATACCGTTCCACATCGAGTTCAATGAATACAGGTTGTAGGTTATGGCCGGCCATTCCCAATTTAAGAACATTATGCACCGCAAAGGTGCCCAAGATAAAAAACGCGCCAAGATATTCACTAAGATTGCGCGCGAAATTACCGTTGCTGCGAAAATCAGTGACGATATTGACAGCAACCCGCGTTTGCGTGCCGCAATTGCCGCAGGTCGCGCACAGAACATGCCCAAAGACAACATCGAACGCGCCATTAAAAAGGCGAGCGGTGCAGGCGAGGGCGATAACTACGAAGAAGTCCGCTACGAAGGATACGGCACCGCTGGTGTTGCCGTGATCGTCGAAGCCCTGACTGATAACCGTAACCGTACCGCATCTGAGGTTCGTGCTGCCTTTACCAAAAGTGGCGGCAACCTTGGCGAAACCGGTTCGGTTGGTTTTATGTTCAATCGTCTTGGTGAAATCGTCTATCCGGCAGACAAAGCCGATGCCGACGAGATTTTCGAAGCCGCCCTCGAAGCGGGTGCTTCGAATGCTGAGTCTGATGAAGAAAACCATGTCATCGAAACCGAGATCGAAGACCTCAACACGGTGCGTGAAGCTTTGACCGAGAAATTCGGTGATCCGGAAAGTGCCAAAATGGTTTTCCGTGCCACCACCGAAGCTGAGATCACTGTTGATCAGGCCCAGAGCATCATGAAGCTTGTTGATGTGCTTGAAGACAACGATGACGTTCAGAATGTCTGGACCAACGTTGCCTGGACCGACGAAATCGTCGCTGGTCTCGAAAACTAAAACTAATAGTCTTGATTACACCCGCCTTTCGCTTTTGAATGGCGGGTGTTTTGTATCTGCTTCATGGAATTTAGGGTGGCGCTGTGGTCAGAGTACTCGGGATTGATCCCGGTCTTCAACGTACGGGCTGGGGTGTCATCGACCTCCAAGATAATCGCATGCGTCATGTCGCCAATGGGGTTGTGACATCCACCCAATCACTTTCATTGGCTGAACGCCTTGATCAGCTTCATACAGGCTTGATCGAAGTCATCGAAACATGGACGCCAGACGAGGCAGCGGTTGAAGAAACCTTTGTAAATAAAAATCCCGTATCGACGCTTAAACTTGGTCAGGCACGTGGTGTTGCGTTGCTTGCACCGGCACGTAGTGGCATTCCGGTAACGGAATATACACCCAATGCCGTCAAAAAGACTGTGGTAGGTGCCGGTCACGCTGCCAAGCAACAGGTCGAAATGATGGTTTCGACCTTGCTTCCGGGATGTGAAATTGCCGGGGCAGATGCTGCAGATGCGCTTGCAGTGGCAATCTGTCATGCGCAACATGCCGGGAACCGGTCGTTGGCCGCAAGTATGGCCGCGAAACCAACAGGAAACGGGAGAAGATACAGGTGATCGCGAAACTGCGTGGAATTGTCGATTTCATTGGCGAAGACAGCGTCATCATTGATGTGAATGGTGTTGGCTATCTTGTTTTCGCATCACGCCGGACATTATCAATGTTGCCTGCCAAGGGTGGGGATGCCGGGTTGATGATCGAAACCCATGTCCGTGAAGATCACATTCATCTGTATGGCTTTGCCGACAATGCAGAAAAACAGTGGTTCTCGCTTTTGACCACGGTTCAAGGTGTTGGCGCGAAGGTTGCCCTTGCACTTTTATCTGTGCTGACACCGACCGACCTTCTGCGCGCCTTGGCCGCACAGGACACAACCGCCTTGTGCCGTGCGCCGGGTATTGGGCCCAAGGTCGCGACCCGAATTGTCGGTGAACTTAAAGACAAGGCCGCCAAGCTTAATCTTGGTCCGGTTGCCGCACCGGCAAGCCCGGCGCCAGAAGCCGCAAAACCGGCATCGAAATCAAAAAAACCTTCAAAATCAGCGGCAGATACCAATGCTGCTCCCATCCCGGCAGAGCCGGTTGTCGATGACAGCGTGATTCTGGCTGATGCGGTTTCTGCATTGGTTAATCTGGGCTATGGCCGCTCCGAAGCATTTGGCGCGGTGGGTAAAGCCGCCCAGCAGGCTGGTGATGACAAATCAATAGATACATTGATCCGCCTGGGACTAAAGGAGCTTAGCGCGTGAGCGAAGAAGAAGATCGCCTGCTTAGTGGTGAGCGTCGCGATGAAGATCAACAAGACGGATCGCTGCGTCCGCGTCGGTTAGATGATTTCACCGGCCAGAAAGAAGTGCGCGAAAACCTTGATGTCTTTATTCAGGCTGCGCGTTTGCGCGAAGAGGCAATGGACCATGTTTTGTTTTTTGGTCCACCGGGGCTTGGCAAAACCACATTATCGCAAATCGTTGCTAGTGAACTTGGTGTTGGCTTTCGCGCAACGTCTGGCCCGGTGATTGCCAAAGCCGGTGATCTTGCCGCCCTTTTGACCAATCTGCAGCCGCGTGACGTTTTGTTCATTGATGAGATTCACCGCCTGAACCCGGCTGTTGAAGAAATTCTTTATCCGGCGATGGAAGATTTCCAACTTGATCTGATCATTGGCGAAGGCCCGGCTGCACGGTCTGTTCGGATTGATCTGCCGCCCTTTACCCTTGTTGGGGCAACGACCCGATCGGGGCTTCTGACGACACCGCTTCGCGATCGTTTTGGCATTCCGCTGCGTCTTCGTTTTTATGAACCCGAAGAACTGGTCAGTATTGTTTCACGCGGGGCACGGTTGTTGAGCTTCGATATGACCGAAGAAGGGGCAATGGAAATTGCCCGCCGGTCACGCGGAACACCACGTATTGCCGGACGATTGTTACGCCGCGTACGTGACTTTGCCTTTGTCGCGGAAAAATCGCCGGTCGATAAATTTATTGCCGATGCTGCACTGACCCGACTTGAGGTCGATAATCTTGGTTTGGACAGTCAGGACCGTCGTTATCTTAATTGTATTGCAGGTAATTATGGTGGTGGTCCGGTTGGCGTCGATACGTTGGCCGCAGCTCTTTCTGAAGAACGCGATACGATTGAAGACGTAATTGAACCCTATTTGCTGCAGCAAGGCCTGATCCAGCGCACCCCGCGCGGTCGTATGTTGGGGATCAAAGGTTTCAAGCATCTTGGCCTGACCCCGCCGCGCGAAGCAGGTGGGGTGCCGCTTTCGGATCTGTTCGATAATCAGCCTGATGGTTCGAACGGGGGCGATTCTTGATGACACAAAAAGATCATGAAGCGTGGCTGGGCTATTTGGATGGCAATCGTCACGTTTATCCTTTGGTCGTGTTTTACGAGGATACGGATGCAGGCGGGATCGTTTATCACGCCAACTATCTGGCTTTTGCCGAACGTGCGCGTTCAGCGATGCTTAACCTCTTAGGCTTTACCAATCGAAATGTTGCAGAACGCCACAAAGTTGCCATAGCCGTTAGACACTGTACGGTCGATTTTCGTCGGGCGGCGCAATTGGAAGACCGCCTCACGGTTGAAAGCCGGGTGATAAAGCTTGGGGGCGCATCACTTGGGTTTGAACAAAAAGTAATGCGCGACGGCGAGGAACTTGTGGTGATTGAGATTTATCTCGCTTGCATGTCGCTTGAAGAACTTCGGGCCCAAAGACTGCCTGAAGAACTAAGAACGGCATTTAGTCGCTATCTGGATGTGAACAAGGACTAAAGAGAATATGGAAAATCAAGTGGTCGACGCGGTAACGCTGGGGCAGTCGGTCATGGCACATGACATGTCTCTGTGGGGACTATTCATGCAGGCTGGACTGGTCGTCAAAACAGTGATGATCGGACTGTTAATGGCTTCGGTTTGGGTATGGGCCATTGTAATCGAAAAATTGCTGCGCCTTCGCAAGTTGCGCGCGCAGGCAAGTACCTTCGAAGAAGCCTTCTGGTCGGGCGGCTCGCTTGAAGACCTGTATGACCGTATTGCTGATAAACCACGCGATCCGATGTCGGCTATTTTTGTATCAGCCATGCGCGAATGGCGCCGTTCCAACGCAAAGGGTGTTCATGGCGATACCATGCGCGCACGCATGCAGCAGCGTCTTGAAAAATCCATGGAAATCACCCTGGGCCGGGAAATGGACCGGGTTGAACGCTATATGACCTTCCTGGCGTCGGTCGGCTCGACCGCACCGTTTGTCGGTCTGTTCGGGACCGTTTGGGGCATCATGGTATCGTTCCAGGCTATTGCCACTTCGAAAAACACCTCGTTGGCGGTTGTTGCACCGGGGATTGCAGAGGCGCTTTTGGCAACAGCCATGGGCCTTGTTGCCGCAATCCCGGCTGTCGTTGCCTATAACAAGATTTCCAGCGACCTGAACCGGTATAACAACCGTTTAGAAGCCTTCGTGGACGAGTTTAGCTCGATCCTGTCGCGCCAACTTGACGACACGAGAGACTGACCATGGGCGCACAGCTTTCATCCCGATCTGCTGGTGGCAGGCGTCGCGGGCGTCGCAGTAACCGCCGTGCCGCGATGAGTGACATCAACGTCACACCGATGGTGGACGTGATGCTGGTGTTGCTTGTGATCTTTATGGTTGCCGCGCCGCTCATGACGGTTGGCGTTGAGGTTGATCTACCAGAAACAAACGCCGCCCCGATGACCGGGCAGGACGAACCGCTGGTGGTTTCGGTCTCAGCCGAGGGCACGATCTATATTATGGATAGTGAGATCGCGCAGGGTACGCTTAGCGAAAAACTTGCTGCGATCACGGATAACAAAGCTGAAACCCGTATCTTTGTTCGGGGTGACAAATCGATTGATTATGGTCGCGTCATGGAAGTTATGGGACTGATCAAAGATGCCGGTTTTTCGAAGGTCGCGTTGATCGCCGAATTGCCGGAAAAGGGTTCGTAACAGAATATGCTGCGTTACGCTCTCATATCGTTGGGTTTGCATGCTGTGCTGTTTTTGGTGGCGTGGCTGGGCTTGCCTGACTTGTTCGACGAAACACCACTGGAACTTCAATCTATTTCGGTTGAAGTCGTGACTGTGGATGAATTTTCCGCAGCGCCGACCAAGGCATTGCCAAAGCCAGAACCGAAAGAAGAGCCGAAACCAGAACCAAAGCCCAAGCCAAAGCCAAAGCCGGTCCCGAAACCGGAACCGAAGCCTGAGCCGAAGCCAAAGCCTGAACCCAAACCGGTTCCGAAGCCAGAGCCCAAGCCCGAGCCAAAGCCGGTTCCGAAACCAGAACCGGTTCCAGTGCCTGAAGTTAAGAAAGCACCTGAACCAAAGCCTGAGCCAAAACCAAAGCCGCCTGAGCCAAAACCGACACCGCCCAAACCGGAACCGGTCAAAAAGCCAGAGCCAAAAAAGGAAGAACCGAAAAAACGCGATTTGATGAGCGTTCTTAAGGATGTCAGTAAGCTTAAGGAAACAGCAGAGGCAACGCCTGATACGCAGCCAGAAGAGGCGCCACAGGAAAATGCCAGCGAGGTTGTTGCAACCAGACTGGATGCGAATTTGACCATGAGCGAGCTGGATGCGGTGAAACGTCAGATCGAAAGATGCTGGAGTCCACCGGCAGGGGCGAAGGAAGCGGGTAGCTTTGCGGTGGAAATTCACGTCAGTGCCAATCCGGATGGGACTGTACGGCAGGCGCGAATTAGCAACCTGAACGACATTCAGGGTGATTCATCGCGCCGTACGATTGCGGAAAGCGCTCTTAGAGCTGTGCTAAATCCGCAATGCAGCCCTCTGAAACTGCCGCTGGATAAATATGAAATGTGGCGCACATTCACGTTCAATTTTGACATGCGTGAAATGCTGGGCCTTTAACTTATAAGTTCTTGAACACGCGTGGAAAATAGCGAGGCAGGATGACGATCAAGACCAACGCAATAAGACGATTTTGGGTAAAAAGCAGCATCGTGATGCTGTGTGCCCTTGCCGTTGTCGCTGGCCTGAATGTCGGGTTTGTGTCATCGGCACAGGCAGAACTTCGGATTGATATTACCCGAGGTGAGCTGAAACCGATGCCAATCGCCGTAACCCGGTTCCCGGGCGAGGGCGTTGCAGAGACCGAAGTTGGCCAGAACCTGACCAAGGTGATTGCTGCTGACCTCGAACGTTCGGGTTTGTTTTCACCGATCAATGAAAAGGCATTCATTCAAAGTGCCGCTTCTTTGGCAGTGAATCCGAACTTTGCTGAATGGCGTGCCATCAATGCACAGGCATTGGTCAATGGTCGCGTTGTTACCGAACCAAACGGGTTGCTTCGCGTAGAATTCCGTCTTTGGGATGTGTTGGCTGAAACCCAGATGGCGGGTGTTGCTTATCGGACGCAGCCAAATAACTGGCGCCGTATCGCGCATAAGATCGCTGATGAGATCTATAAGCGCATCACAGGCGAAAGCGGATATTTCGATACGCGGATTGTTTATGTTTCTGAAACTGGTCCTGCCGACAAACGTAACAAGCGTTTGGGGATTATGGACCAAGACGGGGCAAATCATCGGTTCTTGTCCGATGGTCGGTTCCTTGTGCTGAACCCGCGTTTCTCGCCGACAGCACAGGAAGTGGTTTACATGTCGTATTTCAACGACAAGCCACGTGTTTATGTTTTGGATATTGATACTGGTGAGTTGGAGTTGCTGGGTGATTTTCCGGGGATGACGTTCGCGCCCCGATTCGCGCCAGACGGGAACTCGGTTGTCATGTCGCAAGCGCTTGACGGGAACAGTGAAATTTATCAACTGGACCTGCGCACGCGTGAAAAGCATCAGCTTACGCGCCATCCTGCCGTGGATACCTCGCCTTCCTATTCGCCTGATGGGTCGCGCATTGCGTTCAACTCCGATCGCAGTGGTTCGCAACAACTTTACGTGATGAATGCTGATGGTGGCGGCGTGCAACGAATCAGTTTTGGTGGCGGCCTTTATGCCACACCAGTCTGGTCGCCACGCGGAGACTTGATTGCATTCACCAAATCGCAAGGAGGTCGGTTCTATATTGGCGTTATGCGGCCAGATGGTAGTGGAGAAAGACTGCTGGCCGAAGGGTACCTCGTAGAGGGACCAACATGGGCGCCAAACGGAAGAGTGTTGATGTATCACCGCCAGCACCCGTCCAGGGACGGGACCAAGGATCGCTATCGTTTGTATTCGATTGATCTTACAGGTTATAACGAACGAGAGATCGTTACACCTGTGGATGGATCGGATCCTGCATGGTCACCCTTGATTCCCTGAAATCTCAAGAGTATAGTCATCGCGAAGCACTGAATGCGATTCGCTTTAATCGCGGGCATTTTCGGTGTCGCGAGACATGGAAAACACCAACCTCGGGCGAATGCGTCCGGTGTTAAGGGGAAACTTAAATGAAACTTCGTATTCTCAGCGTTTTTGCTGCTGTCGCTCTTTTGGCTGCATGTGAAACTGCACCTGATAGTTCTGCGACCACTGGTGGCGAAGGTGTATCGACTGTAAACCAGCCGTCTACCACCACGTCATTGTCTGAAAGCAGCCCTGAGTGGTTCGCTGTAAATGTTGGTGATCGCGTCTTCTTTGGCTTCGACAAGTATGATCTGGTCGGTGAAGCACGTCGCACTCTCGAACTACAGTCCGCTTGGCTGAAAAAATATCCGCAGTACAAAGTTGTTGTTGAAGGTCATGCCGACGAGCGCGGCACCCGTGAATACAACCTTGCACTCGGCGAACGCCGTGCGAACTCGGTTAAAGATTACCTGATTGCTTTGGGTATCGATCCGTCGCGCGTCGAAACCATCTCTTATGGCAAAGAGCGCCCAGTTGCTCTTGGTCATGACGAAGAAAGCTGGTCTAAAAACCGCCGCGCTGTATCGGTTATCCGTTAAGCACGTGCAGGTGTAAGCCTGACTTGAATATCAAGGCGCCTGTCCCTTTTGGGGCAGGCGCCTTATTTTTGCCGCCTGAAAATGTTTGAAAGTGTCATTGTGTCTTGTTCATACTGACGCAAAGAAGACAGCATTGACGACAAGGAACCCGACAATGATCCGAGTTCGATCCACCACTGAACCGCAGAAACGTGCCTGTGCAGCCGATCAATTTAAACAGGTTGCCGCAACAGGATGTCGCGCAAATGTGGTGACACCCGCGCGCAAAGGCCCGTCTCTTTTGATGCTGCTTGCCATGGGTGTGGTTGTCGGGATGACATCGCTTGGCGCGAAGCCTGTTTTTGCACAAGACGCCAACACGTCCCGACAGGTTGAGCAATTGCGCAAGGATCTTGATCTCCTTCAGCGCTATGTCTACCGCGAGGGAACCGGTGCGGCCGGTTCTGCTGCATCGTCTGTAGCAGGTTCCGGTGCTGATTCTTCAACACCGGCAGCAGCACGTCAGCAAGTTCAGATCAATGATCTTCAGCGTAGTGCAACCCAGTTGACCGGGCAGATTGAACAGTTTGATTTTCGCATTCGCAAGGTCGAAGAGCGACTTGAACGTTTGGTTGCTGATATTGATTTTCGCTTCAGCCAGCTTGAAGGTGGTTCTGTTTCGAATCTTGGTGTGGATGGTGCAGCAGCACCGCTGGCAACTGGAACCGCGGCACCGACCGATGGTGGCGTTGCCGCAACCGGCGAAGCAATCAATGAACGTGGCACCAAACTGTTTGGTGTGATCGAAAATGAAGGCCAACCACCCAAAATTCCATCTGGTCCGGCGGCCAACAGTGCGTCCGCATCGCAAACTGCCGCAGTGTCGATCGGAACGCCTGAAGAACAATATCGCGAAGCATTTGGCCTGTTGCGCAAACAGGACTTTGATGCCGCTGAAACCGCATTAAGCAATTTTGTAGCAAGCCACCCGAATGATCCATTGGCTGGTAACGCCCAATATTGGCTTGGCGAGACATTCTATGTTCGCGGCGAGTATGAAAATGCCGCCATTGCTTTTACCGAAGGTTTCCAAACCTATCCCGATAGCACCAAGGCACCGGACAATCTTTTGAAATTGGGGATGTCGTTGGCCAATCTCGGTAAGAACGAAGATGCCTGTACGGCGTTTGGCCATTTGATTGAAAACTTCCCGAACGCATCCAACGTTGTTTTGGACCGTGCGCGTCAGGAACGTAAAAATCGCGGATGCCCACAATAAGATAACGGCAAAAGCCCTGTCATGAACGACCGCGTCTTATCAATAAAAGCCCACGCTGCGGCGTCCAGTGGAACTCCATTGGACGCCGTTGCCTTTGAACGGCTTATGACGCCTTATTCCCCGTTTGAAAGTGCGCCGAAACTTGTTGTTGCAGTATCGGGCGGTGCTGACAGCATGGCGCTGGCATTGCTTGCGCATCAATGGTGCCGTGCCCGCGGGGGGGATGTGTTGGCTGTGACGGTTGATCACGGCTTGCGGGCCGATTCTGCTGTTGAAGCACAGTGGGTTGGTGATCAACTTGCCAAGCGCGGCATTGATCATGTGATTGCACCGTGGGTGGGCCGCAAACCAACCGGTGCCATTCAGGAACAGGCGCGGATTGCCCGCTATCAAATTCTTGATGATATCCTGCGAGATCGCGGCATTTTCCATTTATTGATCGGCCATCATGCGGGCGATCAGGCCGAAACCATCGCCATGCGGTACGCCCACGGGACAAAGGTTTTGGGGCTTGCCGGTATGGCTGCGCGCCGTTTTTTACAACATGGACGGATGTTGCGACCGTTATTATCGGTCGCCAAGGCCGATTTGATGGCAACGTTGATGGCGTTTGATCAGGAATGGATCGAAGACCCGTCAAATACGAACGAGAAATTTGAACGTGTGCGCGTACGTAACGATTTGTCGCGTGCCGCCGATGACGGGCGAAGCACGATGATGCCCTCATCCTCATCTGGTGAACGCCAAGCTCTAGAACGTCAAATTGGTGCGATTTTGGCAAAATCAGTCACCCTGCACAGCAATGGTGTTGCAGTCGTCAACCGTGATGCTTTTTTCTCATCATCGGGCGAAAATGGCGTGGACATCTATGCATTGGGGCAGGTGGTGCGAACGGTTGGCGGGGCGGCATATATGCCTGGTTTTGATGCCTTGGCCGATGCTGTTGCGCAATTTAGCCGGGATGAGACGGCACGGATCAGTCTGGGAGGCTGTATCTTGCATGGGCGCAAAGGCCAGATTTGTATTTATCGGGAATTGGGGCGGATGGATCGGTTGGCCATCCCCATTCCCATCGAAAACCGACACGGCCCAATAGGTGTTCGGTGGGACAATCGGTTTGATTGGATGCCAGATCACGACGAAATTTTGCAAGATACGGGGCTTATGATCGGGCCGCTTGACCTTTGTGATGTGTGTCACACAAAGGCATTTCGCAGTGCATTGCGCGAAATTGTGCCATTTATTGGTAATTTACCACGCGCAGCCCTTGCATCCATGCCTGCACTCTACGATAAAGAAGGCTTGCGATCCGTTGGCGGGCTTGAGGTTTCAAAGCTTTCCGACGTATTATCCGCCGCCGACTATGAACCGCCTCTGGGCAGAGGCAAAATCGTATTCGGTGGGCGATGGCGGTTTGCACCCCGAGTACCTTTGTGGGAAAGTGGCTTTAAATCGTCGACGAAACCCGACAACCTACTTGCGTAAGCTGGGCTTATGACTATCTGATGGTCAAGCCTTGCGCGGGAAGTTTTGCGTCACGGCACACATATATTGCGACCAGTAGCTTGGAATGAATATGGGAAAAAATCTCGCACTGTGGGTTATCATTGCCATCCTTTTGGTGGCCTTGTTTAACCTGTTTCAGTCGCCCTCCGGACGGTCCGGTCAGTCAACGCTGGCTTTTTCGGACTTTCTTGCAGAAGTTGATACCGGCCAGATTTCGGAAGTCACAATACAGGGTAACACCCTGATTGCAGAAACGCGCGATGGTCGCTCTGTTAATGTTTACACCCCGGATTATCCGAACCTTGTCGAAAAATTGAACGACAAAGGTGTGCGCATCACAGCACAGCCGGAAGAAAGCCTTTCGCCGCTGATGAGCGCGCTGATTAGCTGGTTACCGATGCTGCTGATTATTGGTGTGTGGATTTTCTTCATGCGTCAGATGCAGGGCGGCGGCGGCAAAGCCATGGGCTTTGGCAAATCCAAAGCCAAAATGCTGACCGAAAAATCCGGTCGTGTGACGTTTGAAGACGTCGCAGGCATCGAAGAAGCCAAAGCTGAACTTGAAGAAGTCGTCGACTTCCTGCGCGATCCGCAGAAGTTCCAGCGTCTTGGGGGGAAAATCCCCAAGGGTATGCTGCTTGTCGGTCCTCCGGGTACGGGTAAAACGCTTTTGGCCCGTGCGATTGCGGGTGAAGCAAACGTTCCGTTCTTCACCATTTCGGGTTCGGACTTTGTTGAAATGTTTGTTGGTGTCGGTGCATCGCGTGTACGTGACATGTTCGAACAGGGCAAAAAGAACGCCCCGTGCATCATCTTCATCGATGAGATCGACGCAGTTGGCCGCCATCGTGGTGCCGGTCTTGGCGGCGGTAACGATGAACGCGAACAAACGCTTAACCAGCTCCTTGTTGAGATGGATGGCTTTGAGGCCAACGAAGGCGTGATCCTTGTTGCCGCAACCAACCGTCCGGACGTTCTGGACCCTGCATTGCTGCGTCCGGGTCGTTTTGACCGTCAGGTTGTTGTTCCGAACCCTGATCTTGAAGGCCGCGAACATATTCTTGGTGTTCACGCACGTAAGGTTCCATTGGGGCCGGATGTTGATCTGCGGACAGTTGCACGTGGTACGCCGGGCTTCTCGGGTGCTGATCTTGCCAACCTTGTCAACGAAGCAGCCCTTCTTGCTGCCCGTCTTGGCAAGCGCGTTGTCACCATGGCTGATTTCGAAAACGCCAAGGACAAAGTCATGATGGGGGCGGAACGCCGTTCCATGATTATGACCGACGACGAGAAAAAGCTGACAGCATATCACGAAGCTGGCCATGCATTGGTTGCCCTTCATACCCCGGCATCTGATCCGATCCATAAGGCCACCATCATTCCGCGCGGACGTGCGTTGGGCATGGTGATGCGTCTTCCAGAACGCGATCAGATTTCCAAATCATATGAACAGCTGATCTCCGATCTGGCTGTTGCCATGGGTGGTCGGGTTGCCGAAGAAATCATCTTTGGTAAGGACAAAGTCACCACGGGGGCTTCTTCGGACATCAATATGGTGACGCAATATGCGCGCAAGATGGTGACCGAGTGGGGCTTCTCGGATGTTCTTGGGAACGTTAAATATGTCGACAATCAGGAAGAAGTATTCCTGGGACATAGCGTTGCCCAGCATAAGAACGTTTCGGAAAAAACCGCCCAGCTGATTGATGACGAAGTCCGTCGTTACTCCGACGAGGCCTATGAATTCGCCAAGCGGGTTCTGACCGAATATCTTGATGACTTGCACATTCTTGCCAAAGGGCTTTTGGAATACGAAACCCTGTCGGGCAAGGAAATCGATGCGCTTCTGCGCGGAGAGGAACTTAACCGTTCTGGCCATTCAAGCGGCAGCGGCAAGGATTCCGGTGGTGGACGTCGTTCCACAGTGCCGAGTTCGGGTGCTGCACGTAAAGACAGCCCGGATGAAGGTAGTGGGGATCTTTCCCCGGAACCGCAGCCGGGCAGCTAACAGAAAGAGACTGATGGACAAGATCAACCGATCGGTCCTGCGAAGCCCCGCCGATGTGCGGGGCTTTGCTGATTTTGACGGACCGCTATATTACGCACCTACTGGTTTCATCGATCATGCCGATGATCCCAATACATTGCCGCTTGCCGGATCACGGCGCGGTTTTTCCGCACTTGAGATCATCCGCCGTCGCGACGAAGGCGGTGCCGAAAGCATGATCCTGCCGTTATTGGCCCTAGAAGGTTGGGTTCAAAACAGCGGGCGTGTTGATGAAATCAACAATGTGCTTGATCAATTGATGGCCAAACGCCCGGATTATGCCGGGTTGGATATGGCGTCTTGTCATGTCATGGGGATTGTCAATGTCACCCCCGACAGCTTTTCCGATGGCGGGGATTATAACACCACTGATCAGGCGGTTGCGCGTGGTCGTGAATTGATCGAACAGGGTGCCTCAATCCTTGATATCGGCGGCGAATCTACCCGTCCGGGCGCCGAAGATGTTTCCGAAGCCGACGAAATTGCCCGCGTAGTTCCTGTGATCCGAGAACTCGCTGCTGATGGGCATGTCATCTCGATCGATACGCGCCATGCCAGCGTTATGGAAGCCGCCATAGAAGCCGGTGCTGCCATCATAAATGATGTTACCGGGCTTGAAGGCGATGAGCGGTCAATGGAAGTTGCGGCCGCATCGGGCAAACCTGTGATGCTGATGCATATGCAGGGTGAACCGGGCACCATGCAGGCCGACCCGCAATATGATTGCGCCGTTCTGGATGTCTATGACTATTTGCTCGACCGGATAGAAAGTTGTGAACGTGTAGGGATTTCCCGCGACCGGATTTGCATTGATCCGGGGATAGGGTTTGGAAAATCACTGTCACATAATCTGGAGTTGCTATCGCGTTTGGCCATCTTCCACGGGTTAGGGTGCCCAATTTTGCTTGGCACATCACGCAAATCATTTATCGGCAAAATCGATCCAAAGGCCGAACCCAAACAAAGACTGGGTGGATCGATTGCATCTGCTGTTAATGGATGGCGTCACGGGACGCAAATGATCCGGGTTCATGATGTTCAGGAAACGGTTCAGGCGATTTCAGTCGTGAGTTCTACATCCATCGTATAGTTGAGTCATGGCAATACATACTAGCTGTATAGCTTGCCATTTTTGACGCAATGTTTAAAAGCAAGGCTGGTGTTCTCGTTGATCAATACTATTTTGACGAGTTGCCGTCTTGCTTTTTTTATGTCGGAATTCTGGCACTTTCTGACCTTTGGCGGTTGGCGCTTGCAGTCTTGCCTGCATCGTCACATACCAAGTATAGAAAGAATAATAAATATAAGTGACGCCACAGTCACGATCCTAGGTTGGGTTCATAAGCAAACGCGAAGGTCTTTGTATGAACGGAATTGGCGGCCAGACGGAACCTGATTTGGGCGACGTCACCTCTGGCCGGGATGTTATGACACAGTGTGTTTTTGTCGTTGAAGACAACACAGACCTGAATAAGGACTTGTGTGAATATCTTGAAATGTGTGGCTTTGACGTTGTCGGTTGTGAAACCGGTGCAGCGTTTTACCGTGCGCTCAAGACACAACAGCCTGACGCCGTCATTCTTGATATTATGTTGCCCGATGCCGATGGCTATGAATTGGCAAAACATGTTCGCAAAAACATTGATTGCGGAATCATGATGCTGACGTCGCTATCAGGGATGGATCATCATCTTACCGGTTATAAATCCGGGGCGGATGTCTATCTCACCAAGGACAGTCCGCTTTCCGTGATCGAAGCCGCGTTGCAGCCTTTGCTCCGCCGATCCGTACGCAACGATGTTGAAGAGCAATCAGAACAAGTCATCCCAGAAGATGGCTGGGTGCTTGATATGCTGAACTGGACATTGCGCAATCCCGATGGCGGTGAGGCGAGCCTCACAGCGACTGAACGTACGATCATCAAACTTCTGATAGAAGCCAACGGCGCGTGGTTGACCCGCCCGGAAATTGTCGTCGAGTTGGGCAAGGCCGATACAGCGGAAAACTGCCGCAATCTAGATACTGCGATCCGTCGTGTGCGTCAGAAGGTGCTAAAGGAAATTGGCAAAGAATTGCCGGTACGAACGGCCTATGGCCGTGGCTATGCCTTTACATCATCTGGTGTTGTCGCCGGTGCCGCTGACGCATCCTAATTGCGAAAACCCTTAGCCTGATTTTCCAAATAGCCAACCAGCGCATCGATCGTCATGTGATCATCACGCGTTGCTATCAGGTTGTTTTTGTCGATGGGCAATGGCTTCCTCACATGGAAGAAGCAGGCACAGCTCAATGCCCTCTTTGCCGCGATCACGCAGTTTGATCGACCCGCCATGCGCATCGACAATCCGCTGTGAAATATGAAGACCCAAAGCACTGCGCAGTGCTTTGACTTCCATTTCGCGGCGGAACAAGGCATCGCCAATCAGTTTGATTTCATCTTCATCAAGTTCCGGGCCAAAGCATGGGATGGTGATTTCAGCCAGCCATTCACTGTGACGGTTTAATTGAACATGAACCGGTTTTCCGTGGGCAAAACGTCGTGAGGTTTCGACAAGGTTGGTGATGGCAAGCCCGATTAGGGTTTCGTCGATATATGCCTCTAAATGTTCAGTTCCATTGCTGGTCACAAGAACTTTGGCATCTTCACGGGTGGTATTTGCAACAAACTCATTCATGAAACGGTCTAAAGAAACCAATTCGCGCGCAAGTGAGAATTCCTGATCATCAATCCCATCCTTGCTGAGGAAAACATCGACCAGTCGCGCAAGCTTGCGTGCCTGCAGTTGAATCCGCCTTAGGCGGTCCTGAACATCTGGACTGCGTTCCGTTAACCGCAGCATCAGCATTTCCGCGGATCGCTGAATTACCGCCAGCGGGGTTCTAAATTCATGGGACAACATCGAAATCAAGTTGCGCTGTTCTTCAACAAGTGTTGTGGTTTCCTTTGCCAAAAGGGTGACCGAAACGCGTTCACGGTCCATATGAGCAAGCCGGAAGGCCATCAAGATGCCCATGGCAATCATATGGAACAAAATGGTGAATTGATGTAGTCCCAGTCGAAACGGCGTTGCTGCGATCAATCCCGTATGTGTAAGCTGGATCGTGACGGCTGCAGCCGTGGGAAAGGCCAAAACAACCAAATAAGACCACAGCAGCCAGTTTCGATGATCATCGAGTACTTGTTTGACCAAAGCCAAACACATGATGCTCATGAACAAAGAATGGCTTGGGACAATATAGGTGCCAAATACGGTATAGAGACTGTGGGCCGCACCGAAGGCAAAGCATGAAATGACCAGTGCATAGACACAACCAATGGCAAACAAGATCGGTCGGCGTTTTTGAAGATCAATGATGTAAAGCCAAAGAAACACCGTCGCGGCATGGGTAACGATATTTATTACACCTAGCACATAATCATTCAGTCGGGGCATTTCTGGCCTGATTTCACCAAGAATCAGTCCGTCGGCAAGCGCCACAACGCTGCCAATTGCAATGATCCACAGGCCATAGATTTCAACTGTGAAATCGCGGGCAATGGCGCCAAGCATCAGGTAAGCAATGCCAAGTGTCATGGCCAACCCAAAGAATATATTCGTCGCAAGGTTTCGATATGTAAGTGATGAAATCAGATCGGTGGCAGGCCATAATTTTAGCCGCATAAAATTCGCACTGTTGGTCTGTACCCGGATGTACATCCGGTAGTTGCCTTTGCCAAGCATAGGCAAGGGGGCAATTTGCCCGCGACCTTGATAGGGGCGTAGACTTGCCGGGGTATTGTCCCCAAGGTTTTCCCGCCACAAAGGATCATTTCGCCCAACCCTGTATAAATACAGATCAATAAAGTTCAAATAGGTCGGTTGGACTTCAAGAAAGGCGTGTTGGATAAGTTGTTGCTCGACCGTGATGTCGAGTTGGTACCAAATGATGTCCTGCGTATAGCCAAAAGACGGGATGTTTTCATCCTTGATGAAAACACTGTCGGGAAGTTCGACAATTTCGCTCAGCGTCAGTTCCCGGCTTTTATCGACATACCACCTGATCTGTGATGTTAGGTCGGTCGGGATAAGATCCCTAGCGACAAGTTTAAACCCTGTTCTGCCCGTGGATGTTTGAACAGGTTCAATGGCTTGTTGCGCACTTGCTGGCTGAAGATTTGCGCCCAATAAGCCTGTCACCAGCAAGGCGAAAACGGCCAAACCATACCAGAACAACTTGGTCCGGACGGTCGGCTGACGTGTGTTCGAGGGATACGGCGAAATGTGCTTTTCCATGCTTAACGCCCCCGATCAGAAGGTTTTGAGGGGGGCTTTCTGGAAAGACCGGGAAATACCTCGTTGGTTTTCTGAACAGTTGCATCGTGATTGTAGGGAAGTTTTAACAGAACAGTCGTGCCGCCACGTTCCCCAACACTTACCGACATTGTACCTTTGTGGGCTTCAATGATGCGGTTGGTGATGTGCAAGCCAAGTCCGACACCTTGCGTTACAGCGGAATCTTTACCGCGATAAAATGCATTTGAAACCTTGTTCAGGTCTTCTGGTGGAATGCCGGGGCCATCATCGACAACACGGATATAGACATAGCCATTGGCGGAACGGTTGCACGCAACCCACACCGATGCACCCGGTGCATATTTTCGGGCGTTTTCAATCAGGTTATGCATTGCGCGTTCAAGAAGAATTCGATCAATCTCGACGATGGCAAATTCCGAATTGATCAGATTGACATTCTGTTCAGGCGTTTCGCGTCGGCGCCGGGAAATCAGATCGCTTAGGAAAAGATCAATCGCAACAGGTTCACGTGAAGTCGAGAAAGTTGCGCTATCAAGGGTTTCTTTGGTCAGAAAGGCATCAACAAGCCCGGAAAGTTGCCCGGCATTTGTCCGTATCGTTGCCAGACGATTATGGACAGCAGGCGGCTCATTACGCAGATGCAGCCCAAGAATTTCAGCAGACCGCTGAATGATGGCAAGTGGCGTTCTGAATTCATGTGACAGCATGGTGATAAAGGTGCGTTGTTCGCCTGCAAGCTGATTGGCACGTTGACTGGACTGATATGCCTCCGCCCGCAAACCAGCGACCTTGCGCGTGCGGTTGGCCATGGCGATCGCAATCATGATCAGATGAACCGCAGAACTTGTTGAATAGACACCAGTGGTAAAACCGTTGATCGGCAATATTCCCAAAAGTGTCAGGAGATAAATAATCGCAGCGATCGTCGGAATGCCCAATGCAATCAGGTAAAAGCTGACGGATATAAGGCGTTTTTCGCGATATCCGATATAGATCAGATAGCCAAGTAAGGTGACGAGAACGCAAACATTTGGAAAGAAAAACAGCTTGGCAAAATAAACGTACAAATCTGTTGTTGCCGTGATGCTGCCCAAAATGGCCAAAGTGGCGAAACCCATGATCACGCGAAACACGATCGGGGCATAGCGGTTCAGCCGAATGATATAGGCCCACATGGCAACACTGCTGCCAAATGAAAGTGCCGCCCCCGTACCGGTTATCAAATCACTGGCAAGGGGCCATATGTTTTTCAAGAAAAGTTGGGCAAATCCAGATGTGCCCAAATGAACCAAAAGCAGCGAAAAGATATAGCAGGCATACCAGTTAACCGAACGGTCGCGCGACAGGATGCCAAATGTCAGATAAACCCCGAACGCAATGATCAGCAGGCCTATATAACTGCCTTTAACAAAGGTATCATGGCCTGCATTCGTTAGAATGACCGCTTCTGGTGATAGTGAAGCGTTAAAAATATGTGCGCTATTGGTGCGCACCGCAATGGTTAGCCAATAATGCCCCGGCGCAAGTTTAGGCCACTGCGAAATGTGTTTTAGGCTGGCGACTTTCTCCGGTGGATTGGCTATGCGGTCCCCGACGCGATCGGACCATATGGCTTGGCTTGTTTGATCGGAAAGAACCGAAACCCGGATATCGTTAAGATAGGCCGCCCCCATTTCCAAAAAAGCAAGCGATGCGGGGTCATCATCGTCTTCTTCAACTTCGAACGGCACGCGGTACCAGACGGTGCGGGTTGTATAGCCCGGTCCGGCGGTATTTAGCACCGCTTCGAATTCTGTTTCGGGAAGGGTGATAAGTTGTGCAGGGTCTAATCTTGGGCGATCAGTTGTCAATCGCGTAAGGAACTGGTTCAGATCAATTCGGTTTTGCGGGCCGTTGCTGTTGATAAGAAAGTGCTTCCGACTTTCTTGCGCCTGAGACATGGCTGGAAATGCCGCAATAAGGCCAGCCGTGATCACTGCCAATATTACAAGCAATGCCATATTGGGGCGAATGTCGCGCAAGGTTCCCCCAGTGTCTGAGCCTAAAGCGTAGATCATTGTGATAGCGGTTTTTTTTAAGCAGGTCATTGCTTTTATCAGAAGCTACGCATGTCATCACGTTAACGGATTGGTCGCCAACTTGCCGTTAAAATGTCTTACTTGTCGGTAGCATTGCGACGTCACTTTGATATAACCGGCAGTCAGAATTCATCTAACAGACAGAAACGTCTGTGAAGCAAGCAGAGATAAAAAGCATGAGCCGCAAATATTTTGGGACCGATGGCATTCGCGGAACGGCCAATACGGCGCCAATGACCGCAGAAGTTGCCCTTAAGGTTGGTATGGCCGCGGGGCACTATTTTACCCGTGGCAATCATCGTCATAAGGTCGTCATTGGCAAAGACACCCGACTTTCCGGTTATATGCTTGAGCCGGCACTGGTTGCTGGTTTTACCTCGATGGGAATGGATGTGATGCTGGTTGGTCCGATGCCAACGCCAGCCGTTGCCATGCTGACCAAATCAATGCGCGCTGATATCGGTGTCATGATCTCGGCCTCGCATAACCCATTTCAGGATAATGGGATCAAGCTGTTTGGCCCGGACGGTTTTAAACTGTCTGACGAGGTCGAACTTGAACTTGAAGCCCTGATGGAAAGCGACCTTTCACACAAACTGGTTCCGGCCAATGCTCTTGGCCGTGCGCAGCGTATTGATGATGCGCCGGGTCGCTATATCGAAGCGGTAAAATCATCACTTCCGGGTTCGGTAACCCTTGAAGGTCTGCGCATTGTCCTTGATTGCGCGCATGGGGCTGGCTATTCGGTCGCGCCAAAAGTTCTGCGTGAACTGGGTGCGGATGTGATTGATATCGGCACCAAGCCGAACGGCATGAACATCAATGATCAGTGTGGTTCGACCTATACCAAAACCATGTGTGACCGTGTGCTGGCCGAAAAGGCCGATGTCGGGATCGCTTTGGATGGGGATGCCGACCGTGTTCAAATGTGCGATGAAAAAGGCCAGTTGATTGATGGCGATCAGTTGATGGGGCTTGTCACCACCCATTGGAAACGCACGGGGCAATTGCGCGGTAATGCACTGGTTGCGACAGTGATGTCAAATCTTGGGCTTGAGCGCTATCTCGAACGCAATGATGTCCGCCTGATCCGGACCAAGGTTGGCGATCGCTATGTTGTTGAACAGATGCGCGCCCTTGATTGCAATGTCGGCGGTGAACAGTCGGGGCACATCGTTTTGTCTGACTTCGCATCGACCGGCGATGGTCTTTTGGCGGCCTTGCAGGTGCTTGCCGTTCTGTCTAGCCGCGAAGGCCGGGTTTCGGAAATGAGCCGCGTGTTCGAGCCGCTACCACAGATTTTGAAAAATGTCCGTTATGCCGCGGGGTCCGATCCCCTGTCCCAAAACAGCGTGATCGAAGCGATCTCGACGGCAGAAAAGGCCTTTAATGGCGATGGCCGTATCCTGATCCGTAAATCGGGAACTGAACCGCTGATCCGTGTCATGGCCGAAGGCGATGATGCGTTAAAGGTTGAACAGATCGTCGATCGCATCGTTGCAGAAATCACTGCTGTTGCGGGTTGATGAACTGTCGGGCGACGCGTTGCCGAAAATAACGAAATTGTACGAGTGTGAAGGAAGTCGATCATGAAGGGTCGTGTCTTGATTATTGCCGGGTCCGATTGCTCGGGCGGGGCGGGTATTCAGGCCGATATTAAATCGGTTACAGCCCTTGGCGGATATGCCGCAACGGCGATCACGGCCCTAACGGTGCAAAATACCACCGGAGTCTTCGATGTTTTGGGGATTGCCCCGGAAATGATCGTGCATCAGGCAACCGTAACGATTGATGATATCGGTGCGGATGCGATCAAGACAGGGATGCTTCACAGTGTGCCGGTTATCAATGCTGTGGCGGAATTTATCAAATCCAAAGCATCGGGTATTCCTGTTGTTGTTGATCCTGTGATGGTATCCCAAAGCGGGTCGCGGCTGCTGCAGGAAGATGCCGTTCAGGCATTGATTGATAATATGATCCCGCTTGCAACAGTTCTGACACCAAATATTCCCGAAGCAGAAGTCTTATCAGGTATGAAAATCACCGGTGAAAGTGATATGATTGCTGCAGCGCACAAAATCGGCGATCTTGGTGCCGAGGCTGTCCTGATAAAAGGTGGTCACGCCGAGGGTGACAAAATCGTCGATATATTGTGGCGCCGGGATGGTGATGTTGAGGGCTTTGAAGGTTCGCGCATTCCGTCTGAAAATAATCATGGTACGGGCTGCTCGCTTGCAAGCTCGATTGCAACCGGGCTGGCACAGGGCATGGAATTAAGTGATTCTGTTGCACGGGCGCGGGCATATGTTCGCGAAGCCATCCGAACCGCACCAAATTACGGCAAAGGAAACGGTCCGCTAAATCACGCGCATCCTGTAACCGGTTAAATTTTACCGGAACATAACGGGGCGCTCAATGTTGGGATACTTGCGGTATGCCGGGAACTTCGTTCTTTCATCAGGCCCGTAACAATGCCTGGTCAAATCACCGCCTGTTTGATGTTTGTCAGAAACTGACCAAGCACGAGCTAAACACCAAACGGGCAGCGTTTTCCCCCACGATTCTGGAATCCCTGAACCACGCATTGACGGTTGATTGGTATTATCTTGATGCCTTGGTCGATGGTCGGCGTGGGCAAGGCTGCTTTGCCAATGAGATGCCATATCTTGATATTGCCAAACTGGCAGCAGCCCAGCGTGATACCGATTTCAAATTGATGGCATTTTGTGATCAGCTTGGCGAAAAGGATGCCATTCGTGAAGTTGAACTTGAACGGGCAGATCACGTCGTCAAACATGAAACAGTTGCGGATATTCTGTCGCATCTTTTTGTCTATCAAACCCATCACCGCGGACAGGTTCATGTCATGCTGGGCTCGACAACCCAGTCACCGCCACCGTTAGATGAATACCATCTTGAATTTGATGCACCTTTCCGCAAGTTCGATTTCTCGGACCTTCGTGGGAAGGGCGCCTAAAGGACGAAAATGAACAAACGAATGTTGCGCCGTGCAGTCCTTGCAACCGGGATTGCCGTTCTCGCTGCGGTAAGTTATGGCAATCCGCAACGCCATATCGCCGATCTGATATGGATAGATGATGCCGCCCCTTGGGAAAAGGTAACAGCGGTCTATACGCCAGATACGACCAAGCCGACCGAAATTCTCATATCCGAAGCAGACTTTGCCGACCTTAAATCATGTCGGGCATATGTGTATGAACAAGCAGCCCTGCGCGGTGATCCCGATCTTCAAAAGGGGATCTATGAGTGCGCGATTGGCTTTTATCGGTCTAAGGGGAAAGATAACGCCCCGGATGGTGGGGCGTATCGCCTGATCCTGAAATAAGTTTGGCTGCTAAAGCACATACCAAAGAAGGGCAGGCAGGGCGATAGCAGCAAGGAAGCTTGAACTAATAACAACGCCAGCGACTTCTTCAGGTTCACGGTTATAAAGCTGTGCGAACAAATAGCAGAACACTGCAACCGGCATCGAACATTGCAAGATCACCACACCGCGTTCAACCCCGGTCAATCCAAGAACTTCAGACAGACCAAGACCAACGCCAAAGCCCATGGCAAGACGCAGAACGCTTAACGCGGTGCTGCGCGCAAGGCTTACCGGGCGCAGTTTCGCCAATGACACACCAAGGGTGAACAGCATCAAGGGAATGGTCAATTGACCAATCAGGTTGGTGGTGTTGTAAAGCCACGCCGGAACCGCCGTATCGGTTGCCAAAAAGGCGATGGCAATCAGGGTTGCAGGAATGATCGGCATTTTCGCCAGCGATTTAAGCGAGAAACTACCAGAGACAAAGGCAACACCGACGGTCAGCTGTATGACAACGTATGCCGCAAAAAACGCAACCGAAAGAGCCAACCCTTCCTGTCCATAGGCCAGCATGCAAAGAGGCAAGCCGACATTACCGACATTTGGCCACGTCAATGATTGCAAATACGTGCGGGGCGACAGGTTAAACACCTTCAATATCGGCCAGCCGATCAGGGCAAAGATGATATTCGCTGCAATAGCTGCTGTGCCCATCAACATCAAGGTGTCACCACCAAGCTCAACCGTGGCAAGGGCCGCAAAGGTCAGGCACGGCGTTGCAAAATACGTGACGATAGAGGTGACAAGATTGGTATCAAAATGCTTACCGGCACGCGCCCAGAAATAACCCAGTCCCGTTGTTACGAAAACCGGTGCCAGAATTGCAAAAATATCGGCAAACATTGAATACGCATTCCTCAATTAGGTTCTTTTGACGAGAAAATGTCACGCCAAGTACTTCTCCTGCAAGCGAATAATGGTATTACCAATTTGTTTTTCGCACTACGGAATGGCACTGTAATTTTCAGATCAGCTTGTCATATTGGGCAGCCATACGGCATTGTTGCCCGAATCAATAGAACAAATGAACAGAACAATTGAAGAGAACAAAGGTCACCAATGAGCGGGCAAGCAAACGAAACCGTCAGACGTCATTTGATTGATCCTGCTCCCCGTTTTCGGGACCGTCGCAATGTGCTGCCTGCTGTCTTTTTGGACCGGGACGGGGTGATCAATGAAGAAGTCCACTACCTGTCTCATGTCGAAGAACTAAAACTGATCGACGGGGCGGCGACCGCGATCCGTCGCCTTAATGATGCAGGCATTCCGGTCATTGTCGTAACCAACCAATCGGGTGTTGCGCGCGGTTATCTCAATGAAGACCAGCTATTTGTAATTCATCAGGCATTGATCGCCATGCTCGGCCAGAAAAAGGCTTCTGTGCAGGGCATCTACTATTCCCCGTTCCACATGAAGGGCGAAGGCGACTATCGCCGTGAAAGTGATTGTCGTAAGCCTGGCTCTGGAATGCTTGTTGCCGCAGCCGAAGAATTTGCAATTTCATTGACCGACAGTGTGTTGGTTGGCGACCGGATCAATGACGTCCGTGCCGCACATGGTGTTGGAGCCCGCGCCATAATGGTGCGAACCGGCCACGGGGCCAAGGAAACCCAATCACCCGAAGCAACCGAGGCGGACTTTATCGCAGATGATCTGTCAGCGGCTGTTGATCATATTCTTGGCACCATGATCAAGCGATAGAAACGACCAGGCCTTTGGTGCCTGCTAGCCTTTCTGAAGGCAGTAATTCTGCCACATCTCACGACAGGCATCCTCGAACTCCCGCGCGATGGCCGGCGGGTGGAATGCTTTGGCATTGCGGATACGATCACGCATGTTTTCGCGGATGCTGGCCAGTGCTTTAAGATCAGCGCTCAGCATGATGCATTTATCGACATAGCCCTTTTCGGTATGGGCGCATAATGCTTCAAGGCCAATGTCGCTTAACATCGCAAGTCCCAACCGCGATCCGGGCAAATCACTGGCAAGCGAGACAAACGGAACGCCCGACCACAGCATTTCGAAATGGTTTTCAAGGCAAATGGCCGGAAAAGGTGCGAGCCCGATATCTATTTGGGCGAAAAGTGCCGGTCGATCTTCTGCGGAAACATTGCCTGCAAGATCAAGCCGGTCGCGATTGATCCCGGCTTGGCGTGTGCGATCAAGGAACGTTTTCGCTGCATAAGAATCCTCAAGAACGTCATCTTGAATAACAATGCGGCTGTTTTTGATCTTATTGAGGATACGCGCAAAGCAATGAAGCGTTTCATCGCTGATATTGGCCAGTTTGTCGATACAGCCAAATCGAATGATATCATCGTTAAAGGCCGCTGGAAGCGGACTGACCGGAAACATATCGTCAAGTTCATCAGGCAGGTATGGGCCAAGTTCAAGTTTCTGCGGATGTTCCGAAAGCCCTTTGTTGTTGGCGATTTTTCCGCTGAAAACTTCCTTGTGACCAATCAGATAATCAATTTGTGAAATGCCGGTCGTCGTTGGTGAGAGGCTGGCTTGAACCGGGGCGCTGTGCAGCGCAAACACCTCAATCGGTTGGGTCGGATGGGCACCGCATAGATCAATCAATATATCGATTTTGTCCTTGCGGATGCGATCGGCGATCTGCATTGGGTCCTGACCATAAACTTCACGCCAGCCATCGGCCATGACCTGCCACGATCTAGTGACATCATCTGGGCGCGGTGTCGCTGAATACAGGAAAAGTTCAATTTCGTGCCGGTTAAGATGGCGGGCAAGGGGCCCCAAAAGTTTATAAGATGGGTGCTCGCAGAAAAACGATGAAATCCAGCCGATGCGTAAACGTTTGTCTGATTGCCGTGTATTGGGAAATTCGGGCTTTGCGGCAATTGGCATGTGATGCTTTGCCCAATTCTTGGCGGCTTTGGCGTATTGCGTGCCATCGCCAGATGCAAGTTTCGCTTTGCTGCGCAACAAAAGGGCATCGGCCGTCGCATTGTCCGGGGTGGCTTTCAGAACCGTTTCAAGGGTTTCAATCGTGCCGATCACATCCCCGCATTTCAGGGTTATATCGGCCAGAACAAGGTCTATTTCATCCGTATCCTTGGCGAAACGCCGTGCGGTCTTAAGCAACGCAATTGCCTTGGCATATTGTCCCTGATGGGCAAGTGATTGGCCAAGCCCGCGTAAGCCGGGCACAAATTTGGCATCAATGCTTAACGCCCGTTGATAAAGGTTCTGTGCCGGGCTTGGATACCCCAAGCGCAAAAGTGCTGTGCCAACCCGGCAAATCAATTCAGGCGAAATGCCAGCGGCCTCGGCCGCATGCTCAAGTGACATCAGGGCTGCTTTTTCTTGCCCCAACGCATGAAGTGCATGTCCAAACAGCAACAAGCCCTCAAAATGATCGGGCTTAAGTCCCAGTAATCGCCCCAGAAGATCGACTGCTTGTCCTAAATGTCCGCGTGGCATTTCAAGTCTGGCAAGGTGATAAAGCGCGGTTGGGAAATCACCATGGTAGCTGATGGCTTGCTTAAACTGATCAATGGCCTTGTCAATCTGACCGGAGCCTTCAAGTGCTATGGCATAATTGCATCGTGCAGCCGGGTTGCCCCCAACACTCGAAAGGCAGCTTTCAAACAGATCAAGGGCTTCGCCATTGCGGCCTTGGCTGGTCAGAAGTGTTGCCAAAAGATGTTCGGCCTCGGCATTGGCCGGGGAAATATCCAAAACTTGGCGATATATCTTTTCTGCTTCTTCAGGGCGGTTGCCCTCATGCGCACTCAGCCCGCGTCGCAACAGTGTTTTGAGTTGG
The DNA here is from genome assembly GCA_019634165.1 of Rhodospirillales bacterium. GTDB lineage: Bacteria > Pseudomonadota > Alphaproteobacteria > Rhodospirillales > Thalassospiraceae > Thalassospira. The sequence continues at coordinate 31,087 of JAHQVT010000006.1, forward strand.
TCGGACATAGATGTGCGTGTCTCCACCTGAGAAATGCCGTTCAGATAAGTCTTTCAAGACATTAAAGGGTTCTGAGTGACCTTTAAAGCATGCAGTTGTGCAAGATGGCTTTTGGGCGGGGAGTTCTAGCGAAAAAAAACCCCGAACCTGTGTAGGTCCGGGGTGAGAATGGGAGTGGGAGAATCGCCTGGCGGCGATAATCAAGTACTAAGATATGGACTGTTTGGTCGAAGGTCGCCTATCCAAGAGGATAGTATTTTAGGGTATTTGGGATAGGTTTTACAAAAGGCTATCGGAATATATGTGAGCTACATCACAAATTTACGAAATATGCTTGGTAGCGGCCAAGATTCTGCTGCCTGATTCTTCTACCTGATTCTGGTACTTGATTCTGGGGGCTGATTTATCGGTCGGATTCAGCGGCAAATGTATTGCCGGGTAGTAATCGTACCATATGATGGAATATCGCGAAATTTTCAGGCAAAAAACTGTCAAGACGCGCGAATACTGTGCTAGAAAGCACCTCATATAAATAGATATACCCCGCGAATTAAGAGAGGTTCCTTCCATGCCGGAATATCGGTCCCGTACAACAACCCATGGCCGTAATATGGCCGGTGCGCGCGGCCTTTGGCGCGCCACTGGTATGACAGATGAAGACTTCGACAAGCCTATCATTGCGGTCGTCAACAGCTTCACCCAGTTTGTGCCCGGTCACGTCCATCTCAAAGACCTTGGTCAGATGGTTGCCCGCGAAATCGAAGCCGCCGGTGGTGTTGCCAAGGAATTCAACACCATCGCTGTCGATGATGGTATCGCGATGGGCCATGACGGTATGCTCTATAGCTTGCCATCGCGTGAAATCATCGCTGATTCGGTTGAATATATGGTCAATGCCCATTGCGCGGATGCGATGGTCTGCATTTCCAACTGCGACAAAATCACACCGGGTATGCTGATGGCTGCAATGCGCCTCAATGTCCCTGCAGTGTTTGTTTCGGGTGGCCCGATGGAAGCCGGTAAAATCGTCATTGATGGCGAAGAACATCACCTTGATCTGGTTGATGCGATGGTGCAGGCCGCCGATCCGAAAATCTCGGACGAGCAGGTTAAAAATGTTGAACGTTCTGCATGCCCAACCTGTGGCTCGTGCTCTGGTATGTTTACCGCAAACTCGATGAACTGTCTGGCTGAGGCCCTTGGTCTCGCACTTCCGGGCAATGGGTCGGTGCTGGCAACGCATGCTGCGCGTAAGGAGCTTTTCCTTGAAGCTGCCCGTACGTCGGTCAAGCTAGCACGCCGTTATTACGAAGAAGAAGACATTGGCGCGACCCCGCGTGGGATCGCAACGTTTGAGGCGTTTGAAAACGCCATGGCCCTTGATATCGCCATGGGTGGTTCGACCAACACGGTTTTGCATTTGCTGGCAATTGCCAAGGAAGCCGAGGTTGATTTTACCATGGCCGATATGGATCGCCTGTCGCGCAAGATCCCGTATCTTTCCAAAGTCGCACCAAACCATCCGATGTTCCACATGGAAGACGTCCATCGTGCAGGTGGCATCATGCGCATTTTGGGTGAACTGGATCGTGGTGGTTTGCTGCACACCGATGTTTCGACCGTTCATACCAAAACCATGGCAGATGCTCTTGAAAAGTGGGACATCCGCCGCACAACCAACGAAGCCGTGCATAAGTTCTTCCGCGCGATGCCTGGTGGTGTGCCGTCTCAAACCGCGTTCAGCCAGGAACGCTATTGGGATGACCTTGATCTTGACGAAAAAGAAGGCTGCATTCGTGATATCGAAAATGCCTATAGCAAGGATGGCGGTCTTGCCGTTCTGTTTGGCAATATGGCGGTCAATGGATGTGTCGTTAAAACCGGTGGTGTCGACAAAAGCATTCTGAAATTCACCGGCCCGGCGGTGGTTTGTGAAAGTCAGGATGAAGCCGTTGCCAAGGTGCTTGGTGGTGAGGTCAAAGAAGGCGACGTTGTCGTCATCCGCTACGAAGGTCCAAAAGGTGGTCCGGGGATGCAGGAAATGCTCTATCCGACCAGCTATCTGAAATCGATGGGCTTGGGTAAGGCGTGTGCGCTGATTACCGATGGTCGTTTCTCAGGCGGGACGTCAGGTCTTTCGATCGGTCACGTATCACCAGAAGCAGCCGCTGGTGGCGATATTGCACTGGTCGAACCGGGCGATACGATTGAAATCGACATTCCGAACCGCACGATCAAAATCGCGGTGGATGATGCAGTGCTGACCGCACGCCGCAAGGCGATGGAGGCCAAAGGCCCAGAAGCATGGCGCCCGGCAAAACCACGCAAACGCAAAGTCACAACCGCCCTTCGCGCCTATGCCGCCATGGCAACCAGCGCGGACCAAGGTGCCGTACGTGATGTAACGCAGGTCGAATTCTGATCTGAAAAGAGATTAATTTACCTTACGGAACAGGGTCGGACAATTTCGACCCTGTTCTTGCGTTCTAAATTGTGTAGCTGATGCCATCTTTTACAAAGAAGGCTGTGCCGCCAGTATATGAAATGAACTGATATCCGTTGCTTTTGATCAGTTTGAACGCCTTTGTTTCAAGCACGTCTTCGATGCATTTCCCATGAATTTCACAAAGAATAAAGTCAGGTGCGTGTTTTTGGAAGTTGAACGTGCTTAGAACTTCAAATTCATGGTTTTCGACATCGACTGTCAGAAGGTCAATTTTCTCGACATCTAAATGATCTTCTATGGCTTGATCAAGCGTTTGGCAGTCAATTGGAACGACGGTGTAAGGTTTGTTGATCTTCGCGGCCCATTCGTCAGCAAAGTCCTTGTCGAGAGTGTTTAACCCGCTCCCCGGATCGAAGATATATGAGTCTACAGTACCTTTTTGAGTGCTGATAGCGCATTGAATGCTTGTATCGCGAGGTCGCACAAACTTACAAAGATCAATGTTTTCTTTTGTCAGATCCAAGTTTAGGCCATGCCAACCCCATTTATAAAGTTTCCAGGTTGTCGATCCTATTACTGGGTTGTTGCAGCCAACATCTACGAAAACCCCAGATGATCTGCGGGGGTGTCGACGATAAATTCGCTCTAAGAGAACATCTTCGCCCCATCCCGCATAGGCCCGGTAACTTTTTGATTTTAAAATTCGATACAGCTTATAAAATTTTGTCGGTTTTAAATATTTCGACTTTAAATCTTTCAACAATTTATTTGTCCTCGCCGCGCGTATAGTTTCATGAATAGTGGCATCTTGTCGTTTATCGATCCGCTTTTAAACGGTGTAGAGGTTACCACTTACCTTCAGTGAAAAGGCGGAGAATATGGGACCACAATCGTCTCAAGCCTTTTGGTTTGTTCGATTTTCTCCGGCCTGGCCATTTTCTGGTCGGATCGAATATAGCGCGGTCAAGCCCAATATGTCGCACTGCGCCGTCATCAAGGATCGCGCTTACAAAACCAAGTTCACGATAAGCGACGTTAATGTCTATTTCGCTTTTATGCTTTCCGTAGTCGCCGATCAGGTGATAGTCGGACATTCTTTTCAGCCCAGGATTGAATGAGAAGTAACCCCATTCCCAACCTTCTTCGACTTTCACCTTTCGGTATCCAACACCATCGATCGTTTTGTGGTCATACAAGTCAAATTTAGGGCGGCTTGAGTTGATGTCTTCTTCTGAGCGGTGCCACGTTTGTAGTATTTTGGGTTCAGCATCAAGGACCTTTAGCGAATCCTCAATAAACCCTGAACGATAGAATTCCCAGTCGTCTTCACAATGAAAAACAAGCTCTGTGTCGATTGTTTTGTATCCATCAACAATCGTCTTTATCTGACCTTTCTTTTCTTCGTTAAAAAGAATGTCAAATCGGTCACCAAACTTTTTTTTGATTTCTTCGTAGACGTTTGGGTCGCAAGAATCTTCTGTAATCACATACCGTTTAATCGGGTAGGTGTTGTATTTAAAGAAAGACTCAAGCGTTTTCTCAAGAAGATCGACACGCCCACAGCTTGTAAGAAAGAATGTAATTTCGCGCATAAATGGCCCCAAATCCAGTAATGGGAACAATGTAGCGGACTTTTAGGAAATTCCAAGCATGATCGGATACCGAGTTGGGCGCTCCTAAATATGACGAAATATCATCACAGTAGAAAAAGCTGAAAACCATAGAAAAACTCCTTTGAGGCTGATCCCAAAGGAGTTCTAAAAGTGCAGGTCAGCTTGGGTCAGGCCAAGACAGTCTCCAACGGGATGTAATCATATCCAAGTGCGTCAGCAACGGCTTTGTAGGTTACTTTGCCATTATGAACATTAAGCCCAGCGGCTAGATGTGAATCATCCTTGCAGGCCTGATTCCATCCCTTGTCGGCCAAGGCCAGGGCAAAGGGCAGGGTGGCGTTGTTCAGGGCAAAGGTTGATGTGCGCGCAACAGCACCGGGCATGTTGGCAACGCAATAATGGACAATGTCATCAACGATATAGATCGGATCGGCGTGGGTGGTGGCTTTGGATGTTTCAAAGCACCCGCCCTGATCAATCGCAACGTCAACGATGACCGATCCGGGTTTCATTTTGGAAAGCTGATCTTTTTTGATTAGTTTTGGTGCTGCCGCACCGGGGATCAGAACCGCACCAACCACCATATCGGCGTCATAGACCAATGCTTCGGTATCATCAATCGTAGCGTATTGCGTTTTGATACGCGGGCCAAAGAGATCATCAATATAGGTCAGGCGTTTGACATTCTTATCAAGAATGATGACATCCGCCCCCATGCCTACAGCAATACGTGCCGCATTGGTGCCAACGACACCACCGCCAATGACCACGACCTTGGCCGGGGCAACGCCGGGAACACCGCCAAGCAACATGCCGCGTCCGCCATTTGCTTTTTGCAGGGCACTTGCACCAACCTGGGGTGCCATGCGACCGGCAACCTCGGACATCGGGGCCAAAAGGGGCAAGCCACCATTACGGTCGGTAACAGTTTCATAGGCAATGGCCGTCACACCGGATTTCAGCAGGCCTGCTGTCTGATCCGGGTCAGGGGCAAGATGCAAATAGGTAAATAATAACTGGCCTTCGCGCAGTTGTTCATATTCTACTTTTTGCGGTTCTTTGACCTTAATCACCATTTCAGCGGTGGCAAAAATGTCAGAAGCGCTTTGGCTTATTTCAGCCCCGGCGGCAATGTAATCGTCATCCGCACAGCCAATGCCCGCACCGGCCGTGGTTTCGATTTTGACTTTGTGACCATGAGCAACAAGTTCACGGACTGAACTTGGGGTCAGTCCGACACGGTATTCGTGGTTTTTGATTTCTTTTGGAACACCAATCAGCATTTCGTTCTCTCCCGACGAAAATGGTGGCAATCGGGTTATCCCTCGGTCTTGACCAGGATGCCCAGGCATTTCAAGCCAGTCTTTTTATTGTGTTTGCATGATACCCTAAAAATTGGGCAATTAATCTTCAATTCAAGAGGTGATTAATGCTATCATTGCTAGATAATTTAAAAGAAACACCGTGATCTCGGAGGATTATTCGAATGCAGATGGACGAACGTGATCGCATGATACTGCGTTTGCTGCAAAAAGACGGCCGCATCAGCAATGCGGAGCTTGCAGAAAAAGTGAACCTGTCAGCATCGGCTTGCCTGCGGCGTGTCCGCTTGCTCGAAGAAGCGGGTTTTATTGATCATTATACCATGCTGTTAAACCCAGTACGTATTGGTAAGCCGGGGAATGCGTTTGTAAATATCGCCATTAACCGTCAAACCCGCGAAGCGTTAGAAACGTTCGAAAAGGAAATTCAAAAGGTTCCTGAAGTTGTCGAATGTTATCTTCTGGCCGGTCAAAGCGACTATCTGGTGCATGTCGTTTATAGTGATACCGGTGATTATGAGCGTATCCACAGCGAAGTTCTGACCCAGCTTCCAGGGGTTGAACGTGTGCAGACGGTCATTACGCTGCGCGAGGTCAAACGCACAACCGAGCTTCCAGTTTAACCAAAAAGAATAAGCTGCAGAAGGTTTGTGCCGTTCATTCGGGTTTGGCGCATTTGCGCCCTTTATCTGCTTCTTATGGCTGAAACCCGATGACGGTTAAGGCCCATCATCAAACCGCCATTCGACTCGGCCATAAAAATGTACTGATTCGCGACATTTGTTCGGAAATGCGGTGCGCGGGTGATAGTATGTGACCGCAATTCATCTAATTAAGGTGGTTTTTAACAAGAGAAATCCCTGTTTTTTCAATGTTTCATAAATTTTGTCTATTTATTCACCCGCCGCGATTTGACTTTGAGGTGAATTAACATGCAATAATATGCCTTAGGGGAAAAATGTTGGGGGAAGTTACTACATGGAACAAGAAAATCTTGTTCGTGCGCGAAGCCACGAGCAAAAATTAAAGAGACGTGCGGATATTCTTGATGCTGCACGCGAACTTTATCTCGAAGGCGATGGTACATTACCGTCTGCTGCCGAAGTGGCGCGGAAGGCCAATTTGGCCAAGGGGACGCTTTATCTTTATTTTTCAAGCAAAGAAGCTTTGTTTCTTGAAGTGCTTAGGCATTTCCAAAAAGGCTGGTTTGAGAACAATCTTGATGTGATCGATGAAGAAGCATTGCGTCGACCCGAAGAACGGGATTCAACCCGTGTCGCACGCCAGTTTGTTCAGTATCTCGTGAAGAACGAAAAATTCCTGTATCTGGCCTCGCTGGCGCAAGGGGTTCTGGAATCAGGCTCTGATGATGAAATGGTTGTTGGCCAGCGTCGTTTTCTCGCTTCTATGGTCAAACGAACCGCCGATGCCTTGGCCGAACTTTATGAAATCACACCTGATGAAGCCACCAAGCTTATGCGGTCGTCCTATGCGTTGGTGATCGGTCTGTGGCAAATGTCGCAGTTACCAGACCGCGTCAAAAAGCTGATGGAACAAAATGCGCTGACCAATCTGATTGTTGATTTCGAAGAAGCCGCAGAAGAAGCCGTCGTATCCTATTGGCGCGTGCTTGCGCCGGGCATGAAATGCCGTGAAATGATGCGCCGCGCCGCTGAGGGCAGTTGTGCCGACTGATTGGTTACTTAAATGGCCTAAACGAAAAGCAGCGCCGGAAGACATTCCGGCGCTGCTTTTTTATGTTCAGTCTTTTAATCGGCGGGGTCAGGGCTGAATTTCGGCACTTGCCGAAGACCGGCTGCGATTGCGTTCAGAACGCAGGATCAACAGGCTGGAAATCAGGATCATGACCGACATTGCAACAATGATCAGTGTTGCAAGGGCATTGATTTCCGGTGACACTCCAAGGCGCACCGATGAAAAGACTTTCATCGGAAGGGTGGTCGATCCGGGGCCAGCAACAAAGCTTGCAATCACAAGGTCATCAAGTGACAGCGTGAAAGACAAAAGCCATCCGGCAAGAAGGGCCGGCAGGATCATTGGCAGTGTAATGACAAAGAAAATCTTTGCCGGTTTTGCTCCCAAATCCATTGCGGCTTCTTCAACCGAAATATCCATGCCCGACAGTCGCGATTGAACGACAACGGCAACATAAGCGGCACAAAAGGTCGTATGCGCAATTGTAATCGTCGCAATGCCACGTCCGGCGGGCCAGCCGATGAGCTGTTCAAGGGTTACGAACAACAGCAACAGCGAAAGCCCGGTAATGACTTCTGGCATCACAAGCGGGGCGGCAATCATGCCTGAAAACAGTGTGCGGCCCTTAAACCGGCCAAAGCGCGACATAACAAGGCCTGCAGGTGTGCCAAGCGCAAGTGCCAGAGTTGCCGACATCACGCCAATCCGCAAGCTGTTCCACGCCGCATCAATCATGCCGTCATTGTTAAACAGCGACACATACCATTTGGTCGAAAATCCGGCCCAGACGGTGACAAGTTTCCCCTCGTTAAACGAGTAGATCATGACAAGCAGGATCGGGACATAGAGAAAGGCAAAGCCAAATACCAAGGCCGAAATCAGGAAAGTCGATCTTTTACCATTCATGATTGGCTTTCCTCCTGCTTGGATTGGATATGCTGGAACCACATGATGGGAACAACAAGGAACAATAGCATGGCAATGGCAACCGCAGATGCAATCGGCCAGTCACGGTTGGCAAAGAATTCGTTCCAAAGTGTCCGCCCGATCATCAAGGTGTTCGGACCACCCAAAAGTTCCGGAATGACAAATTCACCAACGGCGGGAATGAACACCAGAAGCGATCCTGCCAGAATCCCCGGAAGCGATAAGGGCAGGGTAATTTTTGCAAAGGCCTGCCAAGGTTTACAGCCAAGATCAAGGGCAGCCTCAATCAGACTGACATCCATTTTCTCAAGCGTGGAATAAAGCGGCAGGATCATGAAAGGCAGATAGGTATAAACAATGCCGACATAGACCGCGAATTCGGTCTGACGCATGATCAATGGTTCGGAAATGATCCCGGTCCATAAAAGGAATGCGTTGATCAGGCCTTCGCGATCCAGAATGCCAATCCAAGCATAAACCCGGATCAGGAAGCTGGTCCAGAATGGCAAGATCACCAACATCAAAAGCACACTGCGCACCGACCCACGGGCACGGGCAATGCCATAGGCCATCGGATAGCCGATCAGAAGTGTGATGATGGTCGAGATCGCGGCGATCCGAATGGAATTAAGATAGGCGGTGGCATACAGGCTGTCAGAAAGCAGAAACAGATAGTTCCCGAAATTCAATGTGACTGTGATGCCTTCGTCGATCCATTCAAACAAAGAGCTATATGGCGGTTGGGCATATTCCGCCATGGCAAAGCTGATCTTGAGAACGATCAGAAATGGAACAAGGAAGAACAGGAAAAGCCAGAAATACGGGATGCCAATGACCAACACCCGGCCATGTTTGATCATCCAGCGATCAAACTTCTGCTTGAGAGTTAATTTGTCACTGCTCATTTGTTTAGAACCGAAGCAGCCCCGGCCTCCCACGATACCCAAACGGTATCTTCCCACGTATAACGCGGTTCGATTTGGCGGGTGGAGTTCGGTTCGGTAACCTTGATGCGTTTTCCGCTTTCAAGACGCACGTGATAGGTCGAAATACCGCCAAGATAGCCGATCTCTTCGACCTTGCCCGACACACAGTTATATTTGGTGTCTTCGGGGGCTTCTTTGGTCAGGCGCAGGCGTTCGGGGCGAAGTGCAGCCCAGAATGTCATGCCGCGATGGCCCTGGACCGCGTGATCAATATAAATCTCGCAGTTGCCTTCTTCCGATTTGATGATCGCGTATTTTTCGTCATCATCAATCAGAACACCTTCGATCAGATTGACCTGACCAAGGAAGTTCGCGGTGTATCGGCTGTTGGGATATTCATAAAGTTCAAACGGGGTACCGATCTGATTGATCACACCTTCATTCATCACCGCAATGCGCGATGCCATGGTCATGGCTTCTTCCTGATCATGTGTCACCATGACAAAGGTTGTGCCGACTTTTTCCTGAATATTGACCAATTCGAACTGGGTCTGCTCACGAAGCTTTTTATCAAGCGCACCTAGCGGTTCATCCAGCAAAAGAACCTTTGGGCGTTTGATCAATGAGCGTGCCAGTGCAACACGCTGGCGCTGACCACCGGAAAGCTGATCAGGTTTGCGTTTGGCAAATTTGCTCATCTGAACAAGGGCAAGCATTTCGGCAACCAGTTCCTTGGTTTTAGCGCGCGAAACACCATCCTGTATCAGGCCAAAGGCAACATTTTGTTCAACGCTCATATGCGGGAATAGCGCATAGGACTGGAACATCATATTGGTCGGTCGCTCATAAGCTGGGACACCGGCCATATCGACGCCGTCGATATAAATCTTGCCCGATGTTGGTTCTTCAAACCCCGCGAGCATCCGCAGCAAGGTCGTTTTCCCACAGCCCGATCCGCCCAAAAGTGCAAAAAGTTCGTGGCGATAAATATCAAGGGAGACATCATCAACGGCATAGAAGTCGCCGAATTTCTTGGTCACATTCTCAAAGCGGATATAGGGAACCGCGTCTGGATTGTTCCAAGGTTGCGTCTTGTGCACATCTTCATGTGCACGATCCAAAACCGCCTCTGGCACCAGCATTCTCCCCTTATTCAATGTCATGATGAACCGATATTCTCAGACGGCAGTCCCTGATGACCTGCGGCACATTCATTGTTCGATGCGCCTGCGCTGATGGTCGGTTCTTTCTGATAACAGGATGAAGCAATTCTTCAATCTGTAAAGAGGGGTGTGCGATATTTTGAACAACAATCGGTTTCTGCTGCTAAAAATGGCAGAAAATGACCTTTGGGTGTTCAGAAAATGTGCATTATTCAATGATCGGAACGATGCTCAGGTTCGAGTGTTTCGGGCTGATTGAAGCAATGATCACGAGTCCGCATGCCGGATGGTTCGGCCAATGTTTGCTCTGGGTCGTTGAAAGCAAAAAGGGCGCGATGCATATCGCGCCCTTTCCTTGGTCGATTAAGTCCGATTGTCAGATGACAATTGGCAAAAATGTCTTACTGACCGGTTTTAAGTTTGGTCCAAAGGCGGGTACGGGTGCGCAAGTCGCGTGAGCCAGGCTCGACTTTTGAACGCAGGCGTTCTTTGACTTCCTGTGTCGGGTAAACGCCCGGATCAGATTTCAGACCTTCGTCAATCATGTCCATAGCGGCTTGGTTCGGGCTGGCATATTCGACATAGTTTGCCAGATCCGCACCAACATCAGCACGCAGGATGTAATCGATAAACTTGTGGGCCAGATCCGGGTTCGGCGCATCCGCCGGGATCATCATGACGTCAAACCAGATCAGCGTGCCTTCCTTCGGGATCACGTATTTGATCTCGTTGCCATTGCCTGCCTCGTCAGCGCGAAGGGCAGCCTGCCCAACGTCACCCGACCAGCCAACAGATACACAGACATTCCCGTTTGCAAGGTCGTTGATGTATTGCGAGCTGTGGAAATAGGTGATGAACGGACGGACTTTTTCAAGCTGGCCCATCGCTGACTCGATGGTTTCCTTGGTCGGTGCGCCTTCTGGCGAATCACCAAGATAGAAGTTCACAAGCGGAACAATCTCGCCCGGATCATCCAGCATGGTCAGGCCGCATTTCGAAAGTGGTTCGGCATATTTCGGATCGAAAATAAGCGACCAGCTATCGATCGGGGCATCATCGCCCAGTGCTTCTTTAACCTTGGCAACGTTATAGCCAAAGCCGTTCGTGCCCCAAAGATACGGCACGGCAAATGCATTGTCCGGATCGTATTTTGCGGTCTGGCTCAGGATCACGGGATCAAGATTGCCAAAGTTTTCCAGTTTGGTTTTGTCGACCTTCTGGAAAATGCCAGCAGCAACAAGACGCTGTGCGTCGGCCAAGGTAGGTACAACAATGTCATAGCCGGAATTGCCAGCCAGAAGTTTGGCTTCGACGACCTGGTTGCTGTCGTAAACGTCATAATTGACCTTTACGCCATATTCCTTTTCAAAGTTCGCAACGGTTTCTTCGCCGATATAATCAGACCAGTTATAGACGTTGAGAACTTCCTGTGCCGATGCGCTGGTGGCAAAGCCAGATACGGCCGATGCAAGCACAATCAGGCTTGAAGTTTTAAGAAGAGATTTCATTTCGCTGAGCCTCCCATGTGGCAGCGTTTGAAAATTTGACAGCCTTGTTTCGTTTTCTCCCAAGACCATCATATCCTTCGAACGGATGAGGATATTGTCAAACACAAGATGGAAAAATGTGCATTTTTCGCATCAAGTGAAAATTTAGGCATAGGCAATGCAATAATCTTGCGCCGGGTGGAAACTCCCGGCGCAAAATTCGATCGGTTCTTTTAGACGTTGAGCAAAAGATGCTCGCGTTCCCAAGCACTGATCACGGTTTGATAGGCATCCCATTCGGCTTCTTTCACCGCAACAACCGCGGCTGAGAATTCTTCGCCCAGCAACTCTTTAAGCGGTCGGCAACGATGGAATTTGGCCAATGCTTCGTGAATGTGACGGGGCAGGGAATGTGCGCGGTCATAACCCGATCCTTCGATCGGTGCCGTCGGGTCGATTTCTTCGATAATGCCAAGCAATCCGCAGGCAAGCGACGCTGCAACCGCCAGATACGGGTTGGCATCAGCACCCGGAAGACGGTTTTCAATACGGCGTGCTGCGGGTGGGCCATTTGGCTGGCGCAAACCGACCGTTCGGTTGTCAAGCGACCAATGCATGTTGATCGGGGCATCCGACCATGGCTGCAAACGGCGATAGCTATTAAGGTTCGGTGCCAGAAGCGGCATGGCTGCGGGCAGATACCGTTGCAGACCACCAATATAGTTCAGGAACATTTTCGAATTTTCGCCATCATCATCGGCAAACAGGTTTTTGCCTGATGTAATGTCGAGAAGACTCTGGTGAATATGCATCGAGCTGCCCGGATGGTTGCCCATCGGTTTGGCCATGAATGTCCCATAGACGCCGTGCTTCAAGGCGGTTTCACGCAGCGTACGTTTGAACAAAAATGCCTGATCGGCAAGTTCAAGCGGCGCCCCGTGATTGAAGTTCATTTCAAGCTGGGCTGGGCCGGATTCGTGGCTCATGGTATCGGCGTCGATATCCATGGCTTCGCAATAATCATACAAATCTTCGATCAACGGATCGAATTCGTTAATTGCATCAATACCAAAGGCATTTGATGCCCGTTCCGGTCGCCCCGAACGGCCAATCGGCGGCTCAAGCGGGTTGTCAGGATCGGTGTTTTTCGCCACCAGATAAAATTCAAGTTCCGGTGCGATGATGGGCTTCATGCCGCGTTCTTCAAAGGCGCGCAGAACACGTTTTAGAACACCGCGCGGCGAGGTCGAAACCTCTTCGCCCGAGAAGTGAAAACAATCGCAGATGATCTGTGCTGTCGGCTCTTCGTACCATGGCACGACGCGGATGGTTTCCGGATCGGGAACCATAACAACGTCTTTCTCCGCTGGGTCAAGGAACGCATCGGTTTCTTCGGGGTATCCGCCAGTGACAGTCAGGCAGAAAATTGCCTCCGGGATGGCAAGGCTTTTGGCCTCCAACCCGCGTAGGAATTTCTGCGTTGGCAGAACCTTGCCCCGGGCCACCCCTGACATGTCCGGTACAATGCATTCGACTTCTTCGATTTTTCGCTCAGATAGCCACTTCTTGAGATCGGTGCTCATATGTAGTCGGGCGCTTTCACGCCAGTCCTTCAAAATTGCATTTTCTTGCGTTTTTCGGGCCATTCCCGACAAATTTCACAAGAAAGGATGTTGGTCTTCGAAGAGTTTTGTATTTAATTTTGTTGTTATTGTGGTTTGTCGAATTATAGACGAAATATTAAGTGGATCGTCGAAGATATCAATTCATATCTCTGGAACGGTTCCACCATATTGCGCTATAGTCCGTCCAGATTATAAGGGTAGCGCTTAGACGCTGGTCAAGGAGGTATTATGAAAATCGCACATCCATATCTTATGTTTCTTGGTGACGCGCCGGATGAACTGGCTGCAAAAACCGCACTTGGGATCAAACAGTGGCGCCCAGAATGGTGCGTTGGGCAGCTCAGCCTGCCGGGCTGCAAGGCTGATCTTGGCTTGCAAGAAATGTCAATTGCCGAGGCAAAAGCAGCCGGCGTTAAAACGCTTGTGCTTGGTGTTGCCAACCGTGGCGGCATCATCGGCCCGGCATGGATGGAAACCCTTCTTCAGGCCATTGATGCGGGCATGGATATTGCCAATGGTCTGCACACCCGACTAAGCACGATTCCAGAGCTGGTCGAAGCTGCTGCTGCCAAGGGTGTTGGCCTGTTTGACGTGCGCCATTTCGACGGCAAGGTTCCGATCGGCAATGGTGAAAAACGTTCGGGTAAGCGCGTTCTTGCAGTTGGCACCGATTGTTCGGTTGGTAAAATGTACACCACCCTGGCGATTGATGCAGAAATGAAAAAGCGCGGCATGAAGTCTGATTTCCGCGCGACCGGCCAGACCGGCATTTTCATCGTTGGCCAAGGCATCTCGGTCGATGCGGTGATTTCCGACTTTATTTCTGGTGCGGTTGAAACCATTGCACCGGCAAACGATCCGGATCACTGGGACGTAATCGAAGGGCAGGGCAGCCTGTTCCACGCATCCTTCTCTGGTGTGACCATGGGCCTGATCCATGGATCGCAGCCCGATGCGCTTGTCATCTGTCACGAACCGACCCGTGAACATATGCGTGGTCTTCCGGGCTATAAATTGCCAGATCTGAAAACCTGTATGGATGTGAACTTGCAGCACGCCAAACTGACCAACCCAAATTGCGTGGTTGTCGGTTTTGCGATCAACACCAAGTCGCTTGATGACGCAGCAGCAACCAAGCTTCTGGCTGACATCGAAGCCGAATTCGGTTTGCCTGCGGTTGATCCGGTTCGCACGGGTGTTGCATCAATCGTCGACAAGCTTCAGGAGATTTAAGTTGCCGAAACTCACAGTGGAGTCTGAAGTCTTCCCCTTGGCGCAGGTTTTCAAAATCTCGCGTGGGGCACGGACCGAGGCACATGTGGTCAAGGTGACCCTGTCTGATGGTGAATTTACCGGGTATGGGGAATGCGTTCCCTATGCCCGCTACGGTGAAACCGTCGAAGGTGTCATAGATGACATCAACGCACAGGCAGATGCGCTTGATCGCGGCATGACGCGCAAGGAACTTCAAGATGCCATGAAGGCAGGTGCGGCACGTAATGCTGTTGACTGTGCGTATTGGGATCTGGAAGCCAAACGTACCGGGCGTCGTGTTTGGGAAATGATCGGGCGCAAAGCGCCAGAAGGCTTGGTTACGGCAGAAACCCTAAGCATCGATACACCGGACAATATGCGTGAAGCTGCACGCAAAATTGCCCACGCACCGCTGCTTAAGGTCAAGCTGAATGGTGAAAACGTTCTCGAATCCGTTCGTGCGGTGCGCGAGGGTTCGCCAAAGGCCCGCATCATTGTTGATGCCAACGAAGCCTGGTCGCTTGATCTGCTTGAAGATATCGGGGCGGAACTTGACGCGCTTGGCGTTGAAATGATCGAACAGCCGCTGCCTGCCGGGCAGGATGATGGTTTGATCAATATAGACTGCCCGGTTTTGCTGTGTGCGGACGAATCTGTTCATACGATTGCCGACATTCCGCGTCTGGCCAATCTCTATGACATGATCAATATCAAGCTTGATAAGACCGGTGGTCTAACAGGCGCGCTTGAGCTGGCGGAAGCGGCTTCCAAGGCTGGTATGCAGCTTATGACCGGGTGCATGGTCGGCACATCACTTGCGATGGCACCTGCCATGATTGCCGGGGCAATGTCGCGTATTGTCGATCTTGATGGCCCAATCTGGATGGCCAAGGACCGGGAACATGGGCTCAGCTTTGATCATGGTGTCATGGGCTTGCCTGATCGGGAACTTTGGGGGTGATCGCCCGCCGATAAACGATCTGTTCTGGCTCTGATCACTTAGGCCGCCATGGCCTGTAATGCATTGACACCGCGTCGAAAAATCGACGCGGTGTTTTCTTTTTCGGTCTAATTTAGGGCTGATTTGCCGTCTGTTTCCCTAAATGCAAAAAAGTTTAAATTTTTTGACACTATCGAAAATCAATAAGGCTGTTAATTTTTTGTTTACTTTTCAATGGGTTGTCTTTTTCCCTTGGCCGGCGGGGCGGGTAAATGTTCTGCTCGTAGGGCGTTACCACCTCTAATGGATAGTTGTATCTTTGGTTAAATAAGGGAACGATGATACCTACGCGCCGGGGCAGTAGGCTCCTGAAATCATTGAAGTTGGAGCTGTTCTGCGTGCTATCTGGTCCTTTCAGAGATAGTAAGCGCATCGCTGGACCATTGCGATGTCGCTATCGAGACTTCCTTTACACGCCAAGGCATGCAGAATTGATGCATCTTCGGCGGAAGGAGTCGATTCAGCTTTCTGCGCGTTTTGCGGCTCTTTTCGTCTTGGTGCTGACGGTCGCTATTCCGTTCTGGGATGGTGCATTTTCCGTTGATATGTGGCTGTCCCAGACCTTCATGATGCGCATTTTGGTGGCGGCCATTGCGCTTGCTGTGATTACCAATCGTGCCGTGCGTGCGCGCTGGCGCCGCCGGTTTCCCTATTTGCCGATGCTGTTGTTGGTCGTTGCGGCCTCTTTGCTGTGTGTCTTTGGTGGAAATGACCCGATGGCAACGGCAAAAATGCATTCCTCGCACAGTTTCATGGTGATAGGCCTTGTCGTTATGACGGCAATCATGCCCGTTACCTTGGCCGAGGCGGGCATTCTTTCTGTTCCGATCTTTGCCCTTCTGATCGTCGGTGGGCAAGGCGGGTTGGCGACGGGTTTGGTCCCGCTTGAAATACTGCTGGCGGTTTTATTGCCATTGGCAGTGTTTTCCGCCCTTGTTCAGCTTTATCGAACCATCACCGCGGCACATGAAATCGCGATTGATCCCTTGACGGGCTGCTATACACGGGCCTTTGGCATGGAAATGATCAAGGTTACCTTTGACAGTGCCGTGCGTAAAAAAGCCCCCTTCACGGTTGCTTTCATTGATCTTGATGATTTCAAACAGATCAATGACCAATATGGTCATGACTATGGGGATCGCATATTGGGCGAGGTTGGCGACAGCCTGATGAACCGCTTTCGCCGCTCCGACCTTGTTGTTCGCTGGGGTGGGGAAGAATTCCTTGTTCTGTTGCCGGAACTTGATATGCCCAAGGCTAATGAAGTTCTTGAACGTGTCATGGCACCAGGCCTAGCCGAGCTTAAAAATGGTCAATTGCAAAAGGCCAGTGTTGGCTTGTCCGAACGTCTTGAAGATGCCATTGCCTTGCCGCAAAACCTGATCGAGCTTGCTGATCGTCGTATGTATGACGCCAAAAAGCGCCGCGATCATGACGATATGATTGCCGGTGGTTTGGCAGGACGCAATGCCCCCGCACGGAAATCATGCGGCCCAAATGTGCCATCCGCCGATCATGGCGTGAATTAAGCAAGCCCCCTCTGCTTGGCGCAAGCTAACGCCCTTTCATAACCCCTACACACTAAAGCAAAACGGCACCCGTCTTCGCGACCGCTGCTTGCGGCCGATGTGTCGGTGCTGATGCTATATTTTGGTCCGCATCGCGCCATGTCTTCATTGGCGGTGGTCGGTTCATTGGTGGTGGCGCGTTGTGGGGTTTGTAGGGGATGGGGCTTGTTAATCCGGTTGTGAAGGTGGTCATCGTTAATGTAGCGCATCTCGGGTAGTGGTGCGCTAGAGGTGTTTGTTGGGTTTGTCGCCGGGCCAATCGCGACTCATTTGTGCCATTTGACGGGTTTTGTTGGCGCGTTTTGCGACGTCAAAAGCCAAGAAAACAGAATCGGACGCGCTATTTTCACGAATCCCTTTGCGGCGTTGTCCCGATTCTCTGTCTCTTTTCGAACATTTCCTTTTCTTCGGTGATCAAAAAATAGCCTCCAAATGAGAAAATTGAAGGCGTTTCCGAGTCATTTTCATGAAAATGTGATGAAAAAATATGCATTAATAATTTTGACGAAAAAATAGTCAAAAAGCTATTGCGTCCTCTCCATCAAATGGGTAATCTCCATTTGTGCGCTGCGGTAGGACGCAGTGCATTCCGGCGAGCGACTTGTCGCTCGTTTCTTGGACGTTTCCTCCCTAGACTTGGGCCGCTGTCACAGGCGGCCTTCTTTTTTGCCTAAATTCAAGGGATTGAGTTGTTTAGGTGTGTGGGAAACTAACCAACCGGTTGATCGACCTCGTTGAATGTAACGGTTTGTGCATTGCGGGGTGAAAGCCGAAATCAGATCAATCACAACTCTCTTTCAAATCAGCAAGCCGGTCTTCTCTATCAGAGCGCGACAGGGTCGGGCTCTTCAGCTCTTCGATGATTTGGCGCACTTGGCGGCGAAGGGTCACTTCGCTTGGTTGATGGTGGTTCTCTGATGCACTTTCGAGTGCACGGGCAATTCGGGTGCTCGTGTTGTCTTGCGCCGTCGCATCTCGCGGCGACAATATATAAAAAGCAACGCACTTCACACCATCCGGCCAGTCCCAGCTATTGACCGCGAGACCGCAACAGGAAATACCCGCCGGGATGATCAGAAACAATGCCCAAGGTTTGCCGTATCCAAACCGATGTGGGGCGCCGAATGGGCGTGGTTGGTCTAATCGGCGTGGAGCGTGTCTTTGGTGGCTTCGTTAAGGCAGCTAATGGGGGTGTGGTGGATGAAAGATGCAAACACATAAATCCAAAGGCGCTATCGCAGATGGTTGCCGCGATAGCGCCTTTGGATTTCTTGTTTTGGTCTTTTACGGCTTATTTCTCGCGCTTTGGATCGCTTTCTGGGGAATTGCTATCCCCATCGCCCAAACCACGCTGCATGATCACGCTATCGACCCAGCGGCCGAGTTTAAAGCCTGCTGACTGCAATGTTCCGGCAACCCGGAAGCCAAGGCGCGCATGTAGCCCGATCGAGGCGACATTGGCCGAATCCCCGATCACCGCAACCATCTGGCGATAGCCAAGGGCTGTACAGCGTTTGATCAGCTCGGACAACAATGCACGGCCTGCTCCCTTGCCAACAACGTCGGGGGCAATATAGATCGTATCTTCGACGGTGAAACGATATGCCGGGCGGGTACGATAGGCACCGGCATAGGCAAAACCTTCGACCCGGCCGTCAATTTCAGCCACCAGATAGGGCAGGCCGCGTTCGCGCACATGCTGCCATCGGGTGGTCAGTTCGGCGATTTCTGGCGCACGTTCTTCAAATGACGCAAGACCATGCAAAACATGGTGGCCATAAATTTCAGTGACCCGTTCGAAATCTTCGGGTTCGGCATCGCGAATGACAAGGTTGATAAGGGCAACAGTCGCGTCGCTATCGGTCGGGCTGGACATTAAAACGGGTTCCCGTCGAGATCATGGAAGGACGCAATCAGATTGGTCATCTTATCGCGCAGGACATCAAATCCGCGATGTGGCGTGATCGTGGTTTCATCCATATACAAGGATCGAGAAAGCTCGATCTGAAGGCTGTGCACATGTTCTTGCGGGCGACCGTAATGGCGTGTGCAGTAACCTCCGGCATATGGATCATTGTGCGCCGGGATAAAACCCAGATCACGAACACGTTCATCCACAAACCGCGTCAATGACGGGTGGCAGGAACTTCCATAGCAATCGCCAAGCACCAGATCAACGCGGTTTTTCGTGCTGTCGACCGAATCACCGGGCATCGAATGGCAATCAATTAGAATGCAGTAGCCAAATTCAGCACGCGTTTGATCAATCAGTTTCTGCAAGGCGCTGTGATAAGGCCGGTAATAGGTATCAATGCGCTCAAACGCTTCTTCGACGGGCAGGCGGGTTTTATATATTTCAACCCCGCCGCTCACCACGCGCGGGATTGATCCCAGCCCCGAAAGGGCGCGCATGGAATTGACTTCCGCATCACCGGGAAGATCACCAACAAACATGCGCGGATCAAGTTCAAGGGCGGCCCGGTTCACATCAACATAAGCACGCGGGAAGGTCGCACATAAAAGCGGTGCGCCCAATTTGGGGGCTGCGGTAAACAGCTGATCGACAAAGGCATCTTCGGATGCACGCAGCTCAAATGATCCGATGCGCGCGCTTTCAATCAAATCCCTTGGATATTGGCGGCCTGAATGCGGCGATGCAAACACCACAGGCAATGTTTGCTGTGGTGGCAGGATAACTGTGGCAGGCCCGCTAGAGGCGATTTCCGAAGGCAATTGGTTCATTGTCTTTCGTAACGTCCATCCCTGGTGACGGTGTTTTTATAATACCGTGATCTGTGCCCGCGATCTGTTAAAGCATATCACGTTAGATTCAATGCAACATGCTCTTCTAGGTTCTAGGGTCCAGACTCATTCACAAAGCCGTCCCGGTCTCCCGGATTTGCCGGGGCGATTATGTGAATGAGTCTGGACCCTAGCATATGGGAATTGAAGCAGAATTGATGAAGATTTTTTGTCAAAAAACCATTTCTGGGGTTGCGCCTTTGTCTGCCTTGGGCTAAATACCGCCTCGCCGACGCAAACGGCACGGACCAATCCTTCTACCCGGAAGAGGCGGTCTTTTGAAAGATGGATTTGCGGGCCTATAGCTCAGTTGGTTAGAGCGTTCGCTTGACATGCGAGAGGTCACAAGTTCGAGTCTTGTTAGGCCCACCATCTTTCCCACACATAGGGGCCTATAGCTCAGTTGGTTAGAGCGTTCGCTTGACATGCGAGAGGTCACAAGTTCGAGTCTTGTTAGGCCCACCATTCCCGCCCCGCCGGTTCACCGCGCGGGGTTTTGTGTGTCTGGATTATCTTCAGCTTTGGCGTTTTAACGCATTCCCGAAATGCTTTTGCGGAACCGCACGGCGGCGAAAACAAAGAATGCCGATGCAATGGCAAATACCAGCGCGAATTTCGGCCAGACGATGTCAAATCCCGCCCCGCGATACAAAATCGCCTGTGCATAGGATATGAAATGCACCGAAGGCGAAAGCTGCATGATGTTTTGCAAAAGTTCGGGTTGGCTTTCCACCGGTGTTTCCCCGCCCGATAGCAACATCAATGGCAAGGCCACTAGCATGAACAAAAGCCCAAATTGCGGCATGGACCGCGCCAGTGTCGCCAGAAAAATGCCAAGCCCGGTCGAAAAGAACAGATAAAGGGCCGTGCCAAACAAAAACAGGGTCTTGGACCCGGCAAGGGGCACATCAAGCATCATTTCCACCACCAGCACCAACGACAAGCCGACCGATGCAAGGATCACAAGGCCATTGGCCCAGACCTTGGCCATCATGATTTCAATCGGGGTCAGGGGCATCACCAAAAGATGCTCGATCGTGCCATGCTCGCGTTCGCGGATCAAAGCCGCCCCGGTCAAAACAATCGACAGCATGGTGATGTTGTTGATGATTTCCATGACACTTGTGAACCAGGAACTGGTCACATTGGGATTAAAGGCATAGCGGATTTGCAGATTGATCGTATCAACGCTTTTAACCGGGACGTCGTCATTGATGTATTTGACGACCTCTTCGGAAATGATGCTGCTGATATAGGTTGCGCCAATACCGGCCTGCATCATTGCCGTGGCATCAATATTAACCTGAATATCGGGCTGGTTGCCGGCAATCACATCGGCCTCAAACCGCGGTGGGATGACCACGACAAAGGTGAAAAGCCCGGTATCCATCGTATGGTCAATATCGTTGAAATCAATCTGAACCGGTTTATGAAAATAGGGGGGCACAAACGCATCACCAATCCGGGCCGAAAGTTGTGAATTATCTTCATCAACAATCGCAATCGCCGCATTGTTCAAATCGTGGCTCATGCCGGTTGCAGCGGTATAGATTGAGGCGGTAAACGCCCAAATGATCAAAGCCATCAGCACCGGATCATGGCGCAGGCTGAACAGTTCTTTGACGCCAAGCCGATAGATATTTTCAAGCCGTTCAAACATCTCAGCGATCCTGTTTTTTCAAAAACATGACACTGGCTCCGGTAAAGACAACAATGGTCAGCGATAAAATCAGATATTCCGGTATCAAGGCCGAAAACCCGAGTGCCTTGGTAATCACGCCAACCGCAATGGTGATGAATTGACCCGTCGGGAAAACCGCCCCAATCACCGCAGCCCCGCCTTCAAGGGACGCCACGGGTTGCATCATTCCCGAAAACAGGACAGATGGGACCATGGTGCCAATCGCCGTGCCAAACAGGGCGGCAATCTGTGTTGAAACAAACGATGAAATCAACAAACCAAACCCGGTCGTCGTGATGACATATAAAAACGCGCCAAACGCTAAGGCGGCAAAATTGCCTTTGATCGGGATGCCAAATACCGTCAGGGCAAGGATGACCAGACAGACAAAATTGACCATCGCCAGCACGACATAAGGCAATTGTTTGCCCAACAGGAATTCAAGCCGATTAACCGGGGTTACATGCAAATTGGTAATGGATCCCAATTCCTTTTCGCGCACAACCCCAAGGGCGACCAAAACAGCCGGGATAAAGATCAACATCAAAGCCATCACCGATGGGACCATGGCAAAAACGCTTTTGAAATCCTGATTATAGCGATACCGCGTTTCAATATTCACCGGAAGTGTCGCTGGCACCGATCCAAGATTGCGGCGCGCAAGATCGGCTAAATAGGATTGCCCGATACCTTGAACATACCCATGAATGGTTTCGGCGCGAAATGGCATGGATGCATCAACCCAGGCGGCAATTTCCGGGCTGCGTTCTTGCAAAAGTTCCCGCCCGAACCCCGACGGAATTTCAAGCGCAAGGGTGATGTCGCCGCTTTCCAGTCGCCGTTCCATATCGGCAATGCTGGTGATTGCGGGTTGTTCTTCGAAATAACGTGACCCGGATAAGCCTTCTAAAAAGGTGCGGCTTTGCGGTGTTTGATCGCGGTCAAAGCTGGCATATTTCAAATCTTCGACATCGAATGTAATGCCAAAACCAAATACCAGCATCAGCAACGCCGTACCCAAAAGGGCAAAGGTCAAGCGCACCGGATCACGGATCAATTCCATGGTTTCGCGCAGTGAATAGGCATATGCACGGCGGGTACTAAACGCGCGGTGGCGTCCGCTATGATTGCTTTCGGTGACAAGGCCGCTTTGGGTTTTGTTATCTGTATCTGCATCACTGCTGCTTTGCGCATCCGCATCCGCATCCGTATGGGCCTGTTCCAAACAGGAGATAAACGCCTGTTCAAGCGTTTCTGCACCATGTTGGATCACAAGGGCATCGGGGGTGTCGCTTGCCAGGACGCGGCCCGCATGCATAAGCGAAATTCGATCGCACCGTGCCGCTTCATTCATGAAATGGGTCGATATAAAAATCGTCACCCCGTCATTGCGCGACAGATCAATC
Source organism: Rhodospirillales bacterium (assembly GCA_019634165.1). GTDB lineage: Bacteria > Pseudomonadota > Alphaproteobacteria > Rhodospirillales > Thalassospiraceae > Thalassospira. The sequence goes on from JAHQVT010000006.1 coordinate 54,023, forward strand.
AATAATTCCCAAAACCGGTCCCGTGCCACCGGATCAACACCCGATGTCGGTTCATCCAAAATCAGCATTTCCGGCCGGTGAATGATCGCAACCGCAAGCGATAAGCGTTGCCGGACGCCAAGTGGCAGGTCGCGGGTTGAATGATCTGCAACGTGATCAAGCCCGAATTTATCAAGTAGTTCGCTTATCCGCCCGGCAATTGTGTGGCGCGGCAGGTGAAAAAGTCGCGCATGCAGATCAAGGTTTTGCCGCACGGTCAATTCGGTATAAAGCGAAAAGGCCTGTGACATATAGCCAACCCGCTTGCGCATCGAAAGGCCGCTGGTTTCTGCTGCTTGGCCAAACAGCCATGCCTGCCCCTCGGTCGCGGGTAAAAGCCCGGTTAGCATCTTCATGGTTGTTGTCTTGCCACACCCATTTGATCCCAAAAATCCGAAAATCTCGCCCTTATGGATTTCAAAGCTGACATGATCGACAGCGGTAAAATCACCAAATCTTTGCGTCAGGTTTTTGGCAACAATCGCCGGTTCAGCACCATCTTTGACAAGCGGCGGGATATCAATCGCATGATGGCCGCGCTTCATATCTTCGGGCAGCAAATTGACGAACGCTTCTTCAAGTGTTTTTGCCCCGGCATTCTGGCGCACATCAGAAGGCGTACCCGATGCCAGTATTTTACCGGCATTGACCATAACAAGTTGGTCAAATCCTTCGGCCTCATCCATATAGGCGGTGGCAACAATCACGGTCATGCCGGGGCGTTCTGCCCGGATATTATCAATTAATTGCCAAAATTGCCGCCGCGATAATGGATCAACCCCGGTTGTGGGTTCATCCAAAATCAAAAGATCAGGGTCATGAATAAGTGCACAGCACAGACCAAGCTTTTGCTTCATCCCGCCCGAAAGTTTACCCGCCGGACGATCAACAAACGGCGCAAGCCCGGTTGCCTTAACCAGCCGATCAATCCGCGCCCGGCGTTCGCGTGCGGGCTGTCCAAACAGACGGCCGAAAAAATGCAGATTTTCGGCAATCGTCAAATCCATATACAGGTTCTTGCCAAGCCCCTGTGGCATATAGGCAATGCGCGGCGAAACCCGGTTGCGGTGGGCATCGCTTTGCATATCACCGCCAAGGGTTTCAACCGTGCCTGTCTGAATCTTCCGCGCACCGGCAATCAGGCCAAGCAAGGTCGATTTACCGACCCCGTCCGGGCCAATAAAGGCCATGCTGCGTCCGGCTTCGATATTCAAATCAACCGTGTCAAAGGCAACGGTCTGCCCATAACGATGCGATACCCCGTTCAGCCGGACGGCAAAATCGGGCTTATGGCTCATTTTGAATCCTCCGGCGGCAATGCCACCGTCAAGCTTTCAGGCCATTGGGTCGCGTTGCCCTGCATGACATAGGCAACACCGGGAAGGCCGGTTTTGACCTTTTCGATATGCTGGGTCAAAATCTTATGGTCGATGCGGATTTTGGTCCGGAACATAAGCTTTTCGCGCTCGCTTTTTGTTTCGACCTCACGCGGGGTGAATTGCGCATCGGCCGATACAAACGATACATTCGCCGGAATGACAAATTCCGGTGCCGCGTCCAGAACAATGCGCGCTTCATTGCCAACAAAGGTCGCCCCTGCGGCATCGGTCGGCAGGAAGATCGTCATATAAACATCGGTTAGGTCAATCAGCGTCACCACCCGACCGCCACTTGCCAAAACTTCCCCCGGTTCGGCAAGGCGATATTGCACCCGGCCACTGCGCGGCGCGCTAAGGGCGGAATCATCAATCTGAACTTGCAGGCGCGCCACCTCGGCATCAGCGGCTTCAACCCCGCGTTCGGCGGCAGTTAATCCGGCCTGTGATGCGCTTAAGGCGGCCTCGGCAATGTCGCGCTCGGACCGTCGCTGATCAACGGCCTCGCGCGAGATGTTGTTGTTTTTCACCAGTGTATTGGCGCGTTCAAGCTGCCTTTGGGCGAATTTTAACTGGCTTTCACGCTGAACGATTTCGGCATTGGCTTGGGCGACCTTTTGTCGGGCTTGGGCAACATCAGCACGTGCTTTGGCCTGGGTTGCGTCAAGTTCGGCTGTGTCCATGCGGGCTAAAACCTGCCCCTTGCTGACAAAGTCGCCTTCTTCGACATCAACCTGCAAAACCCGCCCGGCATATTTGGTCGCAACATGAATTTCCTCGGCTTCAAGCCGCCCGTTGCCCGATGCGATATAGTCGGGAAGGGGGTTTTGACTTTGCTGCCAGTAATAATAACCGCCCCCGGCAATGGCCAAAGCCGCCACAAGGATCACCAACGGCGTTCGCAGATTGCTCATGTTCTTCTCCCAAAGACGATAACGTGTCGCCATGGTGACCGACATTCATTTGAATGTCACGGTGCATCGCAGCAAAATTTGGAATGATCCTATTTCGTTGGCGAAATGCGTGCTTTGATCTTGCGCAAAGTGCAAAGTGCAAAGTGCAAAGCACAAACAGCATCGCGCCGAAATTCAGATTTCCAAATCAACCACGATCAACCCGGAAAGCCCACCCTCAAGCAATCCAACCAACTGCCCGCCCAATGCCTTATGCTCCGGATGCTCCAAATAGGCATCGCGTGCTGCTGCATCGTCAAAATCAATGCAGAACCCATGGCGAAAACCCTGCTCAAGCCCCTCCGGACTCACCGAAACCCCGCCATCAAATCCCCGCATGCCGGGGATCAGCGATTTCAAGTCGGCCAGCTTGGCAAACAGGCTTTCGATTTCAGATGCCGTAACCTCGGTTTTGAATTTGCTCAGAACGATATGGCGGATCATGGCAGGGCCTTTGCGCGATTAAGGGGCGATGAAGGATGATGCCTGATTTCACCTTTGTTCAGTGTGTTCTGTCAATATATCCCTAGCGGCTAATTACTCTGCCGACATGCCCTGAACGAGTTCCTTGGCACAGATCGTAAGGAAAACAGGGACTGTCCCCTTTTTTAAAGATACTGTCGTTTTACGAGGCTGAAAAAGATATCAAAGTGGATCATCGATATCCCACCTTTACGCAGGTCGTGAATTTCTGAGGCGTTCAAGCATTGCTAATGTTGTTCCCTTTGGAAACTGTTCTGAAAGCTGTTTCAACTGTTCCCGATGGCATTTCCTGATGCGTTCTCCGCTTCCACATGGGCAGTCATTGTGACCCTTAAATTTTCCCACACTGAGAGCGTGAAGGTAGTTTTCTATCACTTCGAAGTCAGACTCAACGCCGAGTAGTTCAGAAAAGCTCTCGACTAAGCCCGCAATGCCGTGAGTTCGCTGGCCGAATGGCCAGTCATTTTTTGTTTCGAAGTACACTTGGCTGAGAAAATAATCGTGCATGACGCCGGTCAGAAAATTCTCGAAGGAGGGCGAGGGGGTTGTTTGTAACCACTCTTCCCAAATACAAAGACAGCAGCTTCCTGTGCCTACGTTAATATGCCTGTCAGCAATTCGCGGGATCCGTTTCCCTGTTTCGAAGACGCAGGGTTCTTTCTCGGGAAAACTAGGTGATATCCCAGCCCGAATTTGGAATGAGTCAAAAGGCCCTTCCTCAGGAGAAGAAACTACAAAAACACCTTCTAGAACGACGGTACCTTGTTTCTGATATACCGAAAGCTCTGGCTGATGCTTTTCGACGACATTTTTGACCTCATTGAGGAAGTCAGTTGGAACTGTTAGTTGGACCAAGGTTTCCCGCCACCACCGCTATCACTTCTTGACCGAACAGCAGACTCCATGCGGCGTGCTTTTTCCTCTGCAGTCAGTTCCGCAGCAGCTTTGGATGCAACGAACGGGGAGGCAACAGCTGCTGTGCCAGCACTACTAACGGTCTTATTCACCGTACTCGGTTTCTTATCCTCGTCGCTGAAGAAGCTGTGTTTGAACACATTATTCCAGATTTTTTGCGCTTCGGCGTCAGACGTTATCTGATCAAGCTTGTCTAGCTGTTCTACGGCATCCTTGGCTTGGCTAATCAGTCTTTCAATTCGATCAACATCTTTGGCATCGGAAACTTGAACTCCATTCGCATAAACAGGAGTATTTTTGGATCGGTTTGAAATGTTGCGAAGCGTCTCGCGGAACGCTTTGTCATCCCGTTTCAAGTGTGGGGTGTAAGCCTCAATGAATAGTGCCGTATTTACCAAGCCAGCTGGTAGCTTGAGGTTAATGCGTTTCGCATGAGTCTTTACGAAAAACTTTCCAAAGCGGATTATGCGCCGAAGTTGATAACTGCCTATATCCTCAGGACTAAGTTGTGAAACGCGCTCATCTATCCAGATGTTCATTGCTTGAGGATCTGATTCAGTCCACTCGTCGCCATCGGAAAGCTCGTATAGCCAAGAAGTGCCATTGAGAGACCTGCGAAAGACCGGAAAGTCGCATTGATAGCCGTCCGCATATATCACGCGAACGCATTTTTTCTTGGTTTCAGGATCGTTTTTCATATTCGAAGACTTTTCGGCAATCGCATCACGAACCCAATTGCGAGTGGTTCGGGGGGATGCCGAAACGTCATCATTAAACACTATCCCAAGATCAATATCGTATCGGCTTTCTTGATCAGATTCGGGCGGCTGTGTCATAGTCTTCTGTGCATAGCCGCCTTGGTTTATCGTTTGGACATGTTCAGGCTTTTTCAGTGCTGACAGTCCAGACTTGATACGGTCGAGGTTTGTTTCTCGACGCTTACGCATATCTGCTTGCTGTTCCTTTGTTAGTCGGACTTTTTCGTCGTGGAACTTGCCAAGCTGTTTTGAATAATCATACATGTTGTGCTCCGTGTCTTTATTTTTTAGCATATGTAGTGTTTTTGATTGTCCGCAAGTGTGTATATTAAAAAAAAGTGTGGTAAGGTTATGTATCCGCTGCTGCCTTGGAAAATTTTATCGGTTCCTCTTGTCCTCTTGACGGCATGTGCTGTCTATTTTGATGAGGTATTGAAAGCTATTGGTTGTGACGTTTCAGATCAGGCGATAGTTCGGTATTTGCCCCCTCTTGCGATGGGGTTTGTATCTTTGATGTTTGGTTTAACTTGTTACTATGCTCCTTGGCGGTTTGTTTGGCGGGTTGTGCCGTGGCTGAATAAGCTTTTTCCTGATTTAAATGGAGTTTGGGTTGGAGCTACTTCGTCCAATTGGCCAAAAATCAAGAAGCTGATTGATTGCTCTCAGTCGGCGGAAACGGTCACCGAGCAAGACCTTTTCAATATTCCTGAACAGTCAAATACAATCGCAGTACAGATAAAAAGTTCTTTGTTCAGGGTGACTGTCGAAGCGATTTTAACTTCAACTAAAGGCGAGGCTTACTCAATTACTGCTAAGCCTTGGCGACACCAACATACAAAGGATATTCATCTTTCTTACGTTTATCGCCAAGAGAACCCAAGCCATGCTCACACAGATGAGGAAAGCCATTTGGGAGCGGCAGACTTGATCCTGCGCGCTGACAAATACAACGAAGCGAATGGCGTCTACTGGACGAAAAGACGATGGAAAGAAGGGCGGAATACCGCTGGCACACTGGAGCTAGAACGCGTGTCGGACAAACTGGTTAGTATTGGCGAACTAAGGGCAATAGCAGAGGAACAAAAAGGCAAAGTTGGGTATTAGCCTAGTTGTTGCCAGATTGCGAATACGCGCCGACAACCAGATCAAGCACGACCAACCCGGCCACGCCGCCATCAAAGCCGCGTATGCCGGGGATGTGGTTTTGAAGGTCTGCCAGCTTGGTAAACAGGCTGTCGATTTCGGGATCGAGGACCTCGGCCTTGAATTTGGTCAGTACGATGTGACGGATCATGGGGGCTCCTATCTCACAAGCTTGGCGAGATACTCTACCGGATGCTGCGGCTTCACGCCTTCATAGCGTTTGACCTGACAGCGACACGAATAGCCGGTCACCAGCATGTTTGCCGCCCCCGTGGCATCGACTTTCTTTTTCCAGCTTAGGTCATACAACTCGCGCGAGGTTTCCTGATGGCGGGTTTCGTGGCCGTAAGCGCCGGCCATGCCGCAACAACCGGTCTTTTCGGTTGCGAGTGAAAGGCCAAACGCCTCAAAGATTTTCTGCCATTTAACGCCAACATCGGGGATCGATGTTTTTTCCGTGCAATGGGGAAACAGGCTTGCCGGGGCGGGAGTGGCGGCACCGTCTTTAAGCTTGGGGGCGGTTAAGCGGCCCTCGGAAATCTCGGCCGCCAGCCATTCATGGAACAGATGTACGCGGTAATCTGGCCGATCCGAAAGGCGCTGGGCGTATTCCTGGCGGTAGGTCAGGGTGACACTGGCTTCAATCCCGACCATGGCGATGCCGGATTTCGCCAAGCGGCCATAGACAATGTCGTTTTGTCTGGCCTGATAATCGAACTTTTTCAGGAACCCTTTAACATGCATCGCCTTGCCATTCGCACGATACGGCGGCACAAACACGCGGTAGCCCAGATGTTGCAGAAGGTCGACATGGGCAAGCAACACATCGGTGTCATAATGGGTGGTGAAGCAATCCTGAAGGATCATCACCGACTTGGCCTTTTCATCCGGGCTTAGGCCATCAAGATCGGCCTGTTTAAACCGGGTAATCCCGCGTTTGCGTAAAGCTGATTTCAGGCTTTGGGTATGCAGCTTTGGCAAGTCGGTCAGGCCGATGAATGTTTTGAAAATCCATGGCATCGGCGGGATCGATTGCAGCGCGTTAAACAGGTTGGGCGCGATTGCCAGAAACGGTGCCATTTCTTCAAGCTTGGCAATGACATAGTCCTTTGCCGGGCGTTTATAGCGCGTGTGATAGGTCTCCAAAAACCGCGATTTCATTTCCGGGATGTCGACCTTGACCGGGCATTGCCCCGCACAGGCCTTGCATGACAGGCAACCGGCCATGGATTCATAGACATCATGGGAAAAATCACGGGCATTGATCACGGCTAAATCCTGGTTCATCGGATCGGTGCCAACCGAAAGCTGCCGGATCCATTCGCGGATCATGCCGGCCCGGCCCTTTGGCGAATGCACACGGGACCGCGTGACCTTATAGGACGGGCACATCGCATCCATCAGATCCCAGTTAAAGCACGCACCATTGCCGTTACACCGCGTGGCATTCAGGTATTCATCACGAAGCGCATCTTCGATCTGACGGTCAAGCTGACCGCGCATCGGGGCCTCGTCAATTTTGGTTACGGGGGTGTTTTTGGAATAGGGCGATGCGATCTTGCCGGGGTTGAGTTGTCCTTCCGGATCAAAGGCTTCTTTGATCCGGCGGAGAACGTCATAAAGCTCCGGCCCGAAATAGATCGGCGAATATTCTCCCCGGAACCCCTTGCCATGTTCGCCCCAGATCAGGCCGTTATAGCGCTTGGTGAGGTCAGCGACGGCATCGGACACCCGACGAATGCGCGCTTCATCTTCTTCATCGCACATATCAAGCAACGGGCGCACATGCAAACAGCCAACATCGACATGGCCAAACATGCCGTAATCAAGGCCTTCGGCATCCAGAAGGCTACGGAATTCGGCGATAAAATCGGCTAAATTTTCTGGCGGAACGGCGGTATCTTCAACGAACGGGGTGGCGCGACGTTTGCCTTCCAGATTGCCCAAAAGCCCAACCGATTTCGCGCGGATCGACCAGATGGCGGCGATTTGTCCGGGGTCGGTGGCCTGCACAAAACCGATGGGAGCATATTTTTCGCCCGGATTGCCATCAAGGTAGGCGCGCAGTTCTTCTTGCTTGGCGGCAACCTCATCGGCGGTTTCGCCAATAAATTCAACAACGTTAAAGCCGCGGGTTTGAACCGTGCTGGTATCTGTGCCAAGCAATTTGCCCAGCATGTGCCAGCTTTCATCCTGCTCGGCCAGTTTCATCACCTTGTCATCGATGCTTTCAATCGCGACGGGATCAAATTGCACCAAGGCTCCGACATGGCGAAGCGCGCTATCAAAGCTGTCATAGCGGACCACCGTGATCGCTTTGTGCTTTGGCAATGGAATAACGCGTAGCGTGATTTCCTTGACCATGCCAAGGCTGCCTTCTGCGCCGGCGATCAGGAAGGATAAGTTCATATCCCCTTGATCAGAAACGGCTTCTTTAAGGTTATAGCCCGTCAATCCCCGGTTCATTTCCGGGAAAATCGCCTTGATCTGATCGCGCTTTGGGGCGATTTCATCATGAATTGTGCGATAAAGCGCGCCTGTGCGATCATCGCGCGCCATCATTTCCTTGGCCTCAGACGCATTGAGTGCGGATGTTTTGAAATCCGTGCCATCAATCAGAACCGTGGTCATGTCATGAATGTAATGGCTTGTTTTGCCATAAATCCGCGATCCCTTGCCCGAACTGTCCGACCCGATCATGCCGCCGATGGTCGCGCGGCTGGCGGTGGAGACGGCGGGCGGGAAGAAAACCCCGTGCGGTTTCAGCCATGCATTAAGCTGATCGAGCACCACGCCGGGTTCGACATGGACAAGGCCGTTTTTCGCATCAAACCCCAGTATCTTATTGAGATGCTTGGATGTATCAAGAATGATCGTGTTGTTTAGCGACTGGCCATTGGTGCCGGTACCACCCCCGCGCGGGGTGATTTTGACCTCGGAAAATTTATCGCGCCCGGCCATTTCCATCACGACATTGATGTCATCACAACTGCGCGGCTGAAGCACCGCACGCGGCATGACCTGATAAACGCTATTGTCGGTGGCGTGGATCAAACGGGTCGGGAAATCAGCATGGATTTCACCGCTAAATTTCCCTTCTGCCTCAAGCGTTTTCAAAAAGCCGAGTGACAAACTATCAAGCGACCGATCCGGTGTCAGACGCGGCAGTTTTTTGATCACACTTTTGGGGACGGGCATCGGGATCTCTCTCTGGTCTTTTTTCCGATACAAGGGCGTTTTGCCCTGATCGGGATATGGCGATTTTGATGCCATTTGACCTGATCTCGATTGAATAGACAAATCGAAAATTCTGAACGATTATTCAAAATAAGTGAATAATCAGCGCTGCGGATGGCGAGGAAACAGAAATCTGCACAGAAGTCCCCCGCGCAGCAGATTTTAAATCCTCATACTATTGGTTTTGACAGTGATGCACCACGCAATCATCCGTGCAGCGAAATGATCTGTTTTATCCTTGTGGCCCGCAGTGGAATGCACCACCGATAGTGCTCAGTGCTCAGTGCTCAGTGCTCAGTGCTCAGTGCTCAGTGCTCAGTGCGGGATTTGGGCAAGGATTCCAGATGCGGTTGTCAAACCTGTCAGATATCCGTTGCAGGTGTGTCGCAAGTGGGATGAGGGTTAGTCTGATCTGAATTGATCGGAAGGGAGTGGCGGGAATGTGCGGGGCAGGGTGTGCCGCCGCATATTCCGGGTGTCTGTTTGCCGATTGCCTGATTTTCAGGGTGCGGCGAAAGCAGGGGGTTGTCGGGTGGCAGAGATTGGTGGTTCAGGCCTGTTTATGCTGAGTTATGCCGATTTACGCTGATTGGCGGCGTCTTCGGCCTTGATGGTTTCTGCATGCATCAGCGAGAGGATGCTGCGTTTGTAATCCATGAATTCCGGGCTGGTCAGCGCATCAATGTGGCGCGGGCGCGGGATCGTGATATCAAGGGATTGCTTTATCAGACCGGGACGGGCCGACATGACATGGACTTCGTCGCCGAGAAATATTGCTTCGTCAATGTCATGGGTGATGAACAGTACCGTCTTGCGGTGTGACTGCCAGACATCAAGCAGAAGTTCCTGCATCATCTGGCGGGTTTGGCTATCAAGCGCGCCAAAAGGTTCATCCATCAGCAAAATGCGTGGATCATTGGCCAACGCACGTGCCAGTGCAACGCGTTGGCGCATGCCGCCCGAGAGTTCCTTAGGATAGGATTTTTCAAACCCTTCGAGATGGACGGCCTTGATCAAATCATCGGCAATGTCTTCGCATTCAGATTTTGCCAAGCCCTTGATTTTGGGACCGAACATGACGTTTTCACGCACGGTCAACCATGGAAACAGGGTGTAGCTTTGAAACACCATACCGCGATCGGCAGACGGGCCGGCAATCGGTTGTCCATCAAGTTCAAGATTGCCTGATGTCGGAGTTTCAAGACCCGCGACCAGACGCAGAAGGGTGGATTTGCCACAGCCTGAGGGGCCGACAATCACCGAAAAGGTATCATTGGCGACATCAAGCGAGACATCATCAAGGGCCAGAACCGCTGGTTTGCCCTTGGGTTCGAAACGGACCGTGATGTCGCGGAGTGAAAGCATGCTCATGACGTTATCGTTCCCTTAAAAATCGGCAGACCAGGGCACCAAACGCCGGCGGGCCCATTTAAAGAAGAAATCAGTGATCAGACCCAGAATGCCGATGGTCAGCACACCAAGCAAAATCACATCGGTAAACAGCCCGCGCATAGCGTTCAGGATCATATAGCCAAGGCCGGTATCGGCCGCGACCAGTTCAGCCACCACCAGATAGGTCCATGCCCAGCCCATGGTGACACGCAGATTATCCATCACGCCGGGCATGCATGCGGGAACCAGTACACGGGTGACAACCCGCCTGCGATCCGCACCCAGCGTATAGGCGCAATCAATCAGATCCTTGGACACACGCGCCGAAACATCGGAAATCAGGATGAGCTGTTGAAAGAAGGTGCCGAGAAAAATCACCATGATTTTCTGTTCGACCCCGATACCGACCCACAGGATCAAAAGCGGGATCAGGGCGGAAACCGGGATATAGCGCATAAAGCCCGTGATCGGTTCAATCAGTGCTTGAACTGCACGGAAACTGCCCATCAGGATGCCAATCGGCACGGCAAAGATCGAGGCGATGAAAAAGCCCGACAGGATCACCACAAGGCTTGCCCACATATGTTCAAACAGTGACATGTTGGCGATGCGCTTGATGCCTGCTGCCACCACTTCATGCGGGGCGGCAAGGAAATCCTTGGGCGTAATCCCGCCATAGGTGAGCAAGCACCACAGGGCCAGGACAATCGAAACCGAAATCAGTGACAGGGTCAGATAAACAGACCTGTCAATGTCGGTCTTGGGCGAGAAAAGGGATCTGGTCCACATGATGCTTGCTCTTATAAGTCTTGTAATTTGGGGGCGTGGTTATTTCACGATGTCGGCGGCAAGCATGCTTGCCGGGTCGATATCGATCGAGAACAGACCGCCTTCTTCGCCAAGCGTTTTGGCGTTGGAAATGGTTCCAATGATGCCATCGGCATTGGACGGGTCCATGAATTTGGCATTCATATCGGCATCATAAAACGCAATGCCCGCACGGGTTTCGGCAAAGACCGCCGGATCGTCAAGCCAGCCACCAACACCTTTGGCCATGATGACATCTGCGGCTTCTTCGTTTTCCTTCTGCCATGCAACGGCCTTGGTCCATGCACGGTAAAGGGCTTCCATTTCCGGGCGGCGTTTTTCAAGGTTATCGTTGGTGGTGACCATGATGTCGGTGATCAGGCCCGGTGTTTTGGTGCTGTCGACCAGAAGATGACCATGTTCGGTATCCTGACCACGTGTCAGCCAAGGTTCCCATGTAACAGCGGCATCAACCCGTTTGGCAACAAAGGCGGCACCGGCATCACCGGCTGACATGTTCATGGAATTGATGTCAGACAGTTTCATGCCGGCATCTTTGAGAAGGACGCTTAGGAAGAACTGCGAAACGGAGCCTTCGGTAAAGGCCACGTTTTTGCCCTTAAGATCGGCAACAGATGTGATGTCCTTATTGGTGACGATGCCGTCACCACCGCGTGAATCATCAAGCGCGAACAGGTAGCTGAGCGGATGTTCCGGGGTATAGAAGCCAAGAACCGTGTCAATCGTGGTTACGGCCACGTCAATCCGACCGGCAGCAAGGGCAGGCATACGGGTTTTGACGTCTTCCATGACGACCAGTTTGACATCAAGCCCTTCGTCTTTGAAGAAGCCTTCTTCCTGGGCGATGTAAAGCGGGCCATAGCCAACCCAGGTCGAATGGGCAATGGTGAGTTCTTCGGCAGCAGATGCTGCGCTAGAAAGGCTTGCTGCCGTCATAAGGGCAACGCCCGACAGGCAAAGCTTGGAAAGTAGCCGTTTCATAAGTTTCGTCTCCGTGTTGAGGACTCTCTGATAAGTATGTATCGGTTTGATTTTTATGGTTTATTCGCGGTCTAATCCGGGTTTTTGTTCGGATTTTTGCTTTGGCTGGACGCGGCAAGGATGCACAGAAGTTCGTACATGATCGAAACGCCAAGCCATGCTGTTCCTCCCGAAGGATCGAAAGGCGGGGAAACTTCGACAAGGTCGGCCCCGACAATGTTCAGACCCGCAAGCTTGCGGATCATTCGTTGCGCTTCGCGGCTGGTGAAGCCGCCGATTTCCGGGGTGCCTGTTCCGGGCGCAAAGGCCGGATCGATGGCGTCAATGTCAAAGCTGAGATAGGTGTCTTTGGTGCCGACAATCTCGCATGCTTCAGCCATGACATCATCAATGCCGCGATCTTCGACTTCTTCGATGCGGATGATGCGCACACCTTGCGCCAGACCCCATTCAACATCCTCGCCGTCATACATCGTGCCGCGAATGCCGATTTGAACCACGCGTTTGGGATCAAGGTATCCATCTTCGATCGCGCGGCGGAACGGGGTGCCGTGGGTGTATTTGTACCCGTTGAAATAGCTGTCAAAAAGGTCGGTATGGGCATCAAAATGCACCATGCCAAGCGGGCGGTCCTTGGCCAGTGCGGCCAAAATCGGATAGGACAATAAATGATCACCACCCGCACTGAGCGGTGAAATCCCCTTGGATTTAAGGGCGCTGACAAAGCCTGTGACTTTTTCCAGCGTATCCATGATATCGGCGGGATTAACCGGCGCATCGCCCAGATCGGCAATGTTGCGGTCTTCAAACGGGTTTTGGCCCGTAACCGGGTGGATCGGGCGGATCATGGTTGAAAGATCGCGCAATTGGCGCGGGCCGTGGCGTGCGCCGGGACGGTTGGTGGTGCCGCCATCCCAGGGTACGCCCAGCATGGCGATATCGACCTGATCACAAGCCGCATCATCGAGCGATAGCTGCGGGGCGCGCATGAAACTTGCGATCCCGGCATAGCGCGGGATGGTCATGGCCGAAGGCGGGATGAAGGAAATGCCAGATGCAATTTCGGGTTTTGTGGCGGAGCTGGTCATCGAAAGGCTTCCCTGAAGGCGGTTATGGCACCCCGTGGAAAAAGGGAGCCGTTTGAGACGCAATCAGATTGCCATGCAGGGACGCGTTCAATAATATCAAACTGTCAAACTAAACGTCGTATTTTATCAACGTAAAGGCTGTGATCCGATGGCTGCTAATCTTCCGCCGTTAAGTGACGTTGATTTCCGCCAGCTTCGGGTTTTCCGCACCATTGTCGAAAGCAACGGCTTTACCGCCGCCCAAGATGAATTGGGAATATCGCGTTCGACCATCAGCACCCAGATGGCCGCCCTTGAAACGCGGTTGGGCGTTAAGCTGTGCCGTCGCGGTCGGTCGGGCTTTTCCCTGACCGAGCATGGGCAAAAGATTTATAGCGAGGTGATCAAGCTGTTTGCTGCTGCTGACTCCTTTCGTGCCGAAGTCGGCGCCATTCGCGGCAATATGGTGGGGGAGCTTCGCATTGGTGTGGTCGATGCCATGGTTGAAAACCCGCATTGTCAGCTTGATCGGGCGATTGCGCTGTTTAACGAACGTGCGCCGGGGGTGCATCCGACCTTTGTTATCGTCTCGCCCAATCAGATTGAAAATGCATTGCTTAGCCGTCAGATGGAAATTGCCGTCATGCCCAACCAGCCGATGAATGCGGCGATTCAGATGCAGCAGCTTTTTCACGAAGAACAGGCGATGTTTTGTGGCAAGGACCATCCATTGTTTGAAGAAGCCCATTCAAAAATGCCGATTGAACAGTTGGCTGAACAAAAATATGCCCGGCGCGGTTATTCGGTGGCAACAGCGTTCCAGTCGCTGTTCAAACATCCACCAAGTGCGAGCGCCTATGACATGGAAGGGCTGGCATATCTGATCAAAAGCGGAAAATTTGTCAGCTTCCTTCCGACCCATTTCGCCAAACAATGGGTGGATCGCGAAGAAATGCGGCCACTGCGCCCCGATCTTCTCAGCTTCAAGATTGCCATGTGTGTGGCGAATTTCCCGCAATCGGTGATGTCGCGCATGGCGCGCGTGTTCCGTGAATGTCTGGTGGAAGTCCATCCGACAGTGACGGCGATTAAAAATACAGCCCCGTCGCTTGGCGCCAAGAATTCAGGCAATACCAAATAAGCTTTTTGCCCGCGCCCTGATTGGGCGCTATGGTCTTGATGAGCAGGCAAAATTAACCGGAACGGACATCGTTATTCATGCTGTCATCACTTAATATTCGTCATATGCGTGTGTTTGTCGCGGTTGCTGATCAGGGCAATTTTACCGCCGCGGCGGCGGTGTTGGGGCTTGGTGTTCCGGCTGTGACGGCAACCATTCGCCAGTTTGAGGATGTGACGGGCGCCGCCCTTTTTGATCGCACGACGCGGCAGGTGTCGCTTACGGTTACCGGGGAGCGGTTTTTGCCGATTGCACGGCGATTGATTGGTGATTTTGAAGAAGCACTTGGTGATCTTGATGCGCTCTCAAAAGGTGTCGGGGGCAAGATTACAATTGCGGCGGCACCTTCGGTTTTGACCCGTATTTTGCCTGCGGTGATTTCGGAATTTGTGGCGGCCCATCCTGATGCGCGCATTCGTCTTGATGAACGCAATGCTGGTGAGGTGCATGACGCGGTGGCAAATAATGCCGCCGATTTTGGTATTGCCGGGGCGTGGCAGGATTTGCCCGATATTGCGTTTAGCCCGCTGTTTTCTGACAGGTTCGGGGTGCTGTGCCGTGCTGATCATGCGTTTGCGCAACAGTCCGAAATCGCGTGGTCGGAACTTACCGATCAGCCGTTTGTTGGCCTTGGTCCGGAATCAGGTACACGGGCGATGATGGCCGATCAGGGATTTGGTGCTGCGTCGCCAAATTTGTCAGCCATGCCAGTTAGTGCATCGGTGGCACAGGCCGCGGCCCTTGGTGTGGGGGCGGCAAAGGCGGTGATGGAGAGCGCGTCACGTGCCGAACGTGCCATGACACGGGCCGCCAATAGTGGGCAATCATCGGCAAAAACGGCCAAAAAGAATGCGTTTGATCTGGTGGCGGGATTGCGCCCGGTGGTCGAAACATCCAACACCATCACGCTGGCTGCCATGGTCGCCGAAGGGGTGGGAATTACGGTCCTGCCGGAACTGGCCGCACGCGTATCGGATATGGCAGCCCCGGAAAAGCTGGTGTTTGTGCCACTGACCACTCCGGAACGCCATCGCCATATCGGCGTGATTACGCGCAAAAGCAAAAGCCTGTCGCCGATTGCGCGGTTGTTTCTTGATCAGGTGATCGCGCTTGCGCCCAAGCAGGATCTTCCGGCCAGTTTGACGTGGTATTGAGCGGTTTTTACCTTCGGTGCGAACCACTGACATGGTCGCCCATTGATTGGTTTGTGGTTATAGTTGTTCAATCATTAATATAATTATGATATAAGGTCGCCCTGCCTTTGGGAAGGTTTTGGGGGACGCTATTATGTTTGAATATCCGGTGATTGATGTCGCGTTGGGGCTGATCTTTTTCTATGTGACCTTGAGTTTGGTGGCGTCGGCGGCGCAGGAGTGGGTTGCGAGTTTCTTTGGCTTACGCTCCACCAATCTTGAAGAAGGTATCAAGCGGCTGGTGGGTGATAAGTACGCCAAGGCGGTATATGCCCATCCCCTGATCAAGAACCTGTCGCGCAAGGACAGGCTGCCATCCTATATCGCACCAGAAACATTGAGCACCGTGTTGCTTGAGGTGTTGGCCAAGAACGAAGACGGCAAATCCTTTGTTTCCCTGAAGGCCGATGAAGTCCGCGCGCTGATTGCCAAGCTGCCGCAAGGGGCGGGTGGCGATGTTGCGGACAAGAAGGACGATGATGATCTTGCCGCACTTTTAAGCGCGCTGGTGACTGAGGGCGAAAATGCCGTCACCGAATTGCAGGAAAAACTGGCCAACTGGTTTGACGAGGGGATGACCCGCATTTCGGGTTGGTACAAGCGCAAGGTCAAGGCGATCATCTTTGGTATTTCCGCCGTTGTGGTGATCTTGACCAATGCCAGTACCATCCATGTTGCCGAAGAACTTTGGAAGAATGAAGCGTTGCGCACGACAATTGCAGCACAGGCAAGTGCTGCTGCTGAGCAGAAAGAAGTTACCGCGCTTGAAGGCGATAATCTACAAGCCCTGAAGTCTTTTCCGATTGGCTGGAAAGAGCCGACCTTTTCGGGAAATGTTGCGGCGTTTTTCACGGGGGCGGAGTGGTTTAAATCCATCATCGGCTGGCTGATCACGATAGCAGCGATCAGTCTTGGTGCGCCATTTTGGTTTGATCTGCTGGGCAAGGTTGCCAACCTTAAGGGCACCGGCGGCAAGGCAACGGAAAAGCCGAAAAAGACGCAAGAAGGTTCGGTCTGAAGAAGGGGGACTGATTTCCCGATTTGTGATTTCATGACTGGTAGTTCGTGCTGTTTGCGACATATCATGGCTAGGGTCTGACCCCAGATGACGGACATGATGACCCTGTCGCAGGAGATGGCATGAGCGCGCACGTGAAGAAACCGGAAAAGCCCTGCAAGAAGATCAATCTCGCCCTTCAGGGCGGCGGGTCGCACGGGGCGTTTACATGGGGGGTGCTGGACCGGTTGCTTGAGGATGAGGAAATCGCGATTGAGGCGATTTCGGGGACCTCGGCCGGGGCGATGAATGCGGCTGTGGTGACATCGGGTTTTGCCAAGGGCGGGCATGACGGGGCGCGGGCCGATCTTGAAACGTTCTGGCAGGCGGTGTCAGAAGCAGCGCGCTATAGCCCGCTTCAGCGCAGTCCGATCGATATTTTGTTTGGCAACTGGTCGCTTGAAAATTCGTTGGCTTATATGTGGCTCGATATGAGTGCGAAGATGTTTTCGCCCTATGACCTTAATCCGGCCGGGGATAATCCGCTGGCCGCGATTTTGAATGATGTGGTGGATTTCAAGGCGGTCAATGAAAGCCCGGCCAAGCTTTTTATCACCGCAACCAATGTTGAAACCGGGCAGGGCCGGGTGTTTCGCAATCCCGATATAAGTGTCGATGTGTTGCTGGCATCGGCCTGTTTGCCAACGATCTATAAGGCGATTGAAATTGACGGGGTGCCCTATTGGGACGGGGGATATTCCGGCAATCCAAGCCTTGGCCCGCTGGTGCTTGAATGTGGATCGGACGATACGGTTCTCGTACAGATCAATCCGGTCAAGCGGCCGGGCATTCCCAAATCATCGCGTGATATTGCCAATCGCCTGAACGAGGTATCGTTCAACAGCAGCCTGATGAAGGAACTTCGGATGATTTCGATCCTGCGCAAGGATGCGCCGGAGCATGTCTGCGAAGCCAGCAAATGGGGGGCGATGCGGATGCATTGCATCGCAAGTGAGGCGATGCTTGAATTTGATCAATCCTCCAAGATGAATGCGCAGTGGAGCTTTATGACCAAGCTGCGCGATACCGGGCGCGAGGCCGCTGCCGCGTTCTTGAAAAAGCATCGCCGTGATATTGGCGTTCGGCCATCGCTTGATCTTGATCTGTTTGCCCCTGATTACGCGTAAGAAGGATCACACGAAGGATGAATGCTGCGTGCGATATGCAGCACGGACCGCAGTTTGCGCAAGATTGGGTGTCTGGTTCAGAAGGTGTAGCGTCAGTGATTATTCTCTGTTGGCTACTTATTTGAAAAGTTCGGGGATTTATGCCGTCCAGTGCATTTGAAAAAATGATGGCAGGGGAGTGGTATTCCTGTCTTGATCCGGAATTATCGGTCATGCGTAAGCGTGCGCTTGAGGCGTCGCATGAGCATAGTGTGCTGTATCCTGATGAACGCGGAAATATTGGGCCGAAATTGCGGGAACTGTTTGCGTGTTGTGCCGATGACGTTCGGATCGAAGCGCGGTTTCATTGTGCCTATGGGGTGAATATTCATCTGGGGCGCGATGTGTTTTTGAATGTCGGCTGCGTCATTTTGGATACCGCACCGGTACATATTGGCGATCATTCGATGTTGGGGCCGAATGTGCAGATTTATTGCGCCGATCATCACCGCGACCCGGAGCTTCGCAAGCAGCATCTTGAAATCGCGCGACCGGTAACGATTGGCGAAAATGTCTGGATCGGCGGGGGTGCGATTATTCTGCCCGGTGTGACGATTGGTGATGCGGCAATTGTCGGTGCCGGATCGGTGGTCACACGCGATGTGCCCGCCGGGGCGACTGTGGTTGGGAATCCGGCCCGTGTTCGGGCGTGATCACCGCGAATGCCGGGTGGGATCGTTAATCGGGTTTACGGTTTGACAAGGCCGGAACCGAACGAAGTTTCTGACCCAGGAAATCACCGAAGGCACGGACACGCGCAGGTGTCAGGCGCGACGGAGAGCGCAGGGCATAAACGTTCCATTCCGGTGTGATGGTATAGTCCGAAAGCAATGGCACCAATGCGCCGCTTTTGAGATGTTCGGCGACTTCCCAGTGGCACTTTCGCGCAATCCCGAGACCGGTCAGGGCCGCTTCGGTCACTGCTTCGGCAGAGTTGCTGGCGAAGTTGCCGGAAATCCTGATTTCGTATTCATCCGCATCGGGGCCGGTCATTTTCCAAGTGCGCATATCTTCGCGGGCCAGACAGTTGTGATCGTGAAGGTCTTCGGGGAAGGTCGGCTTTCCGTGCCGTGCGATATAGTCTGGTGCAGCCACAATCATGCGCGGGCTTTCGGCAAGCTTGCGCGCCTTGAGCGTCGAGCTTTGCAAAGCGCCCAGCCGGATTGCGAGATCAATACCCTGTTCGACAATGTCGATGACGGAATCGGTCAGGTGCAACTGAATGGAGACATTCGGATGCAGATCGATAAATTCGGCAATATAGGGGGCGACATGAATGCGCCCAAAGGATGCCGGTGCGGCAATGCGCAATTCACCGCGAATGGATTGCGGTTCGTATTGAATATCAGCCAGCGCGTCTTCGACATCGGCGACGATTTTCCGCGCATGTTCCAGGAAGGCTTCGCCATCTGCCGATAAGGAGACGGCACGCGTTGTGCGGTGGATCAGTTGCGTCCCGACCGCCGCTTCGAGTGCCTGAATACGTTGGGTCGTCGCCGTGGGTGACAGGCCGAATTCCGTACCGGCCTTGCCGATTGCGCCCAGCGTTGCAACCCGAATAAACAGTTCGATGGATTTCAAATCAAGGTTCATTATTTGGTTTTATCACATAGTCATTTTGTTTTGCATCCGATTATTTTATAAAAATGGATTGTGTATAGCTTGTCCTCAACAGGCGCAGGAGCCTGAGTGATGACAAGCAAAGGGTTTCCTCATGAGTATACGTGCATTTATTTTCGCCGCCATGATGACTGGCGTATCCGCAGCTGCTCCGGTTCATGCAGAACCGGCCAGTGATGTTGTTTTACGGTCTGATGTTGTGTGTGAGCCGCTTAATCCCGCGCGCGGTGACGCCAGCCCCAAAGCCGGGGTTCTGTGGGGCGACATGCGCAAGGATGTTCCGACCGGTGCCATTATCGAATTTGCCGATGGTTTTTCATCCCCGCCGCATATCCACAACATTACCTATCGTGCGGTCGTGATCGAAGGGGCTGTTCATAATGATGATCCCACGGCCGAAAGCATGTGGATGGGACCGGGGTCATTCTGGACCCAGCCGGCGGGCGAGGCGCATATTACCGCAGCCCGCGATGGCGGCAGTGCCACGGCATTTCTTGAAATTCTGGAAGGGCCGTATCTTGTTCAACCGACCGAAGAGCAGTTCGATAATGGCGAACACCCGATCAATCTTGATGCGGGCAACATTGTCTGGCTGGCGGCATCAGACGTGACCTGGATCGATCACCCCGATACCGATGACGCGTCAGGTGCCCAGATGGCATTTCTTTGGGGGCAGCTCAAAACGGGCGAGATGAACGGAACCTTCCTTAAACTGCCTGCGGGATTTGACGGCGAATTGATCAGCAACGATTCCCAATTGCGTGCTGTGCTTGTTTCCGGGGCTGCGACCTATGAACTTGCTGATACGGGCGATGCCAAAGCGCTGACACCGGGCAGCTATTTCGGATCAAAGGAAAAAGTCCGCCATCACCTTAAAGCCGATGCCAATCAGGACAGTGTTTTCTATGTGCGCACCGAAGGAAAATACGAACTGCGCGCCAACTAAAAACGCATTCGATCCGTGACCGTATCAAGCATGCCGCACCGTGAAAGGTGCGGCATGTTTTTTTTCGGGGGCATGGCGTTTGTCGGTGAAGGGGGCTTATTTGCCAATCCCGACCTTGATGGCGAATTTGCGCAACGGGCCGATGCGGTTGATTGCCGAGAGGCAGGCATAGCGCAGATCGCGCAACGGTTTTGGATCCAACATTGACGCGCGGTTGAGCAGATCAATGCCGCCGACACGGGCCAGTGTTTTGGGCAACTGGCGGCGTTCATAGGATTTCAAAAGCGGGGTCGCGCCGATATCCTGCCCGGAGTGGCGATTGGTGATGACGCGATCATTGGTGCCGGGGCAGTGGTGACAAAGAATGTCGCACCGGGTGTAACCGTGGTTGGTAATCCAGCACGGGTGATCTGAAATAATTCAGCGGTCTTCGTCCCTGCGTCTCACGCTTAACGCCTCACACCTCACACCTTATTACACCCACTTAGCACCTGACGCTCAAGCTTCGAAGCCTGAAGCCTCGCGCCGACGCTGGGCGAGGAGTTGTCGCTGGTTTGTGGGTGCTGTCATTGGGCCAGGTGTTGATTGCCACAAGTCGATTATAGAGTTCGGGTGCGCGTTGTCGGTTGCAACTGGGCTGGTAGGGGGGGGGCATGATCTGACTGATAGCATTTGAAATGACTTAAATTCTTCTCTTGGGTTTTGATGGATTTTCGATGGATTTTAATCGGTAAGGGGGTCAAAAAACCGAAGCGATAATCCCATATGCACAATTAGCGAGTGTTGTATTTTGAGTTGATTGTTCTGATCGGCAGAAAAATGCAGAGTTGGTTGGAGCAGATCAGGGGATGAATGCGTGAAAACAGGCTTGAGACATTTTTGTGCATTGGTTTTTGGTTTTCTCGTGTTGGCGCGTATGGCGCAAGCAGCGCCTGATCCTGTTTTGGTCGGGTTTGACGGGGCATATTTATTAAAAAATTCGACGTCGGCCCAAGCAATTGAATTGGGGCTTAAGGCGGCGATCCATGAGATTAACCAAGCCGGTGGCGTGCTGGACGGGCGTATGATCGAGTTGGTAACCAAGGACAACCGATCCGTCCCGGCGCGCGGCATTGCCAATCTGGAAGATTTTGCAGCGATGCAAGATTTGGTTGCCGTCATTGTCGGGCGTTTCAGCCCGATCATTTTACAACAGATCGAAAAAACGCATGAATTGCAGATGCCGTTGCTTGATGTTTGGGGCGCGGCAGATGGCATCATCGATCATAGTTTTGATCCCAGCTTTACGTTTCGTCTGTCGTTAAAGGATGGTTGGGCAATGCCGGCCATGTTGGAGCAGATAAAAAACAAGAACATCACTAAAATCGGGGCATTGTTGCCCAATAGCGGCTGGGGGCGGAGCAATGATAATGCGCTGGCCGCGGCGCTTTCGCACATGCCGGGGATCGAGCTGGTTGAGTCGGTCTGGTATAATTGGGGCGAGCGGGACATGCTGCAATATTATCAGTTGCTGATGGGGGCGGGGGCGCAGGCTATTCTTTTGGTGGCCAACGATATTGAAGCAGCCCTTTTGGTGCGTCAGTTATCTGCCACCCCGAGGGTTCCACGTGTTCCGATTATTTCGCATTGGGGGGTTACGGGCGGAGACATGCGCAGTGCATCCGGGCCGGGATTGCTGGAACTTGATTTCAGTGTCGTTCAGACATTCGGTTTTTCCAAAGCCATGTCAGGTCCGCTTCAAACATTTCAAAAAACCCTTGGCGAATTGATCGGGAACGATGATTTCGCAACGCTTGAATCCCCGGTCGGGGTTGGTCATGCCTATGATATGATGCATCTTTTGGCCATGGCGATTGACAAGGCCAATTCAACAGACCGCTTGGCCATTCGGGATGCCTTGGAAAATCTGGGTGTGCATCACGGTCTGGTAAAGACGTATGATCGTCCCTTTACGCCTGAAAATCATGAAGCCTTGGGGCCAGAACAGGTGTTTTTTGCCAAGTATCGCGATGACGGTGTTCTTGTTCCGATTGGTCAATAGGGTGAGTATCTGATGATAGAGCGCCCAGTGAGCGAGGAAATCAAACCGCCTGTTTCCCGTCCGTGGTGGCAAGGTGTTGCCGCGCGCATCATGATTGCGATGGCGTTGCTGTCGCTTGTACTGATGCTGATTATGTCGACGCTGTCTTATAACGCCCTGCGCCAGATGACATTGAAAGTCGCCAGCCAGTCGCTTGAAGGCGAGGCCAGAACGCTGCGCCATGATCTTGAGGGGCGGGTGCTTTCGCTGATTGATAATCTTCGGGAATTGTCAGGCAATGCGTTATTTGCCAATGCATTGGCCGATGATCGCGGGCGCGACGCCTATTTGCGCGAGTTTCTGGATGGATTTTCATCTGCGCAGGGGTTTGACCTTAAGGTTGTCATGACCGATTTTCGTGGTCGAATATTGGCTGACAATGGCGAGGATATAGCGTTACTGGTGCCGGTTTCGTGGATTGCGGGGATGATTGAAAACGCGCGTGGCGCGGGACGGGTCATCATATCAGACGGTGATCCATATTTGGTTTTGGCCGAGCCGATTATTTACCGCAATACCGGGACGTCAGAAGGGGCGTTGATTTTTCAGCTTAATTTACGCGAATGGCAGGCTATCCCGTCGATCAGCAATATTTTTGTCGATCAGCCATGGGTGTCGTCAATGACGCTGGATATGGCGGAGGTCGCCAGACCTAGCCATATGATGATTGTCGATGACGAGGGGGGCCGGGATGCCGGTTTGACCGTGCATACGGACTTGATGTTCCCCCAAAGCATCGAGGGACCATTATTGGAAGTTCGCCTTGTTGCCAAGAAGTCCTTTGTCGAGAAGCCGCTTGATGACTTGCTGTTTAATGTTGCTGCTGTTGGCAGTTTGATATTTGCCTTGGCGTTGGTGGTTAGCTTCTTCCTTGCGATGTCGCAAACCCGCAAACTGGTAAGATTGCGCCAAGAAGCTGATCAACTGGCCGGGGGGGATTTCAAGGATGTTTCATTTACATCCAATAATGACGACGAGATTGATGACCTGGCCGAAGCATTCAATACACTGGTTGATGAGTTGCGCGGTGCCTATTGTCAGCTTGAGGGGCAGACCCAGCGCGATATCGAGCAACGCGAATTCCGATATCAAAGCATTATTACCAACAGTGCCGAGGGGATTATCACCCTGTCGCGATCAGGAACGATCGAAACGATAAACCCGTCGGCCGAGCGGATATTTGATTATGCCGCGGATGATGTCATCGGCAAAAACATTTCAATCATGATGCCGGAAAAAGATCGGGCCGAACATGATTCTTATCTGCGTCATGCCGAGTTGCATGCAACCCGGATCATCAACCGGTCGCGCGATCTTTTGGGTTTGAAAAAGGATGGCAGTACATTTCCGCTTGAACTTACGGTCTCCCCGATGGAGCTGGACGGTGAGCAGAAATATATCGGCATTATGCGCGACATTTCGGAGCGCAAGGAATTCGAAGACCGGATCAATGTTGCAAGGGTTGAAGCCGAACAGGCCAATCAGGCGAAGTCACAATTCCTGTCGAGTATGAGCCACGAATTGCGCACGCCGTTAAATGCCATTTTGGGATTTGGCCAAATTCTTGAAATGGGGGGCGGTGGGACGCTTTCGGAGAGCCAGAAAAATGCTGTTTCCCAGATATTGCGCGGCGGACGCCATTTATTGGAACTGATTGATCAGGTTTTGAATCTGGCAAAAATCGAAAGCGGCACATTCACGGTGTCGATTGAAGATGTCGATGTTTTGCCCGTCCTTGAAGATGCCATTCAAATTACCCGTGCAATGACCGAAACCAAGAACATCAAGGTTGAGTGTGATCTGCCTTCGGTGCCGTCGTTGTTTGTTCGGGTCGATAAAACCCGGTTCCAGCAAGTGCTGCTGAATTTGTTGTCCAATGCCATCAAGTATAATCATGACGGTGGATCGCTGTCGCTGCGCTGTCGGGCGGACAATGGGGTATGCCGGATTGAAGTTCGTGATACCGGATCGGGCATCCCGGAACATTTACATGATCAGGTCTTTACCCCGTTCAACCGTCTGGGGGCCGAAGGCAGTGATACCGAAGGTACGGGGATAGGTTTGACCATCACCCGCGAATTGATCCATTTGATGTCGGGCGAGATTGGATTTACCTCGTCTGAGGGCGAAGGCGCATTGTTCTGGTTTGAATTGCCTTTGGGCCGCGAAGTCAAGATTGAAAAGGCCGATGATGGGCCCAGCGCGGATATGGGGGCAACGCAGGATGATGGCGATGGTGCAAAACTGCCGCGCCGCAAGGTTCTGTATGTTGAAGACAATCTTTCAAATCGTGCATTGATGGAAATGATATTGACCAAAAATGACCGGTTTTCCTTGATAACGGCGGTAGATGGAGAAACCGGCGTTGAAATGGCGCGGCGTGAAAAGCCCGATCTGATTTTGATGGATATTCATTTGCCCGGTATCAGTGGGATTGAGGCGATGCGCCAAATCCGTCGTGACCCTGATACGGCGGATATTCCGATCTTTGCGCTGAGCGCAAATGCCATGCAGCAGGACATCGATAGCGCGCTTGCAGAAGGTTTTGATAATTACCTGACCAAACCGTTCAATATTCCAGCCGTACTGGAAGCCATTGGCAAGGCGGTTGATAAAGACGTTGATATGCCCGACATGCCCAATGCGAATGATAAAGCAGCAAGCGTGGATAAATCGAGCCTGCATTGATTTTGGCATGGGATAAAAAAGACAGGCGGGAAACCCCGCCCGTAAGTGGGACAAATGACGTCAAAGATGTTTGACGGAGGCATCGAAGGTTGTTGGGTGGTTCAGGGGCGTAACGTTAGGAAATGTCGCATGCGCCTGCGCGACGTTTTCTGCCGGTAATCATGGCGCGGACCAGATTTTCATGATGGCGAAAACTGGCAAGCAGGACGCCAATTATGTGGCCCATCACAAGGGCAAGCAAACCGTTGGCAAGAAATTCATGGGTGTTTTCAACCCAGTCTGATCCCCAAAAAGCGTCGGTTGTGTAAAGCCAGCCGCTAAAGGCACAGCCCAACATGGCAAGCATCAGGGCAATGATCATGGCGGACCCAGCCGGATTATGGCCAAGGTAGCGGCGTTCGCGCCCCTGAAGGATATCGCCAAGATA
The DNA here is from genome assembly GCA_019634165.1 of Rhodospirillales bacterium. Classification (GTDB taxonomy): domain Bacteria; phylum Pseudomonadota; class Alphaproteobacteria; order Rhodospirillales; family Thalassospiraceae; genus Thalassospira. Next base: position 79,552 of record JAHQVT010000006.1, read on the forward strand.
TTGTTTTGTTTCAGTGGGGCCTTTGACAAATTGGGTAAAGCGGGCATAGCGCGTACCGATTAGGCCCCAGACAAGACGCAGCGCAATCAGGCCTGCTGCAACGTATCCAGCCCAATGATGCAAGCTGTCCCAATCATCGGACGTGATCCAGGCAATCGCAAAACTTGCTGCCAAGCCCCAATGAAATACGCGAATAAACGGATCCCATACTTTTACAGGCATGAAAATTCTCCTTGATCACGGGCAGATTTCGCTTTGGCGGGGCTTTTGATGCCACCGCCAAAGCAGAAAAGTTGGACATGGTTTGACGTGGTTTGATGTGGGGGAAGTTTCGCTGAAACGGGGGATGCCCGATCAGTCGTCGTCTTTTTCTTTGCCGTCTATTTCAATTTTGACCTGCTCGAAGGTTGCAGGATTGAAATAGGCTTCGACTTTTTTGCCATCAGATGTGATGGCGTAAACTTCAAAGCAGCCGTCGTCTTCTTTGATTTTGCGGACATCCCAGCCTTCTGCGGTGAGCTTTTCTTTCAGCGCATCGGTGGTTTTCCATTCGGCTTTAGGAACATTGCAGAGATCGTCACTGGCATGCGCACCGGTGGCATAAAGGGCAACCGGGGTGGCAACAAGCAAAGTCAGGGCAATGATACCGCTTGCGGCAATCGCATTTGGGAAAATGGTTCTTTTCATGGCTTGGTTCCTTCATAACTGTGATGAAAGCAATCACGTGGTTTGCATTGAACGAGGCCGATGATGCCGTGCTTTCCTGACAGCTAACTGAAGGGTGTTATGGTGTTTGTTCAGCGTGGTGTCAGGAAGACAGATTAAGCAGGCCGTTTAATGCGATAAATATGAGCGAGGGTTGGGGGTGCGCATTCTGCTGGTGGAAGATGAATTGATGTTGGCCGATGCGGTCAGGGATCATTTGCTGGCGGCGGGGGAAGCCGTTGATCACTGCGACAGCATCGTTGATGCCGAAATCATGTTGCGTGGCACGAACTATGACGTATTGCTGCTTGACCTGAACCTGCCTGATGGCAAGGGGATTGAGCTGTTGCGCGGTTTGCGCCGCCAAGGATCGACGATACCGTGCATTATTCTGACAGCGCAGGATCAGATTTCAGACCGGATCGAAGGATTAAATGCCGGGGCGGACGATTATTTGGTCAAGCCGTTTGATTTAAACGAGCTTTCTGCACGGTTGGCCGCCGTCGCCCGGCGTTATAGCGGTAATCCCAACCCATATGTTGAACTTGATGGCGGGGTTGAAGTCGACCTTGCCGGGCGGGTGATTTTGATTGATGGGGTGCAAACCGATCTGACATCGCGTGAATGGGCGCTGTTTGATCAAATGGTGCGCCGTCCGGGGCAGACATTATCCAAACGTCAGCTTGAAGAAGCGCTGTATGAATTTGGCGCGGAAATCGAAAGCAACACGGTCGAGGTTTATGTCAGCCGGATACGCCGCAAATTGGGCAAGGACGTGATCAAGACCGTGCGCGGTGTTGGGTATCGGGTATAGAGCATAGGATAGAGGTGCCGGGTATTGGGGCTTGGGGAATATGAATATCAAACCGCAAAATAGTCTTCAATTCACGCTGACCAAGCGACTAACCATGATTGTGGTTCTGTTCTGGGTTATTGGGACGGGGCTGGGTGCCAGTGCCATCCATCATGAGATGGAAGAAGGGGCTGATACCGCGCTTGTCGAAACGTCGCGCAGAACCGCGACCCTTGTGCTGGATTATCTGGTCACCCATCAGGTCGAAGGCGAAATTCTGGTCATGCCAGAACCGGCTTTTGATGTTGCCGATGATGATGACAGTGACAGTGATCGTGATGATCATGAGAGCGACCGTGATGGCGATCATGACGGTGATGAAAATGGCGACTTCATGCTGTATCAGTTGCGCAATGCAAACGGGGAAGTTTTGCTGCGATCCCGCAATGCATCAGATACGCCATTTGAAGCGGCCTTAAAACCGGGATTTGCCGATACGGATAATTTGCGGGTCTATACCAGCACGACCGGCGATGGTGATTTGTTTATGCAGGTGGCGGAGCCAACCGGCCACCGCGATGAAGCCTTTTGGGAAACTGTTCTTTCGCAATTCTCGCCTTTGATCTTTTTGATCCCGGTGACCATTCTTGCGATTGTTTATGGTGTATCACGCGGTTTGGCCCCGGTCAGGCAAGTGCGTGACGAGATCGAGGCACGCGGGGAAGGCAACCTTCGCCCGATTGAACAAGATGACCCGATCGAGGAAATCAACACCATCGTCACCGCGGTAAACCGCCTGATGAGCAAGCTTGGATCGGCCTTAAATGCCGAACGCAGCTTTACCGCCAATAGCGCGCATGAGTTGCGCACCCCGATTGCGGTGGCCCTTGCGCAGACGCAGCGATTGGTGCTTGAGCTTCCGAAAGATCATCCGGCCCAGAAACGCGCACAGCAGACCGAGGAATCGTTAAAACGGTTATCGCGCCTGTCGGAAAAACTGTTGCAATTGGCCCGCGCAGAAGCCGGGGTTGGCACCATCCCGACCGGGGAGAACCAAAAGCTTGGCCCGACTTTGGCCTTGGTGATTGAAGATTTTGAACGTGCGGGGGCGGATCACGGCGCAATCATTTTTGATCCGGCATCGGCATGCGACCTTATTGCCAATATGGATCATGATGCCTTTGCGATTTGTGTCCGTAACCTGATTGAAAATGGCTTAAAGCATGGCGGTGGCAGCGGGCCGGTCGAGATCACGGTTATTGGAAGCGACACCATCCGGGTTGCCAATGGCGGACCTGCGGTTTCGCCAAAAGATTTTTCCGAACTTAAAAAGCGCTTTAAACGATCCAACAGCAAGGCCGGTGGTTCGGGTTTGGGGTTGGCAATTGTTGAAACCATCATGCGCAACACCAAAGGGGAACTCACCCTTTATTCCCCGCGCCCGGATAAGGCAGATGGTTTTATGGCCGAGTTACGGTTGCATCAAAGCTAGATTTTTTCAGGCGATGTTGCGATCCGTTGAGGGGGCCGTTTAACCCGGTTTGGGCGTGTTGTCAGGGGACCAAAGGCAAATCAGGAAGTGCTTGTTTTCTGCCAATGTAAACGTTTCAAGTCTTCATAAAACTTACACAAATGCGTTATCGGACTGTCTTGTAACTTGCCTATGGTGGCGGGGTTACAGGAGTTCTTTCGTATGTCACCAAAACCCACCATGCGGGATGTTGCGCGCAAAGCCGGTTTATCCATCGCCACGGTATCGCGGGTCATCAATTTTCCCGATGAGGTTCCCCTTGATACCGCCAAGAATGTGACGGCGGCGATGCGGTATTTGAATTACCGACCCAACATCAATGGTCGGCGATTGAAAATGACCCAGACCAGCACGGTCGGGGTTTTGGTGCCGACCCTTGCCAATCCGGTTTTTGCAACTTCTGTGCAGGGGATTGAGCAAGAAGCAAATGCCAACGGCCTGACGGTTATTTTGACATCATCGGAATATGATCCAGAACGCGAGATGGGGGCGGTTTCAACGCTTTTGAATAATCGTGTTGATGGGCTTATTTTGACGTTGGCCAATGCCGATAATAACCCGGTTGTTGATTTGTTGCGGGCTGAAAACATCCCGTTTGTGTTGCTGTTTAATCAGCCAAGTCGCGACGATGTTGCGGCGATTAGTGTCGATAATGCGCGGTCTGCATTCGATGTTACCAATGCAATGATTGCCCAAGGGCATCGATCCCTTGCGATGGTTGCCGGACGGTTTGAAAGTTCAGACCGATCGCGCCAGCGGTATGACGGATTTTGTCGGGCATTGCAGGATGCCGGTATTGAAACCCCGCATCTTGTGCAGGTGCAGTTCGGGGAATCGGACCTTAAAGATCAGCTTGAAGAATTATTGTGTGGCGAACATGCGGTGAGCGGACTTGTGTGTTCGACCGACATGTTGGCGATTGCCGCGATCAGCGCATGCCGGTCACACGGATTATCGGTGCCGGGCGACGTTTCGGTTGGCGGTATTGACGGAATTTCTGTGGGTGGGTTGATCACGCCAAAATTGTGTTCGGCAGTTCAACCCACCCAAGAGATGGGCCAGCAGGCGCTTGCATTCCTGCGTGGCCTGATCAAGGGGCAGGCAAACCCACAGAGTTTGTTGCTGCCTCATCATCTAAGCGACGGGGAGTCCATAGGACCATTCCGGCGCCGTTCATCAACCTGAGTATAGGAATATTGAAAGTGCGTTTCAAACAACTTGTAATGGGTGCTGCGTTCGCTGTTGCGGCTGTGCAGCCCGCTTTGGCCGATGATGTCGCGATTTGTTATAACTGCCCGCCGGAATGGGCCGATTGGGGTGGGCAGCTTAAGAACATCGCGCGTGATCTTGATATCACTGTGCCGCAGGACAATAAAAATTCTGGTCAGACGCTGTCACAGCTTTTGGCGGAAAAAGCCAACCCGGTTGCCGATGTTGCCTATTACGGCGTTTCGTTTGGCATCAAAGCCAAACAGGAAGATGTTGCGGCCAACTATAAACCGACCAATTTCGACAAAATCCCGACCGGCCTGAAAGATGAAGACGGCGGATGGTTTGCCATTCATTCTGGTACGATTGGCTTTTTTGTGAATACCGAGGCCCTTGATGGTGCGCCGGTTCCACAAAGCTGGTCGGATCTTTTGAAGCCGGAATACAAAGGCATGGTTGGGTATCTTGATCCATCAAGTGCGTTTGTTGGTTATGCCGGTGCGGTTGCTGTTAACCGTGCAATGGGTGGGTCGCTTGATGATTTCACGCCGGGGATCGAGTTTTTCAAGAAGTTGAAAGAAAACGATCCGATCGTCCCAAAACAGACCGCCTATGCGCGTGTTCTTTCGGGCGAAATTCCGATCCTGCTTGATTACGATTTCAATGCGTATCGTGCGAAATACAAGGACGAAGCCAATGTTGCCTTTGTCATCCCGGCCGAAGGCACGGTTGCGGTTCCGTATGTCATGAGCCTGGTTAAAAACGGCCCGAATGCCGAAAACGGCAAAAAGGTTCTCGATTACGTGATGTCTGATAAAGGCCAAGCACATTGGGCCAATGCGTTCCTGCGTCCGGTGATTGCATCGGCAATGTCGCCAGAAGCATCGGCAAAGTTCTTGCCAGCAGCCGAGTACGAGCGTTCCAAGCCGGTTGACTATGCCAAAATGGCTGAAGTTCAGTCGGGCTTTAGCGAGCGTTATCTGTCTGAGGTACGTTAAGTGTCTTTGCTGCAAAATATGAAAGGGGGGCGTTCGCGCCCTTCTTTCCCAAGCTCTATCGTGGCCCGTATTTTTGGCCAAGCGACCCCCGGTGCCGGAAGCCCCGCGATCCTGTTTTTATTGATGGTGCCGGGATTGGTTATTGTGGCGGCATTTTTCCTGATCCCGATGGCGTTGGTGGCAATGCGGGTGGCGGATGGCCCCGATGGTTTGGCGACATATTTCGTGATTCTGACCAATGAGCGATATTTCGCCAGTTTGGTCCAGACACTTGTGATGTCAGCGGGCGTAACGTTGTGTGCGCTTATCCTGTGCGGCATTTGCGGGCTGTTTTTGGTGCGTAACCGGTTTTTCGGGCGCAACATGATCACCGCGCTTTTGACATTGCCGTTATCGTTTCCCGGTACTGTGGTTGGTTTTATGGTGATTATGTTGGCCGGGCGTCAGGGGGCGATTGGTGCCATGACCGACGCGGTTTTTGGCGATAAACTTGTTTTTGCCTATAACATTTCCGGGCTTTTTATCGGCTATTTGTATTTTTCGATCCCACGGGTGATCTTGGCAGTGATGGCATCGGCCGAGAAACTTGATCCGCAGCTTGAAGAAGCAGCGCGTTCGCTTGGTGCGCCGACATGGCGGGTGGTTAAGGACGTGATCCTGCCGGGATTGATGCCCGGTTTGATTTCATCGGGGGCGATTTGTTTTGCTACGGCGATGGGGGCATTCGGGACGGCCTTTACATTGGCAACCGATATCGATGTTTTGCCGATGGTGATCTATACCGAATTTACCCGGAATGCCAATGTGGCGGTGGCCGCCGCCCTGAGCATTGCATTGGGGGCGATGACATGGGCGGTTTTGGCCGCTGTTCGCTTTTTCGTCGGAAATTCCGCCGATCTTAGCCCACGCGGAGGAGCATGATCATGCGCCGCGATTGGAAATTTTACAGCCAGCTTGGTCTGACCACTTTGCTGTGCCTGTTTATTATGGTTCCGGTGGTGATGTCCGCACTTGCCGGGGTGACGGTCAATGTGTTCAAGGGCCTGTCATCGGGATTGACCCTGCGCTGGATTTTCGAAGTTTGGGATCTTTATGCGGCAAGCATCATGTTGTCGCTTGGTATTGCGATGGCGTGTCTTTTGGTCACATTGGTTGTCGGTGTTCCTTTGGCCTATGTGCTGGTGCGCAGACCCGGACGGCTGACACGGTTGTTTGAAGAATTGCTTACCCTTCCGGTGGCGATACCGGGATTGGCCTTGGCCTTGGCCCTTCTGATCACGTATGGCGGGGTTGGGGGGTATCGGACAAGTTGGCTGTTTATCCTGACCGGGCATGTTTTGTTTACCTTGCCCTTTATGGTGCGGTCGGTCGCAGCGGTGATGTCAGCGATGAACATGAAGACCCTTGAAGAAGGTGCGGCAAGCCTTGGGGCGGGGTTCTGGCGACGATTTTTCACGGTGATTGTCCCCAATGCCAAACCGGGCATTCTGGCCGGCGCATTGATGGTTGTGACGTTATCGATTGGTGAGTTCAATCTGACCTGGATGCTTCATACCCCGCTTACCAAGACTTTGCCGGTCGGGCTTGCCGATGCCTATGCATCCATGCGCCTTGAGATCGGCAGTGCTTATACCCTGATTTTCTTTGTTCTGATTGTGCCGTTGTTGATTGCGATGCAGACGCTTGCCGATACCAAAAAGCGTGCGCCCAAACGTGATGACACGCTGGAGGATAGCTTATGACCACGCAAATCCAACTTCGCGATTGTGCAAAAACCTTTGCCGATGGCACGCGCGCGCTTGCACCGTTCGATTTGACCATTGAAGGTGGGGAAACGATTGTTTTGCTGGGGCCGTCTGGTTGCGGCAAGACGACGATCCTGCGGATGATTGCCGGGCTTGAATTCCCCGATGCCGGGGGAAAGATCACATTTGACGGCGATGACGTTACCCATCAATCGATTGAAAAACGCCGGGTTGGCATGGTGTTTCAGTCCTATGCGCTGTTTCCCAATATGACGGTGGCGCAGAATGTTGCGTATGGTCTTAAGGTGCATGGGGTGGCACGCGGCGAAAGCGATGCGCGGGTCAAGGCCATGCTTGAGATGATGCATATTGAAATGTTGGCCGATCGTGCGATTGATCAGCTTTCAGGTGGGCAGCGACAGCGTGTGGCATTGGCACGTGCCATTGCCGTGCAGCCGCGTGTTTTGTTGCTTGATGAACCGCTAACGGCCCTTGATGCGAAATTGCGTGTGCGGCTTCGCACCGAGATTAATGCCCTGTTGCGCAAACTTGGCATTACTGCGGTTTATGTAACCCACGATCAGGAAGAAGCCATGGCGCTTGGCGATAAGATTGTGGTGATGCAAAAAGGCAAAATTGCCCAGATCGGAACCCCGCACGATATTTACCAAAAACCGCAAAACCCGTTTGTTGCCGATTTTGTTGGTGCGTCAAACCGACTGGGCGGGCAAATGCGCGATGGCAAACTGCATATCGGGCCGGGTGTTTTTGACGGGCCGGGGAATGCTCATTCACTGCATCACGGACCGGTCGATGTGTTTTTCCGGGCAGATGGGCTTTCGACCTGTGATTTGGAAAACGCGCATTTTAGCGGCGATGTGGCGGCGGTTTCCTATCTTGGGGAACGGTTGCGTTTAACCGTTTCGGGGATTGGTGAAATGCCGTTGATTATTGACACGGACCCCGATCATGCCATTGCGCCCGGCAGCAAAATTCATTGCCGGGTCAATCCCGACCGATTGACGGTTTTCCCTGCAGATGGCGGCAATTCGAGTGCCAGTGCCAGTGCGACAGTGATTTAACCGCAAGATATTCAAGAAAGACAAAAAAAGATGCTGATTGCACAATTGACCGACTTGCATGTCGGTGCGGGGCGACGTCTTGCCTATCGCAAGGTGGATACCGCCCGTGCGCTTGAAAACGCGGTTGCCTATGTTGAGGCGATGATACCGCGCCCGGACATTGTTTTGTTTACCGGTGATATCGGTGATCTTGGCACGGCAGAAGAATACGCATTGGTGGCGGAAATCCTTCGACCGCAGAGCATTCCGTATTTCATGGTGCCGGGCAATCATGATCGCCGCGGGCCGCTATGCGCAGCTTTTCCCAAGGCAACGCCGATTGCATCGGGATGCGATTTTGTGAATTACGTTGTCGAAGATCATGCATTGCGCCTGATTGCGCTTGATACGCTTGATGAAGGCAAGCCCGGTGGGGTTCTAGGCGATGCGCAGCTAAGCTGGTTGGGGGATGTGTTGGCCGATGGGGATGAACGGCCATGCGTGATTTTCATGCATCATCCGCCAATCCAGACCGGCATTGCCCATATGGATGCGCAGAATTTGGGCGCGGGTGCCGATGGGCTGGCGACAATTGTTGCGCAGCATCGCGATCGTATCGGTGCGGTTTTGTGCGGGCATGTGCATCGCCCGATCCATACCATCTGGGCCGGGGTGCCCTTGATCATTGGGCCATCGGTAGCCCATCAGGTGGCGTTTGATCTGCGCGATGACGGGCCGTCGGCCTTTGTTATGGAGCCACCAGCGGTGCATTTGCATGTTTGGGATGCGACACGCCAAAACCTGATGACGCATTTGGCCTATATTGATCGCTATGACGGGCCGCATCCGTTTTTTGGGCCGGATGGTAAGTTGATTGTTTAGGGCTGTTGGTCAGAGGTCGAGTGGGAGATTTACTGCGCCCGCCTTCGAACAAGACCTATGTTTTCATAGGAAATTGGTTTTGCCTCGCATGAGGTAAGGTTAATGTAATTGTTTGTATGCAGGAGTCATCATGACAGATCGTTCAATAGAGCAACGGCTTTCATCCCTGACAGAAGATGATATTGTTGAAGAATTGCAACAACATCACCGTGATGCTTTGCTCGACCTAGTTCTGGTTTGGGGAGGACTGGATGGCTCATTAGGCATCCTTCTCGCAGATGTTGTCGGATTGCCTTTGGCTGCTGCCGCAGAAATGATCGGCACGATGCCAAGTTGGAAGAAGCTCGACGAACTTACAAAGCTCATTAAGGCATACCCAAATAGTGAAGTAGCGGTGAAGAAACTAAAAAAACTAAAAAAAACTTATGAGAAATACTCCGGAATCAGGAACCAAATAGCTCATTCTAAATGTCTCGGATATTATAAGCCTGATCCACAATACATACTTTTTGCCAAGTTTGAGAAAATGGAAGATGATCAACTAGCTATCGATTGTATTCCGCTTCAAAAGTTTGCAGCAGCAACTCTTTGGGGACAAGAAATGCATGGTTTTGCTATGCAGATATCAAGTCTTGTGTACGAGAATAACAGTAAGAGATAGCTATTTACCCACGCCGACCTTGATTGCGAGTTTGCGTAATGGGCCGATGCGGTTTAACGCAGACAGGCCGACATAGCGCAAATCACGCAGTGTTTTAGGTTCGAACATGGATGCGCGGTTCAAAAGATCAATGCCGCCGACACGGGCCAATGTTTTGGGCAACTGGCGGCGTTCATAGGATTTTAGAAGCGCGGTCGCACCGATATCTTCATTGTGCAATTTGGCCTTGGCCATCAGTTCGGCCAGTGTTTCGATGTCATGGAGGCTCATATTAAGCCCTTGTGCGCCAATCGGCGGGACGACGTGGGCGGCCTCGGCAATCAGGGCGAGGCGGGCGGCAATCAACCGACTGGGGACTTGGGCGATCATGGGCCAGACCGCACGCGGGCTGGCGACACTCAGCGGGCCAAACAGGTTCATGGTATCGTGGGTGATCTCGGCTGAAAGGGCTTCATTGCTCATGGCGTTAAGTTCATCAGCACGTTTGGCCGGTGTCATCCAGACCACGGACGAGCAGGGCTTGCCATCAAGATCGGGCATTGGAACAAGGGTCAGCGGCCCGCCGGTTCGGTGAATTTCGGTCGAGATATTGTCGTGTGGTTTGTCATGGGTGACGACAAAAACAATCGCACTTTGATCATAGGCCCAGCGTTTATGTTCGATCCCGGCCATGTCGCGCAAAGACGAATTGCGGCCATCGGCGGCAATGACCAGTTTGGCCCGGATGGTTTCATCATCAGACTCATCGTCAGACTTATCATCAGAGAGGGTCACATCGGCAAAACGGGCGGTGTTTTTAAAGCCGGTCACCGTGGTCGAAAATCGGAAATCGACATTATCCAATTGGGCAAGCTTTGCCATCAGGGCAACGCGGGCGGCCTTGTTTGACACGTTCCAGCCAAAGAAACCCTGTTTGGTTTCAGCACCATCAAAGTCAGCGGTTTCACGCGGGGTTCTGGTTTCGCCACCGGCATCGACAATCCGCATGACGCGCAGTTCCGCACCGGTTGGTTTGATCGCATCCCACACACCGGCCTTTGTCAGGGTTTCGATCCCCGGTTCAAGAAAGGCGGTGGTGCGCAGATCAGATCCTTCGCCGATGTCGGCCGGGGCAGGGTCAACAATCACGATCTGATGTCCGTCGGCGGCAAATCGTGCCGCGGCACTCATTCCGGCGATCCCGCCGCCTGCAATCAGAATATCTGTTTCGATCATGATCGTATTTTCCTGTCTTTGGCCTGTCTTGACGCATAAATACCGGCCAATTATCGCGTATTTGATGTTGGGCAATGTGCCTTGTTGATCTGTTATACGCAATCATTTTGGGGTTTGGTTTGATGCAAATCGTACCCCTGCATGATGACGGGCGGGATGATGATATTGTTATCCCTGTGCGTGACAGTGGGTATGCCGATGCAGGGATTGCGTCATAGGGCAGGATCGGCCATTTTGATTGGGTGGTGCACGCCCCGCTGTGCCATGCTCCACTATCCGCCACCATGCGCTATCACGCGCCACCACGCGCCACCATAGGATATTTGTCATGCTTGCCTGGGGTTATCTGTTTGTTGCGATCAGCCTTGAAGTTATCGGGACGGTGTCGCTTAAGTTCTCCAACGGATTTACCGATTGGCGGTTTTCGGTTCTGACCCTTGCTGTTTATGGTTTGAGTTTCTGGGTGTTGTCTTTGACACTTCGGGTTATTCCGATTGGCACGGCCTATGCGGTTTGGGCCGGGCTTGGCACGGCGGCGATCGCGATCATCGGGTTGGTGTTTTTCAAAGAACCCATGACCGCGATGAAGGGTGTTTTCCTGTTGATGATTATTGGCGGGGTGGTGGGGCTTAAGGTGGTGAGCAACGAAAGTTAACGCTGTTAATTTTTTCGTGTTCTGATTTCTTTAAGTGCTGCTTCAACATCAAGATGCTTGGGGTTCCAGCCCAATTCACGCTGTGCTTTCGCACTGCTGAAATGTTGGCTATGGGCCAATCCACGGGCCCAATTGCCGAGCCGTTCCATGGCGGTTTGGGCTGTGATGGTGTTGATTGAGCAGTTTTCCGAACCGAAATATCTGGCGATCAAGTCTGCGAGTTTACGGGTTGAAACATCATCGATGGTCGATCCGATATAGCTTGAACCGGGCGTGGCATATTCCAAAGCTAACCGGTAAAGTTCGGCCAGATCGTTGGCATGAACCAACGGCTGATAGATGTTATCACCGCCAATAAGCGTCACGCGGTCTTCACGCTGGGCGGTTTCGATGTCACGGGCGAAGTGCCCGGTTTGGTCATGTTCGCCGGTGGTGAAAACGCAGGCTGGGTGAATGACGATGCCTGCGATGTTTTGATCCGAGAGAACCCGGTTGATGCCGGTTTCGCCCCATAGAAATTCCGGCAGGGGGGCAAAGGGCGTGGTTTCGTCGATGGCGGGTTCTGTGGGGCGGACATGCGGATAAAGCCAGATGCCACCGGTATAGATAAACCGCGTTGGATGTGATTGGCGATGCAGGGCCGGGATTAAATGATCCAGCAGGGTTGCATCGATTTTCGCCATATCATCGGAAAAGTCGCAGGCCGTGTGAATAACCGCGTCAAACTCGGGCAAATCATTACACCAGAGTTCAGGTTGAGTGATGTCCCCCATGATTGGTGTTGTCCCGGCCGTGATCAGTTTTTTCTTGCTGATGTCGGACCTTGCGAGGGCAAAGATTTGATGATCATGGGCAATCAGGTTTTTAAGCACCGCCGATCCGATCAGACCCGTCCCACCAGTGATGAAAACACGCAACATAAATCTCCTTTTAGATGTGATGGGGGAGGTTATCGGACCTCAACCGTGGTTGGGGTCAAGCGTGTTTTTAAACGCATTTAGGCACAAAAAAGCCGGGCGATGGCCCAGCTTGATTTTGGGGGGCTGATCAGGATCAGTTGGCGATTTCAAAAATGCCATCAATCTCGACCGCGACACCGAGCGGCAGGGAGGCAACACCAACAGCGGAGCGGGCATGTTTGCCGACATCGCCAAAGACTTCGACCATGGTGTCGGACGCGCCATTGACGACTTTTGGCTGATCGGTGAATTCCGGTGCGGAATTCACAAACGCATTGAGCTTGACGACACGTGTGACTTTATCAAGGTCGCCAATCGCGGATTTAAGCTGTGCAATCAGGTTCAGCGCACAAAGGCGGGCGGCCTTTTGACCGTCTTCGACCTGATAATCCTTGCCGAGTTTGCCGACAAATTTCAGTTCGCCATTTTCCATGGTGATCTGACCCGAAATGTGGACAAGGTTGTTTGACACAACATAGGGCACATAATTGGCAACCGGTGCGGTGGCCTGGGGCAGGGTGATGCCAAGTTTGGCAAGCTGTGCGTCAATTTTACCAGCCATGATGAACTATCCTTATTTTCGTGTGGTGGCGTGTTTTATGAAACCTAGCGATCTTGAGCCCGGAACAAAACAGTTTCTTTCTTTGTGCGTTGCAACACGACTTGTGCCATTGTGGGTATGTGCGATCGGTTGAAACTGTTTCACCAACAGTTGAGAAAAATGAAATTGCCTTGAAGGGTGAAGCACCGCACAACTATATGCAGAAATATGACGCGCACTATCAAAGGTAAGGCGCGTTATTTTGGTTTGATATCAGTTCGTTGAAAGTCGCAGATAATGTCTTTTCGCAATCAGGTTGGAAATTTGCACGGTGCTTGGCTTGCCCTGATCGGGGTGATTGTCATTTGCCCGGATGCTTTATTGATCCGCCTGATTGAGGTGGACGATATGACGGCGTCGTTCTGGCGGATTGGGTTTTTGGCCGTCTCGACCCTTATTATGGCGCTTTTAAAAGGGCGCTATACCGGCGAAGGGCTTGTTGCATCGGTCATGCCGGGACGCCATGAAATTCCAGCGGGGTTGTTTTTTTGCGGTACGACGATTTTCTTTATCTTGTCCATACGCAACACCGATGCGGCAAATACATTAGTGATCATTGCCGCCACCCCACTCATTGCGGGCATAATTGGTGTGTTGGTCTTTAAACGCAGCCAGCCGATGCGCACGTGGGGCGCGTCGATTGTTGTGTTTGTGGCCCTTGCGATGATTGTCGGCGCCGGGTTTGGCGGGGAGAATGCACTTGGTGATGTGCTTGCGCTCTGTGCGGCGACCTGTATGGCCGGGTTCTTTAACGTCATTGGCGCCCGTCCGCAAATCAATGAAATCAAGGCCATGCTATTTGGGTCGTTTTTAGGTGCGCTGATCCTTCTGCCTGCAGCCTCGCCATTTAGTGTGACCGGGATGGATTGGTTGTGGCTTTTGATCATTGGGTTTTGGGTGCTGCCGGTTTCATTCCTGTTTATTTCGGCAGGAGCGCGCAAAATTCCAGCCGCTGAAGTCGGACTGATCATGCTCAATGAAGCGATCTTTGGATCGTTTCTGGTGTGGCTGTTCATTGACGAAGCCCCAAGCCAGATGACGCTTGTCTGTGGGACAATCGTGATCGCAACACTGATGTTTCACAGTTTCCTTGGTATCCGTGAAAGCCGCCGTGTCCGGGCGCGTGCGGTACTTTAAAGAGAGTATTCAGCTTGCTGTCAGCTTGAACGATTGCCACAATCAAGTGTCGAGTGGAATTGACAGATCGGTTTGTCGGGTTTAGGTGAGTGTACTCAATGAGTTTGCTCATCTAACCGGAGAAGCCCCATGAATATCCGGGCCACCAAACGAGAAGAGACCCGCCAAAAGATATTGGAAGCGGCGCGCAATTGTTTAGATTGCGGCGACTTCGAACAGGCATCAACCCGCGAAATTGCCAAGCGTGCCGGCGTTGCCGAAGGAACGATTTTCAGTCACTTTGCTACCAAGGAAGAATTGGTGATTTGCTGCATCAGTGCACAAATGGCCGAGGCGATTGAGAAGGGTCTTTATACCATGGACCCGGAATGGTGCTTTGTGGACAAGCTGATGCATCTTGCATCTTATCGCTTTGCCCAGATTGGTCTGAACCCCCGTTTGTGGCAGGTCATCATGAAGCAGATTGTCTTTAGCGCGCGCAAAGGGGCGGTAAATGACGTTCTGCAAAGCAGTGGCTTGATCCAGGCGGTTCAGGGTCTGATTGAAGAAGCGCAGTTAACCGGTGAATTAAATTCCAACTTGTCGCCCGAGCTGATCCGCAAAAGCCTTATGGCGCTTATCCTGTTTACCATCCACGAACATATGAGCCACCAGAATTTCGACTGCGAAGATATGTGCGCCACCTTGCGTGAATTGGTTGAAGCACAGGTTATCGGTCTTTGGGCGTCAAAGCCGGAAATGGCGGCTTAAACACCCTTTGGCCCAGGCTTTGGCTATTGCCCGATCAGATGCAGGGTGACGTTGCGCCGATGCGGCGCATGACGATGTTCAAACAGATAAATCCCCTGCCACGTGCCCAACATTGCCCGGCCATCTCCAACCGGGATGGTCAGCGACACATCGGTCAGGGCCGATTTGATATGGGCAGGCATATCGTCTGGCCCTTCGCAGGTATGGCGATAAAGGCTTGGATTTTCCTGAACCAGTTGGGCAAAGAAAGTTTCCAGATCAAGACGCACATCCGGATCAGCGTTTTCCTGAAGGGTCAGGCTGGCCGATGTATGGCGGACAAACACGGTTAATTGTCCGCGCGACAGGCCGGTTTGGGCGATCCATGATTGCACCATGTCGGTGATTTCAAACAGCCCCTGACCGTTGGTGGCAATTTCAAGCGTGGTTTGGTCTTGTGTCAGCATGGAACCCCGTCCGGTTTTGCTGCCGGATGGGGGAAATGTTCCATCAGGCGGCAGCTTTGACTTCGCCGTGATCGTAAAACCGCAAGGCGGTCATGGCAAGGTTGCCAAATTCATAGCTGTTATGGATCAGATCAGCGTCAAAGTCATCGGATGCCGCGCCAAGGGCGACGTAAAACGGCATTAAATGATCGTCTTCGGGGTGTGCCATGGCAGCATGCGGGGCGAGGTTGCGATAGTTCAGTAATGCGTCAATGTCGTGGGCGTTGACTTTTTCAAGCATCCAGTTGGTGAATTCCTTGGCCCATGGATCAATTGGCCCTTCGTTGCGATCAAGCACACGCAAGTTATGGGTCATCGCACCACTGGCAATGACAAGAACCCCCAAATCGCGCAAACCACGCAGCTTTTTGCCCAGTTCATAATGATCCGCCGGGCTGCCGTGTGCCAGCATGGAAAGCTGAAAAATCGGAATGTCGGCATTGGGGCGGGCAAGGATCATGGGCATCCATGCCCCGTGATCAAGGCCGCGGGTCGCATCGGTGGCAATACCAAGCTGATTGGCAATTTTTCCGGCCAGTTCGGGGGCGCCTTGGACGTCATAGCGCAGATCGTAAAGCGGCTGTGGGAAGCCAAAGAAATCGTGGATGGTTTCTTGATGTGGCGCGGTCGAGATGGTCGGTTCTTTGGTCTGCCAATGGGCAGAGATCATTACGATGGCTCGGACACCATCGGTATGCCTGCCCAGTTCACCGACAAAGAAATCAAAGGCAGGCGTGTTTTGACGCGCAACCAGCATCGGAGAGCCGTGCGAGATAAACATCGGTGCCAAGTTTGGCGTTGTGGATGTGGCGGATGCATTGGTCATGGGGCACCTTGGTCAATTACATTCTGTGCATTGAATATGATCGTAATTGGGAAGGATGACCAGATGCGGTTCGTCAACAGTGTGTTGCCATTGCCCGGCGAAAGAATGCGCCCATCATTTGCGGGCGCGATTTTGGCAAGCCGTGATCGGGTTAGCTACGGCGATCCAGCATCATTAACAATGAGCCACCAACAACGCCTGCGATGCCGGAAATCAAATACCAAGTGGTTTCATCAATTTGGCGACCAATAGCCGGTTCGGAGATGTGATGAAGCATCCGTTCCGATGCGTTATAGCCGGTTATCAGCAGGACAGAGCCGGCGACAACAATGAAAATGCCAATGATTTGACCTAAGAACATGACATTTGCTCCTATATCTTGTGTGCATTCATGTTGCGGGATATGCCCTTATTGGGCCGTTCCAACAAAAAGCCATAGATGCAAAGGTCTTCTGTGGCCATGGCCAAGGCAGTGTTTGCCGTCGATTTTGACGTTTTTTGGATAATTGCTGCGCAAAGCGGATATTTGATGCTGTTGGATGCGCAAGTATAAACACAAACACCCCCGACCAATGATCGGGGGTGTTGTGTGCAGCAGGATGTTTGGGACGTTTGGGGTGTCCGATGATCAGAATGGCAAGGACATGCTGATTTCAATCATGCTGCTATCGGTGTCATCTTCATCATTGGCAATGGACATCATATGGCTAAGCGCCAGTTCGCTGGTCAGGGGGCCTGTGTCAAAACCAAATCCGGTGCGAACGCGCTGGTTGCCATATTCGTTCAGGTTGCACGCAATGAACGGTTTGACGATGCCCATTTCCTGACCGTCATCATCCATCAGGACAAAGCCATAAGTGACCGTGCCGCTGAGGGTATATTCGGAATAATCGCTGCGCCCGGCAAGGTAGCTGCCTTCTAACGCGGCGTTGAGACCCGAAATAGCATCAGACAAGCGTATACCGCCGCCAATGTTAAACGCGGTTTTGTCATTGTTGATTTCATCGGTGAAATCATAGACCAGACCGGTTTCGACAAATGGCGTGATGTTCAGGGTTTGACTTGCTGCAAAATCATAGGCCGCTTCGATGCTTGGATTAATCTGGCGGGTATTTGAGGTGGTTTTGCCAACAGCAGTCCCGTCACTTTCGGTATAGCTATCGACCGTTTTGCGCGCCGCCATCAGGGATACAGATGGGGAAAGCGAGACGGGCAGGGTTTCGACCGGACGGATGACATAGGATGCATTCACAGCAGCAAACCACATGCTTGAATCCGTATCGCCCGAAATTGTGTCATTGCTGCGCATGACATCAATGTCACCGATGCCAAATCCGGCTTCGCCAACCACGGTAAGATTGGCGATCGGGCGGTAAATGGCATAAGGCGACGCCATCCAGCCTTTTTCCCGATATGTGCCATCGTTAAACGATGTGGTCAGATCGGTGTCGTTATAGCCCAGAGACAGACCGGCCGTCAGGGTTTCGGCGAATTTGTAATCCAGCCCGATGTTATAGCCCCAGACATCACCGTCATAGCGGCTGTCATTGGTGCCGCTAACAAAGTCGTTTTCAACCGAGGTAAAGGACCCATGGCCCCAAACGGTGAAGGGGGAGGTGTTTTGCAATGCTGATCGGCCATCAATGCCACCGGCACCCCCAATATCGCCCTGATCGGTTGGACCAAGGGCCAAAGCGGACGCGCCAAAGCCGTTTGCAGCCATCAAGGAGCTATCGAAATTACCGGTCATGGCCAGACGGCGCATGGCATCATCACGGTCAGTGATGGCGTTGGCCGTATAGCGGGTATTGCTGAAATTAGTATTTTCGTTTGGTAAGCCTGCGCCTGCGCCTGCGCCTGCGCTTGTTCCGGTTCCTGCACCCGTTCCAGCACTGGTAACACCCGTGGGAACAGCGTTGCTGACCGAGCCGCTGACAGTGGATGCACGTGAGGAAATGTTTTGTTGGATCACAGTGGTTTGGCTGCGCGATACGGCCGACACCACAGCAGATTTCGTACCACTGCTTTCTGCCGTCGCCGGTGCGGCGATGCAGCTTCTGGCAATGATAGCGTCATCGTCCAGATTAATGCTTATGTTTGCGCCCGTTGTATCGGCGGGAACCGTGAAGGTGAAGGTTTTCGATCCACCGCTTGCAATAGACGATCCATCTGCACCACCAAGATTATTGGCGTTGTTGTCGTTGTCGTTATAGCTCACGGAAGTAATTGTTCTGGTGCCGCTGTTTTCAGTAAGCTTAATGGTAATTTTTTCGCCTTTGAAGAATGCCCTGTCCGTGGTCAGAACCGTTCCTGTGTTTGTCGATGTCGTATTCAACTCAGCCGCCGCACAGCCAGCGCTTCGCGCAGCATGGGCTGCGTTGGCAAACGGCAAGGACAGTGTGGTTAAGGCCAGTGGCAAGATTATTTTACGGGAAAATGATTTCTGACGAATGACGGGTGCCAAATCCGATGGGTTCTGAGTAAATAACTTGTTGATTGTCTTCATTTTGCTGCGCGTGCCCTTATTGGTCGATGCCGATTAATCGGTTCCATTAAGGAGCCATAGAGGCAAAGCTCAGAGCGGGCCATCGGCAAAGTGCGAGCAAAGTCGGTTTTTGACGCTTTGTGGATATTCGATGCGCAAAGTGGATATCGAACAGGATGTTATGCGTTCTTGAAGAAAAGCGCGTCACTGTTTAGGGCAGGGCGTTGATCACGTCGGTGCTGCTGGTAAGTTGGCAATATTCCGAGGCCAAAACAGCGGCATAAAGATCAAACACGGTTTGTGCGTCGAACCGTTTGCCATGGGTATCAATGACGTCAATCGCGGTGGTGGCATCCAGCGGCAGGTGGCATTCAAAGCCAAGGCAGTGCGCGGCACGGATCGACACATCCATCGAATTATGAATAACGACGCCGGTAAAGATCAGGCGGGTGATGCCCCGGTCGCGCAGGTGCGTTTCCAGTTCCGTTCCGATAAAGGCGCAATTAACAGATTTGGTGATGATGGTTTCACCATCCATCGGTGTAGCTTGATCCTTGAACGGTTGGCCGGGGCCGTTTGCATAGAAGGTTGAAGCCGGATTGGCTTCTTCGTGGCGGACATGGATCACGGGGAGATTTGCGGCACGGAATTTGGCCAGTAATTTGGCGATCACATCGGCATAGCCCGGATTGTTTTTGGACTTCCAGCGCGGGTCATCAATCGCCTTTTGCACATCAAGGACGATCAGGGCGGTGTCGTTTCCAAGAGTGGGGAGGGACATAAGTGTGTTCCTTGTGACCGGGGCTAAATACAAAACCGGCCGGGATTAATTCCCGGCCGGTTTGCTGATTAGATCAGAAGGTCGTTCTGGCCAAAGGCCTTACGAGCAGCCGGTGGTTCCACCACAAGAGTCACATTTAAGGCAGGTGCCATTCCGGACCAGTGTGAAGTTGCCGCAATCTGGGCAACCATCGCCCTCGTAGCCCTTCATGCGGGCTTCGCGGATCTGGTCCATTTTGGCGTCAACCTTTGCGGTGACTTCTTCGCTTGCGGTCAGGATCGCAGTGGTCTGCTGGGTTGCAGTAACCGTTGTGGTTGCTGCATTGGCAGTTTCCGCTGCGTGGCTGTGACCATGGCCATCCGTGCCGGTTGACTTGACTTCGACAACGCGTTCTTCGGTAACCGCACCACCATCGACAACATAAAGGTTGCGACGGACAAACCCGCTTGATGCGACTTTGCGGATGGTTTCGATCGCCTGATCGCCTGCTTTGTCGGCGGCTTCGCCAAGATCGCCTTCGGCGACACCTTCGCCAACCGCATCGGGAAGGATGTCAGATGGCTGAACATGGGCGAGGTCATTCCGACCAAGATAGGAAATGGCAAGTTCGCGGAACATGTAATCAAGGATCGAGGTCGACATCTTGATCGCATCGTTGCCAGAAACCATGCCTGATGGCTCAAAGCGGGTGAAGGTGAAGGCTTCGACATATTCTTCGAGCGGAACACCATATTGCAGGCCGATGGAAACGGCGATTGCAAAGTTGTTCATCAAGGAACGGAAAGCAGCACCTTCCTTGTGCATGTCGATGAAGATTTCACCAAGCTTACCGTCTTCATATTCACCGGTACGCAGGTAAACCTTGTGACCGCCAACGGTGGCCTTCTGGGTGTAGCCTTTGCGGCGACCCGGAAGGGAACGACGGTCGCCACGGATGACGCGTTCGATGATTTTTTCAACGATCTGCTGGGATGCTGCAGTTGCCTTCACAGCAGACGGCTGATCTGCGTAATCGTCTTCTTCAACCAGGGCAGAGTTCAGCGGCTGGCTGAGTTTCGAGCCATCACGATACAGCGCATTTGCCTTCAGGCCGAGACGCCAAGACAGCATATATGCGTCTTTGCAATCCTGGATGTTGGCACTGCTTGGCATGTTGATGGTTTTGGAAATCGCACCCGAGATGAATGGCTGTGCGGCAGCCATCATGCGGATGTGGCTTTCAGCCGACAGATACCGTTTGCCGGTACGACCGCACGGGTTTGCACAATCAAAGACCGAAAGGTCTTCGTCACGCAGATGCGGCGCACCTTCAAGGGTCATCGAACCACAAACATAGGTGTTGGCTGCTTCGATCTGTTTTTTATCGAAACCAAGGGCTGCGAGCATGTCAAAGTCCATGCTGTTGATCGCCTTGGCATCGAGACCCAACTGGTTGATGCAGAAATCATCGCCAAAGGTGTATTTGTTGAAGACGAATTTAACGTCAAATGCGTTTTTAAGCGCGCCTTCAACCTTGGCAATCGCATCATCGTCAAAGCCCTTGGCTTTGAGTTCGTCATGGGTGACGGATGGCGAGCCTTTGAGGGTTCCGTGACCAACTGCGAATTTTTCAATGTCGCGGATCTGGTTTTCGGTATAGCCGAGTGTGGCCAGCGCAACCGGAACGGTGCGGTTGATGATTTTGAAATACCCACCACCGGCAAGTTTTTTGAATTTCACCAGTGCGAAATCAGGTTCGATCCCGGTGGTGTCGCAATCCATGACCAGACCGATGGTGCCGGTCGGGGCAATAACGGTGGTCTGTGCGTTGCGGTAACCGTGCTTTTCACCAAGTTCCAGCGCCTTGTCCCATGCTGCACGCGCAGCAACCGGAAGTTCGGCATAGGGGCTGTCAGCGGCAACGAGGGGAACCGGATTGATGGCGAGGCCTTCGTATCCGTCCTGTTCACCGTAAGCAGCGCGGCGGTGGTTGCGCATGACACGCAGCATTTCGTTGGCGTTTTCGCCATAGCCCGGGAACGGACCCTGTTCGCCAGCCATTTCGGCCGAGGTCGCATAAGACACACCACACATGATCGCGGTCAGGGACGCGCCAATCGCACGGCCTTCGTCGCTGTCATATGAAATGCCCATGCTCATGAGCAGGCCACCGATGTTGGCATAGCCAAGGCCAAGGGTACGGTAACGATAGGAAAGTTCAGCAATACGGTCAGACGGGAACTGTGCCATCAGAACCGAGATTTCGAGAACAACCGTCCACAAACGCACAGCATGTTCGTATGCCGCAACATCGACACCGCCATCATCAGAACGGAAGTTCATCAGGTTAAGCGATGCAAGGTTACATGCGGTGTCATCAAGGAACATATATTCCGAGCACGGGTTGGACGCATTAATGCGACCCGAATTCGGGCAGGTGTGCCATTCGTTAATCGTGCTGTCATACTGGATGCCGGGATCGGCACAGGCCCAAGCGGCTTCGCCAACTTTGTCCCACAGATCGCGTGCGGCAATGGTTTTGGCAACTTTGCCATCGGTACGACGGATCAGTTCCCAGTCACCATTATCCAAAACAGCCTGAAGGAAACCGTTCGACACACGAACCGAGTTGTTCGAGTTCTGACCTGAAACGGTCAGATATGCTTCGGAATCCCAATCAGTGTCATAGGTTTTGAAGCTGATCTCGGTGAAGCCCTGACGGGCGAATTCAATGATTTTATTGATATAGGAATCCGGGATCATGACCGCACGGGCGCCCAAAACAGCTTCTTTAAGCTGCGGGTTGGCACGTGGGAGGAAACGATCTTCGGAGTCCGCAGCGCCATCCCAGTTGTTGCAGGCTGCCAGAACCTGAGTCAGGTGCTTTTCAGCAAGTTTGGAACCCGCGACAAGGGCAGCAACTTTCTGCTCTTCGACGACTTTCCAATCAATATATTCTTCGATGTCCGGGTGATCGATATCGACCACAACCATTTTGGCTGCACGGCGGGTGGTGCCGCCCGATTTGATCGCGCCCGCTGCACGGTCACCAATTTTCAGGAAGCTCATCAGGCCGGAAGAACGACCGCCGCCCGACAGGCTTTCGCCGCCGCCACGAACATTCGAGAAGTTCGAACCGGTACCCGAACCGAATTTGAACAGACGTGCTTCACGTGACCACAGGTCCATGATGCCGCCTTCGTTGACGAGATCATCGGCAACAGACTGAATAAAGCAGGCATGTGGCTGCGGATGTTCATAAGAGCTTGCCGATTTGGTCAGTTCGCCGGTTTTGAAATCAACATAGGAGTGACCCTGTGCCGGGCCATCAATCCCGTATGCCCAATGCAGGCCGGTATTGAACCACTGCGGAGAGTTCGGTGCGCCCATCTGGTGGGAAAGCTGATAGCGCATTTCATCAAAGAAGGCCTGCGCATCAGATTCGGCGTCAAAATATCCGCCTTTCCAGCCCCAATAGGTCCAAGTGCCAGCAAGTCGGTCAAAGACCTGCGTTGCGCTGGTTTCACTTATATAGCGTTTTTCGGTCGGCATTTTGTCGAGCTTGGCTTTGTCAGGTGCCTGACGCCACAACCAGTTCGGAACGTCTTTTTCCTTAACCGGTTTAAGCGCAACCGGGACACCAGCCTTACGGAAATATTTCTGTGCCAGAACGTCACTCGCTACCTGAGACCAAGAGGAGGGAACGTCGATGTCATTCATTTCAAAAACAACCGATCCATCGGGGTTTTTGATAACGCAAGACGATTTACGAAAATCGATGTCTGCGTATGGGCTGACACCTTCCTGAGTGAACTTTCTGGTAATCCGCATGGTCTGCTCCGGTTGTGATCAGACGTGAAGCCGTGTAGCGCTGTTTGAGATGCGCCTGCCTCGCCTGACTCTATATAGTTTGCTCTATGCTCATGCGCCGCCCCTATGACCATTTTTTCTGGCCTTTGCGAGATCAGCGTTAAACCCGTATTCGAGTGGAGTGGTCCCCCCTTGGAACCATCCGGTTCGTGGGAAGGACTATAAGGGCAAAATTTCGCCGCAGTCCACTAAACTTTGCGGTTGACATCAATTTTTACCACAACATGTAGTGGGTCGATTGCTGTCTTGCTGATTCGATGCTGGTGGGATTCTCGTTAACAATCTCTGAATCCGGCGGTGATGCCCGGAAAACTGCGCTTTTTATCGCAGCGTGATTGTGTGTCGGTCCTAAGACTCGGACTACATGTTGTGTGAGCACGAGAGGTTCCCCACAACACAAATACAAGCTAACGCCGATTGCGTTCCATTTCCAGTGCGAAGCTGAAAACTTATTAACTTATGATGATTGTTAGCATGGGGTGCGCTGATAACAGTTTGATATTTATGTTAAAATTCTGTTTCGGTTATGAGGCGAAAGCCACCTGATTCAAGCGCCCAGCGCCCGTCTATATATACTGTATATTGTGGATAACCGGGTGGACAAAGGCCCCAGACACATATGGATCAATGAGTCGTCGCCCCACCAGCAGTTGTGGGTTGTTTAAACCAATGGATATCAGTACCGGCTGATCTTGTTTCCGGTTTGGATTGTGGCCATTTATATGCAAATGCCAATCGCTTGGCGGGAGTTGATCAATTGTCGGGGGTGAGCGACCTTGAAACATTGACTTTGCTGCAACATCACGACATATAAGTCACTAGTTCGACAGGGTGTATTCCGCATGCGCCCTGTGCCGCTTTTGGAGACGGTCACGTCACCGGGGCGGACAAACCAAATCTGGAGAGAGACCCAACATGGCCACCGTCGGCACCCGTATTTATACTGCGCTGTTTGGTAAGCGCGTTGGCGAAGACCGTTTCGGCAATGTCTATTACACCGAAAAGACTCCGGCCAAGGGCCGCCGCACCAAACGTTGGGTCGTTTATAAAGGTGTGGTCGAAGGGTCCAAGGTTCCGGCTGAATGGCATGCTTGGCTGCATCACACGGTTGATGCGCCGCTGTCTGAAAAGGCCGAAGACCGTTATGACTGGCAGAAAGAACACCTGCCGAACCTGACCGGGACGAAACATGCTTATCGTCCGGCCGGCCATGAATATAGTGGTGGCAAGCGAGCGAAAGCGACCGGTGACTATCAGGCATGGTCGCCGGAAGGCTGATGAGCCAAACAAGATAAAAATCATAGAGCGGGCGCGAGGCAACTCGCGCCTGTTTTTGTCTTAAACGGTTTCGTTTTGTACGGTTGTGTTTTAGACCTGTGCAATACAATATGTAGAACAAAGACATACAAGACGGATAAGGTCCATGAGCAACAGACTGATTGAAACCCTTGCTGGTGCTGCGGTAATTGCAGTTGCGGTTGTATTTGCGGCCTATTCTTATTCCCGTGCAGGAATCGATACCGTGCAGGGATATGAAATAAATGCCAGCTTTAACCGCATTGATGGTTTGACGGTTGGCAATGATGTTCGGGTTTCAGGGGTGAAAGTCGGAAGTGTCATTTCGCAGGACCTTGACCCGAAGACCTATATGGCTGTGGTCAAAATGTCTGTGCGGTCTGATTTGGTTTTACCGCTTGATAGTTCGGCGAAAATTGCGTCTGACGGATTGTTGGGCGGCAAATTTGTCGCACTCGAACCGGGCGGCGATATCGATATGATCGAGGCGGGCGGTGAAATTGAATACACCCAAGGGTCAGTGAACCTTGAAGATCTGATTGGCCAGGTTATTTATTCTTCTGGCAGCAGCAAAGACTGATCACCGTTCCCGATATTGATCGTCATAAAAGGTGCCAGGGATCATCAAAGATTTGTCGGTCAATGGTGAAAAATTCCAGACGGCCATGATTTTGCCGATATTGCGCGAGAACGTGCAAAATATGGTTTGGCATATGGCTTGGTAACATTTGGAAGACTATATCCTTCCATGTGAAGAATGTCGGAGCGGTTGATGAAGAAGACCGAAAACGTGCAGCATTTTCCAACTTGGCAGGCAACCGATGGTTCGCCGCTGTCTTGTGTGGAAAAAATCAAAGTCCTGAATGACAATTTTGGCGAATTGCGTGAAATGATGCAGGATGCGCTTGAAGACGCGCTTTTGATGGGCTGCGACGAAGAGCAATTTCGCACCGTGATGCGTGAAGTGGTCGCCGAACTGCATAATCCATATGACAAAAGCGATAAACAGGACTGAAGAGCCAGATGAAACGATCTTTTGCGATTGCCGCGATTTGTTCGA
This sequence comes from Rhodospirillales bacterium, assembly GCA_019634165.1. Classification (GTDB taxonomy): domain Bacteria; phylum Pseudomonadota; class Alphaproteobacteria; order Rhodospirillales; family Thalassospiraceae; genus Thalassospira. The sequence continues at coordinate 105,236 of JAHQVT010000006.1, forward strand.
CATGTGCAATGATCGGAACGGGATTTGCCGCACTTGATTATCGTCCAGCGACGGTTGCCCAGTTGCAGGGGCTTGATAAAATCACCGCGCGGATTTCGACATTTGAAGTGCCGGTCGGGCAAGTTGCCAAATTCGGTACCTTGTTAATCCGGGTAGATGCCTGTTATCGCACACCGCCAGAAGAACTGCCGGAAAGTGCGACTTTCCTTGATATTTCAGATGTTCCAGATGACGGTCGTGCAGCGCGCGAGCAACTGTTTTCAGGATGGATGTTTGCATCAAGCCCCGGATTGTCTGCCCTTGAACACCCGGTCTATGATGTTTGGCTAAAAGAATGCCTGAACCCGGAAGCAGAAGAAGATAGCCAGCCAAAGCCAGCGCAAGGCCAACCTGCGCCAGAGCAACCTTAAAAAATTTGGTTTGTTGCATATTGTTTAAAAGCTGATGCCTCGTCGGGGCTCAGCTTTTTTATTGGCATCATTTCGTGGACAGGCTTTTGGGAAGGCGTGTTGGGGCGGCTGGGAATGAACCCTTTGGTATGCAAGGGTTTGGGCAAGTTTCCGATGGGCATTTGCTTTATATAACTGTCCTTATATTGTTCTAAATATGGCGGTCTTCACATTTATTGTTTCCTGTATGGAAAATATGTGTTGCCGTAGCACCGGCTTGAGGGCCGGGGGGCATACTGTCATTCTCAGCGCACATTTTTTGCGGCGCAGTATCGCTGTTCGCGATCCGAACATGAGGGAATAGACAATGTTTAACGTATTGAAAAAAGCCGGTGTTGTTTTGGCAGTCACCGCAGGTCTTTCGGCAGCGGCTGTTTCGGCGCAGGCTGCGGAAACCTATAAACTTGATCCGACCCATACCAGTGTCATCTTCATCGTAAACCATCTTGGTTTTTCAAACTATCAGGGGCGTTTTGGCGGTGCTTCGGGTGAGTTGACGATTGATCGCGATAATCTTGCTGCATCATCGGCCAACATCACCATTGATCTGACCAAAGTTGATAGCGGTGTTGAAGCGCTTGATAACCACATGAAAACCGCCGATTTCCTTGATGTTGAAAATCATCCGACGGCGACTTTCAAAAGCAACTCGGTCGAGTTGATTGGCGAAGACGGTGCGAAAATCACCGGTGAGCTGACCCTTCTTGGCGAAACCAAGCCGCTGGTTCTTGATGTTAAACTGATCGGTGAAGGTGATCATCCGATGACCGGCGACCATGTTGTTGGTTTTTCTGCGAATGGCACGGTTACCCGCTCAGAGTACGGCATGACTTACTTGGTGCCGGCTGTCAGCGACGATGTGGCTTTGCAGATTTCATCTGAATTCCTGCTTCAGAAATAATCCTGATATGCAGATAAATGGCGGGTTGGGCTTTGTAAAAGCGCGCCCGCCATTTTGTATTTGTCGGTCTTAAGGGCGGGGTGAATGGTGTTTAAAAGTCACGATAATGGTTTTGGGTCCGTGACCAAAAGCCTGCATTGGGTGGTGGCCGCTTTGTTCATTACCGTGTTTTCCATTGGCTGGTATATGGATTTCCTCCCACTTGGGATGGCCAAGCTTGAATGGATGTCACGGCACAAGTCGCTTGGTATTACGATCCTTGGTCTTGCGGTATTGCGCATTGTCTGGCGACTGTATGAGCCAAGCCCAAAAGCCCTGAGCGCACATAAACTTGAACGTTTGGCAGCGAAACTTGGTCATCTGGGGCTTTACGCCGTGATGATTGCCATGCCGCTTAGCGGGTGGATGATGTCATCAGCGGCGAATTTCCCAGTCAGTGTGTTTGGCCTGTTCACCTTGCCAAATCTTGTCGCCCCGAACAAAGAGCTGTTTGAAACTTTACGAACGGTGCATTGGGGATTGTCATGGGCGATTGCTGTTCTTGTCGGAACCCACGTTGCCGCAGCCCTGAAACATCATTTTATCGACCGCGACGCGACATTGCGCCGCATGTTGCCCCATGGCACCAAGAAGGTTGCCGCGAACCCGTCAAAGGAACATCGCAATGTCTGAGAAATTGAAAAACATTCTGGCAGCAAGTGTGATGGCAAGCATCGTTGGCTTTGCCGGTTCAGGACAGGCCGCCGATGAATGGATTGTTGATGCCGAGGATAGCGAGATTGAATTTACCGGCACCCAGCTTGGCGCCGAATTCGAAGGTGAATTTAAGGCATTCAACGCGACCATTGCCTTTTCACCAGATGATCTTGCCGGATCATCCGTCCGTGTTGTGATCGATATTGCGTCAGTCGATACACAGAATGGAGATCGGGATAGTCAAATCGTGTCGTCTGAGTGGTTTGATGCCGGGCAATGGCCAACGGCCCAATTCGTAACAAAGTCGTTTAGTGAAATTGAGCCGGGTAAGTATCAGGCGGTTGCCGATCTTACGATCCGCGATGTGACACGGGAAGTGACCTTGCCATTTGATCTTGAGATCGAGGGGAATAAGGCCGAGGCCAAAGGTGAGGTGACAATCAAGCGAACCGATTTTGGCGTCGGGCAGGGGCAGTGGAGCGATACCGCCCAAGTCGGAGATGACGTGACGATTGAAATTGAAATCGAAGCAGACCGCAAATAACGCCCCAAATACGCATGTCATCAAAGAAAAAGCCGCCCTGCAAAATACGGGGCGGCTTTTTTATAGTGTTTGCTGTGTCCCGATTTCTTCGGGTTTTCGTCGTTTTTAGACCAGCTTGTTAGGCTGTCGCACTTTTGCGAAGATCGGCCAGGAAGCTTTCGACGGCTTCGTCAAGCGAGCGTGCTTCATCGACCAGTTTTTCAGCCGAATGGGCAAGCTGTGCCGTGCCAGAGGTGACGCGACCAGCATTTTCGTTGACGGTTTCGATCCGCTGAGAAACTTCGCTGGTGCCGCTTGCTGCTTGCGACACACTGCGTGAGATTTCACCGATTGCGGCATGCTGTTCTTCAACAGCGGCGGCAATTGCGGTTGAGCTGTCAGCGACTTGTGCGATGGTTTCGGAAATCAGTCGGATTGCTTCGACCGCTTCGCCGGTTTCATTTTGCACCGAGAGGATTTGCTGATTGATTTCCTCGGTCGCTTTGGCGGTCTGATTGGCAAGGTTTTTAACCTCGGATGCGACCACGGCAAAGCCTTTGCCAGCATCACCGGCACGGGCAGCCTCGATCGTGGCATTCAGAGCCAGCAGGTTGGTCTGTTCGGCAATATCACCGATCAGTTTGGCAACATCACCGATTTTCTGGGCTGCTTCGGCAAGACCGGTCACCGTTTCATTGGTGCGTGCGGCTTCTTGATTTGCACGATTGGCAACGTCAGCCGACTGCGAGATTTGATGGGCGATCTCATCCGACGATGCGGTGAGTTCTTCGGTTGCGGCCGAAACGGTTTGAACATTGGCAGACGTCTGGGTGGTTGCCGATGCAACAGCAGCAGAAAGGCTGCTATTTGTGTTGCTGGCTTCTTCCATGTTTGCCGTTGCCTGCTTCATCTCGGCGATGGAAGCAGAGATCGCCTTGATCAGGCCTTTGACGCGCTGTTCAAGGTTGTTGGCCATATCAAGCACGCCTGAACGACGCTTTTCGTCAGAATCAGCTTCTAGCTGTTTCTGGCGGGATTGAAGGTCGCGGTTTTGTTGGGCCTGTTCACGGAAGGCGACAACAGTTTTGGCCATATCGCCGACTTCATCACTGCGGTCCTGACCATCAATATCGCCGTCAAGATCACCAGCGGCAATTTGGGTCATGCGGCCGGACAATTTGCTTAGGCCGGTGGTAATGTCGCGCCCAACCAGCATGCCAACCAAGGCAATGACAAGGATGATAGCGGCACTAATGGCGATCAGTACTGTCGCGCTTTCATAGAAAATCGCATCAACATCATCAATATAGATGCCCGTGCCAATCACATGCCCCCAAGGAAGCGGCTGTGAGAAGGAAAGCTTTTCAAAAGACAGCTCTTTGTCTTCGCCCGGTTTAGGCCAGAAATAGGATGAGAAACCGCCGCCGGGTTTGCTGCCGATTTCAACCAAATTACTTATGAAGAAATTCCCTTTCGGGTCTTTGGTTTCGCTCATATCCCGGTTGGTCAGAGCGGCATTGGCCCCATGCATGACCATTACGCTGTCTTTGTTCAGCGCAAAGAAATAGCCGGTGCCATCGTCATAGCGTCCAGCAGCAGCTTCGGCGTAGAAGGCTGCTATTGCTGTTTCTTGATCCATTTCATTGGCGGTGACCTTGGCTTGGTAATGTTCGGCCAAAGAAACGGTAAGCGCGGTAAGCGACTGAATCTTATTTTTGCGGTCATCAAGCAAGACCGTGCGCAAACTCATAAGTTCGAACACGGTAATAGCGATCAGACCGATTAAGGCAAAAATCGAAAGAATTGTGATCTTATGACCGATCTTTATTTTTTGTAGCATGGGACGTTTTCTCCGGAGAGCGCAGTTTAAAGTACCAGTAATACAGCCCGTTTCCAGGATGGTGGTCAATGCGTTTGCCACCCTTAAGTATATATATCTATACATAGGAATGGGAATACAACGAAAGTGGTAACGTAAACTGCAAGTTTCAATGAGAGATTGAAAAAAAACGTTGGGTACAAATAACAAAAAAACGCCTGCCATCAGGATGATGCAGGCGTTTTGTCGATTTCGTGGGAAATGGCTTAAGGATGCAGGCATTCTCGCAACGGTATTTGTCGCAAATGCGGCTGCCTTTCCCGCCGGAAGATCACCCCAGTTGGGTTTTCAGGAACTTTGATGCGAGCATAATTCCTTCTTCGTCAATGCCGTGTTGCAAATTCGGACGTTCGTGCAGGGAAACGTCAATGCCATTTGCAACCAAGGTGTCCTTGGCAAGGCGCGATGCCTCGATCGGGACGACCGGATCATCGGTGCCGTGGATCAAAATCATCGGCGGGCGTGATTTCAATTCTGCGGCAAAGGCAGCTTCACCCAAAAGCGCACCGGAAAAACCAACGACGCCAGCAATCTGTTTTTCACGGCGTGGTGCGGATTGAAGCGACATCATGGTTCCTTGCGAGAACCCGATAAGGGCAATCTTGTCTTCTGATACGCCGTGGGTTTCCATCACATGATCTATGAAGTCATGAACATAGGATGCGTTATTGTTGGCCCCTTCGGCCATGGCGGCAAGGGCACCTGACATGGTTTCAGGTGCGCGGCGCAAAAATTCCGGGTCATATTGCGCAAGGCTGAACCATTGGCGACCGAATGGTGACATCTCGCACGGGAAGGGGGCATTTGGCGAATAGAATGCCGTGTTGGGCAGGGCGCGCGCAAAATGCGGTGCCAGACCAATCAAGTCATTGCCGTCTGCGCCATATCCGTGCAGCAAAATAACCACGCTTTGGGTGGTGCCCGATGCGGCTGGCAACATGGGACCGGACAGTAATGTATTGGTGCTCATTATGACTTTCCTGATTTTTCCTTTGTCCTTGCTTAGCAACGCAGAGGAGCGACCACCAGCAATTTTTGTGCTGGGCTGTATTGATCTGTTTTGTTTGGCATGTCGTTAAGGCGTATTTTAATGCTTAGTCTGTGGATAAAATTGTGGATGGAATAACAGGTATAAGAAGATTTCTTGCTTATTTCCCCTGATTTCTGAGTCTTGGATATGAGTTTTGATGCATCGGTATAGGGCTTTGTATTTATCCACTGTTCGAAGTGTGCAATTCGTGATTGACAAAAAATTCATATAAAACAATGTTTTATTATAAAAACTGGATGGCTTTCACTGTTTGGTATTTCAAAAAATCTGTTTGAATGACGAAAAATGAAAATCGAAATTCGCGAAAGAGTAGGGTAATCCGGTTGAGAAATTCAACGATGTGGATTTTTTAAGTGGCGGCATCAATAAAACCCGCCTTTTGACTTGCCTTAATCTGTGCAACAAGAAATCTTCCGGCTTGCCGGAATGCCTCACAGCATATGTTTTGATGAGAGACCTAGATGAACCGCACGCGCCGCTGGTTCGGTAAGGGGGATCGACGTGTTCTTGCGTTGACCCTGCCGATTATTCTTTCCAATGCGACTGTCCCGTTACTTGGTGCGGTTGATACGGCTGTTGTCGGTCATCTTGATAGCCCGCATTACATTGGTGCGGTTGCCATCGGTGCTTTGGTCTTTTCCTATGTGTTTTGGAGTTTCGGCTTTTTACGCATGGCGACCACCGGATTGGCGGCACAGGCCTATGGCCGTCGTGATGCCAATGGGGTCCGTGCGGTTTTTGCCCGTGCAGCCGTGATTGCGGTTGTTGCCGGGCTTGCGGTGATGGTCTTGCAGTGGCCGATTATTGAATTGGCGATGTCGTTAATTGCGCCGACACCCGCGGTCGAGGCTGCAGCACGGGAATATTTCCATGTGCGTATTTGGGCATCGCCTGCGACCTTGATGCAATATTGCATGCTGGGCTGGTTGCTTGCCATGCGCGACAGCAAGGCGGTGTTTATCTTTCAGGTCGTTTTAAACTCGCTCAACATCATCCTTGATATCTTGTTCGTCCAAGGGTTTGGCTGGGATGTGCGCGGGGTGGCGGGTGCGACCGTTATTGCCGATTATTCCGGTGTGGTGCTGGGATGGTTTTTGATGCAGCCACATCTTAAACGGCTTGGTGGCAGTTGGCGTGGGATTGGCATTCTCGATCGGGTGCAGTTTGCCAAGCTGATGAAAGTCAACGGTGATATTTTTGTTCGCACCTTGGCCCTGACATCGGCCTTTGCCCTGTTTACCAGTTTTTCTGCGCGGTTTGGCGAAGTCACCTTGGCGGCCAATGCGGTTTTGCAAAACTTCCTGATGTTTGGGTCTTTTGCGCTTGATGGGTTTGCCCATGCGGCGGAAACCCTTGTCGGGCAGGCTTATGGGGCGGAACGGCGCAAGCAATTCTTGTGGGCGGTGCGCAAAACAACGATTTGGGGCATTGTTTCTGCTGTTGCGATGGCGGTGGTTTTTGCCGCGGCAGGGCCATGGATTATTGATGCGCTAACCAGCATTCCCGAAGTGCGCGCTGCATCTTATGAATATTTGCCCTGGGCGATCATTCTGCCAGTGACCGGGGTTCTTGGTTTTCAGTTTGATGGCGTGTTTTTAGGCGCGATGCAGACCAAGCATTGGCGTAATATGATGTTGCTATCAGTCGGGATTTACGGGCTGTTTGCGTGGGTTGCTGTGAGTATGGGCAGCAATCATTTGCTGTGGGCGGCGTTTAACGCATTCTTCTTGCTGCGCGGGGTGACCTTGGCGGTACTGTTCCCGACGATCATTCCCAAGTAGCTTAAGAAAGCGGCCTAACATCGGGGGCGTTGGCAAGCTTGTCTGGCCCTTGTATGCCGTTCAAGGTGCTGTAGGCATCACACCATGCCAAATGTTCTGGGCCGGTGTTGAAGTTAGTCTGTCTCGGCAACGGGAAGGGTGGTGCTGTTTTTGACTTCATGCAGGGTGAAGCTTGATTTCATGTTGGCCACACCGGGCAGCTTCATCATGACTTCGGACAGGAAACGCTGATAGGACGCCGGGTCGGGCACAACAATGCGCATCATATAATCCTGATTGCCGACCATGGCATAGCAATCAACGATTTCTTGGTGTTCCTGAACGGCGGTTTCAAACCGGCGCAGCGATGGTTCATCATGCTGGGTCAGTGAGACGGTGACAAAGACATTCACACCAAGATGAAGATGGGCCGGGTCAAGAAGGGCGACATATTTGCGAATGACACCGCATTCTTCGAGTTTGCGTAAACGCCGCAGGCAAGGAGAAACGGACAGGCCAACCTTGTCAGCCAATTCGACCATGGAGATTCGCCCGTCTTCCTGAATTTCACGAAGAATTTTGCGATCAATTGCGTCGAATCCGTTGCGCGCCATGGCGTGCCACACTCCTTTGGACGATAAAATACTGGCCGAAAATCAAGCCCGCTTGCATCAGAAAATTGTTGGCATCATTTGCCAAAATTACAATCATCTGTAAGTGTTTTCTGCTGCGCGATAAGCCATGACTTGGCGTTTCTGTCAATCTTTGCATGATCGAACGTATGATTTTTCACGTGTCATTTATGCCTGCAAAAGCAAATATGGTAATTGAGCTAGAGGTTTAGTGGAGGTGTTGTTGTGGTTCGGCTAATGACGCTTTGCATTTCTGTGATTCTACTATCCGCTTGCGACACTGAACGCAGTGGGGTGTTTGTGATGAACACCGAAGGAAGGGAAGTTAGTTTAGAAGATGTTCGTTTTCCCAACAGGTTGCAGATTTATGCGACCTTATATGCAGGGGAAGATGAAGACATTAAATCGCTTTATCAGATTGCCAATGCGATAACGGAAAACGTCGTCTTCAATGAAGGATCTGGCGATGCATACTCATTTTTCTATTTCAATACGCAGCATGAAATAGAAGTTGCGATAGAACTGTTTAAGACATCATCTAATTATGACTTACGCAAGTATTCTAGAGATGGTTCTCTTGAGAGGAACGGGGGCTGTTTTATCCGCGTCGTGGTGGACTTGACTGATACAGTCGTATCCTACAACGCATTTTCTTTCGGGGGCGGTCGTGATGGCCTTCGTACTTGCCTGAAAAAGTACGATTCTGTCGTGCATGGATTGGCTTATTAACACCGGCACTGCGCTGAGTAGCTCAACGTTGAACGGTTTTCTCATATCTCATTTGTGTGCATTGCGCTTGCAGGGCCGCGATAATGCCAGTATGTCCTTCAATTCACTGGAATGCTTGGCTTTGTGAGCAGTTGCAGCGGAACTTATCATTGCCGTGTCCCATCTGGACAGTATAGTATAATCGTACCAATTTACTTATTTTGATTGTGATTATTCTCCTGTCGGGAGCTGGGAGAGGTTGGTTAAAGCCAACCCGTTGTTGAAAGGCACATATGGTGGACGCTGCGCAAAATACGCCGGGATATAACCTGGTCACGATTGGCGAGCATAAAATCAATATCCGTCCGGCAGTTCTTGATGATTTGCCAAATGTTGTTGGTCTTGATGACCGGACAACTGGTTTGCGCAAACCCGAATACTGGGACGATCTGTTTACCCGTTATGGCAACCGCAAAGATTCCCGTTTCTTCCTGATTGCGGAAGAAGACGGCAAACTTCTGGGCTGTATTTTTGGTGAAGTTCGGTCTTGGGAATTCAATTCGGTTCCGTGTGGCTGGGTTGGCACGGTGAGTGTTGAGCCGAACCTGCGGATGGGCGGTATTGGGACGATCTTGTACAACGAGCTTTGCCGCTGCTTCCGCAAAGCAGGTGTGAGCAAGATCCGCACCATGATCCCGCGCGATGCCACCGACCTTATGTCGTTCTTCCGGTCCCAAGGCATGATGGCGGGCCCGTTCATTCAGCTTGAAACCGATATGGAAGAGGGGGCTTAAGCCATGATGTCCTTGCAAAAGGCAACGCTGTTTGCCCTTTATGCCGTATTGGAATTGGCCGAAGATACTGATCGTCAGCTTTCAGCGTCGGAAATTGCCGAACGCTACAGCATATCGACCAACCATCTGGCAAAGGTACTGCGTGACCTTGGTCGGGCAGGGTTGGTTGAATCTGTGCGGGGTGCTGGTGGTGGATACCGTTTCTGTGGCAATGCCAAACGAACCACCCTTTTGGATGTGGTGCAATTGTTTGAAGAGGTCGGCACAGGCCCATCCAACAGCATTGTGCAGGATACCAATGCCGGGGCAGCATTATCATTGGTGATGGATGAGATCGAAGAGATCACCCATGCCACATTGCTGTCGATCACGATTGAAACGATGTTGAAATTGATGCGCAAGCGTCGCCCGGAAAAGCAAAAGCCAATATCAACCGGATTGTTCCGCGCGGTTTAGGGTCTGGACCCAACCGCAGCAAGACAATTCCTTAGAACAGCAAAAAGGCCGTCAGATTTTTCTGACGGCCTTTTTATTTGGATCGAAACAGCAGTTGGCTTAGCTTTCGCTGGTTGCCTGTGCCGGGCTAGGTGCCGGAGCTGTTTCGTTTGTCTCAGCGGTTTCCGCAGCAGCGGCCTTGGGGGCTGCTTTTTTGCGCGGACGACGCGGAGCGCGTTTTTTTTCTGCAGTCTTGGCCGGTGCCGGTGTTGCTTCAACTTCAACAGCAGGAGCAGCAGAAGTAGGCACAGCCGCATCAACGGATGCTGGCGCAGCGGTGTCTTCTGCAGCAGCAGGGCTGCTTGCGGTTTCTGCCGGGGCTGCATCAGCGGCCTTTTTCGCCGGACGACGCGGTGTTTTTGCCCGTGTAGAACGCGGTGACTTCGCGGCTGCTTTGCGCGTCGAGGTCTTTTTCGGTTCTTCGGCTTCGTCAGATGGCTTGCGGCCAAGGCTTGATGCCGGAACCGGGGTCAGCAAGAATGCCGGAATATGATCGCCAAATCCGATACCCGGTTTATCATCGCGGTCGTCGCGATCACGGCGGTTATTACGGTTTGGACGGTCATTGCGATCATTACGTTCATAACGATCGTTGCGGTCATTATTGTTGCGTGTGTCACGTGGGGCTGGGGCTGCTGCCTTTTGGGCATCGGCCTTTGCCGCCGGTGCTGCCGGTGCTGCCGGTGCCGCCGCAGGTGCGGCCTTGGCCGGTTCCTGTGGTGAAGAAGGCTGTGCGGCTGACGATGCTTCGCGTTCACGCGGCGGTCTTGCCGGACGGGCAGAACGTGCTGGTTTGTCATCACGTGCTGCGGGCTTGCGGCTTTTCTTATTGCGGCGTTTCTTGCCGGTAAAGTCCAGCTCAAGCGTTTCAATGCCGTCAAGTTCGGTCAGCGGAATGTCGATGCTGATCGTTTTGTTGATCGCAGCGACCAGTTTTCCGTCTTCTGGAACGGCAAGGGTATAGGCCTTGCCCGCACGGCCTGCGCGGCCGGTACGACCGGTACGGTGAACGTAATCTTCGGCGTTGAACGGCACATCAAAGTTAAAGACGTGCGAAACATCGGCAACGTCAATGCCGCGTGCGGCAACGTCAGAGCATACCAGAAGCGTGATTTCGCCAGATTTGAATTTGGCAAGCGTTTCGGTACGTTCGCTTTGGGCTAAATCGCCATGCATGCGACCGGCGTTAAAGCCGTGCTTGGTCAGCGATTTAAACAGAATATCGACGTCTTTTTTACGGTTGCAGAACACAAAGGCATTCTTGACGTCTTCTGCACGGATCAGGCGACGCAGAGCTTCGCGCTTATCCATGTCATCAAGGACAAGAAGTTTGTGTTCGACCGTGGTCGCCATGGTCGAAGGCGGGGATACGGTGATTTCCTTTGGGTTAGAAAGGAATTTATCCGCAAGACGTTTGATTTCTTTGGGCATGGTTGCCGAGAAGAAAAGCGTCTGGCGCTGCTTGGGCAGCATATTGACGATTTTTTCAATATCGGGGATGAAGCCCATATCAAGCATGCGGTCGGCTTCGTCAATCACAAGCAATTTGCAATCGGAAAGCAGAAGCTTGCCACGTTCAAATGTATCAATCAGGCGTCCTGGCGTCGCGATGATGACATCAGCGCCTTTTTCCAGAACCTTGCCTTGTTCGGCGGCTGACTCGCCACCGATGATCAACGCCTTTGAAAGCGAGATATACTTGCCATAGGTGTCGAAGTTTGCCGCAACCTGGGTCGCAAGTTCGCGGGTCGGTTCCAGAATGATGGAACGCGGCATGCGCATGCGCGCCCGGCCGTGATGCAGGATATCAAGCATCGGCAGGGTGAAGCTGGCTGTTTTACCGGTACCCGTTTGTGCACAACCCAAGATGTCGCGTGCCATCAGCACCGACGGGATAGCTTGGGCCTGGATCGGGGTCGGGGTGTCGTAGCCGGCGTCTGCGACGGCTTTGAGGATATCTTCGCTCAGACCGAGATCGGCGAAATTCATATGGTTCGTTTTCCCGCAATAGAATGCGTTGAAGTTAAGCGAGTGCTATAAAAGCTGTTTGGGTCGTAAAGCGAAGACTTAATTAAGTCAAGAAAAACGCCGCAAAAAACGTGTTGAAAACCGATTTCTCGACTGTCGAGAGACTTGTTCGCAACAGTTTGGCAGCGTAACCTGCCAAAATAGATAATGCACAGGGGAGAAAAGCGGTGCTGATGGATGCAACACGGGCAAGTTTGCTGATAATCGACGTTCAGGAAAAACTTTATCCGGCTTGTCAGGAACCTGAACAGGTCATTGATGGTTGCTGCTTTTTGATAAAATGTGCCAATCGGCTTGGTGTTCCTGTGGTTGTGAGCGAACAGTATCCCAAGGGACTTGGCCACACCGCACAACCCATTCTTGAACTGCTTGAACAGCCAGGAAATGCATCCGATGGCGGAAATGTCGTCGCCAAAATGGCGTTTTCGGCCATTCCAGCAGACGGGTTCATCGAGAAGATGGAAGAAAACCCCGGTCGTGATCAGGTCGTTGTTGCGGGTATGGAAACCCATGTGTGTGTTTTGCAAACCGTGATGGAACTGATCGAGCGCGGGCGTGAAGTTTATGTTGTGGCCGATGCGGTAACGTCGCGGAGCATGCCTGACAAGATTTTCGCATTGGAACGGATGCGTGATGCCGGTGCCAAGATTGTGACGCGCGAAAGTGTGATGTTTGAATGGCTTCGCGTTGCCGGGACTCCGGAATTCAAGGAACTCAGTGCGCTGATTAAATGACAAAAGCATTGGCAGATCATAACGGGCAGGCGTCGTCTGATGACGTGCCCGATGCGATGGCTTGCGTCTTTTTGTCGGGTATGCTTGCCGATCTGCGCATGTGGCACCCGACACTTGCGGCATATGATGGTCTGCGGGAAGCGGCAAAACCGCCAATGGTACCGGTGATGTGCGAGTTGTTTGATCACGACACTGTCACGGATATGGCGCGGGCGGTTTTGGATATTGCGCCCGATCGGTTTGCGCTTGTTGGGATGTCGATGGGCGGCTATGTCGCGTTTGAAATTCTGCGTCAGGCGCCGAAGCGCATAAGCCATCTGATGTTGGTCAATACCCGTGCGCGTGACGATGCCCCGGCCATCAAACGGCGACGTATGTTGCTGGCGCATCTGGTGGCGGAAAATACCCCGTTCAAGGGGGTGAATGACGCGATGCTAGATGATTTGATCCACCGTGATAACCGCCATGATGATGGGCTGGTCAGGCTTTTGACCGAAATGGCCGATAGATGCGGTGCGGATGTATTTAAACGCCAAAGCAAAGCGGTCGCCGAGCGACCAGATAGCCGGGCCATATTGGCCGACATTACCGTGCCCTGTAGTGTAATGGTCGGCGAGGCGGACCGCGTGATCAGCCCGGAAAGCCACCGTGAAATGGCAGATGCCATCACCGGGGCATCATTTACGATGGTGCCCGGTGCCGGACATTATGTGCCACTTGAAACCCCATTGGTGTTTGCCAAGGCCCTGCGCGATCTTTTGGCGCGTTAGAAACGGTGTGGGCTGTTAGCACGCCGTCATCATGGGCGGGCAATAGCGGTCATCATTTTTGCGAATGTGGCGCGGGAAGAGCTGATAGCTGAGCGTATCGGCGTTGCTGAAAAGCTGTTCTTCGAACTTGTCTTTGACGAAGCGGGCCCGTGTTTCCGAAATAATGTCGTCCCCGACACAAAAACCGAACCGGACAATGATGCGGTCGGCCGTTCCATCCATTTGTGCCGATTGCGGCGATGTGCATAAGGTGTCGCGCATGGTGGTCTGGGTTGGGTTGACCACAGCAATCACCCGGTTTTCAGGCTTTATCGTCTGGTTATCTGCGATGTCGTCTGCATCGGTGACAAATGTTAGGCGCGGTGGGTAGCCGTGATTGGACAAGGCAGTCGCCCATACTTGATCATCAAGCGTGTCGTTGGCATCGACGATTTCAAGCATCATGACCTGACTTGGGGCACCTGATACCTTGAAGCTTTGAACTTCAGTAACGTCGTAGTAAGGGGCTTCAACCAAGGCCAGTCCACACGCACTTAGGAGTGATATGGCACCCAATGCCGCGACCGACGACAGGTAAGAGAGGTTTGATCTTTTACGCAGTTTGTTCGCAATCATTGGATCTCTCCTTTGATGGGGGGCTTATCTTACATTTAGCGTGTTTGGGGCGGATCGCAAAAAATCAATTTGTCATGGTAATGTGACCATAATGGGGACATGGGTGCGAAACATAAAAAACCCGGCACGCTGGCCGGGTTTTGAATTGGATATTTGTTTGCAATCAAACGTCGATATCTTCGACGAAACGCGCGTGTTCCTGAATGAACTGGAAACGAAGTTCCGGCTTTTTACCCATCAAGCGGGTGACCAGATCCTTGGTTTGACCACGTTCATCGGGAAGTGCTGCATCAGGCAATGTCACGCGCAGCAAGGTGCGTTTTTTGTGCGCCATCGTGGTTTCACGAAGCTGCTGCGGGGGCATTTCACCCAGGCCCTTAAATCGGGAGATTTCGACCTTGGCGCGGTTTTTAAATTCGCTATCAAGGAGGACTTCTTTTTCTGCATCATCCATCGCATAGATCGACTTGCCACCTTGGGTCAGACGATAGAGCGGTGGCATGGCAAGGTAAAGATGGCCGCTTTCGATCAATCCCGGCATTTCCTGATAGAAGAAGGTCATCAGAAGGGATGCGATATGCGCGCCATCGACGTCAGCATCGGTCATGATGATAACGCGTTCATAGCGCAGATCATTAATGCGGAAATCAGACCCGGAACCGCAGCCAAAGGCTTCGATCATGTCTTTGATTTCCTGATTGGCCATCATCTTTTCATAGGTCGCAGACGCAACGTTCAGGATCTTACCACGCAGCGGCAAGACAGCCTGTGTTTCACGATCACGGGCCTGTTTGGCAGACCCCCCTGCGGAATCACCCTCGACCAGAAAGATTTCAGTTCCGGCCGCAATGGATCGCGAACAATCGGCAAGTTTACCCGGAAGACGCAGGCGGCGGGTGGCCGACTGACGTTTGGTTTCTTTCTTTTCCTTGCGGCGCAGACGATCTTCGGCGCGCAAGATAATGCGTTCAAGAAGCTTTTTGGCGTTTTCCGTATCGCCGGTCAGCCAATGGTCAAAATGGTCACGAACAGCGGTTTCAACCAATTTGGTCGCACCCTGTGTGCCCAGTTTTTCCTTGGTCTGGCCTTGGAATTGCGGGTCTGGAATAAACACCGACAGCATGACAAAGCCGCCACCAAACACGTCTTCTGCCGTGATCGAGGATGCCTTTTTCTGTCCTGTCATATCGCCATAGGCCTTAATGGCCTTGGTCAAAGCATAGCGGAAACCAGCTTCGTGCGTGCCACCAAGCGGGGTCGGAACGGTGTTACAGTAAGAATGGAAATAGCCTTCGCCACTTTCAGGCCAACCAATTGCCCATTCAACCCGCCCGGCGCTATCGGCAAATTTCGCTTCGCCTGCGAACGGACGTTCGGTGACAAGGTCGCGGCCTTGCAACGTCATCTCAAGATAATCGAGAATACCGTTGGGGAATTTCAGGACTTCTTGCTGTGGGGTTGGATCGTCGCTGGTGAGCAATGATGGATCAACCGACCAGCGGATTTCAACACCCTTGTAAAGATAGGCCTTGGACCGGGCCATGCGGAAAATGGTCGCTGCTTTGAGTTTTAAGCGCGAACCGAAAATTTCCGGGTCAGGGCGGAAGATAACCGTCGTCCCGCGACGGTTGGAAACCGTACCACCATCCTGCAGCGGACCAAGTGGGGTGCCTTTGGAATATTCCTGAAACACCAGTTTGCGATCGCGCGCAACTTCGACGCGGAACATATCGGTCAATGCGTTCACGACAGACATACCCACACCGTGCAAACCGCCCGATGTTTCATATGCCTTGCCCGAAAACTTACCACCCGAATGCAGCGTGGTCAGGATGACTTCAAGGGCCGATTTATCTGGAAACTTTGGATGCGGGTCAGTTGGAATACCACGCCCGTTATCGCGGACAAGTACGGTGTTGTCCGGTTTCAGTTCCAGTTCGATCCAGTCAGCGTGCCCTGCGACCGCTTCGTCCATCGAGTTATCAAGAATCTCTGCGACGAGGTGATGCAATGCAGCATCATCCGTGCCACCGATATACATACCGGGGCGTCGGCGCACAGGTTCAAGGCCTTCGAGAACCTCGATATCCTTGGCGGAATAAGCTTGATCTGTGGATTGGTTTGAATCTTCAAAAAGGTCGGTCATGCCCCGGAACGCAACTTCTTTTATTGTTTTAAAACAAGGTCCAACGCCGCATATCTGTTTATCGATATTGAGGGGTTGGATGCCTCGACGCTAAACGAGTACCATATAGTCACTGGTCTGTGCCATATGTCGGTGCGCACCGACCATAAAAATGTGTTTTTAAGTCCAATGCAAGTGGTGGTCTTTCATTACGATCACATTTTCTTAGCAAGGCGCAGAAAACCGTGACCGGGAGGTCCAATAAAAAAATGACATGCCATGTTATCCATGTCGAAAACAGGAGTGAGCCTGATGGCGATTGAGAAAGAGCAAACAAAAATGAGCGACAACACCATGCCGCGTGGCGATTTATGTACCCGCACCTTGGCCATGCCAGCCGACACCAACCCAAGCGGGGATATTTTTGGTGGTTGGCTGATGTCGCAGATGGATATTGCCGGCGGTGTTTTGGCAAGCCAGATTGCCGAAGGCCGGGTTGCGACAATTGCAGTGGACGGCATGACGTTCCATCGCCCGGTCTATGTCGGTGATGTTGTTTGTGTGTATGGCGATATCGAACGTATCGGAACCACATCCATGGTCCTGCATCTTGAATCCTGGGTGCTGCGCCGGAACCAGTCGCCACGCATCAAGGTCACCGAAGCAACCTTTACCTTTGTTGCCATTGATGCCGAAGGCCGCCCGCGCCCGGTGCGCGCAGATGAGGCCGATGCATAAAACGACATCAAAATGATTGTGCTACAAGTTCACAGAGCACCGGCAGTTTTATAATGACAGGAGCCCCGCCGATGAAATTCCAATACCTTGTTACCGCAATGGTCAGTTTGGTGTTTGCTGGTGGGGCTTTGTTGGTTTTACCCGAGGCCCATGCTGGCGAAGCCGATGTGGTCGCGGCAAGTGCGACAAAGTCGTCAGACGGGACTTTTCGGTTCGCAGTCAGCGTTAAGCATGATGATACCGGTTGGGACCACTATGCCAATGCGTGGGACGTGGTGGGACCGGATGGCACGGTTCTGGGCGTGCGGGAACTTTTGCACCCGCATGTCAATGAACAGCCCTTTACCCGTGGCTTATCGGGCGTGAGAATTCCCGATAATGTTCACAGCGTTACCATTCGAGCCCGTGATTCGGTGCATGACTATGGCGGGGCGGAGGTGATGCTTGAACTTCCCAAGATTGTTGGGCAATCAACATCGGTTCCGAATTGATTGCAGGCTGATTTAGAATGTTAGGCAAAGTGCAATAAGGCTGCTTGCCGGTTCTGCCATCGTAAAAAGCCCAATAGAGACTAAGCCAACCGCGATTGCCGTGCGCGCAATACTGGTGAGCTGATTTTGGTTGGCCCGCCCGCGCAGAAAATTGATGCCAAGGGCGGCAAAGATAACTGCGGGCAAAGCAGCAATTGCAAAGCTTGCCATAAACAATCCGGCCTTGGTGCTTGAGCCGGCCATCATGGCGGTTAACAGCGCATTATAAACCATCGCACAGGGCGTTAAGCCCAATGCCGCACCGATGGAAAATTTCCCCAATCCATTGCGAAACTTGGTTTGGCTGCGATGCGGCGTGCTGCGTCCTGCCGGTGCTTTAACCGCGTTGGGATCGCCCACAAATGCAGGTCGCATGGCGGTTTGAAACACTGTGGTTGGCAAATAACGATCCAGCCGGGCAAGGGCCGGGGCAACGCCGATGACGGCCAAACCGGCATAAATGACAAAGCCGCCTGCCAGCACCCGCATCACGGGTTGAAAACCAGCGGTTAAAAGCAGGCTGTCAAACAAACCACCCAACCCACCGACGAGCACACCGGCAAGTATATAGGTCATGCTGCGCCCGGCCTGCATCAATAACAGGGTGCGAAACGGGTGTTGGTGAGGGGCTGTGTTGCGGTTGCCTGCCGCGAGGATGCTTGCGGCAATTGCCCCGCACATCCCCGCGCAATGCAGGCTACTGGCAAGCCCCATTAAAAGCCCGCTTATGATCACGTAGCTGATCGACATGGTTTCATGCCTTGCCTTGTTGACAGGGCGCTATCAGGCGTTCGCCGGGCAGCTTGCCTTGTTCTTTTCAGGCGGCAGGTTAATTGCCGGATTACCATCAAAGAAGCCCATCGGCATCAGTTTGAAACCGGTGGTGACACAGGGCTGAACCGGGAAATCTTCCATGCGGACCTGATGATGCAGGCCAAAGACATGCCACATCACAAGATCGCTGTTGGCAAGCGGTCGGTCCTGTTTGACGATTTCAGACAGGGCATCTTTGCCATCGGAATGGTTCATGAAATCACCGGCAGGGAAGCGTTCTTCGCTGTCATAGGCGGTGAACCAGACATGGTTCTGGATGAAGCTTGCCCGTTTGCCCGATGGATAATCCGGGTTGATGAACGGTGTGACGCAATGGGTGGCATCAAGCTTGTAGCCCACAGGGCGACCGGTTTTGCCAAGTTTGTTGGGATTGACGACTTTCCAATATCGCTGGGTCGGTGGGTTGGCCTTGCGCGCGGCGGCAAGTTCGGTTTCAAGCACGGTTTCGGTTTCATAAAAGGCATTGCCATACGGGTTGGCGGGGCCGGGTTCATCGGCAAAGGTGTTACATTCAACCGCACTGTTGGCATAGCCATCAATCGCCATGTCAAGCCTTGCGCACAAGATGTGCTGATGGATTTGACCAGCCACACCGGGCGATACTTCAACCGCGTATTTGCCCGGTTCGCCCGGAAGGCAAGCAGCCGTATTGATGATGCCGGTTGCCTTGACTTCAAATTCGATCATGCCATCAAGGAACAGATACCAATACAGGGCATATTCATAATTCCCGACCGTGCAGATGGTTGAAATAACAAGCTTTGCCCCGCGACGGGTTTCGGTGCGTTCGGTGCGAAAATCCATGTGTTTCCACAAAAGACCGGAATCTTCTTCGTGGATGCAGATGGCGTTTTCAATCGTCCAAGGTTCACCGTTCATGGTGTTAAGCGTGACATCAAGATATTTGATCACGCCAAGGCAGTCGCAGCCAAGGGTCAGTGAATTGGCCAGTTTGCCAATGCCATATTCGCCAATATCAAAGACGTTTTTACGGTAATGGCCGTTATCGGGACTGCCATAAGGCACCGTCATTTCGACAATGGATGCGCGGTGAATGATTGGCCGACCATTGAATTTAATGTCATGAAGGGTCAGGGATTCACGGGCGTTAAAGCCAATCACCAGTTCCCAGTTGCGCCATTTGATTTTATTGCCATCAAGGGTGAAATTAACACCTTCGGGCTGAACCACATTGATCGGTTTGGCTTTGGGTTGGAATTCGTCTTCGGTGAAGAAATCGGCTTCGTAATTAACTTCGGCCTCAGGAATTGGGGCGCCACCATAATCATCAACCCGGATGACTTCCTTGGACAGAAGATCAACAACCGCGTTTAGGCCTTCGATCGGGTTGGCGTAGAAGTTGCTGTTTTCGCGTTTGCGCAGCCAGCAGAAAATATGAGCCAGATGGCGGCCTTCTTCGCCGGGTTTATCGAAATTACCGGCTGACCACGGATCAACGCACACCATCGACATATCGGTAATACCGCGTTTTTTACACGCAGCGATAAAGGTCGGGTCAGAACAGACGATGTCTTCGATTTCGACAAACTGTTCAAGTTGGATCATCGGGCGTTTGCCCGGCAGTTCTTTTGCTGAAATGATCTTTTCATCGTCAATACTGATCACGAGTTTGGTGACGCTGACCTTGGTGGCGTCAAATACATTGACCCGCGCTTTGCGCTTGATCGGGTCGCCGGGCGTAAAATCAGCCAATTCCGCCTTTTCCGGTTCCATCAGCTCGATGGTTTCAAAGCGGGTATTGTCACCATATGGCGGGTCTGCGCGGACGATGTCGGCGACCTTGGTGATTTCATCGGCGGTCAGGGGCTGAAGCGGGTGGGTGACTTCGGCCTTTTCACTGCTGCAACATTTATCCATTCTTTTTCTCCCTGTTATGGGTGGTAAACGCGCCTGCTCAACCGAATTGATCGGGCATGGCTGTTTAAATTCCGCGTTGGTGGCGCGCGGAGGGCTTTGAATGGACGTTGTTTCCTAGACTTCAGGCAATTGCCGAAAAACGCGTTTTGACCATCGGGGGATGTCGAATGTCGCGAGTTCCCTGATCGGCAGTTTTGTATTTTTCTATTTCCAGAACGCTACCGAAATGCCGACCGGCTGTATTTGACATTTGGTGCCAAAATGAACCGCAGCACTGGTGTTGCAGGGTGGATTGTCATTCAATTGGCACGTCAATTGAATGCAGGTCTTTAGGAAAAGCCATGGAATGGATAACCCATGAAACGTGTTTCGGGTGCCATTGACCGTTCGGTTCTAAACAGCGTGATGGGGATGCTTGGGAAATCGGGCATTGATCACGTCGGGCTTTCTGCGCGCGCAGGGCTGGGTGGGGCTGGGCTTTTTATCTCGCCGCAATCAACACCCTTGATGATTTTTACCACCATGTTGGAACTGGCATCGGATGCGACCAATGATCCGGCATTGGGATTAATGCTTGGAGATACATGGGGTTACCGGGGGCTTGGTAAACATGCCGAGATGGTTTTGACCGCCCCGACACTTGGCCACGGGCTTGAAAAATTTGCGCGTTTCTTTCCAACCTTGCAGGGCAGCACGTCTTGTAGTTTGTCGGTCGAAGATGGTCAGGCAAAGCTATCCTACCGCATTGCCGAGCACGCGGTTCGGACCCGAACACAGGATGCAATTTTTAGCGAAGCATCATTTCATTCGTTACTGTTGGCAGCACTCGGGCACGATTGGCAGCCTAACTGCATTGATTTTGAACACCGAAATGACCGTGGATTAAGCACTTTTCGCCATCATTTTGGCTGTCAGGTGCGATTGGGGCAGCGCGAGAACGCGATTTTCCTGCCAGCAGAACTTTTAAATAAGCCAATGAAGCAGGCCAATTCAGAGCGGCACTGGCAGTTGGTTAACGCACTGCAATCACGTGCCATTAACTTGCAGCAGAATGTTGACTTGCCGACGGCCACCAAGGCATGGATTGTCGCGACCCTGTGTCGTCATTGTCAGATTGATGTTCACGACGCTGCCGACGAATTTTCCATGAGCCTGCGCAGTTTTCAGCGGGAATTGGATCAGGCTGGAACAAGTTTCAGATCCATTCGCGATGAAGTGCGCGGTGGGATCGCAAGCGACATGCTGCGCTTAACCAATTTGCCGATCCCCGACATTGCCGAACATCTTGGCTATAGCGAGCTTTCCGCATTTAGCCGTGGTTTTAAATCCATGACCGGAACGTCACCGGGGCAGTTCAGACGTGAACTGCCCCGGCCGGTTTAGGTTTAATTGATTTTGGCGATGTGGGTGTGTCTACCAGCTTGCCTTGGCAACACGCATGAAGTTTTCACCCATGATTTTATCGACATCATCGGTCGAATAACCGATTGAAATCATCGCATCGGCAAGGGCCGGGAGTTTGCGTGGGTCAAAGACCGCTGCACCACCTGCACCGGGGCCATAACCACGTTCAGCGGGCCAGTAATAGGCGCGGTCGACCCCATCAGGAAAATCATCACAGCCGGCAACCGATGGCATGGTATCAAGACCAATGCCGACATGATCGACGCCGACAAGATCGACGGCATATTTGATATGTTTGATCATATCGGGGACTTCCGGCGCGTTGGTTGATTTGATGAAACGCTGGAAGCCGCAAATACCGATCACGCCGCCGGTATCGGCGCAGGCTTTGATCTGTTCATCATCAACGCAGCGTTCATGACCACCAAGCACCTTGGGGTTGGCGTGGCTGAACACGACCGGTTTGGTCGATACCCGCATGATATCAAGCGAGCTTTGCCGTCCGGTGTGCGAACAATCCATAATCATGCCACTGGCATTGACCGATTTGACCATTTCAACGCCAAGGTCGGTCAGGGGGATATCAACATCGTGACAGCCGCCCGCGACCGAATTATTGCGGTTATAGGCAAAGTGGATTTGCTTCACACCCAGCTTGGCAAAGACCGGGATCATGTCGGGCATGTCTTGAAGCATGACCGATCCTTCAAGATCAAAGCCGACACCCAACAGGCCTTTTTGTTTGGCGATGGCAAGATCGTCAAAACTTTCGATCTGCATGTATTTATCTGGATGGGCGGCGATTTTTGCCCGGAAGGCAGCAATGATACGCATGATGTGCGCCACTGTGTTCATGTCCATCCCGACATTGACACAGACATAGTCGACATTGCCGAGGACATATGCGTCCAAAAGACTTGCCGGTGTTTTTTCATCCAACGGCAAACAGGCATGGGCATCCCATGTGAAGCTTGGGTGATAGGTTGGTTTGCGTGAAGCGGTGGTGGCGATATTCATTCAAACAAATTCCTGTTTCTGCCGTTCTGGTGGATCAATCCCAATCGACAAAGGTATCGACAATGGCGCGATCATATCCACCAGCAGCTTTGTAAAGCTGTTGCGAGTAGGGATGCTCAAGCGTTCCTTCGGCGAGCTGTTCGGCGGTGGCCCGTTCGACAATGCGGCCATGGTTCATGATGGCAATATCGTCGCACATATGGGCAACCACAGCCAGATCGTGACTGACCATGACATAGGTTAGGCCAAGTTCGCGGCGCAGGCGGCTTAGAAGGTTAAGCACTTCGGCCTGAATGGAAACGTCCAACGCCGATGTTGGTTCATCAAGCAAAAGGATTTTGGGTTCAAGGATCAGCGCACGGGCAATCGCTACGCGCTGACGCTGACCACCGGATAACTGATGGGGATAGCGGAAGCGAAACGCGTTATCGAGGCCGACCTGATTAAGGGCTTCGACCACGCGGGCATCGGAATTTCCCAGACCATGAATATTGACCGGTTCGGTCAGAATACGGTCGATGGTATGACGCGGATGAAGTGATCCAAACGGGTCTTGAAACACCATCTGAACCAGTCGGTAAAACGCCTTGTCGCGTTTCGGGCCAAGTTCCTTGTTATTGACGATAATTTCGCCTTCCCAGTCATCGACAAGGCCGGTGATGGTGCGAAGGACCGTCGATTTGCCCGAACCGGATTCACCAACCAGACCGAATGAACCGTTTTTGGGGACTTTGATGTCGACATCCTTGAGAACGTGGTTGTCATCGAACCAGGCATTGAGTTTATTGATTTCAATCATGTGCTTTCCCCTTATCCCTCTGCCCAGCTTGCTTCGCGTTCAAGGATCGGCAGATCGGAATGATCGCCATCCATTTTCGGCAAGCAGTTCAAAAGGCCCTTGGTATAGGGGTGTTTGGCTTCATGCAGGGCAGATGCTTTAAGTTCTTCGACGACAAGCCCCTGATACATCACCAGAACCCGGTCGCAGAAGCTTGAGACCAGTTGCAAATCATGGCTGATAAAAATCAGCGCCATGCCACGATCCCGCACCAGATCATCCAAAATCGCCATAACTTGAAGCTGAACCGTGACATCAAGGGCAGATGTTGGTTCATCGGCAATGATCAATTCCGGGTCGGGGATCAGCATCATGGCAATCATAACGCGTTGGCCCATGCCGCCCGATACTTCATGCGGATAGGAATTGAACACGCGTTCCGGTTCGCGAATTTTGACAGCTTCGAGCATATCAATCGCGCGGTGGCGGGCTTCTTTGGCGTTGACTTTATGATGTTCGCGGTAGGCTTCGATGATTTGGTCGCCAATCGTCATGACAGGGTTTAGCGAATATTTCGGGTCCTGCATGATCATGGAAATGCGCGCACCACGCACCTTGCGCCATTGTTTGGGCGTTAGGGTCGCCAGATCAAGGTCGTGGAACTTCATTTCATCGGCGGTAATACGGCCATTGGCCGCCGTCAGGCCAAGGATGGCGCGCCCGGTTTGCGATTTGCCCGAACCGGATTCGCCGACAATGCCAAGCCGTTCGCGGCCAAGATCAAAGGACACACCACGCACGGCATTGACCGTGCCCTTGGGCGTATCAAAAGTCACTTCGAGGTTTTTGACCGATAGAAGGGTTTCGTTGCTCATGGATCAATCTCCGCCGCGTGGATCAAGAACATCACGCAGGCCATCACCCAAAAGGTTGAAGCCCAAGCTGACAATCAGAATTGCGATGCCGGGAACGGTCGCAACCCACCACTGTTCAAGCAGGAACTGACGACCGTCAGATACCATCGCCCCCCATTCTGGCATGGGCGGCTGTGCGCCAAGACCAAGGAAGCCAAGACCAGCCGCAATCAGGATCATACCGGCCATATCAAGCGTGACACGCACGACAAGCGAACTCATGCACATTGGCGTGATGTGGCCAATGATCAGGGCAAAGTTCGATGTGCCTTGAAGGCGGGCGGCTTCGATGAAGTCGGATTTCCGCACCGTGATGGTTTCCGCCCGGGCAATACGGGCATAGGGCGGCCATGCGGTAACCGCGATGGCAAGAATGGCATTTTCAATTCCCGGCCCGAGGGCCGAGACAAAGGCCAGAGCCAAAATCAATTTCGGGAAGGCCAAAAAGACGTCGGTGATGCGCATCAAAACCGCATCGACCCAACCGCCAAAGAACCCGGCCGTCGTCCCAACCAGCAACCCGACCGGGGCGGCGGTAATGGCGACAAGCCCGACAATCAGCAAGGTATATTGTGCGCCATAAATAACGCGCGACAAAATATCGCGACCCAATTGATCGGTCCCGAACCAGTGTTCGGCCCCGGGGGGCTGAATACGGTTGGCAAGGTTTGCTGCCAGCGGATCATAGGGGGCCAAAAGCGGGGCAAAAATCGTGACCAAGATCAGGCCGATGACGACCGACAGGCCAATCATGGCAAGTTTGTTTTCCGAAAACTTGATCCAGCCCAACCATGCACGGCCACATTTGGCCTGAAAACGTGATTGCGGTGCATCAGCTACCAGCCATTGTTTCAGGCCGGGTTTTGCGGATTTGGAGATATCTGTTTGCGTGGTCATCTTGTTATCTCCGCGCCCGTGGATCAAGCAGGCGATACAGCACGTCTGAAAGCATGTTTACACTGATGAAGACCGCACCGACGACAACCGTGCCGCCAAGAACGGCATTCATATCGGCATTGAGCAGCGAGTTGGTGATGTAAAGGCCAAGGCCGGGCCATGCAAAGATGATTTCGGTCAAAACCGATCCTTCAAGCAGGTTGGCATAAGACAGGGCAATCACGGTAACCAACGGCACCATGACGTTGCCAAGCGCGTGCCGCCAAATGATGCGATGTTCGGATATGCCTTTGACGCGCGCGGTCAGGATGTATTCCTGACTAAGCTGTTCAAGCATGAAAGAACGGGTCATACGCGCAATATAGGCCAACGAGAAATAGGCAAGGATGGATGCAGGAAGAATGATGTGGGATACCGCATTCCAAAATAGATCTGTGTCGCCTTCGATCAATGTATCAACCAGCATAAGTCCAGTGGTCGGTTCGATAAAATCTATATAGAAGGCATCAAGCCGCCCCGGACCAGCCACCCAATCAAGTTTCATATAGAAAACCAAAAGCCCCATCAGGCCGAGCCAGAAAATGGGCATCGAATGCCCGGCTAGGCCAATGACGCGAACGATATGATCAGGCCATTTACCCTTGTTGATCGCGGCAAAAACACCGGCAGGAATGCCAAGGAGCACACCAATGATGGTGGCGATGGTTGCCAGTTCAAGGGTGGCGGGGAAAACCCGTTTGATGTCGTCGATCACGGGATTGGCGGTTAAAACCGACTGGCCAAAATTCCCCTGAAGGACATTGGAAATATAAATAAAGAATTGCTGCCAAAGAGGCAGGTTAAGCCCCATTTCTTCGCGCACACGGTCATAGACGGCTTGTGGTGCGCGATCGCCAACAGCGGCCAACACCGGATCAATCGGCAAAACGCGACCAATCAGGAAGGTGACAAGCAGCAGGCCAAAGAAGGTGATGGCGAGTGAAAAGACAACGCGCAGAAAACTTCCTGCTTTGCCCGAAAAAAGGTGGGTGCGTGTGCGCCCGTCCCGGTTTTTGCGTGTAACAGCGGACATTACGACCGTTGTCTCCTTAAAGCATGGTACGTCAGATCGACGCATTTTGTTGTTTTTTGTATATCGGTCCGGTGGGCTTTGATTTTGCCAAATGACGCCAAATTAAACGTCACGCGCCGATATTAATTTGTACCTTGCCGGGCACAGGGATGTGCCCGGCAAGGCGGATCAAGTTTTATCGGACAGGCTTAGTCCTTGGTGACGTAACGATAGTAGTTGTTATCGAACGACGGGCCGAGGATGAAGTTGTTTACATTGCTGCGCATGGAAGCAATTTCAGTTTCCTGGAACATGACAACAAACGGACCGCTTTCGAGAACCTTTTTCTGAAGGTCAATATACATTGCGGCACGTTTTGCATCATCGCGTTCAAGGGTTGCTGCATCGGTTTCTGCGGTCAGAGCACCAGCGTCCCAAGCATTACGCCATGCAAGCGGTTTTGCCGTTGCATCATCGGAATTGTCCGGGTTCCACGCAAAGGTCGATGCGTTGGTATGCGGATCCTGATAATCCGGGCCCCAGCGACCGATATAGATATCGTGCTGACGGGCGCGGTATTTGGTCAGGGTCTGTTTGCCATCGCCCGGAATGATTTCCAGATTGATGCCAGCCTGTGCCCAGGTTGCCTGGATCGACTGTGCCATTGCCATGATGGACGTGGTGTTACGCGTATCCATGGTGACGCTGAAGCCGTCAGCCAAGCCTGCTTCTGCGAGAAGCGATTTGGCTTTTTCGATATCAAGGCTATATGGATTTTCGTTATAGGCACCAAGGAAGCCTTCTGGCAGGAAGCCCTGATGGATCTGCGAACGACCGGCGAGGATGGTTTCAGAGATACCTTTGTAGTCGACAAGGTATTTCAGAGCTTCGCGGACTTTCGGGTTCGACAGGTATTCGTTTTTCTGCGACAGGCCAAGATACCAAAGGGCACCTTTACCTTTGGACAGAAGCTTGATGTTGTCGTCGCCCTTGATGGATGCCAACTGATCGGCTTCAAGGTTACGCGCAATATCAATGTCACCTTTTTCAAGCAGAAGCTGCTGGGAAGCAGATTCTTTGACGCTGCGGATGATGACGCGCTTCATTGCCGGTGCGCCGTCCCAGTAATCGTCATTCGAGGTCAGGCTGAGGCTTTCACCCGCGGTCCATTTGTTCAGTTTGAACGGGCCAGAACCAGCATAGTTGGTTTTCAGCCATTCATGACCAAGGTCGCCGTCGACTTCATGGGCGAGAACTTCTTCTTTGTCGACCACAGCACCAACGCCAGCGGTCAGGCAATAAAGAACGAAGCTTGGTGCGTATGGTTTGTCGAGTTCCATGACCAGGGTCGACTCATCCGTCGCACGGATTTTTTCTTTGACGTTGTCAGCCGTCAGGCCGAACTGTCCAAGAATGAAGGCCGGAGACTGATCCAGCAAGATCACACGTTGCAGCGAGAAGGCCGCGTCTTCAGCCGTCAGGTCATTGCCCGATGCGAATTCGACGCCATCACGGATTTTAAAGGTGAAGGTCTTGCCGTCTTCGGAAACTTCCCAGCTTTCTGCCAGAACGCCATAGATTTTCGATACGTCGTCATTATCGAAACCAATCAGGCGGTCGTAAGTGTTACCGGCATATTCTGCGCCCGAGAATTCGAAAATCTGGGCCGGATCAAGTGTGATGATGTCATCAATAGCGAACGCCATGACAAGTGCATTTTTCGGCGTTTCAGCCTGTGCTGCCATTGGGGCGGTCGCGAGTGCGGTCCCCATGACCAGCCCTGCAATTAGTTTGCGCATGATGCGCCTCCCGTTTTGTTGTTGTGGGACTGCAGGCCAAGGCTGGGACTGTAAGGCAGTTAAACAACAAGCCATTGGCGAAATGGCAAATTTTAATCAGCCATTCGGTTTGCCGGTTAACGCCCACAGGCCCAATAAAAGTGGGGCGGCCTGCAAGTGCTTCGTTTAATGCGGGCAAAGCTGAGCATAATTTAAACGATTAATCAATGACCAGACGGTCAGGAATGCTGCGAAAACACTCAAAAGACAGATTTTAACAGAATTACAGATCGGATAAGTTGATTAACTTCTTATGGTTGTACGCATGCATTGTATTCGCGTGATTGGCTTGGGCGTGATTGTCGTCTAAATGCCGATTGGGGAGGGGCAGATGCAGCGTGCTGAGACAAAAAAAGCGCCAGCGGAAAACCGCGGCGCTTCTTTTTGTACGTCATCCCCATTGGGAGGGAATGGCGCGAGTGACGAGACTTGAACTCGCGGCCTCCGGCGTGACAGGCCGGCGCTCTAACCAACTGAGCTACACCCGCATGGTGCGTGGCGCGGTTTATATAAAGGCAGCCCAAAACTGGCAAGTGTTTTCTGACAGATTTTCCAAAGAAAAATGCATCTTGATATGTGGTGGTGAATTTGGCGGGGAAAGTCTGAAAACAAAAAAGCACCAGCGGAAAAACCGTGGTGCTTTTTTGTTTCATTCCCATTGGGAGGGAATGGCGCGAGTGACGAGACTTGAACTCGCGGCCTCCGGCGTGACAGGCCGGCGCTCTAACCAACTGAGCTACACCCGCATGGTGTGTGGCGCGGTTTATATAAGGGGGGACACACTCTGGCAAGGGCTTTTTTGCAAAAAAAAGAACCTCGGTGTGATTAAGGGTAAAAAATCAAAAAATACCGCTTAATAACAATCGGTTATGGAATTGGTGGCATGGCCCAATATTGGGCTGTTTTCCGGTGGGTAACGCGGTTGGTTTTATATAGTGCAAGGCGGGGGATATGGGGGGTGCCAGAAGGTTCGTGCATATGCGGTGCAAGTTGGCGATTGGTTGGCCAAGCGAGAGCGAAGTGGTTGGTTGAATGCGGAATAATTGCTACTAGCAGATTATTAATTTGGTGGTGGGAGGGAGTGGTTTGGTGTTGTGAAACTCGTGGGCAGGGGGCATGCGCCTGTTTGGCTTCTAACAGCGTAAGGTATTACGTGCAGAGACAAAAAAAGCGCCAGCGATAAAATCGCGGCGCTTCTTTTTGTACGTCATTCCCAATGGGAGGGAATGGCGCGAGTGACGAGACTTGAACTCGCGGCCTCCGGCGTGACAGGCCGGCGCTCTAACCAACTGAGCTACACCCGCATGGTGCGTGGCGCGGTTTTTAGCAGTCGGTCACTAGGGGCGCAAGCGGTTTTTGAGCAAGATTACAAATTTCTTCTCATGTTCTTCTATGGGTAGAACCTGTGCGGTTGTTTGGTGCGTCAGGGTTCATTTTATGCCCTGAAAAACAGCGAGCCTAGCGCGCGATGACAAGCGCCAATCATGCGCACATGTGCATATGCATGTGCTGAGGGCACCCAGATGCAAAGCCTAAGCGCGGTTTGGCAAAGGGCGGGTGATGCAGGGGAATGATAGGGGGGGGAGAGAACGCAAGGAGTTGTCCCTTGCGTTGCAATGCCTATTCGCGGGGCTGTTCGTAACGCTCTGCCAATTTGGTCAGGGCGGCAACGGTTGCCTGTTCGACGGTCGAACCAAAGCCGGTTACGCGGCCGGCCAGAATGACATAGAGCGAATCAATATGAAGCTGAGAGACAAGCAACTGTTTTTCATTCGCTGTTGTGCGATCTGCGACAAAGTTTTCCATTGATTTGGCGATTTGGGTCATGAGCGGGTACTGGAAGGTGCCGCCAAGTGCCTTCACCGAATAGGCCAGGTCCGAGCAGGCAGTAACCGCATCAGGGCGTTTGCTTTTGTCGCCCAGTGCCTGAATAACCAAGCGGCGGCAATCCATCAGATCCTTGCCAACATCGCGGACAAAGGTTTCTGAGCTGCGCTGAACAACCTGTTCAAGTTCTTCTAGCTGTTCGGGTGACAGGTTGATGTCAAACCCGTTGACGAAGTTGACAGCCCGCTTTTTCAAATCAGTTTGGGCGGGGATAATCTGTACGTTCTTCTTTTTCTTAGGCTCTTCCGGCTTCACGATCGCTCCGCTTCCCCAGTCAAAATGGCTCATTCATCCAAGCTCCTACGATCAGGGCCGTCGAACTGGACCTGTCTGCGGCGTCGGTCCGGACCAAAATACGTTCCGGTATTTATGAAACGTCTGGGTCGGGCAATGACCGAAACCAATCGGCTATAAAGTGCCTTGGCATTGAACGGTTTGGCAAGGAATTCCGTAATTCCAAGGTCACGCGCGGTCGTTACATATTTATGTTCGGAATGCGCGGTCAGCATAATTACCGGAATAAACCGGTTGGGCGAATTGGTCGAGTTGCGCATAACGTCAAGGAATTCAAGGCCATCCATGCCGCGGAGTCGCCATTCACAAACAACGATATCGATTTTCTCACGGCGTAAAATTTCAAACGCATCATTTGGCGTTTTAACCCGTTGGATATGACTGGCACCAAGATATGCCAGCGTGTCATACACCACCTGAGCTGAAATCTTATCCCCGTCAACAATCAGGAAACTGATTTTTCTAAAGTCGATTTTCGCGTTCATCCGGCCTCGTTTCCTGAGCATTATCACGAAATGCGTCGCTGTTCAGGGCCCCTCACAGCAGCAAATCACATTTTGCTGTTGCCTAAACCCTTATACCTTTGTCTGGTTTCCAGCAAGGTCAAACCGCATCCAAACAGGCTTGCAATTCTGACAAATACTGACTGTCAGCCAGTTGACGGTGTTGAACAATTGACGTTTTTGTCTTGTTTTTATTGGTGCTCGTTGTCGGCTATCAACCCCCCCATATTGGGCAGTGGCGAACAATAGTAAAGGGGGTGATAACTTAATTCATTGGTTTGGTTGTACCGTCATCATCAATAACTTGCACGGCAACGCCGGATTCTTCGAACATCTCAGTCGAGATTTTCATATCCTGTTCCCAGCGTTCAAGAAAATCGGCTGTGAGTTTGGTTTTATCAACAAAGACTTCTGCAATCCCTGCCTGAATAATTGCGCGCGCGCAATCGCAACACGGGAAGTGCGTAACATAAAGCGCACAGCCATCAAGCGATGTGCCGGTGTAACTGGCATTGTAAATGGCGTTACGTTCCGCATGTTCGGTATAGGCGTATTTTTCAGGACGCTGATGGCGGCTTTCAATTTCGTCATCAACGCCGCGTGGGAACCCGTTATAGCCAACAGCCCGGATTTCTTTTTTGGGGCCGATAACAACGGCGCCGACCTGAGTGCTGCGATCTTTTGACCAGTCTGCGATATGTGCCGCGAGGCCAAGGAAACGATGGTGCCATTTGTTCATTGAAAGGGGCCCTGTCTGCGTCGATGTAATAGAGTGGGATAATAGATCGGAGTGTGGATCGTTCCACATGTGTTTAAGGCACGTCTTTTGTTCTTTAAAGAGGGTGCTTCTTGTAATTGTCCAGTGAAAAATCACATTTTTGTAAAGGCATTTAGTGAAAAGTACCTGTTCAAATAGGGGCTGATTGATTATTAAGGGGTTACCCCCAGAAAAATATCAGGACGCCTTGACGCCTCGCCGCAGATGCAGGCCGAAGCGGAAAGGCTGATGTGTAAACCAAATAACAAGAGGTAGCAGCCGATGCGCCGTCAACGTAAGGCGAAAATCATCGCGACCCTGGGGCCGGCGAGTTCAAAGCCAGAAATCCTCGAGAAAATCGTAAAAGCAGGTGTGGATGTGTTCCGCCTGAATTTCTCGCACGGGGAACACTCAGAACATCTGGCCCGGTTCGAAGCCATTCGTGCTGTCGAAGAAAAGCTTGGCCGCCCAATCGGGATTTTGATGGATCTTCAGGGTCCTAAAATCCGTGTTGGTACCTTTGCCGACGAGCAGATCGTGCTTGAAGCAGGTGATACTTTCAAATTCGATATGGATAAGACGCCGGGTGACAATAAACGTGTTGCCTTGCCTCATCCTGAAGTTTACGCCGCCCTTTCACCGGGTGCGAACCTGTTGCTTGATGATGGCAAACTTCGCATGCGTGTTGAGAAATGTGACGATACGTCTGCTGAATGCACCGTGATTACCGGCGGTCCTCTTTCGAACCGCAAAGGTGTTAATCTTCCTGACGTCATGCTGCCATTGTCGCCGCTGACGGAAAAGGACCGTGCCGATCTGGTGTATGGTCTGGAGATGGGGGTTGATTTTGTCGCACTGTCATTCGTTCAGCGTCCAGAAGACGTAGCCGAAGCCCGCAAGCTCATTCAGGGCCGTGCTGCCATCGTTTCCAAACTGGAAAAACCGCAGGCAATTGATCATCTCGCCGAGATTGTCGAACTGTCTGACATGATTATGGTTGCACGCGGTGATTTGGGTGTTGAATGCCCGCCAGAAGATGTTCCGATCCTTCAGAAACGGATCATCAGGGCGTGCCGCGAAGCCGGTAAGCCGGTCATCGTTGCAACCCAGATGCTTGATTCGATGGTGTCAAACCCGGCACCAACCCGTGCAGAAGCATCTGACGTTGCCACAGCGATCTATGATGGTGCGGATGCGGTGATGCTTTCGGCAGAAAGTGCTGTTGGTAAATATCCGCTTGAAACGGTTTCGATCATGGACCGTATTCTGGTGCGCGTTGAACAGGATGATCTGTATTATCGCATGCGTGATGCCAACCGTCCTGATCCCGAACATAATGCACCTGATGCGATCAGTGCTGCTGCGCGTCAGGTTGCAGCAACCATCGGATCGAAGGCGGTTGTCAATTACACGACTTCAGGGTCAACCGCATTCCGTGCGGCCCGCGAACGTCCGGAAGTTCCGATTTTGGGGCTGACACCGAAAATTCAGACGGCCCGCCGTTTGGCACTTTGCTGGGGCGTGCATCCGGTCTTTACCCGTGATGCCACCAACTTTGCCGAAATGATCGGTATTGCCTGTGAA
Organism: Rhodospirillales bacterium; assembly: GCA_019634165.1. Lineage (GTDB taxonomy): Bacteria > Pseudomonadota > Alphaproteobacteria > Rhodospirillales > Thalassospiraceae > Thalassospira. Next base: position 138,300 of record JAHQVT010000006.1, read on the forward strand.
GTTGCCCAACGCGAAGAATTTGCCAAAGTAGGTGATTCGTTGGTGATTACCGCAGGTGTGCCGTTTGGAACACCGGGTGCGACCAATATTTTGCGAATTGCTTGGGTAAGCTAAGCGCGTAACGCAATCATATTTAGCATTCATGCTTTGTGAGACGGGCGGCCATTTGGTCGCTCGTTTTTTTATTCGCGTTTTTATTCGCGCGTGAGGCTTCTTTATGTTCGTTCAATGCGCACGAGATGCTGGCTATGGATCAGTATTTTGCGGTTTGTTGCACCAGATTGCGCCAGATTGTGCATGGTTCGCATAGGGGCCTGTATTGTTAATGTTTTTTTGAGTCTTTGCGTTGATAGTCTATCGGTGATCAAGGCTGTATCTCGTGATTTCAGTCTTTGATGTTCGGGTATCAAATTTAGACGTCTTGTCTGGTTGTGTATCGATGTCAGTTCTGGTTAAACTGTTCTGACAAAACATAAAAACGAAGTTTCCGATTAAGAGGAAACTGATATGCCGCCAGGCATGGGACCAGGGGAATAGCTGCGATAATGCTGAGTTGGATGTTCAATCGGCAGAAAAACACAGGCGATGCGGGGCTTGATGATAAAGCCACTGCGAAGCTTCGTGATCTTGCTGACACTGTTCGTGCAGTCGCACCTGATGCATTTGGCACAGATGCCAGCAACGCACATGGTCGCTCGATTCCCCGTAAGAATTCTTCTAGCGAAATTTCAAATCCGTCTGGTCTTGAGCATGCCGCGCGCCTTTCAACCGAATTGGCCTATGCCGAAGACGAAGACGATGATGCACCGGATTTCGACAGCGATGTTCGTATGGATGTGGCCCGGCGCCTGCGCCGCCATCTAAATGACGTCAGCCCGTCCGAGCGCCTTGAGATGGTTGACGAGTTTGTCGCAGCGATTGCCAATATGAGCGATTGTTTCCGCCCGCAGGTGGTTACCCTGATTGAGCAGGAACTTGGCCATACGCCCTATATGACCCGTCAGGCGGCTTCCCGGCTGCGTCAGGATATTCAGGCAATTGGCCGTGTGTCGATTGGTGAATATGTTGAACTTCTTAGCGATTCAGATTTTCTCGACATCATGCGTGGGCGGGGCGAGTTTGTTCAAACCGCTGCCGAACGTGCGCGCGCCGAACTTGAGGCGGCTGCAAATGCACGATTGGTTGAACAGCAGGCTGAAAAAGAAAAAAGCAGTCTGTTGAACCGTTTGCTGTCTTCTGATGATGCCCCGCGCAATGTTGTGGCGATGGCGCCGCATTTTGCCGAGCGTCATTTGGAAAAACCAAAAGCACCGGCAAATGACCTGTTGGGCGGACAAAACCGTACCTCGCGGCAGGCCCAGCGCCGGATTGCACATTTCATCATGGCGTCGCTGTTTGACACATTGGTCGAGCAGGGCCGTATGCGTACTGAAGTTGCACGTGCCTTGCGCCAGTCTGTGCGTCAGCGCATTGAAAAAGCACGGTTTGAAAACCGCATGCCAGTTCATGCAATGGATGACAATGCATCGGTTGATGTAACTGATGATGTGATGATGGATCAGGAAGACGAAGCCGCATCAAATCAGAAGATGACGATTGATCAATATATTCTGGATGCGGTGTCGCGGAATGAGGACGCGCTTGTGGTGCAGTCGCTTGCACATTACGCGCAAATTCCGATCAATGCCGTTTCAAAGATCCTCGATTCCGGTAGTGCACGTGCGATTACTGCACTTGCATGGCGGGCTGGCATGACGGCACCGTCGTCGGTGGTCCTGCAGATCAGCAACGGGATTCCTGAAACAAATATCGAAAGCCCGGCTGCGGGTGGCCGCTTTGCCATGTCTGCGGCCGATATGGATTGGTATATCGACTTCTTTAACGACATGAAGCCTGCGACGGCGCGTACACGTGTGGAAAAAGAAGATACCACGCCGAAACGGACCCCAAATGTCCGTCCGCGTGCTGGCCGCAATAGTGGCGGTCTTGAGGGGCTGGTCTCTGACAAACGACCCAAAGGTCGTAAAGGAGACTGAGTGCCATGAGCAGAAATCACGGCATCTCATATGACGGGCTGAAATATGCCCTGAACATCAAAGAAAGCTATCAGAGCGGAGAGCCGCTTACAGTGATGGGGGCTGCCAAGCAGCAGCGTCTGTTGATGCCTGAGCATCTGCTGAGCAATGATCTTGCCTTAATGCAGTATGATGATCCGCTGGCCTTGGCGGTGATTGCAACGCGCGACCCGGAAAGTCCGATGGCATTGGCCGCGGCGATCCGTATGGGGCCGCATGCGAAATGCAAGGAACTGATTACCGGTGTCTTTGAAGTTGTGTCGGATGCGACCAAGCATGAATTGGTTGCCGATTGCGCCAAACTTCTAAGCAAAAATGCATTCAGCCCGGAAGCCTTCCATCTTGTCCGTACCCGTGCATCCAATCATGTTGTTGAAATTCGCGAAGCATATCGTCGGGCAATGGCAGGGAACCTGCGGGCGTTGCTTGATGGTAAAATGGCGGCACGTGAATTTGTCGAAGAATTTATCGAGTTGGCATCGAACGGGAATTTGCGGATCGATATTTATCGCCGGTTGGTGATGAAATTGATGCGTTCCGACGCCGTTCGACCAAGTGTGAAATTCATGTTGCTTGAGCGTCTTGACCGGTTCCCGCAGATGGTTAAATTGCAGATTGTTAACGAAGTTAACTCTGCACCCGAAACACCGGAATATCAGACCTTAAAGCAGGAATTACGCTGGATTTACGAGGCAAAGCAAAAACAGCAAAGCCCGCAAACATCTGTCAAAGACACGGTAGCGCAACCTACTGCGGCGGATCTTATGGCGCGTTCACAGATTGATTTTGGCGCGGCCGCAGGATTGCATCGTCGCAACAGCATTATCAAGCCTGCCGAGCCGACCTTGAGCCGCAATGTTAATCCGCCGATCATGCGCAGTGGTGGGTTTAGTTCACGCGAACTTTCTTCCTGGCTGAACTAGCGCCAGCGACGTGAAGCCGGTTCTGGCCCAATTCCATGTCTATCTGCATTTCAGTCTGAATAATCAGCTTACCAAGTGTGAGGCAGATGCTTTCGCCTTTGGTTGGCTATGCAATCCAGCCTGTTTTTCCAGATAGACCGTACAGATCACGCGCACCAGCGATGAAAAATTGGGAATATCTCCGCGCTGGGCCACGACTTCGTCATAGATTTTACCAAGAAATTGCGGCGTGGTGAAGCCTTCGCCAGACGCGATTTCATCTAGAATTTGCCAAAAGCGCAATTCAAGACGCAGGCTGGTTACCATGCCATGGATTCTAATGGACCGACTTACACATTGATAAAGTTCAGGTTCGGTCCCGGAATAGATTTGACACATTTGGACGGCCTTTCCTGTTAATGCTGCGGGGGGCAAACATCTGGCAGCTTTGTGCAACGGGCAGCGCCATGGTCAGGCAAATGTCGCCCAAACGCAATCAACGATTGGGCGACAAATGATCACAATTCGATTTTAGTGCCAAGGGCGACAAGGAAAGCCGCCATCCATTTCGGATGTGCTGGCCATGCCGGTGCGGTCACAAGGTTTGCATCCGTGCAGGCATCATCAATGGCAATATCGGCATAGATACCGCCGCCAAGCTTTACCTCTGGTGCGCAAGCAGGATAGGCCGATACGCGTCGTCCTTTGATGACGTCGGCAGCGGCGAGCAATTGCGCGCCGTGGCAGACCGCGGCAATCGGTTTACCTGCATCGTTGAAATCACGGACCAGTCGAATAACGTCTTCGTTCAGGCGCAGATATTCCGGGGCGCGGCCACCCGGGATCAAAAGGGCGTCATAGTTTTCTGCGCGTGCTGAAGCGAAATCGGCATTCAGTGCAAAATTATGGCCGCGCTTTTCGCTGTAGGTTTGGTCGCCTTCGAAATCATGGATGGCGGTTGCTATCGTATCGCCGGACTTTTTATCCGGGCAAACGGCATCAACCTGATGACCGACGGCAAGCAAAGTCTGGAACGGAACCATTGTTTCGTAGTCTTCGGCATAGTCGCCGGCAATCATAAGAATTTTCTTGGCAGACATTTTAGATCCTCCCGCTTGTTATGAAGTGCCATTCAAGGGCAGGGAATGATACGCCGTGGCGATCACTTCGGGGTAATAGCGGGGTACTACGTGTGAAAAATCCGCCAAATTTGGCCGGAAGATGTTGTGGTTGAACATAAAAAAAGAGGCCCAAACGGGCCTCTTTTAAGATCAGATGATGTTTAGAAATCAGCTTTGAGCCGCGGGTGTTTATTTGGCCGCTGCTGTTTTGGTTGCCGATTTTGCCGTGCTTGCACGCGAACGTGTGGCTGGCTTCTTAGCCGGTGCCTTTGCCGCAGGTTTTGCAGCCGTTTTCGTCGTGCTGGCGGTTTCTGGCGACTCAACGATGTGAAGGTCACGCTGCGGGAACGGGATTGAGAAGCCAGCAGCTTCAAGTTCCGTTTTCGACTTGCGGGTCAAATCAAAGAAAGTAGGCCAGAAGTCAGCCGTTGCGACCCAGCCGCGTGCTGTAAGATCAACCGAGCTTTCACCCAATGTCGCAACGAAGCTCATGGGTTCCGGGTCTTTGAGAACGCGCGGGTCAGCGGCAACCAGTTTGGTCAGGAAGGCAAGTGCGGCATCGACGTCGTCGTCATAGGCGATACCAACTTTGATATCGAGACGGCGGGTCGGGTTGCGTGAATAGTTTTTGATCGAGCTGTTCCAAATCTGCGAGTTCGGAGCAGAGACAAATACACCGTCGGGCGTCTTAAGAAGGGTCGTGAACAGGGTGATTTCAACAACAGTCCCTGAAACAGCACCTGCTTCGATGAACTCGTCGATTTTAAGCGGGCGCAGGATCAAGATCATGACGCCAGCAGCAATATTTGAAAGCGTTCCCTGCAATGCCAGGCCGATAGCGAGGCCGGCGGCACCGAGGACTGCGATGATGCTGGTTGTCTCGACGCCAAAGTTCGAAAGAACGGCGACAAGGACGAATACCAAAATTGCATAGCGGACAATACTTGCTGCAAGCGGCTTGAGAGTCGCATCAACAAATTTTGCGTTTTTGAGGGAATGACGCACCAAAGCGGCAGCGCGACCGGCAATCCACCAGCCCACGATGAGAATAAGAATTGCGCCCAGTATGTCCATACCGAACCCCAGCGCGAATTCCTTCAGCATTTCTGTGATTGTTGAAACTTCTGTGTCGATCATATCAACCTCGTCCGCTCTATGTCGTTGTTGTAGTGATTGCTACTTATACTGCAGTATGAGATAATAAGCATCACAGGTTTAGACGTCCTTGAAAAGCATTTCAGGATAACTAATTCTTTGAGCGTTATGGAACAAAATACGTTTTTGGTCGTTTAGAGACATAATCTCACCATCTTTGGTGATAAAGTATTGCTCGAATAACAACCTTAACGACAGGGGTTTAAGACATGCAGATTCGTCCGTCTATTCTTTGTGCTCTCGGTGGCGTAGCCCTCCTGAGCGCATGTAGCAGCGTGGATAATTCCGGCACTGCCATTTCCTATGGCGGTAACCCGCTTACCTATAGCAGCTCGGTATCGACCGCCATTACAGGCCAAGAGCCAACCACCGCATTCGGTAAAGCCCTGAAGGCTGAGTACATCGCCTATGCACAGCGCGAAGCCGATGAGTGGTACGATTTTTTCGATGCTGATTTCTTTGCGAAAAAAGCAGGAAAAGTAGCAAGCGATGAAAATATTCTTCCAGAAGATCCGGCCAACTGGCGCTTCTCGGCTGAAGAAATCGCGCAGAAACGCTCGGTTCGTGATGAACTGATGGCGTTGCTTGATGATGGCAAACGCGCAGAAAAACCAGAAACCGCTGCAATCGCGCAGGCACGTTTTGATTGCTGGATCGAGGAAAGCGAAGAAGGTTGGCAGACTGATCTGATCAGCCAGTGCTGGAAAGACTTCGAAGCAGCAATGGCTGAACTTCGTGCGGTAGAGCCAGAACCAATGGCTGCTCCGGTTGTTGCAAAAGAAGCCCGTTTGTTCACGATCTTCTTTGACTTCGACAGTGTTGCCATCACGCCGGTTTCCGAGCGTGTTCTTGATGCGGCTGCAGAACAGTGGGCATCAAGCATGGGGAATATCGCGATCGTCGGTCACGCCGATGCATCTGGTACGGCGGAATACAACTTGAAACTGTCTGAGCGTCGTGCACAGGCTGCTTTGGGTCAGCTTACCAATCGTGGCATCAAAGGTGACATGATCGACAGTGACGCTGTTGGTGAAGGCGACCTTCTGATCCCGACTCCGGATGGGGTTCGTGAGCCGCGTAACCGTCGTGTGACGATTTCGGTCGATTAATCACCGTCATTTACCAAATCTTCGGCAACGAGGTGGCATTATGCCACCTCGTTGTTTTTATATGTGCTTTTGTTTGTTTCGGGTACCTACGCAGTAAATTGCAGTTGAATTTCGTTTTAATGCGCATAATGTCTGTTTGGTATTCCAGTACGTATGAGTGAGAGGCGGGGACATATGATGAAGGCCATCAAGAAGGTCTTTTCACGACACTCGGGGGGCGTTGCACTTGCGCTGGTAGTGGCGATCGGTGTGGCGCTGGTATCAATGACACCTAAGGCACAAGCGGCGGACAAAACGCCAGTCGTGCCATTTGAAAAATACTATGCTGAACTGCGTGGCGACGGAAAATTCCTTCGCTTCAATGCTTTTTCCGGTGAAATTCCCGGAAAACGGATCAAGGCGCTTTTACGGTCCGGTCAGGTGATTGGAGACCGTGTTCTTCTTTCCGAAGATGTCGCTGTTTATTTCCCCGATGGTTATATCGTTCAGTCACAGACCCGTTTTGGAAAGTACATTCCCAAAATCGGTATGAAAGCGGCTGGTATTTCCACGCGCGACCATCTGGTTGAAAACCCACGTTATGCTTTGGTTGGTCGTTTTGATACGATTTTGGGCCGTGAATGTGCCAGAACCGAATATGCCAATGGTTTTGCTGCCCTTCGGATCAAGCCCGATGGCGTTATGTCGCTGGTTCTTGAAACCTCAGGCATGTTTGACACGCTTGTTGACGAGCAAACCACAACATACAGCGTTACCAGTGCTGTTCAGTCGGTGTTTATCGGCAATCAAGGTTTGATGCCCGAATTGATCGCAAAATGCGGCCGGGGTTAAGCCCGATCAGCTACGATCAGATATGAAATGCAATAAGGCACCGAAATCTTCGGTGCCTTTTATTTTGTCTGGAATTTTGGGGAATTCTGGCTGCACGGGGCGTGGGTTAGAAAATACGTGGGATATCAATCGCAGGGCAGCGATCCATGACCGCGATCAGCCCATGTTGCTGTGCCTTGGCCGCTGCATCGGGATTGATCACGCCAAGCTGCATCCAGACCGATTTGGCCCCAATTGCAATGGCATCATCGACCACACCGGCCGCATCATCGCTGTTGCGGAAAATATCGACCATATCGACCGGTTCGGCAATGTCAGAAAGTTGGGACATCACCGTTTGCCCATGGATTTTGGCGCCAGCCTGACCGGGATTGACCGGAATAACATGGTAGCCACGACCCAGCAGAAACTTCATCACCCGATTTGATGGACGTTCGGGTTTTGGACTTGCGCCAACCAGTGCGATTGTTTTTGTGGTTTCAAGCAATTGTTTGAGTTGCGTGTCATCGGGATTTGCAAACTGTGTCATCTGTTCCATCCATGTTGGGGCGCATCATTGATCGATAGTTATATGATTGCCGGTCCAGTGCAACTACGATCCGATCCAATTAGATGCAATGTCGTTCTTGTCTTGGGTTCTAGCTTGATGGGGGCGGGGCACTATATCGCGGAAAGTTGATGGCAAGTTTAACTGACGCGGGCTTCTAAATGCGCTTTGTGTAAGATAACGACACAAATTTGATAGGCTGCCTTTGCATGTATCCATGGCTTGATCCGTCCGGACGTTTTTCCATTTTCAAACTGACTGTCTTTGTCGCGCTGCTGATCCCCGGTGCCATCTTGCTATGGCCGGTCATTGTGCAGGGCGGGGCAACGATACCGGTCAAGGAAGCAATCCTTGAAAGTGGCGATTGGACCATTCGGGTTTTGCTGATCTCGCTTTTGATCACGCCGTTGCGCAGGATCACCCGATTTTCAAAATTGGTACAAGTCCGACGTCAAATCGGGGTCGGGGCATTTTGCTATGTGATTATTCATCTTGCGCTTTATGCGATCAGTCAAAACCTTGATATTGGCCGGATCGCAAGCGAGATCGTTTTGCGGATTTATCTAACCATCGGGTTTGTTGCGCTTTTGGGGTTGGCGGTCTTGGCGGCAACTTCGACCAAATCGGCAATGCGCAAGCTTGGTGCGAAATGGTCTAGGCTTCACAAAGTTGTTTATCTGATCGCGGTGCTGGGCATCTTGCATTTCTTTATGCAGTCAAAGGTTGATGTCAGCGAAGCGACCCTGATGGGTGGCTTGTTTGTTGCCTTGATGCTCTATCGATTTGCCCATTGGCGCGGATGGTCCTTGCGGTCTGCACCGACATTGCTTGGGATCGCGATTGTTGCCGGTCTGATTACAGCAGGCATTGAATATGCATGGTATGGATTGGCAACAGGTATTCCAGCAAGCCGGGTTGCAGCAGCCAATCTTGAATGGATGTGGCCAATGCGCCCGGCGTGGAACGTTTTCTTAAGTGGGCTTGCGATGATTGGTATCAGTGTTTTTGCCAAAGGTGGATTGGCGTATGAGGGTGTCGAAAAACTGATTTTGCGTGCATTGGCAGCCGCGCGGTGATGGGCGTTTTTCGCCGAACGTCATAACGAAACGATGTTGCGCAGATTGTCCTTGGCCAAAAAGAAAGCCCGGCGCTGACGATGCAGGCCGGGCTTTGATATGAAGATCGCGATTGTTATCAGGCGCGGATTTTTTCAAGGAAGTTATTGGTCTGGTCGCGTAGGTCCTGGGAATAGTTCGTCAGTAAGTCAGCAGATTTAAGGACGATTTTGGCCGTTTCGGATGACTTTCCTGCAGCCGCGCGGACCTCGCCAATGCTGTTGGTCACACCATTTGTCCCTTGGGACGCCATGTCGACACTGCTGGAAATTTCCTGTGTTGCAGCACCTTGTTGTTCGACGGCCGCAGCAATTGCCGCCGCACTTTCATTAAGGTCTGCGACGATGGTCGTGATTTCGTTAATTGCTTCTGATGAAAGTCGGGTTGCCCCTTGAATGCTTTCGATCTGATCTGAAATTTCCTGCGTTGCCTTGCTGGTTTGTGAGGCAAGGTTTTTGACTTCATTGGCGACGACGGCAAAACCTTTTCCGGCTTCGCCAGCGCGTGCTGCCTCGATCGTTGCGTTCAGTGCCAGAAGATTGGTCTGGGAGGCGATGTCGTTGATTAGGGCGATGACATCACCAATCTTTGTTGATGCCTCAACCAGACCATCGACGGTCTGACGGGTGCTGGATGCTTTGTTCGCGACGGTCGCTGCGACTTCGCTGGAATGGTTGGCCTGACGACTGATTTCGGAAATAGAATTGGATAATTCTTCTGAAGAAGCAGCAACGGCAGCAACGTTTTGTGAGGCGTTCTCAGCTTCATTCATGCCGATCTCGGCTTGACCGGTTGTTTGTTCGGCGGCATCAGACATGATGTGTGATGCGTCGCCCATCTCACGGGCTGCTTCTGTCAGTCCGTTAATGATGCTGCCGACGCTTTGTTCGAAGTCATTTGCGAGTTTCCGGCCAAGCGCTTTTTTCTCTTCCTCAGTTCGGATACGGAGTTCTTCCTGTTCTTTTTCAAGCGCCTTCATGCGCAGGGCATTGGTCTGAAAAATTGAAACGGCCGAGGCCATTTCACCGATTTCATCTTTGTGGTGTTTGGCGGGAACTTTTATTTCAAGTTCGCCTGCTGCCAACTTCTGCATGGCGTCGGTCATGGAGCGGACCGGATGCGAAATTGAACGGTTGACCATGAAGGAAATAAGAAGTGCGACCAAAAGGGTAATCGCACTTACCACCAGTGAAAGTGTTGTCGCATGTGCGATTGAATCGGCAAAGAAACTGCGGTCAACGCCAACGACAACGATCCCAAGTGGCTTGCCACTGAAATCGTTAATTGGATGGGCCATCATTGTTAGTTCTGTCTTACCAGTCTTTGCCGAGCCAAGGAATGCCTCCCCATCGCGTGCGGGTGCAAGAGCGGGGGAGGTAGTATCTAAAAATCCTTCGGGGAAGGTTGATGCAAAGACCTCGAACTTGCCTTCTCGGTCAACCAACAGGGCGGCATCTGCACCGGAAAGGTTTTTAAAATGCTCAAAGAAGGCGGCCCCGAATGAAAGGCCAAATTCAACTGAGCCGACGTGATTACCTTCATGGAATACCGGTGTTACGCCGCGCATTCCAAGTCCGGCAACACCAACTTCAAGGCCGCTGATGGATTTTTGCAGTGTGTTGGTTTCAACGACGGTCTTGCGGAACGATGAAAGGTCATCGCCAAACTTCTCAAGCTTATGCACACGTAAAAAGGAGACTGCCGGTGATTTATGGAACTGAAACTGTCTGACGCCGTGGTTCTCTTTGAGCGCGGCAAAGCCCGGACCAAAAATGGTGGCAAGTGCTTCGCGGTCATCATTTCCCATTGCTTGCTGTGCGGCAGGGATGCTTGCAGCAAAATCTGCCATGGCCAGTGCCCGATCTGCTTCCATTCCCAATGCGCTTTCAAGCTGTTGGAAATTGGCACGAAGTTCGCGCTGTTCTGCCCCGAAAACAATGTCGTTTTCAATTTTCAGATTGATCAGGCTGATCACAAGTGCTGTTGCGACAGCAATGAAAACCATAGCAGAACCAAGTCGCGTCCCAATCTTCAGAGATGTAAGCATCTTTACTGTTCCCCTTTTTCTTCTCTGATTTATATAGATATTCTACTATAGATTTTAAACAGGAGATGTTTGACCGGGGTGGAAAGACCGATGTTTCACTGGTAGCTGTGCAATAAGTGGACTATGTCGCAGCAAAATCAGATGCATGAGTGGCACGGTCTATAAGAGTAGGGCAGAAATATAAGGTTTGGCTGGGGTGGTTTGGTTGGGCTTGGGTAGTTTGCCTGTAATTCAACTATGTGGTTTATGTGGCGGCCCGGTTGGTCAGTGCTGTCAGAAGACCGGCCCCAATCATAACCCCACCACCAACACGGGTTAAACGACGCATGGCAGATGGCTTGCGAAAGCGTTCGCGTAGGGCGGCTGCCATGACAGCCCAGATTGCAACATTGATCGCAGCCAGAATCACAAAGGTTGCGGTCATAATGATGAACTGGGGCAATACCGGGCTGTTCGCCGTAATGAATTGCGGGACAAAGGCGATGAAAAACACAATCCCCTTGGGGTTCAGGGCCGTTACGACATAAGCCTGCAGGAACATGCGCGATGGCCGGTTGCGTTTTGCATCCGGGTTGTCTGCCAAAGAAGCCGGTTTTTCCCGCCACATCTTCACGCCGAGATAAACCAGATAGGCCGCACCAACCAATTTGAGTGCTGTGAATGCCTCGGCCGAGGCCGCAAGGAGCGCACCAGCACCGGCCAGCGAGATGGTCATTGCGGTTAAATCGCCCAGTGCAACCCCCGGAACCGTCGCCCATGCGGTTTGGCGGCCTTTGCCCAGCGCGTAGCTGACAACAAGCATGATGGTCGGGCCGGGAATGGCCAGAACGATGGTGCATGCAAGGGCGAAAGCAAGCCAAATTTCAATCGACATGGAAGACTCCGTCTGAAGGTTCATCGTCAGATTGCCTGATTTGGCGAGATTTTCAAGAACGCAAAGCAATTGCGAAAGAGTTTGCAATTCATTCTTAATAACTATAAAGGTGTGAATGTCTTCACACGTCAGGGGTGGTTGGTGAGGCACGGGGGAATTTCATTATGGCTGGGGCTTATGGGCTATATTTTTTTTGAAGAATTGCATCGCCAGGAAGAAGGACGATTGAAGCGGTTCTTTATGCGCAGATTGCGTAACCAAGATGATGCTCTTGATGCGACGCAGGAAACGTTTGCGCGGATGCTTGGCATTGCGCCGCGCCTGCGCATTGAAAACCCACAGGCATATTTGTTTCAGATCGCCAAATCTGTTGCCAGCCGAAATGGTGCGCGGTTGTTAGCAGATCGCCAAATGTTGTCGTCTGATCATGAGATCGACGAGATTGCCGAAGATGCCCCCTGTCAGGAACGTATCGTTGCAGCACGGCAATATTTAAAGATCATGGCACGCGCGATTGAAGGATTGCCTGCACGGTGTCAGGAAGTCTTTATCCTGAGCCGGTTGCATGGATTGGCAAATGGCGAGATCGCAAAGGCGCTGGGGATCAGCCGAAATATGGTCGAAAAGCACATTATGCGTGCCCTGATCACCTGCCGCGAGGTTCGACTGACACTGTCCCATGAAATGTGGGGTAGGATGCCCGATGCGGGTTTGGTGGCAATGGCTTGATGGGCAAATGGCCATGAATTCGAACGACACCACATTAGAAATTCCACAGGAACTTATCACCGCAGCGGCAAGATGGGCCGCACGGCTGCAATCAAGTGATGCAAGCCCAGTTGATCATGCACAGTTTCAGGACTGGCTTGATCAAGACCCGCGTCATGTGCGGGCCTATGATGAGTTCGATCAGTTATGGACTGACTTGCAAGATGTGCCGTTACCACCGGGCAAACTAAAACAAATTCGCCGGGTGCGCACAGCACGACGGGCCGGAATTGCGGGATTAGGCATGATTGCGATGATGGCTGTTGGTGCTGATCATTTCGGCATTTTGGACCGGATCAGTGCGGACCATTATACTCGCATGGGGGAAACTCGTCAGGTGGTCTTACCCGATGGCACGCAAGTATCGCTTAACAGTGATAGCGCAATTAAGGTTGCGTATTCATCCCGGCGTCGCGAAGTGGTGCTGCTGCGTGGTGAAGCATTCTTTGATGTTCATCATAATGCCGATCGGCCATTTGTTGTGACCGATGACCAGTTTAGTGCGCGCGCTGTCGGTACGCGCTATGGCGTGCGTGAACAATCTGTTCCCGGGTCCCCGGATGTTCAGGTTGAGGAAGGCGTGGTCGAGGTGACCGCCGATACCAGCCGCGAACGGGTGATGCTTCACGCGGGCGAGGGTGCCTTCCTGTCTGATGACGGGACGTTCGCGGTCAGCAAAACCGATGTTAGCAACGAAACAGCTTGGCGTGATGGAAAGCTTGTCTTTTCGAATCAGCCATTGTGCGATGTTCTCGCGACACTTGAAAAACATCGATTTGGGAAAATCGTTCTGCTGAGCGATGCGGCGGGTGCGCAAAAGGTCAGCGGTATTTTTGATTTGAGTAATACGGACCAAGCACTCAGCGCATTGGTAGCTGGTTTGCCGATACGAATTACGCTGGCTACAGACCTGCTGACGATCATTGATGAAAAATAATTTGAAAAAAAGTCGCTCTCAAACGTCAGGAGAATTCGAATTCTCCGCTCTTACAGGATAGGCGCGTCCAAAAATGCGGCGCGTTCCATAGAAATAATCCTGAAGTGGGGAATGATGAATCGTTATAAGGTGGGAAGTGCGGCCAAGTTTGGCTTGGCGGCATTGGCGATTGGAAGTGTATCGGTAACAGCCTTGTTGGCCTCGGCACCGATCAATGCGCTAAGTGCGCAAACCCAGCAATCACAAACAGTAAAGTTCTCGGTGCCAGCAGGGCCCCTTGAGAGCGCCCTTTTGACATTTGGTCGACAAGCCAATTTGCGGATTGTCTATCCAACTGTTCTGACCAACAGCAAGACATCGGCATCCTTGGTCGGAACATTTACGTTAGATCAGGGACTGACGAAACTGCTTGCCGGAAGTGGTCTTTCGTACCGCTTTGCCCAAGATGGTTCGGTCAATGTGTATGACCCGACAGGTGCTTCAAACGATGGGACGGAAACCGCCCCTGTTGTTGTTGATGGCTACCGGGAAGATCCATCTGGGCCGGTTGACGGATATGTTGCCAAACGCACGATGGCCGGTTCAAAAACAGATACGGCGATTGAAAAAATCCCGCAGTCGATCTCGGTCGTGCCGGCAGAACAGATTGAAGATCAGGCAGCAGGGTCTGTTGCGGAATCTTTGCGTTACACACCGGGCGTGGTTACGGAATATCGCGGGACATCAAACCAGCATGACGAAATGTATGTGCGCGGGTTTTCCTATGTCCCGAAATATCTTGATGGCCTGAATTACGGTGAAAACTCATTCGGTCAGATCGATCCCGATTTGTTGGAACGTGTCGAACTTATGCGCGGTCCGTCATCGATCCTGTATGGGCAGGCCAACCCCGGTGGGGTTGTGAATATGGCAACCAAGAAGGCCGGTACGGATGTGCCGAACGAAGTTGCGGTTTCGATCGGTAACAACAATCTTCTTTCTACGATGGGCGACATTTCCGGTGACGTGTCGAAAGACAAGGGCATCACATATCGTCTGGTCGCCAAGGGGCTGACCGAGGAAGAAGAAGCCGGCGATATTGAAAAGAACCGCATTGCCATCATGCCGTCGGTCAACTGGACGCCAAACAACGATACCAGTTTGACGGTGTCGGCGATCTATCAGAATGATCCAGATGCGGGAACGCGTGGCTTCCTATCGGCCAGTGGGACGCTTTACCCGACAAGCATCGGGTATTATCCACGTGATTTGTATGTTGGGGCCCATGATTGGGAAGAATCCAGACGTACTCAGGCGTCGGTCGGCTATGAATTTGAACATCGCCTGAATGATGCGGTTTTGGTGCGTCAGAACGCGCGTTACAACCACATCGAAGCCGATTACAAAAGCGTCATTCTTGATAATTCCAGGGATGACGAAATATTGCGTGCCGCCGTGCAATCGGGGGATGAGCTTGATCAGTTTGTGATCGATAATCAGGGGCAGTTTGATTTCGCTACGAGCGATCTTGAACACACGGTTCTGGTTGGGCTTGATTACAAATACGGGGTCAAGAGTTCGACCTTTGGCCGTAAAAGCCTTGGCTATGAGGTCTGGAATAACCTGAACCGCTATACCGGTTTGTCGGACCTTCCAGCAACATCGACGAACAACCACAGCACGTCTTGGCAGGCAGGTCTTTATGCGCAAGATCAGGTGCAGTACGACAAACTCGACGTGACCTTTGGTCTGCGTCATGACTGGGCCGGAAGCGAAACCGACAATTACCTGAAAAGCACGACGACCAGTCAGGAAGATCAGGCGCTTTCGGGGCGTATTGGCGCTGTTTACAGCTTTGACAACGGTATCGCACCGTTCGCAAGTTACAGCACATCGTTTGAACCAAAAGTCGGAACCGACCAGAACGGCAAATCATATGATCCTGTGACGGGGCAGCAAATTGAAGCTGGTGTACGCTATGCGCCGGGTGATGGTCGTTTCATGGTGACAGCATCGGTGTATCAACTGACCCAGCAAAACATCGTTTCAACCGATCCTGCTGATAGCAGCCTGACCTATCAGACCGGTGAAATTCAAAGCCGCGGCTTTGAGATCGAAGGTCGTGCAGAATTGACCGATAACCTTTCGATGGTGGCATCCTATTCACGGATCAATGCCAAAACGACCGAGGATGAAAATCCGGCCAATGTCGGATTGAAAACATCGAACACGCCAAAACAGCAGGCAGCACTTTGGACCAAATATCAATTTGATAGCGGTACTTTTGACGGCGTTTCAGTTGGCGGTGGTGTTCGTTATACCGGTGTCAGTTATGACCGGAAAAACACCACCAAGGTTCCGGAATTTGTGTTGTTTGATGCGATGCTTTCTTATGACCTTGGCGTCGTTTCAAGCAGGCTTGATGGTGCGAGTGTGCAGCTTAATGCCGTCAACCTTGCTGATGAAACCTATGTTTCTTCTTGTACGGTTGGGGCATGGGCATGCTGGTACGGTCCGGGGCGTTCGATTGTCGCAACCCTGAAATATAACTGGTAATGAACCTATGAAACGTGCTGGCTTCGCAAAACTTTTTGGACTTTTGATTGGATTGTCGACGATGACTGGTCTTGGATATTCGGACTTCGCCCAAGCAGGGCAATCTTCTGATCAAACAAGTGCCGATCAGCATTTGCGAGGCCAGCTTGATACCAAGGGGCAGAGTAAAATCATGCCCCTTGGTGTTCGATCGGGCGGCTATGTCGGTGGGTTTGTTCAGACCGGCTCCATGCCCATCACGCTTGAATTGCTAAATGCGGATGGCAAAACCGTTCGCCAATTGGCAAGGCATGCGTCGGGACAAACGCGCATTCATCTTGTCGCGCCAAGCGATGATGCGTCCTTGCGCATTACGGCCGAACAAGACGGCCCAGCGCGGTATGAATTTGATTTCGAATATCTTGTCGAAAAGAAAGACCAGATAGCACCAGCCGAAACCCATCTTAGCCCGTCGATTACGGCATTGGCCGATGATATCAAAGGCAATGCAGGTGCTGTTGATGGGTTCTGGTCAAAGATTGAACGTGACGGCACGCCAATGATTGAACCGTTTCGCGGGGATTTGGTGGTTATGACATTCCTTGCCCGTGGGTTGGAACGCAATGGGCGTATTGTTGGTGCGCCAAGCAATGATCACGAATTTCTTGAACGGCTTGGCGATAGCGACGTTTGGTTTAAAAGTTTTATCGTGCCCAATACAACACGGCTTTCATATCGGATTGCCCGCGATGTTCCAGAATTTGATGCCGATGCGCGGTCGCGTCGCATCGCACTTTTGGCAACGGCACAGGCCGATCCGCTGAATAAAACCCCTTGGCCACAGAATGCGCCGGATGTGTTTAATCAGGAATCTGTCATTGAACTGTCCAACGCCCCCGCGCAGCCTGGTATGGGAAACCGCACCGCACCAGCCGGGGCAATTGACAGTTTCGTGTTTGAAAGTGAGACGCTTGGCAATCAGCGCGACATCACGCTGTATCGTCCACACGGATTTGATCCAGAAAACCCGGAAAACGTTTTGCTGGTTCTGTTTGATTCAAAAGAGTACCGCGAAGAAGTCCCGACCC
This sequence comes from Rhodospirillales bacterium, assembly GCA_019634165.1. Lineage (GTDB taxonomy): Bacteria > Pseudomonadota > Alphaproteobacteria > Rhodospirillales > Thalassospiraceae > Thalassospira. The sequence goes on from JAHQVT010000006.1 coordinate 155,383, forward strand.
CAAAAATCCTTGATACCCTGATTGCTGATGGTGTGTTGCCGCCGGTGGCAGTTGCATTTATTGCCAATCCTGACAGTGCCGCACGTGGGCTTGAATTGCCTGCAAATCCGATCTTTGCCGATGTTTTGACAACAGATTTGATGCCGATTGTGCGTGAAAAGCTTGGCGTGGATATTCCGGCAAATAGAACAGTTATTGCCGGTTCAAGTTATGGCGGGTTGGCATCAGTTACCGTTGCGCTGCGCCATCCTGATGTGTTTGGCAGTGTGGTTTCAATGTCTGGGTCGTTCTGGTGGCATCCAAAGGACACGCCAGATGATCAAAACGAATATGTATCGCATCAGGTTGCGACAACTGATGTCAAACCTGTGCGGATGTTTTTAACGGCTGGTTTGTTTGAAACGGGGCGTATGGGCGTTGCTGGAATTTTGGAAAGCAATCGCCATTTACGCGACGTGCTTTTGGCCAAGGGATATGACGTGACCTACCGCGAATATGCCGGTGGGCATGATTATCTGGTGTGGCGCGGCGCACTTGCCGATGGATTGATCCATTTGTTTGGCCAATAAAGACTACGGATATAAGACCATAAAGGCGGCAATGTGGGATGCACATGTGCCGCCTTTTTTGTGGGGAAGTTTTATAAGCTGGCTTTGTGGGGTTTGGCCCGCAGATTTCACGGCCTATTTATGACGCCATGTCGGGTGGCGTTTTTCAACAAAGGCACCGATGCCTTCGCGGGCGTCGTGTTTTTGCATGTTGTCGGTCATGACACCTGATGCATAGGAATAGGCATCGGAAAGCGGCATTTCGAGTTGGCGATAGAACGCCTGCTTTCCAAGCTGAACAGTCATGCCAGACCGTGCCGCAATGCCCGTCGCAAGGGCGTTGGTGGTTTCTTCAAGCGTGTCATCAGATGCAACGTCAGAAACCAGCCCCATCGAAAGCGCAGTTTCAGCATTGATTGGATCACCCGTGAGCAACATCCGCATTGCATGTTTGCGGGCGATATTGCGGCTTAGTGCGACCATCGGGGTCGAACAAAACAGACCGATATTCACACCCGGTGTGGCGAATTTTGCCGATTGGCTGGCAACAGCCAAATCACAACTGGCAACAAGTTGACAGCCCGCCGCCGTTGCCATCCCGCGAACCCGCGCGATAACCGGCTGGGGCAAGGTGACGATCCGCATCATAAGGTCGCTGCATTGCGCAAACAGGGCTGCGTGTTGATCGCATTCGGAAATGCCGTTCATTTCCTTAAGATCGTGGCCAGCACAAAAGACCGGACCTTCGGCGCCAAGAATGACGCATCGAATGTCGGGATCATCGGCAATCGCATCAAGGGTGGTGTGAAGGGCGGTCATCATGGCACCCGATAGCGCATTGCGGCGCTTTGGATTGTTCATGATTACTGTTGCGCAACCATCGGCATCGGTGCGTGTGACTAATGACCTATCTACTTGTATATGTTGCATTTTGGGTCCTCCCTGCTGCCCTTATGGGATGCATTTTTTATTTTCTTCTACCTTTTGTCGTAGTAGAATTACACGTAATGGGGCAGCAAGAAACCCCTCAAGAAGTACTGTGTTCGTTGGTGCTTGGAAAATAAGACAAATTGGTTTCGGCCAAGTGGTTGTGGATGAGCAATAATCAAACGCGGAAATCCAGAAGCGCGCCGGGGCGTTTTATGACGACCCGCAAAGTTCTGGAAACAGTCAAACTGGTAAAGCCTGTGCGGGCAACGCCGATCAAGCGTTTTGACCGCAAGGATATTATGGAACGTGATCTGGAAAGATACCGTGCCGAAGCGCGTGCGCGCTTGCTACGAAATGGCTTTGATATTCCGCCGTTCTTGATGCCCAAACGAAAACCCACCGAAGATGACGAGGACGAAGACGAAGTTCCGCTGATTGATCCTGATGCACAGCGCGATATTCGAAGCCCCGTGATGACAGGCCCGAAACCTGCACCGCCGGCGCGTAGTGGCGCGGCAGCTTCTGGCGATCCATTGGCAGGTGGTGTTGGCAAAGCCAAACCTAAGCCAAGCCGACATGTCCATGTGCAAAACAAGGGCGCTGCTATTGCCGGGGCCGCGACAGGGCAAGGGGCGGCGGGGGCTGCCCCCCAAATGACGAGATCGGCAGCACAGGCAGCAGCGGTTGCACGGGAAAAGTCAGCTTATGAAGAATATCTCGAAAGCCTGAATGGCGCACCGACCTTGCTGGATTCTGCGCGCGAACAGAATGGCGCTCAGAACGTCAGTGCGACGGAAGATGTCAAAGGCCGGGTTGATGACTTCAAGGAAAAGGAAGTGCGTCAGTCACGGATTGATTTGCCTGACAATACATCAAACTGGGCGGGGCGTGATGCGCTTGATCAAAAACGCAGCGCCAAGCTTGAAAAACAGGCGAAATCCAAGACGAAATCCGCAGGCAGCAGCGAACCACGCGCACCAGTAAACTGGAACAAGGCATTGTCGCGGTTTGCTGCATATATGATTGCCGCAGTGGCGGTGGGTTATATTTTGGTGCTGACGGTTAATGAGTTTGCCCTGATTTTGATGAACTAGGGACAGAAGGCGGTTTGTGTTCTCGTCTCCTACTCTGATCTGAAGGCAGGCGGCAGATTTGGCGCCATTGCCGAACCCGTGCCACAATTCCCGTATAAACAATTACATATGCACGGTATTTCCGGCGTTTGAGCATCGTTATATGGGGAATGATGCCGAGCGATCAGAAAAGAGGTCGGTGGCCTTGCTGATTTGCAGATGCAATTGCGCTTACAAGGCACCAAAAAAGTTCAAGACACCATCAAAGACCGGTTTGAAACGGGGCTTGTGCCGATAATCAGACGATAAGGGGGCTGTTGTGATCATGATGTGCGGGTAGGCATATCAAGAGAATGACAGGCGTTTTGTGTTTACCCTTGTTGCAGGAGGCAGCGGTATGACGCTGTTTTATCGCCATGTCGTCACGTGACGAAAATGGTCAGGAAGACCACCAACCTGTTTATCTGCCAGAAAACCGTCATCAATGGGCGTCCAATGATGAGGTCGGCAAGCCTGCGATTGACCTTTCGCGTGGTCCTGTTCATGTGCGGTTCAAACGTAAAAAGGAACCCGGGTCAACTTTTTCGCCAAATGACTGGATGAGAAAGAACTTGCCGCAAATTGGGGCAACAGCAATCGCTGCTATTGTTATTCTATGTGTGGTGGTTGCACTTTATACCGACTTGGCCGGGATTGTTTTAAGGTAGTCATCCTTAACCAACGCAGGGCGATCTTGTTTTGCCATACATCTGTTGTTGTAAGGGGCATTTACACCAAGATCAGTGCTAGTTATTGACGTTAACGTAAACGTTATGTCAGGCTGTCTTTCTGTATGAAAGATGTTGCACGAAAAGCAGCACCCATGGGAGGCCAACCAACAATGACCAAGTCACAGACCCGGATCGGCATCACACCGGCGGATTTTGACGCCATCATGCGCGAAAAAGTCCCGTTCGTTGGTGATATGGGGGTGATTACCGAAAGTTTGGAAAATGATACTGCCATATTGCGGTTGCCGTTCAATGAACGCTATCTCCGGCCGGGCAATGTGGTGTGTGGGCCGGCGATCTTTGGGCTTGCCGATATTGCGCTTTATGCTGTGGCGTGGTTGGTGGTGCCCCAAGCGGACCTTGCTGTGACAACAGAGGCAACTGTGCATTTCTTATCCGGGGCCAAGCCCGGCGACCTGATGGCCGAGGCAAAGATATTAAAGGCGGGGAGGCGGCTGTTGATTGCGGAATGTCATATTCGATCCTGCGTTGATAACAGCCTATGTGCGCATGTGATTGGGACTTATGCGATGCCACCCGCGGAAAAATAGATCAAATTCGTGTGGTAAAATAATACCTCTTTGCATAAGTTGTTGATTTAAAACGAAATATTCCTGTTGTTTTCTTGTTGAATGCTGGCATAATGCGCCGACTTTCAACGAGGGAAGATTCCCTCCGTGGAACCCAGTTTTCGAGTATATAAATAATGAAAACCTTCACTGCGACACCGAGCGACATCGAGCGCAAATGGTTCGTGGTCGACGCTGAAGACGTCGTCCTTGGCCGCCTTGCTGCTGTTGTTGCCAACCGTCTTCGTGGTAAACACAAAGCAATGTTTACCCCGCACATGGATTGTGGCGATCACATCGTCATCGTCAATGCCGAAAAAGTCAAATTGACTGGCCGTAAACTTCAGAACAAGAAGTTTTACTGGCACACCGGTTATCCGGGCGGCATCAAAGAACGCACCATGGACAAGCTCCTCAATGGTGAGCACCCGGAACGTGTGATCATCAAAGCTGTTGAGCGTATGATGTCCCGTGGTCCGCTGCGTAGCCAGGTTCTTTCTAAGTTGCACGTTTATGCCGGTACCGAGCATCCGCATGATGCTCAGCAGCCTGCAGTACTCGACGTTGCGGCTATGAACGAAAAGAATAAGCGGAGTGCTAAGTAATGGCCGAAACTAAAACTCTTGAAGATCTCAAGGATCTGGCACAGGGCGGTGAAACCGTTTCTGCAGCTGCAGAAGGCACCCTGCCGGAGCCGAAGATCGACGCACAGGGTCGTTCTTATGCAACGGGCCGTCGTAAAAACGCGATCGCACGTGTTTGGATCAAGCCGGGCTCGGGTAAAATCACCGTTAATGGTCGTGAATTCGAACATTACTTCGGTCGTCCGGTTCTGCGCATGGTAATCAACCAGCCGTTCGGCGCTGCTGATCGTAAAGATCAGTTTGACGTTGTTTGCACCGTTAACGGTGGTGGCCTTTCTGGTCAGGCCGGTGCGGTTCGTCACGGTATCTCCCGTGCGCTGATCACTTTTGAGCCGGCACTGCGTCCGACCCTCAAAGCTGGTGGGTTCCTCACCCGTGACTCGCGTGCAGTTGAACGTAAAAAATACGGTCGCGCTAAAGCCCGTCGTAGCTTCCAGTTCTCGAAGCGCTAAACCGGCACGCTTACGCAATATGCGATTTCAAGATGGCCCGCTGGTTCAGCGGGCCATCTTTTTTTGTGCCTTTTTCATAAAGAAGGCAGCCTTAAACCCCCCGATTTGAAAGGGACCACCGATATGCAGTACAGAAAGCTGCGCGACGCTGATCTTGATGCCGCAACCGCATTCCTTGCCAACCATGCTGCGACCAGCATGATCCTGCGTGGGAATTTGCGAACTGCCGGTATCGAGCGACGTCGTCATCCGCTTTCTGGAAGCTATTTTGGTGAAGTTGCCAACGATGGCGCGATTAGCGCGATCATTGCGCAGTTTGGCAATGGCAACGTCTTTGTCCAATCGGGTGATCACGCAACGATCCCGGCTGACCTGACCAAGGCATTTGCCGCTGATCCCCTTGGGCCGGTGGCAGGTGTATTTGGCGATGCCGATCAGGCAGCAGATATGCTTGGCCAGCTTGGTCTTTTGGATGCAGATTTCAATATCAATGCATCGGACATCCTTTATCAGCTTCGGCTTGATGATTTGATCGTGCCGGTCAATGCGCGGGCAGATGATTTTCAGATGGTTGATGCCAGTCAAGTTGATCGCAGCACATTGTTGCAGTGGTTGCGCGCCTATGAGATCGAAGCATTGGGGGCGGGCGACACCCCCGAACTGGATGGCAAAATCGCATCGCGTCTGGTTCACGCATTGGATGCGCGTAACATGTGGGCGCTGATTGTTGATGGCAAGGCGGTCAGTCTTTCGGGTTTCAATGCCCAATTGCCTGACATGGTTCAGGTTGGACCGGTTTGGACCCCGCCGGAACATCGATCAAATGGCTATGCCCGTATTTTGGTCGCCAAAACGCTGCTGGCCGCACGGTCCCGTGGGGTGAGGGATGCTATTTTGTCTACCGATAGCGAAGCGGCGGCAAAGGCGTATGAGGCACTTGGCTTTAGGAAGATCGGGCGCTATCGCTTGGCCCTTTTAAAAAGCCCGGTTAAGCTTACATCAATGCTTGAAACCCAACCTTAAACCGGATCGGGGCCTGCTTTGAAACGCAGCCTGTTATCTTGTGTGATCGCCAAATTGTTCCTGCCAGCGGTTATGATCCTGTTGGTGGGAACAGTTATGTCTGCATGTCTGGTCACTCCCGCGCGAGCACAGGATCTTTCGCAGGTTTTATATCGCTTTGAAAACCGTGCATTGAATCTTGGACGATATGGCAGCGTTGCAACCTTTCAGCAGCGGTTGTTTGCTCAGGCATCAAATTGTGCCGCAAAACCGGCCAATAGCTATGGCCGGGCAGATGGGATTGTCGGGGCAAAGACACGCCAGGCGATTATTGATCTGCAACCGTGCCTGAATTCTGCTGTGCGGGCGGCTGTTGGGGCGGAAAGTTATGGGGCGATTACGGTTGGGCTGTGGCGGTTATTGATGCCTGCCAACATGCCGCCGCCCGATGCAATTGAGCGGGCTAATCATTTGACCTTTGCGCTTGAAGGCACGGATTATGACGTTATTCAGTTTAACTTCTGTCAGTCGAAAAACCCGCGCAGCGGTAATCGGTATTTGGACGGCGATCCGTATTGCCATACCAACGACCCGCGCGCCTATTTGACATGGGGGCCACGCGGGGCGACTGCCGGGGCTGGGGCGGAAATTCAACAGATATTGTTTGCGGCTGAACGGGCCAATCCCGGTTTGCTTGGTGCTGTTTTTGGGCCCTTTACCGAAGACATGCACCGATTGGCACTTGGCAATAATGACGCGGCCTTTGATGTGCTGTGTGCCATCTGGGTGGATGATCAAAAACGCAGCGAATTTTCACGGCGATTTGCCGCCTATGGCGCACGGCCAGAAGTGCAGGCGTCTTATCGCAGGGTTTATGATGCCGCCAATGCCGATGGCGGTAAGATAGCGCGATTTTTCAAGCTGTATAATGCTGTAAAACAATTGATAAATCGCGATCCGACCGAAATTGATCTGGCGTTTTTCATTGACCGCGCAACCCATGGGTCAGTCCCGCCCAGCGATATTTCCCAACTGGTCAATCGCCTGACAAAATTCGCAAGCAGGACGCGGGATGTACCAAGCCCGGGAGAACTGCGCAAACAGCTTGCCGCCTGGCTGCCCAGCCAGCACAAATATAATGACCGCTTGGCCCGTGATGCGATTTTCATGATCGATGACCCGGATGTTGTCGTGTCCGATGCCCATCGCCGGATGTGGTTACAGCGTTCAGGCTTAAAAGCCCGTGATTTTGGCCTGTCTGATCAGCGATTTGTTACGCACTATCCCGTTGCCGCGCCAACTGGCTACGAGAAAATCGAGAAATTCTATACCGTGTTGCCCGAAGATCGACGGGCCTGTCCATCGACCGTGCGTCGGGCACGTAAGAAATAGTATCGCCGCTATGGCGCAGTATGTTGAAAACGCATGGGGACATTACGGTTTATCAGGGATATTTGTCGTCTAATGACTTGCATCTGATGGGCTTGTTTGCCAACATCCGCCGGTTATCAATGCCTGCACATTTGCGGGTGAGTCTTTAGGAGCAAGATTTAAATGAGTGACGTTAAGGTCAAAGTCGGAATTCTCGGTGCCAGTGGCTATACCGGGGCGGAACTGGTTCGCATTCTTGCGCATCATGATGCTGCGGACATCACCCTGTTGACCGCCGACCGACGCGCCGGACGTCCTTTCGGGGAAGTTTTCCCGCATCTTGCTCATATTGATCTGCCGACCATGATCAAGATTGACGATGCCGATTGGTCAACAGTTGATCTGATTTTCTGTGCGCTGCCGCATGGCACGACGCAAGAAGTCATTGCCGGTTTGCCCGGGCATGTAAAAGTCGTCGATCTGTCTGCTGATTTCCGTCTGTTTGATGCTGCGACCTACAAGGAATGGTATGGCGCGGAGCATGCCGCACAGGATTTGCAAAAAGAAGTGGTTTACGGCCTGACTGAATTGCACCGTGAAAAGATTAAATCAGCACGTATTGTTGCCAATCCGGGCTGTTATCCGACCCCGGTGCAGTTGGCCTTGACCCCGCTTTTGGAAAACAAACTGGTGCATGCTGATGACATCATCATCGATGCCAAATCCGGTGTAACCGGTGCTGGACGTGCGCCCAAGGAAATGACGTTATATGCCGAAGTCACCGAAGGCATTCATGCCTATGGGACGGGCGGGCACCGTCATGCACCCGAGATCGAGCAGGGGTTGGCTTGGGCATCCGGGCAAGACGTGGTGGTGAACTTTTCCCCGCATCTGATGCCAATGAGCCGCGGTATCTTGGAATCCATCTATGTCAAAATGACCGATGGCACCACGGCCGAAGACATTCAGGCAGCATTGGCAAAACGTTTTGCCAATGAGCCATTTGTCCGTGTCTTGCCATTTGGCGTGACACCACAAACCCGCCATGTGCGCGGATCGAATTATGTTTTGATGGGGGTGGTTAAGGACCGTGTTCCGGGCCGGGTCATCATTGTTGCGGTTGAAGATAACCTTGTAAAAGGTGCATCTGGTCAGGCGGTTCAGAACATGAATGTCATGCTGGGCCTGCCAGAAACCATGGGGCTTGAGATCGAGCCGCTGTTCCCGTAACCATCAATGCCGAATGAGAAAAGCGGGGTATTTTCCCCGCTTTTTTTGTTTAACCAGTTTGAAGAACCATTTGTGCTTTGCGTCCAATTGGTCGGGGGCGTTATTGGGAAATGAATTTTTCCCATGGACCAAGCATTGTTTTCCGAAGCGCTGTTATCCGCCCGTTTTCTTTTAATGTTGTCAATGAACGGTCAACTGCCGGCGCGATGTTAGCGTGCTTTTTGTGCAGATACATGTACATTGGAAAGGCTGCCAATGATGGTGACTGTGCGTGAACCTCTTCGCCCATGCGCGACACAATTGGCGCTGCTTGCCATTTTTCAAACAAGGCGACTTCAATATCGCCGCGAAAAAGAAGAAGAAATAGCTGTTCGGCATTGTTGACGATGCTGAGGTTGCTGTGTTCTGCGAGCTGTTTTTCGTAAAGTTTCCAACCGCGAATAAAGCCGACTTGATACTGCGATAGGTCATCCCAGCTTGTGACCGTGATATCTGAATCACGGGAAAAAGCGACAAATTCCATAGTGTGAAACGATGTTGGAATTCTTAACAAATTAGGATACTGGCTTTCCAGTCCGCCGATACGCATCGCATCGCCGTCTTCTATACCTGCATTTGCATTGATCAGGGCGCGCTCCCCCGGAAGAGTATGGACGTCTGAGCGAAGTCCAACATTTTTAAATGTTTCGGTCAAAAGAGTAGTTAGAAACCCTTCATATCCATCGCGTGCAACATATGGCGCGTCAGCAGCGGTCCCAAAGTACAAGATGTCGTCAGACTTACTTTCTGAGATGGGCAAAAAGGCTGACAACAGGAATATCGCCAAAAATCGTTTCATGCAGAAGCCTTTCCATCAGTATGGCCATCTTTGATAGATGGGGCCGTTATTGTGAAAGACAATCTATTTTCGTCTGGCGTGGTGGGGGATTTACGTAAAGTTTTATGTGTCGGTCACAGCAGTCGGACCGATGGAAATATGGCAATCGGTTTTCGAATTGATGCGGTCCGGATTGTGTATGATTGAACCGGCCGAACTGCGTGAATTGGGCGGTTGGCCGGTGGTTGTGGCAACCGTTGGGGGATTTTTTGCCGCCGGATTACTCGGTCGGCGTATTATTGCCGGGGATTTTGTCGGGCCAATATTGTTTGTACAAATTATCAACAAATCCCTCATTGATGAGGTCCTGCATGATCTTGGCAATTTGATCTGTGCGCGCCATCAGGGGGGATTTGCGCGAGACCACCAAATGTATTTCATTGTCTTGGCCTAAACGGAACGGCGCTTTGGTGATTGTATCTTCGAGTTGATTGCGGCGAATTTCAAAATCCGCGTTGGAATCAGACCCGACAATGGCATCAAGCCGCTCTATCGCCAGCATTCGCAGTAAGGTGATTTCGTTGGTGGCTTCAAATTTATCGAGTGATGTATCGCTGTCAAACGGTTCGAAATAGCGAGAATCAACAACTGCACCTACTGTCAGGTCTTGGAGATCGCGATATTCTTCAATTGGAAACGGGTTGTTGCGATTGACATAAAATACCGGGGTAACCTGACTATAGGCAGGCTTGATATAGAACGCATATTCTTCGCGTTCTTTGGTGTAGGCAAAGCTGGTCAGAACATCAATATGACCATCTTCAAGCGTTTTAAGACACCGTCGCCAAGGGCAGGGATGAAGATGAAGTTCCAAACTTAGTCGATCGGCAATTTCAGTTAGCAGCGCGACATCAATGCCATGGCGCTTGCCGTCTTCGTCTTCAATAACGAAGGGTTCCCATACTGAAAAGGCGGCAACCAAAAAGCCGGTATTCGTTCGCGGCGATGGTCTTTCATTGGCGATGGCAATGTTACTGACGCTGTAGGCAGCGCATATCGCAATGCTTGCTACGATACCTGCGCGAGCGAAAGAATTTGCGGTAAACCAACGCGTGATGTTTGCTGTGATGAATGTGGTCATGATCAAGAATTGTTAAGAGGGGGATTTCTTCTTGTCATGTTAGAATTTAAACTGCCAAATCAAGGATGCTGCGCAAGTTTATTGAGAATAATGCGCAAAATCACATATTTGAACGCCAATTACGAAAGGTCTTCTGACCATGCGTCTGTCCTATCGCGGGGTTAAGCCCACCATTGATGAAACCGCGTTTATCGCCCCAAATGCAACAATCATTGGTGATGTTGAAATCGGTGCGCAAACCGGTATCTGGTTTGGCTGCGTTATTCGTGGCGATGTCCATGAAATCCGCATTGGGTCGCGGACCAATATTCAGGACCTGACGATGGTGCATGTCGCCAAGGGCAAATTTGGCACCTATATCGGGGATGACGTTACCATTGGTCATGCGGCAATTATTCATGCCTGCACCCTTGAAGATCGAAGCTTTGTCGGCATGGGGGCAACTGTGATGGATGGTTGCGTGATTGAGCAGGGCGGGATGCTTGGTGCAAATGCACTGCTTGCACCGGGTAAACGTATTCCGGCAGGGGAATTGTGGGCCGGGGTTCCGGCGCGAAAAGTCCGCGACCTGACCCAGGAAGAAATTGAATTCTTTAAGGTCTCAGCGGACCGTTATGCCGATCTTGCGCAAGAATATTGTGTCTCTATCCCAGCCGATCTTGCGGCAGATAAATAAGGTTTAATGCCGCCGGTTCGTGATCCGGCGGCCACCGATCTAAAATTATGACGATCAGGCAGGTTGAAGACGATCTACTTGCCAGTTTCCGATCCTTGCGCTAGCAAGGCATTCACTTGATAAGAACATAACATGCCGCGCGCCACCACGCCGGCCCAGCACGAAACGGACCGGAAAAATGACGCGTTGGCAAGCAAATGCCGTAATCGTCTTTGTCGCCCTTATTTGGGGCACGACTTTTGTTGTTCAGCAAACCAGCATGGAAAATATCGGCCCGCAATATTTTACGGGTGTGCGTTTCTTGTTGGGAGCATTGGCGGTATTGCCATTTGCGCTGCGCGATCTGCGTAAATTAAAGCGTGTTGGCCGTCCGCTTGATCGGGCGGACCATATCGGGCTTCTGGCGGTGGGTATTTCAATGTATCTCGCCAGTATTTTGCAGCAGATCGGCATTATCCACACCACGGTCACCAATGCGGCCTTCCTGACCGCGTTTTATGTTCCAACCGTTCCTGTGTTGGCCTATCTGGTGTTTCGCACGCGCCCGCATTGGTCGGTTTGGCCGGGCGGGGCAATGTGTGTTTATGGCACCTATTTGCTCAGCGGCGGTGATCTTTCGGGGCTTGGTTCTGGTGATTTCTGGGTGATGGGCAGTGCGCTTTTCTGGGCGGCACAGGTTGTCTTGATCGGTGTGATGGTCACACGGACGAACGCACCGGCACTGGTGGCCGCAACCCAGTTTCTGATCACGGGTATTCTTGGCATGGCAATGGGGGCATTGACCGAAACCTTTAGCTTTGCCGATATTTATAATGCCGGGTTTGAAATCCTGTATGCCGGGATCATGTCCGCGGGTATTGCCTTTACCCTGCAGGCCGTTGCACAGAATTATACCGAAGCATCCGATGCCGCGATCATCATGAGTGCGGAAGCGGTGTTTGCGGCGATTGCCGGGGCATGGTTCCTTGGTGAACGGTTGGCACCGGCGGAGTATGCCGGATGTGGCGTTATTTTGGCCGCAATCATTGGCGTTCAATTGGTCCCGATGATGCGTCGCCGCCCACAGGTCGCGATCTGATCATTTGGCCTGCCATTGACTTTTATCAAAGCAAGGTTCAAGTCTTTTAGCGTAAATGCGTTGCGTTCGCGATATTGAGCGCAAGGCTAACCTTGCCCCTTTCCAAGATCAGATCAAAGTGCCGTTCATGCACCACCAGAACCACATTCATCCCGGTTTTGCCCAGTTGGGTCGCCTTGCCCGATGGACCATAACTGTATCATTCGCTGCAATGATTTGTGTTGGGCTCGGCAGTGCGGCCAAAGCCGAAGATCAAACCGACTTTTTAAAACGTCTGTCGGGGCAGTTGGCAGGGCAATCAGGCCAAACCGTGCAAGAAGTCGCCGCGGCATCGCAATCGCCGTTTTCTGATCTAAGCGCGCTGGGTGAGGCGCTTTATTTTGACCCAAACCTTTCGGCCAATCGCACACAAGCCTGTGCGACGTGCCATGAACCATCCATGGCATTTCGGGACCCACGTATTGACATTGCCGACGGGGCATTTTCATTGGGCGATGACGGCGTAAGCCTTGGTGATCGGAACGCGCCGATGGCGGCCTATGCCAAATTCTCGCCGAAATTCCATGTCCGAGAAGACGGCGTTGCGGTTGGCGGGCAATTCTGGGATGGCAGGGCTGCTGATTTGGCCGAACAGGCCGGTGGCCCGCCGTTAAACCGGATTGAAATGGGGATGCCAGACAAGGCCAGCGTTGTTTCGCGTTTACAGGAAGACGAAGATTACGTTGCCGGGTTTACGGCATTGTTTGGCGATGATGTTTGGTCCGACACTGATGCGGCATATGGCGCAATGACGCGCGCGATTGCGGCCTTCGAACAAGAAGACGAACAATTCGCCCCGTTCGACAGCAAATACGACCGGTTCTTGCGCGGTGATTATAAAATGACGCCGCAGGAAGAATTGGGCCGGGTTCTGTTTTTCTCGCAGCAATTTAGTAACTGCAATACCTGCCACATGTTGAAATCCAGCCCGACGGCAGAAGGCGAAACCTTCACCAATTACGAGTTCCACAATATTGGCGTGCCGCGCAATGTTGCGACCCGCAGCGCCAATAACAAGGATGTGGATTTCACCGATAACGGGTTACTAGACAATCCTTTGATTAATGATCCAGCTTATCGCGGCAAATACAAAACACCATCATTGCGCAATGTCGCGGTGACCGGGCCTTATATGCATAACGGTGTGTTTGCCGATTTGGAAACCGTGGTGCGGTTCTACAATAAATATAACAGCCGCGCGAAAGCCAACCAGACCAACCCGGAAACTGGTAAGGCATGGGGTGTCCCGGAAATCGAAGACACCATTTCGCTTAAAGAGCTTGAGCAGGGGGATGCGCTTGATAGCAAACGTATCAAGGCGATTGTCGCGTTTCTTAAAACCCTGACCGATGCGCGTTATGAGCCGCTATTAGCGGACTAGCGGGTCATCTTCTTTTTCGCAAAGACAGTAATGCATGCTGTAGCCCCGCCTTTTGATCAAAAGGTGGGGCTTTTCGTTTGGGTGGATCGGCGAGACAAAGCGGGAAAGCAACCTTGATCTGAATCATGGTCTTGTTTTTCGCTTTATTCTAAGCTGCATCTATTAAGGGAAGACACCATCAAATGACAAAAAGAGGTGTTGATGCAGGCGATCAGGAAACGGCCCGAAGATGTCGCGGGTGCTAATCTGGAACATTACCACAAAACCCGAACGGAATTTTCGTGGGAGCAAGCCCGTAAGATGCTTGATGGTTTTTCCGATGGCGCACTTAATATCGCCCATGAGGCGGTTGATCGACATGTTGCCAACGGATTGGGGGATAAGGTCGCGATCCGCTGGATTGCCAAGGACGAAACCCGGCTTGATTTTACCTATGCCGATTTAAAGGCGCAGACTAACCGCTTTGCCAATGTGTTAAGCGGGCTTGGCCTTGGCAAGGGGGCGCGGGTTTATTCATTTATGGGCCGTGCGCCCGAACTTTATATCGGCGCCCTTGGGGCGCTTAAGGCCGGGGCGGTTTTTTGTCCGATGTTTTCCGCCTTTGGCCCTGAGCCGGTAACTGCGCGCATGAGCATTGGCGCGGCTGAAGTTCTGATCACGACTGAAACCCTTTACAAACGCAAGATTGCCGCGATCCGAAAAGACCTGCCTGATTTAAAGGAAGTCCTTCTGATCGGGTGCAAGGGCGACGCACCCGAAGGAACCCGCGATCTTGGCGCGTTGATGGCTGGGGCATCGCCGGAATTTGCGGTGGTTCATACAGCACCCGAAGATATGGCGCTGCTTCATTTTACATCGGGCACAACAGGACGGCCAAAAGGGGCCGTGCATGTGCATGAGGCCGTGGTTGCCCATCATGTGACCGGGCGTTATGCCCTTGATCTGCATGAGGATGATGTTTTCTGGTGTACGGCCGATCCGGGATGGGTGACCGGCACGTCTTATGGCATTATTTCGCCGTTGACCAATGGCGTTACCATGATTGTCGATGAGGCAGAATTTGATGCCGATCGCTGGTATCGCATTTTGGAAACCGAAAAAGTCAGTGTCTGGTACACCGCCCCAACCGCGATCCGCATGCTGATGAAGGCCGGAATTGAACCGGCCAAACAACACGACCTGTCGCATTTGCGGTTTATGTCGAGTGTTGGCGAACCTTTGAACCCCGAAGCTGTGATGTGGGGTGTGGCAGCCTTTGGTATGCCGTTCCACGATAATTGGTGGCAGACCGAAACCGGCGGCATCATGATTGCCAATTATGCGTCGATGGATGTCAAACCGGGATCAATGGGCAAACCTTTGCCCGGTATTTCCGCCGGTATTGTCGAAAAAATGGCCGATGGAACATTGCGCGAAGCAACCAAGCCGATGACCATCGGGCAGCTTGCCCTGCGGCCGGGATGGCCATCGATGATGCGGGCCTATCTGCATGAAGATGAACGTTATAACAAATGTTTCGTTGATGGCTGGTATCTCAGCGGTGATCTTGCGATGTGCGATACCGATGGGTATTTCTGGTTTGTTGGGCGCGATGACGATGTGATCAAAAGTGCCGGGCATCTTATTGGCCCGTTCGAGGTTGAAAGTGCCTTGATGGAGCATCCGAGCGTTGCCGAAGTCGGTGTGATCGGCATTCCCGATGAAACGGTTGGCGAAGTGGTGAAGGCGTTTGTTGCCTTAAAACCCGGATTTGAAGGCAATGATGAATTGATGCTTGATCTTCTGGGCCATGCGCGTAAGCGGCTTGGCCCGGCGGTTGCCCCGAAAATCATAGCCTTTCGTAAAAATCTGCCCAAAACCCGCAGCGGCAAGATCATGCGGCGCTTGTTAAAAGCGCGCGAGCTGGGGCTTCCCGAAGGCGATATTTCAACGCTGGAAAGTGATGAACAATGAATGACGTTAAACCGCATCTAACCCGTGCCCATTTACGTGATTTGTTAAAACACATGATCCGCATCCGGCGGTTTGAAGACAAATGTGCCGAGATGTATACGCGCGAAAAAATTCGCGGCTTCCTGCATCTTTATGATGGCGAAGAAGCCATCGCTGCGGGTGTCATTCCGTTGTTAACAACAGATGACCGGGTTGTCGGGACGTACCGCGAACATGGCCATGCCTTGGTGCGTGGGGTTTCGATGAATAGCGTCATGGCCGAAATGTATGGCAAGGCCGAAGGATGTTCGGGCGGGCGCGGCGGATCAATGCATCTGTTTTCAAGCGATGCCAATTTTTATGGTGGCAATGCCATTGTCGGCGGCGGATTACCGTTGGCGGTTGGATTGGCATTGGCCGATAAGATGCGCACCAATGGCGGCGTGACATCGTGCTTTTTTGGCGAAGGGGCGGTTGCCGAAGGTGAATTTCACGAAAGCCTGAATTTGGCTGCGTTGTGGGAATTGCCGGTCCTGTTCGTGTGCGAGAATAATGGCTATGCCATGGGAACGGCCTTAACCCGGTCCGAGGCCGAAATTGATATTCATAAAAAAGTCGAAAGCTATGCCATTGCAAGCGAAGTGGTCGATGGCATGGATGTTGTCGCGGTCGAGGCCGCGGCCAGACGGGCGTTAGACGTCATCCGTAAAACAGGTAAGCCATATTTCCTTGAATGCCGGACATATCGCCTGCGCGCCCATTCGATGTTTGATGCCCAGCTTTACCGCGATAAGGACGAGGTCGAGACTTGGCGCAAGAAAGGGCCGATTGTCCGTTTTCAGGGCTGGCTTGAACAAAATGGCATGATCCATAGCGATGAGATCGTCGCAATTGAGGCCGAAATTACCGCCGAAATCGATGCCGCTGTTGCCTTTGCCGAGGCAGGCACTTGGGAGCCGATCGAAGGTTTGACCACCCATGTCTATTCCCCAGATCGCCAGACTGCCCCGGACCAGATCGAACCATCGGCTGAAACGGTGGAAATCACTTACCGCGAGGCCATCAAGGCCGGGATTGTTGATGCCTTGCAACGCGATGATCGCACTTTTTTAATGGGCGAGGATGTCGGAAAATACGGCGGCTGTTATGCGGTTAGCAAAGGCATGCTTGATCAGTTCGGGCCAGATCGCGTGCGCGATACGCCGCTATCAGAATCCGGGTTCACCGGGGCTGGGATTGGTGCTGCGATTGCCGGAATGCGCCCGATTGTCGAGGTGATGACGGTCAATTTCTCGTTGCTTGCCCTTGATCAAATTCTAAATACTGCAGCAACGTTTCGCCATATGTCGAACGGACAATTCGGCGTGCCGGTGGCGATCCGCATGGCGACCGGGGCGGGTAAACAACTGGCCGCGCAGCATTCACACAGTCTGGAAGGATGGTATGGCCACATCCCCGGTATTCGGGTTTTGGCCCCAGCGACCCTTGAAGATGCGCGTGGCATGTTGGCAACCGCACTTGATGATCCTGACCCGGTGATCATTTTTGAAAATGTCATGCTGTATAACCGATCAGGAGAAATGGCGAGCAATGCCGGGCCGGTCGATATTGATCATGCGGTTGTGCGCCGTTCTGGAACGGATGTTTCCCTGATTACCTATGGTGGGTCATTGTTCAAAACTCTTGATGCCGCCGAAGAATTGGCACAGCAGGGCATTGATGCCGAGGTGGTTGATCTTCGCAGTTTGCGCCCCCTTGATATGCCGACAATTCTGGCATCAGTTGCGAAAACCCACCGGGTCGTGATTGTTGATGAAGGTTGGAAAACCGGAAGCATCGCTGCTGAAATCGGTATGCAGATTGCCGAGGCAGGGTTTTATGATTTGGATGCGCCGCTGGTGCGGGTTTGCAGCGAAGAAGTCCCGATCCCCTATGCCAAACATCTTGAAGATGCCGCCATTCCACAAACACCAAAAATCGTTGCCGCGGTGAAAACCATGCTGGGAAAGGGCTAAGCCATGAGCGCGTTTTTAATGCCCTCGCTTGGTGCGGATATGGATGCCGGGACACTGGTGGAATGGTTGGTAACACCAGGCGCTGCGGTTAAACGTGGCGACACGATTGCACTGGTCGAAACCCAGAAAGGCGCAATCGAGATCGAGGTTTTTGAAGATGGTATTTTCGAAAAACCATTGGTCGAGATTGGTGCAAAAGTTCCGGTCGGAACTGCACTTGCCATGATCGGCCATCCGGGCGAGGGGGCCAAGGTCAGTGCGGTAGGCGAGATCGCCGAAACGGCGAAAGTCAAAGTGCAGGCGCCTCTGTCAACCAGCCCAGCCGTAACTGAAACATCCAAGCCTGTGCCTTCAGCGCCGTCAGAACAGGCAGCACCAGTTTTGCAACCCATTATATCGACGCCGGAAGTTGCGGCAGGCATTGATGCGGATGCGGGGATTGGCGATGTGGTGCGTGCGGGTACGCAAGCGGCGCGGCTTAAAATAACCCCGGCGGCGCGGCGACTTGCCGAGAAATCGGGAACTGAAATTTCGGGTTTAACCGGTACAGGGCCCGATGGGGCGATTGTGCTGGCCGATATTCCTGTTGCGGCCGCCAGTGCGGATCAGGCGGCGAAACCCGTTATGCAACCAGATGCAGGTTCTGGTGTGCTGAGTGGCATGCGTGCTGCAATTGCCGCGGCAATGACGCGGTCCAATCAGACCATTCCGCATTACTATCTGGCCCATCATATCGATCTAAGTGCGGCCGAGGATTTTGTAACGCAATACAATGCCGGGCGGGATGCCAGTGCGCGGATTTTGCTGGGGGCGTTATTTGTTAAGGCCGTGGCGCGCGCGGCCAAGAAGCACCCGGAATTTAACGGATTTTTTTCCGAGAATACCTATCAGCCATCCCCTGAAGTTCATGTGGGGGTTGCGATCAATATTCGCGGAACGGGCCTTGTCGCCCCAGCCATTCATAATACCGATCAGCTTGAACTTGACGGGTTAATGGGGGCGATGCGCGATTTGGTTAGCCGTGTGCGTGCCGGGCGTTTTCGAAGTTCCGAACTTTCCGATCCAACGATTACGATTTCAAGCCTTGGGGACCGTGGTGTCGAAGCACTTTATGGCATCATCTATCCACCACAAGTCGCCCTGATCGGCTTTGGCATGCCGGTCATGCGGCCTTGGGTGGTGGACGGCATGGTTGGTCCAAGGCGCATTGTCGAGGTAACACTTGCCGGTGATCACCGGGTGAGTGATGGTCATCGTGGTGCGCTGTTTCTTAATGCCATTGAAGGCTTTCTTTTAAAACCGGAGACCCTATGAGTAGCCCAGCAGATATGGAAGCCGCACTTGGCGAAGAATTGCATCGCATTGCCCCCGATATTGAGGTGAGTGATATTGACCGGAAGGGCGAACTTCGCGAGGAATTCGATATTGATTCGATGGATTTCCTAAACCTTGTCACCGCCCTATCAAAACGGTTTGATATCCCGATCCCCGAAACCGACTACCCACGGCTGTCAAGTTTTGACAATGCGGTGGCTTATCTGGTTGAAAAGGTCGCCTAAGCCGGAATTTGTCGCTGCTTAGGGTTTTGGTTTCGGTGTGTAAAGCTCTATCACAGCACTTTGGGCCAGATCGCCATATCCTCTGGCGGTGGCATCATCAAATACCGCACTGGCTGCTTGCCCGACCGGAAGGGTGATGCCCATTTCCGTTGCCAGTTTCATGGCATAGCTGGCGTCCTTGGCACGAAGGCCGGTGGTGAAATGAATGCCTTCGTGGTGATTGCCGCTGACCATGCCCGGAACGGTGATCAAGCCGGTTGGGCTTGCATTCGCACCATTGGCAAAGGTTTCTGCGACAAGATCGCCATCTAGTCCGGCCCGTTTGGCAACGCCAACCAATTCTGCGGCGGCGGCAATATGAACTGCGCCAAGCAAATTGTGCATCAACTTGTAAACTGTGCCTGACCCAATTGGACCAAAATGCACGATCCGCTTGCCGGTTGCATTCATGATGGCGCGGGCGGACTCAAGTGCGTCTGACGATGCGCCAACCAGAAAGATGGTATTGCCGGCTTCTACATCGGCGGGAACGCCGGTAACGGGTGTATCAATATATCGGCAACCGGCCGCCTCGATCTTCTTAGCCAGTTCAATGACGAATGCGTGGGAAAGTGTTGAACATTCCATCGCCGGGGTGCCTTTGGTCATCGCAGCCAAGGCACCGTTTTCTCCAAGCCAGACGGCCTCTGCCGCACGATCATCTGCCATAAAGGAAATGACGGTATCAGCACCTTGCGCAGCATCGGCCGGGGTCGCGCAGGCACGCGCACCAAGCAAAACAAGCGGTTCAAGCTTGTCAGGGCTTCTGTTCCAGACCTGAACGGCATAACCCTGTGTCAGAAGACGTTTGATCATGGCGGCTGCCATGCGGCCAGCACCAAGAAAACCGATTGTCTGTGTCATGTTCTGATCCTTGCGGTGGGTTAAGCGTTATTGAGGTGAAGCAAAAGAAAACGGCCTGCCAAATGGCAGGCCGCGTTCATTAAAAGACGACCTGGCGATTATGACAGAGTGACTTTGACATAGTCACCCGGTGCAGGGCCAAGCACCTTGAGCTTGCCATCGCCTTCTTTACGGGCATCAACCTTGCCACCTGAGCGGCGGCTGATCCAATTTTGCCAATCCATCCACCATGATCCTTCATGCTGGGTGGCTTTGGCCATCCAGTCTTCGGGATCGGCCGGTGTGCGGTTATAGGTCCAATGGCAGTATTTGTTCGCGGCTGGCGGGTTGACCACACCGGCAATGTGCCCCGAAGCGGAAAGAACAAATTTCACCTGACCTGACATGAGTTGCGTTCCGGCATAGGTTGCCTGCCACGGTGCAATATGGTCTTCGCGGGTGGACAGGAAATAGACCGGAATTTTGATATCCCGCAGATCAATCTTTTCGCCGAGGATCGAAATTCCGCCCGGTTCGCGCAGCAGGTTCTTGTTATACATATTACGCATATAGAAACTGTGCATGGCCTTGGGCATGCGCGTAGAATCGGAATTCCAATACAGCAAATCAAACGGGAACGGGTCTTTGCCCAGCATGTAATTGCTGACGACAAAGGACCAGATCAGGTCATTGGCGCGCAGCATGTTGAACGACATAGACATGTCTCGTCCATCAAGATAGCCATCTTTGGACATCTTGTGTTCAAGGCTTTTGATTTGCTCGTCATCGACAAAGACGGAAAGTTCGCCGGATTTATCAAAATCGGTCAGCGTCGTTAAGAAGGTCGCCGATTTGATCCGTTCATTGCCGGTTTTCGCCATATAGGCCAAGGTCGAGCTTAGAAGCGTTCCGCCAAGGCAGTAGCCAATCGCGTTGACTTCTTTTTCGCCGGTTGCCTGTTCGATGAAATCAAGGGCGGCAAGCACACCTTCCTTGGCGTAATCTTCAAACGACTTTTCAGCCAGTTTTTTGTCCGGGTTAACCCATGACAGGACAAAGACCGTGTGGCCCTGATCAACAGCCCATTTGATGAACGAGTTTTCTGGCCGGAGATCAAGAATGTAATATTTGTTGATCCACGGCGGAATGATCATAAGCGGGCGCTTAGCAACCTTTTCGGTGCTTGGCTTATATTGCAAAAGTTCCATCAAAGGGGTTCTGCCAACAACCGCCCCTTCGGTGGTTGCGACATTTTCACCGATCTTGAAGGCATCAAGGTCGGTCATGCGGATTTGCAGTTTGCCCTTGCCCCGTTCAAGGTCGCCCAAAAGGTTCTGCAGACCCTTCAGCAGGTTTTCGCCGCCACTTTCAATGGTGGTGCGCAAAACTTCCGGGTTGGTCATCAGGAAGTTTGTTGGCGAAATCGCATCAACAAATTGCCGTGTATAGAATTCGACTTTTTGTGCGGTCTTGTCGTCGAGTCCATCGACTTCCTGAACCACATTTTGCATCCACTGAGAGGACAGAAGATATGACTGTTTGATGAAGTCGAACAGTTCATTGTTTTCCCATGCCTCGTCACGGAAGCGACGATCACCTTTTTTGGGGGAGGCCACCGGTTCGGATTCTTCGCCCATCATGCGCAATGTGGTGTTATGCCACAGCGTATAATATTGCTGCCAAAGATCGATTTGTGCTTCGACCAGTTTGCCAGGATTTTGCATAATGTGGCTGGTAAGTTCCGCAAAGGCCGAGCCGATATTTAGCGGGTCCGGGTCCGAAATTTCGGGGTCTTCTGCTTGTCTGGCAAGGAAATCAGATACAAGTCGTTGACTTCTTTCGGCTATCTCTGCCATTGCTGAAGATAGTTTTTCGGGATCGGGGTGGGTTATTTCGGTTTCGATGGCCTGTTGATCGCTCATGGGGCATTCCCTTATGATACCGCCCAAGATACTTTGCTATTTCAATACGTTTCGGGCTTGTTTGCAATATCGCAAGACTTTTGACGTTTGATGTTGCAGGTATCCAAATGACGTTCCGGGTTGAAACTCTGCTTGATCCCAAGCTTATCATGGCCTTAGCCTAGCGCGTCGCCAAGGGGTAGTACAAGAATTATAAGGTGACGTTTCTGCGGATATTTTGATTGCAGAAGTCATCCAACTGAATTTGGAGCAGCGAAAACAAATGGGCGTTCTGAAATCGACGACAGAGCAGTGGTCGTGGCAGGAAACTGCAAGGGGGAAACTGCGGGGGGTTCTGCAGACCGGTTCTGCACTGGCCGTGGTACTGGCACTGAGCGCCTGTTCTTCTGTTCCTGATGCGATCAATCCGGTTGAGTGGGGGAAATCCGTCGGCGATATGTTCGACGGTGACGACGAAGAAGCCGCTTTGAAATCCGAAGAAGCGATTCCCGGTGAAGACGGCGAATATCCAAATCTGTCCGATACACCATCCAAACCAATTGTGACCGGTGACAAAGAACGCGATGCGTTGATTGCCGGTTTGGCAGCCGATCGCGCCAATGCACAATATTCCCAGACCGGACGCCGTCAAAGCAGCGCACCAGTCAATGCATTGCAAGCGGCACCAGAACCTGTCGTGTCCCAGCCGGTCATTGCACCAGCACCGTCCACTCCAGTCAGTAGCACTGCGATGGCTGAGGTGACCTCTAGCGCCGCGGCGGCAGAGACAACCGCGAGTGCTGCAGCTACTGCGACCACGCGCGCTGTGACCTCGGCCCCGTCGGGATCGACGATTGCCGATGAATGGAGCGCCAAGTCGCCAGTATCTGGTCCGGTTCCAACCCCGCAAGCAGCACCTGAACGACCAGCAGCGATGGCAACTGATGCCGCCAAGGCGCAGCAACTTGCAGCATATGACGCAGCACAGGCCAGCGAAGCAAGTTCGGTAAGCGTATCTGAGGCACCCGCGATGGCGTCCTCATCGGGGAATGATCCGGTTATGGATCAGTATCAGCGCCGCCTTGCTGAGGGTGCAGGCGTTTTTGCGAACGAACCTGCTGTGCAGGTGGCCCAAGGGCAGTCCTTTGATTACTCGCTTTATTCCGACAATGGTTCGGTTACGGTTGATGAAAGTCAGTTGGGCGGCGGTGGATCGGTTTATGGCGAATCCGCTGTGGTCGATATGACGGTGACCAACGATGCGATGGCATCGCGTCTTGGTGTGCGGTCAATTGATCAACTTGCACCGGCGATAAATGCAGAACAGATTGCACAAATTCAGTTCATGCATGGGTCAACCAAACTTGGCGGGACAGATAATTCGGTTTTGTCACAGGTGGCAAATACCTGGCAGCAGACCGGCGGTATCCTTCGCGTGATTGGCCATGCGTCAATGCGCACGGGCGATATGTCGCTTGAACAGCACTTGGCAGTCAATCGCCGCGTTTCCGAAGGCCGTGCATCGGCAGTCGTTTCGCGGTTGCTGTCACTTGGTGTGAGCCCGGATGCGATCTTTGTCGGGGCCGATGGTGCAGCCGATCCACGCTATTATGAAGGTATTCCTGCCGGTGAAGCAGGCAACCGCCGTGTTGAGATTTATCTGGAATACTGATTGCGTGATGATCAGGCCGGTTATAAGCGGCTGAAACATTCTTGCAGATGGTTTTTCGCAGCGCGAAAGGAGCAATCCTTTCGCGCTGTTTTCGTTTGCCCGTTGGGTGGGGTGGTTCAGATCGTGAAAAATATTGCCGAATTCGCGCCGTTTCATTGCCGCAAATAATACTTAAGCTGGTTTTAAGCGCATTAATTCGTTGAGTCCGCTTCCCATAAAAGGTAAATCCTTCGAATTGTACGCTGTGAAGTGCCTGTTTTAAGGGTGCTTACGCAATTTTTGTAAATTCGATGATGTGCTTTTCGCATAAAATTCGAAAATCGGCAATTTGATGAGGATGAAGGATAATGTCCCAAGACTTCCACCGCATAAAACGTCTCCCGCCTTATGTATTCGCAGAAGTAAATGCGATGAAAGCGGCGGCACGGCGAGCGGGTGAGGACATTATCGATTTTGGTATGGGCAATCCGGACCCGGCCACCCCGCAGCATATTGTCGATAAACTGGTTGAAACCGTTCAGAACCCGCGCACACATGGCTATTCCATGTCGCGGGGTATTCCGGGCCTTCGCAAAGCATTGGCTGCTTATTACGACCGTCGATTTGGCGTTGATGTTGATCCAGAAACCGAAACGGTCGTGACCCTTGGCTCCAAGGAAGGGCTTGCCAACCTAGCGGCTGCAATCACCAGCCCCGGTGATATCTTTTTGGTGCCCAACCCGTCTTATCCGATCCATGCGTTTGGGTTCATCATTGCTGGTGCGGCTTTGCGTCACATTCCGATTGGCCATGATGATCAGGGCACATTCAACACCGAAAGTTTTATGGAACAGCTTCACCGCGCGGTGAAACATTCAGTTCCAAAGCCAAGTGCGGTTGTGTTGAATTTCCCGGCCAACCCGACGTCGCTTGTGGTTGATCTGGCGTTTTATCAGGAGGTCGTTGATTTCTGCCGCAAGCATGAAATCTATGTCCTGTCTGATATTGCGTATTCCGAGATTTATTTTGATGGCAATCCGCCGCCCTCGATCCTGCAATGCAAAGGGGCGAAGGATATTGCGGTGGAATTTTATTCGTTGTCGAAAACCTATTCGATGGCAGGCTGGCGTATTGGTTTTGCCACCGGCAACAAGAAACTGATCAATGCGCTGACCCGCATTAAATCATATCTTGATTATGGGGCGTTTACCCCGGTGCAGGTCGCAGCAACAGCCGCCCTTAATGGTCCGCAAGATTGTGTCGAGGAATTCCGCAATCTTTACCGTGATCGCCGCGATATCTTTATCGAAGGTGCGCAAAGTGCGGGTTGGGAGATTCCAAGTCCCGCAGCAACCATGTTTGCGTGGGCACCAATCCCTGCTGCCTTTGCCGAGTTGGGGTCGCTTGATTTTTCCAAGCTTCTTTTGCAAGAAGCAGGTGTTGCGGTCGCGCCGGGGCTTGGCTTTGGCGAGTATGGTGATCGCCATGTGCGTATTGCGCTGGTTGAAAATAAACACCGCATCCGTCAGGCCAATCGCAACATCAAACAGTTCTTCCAAAAATGTCCTGATGCAGAATCTGCACGTGAACTGTTGAAGAAATCTGTCTGATATCTCATAAAGCATTCTGTGTTTCGCCCGGGACATGTCCCGGGCGTTATTTTATCAAGGCACAGTGACCAAATTTTGGGTATATACGCGCTTTGAGTTCTAACCACGTGCTAAGGAGTTATCGTGAAAGACGTCGTCAAAATCGGTGTGGCAGGCCTGGGTACGGTCGGTGCCGGAACCGTTAAACTGCTGAGTGAACATCGCGACATTCTGACCGACCGTTCGGGTGCTCAGATTGTTGTTACAGCGGTATCGGCGCGTGATCGAACTCGCGATCGTGGTTTTTCAACAGATGGCCTGACTTGGTACGACGATGCCCGTGATCTTGCGGTGGATAAAAACGTCGACATTCTGGTTGAACTGATCGGTGGTTCGGACGGCATTGCGTATGACGTTTGCAAAACGGCCCTTGAAAACGGCAAGCATGTTGTCACTGCAAACAAGGCACTGATCGCCCTTAAGGGGGTTGAACTTGCCCAGATTGCCGATGCCAATAATGTCACCATCGCCTATGAGGCGGCGGTTGCGGGCGGTATTCCGGTGGTCAAGGCATTGCGCGAAGGTTTGGCAGGCAATGCCATCTCGCGCGTGACCGGCATTCTGAACGGCACCTGTAACTATATCCTGACCACCATGCGTGAGCAGGGCCGCGATTTTGCCGATGTTTTGGACGAAGCGCAAAAATTGGGCTATGCCGAAGCTGATCCGACCTTTGATGTTGATGGCATTGATGCCGCGCATAAACTTGCCATCCTTGCCAGCCTTGCATTCGGGGTTGAGGTTGATTTCGACGCGGTTTCGGTTGAAGGCATTCGCAGCGTATCTGCCCTTGATATTCAACTGGCCGAAGAACTTGGCTATCGCATCAAGCTTTTGGGGATTGCCAAGCAAACACCTGAAGGCATTGAACAGCGCGTTTCGCCAATGATGGTTGACCGCGTCACCCAGATTTCCAAGGTCGAAGGCGTGTTTAACGCAGTCGCCCTTGAAGGTGATTATGTTGGTCCGGTGATTTTGCAGGGCCGTGGTGCGGGCGAACGTCCGACGGCATCGGCTGTGGTTGCTGATATTGTCGATATCGCGGCAGGCCGTGTTGTTCCTGTCTTTGGTGTTCCGGCAGATCGTCTTAAAAAGAATGTGCGGGCGTCGCTCGAAAAACATACGGGTGCGTATTATCTGCGCCTGATGGTTTGGGATCGTCCGGGCGTGATGGCAGAAGTCACCGCAGCCCTTGCCAAGCACGGTGTGTCTATGGCCTCGATGATCCAGCATGGTCGGGCAGAAACCGAAGGCGGTGTTGTGCCGGTGGTGATTGTTGCCCATGAAACGACCGAAACTGCGATTTCGGGTGCAGTTGAAGATATTGCAGCGTTTGAAAGCAATTCTCAGCCGCCGGTTCTGATGCGGATTGAAAGTTTCGCATCTTAACAAAACAAACAACATATAAACGCCTCGCACCTGTCAAGATGCGGGGCGTTGTTGTAGTGTCTTAGAAATACAACAATGAGACGGGGCCCCCAGACCCCGCGTCAATAGACAAGGAAGACAAAATGGATCGAAATCTCGCGCTTGAAACTGTTCGCGTGACCGAGGCAGCAGCCCTTGCTTGCTCGCTTTTGATGGGCCGTGGCGATGAAAAGGCCGCCGACCAGGCCGCCGTGGATGCGATGCGCAATGCGCTCAACAGCATGGATATCAAAGGCACCGTCGTTATCGGCGAAGGCGAACGCGACGAAGCTCCGATGCTTTACATTGGTGAAGAAGTCGGTTCTGGCAACGGTCCGGAAATTGACATCGCACTTGATCCGCTTGAAGGCACGACCATTTGCGCAACCGGTGGCCCAAACTCGTTGGCTGTTGTTGCGATGGCCGAAAAGGGCGGTTTTTTGAACGCGCCTGATACCTATATGGACAAAATTGCTGTTGGCGGTGGTCTTCCAGAAGATGTTGTCGACCTTGATGCGACCCCGCTGGAAAACCTTACCAGCCTTGCGAAAGCAAAAGGCTGCGAAGTTGCCGATCTTGTTGTCTGTATCCTTGATCGTCCGCGCCATCAGGAAATCATCGAGAAAACCCGCGAAGCAGGTGCACGCATCATGCTGATTGGCGATGGCGATGTTGCCGGTGTGATTGCGACCTCGCAGAAGTCTTCGGGCATCGATCTTTACATGGGGACTGGCGGCGCACCGGAAGGTGTTCTTGCCGCAGCAGCCTTACGCTGCATCGGTGGTCAATTCCAGGGTCGTTTGGTTTTCCGCAACGATGACGAAATTGCCCGTGCGAAAAAATGGGGCATCGAAGACCTGAACCGCAAATACAAGCTTGGTGAACTTGCCAAGGGCAATGTGATGTTTGCGGCAACCGGTGTGACCGATGGTGCAATGCTGCGCGGTGTGCGCCGTTTTGCCAATGGTGCTGAAACCGAAAGCATCGTGATGCGTTCGCAGTCAGGGACCGTGCGCTATGTCCGCGCGGTACACGATTTCAGCCGGAAGATCTGGTACAAATAAGGTCTGCTTTTGCGGAATCTGAAATTGGGAGTGCCTCGTTATAATTTCGGGCACTCCCTTTTTTCGTTATGACTGTCGTCTAATCGCTTGCGGGGCAGGGCGGACTGGGTTACATCCTCCGCCCCCATCAAAGAACACCTTTTGTCGGAGCCCGCCAAATGTCGGAAATTATTGCGCTTGATTTCGGTACGACCAATTCTGTCCTTGCCGTTGCAGACAGTGCGGGCAATGTGCAGTCGGCAAAGTTTGAAGTCGGGGCCAACAGCTTCGATACCTATCGCACCATCCTGTATTTCTGGGAAGAGCAGGATATCAAAGCCCCCGGTGCGCCGACTTTTTCAAAAAGTTGTTCCGGGCCGTTTGCGATTGACGAGTACCTTAAGGAAAGTCACGACTGCCGTTTGATCCAGTCGATGAAGTCATACCTTGCATCCAAGGATTTTGACGGCACGGATATTTTCGGGACAACCTATTCGATCGAAGATTTGATCGGAACCTTTTTGACCCAAATCCACCATTTCGCCCAGCACAGCCTTGGCTGGTTGGGGCAACGGGTGATTTCGGGGCGTCCGGTCGCGTTTGCGGGTAATAACCCGGATAATGATTTTGCCGAAATGCGCTTGCGCAGTGCCTATGATCAGGCCGGGTTTGACGTTGAAGCCATGGTGTTTGAACCCTTGGCCGCATCCTACTATTACGGGCGCGAACTTGATAAACCCGAAACCGTTCTGGTGGCCGACTTTGGCGGGGGTACCAGTGACTTTTCACTGATCCGCTTTACGCCGGGTCTTGGCATCGCTGGTGTGCAACCGTTGGCCCATACCGGCCTTGGTGTTGCAGGCGACCGATTTGATTACCGCATCATCCAAAAGGCCGTTTGGCCGCGGCTTGGCTTTGGCTCCGAATACAAATCAATGGGTGCGACCTTGCCGGTGCCGCGCCAATATTACACGGCGTTTTCGCGCTGGCATGAACTCGCCATGATGAACCAGCCCAAAACCATCAACGAAATCAAAAGCCTGATCCGATCTGCGACCAAACCAGATGACATCGAAGATCTGGTGGCCATCATCGAAGATGAAATGGGTTTCCATCTGTATCAAACGGTGTCCAAGGCCAAGGCAGAACTTTCTGAGAATGACAGCACGGTTCTGCAATTCTCCCACGGCGGGGTCGAAATCGAAGAAAAATTCACCCGTGCTGATTTTGAAACCTCCATCGCACCAGATTTGGCCGATATAGAACTGGCTGCCAAAAACTGCCTGTCGCAAGCCGGTGTCGATGCGCGTGATGTTTCCAAGG
Source organism: Rhodospirillales bacterium (assembly GCA_019634165.1). Lineage (GTDB taxonomy): Bacteria > Pseudomonadota > Alphaproteobacteria > Rhodospirillales > Thalassospiraceae > Thalassospira. The sequence continues at coordinate 184,466 of JAHQVT010000006.1, forward strand.
TCTTCATGACCGGTGGCACATCATACGTCCCGGCCGTGCGCAAAATATTTGAAGACGGCTTTGGCGTCGAGCGCATCGAAATCGGCCAGCCGTTCTTGTCGGTTGCCCATGGCTTGGCGTTGATTGCTGCGGATGAGGGGATTGTTTGATCAGCAGGCGAAATCCATACGGCTCCGTCTTTTTGGTATTGATTGTCTGTATTAAGGTTTGAAGTTGGAATGGCAAAGATTGCCAATAAAATTGACAAATTTTGACATGCAGTATTATTCTCGATCACAGTATGGAGGATGTTGCTATGGCAACCATGAATGTTTCTTTGCCAGACTTGATGAAAGAATGGGTCGAACGTCGTGCCGATAGTGGTCGTTTTAGCAACGCAAGCGACTATGTGCGTGATCTGATCCGCAAAGATCAGGAACGGGAACAAGCCATCGAGGTGCTGCAGGCGGCGATCACGGATGGTGTCGAAAGCGGTGAACCGCAAGTATTTGATGCCACGGAATTTAAGTTGAGAATGCGCGCGCGCCATGTCGTCAAATAAGCCGACGCGTTATTTACTGTCACCAAGGGCCTTGGATGACCTTGATGATGTTTGGCGCTATTCGGCGGAAAACTGGGCACTCGATCAGGCGGATGACTACATCGACGGGCTGGTTCGTGCGTTTGATGCGATTGTTGCAATGCCGGAAATTGCGCGAGAACGACCAGAGTTTTCTCCGCCTGTTCATATTCACAGTCACCAAAGTCATCTAATCGTTTACGTGGTCAAACGCGATCAGGTTGTGATCTTACGTGTTCTGGGCGGGCGACAAAACTGGCAGGAAATTTTGCGCGCAACGGAACAGTGAGTGTGATGTTTTCCACGATGCGCAATGGCCCTTTCTTTTCAGTCGGTTCAACCACATCTATCTTCCAGTGAAGTGGACACGCCCGGTGACGGTGTTGAAGGTCCATATTTGAAAACAGGGAGGATGTTTCATGAGTACCGAAAGTGACGCGCATGTCATTGAACGACTGACCGGGCAGATCGTGCCAGCACTTCCTTTGCCCGCAACCGATGGGCAGTCGGTGGATTTATCCGATCTTGCTGGGCGCACAGTTGTTTATGCCTATCCGCGGACTGCCAAACCGGGATTACCGTCGCCTGCTGGATGGGATGAAATTCCCGGTGCCAAGGGCTGTACGCCGCAATCCTGTTCGTTTCGCGATCATGCTGCGGAACTAGGGGCGTTTGGGGTGGCCAATCTGTTTGGGCTTTCAAGTCAGTCGACGGAATATCAGAAAGAGGCGGGCGAGCGCCTTCATCTACCCTTCGCGTTATTGTCCGATGCCGATCATCGTTTCAAAGAAGCCATGGCAATGCCCGATTTTGAAATTGCGGCGATGCGGTTGTTTAAACGCCTGACCATGATCATTGATGACGGCAAGATCACCAAGGTTTTCTACCCCATTTCCGATCCGGCAGCGGATGCGCAAAACGTTCTGAAATGGTGCCGGGATAACCCGCGGACTTAGTTTCCGATTTGTTTGGTGATTGGTTTCCAACCTGATCGCAAATTATCCGGTTTAAGCCGACCCAAGATTACGCTATTTCATTGGGCATGACAGATCATGCGCAAGAAACGACTTTTATGGGAATTGAGCGATCCGTTACCGGCAAATGGTGGCGTGAGCGCGCAAATGATGAGCGGTTGGCAACGACAATTTCGCAACGCTTTGGCGTGCCAGAGATTGTCGGGCGGGTAATGTCGAACCGTGGCATCGGGCTTGATGATGCCGAAAGTTTCCTATCGCCGACCTTGCGCGATCTCATGCCCGATCCGTCTTCCTTGCAGGATATGGACAAGGCCGCAGCACGTATTGCCGATGCCATTGAGGCGGGCGAAAAGATCGCTGTATTTGGCGATTATGATGTTGATGGTGCAACCAGCACGGCCCTTTTAAAACGATTTTTCCGCGCCCTTGGTGCCGATGTTCCGGTTCATATTCCTGATCGCATGACAGAGGGTTATGGCCCCAATGCCCCGGCATTGCTGGAGCTACAACGCAATGGCGCCAAGTTGATCCTGACGGTTGATTGCGGGGTTACGGCCTATGCGCCGTTGCAAGAAGCCCAAGATGCCGGGATCGAAATCATTGTTGTTGATCACCACGCAGCCGAACCTGAATTGCCGCCTGCGATTGCGATTGTGAACCCCAATCGTCTGGATGATGAAAGTGGCCTTGGGCATTTATGTGCCGCCGGTGTCGCATTCTTGTTGTGCGTGGCCATGCTGCGGGAATTGCGCAATCGGGGTTGGCTTGAAAAGGCCGGTATTCGCGCACCGGACTTGCGCAATTGGCTTGATCTGGTGGCATTGGGAACGGTGTGTGATGTTGTGCCGTTGCGCGGGCTGAACCGGGCCTTTGTGACGCAAGGCCTAAAGGTGATGAAGCATCGGTCCAATGTCGGGATGACGTCATTGGCCGATGTTGCCGGGGTGAATGAAACGCCAAGTGCGTATCATCTGGGATATGTCCTTGGGCCGCGTGTGAATGCCGGTGGGCGCGTTGGCGAAAGTTTCCTTGGTACGACCCTTCTTTCGGGTGAGAACCCACCAGAGGCGCAAGATATCGCCCGTAAGCTTGATGAATATAACCGAGAGCGCAAAGCGATTGAAGATATCGTCCTTGATCAAGCGATTAGTGCGGTCGAAGGGCAAAGCAAAGTGGGTTCCATGGTTCTGGTCGGCGGGGAGGATTGGCATCCCGGCGTGATCGGCATTGTCGCCAGCAGACTGAAGGACCGCTATCACGTGCCGTCCCTTGTGATGGGCATGGTTGACGGTGTTTATAAGGGATCTGCGCGGTCTGTCCGTGGGATTGACCTTGGGGCTGCGATTATTGCCGCCCGCCAGTCGGGGCTTTTGATCAATGGCGGCGGGCACGGCATGGCGGCGGGCTTTACCCTTGATCCAGAAAAGCGCGGCGCGTTCGAAGCGTTCCTTGAAGAACGTTTCGCCAAAATCATTGAAGAAAACGACATTCGCCCGACCATCACGGTAGATGGCGCGCTTCATGCGCACGGGGCGACGCTTCAACTGGTTGATGCGCTTGAAAAGCTTGGGCCATTTGGCGCAGGAAATGCCGAGCCGCGCTTTGCCTTTGTTGATTGCCGGGCAGTGAAGGCCGATGTGGTGGGCGCCGAGCATGTGCGCTGTATTCTGACTGGGGCGAACGGCAAAGGCCGGCTTAAGGCGATTGCGTTCAGATGCCTTGATAATGATATGGGCCAGACCCTGATTAAGCATGGTGGTCGGCCGCTTCATATTCTGGGGCATCTGCGACGCGACACTTGGCAGGGACGCGATGGCGTTCAATTGATCATTGATGATGTGGCACTGCCCGTCTGACTGCGACATGGGTGACGATTTTCTATGTCGCAAATCAGAGGTGCCGGTTACGAGCTGGCAAGAGGGTTTGTTGCCGTTCGGTTGCGATACCGGGCGATGATTGTTGAAATGGCCTCTGACAGTAGATAGCCCAGATCAGTGGAGTGTCGATTTTTTTCGATCTTGTTGATGATTTCATCATGAGCTTTCATGATGTCATGCGCGATCTGTGCAGCATTGTTGATGCCCTCTGCTGCAAGAAATCCGCTGATCATGGCCATCAACATATCGCGGTGGGACGGGTCAAAAGGTTTGGCGTCTGAGGGGGCGGTGGTATTGTCCGTCCGCTCGGCTGTGTCGTGACCGGTTGCAATCCAGTTCAGGCTGACGTCTTGTGCCAGCGCCATGCGTGAAATGCCGACGAAACGAGGTTCAGACTGTGCCGTGCACCATCGGTTCAGTTGCTCGGGGATGACACCGGCGACTTCGGCTGCGTCCTTCTTGCGGTCAAACAGATCGACAACATGGCGAATTCGATCCCCCATATCCGCGTCCAAAACCGGAAGAGAAGATGGCGGGTTATGTTTCGTCATGCGGAACGCTGCATGTTTTTGGGACCCAAAGAGAATTACCCGTTTTCCGAGAATCTCTAAATGGTCGAATTTTTTTAGTTGAATAACGAATTTTTTCGTTGTAAATCTTGCTCATGTTCAACTTTAACTGTTCGTGCGCCAATTGCATTTAGGTATGTGATTCCACTTTCACGGGATTAACGGCGGTGCCGTCCACACCCGAGAGTAGAGGAATACGAACATATCAGTATAGCCGAAGCCTTTTGGGGCGTCTTTGGTTTTGACTGGGCTTTCAAAGACCCTGTCGAGCTAATGGTTGTGGTTGCGTGACGATTTTCTATTCAGATTAATTTTTTATCCATTTGAGTCTAGATATGAATGTACGCACTGACAATCCAGATGTCTGGTATCATTGCCATGCAGGATGTTCGCTGATCGGTTTTATTCCCGGCAGTGTTCTGGTCGGTGTTTTTGTGTAATGACGGACACTTCTGCAACGGATCGACATCCCATTATTAAGCGTTTGCTTGGTTGGAGCTGTCTTTTCCTTGTGCTGTTTTTTTTACCCCTGTCTGTATTGGCGCAATCGCAGGAACTTGTACAAGTTCAATCTGCGCACAATGTCAAAATCTATACCGAAGACTTTCCCCCGTTTAATTATGTCACCCCGGATGGCCTGCGCGGAGCGGGGGTGGAAATGGTGCGTGCGATGTCGGTTCTTGTTGGTTACGAGGCCGGGTTTGAAGTGCTGCCATGGAAGCGTGCGCTGCATATCGTCAAATCAAAACCCGGTACAGCCTTGTTTTCAATGGTGCGTACACCTGAACGCGAGGACGAGTTCAAATGGGTGGGGCCCATTTTTGTGACCCGTGGCTGGCTTTATAAAAAGGCTGATCGCAAGATCGACATCACAAAGCTTTCAGACGCCAAATCCGTCCACGCCATTGGGGTGCAAGCAGGCGGGGCCGCCGAGCGTAGCTTGCGCAAACTTGGTTTTGAAAACCTTGAACCACTTTATGTTCCCGAAACGTCATTACGTATGCTGGTCGAGGATCGCATTGATCTGTGGGAAGCATCTGACATCGTGATGAATTTTCAACGCAAGAAGCTTGGTCTTGATCAGGGTGAAGTTGTTCCGGCAATTCAATTGGGTAAATACGAAATGTATCTCGCCTTTTCTAAGGATACCCCCGAACAGGTACTGACACCTTGGCGTAAGGCGCTTGATATTGTTCGCTACATGGGGATGGCTGATGTGATTTCCCGCAAATATGGATTAGGCGAGATGACGACCCTTGTCACCGATAGGGCAGGAGCCCGTGACTAGGGTCAGAGACAGATAGTTCCCGGATATCACGTTGCTTTCCTGATGTTTGGCGTATTTGTTTTTGTCATACAAATACTTGCCGTTTGGTCATGATGGGATTATTCCGGTTGGCATCATGACAGAAAATTCAAGCCCCACAGTTTCCCCACGCGGCATGGGACCGTTTTTGACGGTTTTGGTGCCGATCCTACTTGCTTTTTCGCTAAGCCAGTTTTTCCGCTCTGCCCAAGCATTGTTGGCAGAGCCGCTTCGCGATGAGCTTGCAGTTACCCCAGAACAGCTTGGCCTGATTTCAGGCAGCTTTCATTTTGCCTTTGCCCTGATGCAAATTCCTGTTGGCGTGATGCTGGACCGTTATGGCCCGCGTTTGACCAATGGTTTCTTGATGATGATCACGGTTGCTGGTGTCATCATTTTTGCCAATGCCCATAGCGTATTGGGTCTGATGATCGGCCAGGCGGTGATTGGTTTGGGGTGTTCTGCGGCCTTTATGTCGGCATTGGTGTTGGCCGCGCGCTGGACGGCACCGGAAAAGTTCGCCGCGGCGTCTGGATTGATCGTGTCATTTAGTTTGATCGGGGTTCTGGCATCGGCAACGCCGTTGGCGGCCTTGGTGAATGCCCATGGCTGGCGCACGGTTTATTATGGCTTGGCGGGGTTAAGCGTGCTTGCTGTGGTGCTTGATCTTGTATTTGTGCGTGACACACCACCGGGGCGGGCCAAAGCCGATCATAAGGGCGAAACCGTTCTTGAAGCCTTGCGCGGGATCATATCGGTTTGGAAAAACCGGCAGGTTTGGCTTTTGGTCGGCGTGGCGTTCTTTAGCTATCCGGCAATCCTGACTGTGCGGGGGCTTTGGGGTGGGCCTTATTTACACGATGTCTTTGATCTTCGTGCGGTCGAAGTTGGCAACATCTTGCTGATCATGACGATTGGCATGATCTTGGGGCCACCGGCCTATGGGCAATTATCGCGTATGATGCCGGGCAAAGCGCACGGATTGATTGTCTTTGCTGTTATGGTCGGGGCAGGGGCGTGCCTTTTGCAGGCGTTTGTAGGCCCTGTGGGCGTTGGTGTGGCTGCGACGCTTCTGCTGGCGCATGGGCTTCTTGGATCAAGTGCTACGCTTAATTATGCCGCTTCACGCGAAGCTGTGCCCGAACATCAGATTGGCCGTGCGTTGACGACGATCAATTTGGCGACCTTTGCCGGTTTGTTTGTCCTTCAAGGCGTTGCAGGCATAATCATTGGCCAGTTTGACGCCGGGGCACCAGATGGCTATCGCTGGATGTTTGTGTTTTTGGGAATCGGCCTTGGCGTTGCGGGCATCAGCTTTTGGTTCGGTGCGCGGCGCAAAAGAGGTTGATTTCAAAATAACTTTCACGCCACTAACAGTATCGAAAAGTACGCGAAGGAGCCGCATCTGGAAGTGCTGCCAGAAAACAAACCAGCCGGTTAAACATCAAGGCTTGGTTTTTCCGGGTTTTGGCAGGTTATGGCCCTATTTTGGGTGGGGGATTAAAAAAAACGTCACAGGGGCGAAAAAGCCGCTTGACCTGACCCGACCCAATCGCTAAAAACCGGCCTCGTTAACGCGCTGCGTCCCCTTCGTCTAGAGGCCTAGGACACTGCCCTTTCACGGCGGCAACAGGGGTTCGAATCCCCTAGGGGACGCCACTCGTTAACACGGACTGCATTTTGGTGACTGTGTCCCCTTCGTCTAGAGGCCTAGGACACTGCCCTTTCACGGCGGCAACAGGGGTTCGAATCCCCTAGGGGACGCCACCAAAGCAGACCATACATAAGATCGCTTTGCGATTTGCGTCCCCTTCGTCTAGAGGCCTAGGACACTGCCCTTTCACGGCGGCAACAGGGGTTCGAATCCCCTAGGGGACGCCATCTTTTCTTCTGAAGATGGTTTTTGTAAATGCTCGCAGCACTTAGCTGGCGGGCATTTTTTGTTTTGGTGTCTGGTAAATCCATTTCTGGCCGATCATCCCAGCCGGTCTGTTTTTCTGCTTAGAACCGAAACCGCTGCTGACGGATAATTTTCTTTTTATGTAGGCGATACCGCCGGGTCAGGCTTTCGCGCAATTGTTCGGCTGTTGGGCGGGGGAGCTCGATGATTTTGCGCTGTTGGGGCGTTTCATCGGTTGTTGGGGCCTCGGGGGCGGTGGATGTGGCCGCCTCGGCGAATAAATCGACCGGGTCTGCCTGATCAGCGGCAAACAAATCTGTCAGCCCAACGCCCAATAGCCGATATTTCGTGCCATCTATTTCCTTTTTCAAAAGGGTGAGTGCGGCTTCAAGAATGACGTCTTCGCGCAATGTCGGATAAGTCAGGCGCATATTTCGGGTGCGGGTTTTAAAATCCGATGATTTTAGTTTCAGGACCACGGTGTGGCCTGCGATTTCCTTGCGCGCCAGATCAGAGGCAACCCTTGATGTCAGGCGTGTGGCGATCTCGGTTAATTCCGAAATGCTTGCGATATCTTCGTTAAAGGTGGTTTCTGACGACAGGCTTTTGCGTTCGCTGCTTTGTTCTACACGTCGGCTGTCTTCACCGCGTGAAAAGTAATAAAGCCGTTTGCCAATGCTGCCATAGTGGCCTTGTAGTGTGTGGATGTCGATTTCCTGAAGCTGCCCGATGGTGGTGATGCCATCAAAATTGAGTTTGCGTTCCATCGCCGGTCCAACGCCCCACATCATGCGCACCGGTTTGTCAGCCAGAAAATTAACAGCCTCGGCGGCGCCAATCATAGAAAAGCCAAAGGGTTTGTTCAGATCAGACGCGATCTTGGCAAGGAACTTGTTATAAGAAAGCCCGATGGAAACGGTAATGCCGACTTCGCGGCGAACGGTTGATTGCAGTTCAATCAGGCATTCGGCGGCGGACTTGCCATGGGTTTCGTTTGCGTTGGTCAGATCCATGAAGGCTTCGTCGATCGAAAGCGGTTCGATATCGGGGGTCAATGCGCGCATCATGTCGCGAACGCGATAACCTTCGCGCTGATATTTTTTCATATCCGGTTTTAAAAACACCGCGTTCGGGCACAGCTCACGCGCCTTGAAGGCTGGCATGGCAGATCGCACACCATATTTGCGCGCAACGTAACAGCAGGTCGATACAACGCCGCGATGACCACCCCCAATGATAACGGGTTGATCGGCAAGTTCCGGTCGGTCGCGTTTTTCGATCGAGGCATAAAACGCATCGCAATCAAGATGACCAATCGAAAGGTCTGGTAATTCGGCATGGGCAATTGCGCGTTTGCAGCCACATGCCGGGCAGGGCACGTATGACCCGGCGCCGCTTTTGGGAAGCGGCCGATCAAGATGCAGTCGCCATTTGTGATGGCAGTCTGGGCAAAGCGCATAAAACATGTACGTTTGTACCCTGTTTGTTCCACTTGTGCCAAGTGGAGAAGTCACTAACGGGGTGGCTTAAGCACTGCTCCTGACAGTAACTGGCAGGAGCAGACAATAAAAAAGCCGGGGAAAATGCCCGGCTTTCGTTCCATCGTCATTTGAATGGTCAGATGGTGGGTTATTTTTGCTGTGGGGCGGCTTTTTTAGCGCGCTTTGCACGGCGCTGACGGGCGATCATGTGATCGATATAGCGCCCTTGGAACAAAGTGATGCCGAGAGACTGGCCAAATTTAATCGCGGTTGGCGTATCGCAACGGCACAAGATCACGCGTTCGCGCCCGGAATTATTCACCAGACTGTCCATTTCGCCATATTTTTTGCGGATGACGTTGTCGGTCATTTCTTCGCGCCATGCGACTTTAATGAAGTCGGCCTTCAGGCTTTTGCGGTCAACGAATGAAAGCGATTCCACCGTGAGGTTATCAATCAGAATACGATAGCCGCGCTTATGGAAATCATCGCGGACCTTCAAATAGGTTTCCAGATTGGAAAACAGATCGACCTGATTAAGTTCAATGATGACATTGCCCGGCCATTTACTGCGCACCGTTTCGTCGAACTTTTCAAAATCCTTGGAGGTCAGGGTGGCAAGGTTCAGGTTGATGGAAAACGAACTTGCATGTGTTTTGAAGGTTCGCTTGCACAGATAGTTGAGCATGCGTTTATCAAGCACTTCTGTCATGTGCTGGAACAGCCAGCGGTTCGATGCAAGATCGATATTGGGCATTAACGCGTTGCGCAGATCGGCAATTGAGACAAAAAATTCGTCAAAGACCGGATGCAGTTCCTTTGACCCGCCATGGGCAAAAACGCAAACCGGTTGCTGGCGGATATGTTCGGAAAGATCGGCGGTATGAATGGTTTCTTCAAGCTGTGCGAGGTTTTCGGCATCTAAAGGTTGGAGTGCCTCATCCTTTTCGCGCTGCATTGCTGTGCGCATATTCATGCTTTTCTGCAGCTTTTTGGCGCGCTCATCAAGATGTTGGCACAGCAAAAGGAATTCCTGAAACTCGGTATTGAGGTTGTACCAGGTGCAAAAACCGGTTTCTTCGCTTTCATCTTGGGACAGCGGGTCGTCACGGAACAAATAGCGCAGCGTATCAACAGCCGGTTCGACATCGGCGATCGATTTGTCTTTCCAGACAAACAGCAGGTCATTGTTGCTCAGAACAAAGATACGCCCGACATACAGCTTTACGTAGCTTTCAAAGGTATTGGTCGCAACGCGAATATGATAATCGCGGCGATGAAATGGTTTCATCCGCGACAGATGTATATGTACCGCGCGATGCCCGTATTTGCGGGTTTCAAGCCGTTGTACATAATCCAGCAACAGGTATTCCTGAAGGGCCTGCTGGCCATATTGCTGCGGTTCAATCACGCGCGACCCCTGAAAGATAAATACATTTTTTAATCGTTATGGGCTCGTTCCATACACCCAAGAACGATTGTTGATCAAATCATAATGTTCTGAAGGTCGGGTTAATGGCCTAAATGCCATATCCGTTTATATGAACTATACGCATGGAAGGGCAAGTGTGCCATTAAATTGCCCGTAAATCACTTGGCGCGTTAACTTTAACGAATTCTTGGCAAGCAGGATGCAAAATCAATCCGGTATGGGGAAAATCATGTGTTTTTCGCTGGCATCTGCCAAGGCGATGCCGCATGGTTTTCAAAAATAGGTATTAGATAATAGGGGATTGGCGCCATGCAGGTATCCGCAACGCGGACCGGGAACTGGCTGAAAATCAGCAAGGGTATTGCTGTGATCGGTATGGTTTCATGGGTGTCGGCCTGTGCGCCGCTGCTGGATCAGGATTTCTGGGACGAAGCAACATCCTTTACGGATGAGAATTACACCGCACTTGGCCTGCAGCAACTTGCCACCGGGGATTATGCGTCTGCCGAGAAACTTTTTGATGAAGCATTGCGTAAAAATCCGCAAGACGGTCACGCGATGTTGTGGCGATCCGTTCTATATCAAAATACCAACCGCCCAGATCGTGCCAAAGACGGCTTTGATACGCTGATTGCGATGAACCCACCGGGGACGGTGTTGATGTCATCGGCGGCGGGGACGCAACCACGACCATTACGCGATGCTGCTGAATATAACCTGATGCGCTTAAAGCGTGGTCTTCCCGGATCGCTTAGCATCAATGATCAAATTGTTACTGGTCCGTCCAGCCTTGGCAATACGACGCCGGTCGCGGCCTTGCCAAGCAACAATGGCAGTCCGGTGATGGCCACGGGCCCGGTAAAGGCGATGGATATACCTGCTGGGGCAGCATTGTCTGCCGGGGATGAAGCCATTGCCAAGCGGTTTGCGATTTTGCGCAACCTGCAATCGGTTGGGCTGGTGACACCAGAAGAATATTCCGCACGGCGTTCGGCCAACCTTGGCGCTTTGCTGCCGATGAGCCAAGCGGCACCTTCGGCATTTTTGAACAACCCGCCGCCAGATGGGTCGCAAGTCGAACAGCGTCTTAACCAGTTGAACCGTGCCTTGCAAATCGGTGCAATCACTGTGCAGGAACATGTTGCGGAACGGACAGCCATTTTGGATGCGCTTTTACCGGCGCAGCCACGCCAGCGGGCCAACCCGTTGCCTGCACCGCAAGGTTTGATGGATGCCGCCCGCCAGATTGCGCGGATCGAAGATCTGCAAAAGATGAAATTGGTGACACCGGACGAATTCAAACGTGAACGCGATGCGATCGAGGCGTCTATTGTTGAACCAGCACAGGGCAATGTAATGACCCTGAATTCAGGTGAACCGGTGCGCAAAGTCGCGACGGGTTCAAGCCGCCCGGTTCAGGCAAACGGAGAGGCCGCGCAATCCGCAGGCATGGCAAACGAAGGCGCGATGGCAAGTGGTAGCCGTTCGGTCCATCTGGCATCCTATCGCAATGAAGGGCAGGCAGAACGAGGCTGGCAGATATTGAAAAGCCGGTATAGCCAGTTGGCATCACTTCAGCATGGTGTGACCCGTGCGAGCATTCCGGGCAAGGGTACTTATTACCGCCTGATGGCTACAGGGTTAAGTGATGGTGCGGCAAGTGCGTTATGTGCTGATCTTAAGCGCCGTGGGCAATTCTGCGAGGTTAAGTAAAGCTACTGGCAATAGGCCGAGATAAATTCAAGACAATGCCGGTGGGGATGAATGGTTGCCACCGGCATTGCTGTTTCTAAATGAGTTTGGCCCTTAACGCTGTGGGGTAGCCTTTCGAGATGATTTTTATCTTTAGCGATTTTGGTGTGAACGGCCCCTATAGCGGGACAATGCGATCTGTTGTGATGCGCAATGCGCCTGATCTTGCCGTGGTTGATTTGATGGTCGATGCCCCGGATCGCAATCCCAAGGCAGCAAGCTATCTTCTTGCGGCACTGAAACGTGAATTCGTGCCTGGTGACGTGGTGCTGGCGGTGGTTGACCCAGGCGTTGGCAGCAAACGTAAGGGGATCGTGGTTGAGGCGGATGGTGTTTTCTATGTCGGGCCGGATAATGGCCTGTTTGAAATGATCATCCGCAGAGCACAACAGGTCACTGTGCGCTGTATTGATTGGATGCCAAAGGACGTCTCGGCCAGTTTTCATGGACGGGATATTTTTGCCCCGGTGGCAGCGTGGCTTGCGACCAATCACGATTTTCCATCAAGTCCGCTTGCACTTACTGCGCGATTTAAAGGTGCGCAAGCTTGGCCAGATGCGCTTGCTGAGGTGATCTATATCGATGGCTATGGGAATTTGATGACTGGATTGGACGCCCGAAACGTACACGGAAATCTGGTCATACATGATCATGTTTTGCCAATTGCACGTACCTTCTCTGACGTGCATTTGGGCGATGGTTTTTATTTTTGTAATTCGATTGGGCTTTGCGAAGTCGCGGTCAATTGCGGGCAGGCAGATGAGGTCTTTGGGGCATATATCGGAATGCCGGTATCAATTCGAGATACAGAATCAGACAATCCTTGATTGGATTATTCGGAAAAAATGCTATGTTTCAAAGATGTTACGGCAATGATCGGTGCCGAACTGCCACGGAATGGACGGGGACGATTGAATGACGATAGAGGTAAAATTCTGGGGCGTCCGCGGGAGCATTGCATGCCCGTCACCCGATCACGTAGTGTATGGCGGCAATACAAGCTGTCTGGAAATGCGGGCAGGCGATCAGGTGCTGATCTTTGATGCCGGGACGGGCATTCGCAACCTTGGCAAAGATTTGATCAGCCGCAACGTGACAAAGGCGACCATTTTCCTGACCCATACCCATTGGGATCACATCAATGGCTTTCCATTCTTTGTGCCAGCCTATAACCCGAATGCCTCATTTCGCGTGATGGCGGGGCATTTGACCGGTCAAGGTGGGGTGGAGCAGGTGTTTTCCGCCCAGATGGCCGACCCGACTTTTCCTGTGCCGCTTTCGGCGATGAAATCAAAATTGACCTTTGAAGATTTCAAAGTCGGGGATGTGTTGCATCCGGGTGATGGAATTGTGATTAAAACAGCCCCCTTGCGCCATCCAAATGGGGCAACAGCCTTTCGGGTGGAATATGGCGGCAATTCAGTTTGCTATGTCACGGATACGGAACACGATCCAGACACGCCAGATCAGGATGTTTTGGATTTTATAAAAGACGCTGATCTTGTGATTTATGATTGCACATACACCGATGAAGAATTCCCGCAAAAAGTTGGTTGGGGACATTCAACATGGCAAGAAGGCATTCGTTTGTGCCGTGCAGCTAATGCCAAACGGTTGGGCCTGTTCCATCATGACCCGGACCATAATGATGCAACCATGGCGGTGATTGAACAAAAAGCCAAGTCAACCTGGTCTGGGGCCTTTGCTGCACGCGATGGGATGGTGCTTCGGGTGGAATAGATCATAAGGGGTAATGCCCCTTATATCTGTTTGTCGGGGCCAAATTGGACCAGAATTCGATCAGAAAACGCGCGAATATTTCGGGAAGACGCGAATTTCTATACGCCGGTTTGCTTCGCGGTTTTCAGCAATTGGATTGCCAGAATCATCGCGGTTCGGCAATTTTGGTTGGGTGTCGCCATATGAAATAGCGCGCATGCGTCTCTGATCGGGGTCAACGCCCAAGGCGCCAAAGAACCGCACAACCGCAATCGCGCGACCAGATGCGAGTTCCCAGTTCGAAGGAAAACGTGGCGTGCTGATCGGGCTGTCATCTGTGTGGCCGGTGACTTCGATCTGGAACCCCAGATAACGCGGCTCTTTCAAAAGATCAGCAACGTCTTTTAAAAACGGTACTGCATCTTTCATCAGATTGGCCGATCCCGGATGGAAAAACGCGCCGCTGCCCATTTCCATCAGAATACCTTCATCGTCGGTCGACACGTTGATTGCGCTGTCCATCGCCATATTAAACACGACGTCACGTAAGTCGGTTTCAAGAAGCTCGGTCGGGCGGATAATTTCACGTTTCCCGATCTGCTCGGCAATACCGGCCTGTACTTTTTCAAAGACCGGAAGTTCGACCTTTGAAAAGCTTACCAACATGACGAAAAAGGCCATCAGTAGGGTAATGGCATCGGCATAGGTTGCCAGCCAATCCTCGTTGACGGCTTCTTCCTCGACGGATTGCATGCCTTTTCTGCGGCGTGCCATGACAGCTATCCCTTATTTCGCGGACTTATCGATATTAAAGTGAATGGCCGGATCAAGATAGGAATTCATGCGATCTTGAATGGCGCGCGGTCCTTTGCGGTCTGCAAGCATGATCAAGCCTTCGGCGATCAGATAATTTCGAAACCGCATGATTTCTTCGCGCTGCTGGATTTTGCTGGCGGCGGGCATAAAGAAGAAGCGGGCAGCAACAATACCGTAAAGGGTTGTGATCAACGCGATCGCCAAACCGGCACCAAGTGAGGTCGGATCATCTGCCATTTTATCAAGCATGATGACAAGTCCAACCAAGGTGCCGATCATGCCAAATGCCGGTGCCGCTGCTGCCATGCTTTTAAGGATGGAAACAGGTACGAGATTACGGCTGAATTCGTGGTCTATCGCGTTATGGAGCATCTCGGCAGTATCATCGCCGTCGTACCCTGAAATGACCACTTCCATGGCCCAGCCGAGAAACGGTTCTGCCTTGCCAACGCGTTCAGCTTCTTGTTCAAGCGCGTTGATGCCTTTTTTCTGAAGAAGATAACCCCATTTGACGACTCGGCCGACTTCGCCCGTCAATTGGCCGCGGCCCATCTGTGGGGCGCGAAAAATCTTAAAAATAAGCTTTAAGGCTTGCAGTACATAGCGCGCTTCATAGGCAATGAAAGTCGCAGCGAGCGTCCCGCCGATCACCATCAATGCGCTCGAAAGGCTGACAAATACCAGATAGTTATCGGTCGAAATAAAGATCGAACCAATGAACAGTCCAAGGCCGACCATAATGCCCAAAATTGTCGTAAACGACATTGTTTCCACAATCCCCAAGTGTCGTCGTAAGTGTCGTCATAAGTTATCGTCTTAAACGGCGTTTTATCAGGCTTTCTGTTTGCTGAAAGCTCTGTAGTTTAATCAATCTGCAGTTTTAAGGTAAGAATAGGCGTCTAAAACATTGAGGTCTGGTTAATTTAGCATTCTGCTTATACTTAATATTGAATGTCCAGATGCCAAGTTTTTTCGGTCTATTGATTGATTGAAGGGCAGATATTTAAGTGTATCTGATCAATCATTTTGGGTGTCTGTACTTGTCTTTGGGCAGCCTAACAGGCATAAGCAGCCCAGAAAATTGTAGCTGGAAATCATAGCTCAAAATCAAAGCGAGAATGCAGGACAAGGTGATGACGCTTTCCTATAGCGATACCCGCAAAAAGCTTGATCAGATTACCGCAGAAATGCTGGGTCTGATCCGTAAATATGATCTTGATGCGGCAAGCCCGTTTGATGTGATCGAAGTGGCACGCGCAAAAATCACGGATCAAAGTGATTATATCCGCTTTCTCGAACTGTCTTTGGAAGGCCGCATCTACGGCGAGTATGGCGATGCCTTGCAAAAGCAGATTGATGAACAAGCCAAAGCCGAGGCAGCAAAGAAGCTGAATTAAGTTTGGCCTCTGCGAACGGCTTAGCAGATCAAAGATATCAACGGCCTGTCATCCGATTGTGGAAGGCAGGCCGTTTTGCATTGATGTTGGACGGTGCTTTGGCAGAATTGTTCTAATGTCAGGAAGTGCTAATTTTCGCGTTTTTTACAAATTGGGCAGTTTGTCACAAAATCTTCCTGATCTTGTCACCGTACTGCGGTTGAGTGGCCATCAACATCGGACTATATGCCTGCTGTAACAAATACACTGGCAAAACGGTGCATCGTTTTTCGGGGATATTCCGCCGAAAACCAATCGAGCAACAGGATGGCTGACATGAAAAAGAGTTACGTTCAGACTCTGATGGAAGTCGAAAAAGTATTCGGTCAAATCAATGACCATGATTACCGCCTTTACCGGGCTGTTTGGGGAAACCGACAGGCCGCGCAATCGGGGCTTCCGCGCGGGACACGTGCGGAAATCAGCAAAAAGCTGGCAAATGATTTTGTCGCGGCGACGATACCAGCCAAAACAGCAGTCGTCCGTACTTCAGTACCTTACGCAGCATAACCCCAATTTGGCGCGGGCAGGGTACGTTGATAACCGTGCGCCCAGTCGGGTGCGCGTATAAGGATGTTTCTTGCCATTCCGGCAGGTTTCAGGCATCAAGTGTCGCCGAATGTAAGAGGGCCGCGAAATTTGCGGTCTTGTGATTACATTTGCTGTGCACCTGAAATCTGGCCGGAGTATCTTTATGTCGATTAAGTCGTTGATCCGTACCATTCCTGATTACCCGAAAAAGGGGATCATGTTTCGTGACATCACGACCCTGTTCGAAGACGCAGAAGGTCTTCGTGACGTAATCGACAGCTTTGCTGCACAGTATCAGGACCAGAAGATCGACATGGTTGCCGGGATCGAAGCACGTGGCTTCGTCATTGGCCCAGCGGTCGCACTTGCGCTTGGGGTTGGTTTTGTCACCATCCGTAAACAAGGCAAATTGCCTGCGGAAACCATCGGCGTTGAATATGAACTGGAATATGGCACCGACGTGATCGAAATCCATAAAGATGCAGTCAAACCGGGAAGCCGCGTTTTGATTATGGATGACCTGATTGCGACCGGCGGAACAGCACTTGCAGCCATTGAACTGATTGAAAAAATTGGGGCAGAGGTTGCAGGTTGTGCCTTCATCATTGATTTGCCCGACCTTGGCGGGGCCAAAAAAATCCGTGATCGCGGTGTTGATGAATTCCATCTGGTTGAATTCGAAGGCGATTAATCACTGTAAAAAGCCGGTGTTTTCCGATTTTACTGCCGTTTTCTGCAATTTTGATGTATAATCCTTGAGTTGAATTAGGTTTAACCGGTTGCCGCCCAGCGGCAAGGCAGAGAAAGATGATCGCACCGACCCAAACCGCACAGAGTGTTTCCCAAGTCAGCCAGTATGGCCGACTTGCGGCTGCTGGTGCGCGCGGGGTGGCCACGGTTGATCGCAATAATCAGGTCGAAGCATCTTCGCAGCACTACACCTATAATCCTGATGATGACGGGATTTTGTTCAATGCCTATGTCGATGGCAAGGACAAGCGCCAACCGGGCCAAGGTAACCATGGTGATCAGAAAGATCAGCGTGCAGAACAGCGAAGCCTGTCTGCGGCCCGTCGTGCAAGCGATCGTGAAGGCGCGGTTGAGGCCGCCAATGGGGATGATTTTGCCACCCTGCTTGATCCATCCATCCCGTTTGACCTATCAGCTAACAGCGGGGCGTCCTTTTATGCACTGGTCAATGCGGTTACCCATGGTGTGGGTGTACGTGGTACACAGCTAGACGCAAGCGTTTAGGGTTCTGACATCCTTCAAATTCCTGCCAGCTACACGCACGGTTTCAATGTGCTGCCTGATGGTGATTTATCGCGAAATTTCCAAAATTTGACTGTGATGCTTGTTGGTATTTGCCATTGGCCGTATGATTATTGATCGTAATCATCGTCACGTCAGACCATCGGGCATAGCATGCAGAACAAGCCGGTTCTTCACACGGTATTCGAAGCCGCATTCAGGTTTATCGATCTTGCCCTGAACGATAATGAATACCTGCAGCCTCAAAAACTGCACCGTTTGCTCTATCTTGCGCAGGCCTATTACGGGGCGAATTACCACGGCAACATGTTGATGCCAGCCCTTTTCGTTGCCGAAGAATTCGGGCCGGTCGAACCCAACCTTTATGCCGTGATGGAAGAATGCCGTCCGGATGTGCGCCTTAAGGCGATTGATCCAAAAACAACGCATTTTCTTGAAAGCATCTGGTCGCAGTTTGGTCATCACACTGTCGAACATCTCAGCATGACCGTGCGTAATCATCCGCCATTTACCAAGGCCTATAAAGAAGGGCCAGGCACGATCATTCCGTTTGATGAATTGGTCGATTTCTATGCATCCGTTCGCAAAACGGCAACCACGCCCGAAGCAAAAGAAGTCGTGCGCCCCCGTGTCATGCGATCTCATAGCGGAAAACCCGTGGCGACGACCGATTGGCTGCCGCGCCGAATTAAATAAGGCCTTCGATTTTCAGGAAGCTGGACGCTGTTTATATAGGTCTGTTGGCAAAGCCGGATCAGGGGTTGGTTATTGCCCGATGGTAAGGTTCGTGCAGGGATCGCCACGCACGATATCATTGGTAAACCACATGAAATCAATGTCATCGGCGGCACCAAACCGCATTGCATAGTCTGAAATGCTTGGTTGGGTGTCGCTTGGGTCGTCGGCTTCGATCAGGCTGACAACAGCAATATCGTTTTCATCAAGATTGGTTTCAAACCGTTCTAAATGCCACGGGACGGCAATTGTATTGCGGACATGCATGGCACCGGCAATCAGAAAGGCACCTTCTATGCTTTCTGATTGAGTAGCCGCATCATGCATGGCACGTGCAAGTGATGCATCACGGGCAAACTGCACGGTGGAAAACCCACCCAGCATGCTTTCGGGCAACATGTTGCAATGTCCTTCGGCAATCTCAACGCTAAAGCGTTCAAGAATGTCTTTGGGCATCTCTGGCAAGGTCAGTTGGTTTGCAAGGGTATCGGGCAGGGCAGATGCCCCATCAGAAATGATTGGACGCAAAAGGCCATCGGGCAAGTTACCGGCAATCATGGGCAGATTGTTATCTTTGGCAGCTTGGGCAATCGGGGCGTAGTCATGCCATGACGGCCATCCGCGATTGTCCCAATCCATCGCTTGGCCAAGGTCAGATACCGGTGTTTCCTGCCAGTTTTCATCCAGGGAAGCTTGTTGGTCACGGGTGAACATTTCCCAGACCACGGCGCGATGACGATGATCTGCCTTACTTAGGGCCGCGACCAAATGGGCCTGATGGTGATGATGGATCGGATTATCATGTTTTTCGCCGATCAAGATGTATTTGCGATCCGCAAGGCGACCAACCAGTTGGTCAAACATGATGTATTCGCCCGCCTGCACATCAAAAATCAATCCCGGTGCGGGGGGCAGTGCGTTGACATCAAGTGCCTGTTTGGCTGCGCTATCGGCAGGGTCTGCTTGGGATGAATTTACCGTGAACCCAAGAAGGACGGTCGATGCCATTGATAAAACAATGACATTGCATCGCAATGATCGTTTAGGAAAGCTGACCCTAGGTTGCTTTGGCATCGACTGTCAAAATCCTGATTGCATTTAGATATGGTCTATTTGCTTAACCGCAGGGCTGTTTCAAGGTCGTTAACAAGATCATTTACATCTTCGATACCGACAGACAGGCGCAGCAAGTCAGCCGGAACGGGGCTTGTTGGCCCTTCGACTGAAGAACGATGTTCAATAAGGCTTTCAACCCCGCCAAGCGATGTTGCGCGTTTGAACAATTTGCATTGGTTATGGAAATCAACGGCGCGTTTTTCACCACCCTTGACGCGGATCGACAGCATGCCGCCAAATCCACCGGTCATCTGCTTTTTCGCAATGTCATGACCGACATGGCTTTTAAGACCGGGATACTGGACCTGTTCGATTTCGGGGTGGTTTTCAAAATGCGTGGCAATCGCCATTGCGTTGCTGCAGGCCCGTTCGACACGTACTGAAAGGGTGCGCATCCCGCGCAACAAAAGCCACGTTTCAAACACGCCTAGAACCGCACCACCTGATGCGTGCTGTTTGCAGACACGTTGCCAAAATTCACTATCTTTGGCCGTGGTAAGCGACCCTGCCAAAACATCGCTATGGCCATTGAGGTATTTGGTCGCCGAATGCATAACGATATCGGCACCAAAATCAATCGGGCGGGTCAAAAGCGGGGTCGCAACCGTGTTATCAACGACAACCTGTGCGCCAGCCTTGTGGGCAATTGCGGCAACCGCTGCAATATCGGTAATCTGCCAATCGGGGTTGGCCGGGGTTTCAAGCCAAACCATCTTGGTTTTGCCCGGGATGATGTGCTTGTCCCATTGATCAATATCGGCGTTATCGACGAAATCAAATGAAAGACCGGCGCGAACACCACTATCAAGCATGAAGCTGCGCAGCGCCCAATACATCACCTTAGGCGCAACCACATGATCGCCGGGATTGAGTGCGTGCAATATGGCAACGGCTGCTGCCATCCCTGATGCAAACAGGCGGGTTTCAACCCCGCCTTCAAGGGCGTTTAAAACTTCGCAGGTTTGATCATAGGTCGGGTTGTCTGCACGGGTGTAGCAGCGCCCATCATGATAGCTTAGATCCGTGTTGCGTTCGAAGGTTGTCGATGGATAAAGCGGCGGTGTGACGGACCGTGTGGCGTCATCAACCCAGCCAAGAGCCTGCGCGCTAAGTGTTGCCGGGGACTGTTTTTTTGTCTGATCAGACATGGTGGCACCTGATTTTGTTGTGATTTATTGGCGCGCAACATAACTTGGTTCGCGCCACACACCAAATTGAAAACCGAATATATAAGATTCTTAAGGGCCCCACATGACGAATTACCCTGAAATTGACCTACCACGCGAATGCGACGTCGTTGTTATTGGCGGCGGCATTCATGGCGCATCAAGTGCCTATTACCTGTCCAAAGCGGGCATGAAGGTCGTGCTTTTGGAAAAAGACACAATTGCCTCGCACCAATCTGGCCGGGCATGGGGGTTTGTACGCCAACAGGGCCGCGATCCGGTCGAATTGCCATTGATGATGGAATGTAACCGCATTTGGCAGGGACTTGAAAAGGAACTGAATGCCGATCTGGAATGGCGACAGGGCGGGGTTTTGTTTGTTGCCCGCGACGATGCGGAAATGTCTGATTACGAACAATGGATCGAAGAGACCAAAGGGTTTGGTATTGAAACCCAGACACTGGACCCAAAAGGGGTCGCCAAAATCACGCCGGGCATTACCACACCGGGTGTTGGCGGGATTTACACCCCGTCAGATGGGCAGGCCGAACCGAAAAAAGCCGCACCGGCCATTGCCAAGCGGGCAAGTGAACTGGGTGCGGTCATTGCCGAGGGCTGCGGCGCGCTTTCAATTGAAACCCAAGCAGGCGCAATTAGTTCGGTCGTTTCTGAGCGCGGCGAGATTAAATGCAAATACGTGATTTGTGCGGCAGGGGCAGCCAGCCATAAATTCGTTGCAAAATTTGGTCGACGTTTGCCGCAGCAAACCACGCGCGGCACGGTTATTCGCACCACACCGGTTCCCGATATTTCAGCCGCAGGCACTTTGGCAGCGGGGCTTGCTTTTCGTCAGCGTACCGACGGGTCAATGAATATTGCCGATGAATTCATGACCGACATTGATCTGACTTTGGGCCGTTTCAAATATGCCAAGGCATTTGCGCCGGGGCTTTTTGACAATTGGGCGACCTTCAAGTTTCACCTTAACAAACGCTTCTTTGACGATCTTGTGGACCGGATGCCCGGATCAGATGCGGCAAAACATCCAACAATTGGACGCCGCACCAATCAGGCGGAGCCATATAAAGTACGGGTCAGTAATGCGATGGGTAATCTGCAAAAGATTTTCCCGCAGATCAAAAAAGTCGGCATTGTTGATAAATGGGCCGGTGATATTGATGTTACCCCAGATGCCGTGCCGGTGATTGATCAGTTCGACAACCCCAAGCATTTCTTTGTTGCGACCGGCTTTTCTGGCCACGGTTTTGCCATGGGGCCAGTTGTTGGCAAAGTGCTGGCCGACTGGATCACAACAGGACAGCCATCGATTACGCTGGCTGGGATGGAACTTTCACGCTTTGAAGACGGTTCTGTAAGACGGCCGCGTACGCGGGTCTGATTTCCCCAAAACGATTTTATTTCTCTAAGCTCAAAGGGCCGCATGTGTGATGCATGCGGCCCTTAAGTCATTGTTGCCGACAATGGCTTTTAGTCTTTTTGCCGGTTATTCACATCTGATGTCTGTCATCGTCTTTCTGGTGCAGAGCATGTCCGGTGTTCTGCCAGATGACGTGAAAACGAGGCTGGCCATGACCCTTGATCCCGATCTTCAGAACCATATCAAAACCGCATTGGAAAATGTCGACAAGGTCAGTAAGACCATCCTGGCCAGACGCGATCTGAGTGATGTTAAACCGGGAAACGAGGTCATCCCGACATCAATCGCACTGGAAAAGAAATTGAACGCGGTTCTGGTGGCCAAGGGGATGACCGCATCATTAGGGGATGGGATCGTAACGGTGATCGATGCCATATCGCCGGGGCTTGAAAAGCTTCATATCAGTGAAGCAAAAATGAGCGCCAAAACCGGGCAGCTCAACACCAGTAAGAAGGTTCCAAGCGAGGTAAGTACGGCATTTGCGAACTTGCTTAAGGAAACCCTAGCAAGCCTGAATGCGGTCGAAACCCTGATTAAAGTGCAAGAACATAGCAGCACATCATCGGGACAGACGATACCGGATGCGCCACCAAAAGTGGGTGGTGATTATCAAAAAACCATCCGTGCGGAGCTTGAAAAGCTTAAAGCTGGCGTCACGAAGATTACCATCAACAAGGTTGTGAGGGCAGGCTAATGGCAAAGATATTGATCATTGGTGCTGGTGTTGCCGGATTAACAGCGGGTATTGCACTTAAGAAAGAAGGTCACGAGGTCAATATCTATGAAGCAGCTCCGATTCCTGGTGGGCGCGCATTTTCCACGGTTGTCGGGGGTAATGCGTTTGATTGGGGCGCTGAGGCCATCGAGGCAACAACAGATTCTGCAGCTTGGCTATTTGCCGATATTCATCCAGAAATTGGGCCGCAGCCTGTTGACCCAGACTTCAACGAGGGGAGTTTTATCCTGCCATTTGCGGCGAATGGCGTGGTTAGCCCGCTGCCAGCACAACAGGTGCAGCCCAACGGTCAAACAACAACGGTTGAGGCCAACATTGACGAGGTGACAGCGCATTTCGATACGACGCCAAACGATGATTATTTTGGCAATGTCGATATGCGCTTGGGCCACGTTGGCCCAGATGACGTGACTTTCCGTCAGCATCAATTTGCCAATTGGCAGGTCATATCCGACGCGGTTGAAGTCAATCCGCCGTGGGGATCAATACATAACAGTGTTTATTCGGCACAGCAAAATGCCCATGCCGAACATGGTAACTACGAAATAGATCAGACCCTTGGGTATCGGGTCGTGAAATGGGCGGTTGATTCTGGGATTACGCAGAATGTTGTGGTGAATGTTCCAGTCACGAAGATCGAAAATACCGATGACAAAAAGGTTAAAGTTACGCCCAGACATGGAGACCCTGAAATCTACGATGCTGTTTTGGTAACAGTGCCAACCGATAGGGTCCGTGCGAACGGCGAGCAGGTAGCTGGAAATGATTTGCTCATTGCTGATTTGGATCAGGCCGAAGCACAGCCGTTTCGCCAAAACCCACTGGGCTGCTACCTTAAAATGGCGATGGCCGGGTTTGAGAATGTTACACGACCAGCAGCGGGCCGGAAGGTCACAGTGACGTTTGAGACAGGCTATAGTAATTTCATTGTCACCCAAAACCCAACAAGTAAACAGGTCTATATGCATGCCTTTGGCGATACCGCGCGGGTCATGTCAGCCGACCATCAGCTCGCGGCAGAAGCTTTGTTGGGTGCCGTGAACCGATTGAATAACCAGTCAAATACCTATCATCCGCCAGCACATGTTACGGCCTATGTGCTTGACTGGTGCGATGACGCCTATATCGGTGGCGCCTATTCCACCACACGTCCGGGTCACTGGCAAACACGGCAGGCATTAAGAGAATTCGTCCATGGGCGGATTTTTTACGCCGGTGAGGCGGCTTCAAGCCGCTGGTTCGGGCAAGTGGCGGGTGCAATGGAAACTGGTAACCTTGCCGCCGCGAATATTCACACCGCCGTCACGGCCCAATGATTATGGTACTGGTGATTTAGGATTCCGGTCGGGCTTAGGGCGATTTCCCTGTCATGTTAATCGGCCATGCCCGATGTGCGCTAGGCTAGATTTTTTGCGATGCTGGTTGTGTGTCGCTTGCCTTGCCGGGAAAGAGTCGAGTGGCCCCGATAGGTGGGGCAATGAAGTCGCCATCATTGATTCCGGCGCCCCTTCTGCCAGAAGCCAGTCTGACAGGCGGTTCATCAACTGGTTCAGCGGTTAAAACGAACGTTCCCCAATGAATGGCAAGCGCTTGTTTGATGCCCATCTTTTGCATGATTTGAACGGCTTCTTCGGGGTTGCAGTGTGAATTGCGCATGAAATCGCGCGGATCATACGCCCCGATTGGGATTAGGCCGAAATCAATGCCTCCGTGCTGTTCGCCCAATTCGCTAAACAGGGCCTCGTTCCAGCCGGTGTCGCCAACAAAATAGAACCGATAGCCATCCGAAAATTCAAGGATATAGCCACCCCACAGCATTTCCTTGCGATCTTTGGTCGTGCGGCTTGACCAATGGTTTGATGGCACATGGGTTATGGTCACACCGGGATGGGAAAGCTGATCATCCCAGTCCATTTCGTCATAGCGGTCCGCTGTAATTCCTGCCTTTTCCAACAAAGCCCCGTTTTTAAGAGGCAGGATATAGCGCGGTGCATTGCCAAGTTTGGTCAGGCTTGCAAGGTCAAAATGGTCGTAATGATTGTGCGATAGCAACACCAGATCAAGTTCGGGCAATTGATCAATAGTTAAACCGGGCGCACTATAGCGTTTTGGACCGATGCGTTTAAACGGAGATGCCCGATCAGAAAAAACAGGGTCGGTCAGAATATTGAGAGCGGCATATTGCACCAAAACTGTGGCATGGCCGACCCATGTGACTTGAAGTCGGGTCGGATCAGGATTTTGGATCGCGTCATGATTGGGTGTCTCGGTCGGGGTCTTGCCAACCTGTTTGCTGGCCTTGGGCCAGTTGTCATCACCAAAATAGCGCCGTTTCAAGAAACGCCAGAACGACCGTTTCACCGGATCAGGCAATGGGTGGCGGTTTTCAAATCCGGTTTCGGTATGATGCGCTGGCTTTATTTTGATCTGCACGCTGGTTTCCTGATGCAAAGTGGATAGGCAGCTATGTCTGCCTCATAACCGGGTCACCATAAGGTAAACGTCAAATAGATCAGCGCAAGGGAAAGGCCGGAACGCATGATACGTTCCGGCCTTCTTGGTTGGTCTATGCTAACAAGGCCATAGACCAAATACTTTCGCATCGATTGGGACAAGGCATGCGAAAGCAGGGGGAAACTTTGGGTTATTCGATGACCGTGGCATAGGTTTCCAGGGCCGGGCTTTCGGTAATCAAACCCTGTTTGACCATGTAGTCGGCAAAGCGATCATAGCGTTTTTTATCAAGGGCCGCTGGACGCAGGGCAAAGCGCGGCAGGGTATCTGCCCATGCCTTGATGTTAAGTTCATCATCAAGGTTGGGATAAGCCGCGATAAAGGATTTCCAACTGTCATCGGGATGGTTGATCAGAAACTGTACAGCTTCTTCAAGCGCATCAAGCATACGGGCATAGCGCGGATCATTGGTCTGATCGTTGCGGATGGTCAGGATCAACTCGTCATAGGGCGGAACACCTTCTTCTTCGACGTAAAATGCCTTGCCCGGTTTGCCTTCGATTTCCATCTGGTTCAGCTCGAAATTACGATAGCCGCCAATGATGGCATCGACCTGACCGGAATAAAGTGATGGCGAAAGCGAGAAGTTCACATTGATCAGCTCGACATCATCAATCGATACCCCGTGATTGCCCAGCATGGTACCCAAAAGCGCATCCTCAAAACCAGCCAGAGAATAGCCAATTTTCTTACCTTTAAGATCGACAATTTCCTTAATCGGGCCGTCTTTCAGAACAATCAGGCTATTAAGCGGGGTTGCCACCAGCGTCCCGATCCGGGTGAGCGGCAGGCCTTGCGCTGCTTGCACATGAAGCTGTGGCTGATAATTCACCGCAACATCACCCTGACCGGCCGCAACAAGGCGCGGTGGGGCGGACGGATCAGACGGTTCGATCAATTCAACATCAAGATCATGCTTGGCAAAGAAGCCCTTCTCCTTGGCAACAATCAGCGGTGCATGATCAGGGTTAACAAACCAATCGAGAAGAATGACCAGTTTATCGGCGGCAAAAGCTGTGTTTGCCGTGCCGATCAGGCTTGCCGTCATCGCAGCGCCAAGGGTGGCTGCTTTGATCATGGATTTCAGGCGTATCATGGGTGAACCTCCGTAAGGATGCATTATCTTGTATTTGTATGAGGATTTATTTCCTTGCCAAATTGGCAGCAGAATTTTGGTTATCGAACCGGTTTTAAGCTGTCGGGTTGCCAGGGCAGGGCGGCACGTAACACCCGATCGACAATGAAATATTGCGTAATCGAAAACGCACACAGGATCAGAAGACAGGCAAAAACCATGTCAATCTGAACCCGGGCATTGGCGTGCAGCATCAAATATCCAAGCCCGTGACTTGATCCCACCCATTCACCGATCACCGCCCCAATCGGCGCAACGGCGGTGGCAACGCGAAAACCCGATGCAAAGGCAGGCAAGGCGGCCGGAAGACGAATGTGGGTTAAAAGCCGCCAGCGACTTGCCCCCATGGTCCGTGCGAGATCAAGCCAACCCGGTTCCGTCCGGGCCAAGCCATCAAAGAAGGCGACGGTGACGGGAAAGAATATGATCAAGGCGGCCATGGCGATTTTGGATGCCAGGCCAAAGCCAAGCCAAAGAACCAAAAGCGGGGCAAGGGCAAAGAACGGAATGGCTTGGGACACC
This sequence comes from Rhodospirillales bacterium, assembly GCA_019634165.1. GTDB lineage: Bacteria > Pseudomonadota > Alphaproteobacteria > Rhodospirillales > Thalassospiraceae > Thalassospira. Next base: position 211,455 of record JAHQVT010000006.1, read on the forward strand.
AGCAAGATCGGCATCAACCAGAACCGAACGGGCGTAAACAGCGCCATTGGAATGGCTGCCAATGTGCCAAGGGCCGCACCGGCAAACAGGCCAATAACGGTTTCGGCAATGGTGTATTGCGCGTGATCAAATAGAACCGCGTGGCGTTTGATCAAGGTCGTCCAAACATCCGCCGGGGGTGGCAGCATGTATTTTGGTGCACCCGTAAGGGTGACGATCAACTGCCATGTTGCAATCAAGGCAAAGATAATGATGAATGGTCGGGCAAGCTTAAGCCAGCGCCGTTCAAAGAGCGTTTTTTGTTTTGTATGAGGATTTAAAAGGCGGCTCATATCGCAGCCTCCGCCATGTCCGCACCCAATTGACGCAGCAATTCTGCTTGCTGTGCCAATATTGCCGGATCGGAGATGTTGCGGGGGCTTTGACCGGTTGGCGTTACCGCATTTCGTAAGCTTGCCGGTGTGCCCGACAGCACATGGACATGATCACCAAGACGAAGGGCTTCTAGCGGGTCGTGGGTGACCAGCAAAACGGTTTTACCGCGCAAAACTTTGGCGGCCAATTCCTGCAAACGCAGACGGTTGACCGGATCAAGGGCCGAAAATGGTTCGTCCATCAGGACAACCGGGCGGTCTTCCATCAGGGTTCGGGCAAGGGCCGCACGTTGTTTCATGCCGCCGGAAAGTTTGGCCGGGCGAAGATATGCGGCATCGGTTAAGCCGACGTCGGCAATCAGGCGTTCCGATTGATCATGATCAGGGCGTTCGCCGCGCAGGATCGCGCCAAGTTCAACGTTCTCGCGCACATTGCGCCATGGTAGCAATAAGTCCTGCTGGGCCATATAGGCGACCCGGCCAGTTAGGGGGAAGCCATCTGAACAGGTGATGTTACCGCTAACATCGCCTTGTTCCAGCCCGGCGAGATAGCGCAAAAGCGTGCTTTTGCCAACACCGCTTGGGCCCAGCAAACAGGTAAAACTTCCGGCCTGTAAGGTCAGATCAAGGTCATGGAAAATATCCGCACCACCAAATGCCACACGGGCACCGCGCAGGTGAATATCGAACTGGGTGGGATTGGATGCCGAACGGGTCGGCTGTTTTGTGTCGGTCATACGATCCTTCCTACGCCGGTCTTAACCGGTTCAGGTTCAAAGGGTCGTTTGGCAACACCAAACCTCTCAGCCGATTTACGATCGGCCCCCCCGGAGATGACGGGACTATGCGCCAGTTAACTTGGCAAGGTCAAGTTTTGTGACAAGATTGTATTTAACAGCAGGGGATGGTTGCGGTCTTTCGCGATCAAGAGGCCTTAAACAGTCCTTGCACAAAAGGCCCGCGCCAAGCGATGCTGAGAAATTGGTTCCACCTAGCTGACTGACACCCACCGTGCCCCTGCCAGATAATCTTCCTGATCATAGAATTCCCAATCACGTGCCACGCATGATTGCGGCCGAGATTTATCGTGGGTCCAGTTATGGGCCCAAACATCCGCTTGCGATCCCGCGTGTGTCGCTGGTGGTTGATATGGTTCATGCGATGGGGTGGGTGGATGAAGACACCTATCTGACCGGACCGTTGGCAACACCCGATCAATTGGCCCGTTTCCATGATCCTGATTATATCAATGCCGTTATGCAGGCCGAACGGGACCAAACCCTGCCCGAAGAAGTGATGGTTAAATTCGGCTTGGGCAAAAACGGAAACCCGATTTACCCGGAAATTTTCCGGCGTCCGGCGACCGCGGCCGGATCGTCGATCAAGGCGGCTCAGCTTATCGCCGATGGCGGGATTATTCATCATCCGGCTGGCGGGACACATCATGGGTTGCGCGATCGGGCGTCGGGATTTTGTTACTTTAATGATCCCGTATTGGGGATCTATGCGTTGCTCGATTCGGGGCTGGATCGCGTGCTTTATGTCGATATTGACGCCCATCACGGTGACGGGGTGCAGATTGCATTTGCCGAAGATGACCGGGTTTTGACCGTTTCCATGCATCAGGAAGACCTGTGGCCCAAGACCGGCGCCATAGATGACATTGCGGGTGGTATGGCGCGGAATCTTCCGATGCCCGCGGGGATGCATGATGATGAAATGCGCTATGTTCTAAATGAATATTTGATTAATCTTGCATTAAGTTTTGTGCCGCAAGCTATTGTTTTGCAATGTGGTTGTGATACACTTTTGGAAGATCCGCTATCAAAGCAGCTTTTGGGGAACCAATCGATCTGGGAAGTCGTGGGGGCGATGACCAGATTGGCGCCAAGATGTCTTGTTTTGGGCGGCGGAGGATATAGTCCATTTGGGGTGGCGCGCTGTTGGTCCGGGGTGTGGGCAACCATTAACGGGATCGAAATACCGCCTGTGTTACCCATCACAGCGGAAAATGTCCTGCGTGACATAAAATGGTCGCATAGCCGTGGCAGAAAACCCGCAGACACGTTGTTTACAACATTGGCGGATCCATGGCGCGGTGGCGCAATTCGGGACGATGTCCGGGAACGCGTCAGGAGACTAAGGGGGTATGGGATATGAAGTCGTTCTTTCAAATGGCTTTGGTTGTGTGCTTTGTCAGTGCGGCGGTTGTTGCCGGACTAAATGCAAAGGCAACCGGGTTTGAACGATCACGCATTCTGGTCGATGGCGAAGTGTTCAATGTTGAAATGGCCGTCTCACCCGAAGAACGGTCGCGTGGATTGATGTTCCGCACCGAAATGGCCAATGATGCCGGGATGCTGTTTGATTTTGGTGGCGCCCGCAACATTTCGATGTGGATGAAAAACACCTTTATTTCGCTTGATATGCTGTTCATCGATGCCAACGGACAGATTATTGGCATTGAAAAACGCACCGTCCCGCAATCAGAGACGATCATCGCATCACCAAAGCCTGTTCGCTTTGTTCTTGAGCTAAATGGTGGGTCGGCAGACAAGATGGGCTTTGAAGTGGGCGAAAAGGTAGAAGGCCTGCCGCGTTAAGGGCTTTGCCAAGGCCACCGTTCGGGCCCAAAAGATCAATCAGCAATAGCAAGGCTGCAGAGGATATCTGCGGCCTTTGGTTTTTCTGCAAATTTTTCTGCAAAAACCTGCAATACGGGCTTGCCCACCCGAGAGTGTGGTGCTAAACCCTCCCTCGTTCGGGGAGTAGCGCAGCCTGGTAGCGTACCTGCTTTGGGAGCAGGGGGTCGCGAGTTCGAATCTCGCCTTCCCGACCATTTTCCCCTTTTGTTGTTCGACCGGTTATCCAACGGGATTTCCAATTCACGACAAAAGGTGTAAAAGATGATGTGGTAGCAGGGGTTAGAGAGACCCATATAACTGCCATCACCATCTTATCCCGACGGTCAAGACGAGGGTCCCGATGAAGGTCCGTGTTTACAAACCTGCCAAGAACGCCATGCAGTCCGGTCAGGCTACGACCAAGCACTGGGTTATGGAATTTGAACCGGGTGCGAAAAAAGTCGCAGATCAACTGATGGGATGGATCGGTTCAACCGATACCCGCGGTCAGGTGAAGATGTATTTCGAAACCCTCGAAGAAGCACAGGCATTTGCTGCCAAGCATAAGCTGATTGCGGACATCGAAATGCCTAAGCCGCGCAAAATCCAGATCAAAGCATATGCTGATAACTTCGCGTTCAAACGCGTCGTCTGATCTGTTGATTGCCTGATGGCTTTTGACCTACCACCGGGGCGGATTTCCGCCCCGTTTCGTCTGACAGGGGACGTTAAACTCTGAATTCATATCGGGCAGGCGTCCAATGCCATGCCCCGGGGTACAGCAAACCACCCCACCCAGCGGTCCCTTAGCTCAACTGGATAGAGCAACAGACTTCTAATCTGTAGGTTGCAGGTTCGAGTCCTGCAGGGATCGCCATTTTTCTTCAATTAAAACATAAGCTTATGGGTTCAGTGCCGGTTGTCGGACTAAAAGTTAGTCACTGCTCCGAGAAAAGTTAGTCACTTGCCCGACTTGATCAGCGCGGTTGATTTTGTCAATCGCCATTTTCGCGTTTCTGCGCTGGCGTGTATATTTCTGCACCATCGAGACTGTCTCATGCCCCACAATGTCAGCGATTTCTTCCCAAGAAAGACCGAGTTCCTTGAGGCGCGTTGCCGCAGCATATCGACCACCATGTGAGGTGAAGTCTTCTGGCAAGCCTGCAGCTCTATATGCTTTGCGCATGAACTTGGAAAATGCGGTTGCGTCCATCTGCATGCCCATTGGGGATGGTACAAGGTTCATGCTTGTGGTGTTCGGTAGCCAGGCATCGAGTGTGTCCTTTAGTCGATTGGAAACAGGGATGTCCAAACGCTTGCCGGTTTTGCTCTGAATGACAGAGACGATGTTTGACCGAATGTGGTTGCGGGTCATGGTGCGCACATCGCCAGATCTTTGTCCTGTATTCAGCAGAAGTTCAAACGCTGCGCGTTCTTTCGTTCCAATGTCCCAATGTGAACGGAATTGATCGATTTCGAATTCTTCCCATGGCCTGTGTCCATCGCCTTCCTTCAGGCGCTTGAAACGAGATGCAGGGTTAACGGCGACATATTCCATATCAACTGCGAACTGCATCAGAAGCCGCAGTGTCGTAAGAAGGTTGTTGGTGTCCCGTGGGGTATCTGCCCCGGCATTGCGGATACTCAGAACCAGGCGGCGACTGATTGACGTTACATGCTTTGATCCACAGAGTTTGCCAATCTTGTCGAGTAGCCGTTGATATTCCTTCTTTGTGCGTGGCTTCAATTGTTTGAAGCTTGGGCTGCTTTTGTACTGCGCGATCAGATCGTGGACCGACCCTTTGGTAATGCCTTTCTCACTGGTCTGAAAACAGCGATGAATATCCTGATAGTTTTGCAGCCACTCGTTGGATCCGACCATCCCTTTGATGCGAACCTTCTGCCCATCGCGTCGATAATACGCATAGACCTTGCCCTTACTGCTGTAGGAGTTCACGTAGGGTAAATCTACTGAGGCCATCGCAAATATCATCCACGTTGTATGATTCGTCTTTCTGCGTTTTCTGGGTGGTTGTCAGGCCAGATCGACAGTTAAGGTATGCTTCGATTGCAACGCTATCCCATCCGAAGTCTGAATCCTTTTTGGGGAATCCGTCAAGCTTCGCGATCTTCCGGTGCATTGTGTTTGGCGTGCAGCCCAGATGACGTGCAAGCTGCCAATCTGTCCAATAACGAGGATCAGGAACGAATTCAGGAAGTCTTCTGGCTACCATGGCTTCCTCCGTTTCAAGGATGATTTCGCTTGGGTTTGATGTTTGCTCCCCGAACGCAATTTCATCTCTATCCGTATGCCACACCCAAGATAGTTTTGGAGAGCCGGTCTTGGGTCATTTGTTTGAGTTGTCGGTTTGGACGCCGCGGTCTTACTTGCTGCGCTTGGACTGGTTGTCGAAAAGATCGCTGGTTTTGTTAAACAGTTCATAATGTCCGCTCCATGTTGTTTCATCATGGTAGGATCAAGCCGTGTTACTGAGACTGTTCTTTTTAAAAAAAGTTACCGCTACTGCAATGCTCGTTTTGGGATCAGTCCGTTAATCTCACTCTGCGAGACCAGTCTGCAGGCAAGAGGATTTCAGTTTGTCTCTCGGAAACTGGCCCATATGAAGGAGACCTAAATGCCGTTCTCGGAAGATAGATATCCGTTTCAGGCTGCTCTTCGTTGGCAGGGGGATCGCACACGTGTTCTGTCTGAGGAAGAAGAAATAGCGCTGTATGAGCGTAATTGGGATTGGATCGGGATACTCGCTGAACCAACAAAAGAAGAGTTGCAGCACATCCGCAAACTAGCTGAACGCAACAGATCGTGGCTCGTTAATGAATGTGAAAAGCGCATGGACAAGGGGCCTGCCAAGAGTATCTGATGCCTATAACTGCCGGGTTAAGTGGCTATCGCCAACTTCATTGCCCTTCAATGAGGTGTCTGGACGTTCAAAGCTGATAGGCAACGAATGGCAAGCTTCATTGAGATGGGGCCGGTGTCTCGAAACCAAGTTCGTTTTTGGTTCTCGTGTTTCAATCTGCCGCCTTCTTGAAATGAAGATCAGTGATGCGGCCTTCTGGCGTCTCCGACAGACTTCTGGAAAGTTCAAAAATTTTTTGAGGAAAATGTACGATCGCCGTGTCGGTCTGTTCCTGGAAAGCAACTTTAAGTAACCATACGAACATCTGTGTTGGGACTTCCCTTATAGGAGTAAACGACGTGTTGCAGAAAATCCGATTATTTTTTAACTCCGTTTTTTGTACGTCACTTCTTGTTTGATCAACTGGCGTTTTTCGTTTTGTCGCACTTAGGTCCCCAAAAGGCCTTGGATTTTAGCCTTCTCCCCATGTTAGTGCGACAAATCTCGAAGGGGCGTTACAAATTCACCAATAGTCTTGTTGGACCCTTGTTGGAAACTCAATTCCTGTCAAGGGTCCAGCACGGGTTCAACAAGGGTTCAACAAGGGTCCAACAAGACCATATTTTGACCTTGTTACGGTTGCATCAAGTTGCAGATAATGCCATCCCAGTTTCCATATACAATCAGGGATGGCATTCTGAAGTTTTGGAGTTTGTTTCAACACATAACCTTACCTTTGCTTCGCGGTGCCTTAACAACAAGTATGCACGTAGTTTCTTGTCATAATTCGGGGGTATTGCTTCGTGTTGCAACAGTGAGGATCACTGTCAAAACGGGTGGCACTGATTGGTTTTGTCGTAGGTTTTGCTTTGTTTGAAATTTAGAATAATTCTAAATAACAATCATTGCGCTTAGATAGTGGTGATATTAAGAATACCTCGCATTTGCAAAGTGGGGTGTTTAATTGTGAAAAAAGCTCAAGAAGAACCTGGCGGATATCGGATCAAATTAATGCAAACGAGCCTGGTCGCGTTGATGAGCGCCTGGTCGTTTGAGGCGCTAGCACAAGACAGTATGCCGATGGATGACGAGACTGTTCTGGATACGGTCTATGTGATTGCGACGAAGGATCAGCTTAAGCAGTCACTTGGCGTTTCGACGATTACAGCAGATGATCTGGCTAAAACTCCGGTGGCGAATGATATCTCTGAGATCATTCGTAAAATGCCCGGCGTTAACTTTACCGGTGCCTCGACAAGTGGCGAGCGCGGGAACCAGCGCCAGATTGATATTCGCGGGATGGGGCCCGAGAATACTTTGATTCTGATCGATGGAAAGCCGGTGATGTCGCGAAATGCAGTCAGGATTGGTCGATCAGGCGAACGTGATTCCCGCGGCGATACAAGCTGGGTGCCACCAGAAGCGATCGAGCGTATTGAAGTGATCCGGGGGCCGGCTGCAGCCCGATATGGTTCGGGTGCATCGGGTGGTGTTGTGAATATCATCACCAAAAAGCCGGATCAATTTTCAGGATCCATCACCACATTCGCCAATATTCCTGAAAACCCGGAGGAAGGTAAAACGTTTCGAACGAACTTCGTGGTTGGCGGGCCTGTTCATGAGAAAGTCTCTTTGCAACTGATTGGCGGATATAGCCACCGGGATGCAGACGATCAGGCCATCAATGAATCTGATTCTGTGTCGGATTTCCCGGCTGCGGGCCGTGAAGGTGTGATCAATAAAGACATCAGTGCGAAACTTACGCTGCTGCCCAGCGAGGATCATGAATTCGACGTCGAAGCGGGATACAGTCGCCAAGGCAACATCTATACGCGCGATAGTCAGCGTGCGCCAAACGGTGGCTCGCAAGATCGATTGACGGACCTGGCCGGGAGGGAAACCAATTCGATGGAGAGGCGCACTTTGTCTCTGACGCATGAAGGTTTCTATGAATTTGGTGATTCACTTAGCTACATCCAATGGGAAAATACCCAGAACCGGCGTTTGAACGAAGGCCTGTCGGGCGGGTCCGAAGGGGTCATTGGCAGTGATCTGGAATTCAGCAAAATTACGGTTGATAATCTGACAGCCAAAAGCGAATGGGATCTGCCATTCCATATGGGCTTTGACCAAAATGTCACTCTTGGGGCGGAGTTCCGCGGAGAGTGGATGCATAACCCAGTGTCGATTGGCCAGGAGATAACCGGGGCCTCCAGCATTCCAGGCATCCCAAGTGATCCAAGTGATCGCGATCCGGATGCAGACGCCTGGATGCAAGGGCTTTATATTGAAGATAACATCATGCTGTCTGATGCATGGATGCTGACGCCGGGGCTTCGTGCCGACTATCAGGAAAGTTTCGGAATCCATTACAGCCCAAGCCTTAATACCAGTTATGACGTGAATGAGGACGTAACGCTGAAGCTTGGTATTGCGCGGGCGTTTAAGGCACCAAACCTTTATCAGAGCACGCCCGGATATTTGTTCTATTCGCGCGGTAATGGTTGTGCGGCTGGCTATACATTGTCTGGTGGTTGCTACGTTGTCGGGAATGAAGATCTTGAGCCGGAAACGAGCCTGAACAAGGAGGTCGGCGTTGCATTTGCCAATCGCGACGGTTTGGCAGCAAGTGCAACCTATTTCCATAATACCTACAAGAACCGCATTTCATCCGGTCAGGCGCTGCTGGCATATGCGAATGCCGCCGAGACCGTCGGGATTTTCCAGTGGGAAAACGTCCCAGAAGCGGTTGTGGCCGGGTTTGAGGGGAACTTGACCTACCCGGTGTCCGAAACGTTGTCGTGGACGACCAATTTTACCTATATGACCGAGTCAAAGAACAAGTCAGATGGTCAGCCACTGAGCCTAATTCCGAAATACACTGTAAATAGCTGGCTTGACTGGCAGGCAATGGATGATCTGAATGTCGTATTTTCGGCAACGCGTTATGGTAAAACCAATGCTGCGACCATAAACGGTGCGACCGGTGCGGAATTGACAAACAGCGAACCGCGCAAGCCATATCACCTGTTCAATATCGGTTTTAAATATGCGTTGAATGATAGCTTTAACTTGGCGACTGGGGTCAACAACATTCTGAATACAGAAATATTGCGCCGCGCAAGCGGAGCCCAAGCCGGTGCAAACACCTTCAATGAAAGTTCACGCTCTTACTATCTTTCTGTGACGGCAACTTTCTGATCTGCGGACAAGCTGATTTTTCAGGCGTGCACTTATAAATAAAAAGAGGCCCCGAACAGTATGTCCGGTGCCTCTTTTTATTTGAAAACAGTGATTTGTAGGCAGGGGTTATTAGTCTCTTTCTGCCAATCTTTCCGCCTGTGCCAAGGTGCAGTAATGCAGCAACTGGAACGCACCAAGAGCATCTTTGCCATCAACAAACGGATGTGTAGTGCCAGGAACACGGGGTTGAAGATTTTGCATCGTCTCAACGGAACCATCCCGGCGCGGATGGTTTGATAGGAACACATCAACATTCTGATGCTTGGCAGCCTTTTCGAAGTCTTCTGCTGATTGCGCATATTCCCGGATGCGATCTTCTTTCGGGCCAAAATTCAATCCCGTACCACCCCAAAGTCCGACATTGTGAGTTTTTTCGCCATCTCGGACTGGGAAGATTAGCGATATCGTTCCTGGTGTATGGCCGGGTGTGACATATAGCAGCACATTCGTATCACCCAGACTTATGATTCCCTGATCATTGATTGTGACATCGCGTTTCGGCGGTTTACCCCAGCGAGGATTTTGGATCATTTGTTCCGGGTCTTCGAGCATGTTCCAGTCCTGATCGCTCATTACGACTTTGGGGTGGAACTTGTTGACCAGGTATTCTTGGCCACCATAGTGATCGCCGTGGCCGTGCGTGATGACAAGGTATTTGATCTCTTTGGGATCAAGCCCAAGTTTGATCAGGCCCTCTTCGATATAGCGTTCTGCCTGATCATTATTGTTCAGGGCATCGACGAGAATAATGCCGTCACTAGTCTGGATGGCCCAGCTTGAAACAGCACGATTGCCGACAAAGTACAGATCGTCGAAAACACGGGTAGGTTCGACATAGGCGCCCTGTTTGCGCTTTTCTCGTTCCTCTGCTGAAAGTTCACGCTTTTTGGTGCTCCCAGCTGTTCGAGATCCGGCGATACGAAAACGTGAAGAAAGATCGCAAAGGTTATGCAGGCCGGGATAATTTTTTCCTGCTTCGAGGCCCTTGTCAGCCAGTTCTTGTGCTTTGAGCGGTTGCGCGTTTGCATTGGTGGATGCAAGTCCAAGCATCAAACACATGACTGAGGCTGTTCCAATGGTCTTCATGAAGATACCGTGCTGTTTGTGAGATTAATCTTTATTTACAACTGAATTTATGATCAAAAATACCGAACGAAAAGCGGGAATAACTGTTTATATTGATCGAAAAATTTGATGAAAAATACTATTCCGCGTACCGACGTCGAACATTGGGCGGTTTTACGGACTGCGGTGCGATCTGGGAGCTTTGCGAAAGCGGCGCTTGAAATTAACCGCAGCCAATCATCTGTAAGCTATGCAATTGCAGAACTACAAAAGAAACTGAATGTAGACCTTATCAAGACAGTCGGACGCCGAGCGGTTTTAACCAAAACGGGAGAGCGTCTTTTGATGGCAGCAATTCCGTTGATTGACGGCCTGAACCACCTTGAAGAACGCGCTTCTTTAATGGCAAGTGGGCAGACGCCTTCACTACGAATCCTATGCGATTGCCTATTCCCGCGCGATATTCTTTTTTCTGCGATTACAGGACTGCAAAATCAGCATCCCCAGACCGAGATTTCGGTTCATGAGTTCGCCCGGAAACCGATTTCGCATTTCAAGCCGGAAAGTTGGGATGTCGCGATTGGATATTGGGATGATAGCGGTTTGAATGCGACGCCTTTGGTCGATATCGCGCTTCGGCCCATTGTAAGAGCAGATCATCCAATCGCCAATGTAACCAAATCAGAACTTGAAGAGCAATTGTCTACGGTCCCGCGGGTGGTGATAGACGTCGAGGATAAGGTCAATCATGACTTTTTACTTCCCGGGCAGTGGCGGGTGAACTCGCTTGATGCTGCGGTCGCCGCCATTCGGTCGGGCAAATGTTACGGGCATATTCCAGCCCATATTGTGAGAGAGGACCTACAAGCCGGGCGACTGATCGAAATTCCAACTCAATCAAACCCGCGTCTTATTCCGTTGGTGCTTGCACTTGGTCGACAGTTTGATCCCATGCCGCACGCGGATACCTTGGCCGATTTGGTGCGCGCTGAGGTTGCACCCATGCTTGGCAAAATATGACAGTGCCTACTGCGATAGTGCACGATTTCGTTGTCGCCAGAAGGTCTGGGCATGGGAAAGTGCAGTTTCAAAAGGCATGTTGGCGTGCTGTGGCAAGCTAATCAGGGCAGTCGCGGCTGTATAGGTAATGACATTTTCCGCCATTTCATCGGTTGCGGAGCCTGTCCAGACAGCTTGCCAATGTTCGCGCTGTGTAAAGATATGGCGTGGTGGCGCATCGGCGATCATACGATTTCCCGGTGCGATGGTGTCAAGTGATTGTCCGTTACAGATGCGGTATAAAGGGGTCGTCTTTTGAGGAGCTATTTGCGCGAAATCTCTTACAGATCCGACAATTGTCGCGTCCTTGTATTTCAACAGATGCGCAACGTCCCGGTAAAGATCACGCTTTGATAGCTGGGCTGCCCCCAAAATAACGGCTTTTGCATTCAGAGGATTTACCAGATGGCTGACATAATGGACCGGTAGTCGTGTTTCGACTAAATGGTAAAGGTCCAGCAGTGCTTGCATTTGTGGTGAAATCGCACCAAGGGGCACATATGCGATGTTTGATGTGCTCAGCACTTGGCGGGCACTTTCAAGTGTTGTACATACCGGAATACGGCAGTCGTCCATAGCCAGCTCAAGCTTTCCGCTATGTGGACCGTTGCCAAAAAAACCATGCAACAGAATTTTGTAACCTGCTTCTGCTAAAAGCCGTGCAGAGTGGATAAACCATGGCGCATGTCGCCAGTTGGCCGAAATATATGCCGGCCAATCAAGATCCGGCTGAATGCCAGATGGCGTGTTAGGTGTGATGTTTTCGCGTACCGCCCCAATAAATCCGGCTAATTCGGGTGCCGTTATGCCGCGATGCTGAACCGTCATCAACAGTGCACCTATCTGAATTTCATGTGCATAGCCATTCAAGATAATATCAAAACTGTCTTTGGCTTCGCGTTGCGTGAGTGGCCGGCTTTTTCCCGGGCCAGGGCAGGTGACGGCAATGTATTTTGCCAGGCGCTTGACGGGAGATGAGCGGTGATCAATCTCTGAGATCTTTCTCGAAATGGTTTCTGGCGTCGGAGACACATCAAGTTTTGGTTCGCGGTTTGAAGCCAGCGGTGGCATTGGTAAAACGGTAGGGTGTTGCCACTCATTTTCCTCGGAGGAGGATGAGATCTGGTTACTATCTGTTGTTGGAAAAAGTAACTCAGAAGCTTCGTGTGCCAAGGCTCTGACGCGCAGGCGAAGTGATTCAGCAAGTGGCGTAGGGCGCATGCCTTGCCCGGTGCGAATAAACAGGTCGTCATCATAAATCTTGCGCAATTCAGAGAGGAATCGGCTCATAGCCGAAGTCTGGATGCCGAGATCTTCTGCGGCTTGCGTGACGCTACCCACTCGTAAAAGAGCATCAAATGCAACCAGCAAGCGGGTCTTTTGCATCAGAGAGCTACTTTTTTCGCTGTCTTGATGCTGATTTGCATTCTCAGTTGTTGCGGTATATCTGTTTTTCGGTAGTTTAGGCTGCAATTTTCAATGATCACAATTTGGAATTATTAAAAAATTGTTCGGTTGAACAATCAAGGCAGAGGCAGGTAACTGAATAAGAAATTTGTTTCAGAAGATGCCAAATTGATGATGCAGGTCTGGTAGATAAGGTGATTTGACATGAATCTTCGGTCTATTGTAAACACTTTTTGCGGATTACTCCTAGTCGCATTTTTAGCGACGGGAAAGCCCGCGTATGCCGATGGGGCGATGGTTACTGTTGCTCATGCCCAAGGTGAGACTGACGTTCCGTTGAAACCGCGAACTGTACTGACCTTTGATTTGTCTGCACTTGATACGCTGAATGTTCTTGAAGAGTCTGTGGACGGAATACCGGAAATCGCGCTGCCTGAATTGCTGTTGCAATTCAGAGATTTGCCAAAGATTGGTTCGATGTTCGAACCTGATTTCGAGGCAGTTAACGCCATGGAACCTGACTTGATCATCATTTCGGGTCGTGCGGCGCCAAAATTTGCAGAACTTTCCGCAATGGCACCGACAATCGATTTGACCGTGCGTCAGGACCATTTTCTTGAAGATGTCTTTCGCAATATCCGGGTTCTGGGCGCCATCTTTGATAAATCAGAAAAAGCGATAGCCGAAATTGAAGGTTTGAAAGAATCCATGGCCTCTTTGCTGGCTTTATCCGCAAAGGCCGGTAACGGATTGCTGATCATGACCAACGGTGCACGCATGAGCACATATGGTCCGAGCTCAAGGTTTGGGATCCTGTTTCACGAGTTTGGTGTCGTTCCCGCTGATGAGAATATTAAGGCGGGGAATCACGGGCAGCCGGTATCGTTCGAATATATTCTGGAAACCGATCCGGACTGGTTGTTCGTTATTGACCGTGATTCTGCCATCGGCCAATCAGGTGCTGCTGCACAAGCTCTGCTTGATAATGATTTGATCCATCAAACGCGTGCGTGGAAAAAAGACCAGATTGTCTATCTGGACTCTGCATCTTGGTATCTTGTGAATGCTGGTATCGCATCACTTCATAATAATCTCAAGCAGTTGGCTCAGCGTTTTGTTGCTGTCTCCGGCAGTTAACAAAGGTCACTGATTTTGGAAAGTGCGGTGTCCTTGAAGAAAATATATGTCATTGCGTGCTTGGCGGGGGTGGTTCTGGCCGTCACCAGTTTGTTTGTTGGTGTTGCCGATATCTCGCTGATCGATTTCTTTGATGGCACAGTTAGTCAAACGGATTGGCTGGTTCTTCAAACCTCGCGAATTCCAAGAACATTAGCACTTGTCTTTGCCGGGACAAGTATGGCTGTCGCCGGTGCCATTATGCAGATGCTAGCACGCAACAAGTTTGTTGAACCGGCGACAACCGGCACTGTCGAAGCGGCGGCGCTGGGAATGCTAGTGGTATTATTGTTTGCGCCTGATTTGCCTGTTGTTGGCAAGATGCTGGTGGCCGGCGCATTTGCCCTTGCGGGCACCGGACTGTTTTTGTGGTTGCTGACCAAAATACCATTGCGATCAGTGGTGATCGTTCCATTGATCGGAATGATGTTGGGCGGTGTGATCAGTTCCTTTGCTGCGTTCATCGCCTATCGGTTTGACATGATGCAGGCCATGAATGTCTGGACCAGTGGCGATTTCTCGACAGTCTTAAGGGGACGATACGAAGTGCTCTGGCTGGCCTTTGCGCTTGCGATCATAGCTTATCGTGGGGCAGATAAATTGACGATGGCCGGGTTGGGGCAGGAATTCTCGGTCAGTCTTGGGTTGGATTATCGCAAGGTCATGACATTTGGATTGGTGATTATCTCGCTTGTCACCGCATCTGTTGTCGTATCGGCCGGTATGATTCCGTTTGTCGGTCTGATCGTGCCCAATCTGGTCAGCATTGCGTTTGGGGACAATCTGAAAAAGACACTGCCCTGGATCGCCTTGTTTGGTGCGGCAATCGTTCTGATATGCGATATCGTTGGGCGGCTGATTATCGCTCCCTTTGAAGTGCCCGTTGGTGCGGTTCTCGGTGTGATTGGAAGCTTTTTCTTCCTGTATCTGGTTTTGGGCAGAAACGCATATGCCAGATAATGTGATGTCGCGAACAGACACGATCAGGCGCCGACTTAGTCCAAACAGAGTATTGATGATCTTACTTTGTTTGGCATTGCTGTCTGCAATTGGCTTTATGACGATTGGTGCACGTGGCAATTGGGGTTTCATTCTTGAATTTCGGGGAACCAAACTTCTGGCGCTTTTGCTTGTTGCCTATGCCGTATCGGTTTCAACCGTTCTGTTTCAAACAGTTACCAATAACCGAATTCTGACGCCTTCGATTATGGGAATTGATGCGCTTTATGTGCTTTTGCAAACCGTTCTGATTTTTGCTTTTGGAGCGCAGGCGATATCGGCACTGGATCCACAAATCAAGTTCCTGATCGAGGCTGGCTGCCTGACTGTGTTTGCGCTGATCCTCTATCGCTTTCTGTTCTTTGGTGTTTTCAGGGATGTGCATCTTCTTTTACTGAGCGGTTTGTTCTTTGGGCTTCTGTTCCGTAGTGTTTCGGGGCTGTTGCAGCGGATTATCGATCCCAATGATTTTGTCATTTTGCAAGATAGCCTGTTTGCCAGCTTCAATAGTGTCGACAAGTCTCTTTTAGGTGTTTCGGTCGCCGTGATTGTTTTGGTAAGCGTCATCGGGGTCAAGATATTCAGCCGCTTTGATGTCATGCTGTTGGGGCGCGATAGCGCGATTTCACTTGGCGTCAATCACACTCGCAATGCTGTTTTTATTCTGGCACTTGCATCTGTTCTGGTGGCTGTGTCGACAGCTTTGGTCGGGCCAGTAACGTTCTTTGGGCTACTGGTCGCAAATCTGGCTTACATCGTGTTGCCGGGGGCTAAGCACAAACATGTTTTGCCTGCCGCCATTTTGATTGCCTTCATTTGCTTGTCGTCCGGGCAATTGGTGCTTGAGAGGCTGTTTGATTTTAACACAGCATTGGCAATCTTGATCGAGTTTGCTGGCGGATTGTTCTTTATCGGACTTATTTTGCGTAGAGGTGTTCGGTGATTCATGTACGCAATGCGACCAAGTCGTATGATGGAGACTTGGTGGTTGACGATGTGACACTTAGTCTGAAGCGGAGCGGTGTGACATCGATCATCGGTCCAAATGGTGCGGGTAAGTCCACATTGCTGTCCATGATTGCAAGGTTGATAAACATGGATGGGGGCGAAATTACCATAGATGGCTTAAATATCGCGACTACAGATGGACTTGAACTGGCGAAACGCTTGGCGGTGTTGCGCCAGGATAACCATATAACTGCGCGGCTTACTGTGCGTGATTTGGTTGCCTTTGGCAGGTATCCCCACAGTAAAGGCCGTCCGAACGAGAATGATTTGGAACATGTCAATCGTGCACTGGCGTATCTTGGCTTGACCGACCTGTCTGGTCGCTTTCTTGACCAGCTATCGGGCGGGCAACGGCAGCGTGCTTTTGTCGCGATGACGTTGTGTCAGGATACAGATTACATGATGTTTGACGAACCGTTGAACAATCTGGATATCCATCATGCTGTTTCAATGATGAAGCTATTCCGTCAGGCTGCCCGTGATTTTGGAAAGACGGTGGTTGTCGTCATTCACGATATTAATTTCGCATCATGTTATTCAGATCATATTATCGCGATGAAGGATGGCAAAGTGGCCGAGCAGGGCTCTCCGGATCAGATCATTGATGCAAGCATTCTTTCCGATATTTATAACACGCCGTTTCAGGTCCAAAATATTAACGGGCAAATGATTGCAACGTATTACGGCGCATAAATAACGTTGACTGTTCATCTAGAGATG
This sequence comes from Rhodospirillales bacterium, assembly GCA_019634165.1. Taxonomy (GTDB): domain Bacteria; phylum Pseudomonadota; class Alphaproteobacteria; order Rhodospirillales; family Thalassospiraceae; genus Thalassospira. Next base: position 227,991 of record JAHQVT010000006.1, read on the forward strand.
CAAGCACGGTGTCGGTCTTCTATAATTTAGAGATTGTTTTTCAGCAATGTACTCGCGCCAATCTAGTAATAATCATCTTACAATATGATTATTCGTTCGTACTTTTTCGAATTATAAGAATTTTATCGTTGATGGTAGTTGCCGAATCTAACTTTGACCGGGAGCTATGCCGTGAGTTTCCCATCTCGCAACGAAATAAAGTAGTCGTCCTTACCTATCTGGCCGCCTTTGAGAGCTATTTCCAGTTGGGTTCCATCATTGCGAAAGGCATTACACAAAGGGGACCCCGGTGTTTGCGGTATGGGGTGGCGCAGGGTTAAGGCGTAAGTGTTCATTTCACTCAGGGCCAAACTTGAAGTATCGCCGCCTGCAATAATAGCGCGTTCCAACTGATGCTCGCGGATCAACCTGTCGAGCAGGGATCCCAGATGGCGCCCGGCGATATTTGCAGAAGCGGTTTGAGCACTGGTGACAGTTTCTGGGCCACGCGCTGTATAAATGATCGGGCTTTTACCACTCTTGAGGTAAGTTGAGGCCGCTGCGACGGCTTGTTCAAGAGCAAGCTCAGTTCCTTGCCCGGAAATCAGTGCATGATAGTCAATCGGGACGCCCGCAAAATTCTCCGAAAGCGCCATTTCGATCTGGTTTGCCGTTGTGGAAGAGCAACTCCCGGAGACAACAGCAATGCGATCAAGTTCTTTGGGGCTGGAAATTTGCTGTGTCGCTCCGATGAGGCCTGCCTTTTTCCATGCTTGAAGCAAAGCATACTCAACACCCGATGATCCAACGGCGAATGGGCCAAGTGACTTACGAAAAGTATGTAGGAACCCGCCAGCGGCCATCTGACTTAGATCGTCGTAAACATCAAGAAGAAGGCATTGTTGCTCTGGAATTCTATTTTGCGTTCCGTGTCCGTTACCTGCTTTTTCGAGAAGGGCCTTCACTTGATCAAAAGAAAGGCAGGTTGAGGACAGCGAGCTCTGTCGGCCGAGATGCACTAGAAGGTCAGATTCCGTCATCGGTGTTGCGGGGTGTTGGCTCATGACCGGGTGTCGGTCAATACGATAGATCTGGTCGCGGTATGCGGCAAAAAGATGGCCAAAGAAGGTATATCGGCGAAGCTGGGGGGCGCCGACAATCAACGGAACTTGTTTTTGGCCAAACACGGTTCTGCCGGTTTCTATGGCGCGTCCGATCGAACCCTGTTGCGGTGCACTGTCGAAAGTTGAACATGTTTTATAATGACAGTGTTTTGCATTCAGTCGCTGCAACCAGCGGAAAACATCAGGCAGATTGTCGTCCATCCATTGGGGGGATTGGCTTCGGCTAATCCCTGCCAGACCAACAGCGCTGCAATTTTTAAACTGTTCAATGTGATGAGCTTCCGGGATGCGCGTAAACAAAACGGTTTCAATACCGGTTGATGACAGTGCCTCCATGACGTCGGTGGAGCCGGTAAAGTCATCCCCGTAAAAAGAGAGAAACAGGTCTTGGGCGAATGAATTTCTAGACATGATCATTTTTCCCGGAAGGTCGAAAGTGCAAGGCGGAGTTCTTCATGATCTTTGGCAAATTCATCAACGGGAATACCCTGTACTGCGGCCGAGGCAGCTTGCTGAATACTTGCGACGCCGCCTGCAACACCGCCGGGATGACCGATGATTCCTCCACCTGCGCAATAGATGAAATCAGTATGACCAAGTGCGGCGATGGTCTGTTCCATTTGCACTGCCGTCTGGCCGGATGAGAAAACCGGCATTGCATGATAAGTTTGATTGGGGGTCACATTTTCGCTAAGTGCGCGGGCAGATTCCATCACAGTGTCGTCGCATTCGGTGAATTTGTTGGCGATCCCGTTGACATGCAGATGATCAGCCCCAGCCATCCGCCAGAATTTTTGCCAGGCGCGAAACGAAATACCGATGTCTGGAGATCGTGAGAAAATACCCCAGCCGTTGCGATGACAGTGCAGAGGAAGGGAAGAATGTGCGCGAATAGCACTTAGCCCTGCCAAACCGATCGAAAACAGACTGACCATGATGCATGTGCCGCCCAGTTCACGTACCAGATCCGCATTGCGTTTCATCTCATCGATCTCGCCGGTAATGTTAAAGGCATACATCGGCATTTTCCCAGTACGATCGGCATGGTCATTGATGACATGCATGACCTCTTGGGCGCGTTCGGGGAATGGGCAGTGCGGGCCATTCCCCTGCAATTCATCATCCTTGATGAAATCAATGCCGCCTTCGATCAATTCAAGGACAAGTTGCGCGGTTTCCTGTGGTGACAGGCCCACACTGGGTTTGATGATGGTGCCGATCATCGGTCGGTTGGAAACACCGGCAAGTTCGAGAGTGCCTTTGCGCCCGAATGCAGGGCCGGGATAGGCCTGCGAAAATGCATCCGGGAATTCGACATCAAGCAAGCGCAATGCCGACATATCGGCCAGTTCGAACAGATTGCCAGCAACTGTCGCAAGAACGTTGGTAAGTGATGTGCCCATATTGTCCAAAGGCCAGGATAGCGTGATAACCCCGCGTGCATAACAAGATCCCCGTGTTCTGGTGGGGAGAGAGGGTGTGGTCGATCGAGATCGTTCTTCGACCATCTCAACCCGTGCACCGGATTGTTGACGGAGTGCGTCTGTTTCTCCTGCAAGTTTCAAAAAAGTTCCCGACGATTGCTCGCCTGCGATGACTTTGGCGGCATGCTCAAGGCTTTTGGGGCTTTCAACCTCGTAATGGGCGAGCAGTCTTTCCATTGATGTAGTCCTCCCGACGGTCAAACTTCTTGGAATTGAGAGCATGATTATCATCTCATCATACCAGTTGACAATATGATGAATGTCGGTAATTGTCGTTTCAACAAACAAAAATACCAACAGGAGGAAGCATGAAAATCGCTTTGATCGGCGCCGGTGGTAAAATGGGGGTTCGGCTTGCGGCTAACCTCAAGGGCTCGCGGTTTGATGTTGCACATGTAGAGATTACCGAAGCTGGACAAGCACGCCTGAAGGACTCGGTTGGTGTCGACTGTGTTGCATTTGATGATGCTTTGTCCGGTGCGCGGGCAGTTATTCTTGCTGTTCCAGATACAGCTATCAAAGCCGTTTCACATGGTCTGATTGACAAGGTTGCGCCGGGCACCATGATCATTGCACTTGATGCGGCCGCACCCTTTGCTGGTCACTTTCCAGAGCGCAATGATGTGACCTATTTCGTCACGCACCCTTGTCATCCACCAATTTTCAATGAAGAAACAGACATGGTCGCCAAGCGTGACTATTTCGGTGGTGTTGCCGCAAGACAGGCTATTGTCAGCGCCTTGATGCAGGGACCTGACGAGGATTTTGTGCTTGGAGAAGAGATTGCAAAAACAATTTTCCAGCCGATTTTAAGGTCTCATCGTGTGTCCGTTGATGAAATGGCCCTGCTGGAGCCCGGGTTGTCCGAGACAGTTTGTGCTACCTTGCTGGTTGTGATGAAAGAGGCGCTTGATGAGGTCGTGCGCCGGGGCGTGAACCAGCAGGCCGCACGTGACTTTCTTTTGGGGCATCTTAATATTCTTGGTGCCGTTGTTATGGGCGAAATACAGGGTGAATTCTCTGACGCGTGTAACAAGGCAATTAATAACGGAAAGCCACGCTTAATGCGTGATGACTGGATCGGGGTATTCGAACCGGACGAAATCAAAGAAAGTATCCGTCGGATCACCTGATAAGGCGCGGCATTAGAACTTCGAAACAGAAGCATGTCGCATGGTGACTATAAATTTTATGTATCTAGGGAGGTACAAATGACGTTTACGCGTAAAGCACTTTTTGCAGGCGTGGCAATGGTGATGGGTTTGGCTACAACCATGCCGGTATCAGCATCTGCAGCAGACTTGATTGCGATCATTACCCCGTCTCACGATAATCCCTTCTTTAAAGCAGAAGCCGAAGGTGCAAAACAGCGGGCCGAGGAACTTGGTTATGAGACCCTTGTTCTGGTACATGATGATGATCCAAACAAGCAAAACCAGCTTTACGATACGGCAATAGCCCGTGGTGCAAAGGCGATTATTCTTGATAATGCCGGTGCAGAAGCAACGGTTGCACCAGTACGCCGTGCGAAAGAAGCCGGTATTCCATCATTCCTTATTGATCGTGAGATCAAGGAATCAGGGATTGCTGTGTCGCAGATTGTCTCGAATAACTATCAGGGCGCGCAGCTTGGTGCAGAAGAATTCGTCCGCCAGATGGGTGAAGAAGGTAAATACGCCGAACTTCTTGGCCGTGAAGCCGACACCAATGCTGGTATTCGTTCTTCTGGCTATCATGATATCATCGATCAATATCCTGACATGGAAATGGTGGCCCAGCAGTCTGCCAACTGGAGTCAGACCGAAGCCTACGAAAAGATGGAAACCATCCTTCAGGCAAACCCGAACATCAAAGGTGTGATTTCTGGAAATGACACGATGGCAATGGGCGCGATTGCTGCGCTTCAGGCGGCTGGTCGCAATGATGTGATTGTTGTCGGGTTCGACGGCAGCAATGACGTTCGTGATTCCATTCTTGAAGGTGGCATCAAGGCAACTGTTCTGCAGCCTGCTTACCGTCAGGCCCAGATCGCAGTAGAGCAAGCCGATCAGTATCTGAAGACGGGATCGACAGGTCAGGATGAAAAGCAGTTGATGGATTGTGTTCTGATCACTGCTGATAACGCCAAGCAGTTGGAAACCTTTGCACTGAAGTAAGTGAACAACGACGATAGTATATTTCATCGGTTACTATCTTTTGTGCCGGATGGGCGGGGCGTAGCGTGGGCTGCGTTCCCCGCTCTCCGCAGAGATTGAGTTGTGCAATCTTCTGAAGGAGGCCAGCTTGAAGCGCGTTGGGCCAATAATAAAATTGCTTCTGCTTTTGCCTTTGGTGTTCTTGGTCGAGGCCTGCCAACTGGTAAAGAATGATGTAGAGAATGATAATAAGGCAACTGTTTCAGGTTCGTCTTATGGAGATATGCCTGCCCTGGTAGAGGAAATTTGGGCGGATCGGGTTGTCCCGCATCTTAAGAGTTCGGGGGCTGATTTTGCCGATATTCTGGCTGTCCTTGGGAACGACCTCGATGCTGCTGGTGGCACTTTTGGATATCGTCCATCCAGCGAGGGCAGTCCGTGGAATTTCGCAACCCGGATTGAGGGTGAAATCGTCGCAGCAAAAACAGATACGCGGGCTGCGACGGCAGATGTTGACATCGACGGGGATGGTCGTGCAGACGCAGTCCTACAGCTTGGCCCGGTCATCCGTGGAACAACATTGCGCGATGTTTTGCCATTCATCGATTTTACGTCTTTCACCGACCAGATAGAGTTTGCGCAGTTATCGCGTGCTCTAAATACCAAGGCCTTTGACACTGTTTTGGCAGATCTGTCGCGTGAGGGTCTTGTCGGCAAATCTGTTACCGCCACTGGTGCGTTTACAATGCGAAAACCCAATGACACCATTCTGATTACCCCGATTGAAATCGAGGTGATGGGAAATGAATAATCTTTCTTACAGCGAAGAACATCAAATCGGATTGACGGTGCGGGGGGCAACAAAAGTTTATCCGGGAACGTTGGCGCTGAATGAAGCCGATTTTGATGTCAGGCTGGGGGCTGTGAACGTCCTTGTCGGTGAAAACGGTGCCGGAAAGTCGACCCTTATGAAGGTCATCGCCGGGGTTGAACAATTAACGTCCGGTGAGATTGCGCTGGATGGCAAACGCGTTCGGTTCGCCGATACACGTGCTGCTGCTGCGCACGGCATCGGCATCGTTTTTCAAGAACTTAATCTGTTCCCGAACATGACTGTTGCCGATAACATTTTCATTGCACGCGAGAAAACACGCGGAGGTGTCGACATTGATAGCCGCAGCCAACGCGCAGAAGCCGCAAGCTTAATGAAGCGCTTAGAACATGACATTTTGCCCGATGCTCTTGTGGGCGAGTTGAGCATCGGCGAGCAGCAGATTGTCGAAATTGCCAAGGCCCTGGCACAGGATGCGCGCATCCTGATTATGGATGAGCCAACATCGGCCCTCAGCGCGGCTGAAGTGGAAATTCTTTTTCGCGTGATCAAGGATCTTAAAAAGTCTGGTGTGGGAATTATTTACATCTCCCACCGGCTAGAAGAGCTTATTCGGATTGGTGACTATATCACAGTCTTGCGTGACGGGTGCATTACCGGGTCGCGTTCAATGAAGGGGGTCGAGGTCAGCTGGATTGTGCGCAACATGATTGGCGCGGCTTCCAAGGACTTCTCGAAATCACTAACCCATCAACTTGGTGCAGAAGTGTTCCGGGCCGAAGATATATGCCTGCCGAGCAAAAATGGTGGACTTGTTGTTGATCGCGTTTCCATGTCCCTGAGATCCGGCGAGATTGTAGGCATTTACGGTTTGATGGGGGCTGGTCGGTCTGAATTTTTCGAATGCATCATGGCCCAGCACCTGGTGTGCACCGGAAAGTTTTACGTGGACGGAAAGCCCCTTGATGAAACCAGCGTGGCAGGGCGAATAGAGCGCGGAATTGCATTGATCCCGGAGGACCGAAAAGGTGCGGGACTGGTTCAAATTTTACCGATCCGTGAAAACATGTCGCTGTCCAGCCTGATGAAATTTACCAGACGCGGTCACTTAAGTATCAAGAAAGAGTGCACGGCGGTCGCAGATATGGTGCGTGACCTGTTTATCAAGGTTGCAAGTGTCGAAAATCCGGTCAGTTCATTGTCAGGCGGGAACCAGCAAAAGGTCGTCATCGGCAAAGCCCTAATGACCAACCCCAAATTGCTGCTGATGGATGAACCAAGTCGCGGCATTGATATCGGGGCAAAGGCTGAAGTCTTTCAAGAAATGCGCAAGCTTGCAGCGGATGGCCTGGGGATATTGTTTGTGACCTCTGACCTTGAAGAGGTGATGTCTCTTTCTGACAGAATTCTGGTGATGTCAAAGGGGCGGGTGATCAAGGAATTTACCCAGCAAGAAGCGACCGAAGAACAGATCATTGCAGCATCTGCAGTCGGTCACACAACAACAAGCCAGAAAACGCCTGAGAACAGAGAGTTGCAGATATGACATCCATCGCTTCAGCCGGAACGGCGTCAGGAAACAGCAATCAGACATGGCTTTTGCTTTTGTTGAAGCTGCGCACATTTATTGCACTGATTGTTGTGTTTGCATTCTTTGCATTTGCAGCCCCAAATTTTCTAAGCGCGGCCAATTTTGTGATCATGTCAAAACATGTGGCCTTGAACGCGTTCCTTGCGATTGGCATGACCTTTGTCATCATTACCGGGGGCATTGACCTTTCGGTTGGCTCAATTGTTGGATTGTGCGGCATGGTTGCGGGGTGGCTGATCCTGAACGGTGTTGATATCGGGATTGGCTATACGCTGTACTTCAACATCTTTGAAATCTTCGCGATAACGCTTCTCGTCGGTGTGCTTTTTGGGGCGATAAACGGTGCCTTGATCACCAAGCTTAATGTTGCTCCATTCATCGCGACCCTTGGAACGCTATACGTCGCAAGGGGGCTTGCTTTGCTATCCTCTGACGGGGCGACGTTCCCAAATTTGGTCGGCAACCCGGAATATGGGTCTAACGGGTTGAGTGTGCTGGGTTCGGGGAATTTTATGGGGATCCCAGTATCAATCTGGATTTTGATCGCTGTTGGATGTGGCGCTGCCTATATCGCAGGCCGTACTCCGCTTGGTCGTCATATCTATGCGGTTGGGGGGAATGAGCACGCGGCCGCACTGTCTGGGGTGAAGGTCAATCGTGTCAAAATGTTCGTCTATATGTTTTCTGGGTTTTGTGCGGCAATTGTCGGGTTGGTGATTTCATCTCAGCTTGTCGCAGCCCATCCGGCAACCGGTGAGACATTCGAATTAAATGCAATTGCTGCTGCGGTTCTTGGCGGGACATCAATGTCCGGGGGGCGGGGGCGTATTGCCGGAACCATCATCGGCGCCTTTGTTATCGGTATTCTTTCTGATGGCTTGGTCATGATGGGGGTTAGTTCGTTTTGGCAAACAGTGATCAAGGGGCTGGTGATTATTGCAGCGGTGGTTGTCGATCAGGCACAGCAACGTCTGCAAGCAAAAGTAGCCTTGCAGCAGCAGGCTGCATTGAGCACACAGGAAGGATAAACTCGTATGTTAAAAGGTGCTTTGATTGGATGTGGGTTCTTTGCACAAAATCATTTATGCGCTTGGCGTGACATTGATGGTGTTCATATTACTGCACTGTGTGATCGCGATGAACAACGCCTGAGCGAAACAGCAAAACGGTTTGGTGTCGAAAACACTTATACCGACGCGCAACAGATGTTTGCCAGCGAACAGTTGGATTTTGTTGATATCGCAACGACAGTAGAAACACATTTGCCGTTGGTCGAGATGGCGGCACAAGCTGGCCTTCATGTCATTTGTCAGAAGCCTTTTGCGTCTTCGATGGATGATGCAGGCAAGATGGTTTCAATGGCTGATAAATCTGATGTCACTTTGATGGTGCATGAAAATTTCCGCTGGCAGTCAGCAATACGTGCAATCAAAACGCATATTGATGAAGGGGCAATCGGAGACGTTTTTTGGGGACGTGTCAGTTTCCGGTCTGCCTATGACGTGTATTCCGGGCAGCCATATCTTGCGACGGATGAAAAATTTATCATTCAGGATCTTGGTATCCATATTTTGGATATTGCCCGGTTCTTGTTCGGTGATGTCAGTTCAATTTCTGCCAGAACCAAACGCGTAAACCCGAACATTCGTGCCGAAGATGTCGCAACCATGATGCTTGATCATGACAACGGCATCACCAGTATTGTTGATTGCAGCTATGCCACAAGCCTGCCGGTCGAAAGTTTTCCCGAGACCCTGATCGAGGTTGATGGCAGCAAAGGGACGTTGCGCCTGAGCTCTGGCTATCAGCTTATGTGTCACAATCATGATGGCACGCGGCACATTGATGTCGCACCGCCGCTTTTGCCTTGGGCAGAAAGGCCATGGCACAACATTCAGGAAAGCGTTTTCAATATTGAGCAGCACTTTGTTGACTGTCTTCGTCATAACCGACAGCCAGAAACGTCAGGGCATGACAATCTGCAAACACTGGCACTTGTTTATGGTGCCTATCAGTCAGCGGATAATAGTTTGCAGGTGATCAAGGTCGGAAACGGATGACCATCTTTTTCCCGGCTGCTCAAGGATTATGAGTTGATGAGCAAGGTCAGCAAAGCAAGTCCTGTCAGGACCTTCAAAGCAGGCCCGCTGCAAGTGCGCTTTGAGCATGGGACCCTGCGATATGTCCGCTATTACGGGATAGAGATATTACGTGCAGTTTCCTATGTTGTACGAGATCGGGACTGGGGAACACTTTCGCCTGTGTTGTCCGATATCGTCATTGACGAAACCCCCGGCAGGTTTTGCATCTCCTATATTTCAACGTGTCACAACAACGATGTCGAACTTGAGTTGAAAGCTGAAATCAGCGGAAATGCGGAAGGGATGCTCCGTTTCGCCGTGGATGCAACGCCCAATGGCAGTTTTGAAACTAATCGGTGCGGCTTTAATGTGCTCCATCCGATTAACGGGGTTGCCGGGCAACCTGTCAGGGTTGAGCACTGCAATGGTGATGTCGAAGAAACCACTTTTCCCGATCTAATTGAGCCTTGGCAACCTTTCAAATCCATCCGCGGATTGACGCACTATCCCGACGCGGATCTAACTGCAACCTGCCGTTTTTTGGGTGACGAATTTGAGATGGAGGATCAGCGGAACTGGTCTGATGCGTCTTTTAAAACCTACGTTAGACCCATTGAACTTCCATGGCCGTATCTTTTGGAAGGTGCGAAAACAAACACGCAATCCATAGAGCTTTCAATCGAAGGCGGCTTGGCCCGATCAATTGAAGGATTTTCCCAGGAAAAAGGCAAAGCAGAGGCTACATCGATCCATGTCACCCCAGAAATCGGTTCAGAGCATGTCTTCCCGAAAACAGGGTTGGCAATAACCCCGGACGAGGCAAATCTGTCTCTTGCGTGTATGGGGACGTTGAGAAAGGTCAATCCGCAGGTCTTGCTGTGTCATTATGACCAGACTGTCGGGCATGTGGGGGCGGATTTATCGGCGTTTGCGGCTCTTCAAAAGCAATTCGATGCGCAATATGAACTTGAATATGTGGTTGTCTGTGATGGCAACCTTGATCAGGAGTTCAGGGCGCTAAAAGACGATTTGGCGCATGTTGGTTTTAAACCCGATAGTTTGTTGGTGTGTCCCTCGGTTGATCGGCAATCAACGCCGCCAGGAAGTGAATGGCCAGATTGCCCAGCCCTTGCGAATATTTATAACGCAGCCCGAAAGGCCTTTCCGGACATTTCGTTGGGCGGGGGAATGTTTAGCTACTTCACTGAGCTTAACCGAAAGCGGCCGCCGGTTGATATGCTTGATTTTGTCACCCATGCAACCAATCCCATTGTGCATGCGGCAGATGACGAGAGTGTTATGGAAACGCTGGAGACATTACCGCACATTTTCCGGTCTGCTCGCGCCATTCTTGGTCAGGACAAAGAGTATCGTTTGGCGCCGACCACTATCGCCATGCGCCAGAACCCTTATGGTTCACGCACATTTCCTAATCCCAAAGGGGAGAGGGTTTGTATGACCCATGACGATCCCCGTCACCGGGAACAGTTCGGTGCGGCTTGGGCAATCGGCTATGGAATGCGGATTTCTGCAACTGATATTACCCGTTGGGTGCCAGCCGGATTGATCGGTCCACGCGGCATTATTGAACTTGATGACAATAAGCTTTTTCCTATCGGCGAGGTCATAAAGACGTTTTCAACAATGGCAGGGAAACCGGTTTTGTCTTGCAGTGTTGGTACCCCAAAACTGGTTGCAGCGGTTGCTGTGCGCGATGGCCCATTAATCAGGATGCTGGTCGCTAATCTTACCGATCAATCGATCACTGTGAAGATTAGCAATTCGCTAGGGCGCAAAGCGCTTGCGGCTTATGGCGTGCTGCAACTCGAATTACCATGCTCCGAGGTTCTCAATTGATTGGAGATACGCTAGAAGCTTACACAACAAGATAACACTTCAGAATGGTACGGAACCACATTCGGATGAATAGTTGGGAAGATACAGGCGACGATAAAAAAATCGTCCGGCGCAAGCTTTCAGACCAAGTGCTTGAGCGACTGCGCGAGATGATTGTGCGCGGCGAATTAGGGCCGGGTGACCTGATGCCATCAGAACGCACCTTGATGGAGCGTTTCGGTGTCGGTCGACCGGCCGTTCGCGAGGCCATGCAGTCTATGCATACTTTGGGTTTGATCAATATTTCCCACGGTGAGCGCGCCCGTGTGAGCGAGCTTTCTGCGGATCTGATGTTCAGGCAGATGGATATGGTTGCACGCATGCTGTTGTCAGCATCGCCTGACAATCTTGAACATCTCAAGGAAGCGCGTCGACTGTTTGAAGTGGGGATGGTCCGGATTGCTGCACAGAATGCGACGGCGAATGACGTTGAAGACCTAAAAGGTCTGATTGAAGCACAGCACAACAACCTTGGAGATGCGGCGGCCTTCATCAAGAGTGACATGGCCTTTCACATCAAGATATCGGGCATTTCGGGCAACCCGATTTTTCAAGCCGTCAGTGAAGCAATGCTGAATTGGGTATTTAACTACCACACCGACTTGCTGATTTGGTCTGGCCAGGAAGATGTAACCCTGCGAGAGCACAGCGAGATAGTGAAATGCATCGAAAAGAATGATGCTGAACGGGCTGCCCGGGAAATGCAGTCACACTTGAACCGTTCGAATGACCTTTATCGTCATCGCGAAGGATGAGCGGCGTCTTCATAAGTTAGCCAAATGCACCCTTTCTTCCGTTCGGGCGGATGTCGCAATGGCGTGAATAACTTTCTCAAATTCAAAAGCCTGATCGAAATCAGGTGCCGCTGGTCTGGCGTCGCGGATCGCTGTTAGAAGTTCAGTTGCTTCGATAATCTTGAGATCGTTGAACCCCAACTGATGACCTGGCGCCGGGCAGAAAGCGTTATAGGGGGGGTGATCTGGTCCGGTAAGGATCGTGGTGAAACCTTGTTCAGATTTATGGCCGCTGTTGCGGTAAATCTGAAGTTCGTTCATGCGTTCCTGATCAAAGCAGATCATGCCTTTGGTACCGTGCACTTCCCAAGCTAGACGGTTTTTGCGACCCCACGCGGACCGCGATGTTGATAAACTTCCCTGTACGCCGTTTGCAAACCGGACCAAGGCCGTGGCGGTGTCTTCGTTTTCGACCGATGCACGGCCCTGTCCATTGGCAAGCGGGCGTTCTTTATGGACGATCAAAGCTGGCGGGCAACGAATGGCAAGCTCCATTGAGATGGGGCCGGTGTCTGGGCACCAAGTTCGGTTTTGGTTCTAGTGTTTCAATCCGTCGGCTTCTTGAAATGAAGACCGGTGATACGGCCTTCCGGCTTCTCCGACAGACTTCTAATCTGTAGGTTGCAGGTTCGAGTCCTGCAGGGATCGCCATTTTTCTGTAATAAAAAACAATCACTTGTTGTGTTGGTGCTGATTTTCGGAGTCAGAGTTAGTCACTTGTCTGCCTTGATCCGTGCGATTGACTTTGTCAGTAGACATTCTCGCTTTCCTGCGCAGACGGGTATATTTCGGGACCACCGAAACTGTTTCGTGATCAACGATGTCCGTGATCTCTTTCCATGTGAGGCCGAGTTCTTTGAGGCGCGTTGCGGCTGCGTATCTTTCCCGCCCGCCTTAGAATTTCTTCTTTCCGATTATCGATTTTTATCAAAACGTTTGGACAAGCCATACAAGAAAGTTTTTCAATACAGGGTTGGCTCATCGCTGCAAGATGTTGCGGATTGTGCCTTCGAATTGAACAGCAGCCAAACCAAACACGACTTGCAGCATGGTCAAGTTGAATTTCCGAAAAGGAATACAAATTGTCTGATCCAACGTCCGAGATTATCTTCCATGCCTACCCGCAATCCCCTGTTGCCGAAAAAGTCAGGGTCACCTTTGGCATTAAAGGACTTGAGTGGCGCAAGGTGGAAATTCCGCGCCTGCCACCCAAACCAATGTTGACGGCACTGACCGGGGGGTATCGGCGCACGCCTGTGATGCAGATCGGTGCAGACATCTACTGTGACAGCCAATGTATCATCCGGGAACTTGAACAGCGGTTCCCATTGCCGACCATCATGCCCACGTCCGAACAGGGTTTGATGTGGTGCCTAAGCCGATGGACGGATGGGGCTTTGTTTGACCAAACTGTGCGGCACGTTCTGGGCGCGGCTGGCGATCAGCTAGACAAGGATTTTGCGGCGGATCGTGGGCGGCTATACCTCGGAGAGGACTGGGCGGCAGGGTTGAAACAGGCCAACGCCGATCTGCCTCATCTGGTATCGCAAGTACGTGCGCCGCTGTCATGGCTGAACGCGCAAATGTCTGACGGGCGGGCATTCTTGCTCGGTCCGCAGCCAGCAGCGATAGATGCACAATTCTACCACGTGGTTTGGTTCTTGCGCGGCCGGTGGGCTGACGGACCATCGTTTCTGTCGGAGTTCAAAGACCTTGTTCGCTGGGAGGCGAATATCCGTGAAATCGGCCACGGTACCTATCGCGAGATGGACCCGATGGATGCCATCGCGCGCGCAAAGGATCTGAAGCCAACGGCCAGGAGTGGAGTGGCACCTCATGACCCTCAGGGTCTCTCGGTCGGGCAGTCCATAACGGTTCAACCTGATGTCAATGGCGGCGAGCAACCTGTCGCAGGGACGTTACGTTACGCCGATGCAGAGACAGTTGTAATAGAACGCTCCGCAGAAGATGTGGGAACTGTGTGTGTCCATTTCCCCCGATCCGGTTACCGAATCGATTTGCTGTGATAGGTTCCGCTACTAGAAATCAAGAAATGGCAAGACGCGCAGCCAAATGTCATCTAATGGCAGGGTCGCGATGCGGGATTTATTTTCTGGGACGGATGCGGTTACGGATTTCGACAATCCGTTCAAGAGTCTCAAGCGGTTTTGTCGGATTGGCCGATGCAAGACCCAGCATCATGGTTTCAAGACAGCACATCATCGGCGCATGCAGGGCAACTTGATCGCTTTTTGATCGCGGCAGAACAATTGATGCCTGTGCGATTTTGATCAAGGGGCTTTTGTCCGATGTAACGATACCGACCAAGGGTACCGATAATCTTTCTGCTTCTGCGACGGTTGCACTGGCTTCGCGGTGAAGCCTTCCGTGGCCGAGCATGACGATCACGTCACCTTCGCCCATTTGTATAAGCTGTTCGGCCAGTGAAATGCCGGTTCTGGTCAGTTCATATGCCGGATAGCCGCTGCGTGAAAACAACCGCGCGGCATAGGATGCAATGATACCCGATGCCCCAATGCCGGAAACGCCAATGCGGTTGGCCTTAGACAGTAGGGTGACCGCATTTTGCATGCCTGACCGGTTATGTGGTTTGGCAAGTTCGCGCATGGCATTAAGCTGATCTTCCACCATGAAATCAATTGCCGTATCGACATCACTTGCCACATCGCTTGTGGTTGACGCCATTTTCGCCGTTGGTGAATTGGTCGCGATAAAGAACCCTTCGATGGTGTCTTTAAGATCGCGCAGCCCCGAAAACCCAAGTGCCTGAACAGTTCGAATAACTGTGGCATCCGATGTGTCGGTAATATGCGCAATTTCCAGTGCCGATTGTGACAAGGTCGCACTTAGATTGTCGCGAATATATTCGGCAACCGATTGCATGCTGGGCGACAGGCGGTCTGCACGCGCACTGATACGTTCAGCAAAACGATCAACAGGGTTTTCGGCGAATTTCTTGTTCACGGGCGGTTCCCGGTTCAGGTGTCTGTGACAAATGGGCCGTTCATGGTAAAGCCGATGACGGGCTGTGGATGTGGGCGACGATATGGGACTTTACCAGATTGGCCATCATTGCCAATGCACCATAGGCGTTCGATATGGCGATTTCCCGCGAGACCAGAATATAGCGTCCTTCGCGGCAGGCCTTAAGGAAACGACAGTAATCAGGGAAGACATCTTCCATCGCTGTGACTTCGGCCTTGGCCCCATTATTTTTGTCATCCCGATAAGGATCAAAAATGAAGTCGGCATCAAGTTCTGGAAGATATTCGGCACTGACTTGCAATCGACCAGATTGCGGGATGTTTTCGATAATGTCAGGGAATTTAAAACCGGCATCCCGCAGCACCCGGCCAAGGGACCGGTATGTATGATAAATATTGACCTTGCCATTTAGCGGCTGAAAGACGCTGACGGTGATGTCATCGGGATTAAGGTTGTGCTTTATCGCATTGATGGATGCTTGGTAGCGTGCCTCAAGATATTTCAGTTGGGTTTGCCTGCCGGTAAGTTCGGCAAGTTTTTGATAGATATGAGGCCCCCCTAAGCGTGCCGCATCAAGCGATACCGTCGGGGCGATGGATTGCAACGGTTCGATGGCGCTGGCCCGGCTGGGGGCGGTGATGATCAGGTCGGGTTGTAATGCCGTGATGGTTTCAAGATCGATCTCGCTTGATCCGATGTAACGAATGTCGGAATTGTCAAAATCAACCCCAGTCAAAAGGCGTGATGACCGCAAATAGGGTTGGCCATCAAGCCCCATGCGCCCGTGACTGGCTACCGGAAAAACGCCAAGTTCAATCAGTGGAATGGTCACATCAACATCATATAGCGACACAATGCGTGTGGGGGCGTCGGGCACGTCAATTTCGCGGCCAAGATCATCGGTAAACGGTTTGGCCTGTGCGCCGGTGCAGATAACCAACAAGGCAAGGCATGTGGCTGCGTGCGCTGTGATGAACCGGGAAATGGGCATGTAGTTGATCCTAAAGTTCATCACGTCGTTTCCACAGCAACATCAAAAGAACAGGAACACCAATAGCTGCAAGGATAATCCCGGCAGGCAATTGCAGGGGCAGAAAAGAAACCCGGCCAATGGTATCGGCACCGAGCAACAGCAACCCGCCAAAAACGGCACTTCCGGTTAACACTGATGCGTGGCTGTTATTGCCGATCACGAGTTTGGTCATGTGCGGGGCAATCAACCCAATAAAGCCGACCCCGCCAATGGTCGAAACACAGGTTGCCGATAACATGGTTGCGGCAACAAGCTGGATGATGGATGTCCGGCGAAGATTAACCCCAAGGCCAATGGCACTTTGCGCGCCAAGCGACAGGATTTCGGACGACCGGGATGCCAGCAAAAGCAAAAGACCATTAAACATCAGCAAGGAAAATGCGACCGGGACAACATTCCATGTCGCCGAAGACAGGCTTCCGGTGATCCAAAGCAACAATGGTTGGGCATCACTGCTATCAAGTGACACAAGGACCATGGCAATAACGGCCGAAAGCAACCATGAAATCCCGATTCCGATCAAAACAAAGCGCAGATTTGATGTTGATCGGGCAATAGAAACTGTCGCGGCCGCAACCGCTAATCCGCCGATTGTTCCCAATATCGGGCGCAATGCCATTGGCATGGCCGGGATGGTCAGGGTCAGGAACAAGATGACAAGAATGCATCCTTCGCGCACGCCAAGTAACCCCGGATCGGCAAGACCATTTCGCGTAAGCGATTGCATGGCAGCCCCCGAAAGCCCCAACATAGCCCCGCAAATGATCGCAAGGACCAGCCGTGGCAAGCGCAGTTCAACCAAAATGGCATGATCGGATGGTGACAGGGTTGTGCCACCTGTCAGCAGGGAAAAGATATCACCCGGTGCGATATCCTGACTGCCCAAGCCAAGTGAAAAAACACCCAGACAGACAAGCACCAGTCCAAGACCAGACAGGATGATTGATCGCGCGGCATGAAGGCGAAATTCAAACTGGCCCACTTGGAAAAGTTTGTATCCTGCTGTGCTGTAATTGTTGGTTTGGGATGTCATCTTATTGCCCTTGCAACCAGCACAATGAAAACAGGCGCGCCGATAAAGGCCGTCGCAAGGCCTGTTGGGATTTCATGGGGCAACATGATCAACCGTGCGGCCAGATCGGCAAGGACAAGCAAAACCGCCCCACATAAAGCCGACAGTACCACCGATGCCCGGTAATCAGGGGCAAAGCGCCGGACAAGATTGGGAACAATAAGCCCGACAAAGCCGATTGGCCCGGCGATTGCCACGGCGATCCCGGAAAACAGGGCGGCGGCGACAATGCCGATAAAACGCACTTTGCGGACGGGAACACCAAGACTGGTCGCAACATCATCGCCAAGGGCAAGCGCATTAAGGCATGTCGAAACATAAAAGGCAGCACCAAGTGCAAGGCCAAGCAGCCCCAAAGACGCCCCAACTGTATCAATACGGGCGGCTGAGAGATCACCAACCATCCACAGACGGACTTTATCAAGCGTATCATCGTCAAGAATAAGGATCGCAGATGACAGGGCGGATGCGAGTGCAGAAAACGCAATGCCACAAAATGTGACCTTAAGCAGCGTCATGCCGGTTTTTCCGGCCGATGCAAAAACAATGGTCGCAAGAAAAACAATCCCGCCGCCACATGCGGCAATCACCGGGCGTGCCATACCATCAAGGGGAATGCCAAGGGGCAGGGCAGTTGCCAAAATAACCGCAAGCGTCGCCCCGGCATTTAACCCCAATATATGGGGCTCTCCCAATGGGTTGCGCAGCAATCCTTGTAATAACAATCCCGAAAGACCAAGGCACGCACCCGTTGTCATCGCCGCAAGAAGGCGGGGTAAGCGAATGGTTTCAATAATGCGATGGTCGAAATTATGCGGATCAAGCGCGCCACTGGCCGACAGGATCGTCATCGGTGTGATAAGGCGTGGTCCTGACATCATATAAAGCAAGGCTGCAATGATCAGCATTGCGACAAGAACCAACGTCATTGACGCATTCGGGGCATTATTCCATTTGGCGCGGATCAAAGTGCAGCCCCGGTGGTGCAGGATGCATCCGTATGTTTTGCGTGAAGCGGCATGAAAACCGGGATACCTGATTGCGGTTCGATCAATCGAACAACATCGGTGGCAAAAACATCACTGATTAAATCTGCGGAACAGGACCGGGGATCATCAATAGTTTGATAGATTTTGCCGTCTTTAAGGAAAATCATGTAATCGGCATATTGCAGGGCAAAGTTCAGATCATGCAAAACGGCAACGATTGTCCGTCCGTGATTTTGGCATAAATCCGCAATCAATTTCATGACTTCGACCTGATAGCGCAGATCAAGATAGGTCGTTGGTTCGTCAAGCAGGATAATATCGGTTTCCTGTGCCAGCGCCATGGCGATAAAGCAGCGTTGACGCTGCCCACCCGAAAGATTTTGGACAGGCCGATTTGCGAATGCGGCCGTATTGGTGATCTCCATGGCATTGCGAACCGCATCTTCATCGGCCTTGGTCCATTGTTTGAACAGCCCCTGATGCGGATAACGTCCCCGCGAAACCAGATCATGAACGGTCAGGTTTTCAGGCAAGATCGGGGTTTGCGGCAATATACCCAGTTTGCGCGCGATATCGCGGGTGTGACGGGTATGGATATCCTTACTATCAAGATAGACCGTACCGCCTGCCGGGGGGATCAAACGTGACATTGCAGACAGCAGTGTCGATTTTCCCGAACCGTTCGGGCCAACCAGAACCGTGAGCCGGTTTTTGGGGATTTCGACTGATATGTCGTGCAAAACGGCCTTGTTGCGGAATGCAGCATGCAGTTTTTCCGCCGATAGTGGGGCAGAATCCCGGTCTGGACCGTGTTTGATCATTGGATGGTTCTTTGCAATGCCGCAGAAAATAGAAGCAAATGAGAAACATTTGCGTCTGTAGTAGTCAAGAAGGCGTCGCTAAAATTTTTCCATTTTCTGTCAAATTTGTCGTATATCGGCGTCAACTGCGCCGATTTGTACCGAAATAGGCCGCGAAATAGCCGGGATTCGGCGCGTTTTAAGGACGAATGATGAATGTAGGGTTTGACTACTACATCAATGACAATGATAACCACTCTCAAATTAAATGAGAACAATTATCAACTGTAGTCGTGAGTGTGGTAGGAATGAAGGTGCAATACAGTAAATTTGGGGCCTTGTTACTGGCGTCGGTATCCTTGGGGATCATGATCAATCAGGCCGCGGCCGCAGATGCAGAAAAATCTGTCATTCTGGCGCAGGCGACCAATAGCCCGGCAACGGATCCAAACAAAAAGACAGATGCCGATACCGATGAACTTACAGCGGATATCGAAACCGATCCAATCACGGTTACTGCCAGCCCGTATTTGGGCGCAGAGCAAACCGGTGTTGATGGTTATCAGCCGGTTTCGACATCTGTTGCGACCAGAACAAATACGCCGCTGATTGATGTGCCGCAGGTCGTCAATATCGTCGGGGCAAAGGTCATTGAAGATCAGGACGCGCGGACACTTGACGATGTCTTGGCCAATGTTAGTGGTGTGACCCAGACCAATACCCTTGGGGCAACCCAAGATGCCATTATTCGACGCGGGTTTGGGGCGAACCGTGATGATTCAATTCTGGTCAATGGCCTGAAGGTGGCAACACCGCGCAGTTTCAATGTGATGGCGGATCATGTTGAAGTTGTGAAGGGCCCTGCATCGACGCTGTATGGTATTCTTGACCCCGGCGGGATGATCAATATCGTTACCAAAAAGCCGCAGGCGGAATTTGCCGGCGAGGTCAATACAAGCCTGACAAGTTTTGGCGGTGGTACTGCCGGGTTTGATGTGACCGGCGCACTGGTGGAAAACGGGTCACTTTCATTCCGTCTGCTTGGCGATTACGAAAAAACCGATTATTGGCGTAATTTTGGCGAAACCGAACGCACCCAGATTGCCCCTTCGTTGCGTTGGGAGGGGGACAGCACCGACATCACGTTAAGTTACTTCCACGAAGAATACAGCGTGCCGTTTGACCGTGGCACCATCTTTGATTTGACCACGGGAAGTGCGGTTAATGTTGATCCGGAAACCCGTTTTGACGAACCCTACAACGTGACCGACGGTAAAACCGATATGGTCCAGTTCGAGGTCAATCAGGATATTGGTCAAGACTGGGATATTGGATTTGATTACAGTTTCAGCCGTAACGTATATTCCGATAATCAGGCCCGTGTAAGGTCTTATAATGCGGCAACTGGTGACGTAACGCGCCGTGCTGATGCCACGCAGGATTCAACGCTGATCAAGCATTCTGTTCGGACTGATTTGACAGGTGATGTCGAAATCGGCGGGCTTAAGAACGAATTACTGTTTGGGGTTTCGTTTGATCACAGTGATACGCTTCGCACCGATATGATCCGGTGTAGCAACGTGACAAACTTCAACGTTTACAATCCGGTCTATGGCAACCTTGCCAAATGTACGACCGTTTCGGCCCCCAACAGTGACCAGACCGAAAAACTGTCGACTGTTTCGGCCTATACCCAGGATTCTTTGCATCTGAATGATCAGTGGATTTTGGTCGGCGGGATGCGGGCGCAATATTACGATATCCTTGCGGGTAAAGGTCGCCCGTTTACGGCCAATACCGAACGCCACGGGCAGGAACTTATTCCGAATGGTGGGGTGGTTTACAAGGCAACGCCGGAAATCTCGATCTATAGTAACGTTGCCAAAACTTTCCGTCCGCAATCTTCGATCGGAAGTTACGTCGGTGATATTGCACCCGAAGAAGGCGTTTCCTATGAAGTCGGGACCAAATTCCAGATTGCCAACGGCCTGACCACCAACATTGCCGTCTATACCAGCGAAAAGAACAACGTTGCCTATTCCGAAGATGTCGGTGGTGAAACGGTTGTCAAAGCAGCCGGTAGTGTCCGTTCGCGTGGGTTTGAGGTTGATGTTGCCGGTGCGCTTACCGATAACCTTGATGTTATTGCAAGCTATGGCTTTACCGATGCGCGTGTGACTGATGATCCTGATCTTCAGGGCAAACGCCTTGCCAATGTGGCGCGCCATACCGGGGCATTGTTCCTTGCCTATGATTTCGGTACCAGCGTTCCTGGTGCAAGTAACTTCCGCGCGGGTGGCGGTGTGCGTGCAGTAGGCCAACGTCCCGGCATGAATGACAACAGTTATGATCTGCCGGGCTACTCGGTGACCGATCTGTTTGCATCCTACACGCTTGATACGGACAACCCGGTGACCTTCCAGCTCAATCTCAAGAACATCTTTGACAAGGTCTATTACACCTCGTCAATCGGCTCGACCAATCTGGGCAACCAGATCGGCGAACCGTTCCAGGCTGTCTTAAGTGCAAGTGTCGCGTTCTAATATTCCGATTATCAGCGATTAATGACAACGGGGCGGATTTTTCCGCCCCGTTTTGTTTGATTTGGGCGGTTTAAGCTCTCTTGCCCAAATCAGCGTCCGGAAGAAGTAATGCAACGGGCTTTTATCGCGCTGCCAAATACCGTCCCGGACGATGATTGAGCGCAATGATCAGGTTGAGCACGACAGCACCCAAGATCGACAGCAGGACTTTATCAAACGGCAGGGTCAGGAAGGCGATGAGCAGGATGACCATATCGACGGCAAGCTGGACGTAGCCGGCACGGATGCCGAAGTTTTCCTGTAGATAAAGGGCAAGGATATTGATCCCGCCAAGGCCTGCGCGGTGGCGAAACAGCATGAGCAGGCCAATGCCCATCAAGGCGCCACCGGCAATCGCGGCATAGACCGGGTTGAGTATATGAAAATCAACCATCATCGGGGTCAGTTTCGAGAAGCCCGAAACCAAGCCAACTGCGATAAAGGTTTTGACGGTGAAGGCTGTTCCCATGCGCTTAAACGCCAACCAGTAAAACGGCAGGTTGATCGCAAAGAAGATCACGCCAAAGGACAGGCCTGTGGCATGTTCGATCAAAAGAGCGGCACCGGCTGTGCTGCCCGTGACCAGAACGCTTTCGCTATAAAGTGTTACGCCAAGCGATACCACCATGGTTCCCAGCAAAAGGGCCAAGACATCTTCGTACAAACGGTGTGAAACATCATCCTTTTTGGCTGTGCTTTTGGCCGTATCTTCAGATGTGTTGGCGGTGCTTTTGAGGGTGTTGGTGGTGGCGTCGGATTGGGTCATTTATCGGCGACAGTCTTTTGTCTGATGAATGAAGCAAGATTACGCTTTTCGCAGGTGCGAAACAAGTTGGTGGAATTGATCGGGCGTAATTCGCCTGTTTTTAGTGTGGCGGTGGTGCCAAACGCAAAAGACCGACCCCTATGAGGTCGGTCTTGGTAATTTTATATGCCAGTCACAGGATGTAGTGACGATGTTAAGGCATTGAAATCAAGCCGCGAACTTAGGCTGCATCATCCCATTTTGGGGCGAATGACGGATCAATCAGGCGGCCGTCTGGATTGGCCAGGGCAAAGATTTTGGCCATGTCATCATCAGACAATTCAAAATCAAAGATGTTGAAATTGGCGGCGGCATTTTTCGGAGATCCTGATTTTGGGATCGCCATGACGCCGTCTTGTTGCAATAGCCAACGCAACGTCACCTGTACAGCCGATTTACCGTATTTGGCGCCGATTTCCTTTAAGGTTGGGTCTTTAAGCACCGTTCCACGGGCAATCGGGCAATAGGCGGTCAGCAACATGTCATGGTTGCGCAGGCAGTCATGCACCTTGGATTGGTCAATATAGGGGTGGTATTCGACCTGATTGACCGTCAAGGGAATGTCGGAAAGTGAAACTGCCTTGTCGATTAACGCGGTTGGGAAATTTGAAATACCGATCATGTGCGTCATGCCAAGGTTCTTGACCTCGTTCAATGCCGCAAGGGTTTCGCCCAACGGAATTTCATCTGTTGGCCAGTGAAGGAGCAACAGATCAACATGGTCAAGGTCAAGCTTACGAAGGCTTTCTACGACCGAGGTCTGCAAATCCCCGCTTTGGAATTTGTCGAACCAGACCTTGGTGGTCAGAAAGTAATCGTCCCGGGCAAGACCGGATGCCTTAAGGCCATGACCAACGCCTTCTTCATTGTGATACATCTGGGCCGTATCAAAATGGCGATAGCCGATTTTAGCAGCCTCGGTGATCATGGTGGCCGCGTCGTCATTGTTAAGTTCGTAGGTCCCAAATCCGAGGGCCGGAATTTCGCTACCCTGCCAGTTCCGGTAAATCATGATGTTTTACCCCCTTTTTAAAGTTTGATTGTTGTGATTTTGGATGCCGTCACCGTCATGTGCAAATGACGAAAAGGTGTCAGTTCACCCGATATGCGCCAAATTTAATCTGCATCCAGTCCATCGCAACCTGTACGATCGGATGAAGGATGCTGTTCATTGGGGGAAGGACGGTAAGGTAAGGTCTTTGTGTTAAAGAACTTTTGCCCAAAGAAAAAGGGCGACCGAATTTATCGGGCCGCCCGAAGTTCAGGATTGGGGTCAGGACTCATTAAGTCATCGTGTCCTGCGCGGGTCAGTTTCTGTGTGGGTAGGAAGAGACCCGCCGGAAACCGTTTGGTTTTCAAGGGGAGATGACGCCCTCCACACTGAAGCTGACCAGTGCCCAAAGGGTTTGCATAAAAACATCCCCTCAGACCGGGTATCACCTTGAAAAGGCCACCAGCCTTTCCTTCGCTGATACCCACCCTGATTGAACGTTTTTATTCAAACAGGACGCAATGACTTAATGAGACCTGACCCCGGAGTGAGGCTATATCAAGCCAAGAACGAGATTGCCTGAATTTATGGCTGATATCCTTGATGTGGCTCAAACCCGCCCGATTATTTAGGAAGATGCGCCGTTTTCATTGGTTTCACTGACCGCTGCATTCAAATGATACAGCGATTCTCGAATGACCTGCGGGCCCAAGTCCTTGGTGATGAAGACGATTTTGGATCGGTGATCATCACTTGGCCATGCCGGAAGGGACGCAGGCGGGTGAAACACATGTTGAACCGCGTGAATGGCAACCGGGTTTTCTTCGCCAACAAGGTTCAGGATGCCCTTAACG
Organism: Rhodospirillales bacterium; assembly: GCA_019634165.1. Lineage (GTDB taxonomy): Bacteria > Pseudomonadota > Alphaproteobacteria > Rhodospirillales > Thalassospiraceae > Thalassospira. The sequence goes on from JAHQVT010000006.1 coordinate 252,039, forward strand.
CGCAAAAGGCTTTCGCCGCGCATTTGGGTGAAAATTTCGGCCCAAGTGACAAACGCATCCCAATGGATCGGTTCATCAAACGTAATGCAGAAGGATCGAATGTGATCGTCGTGGCGGTTTACGTCGTGGCTGTGATCATGGTCGTGGTGATGGTGGTTGTCATGATCGTGCTCATGCTCATGTTCATGTTCATGTTCATGTTCATGTTCATGTTCATGTTCATGTTCATGTTCATGTGGAGTGCCGTGTGTCTCGTCGCCGTGCTGTTCATAGGCTTCGTCATGCAGCCATTTCTGCACATCCATGCTTTTGGTCGTCGGATCATACAGCCCGGCATTAAACAGCTTTGAAACAGCAATATCACCGTTGATTACGGCATAGATCGGGGCGGCGGGGTTAAGGGCGCGCAGCCGGGTTTCAAGTTGATTTCGGGTGGCGTCATCGACCAGATCGGCCTTGGTGATCAAGATGCGATCGGCAACAGCGGCCTGTTTGATGCTTTCGGGATGGGCATCAAGCTGACCTTCGCCGTGAATGGCATCAACCGTGGTCACCACGCTATCAAGGCGGAACTTGGTGGTTAAAAGCGGATCGGTCATCAGGGTATGAAGGATCGGGGCCGGGTCGGCCAAGCCGGTGGTTTCAATGATCACCCGGTCAAATTTCGGCACTTCACCGCGGGTGCGTTTGATGAACAAATCGCGCAAACCCGAAATCAAATCACCGCGGACTGAACAACAAATGCAGCCGGAATTCAGCAACACAACATCTTCGGATATTTCACGCACCAACAAATGATCCAACCCGATATCGCCAAATTCATTGATCAGAACGGCGGTCGTTTCCATGCCATCCTGTGTCAGAAGCGCATTTAAAAGGGTTGTCTTGCCACTGCCAAGAAAGCCGGTAATGACCGTTGTCGCAACGCGATCGAATTGTTCGTCGGAAATTGCCATGATGTGTGTGTCTTACTTTTTGCCATACAGATCTTCGACCGAGACTTCCGGTTCGGAAATGACGGTTTCAACCCCGTTGCGGGCCGCAAAATAGAAACAGTTGCGCCGCCCGGTATGGCAGGCAACGCCAAGCTGATCGACCTCGACCAAAATCGTATCCATATCGCAGTCATAGCGAAAATCGACCAGTTTCTGTACTTGGCCGGAGCTTTCACCCTTACGCCAGAGTTTGCCGCGAGAGCGCGAGAAATAGCATACACGTCCCGTATCAAGCGTTTCGATCACGGCATCGCGGTTCATCCATGCCATCATCAAAACTTCGCCGCTGTCATGCTGCTGGGCGATTGCCGGGATCAGGCCGTTTTCATTAAATTTCAGCTTGTCGGCAATCAGTTGATTTGAACCCGTCATAGGAGAACTCCGGTCGATGGTGGTTGACTTTTCGCGTTCTGCACGTCAGAAAATGATATATTATAACATTTCATCAGATGCCACGGCTTTTTAGGCTTTTGGTCGAAACACTGCCGATGTGCCGTTGATACGAGATATCGAAATATGAGCGATCTTTTCCCGAAAAAGGGCCATGATCACGACAGATGTGTGAATAGCGCACTTAAGCAGGCTGAGAAAGTCTGCATGGAAGAAAATGCGCGATTTACCGACATGCGCCGCAAGGTTTTTACTCTTATATGGCAGTCCCATAAGGCGGTGACGGCGTATGAGCTGCTTGATGCGTTGACATCCGAAGGCCAGCGCGTGCAGCCGCCGACTGTTTACCGCGCGTTGGAATTTTTGACCGATCTTGGGTTGGTACACCGCATTGAATCGCTGAATGCCTATTTTGGCTGTGACCGGCCAGATTGCGAACATCTGGGGCAGTATTTTATCTGTACCCAATGTGGCCGGGTGGCCGAGGCGGTTAATGAAGATATGAGCAATGCGGTTTTAAAGGCCGCCGCACAGGTCGGATTTAGCATTCAGGCAACCACGGTTGAAATCAAGGGGCTGTGCCATGACTGCGCCACTCATTGAGGGCAGGGGACTTACCCTTTCATTTGGCAGTGAGCGTGTACTTGATCAGGTGTCGATTTCAATCCATGCCGGTGAAATCATTACATTGATTGGCCCCAATGGTGCGGGCAAATCAACCTTGGTCAAAACGCTTTTGGGTTTGCAGAAACCTGATGCCGGGGATGTGGTGCGCAAAGCGGGTCTTCGGGTTGGCTATGTCCCGCAAAGACTTGCGATTGATCAGGTTTTGCCAATGACCGTGAAACGGTTTTTGACCCTGACCCGGACGGCAAGCCGGACTGACTGTGAAAAAGTTCTAAGCCAAGTCGGTGCCGCACATGTCATCGACGCACAGATGAGCAGCCTTTCAGGTGGTGAGACACAGCGTGTGATGCTGGCGCGGACATTATTGTTGCGCCCGGAATTGCTTGTTCTCGATGAACCGACCCAAGGGGTCGATGTGAGCGGGCAGGCGGGGTTGTACCGTTTGATTGATGAAATCCGCCATGAGCATGATTGTGCGGTTCTGATGATTTCGCATGATTTGCATCTGGTGATGGCCAAAACCGATCAGGTGGTGTGTTTTAACCGCCATATCTGTTGTTCAGGCATCCCCGAAACCGTGCGGCAGCATCCGGAATATCGATCGTTATTTGGCGCGCAAGAGGCCGATGCGATTGGCATCTATACCCACGAACATGATCACGAACATGATCTTTCGGGACATGTGGTTGGGGCGTGCGGCCATGATCATTCACATGACCATGATCACGGGCATGCACATCATAAGCACGACCACGACCAGCCCCCTCATACTCAGAGCGATGCGGCAAATCAGCAAGAGGCAGTACCCCAAAAATGATGGATGATTTTCTGTTTCGTGCGGTTGTTGGCGGTGTGTTGCTGGCCTGTGTCTGCGGGCCGTTCGGGGCATTTATCGTTTGGCGTCGCATGGCGTTTTTTGGCGATATGCTGGCCCATTCGGCGTTGCTTGGCGTGGCGCTTGGTCTTTTGATCGGGGTTGATGTCCGGCTTGGCATGATTGCGACCTGTCTTGCCAGTGCATTGATCCTTGCCATCGGGCAACGTCAGGCCCGGTTTGGTAGTGACACGGTCCTTGGCATGCTGGCCCATTCGACATTGGCACTTGGCATGGTGGCCTTGGCCTTTGTGCAAGGGGTTGCTGTCGATATTATGGCTTATCTGTTTGGCGATATTCTTGCGATTACGATGGGCGATATCTGGCTTCTGGCCGGGGGCGGTATCTTTGCCATTGGGGTGTTGATCTGGATGTGGCGGCCGCTTTTAGCATTGACCGTCAGCCCGGAAATTGCTGCGGCTGAAAGCATCCCGGTCGAACGGCTGCGTTTGATCTTTATGTTGTTGATGGCGCTTGTGATTGGCATGGCGATCAAGATTGTCGGGGTTCTATTGATCACAGCCCTTTTGATTGTGCCAGCGGCCAGTGCGCGGTTCTTTGCCAGAACGCCAGAACAAATGGCGATTGGGGCGGGGCTGTTTGGCGCCGCATCGGTGCTGGCCGGGATCAGCCTTTCATGGCATGTCGATAGCCCTGCGGGCCCTAGTATCGTCATATCGGCGGCAGGTTTGTTTTTAGCCTGTATTGTTATAGCGCCAGTTTGGAAGCGTTTCGCAGCTTAACCAGCCCTTATTGAGTGATCAGACCTGCCTGCAGCAACGTATGGTAATCATAACGTGATTTGGCGTGTGGGGATGAAATGGCGCTTGAAAATAGTGGTCTGTTAAAGCCGGGTGCATACCCGAAATCCGAAGGTGAAATTCCAGCGGCCGCACTTTGGTTGGGCGGAGGCGGCGTAATCCCGTTTGTTGCATTGGGTTTGGGTGGTCATGTGTTTGGTCCGGATTATCTGGCGGCATCAAGTTTTGCCCTATTGGCATATGGCGCAGTGATTTTGTCTTTCCTTGGTGGCATCCATTGGGGGCGCGCCATTCCACTGACTCAAAAGTATGATGATAAAACGAACGCAAAGCTTTGGGCGGGCATGGGCCTTTCGGTTGTGCCGTCATTGACCGCATGGGGGGCGTTGATGTTGCCTGTGACAAGCGGGTTGATCGTACTTGCTACCAGTTTTGCCGCGATGCTGTTTGTTGACCTTCGTGTGTGTGCAATGGGCATATTGCCGCGCTGGTATGGTCGGCTGCGGGTGCCGCTGAGTTTAGCGGTGATCACGTCGCTTTTGCTGGGCTGGGGCAGCTTGTAAGATTGGTGTGAGGATTGCCAATGCCAAAACGGTGCGGAAATATTCGCGCCGTTTTTTTTGCCATTGATGTAACGCTTGGGGGTGATCAGGGCCATTCTGCTATAGTCAGGATGGTATAGCTATGTTTGGGCGCGTGCCCGTAAACGCGCAGCGATTTCGAAATCAAATCGGAACAGTTGAACCAACAGGAGTTCATCATGGAACAGATCACGACTTTTCTTGGCTGGTCGACGCTGATTAACTTTGTTTTGTTGATGGTAACGTTTCTGTGCCTGACGGTATTTCGCGGGCCGATCCTGCGATTGCACAGCGCAATGTTTAAAATCACACCAGAAGAACTGATGCCGCGCTATCTTGGCTTTATGGCGTTCTACAAGGTGCTGATCATCTTCTTCAACCTTGTGCCTTACATCGTGCTTAAGATGATCGCCTGAACATCTTTTTATTGTTCGAGTTCGGACATCATGGTGTTTGCCAAGCGTAAGCGGCTGGCAAAAATCTTGCTGAGGTTCAAAAGCAGAATTGTCGCGATATCCTGATGGGTCTTTTGCAGGGCGGCAAATTCGTTGCGTTCAATCGACAGGCAAAGGGCATCGGTCGCGGCAACAATGGTTGCAGATCGGGGTGATCCGTCCAGGAGGGCAAACTCGCCAAAAATTGTGCCTTCGGTGATGGTGCTGATGCGTTTTTTCCGCCCAGTTCCGGGCACATCAATCAGAACGTCCATTCGACCGTAAACCAAAAAATAGGCCCGGTCGCACGCATCATTCTGCGAAAATACGGTGTCGCCCTTTGCGATCCGTTGCCGTTTAGCCGTGCGGCCAAGTATGGCGATTTGCGCACGTGTCATATTGTTAAGCAAAAGGCTGTTGGCAAACAGGCTGCGTTTTCCATTGCGAGATTGATTGCCAAATCGCCGCAGCAGCAGTTCTTCGCAATGGCCAAGGGCCGTGTCGGTATCGTCAAAGAAACGGGTTTTGCCGATTGCCTTTATGATGCCATTTGCATCAAGAGTAAGCCATATCCAGCGTGGCCGGGTAATGCCGCGACGATGATTGGATGGATGGTCTGGATTGGTGTTCTTGGCATTCAGATTGCCAATTCGACGTTCCGGTTCGATATAGCTGATGAAAAGCTGTTTGCCAGATTTACGACAAAGCACATTTAAGGCGCGCAAGGTTGCGGCACCGGTGCTGTCAATTGATGTGGAATGGCGAAAATCAAGGATCAGGTAATCCACACCGTTTTCAAGTAAGCGCGTTGCTTCGGTTAGCAGATTTGCACATGATCCGAAAAACAGCGCACCTTGAAGCTCGATAATGCCGATCCGGTCACCTTCTTTTTCCAGCCATTGGACGGATGTTGCTTTGCGCAGGATGCGTGAATGCACCCGTGAACCGCGATAGCTGCGCCGGATGGGGCTTTTGCTCATGCCAAGGACAAATAGCACGACAGAAACAAGAACGCCGGTGCATACCGCTATTGCCAGATCAAAAACAAGGGCGATGCTGACAACAAATACCCCAATCAAGACGTCGCTTAGGATCACCCGCGGATAAGGCAGGCGATTTGTCGCCAGTTTCCATGCCTTATCGATGGTTGTTGGGTCAATTGCTTGGATGGCAACAGCAATGAGCATGCCTGCTGTTGCCCAAAGTGGCAGGGCGGCAACAACGGGGGCAAAAACGATCAGGCTTAGCGCAAATATAATTGCAGCCCCTGCATTAGCAGCCCGCGTTTTGGCCCCGGCATCAACAATGGCAAGGGAGCGGCTTAGCGCGCCAGAACCAGGCAGAAACCCAATAAACCCCATAAAAGTATTGAGAAACCCATGCAGACGCAGTTCGGCATTCACATTGCTATGGTGTCCGGTGCGTGAATCAATCGCGCGGCTTGAGATAACCGTATCAAACGACACCAGTAACCCGATGGTTAGCCCGCTGGTTAAGACAATGTCGAGGTTGTTGATCAAAGGGGTGAGAATGGCCGGAACGTCAAAAAGGACCGGGGCATGCCAAAGAGAGGAAATTTCGATCACCCCGACCAACGGGGCTGTGGGCAGTGTGAAAAATGAAACGCCGATATAATAGACCGCCATGCCAACGATCAGGCCGCATGTGGCCGCAGGCATAAACCGAATGCGATTGCCCGCTGCAAAATGCCCAACTGCGGTCATGCCGCTTACGACAACGGCAAATGTTATGATGGTGCTGTCATGATTGGTAAAAAGATCAATGATCGAGTGCGCTGTGCTGCCAAGTGCTGTTGGAATTGTACCAAGGATGACAAGAATGGCCGATGCGTTGACAAAACCCGACAAAACCGGGGCCGGTACATAGGAAACCGCATGCCCAAGGCGCAAGGTTCCTGCAACGATCTGAAAAATGCCAGCCCCGAACACCGCGGCAAAGGCAATGATAAGACCATCTTCCGGGCTTGTGCCACGGTTAAGCGCGATTTGTATAGCCGATGCAAGAACCAGTGCCGTAACGGCGCGCGGGCCAGACACCAAAAATCGGTTCGGTCCCAGAAAGCCCGATATGACACCAAAAAGAATAGCGCAGCCAATACTTGCTGCAATACCATAGGATGCCCATTCTGCCCCAAGTGGCGAAAGTGCAATCAGGCCATAGGCAACGGCCTGCGGTAAGGTGGTGAACATCCCAACACAGGCAGGCCCAACATCAAACCGGATCGTTCCCAATTTTGCAAAGACAGTATTGGCCGTCATGCTTGCATCCGGTGGAACAGGCAAGGGGTAAGTGTATTTTCACCAACGATGCCGTTTCCGGTGCGAAAGGCGCATATGGATCGCGCCATTGTTGTTTTAAAACTCATGGTCTGCCATCCCCCCGATGGCTATTTGATGCATATTTCCAAACAGTTGATCATATCATTCAGCATTTTAGAACGTGGTATTTTAAGGAAACCTTGGATCGGACCGTTTCTGTTACGCAAATAGGATGCAAATCGGCGCAGGAAATTCTGCGCCGATCCGTTTTCGGGGCGAGGGTGCCAATCAGGCGGTTTTACGCAGTCTTAAGCCGTTCAAACCCGGCCGCAAGATCGGCGATCAGGTCGTCGGTATCTTCAAGGCCAATATGAAGACGGATCAGTTGGCCGTCTTCGTCCCATTTGGTAGCGGTGCGGATTTTGGTTGGGTCTGATGGCAGGATCAGGCTTTCAAACCCGCCCCAGCTAAAGCCCATGCCAAATAGTTCCATGTGATCGACCATGTTGGCGAGTTGCGTTTTCTCGACCGGTTTCATCACAAAGGAAAACAGACCACAGGCACCTGAGAAGTCACGTTTCCAGATCGCATGGCCGGGATCGTCAGGAAGGGCTGGATGCAGCACGCGTTTGACTTCTGGGCGCGATTTTAGCCAGTTGGCAACCTTGATCCCGCTTTCATGATGCTGTTTTAAGCGAACCCCAAGGGTACGCAGCCCGCGCTGCGCGAGATAGCAATCATCAGGGCCAATCGCATCACCGGAAACGACGATCTGTTTTTTGACGGTCAGAAGGTCTTCTTTGGTGGCGGTTGTGATTGTCCCCATCATGACATCGGAATGGCCGACAATGTATTTTGTTCCAGCCTGAACAGAAACATCGACACCCAATTCAAACGGGCGACACAAAAGTGGGGATGCCCAAGTGTTATCAAGCAAAACCTTGACGCCGCGTGCATGGGCAGCGCTGGCGATTGCCGGGATGTCTTGCATCTCGAATGTCAGGGAACCTGGGCTTTCACACCAGACCAGAACCGTATTGTCGCGGATAAGCTTTGCGATATCGCCGCCGATGGTCGGATCGTAATATTCGGTTTCGACCCCAAATTTTTTCAAGAAGGTATTGCACAGACTGCGAGTCGGGTAATAGGTGCTGTCGGTTACCAGAATATGATCGCCCGGTTTCACGAATGCCAAGATCGCATTGGTGATTGCTGCTGCCCCGGATGATACGCACAGCGTGCCATAACCGCCTTCAAGTTCAGCAACGGCTTCTTCCAGAAGAAATCGGGTCGGTGTGCCATGACGACCATAGGTGACCTTGCCCGGTGCCGATGCCCCCGCATCTTCCAACTCGGCCAGTGTGCCAAACAGAATGGTGGATGCATGCAATACCGGCGGATTGACCACGCCATGATACTGGCTTGATCGGCGACCGGCATGAACCAACTGGGTGGCTGTCTTTTGGGGGCGTTTGGCAGACATTTGTGGTGCTACTCCTTGGTGGGCAATTGTGGGCGTAAAAGACCTGTTTTCTTTTTTCCTGCCTTTAAGACAAACCATCTTGGCGGCAGTCCTTCAAGGCTTTTGAGTAAAAGTCATTGTGAAATCAGCGATCCGGGTTAATTGTTTGGGGTGGTCATTCGATCAACGCCCGATCCATTATTGACAAAACGAGCCCAAAATTTCAGGAGCCCCCGTGATCGAACTTCAGGATTTCCGTGCTGCACGTCGCGCAATTTCAAGCCATATGCGCCTGACCCCGGTTTTTAAGGCAACGTGCTTTGCCGACAGGTCGGGTTTTGCCGCGATGGATCAAATCCCTGAAATATTCCTTAAGCTTGAAAACATGCAAGTTACCGGGTCGTTTAAGGCGCGTGGGGCGATGAATGCCGCATTGTCATTGGATGATGATAAGCGATCAAAAGGGCTTTGTACCGCGTCGGGGGGCAATCACGGCATGGGGGTGATCCATGCCGCACGGACGCTTGGTGTGCCGGTTAAAATCTTTTTGCCGACCAATACGCCAAAACTAAAAGTCGAAAAGCTGCGCGCACAGGGTGTTGACGTCACACTGATTGGGGCTGTGTGGGATGATGCCAACCGGGCGGCAATGGAACATGCCCGCCAAAGTGGCATGGCCTATATCCACCCCTTTGCCGATCCCAAGGTGATTGCGGGGCAGGGCACCATTGCACTGGAACTTCTTGAACAGCAACCTGACCTTGACACACTTGTTGTTGCCATTGGCGGCGGTGGATTGATTTCCGGGGTGGCAACAGCAGCCAGAATGCTGCGCCCATCCATTCGGGTGATCGGGGTGGAGCCAACCGGGGCTGCGACTTTGTTTGAAAGCTTAAAGGCCCATGAAGTCGTGACGCTGCCAAGTGTTAATACAGCCGCGACCAGTTTGGCCCCGCGTCAGTCTTCGGCCTTGAATGTCGATCTGATTGGCAAGAACGTTGATCGCATCGCCTTGGTGACGGACGAGGAAATGCAAAAAGCCGCAAGCTGGCTTTGGAAAGACCTTGGCATTTCCGTCGAACTTTCAGCAGCGGCAGGCATTGCGGCCATTATGACCGGGCGGCTGGGTGTTGATGATCCGGGCCGGGTTGGTGTGATCATTTGCGGTACGGGAACCGACGGGATCAATTGATCCGTCGGCAGGCGTTATATTTGCAAACTCCTGCGTCAAACCCCTTGCCCGGGGCGCCACCCCGCGCTGCGGGTTTTTCCTTGTATTTCACAAATATAACACCTGCCTTTCGAACCAATTCAATGGTCCTGATCGTAGACGATCAAGCAGGATATCAACGGGCGGGCAGGGAACTGTTCGCCCGTTCTGTTTTGGGGTCGGATTGGTTTATGGCGTTTGGGTAAATAAAAAGGGATGAAACCAAACGGCTTCATCCCTTTTTAAACCAGACGCCATCCGAAAAACGGATGGCGCGGAATTATATAGCGTCGCAAACCGCCAAAGAGCAAAAGCCCTTTGGAACGGAATTACATCTTAGGCTCGACCACTTGACGACCACGGTACATACCGGTGTTCGGGTCAACGTGGTGCGGGCGATGCAGTTCGCCGGTTTCTTTGTCTTCGCGGTACGAGCCCTTGGCGAGCTTGTCATGCGAGCGACGCATGCCCTGACGGGACTTGGTCACTTTTTTCTTTGGCACTGCCATGGGTCATCATCCTCTGGCTTGGGTAAACTCAGGCGCGCTTGTTACCTTGCACGCTCGGGAAAGTCAACGATCAAAGTGCCAGAATCTGCATTATTTGCATTTTCCGCGTCACTTTCGGCATCAGGCGCGTCACCATCAATTTGGTCATCATGATCAACATGATGATCAATTGGTGGGATCAGCCCAACATCGCGTGGATCATCAACAATATCCGTTCGCTGGTCGTATACAACAAAGCCAGCCCTTTGGTAAGCCCCCAATGCACTTGGATGGTCCAAAGTGCATGTATTTACCGTAACGCGGGTTGGTTTGAGGCTCCAGGCCGTGTCAATCGCCCATTTTAAAAGGTATTTTCCAAAGCCCTTGCCGATAAATTCAGGGAGCAATCCCATATAATGAAGGTCGATCACACCATCATTTTCAAGATCGGACAGGTCCAACTCGGCGAAACCGGCCGGAACGCCCGCAACATAAAGCACATAAACATGTGTTTCGGGTTTGGCGAGGATTTCGGCAAGTTCATCATCGCTCAACAGGCGGCGTTGCCACCACAGCCACGGTTCGCCGACTGTATTATATAAGTAGCGATAAAATGACAGTGTCGGGTGGTCGGCCCGAACGATCGCGACCTTGCCCGGCGGGATGATGGCCGGTACGCGGTCTGGGGCGTCTTGCATTTCAAGAAAGCTGACAACAACTTCGAGTTTGCGCGGATTGGATGGGGTCATTGATCTAAACTCTTGCGCATAATGGTGTTTCGAATGGTATCAGGGGTTGCCTGATCGGTGGCGTGGTTGATCAATTCATAGCCGAGTTTGGCGTAAAAATCACCTGCTGCGGGGGTTTCGACCGTAACCCGGATCTGAGATAGACCGGAACTCCGCACGATATCTTCGGCCAAACCAACCAATTCATGCCCGATGCCGCGGTTTTGGGCCAGCTTGGCAACCGCCAGATAATGTATCCAGCCAAAGATATCATCATGGCCGGTCATCATGGTTGCGATGATTTGATTATCAGATGGGTGGCGGGCAACGATCAGGCTGCCGTGATCGGCCTTGATACAATTTTCGATATCTTGGCGGGCATCGCGAATGGCCGGGATTAAACCGGTCGCAATCCAAAGGGTCGTGATGACTGCTATATCGTGCTCAGACGGGGATTTAAGCTGTTCAAGTAAAATGCCCGCTCCGCTATTAACGCCCTCCGGGCTGTTATCAGCATGGGCTTGGCCATAGGGCGAAGGAGCGGGCATTTGGTTACTCGGCTTTTCTATAAGGAAAATGTGCGGGTTACGCTGGTCCTGTTTGAACCGGGCTATCTTCGGTGGTGGCCCATTGTGCCCATGAACCATCAAAAACAGCGACCTGTTTGTGACCCGTAATATAGGCACCCATTGCAAGCACACATGCTGTTACGCCCGACCCGCATGTCGCAACAACCGGTTTGTCAAGATCAACCCCAGCGTCATCAAACGCAGCCTTGATGTCATTGGCATCCTTGAAGGTGCCATCGGTATTCAAAAGCACATTAAAAGGTAGGTTGTAAGAGCCCGGCACGTGACCAGACTTTCCCCAAGGGTCGGCAACGTCGCCTTGGAACCGCTCGCTTGCGCGGGCATCAACAAGTTGTTCGCGCTTGGTTTTAACGTTCGAAAGCACCTGATCATACTCGCGCAGCAAGAAGCTGTTGGCGCGTGCGGTGAAATGGCGTTCGCAGGGCGGGGTCAGGGCATCTGTCACAGGGCGGTTTTCCGCAACCCATTTCGGAAGGCCACCATCAAGGACAACAACATCGTGATGACCAAAATGACGAAGCATCCACCAAGCGCGACACGCAGCAAGCGCAGAGCCTGTCTGCCCATAAACGACGATTCGGACACCATCACCAAGGCCGAGCTTGCGAACCTTGGCAGAAAACTTGATGGCATCGGGCATCATGTGCGGCAATGGTGCGCTGTCATCAGCAGCGATATCATCAATATCAAAGAAGACAGCGCCGGGAATGTGCTGCGCATCATAAATTTCGCGGGCATTTTTATTGTCGGCTGGCATATACCAGCTTGCATCGACAACACGCACATCCGGTGCGTCGATGTGATCCGTAAGCCACTGGGTGGAAACCAGGGCATCGGAAAGTGGGTTACTCATGGACAAGCTCCGGTTAGCAATGGTGGGTATTGCATGATCCCGGTTGGTCCCGGGATCGTTTGTTGTTTGGTCTTTTCAGACTTCTATATCTTCAAATTTGTAACGGCACAGGTTCGTGCTGGCAACCTGCAGTCATGCGGTTTGGTATGTTTTCGTATTTGATATGTGGCCGATATTGTTTTCCGCCGGATGTATTGGCGGGGGATTATTCTGCAAAAACGATATTAATCCGGCGGTTTTGGCGACCTTTCTTTTCGATCTTTGATACCGAAACCGGGCCGATTTCGCTTGTCTTTTTGACATGGGTTCCCCCGCAGGGTTGAAAATCAATCCCCTCGATCGTCACGGTGCGGATGGAATTGCCGTTCATGGGCGGCTGGACCGACATGGTGCGGACCAGTTCGGGGTTGGCTTTGAGTTCGGCAATGCTGATTTCGCCGTCATAAACATCCGCATCGCGGGCAATCAATGCGTTGAGCTTTTCACTGATTTCATCCTTGTCCAACACAGCGTCGGGAAGGTTGAAATCAAGACGCGCTTTGTGGGCTGCGACATTGCCGCCTGTCACATCCCCATCAATCACCGCGCATAAAAGATGTAAACAGGTATGGAACCGCATCAATTTATGACGGTGGTCCCAATCAAGTTCGGCTGTGATTGTATCGCCAATGGCGGGCAGGGCATGATCATCTTCAATGATATGCAAGATGCGGCCGGTTTCGCGGTCCTTCACGGTGGTGTTGATGGGAAGAACGGCTCCTGATGTTGTTTTCAGTGTCCCAATGTCGCCGGCCTGACCGCCTGCTGTGGCATAGAAAACGGTTTGATCAAGTTCGATTCCGCGTTCCGATATGCCCGTAACGGTCGCATTGCAGCTTTTGGCGTAGGCGTCCTCGCGAAACAAAAGGCGTGTCATCGTTTCATATCCTTCCCAAATGGTGGCGAAAAGCCGGCTGCACGTCTGTTGTTGAATGTGGGGCGACGTGGCCGGTGCATCCGGGCACAAAGCAGGCCAACCCAATGCCCTTTATTGTTGTTCAGCGTGGGTATGGTGTGACCTTGGCCATTGGGTTGTCGAGGGTAAAATTGTGCGCTGACAATTTCTGGAATGTATTAATTTGTACAAAATTTGATATCAAATGTTTTTATTTATACGAAATGTATGATATTGCGGTTGTGTAATTCAGGAGTGATAGCAACCTTGGCAGCAATAATTCACGTCAAACTTACGGGCGAAGGCGACTTTGGGCCGGTGGATCTGGAATGTGCAATCCCGCCTGCGCGCCTGCCTATTGTGATGGCGGCGTTGTTCGGCCAACCGATGCAAGCTGCTGGCGTTTCACTGTCTGGCAGCATGTCGGGGAATGGCATTTCACAGCAAGGGGCGCTGCACGGTGCACGTTCACATGTAGCTTCGGCGGGGGATGAAAATACTCTCCCGGATCAGGTGGGTGAAAAAACGCCATATGGGGCGGGAAATGCAGGGAACCCCGCCCATTCCAGTGGGGATTCCGTGGGGCATGGAAAACAGCAAGTTGTTGAAAAACCCGATTATGCCTTTGATCCGATAGGGGATGTTGATCCTGGTGTCTTTATTACAAGTTTTCTTGGTTCTCTTGGCGATCTGATTGGTCGTTTGCAGCCGCGTGGTTTTGCCGAAACGATTTTGGTGGCGGCGATCTGGTTGCATTATCGCGATGGGCGAGGGTTTGTGTCGCGCGACGATATTCGCCGTATTTTACGCCGGCAGGAACATTTGCGCATGCCGCGGAATTTTAGTCGTGATTTTCATGTTGCACTGTCGCGTGGGTATCTTGAACCGGTTGAAAATGAAGACGGATATGTTGTTTCGGCGACTGGATACCAGTGGTTTCGTTCCGAATGTCGTAAATAGTACAAAATGTAGAAAAAGATGTTGACTGAATGTATGGTTGATGTATCGTTTTCATATAGGGACATATAAAACGGGTGGGACAGAACGATGCGCGAATGGGAAGTCAGAACAAGCTGTCGGGTATGGCGTGGGCGTTATGTGATCCGTGGGGACGTTGATCGTATCGCCAGTGACATTGTTGAACTTCAGCAGAACCGTTTTCCTGGGCTTGAAACCCGTAAGGTTTCGCTCAAGGTTGTTGCCATGGCGGTGATGTCGGTTTTGGCCGAAGAATGCTGCGAAGATGGTGTTACCGCAGCGGAGCTTTCCTTCCTTCTGACCACGTGCCTTGGTATGCCGATATCACCAACCCGGATTGAACAAGAAATGGCTGGCTTGTCCGGAATGGTCTGGACCGGTGAGTGGGGTGGTGAAACGCTTTATGTCATGGAAAAATGCGGTCTGCGGTTCTTTGAAAATGCCCGCAATCTTTCGGTGTCAGAAAATGACAATGCTGTTCTTGATGGTCAGGGCGACGGACAATCGGTGGAAAGTGATGCTGATGTCGCCAGAACACCAATGATCAGTGCATCCATGGCCAAAAATCCAGCACTCCATGCGCGTTACCGCGTTGTAAGTTGATTGCTGCTGATCATACCTAATTCCAAGACGCCCGCTGGTTCGACCGGCGGGTGTTTTGCATTGAGGCACGCATTGCGACACCGGCCGTTCCCCAAGAATATCGACATTTGGTGCTTTGGGCGTGGTCGTTCGATGCTTGTGCAATTAAGGCCGGTTGATGTGTGGGGCTGGTCATCTTCTTTGTATGCTGCAAGTGCGTTGATTGGATAATCGGGCTTGACGGGGCTTCTTTTCGGTCTTAGGCTTTTTGTATGGAAAACGCGGTTACTCATTTCAACGCCTATTTTACGTCGTGCACATAGTACGGCGCGTGTTGATTTGTATGTGATCAAATGAAAACAGGCTGCCACAGGGCGGCCTTTTGTTTTTCATAACCGGTTTGCCCTTGGTGGTCGCACCAAGAAGGAAAACCGAAATGACCCATATTTCTGTCGCCGACCGTATCCCAAAACTTGAATTCGCGCCCGAGGCCTTAAAAGACGGGATTGAAGTCATATCCCTTCTTTTGATGGCGGGATTTGCCAAAACAAGCTGCGAAGCACGCAGCGTTGTTGAAGGTGGTGCCGTTTGGATTGATGACAAGCAAATAACCGATCCAGAACATCATGTGCTTAACTACGCCTTTGATGATGGTGAAATCCTGCGGCTTTCGGCGGGCGCGGGCAAGCAAACAACAATCGGGCGTGTGGGATGAACATTGGGGTTTGTTTTAGGCGGATGTTGGCTATAGGCTGTCGGGTGTTAGATGTTGGGCGTTGTGGTTAAAACAGCGACATTTGCCCGTCTGCGCTGGGCCGTTTGAAGCCTTTGCAATCAAGATCAAGTGATCTTCCGGTCAGATTGTGCTTCTTGCGCGCAGCCTTGAAACGATTGGCAATAAGATCGGCAATCGGGCCGGTGCCGCGCATGCGGGTGCCAAATTCCGATTGGTATATTTCGCCGCCGCGCATTTGTTTGATCAGCGACATCACCTTGGCTTTGCGGTCTGGGTAATGGGCTTCAAGCCATTCTTCAAACAATCCGGCGATTTCAAGCGGCAGGCGCAGCACAATATGACTGACCGATTGCGCACCGGCATCGGTGCAGGCGGCCACGATATTTTCGATTTCCATGTCATTCAGGCCGGGAATGATAGGTGCGCAAAGTACGGTGACCGGAATGCCTGCATCGGTTAGTTTCCGGATGGCATCAAGCCGCCGGTGGGGGGCGGAGGCGCGTGGTTCAAGAAGGTTTGATAACCGATGATCAAGGCTTGTGACCGATATGGCAACCGAGGCACGGTTTTGAGCCGCCATCGGTGCAATCAAATCAATATCGCGGGTGACAAGGGCACTTTTGGTGATCAGGGAAAAGGGGTGCTGGCAATCAGACAGGACCCCGATAATTGATCGGGTCAGTTTTTTATCGCGATCAATTGGTTGATAGGGATCTGTGCTGGTGCCAATCACAATCGGGGCAGGGGAATAACTGCGGGCCGAAAGTTGCTTACGCAAAAGGTTTGGCGCATCTGGTTTCCAGAACAGCTTGGTTTCAAAATCCAGTCCCGGTGACAGGCCAAGATAAGCATGGGTCGGCCGCGCAAAGCAATAAACACAGCCATGTTCGCATCCACGATACGGATTGATCGACCGGTCAAATGGAACATCGGGGCTTTGATTGCGGGTAATGACACTACGTGCGCCGTCAACGCCAAGGGTTGTTTTGACACGGGGCTGATCATTATCCAGCAATTGATCAATCCAGCCATCATCAACCGATTGATGATGCAGACGTTCAAACCGTCCATCAATATTTGATACAGCCCCACGGCCTTTGACTGCGTGGTTGGGCCGAATGTCCGCATCAACTTGCGGGTCCGTCCAGCCATCGCCAGGCAATGAGTGGGAATATTGTTCTGGAGTTTCGGTTGGTGAATAGCGCATACAAAAAACATAAGGAACAAAAGCAGAACATTCAAGCAAAATCATTTCCTGAAAGTGTATGCGTAGGCGGTGTAAAATGAAGGATGCTATTGGAAAGGATAGCTTGTGAAACAACTCGTCACAGATTGC
The DNA here is from genome assembly GCA_019634165.1 of Rhodospirillales bacterium. Classification (GTDB taxonomy): domain Bacteria; phylum Pseudomonadota; class Alphaproteobacteria; order Rhodospirillales; family Thalassospiraceae; genus Thalassospira. The sequence continues at coordinate 268,877 of JAHQVT010000006.1, forward strand.
AGCGATACAATTGTTCGCTTGTCGTATATCGGGAACGATTTATAGTTCCGACAGCAATGTATGTGTGCAAGCCTCTTTGCCGCGACCTTGTTGCAACCGCGGACCTTGCGGCGCAGACGATGATAAAAGGATTGCCCCATGGATTGGACACAGCTTTTAAGTTTTGCATTGGTGACGTCACTTCTGGTGATGTCGCCCGGACCCAACGGTGTTTTGATTGCCAAGACGGTGCCGACATCCGGCCGTGGGGCGGGCTTTGCCAATGTGGTGGGATTTGTCACCGCCTTTTACATTCACGGGGCGCTGTCAATTCTCGGAATTTCCGTGATCCTTGTCCAATCGGCACAGGCGTTCATGGTCGTGAAGCTATTGGGGGCGGCTTATTTGTGCTGGGTCGGGTTTAAGGCCCTTCGCGATGCGTGGCGCGGGGTGAAAACCGTTGTCGAAGTCACGCCGGCCAAGCGCAAACGCACAATGATCAAGGCCTATGGTGAAGGGTTCCTGACCAATGTGCTGAACCCGAAAGTTTCGATCTTTTATCTGGCTGCATTCCCGCAATTCATCCCGGTCGGCGAGGGGGCAGTCGCATCTGCCTTTATGCTGGTGTGTCTGCATGCGGCGATCAACGCGGTATGGTTTGGGGCGATTATTATGCTGCTGGCGCGTTTGACACGTTTTGCCGGAAGCGGACGTTTCCAGCGGGCCTTAAAGGCGACAACCGGGGCAGTGTTTATTGCATTCGGTTTGAAACTGGCCGCATTCAAGCCCTAAGCGAAGCAATCACCTGAATGGTAATTGAACATTTCGGCCCGCTGGTTTTCCAACGGGCCGTTTTGTTTATTTGCGCGCAATGATCAGCGCCATGGTTGCACAGAACAAAGCAAACAGAATGTCGCTGGCCGCGATGTTGCCGATAACAAAAGCCTCGAATGCGGCGATCGGTAAGATGACAGAGGCCAAAACCAGAAAGACCGGATTAAAGAGTTTCTGTTTCATGTTATGCACCCCCATTCATATTGGCGATCAGCAACATACCAAGTGCCATGAAACCGCAAAGCGCGGTCAGGATCACGCCGGTTTTTAGAACCACCGACAAAACCGGCCCTTCTTTGCCTGAAAGCCCAACAGTCGAACAGCCGACAAGAATTTTGGACGGGGCTAACATGCTGCCAAGTGATGCGCCGGTTGCCTGTGCCGCCAGTATCAAGGTTGTGGAAAGGCCAGAAAGTTCCGCTGTGTGGCGCTGGAACATGCCAAAGACAACGTTGGAATTATTCGTGCTTCCGGTCATGAAGGCGCCCAACGCGCCGATTGCTGGGGCAATCACCGGATAGGCGATTGCAAACGCACCAGAGAAGACCGCAGCCCCGCCTTCTGCCAGCGCATAGGTCATGCCCGCATGATCCATGATGATGGCAAGACCAATCACCGGCACCATGCCAATACTGGTCGGCAGGCCGCTTTTAAGGGTGCGCTGCCAAATGCGTTTGCCAATGCCGTCATCGTAATGCCCGCGTAGCTTAAAGAAGCCAAAACTAATCGCCGCAGTATAAAGCAGAAGCGCGCCGGGATGACCGAATATGGCAATTGCCTTGGCACTTTCGGCCTCGATCACCCAGCCGATTGATGTGGCGGTTTCCGGGAAATCAAGCGTGAAGGTGACTTTGCCGAGAAGCATTTCAATTGCGGGCACAAAGGTCGCGAATGTCACAAGCACGATAAACACCAGATAGGGTGTCAGGGCTTCAAGAAGTGGCATGTGGTGATGATCGTCGGCAACCTGTTCGGCAATGTCATCAGGATGGGGTTTCCAGAAACGCGTGACGATTATTGATGCCACAAGGCCCGCAATCCCCGCGGTCAAACCACCAAGGGTCCAGACCCCGTAATTCGCCATGCAATATTGCGTAATCCCCATGACGCCCGAAATCACAACCAATGGGACAATGCGACGGCGAACAGTGCGGAAGCCGCCATCAAGCCAAAGAACTGCGGCACCACAGCTAAAACCGGACAATCCCAAAAGGATTGCAGAATAGTGTGTAAGTTCTGTGCCCGGAATGCCGGTCACACCTATTAAGGCTTCGAACGATGTGGCCATATTGCCAAACAGGACTGACCAGCTATGGCCGATCATAGGTGCCGCAACCGCAAGGACCGGCGAAAAACCCATGCCCAACAGAAGTGGGGCCACAACGGCAATTGGCACGCCAAAGCCAGCAACCCCTTGCAGGAAGCTTGCAAAAACATAGCCCAATATCAAAAGTTGCAGCGGGCGGTCATCGGTTAAGGATCGGATTGCGCGGCCAATGGTTTTAATCGCACCGGCTTCGTCGGCTGCGAAATAAAGGATTAAGGCGGCCCAAACGATATAGAGAATATAAAGGGCCAACATCACGCCTTTGGCCTGCGCGATGATCAGCATTTCGGTTGGTGCGCCAAAGAAGAATACCGCAATGATAGCGGTAACAAACCATGCTGCGGCACCAGCGCGCGCAGCGCCCCAATCGGCCTTGATCATTAGAAACAGGATTGTTGCAATCGGCAATGCTGCCAACAAAAAATCGCTCATGGAAGGCGCACCATAACCTTTTGAAACAAAGGAACTGTCGTCTTTGATCTGACGGGATGCGCATATTGTCCGAGCGCGGATGCAAGTGCAAGTGGTGTGAATTGGTATTTCGTATGATGAAATGAAAATGCCGGGTTTGGAAGCAACCCGGCATCTTGTTTTTAAGCCACCTTAAGCGCAGTCTTGTTCGCTGCTTTTTGCGTTCATTTCGTGAAATAAATCCGCGGCAATTTTGAACGATTTTTGACGGGCTGCCTGATCATAAATATTGGCTGTAATCATGATTTCATCGGCATTGGTCATATAGGCAAATTCGCGAAGTTTTTGCGCCACGGTGTCGCGCCCGCCGATTGCGGCATAGCGCATGGCGTGATCAACCCCGGCCTTTTCGACCCGGTTCCAGATTTCACTCATATCTTTAACCGGTTTTGGCAATTGCCCGGGCGTCCCACGGCGCAAATTCAGGAATTGTTGCTGCATCGAGGTTGCAAGATACTGGCCTTCTTCGTCACTATCGGCGGCAAAGAACCCCATGGCGGCAATCGCATAGGGTTTATCAAGCTGATCACTTGGCTCAAACCGGTGGCGATAAAGCGTAAGTGCATCCATCAGCATATCGGGGGCAAAATGCGATGCAAAGGCAAAGGGCAGGCCAAGCCGTGCGGCAAGGTCTGCGGAAAACAGGCTGCTGCCCAAAAGCCACATCGGGACTTGCGATCCATAACCCGGAACGGCCCGAATAGGCGGATTGCCTTCAAGCGGTGCCAAGAATGCCTGAACTTGTAAGACATCCTGAATAAAACGTTCTTCGGATCCATGCATATCACGGCGGAGTGCCGCAGCCGTTCGTTGGTCAGTCCCCGGCGCACGCCCGATGCCAAGATCAATCCGACCGGGATGCAGGGCATCAAGGGTGCCAAACTGTTCGGCAATAACCAATGGGGCATGGTTGGGCAACATGACACCACCGGACCCGACACGAATGGTTTTTGTGCCTGCGGCAACATGGGCCATGACCACGGATGTTGCCGCACTGGCAATACCGGGCATGTTGTGATGTTCGGCCAGCCAGTAACGATGGTAGCCAAGCTTTTCAGCATGTTGGGCAAGATCAAGGGTATTACGCAGCGCATCAGATGGATGTTCGCCCGCATTTACCGGGCACAGATCAAGAAGGGAATATCGGAGCATCAACCAGACTTTCGGTTTGGCGCGCGCATCGCATTTGCGGGGCGCCTGATTTCACAGTTAGGATTAATCTAGCCTGAAATCATCGTCTTGCCAGTGCGAAAGCGGAATGCGGGGCAACGTTGCAGATTTAAGGGATATAAAAATTGCGAGAAAGATGTTCAGGAAATCCCCGTTCTATTGGGTTTTGTCATCATCTGCCGGGATAGATTTGCGATGTGCGACCAAGGTGCGGCTAATGAAATTGCGAAGGGCGATGGAAATGTCGTTGCTGCGATAGGCTAGGGACAATTGTGCAATCGGCACATCGCCATCAATCTCGCGATAGACAACACCATTGGCCTGAAGCTGCGTCATTGGTTTTGGCACCAGTGAAAAACCAAGTTCGGCGGCGACGAAATTAATCACCGATCCAAGCTGCGGTGCGGACTGGCCCAATTGCGGTTCAAAACCGGCCGTACGACAGGCGGTGACAACCTTGTCAAAATGGGTTGGGCCCACTGCGCGCGGGGTCAGAATAAGGGCATCATCAGACAAATCGGCAAGGGCGACTTTTTCATGCTGTGCTGCTGGATGACCGGCAGGCAGGACCAGAACCATCGGTTCGGCCGAAATCACATGCAGGCGTATGCCATCACCGTCAATCGCATCTTGACGCAAAAAGACTGCATCAAGGCGTTCTTCCTTTAACCCGGTGACAAGTTGGGCGGAGTTGGCTTCTTCAAGCGTAATCTCGACACCGGGATAAGCACGGCGAAAATCGCGAAAAATGCGCGGGACGGATGGGCTAAACGCGGCAGAAGCGGTGAAGCCAACCCGGATGGAGCCAACTTCTCCCCGACCGGCACGTTGGGCCGCGCGAATGGCACGTTCGGCAAGATCGGGGAATTGCCCAACGACGCCCAAGAAGGCCGATCCGGCTTCGGTTAGTTCCGCACCATGGGGGACACGGTGAAAAAGGGCTGTGCCGATTTCTGTTTCAAGATCACGGATTTGCTGACTAAGCGGGGGTTGGCCAATGCCAATACGGGCTGCGGCACGGGTGAAGTTGCCTTCGCGTGCGACGGCAAGAAAATAGCGGATATGGCGCAGTTCCATGCTCACGGTTCTTTCGGTATACGTAAAACATATCAACATTGATTGTTCCATATATTGGACGGATGGTGGATTGAATGCAATCATAAGAACTGCCTTGCAAATTATCCCCGGAACCATTCCAAACGAGGTCGCAAATGCCTGTTTCTCGGGACACTGCCCCTGAGCCACATTCTGCTGGCAGTCCTGATAATGCTGATACGGTTTCGCAAAATGGCACGTCGCCCCAACGTGACCAAAGCCCTCTCGCGCTCACCAGCGTTCAAACGTCTGCGGAACCGGTTTGGATCAAACCGGGTTCCGCAGAATTTCGCCGTATCAGCATCGCGCTTTTCCTTGCCGGATATGCAACCTTTTCCCTGATTTATTGTGTGCAGCCGCTGTTGCCAGAACTGGCAAACCATTTTGCGGTGGGACCAGCAGAAAGTTCGTTGGCACTTTCATTAACCACCGGATTTTTGGCTTTTGCGATATTGCTGGCAGGGGCAGTGTCTGAGGCAGCCGGGCGCAAGCAATTAATGCTGGTGTCGATGTGTGTTGCGTCCATCTTGAATTTGATTGCGCCGTTTTTGTCAGACTGGCACGCGTTTTTGGTTGTCCGCGCCCTTGAAGGGTTGATCCTAGGTGGGGTTCCAGCCGTTGCCATGGCCTATCTGGCAGAAGAAATCGACCCAAAAGGTCTTGGCATGGCAATGGGCATTTATATCAGCGGAACCGCGATTGGCGGGTTAAGCGGCCGTGTTGTGATTGGGTTTCTAACCGACTTGTTTGGCTGGCATGTTGCCTTGGGGGCGATGGGGGCACTTGGTCTTTTCGCCGCCCTTGGATTTGCGGTGTTGTTACCGGCATCGCGCAATTTCGTTCGGCGTCCGGGATTTCAGGTGCGCTATCATTTGCGGGCGTGGAGCGGGCATTTAACCCATGCCGGGTTGCCATTTGTGTTTTTGATCGGCGCCTTTGCCATGGGCTGTTTCGTTACGATCTTTAACTATGTTGGTTTTAGGCTTTCGGATGCGCCTTATGGGCTTAGCCAAAGTCAGATCGGTTTGATTTTTGTCGTCTATCTTTGTGGGTCGGTTACGTCATCTATTGCCGGTGCGCTGTCCGATAAATTGGGGCGCGGTCCGGTTTTGGTCGTTGGCTTGCTTTTGGCGGGGCTTGGTATTGCCTTGACCATTATGGACAGTCTGGTCGGGATCATCGGCGGGATTGTTATCTTGACCAGCGGATTTTTCGTTGCCCATTCGATTGCGAGTGGCTGGGTCGGGCGATTGGCCAATGGTGCCAAGGGGCATGCATCGTCTTTGTATCTTTTGGCCTATTATCTTGGGTCAAGCATCATGGGATCGGCGGGGGGATGGTTCTGGGCGCAGGGCGGCTGGAATGCGGTTGCCGGGTTTGCGGGTGCGCTTTTGGTTTGTGCACTTTTGTGCGGGCTATATCTGTGGCGGTTGGCATCAATAGCAGAGCAAGTGACGATCAGTTCACAGATAGAACAAGACGCTGGCGAACTGCAGGGTGAACTTGCCGATGCGAGACAGGGCAGTTTATAATTGCGTTACAAAGTAATACCAAAAGCAAACCCCCGTCAGAACACTGGCGGGGGTTTTGTAATTTAAGTTTCTTGGATTGGGCTTAGAGCCAAGAGGGGCTTGGTAAACCTTTTTCCTTAAGGAATTCCGGGTTCCAAAGCTTGCTCTGATAGCGGGTGCCAAGGTCACACAAAACAGTGACAATGGTTTTGCCCGGTCCGAGTTCACGGGCAAGGCGCACCGCACCGGCAATATTGATCCCGGTTGATCCGCCCATGCACAGGCCTTCTTCCTTCAAAAGGTCAAAGACGATTGGCAGCATTTCTTCATCAGAAATCTGGAACGGGTGATCGATCTCGACACCTTCGAGGTTGGCGGTAATGCGGCCTTGGCCGATACCCTCGGAGATCGAACTTCCTTCGGATTTCAATTCGCCAGTTTTATAGTGGCTGTAAAGAGCAGCGCCCATCGGATCAGCAAGGCCGATCTGGATGTTTTTGTTGCGCTCTTTTAGGGCCAGCGAAACACCGGCAAGCGTGCCACCCGTTCCGACTGCACAGATGAAACCATCAACCTTACCATCCGTCTGTTCCCAGATTTCAGGTGCGGTGGTGTCAATGTGGCCCTGACGGTTGGCGACGTTATCGAATTGATTGGCCCAAATGGCACCGTTCGGTTCACTTTGTGCCAGTTCTTCGGCCAGACGGCGCGAAACATGGACATAGTTGTTCTGATCGCGGTAGGGGACGGCTGGAACTTCACGAAGATCAGCGCCGAGTAAGCGCAGAAGATCTTTCTTTTCCTGGCTTTGCGTTTCCGGGATCACGATCACGGTGCGATAGCCAAGCGCATTGCCGACAACGGCAAGACCGATGCCGGTGTTGCCAGCAGTACCTTCGACGATCACGCCGCCCGGTTTTAGTTGGCCGCGCGCTTCGGCGTCTCGAATGATGGCAAGGGCAGCGCGGTCTTTGACCGATCCACCCGGATTTGCGTATTCCGCCTTGCCAAGAATGGTGCACCCCGTCAGCTCGGAAACCTTTTTCAATTTCACGAGCGGGGTGCGGCCAATGGCTTCGATAGTGCCATTGCGAATGTCCATGACAGACTCCAAACATGGTTGGGATTAAAATGTGGTTGCTTGTTGATTGGGGCTTTTATACACAAAAGTCAAGACAGTTTGAAATTTATAACGCAAAAATAGTGTTGATTATGCATTTCACCGGAAATGCCGACAAATGTGCCTAGCCCGCAGTTTCTTTGCGGATCCGGTCCCGATTGATCATTAACCATTGGATGGCAATGGTTGCAGTTGCATTGCAGAGTTGTCCATTTTGCAACATGGCAAAGCATTCTTCTGCCGAAACCCGAAAGACGCGGATGTCTTCGCCTTCTTCGTCTAGGCCGTGAATGCCGCCCGCATGTGTGGTGTCAACGCGCCCGTAATAGAGGGCGACTGTTTCGCTAGAGCATCCCGGCGTGACATAGAAACGTGAAATGGGTTCAAGTGGGCCGATAATTTCACACCCAGCTTCTTCGATGGTTTCACGTCTGGCGACGTCTTCGGCTTTTTCACCATCTTCAATGATTCCGGCGACAATTTCTGTCAGCCAAATTGGCATGTCGGGATAGCGTTCCTGTACCGACAGGGTGCCGGGTCGGAATTGTTCGATCAAGATGACCTCGTCTCGGATCGGGTCATAGGGCAGGACGGCAACCGCGTGCCCGCGTTCAAGGACTTCGCGTTCAAGAACAGCACTTTTTCCACCGTCGAATTTGTCATGTTGCAAGCGATAGACATCAAGCTTGAAATATCCATTCCAGCCGCGCTTGCGTTCAATGATGTTGACGTTTTTGTGGTTCATCTTGCTGCTATCCATTTGTGTCTATTTTCGCGCAACCAAAGATTGTGATGTGTGTGGCAGTTGAACGATTTGGTGTAATATTTTATATCCATATGTATGCAATGGTTAAATCTATTGGCAGTTGATGTTTAGGACCAAGCTAAAAGTGGGGCTCTTCGTTGGGGTAGGAAGGGCACCCCATTGTTTTAATTATGCCTGATCTAGTGTAGCCTTTGTTTGGTCAATTTTGTTGCACGGTTTGCCAAATGTGCTTCAGCTAAATTCAGAGTTTCGGGGGAAACAGGACGTTGATGCGATTTGAGCCAACAGAAATCGCACGCCTGTATGGGCGGTCACGAGTGGGGGTTGTTGTACACAAAGACTTGCGGGCTTTGTATGTCAATGACGCCTATGCAAAGATGATTGGCCGCCGGGACGTTAAGGACTTCATGAGTGAACCGGATATGCGGCAATATATCCCGCCCAGTTTTCACCATGAGGCCGCAAAACTTTCAGAAGAATTTCAGGAAAGTAATGGCTTCCACGGTTGGAAGAAAGTTTACAATATCCGAACGGATGGCACGCCGGTCTGGATGGAAATTAGCGATGAGACTGTCGAATGGGGGGATGGCAATGCTGTCCTGACAACAGCCCAAGCGATTGATAATGGCACAACCGCGATGCAGGTTGACCATATGTTGGGCCGGTCTTTTATCGGGGTTATGGTTCATCGCAATTTGACCGCCCTTTATGTCAATGATTCGTTCGCGCGCCTGATGGGGGCCGAAAGTGCCAGCGATTTCATGGAAAACCCCAATGTCCTGCGATTTATCCCAGATGAAAGACGTCCAAGTGCCGTCAAGCATGTTGCAGATATCTTGAATGGTGAACGACGCGGGGACCGTCATCGCGTGTGCGATGTTCTTGATGATGGAAGTACGGTTTGGCGTGATTTAACCGATGAACGCATTCTTTGGTATGACGGAAAACCCGCCGTTTTGACGACAGCACACGACGTGCGCGATGAAGTCGAAATGCATGATGAACTGATGCGTACCAAAGCCGGCCTCGAAGAAGCAGTGACCGAGGTGATCCGTCTGGTGCCATCTGCTGTGGCGATGCTTGATAGCGGGCTTAACGTTGTTCATTACAATCACGAATTCGCACGGTTGTTTGGGCAGAACAAGGCAGAGGGCATTGATCAAACCTTTGATATATCAGCCTTGCACGAATGCTGTGCCACGATGAAACTGCATGGCCATGACCATGCAACACTTGATGAGATGCAAACACCTTCTGGCCAACTGGCTGATATTCGAATGAATATGATGGAAGGTGGCGGTGTCATGGTTTCGGCAACTGACATTACCGACCATAAGCGCAAGGAACAGATGCTGGATACACTGGCATCAACCGATCCGTTGACGCGCGCGCTTAATCGCCGTGGCTTTGAAATTGCTGTGAGCCGTTTGCGTGAAATTCGTCATTTGAAAGACAAAAGCTGGGTCTTTGGGTTGATCGTTCTTGATCTTGATTACTTCAAGGAGATCAATGACACGTATGGGCATTCAGTTGGCGACCGTATCCTTGAAAAGGTTGCTGAGACACTGCGTCAGGCCTTGCGCGATGATGACCTTGTTGTGCGTTTGGGCGGTGAAGAATTTGCTGTTCTACTGCCTTCGGCCACAGCCGCTGTGACCAAACGTATTGGCGAGAGGTTGGCAAATTTGATCCGCGCCATTGAGGTGCCAACGGATAAAACCGGGGAAAGGTTTGCCAAAGTCACAGCAAGCTTCGGCGCGACAGTTGGTGGCGAAGGACGGCAGAAATTTGTTGAATTGTCCGATGCGATGAAGGTCGCGGATGAAGCAATGTATGCCGCCAAAGATGCCGGACGTGATCAGATGGTCTTTAAAACCCGTGAACATGAGACTGATAGCTAAGGGTTATCTGTTAAATACGTTCTGACCTTGGCCAATCTGTTCTAATCTTTATCTTATAAAACCAGACATCAGAGTTAAACGCGATGTGGGGTATGTGTGCCTGCATTTTGGAGAGTTGCGGATGAATATTCGTACTATGACCGAAGATGACGGGGCGGCTGTTGTTGATATTTACGCACGCGGCATGCTTTCAGGAAATGCAACATTTCAAGATGACGCGGGAACGTGGGACAGTTGGGACAACGGGCATTTAAAAGAATGCCGCCTTGTTGCATGTCGTGATGATGCTCAGGTCGTTGGCTGGGCCGGGTTATCAGGCCTTTCCAGCCGCTGCGTATATCGCGGCGTTGCTGAAATATCGGTTTATGTTGATCCTGATTGTCACGGACAGGGCATTGGCAAGGCGTTGCTGGCGGCTTTGATTGCCGAAAGTGAAAAACAAGGGTTTTGGTCTCTTGAAGCGGGCATTTTCCCGGAAAATGAAGCCAGTATTGCACTTCATCATGGGCTTGGGTTTGAGACAGTCGGGCGCAAACGTGGTTTGGGGCGCATGAATTATGGCCCAATGGCGGGGCAATGGCGTGACGTGATGCTTTTGCAGCGGCGCAGCAAGATTGTGGGCATTGAATAACGCTGTTCTTAATTGCATGATTTAAGGGGCCTTGTGAAGCTGTCTCAGGCTTTGGGAACCTAATCGTGATTTCATCATGCTTTGCGCGAAAACACGTAGATGCGCTTTAAATTCCCATGCCAATAGGGTAATCAACAAGTTGAACCCGCGAAAATGCATAGACTAAAAACACCAACAGGAGACCGCCACCGTGAACGAGATCAGCAAAATTGCGCCGGTCGCGATTTGGGAAAATTTCCAGAAACTTTGCGATACCCCACGTCCGTCGACCAAAGAAGAAGCGGTTTTGAAGCTTCTGGAAAAAATGGCCGACGACAAGGGATTTGCGCATTTCCGCGATAGCGGCGAGAACCTTGTGATTACGGTTCCGGCGACGTCGGGCTATGAAGATCGTAAAATGACGATCCTGCAGGCCCATGTTGATATGGTGACGCAGGCGAATTCCGGTTCGACGCATAATTTTGATACCGATCCGATCCGTATGTTGGTTGAAGGTGAATGGATTACGGCCGATAACACCACGTTGGGTGCTGATAACGGCATTGGTGCAGCCGCAATGATGGGTTTCATGACCGAAGATGGTCTGGAACATGGTCCGTTGGAGTTGTTGTTTACGGTTGACGAAGAGCGCGGCTTGACCGGTGCGATGAACCTTGAGCCGGGCCGTTTAAAAGGCGACATTCTTCTTAATCTTGATACCGAAGATGAGTATGAGCTTTGCGTTGGTTGTGCAGGCGGTGGCGATTTGGTCGCGACCTTTACCTACAGCCCTGAAGCCGTTGGTGCTGGTCAGGTCGCACGCGAAATTGCATTGACCGGCCTTAAAGGTGGTCATTCAGGTATCGACATCATTTTGGGCCTTGGCAATGCCAACAAACTTATGGCGCGGTTCTTACGCAGTGCCATTCGCGATTTTGATGCGCGCATCGTTGCGATCAATGCAGGTACTGCACGCAATGCCATACCGCGTGAATCTTTTGCCACCATCGTTCTTCCAGAAGAAAAAGCTGCGGAATTTGAGGCAGCACTCAAGGCCTTTGGTCGTGATGTTCGAGACGAAATCGGTGCGATTGAACCGAACTTTGCAATTGTGGCCAAGAATGTTGATGTTTCGGCCGCAGCGATGAGTGCGAAGGATTCGAAAGATTTCAATAATGCATGCGTTGGGGCACCAAATGGTGTTCAGGCTATGAGTACTTCTGTTGAAGGTGTTGTTGAAACATCAATAAATCTGGCGATCATCAAGCTTGCCGACGGTAAGGCGGATGTTACGCTTTCGGCCCGAAGCTCGATCAATTCGGCACGCGATTCCATCCGTGAAGCTGCGACCGCCGTGTTCGAAAACATTGGCGCAACGGTCGCGTGGGGTGATGCCTATCCGGGGTGGAAGCCAAATGCCAACAGCGAAGTTGTAGAGCTGATGAAATCTGTTCATCGCGACATGTTTGGCAAGGACCCTGAAATTCGCGTTATTCATGCAGGTCTGGAATGTGGCGTTTTAGGATCAAAATATCCGCACTGGGATATGGTTTCGTTCGGCCCGACCATTAAACGCGCGCACAGCCCTGATGAATGCGTTCACGTGCCAAGTGTCGCGCGTTTCTGGGATTATCTTCTTGCCGCACTTAAAGCGATCCCAGCCAAGGCATAAGCCTGTTTCCTTGGTGTTTCGCTGCTAGATTTTATAATGCGACTGACCGTTTATTTGGTCAGTCGCATTTGTTTGTGGCACACCATGCATCGCGTGCATCAGCCCCATTTCCCGGAACCAAAGCATCAAGGTTTACAAACCCGGTTTCGCCAATGGTTGTTTCGATCTCAATCCAGAAATCCTTGTTGTCACCTGCGATATAGACCGTTTCAAAACGGATCAGGCGGCGAATGATCTTGTCATTGACGCTCGGACCTTCGCGCATATTTAGAAGTTCGCGGTCGACATAATAAGGTTCGCGGTCCTCACCAATAAGCTGTTTGACCTGTTTGGTTATTTCGCTTCCTTGACGTGCGACCAAGTCAGGTATTTTGCGGGTAACAAAGCCTTGGCCGGGGCCAAAGGCAATAAGGGCCGCAAAAATCAGAACAAATAGCGGGCTTAGGTGCAGTAGCGCATCAAACATGCCGGCACGTTTCCATTCATCGCGGACACGGCGGGTGGGTTTGCCGTCTTCAAGGCGGCGCAAGCTTGCCCGGATTTGTTCGGCCAAAACTGATCTGTTCGTACCAATAAAATCAAGTGCCTGCATCAAGACGGCGCGGGCAAGTGGTTTGTTGCCGGATCGTTCAAATGCGTTGGCTTGGGCAAACAGCATCTTTGAATTGCCTTCTGGCGGGAAGGTGCCGCCGCGCATGTTGCCAAGTATGGCTTTCCACGCGGGGATAAAGCTGCGCCATCCCCAAAAACCTTGCAGCCATGTCTTAAAGCTTGCCTTCAACGCCATTCGTTTCGCCCCTTTGGGCGCGAGATTGGCGGAAATGGTTTCGGTGCTATACGCGTTTAAAAAACCATGGACGATTTTAAATTCAACCAGCCGGGGCTGGGCAGACACGACCCCGGTAACCGCACACTGAATAAATCCGTGGGCGTTGCTGTCTGCTTTCTTACGGCTATGACGTCTTGCGCCGGGATGAATGTTGCTTTTACGCGCATTGGCCTTGGCCTGCTGTTCGCGATAAGCTTGATTGGCGCGGGTAAACTTGTCTTCGGCGGTTTGTTTATCTTTTTCCGGTTTGCGGCCAGAACCGGCAAAACCCTGTTTGGTACGGTTAGCGTTTTGCGCGCCGGCTGCATTTGGACCATATCCTGCGCCACCGGGTTTGGCCTGATCACCATTGGATTGATTGTTGGAACGGTTTGCGCCGCCATTTGCTGGCTGGGCTGGTGCTTTACGCTCGCCAGTCAGGATTTCGTAGGCCTCGGTGATGTCTTTGAATTTTTCTTCCGAGTCCGTGTCGGTATTACGGTCCGGATGATATTCAAACGCCAGTTTGCGATAGGCAAGTTTGATTTCCTTCGCGCTTGCGCCGGGCGCAACGTTCAGCATGCGATAATAAACGCCGAGGCGGTCAGTGTTCATGGTGAAAGAAAATTCCTGTCCTAACAAGGTTCCTGGCGCAAAAAGTCAACTGATCGCGATTTTAGCGGCATCGTTGCTGGGTGCAATCATATGGTTGAAATCTTAACACGTTGTCACTTTTGACTAATTGCCATATTTTGCAAGAATCACTTGCATACGTATTTCGAACAAACAGGTAGACGTTTTGAAACTCAAATTTTGGCAACGCAATGTCGATACAGACGGCGATATGTCGGAAGAGGACGAATTGTCCGGGGGCGATAACCTGCCTGAGGACGAAGCGCGCGAATTCGAAATGCCACCCGGTCACCATCTTAGCCTTGGCACACGCTTGCGGGCCAAATGGGAAGGATATGACGATCCGGTAGAGTATTACCTGCTTCAGCTTGAAATAGACGTTTATGCAGACTGGTTGCGTAAAATGCGCATTTGGTTGGCGCGTCCGGTCGAACCTGAGCTTGGTGAACTTGATCTGGATGACGAAATCGGCCGTTGGCCGCCAGAACGTATTCGCCTGTATGACAAGCTGTTTGATCACGGCATCATGATCCCCGGAGGGCATGAGTATGCGCTTGAACTGGCAAAGCCGCTTGCGCTTGATGAAACGCTTAGCTGTGTGGAAATCGGTGCGAAGCTGGGCGGGGTTGCGCGTTTGCTGGCTGATCGGCTGGGGGTGTGGGTAACAGCGTTTGAACGGGACGGCGAACTTGCGCTATTGGGGATGGAACGTTCCGTTCAGACAGGGGTCCAGAAAAAGGTACCCGTTCAGACGTTCGATCCGCTGCAGCCTGAATTGCGGAAATCTTATTTCAACGTCGTTTACTCGTATGGTGAATTATACAAGATTCCAGAAAAAACAACATTTCTTGCCGCATTGGCAGCCACCTTGCGCGACCAAGGGCAGATTTTGTTGACGGACTATGTTCTGACTCGTGACCTTGATGAATCTGAACTGGCTGAGTGGGCCAAGCTTGAAGATGAAGAACTGTTTCCGTGGACGGCGCAGGAATACAAATCGCGACTTGGGGCGCTGAAATTTGACATCCGCATTGCCAAGGATGAGTCGGAAACGCATCTCAAACATATCAAATTGGCGTGGGCGGAGATGCTTTCTGATATTCAAAAGAGCGGTTTGGACCCAGATTTGATGGATTATTTGGTTCCAGAGATGGAAATGTGGATGAATCGTGTGAAAATGCTTGAAAATGGATCGCTGGCCTTTTATCGGTTCTACGCAACGATCAACTAATCGCTCAGGTTTCTGACTGCTGCAGGCGACTTTGATGGGATGAGTTTCTTTTTCTGTCGCCGCAACCTGTTTTAAGTGTTGACAGGGGCATGTCGTACTTCTATTTTCCGGCTTCCTCGAAGGGGCCAAGTTTCTAAGGTTTAAGATTATGAAGATCCGGAACTCATTGAAATCCGCTAAGCTGCGGGAAAAAGGCTGCCGTATCGTGCGCCGCCGTGGCCGCGTATACGTGATCAATAAAAAGAACCCACGCTTCAAGGCACGCCAGGGTTAATTCCCGGTACCTTGTTTCTACAGGTTTTACAAAACGCCGCATTGGTTTATCCAGTGCGGCGTTTTGTTGTTTGTGCCTTTGGGATTGCACCGTCTTTCGATGAAGGCCGATAAAGTGCCGTCTTTCCGCTGTCAGTCGTGCCTGCGGGAATGCGGATGATGGAGGCCTTAGGGGCTTTTTCCGCCGATTGCCGCTTATCACAGTATTGGCTCATCACTTCGCGGGGCTATGGGCTAAGAGTTTGTAAAAATGGCACCCATGTCTGGGCGCTCTTGTTATGTGATTTTCTCAGATGGGACAGTGTAAAGCCCTGTCATGCTGTGGCGCCCGCGTAACAGAACTTCACCGGCTTTGGTTACCCGGTCTGGATTGGCAAGCAAAACCCGCGTGGTTTCGGAAATCAGAATGTCGGTGTGAAGAATCTTGTTTTCCTGTTCCAAGCGCGAGGCCGTGTTGACGGCATCACCGTGCACGGTGAAGGAGAGGCGGGCTTTGGCCCCCACATTCCCTGCGACCATCGAGCCGGTATTCACGCCACAGCGTACCTTGACGTCCAACCCTTCAAAGGTTCTGGTCTTGACTTCGCGTTGGAGTGCTATGGCGCTATCAAGTGCGGCGTCGGCATGATGTTCAAGATCGTCAAACACGTTATAAACCGCAAGAATCGCATCCCCTTGGAACTGGGTGATAATACCGCCACGGGATTCGATGATTTGCGTCGCGCAGTCGAAATAGTCATTTAGCATTGCGATGATCTGGTTGGGATCAAGTGCCTCGCACATTGACGTAAAACCAACGATGTCAATAAACAGAACGGTTGCTTCTGATTGCTGAGGGGGCAAAACCCCGGAATCATTGCCAGATGCAAGGAGCTTCTTGGCAATTGATTGCGGCACGAACTTACCAAACAGGCTGGTGATGCGCGCACGATCATGAACAGCCATCATCATGTGGTTAAATGACCGGGCGGCATCATCATATTCGCGGATGCGGCTTCCACTAAGTTGCGGGACATCGGCAGATGCAATGTCGTCATCCTCAAACGCGCGAGCCGCAGCGGCAAAACGGCGGATTGGTTTGGTAAATTGTTTGGACATAAAGATCGCAACAAGGATTGAGATCACCAGAACCCCGCCGCCTAAAACTGATGCCAGAACGAGGCGGTTCCATTCGTCATCAAATAAATCTTCGTTGAAATGGATGCCGATGACCACGGGGGATATCGCCGCATTTAGCACCTGACGTGTGACGATCAGGTGGTATTTTCCATCAATTTCAAGTCCAGATAAACGAAGACCGTTATTTTGGCGTGCATCCTTTTTGGCAATTTTGATGTTTTCGGATTTGCCTATATTGGCCAGAACCGGGTCGCCAATATCGCGGATTGTCGGAAGAGGAATCGGGCTTCGGGCGATATCTGCGCCATTAATCAGTGTGTTGGCGGTGTTTTCACCCCAATTTCGCAATCCGGGATGGGCCATGACCCGATTGCCACCAACCAAAATGAAAGGTGTTCCCGGAAGGCCTTCGCGGCCACGCAGCAGGCTTTCAGAAAGGTTCGAGAGAGACAGATATTGAATAAAGGTCCCCAGATAGCGCCCGTCATAGAATAACGGCACCCAACTTGTCAGAACTGTACGGTTGAAATACGGATCCCATCGCGGAAAGCCAATACGGTTGGTTGCCGGGCCGCGGATTTGGGCTAGTTCGGAAAACAGCATGTCATCAACGGGTAAGGTGCGGCGGATTGAACTCATATCTTTGGGGTTAAACCCGATGAATTGTCTTTCGCCGGTCACGAGGCCATAGGCCATGACTTCCATATCAGCAGCAGCCAATGCGCGCATCGCATTGGTCCAGCCATATTGGAAGCTGGGGTCTAAGTTGCCGTTTTCAACTTGGTTGGCAACCCATGCAGAGCGTTCTTCAACTTCGCCCATTCGTTCTTGCATGGTGCGCTGAACCGAGGACAAATCGACATCTGCGAGCATGACCCAAAGATTTCGGGTGTTTTTATATGCCGTGCCCAAACCGACATATAAGGCAAGTCCGACCCCCAAAACACTGGTGGCCATAAAACCTGCAAGAAGGACCGAAAGGACAGAATATCTGCGTTTTGATGTCACTGGGTTTGGCGTCACTCTGTTTTCTTTCTGCAATAGAGGTTCCCCAACCTCAGTTGCATCTTAGCGGCGATCGAATTTAGTTGAAAGGATGATCGAACTTGCGGTGCGTTTTATACCGGCAATCTCGCCGATGCGGTCAAGAACTGCATCAAGTTCTTCAGGCGTGTTGGCGGCGACTTCGGCAATCAGGTCATATTCCCCGGAAATAGCCAAGCAGCGTATGCAATGCGCGATTTTTTGTAACGCACCAACCACCCCAGCCGATTGTTTTTGTTCAAGTTGGATCATGACTTCTGCCAGTAAAACTGGACGTGCAGTATCTCCTAGTTGAACCGTATATCCCAAAATGGTTCGGGATTTTTCCAGTCGTTCTAGCCGTTCTTGAACGGCACTGCGTGATAGCCCAACTTCGCGGGCAAGGGCGGCGGTCGGAATGCGGGCATTTTCTTGCAATCTTGCAAGTAAGCGGCGGTCTATTTCATCAAGCTGACGTTTCATCGGTTATACCCATAAAAATGACGGGTTATTCAATTGTTTTAACAGTATTGCCGGGTTGCAAGCCGCCGTCTAGTCGCTGACGATAAATGGTGTGAAATAACAATTTTATCAGGGCGGGCAGGGGTTGGCCGATCACAGCCAACTGCTTGTTTGGGAGTTAGAGAAAAATGAAAAAAGTTTTGATCCTTGGTGCCGGTAAAATCGGTCGTATGGCAGCCGTCATGCTTAAGGAAAGTGGTGACTATGAGGTGACCTTGGCAGATGCCAATGGTGAGATGTTGGAATTTTGCGCCCAAGATAATGCCGCGACCTTGGTTAAGGTCGATGTCACCGATGAGGTTTCCTTAACCGATGTTGCGGCCGGTCATGACGCGATACTTTCGACCTGTCCATTCTATCTGAATGTTGCGATTGCCCGTGTGGCCCGTTCAGTTGGTGCGTCCTATTTTGACGTCACAGAAGATGTTGAGACCACTCGTGCTATTCGCGAAATATCGAAGGGTGCAAGTGGCGCGTTTGTTCCGCAATGTGGTTTGGCACCGGGGTTTATTTCAATCGCAGCGCATGATTTGTTTAAGCGGTTTGACGTGGTTAAAAAGCTGCGCTTGCGTGTTGGAGCCTTGCCGCAAAATCCAACCAACCGTTTGAAATATAACCTGACATGGTCAACAGATGGCTTGATTAACGAATATCTTAATCCCTGCGAAGCGATCATGAATGGCAAGCGTGTCGAGGTGTTGCCGCTTGAAGGATATGAGCGTTTCACAATTGATGGCACCGAGTATGAGGCGTTCAATACATCAGGCGGTGTCGGGGCGCTGTGCGACATGCTTGAGGGCAAAGTCGATAACCTTGATTACAAAACCGTTCGATATCCGGGGCATCAGGAAATCCTGAAAATCCTGATTGAGGATCTTCGTTTGGGTGAACGCCCTGAGCTAATGAAGGAAATCTTTGAAAATGCCCTTCCGGTAACGCAGCAGGATGTGATCGTAATTTTTGCCAATGCGGTTGGGACCCGTAACGGTGAATTGTGCGAAGAAAACTTCATCCGAAAAGTCCACGGCACCGAAATTGGTGGAAAAAACTGGTCTGCAATCCAGATCACGACATCGGCAGGGCTGTGTGCTGTGATGGATATGGTTTTGACAGGAAAGCTGCCGGGCGCTGGTTATGTGCGTCAGGAAGAAGTCAAATTAGAAGACCTTCTTACCAATCGGTTTGGTCGCTATTACGGTGCAAAGCCATAAGGCGGTCGGGTATTTAACGCCAAAAACTCACTTCATCTAGATTGGGAATCCCTCGATAAAAGATCGGGGGATTTCTTTTGTTTATATGTGTTTATCGGGTCTGATGCAGAACTGGGTTTAACAAGGGGGCGTTTATATTAGTCAATAAAACAGCAATAGCTTTCTGATCCATGGTCATGGGGGAAATTTTGTGGCAAAGACGTGGTTTGTTAACGCTTGGACGTTATGGTTGGCCCGTACTTAAGTTCATTTTTGGCAATAAGGTATTCCTTGTCTGATTTCACCGCCATGTACCGATCTGCATTGGGTCTGTATGAAGCAGGCCAGCTTGCGGAGGCAGAAGAAGCCTGCCGCACGATGATCCGCAGCTATCCGCAAGCAGCAGAAGGCATGCACTTGGCCGGGTTGGTTGCCATGGGGCAGGGTAATCAAACACTGGCGGCCGAGCGAATGGGGCGTGCTGCAATTGCAGATGCCAATAGTGCCGAAATTCAACATGACCATGCACAGGCACTAAAATCGATTGGCAAGTTGCGCGATGCGATCGGCGCATTTAAGCGCGCTATTCGCCTTTGTCCTGATGCACCGGCCCTTTATTGCAACATCGCCAATACCTATCGCCAACTTGATGAGTTGGAGGCCGCGCGCGAAAATTATGAGCGTGCGCTGGAAATGGCACCGGATATTGCCGAAATTCATGCAAATTACGCCGCGTGCCAATATGCGTTGGGCGATATTAGCGGTGCTGAGAAGTCCTGTATGACCGCGCTTAAAATGCGTGATGACATTGTCAATGCTTTGGTCCTGATCGGTCAAATTCGTCTTGATCAGGGGCGCACCGTTTCGGCAAGTGAGCCATTGCGCCGTGCTCTTACGCTTGAGCCGGGCCATCAACGCGCACTGACATCTTATGGTGATGCGCTGTTTCGTCTTGGTCAGTTTGCCGGTGCGCAGCATTGCTTGCGACAGGTCTTGGCACTTGACCCGGATGATGCAAATGCACGTCGAACATTGGCGTTGCTCAATCTTCGCGTCGGCCAAGGCATAGAAGCAATCGGCGCACTTGAGCCGCTTTTGGTTAAAAACCCAAAAGACCCACAGTTATTATTGATGATGGGTGAGGCGCTTAGCATCGTTGGACGCCATGGTGAGGCTGTTGAACGGTTTGGTGCGGCGATTGGCGCTGGTGGCGGCGATGATGCGGTGTTCCGTTTGGCGGTTGAGTTGGCCGAAGAAGGCGATACTGAATCGGCACAATCGGTTTTGCAAAACGGCATTGATCGTAAAATTGCGGCAGGCGAAAATACAACACTGTTTCGGACGGCACGTCGGTTGCTGTTTGCGCCAGTACCAAGCAACCTTGCCGCCCAGAATGACGAAGTCGTGCGCGATCTGTTGGATGATACGCTTGATGAAGATGCGATTGCGCCGGATTTGGAATTTGTCGGAGAAGACCGGGTTGATCCGATCATCTTGACGCGGTTTCCGCCCGTTTGGCGCGCTGCATTGCGACCGGAAGGCGACAAACAGCTTCGTGCCGTCGGACATTATTGGGAACGCTTGGTTTCGGGCTATGGCGTGCCGGAAGTCAGCCGGTCCAAAAAACGCAATGATGGCAAAATCCGCATTGGGATTGTGTCGGCCAATATGTGCGACAATGGAATAGGGCGCTGGATTGTTGGTCTTGCTGATGCCATTGATCGTGACCGGTTTGACATCACCATTATTCGTCCCCCGACTGGCGAAGACGATATTACCGCACGGATTGACGACCATGCTGATCTTGTCGTGCCATTGCCGCTTGATCCTTTGCATTCAGCGCGGGTGATTTCGGGGCTTGATCTTGATGTGCTGCATTATGTCGATCCGCAATCAGATGCCTATACCATGATGCTGGCAAGCTGGCGTCTGGCACCGCTTCAGATTTCTGGCGGCGGGATTGCCGCGACCAGTGGGCTTTCAAATATTGACTATCATCTGATTGCCGAAGATTGGGAAACGGCTGGCGGGGAGAAACGGTTTAGCGAAAAGCTGATCCGGCTGCCGGGGCTTTTTGTTAATGCGAGCCCGCCTCAGAATATCGACATGACGCCAACCGATTTGCAGCGCCGATGGCGTCTGGCACAAGATCGCAATACGTATCTTTGCCCGCAGCCGTTGGATGTTCTGACGGCGGAATTTGATCCATTGATTGCCGAAATTTTGCGCCTTGATGAAACAGCGGAACTTTTGCTGATCGCGCCTGAACGCGATAGTTGGGACGCTGCGTGGGGACGTCGGTTTGCGGTTAATTATGCCGACGTTGCTGGACGGATGCGGTTTGTTACTGTGCGGAATCGTGCTGATCTGTTGTCGCTTCTATGTGCAGTTGATGTTGTGCTTGAAAGTCCGGCTTGGAATGATGCGATGTTGGCATTTGATTGTTTGGGGCTTGGTGTGCCGCTTGTGACATTGCCGGGGAATGCCGCACGTTCACGGCGTAGCCATACCTGTTATCGCCAAATTTCAGTCTTTGATTGCGTTGCCTATCACTCAGCAGATTTTGTTGATACCGCACTGACCTTGGCAACGGATAAACGCCGCAGATCCGTTGTGTCACATGCGATCAAAAGTCGCTCACACATCCTGTTTGGGCAAAAGTCATCCTTTGATGCCTATATGCAGTTCCTTGATGAATGCGTCGCCGTTCCGGCAGACAAAGTCATGTGATTTCCGCTCACGGGATTGTGCCAAAAATCACTGTTCACAGGTGCGTTTGCCGTTGTGCCTGATTGGTGTTAGATGCGTGGTTTGTGGGTTAGCTAAGTGCGTCGATGTCGGCATCTGATAATGCTGCGGGCACAATGGTCAGGGGCAAGCGCAACTGTCCGACCGTATCGCTTTTGGTAAGGGCCGTGATCAGTGGGCCGGGGCCCTCTGAATTGGTGCCTGCGGCAAGAACAAGAATGGAAATCTGTTCTTCTTCCTCAAGAAGGGTGAGTAACTCATCCTTTAAGCGTCCTTCGCGAATGAACAAAAGCGGCATGGCGCCGGTTTGTTCATGAACATAGGCGGCGAGTTCATTGACGCGGGCCTCTGCTTCTTCGCGGGCCTCTTCTTTCATAAGGTCACCGACCGCCATCCAGTGTTGGAATTCTGCCGGTTCAATAACGCTGAGCAGGGCGACGCGTCCGCCAGTATGCTGTGCCCGACGGCATGCATACCGAAGCGCTTTGGTCATTTCATCGCTGTTATCGACAACAACAAGAAATGTACGGTTGGACGTGGCGCGAAGTTCCTGATCTGCATCGAATGACGTCATATGGCTTCTCAAAATGTTTTTCCGATCCTGTCCAATTGCACGTGGTGTGGAGCCTGTGCAGATGGCGGATCGGCAAAGTGTGCCGTAGTTTGCGGTCCGTTTCCAAGTGGTTTTTGCGACCTTACCCAAAGATTTATTATTTGCGATTGCAGCAATATCGTGCCGCAAATGCGAAGCAGTGATGCGCATTGTCGTGATTAAAACGGATTTGGAATGGCATGGGCTGAAATCGCTGCGAATAAATCGCATGGATTATCTTTTGCGGAAGGCAACGCTCGCGATCCAGCCAGCAATGATTGCGATGATAACGGCGATGATGCCGTAAAGGGCTGAATAACGGTGGGCAAAGTCATAGACTTCTGCACTTACACCCGTTTTGGAAACCACAAGTGGCGTGGTTTTAACACTCGCAATGCGACCATCACGGATCAGATAAACATTGATCGTATATGTTCCGGTGGGGGTGTTGGCCGGAAAATGAAGGTCGGTTCGGAAAAGCTGATTTGACAGGAAGCTGATCTTGGCCGGGCGGCGATTAAACAGACCCGCATTTTGCATATTGCGGACCAGCGCATCACGGTACACTTCCTGTTCACTGTCAGAGGTGCCGCTTTCTGCAATAAAGCGCTGATTCTCAAGTCCGATGCGATAGTCTTGGAGAACCTTTGCCGGTGCTATGACCTCGATCGCGCGGTTGGCGGCACTGGTGTAATAGGCTGGTACGTTTTTGTAACGTGCACTATCGCTGTTTATCCAGATACCAACTTTGCGTTCTTTCCGCCGGACAACCATGTCTTGGTCTGGGCCGCGCACGGTGACAATCACGTCACCTTCATTCTGAACAGCGCCAAACAGCAAGACATCCGTTCCGGTAAAGCCGGTTGTGATCGCCACAAGATGGTTGGATAGATCAACAACAAGCGGATCAGCGGACGCAGATTTTGGGGCATGGCCAAGGGCAACAACAGCAAGCGCTGTCAGGCAAAGACAAATGGATTTGCGCAAAGAAACTGCCATTACAGGTTCCCCGGCATGATCGAATAAAGCTCGCTTGGCTCAATTACCAAATCAAACAGAAGCTTCAGGCAAACTGAAAGAACCAGTAATCCAAGAAGGGCGCGCAAATGTTCGGCTTTTAGCCGTGCGCCAAACTGTGCGCCAAACTGCGCACCCACAACGCCACCAATCAAAAGCAGGATCGCCAGGGCCACGTCAACGGTTTGGGTTTGAACAGATTGAAGGAAGGTAACATTGGCGGTTACAAAAATGATCTGGAACAGTGACGTTCCAATCACAACCCCGGTCGGCATGCCCAGCAGATAAATCATTGCTGGCACCATGACGAACCCGCCACCAACCCCCATCAAAGCGGTCAGCATCCCAACAAAAAAACCAACCAAAAGCGGGAGTAGGGCACTGATATAAAGGCCCGAGCGATAAAACCGCATTTTAAACGGCAGGCCGTGAATATAGCTGTGCTGGTGTTTTTTGCCACGCAGGAACGTGCCGCCTTTGCGACGCGTTTTGAAAATAGCGTGGGTTGCTTCGACCAGCATCATGCCGCCAATGATCCCAAGGAAAATGACATAGCAAAGCGAAATGACCAGGTCAATTTGCCCAAGGGAGCGTAACCAGGCAAAGACCCAAACGCCAACGGTTGAGCCAACAATGCCGCCAACCAACAGCACTAGGCCCATCTTCAAATCAACATTGCCGCGCCGCCAATGGGCAAACACACCAGATACGGATGATGCGACAATCTGATTAGCAGCTGTTGCGACCGACACTGCAGGGGGAATACCGTAAAAAATCAAAAGCGGGGTGATCAGAAACCCACCGCCAACACCAAACAGGCCAGACAAAAAGCCTACCCCGCCGCCCAGTCCCAGAATAAGGAATATATTTACCGATATTTCGGCAATCGGGAGATAGATTTGCATCTTGGGAAGGCTAACAGCGTTTGATTGATTGTTATTATTCAGTCTAACATATTGTGCAAATGCAACAATCGCCAATTATGGCTATATCAAACTGAATTCCGTTTTTTTTATAAGGTCGTTCATGACGTCATCTTCAAGGGATACCTTCGATCTAATTCTTGATGCGCGAGGGTTGATATGCCCAATGCCAGTCCTTAAGGCAAAGAAATCTCTGCGCGATGTGCCAGATGGCGGCATTTTGAAAGTGTTGGCAACAGATCCGGGGTCGGTTGCCGATATGAAGGCTTTCTGCGAGATGACGGGGAATCGGTTGCTATCATCCGAACATGAAGAGGGTGTTTTTATTTATTGTATCGAAAAGTCCGGGCAATAGAAGCAGGGCCTGATTAGCGTTGGCCGCTAGCTTTTTATGCATGACGCAAATTCATTTTCTTTAGCAGCAAAGAGTTTTTCCGATGCCAGACGTCGCCCATCGCCTGAACTGGATCACGTGCCGGTTCGATGACATGTCACCCCATCAGGTTTATAGCCTGCTTAAATTGCGTCAGCAGATATTCATCATCGAACAGGAATGCATCTTCCCGGAGATCGATGGGCTTGATCCAGTATGTCTGCATGTTCTTGCGTTGGATGGAGACGAGGTTTTAGCCGCGGCACGCATTGTAGGGCCGGGACTTGACCCGGACCATGTCGAGCAAGGTGACCGCCCCGCGATTGGCCGGGTCGTGACAAGCGAGGTTTTGCGTGGGCAGGGGATTGGTCGCGAATTAATGTCGCTGGCCATTGAAACCTGTGAACAGGATTTTGCCGGTAAGCCGATCTACTTGAATGCGCAGCTTTACCTTCGGGGGCTTTATCAAAGTCTTGGCTTTGTGCAATTTGGCGATGAATATGACGAGGATGGTATTGCACATATCTCGATGGAACGCCCAGCGTAGCAGCAGGACGTTCCAAGCGGCTTAAGTGATTTTTATTGCGGATTAGCGTAAGCCCGTAGTTGCCATGCCGGTAAAGAATTCAAGCTGCCAGTTCATGTCATCTTCGCTTAGCGGATAATTATTGCCGTTGCGCGGATTAAGCGTCTGACTAGGCGGGACGTGACCAAGCTTAACTTGAATTTTTACGGCCAAGTCAGCGGGGAGACCTGCTTTCCATGCCAATGAAACTACACCTTTGGCTGAATGGGTGTTAAGCACCTTGGTAACAGCTTCTGGCGGAATACCGGCCAAAACGGACAGGGCCGCACGGGCAAATTTCACATCATTAGCGGCCAATGCTTTGGCAACTTCTTTGTCTGTAAGCTTTTTCTTGGCATGAAGGGCAAGGGCCTTTTCATAGGCGGGCTCACCTTCCTCTTCTTCGCCATCTTCTGCTGCCGCAGTTTTCCCAGATGAGGCAGCATCGGTTTTAGCACCTTTATCTGCTTTTGCAGATGTGTCGGCTTTTTTGCCTTTTTGCGATTTAGGATCGGCTGCCGCTTCATCGCGCTTTTCAAATTCACCCGATGCGATACGGCGCTGAACGACTTCGCGAACGGCTTCTAGCTGATCCTTTTTAAGGTCTTTGCGCCGTTCCAGCACGCTTATCAGGTTTTCGGCAACAAATCGGGCCAGTTTACCTGCTGCTGTTGGCGGCAATTTCGGGCGTTCTACCAATGGCTCATGCCATTCCGGATAATCTGGTGCCCGGTCGATCAACTGATCAAGGGTTTCTTCACGGATTTGGGCAGATTTATTACCCAAAAGGTGGGAAATGGCGTCTTTGTCACTGCTTGCTGCAATGGCATCGGCAAGTTTCTCGCCGACATCGCGACGGCGCGAAACGAAGCTTAGCGCACCGCGGCCAGAGGCACCGTCGATGATTTCAAGAAGGTCATCTTCGCTGAGCACTGGGGAATATTGCAGGACCGGGCCGCAAACGACACTTTCGGCGTCACGGGCAAGTTGCTGAATGATTGGTTGCGGGGCTTCTGCAATGTCTTTGAGCGTTTCCGAAATTACCTGACGCACGTGGACAGCCTGATCTCGGGCAAGCTTGTCAAGCGCCTCGTAGGTCATGCGTCGCAGTTTATCGGTTTCATTCGGCGTCAAGCCGGCTGAAAGATGGGCAATCTTTTCAGCAAGACTTCCGCGAACGCTGTCATCGGTGTCATCGGTTAGTAGGACATCTGCCTGAACTGGTGTTGCTTCGTTGGCAGCAATATGGCGACGTACTGAAGAATCGTTATCAGAAGCTAGGAAATAAAGGATTTCAGGGCGCGTATCATGGCGCTGGGCCAGCTTGCCACGAACGTCGGCATCCGGGCTTCCTGCCATTTCCTTGGCTTCGTCATAGGTGATTGGGGTTTCGCGCCGTTTGGTAAATACCCGCTGCAAAAATCCCTTCATCGGGCATTCCTCCTAATCTTCGATCTTTGCCGGATCAACTGATCCGGGTGCGGCCGCGATGCCAAAACGACCTTTGCCATGTTTCTTGACCTGATACATGGTTTGATCTGCGCGTTGTACAAGGTGCTGGAGGTCTTCATTCGAAGCAGGTTCGTAAACAGCGATGCCTACTGATATGCCCAACGGGTGTTCCTTGTCACCGGAATACTTCGTAAGGATAGCGCTTTCTTTCATAAGCACCTTTGCACGTCGTGATGCCGCGTCAACATCTGCGCCTTCAAGCCATAAGACGAATTCATCACCACCCAAGCGGGCAACAAGGTCTGCCGGGCGCACGTTTTCTTGAAGAACCTGTGTCAGGGCAAGAATGGCCTCATCTCCGGTTTGGTGACCGTGGATGTCGTTGACCAGTTTAAAGTTATCCATATCGACATACATCAGCGAAGCTGGCTCTGCTTCGCGCTGCAAACGGCTATGACGACGTTTGAGTTCTTCAAAGAACGCACGGCGGTTCAAAAGTCCCGTCATACCATCAGTACGCGACAGGGTCAGGATGCGTTCATGCTGTATTGCTTGTTCAATTGCGATGCCGACTTGATCTGAAACTTCGGTCATGATCGCACGTTCGCCGTCGGTGGGTTCCGGGTGATCGGCGTCAAACATAAAGATCACCGCACCATTATTGCGCTGATGGTAATGGCAGCGCAGAGCGAAAATACGGTATTCGCCGATTTGGGCATCGAATGTTTCGCCAGAAGCGCGCAGCTTTTCAAGCGCCTGCTTGGCAATTTCGTTGGCTTCTTTGCTTTCATCGCCAACAGAAATGTCTAGCTCGCCGGTTTCATCATTGCGTTTAAAAATCACACAGTGAGAACAGGCAAGTGCGCGCGTGCTGGCCTCGGATGCGCCTTTTAGAACCATCAGAGGATCAATCTCGTCACGCATGGTGCGCACGATATAGGTCATCAACCGGTCACGGTTTCGCGCGGTTGCGACTTCGCTTTCGCGGCGGCGCTGTTCGGTTATGTCATGCGCAAGACCACGGGTTCCTGTCCAGCGCCCGTCACGTGAATAGACCGGGGTGGAAGACACCGACAGGCAGGCATCGTTGCCGTTTGATCTGCGGAACCAGACCGGCACATCACGCACGGCTTTTTGACTGCGAAAGACGTGTTCACTGTCCTGATCAACGGTATCAAGCAGGAAGTTCTTTGGGGAGCGTCCAACAATATCATCGGCACGATATCCCAATGCCCCACGCGGGGAGACAAAAACAAACTTGCCCGTTTCATCCGTTTCCCAGGCAAAAGCCGATGAGACTTCGACAATGTCACGATATCTTTGGCGTGAATCAATCAGGGCTTCGCGTAAATTGCGATCCATGCTGACATCCCGCGGCAAAATCATGACCTGATTGTTGGTGGTCGGAAGGGCGGTCAGTTCAAGTGTTGCGGTGCCGCGCTGCACTTCAAAGGTCATCATTTCAACAACCCCGCCCGGTGTGGTTAGGGTTCGGCGGATCAGTTGATAGATTTCGGGGAACAAACCATCTCGAATGCCTTTGGCAAAACCAACTGCATTCTTATTGGCAAATAATGGAACCCCATGCGCATCCATCACAATTACAGGGGCTTCGGCCTGCGCCATGACTTTTGGATCAAGGGCAAAAACATTTTCCTCATAGTTGGTCATCTCGTCGATTGAGTCCGCACTATGAGCGGGGGTGTTCACAGGGGGGCGAGTGGTCATACACGTCCTCCTGTTTTAGCCGAGCTATCAAGGTCTTTGTTCGACGCGTTATCCGCCGTTGCTGTGATATTCATTTTGTCGTAGCCATCATTGCTGCCGATCGTAATTGGCGGACCAAGATGGTAGCCTTGGCCATAATCAATACCCAAATCTCTTACCAATTCGTAACTGGCTTGATCATGGATCATTTCCGCAATTGTATGGATGCCAAGGTCATGACACAGAAGTGCTGTCGCTTTTAAGAAAGCACGGCCTTTGGGATTGGCAAGAGCCGTGCGCATAGCACCACCATCAAATTTGATAATGTCGACATCCAAAGCGCTTAGATATTCAAAGTTTGCTGCACCGGCACCAAAATCATCCAAACAGATTTCATGGCCGCGTTCACGCAAGATTTGAAGGCCGTTATTAACATCGGTCAAACCACGGATGCGCGATGTTTCGGTGACTTCAAATAGCACCCGACTTGGCGCGATTTCATACTGATCAAGAAGGTCAGCAAGGGCGGGAAGAAAGCCGGTTTGTTCAAGTGAGTGCCCCGAAAGGTTTACTGCAACGGGGTAGGGAATATTGTGTGTAGCGTCGCGCAAATGGTCCAGAACCTTGCTGCACATCGCCAGATCAAATTCAGTGATCAGTCCGGTGCCTTCGGCAAAGTGAATGATCTGATCAACCGCAAGTGGGCTGTTGCCAATGTTGAACCGTGCAAGGGCCTCGAAATGGTGCATTTCCTGACTATGCAGGTGAACGATTGGCTGAAGTGCGACGGCAAATGATCCGTTTTCAACGATTTCGCGGAATGCGCGCACGGATTTGAGCGTTTCGTGAATTAAATGCGGCAGACTGGCCGAAAGTCGGGCTGCGGTAACGTCGTTTTGCGCTTTGCGCTGCATCCGGTTTAAGGCGTATGCCACGGCGCGTGTCAGGTTCGTTTCGCGATCATTTTCGTCATGTGCTGTGTCAAAATGATGGATGTTGCGCGCACTTTCATAGTCACTTCCAAATAGATCAGTCTTGTCAGAACGTTTCGCATTTTGCTCAGACGATGGTGCACTATTGGTCAAGGAAACCAAACCATCATGGGGTTCGTCCTGCACGGGTTCTTCAAGATCGGCGCGTAATGCAGATGCATAAGCAACAATACGCCGTTCAAGTTCGATCATTGGTTCGTCAACGGGATGAATTTGCGTTGTTTTATGTGATTGAGTTTGAGTTTGCGTGCCACTGATCGGAATTGGTGCGAATTGTTTCGCACCAATTCCGATCAGGCGGGCGAGTTCGTTGGTGGCAGCTGTTTCTGCTTGTGACCGTGAAGCGGCCAAGTTTTCAAGCACCACCAGTGCTTCACTGTGATAGGAGGCTGCTGCCTTATCGGTCAATGTTGCCGTATGGCGAGTTTCGGCGTTCTGATTTTGGCGAATGACGGCGTTTTGTAGAATAATTCGGTCTATGCCAGAACGGGCACGTGGGCGAATGGCGCGGTGACGGGCTGCTATATAGTAGCGACTTGATGGGTCGGCGATCATATAGCCGCTAAGCGACAGTGGGACGGATTCTTGAAGGGGACTGCCGTCGGCGTCAAAAAGCTGAAAATCCAGATCAAGTTCTTCAAGCCGTTTCATGCCATTGCTTGTGTGCAGGTAGGCACGCAGCAAAGGACGTTCTGATTTTACAACAATCTTTTCAAGTGCTTCACCAATCAATCGGTCCGGTGTGCATCCCATCAGGCTTTCGGTCGCACCAGCGACAAACAGGATATAGCCGTTTTCATCGACTTCAAGCAGCATGTCTGCCCAGCAGAAAGCCATGGCCGCCAAAAGGTCTTGGTCATTTGTTTCCGCAGAATAGCCAGAGCTGTCTGTCATTTGTGAACCGTCATTTAAAGCTGCCTGATCTTCATGTGCTTCAGTGGTCGCTATCTATATCAATTGGCGATCTTACTAAGGATATGAAGGATTTGCACTTGATATGCCAAAAAAAACAGCCCCGTATCTGTTCTTAAGTTACCGGGCTTGGGAAAACGACGGTTTAGAGGGGCAAAACACGTTCGGTATCTGGCATGATATCAGGCTTTTTGATCATGTTTTCCAATTAATAAAATAGTATTCTAATATAGTTGCGTTCACAGATTGTTATGTGCGCGATGTAAAGGATGGTGAAAATTGTTCTCGAAGGCCTCCAATTGTGGCGGTGCTTACTGCAGAGTAGCTGCATGTGTTCCTGTTTATGCTCCAGAGCCTTTGCTGAATTTAGGTGTTAAAGGTTGCAGTTTTTAGATTTCATCTATCAACTATAGGTTATGGTTGTCGTGTGGGCTTTTGATATCCAAGGTGTTGCCTTTGCGGCGGGTCTCATGAGAAAACGGGGTAGATATGCTGAACCGAAACATCAATCGCCGCCATTTTATCAAATCTTTTCTGATGGCGAGTGGGGCGATTGCGCTGACATCGCGGATTGCCATAAGGAGTGCGCACGCGCTTGAAAATGTCTCGGTGTTGGTTGTTGGTGCTGGAATAGCAGGATTGGGGGCGGCACATATGTTGCGCCAACATGGTGCAAGCGTAACCGTGTTGGAAGCCAAACCCCATATAGGTGGGCGGTTGCTTACCGATTGGTCTATGGGGGCGCCCTTCGAAGTTGGGGCAGGTTGGATCCACGGGCCATCGTCTGATAACCCGACGAAGCAATTGGCCGATGCCGTTGGCGCAAAATATGTCGTCACAGATGATGAAAACGCCACATATTTCGATCTGGACGGATACGAATATGATGATGACGAGGTCGAGCGCATTGTTGATGCTTGGGAAGCGGTTCTAGATCATATCGACAATAACTATGAAGCGAATGATCCGCGTAGCTTGGTGCAGGCAATTAAGGATTACCGTCCGGCTTACCTAAGTGATCCTGCCATCATGTGGGCTTTCTCAGCATATACTGAGTTTTCGAAGGGTGGCGCGATCGAGAAACTTTCAGCACCACTTTTCAATTGGGATTCTGCATTTGATGGTGCGGATGTGGTTGTTACAACCGGATATGATGAAATATTAAAGCCGCTGGCAGATAGGATTGATATCAAGTTATCGCTGAATGTAACGTCGATTAACTATGAAGATGACGATCAAATTGTTGTTCAGACCGATAAGGGTACGTTTGAGGCAGACTATTGTATTTGTACTGTTCCCCTTGGCGTTCTAAAGGCCAACAAGATCAAGTTTCAGCCAGGGCTTCCAAGTGATTACAAAGCATCAATTAAGAAGCTTGGTTTTGGCAGTGTCACCAAATTGGCCCTTAAGTTCGAAGAGCCGTTCTGGGATATTGAAACCCAGTATTTTGGGATGACAACTGAACCAAAAGGCCGTTGGAATTACTGGCTGAATTACCGAACATTTTCTGATGAAAACATTTTGTTGGGGTTGAGTGTCGGCGATTATGCGCTTGAAGCGGATCGCATGTCGGATCAGGAAATGGTCGAGGATGCACTCGATGTTTTACGCAATGTTTGGGAAGATGATGTTGAGGAACCAATAGAGGTTCTGACGACCCATTGGGCAACCGATCCCTTTACGCTGGGCGCATATAGTTTCCCAATGCCTGGGAGCAGCATGTCAGATTTTGACGATTTGGGGGACCCAATAGATGATCGTTTGATCCTGGCAGGAGAGCATACAATTTTTGACTATGCCGGTACGACGCATGGGGCCTATATGACGGGTCTTCGTGCCGCTGAATTCATCATTGACGAAGAATCATAGGGACTTTTTATGACGCGCGAGGGCGCTGCAATCATAACACCACGTAGTTAAGCTTAAGCCGCGTCGTGGTTGGATTTGCGGGTTTCTGTGGTGCTTAGGGCTGCATGTTTGTTGCTATACATCGCTTCATCGGCAGCACGGATCAGATCGGCAATATCGCTTTTGGCATTGTAAACGGTGTAGCCAAAACTTGCCTTGATACGAAGTGGCTTGCCCTGCCAGATCAGTGGGAAACGTGCAGTTGCATGTTGTAATTGATCTATGCGTTTTTCTGCTGCGTCCGGGCTGCTGCCTGTCATCAGGATGGCAAATTCATCACCGCCAAAGCGTGCGACATAGTCATCTGATCGTGTATGGGTGCGCAGGTTTTGGCCAAAGTGGCGCAAAACAGCATCGCCGGCCGCGTGACCATGAACGTCATTGATTTGCTTAAACCCGTCAAGATCGGCGATGACCATAAGGCCACGTTCAGCATTTCGGGCTGCGCGCGCAAGTGCTTCGCGGGTGCGGCGCATGAAGCCGCGACGGTTATAAAGCCCGGTGAGTTCGTCGGTTTCGACCATCAGTTCGAGTTGGCGAATTCGATTCTGCTGTTGATCAAGGCGTGTTTGCATGTCACGGGCCAAATCGACCAGCGTCGATAACGCATTGCTTTGTTCAGATTCCTCTGTCGCGCGATTGTTAATCGCTGTTTGCTGCTGAAAATCAGCGGCCAGTTCCATAAGCAAATCTATCTGCGACTTTTCCATGGGCTGTCTTGTAACCAATGACATTGTATGGTGAAACCCTTAAAAGGATACATACCCTTGTAGCTTTAATGGCGTTACAAGAACATTAACGCGGCACGAAAGAATTTGTGTTCAAAGAGAATCGTTCACGCATAGGAGAACGACTAATGAAAAACGGATTTACGGTTGGATTGGCTAGGATAACTGCGGTCTTCATCGTGGCAGTCGCGTTGTCGGCTTGCGCGGCCTTTCAGAAGGAAAGCTTTACCGTCGGTGGCGAAATAACCGATCAGGGGCAGGAATGTGTTACGTTCCGTGCTGAAGATGGAACGCTTTACGCGTTGGCCAATAAGGCAAGCCGTTTCCGTCCGGGCGATAAAGTGCGCGTCACAGGTCATTTGGCCTTGATGACAACCTGTACCGAAGCAACAACTTTGATTGTTGAAAAAATTGTTCTGCTTGCACCGGGCAGCTAATGTGCGGCCCATCTAATCGGACCATGTGAATGCAGATAGGTCAGGGTTGGGTGGCAAAACAATCAGTGCCGTCAGTTTTTAGCTGGCGGCATTTCTGTTTTGCAAGATCGGGATTGGCAAAACCTACCAGTTGCAGCCGATGATAAATCCCCTTGGTGCCCAAATCCGCACTAACGATTTGTTTCGCGTAGGTTTTCGAAAGTTCGGGATACCGAATGCGAAAACTTGCCCAATATGTTTCTGCGGAAATGGTATCGCGGAACGCACCAAGCTGAATCAGATAGGTGTTGGCGTGGGCGGTAGGATCAATTTTTTTTGGTTCTGAAGCACTGGGCTGCGGCGAAGGTGTTGCCGCTGTAGCTGCAAGAAATCCTGACGAACTTGGGATTTTTTCTGCTGTTAAAGGTGGTTGTATTGGTGTGCTTCGCGCATTGCCTCTCGTCCTTTGGGTGGTTGTTGCGCGTCTGACCGGTGCATTGCCGTTCAAAGTTTGATGATACTGGGTGGCAAGAGATGGGATTTCCAAATCTTCTGCAATTGTATCATCTATAGGAATTGTGCCGGGTAGGAGGCTGACGGGGTGATTGGCAGGCTGCGTTGATGATGCATGTGCCGGAAGATCGGTTGGGATGATTTCTATTCCGGTTGGGAAGGGATCGCTGCTTGATGCTTGGGCATAGGCGTTTGATGAAACCGCGCCGCCCATTAGGGCGCAGGAGCCAAGCACAGCAATAAGGTATAAACCATCCCATTTTGGTGATGCGCAAACAGATTGAGACGAACTTGTCCCAATATGTTGGCGATCATGGGGTGGTGTATCCATCGTTACATCTCCGCGCGCGGTGGATAGGCATTCCTGTCACGCAATATCTGGTCATTGCTGCGCAGGCGTTCCATTGCCTTTCCATAAACGCTGTCGGCCGGGTATTGGCCGTCGGTACGATCACCAGACGGCATGCCGGTCAGCAACTCAACGGCGTCATTGATATGTTCAACGGTCCAAATGTTGAATTTACCCTGGCGGATGGCTTGAACAACTTCTTCGCGAAGGACCACGTTTTCGGCATTTGCAAGTGGAATGATAACACCTTGATCGCCGGTAAAGCCCTGATCGGCACAGATGCGATAGAACCCTTCGATCTTGTGTGAAACCCCGCCCACGGGCTGTGCTTCTCCAAATTGGTTCATTGATCCTGTTACGCCTATATTCTGGCGCATCGGGACGTTCGAGACGGCCGATATGATCGCACAGAGTTCCGCCATCGATGCAGAGTCGCCTTCAATCCCGCCATAGTTTTGTTCAAACGTGACGTTACAGGCAAAGGATATTGGGAAATCTTGCGCAAAGCGCGACTTTAGGAACCCTTCAATCGTCATTACCGATTTTTGCTGCAGCGGGCCTGACATATCGACCATGCGTTCAATGTTAAGAACGCCCAAGCTACCGACATAGGAGCGTGCCGATACGCGTGCGGGTAAGCCAAATGCATGGTCGCCATAATCAAGGACGGTAAGGGCGTTGACCTGTCCTGCGACCGAGCCAAAGCTATCTATCAGGATTTCACGGCGTTGAACGCGTTCATGTGATCTGTCTTCAAGGCGGCTGTTTCGGTGGCGTCGTTCTTCAATTGCACGCCGGACATCTGCTGCGCGGATATTTTCGCGCCCTTCTGATTTACTAAGCGTGCCAGCCTCAATCGCAACGTCTTCAACCCGCTCGATCTGTGCGGTTAGTTTGTCACGTTCACCCGCCCAACGGGCAGCTTGGCCCAAAAGTTGGCGGATGGCACCGTTGTCGACAGGGATACCCACCCGCGACAAAGCTGATGCACGTAATAGCCCGGTATAGATCGAAATGTTGCGCCCGGCAGCGGGCATGTCAGCATCGATATCGGCCTTAACGCGGAAATGGTTGCGAAAATCCACATCAAGCGAAAAGAAGGTGTAATAGAATTTCGGTGCCCCCACGATCACGACCTTAAGATCAAGTGGGATCGGGCGCGGTTCTGGTGCGCCGGCGGTCGGTGGGCCGCCTTTATGGGTTTCTTCAATGCGGATTTCACGGTCACGCAGGGCTGCTTTCAAATAGCCCCAGCATTCTTCATGTTCTAGCAGTGATTCAGCGCGCAGGACCAAGACGCCACCATTGGCGCGATGTAACGCACCGGGCTTAATCAGGCTGAAATGCGGATGCATGCCACCACCCATCGGGCGATATTGAATTTGCCCAAATAGATTGTCGTAGCTTGGGCTTGGTTCCAAAATCACATCGGGGCTGGTGTCGCGCGAATGGTCGATCAGAAGATTGACTGCATATCTGTCTTCGACAGTTTCAGGGATTTTCCCATCGCCGCTTTCAATGGCTGGTTGATCGGTTTCTTCTTCAAAGGCATCGATATTATCAAGGACGTCTTTTTCAAGTGCTTCAAACCATGCCTTAAGGCCGGGGCTTGTGAATTTATCACTCAGCTTCTTGATGCGTGGTTTTAAGACGATTTTGGCAGCGTCACGACGAAGTCTGTCGAGCGTGTCGGCAATCTGTTCTTCAAGGTCGCGACTGGAAAGAAGGGTTTTACGGGCTTCTTCGGCAACCTCTTCAAATGAATCTTCGGTGGCATCGCGGCGTTCCTTGGGGATTTCATCAAGGGAAACCGGTTCACCTTCTTCATTCAGCGCAACAATCATTACGCCTTTTTCGCTTTCCTGCACATCCAGACCCCGTTCACGGGCAAATTCCCGAAGTGCATCGAATTTTTCGCGCAACTGAGTGCGGGCTTCTTCGGTTTGGGTCTGGGTTTCGGTTAAATGTGCCGGGGCGCTAAAGGCCGAAGCCAAGGCTTCGCGCAGATGCGTGATCAGCGTTTCCATGGCGGATAGAAGTTTGCGCCCTTCGCCTGCTGGCAAAGCATAGGGACGTGGGCGGTTGCTGCGTGAGAAATTGTTTAGATACACCCAGTCATCCGGGGTGCTGCGTTCTTCCATTGCCTTGTTAAGGTAATCAAGTGTCGCGGTCATGCGCCCGGCACGGTCAAGACCCAGAACAAAGATATTGAAACCCGGTTCGGACATGGAAAGTCCAAATTTAAGAGCCTCTGCTGCACGGTAATGCGATGAAAAATCGAAAATTTTCGGGTGCTGGTCTTTGTGGGGGCTGCGAATCCGGAAATGCGGGAAACCGCAATCTTCTGCGTCAAGGCGGGAAACTGGCATTTGCTGACTTTCTGCTGCCCAAGATAATAAATGGCGGGGGCATTTTACGTCCCGCAACATATCTTGGAAGCAACGCAATCACGTGGTCAAGCGTTGCGTGTCGAAATATCTGAAATGCTACAAGGAATTTGCTTGCGGTGTTTCCACAGTCTCAACCTCGGATGGTGCGTCACCGTGGTTCAATGACGCTAATCGAGCATGGTATGCACGTTTTCTGCATTCTGGTTTGGCGTGAATTACATCACGACGGCATTGCCAAAGTCGCTGCTTTTCAGCAGTCGGTCGACAATCTGTACGCCACGGCGCAATCGTTCGGTTGATCGTTCCGCCCCAAAGCAAAGCCTTAGCCCACGCGGAACCGGGCCGACTGAAAACTGCTGTGCTGCGGTTAAAAGAACGCCGCTATTGGCCGCATTCATCACCAATTCGCCTGTGTCGATATGATCGGGTAGTTCAAGCCAAATATGATAATTGGTCGGGTGGAAGCGAACATTATATCCCTTGAGCGTTCCCAATATGATCGCAAGTCTTTGGGCCGCTTCATCGCGGTGCCATGCTTCGTATTGGGCAAGGCTACCATCATTGATCATTCGGGTGACAAGTTCGAGATTGATGGTCGATACCATCCAGCAAGTTGAGCGAATTGCACTGGCGAGTTTGCCAATCATTTCGCCGGGTGCATGGATATAGCCAACGCGCAATCCGCCGCCGATGCTTTTGGAAACACCATCAAGATAAATGCTGCGTTCGGGAACAAAGCAGGACAAAGGCGGAGGCGCATCAGGGTCAAGGAAATGATAGATGCCATCTTCGATCAAGGTCAGGTCATATTTCCGCAAAATTTCCGCGATTTCGATGCGCCGCTGTTGGCTCATTGTCGTGCAAAGCGGATTGTGCAGGGTCGGCATCAAATAAATTGCGCGGGGGCTATGTGTTCGACAGACATTTTCAAGCACGTCCGGAATGATACCCTGATCATCCATGGCTATGCCACGTAGCCGGAACTGAAGCAGATTGGCAAGGCTGCGGAGATTGGGATAGGTGAGTTCTTCGCACAGAACCAGATCACCAGGACGGATGGTTGCCAAAAGTGACACCGTCATACCGTGCTGAACGCCTGCCGTCGGAAGAACACGTTCTGGATTGTCATCCAATCCAAGTCGGCCGGCCGATGATGCCAATGCTTCACGTTGATGGGCAACGCCATATTCGGACTTGTAAGACACCATATCGTCAATCGACATGGTGCTGGCTACTTCCATAAGAGTTTGGCGGATATGGCCTTCTTGCGGGGGGAGTGGACAGTTCATTCGGAAGTTCATCGGGCCGGTATCTTCCGCGCCTTGTGACGCATTATGTGAAATGGCCGGTTTTCGTCCCATCTGCGCAAGATTGTTTGTAAATGCAAGCGGGATAGGGGCGGTTGCGGCCATGTCGAGTTCGGATTGGATGTTATCAAGAACGTATGTCCCGCGTCCAACTTCACCGGCGACAAGTCCCAGTCTTTCGGCTTCACGATAGGACCGTGTGATGGTTCCGACGGTGACGCCCAATTGATAGGCGAGATCGCGATGGGTTGGCAGCCTGTCTCCCGGTTTGAGAGAGCAGTCTTTGACTGCTTTGCTAATCGCCTGTGCGATCTGTCGGTAAACAGGTCCACCAGCATCTTCAAGTTTTGGAAGCCATATTGTCATGGTGACAATGTTTAAATTGACACAATGTTAAAGTCAATGACAAAACAATATCGAGACAATTAACTGATAGGAGATGGAAATGGTAAATTGTAACGATACAATTCGGCTTTCCGACATTCGTGGCAATGATCACGCAGTGATGAACGGCAAACAGGGGGCAAAAGCGGTCACCTGGCGTTCAGCGGTGGTTGGTGCTGCCATCTCCATCGTTGAATATTTAGCGGAGATTCAAGCACGGGCGCGCAATCGTCATGCGATACAAGCGCTTGATCATAATGCGCTTAAGGATGTTGGTCTCACCCGTGCAGATATTGACAGTGACCTTTCAAAACCATTTTGGACCGGAGTGCCGCCGCGCGGTTAGCCACAGCCGCGTATAACGGAGGCGCATACTCCCTTTGTGCCTCCGTTCGGTCCAAATGTGGTGATGAAGTTCAATTGTGTTGATGTGTTTTAGGGTGGGGTACAATATTGATGTTCAGTCTAGCCGAATTAAGGGATGCAGCCGATTTCGTGCATCAATATGTTGCACCAACCCCGACAATCCGGTGGCCGCTTTTGGACCGGGCGACGGGATTGTCTTTGTATGTCAAACACGAAAACCATACACGCCTCGGTGCGTTTAAAATTCGTGGTGGACTGACTTTTTGTCGTTATCTGAACAAATCAGTTGAAGTTAATCGCGGACTGATTTCGGCCACGCGTGGCAATCATGGCCAAAGCCTTGCACATGCCGCCAGCCGGTTTGGGATGGCTGCCACCATAATTGTTCCTCATGGGAACTCGATCGAGAAAAATGCCGCAATGCGTGCATGGGGTGCAGAAGTTATCGAACATGGCGATGATTTTCAGGCCGCGGCCGAATATGCGTTTTCCTATGCAGCCCAAGCAGACTTGGTGATGGTTCCGCCATTCCACCGGGAGCTTGTCCGTGGTGTGGCATCCTATGGGCTTGAACTGTTTGACGAGGTCAAAGCGCTTGATCGTATTTATGTTCCTGTCGGGATGGGATCGGGGATTTGTTCGCTGATTACGGCACGGGATGCACTTGGGCTGAGCACCGAGATCATTGGTGTGGTTGCCACGGGGGCCGATGCCGTGCGTCAGTCTTTTGCGGCAGGGAAGGTTATCCAAACGCCCAGTGCAGATACGTTTGCCGATGGTGTTGCCTGTCGCAGTCCTGATCCAGCAGCATTTGAGATCATCAAGGCTGGGGCTGCTGACATTGTTGCGGTTGACGATGAACAGATTGCCAGCGCCATGCGTCTTTATTTCAGTTCATGCCACACTCTTGCCGAGGGTGCCGGGGCAATCCCGCTTGCTGCGGCAATTGCCCATCGCGATGAAAATATTGGGAAAAAAATTGCCCTGATTTTAACCGGGGCGAACATTGATCGGGCCGATTACGCCCGTATCATTTCAGGAGACGACAAATGACCAGCACTACAAATCGTGCATCTGACAGCCCCACTGACAGTGCGCGTCATCTGATGTTTGACGACCTTGAAAAGCTTGGCCGTATTCTTGTGGAAACAGGGGATATTGTTCATGGCTTTGTACAAGGGGCGGATGACTTGGATGTGACCTGCCGCGATTTTTCTGCCTTTGACCCCTCGCGCCCCTTATCAAGGCAGGGAAGCGGCACACTTGATGCGTTGCGAGCAGCAAAAGAAGAAATTCTACCGCTGCTCGCCGCATCAATCGGTCCTCGATATCTGGGTTTTGTGACCGGTGGAACGACACCTGCCGCCCTTGTTGGGGATTGGTTGGCAAGTGCGATTGATCAAAATGCTACTGGCCCGGAAGGATCGGTGAATGCTGCGGTTGAAGAACAGGTCATTGATTGGTTGTGTGACATAGGTGGTGTGCCATCTGATCGTTTCGATGGTGTCTTGACTACGGGTGCGACGGTTTCAAACCTTCTGGGGCTTGTTGCCGGGCGTCAATGGTGTGGGGAACGGGTCGGTGTCAATATTGATGCCGATG
This sequence comes from Rhodospirillales bacterium, assembly GCA_019634165.1. GTDB lineage: Bacteria > Pseudomonadota > Alphaproteobacteria > Rhodospirillales > Thalassospiraceae > Thalassospira. The sequence continues at coordinate 309,376 of JAHQVT010000006.1, forward strand.
GTGCAGGTGTGCTTCCTGATCTTGATATTTTTGCTGCCAGTCCGCACGCCAGCATGATCAAGGATTTGTCGATTGCCGGTATTGGCCGCAATCGGTTTACCAAAGTCAAAACCTTACCGGGATCAGAGCAAACCGACATTGCCGATCTTAAGGCAAAGCTTGATGCCAGCGATGCACGAGGCAAAATTGTTATTGCATCGGCAGGCACGGTTAATGCGACGGACTTTGATGATCTTGAGGCGATTGCCGATCTTTGTGCTGCATATGGTGCGTGGCTGCATGTTGATGCCGCATTCGGGATGTTTGCTGCCCTTGATGATCGTCGTTCGCATTTTTTAAATGGGATCAATCGGGCGGATTCCATAACATCGGACGGGCATAAGTGGCTTAATGTACCATACGATTGCGGGATATTCTTAACCCGCCATATCTCGGTTCTTGAAACCTGCTGTCGTGCCTTTGCGCCGTATCTTGATACAAAGGCTGAAGGAAACAGTTATATCAATCGCGGGGTTGAAAATTCCCGTCGGTTCCGTGCATTGCCGCTTTGGCTGTCGATGAAGGCATATGGGCGGGACGGGTTTGCGGCGATCGTTCGTGCAAACTGTGATCAAGCCGCAGATTTGGCGTCATGGGTTCGAACCCATGGGAAACTTGAACTGCTTGCTGAACCGAAGCTAAACGTAACAATGTTTAGGGCCATTGGTAGCGATGATGACAATCGGGCGTTGCTTGATCGGATCAATGCAACGGGCAAGGTGTTTATGACGCCGACTGTTTATGGCGGGCGGTTTGGTTTCCGTGCAGCGTTTAGCAACTGGCGGACACAGGATCATGATCTTATGATCGTCAAACAAGCGATTGATGCTGTTCTTTAAAGCCGCACACAGTTATCGGTTGTGCAGGCAATTTCGTTTCGCTGCGCGTATATGCTGACGTTAGGATACCATTATGAAGACGCGGACTTTTCCCATCTATCAGGTCGATGCCTTTACCGATGTTTTGTTTGCGGGCAACCCGGCGGCGGTTGTGCCTTTGCAAGGCTGGTTGGGCGATGATGTGATGCAAAAAATTGCGATGGAAAACAATCTGTCGGAAACAGCATTCTTTGTGCCATGTGATACCGGGGGTGAGGCGGACTATCATATCCGGTGGTTTACACCGACCGTTGAAGTCCCGCTGTGTGGGCATGCAACATTGGCCAGTGCCTTTGTCATATTTAACCAGCTTGGCTTTGATGGTGATTTGGTCAAGCTTCATAGTCAAAGTGGTATTTTGACTGCCAAACGCGATGGCGATGCAATTGTTCTGGATTTCCCAAAACAACCGATCAAAAGCAATCCCACCCCAGGTGGCGTGATTGCAGCCCTTGGCGGTGCTGCGCCAACAGAAACATTCGGGGTTGCAAGTCGCGATACGGATCATGTTGTCGTTTATAGTGATGCCAAGATCGTTCGCGATATGCGTCCTGATATGTCTGCACTTGGAAAATTGGAAGGCAGAGGCGTAATTGTTACCGCACCGGGGGATAAAACCGGTCTTGATATGATTTCGCGCTTTTTCGTGCCGGCAATTGGCATCAATGAAGACCCGGTTACGGGGTATATGCATTGTGTCGTGGCACCTTATTGGGCCGATAAGCTTGGGCAGAAGGACGTGGTTGGATATCAGGCGTCTGCGCGCGGCGGGGTTGTTGCCTGTTCTGTGGATGGTGATCGCGTAGCGCTTAAGGGTGAAGCGGTGCTGTATCTCAAAGGTGAAATCAACGTTCCAGATTAAGCTAAAAAGTCCAATCTAGGCATGTGAATTAAAAAATACGGGCAGCAGAATTGTTGCCCGTTTTGCCGTGAAATGCCGCGAGTTTTATGCGGTTTCTCGCAAATGGAGAAATACCGATTAATCCGCATTGAACCGTTGTGACGCTGTTTTTCTGTTGACCGAACTGTAGGGCTTTCGTCTAAGTAAAGACAAAATACGATGATTGTGGACAGATCACACGGATCAATCCGTGGATTGGAAACCACAAGGGTGCTGGTTTTACAGGGGAAGATTTATCGTGATCGAAAGTGTTGTCGCCAGTTCTGCGACGCCAATGCAGATGTGGATGGTTCTTGCACTTGTTGCTGGATCGCTTGTTCTGTACGGGCTTGAACGCATTTCGCTTGAGCTGACCAGCATGGCGCTGATCGCGACCTTGTTGCTGTTTTTCAATTTCTTCCCGCTTCTTGATGCCAATGGATCAAACCTTCTTGGCCCGGATACCATTATGTCGGGCTTTGCCAATCCGGCATTGCTGACAGTTTTGTCGTTGCTTGTCATCGGGCAGGGCATGGTTTTGACCGGTGGCGTGAGTTACATCGCCGGATTGATCACTGAACATGGTGGCAAAAACGCGTCTGTTGCGATTTTTGTCGGCCTGTTTGTTGTGATGCTGATGTCGGCATTTCTGAATAATACGCCCGTCGTTGTTATCTTTATTCCAATTATTCAGGCACTTGCGGAGCGTATTGAACGTTCGCCAAGTGCTTTGATGATCCCGCTTTCCTATGCAGCCATTCTGGGTGGGATGACGACCCTGATTGGGTCTTCGACCAACCTTTTGGTATCAAGCTCGCTGATTGAACTTGGCATGCCGGGGCTTGAGTTCTTTGAATTCACGACAGTTGGCAGCGTCTTGGCGATTACCGGGTTTTTCTATGTCCTGTTCATTGCGCCGCGCTTGTTGCCTGCGTTGGCATCCATGCGCAGCAAGCTTGCCAATCCAGACAGCAGTGGCAAACAGTTCATTGCTCAGATTACGGTCGGCCCGGCATCGCTTATGATCGGAACCCGCCCGGTTGCGGGTTTCTTTAAGAACCTGCCAAACATCACCATTCAAATGATGGTGCGCCGCGAACATGCGGAATTGCCACCATTTGAAGACGATATGGAAATTCAAGCAGGGGACGTGCTTGTCGTTGCAGCGACGCGTAAGGCCCTGACAGAAGCGATCGAAAAAGATCCGGGGCTTTTGCACTCGGACGCCGCAGCGGTTAGCAGCGATGGCGATGACACCCCGCAAAAATCAACACAGCTTTTGGCCGAAGTCATGTTGCCGCCGGGGTCGCGTTTGATCGGCTTTAACCTTGAGCAGATCGGTTTCCGTTATCAGTATAAATGCCTTGTTTTGGGTATTCAGCGCCGGTCGCGGATGATCCGAACCCAAATGACCGAAATCCGACTTGAAGCGGGTGACGTGTTGCTGGTTCAAGGGCGTTCCGAGGATGTTGAAGCCCTTCGAACAATCCGTGATGTGGTGTTGCTTGAATGGTCAACACGGACATTGCCGCGCCCGTTCCATGCCCGTCGCGCGGCAACCATTTTCCTTGGTGTAATTGCGCTGGCTGCGACCGGAGTTGTTCCGATTATGGTTTCAAGTTTCATCGGTGCGGGTCTTATGATTGCATCGGGTGCGCTAAACCTGCGTCAGGCCTCGCGTGCGATTGACCGAAAAATCGTACTTCTGGTGGCAGCGGCCCTTGCTCTTGGCAATGCCTTGCAATTGACCGGAGGTGCCGAATTTGTCGCCGACCAATTGCTTGTCGCAACAAGCGGCGCGCCAGCACCTGTTATCTTGTCACTGTTCTTCCTGATCGTTGCGGTCTTTACCAACGTTTTGTCCAACAATGCCTGTGCGGTTTTGTTTACCCCGATCGGAATTGGAATGGCACAACAGCTTGGCGTGCCGCCACATGTTTTTGCGATTGCGGTGGTAATGGCGGCCAACTGTTCGTTTGCGTCCCCGGTTGGATATCAGACGAACCTTCTGGTTATGGGCCCCGGTCACTATCGTTTCATTGACTTTCTTAAAGCAGGGACGCCTTTGATTATCCTGCTTTGGATAGCATTTAGCCTATTTGCACCGTGGTATTATGATATTCCGATGTGAAGCCCCGTACACGTAAATGCAGGGTGATCGACACAAATGGGCCAGCCATGCAAAATTGGCTGGCCCATTTGTGTGGAAGGCGTTTGACTTTTGCCTTTGTCTCAATAGGATCAGCCCCCTAATTTGATCTGGAATGATCCGGTTGGGTTGTTCTTTTTGCTCAGGAATATGCCGATGGCCCAGAATGCCAAGAACACCGATTTCGCAAAGCCCGCACTTCGTCCAACCAGCCCGAACTTTTCGTCGGGTCCGTGCAAGAAGCGCCCGGGTTGGTCCGCAGCAGGACTTGAAACCGAAGTACTTGGCAGGTCGCATCGTTCCAAACTGGGCAAGCAGCGCCTTGAAGAGGTCATTGACCGTTCGCGTGCTGTTTTAAACCTTCCTGACGACTATCTTTTGGGCGTGGTTCCCGCATCTGATACGGGTGCGGTTGAGATGGCGCTTTGGTCGATGCTTGGTGCGCGCGGTGTTGATATGCTGGCATGGGAAAGCTTCGGTGCGACTTGGGTTACCGATGTCATCAAGCAGCTTAAACTTGACGACGTGCGTACGCTTGAAGCGGGTTATGGCGATTTGCCAGACCTTGGATCAGTTGATTTCGATCGCGATGTTGTCTTTACCTGGAATGGAACGACAGCAGGCGTGCGTGTGCCTAATGGTGACTGGATTGCCGATGACCGCAAAGGTCTTACCATTTGTGATGCGACCTCGGCGATTTTTGCCATGGAACTGCCGTGGGATAAACTCGATGTTGTGACCTATAGCTGGCAGAAGGTTTTGGGCGGCGAGGGTGGCCATGGGGTGATTATCCTAAGCCCGCGTGCAGTCGAACGGCTTGAAAGCCATACTCCTGCATGGCCAATGCCGAAAATCTTCCGGATGACCAAGGGCGGCAAGCTGATTGATGGCATCTTCCGCGGTGAAACCATCAATACGCCCTCGATGCTTGTGGTTGAAGACGCGATTGATGCCCTGAAATGGGCAGAAGGACTTGGTGGCCTCAAAGGGTTGCTAAGCCGTACGTGTGAAAGCCGCAGCCATCTTGACGCATGGCTTGCGACCAGTGATTGGGCTGCCGACCTTGCCGCTGATCCGGCAACAGCATCCAATACATCAATGTGCATCAAGATTGTCGATCCTTGGGCGTTGACTCTGCCTGCTGATCAGCAGGCATTACTGCCAAAAAAGATTTCGCAGCTTCTTGAAGCAGAAAATATTGCACTTGATATCAATGGATATCGCGATGCGCCTCCGGGTCTGCGAATTTGGGGTGGGGCAACGGTCGAACCCAGCGATATCAAGGCTCTTTTGCCGTGGCTTGATTGGGCATATTCGGTGGTAAAAGCCGAATTTGACGCTGGTTAACCGATATTTTGTACGTATTATTTGCGTTTTGGGGGTTTTCCCCGTTGCTCTGTCCGGCACAACACGGTAGTAACCGCTACCGGATAGTGAGCCTTGAGTGAAACTCAGGATATTATCAAGTCGAATTTGCGCGCCCAGTCCGGAAAGCACACATAATGACCGAACTCGCCAGGAAAGCTCTTTTGCCCGCCGGCCTGCAGGATGTCCTGCCAGGAACCGCCGCACGGGAAGCCGAAATCCGCGAAAAGCTGATGGCCAGTTTGGCGCATGCAGGCTATGACCGGGTTAAAACCCCGCTGGTCGAGTTTGAAGAAAGCCTTCTTGAAGGTGCAGCACCCGAACTTGCCACCCAAACATTCCGCCTTATGGATCCAGAGTCGCGTCGTATGATGGGACTGCGTTCTGATATGACTCCACAGGTCGGCCGGATTGCAGCAACCCGTTTGGTCGATGCGCCGCGTCCATTGCGCTTGTCTTATTCCGGTGATGTATTGCGGATTAAAGGGTCGCACCTGCGCCCCGAACGTCAGTTCGCACAGGTTGGTGCGGAATTGATTGGTGTGTCCAGTGCAGCGGCGGATACCGAGATTGTTCTTCTTGCACTTGAAGCCCTTGAAAGCATCGCTCTGCCAGATGTTTCGGTTGACTTGAACCTTCCGACCCTGCCGGTACGTTTGTTTGATGCATTTGGTGTGACGCCTGATGATCGCGAATCGCTGACTGAGGCGCTTGAACGCCGTGATGTCGCGGCTTTGCGTGCTTTGGATGGCAAGGTTACCGATGTGCTTGTTGCGCTGCTTGAGGCGGCTGGTCCGGCCAAGACGGCGTTGCCGAAACTGAAAAAACTTGAACTCCCACTTGGGGCGTCTGAAGAATTGCATCGCCTGATTGATGTTGCCGAACGTGTTCTGGCATCAGGGCTTGAGGCTGCTCTTACGATTGATCCGGTGGAAATGGCTGGTTTCCGGTATCAGACCGGTGTCAGCTTTACCCTGTTTGCACGCAATGTGCGTGGTGAAATTGGCCGGGGCGGACGTTACCGTGCCGGTGGTGCTGCGGGTGAGGCGGCAACAGGTATGTCGCTTTATATGGATAGTATCCTTCGTGGACTTCCAGACGGTGCACCGGTTCAGCGTGTTTATCTTCCGCTGGGAACGCCCCAACGTGAAGCACGTAAATTGCGTACCGAAGGCCATTATACTGTGGCCGCGCTTGAAGGTGCTGCTGAGGCCAAAACAGAAGATGCTGCCCGTGTCGAAGCACGTCGTATGGGCTGTGACTATATTTACCTTGGCGGCCAGGTCGTGCCGCTTAAGGCGTAATCGAACGAAATCTTTATCGCGCAAGGAGTTTTGCGATGACCAATGTTGCCGTGATCGGTTCCCAGTGGGGGGACGAAGGTAAAGGCAAGATCGTCGACTGGCTGTCCGAACGGGCCGATGTCGTTGTGCGTTTCCAGGGTGGTCATAACGCCGGTCATACTTTGGTGATCGACGGAACCGTCTATAAGTTAAGCCTGCTGCCATCTGGCATTGTTCGTCAGAACAAGCTGTCAGTTATAGGTAACGGCGTTGTTGTTGATCCATGGGCGCTGTTGGCCGAAATCGGTCGCCTGAGTGAGCAAGGTGTAAGCATTACGCCGGAAAATCTGCGTCTGGCGGAAAATGCCTGCCTGATTCTTCCGTTGCATGGCAACCTTGACCGCGCACGTGAAGCAGCGGCTTCGGGTGATAACAAGATCGGCACGACCGGTCGTGGCATTGGCCCGGCATATGAGGACCGTGTTGGTCGTCGTGCGATCCGTGTTGGTGATCTTGCAGACGTTGATTTGCTTGAAGCCAAGGTCGAGAACCTTCTAACTCATCATAACGCGCTTCTGCGTGGCCTTGGTCAGCCAGAAGTCGACGGCGCAGAGCTGCTTACGCAGCTTAAAGAAATCGCACCGAAAATCCTGCCATTCTCTGACACGGTTTGGAAATCGCTGAACCAGTTCAAGGAAGCTGGCAAGCGCATCCTGTTTGAGGGCGCACAGGGAACGATGCTTGATATTGATCATGGCACATACCCGTTTGTAACGTCATCAAACACCGTATCGGGTCAGGCTGCAGCCGGTTCCGGCATGGGGCCATCCGGTGTTGGTTACGTTCTTGGGATTACCAAAGCTTACACCACGCGTGTCGGCGAAGGTCCGTTCCCGTCTGAGCTGTTTGATGCTGATGGCGAACGCTTGGGCGAACGCGGTCACGAGTTTGGTGTTGTGACTGGTCGCAAGCGCCGCTGTGGCTGGTTTGATGCGGCCCTTGTCCGTCAGTCGGTCAAGGTTAATGGCATTACCGGTATTGCCCTGACCAAGCTTGACGTTCTTGATGGCTTTGATGAAATCAAGATCTGCACTGGTTATGACATTGATGGTGAAATCTATGACCATCTTCCGGCAAACCAGCGTCTGCAAGCAAAAGCCAAACCAGTTTATGAAACCATCGAAGGTTGGTCCGATACCACCATGGGTGCGCGTAGCTGGGCCGATCTTCCGGCTGCCGCGATCAAATATGTTCGTCGTATTGAAGAGCTGATCGAAGCACCTGTTGCGTTGCTTTCGACCAGCCCTGAACGTGATGACACCATTCTTGTCCACGATCCGTTCAGTGCCTAATATCCAATTCGTGCTCTGCACCGTGAAAGCCACCAGTTTCGACTGGTGGCTTTTTTCGTGGAATTTGAATGATTTGGTCAGATTTCATAATGCATGCGACACTGATAACAGCTTGCTCCTGTGAGTTATCAGAAGTATCGTTTTATCAACCTTTTGAGGGTAGCGTATTGATTGACGTGTCAGGAAGGCAGCCATTCAGAGCAAGCGTGACACTCAGGGATCAAAAATTCGGTAATGAAATATCGGGATCATGGCAGAGCAAGCTGAAGATCAGGAACAGGACGTTTCGAAAAGTGCTGTGCAACAGCCGGCGATGGACGCGCCGGGTGGCGGCGGACCTGTGGCTGCAGAATCCAGTGAAGAACCCGAAGCGGGGGACGAGGCGAAAGCCGGTGTCGAAAGCCCGAGCGGTAATCGAAGTGTCGAGATCGGCAATTTCCGTGTTTTCATGGATTTGCGGCTGGCTGAGTTCGATATGGGGCACTGCAAGGCCTATTCGGCAGATAATCTGCGTCGTAATGAAGGCAGTGCCTTTGCGATTGTCGCTGATCCGGCTCTGCCGACCCGTTTCGACCTGATTAACTTCTTCACCGGTGTGCATTTGGCCGGGCAAATTGACCTTCTTGATAGCGAAATAGCGCATTGGCCGCCCTTTGGTCGTAAGACCATGGTGCTTTTCTATGAAAAGCCAAAAGGGGGCCGTGTTGCCGTAAAATCAGAAAAGAAAAAACTGGCAATCGACGAGCACGATCTTGGCTCCGTTGTGGTCGAGCCATTGATGAATGTATTGCAGGCACTTGGCGAAAAGGGACTGGCGCATCGCAATATCCGGGCAAGCAACCTATTTTTTGCTGATCCGCTACGCGAAAAAGTTGCTTTGGGTGACTGTGCTGGTGGACCGCCGGGATATGACCAGCCGCTTGTTTATGAAACGACAGCCCGAATGAGTGCTGATCCTGCGGGGCGCGGGATTGGTAACGGGACAGATGATTTGTATGCGCTTGGTGTTTTGTTGGCAGAGCTTGGGATTGGGCATTTGCCGCTTAATAAGCTTAGCGATCAGGAAATTATGGACCTAAAGCTGTCGAAGGGGTCGTTTCAGGCGATTGCCTCGCAGGAGAGGCTCCCTCTTATTCTGATTGAGCCAGTACGTGGGTTGTTATGTGACGATCCCGAAGAAAGATGGGGCTTTAACGAACTTAATGCTTGGATTGATGGTCGCCGAACCAAGCCTGTTCAAGCGAATTCTGAAAAGCGCGCTGCGCGTTCACAAAACCTGTCTGGGCGGGATTACTATACCGTGCGTGCCCTTGCTCAAGGGATGGCAAAGAATTGGGTTGCGTCACTTGCGCCGTTGCGCGACGGCACGATTGAAATATGGCTTAGACGTGGTTTAGCCGACAATGACCGTGCGAAAGCCTTGGCTGATGCGATGCGCCAGTTACAATGGGCTGGTGCCGATAAACGGTCTGCCGAGGATGTTCTTATCGCACGCGCCATTTTGATCATGGATCCAAGCGGCCCTGTGCGCTTCAAGGGCTTTTCATCGATGGTTGATGGTTTTGGCTATATGTTGTCTTACGATGTCCAGCATGGTCGTGGCCCGCAACGTTTTGCCGATGTGGTTGTGCGTGATGTGCCAGCATTCTGGTTCGGGCGTCAGGAAGGATTTAGCCCGGAAGTTCACCGTCTACAGCAATTATATAAAAATTTGCGTTACTATATTCAGCAACAAAGTGCTGGATATGGGTATGAGCGCTGTTTGTACGCCACAGTGCGCAATCAACATTGCCTAAGCCCGATGGTTGAACAGGAATTCGTTGTCGAAATTTCTCAGCTTTTACCTGCACTTGAGATAGCAGCAGCAGAAGCATCTGAAGATACATGGCCGGTAGATCGTCACATCGCAGCCTTTATCGCAACCCGTCTTGAGGATGATGTTGAAGGTCAGCTAATGGCGATGCAAAATCCGTCTGATGAAGTCGAATATAGTCGTGCGATTATTAGTATGTTGGCAATTGTCCAGTGGCGTCATGGCCCGGATAATTTGCAAAACCTTTCGCACTGGGTTGCGCGACTGATGGAGCCCGCGGTCAAGGTGTTCCACAGCAAGGCGCGTCGTGAACGGGTTGAAAACGAAATCCCGAAATTGGCAAAACGCGGCAATTTGGTCGAACTTTACAACCTGATCAATGATGAACAGGAACGGCGTAAGGATCAGTCCGAGTTTGTCGAAGCTGTTGCAGAATACTCCGAAGCTGAGAGCGAGGTTTTTGACCTTGAATCTTCCGGACCTGCGCGCCTTGAATTGGCCGAAAAAGTTGGTCAGCAGGCCGCAGCGTTTGCTTCAACAATGATTGCATTGCTGACTGTATCGGCACTGTTTTTGATGCATATGTTCTAAGGGGTCGGCATGGCAAGAGGTAAAAAACAAAAAGGCGGCCGTAGTGCATTTTCAGGCTTGTCGGTGATCGCATCGGCCGTGCTGCTGTTTATGGTCGCATTGCCGACATTCATTACGCTCACTGTCGGATTGCTGCCATCTATGGCGGCCTTCATGTTTGACCGGAGTCCGGGGCGGACGATGGCACGATGTGTTTTTGGTCTGAACTTTTCTGGTGTCGCACCTTATATCCTAGAACTTTGGCAGATACCCGCTCAGACAGTTGGTGGGGCCACTCAGCAGATTTTTCAGCCACTTGCACTGTCGATTATGTATGGGGCAGCGGGTCTTGGCTGGTTGTTGTATCTTGCTATGCCGCCGATCGTTGCCAATGTTTTGAACCTTTCCGCACAGCGTCGGGTGGGGGAGCTGCGTAAAACCCAGCGAGGGCTTATCAAAACATGGGGCGATAGCTTGATTAAAGAAGTCGATCGCTCAGGAAATTAGAGCGCCTTTATCGCGGTCCTAAATTCACGAAGAAGCTCAAAAAAAACGGCGGGCAAATTGTCCGCCGTAGTTTGTTTCTAGAGGGGAAGTAGGACAGTTGTAAGTTTGCAGTAGTGTTTTTAATGCGGCAGATCGGTATGGATGGATTTACGAACTTTTTCGAAAGCCCGTACTTCAATTTGCCGGATGCGTTCACGTGAAATACCATAAGCAACGCTGAGATTCTCAAGTGTCACCGGGCTTTCAAGAAGCCGACGCTGTGTCAGGATATCGCGTTCTCGATCATTGAGATGCGACATGGCACTTTTCAGCATATCCATACGCTGCAGGAATTCTTCACGCTTCCCGTAAAGGGTTTCCTGATCTTCATCTTCACTTTCGATCCAGTCGACCCATTCACCATCGCCGTCAATTCGTACAGGCGCATTAAGTGAATGATCCGGCCCGGCAAGGCGACGGTTCATCATGATCACGTCATCTTCGGAAACGCTAAGCTTGGTGGCGATGAACTCGACCTGTTCGGGCTTCAAATCCCCTTCATCAATTGCCTGCATCTGGCTTTTGAGCTTACGAAGATTGAAAAACAGTTTTTTCTGCGAGGCCGTTGTGCCCATTTTCACGAGCGACCAAGAATGAAGGATATATTCCTGAATGGCAGCACGGATCCACCACATGGCGTAGGTGGCAAGACGGAAACCTTTGTCCGGGTCGAAACGTTTCACGGACTGAAGCAGTCCAACATTTCCTTCGGAGATCAGCTCGTTAATCGGCAGGCCATATCCGCGATAGCTCATCGCGATTTTGGCAACCAGTCGAAGGTGGCTGGTAATCATTTTTTCTGCAGACTTGTCACAACTCTTGTCGCGGAAGTCACAAGCGTATGTCGTTTCCTGTTCTGGGGTGAGCATAGGGTAACGACGGATACGCTGTAAGTATACAGTCAGACCATCTTTAGAAATGACTGGAAGTGCATTTCCTTGTTTCATCTAAGCCTCCCGTTTTACTTCGTAAAGGTGCCGTTATCCTCTGGCACTTTCGAAAGACTATACGACAGTATTAGATGTCGTCAATATTTTTTAGACCTTAATGGCTAGGTTAAACTATTCCTTGGGATAGGTTCAGGGTGTCAATAAGGATCAATAAGTCGTCGGGAAGGGGGGCTGTGGTCGAAATGTATTCACCAGTTCGAGGATGCATAAACCCAAGAGTTCTGGCGTGTAGAGCCTGTTTGTTGAAGGTGAGAAATAGGCTTTGCACCGCTGGGTTGAATTTTTGTAAATTTTTGTTTCTGCCGTAAACAGGATCACAGACAAGTGAGTGCCCAATATGGGTCATATGGACCCGGATTTGGTGCGTTCGGCCGGTTGAAAGGCGGCACTCAACCAGCGATGCTAACGAGTCGTCGCGAACTTGAAGTGTTTTGTAGTGTGTCAGTGCATATTTACCTGCGGATTTGAGCACTGTCATCTTCTTGCGGTTGCGCGGACTACGGCCAATATTGCCCTCGATATCGCCGGCCAAGGGGCGTGGGACGCCCCACACAACTGCAAGGTATGCTCGGTCGATATTTTCCTTATCTTCGGAAAATAGCGTCGAGAGCGCGCGATGAGCCGTGTCATTCTTGGCCACAACCATTGCGCCGCTGGTGTCTTTATCAAGCCGATGAACAATGCCTGGTCGTTTTACGCCGCCGATCCCCGACAGGCTATCGCCGCAATGGGCGAGAAGCGCGTTGACCAAAGTCCCCGTTTCGTTACCCGCGGCGGGATGAACAACCATCCCTGCAGGCTTGTTAATCACCAGAAGGTCATCATCCTCATAAAGAACATCTAGCTTGATATTTTCTGGTTCTGGGTCGGCGACTTCTGCTGGGGGGATAACGAGGGTAAACACATCACCCTGTTTGACCTTTGTCGACATTTTGCGAACTGGCTGATCATTTAGGGTTAAGTGATCATTTTCAATCAATGCCTTGATCCGGGACCGTGACTGTTCTGGCCATGCTGTTGCAAGCACCTTGTCAAGGCGGGCACCTTCGTCGTCATGTGTCGCATGATAGCTCAGTGTTTCAGGCATTTGATCACTATGGGTCATGTGTTTCTGTTTTATCGTACTTGCCAGTTGGTGGATATCGTCTGGTATCTGTCTGTGCTCATTGTTCTGGGGCAGTTTGTAATCTCTTTGCACCCAAATGCAATGTATTGCGATCCAATGACGGGAGCCAAAGGCGCGAGATATAGCAAAGGGCCGACGGTCTGGGAATTGTTTGGTTCGCAAAACAGGTTTTTGCAAGCTAGGAACATGGTGTTGTTACCTTGCAATTAGCTACGCTTGCGGTTATGGCCTTAAGCTATATTTTGTGTGGTCGGGCTTTGTCGTCGAGCATGCGGGTTTAAACAGTTTTGTTAGTTGGAAAAACGATGCGTGCAGTTAAGGTTTTGGTTGCGTTCATGGGGGTGCTGATCGTGATTGGTATCGGGCTTGTTGCCTATGGTCTATCACTTGAGAAGAACAGCAGCGAGCAGGGCGAAACTGCAACCAGTCAAACACCATCCGTTCCAGTGGCTGGCGAGAAGAAAATCATAAGTACAGCTTCGCCAAACCAGGCGTCGCAACCAATCGCACCGTTTGGCGATATTACGGTTGATATCAAAGCAGGTGAAGGTTTGATCGATTACACGGTAACGGGTGATCAGGTCACATTGCATATCGAAGGACCAGATGGTTCAGGCGCGCGACTTGTCATTGTTTCGCTGACAGACAAACAGGTTCTTGGCCGCATCTTGCTTGAAACAAACGGACAATAACGGAAGATAAAAGGGGGCAGGCTGCGATGGGGGATGGTCTTGGTGAGAACGACAAGGATGGTAAAAATCCAGCAGGCCAAGCCAGTGTCTATCTTTCTGCACGTCTTCATGACGAAATCCGGGATCTTTCAGCCCTGCAGTGGCCAGAAGAATCTTGTGGCCTTTTAATCGCATCAGGCGAAACGCCTAACCGCATTCATCGGGTTGTCGTGGCACGCAATGTTGCGCCAGACCCGCTGAAAACGTTTGAAATTGATCCCCAAACCCTGATCGCTACATACCGCACGGTAAGAAATAGTTCTGAAGTCGTTGTCGGCTGCTTTCATTCTCATCCCAATGGGCATGCCCTGCCGTCGAACTCTGATAGGGCGCGTGCGGATGAGGACGGGTTCTTGTGGCTGATTGTTGCAACTGCGTATAACGGTGCGCTTAAAAGCGGAATGTATCGGGCGCAACATCAGGAGACATTGTCCGGTGAGGATGGCGAAAATATCCGCTATTTCCGCCGGTGCACCTTAATTGACGATATTGTTGAACCGTTTTGAGTGGTGTTTCCAGACGGCTGCAATGGCTGTCTAGCCGGCTGTTTTTGCCAGTCCGGTCATTGCAGAGCGTGTCGAGCCCGGCTGTTCCATCACTGTTTCAAGTGCAAGGACCAAAGCCTGTTCCAACTTGCCTTGCGCAACCATTTCCTTAAGGATCGCAATCGATTTTGAAACGGTAAAACGTGGCTTGTAAGCACGTTCTTCAAGCAGGGCGCCCATAATGTCACATATGGTCAGGATACGGGTCATATCCGGAATTTGATTGGCTGTCAGGCCATCGGGATATCCACTGCCATTCAGATATTCATGATGATATTTGACACTGTGTAAAACGCTTGGGTCGATGTTTCCCTGCTCATTTAACTTGTTATAGCCATCTACCGGATGGCGCTTAACAATTTCGTATTCTTCGACTGTAAGCTTGCCCGGCTTATCAAGGATCGCATCGGGTATCCAGACCTTGCCAATGTCATGCAAAAGTCCAGCTTGGGTTAATTTTGCAATATCGGATTTGCTCATTCCGGTGTTTTGTGCAAATGCGCAGGCAAGACCAGTTACCAGTAAAATATGCTGGAATGTCGATTGGTGATAAATGCGAACCGTGCTGAGCCATTCTGAAATGCCAAGATCGGCAATAGATTCAGCAATATTGCGGCCAGCTTCACCGATTTTATCAATATCAACAGCAGAGTTTCTTTTGACTTCCTCAAAGCTGTCTTTGATGGCCTTCGCACCTGCTTGCGCAGCGGCCGTCGCGGTTTTGCTTGTGACGAAGGTCTGTATGCGACGCTCATCAATATAGGAGGCCAGTGATTTTTCCGACAGTGGCTTTACGATTGTTTTGCGTGCGCCAAGGGCTGCTGCTTGCAATTCATCTTGCAGATCGTTTTTGCCAATCGCAATGATTTGCTCAGAACCGCGTTGCGATACCTTACGAAAAGCCCGCAGGCGCGAAAGCATTTCAGGATCGCGAAGGTCAACATCAACCATCAACAGCATTGTGCCCGCGGGTATCGGCTTTTGCGGGTCAAGTAGATGTACGTCAAACCCCATCAATGCCTTGGGCAGCAACTGACGGTGTTCTCCATCGCAAAGGATATGAACGATATTATTATTTTTGTCTAACACGATGCTTGCTTGATTTGTGTGTTCCCCATATCCAACGAGCTATGCTCGCCGGGCGCAAAGTTCAAGTGGTAGGAGCCGACAATTTAGCAGAGTTTTCACTTGAATTATCGAAAGCCGATCTTCTGACCAAGATTAAGGCCTGCGGAACGATGTGCAACAAAGAATATACGTTGTCGAAGGTTTTTAGCTCGATCGCAATGATGGGTTGTTAAATGACCATGGGGCGCAAGCACGCAGACGCATTTGGACGTTCACGGGCAAAGAGCCACAACCGCGTGTCAAGGTGCAATCAAAGAATAAAAGGCATCAAGGTTTAAGTAGCGATGGGGCTTAATTCATTTCTGCTGTCAAACAGATCGCGCTTTGGCGATTGGAAAGATGAAATCTCGCAATCGAACATCTGCGCAAGCGCAACCACAAGGGCGCGTTCCACCTTGCCTTGGTTCGCCATAGAGAAAAGAACAGAAAGCGCTTCTTGCACGCTAAAGGGTTCTTTGTAGGGACGCTTTTCAAGAAGAGCGCCCATGATGTCGCAGATCGTAAGAACGCGCGTCAGATCCTTGATCTCATGTGCGAGCAATCCATCAGGGTATCCACTTCCGTCTAGATACTCATGATGATGCAAAACAGCATCCAAAATATCAGGGTGAATGTCGCCTTGGTTCACAAGCCGCTGATAACCATCTTTTGGGTGGCGTTTTACAACAGCAAATTCTTCGGCAGTTAATTTTCCGGTTTTGTCCAAGATCGGGGAGGGCGTCCAGATTTTGCCGATATCATGCAAAAGCCCAGCTTGGGTAAGCTTTGCGATGTCCTGGCTGCTCATGCCGACACCTTGGGCAAACGCACATGCAATGCCGGTGACAAGCAGGACATGCTGAAAAGTCGAGTGGTGATAAATTCTGACAGTATCAAGCCAATCCAGAACGCCAAGATCAGCAACCGATTCAGCAAGTTGCTGCCCGGTTTCACCAATAAGGTTTATATCGATTGGTTCTTTCTGGGCGGCTTGTTCAAAAATTTCACGCATCGCACGGGCTGATGCCGCAATGATGGACTTTGTTGTATTGGTGGCAAACCGATGAGGCGTTCTTAATTCCTCAATCACGATGGCAAGGCCGATTTCGCTTAATGGTTTTAGGATCGTTTTGCGTGCGCCCAAGGCACTTGCTTGGCGCTGATGCTGCCGGTCACCTTTATCGACAGTAATGAAAATCTGACTATCAGGCTTGGCCACGTTGCGAAATGCACGAATTTTCTCAACCGAAACCGGGTTTTTAAGGTCAATATCGGCAAGCAATATGTCGATATCTGCCGGGACGGGTTTGGTTGCATCGAGAAAACGTACATCAACGCCCATGACCGCAGTTGGCAATTTGCTGCTGAGGTCACTTTCACAAAGTACATGCAGTATCGAGCGCAAATTCGCAGCCATGTCAGATCCTGACTATTCAAAAATAATCGGTCGCAAGGTTGCTATACTCGTATAACGGGAAGATCAAGTGTTAATGACGATTTAAAGCTACTTATCTGTTCAAAACATCCAAAAGATTATCCCTTCCGATAGTGCCAACTATACCACCATCGCGATCAACTACAGCGAATGGCTGTGCTTCTGTGGAGCCTAGAAAATATGGGATAATTTCATCAAGCGGCGTGTCGTGATTGATCTTGTTTTCAGTCATCTGTTCGGTGGGGGCTTGATCAGATATAGGTTGCATAACCGATCGCGCACGTAAAACCCGCCCACGGTTCACATCACGGGTAAAGGCCTTTACATAGTCATCCGCCGGATGAAGCACGATTTCTTCGGGGCGTCCGACTTGGATCAGTTTCCCGTCTTTTAAGATCGCAATGCGGTCGCCAAGTTTAAGTGCTTCGTCAAGATCATGGGTGATAAAGACAATGGTTTTGTGAAGCTCGGTTTGAAGCTTCATCAACTCATCTTGCATGTCGCTTCGGATCAATGGATCAAGGGCGGAAAATGCCTCGTCCATCAACAGAACTTCAGGATCAGTGGCAAGGGCACGGGCAAGGCCAACACGTTGCTGCATGCCGCCGGACAACTGATCGGGGAATTTGGCTTCATACCCGGCTAAACCAACGCGCTCGATCCATTTGGCCGCAGCAGCCTCGCGGATTTTGCGTGGTTGTCCCTGAATTTCAAGCCCATAGGCAACGTTATCCATCACATTGCGATGGGGAAGCAGGCCAAACCGTTGAAACACCATGCCAAGCCGTTTCCGGCGAAACGCATTCAATGTCGGAATATCCATCGCAAGGATGTCTTCACCGCCAAAGGATATTTCCCCAGAAGTCGGGTCAATCAGCCGGTTAAGATGACGGATCAGGGTGGATTTACCTGAACCAGACAGGCCCATGACGACAAAGGTTTCCCCCTGTTCAATCGAAAGCGAGACATCATGTAAGCCAACCGTATGCCCGGTCGCAGCTAGGATTTCATCCTTGTCCGAACCGGCCTTGGCAAGTTCAAGTGCGCTTTTGGGATTGGGGCCAAAGATTTTGAAAATATTGCGGATTTCGATATAGCTCATCTAAGCATCCTCCGCCGACGGATTGCGTTGCGATCGCTTGCCATAGGCTTGGCCGATCCGGTCAAACACGACCGCCAAAAGAACAATCGCAATCCCGGCCTCCATCCCCGCACCAACATCCAATCGCTGAATGCCCATCAAAACCTGTTCGCCCAAACCACGCGCGCCAATCATGGATGCAATCACCACCATGGAAATCGACATCATGGTGGTTTGATTGATCCCGGCCATGATGTTGGGAAGGGCAAGGGGCAACTGAACCCCGAACAGGATTTGCTTACGGCTGGCGCCAAAGGACCGCGATGCTTCAATGACTTCGGGGTCGACCAGTCGAATGCCCAAATCGGTCAGGCGCATAACCGGTGGGGCGGCATAAATCACTGTGGCCAAAATGGCGGGAACCTTCCCCAACCCAAACAGCATCAGGGCAGGGATCAGATACACAAAACTTGGCATGGTCTGCATGGTATCAAGGATCGGCAGCATCACGGCACGCAACCGGTTTGAAAGCGCCATGGCAATCCCGACCGGAACACCGATGATGACCGAAAGCGATGTGGCAACAATCATCAGCGCCAAGGTCTGCATCGCCTTGTCCCACAGACCCAACATGCCAATGGCAAACATCGCGACCACAAGCACGAGGACAAGCTTCCAATTCTTGCTGGCATGCCATGTGATGGCAGCAATAGCGATCAATACAACCCACCAAGGTGCGCCGCGCAACACCTGTTCCAACGCGACCAAAACGGTCAATAAGCTATCGGCAAAGGCCTCGAACGCCGCGCCATAATTGATCACCAGCCAATCAACAAACTGATTAACCCACTTGCCCAACGGCACATTCAATTGTTCTGGAAACATAATGGCGCTACGCCCGATTTGCCCAATAAATCAACGAGCGTAGCAGCCTAACAAGATCATTTCCCGTGCGCGACCGTTAATCGTAAATGATAATCGTAAATGATCCGATCCATTTGGCTTCTAATCTGAAAGGCAGGGGACATCGTATTGAGAATGGAAATGGTACTATTGGCGAGGGTTCGATGATCACGGTATTTTATGATGGTAAATGCGGCCTGTGTTCGCGCGAAATCAATTACTACCGCAATATAGCGCCAAAGGGCGTTTTCGAATGGCGGGACGTCACGGAACATGCAGGTGATCTTGAAAAGCACGGCATTTCCCTTGTCCAAGGTCTAAAACAGATGCATGCCAAGGACGCAGATGGGCAATGGCATGCGGGGGCTGATGCGTTCATTCTGATCTGGCTACAGCTCAGCATTTGGCGCACTTTGGCAATGGTTGTCGCACTGCCGATCATTAGTCAGATCGCAAACCTTGTCTATCGTCTATGGGCCGCATGGCGCTTCAAACGCCTTACGCATTGTCAGCTTGCCGTGGCGCATGACCCAGAGGGGTGAACGTTTTTGCCTATTTCAGTTTGAAGCGGTTGCGGATACCCAGCAGCAAAAGAAACAGCAGGATTGCTGACAACAGTGTTTGGACACTTGCAACGACAGTGGCACCTCCGGGAATGACATTACCAAAAAGGCAGTCATATGCCTGAGTCACAATCGTCCGGTCAGCCAATCCCGGAACCAGCAACCCTTTGGCAAAGGCCAATTGGTAAGCGGTGTTTACTTGTGAACCGGCACCCGCCAAACAGTCCCTTGTTCGTGCAACATCCAAGGGTGTCGCCATTGCAATGTAATGCACAGCGGACTTGCGATAGATCGACCGTAATCAGAAAACTCCTCGAACAAAAAACTTAGCCACCAGTTCGGATCGCTTGGTGTGTCAACCATTAGCCGGCGGGTTCTGAGCTGTTCGGCAAAGAAATCAACCTCATGCTTGTGGTCATGCCCCTGAATGGCAAGGCGTTTGAGTGCGCGATAATTGGCAGTGACTGTGAAGTCCGGTTCATCGGATAATCTTCCTTGCTTGATGATGATGCTGTCAATGTGGACATCATCAAGCAGGGGCGCTTCTTCGCAATGTGTTTGTCTGAAGTCCGGCACTTCGGAAAAACAAGCGCCACTGAGATCGAACGCCTGTTTGATCTGCGCGGAATTAAACGAAGCCTCAGTAATAAATTTGACCTGCGAGAAGTTTGCGGGTTTTTCAAAGCATGCGCTATTGAACCTTGCGTTCCCCTCAAAGGTCGCCTTCCTGAAACCCGCACGCTCTGAGAAGGTCGACCCGCTGAACGACGCGTCCCCCATGAAGGATGTCTCGTCAAAAACCGCGCCCTTTAAGAAGATAGCATCGTTGAACCTCGCATCTCCCGAGAAGGTCGTGCGTTTGAACAAAGCGTCTCCCAAGAAGTTCGCCTCTCTGAATTTCGTGCTCTCTGCAAAGGTAGTCTCATAGAACCACGCGATCCCCGAGAAAGTCGCACTGTCAAACGACGCATTACCCGAGAAGGTCACTGCGTTGAACGTCACGCTTCCCTCAAAGATCGCAACTTCCCAAGTCGAAACCGATGGAAACAGCCAACCATTGAAAGAGGTTCCGTCTGGAAACCGTTCAGGAGAGTCCGAACTGGAAAATATGGCACGGGCATCTTCGAGCCATTTTTTGGTTTCGTCAGTGATTGGCTGGTTGGGAACATTGATGCGCCACTTGCCATTTTCCTCCAGCGCCTTCCGTTTGGCCAACATGTCGTTCGCCCACTCATTCCATGCTTCCGGTCCCTTCTTAAACAGGGCGAGTGTCTGCTTCTGATCCATGCGGCTCCCAACACCATCGGCGGTCTATGTTGTTTATCTGATTAAACGTGGCTTGGTGGTGCTTTGCAATCAGGAAGTGTGGGTATGCGTGCGGTCAACCACAAAACACCCCACAAGATTGCTCCTGCAGGGTGTTTGATCGCTTTACGTTTTTTGTTGCTTACATCGCACTTTCAACGCGCGCCGCAACATCATCCGGCACCCAAGCTTTCCAGACATCTGGCTTGGATTTCAGGAAATACATCGCGGCCCCATCGGGCTTTTCGTTGTTTTCCTGCATATAGGCCAGCATTTCAGAAACAAGCGCATTGCTGGTCTCATACTGGGTCAGGAAGTCGATCAGTTTAGGCGCTGATTTTTTGAAGTCCGAATTCACACCCACCGTCACCGTACTTTGCGGATAGGCGGTTGCCTTTGTCGGGTTTTCATCGGTTTTCAGCGCATCAAAGATCGCTTTGTCATAGTCCGGTTCTTCAAGACGGTAGCTGTCATAAAGACCCATTACCCAAGTCGGCCCCCAATAATAATAAAGGGCCGGTTTTCCACGCTTATGGGCCGATGCGATGGCGGCTGATAATGCTGCCCCCGTACCGGGACGGAAATTGGTAAAGCTTTCATCAAGGTCATAGGCCATCAGTTTCGATGAATTGACCTTTTCACAGACCCAGCCCGACGGGCAGTTGTAAAAACGGCCTTTGCCGGGTTCTTCGGCGTCTTCAAACAAATCGGCATATTTTGGCAGATCGTCGACCGATTTAAGATCGGGTGCCATCGGTTCGATCCCGCGTTTGGCATCGCCTTCGATGACATAGCGCGGCACGAACCAGCCTTCGACGGCGTCATTGAAATTGACCCCGATCTGGCTAACAGTTCCGGCTGCCTCGGCCTTGGTCCAGGCTTCGGCAACATTGTCGCGCCAGATTTCCATGACGACATCAATGTCACCTTTGCCCGTGCCGGTCAAAAGCGGGATGACATCGCCGGGTAGGGCATCGGTTTTGCAGCCATAGCCTTTTTCAATGATGAAACGGGCAACCGCATTGTGGAACAGGGCGCTGTCATAGTTCAGCCCGGCAAACATGACCGGACGATCTATTTCGCAGGTCGCATCCTGTGCCTGTGCGGTTGACGAGAATTGGGTAAATGCAAGGCCAGCGGCCATCAGCATTGCGGCTCCGGTAGGCAGGGTTTTCATCTTTCTGTCCCTTCGTTGTTGCGGTCCGGAAACGCATCAAATGCATGGTCTTTGCAGCCTTTGACCGCAGGGTTCGGATCGGTGTTGATCCTGTATGAACTTGACCGTGCCCCTGATACAGGTTCGGCGATTTTAGACATGGCTCCAAAATGGACGCAACCCCCGGTATGTGATGTAACGGCGACGTGATCACGTCTTGGTGCTGATATCATTGCAGAATGCTCCTGACAGGTATGGCAGGAGATGTCAGGTAAACTGGTTTGAATGCGCGACGATAATTCCGTGAAATTCGGAGCATGTATCGTTATGTTGAGCGAAACAAACCTGTGGGGCCCGTCATGATGCATTCCAGTCTGTTCGTCTTTGATATCGAAACTGTTCCCGATATCGACGTATTGCCGCAATTGACCGGGCAAACCGCCCCTGATCCCGAAACCGGGCGCAAGATGCTTGAAGAATATCATCTTGAAGTGACCAATGGGCGCAACGGTTTTGCCCGTCAGCCATTTCATAAAGTGGTCGCGATCAGTTTCCTGCGGGCAACGATCCAGCGCGACGGCGATGTCGAAATGTATGAGATCGATGAATTGCGATCAGGTGGGGAATTGACGTCTGAGGAAAAGGACCTTGTGAACGGGTTCTTTTCATATTGTGGGAAATTGTTCCCGCGTCTTGTCAGTTTCAATGGCCGTGGGTTTGATATTCCGGTGTTGAAATATCGCGCGATGAAGCACGGCGTGTCGGCACGCTGGCTGCATCAGGCAACGAATAAGTGGGAAAACTATACGTCGCGTTATGCGCCGAACTGGCATTGTGATTTGGCCGAAGTTCTTTCCGATTACGGGGCGTCTGCACGCACCAAAATGAATGAAGTTTGTGCCGCCCTTGATCTTCCGGGCAAAACCGGGGTCGATGGCAGCAAGGTTTCCGAGATGTTTGACAATGGCGAGGTTGATGCCATTCGTCGATATTGCGAAACCGATGTTCTCAATACCTATTTGCTGTATCTGCGCCATGCGCTTCATACCGGATTGACCGATCATGATAGCTATAACCATGCGATTAATTTGACGGTTGGGTGGCTTGAAGAACGGGCAGGGGATGTTCCGGCCTATCAGGAGTTCCTTGATGCTTGGCGGACATCAAGTGGCGGTTCTTTCAACGTTTTATAGTCGATTTGGGGTGGTCGATGGGGCTTTGCCGTAATGTGAGGTAAGTCACACTGACAGGTTGGTTTGGATAGAACGGTGTTGAAATAATAATCAGTTGCACTTAATTGCAATCGCGGGTGCAAATGATTTGCAGAATTAATGCGACGGGAAATCTGGCGCGTTTCAAAAGGGATCGTTCAAATGGATATTAAAAAACTAATCGGTGGTGCCGTATTGGGTGCCACTACGCTAGTGGCGGGTGCCGTATCGGCCGAAGAAGTAAATGTTTATTCCCTGCGTCAGGCGTTCTTGGTTGAACCGCTATTTGAAAAATTCACCGAACAGACCGGCGTTAAGGTCAATGTGATCTTTGCTGAAAAAGGTTTGGTTGAGCGCATCAAACAAGAAGGTGCCAACAGCCCGGCCGACATCCTGATGACGGTTGATATCAGCCGTATCCAGCAGGCGGTTGATGCTGGTGTTACCCAATCAGTATCAAATGACGTGATTGCGGCGAATGTTCCGGCCCATCTTCGTGATCCGGATGGTCACTGGTTCGCACTGACCCAGCGTGGTCGCGCGATTTATGCATCGAAAGACCGTGTCGCAGAAGGCGAAATCACGAGCTATGAAGACCTTGCTGATCCGAAATGGAAAGGCCGCATTTGTACGCGTTCGGGTGCGCATGTTTATAACGTTGCGCTGTTTGCATCGATGGTTTCTGTGCACGGTGAAGAAAAAGCCAAAGATTGGCTTGAAGGCCTGAAAGGCAACCTTGCCCGCAAACCACAGGGTAATGACCGTGCTCAGGTAAAAGCTATCAAAGAAGGTGTTTGTGATCTGTCGATCGGCAACACCTATTACTACGGCAAAATGATCGCCAATGAAGAACAGCGTGCTTGGGCCGATGCAGTTAACCTTGTCTTCCCGAACCAGAATGATCGTGGCATGTCGATGAATATTTCCGGCATGAGCCTGATCAAAGGTGCACCGAACCAAGGAAATGCTATCAAACTGATGGAATTCCTGACCGATGATGTTGCTCAGAAAATCTATGCAGAAGTAAACTATGAATACCCGGTCAAGCCGGGTGCTGAGTGGGCCGAGAATGTCAAATCCTGGGGTACGTTTAAGGCCGATGATCTGTCTTTGGCGGAAATTGCACGGCTTAGCCCCGATGCGATCAAAATGGTCGATCAGGTCGGCTATAACGAATAGTCAAACCGTTTATCGGTAAACGGTTATGCGAAAGGGATGGCATCACGCCATCCCTTTTTCTTTTGGAAATGTCGATGTGTGCAGGACCACGCGAAATTTCGATTTGGTGCTTTTACATGGCTCGGTTGTGGTTTTCGTGCTTGCAAAAGCCGGGGAGAGGGCATTAATTTCCCCAGAAGCAAATACAAATCATTCCTAATTGCTGTACATTCAGACGGCTCATCCAAAAGAGGCATTCATGATTTCTCTGCGTAAAACGGTTTATGGCCTTGTTGCAATCGCAATTGGACTTTCCGCGGTTCAAGCCGCCAGTGCCGCAGAAGAAGTTAATGTCTATTCCTTGCGCCAGCCATTTCTGATCAAACCAATGTTCAAACGCTTTACCGAAGAAACCGGTATCCGGGTGAATACGCTGTATTCCCAAAGTGGCTTGGTCGAACGGATCAAGCATGAAGGGCGCAACAGCCCGGCCGATTTGCTTTTGACGGTGGATATCGGGCGCATTCAAGATGCGGTTGATGCCGATATTGCCCAGCCAATTCAAAGCAATATTCTTGATGCAAACATCCCCGCCCAGTTCCGTGACGAAAGCCATCTCTGGGTTGGTCTGACCACCCGTGCGCGTGTGATTTATACATCCCTTGATCGTGTGGCAGCGGATGCGATCGGCAGTTACGAAGACCTTGCCGATCCAAAATGGAAGGGGCGGGTGTGCGTGCGTTCGGGGATGCATGTTTATAATATTGCCTTGATTGCATCGATGATTGCCCATCATGGCCAAGAAGATGCCAAGGCGTGGCTAACAGCGGTCAAAGACAATCTTGCCCGCAAACCACAAGGTGCCGATACCGACCAGATCGAAGCGGTGTCACAGGGTGTGTGTGATATCGCACTTGGGAATTCTTACTATTACGGCAAGATGCTTGATGATCCGAACAAGGCGCCTGCGGCCAAGAAGGTTCGCATTGTCTTCCCCAATCAGGCAGACCGAGGGACGCATGTAAATATCTCGGGCGTTGCCTTGATGAAAAATGCTCCGAACAAGGACAATGCCCTTAAGCTGGTTGAGTTTCTTTCAAATGATGAAGCCCAGCATATGTATGCCGATATCAACTTTGAATATCCTGTGAAGCCGGGCGTTGCATGGTCGGAAATGGTACAATCCTGGGGAACGTTCCGTCATGACGCGTTGTCGCTTAATGCCATTGCCGCCAATCGTAGTGCTGCAATCCGCCTGATTGATGAAGTTGGGTTTAACGAATGAGCATTGCGTGTTGCTTGTTAATTGTTCTTTCTACCCTAAAAATATCAAAACAGAATTTGTCAGAATTGTTTTCATTCCTTCTTCGGGTAACCATGTATAGAGGCCTGAAAGATATTAAGAATGGCAACCATTGATGAATTTCAAGCCTATCAATTTGTTCCTTTGCATTGGATTATTTACAGCAGGCCTTGGCAATGTTGCCCATGCTGGCGGTGAAGTTAATGTTTATACAGAACGGCAGCCAGAGTTTGTGCAGCCGGTGTTTGACCGTTTCACCAAAGCAACAGGTATTCGCGTTAATGCCCTGTATTCGCAAGCAGACCTTGTGGATCGTATCCGTCGCGAGGGAAAAAATACGCCTGCCGATATTCTGCTGGCAATGAATGTTGGCCGATTGGTAGAGGCTGGTGAAGCCGGCATTGCGTCCCCGATCAATGATGAGGTGGTTGCGCAAAATATTCCTTCGGACTATCGCGGCAAAGACAACCTTTGGGTGGGGCTGACATCACGCGCCAGAGTGTTCGTTACCTCACGCGATGCGACCAAAAGTTTGGTTGTCAAAAGTTACGAAGAACTTGCCAGTCCGGAATTTAGGGGGCAGGTCTGCATTCGGTCTGGTTATCATGAATATAACCTTGGTCTGATTGGATCGATGATTGCCCGTCACGACGTTGATTTCACACGGGACTGGTTGCGTTTCCTGAAAAGCAATTTGGCGCGTAAGCCGCAAGGCAATGATGTTGACCAAATTGCAGCAGTGGCGGCTGGTGAGTGCGGTGTGGCTGTCGTGAATTCGTATTACTACGGCAAGATGCTTGATAATCCGGCAAGGCGATCAGCGGCCAGCAAAGTCCACATCGTGTTTCCCAATCAGGAAACTGGCGGAACCCATATGAATATTACGGGTGCTGTTCTGGTGAAAGGGGCGCCCAACCGGGAAAACGCCCTTAAACTGATAGAATTCATGTCGAGCAGTGAAATTCAGCATGTCTATGCCGATGCTAATTTTGAATATCCGGTTGGGATTGTTTGGCCGGAAATGTTGCGTTCTTGGGGTGAATTTACGTCGGAACAATTGCCTTTAACCATGATAGCAGGCTATCAGGAACAGGCTAAACAGCTTTTGGACGAAGTGGCCTTTGACGACTGAGGCGGGAAGAACCTTGAACAACGCTTGCAATACGCAAAAAGGCGAAGATATTCGCTCTACCGCCATTGGTGAAACACTTGATCCGATGCAGATGCCAACCGGCCGCACTGCAATGCGCTGGTTGCCGCGCGGACAGTCGACCATATGGTTGATCGGGGCATTTGTTGTGGCGATGATGGTCGCCGCGCCGATCATTGCAGTGGCCTATCTGGCATTCTTTCCCACTGAAAATATATGGCCGCATCTGGCTTCGACCATGTTGCCCAGATACCTGAAAAACACGGGCATTTTGATGCTGGGTGTTGGTGTTGGTGTGGTTTTGATCGGGGTATCAAGTGCATGGGTCGTGACCATGTGCAAATTGCCGGGCAAGCGTTTCTTTGAATGGGCGATGCTACTGCCGATGGCGGTTCCGGCCTATATCGTTGCTTATGTCTATACCGATCTTCTGGAATATGCTGGTCCGGTTCAGCGTTTGTTACGTGATATGTTTGGCTGGCAGTCGGCCGCGGATTATTGGTTCCCCGATATCAGAACCAAGGGTGGGGCGATTATTGTCCTTAGTCTTACATTGTACCCCTACGTCTATATGCTCGCCCGGGCGGCATTTCTTGCGCAATCGGTATGTGTCATCGAAGCTGCCCGCATTTTAGGGCGCAGTTCATGGAGTTCATTCGTAACGGTCGCCTTGCCATTGGCAAGGCCTGCGATTGTCGTCGGCGTTGTGATTGCGTTGATGGAAACATTGAACGATTTCGGCACGATTGATTTCTTTGCCGTTCATACGCTGACCGCGGGTGTTTTCAATGTCTGGCTTGGTATGGGCAATGCAGGCGGGGCTGCGCAGATCGCATTGACGATGCTGGCTGTTGTGATTGCTCTTTTGGTTATTGAGCGCTATTCGCGCCGCCGTCAGCGATTTCACGACACCACCAACCGCTTTCAGGAATTGCCGGGCTACGATCTTGCTCCGGTTGCAAAGGTTGGGGCGTTGGCGGTGTGTATTTTACCGATCCTGCTTGGCTTTGTGTTGCCGTCCCTTGTTCTGATTTATTATTCGGTTGGGTATTTCGAGCAAAGCTGGACGCCAGACTTCTTTGAATTTGCGGGCAATAGTTTGCTGGTGTCGGGACTGGCAACCCTTGTTGCTGTGGGTTGTGCTGTTTTTATGGCCTATGCGTTGCGACTGTTCCCGCAAAACTTGTTGAAGTTTTTTGTGCGTTTGTCATCGGTCGGCTATGCCGTGCCGGGGGCTGTTTTGGCGATTGGTGTTTTGATCCCGTTCGCGCGCTTTGATAACGCACTTGATGCAGTCATGCGTGAAACTTTTGGGGTCTCAACCGGGTTGTTGCTAAGTGGGACTGTCTTTGCCTTGGTATTCGCCTATGCGGTGCGGTTTATGGCTGTTTCCTATGGCGCGATTGAGGCCGCCCTTGGCAAAGTGCGGCCAAGCATGGATGACGCAGCGCGAACCTTGGGTGAAAGCCCGTGGGGCACGCTTAGACGCATTCATTTCCCGATGGTGCGTGGTGGGATTTTGGCAGCCTCTGTTTTGGTGTTTGTCGATGGCATGAAAGAATTGCCCGCAACATTGATCTTGCGACCGTTCAATTTCGATACATTGGCGACGCATGTTTATCAGTTTGCCAAGGACGAAATGATTGAGCAGGCTGCACTCGGTGCATTGACGATCGTTGTTGTCGGGGTGATACCTGTCATAATGCTGAGCCGGGCGATTTCAAAATCGCGGCCGGGCCACAGTGGGCAGTCTTAATCAGGTAACGCGATCCTTGATATGAAAAACATCAAACCCGGTCTGACTTTGCTTTCTGATGCATTGGACATTGCATTCTCGGAAGTGCCTGTACGTGCATCCATCGAAGAGCGCCAACTTATTGAATGCTATGGCGCGGTCCTGCGCGAAAATGTGACTGCCAATGTGTCTGTGCCATCGGTCGATAATTCGGCGATGGATGGTTACGCTTTGCGCCATGCCGATCTTAAGACATTAAAAGGTCCGGTCAAAGTCAGCGGCGTTTCGCTGGCAGGTCACCCCTATGTGGGCACAATTCCAAAAGGGACTGCTATTCGTATCGCAACGGGGGCTGCTATTCCTGATGGTGCGGATTGTGTGATCATCCAGGAAAATGTTTCTGCCAACGATGACGAAACCATCATTGAAATCAGTGATGACGTTATTGCACGCACAACCCTCAACCAGAATATCCGATGGGCCGGAGAAGACATCAAAGCTGGCGACGTGATCCTGAGCGAAGGCATGGTGCTTCGGCCGCAAGATATTGCGATTGCTGCGGGGCAGGGACGTGGCGCACTTAAGGTATCAAAGCCCCTGTCGGTTGCCGTATTTTCAACTGGTGATGAATTGGCAAAACCCGGTGATGCACTGCCACCCGGTGGAATTTATGATTCCAACCGTTTTGCGATGATCGGCATGCTGCGTGAAATTGGGTGCAACGTAACCGATCTTGGATTATTGGCAGATAATTTTGACGTACTGCGTAACGCGCTTGGTGATGCAGCCCAAACCCATGATGTGATTATGACGTCTGGTGGAGTATCAGTTGGCAAGGCCGACTTGCTTAAGCCCGTTGTTGATCAGCTTGGTGAGATCACGGCATGGAAACTTGCGATCAAACCCGGAAAACCGTTGATGCGCGGTAAGATCGGCGATTGTCTGGTGATTGGTCTGCCGGGCAATCCGGTTTCTGTTCTGGTGTCTGGTCTGCTTTATGTTATGCCGCTGCTGCGTCATGCTATGGGCGCACTGCGTTCGCAAACTGAACCGGTGCGCATTCCGGTTTGTGCAGGTTTTGACTTTAAACGTGGTACAGGGCGCCGCGAATGGTTGCGCGCACGCCTTGTGCAAAACGACGACGGCGTGTTTGAAGCAGTAGCCTTTAATTCGACGAGTTCTGGTATGCTGTCATCGATGGTTTGGGCTGATGGCTTGATCGAACTTGCCGAGGGATGCGGCAAGGTTTCCAAAGGCGACACAGTTCTGTACTTGCCGCTTCGTGGCCTTCAATAAACCAGTTAAAACTGATCTAAATCATTGCGCAGGCAATTGGTTTTCTAAATTCTTGAATAGTTTACAGTGCGTAAGGATGAAGTCATGACAGTTTCGGTTACATTTTGTGGAGCAGCAGGCGGTGTGACCGGTTCGTGCTATCTCCTACAAACAGATCACGGCAGCATCCTTGTCGATTGCGGTATGTTTCAGGGCAGCAAAACGGTGCGGGAACTCAATTATGGTCCGTTTCCATTTGAAGCAAAGGACATTGAAGCGGTTCTTCTAACCCATGCCCATATCGATCATTCCGGGCTTTTGCCCAAACTTGTTAAGGCCGGATACAAGAAGTCGATTTTTGCAACCGAACCAACCTGTGACCTTCTGACCTATATGCTGCCGGACTCCGGTTACATTCAAGAAAGCGAGGTCGAACGGCTAAACCGCCGCAACGCGCGACGTGGTCGCGACGCTGTTGAGCCGATCTATACCCGCAAGGATGCTGAACATACTCTTACACGGTTAAAAACCGTCGATTACCACAAGTGGTTAGAAATCTTGCCGGGGATTCGGGCACGGTTTTGGGATGCAGGTCATTTGTTGGGATCAGCGTCGATCGAAATCGAAGCTGCGGCAAAAGAAGCAGATGGCAAGCCGACCCGTATGCTGTTTTCCGGTGATCTTGGCACGGGTGAGGCTGTATTTAACGATGCCCCCGAAGCACCATCAGATCTGGATTATCTGTTTGTCGAGACGACCTATGGTGATCGGACCCGGCCAGACATGACCGATGATGAACGCCGGGATTTGTTAAAGCAGGAAGTGTGCGACGCGCTTAAGGCAGGCGGGAACCTTATTATTCCGAGTTTCGCGGTGGCGCGGACACAGGAACTGCTTGTGGATCTTGCGCATCTGTTTAATCGCGGTGAATTACCACAAGCAAACGTGTTTGTTGATAGTCCGCTTGCCCAGCGTGCAACAGAAGTGTTTGCCAAGCATCTTGACCGTAGTGATGCCCACGCACTATCCCATCCGAAATTTCATATGGTTCCGGATGTTCAGGCCAGTAAACAACTGGCAAATGTTTCAAGTGGCGCAATCATTATTTCGGCCAGTGGCATGTGTGATGCCGGTCGCATTCGTTATCATCTTAAAAACAACCTATGGCGTTCGAATTCTACTGTGCTTTTGGTTGGTTTTCAGGCTGCAGGATCGTTCGGAAGCGTTTTGCAGCGTGGTGTGAAACGGGTTCGGATTCACGGTGATGAAATCGAAGTACGTGCACGTATCCGCACACTTGATGTGTATTCCGGGCATGCCGATCAAACCATGTTGTTAAGTTGGACCAAAGACAGGCAGCCTATTGCGCATCGCATTTTCTTAACCCACGGCGAACAAGGTGCACGGGTTGCTTTCCAGCAGGCATTGATCGACCAAGGCATTCCTGCCGATCAGATTTCATTGCCGATGCTAGATGAAACCGTGGCCTTGCAAAATGGTGGTGTGAAGGCTGCTATTCCGAAGCCTAGAATTTCTGGTGAAGAACTGTCGCGTGATGACTGGCACAACCTATATGCTGGAACGGTCACAGCACTTTCTGAAAAAATCAGGTCGCTTGAAACTGATCAACAAAGACGTGAAGTCCTAGAAAAAGTCTTGCGTGACATTGGTTCAGTGTGAGAGCAATTAGCTAGGAAAACAATAAAACGGCAAAAATCCCAATGAACGGATTTACTTGCCAATGAGGGGTATCCTGCACATTCTAATATTCGGATGTACAGGTATATAGGATCACTGCGCAGACAGGCGGGTATATGTCAATCGTAGGGAACTCTGGTTATCGGGTTCTTATTTATAGCCACGACACCTTTGGGCTGGGGCATTTGCGCCGTTGCCGAACCATTGCGCATGCGCTGGTTTCGCGCAGAGACGATGTTTCTGTTCTTATTCTGTCCGGGTCACCCATTATCGGCAGTTTTGAATTCCGGTCACGAGTCGATTTTGTTCGTATTCCGGGTGTGATCAAACTGTCTAATGGTGAATACACGTCGCTCAATCTTAACATTGATGTTGATCAGATTCTCGCAATGCGCGAATCGATCATTAAGCACACGGCAGACGTGTTTAACCCTGATATCTTTATTGTTGATAAGGAACCGCTTGGCTTGCGCGGCGAAGTGGAGTCGACATTGGAGATGTTGCGTCATCGTCGCACCCGTCTTGTGATGGGATTGCGTGACGTAATGGATGATCCGGTTAATCTGCGTGAAGAATGGGACCGCAAAAAGTGCGTGCCAGCACTGGCCGATCTTTATGACGAGATTTGGGTCTATGGTTTGAAGGAAATCTGCAACCCGCTTGAAGGTATTGATCTTCCGGCAGGGGTTGAAGAAAAGATGTCCTATACCGGTTATCTTCCGCGTACTGCAACACGTCGACCTACCCCGGAACATGGTGCGCTTGGTTTGGAAGAACCATACTATCTTGTGACACCTGGTGGCGGTGGTGACGGTATAAATCTGGTCGATTGGGTGATCAGTGCTTATGAAGCGGACCCGACGATTGCTGTGCCATCGCTGATTGTTCTTGGCCCCTTCATGGCGCCTGCGGAACAGAAGATGTTTATGGAACGCGCTGAGAAGATCGAAAAGCTTTCCGTTATTACCTTTGATGCCAATGTTGAAATGCTGATGGATAGATCGGCAGGTGTCATTGCGATGGGTGGCTACAATACGTTCTGTGAAATTCTTTCCTTTGATAAACCTGCCGTTATCGTTCCGCGTACGGTGCCGCGTCTTGAACAATATGTGCGGGCATCCGCCGCCGAAAAACTCGGCCTGATCAAAATGCTGACTGAGGAAGGTGGCCGCGACTCGCGTGAAATGGCCGATGTGCTCCATGGGTTGATTGATCAACCCAAACCGTCACATGTGACTGTCCCCAATCTCATGGGTGGACTTGATCGGGTTGGGGATCTTGTGGATCGCTGGCTTCCGCCACAAATGGCTGCTGAATAAACCATCAGGAACAGAATTGATGACACGCGACAGTCTTGCAATCGTGGTAAAGGGCTATCCGCGATTGTCGGAAACCTTCATTGCGCAAGAAATTCTGGGAATTCAACAGGCGGGTATTCCCTATCGGATTGTTTCACTACGTCATCCCACCGATAAAAAACGCCATCCGATCAATGAACGCATTACCGGTGACGTCGATTACCTTCCTGAATATGTCTATCAGGAACCGTTGCGGGTTTTGCGGGGGTGGTTTAAGGCGCGCAAACTTCCGGGATATCGCCGTGCTCTGAATATATGGTGGCAGGATTACCGCCGTGACCGCACGTCAAACCGTGCGCGTCGTTTCGCCCAAGCGTTGGTCATGGCAGCCGAACTTCCCGATGATATTACGCGCGTTTATGCCCATTTCCTTCATACGCCAGCATCGGTCGCACGGTATTGCGCAATCATGCGGAATTTACCGTGGTCTTGTTCTGCTCATGCCAAGGATATTTACACCAGCGAAGACTGGGATATGCTTGAAAAATTGCGCGATATGGACTGGTTGGTGACCTGTACGAAAGCCAATGTCGACTATTTACGTGCACTTGCAGAGGAGCCAGCAAAGGTCAACCTGCTGTATCACGGACTAGATTTCTCGCGCTTTCCAGAAGAATTGCCGAAACGTGTCCTGCGCGATGGCAGCGATGCGAGCGATCCTGTAACCATCCTGTCGGTTGGACGTTTGGTCGGGAAAAAGGGATATGACGATCTTTTGCGTGCGCTTGCCAAGCTTCCCGAAACACTCCATTGGCGCTTTGTTCATATTGGCGGTGGCAACGGCGATGAATACAAAAAATTGTCAGAGAACCTTGGCATAGCGGATCGTTGTGACTGGCAAGGGGCGCGCGACCAAAAAGAAGTTATTGCGGCTTGTCAGTCATCTGATCTGTTCGTTCTCGCCAGCCGGATAGAGCAAGATGGGGATCGTGATGGGTTGCCCAATGTTTTGATGGAAGCGCAGCTTTGCGGGCTGGCAGCAGTTTCCACCGCGATTTCAGCTATTCCAGAACTGATTGTAGACGGGGTAAATGGCAAACTTGTCGCGCAACGCGATCCCGATGCGTTGGCCCATGCATTGGAAAAAATGATTGTTGATCCAGCTTTGCGGAGCGACATGGGGCGCAAAGGCAACGAAATTGTCCGGCGTGATTTTTCTTTCTATCGCGGGATGAAAGAATTGGCCCAACGGTTTGGTGTCACGAACCAGAACAAAGAAGAAAAAAGCGGTACGATCCAACAGCCGGCAGCAGAGTAGGAGGCAGGCATTTGCAAGTTGCCTTTTATGCTCCGCTAAAGCCCATTGATCATCCTGTACCATCTGGCGACCGGTTGATTGCGCGTATGCTGTGCGATGCGTTGAAATCTGCGGGGATGGAGATCGACATTGCTTCGCGTCTTCGCAGCCGTGTTGCGGATGGCAATATCTTAAAGCAAGCACGTTTGGCTGAGTTGGGCACCAAGCTGGCGGGGCGGTTGCTGCGGCAATATCAATCTGGGTTTCGGCCACGTCCCGATATTTGGTTTACTTACCATCTATATTACAAGGCGCCAGATTGGGTCGGTCCAATTGTCGCCAACGCCCTTGATATTCCATACGTTGTCGCCGAAGCATCATTCGCCCCTAAGCGTGCTGATGGCCCATGGCAGCAAAGCCATGCTGCGGTCGAAACGGCATTGAGGCATGCGGATGCCGTTTTTTCATTAAACCGTGCCGATATGGAATGCCTGCAGCCAATCTGCGCACCCGGTTCGCTTCATTTCCTGCCACCCTTTACGCAGGTTGAAAATTGGTCGGTTACAAGCCGCAGGGCGATTAACCCCGACTGTGTTCGGCTGGTAACGACTGCCATGATGCGTAATGGAGATAAGCTTGAGTCATATGAGATACTCGCGCGGTCCTTGGGGCAACTTTTGCGAACAGGTGTTGATAACTGGTATCTGACCGTGATCGGCGATGGTCCGGCACGTTCAGATGTGGAAACGGCGTTTGATACGCAAATGCTTACGGCACGCCATGTTTCATTCTCAGGATTGTGTGTGCCAGAGCAAACCCGTGAGATACTGGGTAACTCTGATCTGTTTGTCTGGCCCGCAGTTAATGAAGCATTTGGTATGGCTTTGTTAGAAGCCCAAGCGGCAGGCTTGCCTGTCTTGGCCGGGGATGTCGGCGGGGTTTCTGGGATTGTATCTGAGGGGGTAACCGGTTGGCTTGTGCCTGTGGGTGATGAAGCTGCCTTTACCGACAGGTTGGTAAGTTGTTTGACCTGTGACGTTACAGCCCTGCGCCAAACAGGTGACGCTGGCGCATCCAAGGCACTACAGCATCACACCGTTGCTGCGGCAGCCAATATCCTTGGCGGGACGTTACGCACACTTGCTTCTGAACATGGCGTGGGATCATCCATCGGGCGGGACGGATTATGAGTACTATTCGTTTTGCATTGTTGCGTCATGGTGTAACGGATTGGAATGCGCAAAAACGTATTCAAGGTCGATCTGATGTTTCGCTGCGGGCTGAAACGGTTCAAGCTTATCGCAATTATCGATTGCCCGCTGATTGGCAGAATGTCCCATGGTTCTGCACGCCTTTGTCGCGAACACGCGAAACAGCGGATGCGTTGGCGATTTCACCAATTATGGTTGAAAATGCCTTTATCGAAATGGATTGGGGGCAGTGGGAAGGAAGAAGACTTCCTGAACTTCGTTCCGAGCTTGGCGATACTATGCGTGCAAACGAAGATCGTGGATGGGATTTTCGGCCCGATGGTGGAGAAAGCCCGCGCGATGTCTTGCAGCGCGTCGAAAGGTTCCTTTGCTACAGTGATGTCCCGACATTCGGTGCCGTCACCCATAAAGGTGTTATTCGCGCGGTTTATGCTGCGGCCCGACCATGGAACATGATGGGGAAAATCCCCGATCATTTGAATTGGGAATGTTTGCACGTTTTTAGTTGGTCTTCGGATTCCGGGTTGTCGATCTGCGAACTCAATGTACCGTTGAGAACACTAGGAGAGGCAGGCCAATGACGGATGTCATGGTGTATGTGCAGCATCTGTTGGGCATTGGTCATGTGCGCCGTATGGCATTGATTAATCGTGCTATCCGAGACCGTGGTTTGACAGTGTCTGTTGCCAGTGGGGGTGTCCCAGATGACGGATTGGATTTTTCAGCCGATCACGTGGTTCAGCTTTCCCCCTGTAAAACAGCAGATAGCAGTTTTTCTGGGCTTGTCGACCCGAATGGCGATGTGCTTGGCGATGATTGGAAAGAACTGCGCAAAACAGAACTTCTTTCTGCTTTTAGGGTGATCGCGCCGAAGCTTTTATTGGTTGAAATGTTTCCGTTTGGCCGTCGCGCATTTCGGTTTGAGCTAATCCCGTTGTTTGAAGCCGCGCGGGCAGCAAATATTCCAATCGTTTGTTCTGTGCGCGATTTGCTGGTGCGTAAAAAGGATATTGGCAAAACCCGTTGGATGTGTGACATCGCCCGGCAATATCTTGATGCTGTTCTGGTGCATGGTGACCCGGAACTTTTTGGGTTTGATCACAGTTTTGAATGCGCAGATGAAATTGCCGATTTGATTATCCACACAGGATATGTCGCACCGGCAATGGCAGAGGACCCTTCAGGGAGAAAAGAGGAAGACCGCAAAGGTGTTTTAGTTTCCGCTGGCGGTGGTGCTGTTGGTGCAGAATTGATTGGTCTTGCGATTGCCGCCCGCCAATATTCCGAAACATACGCACATGAGCCATGGGATATCGTTGCAGGGCCACATTTTCCCGATGATCATTTCGACGCATTGTTAAAGGTGATGCCAGAAGGAATGGTGCTACACCGTTTCTTACCGGACTTCAGGGAACGTATGGGGCGGGCTTCGGTATCGGTATCGCAAGCTGGCTACAATACGCTGATGGATGTGCTTTCAACCCAAACACCAGCCGTGATGGTACCCTTCGCACAAGGTGGCGAAAGCGAGCAAACCGAGCGCGCAGAAATTCTTTCAAAAGAAGGGGTTATTTCCCTGCTTGATCTTGATGGCCTGTCTGCGCAATCATTAGCAAAACAAATAGATGGTGCCAGACGGCCAAGTGATTTCACAATTGCACTGAATGGCGCACAAAAAACTGCGATGATTATCGCAGAGATGATTAAGGGCAAGGCATGAGCAGTTGGGATCATTTGCGTAACGAGCTTGATCGCTGGCAATCCGCAGGACGGACCGCCACGGCATGGTGGCGTGATGATGATGCTGTGACTGTGACCCCGGACCTTGAAACCATTCTTGCGTTTGAACAGGACTATAAAGTCCCGCTGGCATTGGCGGTTATCCCGGCCGATCTGCAAAATGATCTTGTCGAACGTTTGGTGGAAACGGTTGATACCCGTGTGCTGCAACACGGATGGTCGCACCAAAACCACATGCCCGCCGGGCGCAAGAAACAAGAACTTGATGATGTTCGTGATATTGGGGATGTCGTATCAGACCTGCGAAAAGGGTTCTCGGTTCTAAAATCCCGATTTGGCAGCCGTTTTTTGCCGGTTGTTGTACCACCTTGGAACAGGGTTGCAGAAGATGTCGTTGCTTCGTTGTCTTCCTTAGGCTTTCATGGGATTAGCACATTTAATCCGCGCAAATCTTTCGAACCTTACAAAGGTTTGATACAGGTAAATACACATGTAGACGTTATTGATTGGCGTGGCACACGCGGGTTTGTCGGCGAAGATGCTGCTCTTGGTGCTATGGTCGAACATCTTGTTGCACGTAGAACCGCACAGGTGGATGCAGCAGAGCCAACCGGCATTCTAACCCATCACATGGTGCATGATAAAAGCACGACCAAGTTTCTCGACAATCTGTTTTCAATGGAGCATTCAGCTCTGAATTGGCTGAAAATACCTGGAGTATTTCCATGGCAATAAGCCCAAAAGCGCATGCGGACCAAGACGAAATCGCGGGTTCTGAACCGCTGACTGATCCGGTGAAACCCGCTGGTGCCGGTGATGGTGACGTTCAGATGATGGCATATCCACCAAAACTAATGGCGCCCGACTTGGCGAAATCAGTTGTCGGATTGTTGATCTGTGGTGTGATTGCGTTGATCCCCGATATGCTGTCGATCATCAAATGGACGGCGGCAGGATTGGCGTTGTTGTTTGTGTTTTATTTCGCCCGCACGCTGATGCGTTTTCAGTCAAAGCTGTATGTATCGGAATATGGTATCCGTCTTTCAGATATACGCGGGGGGACGGCTTTTGCGTGGCCGGAACTTTCAAAATTCCGCTTGCGTTATTTCAGTACCAAACGTGATGGAAATAAAGGTTGGTTTGAACTGACGCTTCAGGCAGGTGAGACAAAGATTGTCGCAGAATCAACACTGGACGGTTTTGACGATCTGCTTGAAATTTCACGTGATTGGGCGAAAGATAACCATCTTCTTGTTGATGACGTCACAAGAACAAACCTGATGCGGATGGACGAAGCAGAAACTCTTGTTCAGGCAGCCGCGTCTGAACGCACACAAGGTGGTGCTAAACGAACATGAACGATATTCTGCGTATCAAGGACTTGAAAGTCGAATTTGTCTTACCGCATATGCGGGTAAAGGCTGTCGAAAATGTAAGTTTCCGAATTGGTGCGCAAGAAACGGTCGCCTTGGTCGGGGAATCAGGATCAGGCAAAAGCACGATCTCGCAGGCCATTATGGGTTTGCTGCCAAAGTCAGCGCAGATTACCAATGGGTCAATCATCTTTGCTGACCCCAAAAAGCCCGGCACGCGGGTTGATATTGCCATGCTTGATCGCAGCGGTAAGGAAATGCGCGCAATCCGCGGTGGCCGCATTTCGATGATTTTCCAAGAACCCATGAGTTCGCTGTCACCTTTGCACACCATTGGTGATCAGATTTGTGAAGCTGTGCGTCTGCATCGCAATGTGGGCCGGGTAGAGGCCCGTGAGCTAGCTGTTGAAATGTTGACGCTTATTGGGTTTCCCCAACCTAAAAGGGCGCTTAAGACATATCCGTTTGAATTGTCCGGTGGGCTTCGTCAACGTGCGATGATTGCAATGGCGCTGGTGTGTCGCCCGGCATTGTTGGTTGCCGACGAACCAACCACAGCACTTGATGTAACGATTCAGGCGCAAATTCTGCGACTTATCAAAGAAGTGCAAAGCGAACTACAGATGTCCGTTTTGTTGATTACGCATGATCTTGGCGTAGTTGCGAACATGGCAGACCGAATGGTCGTTATCTATGATGGCCGCGTTGTTGAGTCTGGTAAAACCGACGACGTGTTTATCAATCCGGGGCATGCTTATACCCAGTCGCTATTGGCTGCTGTGCCGCATTTTGACATGGGGCCAGATGAACGCCTTCGTCCCTTGCGCGAGATTAAGCCCAAAACCGGAAGTTTGCTTGCTAAAATTGCCGAGCGAGAGACGCCACGCGAAGCAAAAGAAGTCCCTGCTGCATTGGCTTTGCACCCGGCTATGGCCAGTGAACCTGTTTTGTCGGTACGCCATCTCAGCAAAAGCTTTGCCATCCGCAAAGGAAACTGGATCAAATCAGAAGAACAGATGGTCCCGGCCGTTTCTGATGTATCGCTTACCGTGAACCGTGGGGAATGTGTTGGTTTGGTCGGTGAAAGTGGTTGTGGCAAAACAACCCTGTCCAAACTGATCATGCGCGCGATGGAACCCGATGATGGGTCCATTCTTTTTCGCGGTGAAAGTGGTCAGATGACGGAATTGACCGGCCTTGATGAAGATCAGTTAAACCCATACCGAAAACGTATACAGTTTGTGTTTCAGGACCCGTTTGGATCGCTTAATCCGCGTATGACGGTTCAGGATATCATTACCGAACCGATGATCATTCACGGGGTTGGAGACAGTGAGTATCGTAAAAAAATGGTGCTGGAATTGATGGATCTGGTGGGGCTTGATCCCCGGTTCCTAAGCCGCTATCCGCACAGCTTTTCGGGTGGGCAGCGCCAGCGTATCGGTATCGCACGCGCGCTTAGCTTAAAGCCGGATCTTTTGATTTTCGATGAACCAACTTCTGCACTTGATGTATCAGTTCAGGCGCAAATACTTAATTTGTTGAAGGATTTACAGCGCGATCTTAATTTGACGTATCTGTTTATCTCTCACAATTTGGCGGTGGTTGATTACATTGCGGACCGGATTGCAGTGATGTGTGCCGGGCGCATTGTTGAGTCCGCACCACGCGAGCAACTGTTTAGAAACCCACTTCATCCCTATACGCAGGCATTGCTGAATGCCGTGCCATTTGCTGATCTCGAACACCTGTTAGATTTTGATAAGATTGTCGATGGTAAGGCCTCTGATCCGGCGCGCTGGCCTGCACCCTTTACGATCAATGACACCAGTGCACCAAAAATGATGCAATTCTCCGAAGACCATTTTGTACGTGCTGAACGTGCCGACTTTACGGAGATCGCGATATGATCTGCTTCCCCATCCGCTCTAATTTTTCGGTACGCCGTGTGCTTGCCACTATGGTGGTTGGTGCTGGTGTCATCGGTGCTTCATTTATGCCTGTTTCTGCTCATGCTGAAGTTCCGTATTTCGAAGATGCTGTCGCAAAGGGGACGTTGCCGCCGATGCTTGAGCGGCTGCCAGAGCATCCAAACGTTATCGATTTCGGTGCAGAAAATAAGACCATCGGCAAATATGGTGGGGAGTTCGTCACCATTATGGGCCGGTCGAAAGATATCCGCATGGCGGTTGTCTATGGTTATGCGCGTTTGGTCGGATATGATCAGGACTTGAACTTAAAAGCGGACATTCTCGAAGCAATGGATGTCAATGAAGAGGGCAATGTCTTTACCCTTCATATCCGCAAAGGTCACAAATGGTCGGATGGCGCACCTTTTACAGCCGAGGATTTCCGCTATTACTGGGAAGATATCGTCAATAACGATGAATTATTTCCGGTTGGACCGCCGCGCTTTTGGTTTGTTGGTGATGAACCAGCAACCTTTGAGATTCTTGATGAATTTACGGTACGCTATAGCTGGTCACAGCCCAACCCGTTCTTTCTTGCTGAACTTGCGGCTACACGCCCACCATTCATCTATCGGCCTGCCCATTATCTGAAACAGTTTCACGAAAAATACCGTGAGCATGATCAGCTTGAGGCCATTGTCACCGAACGCGGATTGCGCAGTTGGGCCGTCCTGCATACGGACATGGACCGCCCATACAGATTGTCGAACATCAACCGCCCGTCACTTGAACCGTGGTTGATCACGACGGAAGAACCGTCTGACCGGTTTGTCTTTGTACGGAACCCATTTTATCACCGTGTCGATCCAGAAGGAAACCAACTGCCCTATATCGACCGGATGATCTTTAATATCTCAAATTCCAAGCTGGTGCCGGCCAAGGTCGGGGCAGGTGAGGTTGACCTGCAAAGCCGTATTCTGTCGTTAAAGGACTACACGTTCCTTAAGCAGTCTGAAGCAAAGCAGAACTATCAGGTTCGTTTGTGGGATGTTGGTGCAGGTTCTTATGCGGCCTTGTATCCTAATCTGACTTGTACGGACCCGGTATGGCGAAGCACCCTTCGTGACGTGCGGTTCCGCCGCGCCTTGTCGTTGGCGATCAATCGTACCGAAATCAACCGCGTTTTATTCTTTGGTTTGGCACAGCCGACCAACAACACAGTTTTGCGCAAAAGCCCACTATTTAAGCCGGAATACCGTGAAAGCTTTACCAATTTCGATCTTAAGGCCGCCAATGCGTTGCTTGATGAGATGGGACTGGATCAACGTGATAGCGATGGCATCCGTTTGATGTCCGACGGTCGCCCGATGGAAATCATTGTCGAAACCACCGGTGAAAACCCGGAACATGACGATATGCTTGAACTGATTGGGGATAGCTGGCGTCAGGTTGGGGTGAAGATGTTCGTCAAAGGCCTGCAACGCGAAGTATTACGGAACCGGGCCTATAGCGGCG
Organism: Rhodospirillales bacterium; assembly: GCA_019634165.1. GTDB lineage: Bacteria > Pseudomonadota > Alphaproteobacteria > Rhodospirillales > Thalassospiraceae > Thalassospira. The sequence continues at coordinate 351,027 of JAHQVT010000006.1, forward strand.
AAACCATTATGTCGATCTTCAACGGGGTTGATAACGGCCTTGCAACGCCAAATTCGGTGCCATCTGAATTTGTCCCGGTTCAACAAGACAGTCTGCAATGGCCAAAATGGGGCCAGTACTATCAGACCGACGGTGAAGCCGGTGAAGCACCAGATTTGCCTGCCGCCAAGGAACTAATGGAACAGTATCGCAAATGGCAGACCAGCAATGAAAAAGGCCGCAAAGAAGCCTGGCAGAGCATTCTTGATATCAATTCCGAAAACATGTTCTCAATTGGTTTGATCGGGAATGTACCGCAGCCAGTTGTGGTGGATAAAGATCTTCGCAATGTGCCGGAAAAAGGCATACATAGCTGGGAGCCCGGTGCGTTCTTTGGGATTTATCGTCCCGATACGTTCTGGTGGGATCGATAAACGGCTTGATCACGTAACACGGCGTTTCACTGCCAACGAGGGAAGGCGGTGAAACGACAGGGGGAGCAATACCGCCGATGCTGACCTATTTGGCAAGACGGCTTTTTGTAATGGTGCCAACACTGATCTTGATCAGTCTGTTGGTGTTCGTGATCATTCAGCTTCCACCGGGGGACTTTTTAAGCACGTACCTTAACGAGCTTCAGGCCCAGGGTGAGGCCGTTGATCCGGCAAAAATCGAATTTTTGAAGCATCAATACGGCTTGGATCAGCCGATTTATGTCCAGTATATCGACTGGGCGTGGGGGCTTTTGCATGGCGATCTTGGTTTTTCATTTGAATATAATCTGCCAGTAAGTGACGTCGTCGGGGATCGCCTGTGGTTGTCCTTGGTTCTGAATTTCAGCACGGTTCTGTTTATCTATATCGTTAGCTTTCCCATCGGGATTTATTCAGCAACCCGGCAATATAGCTGGGGCGATTATGGTTTCACCTTGCTTGGTTTTCTTGGCCTTGCCATGCCGAACTTTCTGTTCGCGCTGATCTTGCTTTATTATGCCAATGTTGTGTTTGGCACCTCGATCGGTGGGTTGATGGACCCGGAATTCATCAATCAAGGGTGGTCGTTCGCCAAAATCATGTCAGTTGTCGAACATCTTTGGGCGCCGGTCCTTGTGATCGGAACATCGGGCACAGCATCCATGATCCGCCGATTGCGGGCCAATCTGCTTGATGAACTTAGCAAGCAATATGTCGTCACAGCCCACGCCAAGGGGCTATCTCCGACAAAGGTACTGTTCAAATACCCGCTTCGCATGGCGTTAAATCCGTTTATTGCTGATATCGGTAATATCCTGCCGCAGGTGGTTTCTGGATCTGTTCTGGTGTCTGTGGTGATGTCCTTGCCAACCACCGGGCCAATGTTACTTGCAGCCTTGCAAAGTCAGGATATGTATCTGGCGGGATCGTTCCTGATGTTCTTGGCACTTCTCACTGTTGTCGGGATGTTTGTCTCGGATGTTTTGCTTGCTTGGCTTGATCCTCGCATTCGTTTGCAAGGAGGGGTCGGGAAATGAGCATTGGTGATGATCGGCGCAATGAGCATTATGTTGACCCAGCACCATTTAATCCGTGGGAACGCGAAGAACTAACGCCCGAGCAAGAAAAGTACTTTCTTGCCTCGCAATGGCAGTTGATGTGGTGGCGTCTGAAACGCCATCGGTTGGCGTATCTGTCATTGATCATTTTGGTGATCATGTATGCATCGGTGTTGATTGTTGAATTCATCGCGCCCTACGCACAGGAAACACGTAATTCCGAATTCATCCATCACCCACCACAGGCCATTCATTTGTTCCATGATGGTGAATTTGTCGGGCCATTTACGTATGGCACTGATTTCTCGGTGGATATGGAAACGCTTAAACCGACCTATGCGCCAAATATGGATAGGGTCGATCAGCTGCGGTTCTTCTGTTCTGGGGACGGGTATGAGTTTTGGGGCATGATCGAGATGGATTTCCATTTCGTCTGTCCTGCAGAAGACGGCACGATGTTTGTGTTTGGCACCGACCGTTTGGGGCGCGATATGCTATCGCGCATCTTTTATGGTGCACGTGTTTCACTGACCATCGGGCTTGTCGGGATATCGGTTAGTTTCTTCTTGGGGATTTTGATTGGTGGAGCTGCGGGCTATTACGGCGGCTGGGTTGATGCGACGGCACAGCGCACGATTGAAGTCATTCGATCCTTGCCCGAAATACCGCTTTGGATGGCACTTTCAGCAGCCTTGCCGGTAACCTGGAGCCCCATTCTGATCTATTTCGGGATTACCATCATTCTTGGACTGATTGATTGGACGGGGCTTGCACGTGCGGTGCGATCAAAACTTCTGGCACTGCGTGAAGAAGACTATGCCCTTGCTGCCCGTTTGATGGGGGCAAAGCCAAAGCGTATTGTTGCGCGTCATCTTCTGCCGAACTTTGCCAGCCATTTGATCGCATCAGTAACACTTTCGATCCCGAACATGATCCTTGGCGAAACTGCGCTGAGTTTCCTTGGGTTGGGCTTAAGGGCGCCGGTGACAAGCTGGGGGGTGTTGCTGAACGAGGCACAAAACATCAACGCTGTTGCTGTTTATCCGTGGCTGATGCTGCCGGTGGTTCCGGTCGTAATCGTTGTTCTGGCGTTTAACTTCCTTGGCGACGGATTGCGTGACGCGGCTGATCCATACAAGAACTGATCCTTTAATGGTTTGTGTTTCTCCAAATCTTGAAACGGAACGCCTTGTTCTTCGTCCCATGACAATGGGGGATTGGCCTGGGTACGCGGAGCTGATGCTATCAGAACGTGCAGTTCATATGGGCGGCCCATTTGATATGGCTGGGACGTGGGGGATGTTCTGCAGTGATGCTGCTCAATGGTGTTTGATGGGCCATGGTGCACTGATGGTTGATGAAAAAACGACAAGGCAATGCGTGGGGCAGGTTTGCATTAATTACGGACCATTGTTCCCCGAGCATGAATTGGGGTGGTTGCTTTTCCCATTTGCAGAGGGAAGAGGAATTGCTGCAGAGGCTGCAATTACCATGCGCAAATGGGCTTTTGAGGTGCGTGGACTAAAGACATTGGTCAGCTATATTGCGCCGCGAAATATGCGCTCAATTCACCTGGCTGAACGCCTTGGTGCGTCTTTGGATCCTGATGCCGCCCGTCCTGACCCAGACGACCTTGTTTATCGACATTTTCCCGACTAAGTGGGCACTTTACTTTTTACGAAGCCACAGGCTGGTCTCATGCGCCCCTTCGGGGATGTGAATGCCATTGGCGATTGATCCTTCAATCAGATCACCAAGTCGGGTTGTGGCATAGGCACTGGACCACAGGATTTCAAATCCGTTGCCTGCCAGAAGTGATGCAACACCTTGCTGTTCGTTGTAGCCGCGCCATTGCCAGATTTCCGGGTAGTCATCGGGCAGGGTGATGTCATGGATATGAATGATCGTGCCACTGGGCAATGTCGGAATGATTGACGAGAACAGTAAATCAACATCTGTTCCAGGCATCATGATGTGGCTTGAATCAATCGAAAGAATATCGCCACCGGTAAGGGTTGCAAAAATCGCCGGATTGGCCTTTTGAACAATGGTTTTTTCAATGGTAATGGGCAGTTTTGCAATATCTGCACGTGGGGCCGGATCAATCGCGTGAAATGCGGTTGCTAGGTCGCCGTCTTTAATCGCGCGGTAATAAAACCGGGTGGAATGACCAGACCCGATTTCAATGATTCGATCCGGGCGGAATTCACGGGTGATGATATATGCCATCATGCCATCAAGACGCGGAAACCAGCTTTGCTGCCAACGCGGTTCAGGCGGTGTCGCATTGCCAAAGCTTGCAAATTCTTCCTGATATGTCGCCGCCTTGGCCAACCATGCCTTCATGGTTGGCGCTGCTTCTTCCATCATGGCTTCAATTGCCGGATAGGATGGACGTCCAACCGCTTTTGCCGTCTCGTTGGCATAACGATAAGGAATGAAATAGCCCGCAGGAGAACTGCCAAACAGGGTTTTTAACCCGAATTTCCATCGACGCATTCTGCTAGAGAACGGCATGGTGGTCATATTGGCATCCCTTTGAATTGACGGTGTGAAACAGGGGGGCTTTATCTTAAGTAAAGGGTGGCTTTAGTCACAAAATGTCTGGTCTTCACCACGCCAGCTTCGCATAAGCCAGAATGAAAATACCAGTGCAATTCCTGAAAGAATGGCCATAGCATAGTAGGCTTGCGACCCAAAATTCTCATAAAGCGGGCCGGATGCCCAAATACTGCTGCCCAAAAAGACCCCCATTGAAAGGGTCGCCATAAGGCTTTGTGCCGAGGTGGCCAAGGCTTGAGGAATGGCGCGGGCAATGAAGCTTACAGCGGCCAAATGCGTAATGCCAAAGGTCATGGCGTGCAGCGGTTGAACCAGAATAATCAGCCAAAGATTGTCGCTTGATCCCAAAACAAGCCAACGTACGATTCCGGCGAATGCACCGAGCGCAAACAACATGCCCGGATGGCGTCCACGAACGAACCGGCCTGCAACGGCAAACAATGCAATTTCTGCGATCACGCCGATCGACCAGAAAGTACCAATCATTTCATGAGAATAACCGACCGTTTCCCAATGGACCGAGGCAAAGCTGTAATAGGTTCCGTGTGCACCTTGTGCAAAGCCGATGCAACCAAGATAGATCAGAAACACCGGTTTGCGTAAAAGGTAAATCAGCGATGAGCCAGACCGCAATGGGCGGTCAGTCTGTGGATCAGGCATACGGGTTGTGATGGCAAAATTCACAATCCCGGCAACGAACAACATCCAGACAATCCATGATGTCGACGTGCCGTCCAAAACCCAACCCGCACCGTAGGATGCAATAATGAATGCAAGCGACCCCCAAAGACGCACGCGACCGTAATCGAGATCACGTGCCTTGCATTCATGGACCGTAATTGTGGTGCCAAGCGGCAAAAGCGGCGAAAAGGTAAATCCAATCACCACAGACAGGCCTGCCAACCACCAGAAGTTACTTGAAATCGGGAATGCTAATATCGACAGAACGTAAATTCCTGCCAGCCAAAGCATCGGGGTTTTGCGGTTGCCGGTGCGATCAGCGCGCTGGGCAATCAACGGGTCGGCAAAGACACGCACCCAGTTTGGCAAAGAGAGTAAAATGCCGATTTCACCAGCAGACAATCCTTGTGCCTTTAACCATACTGGCCAGTAAGGCAGGAAAACACCCTGGATCAGAAATAAGCCAACAAAAAACAGGGCAAGTATCGTTGCCGTTTGCATACGATCAGAGCCGTGGTCTGAAGATTGATTGTTGGAGGACATCTGCGGGGTTTTCATGCCGTAATTTGCCGTCGTTTAAGTCCACGAACAATAAAGCGGGCAGGGTGGACGGCATCCATCAGCACTTTTTCCAATGGCAGAGGCATGTCGCAAATCTCACTGGCAAGAATTTCGGCGGCAAGCGGGGCACCGATCAATCCACGCGCCCCAAATCCAGTACAGATATACACGTCTTTGTGGTAAGGCGCATTGATATATCGCGCGCCTTTTTTGCCTTTGTCTAGATCGGGATAGGCCGAAAGATATTGCTCAAAGTCCGGGGCAGGACCAATAACCGGTAAGTGATCCTGAGTCGTCGTTCGCAAAGCGGCACGGCCGTTCAAGTTTGTTGATGAAAGACGTTCGGCAATATCGGGAAAGATTTTGCCCAATTGATTAATATTTTGGGCGTGATCAGTGTCGCGAAGATCGGTTTGTTCATCATCGCGCAGAAATGTCGCACCGAACACATGCATGCCGTCTCTGGCCGGGGTGATATGGCCCTTATAGCTAAGAACGCACTTGATGTTAGCGCTATCATACAGCTTAGCAATAAGCGTTTCCGGGCAGTAACTGATTTGGCCACGCACGGGAATTAATTGATCAACTAACCACTTTGTTTGCGAAAGCGTGCTTGTTTCCGTTGCACCGGCAATGATGACCGAATCATATGGTCCAAATGCACGGCCATCACTGCTGATCAATGTTTTGCCTTGTTGCGTGTCGCCAATATCAGCAATGGTCGTCGATAAATGAGTTTCGATGCCGTTGGTTAATGCCCGCACGAAAGAAGGTGGACTGACCCACCCAGCAGACGGGTAAAACACCCCGCCCATGGGGACGGGCAGGCCAAAGCATGCGCTGGCCTCATCGCGCGACATTTCTTGGATAAGGTCTGGTTTGTCGGCAAGTCTTGCTAATAAGCCTTCTTGACGTTCCTGTTTGCGCGCACTGGTCGCAAGGTCAAGCACGCCACAAAAACCCGCATCTATCAGGCCATCATCGGCAAGACGTTTAATTTTACGATGACTGAACCGAAAACCGGCTTCAAAGAAACGCCCCATAATGGCGTCATCAGCCGTGAAATAGGGTTCAATCATACCAATTGGATTGCCTGATGCCGCGTTTGCCAACTGATCGCGTTTTTCAAAGATCGTGACATCACATCCGCGACTGCGCAAAGCATCCGCGCAGGCCGCACCGGCCATGCCCCCGCCGATTATGGCAACGGATTTGGCAGTTCTATTCTTGGGAAGGTTAAACCATGGATCATCGGTAAAATGAAACCGGTTTCTGCCATCCGATTGCATTGTTCTGGCGGGAAAAGTCGCGGTGATCATGTCCCGCTTATATTCAAATCCCTTGCGTTTGCTGACTGCAAACCCGGCACTTTCAAGTCCGTCGCGGACGATGCGTGCGGCACTAAAGGTTGCAAGTGTTGCGCCATGGGGAGATGAAGCTACCGCAAGGGCTGCAAACAGGGAAGGCGCCCACATATCGGGATTTCGTGAAGGGGAAAAGCCATCAAGGAACCAACAGTCAATATCGCCTTCATACCCCGACCAGCATTTGTTGGCATCGCCAATCATAAGTGTGATGCTTACCGCACCATTGCCAAGAATGAAGCGATGGGTGCCGGGCAGCATGGTTTCGGTCGGCCAAATATCGCCTAGTTCTGCAGAAAATTCTGATAGTTCCGGCCAGTTTTGATGAGCGCGCATCATGTGGTCGCGCGCGAGGGGGTATTTTTCAACCGAGACGAAATGAAGACGTTTTGATTTATCGTGGTCTTGTGACCATGCTTGCCACGCGGCCAAAAAATTCAAGCCACTGCCAAAACCGGTTTCGCCAATGGTAAAGTTTTCGATGTCTTGCCAAGCGGCCGGAAGGTTGTTGCCTTCAAGGAACACATAGCGTGTTTCAGCCAAGCCATTCTTTGGGCTGTAATATACGTCCCCAAAATGCGGGGAAAATGGCACATTGCCATCGCGCCAAGTTATGTCGCCAGCATTTGTCATGCTGGCGACATCTGACTTTGTTTCTGGCGCGGTCGGAATGTCGTCGGCTGTCATGCAGACAGGGCCTCATCATCCTGTTCTGGAACCAGTGCAAGGGCTTCGCGAATGACCTCGGTTCTGGCCCCTTTGCGATGGGCATTCTCGCTTAGATATCGACGCCACTGTTTGGCACCCCGCATTTGCTGGAACAGGCCAAGCATGTGACGGGTGACATGACCGATGGTTCCGTTTTCTTCTGTAAGGTGCTGCTCAATATAGGGCAGCATCGCTTCGACAACCTGATGTCTGCTCAGTGGTTTGCTATCGTCGCCATAAAAGCGCCGGTCCACATCAAACAGAACAGACGGGTTCTGATAAGCTTCACGCCCGATCATAACCCCATCAACATGGTTCAGATGATCTTGCGCTTCATCAAGCGTCTTGATCCCGCCATTGATCAGAATTTCAAGTTCTGGGAATTCTTGCTTAAGCTGATAGACAAGTTCGTATCTCAGCGGAGGAACTTCGCGGTTCTCTTTGGGCGACAGTCCCTTAAGCCACGCCTTGCGGGCATGCACGATGAAGGTTGTACAACCGGCATTGGCAACCGTTTCTGTGAACCGTTTCAGGGAGGGATAATCTTCTTGGTCATCAATGCCGATGCGGTTCTTGACCGTTACGGGGGCGTCACTGGTGGCAATCATTGATTTGACGCAGTTTGCCACCACATCGGGTGTTCCCATCAGACAGGCGCCAAACGCACCGTTCTGCACGCGATCAGAAGGGCATCCGCAATTTAAGTTAATCTCGTCATAAGCATATGGGTTGGCAATATCACAAGCACGCGCCAGATCATCCGGGTCACTACCGCCAAGTTGAAGCGCAATCGGGTGTTCGGCATCATTATAGCGAAGATGCCGTTCCACGCCGCCATGAATGATCGCGCCTGTGGTGACCATTTCGGTATAGAGCAACGTATGACGACTGATTTGCCGCAAAAAATAGCGATCATGCCGGTCCGTCCAATCCATCATTGGGGCAACGGAAATACGTCGATTAACAGTCATGGGTCTACCGATTGTCTTCAAACTGGGTGAATGGGCTTGCCGTAGTCAAAGCGCGGTCTTTATATATGTTCCGGGATTTAGGGTCAAAACCGATTGCGAGATGCATGGCTGCATCCCAAAGAATTAAAACACAGGAATTGATATGGTTACGATTTACGGCATCAAGAATTGCGACACCGTGCGTAAGGCCCTCAAATGGTTCGATGCAAAGGGTATTGAAAACAAACTTCATGATTTCCGCGTTGATGGCATTGATGCCAAGATGATCGAAAGTTGGCTTGATGAAGTCGGTGGTAAGGTTTTGATCAACAAGCGTGGTCCAAGTTATCGCAATCTTTCTGACGATGACAAAGCAACGTTGGAACAGGGTGGTGCCGCCGCAGCGGCAGTTCTTGCTGCTAACCCGACCGTGATCAAACGGCCGGTTGTCGATTTCGGTGCAACCCGGACGGTTGCATATGATGAAGCACGCTGGGTCGAATTGGCTGGGCTTTAAGGATTTCGAATATGTCAAAGCCCGTCGTTCGTGGGGTAATATTTGATTGTGATGGTGTTCTTGTTGATACCGAAACACTGGCCTGCAAGGTGCTGACAGATCAGCTTTGTGACTATGGCTGTGATATGGATATGAACAAAACCCATGACCTTTTCATTGGCGGCACACTTGCGATGGTGCCGCCTAAAATGAAAGAACTGTTTGGTATCATTTTGCCCGATGATTGGTTGTTGGAATGCTATGAGCGCACGTTTGTTGCCTTTCGCAATGATCTGCTTCCATATCCCGATCTGGCGCCGATTTTAGATTTGTTGGATATGCACAACATTCCTATGGCAATTGGCAGCAATGGCCCACACGACAAGATGGATGTGTCTTTGGGGAAAGTCGGTCTTAAAGAACGCTTTCGGGACCGGATTTGTTCGGCACATGATGTTGCCAATCCCAAACCACATCCAGATGTTTATCTTTTCGCCGCCCAAAAGATGGGGCTTATGGCTTCTGAATGTATTGTGGTTGATGACAGCCAGAATGGCGTGCGGGCAGGTGTGGCATCTGGTGCGACCACCATTGGGTTGGTTGACATTACGCCGGGCAGTTATTTGCGAGATGCTGGTGCTGATTGCATCGCCGAAGACCACAAGGCGCTTTATTCCCTGTTAGAAGGTTGGTTAAGGAAAGATGGGTAACGAATTGTTATTGCAATAACAATTAAAGAAAAAATCGGGTGGCGACCAACAGGGTTCCACCCGTTTTGAATTCAAAGCGGGATTACTGACCAATGACAATGCCTTCGCGCCGAAGGTCTGCCCCGCCAATCAATCCGTCTTCTGCGATCATGATGGTATGAATGCCGGAGTTGAGATCGCGAATACTTGTTTTGTAGCCTATTTTTTCTAATGCCGGCGCAAGATGTTCGGCAGTTGTCCCCGCTTCAAGGTCAAAGGTGCCAAACCGGTTGATAAGATGAGGCATATTGATTGCGGATTGAGGGTCAGCTTTCCAATCAATCATTGCGATCAGCGATTTTACAACATAGCCGATAATTCGTGACCCGCCCGGGGAACCCGTTATGAAGGCCGGTTTTCCATTTTTCATGACGATTGTTGGGGCCATTGAGGATCGTGGGCGTTTACCCGGTGCCAGAGCATTGGCAATGGGGATACCGTCTGAATGGGTACGGAAAGAAAAATCGGTCAGTTCATTGTTTAGCATGAACCCGTTGACCATCAATCGCGACCCAAAGCCGTTTTCAATTGTTGTGGTCATGGACACAGCGTTGCCATAGATGTCGACGATTGAAAAATGGCTGGTGCTAGGCAGTTCTATGGACTCATCATCTGCAAGCTTCATCGCGTGGCTAAATTCCGGAAGACCGGATTCGACTGTTTCAAGAGCGTTTTCACCTTCAAGTAGTCTGGAACGTTCCGCGAGATAGGATGGGTCCAACAATCCGCTAAGTGGCATGGGAACATAATCGACATCGGCCATGTATAGCCCGCGATCGGCAAAGGCCAATCGCGATGCATCGCCAATCAGGCGCCAGCTTTCTGGTGAATTCGGACCAAGGGCAGCAAGGTCATAGGGGGCCAATAGACCTAGAATTTGCCCAACAGTCAGCGCCCCAGAAGAAGGTGGACCCATACCGCAGACACTGTATTCACGGTAATCAATACAAACCGGTGGTCGTTCCTTGACCTGATATTGGGCAAAATCCTTAAGGGATAGAACGCCGGGATTCCAACGTGCATCGGTGATTTTGGCAACGATATCCTTGGCAATCTGGCCGTGATAAAAATTTGCGGTCCCGTTTGCGGCCAAATCTTGCAATGTCGCGGCATATTGCGGGTTTTGAAGAACCGCGCCAGCGGGTAAGGGCGCGCCGGTTTGGTCAAAGAAATACTCTTTGGCCTTCGTGTCGCGCAGCAGCCTTTCCTGATCTGCTGCAATCAGTTCGGCCAGTCTTGGTGAAACTTCAAAGCCACTGGTTGCGGTGTCGATTGCGGGAACGAACAAATCTTTCCAAGGGCGAAGTCCCCATTTTTCGTGTGCGGTTTTCATCAGTGCAGGGGTGCCCGGCGTGCCAACTGAACGGCCACCGACAACCGCATCGTAAAATTTAAGTGGCTCGCCATTATCGTCTTGAAACAGGGTAGGTGTTGCGTCAAGCGGTGCGGTTTCACGTCCGTCCAATGTCGTAAGTTTGCCCGATTGGGCATCGAAATACACCAGAAAGGCACCGCCACCAACACCAGATGATTGAGGCTCAACCAGCCCCAGCATGGCCTGAATGGCGACCATCGCATCAATAGCATTACCCCCAGCCCTGAGAATATCGGCACCGGATTCAACTGCATGTGGGTTGGCAGCACTGATCATCCAGTTTTGGGCCTGAATCGGTTGGGGCGTGTCAATTCTTGCAGTAGTCGTAGCGCTTTCAGGGGCAATGGCATCTGTGCTTTGTTGGCTCATTGCCGGATTTATGAACGCAGCAAACAATCCGATGCTGGTGCAGATTGTCAATGCAATCGGGCCGATGGTTCTGGATGTTGAGGATGCAGGGGCAATGAGGGGCATGTTCCAGACCTTTTATGATGGTGCACAGCAGGTGTTGATGCTTTGTTCAGAGGCCAATGAATGCATACCCGTATCGTGGCAGATGCAGGTGTGTTTGTGCCGTAATAAAATGGCGACGATTGGGGTCAGACCGCGGCCTTGTTACCCTTGCTACGCTGCTGGGTGACAAGTTTGACTTGTAGCCATTCCAATATGGTCTCAGCGACGTCTTCCCAGTGCTTATCAAGCATCATGGCATGGTGAATATTGTTAATAAGGGCGTAATCCGCGCCGTATCGTTTGGCAGTGTGATGGGTTAATTCACTTTGGATGATCTCATCATCACGTCCACCGATCACAAGCATCGAAGGTGCATCTTCGGCAGAAAGAAAGACGGGATTAGCCCCCATCATATCCATCAATGCACGCTGACTTTCCGTTTCGAGGCGGCCGAAATAGATCAGGCCTTCATCTTCGGCAATGTCAGGTGACAGCATTGCCCTGCCAAGCCGGTCACGCAGATAGGTGTGGGGGCCAATGGCTTGAAGCCAAAACATCTGGAAAAACAAATCAGGTTGGGCCATTGCCATCATGGCATTGCTTGCAACAAGACCTTCGGGTGGAACAGACGCCATCAATATCGCGGCTTCTGCGCTATGGCGTTCCAGATATTTCTGAATGATATAGCCACCCATCGCATGGCCGATAAGAATAGGTTTCTGGCCAAGGGTCTCGACGACTTCTTCCAGATCTTCGACATAATCATCGATCGAGGACAGGTTGCGCAATTTTCGTCCGCCACTTCCGCCATGTCCCCGCAGGGAAAATGAGACTGTCTCAAACCCCTGATCTGCAAACCAAGCAAGAAAGTGCTCGTTCCAGCACCAAGCACCAGTGAAGGCGCCGTGCACGAAGACGATAGGGTGTTTGCTTTTGGGTTTGCCCACCGGGCTTCGGCGGAAAATTTCCAGTTCTGGACTCATGGCAGGTCTCCTAGAGGTAACAGGATCAATGCAAGATGAAGTCATGTTGGAAAACCGTGGGCTATGTTCGCATATGCAACATGCATATGTCTATTATGATATATGATCAGGGCTACTTGTTCGCAATGATTGTCAGTGACAAGTTGTTTGCCTATGATTGGTTGTAGAGAGTGGGATAAGAATAGGGCGCACCAAGCTTGCCGCCTATATAAGAACAACAGCGCAACAAAAAGCATGTGGACATGGTCAAATTATCTGTCGTTGGTATTTTCGCGGACTTGGACGAAGATGCACTTGCTGATGTCGAACGTCACATCAATCGCAAAACCTATGCTGCCGGGGCACAAATTATTGAACCGGAATCCGACAGTTCTGACGTTTACCTGATCCTTTCTGGGCGGGTGCGTATTGTGAACTATTCCCTGTCTGGACGGGAAATCACACTTGAAGAAATTGGCGCAGGTGGGTGTGTCGGACAACTTTCAGCCATAGACGGGGAGCCTAGATCAGCGTGTGTGTTTGCCGTGAGCAACACGGATGTAGGTATTCTAAGCCCGGCGAACTTTGAAAAAGTGGTCAAAAGTCACCCGTCGGTTGCTTGGAATGTCATTGGTGAATTGGCAAGAATTGTACGCACGTCAACCCGTCGGATCGTGGATGTCAGCACGCTTGGGGCGAATGAGCGGGTTGTGGCCGAGATTTTGCGTCGCGCACAAGAGATTAGCAATGATGGCGGTTCGGCAACACTATCACCTGTTCCTGTTCATTCAGAAGTAGCAGGCCGTGTTAGCACGTCGCGTGAAACGGTGGCCCGCGTGATGGGAAGCCTTGGCCGCAAGGGGCTGGTCACAAAGGTTGATAGTGGTCTCTATGTGCCTGATGTCCGGCGATTGGAAGAGTTCCTTAGTGAATCAATTCATTAAATCCATATGCACTTTGGGTGTGTTTGGTCCTGACCTTGATGATTTCAGGTTATTGAAGGGTCAAAGTTGATAAGTTTCATAATATTTTACCAGCGATGTGACGACTGTCACAGAATTGGGCAGGGTGCGCAGGTATTAATATTGTTGTGACGGGCATTTCGATTGTCCGGCACATCTCCCCCAAGAGAGTTTACTGGCCGTACATTATTATGTACGGCCACTTTTTTTGCGTTTTCGCATGGTAAGAATCATCTTGGATGACTAGTCTTGCGCGATCATTTTGATTTAGCAGCGCAATAGGGGAACCCACATATGCGAATTTCTGTTGTTATGGCGGGTGTGAATGGGGCAATGGCGGTTGGTCTTGGTGCGTTTGCAGCGCATGGTTTGACCGGTAGCGAGATGGATTATGCCCGTGGCCTGGTCGAGAAGGGCGCGCATTACCAGCTTGTTCATGCTGTTGCCTTGGCTGCGATTGCGGGTCTTGTTCACCATGTTCCTGATGAGGAATGCTTGCGTCTTGCTGCTTACGCCATGTTGGCGGGCATTCTGCTGTTCTGTGGTTCGCTATATGTCATCGCCTTTAGCGGTATCGCAGCTTTTGGTGCTGTTGCGCCAATTGGCGGCTTGGCCCTTATTGGTGGCTGGTTGCTGTTGGCAGCAGCGGGGTATCGCTGCTTTCGCTAAACCGTTCAAAACGGCACGTGATAGGTGGACCTGCACCGTATCGATTTTTAGAACAGCGTAAAAAAAAGACGTGTCCCGAAGGACACGTCTTTTTAAAAGTCTGGTTGTAATCAGATTCCGAAGAACCAGATTACTTCATTTTCGCTTCTTTGAACACGACGTGCTTACGCACGACCGGGTCGTACTTGCGAAACTGGAATTTCTCGGTGGTATTCCGCGGGTTCTTCTTAACAACATAGAAGTAACCGGTATCTGCGGTGCTTACCAACTTTACGAGGATCGAAGCGGGCTTCGCCATGTCTCTGCATCCTGTGTTCAGGTGTATCTCAGGCGCCGGAACATAAAGGTTATCGCCAGAGTGTCAAGCCATTTTGGCAAAAAAGAATGCATTTTTAATGCGTCTCGAAAGTGTCGGCGATTTCCTGCTGTCCGATGAAGGCAAGATGCTTGTAATCAGGGCTATTTTTCAACAATTGCAGCGCAACTTCGACGTCAAATACATCGCCATTCGCGTTTGCCGGGCAAACATTTCGAAGTTCCCGACGGCTTTTTTCATCCTGATAATCAAGGTTGCGCCATTTCACCATCAGCGCGGCAATTTGGTCGCGTTGTGAGAGCGCATCGCTCACCGGATGAACTGCGTTCTTACCATCATCAGACTGCGTGCAAATAGCCGGGAAAATCCCGATCCTGTCAAACGTGTAGCCCGAAGGGGCGGTCATGCGAGACCAGGTAAAGGTCAGTGTCCCATGATTGGGTAAGTCATTGATTGCTTGAACGGACCCTTTGCCAAAGCTCGTAGAGCCTACCAGAACGGCGCGGTTGCGGTCTTGTAGGGCTGCGGCGACCAATTCAGCCGATGAGGCCGTGCGGCCATCAATCAGAACGACAAGCGGCACACCATTTGTCAGATCGCGGCTGTCGGCCTTGAAAATATGGCGCGCCGCAGTCACGCGCGAGAATGTATTGCCGATCGGACCATTTTCCAAGAACAGGTCGGCGACAGCAACACCTTGCTGCAATAAACCGCCGCGATTCCCGCGAAGATCCAAAATGACGCCCTTCAGGCCGTCCTTATAAAGCTGCGCTTTGAGAATGTTATCGCCAAGTACAGTTGCGGTTGCACTGTTAAAGCTGGTGACGCGGGCAATCAGAATGTTGTCGCGGAATTCGGCAAAGACCGTTCGGTCAATCACACGTTTGCGCATGATTTCCATCGGTGTTACAGCGTCTGAACCTGCAGTATTAACTTCTATGACGACGCTGCTGCCTTCTTCACCGTGAAGAAGGGCTGCGGCAAATGTGCTGGCCTTGCCATACATATCCTGACCGTCCACCGTCATAATCTGATCCCCGGGATGGAGGCCGGCATTCGCCGCAGGGCTTTCAGGGTGTACGAGCTTAACCACAGGATATCCGGCACCACCGATCAGGCGCACACCGATCCCGATATAACCATCACGCCGGTTACGGGCGGATGCTGCCTGTTTTGGGCCTTCATACCGGCTATAGCGGTCTAGATTACGGATGGCACCGCTTACGAGTGCGGATTGGACATCAAGTGTGGGACTATTACGCAAAAGTGGTGAATAAGCACGATAGGCGCCAAGACCGCGCAGCGTGATCTCAGACCAGACTAGAGTGCCTTCTGGGCTGACCGGATCATAAGCTGCTTGCGGTAATGTGATCGTTTGGATGGTTCGATTGTCATAGTGCAGTACCAGATCATCGGGGGTGATGCCGACCCGAATATCGGGATCAATTTCTGAAAGTCCATCAAGGGTGTTAACCAGAATTTGATCGCGGCTGATCGGATCAATGTAGCGTGAAGCCACAAGTTCTATGGTCTGGCTGATCAGTTCCCGGGTTTGAGGATCATCCGGTGCTGTTATCCCGGTAACCTGCGGCGTTCCACATGCTGCTTGGATCAAACAAAACCCAACCGCCGCGCCAATGCGCCGCCAACGGTGTAAACCGTTCTGCAGACGAAGGTTTTCCATTTGTGATGGATCGATATCGACCACGCGAATAATCCGATTAAATATGGGAACCGAATTTGGGTATTCTATAGGAAAAACTGGCATTTAGCCAACGACTATCCTTTGATCCGCATCGCCCATTGGGTGCCAAGAACCGCCCCTTTGATAAAGGGTAAAAATCCAAGGCACAGCAAAACTGTTGCCGGAAGCCAGATTGATAACTGCAGGCCAAATGATGGTTTTATGGATTGCTCCATCATCAATACGCCGGGAACCACGATATGTCCGACCAGAAAAATCGTGAAATAAGGCGGTGCATCATCACACCTGTATTCCCCGATAGGGTGGTGGCAAGAATTGCATTCGCTGCGGAGCTTTAGGTATCCGCCAAAGGCAAAGCCATTTCCACAATTGGGGCATTTGCGGCGGAAACCGCGGCGCAAGCCAAGGAAAAGGCGGCTGCTACTGCTTTGTGGGCCATTATCGGCGTTGTTATTGTGCGTGTGTTCCCGCGATTCAGGGGAGATATCTTTAGGCTCAGTCATGGGGCGTTTTACTCCTGTTTCTTTCTAGCCCGCACTTGATCCGGGTGGCAAAAAGGGGCATTGAAACGGTAAGGCATCATCGTGATGTTCACGTGCACAGGCAAGAAAAATCGCTTGGACTAGATAAACTTCTGATCAAGATTTGTTTTGTTGACCAAGATAGAATACCGACCAAAGGAGTACCCCAGTGGGAAATGCAGACGCAATTGTCGCAAGTCTGAAACAGGACTTCATTGAGGACACCGTTGATCGCATTGATCGTATTGAAACGATAATTGACCGCGTGGCAAGTGGACTGGATGGGGCGGCGGCCGGTATTGCCGAACTTCGCCGCGAGGCCCACACCGTAAAGGGGCTGGCCGGATCTTTTGGTTTTCCGTTGGTTGGGTCAATTGCCCATCGACTGGAAGATTACATCGCCGATATGACCGAGATTGACGATCTCGAAGCGGCGTCTCTGGTCGATTTTACCAGTTGGATTCGCGAAATCATTGAAAGCGGTACCAACCCGCCATCCGAGGAAGAAACCCGTATTCTGCGATCACTTCCGACCCGAAGTGTCAAAACAGATGATACAGCAGGAAAAAGCAATGCGGTTGTTGCACTCGATAAGGAAGTGTTGCTTGTGACCGCAACCGCCGTTCAGGCCAGTTTTTTGCAGCGTGAGTTGCGTCAAAAGGGTTTCCGTACCATTACCGCCCGAAATGCGGTTGAGGCGTTTGAAACGGTCGTGCAATCGCACCCTGATGCGGTGATTACGGCGGCTGTTCTCGATGGTCTTAGTGGCATAGAACTGGTGCGTGCGCTTGCGGCGATGAAAACATTGGCGGACAAGAAGCTTGGCCTTTTGACCAGTTTTGATGCCAAGCATCCCGATCTTGAAGGACTGCCGGAGAATGTTGTTATCATTAACAACCGCGGCAAACAGACATCAGAACATCTGGCGAAATTCATCGAAACCATGATGTAATTGCTGTTCACGCAGGTTTAAGAACAAAAGGGCGGCCATTTGGCCGCCCTTGGTCATTCTACTGGTGTTTTCCTTGGTCCTATTCGGGTTTGCTTCCGCCTTTGGGCGCATTGCGTGCTGTGCGGTTGGATGCCACCAGTTTACGTTGTTTTTTTGGCGTGGTTTTCTTTTTGCCAGGCTTGCCTTTGGTCGCCGATGTTCCACCCGGACCGTTGCCGTCACGCGGGGCTGATCGAAAAC
Organism: Rhodospirillales bacterium; assembly: GCA_019634165.1. Taxonomy (GTDB): domain Bacteria; phylum Pseudomonadota; class Alphaproteobacteria; order Rhodospirillales; family Thalassospiraceae; genus Thalassospira. The sequence continues at coordinate 368,763 of JAHQVT010000006.1, forward strand.
CGGGTTTGCTGCCGTGGCGATGGCTGCGGTCGCCGGGGCTTCCGCGTCGTTTATTTTGACCACGGCGGCCGCGTGGTCGTTCAACCAGATCACGCTCAGTAATATCGGCATGTTCGGCCAGACGTAGGGCCAGCGATCCTGTGGCCGCATCCGCATCGGCAATGCGCACAACCACGGCATCGCCAAGTTGGAACTTTTTGCCACGATTTTGCCCGACCAGCGCGTGGCTGGCAGCTTCATGAACGTAATAGTCATCGGGCAAAGTAGAAATCGGCACAAGACCATCTGCACCGGTTTCATTTAGCGAAATGAACAAGCCAAAATGCGTAACCCCAGAAATCTTGCCGGGGAATTCGGCACCGACTTTATCGGACATATAAGCCGCAACATAGCGATCAACAGCATCACGTTCAGCCATGGCTGCGCGGCGCTCTGTGCCTGAAATGTCTTCGCCAATTTGCTCGAACCGTTCGCCATCTTCTGGCGGCAATCCACCTTCGCCCAGTTTCAGTCCGGCAATTAAAGCGCGATGAACCAAGAGGTCGGCATAGCGTCGGATCGGGGATGTGAAATGGCCATATTTTTTCAATGCCAAGCCAAAATGCCCAATGTTATCGGGGCTATACATTGCTTGGGATTGGCTGCGCAGAACGACCGTATTGATCAATTCAGATTCCGGCGTGTCTTTGGCCTTTTCAAGGATTTGGTTGAAGTCCCGCGGACGCAGAACGGCAGCCTTGTTAAGCGTGTAGCCCGCACCTTCAAGGAATTCCCGCAATGCTTCGAGCTTTTCCTCGCTTGGGGCATCGTGGATACGATACATGCAGGGCTGCTTGATGCGTTCGAGTTCTTCGGCTGCACAAACATTGGCCGCGATCATGAATTCTTCGATCAGCTTGTGACTGTCAAATCGTGCGCGTGGCGCGATTGCGACAATCTGGCCTTGCTCGTTAAGTTCAATCTTGCGTTCTGGAACATCAAGTTCAAGCACACCACGACGTTTGCGGGCCTCTAGGAACGCATCAAATGCACCGTAAAGCGGCTTGATAATGCTATCGACCAGCGGACCGGTTGTGTCGTCTGGTTGGCCATCCTTGGCGCGCTGAACTTGATCATAGGTCAGGCGGGCTGCTGATCGCATCATACCACGGCAGAACTTATGGCGGATCTTATGACCATGCTTATCAAGCCACATCTCAACAGCCATACAGCCGCGGTCTTCGTGCGGAACCAGCGAACACCAGCCGTTTGACAATTCAAATGGTAGCATCGGCACTACGCGATCCGGGAAGTAGCAACTATTGCCGCGTTTTACGGCTTCGCGGTCCAATGCATCGCCGGGGCGCACATACCAAGACACATCAGCAATCGCGACCATGATGTGCCAGCCGCCTTCATTTTCAGGATCGGTGTCGGCTTCGGCCCAAACGGCGTCATCGTAATCGCGCGCATCTGCACCATCAATGGTGACAAGCGGAATGTCGCGAAGGTCGGTTCGCTTGCTCAGCGGCGTTGCCTTGGAATCCCGTGCCTGAAGTTCGACTTCTGGCGGGAATTCAAACGGGATGCCGCGCGCATGGATGGACACAAGACTGATAGATTTTGGTTCGTTGATATTTCCAAGAACTTCTGTAATCCGGCCTTTGCGCAAACCAAAATGTTTGCCCGGCAGAATTTCAGTCAATACCAGTGCGCCAGCTTCAAGGTCTGGATGGTCATCCTTTGGAACAGCAATCTCACCGCTATCCTTACGGTCCGTTGGGACAACGCGGCCTTCGCGTTCATTCGGGCGATAAAGCCCTAATACGCGTTGCGGGCCGCTGCCCAGAACCTTCATGATGCTGGCTTCATAGGTGTGCTTGCCGGTATAGCGAAGTTTGGCAAGAATCTTGTCACCAATGCCCGGCGCACTTGGCCCGCCACGACGGATTGATTTGACCAGAATGTGTGGCGGTTCGTAATCGTGTTTCCAAACGTTCGGTTTGGCTAGAACTTCACCTTCATCGTCGATGCCGGTGATTTCAAGTACCTCAACCGGGGGCAGGCGGTCTGGTCGGTCGAACCGCTTACGGCCTTTGACGACATCACCACCAATGTTCAGGTCTTTAAGAACCTTCTTAAGCTCGATCTTCGCTGCACCTTTGATGTTAAAGGCGCGCGCAATATCGCGCTTGCCCACAGGCGTGGGGCTCATACTAATGAATTCGATGATTTCTTCCCGGCTTGGGAAGTATTTCTTGTCTTCTGTATCGTTCGCCAAGTTTGTGGCGTCCTTTCAATTATAATCCATTCAAAAGGAAGGCGGCGATTAAGTCGCCGCCGCCTTTTTCGTGGTTTTCTTTTTCGCTGCAGGTTTTTTTGCAGTTTTCTTTTTAGCAGGCGTTGTTTTGGTCGCCGTTTTCTTGGCCGGGGCTTTGGACGTTTTGCCCGACTTGGCTTCCTTTTCCTTGATTGCCTTTATCGCCATTTCAAGCGTGATGTCATCGCGCTCTACATCGCGGATATTGGCGATTGTCTTTTTGTGTTTAACAAACGGTCCCCAGCGCCCGACAGCAACAAAAATCGGTTCATTGTCATCCGGGTGCTTGCCGATTTCCTTGCCGGCCTTTTCGCGTTTGTCTGCGACAAGCGTAATGGCGCGGTTTTCACCAATGGTCAGAACGTCATCATCAGCCTTAAGCGACGCGAAAATGCTGCCAGCTTGAATATAAGGTCCGAAACGGCCGATATTGGCTTTCATTTCTTCGCCCGTATCCGGATAGATGCCGACAAAACGCGGTAAGGTCAGAAGTTCTTCTGCCTTGGATAGATCCACTACAGATGGTTCCAAACCTTTGGGAAGGGAAGTGCGTTTCGGTTTAACTTTTTTAGGTTTGCCGTTTTTGCCTTCAACTTCTTCTTCTTCACCAAGCTGCACGTAAACGCCATACGGGCCTTTGCGAAGTGTAATTTCCTTACCGGTTTCCTTGTCGATGCCAAGAACCTTTGGTCCAGCATCAAGTTCGGAATCGCTGCCGTTTTCATTGGCGACCAATGGACGGGTAAAATTACAGTCCGGATAGTTCGAACAGCCAAGGAATGCCCCGAATTTGCCAAGCTTAAGGCTTAGCGTGCCATCGCTGCATTTCGGACATTTATGTGGGTCAGTACCGTCTTCTCTGGTCGGGAAAAGATAGTTTTCCAGCATCACCTGAAGCGCATCAAGCACATCGGTAATTTTCAGTTCTTTGGCTTCGTCGACATTGCCTTTGAACGATTTCCAGAAATCCTTGAGAACATCCTTCCAGGCCAGTTTGCCCATCGAGACTTCATCAAGCTGGTTTTCCAGATCGGCTGTGAAGTTGTACTGCACATAGCGCTCAAAGAACTTCGATAGGAAGGCGGTTACCAAACGGCCGCGGTCCTGTGCGACAAAACGTCGGCGTTCGAGAAGAACATAGTTACGATCCTGAAGCACCGAGATGATTGACGCATAGGTCGATGGGCGGCCGATGCCAAGTTCTTCCATCTTTTTAACCAGACTCGCCTCGGTGTAGCGGGGCGGCGGCTGGGTAAAGTGCTGATCAATGCTGACTTTACCAAGATTGGGCTTTTGACCTTCGGCAAGTGGCGGCAGACGACGATCTTTTTCGTCATCTGAATCATCATCTTTGCCTTCTTGATACAGCTTCAGGAAGCCATCAAATTTTACGACCGAACCGTTGGCGCGCAAAACAACATGATTGTCGTTTGATGACAGATCAACAGCCACCTGATCAAAACGGGCGTCTTCCATCTGACAGGCAACGGTACGTTTCCAGATCAAGGTGTAAAGGGCAAGTTGGTCCTTATCGAGATGACGCGACACCTGATCAGGGCGACGGAACAAATCGGTTGGTCTGACCGCTTCGTGGGCCTCTTGGGCATTCTTGGCCTTGTTGGCAAAGCTGCGTGGACTTGCCGGAAGATAGGCTTCGCCATAATCCTTGCCGATTAGGCGGCGCGCTGCTGCCAATGCTTCCTGTGACAGGATCACGGCATCGGTACGCATATAGGTGATCAGGCCGACGGTCTCGCCACCAATATCAACACCCTCATACAGGCGTTGGGCAAGCTGCATGGTGCGTTTTGCCCCAAAGCCAAGCTTACGCGATGCTTCCTGTTGCAAGGTTGAGGTGGTGAAAGGTGGCTGCGGACGACGTTTGACGTCTTTGCGCTCAACCTTGGAAACGGTGTAGCTGCGGCTTTCGACTTTTTCCTGTGCGACCTTGGCGGCGTTTTCATTGCCAAGGGCAAGTTTATCAAGCTTTTCGCCGTTCAGGTGGGTAAGGCGGGCTGAAAAATTGCCTTCGGGAACAGCAAAGCCTGCTTCAAGCGACCAGTATTCGTCGGCTTTAAATGCCTCGATTTCAATTTCACGCTCGCAGATCAGGCGCAAAGCAACCGACTGCACACGGCCAGCCGAACGCGAACCGGGCAGTTTGCGCCATAGAACCGGTGAAAGGTTAAACCCAACCAAATAATCCAATGCGCGGCGCGCCAGATAGGCATCGACCAGCTCTTGATTAAGTTCACGTGGATTGGCAATTGCTTCGGTTACGGCTTTCTTGGTGATCTCGTGGAACACGACGCGATGGACATCACGACCGCGGAGCAGCTTTTTCTGCTCGAGAACTTCAAGAATATGCCACGAAATTGCTTCCCCTTCGCGATCCGGGTCAGTCGCGAGGTAGATTGTGTCGGAGTCTCTGGCCGCAGCGGCAATTTCCTTGATCTGCTTTTCAGATCGACCGTCTGTCTCCCAGATCATCGAAAAATCGTTATCGGTATCTACCGATCCGTCTTTTGACGGTAGATCACGGATGTGACCGAAAGAGGCCAGCACCTTATAATCATCACCGAGATATTTGTTGATCGTCTTTGCTTTGGCCGGTGATTCGACGATGACAAGATTCATTACGTTTTTCGTGTCCGGTTCTTGCGCCCGAAGGCGATCATTATGCTGTGCTTCAATAACCCGAATGGTCGATACACATATATATAGTGTGTCAGTATTTCAGATCAGATTGCGCAAATTGCAGCAAATCACAACAATATTTGTCACGCCCTAATTCGACGCGACTCTCATTTGGCGATACGCGATACCCTATTTCCGGGGTGGCGTTCAACCCTTCCTGCAAGTTCGAGTTCAATCAAAATTGTCGAAACCTGTTCTGCCGACAAGCCAGACGTACGGATTAGCTCGTCGATTAATAGGGGGGAGGATGATAGTAATTCGAAGATGTTTTGACCGTCTCGGCCCTCCTTTTGATGGGGGGAGGTGTCGGGAGATTCGGTTGTTATTTCAATATCTTGTTTGGTTTTCTTTGGCGAAGAAATTACGGCGTCACGTTCAAGTGATTTGATGATGTCATCAAAGTCTTGATGATGCGCGTCCGCACTTGGTTGGCGGGCATCTGTGTTGAATTGATGAAATCCTTCAAAAAGCTGTGCGTTTTGGTCAGCCAGCCGCAAGGTATCCAAAATCACATCTGCAGAGTCGCATAAAATTGCGCCGTCGCGGATCAGGCTGTTTGGGCCGGCTGCGCGTGGGTCGGTCGGGGATCCCGGAACCGCGAAAACATCGCGCCCTTGTTCAGCCGCAAACCGTGCCGTGATGAGAGACCCGGAATTGCGACCAGCTTCAATAACAACAGTCCCAAATGACAGACCCGAAATAATGCGATTACGCCGTGGAAAATGCCGTGCCTGTGGTTTTAGTCCGGGCGGCATTTCCGAAATGACGCATCCTTGCGTACATAGATTTTCATAAAGTTCCTGATGTTCTCGCGGATAAACAACATCAACACCCCCGCCAAGTACTGCAATCGTGCCACCGGCATGAGTATCGGCCACTTGAAGTGCAGCACTATGGGCTGCACCATCAATGCCCCGTGCCATCCCAGATGTGACGACATATCCCGCACTCACAAGGTCATGGCTGATCTTGCGCGCGAAACCACATCCATTAGCCGATGCATTACGCGCCCCAACAATGCCGATGGATGTCTTAGTCAGAAGATCAATCCTCCCGATGGCATAAAAATATGCCGGGGCATCTTCGATCCGCGCCAGCATTGCCGGATATTCCGGATCACCAAAAATGATTGGCTTTGCGCCGCAGGCCTTGGCGGCTTCAATCTCCGCGATTGTATCTTCACGACCAGCCAAGGCGATTTTCCGGGAGGTCTTTGAGTGGGCAATAAGATCGGGAAGAATTTCGATCGCTTCACGGGCGGAGCCAAACCGATCCAGCATTTTCCGAAACGTGACTGGGCCAATATTCGTGCTTCGCGCAAGCCGCATGCGGGCAAGGCGTTCGGATTGGGAAAGTCTTTGTAGTTGTGGATCATTAAAAAGCATAACGCCCGGATTGTGGTCATCCGGGCGTTGTTTCGTCAAGCAATTCGAATGGAAGGATTAGCTTTCGATCGATTCGCTATCTTCTTCTGCCAGCTTCTTTTTTTGCCCGATCTTGGGTTCTTCGCCGCGTAAGAGGCGGCCGATATTGGCGTGATGGGCCAGCCAGACGATGACGGCAAGAAATACCCCAAGCCACCCGGCACCCGGATCATTGGCGATAAAGAACGCAGCAAGCGGGGCGGCAATCATTGCGATCAGGGCCGAAAGCGATGAGATACGGAAAATCAGCGCCATAACCAACCATGTCAGGGCCGCACACAGCCCCATGATCCAGTTTACAGCAGCCAAGGTGCCCAATGTAGTGGCGACACCTTTACCGCCTTTAAACCGCAGCCAAATCGGGAACATGTGACCAATGACGGCGGCACCACCGGCAAATATTCCTTGCTCAACGCCTGAGTAATGCGTGAAGAGCAGGACGGCAAAAGCCCCTTTGCCGACATCGCCAAGCAGCGTTAAAAACGCCAAATCTTTGCGCCCGGTGCGCAGTACGTTGGTCGCACCAATATTGCCCGAACCGATTTTACGAATATCACCAAGGCCGGCAATGCGGGTTAAGACCAGCCCAAATGGGATAGACCCAATCAGGTATCCGCAAACCGTCGCGATTTGCAGGGACATCAGCATTGCCTTGTAACCGGCATCAAGTTCCATTTCAGGCGCCTTCCGTGAAGATTTCGCGGCCATCAATCAAAGTGCGCAACACACGACCTTGTGTAAGGCGACCATCAAAGGGCGAATTTTTTGATTTCGACTGGAATTGATACGGATCGATTTTCCATGGGCGGTCAGGATCAAAGATAACAAGATCAGCCGGTGTGCCTTCGGCCAGTGTTCCTGCACCCTTAATACGTACCAAGCCTGCCGGGATAGAGGTCAGCTTTGTGATGACGTCCAAAAGTGACATATGCCCGTTATGATAAAGTTCAAGCGAGATGGGCAGAAGTGTTTCAAATCCAACACCACCGGCGGCCGCCTGTGCAAAGGGTAGGCGTTTGGAATCGACATCTTGCGGGTTATGGTCCGATGCAATCGCATCAATCGTACCATCAGCAAGACCCGCAACAATTGCTTGGCGGTCATCTTCTGAACGGAGCGGCGGCGATAGCTTGGCAAAGGTTCGGTAATCGGAAACCGAGTTTTCATTCAGAGAGAAATAGAACGGTGCAGTATCGCAGGTGACCTTAAGGCCTCGTTTTTTGGCTTTGCGGATAACCTCAACCGATTCTCCGGTCGAAATATGGGCGAAATGCAATCGCCCTCCCGTCATTTCGGCCAAACGCAAATCGCGTTCAATCTGAATGACTTCTGCCAGCGGAGAGACACCAGTAAGTCCAAGGCGGGTGGCGAGTTCGCCACTGTTCATTGCCGCACCTTTGGACAGTTCAGGTTCTTCGGGATGCTGAACAATCATGCCATCAAAGAAGGCAGAATAAGACAATGCCTGGCGCAGAAGACGCGCACTTGCGATGGTTTTAACGCCATCGCAAAAGGCAACGGCACCGGCCTGATGCAAAAGGCCCATTTCGGTAATTTCGGTGCCTTCAATGCCCTTGGAAACAGCACCATAGACAAAGATCTTGGCCAAACCGACTTTGCGCGCACGGCGGGCGATAAATTCGACACCTGCAACATCATCAATGACCGGGTCGGTGTTGGGCAGGGCGATAATCGTTGTAATGCCGCCGGTCGCGGCCGATTTTCCCGCCGTCTCGATGGTTTCCTGATGCTCAAAACCCGGTTCGCGTAGTTGTGCGCGCATGTCGACCAGGCCGGGCGCAAGGCAAGCACCTGCAAGGTCAGTTACTTCAAAACCCTCGGGCACTGTTGCATCGATGACGTCAGCACCACTTTTTAAGATGGTGTCGTCTTTGATCAAAAGGCCACCGATGATGTCTGTCTGGTTGATCGGGTCAAGCAGGCGGGCATTGATAAAGGCCTTTTTACCAGCTCCTTTGGCGCGAATGGCGGGGCTCATGCCTGACCTCCCAGTTTTCTGTGGTTCAGGACAAGAATCTCAAGGGCAGCCATACGCACAGCAACACCCATTTCAACCTGTTCGCGAATGACAGAACGTTCAACGTCGTCGGCAACTTCACTGTCAATTTCAACGCCACGGTTCATCGGGCCAGGATGCATGATCAGCGCATCTGGCTTGGCATTGGCAAGTTTTGCGCGATCCAGACCATGGAAGTGGAAATATTCACGCACCGATGGAATGAAGCTTCCTTCCATGCGTTCAAGCTGCAGGCGAAGCATCATCACAATGTCGCAGTCTTTCAGGCCTTCTTCCATGTCATGGAAAATTTCGACACCCATCCGGTCAATCTTTGACGGGATCAGGGTCGGCGGGGCCACCAGACGTACACGCGACCCCATGGTGTTAAGAAGAAGGATGTTGGAACGTGCCACGCGCGAATGGGCTATGTCGCCGCAAATCGCCACTGTCAGGCGATGCAGGCGGCCCTTATGGCGACGGATGGTCAAGGCATCCAGCAGGGCCTGTGTTGGATGTTCGTGGCGACCATCACCGGCATTCAGAACCGCGCAATTGACCTTTTCACTGAGAAGCTTGACCGCACCACTATCACCATGACGGACAACAAGTGCGTCCGGGTTCATCGCGTTTAGTGTCATGGCGGTATCAATCAGGGTTTCGCCCTTTTTGACCGAGCTTGTTCCAACCGTCATATTGATGACATCCGCCCCCAACCGTTTGGCGGCAAGTTCAAACGATGTCAGTGTGCGGGTGGAATTTTCGTAAAACAGATTAACAACCGTGGCGCCGGCCAGAATATTGCTGGTTTTGTCAGCAGAGCGGTTCTTTTCCGCGTAATGCTGTGCCCGATCAAGAATAAGGGTGATTTCCCCGGGGGTGAGACCCTCGATGCCGAGGAGGTGTGGGTGCGGATAATGATCCGCCGCTGGTCCCATGACGCTCATGGCGTTGCACATTTCCCTTGGATGGTCCTGGAAGAATTTCGCGCGGAGCATAGCGAATTGCCCCTGTCACGAAAAGTTAAATATTCCAAAGCGGACAACGCATTTCCTGACTGAATGGTCAGGTTGTCATGCGCGGTGAATGTATAAACGAATGCCAACCGGCATTAAACCGCATGCACAAGAATGGCAATGATTGGCATTGTGATGATCGCGCTAAGTGTGTGCACTGTAATGACGCTTGCCATCATCTGGGCGTCGCCCCCCATTAAACGGGCCAAGACATAGGCGCTGGCGGAGCAGGGAAGGGCGGCATATAGAACGACTGCCGCCATCTCAATACTTGGTAACTCGAAAGCAATGCAAAGGCCCGCAGCAATCGCGGGGCTGATAGCGAGCTTTCCGATGCTGGAAATACCAACTGGCCAGCCAGCGCGTCGTGCAGCGATCAGATCAAGGCCTGCACCGACGGCAAGCAGGCCAATTGGCAATGCTGCGCGCCCCAGAACCTCAAGGAACGGCCCAATGACTGGCGGCAGGCCAATCCCGGCAAAATTAAATGCACTGCCCAAAACACAGGCCAGCAGCAATGGGTTTTTGCCAACATCGCGCAGGAGTGAAAGCAAGCCGGGGGTACGGTCATTATCCCCCCAATGCGCGCAAGCCAAAACCGAAATAACGTTTACTGTTGGGACGACCAAGGCAACGCAAAGTGCCGTGACGGTCAGGCCTTCTGCGCCAAGAAGGGCTGCTGCAACCGCAAGGCCAATATAGGTGTTTGGCCGAATGGCACCCTGCACCAATGAAGAAAAAGCAGCCGGGCTGACTTTTAAAATTGGTTTGGCCGCAATAACCAGTGCTGTGCAAATAACGACGGTTCCAAGCATTGCACCGGAAATTCCCAATAACGGCAAACTGCCAAGATCGGCTTTGGCGGTGTTGGCGAACAAAAGTGCAGGAAAGGTTACGAAATAAGTCAGCTTTTCTGCCCCCGGCCAAAATGTGTCGGGCAGGAAATTGCGTTGTCGCAAAACATAGCCCAAAACGATCAGGGCGAATGTTGGGAGCAAAGCTGAAAGAATGGCGATCATTAAACGGCCTTCTGGATCGATCGATGCTATCAAATTTTTAGGGCGCAGCCCTTTGTAGCATCTTTGTGTTATTGCAAAAATTTTACCACAGTAAACTACTGAATTAGGTGACTTAAATTCATTTGTGCGTGGTTGTTCTTTGCCCGTGGGCAGGGGATGTGATAGTTAGCACATCAATGAAAATACGCTGAGCATAGACTGTTGTCCGATTTAAAGCGGTTTTATGCCAACGGAAATTCCGTAAGGGGACGCTATGTCGCGGTCGATTGATCATCTGGTCTTGTGTGTGAACGATCTTGATGCCGCAATAGCAGCATATTCCCAACTTGGTTTTACGGTCACACCTCGGGCAATTCATCCATTTGGTACTGGTAATGCGCTGATCCAGCTTAACGGCATGTATATCGAACTTCTTTCTGTCGTCGAGCCATCTAAAATTGCTGAAACTGATCTGGCAATTCCATTCTCATTCCCCGTGTATAACCGTGATTATCTGCGTCATCGTGAAGGCATGTCGATGCTTGCCTTGCAATCAAATGATGCCGAACAGGACCGTAAATTGTTCATGGCTGCTGGTGCAGCAGTGCCGCCGGTATTTCATTTTGAACGTGATGCAAAAACACCGCAGGGCGAAACGGTTGGAGTGGGTTTTTCATTGGCGTTTGCCAATCATCCGTTGTTGCGCAACGCCGTGGCATTCGTTTGTCAGCACCGCCACCCACCGGAAAACTTCTATTTCCCGGAATATCAAAGCCATGCCAACAGTGCTTTTGCGATTGGCAAGGTGATTGTTGGGCATTGGGCAGCAGATGCGGTTGTCGAATTCTATGATGGTATCAGTGCTGGTGGGGTTGTCGAAGCTCTCCATAGTGAAGAGTTGATCGAGAAATATGGTTTGGACGATCCATTGTTCCCATCAGACGGTTTTGCAGGGTTTGAGCTGATCGTCGATGATATCGATAAGATATATGATGTTGCTATGTCGCTTGGCGCGGTCGAAAAGAACGGCCATTTGATCCTGCCGCCATCGGCCTTCTTTGGCACAATGGTCGTGATTAAACCCAAATAAAAAAGCTGCCTGAATTTTCAAGCAGCTTTCATTAAATCAGTTAGATGACGTAAGTGGCTTAGTCTTCATCGCCGTCAAATTCGTCTTCGTCCGGTTCGGCGTTCTCGCCCGGATCGGTATGAAGATTAAGGTTATCAAGCGCGCCTTGCAGGATATAGGCTGCAGCCGTTTTATCGACGACTTCTGCACGACGTTTACGTGTCATATCAACTTCATCGATCAGGATACGTTCAACTGCGTTAGTTGAAAGACGTTCGTCCCACATCAGAACCGGAAGGTCGATGTATTTTTCCATCTCATCGATGAAGGCGTAAACGCGATGGCAAGCCTTGCCAATCGACCCGTCAAGCTCACGCGGGAAGCCAATTACAATCCCACCAACATTTTGCTTGGTGACGATTGATGAAAGCTGCGCGATATCGCGGGTGAATTTCTTCCGCGAGATCAGCTCATAGGGTGAAGCAATCTGAAGCCCTACATCTGAAAGGGCCACGCCAATGGTTTTGGTGCCAAGGTCTAGGCCCAAAACGCGGGCTGCTGGTGTCAGGCACCGCAGCAATTCTTGAGTATCATTGCAAATCATGGCGACCTTATAGGTGCGTTGACGCCAAAATACCAGCGCAAAGCAATCATGTAGCCCAGCAAGCAATGCATAGCTGATTATACGCATCTGAAGAGAGGGTGGAGAGCTTATATTGCGCTGCAACTGTTGTAGATCAAGGGCTTGAAGTCTTTATTTCTCTTGGGGTTGATGTAGCGGGTCAGGTTTGTTCTAATGGAGTGATGCAAGGTTAAGCGAAACCGAAATCGCAGAATAAATGATTACATATCAGGGGGTATAGGGGTTGGCCGACGGTGCATCCAATGACGCGTTTGTCGAATTTGAACGCGTGCAGAAAAGCTACGATGGCGAAACGCTTGTCGTAAAAGATCTCAATTTATCGATGCCGAAAGGCGAATTCCTGACGATGCTTGGACCGTCAGGATCTGGTAAAACCACCTGTCTGATGATGCTTGCTGGGTTTGAGACAGCAACGCATGGCGATATTCGGTTGGGCGGCATATCGATCAATAATATTCCGCCGCATAAGCGCGGTATCGGCATGGTGTTTCAGAACTATGCCCTTTTCCCGCATATGACGATTGCCGAAAACCTTGCTTTCCCGCTTGAGGTTCGAAAGCTGGGTAAGGCTGAGCGGGAAGAAAAGGTGAAAAGAGCCCTCGATATGGTCGAGATGGGCGATTTTGGCGGTCGCCGTCCGGCACAGTTGTCCGGTGGGCAGCAACAGCGTGTTGCCTTGGCGCGTGCACTTGTGTTTGAGCCGGAACTCGTTCTGATGGATGAGCCGCTTGGCGCGCTTGACAAGCAACTGCGTGAAAAGATGCAGTTTGAAATTACCTATTTGGCACATCAGTTGGGCATTACGACCGTTTACGTGACCCACGACCAGACCGAAGCGCTGACAATGTCAGACAGGGTTGCTGTGTTTGACGATGGCCGCATTCAGCAGCTTGCGCCGCCAGATCAGCTTTATGAAAGCCCGGAAAACAGTTTCGTTGCGCAGTTCATTGGTGAAAACAACACCCTTGAAGGCGTTGTGAAAGAAATCAAGGGTGATACGTGCGTCATCGAACTAGATGACGGTGAAGTCATTGATGCCGTTCCGGTCAATGTAACGAAAGTCGGGGAGCGAACCCGCGTCTCGATCCGTCCGGAACGTGTTGAATATAATCGTGAACGTCTGCACGAGGATGCCCACACGCTCAAGGCTGAGGTGCTGGAGTTCATCTATATGGGTGATATTTTCCGAACCCGACTGCGTGTTGCGGGCAATTCAGATTTTATCATCAAGACGAGAAACGCGCCTGATCAGGTGCGCTTGAAGCCGGGCCAGCAGATTGAAATCGGTTGGCTGGCAGAAGATTGTCGCGCCTTGGACGCGTAACACCCGATCAGGTAGAAACAGGACAGGTACACCCGGGTGCAGGTCCTCAATCAATAGGCCGGGAAACAATCAGGGAGTCTGCAATGAAATTCATTAAGACACTTTCAGCGACAACGATGCTTGCACTTGTCGCGACGAGTGGTGCGGCATTGGCCGACGATCACATGGCGTCGGACATGACGCTGGTAAGCTGGGGTGGTGCATATCAAGCCAGCCAGATCGCTGCTTATGCTGAACCTTATACAGCTATGAATGAAGGCGTTACCATCACGTGGGACGAAAGTTCGGCTGAAGCTGTTGCCAAGCTGCGTGCAATGAACGAAGCAAAGAATGTCACCTGGGATCTGGTTGACGTTGTTGCTGCGGATGCACTGCGCCTTTGCGATGAAGGCCTGGCGATGGAAATCGACCCGAACGAAGATCTTGCCGCTGCGCCAGATGGCACGTCGGCTGAAGATGACTTTGGTGATTTGCTGGTCAGCGAGTGCTTTATCCCGCAGATCGTTTATTCGACCACGGTTGGGTATCGTTCAGACATGGTGCCAGCAGGTGCTGCTGCTCCGACCGATATCTGTGCCTTGTTCGATACGAAAACCTATCCGGGTATGCGTTCGCTTGAAAAACGCCCGATCAACAACATGGAATGGGCGCTTCTTTGTGATGGCGTTGCCAAAGAAGACGTTTATGACGTGTTGGGAACCCCAGAAGGCCAGGAACAGGCTTTGGCCAAACTTGGTACCATCAAAGACAGCGTGATCTGGTGGAGTGCTGGTGCAGATACGCCGCAGCTTCTTGCTGATGGTGAAGTCTTCATGGGTTCGACCTATAACGGTCGTCTGTTCTCTGCAATCGTTGAACAGGGCCAGCCTATTAGCATGCTTTGGGATGCGCAGGTCTTCGATCTTGACGGCTGGATCATCCCGGCTGGCTTGCCAGAAGACCGTCTTGCACGCGTGAAGGACTTTGTGAAGTTCGCAACCGACACGCAGCGTTTGGCTGACCAGTCTAAATACATCTCCTATGGTCCGGCCCGTGCATCTTCGGCACCGCTCGTTGGCAAGCATGCTTCGCTTGGTATCGACATGGCACCGCATATGCCGACCGATCCGGAAAACAGCAAGAACACGTTCCTCTATAACTACGAGTTCTGGGCTGATTACCGTGACGATATTGATGCCAAGTTCCAAGCTTGGTTGGCTCAATAATAGCCACTGGAAGGGGGCCGCTTGCGGCCCCCTTTTGCCAATAAAGAATGACCAATTTGCATAACAGACCGACAAACACGGCGGGATGACGGGGGCGTAATGAGTGATACGACAGATGGATTAGTGCTGGCCGCTGATGGCAGGCCACTGAAACAAAGCTTGCGACGGGCTTTGTTGCGGCAAAAGATACGCGCACTGATGCTGATTGCGCCGCTTTTGCTATTCGTCGTCGTGACCTTCATCGTTCCTATTTTGTCGATGCTTTTCCGGTCGGTCGAAAACGATATTGTGCCTGTCACGCTTCCAGGCGTTGTGACAGAGCTCGCCGAATGGGACAGTTCAACTGGTGAACCCCCATCGGAAGAAGTTTTCCGCAACCTTTATATTGATTTATTCAAAGCAAGCGAGGCCAAGCAACACACCAGACTTGGTACCCGTTTGAATTATGAACAAACCGGTCTTTCGTCATTGTTCCGTACGACGGGGCGTTCGCTTGATGATATTGGTGAAGAATGGCAAGACCCGCTTGAAGATATTGATGCCAATTTCAAGGATGGCGCGTTCTGGTTTGAAATGATGTCAGGTTCCGACGGCGACACATTTCTTGAGCAACGCCGCGATCTTTTGGCCGAGATGATTGGCGAAAGCATGGCTGGCGATGTTGGCTTTGTTCCGTCCGAACAAGTCGCCAAGATGCTGCCATGGACCAGCCGTGCCTACGCCGATTTCGCGATCTGGACCGCAATAGCAGACAATGACGTTGTCGCCGAGGAAGATCCCTGGGAAGCGGTTTATGGCGCGTTGGGTATGGATTTGACCAGCCCAGATACCATTAGTGCGATTGGCAGTTATTCGGGGCCGGGGGCAGAGGCACTTCAAGCTGCTGTCGCGAATTTGGATCATCTTCCACAAGACGGTTTCCGCGAAGCTTTTGCTGCGGAAAATGGCGATTGGGTGTCGCCCGATGTTTGGGCAACGATTAAGCTTTATTCGCCAAGCGTTACACCGGGCTATTTCCTGAACGCGATTGATATGGAACTCACTCCTGACGGGATCGAACAGAAACCCGAGAACGAGCAGATCTATACTCAATTGTTCATACGTACGCTGATCATGGCCCTGATCATTACAGCAAGTTGCATTGTGTTGGGCTATCCGGTTGCGTGGTTGTTGGCCAACCTTCCGATGCGCACATCCAGTATTTTGATGATTTTGGTTTTGTTGCCGTTCTGGACATCGCTTTTGGTCAGAACATCTGCATGGAAAGTACTGCTGCAGCAGCAAGGTGTGATCAATGAAATCCTTGTGTGGCTTGGCTTTGTCAATGACGCGGATCGTCTGATCTTGATGAACAATGCGACGGGTACCGTCATTGCCATGACGCACATTTTGCTGCCGTTCATGGTTCTGCCACTTTATTCGGTGATGAAAACCGTTCCGCCAAGCTATCTGCGTGCTGCCAAGTCGCTTGGTGCGACGAATTGGACCGCTTTTTGGCGGGTATATTTCCCGCAATCGGTCCCTGGTATCGGGGCGGGATCGATCTTGGTCTTTATTCTCGCCATTGGGTACTACATCACTCCTGAAATTGTTGGTGGGACGAGCGGTGTCTTTATTTCGAACCGGATCGCCTATCACATTTCAAGCTCACTCAACTGGGGCCTCGCAGCAGCATTGGGGACAATTCTTCTGATTGTCGTGCTGGGCCTGTACTGGTGCTACGACAGGATCGTGGGCATTGATAACGTGAAGTTGGGGGGCTAAGGCCATGAGTAGTGTGATCGTTAATGTTAAACGGCCGGACCTTCTGACCTTTACGATGCCTTTCGTAGCGGTTTTCGGTGCGATGTTTGGTTTTATTACCGGAAACATCTTTGGCGCCCCTTCGATTGGGTTGATCGGAGGTGCAATTGTCGGTGCAGTGTTGGCAGGTATTCTTGCGCGGATGACGAAAATCAACCGCCGGGTAAAAATCTGGGGCATTGCAATAATATTCGGTCTTGCCGGGGCTGTTTTTGGTGGCCTTGGGGGCTTTTTCGGTGGGTTGCTTGTTGGTGTTTCGATGGGGTGGTTCGCCACTTGGGTCGGAACAGGCAAGTATCGGGCAGGTGTTCCGACATATTACACGCCGGGTCAGGTTCTTTGGCACAACACGTTTCTGTTTATCTGTGCCTTTGTTTTCTTCTTCTTGATTGCGCCACTGATTCCGGTCGTATGGCTTAGCTTCAATGCAGAAAACTTCTTCACATTCACGCCAGAAATGCTGAGCTTCAAGGCAGAAGGGTATAGCCTGAAGCATTACCGCGATTTCCTTGGTACTGACGAGTGGATGGTGCCGCTTAAAAACTCGCTGATCATTGCGCCAATTGCGACGATCATCTCGGTTTCGTTGGGGACGCTAGCAGCGATTGGTTTAAGCCAATCTCACGTGCCGGGACGTCAGACAATGATGGCGATCCTGATTTCGCCAATGATTGTGCCGCTGATCATTTCGGCGACGGGGATGTTCTTCTTCTATGCGCCGCTTGGCAATTGGCTTGAGGTTACCCTTGGTCTTAACCAGTCATTTGTTGGCTATGTGAAGGTGATCTTGGCCCACGCTGTGCTGGGTATTCCGTTCGTCATTATTACGGTAACCGCGACATTGGTCGGGTTTGATAAATCTTTGACGCGGGCTGCTGCGAATATGGGGGCAAACCCGGTTACAACCTTCTTTAGGGTTCAGATGCCTCTTATTCTGCCGGGTGTTATTTCGGGTGGATTATTCGCATTTATCACCTCGTTTGATGAAGTGGTCGTTGTTTTGTTTGTCGGGTCTGCCCGTCAGCAGACTTTGCCATGGCAGATGTATACCGGCCTACGCGAGCAGATTTCGCCAACAATTTTGGCGGCTGCAACCATCCTTGTGGCCGTTTCGATCTTGCTTCTGCTGACGGTTGAATTGCTACGCCGTCGGTCTGAACGGCTGCGCGGCATGAGCCCGACTTAACCAAGGTTACGGAACATCGTCTGCGTAAATTGGACGGGTTTCTCAACGTACTCCAACAGGTCGACGGTCGTTTGTATCGTCGGCCTGTTTGCATTTAAACCCACGGAGTTCACTGTTCGGACGTTGCCTGCGTGGTTCAGCAAGCCGTCTTCTGCATGTGCCTTCGTCGCGGGGAGGACGGTTCCCAATATGCACAGACCAACTAACGAGCCGGTTGTCTTAAGATTATCGGTGTTTCCAGCCCTTGCAGCGGGGGCGTCGTGGTGCTAGTTTCCGCGCTGTAATTTACGTTCTGGCAGATAGACCATCTGCCGGGTTTTTTGTCATTCCTTAAGAGAGACTTTCATCCATGTCGTCTTTGGATAAGGAAACAGTTCGCCGTATTGCTCATCTTTCACGTATCAACGTGTCTGAAGAGGGCTTGATCGAACTGGCGGGAGATTTGACCCGTATCCTCGATTTCGTCGAGGAACTGCAAGAAGTTGATGTCGAGGGCTGTGCCCCGTTGACGTCGGTTGCCGATCTGACCTTGCCATTGCGCAAGGATGAAGTCACCGATGGCAACATCCAGCAAAAAGTGCTGTCAAACGCACCGATGACCGATGCTGGCTGTTTTGTTGTGCCCAAGGTGGTTGAATAATGACTGATCTGACAAATCTGACACTTGCAGAAGCCCGCGACGGGCTTGCAAAAGGTGATTACACGTCGGTCGAATTGACCGAGGCGCACCTTAAATCGATGGAAGCGCATCGTAATCTGAACGCTTACATCACTGAAACCCCGGACAAAGCCATCGAGATGGCGAAGGCATCCGATACCAAGCGCGCCAAAGGTGAAGCTGGTAAAATGGAAGGCCTGCCGATTGCGGTCAAAGACCTGTTCTGCACCCAAGGTGTTCAGACGACGGCTGCTTCGCACATTCTCGAAGGTTTCAAGCCAGAATATGAATCGACTGTTACCAGCAACCTGTTTGGTAATGGTGCGGTGATGCTTGGCAAGGCGAACCTTGATGAGTTCGCCATGGGATCATCCAACACGTCTTCTTACTACGGTAATGTGATCAATCCGTGGAAAGGTAAAGACGGCAAGGATCTGGTTCCTGGTGGGTCGTCTGGTGGTTCAGCAGCAGCCGTTGCTGCCCATATGGCGCTTGCGGCAACCGGTACGGATACCGGTGGTTCGATCCGTCAACCGGCATCCTATTGCGGTATCGTTGGTATGAAGCCGACCTATGGTCGTTGCTCGCGCTGGGGCATTGTGGCCTTTGCAAGTTCGCTTGATCAGGCCGGCCCGATGACCAAAACCGTGCGTGACGCAGCAATCATGCTGGGTTCGATGGCTGGTCACGATGCCAAGGACAGCACGTCTGCGCCAATGGCAGTTCCTGATTTCGAAGCCGCCCTTACCGGTGATATTCGTGGCATGAAAATCGGTATTCCGAAAGAATACCGGGTTGATGGCATGCCCGAAGAAATCAGCAAGCTTTGGGATGATGGTGTTGCCATGTTGCGCGATGCCGGTGCCGAGGTGGTCGATGTGACCTTGCCGCACACCAAATACGCGCTTGGCACCTATTACATTGTTGCCCCGGCAGAAGCTTCTTCGAACCTTGCACGTTATGACGGTCTTCGCTATGGCCAGCGTGTCATGGACGAAGGTGACAGCCTTGACGACATGTATATGAAGTCGCGCGCTGCTGGTTTCGGCAAAGAAGTCCAGCGCCGTATCATGATCGGCACCTATGTGCTTTCGGCTGGTTACTATGACGCCTATTACAATAAGGCGCTTAAAGTCCGTCGTCGTATCTATGAAGATTTTGCAACGGCCTTTGGTACGGTTGATGCCATTTTGGCACCGACAGCACCGTCGGCTGCTTTTGCGATTGGTGAAAACGAAGGCGATCCGGTCAAGATGTATCTCAATGACGTCTTTACCGTTCCGGCAAGCCTTGCAGGTCTTCCGGGCCTGTCACTGCCTGCTGGTTTGTCGTCCGATGGTCTTCCGCTTGGTCTGCAGTTGATTGGCAAACCGTTTGATGAAGAAACCGTTTTGCGTGTTGGTGGTGTACTTGAAAGTGCTGCTGGCTTCACCGCAAAACCATTCGGGCAGGAGGGCTGATCAATGACTTATATCATCGAAGGTTCAACAGGCCCGTGGGAGATCGTTGTTGGTCTGGAAGTTCACTGTCAGGTGGTTTCCAAATCCAAGCTGTTTTCTGGTGCGTCAACCACGTTCGGTAACGAAGCCAACACCAATGTCAGTCTTGTTGATGCGGCCATGCCCGGCATGTTGCCAGTCATCAATGCTGAATGCGTGCGTCAGGCGGTGAAAACCGGTTTGGGTCTTAAGGCCAAGATCAACAAAGAAAGCGTTTTTTCGCGTAAAAACTATTTCTATGCCGATCTGCCGCAAGGCTACCAGATTTCCCAGTTTGACAAACCGATTGTCGGCGCTGGCACGATCATTCTTGATATGCCAGATGGTTCGACCAAATCGGTTGGTATTGAACGCCTGCATCTTGAACAGGATGCCGGTAAATCGATGCACGATCAGGACCCGAAATATTCGCATATCGATTTGAACCGTTCGGGCGTGGCCCTGATGGAAATCGTATCGGACCCTGATATTCGTACCCCTGAAGAAGCCGGTGCCTATTTGACCAAGCTGCGTGCGATTGTACGTTATCTTGGGACATGTGATGGCAACATGAACGAAGGGTCCATGCGTTGCGATGCCAACGTATCGGTTCGTCGTCCGGGTGAGCCGTTTGGCACGCGTTGCGAGATCAAGAACGTTAACTCCATCCGTTTTGTGATGCAGGCGATCGAGATCGAAGCAAAACGTCAGGTCGAAGTTCTTGAGGGTGGCGGCGAAATTGTTCAGCAGACCCGTCTGTTTGATCAGCGCCTTGGCGAAACCCGCGCAATGCGGTCTAAAGAAATGGCGCATGATTATCGCTATTTCCCGGACCCGGATTTGCTGCCGCTTGTTTTCGATGACGCGTTCGTTTCGGAAATCGAAAAAGAGCTGCCAGAACTTCCAGACGAGAAAAAAGCCCGCTTCATGCGTGAAAACGGCTTGTCAGCATATGATGCCGGTGTTCTCGTCGCCGAAAAGGAAAAGGCTGATTATTACGAAGTCGTTGCTAAGGGCCGTGATGGCAAACTGGCTGCGAACTGGGTGATCACCAATCTGTTCGGTGCGCTAAACAAGGCAGAAGTCGGCATTGCCGAAAGCCCGGTTTCCGCTGATAACCTTGGTAAACTGATTGATCTTATTTCAGATGACACCATCTCTGGCCGTATCGCCAAAGACGTCTTTGAAATCATGATTGAGACCGGTGGCGATCCAGAAAAGATCGTTGAAGAAAAAGGTCTTAAACAGATTACGGATACGGGTGCGATTGAAACAGCAATTGACGAAGTCATTGCTGCAAACCCCGATAAGGTTGAAGAAATCCGCGCGGGTAAAGACCGTATGCTTGGCTGGTTCGTTGGTCAGGTCATGAAATCCACGGGTGGTAAAGCCAACCCAGGGATGGTCAACAAGATGCTTCGCGATAAAATCCTCGGCTGATTGTAATCATCAGACTAATGAAAATCCGCCCGTTTCTATAGAGACGGGCGGATTTTTTATTCAATCACAGAGCCAGATTTATCACGCTTGCAAAAGCTTCATAACTTCATCGGCTGTGGCATCGCTTGATGCCGGGTTTTGACCGGTCACCAATTTTCCGTCGACAACGGCATAGGATGCCCACATATCGCCGCGTTCATAAAGTCCCCCCTGTTTTTTGAATTCATCTTCAATTAACAGCGGAACGACTTTTTCAAGGCCAACGGCCTTTTCTTCGTCATTGGTAAAGCCGGTGACTTTTTTGCCTGCGACCAATGCTTTGCCATCGATACCCTTGGCATGTACCAGTGCGGCAGGCCCGTGGCAGACCGCGGCGACCGGTTTGTTCTGGGCGACAAAAGCCTCGATCAAGGCGATTGACTTGGCATCGGTTGCCAAATCCCAAAGCGGACCATGACCGCCCGGATAAAACACGGCATCAAAATCATCTGCCTTAAGGTCATCAAGGGGCACTGTATTGGCAAATGCCTTTTGCGCTGCTTCGTCTTTTTCAAATCGGGCAGTCGCATCGGTCAGGGCGTCAGGTACCTGACTGTTGGGATCAAGTGGCGGTTGACCGCCTTTGGGGGATGCCAGTGTTATTTCAGCGCCGGCATCTAGGAAACGGTAATAGGGCGCTGCGAGTTCTTCAAGCCAGATACCGGTTTTGTGGCCTGTATCGCCCATTTTGTCGTGGGATGTAACGATCATTAAAATACGCATCGGATCCTCCTTGCGTGGAATTCATTTGCCATGACGATAACTGGCTGACAAAATTTGCGATAGATCGAAGAACTGAACAGATTGTCAAATTATTTGAGCATCAAAGATGTCAGCATTAGACGAAGTCAGGGCGATGATGATTTTTGCCCGCGTGGTCGAAGAAGGCGGCTTTTCGGCCGCGGCGCGCAAGATGGGATTAAGTCGCGCAGCCATTTCACATCAGATCAGGCAACTTGAAGCAAAGCTTGGCGTGCCGCTTCTTCGACGAAGTACACGTAACTTCAGTCTGACGGATGCTGGAACACGGTATTACGACAGTTGCCGAACCATTACGCTGGAAGCCGAAGCTGCGCGCAAGCGGGTTGAAGAATTGCGTGACGAGCCGGTCGGCATGATTTCAATCACATCATCAGTGCATCTTGGCACATTGCGCATTGTTCCGATCCTTGATCAATTCCGACAAGCTTATCCCGGTGTCGCGATTGATGTTCATTTAACCGATGACGTCGTTGATTTGATCGGGCGTGGGATTGATATCGGGATTCGTTCCGGGCCGCTTAAAAGTTCAGACCTTAAAAGCTTCAAGCTATATCAAACGCACCGGATCATTGCGGCGAGTAAAGCGTATATCGCGCGGGCAGGAATGCCCCAAACACCGGATGCATTGGCCGAACATGAATGGGTGATGTATAGCCGCGTGCCGGAAACCTTGTCTTTAATGTGTGATGGTGTTGAAAAACGCGTGCGTGTTTCTGGCAATGTGCGGGTCGATAATGCAACCGCGCGCTTACAGTTTGTAAGGGGCGGGCATGGATTGTCCATTGTTCCGCTTTGCGATGTTTACCAAGAAATCAAGAATGGGGATTTGGTTTGGGTACTGCCTGAATGCAGCCTGCCTGATCTTGAAGTTTATGCGGTCTATCCGTCGGGTGTGACACGCAGTGCAAAGGTGCAATCGCTATTGGAATTCATGCGTCGCGCCTTACGCGATGTTGATATTTCACGGAATGACGGGGCAGGAAGCGAGAGCCATATTGATCAATCTTGATTGATCGGCTATTTCCCTTTGACGACTTCACGGGGGACCCATGGCCAATCTGTTTTTTTACTACTCGTCAATGAATGCGGGAAAATCGACCACACTGCTTCAGGCGAGTTTCAACTACCGCGAACGCGGCATGGAAACGCTTTTGATGACGGTGGCGTTTGATGACCGTTTTGGCGAAGGCAAGATTGCGTCGCGCATTGGTCTTGAAGCCCCGGCAACCTTGTTTGATGCCAACACAGATATGTGTGCCTTGATCCTTGAAAAAATGGAAAGCAGCAAAGTTGATTGCGTTCTGATTGACGAGGCGCAGTTTCTAAGCAAGGCGCAAGTTTGGCAGCTTTCTGACATCGCTGATAAACACGGCGTGCCTGTGTTGTGCTATGGCATTCGAACTGATTTCCAAGGCGAGCTTTTCGAAGGTTCGAAATGGCTTTTGGCTTGGGCGGATAAGCTGAATGAGCTGAAAACTATCTGCCATTGCGGACGTAAGGCCGGCATGGTTTTGCGGGTTGATGAAAAGGGTGATCCGGTCCGAGAAGGCGCGCAGGTCGAAATCGGCGGCAATGACCGCTATGTCCCGGTGTGTCGGCGCCATTTCAAGGACGCGATGGGAGAATAGCCGCCCATTATTGGGTTGATAGCACCCATCATTCCAATTGTATGATGAATTGATTCGGTGTTTCAGCCCGCCATTATCGCTGAGATTTCCGGTGCCAGTAGGCTATAAGCCACCAGCCACATGACGCCACAGGTCAGTCCATCAATAATCTTCCATGTGATGGGACGCGCGACATAAGGGGCAAGCCAAGCCGCCCCCAATGCAATGGCAAAAAACCAGACGAAACTTGCACTCATTGCGCCAAGTGCAAATCCAAGCCGTTCATCGGCTGGAAACTGACCGCCAATACCACCCAGCATCACCACCGTATCAAGATACACATGCGGGTTAAGGAGGGTGACGGCCAAGGTGGTTGAAAGAACCGCCTTCCAGCCGGTTTTGGAAATGGCTTCGTCAGACAGTGTTTCAGTTTCAAATAAACGCTTAAGCGCACCAAATCCATACCAGATCAGAAATGCGCCACCACCCCATGCGGCGATCTTGGTCAGAAGCGGATAGGCGGCAATCAAGGTTCCCAGCCCGGCAACACCAGCAGCAATGAGCATCGCATCACATAGTGCGCAAACAAAGGCGACCATTATAGGATGGTTACGGCGCAATCCCTGTCCAAGGACAAAGGCGTTCTGTGCGCCAATCGCGATAATTAGTCCGCCGCCAAGGCCAAATCCAGTCGCAAAGGTCAAAAGCATTTTGGCATTCCACTGTTTGTTGGTCCGCCAGTGATAACAATTTCTTGAAATAAGAAAATCGAATTATATTAAAGTATCATTAGACAAATTAATGGTGCAGATATGCTCGACTACAAATTGCTTCAGGCCAGTGCCGAGGTCATCCGTCATGGCAGCTTTGATAAGGCTGCCCGTGAATTGGGACTTACGCAGTCCGCAGTGTCGCAGCGCGTAAAACTGTTAGAAGAACGATTAGGGCAACCCGTTATCATTCGGGCTAAGCCGATTGCCGCAACGGCGGCAGGGCAAAGGTTACTTGCACATTATCAAAGTGTGCGGTTGCTGGAGCAAGATCTTCATGACGAACTTCCTGTCATTCAAACGGATGGCGGGTTCGGACAGGTGGCATTGGCAGTAAATGCCGACAGTCTTGCGACATGGTTTGTTGATGTGCCGAAAAATCTGTTTGAACGGTTGGGGTTACTGGTTCAGTTGTCGGTTAATGACGAATCACTAAACCACACAGCGCTTCAGGATGGTACGGTGTTGGGCGCGGTTAGTTTGCGTCCGACTGCCATTCAGGGGTGCCGTGTTCGCCCATTGGGGGTGATGCGCTATGTCATGGTCGTATCACCCGAGTTCAACGCACGATATTTTGCCAAAGGGGTAACGTCCGATGCGTTGCGTAAATGTCCGGCGGTAAATTTTTCCGAACATGACGAATTGCAAAACCAGTTTCTAAAACAGTATTTCGGGCTGAACGCTGGCGAGTTTCCTGCGCATATGATTCCAAGTTCGCAAGGTTTTGTCACGGTGGCGGAGCAGGGCATAGCCTATGCCGTTGTCGAACAGCATCAGGCAGAGCAAGGCTTGAAAAATGGAACATTGGTTCAGCCCTGTCAGCATACAATCGAGCGGCCCCTATATTGGCATCACAAAACCATCCAAAGTCGGCTTCTTGATCAGGTCAACGACATTGTGCTGACCCAAGCCCGCCGTTTTTTACCCACGATTGCAGTGTAAAAGTCTGATAAGGCGGGGTTTTTTCTGGCTGAAACCCGTCGGGCAGTCGGCTTGAAACACGTATCAGATTTGACTTGAAGGCAAAATTGACGCTTACTTTGCCAGACGAGCCAATTTGTATAACGGTTTGTTTAAACGGGAATTCCATGTCGCATAGACTGATTGCATGTGAGCATTGCGACTATCTTCATGTCGAGGAAGATATCCCGACAGGTAGTGTGGCTTGCTGTGTGCGATGTGGATCACCATTATACTCGGCTGAACAAGCACACTTCGATAAACCTTTGGCCTTTGCCATTACCGCATTGTTGCTGTTTATCATTGCCAACAGCTTTCCTGTCCTGACCTTTGCCATGGAAGGGCGGGTTGAAACCAACACGCTGGGCAGCGGTGTTTTAACCTTTTGGCAGGAAGGTTTTCCCTTTTTGGCCTTAATGGTCGCACTGACATCAATCCTTGCACCGTTATTCCTGATTGTGGCGCATATCTACGTCTTGCTGCCAATCTGGCTAAACATCCGGTTGCCCGGGATGCAAAAAGTCTGGCGTGTTCTTGCGCTTGTACGGCCATGGTCAATGCTTGATGTTTTCCTGATTGGCTTATTGGTCGCGCTTACGAAATTGACCGATTTTGCCCAAGTGATTGCAGGTCCGGCTTTTTTCGCGGTGTGCTGTCTTATCCCAACGGTATTATTGATGAATGTGACCCTTGATCCGCGCTATGTCTGGCGGCGGCTTGCACCGGATCGTTTGCGTTATCCCGATCAGGATGATCTTAAAAGACTTTCGAACGGAAGCGGTGTTTCGCAGGCGCGACATTGTGGGCTTTTGACGTGTCATACATGTGCGATGGTGGTGCTGGAACAAAAAGATGGTCATACCCGTTGCCCGCGCTGCGGTGATGCTGTGCATCAACGTAAGGCCAGAAGTCTTTCACGGGCATGGGCTTTGTTGTTAACAGCGGTGATATTGTATGTCCCGGCCAATGTCTTTCCGATCATGACCGTGACCTATCTTGGTCGGGCAGAGGCTGATACCATTTTATCTGGGGTTGCAGCTTTGGCGCAGGCAGGTGAATGGCCAATTGCGATTGTGGTGTTTGTGGCAAGTATTCTGGTGCCAATCGTCAAGATTGTCTTGTTGGGATGGGTGTATTTTGCGACCTATTTGGGGCTGGCTGGGCCGCTTAGGGAACGCACACTGATCTATCGGATAACCGAGCTGGTTGGTCGATGGTCGATGGTCGATGTATTTATGGTCTCGATCCTTGCGGCCTTGGTTAAACTTGGCAATATCGCATCTGTTCAACCGGGCTTTGGTGCTGTGGCCTTTTGCGGTGTCGTTATTGCAACCATGTTATCGGCGATGGCATTCGATCCGCGCCTTATATGGGACCGGGCGGGGCTGGCCCGATCAAAATTCAGCAAGCGAAATGCTGATGAACAAGACCAAATTGAAAAGCAGGGGGCAGCGTCATGACTGACGAAAATACTTCTTCATCTGACTGGCGGCCTGGCATGCCTGAAGTTAAAAAAGGATGGGGACGGTTTTCCATCATTTGGCTGGTGCCGCTTGTTGCTTTGATTATTGGTGGGTGGTTGCTTTGGCGTGACATTATGTCAAAGGGACCAGAGATCAGCGTTACGTTTCAGGGGGCTGAAGGAATATCAGCCGGAAAAACGGCCGTTCGCTATCGCGATGTTGATGTTGGTCAGGTGATCGAGGTCAAGCTTGCAGAAGATTTGGAACATGTCCGTTTGGCGATCCGAATGGATGCGGATTTTAGCGACTATCTTACAGACAAAACTCGGTTTTGGGTTGTTCGACCGCGCGTCACAGCGCGGGGCATTACAGGCTTGGACACAATTGTTTCAGGTGCCTATATCGAAGTGGTCCCAGATAAGACAGGTGAACGAAAACGAACGTTTGTTGGCGAAGAAGACCCGCAACTTGTTCATAATCAGGAAGACGGCACGCGGTTTATCCTAAAAGCCGAAGAACTTGGATCGCTGGGGGCGGGGACACCGGTTCTGTTGCGCGGGATTGAAGTCGGAGAAGTTCTAGATACCGAATTGGATGAAAATGCCAAAGGCGTTTCCATCTCGGTCTTTATTCGCAAACCGTTTGATGCACTTGTCAAACGCGATACGCGGTTTTGGGATTCAAGCGGTATCGCACTTGATCTAAACGCAGATGGGTTTTCTGTCCGTGCGCAATCGGTGCGTTCGGTTCTGGCTGGCGGGATTAATTTCTACACGCCAGATGTAAGCGTGAACGAAGATAAAGCACCGGCGGAAACTGTTTTTCGCTTGCATGGCAGCTTGGAAAAGGCCGAGTTGCTTGCCCAAGGATACAGCCAAAAATACATCCTTTATTTTGATTCATCCGTGCGCGGGTTGTCTCGTGGTGCGCCGGTGGATTTCAATGGTATTCGCGTTGGTACCGTTGAAAGTGTTGATTTGGAATATGTTGTCAGCCAACGGTCATTCCGTGTTCCCGTTGTGGTGACAATTGAACCCGAACGCGTGCAGTTTGTTGGCGTAAATGTCGGAGATATTGATCCGACGGCGACAATTCAGACGCTGGTTGATGGTGGTTTGCGCGCAAGGCTTAAGACGGGCAGCTTCATAACGGGGCAGTTATTTGTCGATCTATCGATGAATCCGGTATCACCAGCCCGGTATTTGGGTAATGGAAAGGGCAATATTCCTGAATTGCCGACATTGCCGCAAAAGCTTGATGAAATTGCAAATTCTCTGACCAGTTTGCTGGAAAAGGTTGAAACCTTCCCGCTCGAAGAAATTGGCATTCGGTTGCTTGGGACGGTCGAGGGGATGGAAAATATCGTGACGTCCCCCGCATTGACTGAAGGAATGGCAAGCTTGCAACAAGCTGCCGCAGGGCTGAGCAGTCTGGTTGAAAATCTTGATTCCAGCGTTCTTCCGGCCACACAAACCGCCCTTGACGCCGCACGTGAAGCACTGGGCGGTGTTCGAGATGTAACAGCACCAACTTCGCCCGTGCGGTACAATCTTGAACAGGCGCTTAAGGAACTGAGTGCGACGGCACGGTCATTGCGTGATCTTACGGAATTTCTTGAACAAAACCCGAGTGCATTGATCCTTGGGAAAAGTGGCCCAAAGGAGGATGACTGATGCGACAGATAACCCGAAAGCAGATCAGTAAATGCGTCTTACTGTTTGCCGTGCCGTTATTGATGGCCTGTGCAGCCCAATCTGTTCCAGATCACTACTATCTGTTGTCGCCAAGCGCACCGCAGATAGCAGATCCTTCTGTTCAGTCACCTGTTGTTGGCATTGGGCCTGTGACAATTCCAAGCCATCTGGATCGATCTACCATTGTTTCGCGCAGCAGTGCCAACCGGGTTGTCGTTAATTCAGGGCACCGTTGGGCAGAGCCATTGGACGAAAATATCAACCGGGTTCTGATGGATAATCTGGATCGGACCGGTAAAGTATCTCGGCTTGAGGCTTTCCCATGGACGTCACGCGATGGGGTTGAATGGCAAGTTGTTGTTGATATTGACCGGTTTGAACGGCAGGCAGAAGGCAACGTGATTTTAACAGCGCGCTGGAAACTGATCCGGTTTGAAAGCGGTGAGATTGCCCATGCCGCGAAATATAGCAAGGTAAGCACGCCGAGTGATGCTTCGATCGAAAACACTGTAATGGCGATGAGTACGTTGTTATCGGATATGAGTGTAGAGATTGCCAACCATCTACCGTGAGGAAGTTTGCTGATTGATCAACGTTAAATAGGGGGTTATCAATCCCGAATTGTGATTGGTTGGCAAATTGTATGGTGGCAGAAAATTTTCCGTGCTTTTAAGCCCCGTAAAACTGCCAAAATCAAAAAAGACGACAACAACCTATTGTTTCCAACGTCCAAATAGTCTTATAAAGAAGATACAAATATAAAAAAATTGGGACACGCGCCTGACTGAATAAACGGCAAATTCATGCCGTCCCAAACAGGAAGTTAGGGAGCCAGAGCGCATCATGTCGGATACGACATTTGAAGTACGAGTTCAGCGGGGGGATCGCTGGATCATCCATTCGACATTTGATGTCGAAAAGGAAGCGGTAACGGAAGCTGAAAAACTTCTGAAGACCAAAGTTTCTGCCGTACGCGTAGTCCGTGATTGGGAGCGCGGCGACGGTCGTCATATCGAAAAAGTTCTTCTTGAAAAAGAAGGTGCTGGCGAAGATGAGGAAGAAGACGTTCGCGTCTCTCACATCGACGAAGCACCGCTTTGCGAAACAGATAATGATCTGTTGCAGAAGGAAAGCCGCGCGACCATCAACAGGTTGCTGCGCAAGTATTTTGAACAGGAAATCCTGACTCCTTGCGAGGTAATGTATAATTACCAAAACCTTCGCAAGTTGATGTTCCATGACACCTTGATGCCAACGGCGGTCGACAAGGTTGCCGGGCTTCATGCCAAGGCGACCGAAGGCGATCATATCGAGGCGATGAACAATCTTCATGGCGCGATTGAACAGCTTTCAGCACGCGCGCGTGAGGTTGAAAAGGTTGATCTTCCTGCATTTGAAGATGCGACAATTTCTGAAGTACGCGATGAAATTCGCCGATTGAATCTTGCCGAAGACACCGACTTCCTGACAATGGTCGCACTGACCCGTGTGATGTCATCGACACGCAACTGGGTTGGTAAACTTGATCTAGCACTTAAGGTTAAGGGCGATGAAAAGGACGAAGCTGCGCGTAAGATGCTTGATGATGTCATTGCAGACATCCTTGGGTCTCCGGTCGCACTAAAGGAGCTTTTGGGAAGCTCTCGTAGCTTTGGCGAAGCAGTGACCATGCATATCGATCTAGCACTTGGTCGGGCAAAGGGTAATCGCGGTGCTGCGGATGATATTCTAGAGTTACTTAATCCTTTGTTTGGTTCGGGGCTGCTATCGACCAGTCAGGACGCGATGTTTGACTATGTGGTGCGCGAACTGCGCAGCGCAAACAATCTGACCCGCCATGAAAGTGATCCAGATCCATTAGAAGGCATTCTTGATCGGCTGGTCACGGAAAAAGGCGTTATTTATGGGACGCCCATGATCGAAGCCCTTGCCGAGCGTGGGGCGCGCTTGCGCAATGTTGGTGGGCCGCGCGCCTTGATTGAAGGCGTTGCAGAAATCAGCGGCCGTCTTATTCCGAACTGGCGTAAATTGACGTGGCTTATGGCGGTTGCCAATAGCGCGATTGTGGAAGATTACGCAGATGAACTGTTCGTCATGATGCGCGATACAGTGAAAGATATGCGGGCATTGCGTGCGTTCTGTGATCCGGAATCCAAGCCACGCGACAAGATGGCAACCGTCAAGCAAATGAGCGACGTCTTAGGCGAATGCAAATTGGACGACGATCAAAAAGCAGAAATTGCCGAAAAGCTTGATGACGGATTGGCCGAATATCTCGTTCGAGAAAAAGTAATTGAACGGATTGATAATCCGTCACTGCACTTGCGCAAACGCGCTTACATGCTTGTACAGTTTTGTTCGAGTGGCGTTTTGATCGAAGGTAAGTCTGCTGCAATGGCCAGGAAAAGGGTGGTTGGCTATCTCAAACAACCCAACTTCACCGATAAGCTGGTCGATGACATCAAGGACATGACCACGAAGGAAGGCACAATCCGTGATTTTTATGCGCTGTTGCAGCGAAGCGGGTTCTAAATTCCGAGTTTGCCGACCCTTGTCTTCTGCTAATTGATGAATTGACATAAAAACACCCCACGAAGCCAAAATGGCAAAATTCGTGGGGTGTTTGTCATTGTTGCCAATGTCAATCTGCGGCATCCTTAAATTGTCATAAGGAGAAGCCGCAATGCCAAATTCCGCTGAGTCCCGAAGATTAATCGCCTGCCATGCGTATGATGATGTGATGAGTTTGGATATCGTTGGCCCGCTTCAGGTTTTTAGTTCGGCCAATGATGAGCTTTCCAAGATGGGGCGTGCCAAAGCTTATGACGGTATTGTCGTTGCAGACACAGAAGGGCCAGTCCAAACATCTTGTGGTGTACGGCTCTATGCCGATATGGGATGGCGTGACTTGGATCTGTGCCGTGTTGATACGCTTTTTGTGCCGGGTGGGTCCGGTGTATTCAAGCAGCTTAAGGACGCACAGATCCTTGATTGGGTCCGGCACGCAGAAAAAGTTATTCCGCGTCTGGGATCGGTCTGTTCCGGCGCGTTGGTTTTGGCCCAGGCAGGCGTTCTTGATGGCCGAATGGCAACGACCCATTGGTCGCGCTGTGAACAAATGGCACGTGATTTTCCAGCCATCCACATGATGGGCGATCGATTACATAGTTATGATCCGACCGGGCAGGATGGTGATCCTCATGTCTTTACCTCGGCGGGGGTAACGGCGGGGATTGATCTTGCCCTTGCGATTGTTGAAGCGGACTTTGGGCGCGCATTGGCCCTGTCGGTTGCGCGTCGGCTTGTGATGTTTCTGAAACGGCCGGGCGGTCAGGCACAGTTCAGTGCGTATTTAATCCCTGAAACTGGGACAACGGCGCGATTGAGCAGCCTGCTTGAATGGTTGCCTGCCAATCTTGCTTCTGATTTGTCGCTTGAATCCCTTGCGGGACGGGCAGGCATGACGCCACGGACCTTCTCGCGTGTGTTTTCACGTGATCTGGGTATGAGCCCAGCCCGCTATGTTGAGCGGGTCCGGGTTGAAGCCGCACGGGCGTTGCTACAAGACGAAACGGTCACTATTTCGCGGGTAGCAGACTTATGCGGGTTCCGACACCAAGAAACATTGCGCCGGGCATTTCAGCGACATCTTTCTGTCAGTCCTCAGGAATATGCCGAACGGTTCGCGCGCAAGGCTTTGGTGAGCGCGACATAAAACGCCTTTAGGCATCATCATCACAATTTGATTTTTCGGAGTTAGGAACATGTTGTTACTGACCAATGGACCACTGCGTCTGCTTTTCATAGCACAGGCACTTTATTGGTCCTGTTCGCTTATCGGGATTACCTTGACATCGATTGTTGGCGTGTCTTTAGCACCTGTACCGGCACTGGCAACCTTGCCCTTAGGCATCTTGATGTTGGGTAATTTATTGTCTGTGCACCCGCTTGCGATGTTGATGCAAAAACGCGGGCGCCGTGTGGGACTGTGTCTTGGGGCGATGTGCGGTGTCGTCGGTGGGGGTTTGCTGGCAAGTGGCATTTATATTGGTGAGTTTTGGCTTGTCGCGGCTGCGCCAGCCTTAATCGGCACATATCAGGCATCGGCAATGTATTACCGTTATGCCGCACTGGAAGCCGTCGGTACTGCGCAGAACGGACGTGCTGCTGCTTTGGTCGTCGGGGGCGGTGTTCTTGCCGCCATTGTTGCGCCGGAAGCGATATGTTGGCAGTGCCATTTTCAGGCGCATTTGTCGCCTTGGCAGGGCTGGCTGCTATTGGTGCATTGCTTATGGCCTTTTTGCCCGATGGGGGCATCCCGCCCCGAACTGGGTCGAGTAGGGAGGTGATGAAAAGACTTCTTGCGCGACCTGCTATCCGCGGTGCGATTGCTGTGAGTGCCACGGGGCAGGGCATTATGATTTTGGTTATGACAGCAACCCCACTTGCGATGAGATATTGCGGGTTTGATGTGGATGTATCGGCCAATGTGATCCGCTGGCATCTGGTCGGGATGTTCTTACCTGCCTTTGTCGCCGGGCCGATGATTGATCGGTTTGGGCCGCGTCGTATGGCAGTGGCGGGGGGCGTGGTTTTAATCGCCTGTGTCGGGGTTGCTGTTTCCGGGGTTAGTGTTGCTGCGTTTCTGATCAGTTCGTTCCTATTGGGGATTGGATGGAATCTGATGTTGCTTGCCGGCACAACCATGTTGGGCGAGGGGCATGATGTGGCGGAACGTGGGCACGCACAAAGCTTGATGGAACTGGGAAACAGCGTCACGGCAACTGTGGCATCGGCAGCAAGCGGTGCGCTGATTGCTGGTGCGGGATGGAATATGATCAATTACGGGGCTGTGCCGGTTGTGTTGCTGGCTTTGGCAATAATGTGGCGCGGGGCACGCGCCAAGCACCTTTCAGTCGGTGTCTGATGCCTAAAAGGAACCGCCGGTCATGGTGACCGGCGGCGAAGTTGCAGGGCGAACGGGGAGTTTCGCCCCGGCGCGACTGAGAAACTCACTCGGCTATTTCGGAGGTGCCCGATAAGGTGCGGTTCTGTGCAGGCACTAAAAAACCGGCCATCAGGCCGGTTGTGATACCAATTGGGTCGCGTTGCCCGCGACGAATTCTTTTATCTTTTGCAAAACGAAATCGCGTGAGCTGTTTTCACGGGTGCGGAAAAGAACTTCGCGATCCTGAATGACCAAGCCCAAATAGACTGGATCGGTGTGACCTTCTCTGACCATTTTCAGGGCGCGAAGGGTATGACCGAGATCGTCGGTGCTTTGATAGATGGTACGCATCTTTCTCCAACCAGCATTTTGCATCAGGTGACAGTAAAAAACCAATCGACTAGCGCTTTATGACAGGTGTTTTTTTCTAACCGATGACAACTCTGTGATGGTTTGAAGACTCTTTTATCTTTCAACCAGAAAACCCCATGAGGGCGGGCGGGAAAAAGCTGCTGGTTTTATTTGGTGGGCCTGATAAAAAGAAAACGTCCTTAAGGCCAGTTTCGGGCATTGACATGCGCCATGACGGTGTTTAAGAAAGGCGTCGTTCCGCAGGGAACACCAAGGACATAGAGGGCAAGTGGCCGAGTGGCTGAAGGCGCTCCCCTGCTAAGGGAGTATAGGGTGACAAGCCCTATCGAGGGTTCGAATCCCTCCTTGCCCGCCATTGATCAAAGCACCCCAAAAGGGTGCTTTTTTCTTTGCCTAATTCACGCAAACTGCGTCCTTAAGTCATTGTTTTGATAATGATGATTTATCTAAACCATCTTACCGGTGAGCAATAAAAAAACGCAGCGAAGGTTTTCGCCGCGTTTTGCATATCGATCATTTTTAAGGCCAGTTTAGGTGAAGGCATTAAAGGTGATGATGGTCTGGGTGTCTTTGATGTTGGGCAGCTTGTGGATTTGTTCGTTCACATAGCGCCCGATATCCTGTTCATCTTCGACATAGACTTTGACCAGAAGTTCGAACGGGCCGGAAATGGAATAGACTTCCGAGACACCTTCAACTTCTTCAACAAGGTCGGCAGCCACGTCATAGGCTTTGCCAAGTTCACATTTCACGAAAATGAAAAACGGATGCATCGGAACTGCTCCAGTCTGATATTGAGTTTCTCACAAGCTAACCGGCTTGGGCGGGGCTTGCAATCGTCAAGGGGCGCACTTTTATCGGTACTAGGTCTAAATTCTCGTAAACTTAATCTAGCGGCCTTTTTTCGGCCTGTGCCGCGCGTGTTTCAACGGCTTCTGTCGTTAGGTTCCAAACCGTTGTCCCGTCAGTCTCGGCGGTGAGACTTGCCATGGCAAGGCCATGGGCAACTGCACCGTCCATTGTGGCGTCGGGTTTGGAAAACGCCGATAGGAATCCAGAGTAAAAGGCATCACCAGCACCGTTTACGTCACGAACCTTGGTTGGGAGTGGAGGCCAGAACGCCGTTCCATTTTGCGACGACGACACAACACCCGTTGCGCCAAGCGTAATAACGACATCGGGAATACCTTTGCCGCGCAGCAATTGGATCGCAGTTACGGCCTGATCTGTTTCTTTAATCTCAATGCCGGTCAAAATGCTTGCTTCTGCCCTGTTGGTGATCAGCACATCAATTTTGTCCAACACAGGTTTGAATCGTACAGCTTTGCTGGGCGATACAGTGGCAGCACATAATTTAGTGTCACCTTTGTTGTCAGCCAGCCAAGAAATTGTTTCAACGGGTAGGTTGGCATCCATCATCCACCACGGCCAGGCCTTAAGGTTGCTAAGTTCGGGGGCCAGCCGTTCGATCGTCAAAAAATCATAGACCTCGGCATCCATCATACCCAGCGCAAGTTCACCCGTTTCATCAAGAACGGCGGTGTAGCCTGCAGTATGTTTGTCTTCAAGTTTCATCATTCGGCGCGTGTCAATGCCGAGTTCGGAAAGTGCTGCGATTACATATTCGCCATCACCATCATCGCCAACCGCACTGAGCATCGCGACATTGTTGCCCAGTAAACGCAAATGGACCGCAATGTTGCGGGCGACACCGCCGGGTTTTCGATGAAGGGTTCGTACCGGATTGGATGCGGCTGGAATGAAGTGTCCGATGCATTGCAAGGTCCGGTCAAAATGAGCTGCGCCAAAACAAAGGATATTGGCTGAAGGCGTAATCACAACGTGTTGCTCTTTGTGGTGGGGCGTCATATTTGTGACGCACAAGCGACTTTCATAAGCCCCTGATATGCACCAAGGCAAGAAAAACAAAAGGGCGGCCTGTGAAAAGCCGCCCTTCATTACGCTTTGATTTGTACCGTGATTATTTCAGCATAATCCGATTTCTGGCCATCGGGGTCATCGGTGAATTCATCCCGACATAATCCGCAACGGCCTGTTCAAGGTTTGGACCGAAGTCATAGACATCGGTTGCATTTTCACGGAACAGGGCATAGCCATCCCCACCATTGCGCATGAAATCGTTGGATACGACGCCATATAATTTGTTCATGTCAATTGGGGTGTAGATATCGCCATCGACAACTTTGACGTTTGATACACGTGATCCGACCGGCTGGGACAGATCAAGCTCAAATGTCATGCCCGCCACCTGTGGGAATTGGCCTTTGTCTTCATCGACCTTGGAAACGCCGTGCTCAAGAGACGCAACGATATCTTTGCCTGATAGCTTAAAGGTCGCCAAGGCATTCTGGAACGGAAGCACCGTCAGAACTTCACCCATTGTGACCGTACCCTCATCAATGCTGGCACGAATGCCGCCGCCGTTTTGAATGGCAATCTGATACCCTTCGCCAGCTTTCCACAACATTGCATCGGCAACAAGTGATCCCATCGAACATTCCATATGACGGCAAGTCTCGCGTGATCCGTCGGCGGCTGCGGCAAAGCTACCAACTTCAATATTACGGATCGTGTCAACTTTTTCACTGGCCGCTGCAATTACAGCAAGGACGTCTTCGGCTGGTGTGATGCTGGCATCCAGCGAGATCGGTTCGCCTGACCAGCCCGTTGCAACACCGGCGTCATCAAAGGTGACATTCAATTCACCCAGGTAGCGGCTATAGGCATATGCTTGAACGACAAGAACCGGTTTGCCATCCGGTGCGGTTTCGACAACCGGGTAGGGGTAGCTGGCTTTTTCATTGGTGTTTGAAAACAACTGGTTGTCATGGCCGCCGACAATGACGTCAATGCCGCTAACAGTCCTGGCCAACTCAAAATCCTTGTAGGAGCCAGAATGGCTCATAACGATGATTTTGTTCACACCTTTAAGGCGTAAGCGTGCGACAGAATAGCGCAGTGCCATTTCAGAATCAGTGATTGCAACCTGATCGCCGGGACTTGAAATATCGGGCGTTTCTTCGGTGGTAATACCGATCAGACCGATTTTTTCGCCGCCAAGCTCGACAATCGTATCAGGGATAATTTTACCCTTTAGATTGGAGGAGGCTGTTGGGCGAACGTTCGCTGACAAAACCGGAACTTTGCTTGCCTTGATGAAGGTTTCAAGCACCTCCGGGCCGTCATCAAATTCATGATTACCAATCGTCATGGCATCATAGCCTGCCATCGCCATCAGTTCGGCCGTAAGTGTGCCTTTATAGGTCGAATAATAAAGTGATCCTTGAAACTGGTCGCCGCCATCAAGAGCAAGAACATTGCCACCTTCGGCTTTGGCGTTACGGATCGCAGTTGCAAGACGGGCATAGCCGCCAAAACATTTTCCTTCGGCGTCGTCTTCAGCCTTACAAGTATTATTGTATTTGGTAACGGATTCAACGCGATCATGAACATCATTAGTATGAAGAATACGCAAGTCGTAATCCGCCAATGCGCTTCCGGCACCAATGGTCAGCATGGTGCAAGCTGAAAGCAACCCTGCAATCTTTTGTCTCATCACTATAACTCCAACAAATGGGCACCCGTTCCTGTCCCTATTGGAATAGGTTGCCATGACATATCAAAGCTTTTGGGTCGGAATTCCTTTTCCCCATTGGATGCTAGCATCAAATTCAACGCGAAGGTACGTCCGGTTGATGACGGTAGGGTGAAAGTTACAGCCAAATGTATGAATGATAGAAGGTAAGGCGGCGCTGGCCGAAGAATCGGCAAGGGGGCCGACGAGGCATTTTCGACGATTTCGCAAAAAATTCATTTGGGACGCTATTAAGTTTTCTAAGAAAATCTGTTGCACTGCATGAGAAGAATGTTAAGAACACGTCGGTCGCAAATCTAAGGGAAACCCCGCAGAAGCGGAATGTTAAGCACAGTTTGAGTTGGGGCTTTTTTGACCAACTGGACAGGTTTTGTGTTTCCCTTGCATGCTCGGCTATTTACAGGGCACTATATTTTGTAGTTACCATACGCGTTCGCAACATGATCAAGCGGATTCCCACGGTTGAGGGACCGTAGCGTCCGACATGATGTGAATCACGTGTTTTCGATGAGGGAGTTCCCCCGGTTAAAGGGCACCGGTGGGAAGAATAATCAGAATTCAAGCAATGAAGGGCATCGGAATGAAAAAGCTTCTGACCTCCGTGGTCGCGGCTGTTGCCTGCTATGCAGGTGTTGCTTCGGCTGCAGAAATCAATCCGGCAGTGGTCTATGACCTTGGTGGCCGTTTTGACCGTTCGTTCAACCAGGCTGCTTATACGGGCGCTGAAAAATACAAAGCAGATACTGGTACCGAGTATCGCGACTTTGAGATCCAAAACGACTCACAGCGCGAACAGGCAATGCGTAATTTTGCGCGACGGGGCATGAACCCGATCGTTGCGATTGGTTTCTCGCAGGCTTCTGCACTTGAGAAAGTTGCAAAAGAATTCCCAGAAACCAAATTCACCATCGTTGATATGGTCGTTGACCTGCCGAACGTTCAATCCGTTGTTTTCAAAGAACATGAAGGTTCTTTCCTTGTCGGTGTTCTGGCTGCAATGGCATCTGAGACCGCTAAAGTCGGCTTTGTTGGCGGTATGGACATTCCGTTGATCCGTAGATTTGCTTGTGGTTACGCGCAAGGTGTCAAATACGCCAATGGCGACGCCGAAGTATTCCAGAACATGACCGGTACCACTGGTGCGGCATGGAACGACCCGGTTAAAGGCGGCGAACTTGCAAAATCGCAGTTTGACCGTGGTGCCGACGTTGTTTACCACGCTGCTGGTGGCACGGGTGTTGGTGTTCTGCAGGCAGCAGCAGATGCCGGTAAACTTGGTATTGGTGTTGATTCCAATCAGAATGGCTTGCATCCGGGTTCGGTTCTGACATCAATGCTTAAGCGTGTTGATGTTGCCGTTTACGAAGCATTTGATGCAGCAACCGGTGAAAACTGGCAGCCGGGCTTGACCATTCTTGGTCTTGCAGAGGGCGGTGTTGATTGGGCTCTTGATGAAAACAACGAGAAGCTCATCACCGATGACATGAAAGCTGCTGTTGCCAAGGCGAAAGAAGCAATCACTTCGGGTAGCCTTGAAGTGCACGATTACATGAGCGACAGCGCCTGCCCGATGTAAGGCAGCCTTGAAGCAAACCGGGGATTTGTAGTGTCGGATACGATGCATCAAATGCACGGCACCGGGGAAACTGGTGCCGTGCAACCCGCTATTGAACTGCGTGGAATTGACAAGCGGTTCGGAGCGGTACACGCAAATAAGGAAATCGACCTTAAGGTCGAGAAGGGTACTATCCACGGCATCGTGGGGGAGAATGGCGCAGGCAAATCGACCCTGATGAGCATTCTGTACGGCTTTTACCAAGCCGACGGCGGAACCATTCATGTCGACGGAAAGCTGTGCGATATCAAAGGTTCTGAGGATGCCATTGCTGTTGGAATCGGCATGGTTCACCAGCACTTCATGCTGGTCGAAACCTTTTCTGTGCTTGAAAATGTAATTCTCGGTGTTGAGGGCGGGGCGGTACTGCGTGACGGTGTGGACCGGGCGCGTGAGGAGCTCGAACGTCTTGAGCGTGAATATTCGCTCGACATTGACCCGGACGCCATTGTTGGCGATCTGTCTGTTGGTCTTCAGCAACGTGTAGAAATTCTAAAGGCGCTCTATCGTGGTGCCGAAATCCTTATTCTGGATGAGCCGACAGGTGTTTTGACCCCGCAAGAGGCAGATCACTTGTTCCGCATTCTTGAAACGCTGAAAGAACAGGGCAAGACAGTTGTTCTGATTACCCACAAATTGCGCGAAATCATGGCTGCTACGGATAATGTCTCCGTGATGCGCCAAGGCGCAATGGTGGCACATCGCAAAACAGCCGAAACCAACCCGGAAGAACTTTCAGAAATAATGGTGGGTCGCAAGGTTCTGCTGCACCTTGAAAAGGGTGAAGCCAATCCGGCAGCGACCGTTCTTAAAGTGGACAATCTGTGTGTTGATAATGAGCAGGGTGTTCGCAAGGTCAAAAACGTGACCTTTAACGTACGCGCAGGCGAGATTGTTGGCATTGCGGGTGTTTCAGGAAACGGTCAAAGCGAACTTCTGGAAGCGCTTGGCGGTATTCGTTCAGCCAGCGAAGGTTCGGTTGAGCTAAACGGACAGGACGTTACGCCGGGCAAAGGTGTTGATGCCGCCGAACTTCGTCGTCGTGGCGTTGCCCATGTTCCTGAAGACCGGCATCGTATGGCAATGGTGACGGCATTCTCAGCCAAGGAAGCCGCCATTCTTGGATATGAAGATGATCCGGCCTATCAAAAAGGCGGGTTGCTTGATTGGCAGGCGATTTCGGACGCCACGGCCAAAATGATGTCAGAATTTGATGTGCGACCGGATAACCCAGACTTGAAAGCGGCTAATTTTTCTGGCGGTAATCAGCAGAAATTGGTTCTTGCACGTGAAATTATGCGTGACCCGGAACTTCTTCTGGTGGGGCAACCGACCCGTGGTGTCGATATCGGGGCCATTGAATTCATTCACAAACGAATTGTTGCCATGCGCGATACTGGCAAAGCCGTTCTGCTGGTGTCTGTGGAGCTTGACGAAATCATGTCGCTTGCCGACCGAATTTTGGTGATGTGCGATGGTGCTATCATCGGCGAAGTTCCTGCTGCCCAAGCAACTGAACGCGTGCTTGGCCTTATGATGGCAGGTGTCGACCCAAGTGAAGCCAAAGCAGCGGAGGGACAGGCATGAGTACCACTGTCCAATTGCCACGCTGGATAGATGTTGGCGCCTTACCGCTTTTGAACCTGTTACTTGCTCTTGTTGTTTCCGGGCTTGTGGTTTTGGCCATTGGTGAAAACCCGGCAGAAGTCGTTGAGATTCTGCTTTATGGGGCGTTTGGTTACGAAGAAGCATGGGGCTATACACTTTATTACACCACCAACTTCATCTTCACCGGCCTTGCCTTTGCGGTCGCATTTCATTGCGGACTGTTTAACATCGGTGCCGAAGGGCAGGCATATGTCGGTGGACTTGGGGTAACGATCGCTGCCCTCTATCTTGATTTCCTTCCATTCCCGATCATGCTCATTGTCAGTATGTTGGCCGCAATGATCTTTGGCGCTGCATGGGCCTATATCCCGGCATATCTTCAGGCACGCCGCGGGTCGCATGTTGTGATCACGACGATTATGTTCAACTTCATCGCATCATCCTTGATGGTGTATTTGCTGGTGAATGTATTTCGCCCGCAAGGATCAATGAGCCCGGAAAGCGAACAGATTGCTGATCATCTGCGTTTGCCGTTCATCCATGATATGGCAGCAAGCTTTGGCATCGAGATGGCATCAAGCCCGCTTAACCTGTCATTCGTATATGCAATTGCGGCAAGCATTCTGATCTGGATGTTTATTTGGCACACCCGGTGGGGCTATGCGATCCGAACAGTTGGGGCCAACGCGGTTGCGGCGACCTATGCCGGACTTGAGCCTGGTCGTTACATCATAATTGCCATGATGATTTCCGGTGTCTTGTCATCTTTCATGGCGCTTAACGAAGTCATGGGGGTCCAACACCGCCTTCTGATCGATTTCACAGCAGGCTATGGCTTTGTCGGGATTGCGGTTGCTCTGATGGGCCGGAACCATCCGTTTGGCATCTTCTTGGCAGCATTGCTGTTTGGCATGCTTTATCAGGGCGGGGCAGAGCTTTCCTTTGAAATCCCAACGATCTCAAATGATATGGTAGTGGTTATTCAAGGTCTGGTCATTCTGTTTACAGGTGCGATGGAACATATGTTCCGTCCGCGCGTCACCAAAATCTATACCGCGTGGCGCTTGCGCCGTGATGCGCAGGAGGCAGCGTGATGGAAAACTTTGAACTCATCATTTTGTTGCTTGATGCGACTTTGCGGACGTCTACACCGTTAATCCTTGCTGCTCTTGCGGGCATGTTTTCCGAGCGGTCCGGTACGATCAACCTTGCCCTTGAAGGCATGATGCTTGGTGGGGCGTTTTCCGCCGCTGCTGTTGCGTTTTATGCTGGAAATCCGTGGGTGGGTCTTTTGGCGGCGATCGCAACCACAATCGGGTTATCGCTATTGCACGGGTTCGCCTGCATTACTCACAAAGGCAATCAGGTTGTATCAGGCATGGCGATCAACATTCTGATGTCTGGTTTGACTGCACTTGTCGGGATTGCTTTATTTGCGCAAGGTGGGAAAACCCCAGCACTCGACAAAGCTTCGCGTTTTCAACCAATTACGTTTCCGGGTGCCGAAGCCGTTAAGGATGTGCCGATCATCGGGCCGATCTATTTTGAGCTGCTGAGTGGTCATAATATTCTGGTCTATATCGCATTCCTTGCAGTCCCTGCAGCATGGTGGGTGATGTATCGCACCCGGTTTGGTCTGCGCTTGCGTGCAGTTGGGGAAAACCCCGGTGCTGTTGATACTGCTGGTATTGGTGTTGTTGCTATGCGCTATCGTGCTGTGGTTTGCTCGGGCATTCTTGTTGGGATGTCTGGTGCATATCTTTCAACAGCACAAGGTGCATCGTTTTTGCAGGATATGACCGCCGGTAAGGGGTATATCGCGCTGGCCGCCATGGTGTTTGGTAAATGGCGCCCGTTCCCGACGTTGGCGGCTTGCCTTCTGTTTGGTTTTCTTGATGCAGCGGCAACGCGTTTGCAAGGTGTTATTTTGCCGGGCATTGGCGAGGTTCCAGTGCAATTGGTACAGGCATTACCATATGTTCTGACGGTTATTTTGCTGGCTGGCTTTATTGGTCGGGCAATACCGCCAAAGGCGCTTGGTCGCCCGTATGTGAAAGAACGTTAAGTGTTAATCCGTTCGGTGTCGGGTTGTTCCGCGGCCTCGGACGGATTTCCATGAATGACAATGGTAATTTCCATTCACATATATAAACCCGGATTTTGAAGCAGTGCTGTTCCAATAGCATTTTGCCAATTGATCCCGTTAATGGGCAGAAGACAGCCGCGATTAAGTCACAATTCATGACGATATGTCAGATAGAACTTGCCTAATATTGGCAGTGTTTGTTTACGAAACAGGGTAATGAAAATGGGCGATATAAAGCAGGCACCGCGCGATTTAGTTGAAGCAGCCCTTGCTGCGCGCGACAAAGCTTATGCACCGTATTCGAAGTTCCATGTTGGTGCTGCTTTACGCACGGAAGATGGCAAGGTAATTGCGGGCTGTAATGTTGAAAATGCCGCTTATCCCGAAGGTGTTTGTGCCGAAGCGGGGGCAATTTCTGCGATGGTTCTGTCTGGCGAGACAAAGTTCGATGAAATCGTAGTGGTGGGCCTTGGTGATGTTGCCTGCACTCCATGTGGTGGGTGCCGCCAGAAAATCCGCGAATTTACTGGATCGGATGCCACAATCTTCATCATCAATGATTCTCGTGAAACGCTTTTGACATTGTCGCGTGATGAACTTATTCCGCATTCCTTTGGTCCGGAGAACTTGAAATGAGCAATGTAAAAGCGGCATTAGACGTTATTGCGTCCAAGGCCCCAGGTTTTAAGGCACAGGTTGCTTTGGTTCTTGGT
Organism: Rhodospirillales bacterium; assembly: GCA_019634165.1. Classification (GTDB taxonomy): domain Bacteria; phylum Pseudomonadota; class Alphaproteobacteria; order Rhodospirillales; family Thalassospiraceae; genus Thalassospira. The sequence goes on from JAHQVT010000006.1 coordinate 412,273, forward strand.
AGTGGCCTTGGCGGCGTTGTTGACGCTGTCAGTGAAGCAATCAGCATTTCATATGAGGAATTGCCCGGGTTCCCGCGTCCGACTGTTGTCGGTCATGGTGGGACACTTGTACTTGGTCGTATTGGCGGCGTTTCAGTTGCTGTGATGCAGGGGCGCGCACATTTTTACGAACATGGTCGTTCGGACTTAATGGCAGAACCCCTTGAAACCTTGCGCGAACTTGGGGCAGACCAGTTGATCCTGACTAATGCCGCCGGGTCGCTTCTTCCCGAAGCAGTCCCCGGTAGCTTGATGTTGATTACCGATCACATCAGCCTGTTTGGCCCAAATCCGTTAATTGGCTATCACGGCAATGATCGGTTTGTTGGCATGGATGTACCATATGACCCGGAAATTGGGTCAGGCCTGCATGATACGGCGGCGAAGCTTGGGATTAAGCTGTTCGAAGGAACCTATTGCTGGTGCACAGGGCCAAGTTTTGAAACGCCTGCGGAAATTCGGGCGCTTAAGACTTTGGGTGCGGATGCAGTTGGCATGTCAACTGTGCCAGAAAACATCCTTGCCCGCCGCATTGGGTTTCGGGTGGCAGCCATTTCTAACATCACCAATCTGGCCGCAGGTATGAGCGCGACACCGCTTAGCCACGACCAGACACTTGAGATGTCAAAAGAAGGTTCTGCCAATCTTATCAAGATATTGCTGCAATATTTTTCAAGTGCAGCATAAACCTGAGCTTTGATCAAAAGTGGGTTTTAAAGTTAACCAAAAGCGTGCAGGAGACAGCTAATGCTGCCGCAGGAAATCATTCGCCGCAAACGTGAAGGCGAAGTTCTGACCGATGCCGAGATTGCCTTTTTTGTCAAAGGAATCACGGATGAAAGCATCAGCGAAGGGCAAGTTGCTGCACTTGCCATGGCTGTGTTTTTCAACGGCATGACCATGGACGAACGGGCTGCATTGACGCGCAACATGCGCGATAGCGGTACGGTTCTTGATTGGAAGTCATTGGGGCTTGACGGCCCGGTTGTCGATAAGCATTCGACTGGTGGTGTTGGCGATAAGGTCAGCCTGATGCTGGGGCCGATTGTTGGTGCATGCGGTGCCTATGTTCCGATGATTTCGGGACGGGGGCTTGGCCATACCGGGGGGACATTGGACAAGTTTGATTCCATTCCCGGATACCGTACGACACCGACCCTAGAAGAGTTTGCCAGGGTCACCCGTGAAGTCGGTTGTGCGATTATTGGCCAAACCGCTGATTTGGCACCCGCAGATAAACGTTTTTATGGCATCCGTGATGTCACCGCGACGGTGGAAAGTATTCCGCTGATCACGGCATCTATTCTGTCGAAAAAGCTGGCGGCGGGGCTTGGCTCACTGGTGATGGATGTCAAATTCGGTTCTGGCGCATTCATGAATGAATATGAACGTGCCCGCGAATTGGCGCAAAGCATCACCGAAGTCGCTACCCGTAATGGCGTGCCGACAGTAGCCCTTTTGACCGATATGGAGCAGGTTCTAGGTGACACCGTTGGTAACGCCCTTGAAATGGTTGAGACGATTGACTTCTTAACCGGCAAGCACCAAGAACAGCGGGTCTATGACGTTACATTGGCACTTGCTGCTGAAATGTTGGCCGTCAGTGGTGTTGCAACAGATGTGTCTGACGGTTTGCAACTGGCGACGCACGCGCTTGAAAGCGGCAAGGCCGCCGAAGTATTTGGCAAAATGGTTTCAAGCCTTGGTGGTCCGGCAGACTTTGTCGAGAAGCATAGCAATTATCTTGAAGCCGCCCCGATGATAAAACCGGTAAGCGCGGCCAAAACCGGTCGGGTCTTGTCGATGGATGCGCGTAAGGTTGGCCTTGCACTTGTCGCACTTAAGGGTGGGCGCAGCCGTGCAGATCAGAAGATTGATTTCGCTGTCGGTTTCACCGATTTTATCAAAGTAGGACAACCGGTTTCTGCTGAAACGCCGCTTTGTATGGCCCATATTCGTGATCAGGCACAGCTTGATGAAGCAACGGCATTGCTGCGTGATGCAATCGAGATTGGCGAGGGGGCCATTCATGCAACGGGTAGCGAACCTGCTGTGCGTGAACGGATTGTCGCAAAGCTAAAATCCTAATCACTGCAAACAGTGACGAAAATAAAAGCCGGGGCAAATAATAGTCCCGGCTTTTTTTATTATCCCGCTGCCGCAGCTTTGATCATGGCAGCGGCCTTTTCGGATAGTCGATTGGCCAGCGTGCAGCCCGCCGATCCGGCCCCAATGACGATGTAATCAAACCGATCCATGATTTTCCCCGACCTCAACGAAGTGGGGCAGAAATCCGTATGGTAGGGATAGTTGGCCATGGTCGTTGTTTCACTAAATGTTCGGTTTATTGTTTTTGGGTGGCTTTGGTTATTCTTTCTATTTTTCTGACGCTATCATTGATTGAAGGGCCCGGAAATATATTCAAAGGATGAAAATCTTCCGCCATACGGAAAAATGACTCTTGTCTGGAATTTCAATAATTTCAATCAAATCAACTATCTGGGGAAAACCATCCTTGTTGCCTAATTTGAGTTTATGTTGATCCAAAAGTGTACATGTCACAGGGCTTGCAAAATACGCGGATAGGACGCATTTTGATCGGTAATGAAAATTCGTCTGCCAAGACGAAAATCTTAAGAACCAGGAGAGAGTCATGGGGAAACTGGATCGGCGCCGCCGTGAGATATTGGAACTAGTGGCGTCAAACAGCTTTATGACCATTGATTCTCTGGCTGACCACTTTTCGGTGACACCGCAAACCATCCGGCGCGACATCAATGAGATGGCCGAAGAAGGATTGATTGCCCGCTATCATGGTGGTGCGGCAAGTGTATCGACCACCGAAAATACGGCTTACACGGACCGTCAGGTTCTTAATCTTGGCAGTAAGCGGGAAATTGCCAAGCTGGTGTCTGACCATATCCCCGAAGGGGCGTCGTTATTTATAAATATCGGCACGACCAATGAAGAAGTGGCCCATGCCCTTTCAGGGCATAAAAGCCTGAAAATCATCACGAACAACCTTCATGTAGCCGAAATATGTGCTGCCAATCAGGGGTTTGAGGTAATTATAGCGGGCGGTGTGGTGCGCCAACGCGATTTTGGTGTGATTGGCGAAGCGACAATAGATTTCATCAACCAGTTTAAGGTTGATTACGCGATTATCGGCATTTCCGGTGTTGATGAAGACGGGAGCCTGATGGATTTCGATTATCGTGAAGTCCGGGTGGCGCGCGCGATCATTTCAAATGCCCGACAGACATTCCTGTGTACGGATGCTTCAAAGTTTGGCCGTCGTGCGATGGTTCGTTTGGGGCATCTTTCGGAAATTGATGCGTTGTTCACCGATCGCCATCCCGGTCCAAACTGGTCAGATGTTATCCGCGAGGCAGACGTGTCGGTCTATACCGCGAACTAAGGCCATATGCCATGTCGCAAAATATTGCTAGGCGAAGACACCATCTTCGCGTTTGCCAGTGCGCATGGTGATTGGGCCTTTGGAAGACCCATTTAGCATCTGGGTCAGGTGTTCATTGTGGGCGTCATCAATTTCACTGGTTTTGCCGGACCAATATACTTTGCCTTCATGCATCATCATCAAGTTCTGATACCGGGTGCGTGCAATGTGCATGTCATTGGTGATTGAAATGACGGTCGTGCCTTGCTGTTGGGCGATTTTGGCAATCATCAGTTCGATATGGGTCGACAAGACCGGATCAAGCCCCGCAGTGGGATTATCGAGCAATAGAATATCCGGATTGGTTGAGATCGCGCGCGCAATCCCGACACGTTTTTGCATGCCGCCAGAAAAATCATTCGGGGTTAGGTCAGCACTTTCTGTTGCCAATCCAACCAATCCCAATAAATGGATTGCATGTTCTTTGGCATCCGAACGGTTCATTGTGCCAAGTTCGATTTGACGAAAGCAGATGTTTTCCCAAACCTTTAAGCTGTCAAATAACGCATTTTGTTGAAAAAGCATCCCAATCCGCGATGCCCATTCAGGACGCATTGAAGCAGAGGTCTGGCTTACATCATCACCGTCAAGGTAAATGGATCCACCGTCAGCGCCATAAATACCGACCAGACATTTCATCAGAACGCTTTTACCTGCCGCAGACGGGCCAATGATGGCAAGAGTTTCCCCCTTGGCAAGATGGAGGTCCACCGCATCAACGGCGACCATCTGCCCAAAACGTTTGGTCAGCTTGTTGACAGCAATGAATGCCGGTTGTGCAGAGGTGGCTGAAATAGGCTGGGTCATATAATTTCCGGTTCGGATGCGATTTCGGCTGAGTTTCGGCAATTGGTGGGCAGGGGGCAAGTGCCAATTTCACAAAAATGAAAACGGCCCCAAAAGGGGCCGTTTTGCAAAGTGTTTGAATTCGAAAATCCGACTAGTGCGAAAGTATCTGGCTGAGGAACAGCTTGGTACGGTCGCTTTTCGGGTTGTCGAAGAATTCCTTCGGACCAGCCATTTCGACGATCTGGCCTGCATCCATAAAGATAACGCGATCAGCAACCTCTTTGGCAAAGCCCATTTCGTGGGTTACGCAAAGCATGGTCATGCCTTCTTTGGCCAACTCGACCATAACGTCGAGAACTTCCTTGACCATCTCAGGGTCAAGTGCGGAAGTCGGCTCATCAAACAACATGATTTTCGGCTGCATGCAGAGCGAGCGAGCAATTGCGACACGCTGCTGCTGACCACCGGAAAGCTGACCGGGGAATTTATGGGCCTGTTCCGCAATCCGAACACGCTCTAGATAGTGCATGGCCAGATCATTAGCTTCTTTCTTGGGCATCTTGCGAACCCAGATCGGTGCCAAAGTCAGGTTTTCAAGCACGGTCATGTGCGGGAACAGGTTGAAGTGCTGGAACACCATGCAGACATCGCGGCGAACGGCTTCGATGTTTTTTACATCATCACCAAGCAGGATATCATTCACGGTGACTTCGCCACTTTGATAGGTTTCAAGCCGGTTCAAAGTACGGATCAGCGTTGATTTACCCGAGCCCGACGGGCCACAGATAACAATACGTTCACCTTTACGAACGGTAAGGTCAATGTCCTTGAGAACATGGAAATTGCCATACCATTTGTTCATTTTGTTGACGACGATGACGTCTTCCTCGGAGGGAGGAGGCACAGCGCCGGTAGTGGTTTCAGTTGCTACAGTCATTGTATTTCCTCACTCCTTACCTTTGTTCGCCTTTGCGAAGCTCTTTTTCAAGATAGGCGGAATATTTCGCCATCGAGAAACAGATCAGGAAGAATATTGCCGCGGCGAAGGCATAACCTTCGACGTAATACTTGGTCCAAGCCGGATCACTACGCAGTGCAAGCTTCACCGTGCCAAGGAAGTCAAACAGGCCGATAATCACGACGAGTGTGGTGTCCTTGAGCATGGAGATAAAGCTGTTCACGGTTGGTGGAATAACCAAACGTAGTGCTTGTGGCAGGATGATCAGTCGCATGGATTGCCAGTAAGAAAGCGCAAGGCTGTCGCCTGCTTCAAACTGACCACGTGGCACAGCCTGCAAACCGCCACGGAAGACTTCCGCCAGATAGGCTGCAGTGAACAGAATGATACCGATCTGCGCGCGCAGCAACTTGTCGATGCTTACCCCATCAGGCAAGAATAGCGGGAACATGACCGATGCCATGAACAGAACCGTGATCAATGGCACGCCACGAATGATCTCGATATATACCACCGAGGCCGTTCTGATCGCGGGCATGTTTGATTGACGGCCAAGTGCCAGCAACAGGCCAAACGGGAAGGCAAAGATAATACCGATTGCCGAGAGGATCAGGGTGAGTGGAAGGCCACCCCAATAGCTGTTCTGGACATAGGTGAGACCCAGAACCCCGCCCCACATTAAAATGGCAATGATTGGAACACCGACCACCCACATCGGAATGATCCATTTCCGCACACTTGGATACTTAACACCACCGAGGCTTGCACAAATTATGCCCATCAGAACGATCATGGCCAAAAGCGGACGCCACTGTTCTTCATATGGGTATGTGCCAAATAGGATCAGGCGAAGGTTGGCATTAACAAACCCCCAGCAAGCGCCTGTAACTTCAGCACAGCCTTCAATCGTTGGTGCCAAGGTGGCATTGACGATTCCCCACTGAATAAGTGGCGGAATAAGCCACAGGAGGAAAGCAATCGAACCAATTGTCAGAAGAGTGTTGAACCACCCGTCAAACAGGTTTTTCCTTGACCATGTAACAGCCCGTTCGACAAAGGTGCCGACCGGAAGGGGAGGTAGTTTTGCATTTTCTGACATGTTACCTCTCCACCAAAGCCATTTTCTTGTTGAACCAGTTCATAAAGAGCGAGGTCAACAAAGACAAACCAAGATAGATCGACATGAAGATCGAGATTGCCTCAATCGCCTGGCCAGTCTGGTTCATGGTCGTGTTGGAAACGGAAACCAAATCAGGATATCCAACTGCAACAGCCAAGGAGCTGTTTTTGGTCAGATTAAGATACTGGTTGGTCAGTGGCGGGATCGCAACGCGCATGGATTGCGGTAGGATCACTTTACGAAGTGCGACCGAACGTCGGACGCCAAGGCTATCAGCAGCTTCCCACTGGCCATTTGGAACAGCCTGAATACCAGATCGGACGACCTCTGCAACATAAGTTGAAGTGTAAACAGTCAGGCCAATCAGCACAGCAAGGAATTCTGGCGAGATATTATAGCCGCCGCGAATGTTAAAGCCTTTTAGGGCAGGGATGCTCATTTCGGTTGGTGCGCCGCCAATCAGGTAGGCAAGGAACACGAAACCGACAAAGATACCAAGACCAGCCAAAAACATCGGGAAAGGCTGCCCGGTAGCATCTTGACGCTTTTTCGCCCAGCTTTTGACGAATAAGATAACCACCAATGCAATGATGGCTGCAATGCCCATCAGCGTGTAAGCATTGTCAGCCACAGGGACTGGCAGATACATGCCACGCGATGTCAGCAAGACACCTGGAAGCGGTTCAAGGGCATCGCGCGGATGTGGGAATGCACTTGGAATAAGCGCATACCAGAAGAAAAGTTGAAGCAGAACCGGAATATTACGGAAAGTTTCAACATATGCAGTCGCAAGTTTGCGAACGATCCAGTTCGACGAAAGACGGGCGACGCCAAAAATGGTTCCGATCAGCGTACATAGGATGATGCCGAGCACCGACACTTTTACGGTGTTAAGAAGGCCGACCAGCAATGCCGTCGCGTAATCGCTTTTTGCACTGTAGTCGATCATGGATTCACCGATCTCGAAGGAAGCTTCAAGATCCAGGAATCCGTAACCGGTAGAGATGTTCTGTTTTTCAAGGTTGTTCAAGGTGTTGGACACCAAGTACCAGCCCGCCAGAATAATAAGACCGATCGCGATAACCTGATACAGGACCGCACGAACGTTCTCGTCATTCAAATAATCGACGAAGCTCTTGGAACGAACATCCCCATGGGCATGTTGAGGCTTACTCATATGACCCTCAGGTGTAGATTGTATCCAAAATCAGTGGGCACCTAACGAAAAGCTCCGCCCATGCGTTCAGGCAGTGGGGCGGAGCTTCGTAGGTTTAGTGGACGATTGCTAACGAATTAGCGAACCGGCCATGCGTACTGCAGGCCACCATCGGTCCACAGAGCGTTGATGCCACGCTCAAGGCCCAATTTCGCGGTAACGTTTTTCTCATAGCTTTCGCCATAGTTACCAACGTTTTTGATGATGCGGTATGCCCACTCTTCGTCAAGACCAAGAGCTTCGCCCATGCCCGGTGAAACGCCGAGAAGACGCTGGATACCCGGGTTGGTGCTGTTTGCTTTCATGTCGTCAACATTGCCCATGGTGACGCCGAATTCTTCAGCTTCAACCATCGCAAGGAAGGACCAACGTGCAACGTCCGACCACTGTTCGTCACCCTGGGCGACAACCGGGCCGAGCGGCTCTTTAGAAATGATTTCCGGAAGAATGACATAGTCATCCGGGTTTTCAGCCATGGTGGTACGGATCGAAGCAAGACCCGAAGCATCCGTGGTGTAAACGTCGCAACGGCCTGAGAAGAAGGCTGCGGTTGCTTCGTTGATGTTTTCGATAACGACCGGCTCAAAGCTCATGCCTTTAGCGCGGAAGTAATCTGCCAGGTTCAACTCAGTGGTGGTGCCTGGTTCTACGCAGACGGTTGCGCCGTCAAGCTCGGTAGCGCTGGTTACGCCAAGAGCTTTCGGGATCAGGAAGCCCTGACCGTCATAGTAGTTGATGCCAACGAAGGTCAGACCAAGTTTCGCATCACGTGTGGTGGTTGCAGTGGTGTTACGCGACAGAATGTCGATTTCACCAGACTGCAGCGCAGTGAAACGCTGTGCTGCAGTGAGCGGGGTGTACTGAACGCTGTTTGCATCGCCGAGTACTGCTGCTGCAATACCACGGCAGATATCAACGTCGATACCTTCCCATTTACCTTCAGCGTTAGCAGACGAGAAACCCGGAAGACCGGTGTTCACGCCACACTGAACGAAACCTTTTGCCTTGATGCCGTCAAGCACGGCACCAGCCTGTGCATTGTGTGCGGCAACGGCTGCAACGGTCATTGCGCCCGCGGCTAGGATCGTTTTGATTTTCATTGATAGCTCCCTTATTAGCAAAGCATTGTTTTTTAGCTTTTGTGCCACCCTGGACATGCCATGCAGCATATCCATCAATCCAAAATGCATTGGATCGCCAAATTAAGAAATTTTAGGCCACCTTGTGTCAAGTGTGAAAAATTTCAGGCCGGTAGACAGTATAAGGATTCGGCAGCAAAATCAGCAAATTTCGTCGTTTTGCGCGTATTTATCTAAGAGCAGAAAAGTTCGGATGTTTTTGGAAAATGTTCGTTTTATCAGTAGTTTAACGGATAAAACGGCATGGGGTTCTGGTCGTCAGCAAATTGCACGAACTTTTTTTCACTATGCATGGCGCTGTGATTAAAAAAACGACATTACATTTGTATGTATAAAAAATAATCACTGACGCAGTGCGGAATCGACCACAGATCGGACTCCGTTGGCAAAAGGTTCAATCCATTTACGCTATGAGAAACAAGAAGCCCCCGCAGATCACCACGGGGGTGTCCTATCTTAGGATTTTAGTTCTCCAAGATTGGAGAAAAGTTCAAGCGCGGTTGGATTTGCAAGAGCTTCCTGATTTTTAACTGGTCTTCCATGCACGACATCTCGCACGGCCAGCTCGGTGATTTTGCCGGATTTGGTGCGCGGTATATCGGCAACTGCAATCACCTTTGCGGGTACGTGGCGCGGGGTGCAATTACTTCGGATCTGCTTTTTGATTTTGTCTACGAGCGCGGTATCCAACTCGTAGTTTTCGCGCAGCACAACAAACAGGATGACGCGAACGTCATTATCCCAGTCTTGTCCAATCACAATCGATTCCTGAATTTCAGGAAGCTTTTCGACCTGACGATAAATCTCTGCAGTGCCGATCCGAACGCCACCGGGATTAAGGGTGGCATCGGATCTTCCATAGATCACCATGCCGCCTTCATCATCAAGTTCAACGTAATCACCGTGGCACCAGATGTTTTCGAACCGATCGAAATAGGCGCTGTGATAGCGCGAACCATCGGGATCATTCCAGAAGCCGACCGGCATCGACGGGAACGGTTTTGTGCAGACCAGCTCGCCTTTTTCATTGCGAACGGGTTTTCCGTTGTCATCAAACACATCAACCGCCACACCAAGTGCGCGGGTTTGGATGACGCCGCGCTTCACCGGCAAGACCGGGGATGCAAGGACAAAGCACCCGAGGATGTCTGTCCCGCCTGAAATAGAAGCCAGATGAATGTCGTGTTTGATGTCGCGGTAGACGTAGTCAAAGCTTTCTGGTGCCAATGGTGAACCGGTAGACGTCATTGCCCTAACCGTTGACAGGTCATGGGTTTCACGCGGTTTGAGCTCGGCCTTTGCAAGAGCGTCAATATACTTGGCTGAAGTGCCAAGAAGGGTCATGCCTTCTGCATCGGCATAATCAAATAGAATGTTGCCGCTGGGGTAGAAGGGGGAGCCATCATAAAGAAGCAAGGTCGCACCCGCAGCAAGCCCCGCCATCAACCAGTTCCACATCATCCAGCCGCAGGTGGTGAAGTAAAAGACACGATCGCCAGGGGATACATCGCAATGCAGAATGTGTTCAGATACTTGTTTAAGCAGGGTGCCGCCCGTTCCGTGAACGATACATTTCGGCTTGCCCGTCGTGCCAGATGAGAACATGACATATAGTGGGTGGTTGAACTCAACCTGTTCAAACGTGATTTTCTTGCCTTCGAAGGGGGCGATGAAGTCGTTATAGCTAACCGCATTTCGAATGCCAGTGGTGTCTGTTCCATCAAAAGCATATGCAACGATCACAACCTTTTTCAGGCTCTCGATGCGGTCAACAACGTCGCGGACTTTCTCGCGAATATCGTGTTGCTTTCCATTGTAATGATACCCGTCCACCGTGATCATCACTGTTGGCTCAATCTGTCCAAAGCGATCTACGACCCCTTGGACTCCAAAGTCGGGGGAGGCGGAGGACCAAGTCGCACCAATGGCGGCAGTTGCCAGTAAGGCTATAACGGTTTCAGACATGTTGGGCATATAGCCGCAAACCCGATCACCTTTGCTTACACCTTCGGCGCGCAATGCTTGGGAGAATTTGGAAACGGCAATGTTGAGTTCAGCCCATGAAAGCCGGGATTTGACTTTGTCTTCACCCCAGAAAACCAATGCATCCGTATTATCGTCACGCACCAAAAGGTTCTCGGCAAAGTTTAGGCGCGCATCAGGAAAGAACTGCGCGCCGGGCATTTTGTCGCCGTCGACTAAAACGCGCTCGCCCCAGGTTTCTGCCTTTAGGTTGCTATATTCAATCATGGCAGGCCAAAAGCGTTCGGCATCCGCGACCGACCAATCATACAGGGCCGTGAAGCTCTGGATGTTCAAAGAATACTTGTCATTCACCCAATTTTGAAAGCGGGTGACGTTTGCATTTTCAACGCGTTCTTTTGTCGGTTGCCAAAGCAAGTCGCTCATGATGGGCCTCTGTTTCCTGCCGGTTTGGTGTTTTAAAACTAGTGCATCTGTTTGGCGGCACTAATTTGGTATCTTCATACCGCTTTTTTACGATCAAAAATGTTGCGCGGCAAGCGGAGTAACGTAGATGTGTTAAATTGGTAATACCAATGTTGGTATTTTTCTTAATGTAATGTGTTCATATGGTAATTTAATCCTTTGATATAGAGTGTATTAACTTCCGAATATTGCGATGAAAAATAGTTTGAGATTTTGCGTTGGATTCAGGAAATACGAGTAATAAAATGACAAAAATGAGTGCTTTTTTATTCAATCATGATTCGAATTGGTGCGGGAAGTTGGCTGGGCGGTGAAAACTCTTGCGCCCGTTCACAAGCATACTAGTTTGACGAGATAATATGAACATGATGGAGGCGACCTTGGCCGGGATAGATGAAAGTAAGCCGTTTGTTTCGATTAACATTGCCGTTCTTACGGTAAGCGATACCCGTACGGCTGCGAACGATACATCTGGCGATGTCTTGGTTGGTCGTATCGAGGCAAAAGACCACAGAGTCTATGACCGAAAAATCCTGCCAGATGACCAGGCGGAATTGCGTAAACAGCTTTCAGATTGGTGCGCAAATTCTGACATTGATGTGGTCATCACGACAGGGGGAACCGGTGTGACAGGCCGTGATGTGACTGTTGAGGCGCACCGCGCCCTTTATGAAAAAGAAATTCCCGGTTTTGGTGAGTTGTTCCGTTGGATTTCCTATCAAAAGATCGGCACATCAACTGTGCAGTCGCGTGCAACCGCAGGGGTCTGTCAGGGTACATACATGTTCGCATTGCCCGGTTCGACAGGGGCTTGTAAGGATGCATGGGATGACATACTGGCCTACCAGCTTGATATCCGTCATCGTCCCTGTAATTTTGTCGAACTGATGCCGCGCCTTTTGGAAAGGTGATTAAGGGGTCTCTGCCGCGATCGCGCATCACTCATTAAGATCTTTCCGACCAACCATCATCTCAAGGAAGCGCAATGGATTTCATCACGGATCCGTTCTTTTATGCGGTCGCCATTCCGGCTGTTTTGATAGCAGGTGTTTCCAAAAGTGGTTTTGGCGGCGGGCTTGGCGTTATGGCGGTTCCATTGATGGCGTTGGCGGTGTCCCCGCAAGTTGCAGCCGCAATTATGCTGCCGATCTTATGTTTGATGGATATTGCAAATGTCTGGGCGTATCGAAAGCGCTGGGATCGTCGCAATATGATTATCCTTGTTCCAGCCGCACTTGCAGGCATTTTGATCGGTACGTTGACCTTCAGTTATCTTAGCGTTGCGAGCGTAAAGCTGATTATTGCTTTGATTGCGATCATCTTCACGCTTGATCATTGGTTGCGCGGCAATAAAGCCGGTGAGACACCAAAGCAATCGACATGGGGTAAAGGAACTGTTTTGGGCGGGTTGGCAGGTTTCACCAGCTTTGTTGCGCATGCAGGCGGGCCGCCAGTGTCTGTTTTTCTTCTGCCGCAACGGATGGATAAATCGATCTTTGTTGGCACGACCGTGATGTTTTTCATCGTCGTTAATTACGTCAAACTGATCCCTTACTGGTTCCTTGGTCAATTTAGCGCTGCCAACATTGGAACTGCTATCGTTCTTATTCCAATCGCGATATTTGGCACGTGGCTTGGGCTTTGGGCACACGATAAGGTTAATGTCACACTGTTTTATCGTGTTTGCTATGGGTTGCTGTTTCTAACAGGGATCAAGCTTCTTTGGGATGCTATGTCGCATTTCTTCGCTATTGGCTAAATGCAAAACTTACCCTCTTGTAAGTCTTTGAACTTCATATAGTTCGACTGTTTATCACCAAACATGATCGTCTTTTCGATGTGCATGCCTGTCCCCTCCATTAATGGCTTTATGGAGTGGGGATGAGGGTGCGGATTAGGTGGTTTACGGTTGGTTATAAGTGCATTAAGAGTTCTTCTGCTAAGAAAATAATCAGAAAAAATGACTGATTAAAATAAAAGCAAGTCAAAAACTGGAGGAGACGGGTGTGCATAGAGGAGCTTGGTTTAAATGCCAGAAAGAATTCTGCAGGTGGCGACGGACATGTCCGGGCAGGCCAATGAAAAAATAACGGAAATCAAAGCTGTAACACGGGCGACACGGACTTTAGCGCTGAATGCATTGATCGAGGCGGCTCGGGCTGGTGATGTCGGTCGCGGTTTCGGTGTTGTTGCAAACGAGGTCAAAGATATCTCGCAGCGGGTTACGGTGATTACCGAAGAGCTTGAGAAGATGTTTCTCGATCTTGCTTTTGATTTGGAACGCACAGCCCAAACGGCGCGTGGTGATCGGTTTGCTGATCTTGCGCGCTATACGGTCGAACTCATGGACCGTAACTTGTACGAACGATCCTGTGATGTGCGTTGGTGGGCGACGGATGCGGCTGTAGTCGATGCCTGTGAAAATCCCCAAGATGATGTGATTAGTACCCGGACTTCGGAACGTCTGGGCGTGATACTGGATTCCTATACCGTTTACCTGGACCTTTGGGTCACGGATCGCCACGGCAATGTCATCGCCAATGGCCGTCCACAGAATTATCATCTCAAGGGTGTTAATGTCTCCGACCAGAGCTGGTTTCAAGATGCTCTGCGTTGTCAAGATGGTGGGCAATATGCTGTTGCCGATGTCTCACGTAACAACCAGCTTGGTGATGCCGTAACGCCGACCTATGCAACTGCTGTACGGAAAAACGGCGCAATGGACGGTGAAGTTATTGGCGTGATGGGGGTGTTCTTTGACTGGGAAAGTCAGGCGCCAATGGTTGTAAAGTCATTGAAGTTCAATGACGAAGAACGGGTGCGGACACGGGTTATGTTGATCGATGCCAATAATCGTGTTTTGGCCGCATCTGATGATCAGGGCATTCTCAGCGAGAAATTTGACCTTAAGGTGGATGATCCCGCAAGAGGATCATATCTTTTGGATGATGAATCCTTGGTCGCCTATGCACTGACCCCTGGTTACGAAACATATGAAGGGCTTGGATGGCGCGGCGTGATTGTTCAGGCGCCAAAAACGACAAGTTAGCGACTTAGCTCATTTGAAATGCTTCAAGTACATTGCACTAAAACAGGCTCCAGTGGTTGCCTGTTTTTTTGTGCCTTAATCATGAAATGGGAACCATCTGAAATGGTTCGCACTTGTCTATTGGTGGCAAAGACGATAGCGATGTAACCAGATTGTCGATAAATTGTTATTGATGAGTTTCTTGGAGTGCGTCGGTTGGGGCTGATTTTAGCAAAGCTTGCAGTGTCGATTGGCGTCGTGCTTGGCTTGTCCGTACTTGCCGAACGGGTTGGGCCGCGTGCGGCTGGCGTTTTAGCAGGATATCCGCTGGGAACAGCGATATTGCTTTACTTCATCGGTGTCGAGCAGGGATTAGATTTTGCCAGCAAGAGTGCCGTTTATGCGTTTCCAGGTCTAATCGCGACCTTGTCGTTTCTTTATGCCTACTTTCTGGCCTCACGCCGATGGGGGGCGCTTCCCATACTGCCGCAAATGGCCCTATGTTCGTTGTGCAGTTTTGGTGCGTTTCTAGGTGTGTCATGGTTGTTTCAATTGACCGAAATGTCACTTGTGCAGGCGGCCACCATTCTGTTGGTGGCGATATTTATTGCCCTCATCCTTTTTAGAAAAATCGAAAATCGAAGCATCCTTAACCGCGTTCGGTTGACAATGGGCGTCGTTGTGTTGCGGGCCGGGCTTGCGGCGTTGATTGTTCTAGTTATTAGTGGATTGGCAGCGTGGATCGGTCCGCGTTGGGCAGGGTTGTTATCCGGGTTCCCGGTAACACTCTATCCAATCATGCTTATCTTGCATTTCACGTATGGTGCGGAAACCGTTCATACCTTAATCCGTAACTTTCCCCGCGGCATGGGGGCGTTGTGGGTTTACATTCTGGCTGTGACCGTTGGTTATCCTGTTTTGGGGTTGGAACTTGGGACATTGGTGGCGTTTGTCGTCGCAACTGTTTACTTGGTCAGTTATTCCACTTTTGTCTGGATGCGCCAAAAGTCCGTGCAAGGGACGAACTGATTTCATAACATCAGTACCTAATGGTACAATAATGGTCTGGAAATCAGGCCATTTTCAGGGAGATACATCTGCATGCAGCAGGTTCAATCATTGGTCCGGGCGTTAAGCATTTTGAACGCGCTAGCAAAAAGCGACGATGGCATGACGCTGACTGAAATTGCGCAACAGGTTAAATTGCCACCTTCGACAGCGCACAGGTTGCTGACAACCATGCAACACGAACGATATGTCTCGTTTGACGGGGAACGCACCCTTTGGTTCGTGGGCGTGCAGGCCTTTAGCGTTGGTAACGCATTCACCAAAAACCGCAATCTTAGCCAAATTGCGCGACCCTATATGCGTGCATTGATGGAAGATAGCGGAGAAACCGTGAACCTTGCGGTTGCCGATGGCGGAGAAGTGATTTTCCTGTCTCAGGTTGAGTGCCGGAAAATGATGCGGGCGCTGGTAACGCCGGGGCGGCGGGCTTTGATGCATTGTTCGGGGGTTGGCAAGGCATTGCTGGCCTTCTTACCAGAAGAAGAATTGATATCTGTCGTGGCACAACATGGTTTGCCCAAAATCACGGAACGTACTTTGGTGTCGCAAAGTGCCCTTGAAAATGATTTAGCTCGGTCTCGTCAACGCGGATATGCACTTGATGATGAAGAGCACGCTGTTGGGTTGCGTTGTGTTGCGGGTGTTGTCCGCGACGAAACAGGAAACCCGATTGCGGCTTTGTCGCTTTCTGGGCCGGCTGCGCGTATTCCCAATGAACAGATTGAGCAGTTTGGCCTTAAAGTTCGCCGTGTATGCGCAGACCTTAGCCGCGAATATGGTGGCATTCCCGTCTGATCAGGTTGATAGATATGTGATATTGCGCCACTGCGTTTTAAAGCAAATTTGATCATTGAAGCGGAAGGGGACCCTTCCGCTTTTTTTATGCAGCTATATCGATTGCAGAAAACAATGCGTCGTTTTGAACGCTATGCTCAGTAGAGCCAACATAAATGGATAACTTCCAATACATGTGGCCCTATTAACAATTCAGATATTTTTTGATTACATCCCTGGGCAGGAAATTCCTGTGCCACCCAAACCGCAATACCCATCCGGGTTTTTGTGCAGATATTGCTGATGAAAGTCTTCGGCATAGTAGAAAGTCGGGGCATCAGAAATCGTAGTTGTAATATCGGCTTGGCCAGCGTTGTGCAGGGCCGCGTGATATTGTTTACGAGACTCCGAAGCTGCCAAAGCCTGCTCGTCGCGGGTGGTGTAAATGGCTGAACGGTATTGAGTGCCAATGTCGTTGCCTTGGCGCATGCCTTGCGTCGGGTCATGATTTTCCCAAAACAGCTTCAGCAGTGCTTGATAGGATGTAATAGCCGGATCAAAGACAACCAGAACGACTTCGGCATGACCTGTCATACCGCTGCAGACTTCGCGATAGGTTGGGTTATGGGTATAGCCACCGGCATAGCCAACGGCGGTGCTATAGACACCTTTTTCATTCCAAAACAATCGTTCAGCGCCCCAGAAACATCCCATGCCAAAGATCGCTGTTTCCAGGTGTTCGGGGAAGGGGCCAACCATCGGATTACCGGTAACAATATTGATGTCTGCTACCGGAACGGCATCGTCGCGACCGGGTAAGGCAGTTTCGGTAGTGGGCATGTTTGCTTTGTCGGTCTTTAGGGCGGAAAGCATGTTTTTTACCTGATAATATTTGATCTTCTGACTGCAATGTAACTCAGACGACCACAATAGCAATTCCCCTGTTGATCAAATGTCTTTGAACATTCTTTTGGCAAGGGAAATCCGCAAGAAGATAATGCGCGGACAAGACGCCAGTCGGATGATCAGAAGGCATCAAGGTGCGTAGAGTAAAGCATTTAAAATCAATGGCCTTGATGTTAGCAGGCGCGATTTGTGTGCTAATTGGGTTGGTGTTTTTGCCATTGCCGCCGCCGTTTTTCGGGATGGTGTTTATTGCACTTGGTCTGCCATTACTCGCAGCCGGATCAAAGCGCGCGCGGCGGTTTATTCAGCATTTACGTTGGCGCTATTATCGCCATAACGCAAAGGTCGAATACGTCCTTTCGAAATTGCCCAGAATTCTGCGTAAGCATGGGCATAAAACCCGGCCAGATGTGCTGGTGCGCCTTCGAAAAAATAGCGGGCTAGGCAAGCATCAGGTTAACAGCGAATAAAGTATCGCCAAATCAATAGGTGGGCTAGGGCGTGATACGCCGGATCAGGCAATCTACCCCAACGGACTTCAGTTGGTTACAGGCCTGTGATGCATCAGATTTTGTCGCATACTGGCCCGTCAGAAGACGGAAGAATAGCCCTTTTCCTTCAACGGCTATGCTTGTGACTTCATGTGACGCAGATGCAAGAACCCCACGTGATGAAGATTGGAATTTGGGCCATGCCCCTTCGGCGCGTTCGCGCGAACGGTAGGCTGCAAGCTGTATCGAGTAATACGGCGAACTGACGGCATTGACCACCGGTGCGGCTTTTGGGGCTGTCATCGGTTTTTTGATTGCTGATTGGGCTGCCGGTTTGGCTTGCTGAGTGTTCGACGTCATCGGCAATTCGATCATTGCATTTGCTGGTTCGCGATCAATAACATCAAGCTCGCCTTGTTCCATCGGGCGCGAGTTGGAAACAACAACAGCGCCGGTGCTTTCGGTCGTTTCCTCGGCACCGGAAATGGTTGCGGGTTCTGTTGGCGCAGACGTTATTATTTTTGGTGTCTGAGGCGCCACCAACGAGTTCGCACGCGTTTGGGGTGTTTTTGACGGTGCAGGGGATGGCTTAGCAACGATGACAGGTGTTGGCTGTATCTGTGGTGCTGTCATTGCAGCAGCACTATTAACCGTCGTGGCGGCCGGTGGGGCGGGGCGGGTAGCCGTCGTCGATGGACTGGCGCGACGTTCAACCTTTGTGAGTTGTGCTGTATTCTCGCTGAATTCCATATTCATGCGCGCAACTGGGGTTGTGCTGTCTTCCGGATCAGCAATTACAACGCCGCCGGTTTCATAAAATCGGCGGTCGCGTTCAACATGCGGCGGATTAGGAAGATCGGGACCGGATGCAACTGTTGCAGACGAGATAACGGATTCAATTTCAGGTGAACGTGCATATTCTGGTGCGTCCGTATCCAGCCCAACCAATCGGCGCTGGGCAAGGCTGTTTACGCTTCCAGAAAGAGTGATGCCATTGCCGCAATCCAGATCGACTTTGATGTCGGGTGGTGATGCGGTAAGCCAAACATAAAGCTTTCTCGCATTCTCGTAATCGCCAGCCATATCAAATTCGATGGCCGTAATGAGATTTTCTTGTGGGCTGCGGTTAAGAGAAATCTCGACAGGCGAGGTTTGCATCGACGCGTTTTTATCCGTCGCACCAAGGAATAAGCCACAAGCTGCATTGCTAAGCTTTGTTGTTTCCATAGAACCGGAAGATACAGAGCTGCTGGTGGAAGCAGGCATTTGTTCTGGATTTGAATTGAACAAAAACCCGGTAAGGCCTTCGGTGCTGCAAGCAGACAGGAACGGCAAAAGAGCCGCGGCAGTTAACCAACGCCTCGCAAACGAGGATTTCTGAGAACTTATCGCTGAGCTGATTTCCACGCTTCACCTGATGATCACTATATCAGCGAAAGTTATATATATACCTACGGCTAAAAACAACTCTTACAAGTGTTACCAGCTCTGTCAAGCGTGCTGCAAAATCAGATGGATATGAGGAATTCCCAACAGAAAAAATGACCTATCAGGCAGTAACTGAGGGGCGATTGCAAATCGGCTTAGCGCATCATTAAGGGGACAAGAACCCCAGCAAGCAGGACCAAAACTGTAATGGCAATGACGATGTTGATGAGGCTTTTCGTCGCCTGATTTGCAACTTCGCGGGTAACGGCAGGTTTGTTTTTATTAGCGCGAGATCCGGTCGCCCCAGCACCGCTTGCCTTATCGGCAGTCAGGATTTTGATGACTTGTTTTTTATCCCTGCGCGTTGCCTGATCATATTTGTTTTCGACAATGCGAACTTCAACATTGTTTTTGTTCGTCAAGGCTGCTTTGGCAGAATTCATTGCCGCCATATAGTCTGTGACAGTTTCAAGGTCCATAGGATTACCGGTCGTCCGGACACAGACAACCGTGTAGCTTTTTCGCATGATCGCGTCAGACATTGTACTTCCTGCTCTTCTTTAACTGCTTGCCACGTAGCGTCATATGGCATTTCGAAGCGGAAATACAAACCTATTCTAACGAGTGGGCCTTAATATCTTTACGATCATGCGGCGATCAAGAAGTGCTCAGTTGGTGATTTTTCCGGAAAGTTCTTTGTATTCTGCACAATCCGTGCCGCAAATTTGTTCAAGACGAGCCAAGCTTTCGCGGGCCATGTCCGGTTTACCCGTCAGCAAGAAGAGTTCACCTTGATATTCAAGGGCGCCAATATGTTCAGGATTGATCATGAGTGCGCGTTCATAGTTCTGTGCTGCACTGTCCAATTCACCAAGTTTACGTTGGCTATAGGCAAGGTAGTTATACAAATCGGCATTGTCTGGATCGTCTTTGAGCATCGCTTCGACCTTATCAATAGCCATGTCATACATGCCGGTCTCTACCAGTTCTGAAACAGCAGAAAGATCCGTGCCGCCTTCACTCCATGTGTTGGAGCTTCCCATTGCCAACGCACTGGTCGCGGTAAGCGGGCTAGCAAGCATGAAGAGCGTAATGCAAGCCGCGATCATTTTTGGGGTTTCACCATAGCGGTTCATCGTCGTACCTTTCGTTGATCAATCGTTTGGATCAAGATGTGCGTTGGGACGCTCCAGATTTGTGATTTATCACAACTGTAAGTTTTTACTACTCACTTGTTGGTTAACAATATGTCATTGAAAGGGCATCTTCGTTGGGCGTAGTTGAGGCACTTGCATTGAGCATGGGCGGCGCATGGGCCAGTGGTGTCAATCTGTACGGGACGGTCGTTGTCCTGGGCATGATGAACAACCTTGGTCTATTTGATTTGCCGCCGAATTTGCAAATTCTTGGCAGTTGGTGGGTCTTGGCACTCGCAGCCTTTTTGTATTTGATTGAATTCGTTGCTGATAAAATCCCGATTGTCGATAGCGTCTGGGACGCCATTCATACATTCATCCGAATTCCTGCCGGTGCTCTTTTGGCAGCAGGTGCGATGAGTGGCTTGGATGTGGGAATGGGCGAAGAAGCACAGACTGCGATCAGCCTTCTGGTTGGCGGCACGATTGCAGCGGGTAGCCACTTCACGAAAGCCGGAAGTCGAGCCGCAATCAATACATCCCCAGAACCAGTGAGCAACAGTATCGCTTCAGTCGCTGAAGATGTTGCTGTTTTTGGTGCGCTTTACACAGTGGTATTTCACCCGGTCGTATTTTTCGTTCTGTTCGCGGTGTTTGTGCTTTTGCTGATTTGGCTGGTGCCAAAAATCTGGCGGTTTATCGGGCAGGTGTTTGGGAATGCCCGTCATCCGGCGGCAGCCTATGGGAATGCAAGGGCAGAACAAGCCGGACCTAGGATGGCCGGACCTGGGATGGAAAGTATGGGTAAGCTTGATCTTTCAGGCGCTGGCAGTGAAACAGCATTGCCCCCTAGTAGTTCGCCCAATGATCCCAAACTGCCACCGCATTAAAACGACCAAAATGATCAAGACAGAAAAAAGCCCGCAAGTGCATCACTTGCGGGCTTTTCATTCGTTAAATGGATATTCTCAGATCACTTTAAAATTCTGCTTCGATCACGCGATCACGGATTTCAGCAGCCATTGTTTCGGCAAGTTCTTCGATGCCAAAGGTTTTCTGATGCTTGAAACCAATTCGGCGAACCGATGCAGTTTTTTCTTCGGCTTCACGTTTACCAAGCGCAAGGATCATTGGAATCTTTGCGTGGCTGTGTTCGCGGACCTTGTAGTTGATCTTTTCATTACGGGTATCGACTTCGACATTCAGCCCTTTGGCAGCCAATGCTGCCTTAACTTCATGCGCGTAGTCATCTGCTTCGTTGGTAATCGTGCAGATTACCGCATGAACCGGCGATAGCCACAAGGGCAGGCGACCGGCATAGTTTTCGATCAGGATACCGATAAACCGTTCGAGTGAACCAAGTATCGCACGGTGCAGCATGACCGGACGGTGTTTTTCACCGTCTTCACCCATATAGGAGGCATCCAGACGTTCTGGTAAAACGAAGTCAGCCTGAAGCGTTCCGCACTGCCAATCACGGCCAATCGCGTCACGCAGCACGAATTCAAGTTTCGGACCATAAAACGCGCCTTCACCCGGATTGACTTCAAGTTCAAGCCCGGCTTCTTCAGCCGCTTCGCGAAGGGCGGTTTCTGCCTTGTCCCAAATCTCATCCGCGCCGGCACGAACTTCCGGGCGATCAGAAAATTTGACGAGGATGTCGGTAAATCCGAAATCTTTGTAAACGGATTTCAAAAGGTCGCAGAAAATCTTGGTTTCCGAGACAATCTGATCTTCGGTGCAGAAGATATGCGCATCATCCTGAATGAACTGACGTACACGCATGATGCCATGCAGGCCGCCAGATGGCTCATTACGATGGCAACAGCCAAATTCAGCCATACGCAACGGCAAGTCGCGGTAAGATTTGCTGCCAAGGCGGAAAATCTGCACGTGGCATGGGCAGTTCATCGGTTTAAGTGCAAGCACCTTTTCGGGATCATCTTCATCCGGGGTCGTGGTGAACATGTTCTCGCGGAACTTTTCCCAGTGACCGGATTTTTCCCAAAGTACGCGATCAACAAGCTGCGGGGTGCGGACTTCCTGATATCCGGCCGCATCAAGGCGTTCACGGATATAGTTTTCGACCTTGTGATAAAGCTTCAGACCTTTGTCATGCCAGAAGACCGACCCTTGGGCTTCTTCCTGCATGTGGAAAAGGTCCATTTCGCGACCAAGGCGACGGTGATCACGTTTCTCAGCCTCTTCAAGCATATGGAGATATGCCTCAAGATCGTCTTTGCTTTCCCAGCACGTACCATAGATACGCTGTAGCATTTCGTTGTCAGAATTGCCGCGCCAATAGGCACCGGCAACCTTCATCAATTTGAAGGCCTTGCCGATCTTGCCGGTAGACGGGGCATGCGGACCACGACACAAGTCGATGAAATCGCCTTGGCGATAGCAAGTGATTGTTTCGGTTTCCGGCAGGTCGCGAATGATCTCGGCTTTGTATTTCTCGCCTTTGTCGAGGAAGAATTTAATCGCTTCGTTGCGATCCCAAACCTCACGGACAATCGGTTCGTTCCGTTCGATGATTTTGTGCATCTGCTTTTCGATCTTGGTCAGATCGTCAGGCGTGAACGGCGTTTTACGTGCGAAATCGTAATAAAAGCCGTTTTCAATGGACGGGCCAATTGTGACCTGCGTATCAGGATAAAGTTCCTGCACGGCTTCGGCCATAACGTGCGCACAGTCGTGACGGATAAGCGGCAAAACCTCGTCATGCCCTTTGGTCACGATTTCGATTGTCGCGTCAGTGTCAATTTCACGCGCAAGGTCGCGCACTTCACCGTTGACGATGATGGCAAAGGATTTCTTCGCCAGTGATGAACTGATGCTTTTGGCGACATCAAAACCCGAAACAGGACCGTCGAATTCGCGTACGGCGCCATCGGGAAGGGTCAGGGCAATCATGGTTGGCTCAACTCTGCTTTATCTGCGGACATAATTCAGTAGCGCACATCTTGGACCCGCATGTTTACGCGGGGGGAATGCACAAGAAAAGGAATTTCAGGATAAGGTCAAGTTCGCTCTTTGAAAAAAGCGACATTCGGGACGGCATTAAACGCTGTGCAGCCGCTTTGGCGCACAAGGGTTGAATTGCAGATCAATATTTTGTCGGCCAAGCCGTGCATTGATACTATCCCGTTTACTGATGAGCCAATATAACAGGTGAAACGCACAGGGCAAGCGACAAGCCACGGCAAGACATAGTCACGCAGACTTCATTTTGCCCTGTATGAAAGTATTTAAATTAAAGGCGCCACCATCGCCGAAACAGGGAGCCCCACATGTCCAGTCCGGAAGTTCGCCGGAACATTATGTTCTTAAGTTTGTGCGTCGCACTGTCTGCCAGTGCGATGTCGCTGATTTTTACCGTTGCGGCAGTCATCGGGTATTCATTGGCAACAGATAAGTCGCTTTCAACGTTGCCGGTTGCCTTTATGATGGTTGCTATGATGGCGATGACCGCACCATCAGCAATTGTTATGGCAAAGTTAGGTCGCAGATTCGGTTTCTGGATGGGGGCCGTTATTGCGATGTTTGGTGCCGTGGCAGGTATGGGTGCTGTTTACTATGGCAACTTTTGGTTCCTGTGTATTGCCTGCGCCTGTATTGGGGCGGGAAATGCCATTGCCATGCAATACCGGTTTGCCGCGGCCGAAGCTGCCCCGCCGGAATTTCGCGCGCGTGCTATTTCCTATACCATGCTTGGTGGGTTGGCCTCCGCTTTTATCGGGCCAAATTTGGCAAGCTTTGCCCGCGACTGGTTTGATACGGTTCCATTCCTTGGGACCTTTGTGGCCTTGATCGGCTTGCAGTTCTTGCTGGTGATTGCCATTGGGCAGTTGCGTCTTCCCGATATGCGCGGTCATCAACACGCAGAACCGGCACGGCCATTAAAGACTGTTCTGGGGCAACCTGCTGTCATTGTCGCGATTATCGCCGGGGCATTGGGCTATGCGGTGATGAGCTTTGTTATGACGGCAACACCACTTGCGATTTTGGATTGCGATTACGCGTTTGGTGACGCTGCCTTTATCATTCAATGGCATGTTGTCGGCATGTATGCCCCGGGTTTCTTCACGGGAAATCTGATCAAACGGTTTGGTGCGCTTAAAATCATTCAGCTCGGTGCCTTGATTAACTTCGTCTGCTTGGCTGTTGGGCTTTCCGGGCAGGACCTTATGGGCAATTTCTGGGTGTCATTGGTGCTGCTTGGTGTTGGTTGGAACTTTATGTTCGTCGGGGCGACAACTTTCCTGACCGAAAACTACCGTTCTTCCGAACAGGCACGGGTACAGGCTGTCAATGAGTTCGCTGTCTTTGGTACGGTTGCCATCGCGTCCCTGTCAGCAGGTACGATTTATGCCAGTTCTGGTTGGGGGGCGCTGCTTTATAGTGCGGCCTTACCGGTTGGCATGGTTCTCGTGATCGTTGCGGGTTACGCTATTCGTCGCAAAGCGCAGCCGATCTGATAAGGCTGACCGATGCCGATCCCGATACCATTAAGGGCCGCTTTTGCGGCCCTTTTCGTGTGCGAGATGAAGTCTGTATTCGGATCAGTGATGACCGCTTAGGATATCAAGTGCATGGGATCGGAATTCTCGGTTATACAAAACCAGCGTTACCCAAGCGGCACAAATGATAAAGGCTACCGGATGGTAAAACCATGCAAGTGCTGACAGGGCGAAAAAATACGCCCGAATGCCCCGATTAAAGTTGTGGGCTGACATCATGCTCATACGTGATGCGCGGGCTGCTGCGCGCGGGGCATCGGGTTCATGCGGGTCGGGGGCGGCACCGATAAGGATCGAACAATAGTTCGAAAGCCGAAATGCCCATGTGAATTTGAAAAATGCGTAAATAAAAATAACGATGAGTAAGACCACTTTGCATTCCCAAACCGCTGGCGTGGTTGTTGCTGCAAAGGGTAGGGCAGATACAGTTTCAATTGCCTTTTGGGTGTAGCCCAATAAAGCGACCAAACCGATTAGAACCAGAATGGTGGTCGATGAAAAAAAGCTGATGCCGGTAATAAGGTTGCCAGCGATCGCTGTATCAACCATTCGGATGTTGCGTTTAAGCATCTGTTCCATCCAGCGATGACGGTTACGCGCCATGTGGGCGGAAATCGAATTGCGTCGTCGCGGCCCGGCATCTGCAAAAATTGTATAGCCAACCCACCAACAAAACGCCCAACAAATGGCAACAATATCAAGGATGGTAAATGCGGGCATTGTGGAGTCCATACAAAATGAGGGGTGCTCGTCAAAACTGCAGAATTGTTTATATCCTACTGACATTGCGCTATTCTTCGCAATCTTCTTTGCA
The DNA here is from genome assembly GCA_019634165.1 of Rhodospirillales bacterium. Taxonomy (GTDB): domain Bacteria; phylum Pseudomonadota; class Alphaproteobacteria; order Rhodospirillales; family Thalassospiraceae; genus Thalassospira. The sequence goes on from JAHQVT010000006.1 coordinate 437,607, forward strand.
AAGACTGATAACGACGGAATGTGGAACGTGCATAGCTGATCGTCATATCGCCAGTCCGGGTTGAGTTTTGATGCAATCCAGAGTATCAGCAGCGCAAATTTTCATTGGAGAGCGACATGAGCGAACTTGAGAACGATCTTGGCGAGGACATCGATTTCGCCGAATTCGAAACCCACACTGAAAAGCTGCTGGATGAAGGTCGCACCAAGGACGATCTGTTTGAATTTATCGGCTTCATGAACATCAACGAAGTCGGCACGCATATGATTGCTGCCGAAATGGTGCTTGATGAAGATGCGATCGATCAGATGAGCAAAAATCTGCGCAAGTTGGAAATCGATCTTTCGCCCTTGGGTGAGTTGACCGGTGGCCTAAAGGGCGGTGATGACGTTAAGCGTGCCCTTGGCGCTTTGTTCCTTGAGCTGGTTGAGCTGTGTGAACTTGACGAAGATGACGACGATGCGGGTGAGCTTTCCGAAGAGTCGCTTCTGCTTTTGAACTTCATCAAACGCTTTAACCCGCAGATGCGCCGTTTGACGGTTGCGCTGACCGATACCGATGATGACGATGTCTCGTGCGAATATGAAGTAACCAACTGGTAAGCCAAAGCTTGCTGTTGGGGCAGATAATCATGTAGGCAAAAGGCAGGGACGTAAAACCCTGCCTTTTTCTGTTTCGGAGCCGCCACCGTGACCGCCATGATGCCGCCTAATGTGACCAAACGTCTACAAACTTACCAAAAACGTCTGACAGATGGGCAGGAGCCAATGCCAGAAGCGGCAAAGCTCCGCCAGTGGATATCTGACCATGCTGATACATTTCATTCGGTCATGGAATACGATCTTAAATCCTGCCAGAAGGTTGTTTATGATTTTTCGGCAAATGGTGACGTTGTCATTGGCGGGGCAAGCGACCCGGCACGTCAAACTGATATTATGTGGCAACAACTTGCTGCGGCCAATGCGCCGGTTGGAATAGGGCGATACCGCGAAGATCGCATCTGTTATCAGTCCGAACAGTTCAAGAATGACGGTGAAGCACGTAGTCAGCATCTTGGTATTGATCTGTTCGCACCGGCATATGTACCGGTTTTTGCGCCGCTAAATGGTGTGGTTCATAGTTTTGCGGATAACAATTTGCACCTTGATTATGGTCCAACCATCATTTTGCAGCACGAACCATCTCCTGATGTTCGGTTTTATACGCTGTATGGGCATCTAAGCCGGGAATCGCTGGACGGGCTTTATAAGGGCAAAGAAGTGCAGGCAGGGGATATGCTGTGCCGGTTTGGTGATTTTCCGGTCAATGGCAATTGGATCCCCCATCTGCATTTCCAGATTATCTTTGATATGCTGGGACGAGAAGGGGACTATTTCGGCGCAGCCAAACCATCAGAATGGGATTTGTGGACAAATATTTGCCCAGACCCAAACCTGATGTTGCAAATGCCAGAAAACGTCATCGCCACGCGAGAAGGTGTATAGATGCAGCCGCGATTAAAAGCCGGTCTTTGGGTGCGTGGTCAGATTGCGATTTGCCAATCAGAACTGATTACAGCAATGGTCGTTCATAAGGGCAACGAAGACGCTGGCGCTGTACTGCTTAAACTAAACCGTTTTAATGCCGGATGTTTTGTCTATTCACGCGTCACAACACTTGATGGTGATCTTGGCTGGATGCTGGTTGCCGGTGGTCCAGAAGGTGGGCGTGAAACTGAATTTGCCTGTGATGAATATTGGCGTAAACAGATTGGCTTTGATCGCGATATTTGGGTGCTTGAGATCGAAGACCACAAAAGCCAATATGAATTGGATGCACCGATTGTTGATTTTTAAGGTCGTTACGCTGGTGCGGACGGGCAAAAGAAAAAGGCTGGCAAAGATATGCCAGCCTTTAAGCGTCTTGTTGCAATTCGCGCGATTAAGCGGTGCGCTGCAGCAAGTGGTAACCGAAATCGGTTTCAACCACGTCAGAGGTCGCGCCGACTTCCATGCTGAATGCAGCAGCATCGAATTCCGGGACCATCATGCCGCGGCCAAACATACCAAGATCGCCGCCCTGCTGACCGGACGGGCAATCAGAGTTTGCTTTCGCCAGCTCAGCGAAATCCGAACCGTTTGCGACCTGTTCTTTAAGCGCATTGATTTCAGCCAATGCTTCTTCTTTGGTGCGGATAGCGGTCGAACGTGCCGAACCGGCATACATCAAAAGAATGTGCGACGCGCGAACTTGTTCACTCATAACTGGTCCTTTCTTCCGTCAATTGCTTGCATATGACGGATTTTCTGCAAGATTAGAAGTTTATGGTTAACGTTTAGGGCCGAATTCCATGTGCAGCCGTATACTCCTGTACATGGACTTGGACCCTAGACATTGCCCATGCCTTGTGGCTTGTTACGACAAATTGATCCGAGATGAAAGAGAAGAGGCAGATTGATGCTTGCTGTTGTGTCCCCGGCCAAGAAGCTGGATTTCGAAACGGAAGTGCCGGAAATGGCCGTTTCCCAACCCGTATTTCTGGACGACACGGAAGAACTTATTGAAGTTGCGCGGAAAAAAAGCCGCAGCGATTTGATGAAACTGATGGGGATCAGCGAGAATTTGGCCGATCTAAATTTTCAGCGCTTCCAACATTTTTCACGTCCTTTTGACCGCACCAATGCCAAGCCAGCGATTTTCGCCTTTCGGGGTGACACATATGTTGGGCTTGATGCCGATACGATGAAAGCCAAAGATATCGATTGGGCGGAAAGCCATTTTCGGATGCTGTCAGGTTTGTACGGGCTGTTAAAACCACGTGATTTGATGCAGCCATATCGACTGGAGATGGGAACGCGTCTTCCTAATCCACGTGGCAAGGACCTTTATGCGTTTTGGGGTGACAAGATCGCCGACGAAATCAACAGCCTGACAGACGGGCATAAAGATCGCAGCTTGATTAATTTGGCATCGAATGAATATTTCAAATCGGTCAAAACCAAACTTCTTAAAGGCCCAGTGATTACCCCGGTCTTTAAAGAGATCAAGGGTGGTGCTGCCAAGGTTGTTGGGTTCTCAGCAAAGCGTGCACGTGGCATGATGGCGCGTTACATGATTGATAACCGTCTTGAGAATCCAGAAGAGTTGAAGAAGTTCAACAAGGATGGCTACAGCTATCAGGATGATCTTTCGACCGAGACGGAGTGGGTCTTTACCCGCGTCCATGACCAATAACGACAACTATTTCGGTGAAATTTGATGACCGACGAGCATCTTGAACAGCTCGAGGAAGAAAACCATTTACCCGAAGCACATCCGTTTTCGGGCTATTTGCGTACTTTCTTCCGGGGGCCTGGCCGTTCACGCAGTTTAACCCGCGAAGAAGCATTTGATGCCTTTTCCATGATCCTGCGCGATGAGGTCGAGCCGATCCAGCTTGGTGCGTTTTTATTGATGCTGCGCTATCGCGCTGAAACGCCCGATGAGCTTGCCGGTATGATCGAAGCAGTACGTAAGGCTGCGCGGCTTGATCCCGATGTGGATGCCAATGGTAAAGTAAACGGTCAGCCGATGCTTGACTGGCCGTCCTATGCAGCCGGACGTACCCGTGGATTGCCGTGGTTTGTGCTTTCTGCTCATTTGCTGTCGCAAAACGGCGTGCCGGTTTTGATGCATGGATATAACTCCCACCTCGTAAACGGTGTCGGGACAGAGGCCGCTGTTAAGGCGTTGAAGCTTCCGGTTGCGATGTCAGCCGAAGAGGCGCGTTCCGACATTGCGTCGAAAGGGTTTGCTTATTTACCGCTGCGTCACATGCACCCCAAACTGCAGGAATTAATCGGACTACGTTCACTTTTGGGTTTACGTAGTCCCGTTAACACCTTGTTGAGGCTGCTTAATCCATTACAAGCACGTGCGGCATTTTTGGGTGTGTTTCATCCGGCGTTTTTGGATGTGCATCGCGAAACCGGTAAACTGTTGGAGTTGCCACGCATCGGCGTGATCAAAGGCGGTGGCGGTGAAGCAGAACGCACACCATTCAAACATGTTGATCTTCGGATGCTTGATAATGGCGAGCTTTGTGACGTGCGTTGGCCAGCATTATTGTCCAAAAGCGAGAAGGATATTGATGATCAAAGCCCGGTGTCGTTGAAGCATTTTCTCGCAGTATGGCGCGGCGAAGTGGAAGATGCCCCGTCCGAAGCCCGCATCAAGGGCAGTGCCGCAATGGGGGCATTCCTTGCCGGTAAAGCCGACTATATGGATGAAGCAGAAAGCTTGGTGCAAGATTGGTGGGATAACCGTAACAAGGTTGTTGGTTAAGCCAAAACGTAGCCGTTCTGATCGTCTGGAATTCAAGAATAAAAGGGGCAGGTTTCTGCCCCTTTTTGCGTTTTAGAATGATGAGTTGGGTTCTTTTAGAAATGCCAATTCTTGGGCGGAACTTGTACGGCCAAGAATATCATTACGATGCGGGTAGCGGCCAAATCGATCAATGATCTGTTTATGCTTCAACTCGAAGTCGTAGTTATGTTCAAGTCCGGGCTGGGCAAATAAATCAACGGCTACTTCGTGAATCAGTTCTGATTCTGAATGCATGTAAGGCATATACATGAAAGCCTGTTCCTGCGGCGTTACCAGCTTACGATCAAGACCAAGTGATACAGCTTCTTGCGCAAGAACAAGTGCCATCGGGTCGGAGGCAAAGGATTCAGGCCGATCGCGGAAAATATTGCGCGAAAATTGATCAAGCACGATGATTTCGGCAAGGCGACCATGGGCAGTTTTCCGCCACTTATAAAGTTCCCCAGCACTTGCTGCCTCATGGAAATCAGAAAACCGTTCATGAATGTGACGATCAAGTTCAAGGTCCTTGATAAACCACTGTTTTTGTTCAAGTTCCTTAAACCAAAAGACCAAAACTGTTTCCGGGGTCATTATTGTTTCCACCCATAAGCGTTTAAGCATTCGATGTTTGTCGAATTCACTGTGCAGGATATTTGCCCTGTGTCGCCAACAGGTCAAGCCATGGCCGCGAAAAGATAATTGTTGTTAGACTTTGCTATGAGTTGACAGGACTTCGCGTCACATGGAATATGAAGCCGTCTTGGGTGTTGATCCGTATGGATCGACTTAAAAGGGAACATGGTGCGTTTTTGACAATGCCATGGCTGCCCCCGCAACTGTAAGCGGTCCGAGTATTACACATGCCACTGGTGCAAGCCGGGAAGGCGTAATGCTTTTAAACCGTGAGCCAGGAGACCTGCCTTTGACTGCCAAGCGCGATTGCTTGGTACTGAGCTGTTGGACGCCGGGGTGAGCGTCAGGTTGCAGGGGAAAATGCGGTCTCGAAACTGATGCCGGTATCTTGCTTCCAGCCATCCTATCGTTCTTTATCCTAACTCTGTGCGTTGGGCTTTTGCCATGCGTGCATCGTTTGTGAAAGAGACGATTACATGTTGAAGACCGTCAATAGGCTTGCCGTTGCAAGTGCCTGTCTTTTAATGACTTCTGTGCCTTCTAGGGCACATTTTCAGTTGGCCTATACACCTGAAGTAAATATTTCAAAACCGGGTGACCAACCCGTAAAATTGATCTTTTGGCACCCTTTTGAAAACGGCCATGTCATGGATATGGGGGAGCCGCTTGAATTTTATGCGGTGCATCGCGGCAATGAGATTGATTTAAAATCAACGCTTTCTCCCATTACTTTCACTGGGGCGGAGAACTCGGCCGTTGCATATGACGGGACGCTGACGCTTAAACGCAGCGGTGACTATGTCATGGTGGTGGTGCCGGCCCCATATTTTGAAGAAAGCGAAGATCTCTATATTCAGCAGATCACAAAATCTTATGTGAACCGCAACGAAATTCCGACCGACTGGATGAATGCGCAGGGACTTAAAACCGAAATCATGCCGCTTAACCGCCCGACGAATATTGTCGCCGGTTCGACCTTTACCGGGCAGGTGCTAAGCGACGGAAAACCTGCTGCTGGTATTGAAGTCGAAATCGAATTTATGGCTGCTGAACCCGATATAACGACCAATTCACCAAAAGCACCAACTGCGTCCCCGATGCCCGGCGGCGCAATTGTCGCAATCTCTGATGAAAACGGTTATTTCACCTTTGGAATTCCCAAAGCTGGCTTTTGGGGATTTGCGGCACTTGGTAGTGGCCCTGATAAAGAATTTCAGGGAAAAGAGCTTTCACAGGATGCAGTCCTGTGGGTTCGCGCCTATGATGTGAAATAGGCTTAGGGACAAAGATAGATGCATATTGTCGACGGGGCGCTTGCGCCTGAAGTTTTAATTGGTGGTGGTGTTCTTGCGGTTGCCGGGCTTGGCCTTGGTTTGCGTAAACTGCCAATCGACAAAATCCCAGCAACTGGGGTGTTGTCGGCGACATTCTTTGTTGCCTCGCTTATTCATGTGCCTGTCGGTCCATCAAGTGTGCATTTGATCATGAGCGGCCTTGCCGGTCTTGTTCTTGGTTGGACAGCATTTCCAGCATTGTTTGTTGGGTTGCTGTTGCAGGCAATATTCTTTGGGTTCGGCGGCCTAACCGTGCTTGGTGTCAATACGGTCAACATTGCCTTTCCAGCGGTAATTGCCGGATTTGTATTTCGTTCGATGGTTTCACGCCGCAACCCAGTAGCGGCGGCTGTTTGGGGCGGTTTGGCCGGGGCGTCTTCGATTGCGTTGACCACGCTGTTCGTCGCAGTTTCATTGATGTTAAGCGGTGATGCCTTTGCGCCTGCTGCCAAGCTTGTTTTCTTTGCCCATATCCCGATCATGATCGTTGAAGGTTTGATTTCCGCTGCGGCGGTATATCTGATCGTCAAGGTGAAGCCGGAATTGTTGATGCCCGAGGATCACGTCGCGGGCTTTGAATTGTCAGCTTCGGCTGTAAATACCAAGCAGGCAAGCGAGGTCAATAATGGCTAGGTTGCTTGCAAGCGTGCTTCTGGCCGGGCTGGTGCTTGGGGCAGGGGTTGGGCACGCCCACAAGATTATTGCCTCCGTATTTCCTAGTGGTGCGAATGTTGAAGGCGAGATTGGCTTTTCCAACGGCGACATGGCCGCAGATACGCTGGTGGAGGTTTTTGATCCGCAGGGCAATAAAATCGATGAAGTCAAAACCGATGGCGATGGTTTTTTCATTTATACACCAAGGCAAAAGGTCAATCTGGTGTTTCGTGCTGATCTTGGGGCGGGACATGTGGCGGAGGCGACATTTGCCATTGCGGATCTTTCCGATCTAAATGTGCTTAACGAAACCGCGTCGCAACCATCCGCATCAGGTGCGCAAGCTGCCGTTTCGATTGACGAAATCCCCAATAGCAGCCCAAACGGCGGCAAAGTGATTTCGCGTGAACAGGAAGAACTGATTGCGACCATCGTGCGCGATGAATTGCGCCCACTTCGCCGTGAAATTACGGCTTATAAGGAAAAGAACGATCTTCAATCGATTCTTGGGGGCATAGGCTATATATTCGGGTTCTTCGGGATTGCCTATTACATTGCAGCACGACGTTTGAGAGACAAAGAAACCAAGCCATGAGCCATCTATTCGGGCATGACCAACCGTTAAGCGTACAGGGAAGTGGCAGTCCTGCCGTATCCTTTGTCGGATCATTTGATCCGCGTGTGCGCGTGGTTGCAGCAGGCCTGTTTGCGATCATGGTGGTGAGCCTTCATCAGATTGAATTTGCGCTGGGTGCTTTTGTGCTGGCCATCGGGACTGTGTTTTTGACCGACCTTCCGCTGCGTTTGACGTTAAAGCGGATGGCGGCAATGGACGGGTTTATCATTGTCATGTTGGTGATGTTGCCCTTTACGACACCTGGAACACCGATGTTTTCGGTCTTTGGTGCAGATGCCAGCCAAGAGGGCCTTCATCACGCCATTCTGATCGGTATTCGCGCAAATGCCGTTGTGCTGATGATGCTTAGTCTGCTTTCGGGGCTTACGCCTGTAGCGTTGGGGCACACGTTGTATCGGCTGCGCTGTCCTGCTGCCTTGGTGCACTTAATGATGTTTACTGTGCGCTATATATCGGTGCTGCATGATGAATATCATCGGCTGCGGATGGCGATGAAGCTGCGTGGGTTTAAGGCCCGCAATACAATTCATACCTATCGATCATTCGGGTATTTGTTTGGCATGCTACTGGTGCGGTCATTGGAGCGGGCTGAACGCGTGCTTGAAGCCATGAAATGTCGTGGTTTTAGCGGCCATTTCCCGATGATTGATCAATTGATGTTCCGACCACGCGACGGTGTGCTTGCCGTGGCTTTTTTCCTGCTGGTAACCATTCTTGTCCTGATGGATCGTGTTTATGTCTTCGCTTATTAATCTAAACGATATTTCCTATGGATACAGGGCAGGACAAAGCGTTCTTGATCGTGTGAGTTTGACGCTTAACAAAGAAGAACGACTGTTTATCGCTGGGCCAAACGGTGCAGGGAAAAGCACTTTGCTCCGCATACTCGTCGGCTTGATTAAGCCGAACGGTGGAGAAATCCATGCATTTGGTAAGGCTTGCGTCACCGATGCCGATTTTCACGATTTGCGGTGTCGGGTCGGTTTTATTGTGCAAGACCCCGATGATCAGCTTTTCTGCCCGACTGTTGTTGAAGACATAGCTTTTGGGCCGCTGAACTTGGGCGCAAGCCGCGAAGAAGCCTTGGCGATTGTTGATGAGGTTTTAGACCAACTTCACTTAAAGCATCTTCGTGAACGTATTACCCACGAATTATCTGGTGGGGAAAAGCGTTTGGTATCTGTTGCGGCCGTTCTTGCGATGAAGCCTGATGTGTTGCTGCTTGATGAACCGACAAACGCGCTGGATGAAGAAAATATGCAGCGGCTTGAAGAAATTCTGCTCGAACTACCGCAGGCCATGATCTTGATTTCTCATGATCCGCATTTCCGGCGTAAACTGGCAACCCGAACCATTGAACTGCGTGGTGGCAAGATCAATGAGGTTGCAATGAAGAAATGTACAGCGTCTGACAAGTCCAATCGTGAATCAGAAACGCATGTGCAATCGCTTGCAACATTTTGATCGGAGCGTACAGTAGGTCTCCTTTCTGAACCGCGGCCCGGATGGCGTCAAACATGTCACCGTTTTCAAAATCAGCCTTTCGCCATTTATTTGCAGCCCAGATCACATCGCTGATCGGGACCGGTTTGACGACAGTGGCCCTGTCGCTGCTTGCCTATGAACTTGCAGGCGAAGACGCTGGTCGGGTTCTTGGGTCTATTCTGGTTCTTAAAATGGTGGCATATCTAGTGATCGCACCGATTGCAGGTGGGATTGCGCATCTGGTGCCAAGGCGGGCATGGCTGGTCGGCCTTGATGTCTTGCGGGCCGTAATTGTGCTGTGTCTGCCATTCGTTGATCAGATATGGCAGATATTTATTTTGGTATTTGTTGTCAACGCTGCATCAGCGGCGTTCACACCGGTATTTCAGGCGATCATTCCCGAAATTCTTGACGATGAAAAAGCATATACCAAGGGGCTTTCTTACGCCCGACTAGCCTATGACCTTGAAAACCTTGCCAGCCCAGCACTCGCAGCAGGATTACTGTTTGTTTGGTCGTTTGACAGCCTGTTCTTGGTCAATAGTGCGACATTTGTGTTTTCTGCAATTTTGATCGTCACCGCAATCCTGCCCAAAGCCGCGCCAACAGATCGGGATAGTGGATTCTATGCCAATACCTTTTTTGGCGTTGTGTCATATCTGAAAACGCCACGCCTTCGTGGATTGTTGGCAGTTTACTTTGCCGTGTCATGCGTCGGGGCAATGATTATCGTCAATACAGTCGTGTTAACCCGCGGGATACTGGGGGGCAGTGCGCTAATGACGACGGTGTTTCTGGCTTGTGCGGGGGGTGGGTCGATGGCAGCGGCTTTTATCATCCCGCGTGTGATCGATCAGATTGGCGAACGACGCCTGATGATGATGGGAATTATAAGTGCTGCGACAGTGATGGTACTTGGCGCGGTTTTGCTAACCATTGGGTGGGAAAATACAATTTCTTTTGCCGTCTTATGGGCGGTTGCGGGTGCCGGAAGCACATTTGCGCAAACACCCGGTGGGCGTTTGGTCCAGAGATCAGCCGGGGCTGGTGATCGATCAGCGTTCTTTGCCGCGAATTTTGCGCTATCGCACGGCGGATGGTTGATTGCCTATGGGGTTGTCGGATGGCTTGGAAGCTTGGCGGGGCTTTCCTATGCGTTTATAGCGTCAGGTGGTTTGGCTTTTGTTGGTGTGATTGCCGCTCATTTTATGTGGCCACGGCAAGATCCACTGGAAATTTATCATACCCATGCCGGAGTTTGGCACGATCATCCCCATGGTCATGACGACCCGCACCACAGTCATGTTCATGATGGGCCTGCTCAATTGGACCCGTTGCACAGCACTGGCAAAGATCATGCCCATGATCACGAAGGTCATAAACACCGTCATCAACATTACCACCCGCCAGTCGCGCATAAACACCGGTTCGTGATTGATAGCCATCATACAAGATGGCCGGTAGATGATGGTGGTAAGGTTTAGGATGATTCTGACCTACATGGACCGCTTGGTCGCAATCAGGTTATCTGGCGTTTTTGCGGCGGGCAACGACCCAGGCACACACACCAAATATACCGATAATCACACCAATTCCCCCCATTACATCGGACATGCGAACATCATTGCGATAGGCATTTACTTCCTGACGCAAGGGACCGATCTGTCGAGCAACTGCACGGTTGATCAAACCAGAAAGTTCATCTTTCGATAGGCTGCTGAGGTCCAATTGGCTGCTACGGGATGCCTTGGAAGGTAAAGTGGTCAAGGTTAATCCCGTATGATCGGGAATGGTTGTTTCAATCGTGGTGACAGTTATCGGATCGTTCGGACTTGCAAGCGGTAGGTTTTCGCCAAATTCGTTTGCATAGAGTTTGAACTCGGCGACATGACCATCACCGGTGTTGGTGAAAACAACATAGTCCGCCCTATGACTGACACGCAGGGCAAAGCTTCCCTGTTCATCTGTGGTTGATGAAAAAAGCGTCTGACCTGTTTTGTCGCGCAATTCGATATGGGCGTGCTGCGCCCGGCTTCCACCTGTGAAGTAAACATACCCTTCAATGGTGTTTCCATCACTCATGGCAAAGACATTGATGTTGTGGGCGTGTGCTTTGCCAATAGGAACACTGCAAAGCAGTGTGAACAGCATCAAAAGTATGCGGGTATGCAAAGCCATGGTTAACGCCAGTTTGGTTTGATAGGAAACATTTTAAAAAGACTGGGATGGTGAAAAACGGGCAGGTGGCTTTTCCATCCAAGCTTTGGAATCAATTCATTGGATCGGTCTTAACCCACAAAACACCACCACGTTCGATGGGAACCTGTTTGTCACTCGTTGGTGCGGCCATGGTGCCATCTTCGATAAGGGCGGCAAAAACCCACCAGCCGTCCTTAGGCATCGCATAATGAAAGATGCCGTTTGCATCGGCCTTAATTACCTGTGTTGCAAAGGTGGCATTGGGAAGCGTGATGCTGCCGTCATTTGCATATTCCACTTCAATCTCGGCAAATGGAATGGGGTTCCCATTGTGGCGAACCATCCCTGAAAAGACATTGCCGGTCCAAATGCCGTATGGGCGGGTAAGCGGTTCAATTTCCACAGGAAACCCAACCATTTGATCCCAGTTTTCACCAGAATCATAGGCATCAATAATGGTCTTGGTGTACTGGATAATATATTTACCTTCGGCGGGTTCGAAATAAGGAACCGGCTCGACATAAAAAGCATAACCACCAGGCGCCTTTAAGGTCGCCTCAGCATCAAAAGCGGCCCACCCATCAACTGTTTTGGCTGAAAGTGCACCCAATAGATCAATCTTTTCCCCATCAAACTGCATACCAAATCGCAGTGGCTCGACCATGTCCATCGCCGGACCATTGGTCATCGGATGCGTAAAGGTTAGATCGAAGGTGACATGCCGCCCCGTATCCTGATCGACAACATTGGTCGAAGGGATCAGTTTTTGAAAGTGGGCCTGTGCGACGGCACCGTATGAGGCCGCAAACATAAGAGACATCGATACCGTTGAGAGCAAGTGCGTTGGAAAGAACATTGATCGGCCTTTTATAAAAATCTTTTGCATTGGTGCTGAGGTTTTTCCCAAGCACATTATTGATTTAAAGTAGTTCATACAAAAATGCAAAACGTATGAATTGTGATTTCATCAACTGCTGATCAAATATCCGGTTGCTATGGGATTTGTTGGAACTAAGCGGCGTAGATCACACCGTTTCGAGTTGTTGGCAGTCGCATGGTTTAAATCGGTGGGTTGGTATTTTAATATTCTGCGTTACCATTCAAGGATCTAGGTAAAGCTGGGGCCAGGTAGTTATGGAAATTATTTACGTTTCAACGGATGGGTTGGATCACTGGATAGATACAAAGTACAGGTCAACCACGACATTGGACAAAGCAATCGCGCAAAGCCGACCGGGGCACATCATCCGCATGATCGCGGGGGAATATAGCTTTGAACATCCTTTGCGTTTTCCGGTCGCAGGTGACCCGGAAAGCCCGATTGTCTTGCGTGGTGAGACAGGGGTCATCATCAACGCCCAAAAGCAGCCTGATGCAACAGTGTCGGCAAGTAATCCCGGGCGGGACGGCTTTGCAGTTTTTCAATTGATTGATGTTGCCAATATTCGGATCGAACATTTAAGCATCAATCGTGCATGGCCCAGTGCCGTTTATATTGAGAACAGCCACAATTTAGACTTCAAAGGGCTGCGCATTACAGAGGGCACATATGCCTTCTATGCGCATGGTTTACGGAGTGAAAGGATTTCGATCTCTGAATGTCACTGGGTTCAAGAACCTACGATGTGGCGAAAAATCCGTTGGGATGAAATCCATGACGGTAAGGATCAGGACGGCAACGTCATCAAGGTAAAATACCGCTATCTCAATGGCGCATTCTTTGGGACGGACGATATTGCCGGTGACGTGGAAATCACACGTAACGATATCCGGGATTGCTACAATGGTGTCCGTATGGATGTCTCAAAAGACAATCTTGATGCACCGATCGGAACATTTAATCGTGATGTGCGGATATTTGATAATCATTTCAGTTATATCCGCGACAACCCAATTGAGCCCGAAGCAACTGCTGTTGGATGGTGGATTGGTCGCAATCGGTTTTACAATTGCCACAAGCTTTTCTCACAGGATGGGGTGCGTGGTGGGTTTTGGTATTATTTTTCAAACATCTGCTGGTTCAATAGCCGACCGGGTCCCGATGGCGACATATATAATGGTGGTGCTGTGTTTAAGTTGGGGAAGGGCGGTCATATTTCGCAACCCGATTATGTATCAGTTTGCATGCATAACAGTTTTTTCCTGCGTCAGAAGTATATCAAGAAAGGCACAACTCGTGGGTTGGTTCATGCGCGCAATGCTATTGAACATGCCGATCCCGCAATCTTACCAGAAAACTTAATGCCACTGGATCAGACTTTCTTTGGTGAAGAGGGCGATTTGCACTTATCTGCAACACCACCTTTGCCCGTGAGATTTGCTGGCGATCTTGCCAATCACGATACATATCCAATGGTTTTTGATCGATATGATGACGTTCTAAGTGATCCACGCTTGGCTGACGGACCGTTATTTGTTGACGGTTTTGCAGGCCGTTTTGACTTGCGAATGGAATTTCAAAACCATTACGAGGATGACTTGAATATCCCGATGCCAGATGGTTGTCTTTGGTCAATGCCTGGCTGTCACTGGCCTGGCGCCATCACGGATGGACAGGTTGTTGATGGCCCGGATTACGTTCCTGTTGACCTTGACTATGTTCGATCTTTACCGATTTGAGGCGACGTCCTCGTAATATGATGAATTGTATGTTTTAAGGTGACGTAAGCGTAAATATGTTGACTGAAATGTCGGAATGTTGCGATGTTGTCCCATTGCAGTCATAAAATAAGAAAAACCATGAACGACAAGCTTTACAGTATCACCGAGTTGGCCGAAGAGTTCGATATCACGCCGCGTGCAATCCGGTTCTATGAAACCAAAAATCTTCTGGCACCCCAGCGTGCCGGTGCCACACGTGTCTATAATTATCGTGATCGCGCACGTTTGATGCTGGTTCTTCGTGGAAAGCGGCTTGGCTTTTCTCTTGAAGACATTAAGGAATATATCGATCTTTATGATGCCGACCGCACCCGGACCGAGCAATTGGCGCACCTGATGCTGGTTGGTCGCCGCAGGATCGAAGAACTTGAGCAGCAGCTTGAAGATGTTCAAACGACTTTAGGCGAACTGCGAAAAATTGAGGATGAAGCCGTTGTTAGCCTACGTGAAAACGGCATCGACCCAGAAAAGGCTGTTGCCGATATTCGGGCGAAATTACTAGCAGATGGCACCTGATTTATCAGGTATCAAAGCCCTACAGGAAAACGCCCAGCATTTGCTGGGCGTTTCTGTATCTTGATGAAAGAATCTGTTCAATCAATGCGGTTCACGTTGAAGGGGTAAGGTCACTTCAAATACGTCTTCGTCGGGAATGAATTTGCGACTAAAGCCAAGCTTTTCGCAAAGTGTGAGCATCCGGCGATTGCTTGGAAGGACCTGACCGATGAAGGTTTCCGTACCTTTCTGGCGACAATATTCGATCATTTGTTCCATCAGAACACGCCCAAGGCCGCGTCCTTTGATGTCAGATCGCACCATCACAGCATATTCTGCGTGTTCGTTGTTTGGATCAATAACGACTTGTACCATGCCGTGAATTTGCCCTTCTTCTGGGCCGCTGGGCACGATTGCCAAAAAGGCCATGTCGCGGTCATAGTCAAGCTGTGTCTGGCGTGCCATTTCTGAATGTGGCAGTTCACGTACAGAGCCAAAGAACCGGAAATGAATGTCTTCCGGGGTAAGCTTAGACATGAATTGGTAATGGCCAGGTTCGTCTTCCGGTTTGATTGGACGCAACAAATAGTGTGTCCCGTCATCCATCACCAATTCCTTCTTCAGGTGCCTTGGATAAGGATGAATGGCAAGGCGTTTGTCATCGCTTACGACCTTTGGGGTAACCTTGATGCGGGCATCAAGTGCAATCACACCACTCTGGTCGGCCAGAAGCGGGTTCATATCAAGTTCGACCACTTCGCCAAGGTGTACGACAAGTTGAGACAGGCGCACCAGTGTCATGAACAGGTCTTCAAGATTGACGGCCGGCACATCGCGGTAGCCCTTTAACAGCTTGTAGATCCGAGTACCTTCGACCAATTCACGTGCAAGTTTCATGTTAAGTGGGGGTAGGGCCATGGCGCGATCGCGAACGACTTCGACTTCAACGCCGCCGTGACCAAATAAGATGACCGGACCAAAGATGGGGTCGGTTGTCATCCCGACAATCAGTTCGCGGGCGCCGGCACGTTTCACCATTTCCTGAATGGTGAAACCGCGGATACGCGCTTCGGGAAATTTCTGTTCAATCGTGCGCAGCATCTTTGACGCCGCGGTCCGGACTTCATCGCTACTTTCCAGGTTAAGTACAACGCCGCCGACATCAGATTTATGGCTGATATCATCTGAAAGGATTTTAAGTGCAACCGGATATCCCATGTCGTCAGCCGTACTGACGGCTTCATCAACACTGCCTGTCGCGACGGTTTTTACGGTGTTAATGCCATAGCATTCCAGAACCGCCTTGGCTTCGGGTTCTGTCAGCATGTTACGGCCTGCATGAATTGCCGCATGGATGATGCTTCGCGCCTTGTCCGTATGCGGCGTGTAATCATGTGGGACCGATGGCGGCGTTTCCATCAGAAGTTCTTGCAGTTTGCGGAAATTGACCATGTGCTGAAACGCTGCAACGGCATTTTCCGGTGTGCGGTAGGTTGGAATACCCGCAGCATAAAACATGTTTCTGGCTTCGGCTACGGTGGCTTCGCCAACCCAGTTGGTCAAAATATTCTTTTTGCTGTCTTTGATTTTATTGATCACGCCTTGTGCGACTTCGACCGGATTGGTGATTGCTGTCGGGGCATGCATGACAAGCAAACTGTCGATATTCGGATCAGCCAGAACTTTTTCGATGGCGACCGCGTAGCGTTCACCTGGTGCGTCGCCAATAATATCGACCGGATTTGCATGCGACCAAGTTGGTGGCAGCACCTCATTCAGCGAAGAAATTGTCGAATCTTCGAGATGGGCAAGATGACCTTGCCGTTCAATTAAGGCGTCGACGGCCAAAACACCAATCCCGCCACCATTGGTGACAATGCCAAGCTTGTCGCCACGGAAGGGACGCATACGTGAAAGTGTCTCGGCTGCGGAAAACATCTCACTGACTGTGTAAACACGTAATACGCCCGCGCGCTTAATCGCTGCGTCAAAAACATCATCAGCACCGGCAAGTGCGCCAGTATGCGATGCGGCGGCTGCCGCACCTTCGGCAAAGCGCCCGGACTTAATGCATAGAATTGGCTTGTTACGCGATGCCGCACGCGCAGCAGAGATGAAGCTGCGCCGTTCATGGATAGATTCGATATAAAGCATGATCGCGCGGGTGTTGGGATCAGACCCCAAATAGTCAATAACATCGCCAAAGTCGACGTCATCGCATTCGCCAAGTGATATGAAATGTGAAAAACCGATGCCGCGCGCTGAGGCCCAGTCGATAACAGCCGTACAAAGCGCACCAGACTGTGAAACAAACGCGATCTTGCCATTGCCAATGCTTTGATGACTGAAACTGGCATTTAACCCAATGCCGGGCACCATCAGGCCGAGGCAATTGGGGCCGAGAAGGCGCATTTTTTTACGTTTGGCAATTTCAAGCATAGCTTGCTTGATCGTACGTTTGTCGTCGTAGTTTTCGGCGCTAAGGCCTGCTGTAAGGACAATTGCCGCAAGACATCCTTTTTCCACCAAGCATTCCATCACGGGGATTACGGCCTTGGGGGGAACGCAGATGACGGCAAGTTCTGGTACCACAGGCAAGCTGTTGACGTCTGGATAGGCCAGAACGCCGCCAATGGACTGGCTGCGAGGATTGACCGGCATGATCGGTCCGTCAAATCCACCAGCTAGAAGGTTCTTCATCAGAACATGTCCAACCGACTGCGGACGATTGGACGCGCCGATTACAGCGACCGATTTCGGTTTAAACAGGTGGTCGAGGTTAATTGTACTCATCGCCGTATTCCCGCGTTGTCCTGTGGGCGGCAGGGGTATCTGCCGCGTAATGACCAGACAGTCTGAGTGCTGCGGACGGGCCGAATTTGCAGCATGTCAAATGTAAGGCTGCGCGATTTTAAGTCAGACGAAAGTATATTGATTTGCTTTGCATCAATAAAGCACTGAGATGACGAAGCTTTTGTGGCGGTGTTTATCGCTGTGGTGCGGACCGCGTTTCTTCATTGTCAAAGCGGTTAGGTGTTAATGCCGGGGGCCTAGTGTAGGTGCGTTTGGTGGCCTTCGTCATCAAAACGTTCGGACTCTTCGATCCATTCTTCAACTTCTGCTGCGGTTGAAATTGCCAGCGCGATTTCAAGGTCGTTTTGCACATGGGCAAGGCTATCAAACATCGGGCACCAACCGAATGCCTGAATGCGTTGATCGGTCGTTGATGAAATGGTGAAAAGTTCACCGTCAATCGGATGAGCCATGCCGTGGATAATGTCGTTCGCACCAACGATCAGCCATCCTGTTGTCGATCCGGACTGCGTACCGAGTTTTACTTCACGCAGTTCAATTTTGACGGTCTTCATCGTGGGCTGATCCATCTTGTGATGTGCTGAAAGAAAAAAGGGACCGAACATAATGTTCGGCCCCTTTTAATTGGCTCCGGCAGCAGGACTCGAACCTGCGACCCAATGATTAACAGTCATTTGCTCTACCAACTGAGCTATGCCGGATCAGGTGTTGCGCTCCGTCTGAAGCGCGTGGCAGGTGTATAATCAAACAGCTTAAGGGCCGCAAGACCTTTTTTGCGAAAACAGGACCAAAATGGCGTCTTTTTATAGATGCGAAGGTTCGTTGCACCTTTGAGTTAATCCTGCTGTGGAGTTGTTTGGTTGATAGGTTGAGAAGTGCCGCAAATGACCGTGTTATTATGTCGTTAGACTGCATCGCGTGAACTGACGGTGCCGATGTGATCCTTGCAAAAGGGGATAAAGCCCAACCACCTCTGGAAAGCTAACCCGTCTGCAGTTGGCTCATCTTCGCTGATGCGTGTTTTTGAGATTGTTGTTGCTGTCAGTTGAAATGAGCTTGGATCTAAAAGCAAAAACCCCTGGAACAGAGTTCCAGGGGTTTTTGGCTCCGGCAGCAGGACTCGAACCTGCGACCCAATGATTAACAGTCATTTGCTCTACCAACTGAGCTATGCCGGATCAGTGGAGGCGCGAGCCGGAATCGAACCGGCGTGCAAGGATTTGCAGTCCTCTGCGTAACCACTCCGCCATCGCGCCTTCGCGTTGGCTGGCCGGTGTATAGCCCCAACGAACGCGACCCGTCAAGCACCCAATTTTACATTTTTTGAACAAGCTATGGCTTCACCCTGCAAAAGCGTACAAACCGCCCGGCAATTGGTCCGGGCGGTTTGTTTTAATAAGCAGGCGATATTGCTATTTTGCGTCTTGTTTACCAAAACGCTTGTCAATCCAAGGGGCAAGCGTGGTCTCTCGATCCTTGCTAGGGGCAAAATCGATATTGGCAACCAGTTCATCAATATGTTCGAGCTTAAAGGGCAGGGTGACATTTGGGCCTTTGATGTGAATGTCACCTGTTGTGCCCGCTGGGATGGCTTCCTCAAGGGTTACCTTCGTGCCCCCTTTGGATAGATCGATGGTCCGGCCCTTAACGCTTTTACCTCCGGCATTAACCGTGACATCAAGTTCAACATCATGGCGAACATCGACACGTCGGTTTACCTCTGGTGTTGCGGTACGAACGATTCGGACCAGACTTGCCTTCAATTCAGCGACGCTGTTATCAACATCCGCCGCAATCTGGTTCATTGCTGCGGCCCGTTTAAGGTTCTCTTCCGCCTCGCTCGCGACATCTGCGATCTTCTCGGTCACTTCGCTCGATGCTTCGGCCGTTTGAACGACATTGCGTGCGATTTCCTGTGTCGCGTCATCTTGTTGGCGCACATTAATCGCAACGTTAGAGGCAACTTCATCGACTTTGCGGATGCTGGCGCTCATTTGTTGGACAGTACCAACAACCGATCCGGTCACATTCTGAATTTCACCAAGCTGACGGGTGATTTCTTCGGTCGATTTTGCAGTCTGATTGGCAAGGTTTTTAACTTCTTGCGCCACAACAGCAAAGCCCTTACCAGCGTCACCAGCACGAGCAGCTTCAATCGTCGCGTTAAGGGCCAAAAGGTTGGTCTGGGCAGCAATGTCACTGATCAGTTCAGCAACTTCGCCAATTCGATCAACGCTGTCCTTAAGCGAGCTGACTGTTTTCTCTGCATTCATACCGGCCTCGTTAGCCTCGGCGGTGATGGCAGTGGCTTCTTCGATCTGACGGCTGATTTCACGGATTGATGCAGCCAATTCTTCCGACGCACCAGAAACAGTTTCGGCATTTGCCAATGCTTCATGTGCAGCGGCGGCAACACTTTCGGAGTTGCCAGACACGCGTTCTGACGATCCGGCCATTTGGCTTGCAGCACCATTAAGACGTTGGGTCTGTTCTACGATGGTTTGAACAACGGTGTGCAATTCCTCTTCAACCGTTTCAGCAAGGTGACGCAATGCGCCAACGCGTTGCTCAAAGGCCTTGTTTTCGTTTTCTTCGCGTTCAAGTTTCGCATAGCATAATTTGGCATGAAGTGATCGAATTTGCTGAGTGATCGGGTGGAAGTCGGGGATCACCGGCATGCTGATATGATAGGAAGTATCCGTTCGCGCGATCGCCTCGAAATGTTCCTGCATGTCCGTAAGCGGCTTCGTAAATCGTCGGCTAAGCCAGATGGTATAGGCAATTGCAGCCGCAATGCCGATGAGAGTTACAGTAGAGTCGATGACAACGGCTGTATAAAAACGTTCTAGTCCGATTCCGGCTTCGGTCGCAATCAGGTATTCCTCATACAAGGCGACGACACTGACGGTTATCATCAGAACGATGAGCGTTGAAAATGCCATCACCAGGCTACCAGGAATGCTTCCGAAGAATCGTTTGATCCGGCTGAGACGGTCTGTTTTAACGATCGCTCCTTGATCCAAGCCGATATTATTGGCTTTGCCATTGCGGAGATCTTTATAAACACTGTCTGCGCGATGTACTTCGCGATCGGTTGGCTTGGTGCGAATGGAGATATAGCCCGTTACCTCGTCACCTTCGATCAGCGGGGTGACATTGGCGCGAACCCAATAATGGTCACCGTTTTTAGATCGGTTTTTAACAAGCCCTTGCCATGGTTTGCCATCTTTGATGGTCTCCCAAAGGTTGGCAAATGCCTCTTTGGGCATGTCGCTATGGCGAACAAGGTTATGCGGAGAGTCAACAAGTTCTTCTTCAGTGAAGCCACTGATGTCGACAAATGACTTATTAACAAACTTAATACGCCCGCCTGTGTCGGTACCGGAAACCAGAATGTCTCCGTCATTCATCAACACTTCGCGGTTCGTTACCGGACCGTTGTCACGCATTGTCTTAGAGCCCTTTAAATCTTTAGATACCCATACCGCAGCTATGCCCTGTCCTGATTTTTGCTGCTTGCAAAGTCGCCATCACAGAGTGTTGTGCGATCGTCGGACAGTTGTACCGCTACCCCATATTATTAGTGTGCAACTTGGTTGCAGAATCGCATGTTGTTACATCTCAGAGTTATTACAAGACTGACCTTGTTCTATTTTTTTTGCCTTTTAGGCTGCTCAACTAAGGGCAAGCTTGAGCTGACGCTCTGTATGCAGTTGCGTCTTTTCTGTTCGTCTTTACCCATCGCGCGGCGTTAAAACACTGGTGTCCTGTATGCCGATTGTGCGCATTTGGGCGAAATATCGTCTGTTTTCGAATAGAATTGCCGCTATGCTGTTGATCCGATGTTGTCAGTTGCTTATGTGCTGACTATAAACAGGGCAATCGCTACGGACGGCTTTGGGGACAATGAAGTTGGCTGTGGCCCTATTTCTCGCGAGAATTTTCAGGTCAGATAATCATGGATTACAAAATCGCGCGCCATAACATGGTCGAAAATCAGGTTCGGACTAACAAAGTTACCGATCCGCTGGTCATCGCTGCGATGGAGGAGGTTCCGCGCGAACTGTTCCTACCTGAAGGCAAACGCGGTATTGCCTATGTAGATGAAGACATTCCGGTCGGTAGTGGTCGTTTCGCCATGGAGCCAATGGTTATTGCCCGCTTGATGCAGAGTGCAGAGATCGCTGAAACCGACGTTGCACTTGTGATTGGTGCAGGCTTTGGATACGGCAGTGCTTTGATTTCCCGGGTTGCCGAAACAGTTGTTTCTGTTGAAAGCGATAAGGAAATGGCCGCGGCGGCAGAAGCTACTTTCCAGAAGCTAAACTACGACAATGTCATTGTTGTAGAGGGTGATCTGGCCGTTGGTTATGCCAAGCAGGCGCCTTACAATGTGATCGTGTTCGATGGTGCTGTTACAGAAGTTCCAGCAACGATCCTTGAGCAGGTTTCTGAAGGTGGTCGTCTGTTGGCTGTTGTGCGAGAAGCAGGAAAAGTAGGTGTCGCGCGTCTTTATGAACGCGAAAACGGTGTAATTGGTCATCGCGATTTGTTTGATGCCAATATTCCTTACCTTCCAGGTTTTGAACCAGCAGAAAGCTTTGTGTTCTAAAAAATGTTTTCGCGCAGCGTTCAATGGATAAGGCCGAATGGTTCAAGAAATAAGTTGTCGTGAACTTGCGACCAAGCTTGAGCATGATCGGTCAATTGTGCTGTTAGATGTGCGTGAAGACTGGGAAGTCGAAATCTGTGCAATAAACGGGGCCCAGCATATTCCATTGTCGGATTTGCAGGGCAGGGTGGATGAACTTTCGCCAGAGCAAACTCTTGCAATTATATGCCATCATGGCGTTCGCAGTCGCCATGCAGGTATATTCCTTGAAGAGTGTGGATTTAAAGATGTCTTTAATGCTACTGGAGGTATAGATGTTTGGGCGCTTGAAGTTGAGCCTGATATGACACGATACGATTGAATTTCGTGACGATGGGAGGATAGGGGCGAAATACTTTTTTTCGTTCCAAATGCCTCTTTTGTTGGAAAACTTTCTTTCCATCGTTACCATACGTGAAACTGCGCCGGGGTCGGGACTTGGTGTAGGATTTTACAAGGGTAGATAAATGACAAAACGGTTCTTGCTGACCTGCAGTATACTCGCAACCGGCGCATTGGTTGTTGGTAACGCATCTGCAGAAAGCCTTGAGGACGCTCTCATTAAGGCATATCAGAGCAACCCGACACTTGAAGCTGGGCGCGCATCGCTGCGCTCAAGCGATGAAGAGATTTCCACGGCACTTTCAAACTGGCGCCCAAGTGTGACGCTTTCTGGCGATGCCGGTTTTCGTGAATTCAACACGGATACGAATGGTGCTGAGGCTGATAGTAGCCTGACGCCATATACTCTTGGCTTTGATGTAACGCAGCCACTTTATCGTGGCGGGCGTACCACAGCAGAAACCGAACGTGCCGAGGCACGTATCAGAGCGGCACGTGCATCGCTGCGGTCGACCGAACAAGATGTGATGTTGCAAGTGGCGACATCTTACTTCAACGTTTTGCGTGATACCGCAGTTGTCGAACTCAATCAGAACAACGTTCGCGTTCTTGAACGTCAACTTGAAGCCACACGGGATCGATTTGCTGTCGGTGAAGTAACGCGTACCGACGTATCGCAAGCAGAAGCACGTCTTGCAGGTTCGAAAGCAGATTTGATTTCAGCGCAGGGTTCGTTGGCCAATACACGTGCACAATATGAACGTTTGGTTGGTAACCCGCCTAGCAATCTTGAGATTCCGAACCCGCTTGCCGGTCTTCCGACCAGTGTTACCGATGTCCTTTCAATTGCACAAGGACAGCATCCGGACGTTTTGCAGGCGCAATACACGGAAGAATCTGCAAATTCTGATGTGCGCCTTAGCGAAGGTTCATTGTACCCGGAGGTTAATCTTTCCGCCGGTGTTGAACGTGCGCATGAGAATTCGACCAAAGATTTCACTTCGGATAGTGCAGACATAATTGCATCATTTTCTGTACCGCTTTATCAGCAAGGTGCAGTTTATTCTGGTGTTCGCTCAGCAAAGCAGACCGCCGGACAGGCCCGCATTCAGGTTGATGAAGCGCGCCGTGCCGTTATTGAAAATGCGACCAGTGCTTGGGAGACACTTGTTACAGCAAGAGCAAGTATCGAATCTCAGCAGGCACAGGTTTCTTCGGCAGAAGTTGCATTGGACGGGGTTCAGCGCGAAGCATCTGTAGGTTCGCGTACGGTTCTTGATGTTCTTGATCAGGAGCAGGAACTTTTGCAGGCGCGTGTTGACCTTGTTGGGTCGCGCCGTGATGCGGCGGTCGCCGAATTCCAGGTTAAGGCAGCTATGGGTGCGCTAAACGCGCAAGTCCTTGGCTTGCCGGTTGAAATTTACGACACTGAGTCCAATTACAATAAAGTCAAGGACCAGTGGTGGGGAACAGACTGACCTGTTGAATTTTCAGGGCAGGGTGTTTGGCATCCTGTCCTGAAATCAACTTTCTGATCGGTCTGGTAAAATGACACTAGTGCGGAATTTTAATTATGAGTGACGGGCAACAAGAACCTTCAATGGAGGACATCCTCCAGTCGATCCGCAAGATTCTTGCTGATGAGGGTGACGAAGAAAAACAGGAAGCCGCTCCTGAACCCGAACCGACGCCAGAACCTGAGGCAGAACCGGAACCTGAGGCAGAACCTGAGCCGGAACCCGAGCCTGAGCCTGAGCCTGAGCCGGAACCCGAAGAAGAGATCGACGAACTCGTTCTGGATGAAGAGCCAGAAGAACTTGAGTTTGACGAGGAACCCGAAGAACTCGAGCTTGACGAGCCAGAAGAAGAACTGGACCTCGACGATATGCTCGACTTCGACGAGACTCCGCTTGAAGAAGATCCGGCACCACTTGAAGATGAATTTGATGAGCCGGAACCAGAACCGGCAATGCCAGCGCTATATGATGAAGAAGATGAGGACGAACCGCTGATTTCCAATATGACGGAATCATCAGCGACGGGGACCATCTCGGAACTGGCACAAGCTGTTGCAAAGAAACGCGCAGTGGCTCTTGGACTAAATGCAGGCCACATTACTTTGGAAGATTTGGTGCGCGATATGCTCCGCCCGCTTCTGAAAGAATGGCTTGACGAAAACCTGCCCTATATGATCGAACGCCTTGTGAAAAAGGAAATCGAGCGGATTGTAAACCGTGCCGAAGATCTATAGGCAAGCCGACAGTTGAATTCGAGCGGCGCGCCCAAGGTGCGCCGCTTTTTCTTTATATAATCGATTAAACCCGCAGCGGATCAAAAGACCATGTTGGAGAAGACCTACAGCCCGGCCGAAGTGGAAAGCAGACTTTACGATAAATGGGAAAAGTCAGGGGCGTTTGCCTGTGATACGGCTTCAAAAGCCGACCCTTATGTCATTATGATGCCGCCACCCAACGTGACCGGAAGCCTCCATATGGGGCATGCGCTTACGTTTACGCTTCAGGACATTCTTGTTCGTTATAATCGCATGAACGGCAAGGACACGTTGTGGCAGCCGGGTACAGACCATGCGGGCATTGCGACCCAGATGGTTGTTGAACGTCAGCTTGGCGAACAGAATGTGACGCGCCATGATCTTGGCCGCGAAAAATTCGTCGAGAAGGTCTGGGAATGGAAAGAAAAGTCCGGTGGGACCATTACCAATCAGTTGCGGCGCTTGGGTGCATCACCCGATTGGGAACGTGAGCGTTTCACCATGGACGAAGGCCTGTCAGCGGCTGTTCGCAAGGTTTTTGTTACTTTGCACAAGCAAGACCTGATTTATCGCGATAAGCGCTTGGTCAATTGGGATCCTAAACTTCTGACCGCGATTTCTGATCTCGAGGTCGTTCAGAAAGAAGTCAAAGGCCATTACTGGCACTTTAAATACCCGATCGAGGGGCGTGATGGCGAGTTCATCACAGTTGCGACCACCCGCCCGGAAACCATGCTGGGTGATACCGGCGTGGCTGTTCATCCTGATGATGAACGCTATCAGGACTTGATTGGCAAATATTGCATCCTTCCAATTGTCGGCCGACGGATCAAAATCGTCGCTGATGAATATGCCGATCCAGAAAAAGGGTCGGGTGCTGTTAAAATTACACCAGCCCATGATTTCAATGACTTTGAAGTTGGCAAACGTGCCGGACTTGAAAAAATCAACATCATGGATGATCACGCGTGCATTAATGATAATGCGCCGGAAGAATACCGTGGCCTTGATCGTTTTGAAGCCCGCAAGCAAATCGTAGCCAAGATGGACGAGCTTGGATTGCTCGAAAAGATTGAGGACACGGTACATATGGTTCCTTATGGCGACCGCTCAAACGTCGTTATCGAGCCATATTTGACCGATCAGTGGTTCGTAAATGCAGAGGTTCTTGCCAAACCGTCAACTGAAGCAGTGGAAGACGGCCGTATTCGTTTCGTCCCGAAAAACTGGGAAAACACCTATTTTGAATGGATGCGAAACATCCAGCCATGGTGTATTTCACGCCAACTTTGGTGGGGCCATCGCATTCCGGCTTGGTTCGGTCCAGATGGTGAGATTTTCGTCGAAGAAACCGAAGAAGAAGCCATCCTGAGTGCCAAGGCACATTATGGAAAAGATGTGGAACTGACACAGGAAACCGACGTTCTTGATACTTGGTTCTCTTCTGCATTGTGGCCATATTCGACGCTGGGTTGGCCTGATAAAACGCCTGAGTTGGATAAATATTATCCGGGTGATGTTTTGGTAACCGGCTTTGACATCATCTTCTTCTGGGTCGCCCGGATGATCATGATGGGCATGCATTTCATGGATGGGAAAATCCCATTCAAGGATATTTATATTCATGCGCTGGTGCGCGATGAAAACGGTCAAAAAATGTCGAAATCCAAGGGGAACGTGATCGATCCGCTGGAAATCATCGACGAATATGGCTGTGATGCGTTGCGTTTCACGCTGACGGCACTTGCGGCACAGGGCCGCGATATCAAGCTTGCTGCGAACCGGGTTGAAGGATATCGCAACTTTGCGACCAAGCTTTGGAATGCAGCGCGCTTTGCCGAAATGAACGAATGCAAACCGGTTGCTGGATTTGATCCATCAACCGTAAAATCGACACTTGCACGTTGGATCGTTGGCAAAACGGTCGAGGCATCCAAGGTTGTCGCGACTGGTATTGAGACATACCGCTTTAATGATGCCGCCAGTGGCGCTTATCAGTTTGTCTGGGGTTCATTCTGTGACTGGTATCTGGAACTGGCCAAGCCGGTTCTGATGGGCGATGACGAAGATGCGAAGGCGGAAATTCGCGCGGTAACTGCATGGGTCCTTGATCAGATTTTGCTGATCCTGCATCCGGTCATGCCTTATATCACTGAAGAACTTTGGGAAAAGATCTCGGATAACCGCAGCAAGATGCTGATTTCGGAAAGTTATCCGAAGTTCGATGAAGCATTGATTGACCATAAAGCTGAGGAAGAAGTTGATCTTGCCATTCGTTTGATCGGTGACATTCGTGGTGTTCGTTCCGAAATGAATGTTCCACCAGCAGCCGAAGTACCGATCTACCTGGTTGATGCAAGCGAGGCGATGAAAGCCGCCGTTGCCGCCCAAGAAGCGCAGGTCAAACGTCTGGCCCGTGTTGCTGATATTGCCTTTAAAGGGCAGGGCCATGTTGAAGCCATTGCCAAAGGTTCTATTCAGACGGTTGTCGACGGTGTTGCTGTCTTTGTTTCGGTTGCCGATTTCATTGACGTGGCAGCCGAAAAGTCCCGTCTGGAAAAAGAAATTCAGGGTAAAAATCAGTATATCAAGGCACAGGAAGGTAAGCTTTCGAACGAGAAGTTCGTAAGCCGTGCGCCGGAGCACATTGTGACTGCTGAAAAAGCCAAGCTTGAAGAAGCCCGTAATACATTGAGCAAACTCAACGAAGCGTTTGAACGTATCGCTGCGATGTAACCTGCATCCAGATTAATCCAAAGAGGCCAGCCTGAATGGGTTGGCCTCTTTGTTTTTAACTGTGCTTTCACCAGGGCGGATTACAAATTTCTTCCCCTGAATAACGAAGAATCGCATAGATTGGCGCAACCACGTCAATGACAGGTGAGTTTGCCGAACCAATAATTTGGTGCAGACTGATTATGTCCCGCAAGAATGCCGCTGCCGATGCTTGTCGAAGAATGCCCCTACATAGAACCTGTTGATGCCTACGGAGCTTTTGCGCCGTTTGCAGACAGCCATTTTCTTGATTCCGGTGATAGGGATCGCTTTTCTTATATTGTTGTCTCGCCAATACATAAACTGACCTGTAAAAATGGTCAGGTGATGCTTGATGGTTTCCCCGTTCCGGGGAACCCGTTTGATGTGCTTGATGATCTTCTTTCACGGTACCATCAGGACAGCCGCGATGATCTGCCACCATTTCAAGGTGGGGGCGTTGGTTATTTCGGCTATGAGCTGGCCCAGAAAACCGAAACGCTGCCAGTGGCCGCCGATGATTGGCTTGCCATGCCTGACATGGCTGTTGGTATCTATGATCTGGTGATTGCATTTGATCAGGAAGACCGCCGGATGTGGTTGATTTCAACCGGCACACCGGAGACATCTGTTTTAGGGCGTGAAAAACGTGCAATTGAGCGGATGTCATTGGTCCACAAGTATTTGCGTCTGGCCCGGCCGTTATTTGATGACCCAACCATTCCGCATAAGCCGGCGTTGAAAAATTGGCAGTCAAACTTTGACCGACTAGGATTTGAAAGCGCCGTCCAGCGTGTAATTGATTACATCTTTGCTGGCGATATTTTCCAAGCCAATCTGTCCCAAAGCTTTCGCGTCGAATATTCCTACGACGCAGTCCCAGAACGGTTTGGTCTATATCGACGGCTCAGGGAAATTAGTTCTGCCCCGTTTGGCGCATTTCTGAATTTTGGGGATGTGGCCGTGTTATCAAATTCCCCCGAACGTTTTTTAAAAGTCAAAGACGGCAAAGTCGAAACCAAACCGATCAAGGGAACCCGTCCTCGTGGCGAAACGCCCCTTAGTGATTCGGAATTGGCACAAGAGTTAATGCTTTCTCCAAAAGATCGGGCAGAAAACATTATGATTGTGGATCTTTTACGAAACGATTTGTCAAAAGTCTGTAAGCCGCATTCGGTCCATACGCCAATGATCTGCGCTCTGGAAAGTTATGCGAATGTGCATCATTTGGTATCCACTGTGACGGGGGAATTGCAGGATGGAAAATCGGCTGTTGATCTGTTGCGTGCAAGTTTCCCCGGTGGGTCTATTACAGGTGCGCCAAAAATTCGGGCGATGGAGATTATCACCGAGCTAGAAGACACCACGCGCGGCGCTTATTGCGGTGCCATTGGCTATCTAGGTTTTGATGGTTCGATGGACACTAACATTGCCATTCGTTCTCTTTGCGTGAATGGTGGGCGGATGGCCTTTAACGTTGGGGGTGGCATTGTTGCCGACAGTGATCCTGCACTTGAATACGAAGAAACGTTATTCAAAGCATCAAAGATGTTCGAGCTGTTTGGCCTTAGTCAAAAGGATTTCGGGTGATCCTTCTTATCGATAATTACGATTCATTCGTTTTCAATTTGGCGCGCTATGTCGAAGAGCTCGGTCGTGAGGTCATGGTCGTGCGCAATGACCAGATTACTGCAGAGAAAATTCGTGAACTGGCACCCGAAGCACTCATTTTTTCACCAGGTCCGTGCGGCCCGGATGCCGCGGGAAATAGTTTGGCGATAATTGATGCGTTGAAAACAGAATTTCCAATGCTGGGTGTATGTCTTGGTCACCAGTCGATTGCACAGGTGTTTGGTGGGAAAGTCCGCCGGGCAAAACGCCCCGTCCATGGTATGACGTCTAAAATACAGCATAACGGAATTGGGTTGTTTTCCGGGTTAAACAATCCTTTGGAAGTTACACGATATCATTCGCTTATCGTTGACTTACCAAGCGATGGAAGCTTGGTCGAAACTGCAACAGGACCAGAAGGTGAGGTAATGGCGTTTGCACATAAGTCGCTTCAGCTATTTGGTGTACAGTTTCATCCGGAATCGGTTTTGACCGAACAAGGACATGAGTTGTTGGCAAATTTCCTCAAACAATCTTCCGGTCAGGAAGTTAAAGAATAGAAGGGACGGCGTGATGCAGGTTTGGATGAATGGTAGTTTTTGTGATTTGGATGAAGCATCTCTTCCAGTAACGGATCGTGGTTTTCTGTTGGGGGATGGTTTTTTTGAAACAATGCGTGCACATGAAGGAAAAATTGCCTGGTTAGATGCCCATATGGAGCGCCTTAATCATCACGCCGAAGTTGTGGAGTTCCCGGAGGACTTATTACCAGAGAGCGAAGAGGTCGCTGAAATCGTCCAAAATTTGTTTGCGGGAGTCCGACGCGAGAATGCGGTCGTCCGACTGACGGTTTCGCGTGGGACTGGGGAAAGTGGATTACTGCCACCTGCAGATCCGGATCCCACCATTTTAATTACTGCAGCACCATTTGAACCGATTGATCCGAACATTGGCCTTAATGTGTTCACATCTCGGAAGGTGCGACGCAATGCGTGGTCTGTGGCAGGCAGTATAAAGAGTTTGAACTATCTCGATAATATTGCCGCTAAACAGGAAGTGAAAAGTTATGGCGGTCAGGATGCCATTATCCTTTCAGCTGACGGGAATGTTGCGGAAACGAGTGTTGCAAACATTTTCGGCATTGTAGGTGAAACTCTTTGGACGCCCGACGAAGAAACAGGAATTCTGTGTGGTTTGGCGCGTGATTTTGTCCTGGAATGGGCAGAGGAAAGTGGCATTGAGGTGGATTTCGAGCCTAAAACCCCTGATATGCTTAAAGAATGCGACGCGGTATTCGCTGCTAACGCCCTTCAAGGGTTGCGTGTAATCGATAGGGTTGATGGGCTTGTTATCGGCGTACCGGCAAAAACATTTTTCACTGAACTGGCTCAAACGGTGGAGTCATCACTATGCAATGGTATAGTTGTTTAATGTAAATTAACGATATCGTTATTATGTATAGGCTAGTGACTTGACACAGGACTGCCTATGAACGCCCAAACCGCCAAACCCGCACTTACCATAAATCGTTTTGTTGAAAGCCTGCGTAAACACGCGGGGAATGGGAAGACCCCTAACTTTGGTATTCTAAATATCCCGGCTGAATTGCGCCTTGGCTTAGAAGACTACCAAGCAATAACACGAGACGCCTTTCATCATCTTCCTGAAAACACACAGGTCCATCGTCTGGAAAACGGAATGGTGGCCTTTGTCAAAGGGGGGAAGTGGGCTGAAGACGACACCAATTTTGTCGAGCATGTAAAAGAAACCCTGCGTGAAGTGATCGAACGGCAGGGGCTTGGGACGATTCCGAAGAATTTGTGGAACCGTTTTAAGTGGCCTGCGGATGAAGAAAAACTTGGTGAATTGTTTGGTGTGTCGCTATCAGCGAGCTCAATCGGCGATGTATCTGAGCGTTTTGACATGTCAGAAATGCTCCGTGGTGCAGTAACGACGGATGCAGTCTTTGATTCTTGCCGCCGCCAAGCAATTGTAAGTTTTGATGAAACGCGCCGACGAGTGCAGGGACACGAAATTTATTGTTCTCTGGACTATTTGCGTCAGCATCATCTTGCCAGTTTCCTTCTAGAAGGGCCGGGAGAACTTGAAATCCTGTCGCGTGTGCTCGACGAAAAAGTCATGGAAGTGACTAAATCCATTGCACAGGATGTCCTGCCTGATCGATTGCATTTGAACATGCAGGTGCAGACAGTTCTTAGCGAGGCATTTAGCGATTTTGTCGCCCATGACGGTGGTAAGCTCATCGAAAATATGGCCATAGAGTTTTCGATGGAAAACGCTATCGCCAATTGGTGGGAATTCGAAGACGCGTGCGAATTTCTTCATTCGGTCGGTATTCAAGTCGGACTTGATCGTATCACCTTGCCTGCACTTGAGTTCCTATCGCCACGCAAAATGAATGTCGATTTCATAAAAGTGATTTGGGACCATAACATTATCGGCTCCAGGAGAACTGAAGTTGCTGAACGATTAAGGGAATTTGCCAACCTATTTTCTGAGCAAAGCCTTATTCTGACGCGGTGTGACAGCAGAACGGCATTGCGCATGGGACGTAGTCTTGGCGTCGATGTGTTTCAGGGAAGCTATATCGATGCAATGCTGGGCACGTATCTTCACCGGGAGTGCAAAACAAAGCGCCGGTCATCGGACAAACGATGCGCTGTTTGTCAGTGGGCACCACGCGAAGCACGCAAAAACGGTTGTGAATTCCATTTCCGTGCAGGCAAGCTGCTTTCAGAAATATAAACCGAACCCCTTAATGGTTTAAGGCGTTTGACAACCGTGCAGAGCTTTTCTAAAGTGCGCGACGTTGATCAATTATGATCAGTTTGTCGTTGAAACACGGCGCTTATTCTCAGGGCAGGGTGCAAATCCCTACCGGCGGTAATCCAGATTTCTGGAAAGCCCGCGAGCGCCCATAGATCGTAAGATCAATGGGGTCAGCAGATCTGGTGTAATTCCAGAGCCGACGGTAACAGTCCGGATGGGAGAGGATAAAGCGTGACGGAAAAGCATATACGCGCATGCGTGGTTTCCTGTTCCGTCTGCCTACGACCGCACTGCGACCTGTTTGTCGCAAGGCGGGCCTTTCTTTGTTTGCCCTGGTTCGTAAGCCCCATCCGAAGAGGACGGTTATGAATCAGAGTATCGAACCACAATCAGACCTTTCGATCTTTGGTGATCCGCAGGCGCGTATGGAACGTGCACTTGCAGATTTGCGCGAAGGCAAAGGTGTTTTGGTTGTTGACGATGAAGATCGCGAAAATGAAGGCGATCTAATCTTTTCTGCAGAAAATCTGACAAATGAACAGATGGCCATGTTGATCCGCGATTGCAGCGGCATCGTGTGCCTGTGTTTGACCGATGAAAAGGCGACGGCCCTTGAGCTGCCGCCGATGGTTGCCGATAACACATCAAGTATGGGGACAGGGTTTACTGTCACGATCGAGGCCAAAGTCGGCGTCACAACAGGCGTTTCTGCTGCTGACCGTGTAACAACGGTAAAAGCGGCGATTGCAGATGATGTAAAACCATCAGACTTGGCGCGGCCTGGGCATGTTTTCCCATTGCGGGCGCGGCCTGGTGGTGTTTTAGAACGCCGTGGTCACACAGAAGGTACAGTTGATCTGATGATTCTGGCAGGCTTTAAGCCAGCAGGTGTCTTGTGCGAAGTTACCAATCCCGACGGCACCATGGCGCGTCTTCCAGAATTGGTTTCGTATGCTCAGCAACACGATATGGTTGTTATTAGCATCGAAGATATTGTTGCCTATCGTAGTGCCTTGCAACAGGCGGCTGAGTAACATTTGCCAACATCAAAACCGATAAATAAAGGGCAGTGCAAATTTTGCACTGCCCTTTATTTATTTAGGAAATAGACATTGGTCTTATGATATGATCAATCGTCAATCATGCACCAAACTGGCGTATGGTCAGATGCCTTTTCCTTTCCGCGCGGATCGCGATCAATGTCAGATGCGCTTAGGCGATCGGCAGCAGCCGGCGTTAAAAGAAGATGGTCAATACGAAGGCCATTATCTTTGTTCCAGGCGCCAGCGCGATAATCCCACCAGCTATATTGATGCCCTTTTGGGTTAAATGTACGGAATGCATCCGTATAACCCATATTCATCATGGTTCGCAGACGTTTGCGTTCAATCGTCGAACACAGAACCGTTTCGTGTAGCTTGGCCGCATCATAGACGTCTGAATCTTCTGGTGCGATGTTGTAATCACCGCCCATGACGGCGGCCTCACCACTGGCTTTGATTTTTTCAAACCGGGTAATCAGGCGATCAAGGAAGTTGAGTTTGTAATGAAACTTTTCGTCCCCGACGGCCGTTCCCATCGGCACATAAATAGATGCGACGCGGACCGGGTTGGGTGAAGAGATGGTGGCTTCTATATAGCGCGCCTGCTCATCTTCGTCATTACCCGGCAAGCCGCGTTCAACATCTTCGATCGGAAATTTGGAGAATATAGCGACACCATTATAGGTTTTTTGCCCATGGATCGCGATATTGTAGCCAAGATCTTCGATTTCCATTGCGGGGAAGGCGTCATCAACCGTTTTGGTTTCCTGCAGCAGGACAACATCTGGCTTTGCTTCTTGAAGCCATTCAAGAATATTGGGCAAGCGTGCCTTGATCGAGTTGACGTTCCATGTGGCAATTTTCATTCGTGTCTCGATTCTTTTAGGTGTCAGGGTGTTCTGGTTAAACAAAACGGGGTCCGAAAACAACGAACCCCGTTTTATAAATCGTTTTCCCGATGTGGATCAAACTGAGAAACTTGATCCACATCCACAGGACGATGTGGCATTCGGGTTGTTCACACGAAACGCAGACCCAACCATTTCACGAACAAAATCAATTTCCGCACCGCCCAAAAGATCAAGCGATACTTCATCAATTACCATTTTCGCACCATGGTTTTCAAAAATGCGATCTTCGTTCGTCGTGTCTGCATCCAGCGAGAATTCATACTGAAAGCCGCTACAGCCGCCACCAGAAACCTGCAGTCGCAGCATTTTGTTCGCAGCACCTTCGCTTGCGATCAGTTCCTGAATACGTTTCGCGGCACTCTCGGTCATTTGGACTTGCCGTGAAGCTTCGGTCATTCAACACTCCTTGATCTCTAACCTACCAGATGACGGGTAGGGATAGTTCCGATCCTTGACCTGTATGATAGCACGGTCGGATCGTAGTATTTAAGTCACTATTTAGCGTGCATGGCTGAAATGTCAAAACCTGTAATCACCTTTGCTACGGGTGACTTGCGTTTTAAGCCGAAATGGCTCAAAACAAGCCCCAGTCAAATGGTCCCTAGGACCAAAACCAAAAAATGCAAAGTTCAAAGTCATGAATGTTTTCAGCCTGTTGAAAAGCGACATTGAGAACCAGATTCTCGCCCTTGAGAAAGATGGTGTTCTTCCTGTGGGAAGTGACACTGCACGCGTAACGGTCGAGCCCCCACGCGACCCGTCTCATGGGGATGCCGCAACCAATGCCGCGATGCTTTTATCCAAGTCTGCAGGCCTAAAGCCGCGTGACCTTGCTGAAAAATTGGCTGAAAAACTGCGAGAGCTTGATCGCATCGAGAATGTTGAGATCGCTGGCCCCGGTTTCATCAACTTGCGGATGGCGGATCAGTTCTGGCTATCACAGGTCACCAAGGTGCTTGAAGTCGGCACCGACTACGGCAATAGCGATCTTGGCAAAGGCGAAAAGATCAACGTTGAATATGTTTCGGCTAATCCGACCGGACCAATGCATGTTGGTCATTGCCGCGGCGCTGTTGTTGGTGATGTGTTGGCTAATCTGCTTGCCAAAGCAGGCTATGCGGTAACCAAAGAATATTACACCAATGATGCTGGTGCGCAGGTTGATGTGTTGGCTCGGTCGCTGCACTTGCGCTACCGCGAAGCACTTGGTGAAGAAATTGGCGAAATCCCACAGGGGCTTTACCCAGGGGATTATTTGGTCGCACCCGGCAAAACTTTGGCCGAGCGAGACGGTGATAAGTGGGTTGATGCCGCCGAAGAAGAATGGCTTGAAGAGTTCCGTGGCTTTGCCATCGTCGAGATGATGGAATTCATCAAGGAAGACCTTCGCATTTTGGGTGTTTCCCATGATGTGTTCACGTCTGAAGACGGACTGGTAAAGGCTGGCAAAGTTCAAGCGGCATTTGAACATCTTGAGAAAAAAGGCGACATTTATGTCGGCGTTCTTGAGCCACCAAAAGGCAAAAAACCAGATGATTGGGAGCCGCGCCCGCAGACGTTGTTCCGGGCGACTGATTTCGGCGATGACGTAGACCGTCCGTTGAAAAAATCTGATGGCACTTGGACCTATTTCGCATCAGATATTGCCTATCACTTTGATAAGTATGAGCGCGGATTTAACTTAATGATCGACATTTTTGGTGCCGATCATGGTGGTTACGTCAAACGCATGAAAGCCGCGACCAAGGCCATTACCGGTGGCGAAGGTGATCTGGACGTCAAATTATGTCAGTTGGTCAGCCTGTTTGACAACGGCGAGCCGGTTAAAATGTCCAAACGTGCCGGTACATTTGTGACTTTGCGCGAGGTTGTCGAACGCGTTGGTAAGGATGTTGTGCGCTTTATCATGCTGACTCGTAAAAACGATGCTGCACTTGAATTCGATTTTGCCAAGGTCACCGAACAATCCAAAGACAATCCGGTCTTTTATGTTCAATACGCCAATGCACGTGTGAATTCGGTCTTCCGTCAGGCTGCAGAAGCCTTCCCAGGGCAAGATTTCTCTGAGAAAACTCTCATCGGTGCGGATTTGTCGCAGCTATCGACCGAAGAAGAAAAACTTCTGGTGCGTCGTATGGCGGAATGGCCGCGTATTGTTGATCAAGCAGCCGTTGCGCATGAGCCCCATCGAATTGCCTTTTTCCTGACAGAAATTGCCGCAGAATTCCATGCATTGTGGAACAAAGGACGCGACAACACGTCGCTACGCTTCATCGTTGCCGATGATCTGGCAGCGACCTTGGCGCGTCTGGCGATGATCCGAGCAGTTGCGATTGTGATTGCATCGGGTCTTGATGTGCTTGGCGTAAAGCCTGTCGAGGAGATGTAAGATATGAACGAAGAACACGGTCATGACCTTCATGCGGAACGCGCGTATCACTATCAGGCAGAGACGCCGAAGCGCAAAAGCATGATCAAGGGGCTTGTCACCGTGTTCTTCGGGATTGCTGTGGTTGCTGGTGGATTAGGCGGGGCAGGATATTGGTTCTATAATCAGGGGCAGCCCACCCAGGATGATGGCAAATTGCCAATTCTTCTTCCTGATCCTTCTCCTATTAAAATCAGACCAGAAGATCCGGGCGGGATGGAAGTCCCGCATCGCGACACCACGGTTTATGATCAACTAAGCGATGTTGATCCCGACGCCAATGTGGTGCTTCAGGAACTGCCAGATATGCCGCGCACGCCAGAAGTCGTCCCGACGAAAAAGGCAGAGCAGGTTGCAGAAGGTCCGGTCGAGGGGGAAGACGAAGCAAGCATGCCTAGTGCATCGGAACCGGCAGGCGAAACTACAAGCCCTGTTGATGTCGAAAGTTCTAGCGTCAAAGCGCCGGAAATCATCGAACCGGAATTGACTGATGCGCAAAAGGCTGTTGCTGCTGCTGAGCAGCGCGAGGCTGAAACCAAAGCATCAAAGCCAATTGAACAAGAAGCAAACGCAGTTGCCGTTTCAAAGGGTAATTTCCGTATCCAGTTGGCGTCCCTGCGTGAAGAAAGTGGCGCGTCAGCCGAATGGAAAAGATTATCGTCGAAAAACAAAGACTTACTTGGTAGTCTTCAGATGTTCGTGCAGCGTACTGACCTTGAAGACAAGGGGGTCTATTACCGCCTGCAAGCTGGGCCATTGGCCGATGCAACAGCAGCCGAAAAGCTGTGTGCTGATTTGAAACAACGCAATGTGGGGTGCCTCATTGTCCGGCCTTGAAGTCAAAAAACCACGTGCCTGTGTTCTGGGTATTGATGGTACAGAGCTAAGCAATTGGGAAAAAGGATTTTTCCGGGATGCAGACCCATATGGGTTCATCTTGTTCGCCCGGAACGTTGAAGATCAGACACAGGTGCGTGCGCTGACCAAATCCCTGCGTGATGTTGTTGGCAATACCAATATTCCAATCTTTGTTGATCAGGAAGGTGGGCGTGTCATGCGCCTGAAACCACCACATTGGCGCAAAATTCCTGCTGCGGGTGTTTTTGGTGAACTGTTTGAGTTGAAGCCGGAAGACGCACGTGAGGCGGCCTATATCAATGCGCGACTGATGGCGATGGATTTACGTGATGCCGGGTTCAACACGACTTGCGCGCCTGTTCTTGACCTGCGTTTTCCTGGCATGAGTGATGTGGTCGGCGATCGATCCTATGGGGGGGATGTCGGCAAAGTTGTCATGTTGGCGAGTGCTGTTGCTGCCGGCTTGCTTGATGGGGGGGTTGCTCCGGTCATTAAGCATATTCCAGGGCACGGTCGCGCATCTGTTGACAGTCACAAGGATTTGCCCGTGGTTTCTGCTTCTCATGCGGAACTCACCCGGCTTGATTTTGCACCATTCATGCAGATGAAAGACGTCTTGGCAGCAATGTCGGCCCATTTACTTTTCACTGCAATTGACGATCAACGGCCGGGAACGGTCTCGCCGACAATTATCAATGATGTGATCCGTGACGAAATCGGGTTTGAAAATCTTCTGATCAGTGATGATTTGTCGATGGAAGCATTGGGCGGTTCGATCGCCAGCCGGACACATGAATGCCTTAAGGCGGGGTGTGACATTGCGCTTCATTGCAATGGCAAGCGCACGGAAATGGAAGAAGTCGTCTCGATGACACCGCTTTTAAGCGGTGCTGCGCTTTCACGCGCGCAGACTTTCACCAACCAAATTGCCAGCTTTAAAACAGATACACCGTCAACATCACAACTGACTGACTGGCGTATGCGCCTCGCGGATTTGTTGGCGCCGGTTTGGAAGGCTGAGGATACCGCTAAGTGAATGACGTCATTGAACTGATCATTTCAGCGTCGACCTGGATAATTCCGGTATTGCTCGCCGTTACACTACATGAAGCAGCACATGGTTTTGCCGCCAAATTGTTTGGTGACGACACCGCACAGCGTTTGGGGAGGCTAAGCCTTAATCCGCTTCGCCATATTGACCCGGTGGGTACAGTCCTGATCCCTGGATTGCTGTTGATTACAGGTGCACCATTCCTGTTTGGCTATGCGAAACCGGTCCCGGTGGCGTTCCATCGTCTTCATCCACAACGTCTTGGCATTATTGGTGTTGCAGTTGCCGGACCCGCAACGAATGTGCTGCTGGCGATTGCCTCAATCCTGCTTCTGGTCTGGTTGCCAAGCTTTTCCCCCGCGGTCAATGACTGGTTGGGGACGATGTTAAACCAATCGATTTGGCTGAACTGTATTTTGGCAGTGTTTAATATGCTGCCGATCCCTCCCTTGGATGGCGGCCGTGTATTGACGGCAATTTCACCATTGCCGATTGCGCGGGTCTTGGCGCGTATGGAAAAAACCGGCATGATCATATTGATCGGCTTGGTCTTTCTGTTGCCCTATGTGACGGCGAACCTTGGAATAGACTTACCGGTCTTTCAGTGGCTGGTGCTTGAACCAGCCAATGGGTTGGTTAGAATCTTGCTTAATATTTTTGACTGAATATCAGGTCAGTACCGGGGATCAGTCTAGGGAACAGTCGGGAAGAGATGGCAGACCAGTTCGAGTTGGAAATTCCAGACGAGGTGTTCGACAAAAAGCCGGTCGATGACGACGGACCGAGCTTAACCGAACGGCTGATCCTTGATCTTGACGGGTTTGAAGGCCCGCTTGACGTTTTGCTTGAACTTGCACGAGATCAGAAGGTCGATATCATCAAGATTTCGATCCTTGATCTGGCAGAGCAATATCTAGGCTTCATCAATACCGCGCAGGGTCTTCGTCTTGAACTTGCCGCAGACTATCTGGTCATGGCGGCCTGGCTTGCCTATTTAAAATCACGTTTGCTGTTGCCTAAACAGGAAAGCGATGAAGAAGAGCTCAGCGCGGAAGAAATGGCGGAGCTGCTTGCCTTCCAGCTTAAACGGCTTGAGGCAATGAAAGCTGCAGGCGAGAGACTGCTTGAACGCCCAAATCTGGGCCGAGATTTCTTTGCCCGCGGTGCACCAGAAGAAATCCGGGTTACAACGGCGTCGGTTTACGATGCCTCGCTCTATGACCTTTTAAAATCCTATGCCCAGATTATGCTGACATCTGAAAGCAAGACGCTTGAGATCGAAGCATTCGATCTTTATGCGATGGACGATGCAATCCAGCGATTGCGTGATTTGTTTGGTCGACGGTTTGTCCCGACATGGACAAAGTTGCTTGAATTTATGCCCCATGGCTTGGGAACACCACTTAAGGCGCGATCGGCGTTGGCTGCCCACTTTGTCGCAAGTCTTGAGATGTGTCGTGACGGTGAACTTGAAATTTTACAAGAAGAAACGTTTGGCCCAATTCTGTTGCGCTCACCGCAAAAGCCGCGCGATGGGGACTTACCCCGTCCCAACCCGGCAGAACCAGAATGGGACGCGTAATGAGGGGCAGGGGATAAGTTATGAGCGAAGAAGCGCAGTTTGAAATTGAAGGCGTGGGCACTGGACCAGAAATTGATTTTCAGCACATCCGTATTGTGGAAGCTGTTCTGTTTGCCTCAGCGGAACCTGTCAGTGAACGGGTTATTGCCGCACGTTTACCCGAAGGAACAGATATCTCAGCCATTCTAGATGACATCGCCAAGACCTATGCGCCACGCGGGGTCAACCTTAACCGCGTGGGCGAAAAATGGGCATTTAGAACGGCAGATGACTTGGCTGGCGACCTTCATATTGAAGTCGAAAAAGCCAAGAAAATGACGAGGGCGACGTTGGAGACGCTTGCAATTATTGCCTATCACGAGCCGGTTACACGCTCTGAAGTCGAGGAAATCCGTGGCGTTGCCTTGTCCAAGGGAACGCTTGATATCTTACTTGAAGCAAAATGGATTCGTCCACGCGGGCGCAAGCGTGTGCCGGGGCGTCCGGTTCTTTGGGCGACGACCGATGACTTCCTTGATCATTTTGGGTTGGAAAATCGCGATGACCTTCCGGGACTTGCCGATTTGAAAGCGGCCGGGTTGCTTGATAGTCGACCGGGAATAGGGCGTTACGGGGCCAATTCCGATGATGAAGCATTACCAGATTTGATTGACGATGGTGACGTTGCCGACGCAGTTGTTGAAGAGGCACTTACAACGCGCAATCTTGAAGAACTTGACGAGACAATCTATTCGGACAATCCCAATCTGGCGGATGAAGGCGAAATTGAAATCGAGCCAGATCGGAGTGCGGATTTTTCTGACGATTTGGCCGCCGAACCGGAAGATGATCCAACCCGTGGCTGATTTTACGATTTTACTCCCCCAAATTCATCCAGCTTCTTGCATCTGATGGTTAGGAACCTTAAGTTTCACGAAAGATTTCGCTAATCATTTGCACCTTGGTGCATGCCCACTGCAGCTAGAAGAGAATTTGGATGACCGACGGCCTTAAGATGTCGAATGTCTCGCATGTATTCGGTAACAATCGGGTCTTGCACGACGTTACTTTTGACGTCAAACCGGGTGAGCTGGTGTGTTTGTTAGGGCCATCTGGGTGTGGCAAGACTACAGCGCTTCGTCTGGCAGCCGGGCTCGAAAAATTACAAGCCGGGGAAATTTCGGTTAGCGACCAAATTGTGGCACGGCCCGGCGAGTATGTCGAACCGGAGAAACGCGGTGTTGGCATGGTGTTTCAAGACTATGCGCTATTTCCTCATTTAAGCGTTGCCAAGAATATTGGGTTTGGACTGCGGCATTTTTCAGAGGCTGAACGCACTAAAGCTATCAAAAAATCGCTCGAACAGGTTGGCATGTCGGACTATATCGATGCCTTCCCACATGAGCTTTCAGGTGGTCAACAGCAGCGCGTCGCCCTGGCACGCGCTTTGGCGCCAACACCACGCATCATGCTGCTTGACGAGCCATTTTCTGGCCTTGACGTTGCAAGGCGCGCCGATCTGCGCGACACAACTTTGCATGTTTTGAAAAATGCCGGGATCGCAACCGTCATGGTAACCCATGATCCGCAAGAAGCCATGTATATGGCGGATCGGATCATTATCATGAATGAAGGGGCGATCATGCAGGATGGCACCCCGGAAGAGCTGTATTTCCACCCTGACAACCGATTTGTCGCGTCTTTCTTTGGCGAGGTGAACCATTTCTCTGCCAAAGTCACAAATGGGATGATTTCCACGCCAGTCGGGCAGATCGAAAATATTACCTATAATGACGGCACAGACGTTGATGTTTTGATCCGTCCAGAAGGCCTTCATGTTGGCGAGGCCGTGAACGGCCATGACATTTTGGCCAATGTTGATGCCGTTCGGGTTTTGGGCGAGGTGAACCTGATGCATCTGACATTGCAGAAGGGCGGCCACATTCATGCTCGTGTCCCAAGGCGTTATTCGACATTAAATCTGAACTCTGTTGCTATAACGCTTGATCCAGAGATGACCTTCGTGTTTCCTATGTCCTGAGGCGGCGAACTGTTCCTGACCGTTAACGTGGAACAGACTGCCAAATCAGAGGTGAATTACAAGTGTGTGACAGTTCGGGTTTTTAATCCTTCCGTCGCATTGCACAGTGGGGGGCTTTCTGCCATTATCCGAGCATAACGCCGGAAGGCAGAATGGATCTTTGGAGATTGAAGTTATGGGTATTGGCGTTTGGCAAATCGTTCTGATTCTTGCGATTGTCCTGATCATCTTTGGCGCAGGTAAACTGCCGAAAGTGATGGGTGATATGGGTAAAGGAATCAAGAGCTTCAAAGCGGGCATTAACGAAAAAGAAGAAGATGCAGCCGCTTCGGCCAAGACCATCGAAAACACGACCTCTGCATCGGTTTCTTCCGAGAGCAAAGACAAGGATTCCGTGAAATCCTGATCGTCTGTCGGGTTTCCTTCAGATAGGCGTGTCATATGTTTGATATCGGCTGGACCGAAATGGCTCTTGTGGCCGTCGTGGCATTATTTGTCGTCGGCCCCAAAGAGCTACCGCATCTTCTGTACAAGTTGGCTGGGTACTGGAAAAAAGTACGCGGGATGGCGCGTGAATTCCAAAGCGGGATTGACGACATTATCCGTGAGGCTGAACTTGATGATCTGCGCAAGCAGGTCACAAGTGCACCGACCAGTGCTACCGACTTTGTAGAAAAAAATATCGGCTCTTCCAAACCTGAAGACAAGGCAAAGGACAGCAAGGCTGCTTCGGACAAGACATCCGAAGATAAAAGTCAGGCTGAAAAACCGACAGCCAAGTCATCGGCGGATGAGAGCAAAAAGAATGACCACCCGGAGAGCCAGGCGTGAACATGCAAGCGCATGACAAACAGATGCCGATCATGGAGCATCTGATAGAGCTGAGAAACCGCCTGACATGGGCTGTTTTGGCTCTGTTTATCACTTTTGGTGCCTGCTATTACTTCGTCGAGGATATCTATGGTTTCCTTGTGCGGCCGCTGGCAGATATCATGGGGCCGGATCGGCGCATGATCTATACCGCTTTGACCGAAGTCTTCTTTACCTATGTCAAAGTGTCGTTCTTTGCTGCTCTCTTTGTGTCTGCCCCTGTGTTTTTGGGGCAGTTTTGGGCGTTCGTTGCTCCTGGTCTTTATAAAAACGAACGCTCGGCTTTCATGCCATTTCTCTTTGCCACCCCGGTTCTGTTCCTTATGGGTGGGGCGCTGGTTTACTATCTGATCATGCCCTTGGCTTGGAAGTTCTTCCTGAGCTTTGAACAAGCAGGTGGGGCCTCAAATCTTGCGATTCAGCTTGAAGCCAAGGTTGGTGAATATCTGTCACTGGTGATGAAGCTGATCTTTGCCTTTGGGCTTTGCTTCCAGTTGCCGGTCTTGCTCACCCTTATGGCCCGTGCAGGGATCGTCACAGCAGATGGGCTTGCCCGTCGTCGTAAATATGCTGTGGTCATTGCCTTTGTCTTTGCAGCAGTTTTGACGCCGCCTGACCTTATCTCGCAGGTTGGCTTGGGTATTCCGATCATTATCCTTTATGAAATTTCCATCATCATGGCCCGTTTCTCAGAGCGCAAACGCGCCAAACGTAAAGCCGAAGAAGACGATGATGAAGATGAGGATGAAAGTGATGATGCGGAAACGTCATCTGCAACCGCAGTTGCGACATCTGATGATGACATCGATGAGCAGGGGGCGGCAGCCGCATCCTATGATGACGGTCAGACATCTCTGACAAGATCATCCGAAGATGATGGTACTCCGCGTTTATCCGGACCTTCTCGAAACGATGACGGTGAGGACGATTTCAATAACGCTCGTTAATTGAAGTTCTTGACCGAAAACGTCCGATTTGACGGGGTGGACCTTGTGTCCACCCCGTCGTATAAAGCCACAAATATTTGACTGACAGGGTGCTGTTCGATGCACGACATTAAATGGATTCGGGATAACCCCGAGGCTTTTGACGCAGCAATGGCTGCGCGCAAACAGGAAATCACTGCAGAACGTTTGATAGATATCGACGTTGAGCGTCGCAAACTGATGACTGAACATCAGGAAATGCTCGCACGCCGCAAAACGATTTCCGGTGAAATTGGCAAACTTCGCAAGAATGGCGAAAATGCCGATGATCTGATGGCCGAAATGGGCACATTGAAGGACAAGATCAAAGAAGCCGAAGACGGTCAGGCAAGCCTGAACGAGCAGCTTGATTTGCTTTTGTCTTCTTTCCCTAACCTTCTAGATTCGGAAGTTCCCATTGGTGAGGACGAAGACGATAACGTCGAAGTCAACCGCTGGGGCACCCCACGTGAATACGATTTTCAACCGATTGAGCATTTCGAGATCGGTGAAAAACTTGGCATGATGGATTTCGAAACCGCAGCAAAGCTTTCGGGTTCGCGGTTTGTCGTCCTGCGTGGTGGATTGGCCAAACTTGAACGTGCATTGGCACAGTTCATGATTGACCTTCATACGACTGAACATGGCTATGAAGAAACCACCACCCCAATGTTGGTGCGTGACGATGCTATGTTCGGTACCGGTCAGCTGCCAAAATTTGCCGAAGACTCGTTTAAAACCACGAATGATTACTGGCTGATTCCGACTTCGGAAGTGACCCTGACCAATCAGGTCGCAGGTGACATCATTGATCAGGCTAAGCTGCCGCTGCGCTATACAGCACTGACCCAGTGTTTTCGTTCAGAAGCCGGTTCTGCTGGTCGCGATACCCGTGGCATGATCCGTCAACACCAATTCTCCAAGGTGGAAATGGTGTCCGTGGTCGAAGCAGATAAGTCTGATGAAGAACTGACCCGCAAAACCCGCTGTGCGGAAACCGTTTTGGAACGCCTTGGTCTTCCTTACCGTACGGTTGTTTTGTGTACGGGAGATATTGGGTTCTCGGCT
The DNA here is from genome assembly GCA_019634165.1 of Rhodospirillales bacterium. Classification (GTDB taxonomy): domain Bacteria; phylum Pseudomonadota; class Alphaproteobacteria; order Rhodospirillales; family Thalassospiraceae; genus Thalassospira. Next base: position 482,061 of record JAHQVT010000006.1, read on the forward strand.
TGCAAAACCTATGACATTGAAGTCTGGTTGCCGGGGCAGGGTAAATATCGCGAGATTTCATCTTGCTCGAACACCCGAGATTTCCAAGCGCGCCGTATGAATGCACGTTATCGTGCCGCAGGCGATAAGAAGACCCAGTTCGTTCACACGTTGAATGGCTCAGGGCTTGCAGTTGGGCGTTGCCTGATCGCTGTCATGGAAAACTATCAGCAAGCTGATGGGGCGATCCGGGTTCCTGATGTGCTCAAACCCTATATGGGTGGGCTTGAGGTCATTTCGACACGCTAAGGCATGACGGGCATGATTGATCTTACCAACGCACGTATCCTGATTTGCAATGATGACGGCATTGATGCGCCGGGGATCAAGCTGCTTGAACGGCTTGCGCGGGAATTTTCCGACGATGTGTGGGTCATCGCGCCCTCGATTGAACAAAGCGGCGCAGGGCATTCATTGACTCTGCGCCGTCCATTACGCATTCACAAGCGCGATGAACGTCATTTTGCTGTCGATGGCACCCCGACCGACTGTGTTCTTTTGGGGTTGCAGCAGGTCATGCGGGACAATCCACCTGATATTGTGCTTTCGGGGATTAACCGGGGCGGCAACCTTGGCGAAGATGTTACCTATTCCGGTACAATTGCCGCTGCTATGGAAGCGACTTTGCTGAACGTGCCGGCGATCGCCTTTTCGCAGTATTTTTCAAGCGACATGATCGACTGGACCATTGCTGAAAAATACCTAAAGGACGTTACAGCCACTTTGGTTAAAGCCAGTTGGCCGAAGGGTGTTTTGATTAATGTAAACTTCCCAGATCATGAAGCCAGCGGCGGTGCGCAAGTGAAAATTACAGCACAAGGGCACCGCAAGATCGGTGATCATATTGCTGAGCGGCTTGATCCACGTGGAGAGCCATATTATTGGATTGGTGCGATCCTTTCTGAAATGCCAGAGGATCCTAATTCTGATTTACGTGTTATCGAGCAAGGCAACATTTCCGTAACGCCTATCAGTCTAGATTTCACGCACTACCAAACCTATGACAAATTGACGAAAGCATTTCCGTGAACGATCCGGTCATTACGCGTGAAACAAAAATAGCTGAGTTGCTTCAGACTCTTCGCCACGATGGAATTCATGATGAAGCAGTTTTAGCTGCACTTGCTGATATCCCGCGAGAATCGTTTGTCGCAGAACCATTTGTTGAACGTGCATGGGAAAATGTCGCTTTGCCGATCAGCAAAGGGCAGACAATTTCGCAACCCTATATTGTTGCGCTTATGACGCAGGCGCTTGAACTTAATGACCGGATGAAGGTGTTAGAAGTTGGTACGGGGTCAGGCTATCAGGCCGCCATACTGGCAAAGCTTGCGCGACGGGTTTATACGCTTGAACGGCACAAGCCGCTTTTACGAGAATCCGAAGAAAAATTCCGCGAACTTGGTCTGCATACTATTTCCACCTTGCACGCCGACGGCGGGCTTGGCTGGAAAGCGCAGGCACCTTTTGATCGTATTATCGTAACCGCAGCAGCCCAAGACGTTCCGCCGGTTTTGGTTGATCAACTGGCTGTTGGCGGGATTATGGTCGTGCCGGTGGGTGAGGTGTCTCATACCCAACTTCTGTTACGGGTTCTGCGCACGCCAAGCGGGGTAGAGGTTACAGAATTGATGCCAGTACGTTTTGTCCCGATGTTGCCCGGCACCGAAGAATTCTAATTAAACTGCACTGAAAAAAGCGCTGCGTAGCCATCCCTTGCTTACCGATTGTTAACCGCTGATCGTGGACAATCGTTAACATGATGGAAAATTGTGTCAAACTGGCCGTGCAACGTGGGAAGAACTTACTGCTTGTCTGTACGACAAGTGCAGTACTAAGCGGCTGTTTGCTAAATTCCATCCCGGTTCCGGTCGTCTATGGCGATGGTGCAAGCTATAGCCCCTATAGCATGCCAAAACTGAACAACGGTGAACGTGTGATTACCGTTGAACCGGGCGATACGGTTTCAGAACTTGCGATGCGCTATAAAATGGATTTCGGTCGGTTCACATCACGCAACGATCTTCGTAAACCCTATGTGATTTATCCGGGGCAGCGGCTTGTGTTGCCGCCTTGGTCAGCAGACTATGACAGTTCTGCGCCTTTGGCTGTCGCATCAGACCGGTCCGGCACCACAACAAAAACTGTTACGATTGGTGGTAAGCGACAGGTCGTTAGCGTTCCGGTGAAAAATAACGCCACGGTTCGGCCAAGTCGCCCAATCAAGCAAACCGCACGTGTTGTGCCATCAGGTGGCGGAAACATTCCAACACCGGGGATAAAGCCACAAGATTATGCTGCCATCGCAGCCCAAGACATGGCGTCTACGCGTAACTGGCAGGTAGCAAGTCGTGCGACACCGGTTGCCGGGCAGGGAAGTTCTGTGCGCAAAGATGTTGTGTTGGCTGAACCTGCCAATCGCAAAGGCTTTATCTGGCCTGTACAGGGAAAAGTCGTTCTGAAATACGGGGCGAGTGCTGGCGGGTTATTTAACGACGGGATCAATATTCAGGCAAACCGCGGAAGCCCAATTCTCGCGGCGGAAAACGGTGTTGTGACATATGTCGGCAATGAGCTGCGTGGATTTGGCAACCTGATCTTGATCAAGCATGCGGACAACTATGTCACAGCTTATGCCCACACCGAAAACCCGTTGGTCGCCCGCGGCGATGTCGTGACGCGGGGGCAGCGAATTTCAAGTGTCGGCACCACAGGTGCGGTGACTTTCCCGCAACTTCACTTCGAAGTGCGCCGTGGTCGAAAGTCATCTGACCCGATGCAGTATCTACCAAGCGTTATGGTTTCGCGTTAATGCAAAACACCCGGACATATATCCGGGTGTTTTTTGCTTCATTACGGGCAGCGAAGTCGACGTTCCCTAATCAATCGACTTGCCCAATTCACCTGCAATTTCCTGAATAAACTGCCAAGCAACACGGCCAGACCGACTGCCACGGGTAACTGTCCATTCTTTGGCCCGCGCGTGCAGTTCTTCGGTTGGCATGTCTAACTGGAACTCTTTGGCATACCCTTCGATAATTTCGAAATAAACGTCTTGCGAAATGTTGTGGAAGCCCAGCCACAAGCCAAAACGATCCGAAAGTGAAACCTTTTCTTCAACCGCTTCGGATGGGTTGATGGCAGTGGATCGTTCGTTTTCAATCATATCGCGCGCCATTAGGTGGCGGCGGTTTGACGTCGCATAGAAGATAACGTTTTTCGGGCGGCCTTCGATCCCACCTTCAAGAACCGCCTTAAGCGATTTATAGCTTTCATCTTGCATATCAAACGATAGATCATCACAGAACAGAACCGTTTTACGGCCACTTTCCTGTAGGATATGCAAAAGGTCAGGCAAACTTGGAATATCTTCACGATGAATTTCGACCAATGCCAAGGCAGCAGGGCGTTCCATGTTGATTTTGGCGTGCATTGCCTTGACGATTGAACTCTTACCTGTGCCACGCGCGCCCCACAAAAGGGCGTTATTAGCAGGCAAACCATCCGTGAACCGTTTGGTGTTGTTGTAAAGTATTTCTTTTTGTTGCCCAATGCCTTGCAGCAAGCTGATATCGATACGATTGACGTTGCGTACTGGCTGTAGGTAACCCGTTTCCGCCTGCCAGACAAATGCATCGGCTGCGCTGAGGTCATTTACAGTACGCGCAGGGGGCGCCATGCGCTCAAGCGCGGTCGCAATTCTTTCAAGTGTTGGCAATAACTTATCTAAATCGGCGCTCATTGAAGCCTCTTGGATGTTTCTTGTTCTTGGGTGACGTTTGTCTGGGGCCTGACAAAGCCGTTAACCGTTTAAACCCCGGATGGCCCGAAAACTAGCATATCGGGGATGTAATGGAACAGTATGTTGACGATTGGGAGCGTTGAAACAGGGTGAACAAAACCACACATGTTGTGATTTTCCCATGAAAAATCCGGTTCGTCCTTGCTTTGATCTAGCACCCCGTTATATTCCGGCAGTTGATATTTTTTGTTCTGAGGAATTAGGAGTTCCTAATGTTTATTTCGACGGCTTACGCTCAGGCCGCTGGTGGTGCAGACGGTGCAGGCGCACTGATGCAGTTCGCACCGCTGATCCTGATTTTCGTTGTTTTCTATTTCCTGCTTATCCGTCCTCAGCAGAAAAAACAGAAAGAACATAAAGCAATGCTCGGGGCGATCCGCCGTGGCGACAAAATTGTCACTGCTGGTGGCCTGATCGGCACCGTTGCCAAAGTAATTGGTGATGACGAATTGTCGGTCGAGATTGCTGATGGTGTTAAGGTCAAAGTGGCACGTGGCATGGTTTCGTCAGTGCTATCGAAAACCGAACCGGCCAAAAGCGACGACAAAGAAGAAAAAGAAGAAGAGACCAAAAAAGATTGATCTCTTCGCGCTAAGTGAGGCGGGGCGTAAGGCTCCGCCTTCTTGCATTTTACCGGTGGCCTGAAGCGGTACAAATAACCGTTGTTCCAAGAACCTTGGAACCAGACCAAGGTTGACCCAGACAGATCCGGTCAAAAAACACATGCTTTATTTTACAAAATGGAAAGCAACACTGGTACTTCTGGTGTGTGCTTTGGGCGTAATCTACGCCGCGCCAAATTTCCTGCCGTCGGGAACGTTCCCGACCGAAGCAAGCTATCTGCCCGGTAAACAAGTCAGCCTAGGCTTGGACCTTCGTGGTGGTTCGCACATGTTGCTTGAGGTCGATACCGATAGCGTTTTGCGCGAACGATATGATGCATTGGCTGACACCATTCGCACAGAGCTGCGCAAAGAGCAGATTCGTAATCGACCACGCGAAGCGACGTCAAATGGTGCCGAAATCACCGTCCTCAAGCCTGCAGATGTTGAAAAAGCCCGCGAGATAGCCCGTACGGCAGAGCCAAACACCGATGTAGGCGGTGAGGGAAACAGCATCTTTGTTTCCTATAACGAGCTTGCACGCAAAGAATTGATTGACCGTGCTATTGCGCAGTCACTTGAAGTCGTTCGGCGCCGTGTTGATGAACTTGGTACGACCGAACCGTCGATCCAGCGTCAGGGCGAAAACCGTATGGTTGTTCAAGTGCCGGGTCTTGATGACCCATCGCGCTTGCGTGCGATCCTTGGTCGTACGGCAAAGATGAACTTCCATCTGGTCAATGCGACTAAAACGGCCGCTGATGCACGTGCAACTGGCCTTCCGCCAGGAACCATGATTTTGCCATCAGCAGACGCAGGTGACCGAGCAGCCGGCATTCGTGAATATCTGATTGACCGTCGTGTTGTTGTCTCGGGTGATAACCTTGTTGACTCCCAACCGACATTTAGCGATGGCCGCCCAGTGGTTTCCTTCCGCTTTGATGCGGCTGGTGGTGCACGGTTTGGCGATGTGACCAGTAAGAGTGCTGGTCGTGGTCTTGCGATTGTTCTTGATGGCGAGGTGATTTCTGCACCGCGCATCAATGAGCCAATCCTTGGTGGCAATGGCATTATTACCGGCCAGTTTAGTGTTCAAGAAGCGAACGATCTTTCTTTGCTTCTGCGTGCCGGCGCATTGCCTGCACCGATGCAAATTTTAGAAGAACGTTCTGTTGGTCCGGGGCTTGGTCAGGACTCGGTTGCAGCCGGCGAGATCGCAGCAGTTCTTGGATTGGTGTTTGTTATTGCCTTTATGGTGATCAGCTATGGCCGGTTTGGCGTCTATGCCGATATTGCCTTGATGATGAACCTGATCCTTGTTTTGGCGGTGATGTCTGTGCTGCAGGCAACACTGACTTTGCCAGGTATCGCCGGTATCGTTCTGACGGTTGGTATGGCGGTTGACGCCAATGTTCTGATTTTTGAACGTATCCGTGAAGAACGAAGTAATGGTCGGACGATCATTAATGCGATTGATGCTGGTTATCGGAGCGCAATGTCGACCATTCTTGATGCCAACATTACCACGCTGATCGCAGCACTTGTGCTGTTTAGCTTTGGTTCCGGCCCGATCAAGGGCTTTGCCGTCACGCTGGCAATTGGCATCATCACATCGATGTTCTCGGCGATCTGGTTGACCCGTTTGCTGATTGCAACTTGGGTAAAACGCAGTCGTCCGACTGAGTTAGTAATTTGAGGAAGGGAACAGGGAAGATATGAAACCTTTGCATCTTATCCCGGATGACGTGAACGTCCCGTTCCTCAAATTCCGGAAAATCTTCTATATCGTATCCTTGGTGATGGTGTTGGCATCTGTTGGCATGTTTGTTACCAAGGGGCTGAACTTTGGGATTGATTTCCGCGGGGGTATCCTTGTTGAAATCAAAACCAATGGCCCTGCAAATATCGGCGGATTGCGCGATAATCTCGGAAGCCTTGGTCTTGGCGACATTTCGATCCAAGAATTTGGTGAACCCGACGATGTCCTGATCCAGTTGCAGCGTCAGGACGGTGACGAAAAAGCCCAGATGGAAGCGTTGGCGCAAGTCACTGCTGCCCTTGGTGACGATGTTACCATCCGTCGCAGTGAACTGGTCGGTCCCAAAGTTGGTGGTGAACTTAAAGAAGCCGGTTTCTATTCGGTCGTGATCTCGCTTCTTTTGATCATGATCTATATTTGGTTCCGGTTCGAATGGCAGTTTGCTGTGGCCTCGGTCGTTGCACTTTTGCATGACGTTCTGATCACCATCGGGTTCTTTGTCATCACAGGTGTCCAGTTTGATTTGGCAACGCTTGCAGCGGTTCTGACAGTTGCGGGTTATTCCATCAACGATACCGTTGTTGTGTTTGACCGCATCCGCGAATATTTGCGTAAGTTCCGCAAGATGGAAATCCCCGATCTTTTGGATCTTTCGATCAATTCGACCCTGTCGCGTACGACAATGACATCATTCACCACATTGCTGGCTTTGATGGCATTGTTTGCCTTTGGCGGCGAAGCGATCCGTGGTTTCACGATGGCACTGATCTTTGGCATCGTGATCGGAACATATTCGTCAATCTGTGTGGCTTCGCCGCTTTTGGTTGTTTTGCGTCTTAAACGTAAAATTCCCGAAGCCGAAGAAGGCACAGAAGTAAAAGCCTGATCCTTCAGGTTTCTAGATATACATTTCAAAAAGGCCGGGCTTGAACACCAACAAGTCCGGCCTTTTACCTTTTAATTCCGTCACCGTGTTCGGCTGTTCTCTGCCGGTATTGATATCCTTTGAAATCTGGTTTCTGCCCCATGAAACTCGGTATAGATGCAAGTAATCCTAACCACGCCAACCTAAAGGGAAGCCTTTGGATGATGGCGGCAATGATCGCCTTTGCCGTTGAAGATGCGTTGATTAAGGCTGTCTCGGAAGTGCACCCGGTTGGGCAAGTCCTTGTTCTGTTTGGTTTTGGCGGTGCCGTTTTGTTCGCGATTGTCGCGCGTACTCAAAACAAAACCCTTTGGAACCCGGATGTTTTATCCAAAGCCATGTGTATCCGGGTCGTTTTTGAAGTTGTCGGGCGTTTGTTCTATGTGCTTGCACTGGCTCTTACCCCGCTTTCGTCAACCACGGCTATTCTTCAGGCAACCCCACTTATTGTCGTTCTTGGTGCTGCGGTAATCTTTGGCGAAAAGGTGGGATGGCGACGGTGGACCGCGATTTTGATTGGTTTGATTGGTGTTTTGATCATCCTTCGCCCAACCGCTGACAGTTTTTCGGCCTTATCCTTACTTGCCGTGATTGGCACGATTGGCTTTGCCGGGCGCGATCTGGCAAGCCGTGCTGCGCCGGTTTCGCTCAGTACATCCATTCTTGGATTTTACGGGTTCGTTGCAATCATTCTGGCAGGCGTGCTGTTTTCTGTTTGGGATGGAAAAGCATTCACCCCGCTTGATGGACGAAGCCTTGGCTATTTTCTGGGTGCAATTCTGATGGGGGCGTTTGCCTATGCTGCGCTGATGAAAGCGATGCGCAGTGGCGATGTTTCTGCTGTTACACCATTTAGGTATTCACGATTGCTGTTTGGGATTGCTTTGGGTATGACCCTGTTTGGTGAAGAACCAGACATGCTGATGATGATAGGATGTGGTATCGTCGTTACTTCCGGATTGTTCATTCTTTGGCGTGGAAAAGTCGTAACGGAACATGACGACCTTCGTTGATAAAACAATCTGGCCGAAAAAATCTCAGGTGCGATACAAATGGGGAAAATATGTCTCTCGAAGTAAGTACAATGGTTGCCGAAGGCCAAAAACTCGTAACCAGCTATGGTGATGGCCTGTTTCGATTTGGCGAAGATGCCGTCGTCGGATCTGTATTGTTGTTTCCCGATTCCGTTTATACATGGAATGTGAAATCGGCTGATGACATCACTGTGAACTCGTTCGAGCGCATTATCGAAGCAGCAGCAACTACTGACATTCTTTTGTTGGGCATGGGCAAACGTTTAACCCAAGTGCCGATGGAATGGCGCCGTGCTTTGAAAGAACATGGGATCGTTATCGAGCCGATGGATACCGGTGCAGCGTGCCGGACCTATAACGTTCTGGTCGCAGAAGCCCGCCGTGTGGCAGCAGCTTTGATCGCCGTTTAAATCGCCGTCGCGCAAATTTATTGTCTAAAGAAACCCTGCAATTGCTCGCGAACCTGTTTAACGCTGGCAAATAAGGCTGCTGGTCCCGGTGCATATTCAGCCGGGAATGAATCCCCACATAAAAACAGGTTCTTCCACGGCGTTCGCAGGCGATGACGAAATGCTGCCAGTCCTGGGCTAAGTTCCGGGAAGGGGGCTTCGGCCACTATGAAGCGGAAATTTGGTCGATCAACGTCTGGGGCGTTCTGTGATCGTGCTTGTAGGTCCATATTTAGATATTGATTGCACAGCCAGACACAGCGTTGCCAGATGCGTTCAGCAAATTGTTCAATAGTACCATCAGCAGGCAGATGAAAACTGCTATTCAAGCTAACTTGGATATGACGGCGGTTACAATAAATTGCCCGAACGATATCATCGCTGACGAGTAAACTTCTTGGTTCCGCGAAAGACCGCCGCAGCTCAAACGCAATCGTTTGTCGCCGCGCCGGTGCAGGTGGAAAGCCGATATCGGGTACCGCATCGCACAGCGCACGCGGATGAAGTGCTAAAACAACGGCGTCATTTGGCTTTAAAACGATCTGGGTATCATCATCGAACAAAAGGTCTGTTGCATATTCTGGGGTGCTGTCGATATCCCCAAGCTTGGTATAGGCCTTGATAACGCCACCAGCAGTTATAAACCGTTCCCGAAGTGCTGGTAGGGCGATGTCGTTTAAAATAATAGGATCAATTGCCGAAAATACCGGTTCATGTGATTTTGAAATCACAGAGTGGAATTTTGGCGCAAGGATACGTGCGAGAAGGGCACTGGAACATCGATGCGCAGGCATTGAGAACAGCACTTCAGCCAGAACAGCTAATGCATCACGGTGATATGTGCCGGGATTGATTGTTTGGTCTTCATTATCGAAATCGCTTGGGAAAGACGCGTTCCCAACACGGGTTTCTTCACTAGCGAACCGTTGCTGCCAGAGACTGATCGCTGTCATGAAACTGGCAATAAAACCAGGCCTTCGTTCGACCAACGCATGTGCTATGCCCTTATCAAGGTCGATTAATGCCGGTTTGCGCCGTCCTCGTTTCAGGCCCATCACGCAGTGTGCTGAGCGGATCAGTTTTTCTGGAATTTCAGGCCATCGGGCAAAATAGTCGGCCACAAGTCCTTCCGGATCATAAAAAATCTCCGGTTCGGCCGTCTTGTGGTTTTCTGGCGCGGTCTGCATTCCGCGGGTCCAGCGGCTTTCAAACGGCTCGGCTTCATCATATAAAGTGACGTCAGCACCATCTTCGGCCATCAATGTCGCAAGGGCAGCACCCGCTAGACCGCCGCCAATTATATGTAATCTCCCGGACGTGAAGGATGCCATATGCCTGCGCCATTTTAATTGTTATACAAAGGCCAGAAGTACTTGGAAGTGCTTTACAGTTTCGCAATTTCCAGAAAATAACCTTAACAGCAGAACACTTTACAAACCATGGATGAAATCACGACTGAACTTGATAGCCTAAATGACGAGGTAATTGGCCAGCTGAATAGCTGGGTCGATATGCTTGGGGGGGGCGATGTCGAAAGATGGATAGGCGCTGTTTTGGTGCTTGTCGTGTTCTTTATTTTCAAGCGTGTACTTGTCCGCGGTGCAATTGGTCTTCTGCGTCGAATAGCCCACCAGCGTGCACAAAGCATGATTGCCAATGTGCTCGATGCTTTGGCCTTGCCGCTTCAAGCACTCGTGATGCTATTGGGCATCTATTTTGCGATCGAGCTGCTTGAGTTGTCGGCAAGCACGGACGCAATGCTTATTGAGGTGATTACGGTTGCGGCCTCTTTCTGTCTGTTCTGGGCGTTCTTTAGGGCGGTCGAGCCGCTCGGTGTTTCATTTAACCGATTTATCGGACGGTTTGGTGCTGGGCTTGGTGACGATCTTCGGCAGTTTTTTATCCGTGGAATAAAAACCCTGATCGTTGTTATCGGGGCCGTGATCTTCCTTGAAAACTGGGGGATTGATGTTTCAGCTTTTCTCGGCGGGCTTGGCCTTGCTGGGATGGCTGTCGCACTTGCAGCCAAAGATTCCGTTGCAAATATTTTTGGTGGACTGACGATTTTTGCAGACCACCTTTATAAGCGAGGGGACTGGATCGAAACCCCGCATTTTGAAGGTACGGTTGAGGTGGTTGGCCTTCGTGCAACAAAGGTTCGGACCTTTGCTAAGGCATTGGTGACGATGCCAAATGCGCAGATTGTGGATTCTCCAGTGATTAATTGGTCTCGAATGACTCATCGCCGAATTAAAATGGTAATTGGTCTTGAATACCGGACAACGGCCAAGCAGATGGAAACCATCGTCGAAAAGTTACGGACCTTTTTGAAAAACGACCCGGATGTTGCGCAAACCGATGTTGTTCAAATGGTGCATCTTGCTGATTTTGGCGCGAGTTCAATCAATATTGATTTGTATTATTTCACCACGACCACTGACTGGGTGGTTTGGCGTGAAATCCGTAACCGCCACATCATTGCGTTCAAACGCATCGTCGAAGAAGAGGGGGCAGCATTTGCCTTCCCGTCACAATCACTTTATGTCGAGACCATGCCCGAAATGCCCCTGAGCCCAAATGACGATCAACGTCTTACACGTCAGATCGGATAACGAAGTATGACTGATACGCCAAAACTTTCTTATTGCGCTGACTATGTGCGTCGCAACGATCGTGACCGTTTCTTATGTGCGCTGTTCCCGGCGCCCGAAAAGCGTGAAAATCTATTCACACTGTACGCCTTTAATCAGGAAGTATCCAAAACCCGCGAGATGGTCAGTGACGTCATTCTGGGCCATATTCGCCTGCAATGGTGGCGAGATACTTTAAGTGAACTTGCCAAAGGTGAAATCCGCAAGCATGAGGTCGTCGAACCACTTGCGGAAGTATTGCAGACTGGTTTGCTTTCGGTATCCGATCTCGAAACCGTGGTTGCAGCGCGTGAATTTGATCTCGAAGACCGCCAGCCGACCAACCAGACGGAGCTTGATCAATATATCGATCAAACATCGGGGCAACTTTCCGTTCTTGCAGCACGGCTTCTCGGTGCTGCTGGTGAGGAAGCAGAACATGCAGCCCGTCTTGCAGGGAACGCTTATGGATTGGTCGGTGTGATGCGTGCAATGGTGTTCCACGGACGGGCCAAGCGCCTTTATCTGCCAAAAGACCGAATGGATCATCATGGCGTAGGTCAGAGCGACATTTTTGAGTTTCGAAAAAAAGATGAAGTGCGCGCTTTAACCCGTGAACTGGCAGAGCTTGCAAATCAACGTATCAGTGAAGCCCGTAAACATCGGAAGGCTTTGCCAAAATCAGCACATTCAGCCGCATTGCCAATCGTTCTGGCTGATGGGTATCTTCGCAAACTTGCAAAGGCCGGCTTTGATCCGTTTTCTGCTGAATTCGGTCTTGCCCGTCCAGCAAGCCTGCGTTTAACCCTGAATGGTCTATTTAAGCGATATTGATCACGGGGTATGTTGGTGCTCTGGATATTGCAAAAATATCATCTACATTAATGATAAAGAATAAGACAGCGCACTTCAGGACGTGTTAGCGTGATAACGCTTTGATTACGCAGCGCAACGTCGGTTTGACCACCGAAGGTGAGGATCCAAATGGCACACCCGAATGACAGATTTGGAAAACATAGGTTGCAGAACCTGCTTTTCATCGGACTGATCTGTTTGGTTGGGTTATCCCCCGGTATTGGTCAGGCAGAAAGTATTGATCCGTTCGTTGGTGTATATCACGGCACAACGATCGAACATGCCGACGGCGAGCTTCAAGCACGTGATCTTGATGTTATCATTGAGAAAACCGAACGGGGTTTTGTCGTTGATTGGGCAACCGTTATCCATAAGCCAGATGGTCGCGAAAAGCGCGTTTCACTGAATGTCGAGTTTTATTCAACCGAACGCCCAGATATTTATGGTAGTGCAATGCGTTCGGGCCTGTTTGGGAAGCGAATTCCCAACGACCCACTAAAGGGTGAGCCATTCTTTTGGGCGCGTATTGTCGATAAGACTCTGATCATCCATGCACTTTATATCACTGATGAAGGTGGTTATGAGATGCAGGTTTATAAGCGTAAGCTCGACGATGATGGTAACATGGATTTGGTATTTCGGCGTTTCCGTGATGGTGAACAAATCCGGGACATTACAGGTCAATTAAAGCGTCAGCCCAAGACCTATCCCTGATCACTGCACGTAAGAAAAAAAGACAAAAAAGCCGCATCAGATGATGCGGCTTTTGTTATGTAATCAGGCCGCCGTGATTGCGCTTAACCATTCGTCAAATAGCGGAATGGCGCGATCTGTATAGAGCTTCTTGCGGTCGCGGCCTTTAACACGTTTGGTCAATTCCAGATCGGGGAATAACCCGAAATTCACATTCATCGGTTGGAAAGTGCTTTCATCTGCACCGCCAGTGATGTGGTTTAGTAGTGCGCCCATCGCTGTTGCAAGTGGCGGTGCTGGCAAGGTCTTGCCAGCTTTCTCAGCGGCGGTGAAACGCCCAACCATTAACCCCACGGCCGCACTTTCGACATAGCCTTCACACCCAGTGATCTGGCCAGCAAAACGTAAGTCAGTCCTTGATTTCAGACGAAGTGTTCCATCAAGAATGCGCGGGGAGTTCAAAAAGGTATTACGGTGAATGCCGCCAAGACGGGCAAATTCAGCTTTTTCCAGCCCCGGAATGGTACGCAGCACTTCTGCCTGGGCACCGTATTTCAGTTTTGTTTGAAAACCGACCATATTGTAAAGCGTGCCAAGAGCGTTGTCCTGACGAAGCTGAACGATTGCACGGGGCTTGTTGGTCGGATCATGCGGGTTGGTCAGGCCAACCGGTTTCATAGGGCCATGGCGCAATGTTTCTCGACCGCGCTCGGCCATGACTTCAATGGGAAGACAACCATCAAAATACGGGGTGTCTTTTTCCCACTCCTTGAATTCGGTTTTATCACCCTCAATCAAGGCATCAATGAAGGTATTGTATTGTGCCTCATTCATTGGGCAGTTGATGTAATCCTTGCCATCGCCCTTATCATAGCGCGACTGGAACCATGCCTTGTCGAAATCAATGCTTTCCTTGTAGATAATCGGCGCGATTGCATCAAAGAAGGCAAGGCTTTCTTCACCGGTTGCCGATCGGATTGCTTCGGCAAGTGATCCAGAGGTCAATGGGCCGGTTGCGATAATGGTGTGTTCCCATTCCTGCGGCGGAAGGCCATCAATTTCACCGCGTTCCATCGTGATCAATGGGTGGCTCTCAAGCGCCTCGGTCACAGCTTGCGAGAAACCTTCGCGATCAACAGCAAGCGCACCACCAGCAGGTACTTTATGTTGATCCGCACAGCGCATGATGATCGATCCTGCACGACGCATTTCATCGTGGATCAAGCCAACTGCGTTATATTCTTTGTCGTCAGATCGGAAGGAGTTCGAACAGACCAATTCGGCGCACTTGTCCGTATGGTGCGCATCTGTCGGACGTACCGGGCGCATCTCATGCAGGATGACAGGAACACCGGCCTCGGCAAGCTGCCAAGCGGCTTCACTGCCGGCCAGACCGGCACCAATGATATGAACAGGTTTAACCGTATTCACGTGTGCGAACTCCTCGCGAAGAATGTGTTTTAAATCGTGGCACACACATAGCGGTGCAATGGCCCCCATTTCAAGTCAATTACGCACAATTGGGGGCGATCAGATGCAAAAGCTTATGAAATTTTCACAACGCCACAGATAGTGCGTCTTATATGGCAGAGCCGTTCTGTCCCTCACACGAGAAGATGGCACACAATATGAGCTACCCGCATCACCCATATGGCTATGAACCGACCCATTGCCCGGTAATCGGTCTGGTGCCGCGTCGGCGTCTATTGCGTGAAGTGATATGCGACAAAGATACCCAAGAACCTGATAAAGACGAGCAGCCAAAACCGCCTGAGGTCAAAGAACGTCGACTGGGCTTCCCATTCGGTAGTTTTGGCGAGGGTGCCTTCAACCCATCCGATATCGAAAGCATGATCGAGTATGTTGTCGCCACCCGGCAGGGATGGCGCGCATCACTTGTTATGCGTGCGTTCTTACGTTGGTGGCGGGATGGAAACGACGAAACACAGCCCCAATCCGACAGAAAGAAGTCTGATGCGGTGATATTGCTTTTGGCCTTAAATCAGGGCAGAGACGGTTTTGTGCAAGGTTATCTGCATGATCTCGTAAATGAACAAAAAGAACGTCCGAAACCGCTACCTAAGGCCAATCAAGTGGAGAAGGCCTTTAACAAAAGTCTTCGGATAGCAGCGCTTGCACTTGCTTTGTCGCCAATTGTTCTGATCTTTGCGGTTTTGCTATTTGTACAGATCGACAACATCATCAGCACCGGAAACGGAAAAATATTCGGGTTCAGTTATGATCTGTTGTTCTTTGTTGGAAGCTTTGGTGCCATTGGGGCACTTACCAGCATGATGATGCGGCTTGGCAAGGACGCACCATGGGGGGAAATGGAACCAGCTTCGGTGTTCTTTAACTTCCTGTTCCGACCCTGTATGGGGTTCTGCTTTGCGCTTGTTGTCCTTTTGGCCTTGCGCGCAGGAATACTGCCAATTCCATTGGATGAACTGCACAATCTTGATGACCTTGATCAGATCAGCAATTCCACTGCTGCCGGACGACAGATATCGATCGTTTTGGTTTTCGCGTTCCTGTCAGGATTTAGCGAGCGCCTCAGCACAGCCTTGGTCAAACGAGTTGAGAACCGAGTGTCTAATCCTGGATAAGAAAAAGGGGCAGCATGTTGCTGCCCCGATGATATTTCTATTTCAAACCAAGATGACGCTTAAGGTAGCGGCCGGTATAGCTTTCCTCATTGGCCATAATGTCTTCCGGGGTTCCTGTACCAACAAGCTTCCCGCCGCCATCACCGCCCTCAGGCCCAATATCAATGATCCAATCGGCTGTCTTGATGACGTCAAGGTTATGCTCAATCACGACAACTGTATTGCCCTGATCAACAATGGTATGGAGCACTTCCAAAAGTTTGCGGATGTCATGAAAATGAAGACCCGTCGTTGGTTCATCAAGGATATAGATCGTCCGACCGGTTGCGCGTTTTGACAGCTCTTTGGCAAGCTTGACGCGCTGGGCTTCACCCCCTGAAAGCGTGGTCGCCTGTTGTCCAAGATGGATATAGGACAAGCCAACCTGCTTTAAGGTTTCCATCTTGTCACGGATGGACGGAACCGCCTTAAAGAAGTCTGCGCCTTCTTCAACGGTCATATCAAGGACATCAGATATCGATTTGCCTTTAAACGATATTTCCAGTGTTTCACGGTTATATCGTTTGCCTTTGCACTGATCGCACGTGACGTAAACATCTGGCAGGAAATGCATTTCGATCTTGATGACGCCATCGCCCTGACAGGCTTCGCAACGACCACCCTTTACGTTGAATGAAAAACGACCTGGTTTGTATCCACGTGTTTTTGCTTCGGGCAATTGCGCGAACCATTCACGGATCGGCGTGAAGGCCCCGGTATAGGTGACTGGATTGGAACGTGGTGTCCTGCCAATCGGGCTTTGGTCGATATCAATGATCTTATCAATCAACTCGACACCCGTGATCGTATCATGTGCGCCCGGATGGTGCCGGGCATTATGCATACGTTTGGCAAGTGCCTTATAAAGCGTTTCGATGACCAAACTCGATTTGCCGCCACCTGAAACCCCGGTTACGCAGATGAATTTACCCAGTGGGAAATCGACATCAATCCCCTGAAGGTTATTGGCCCTTGCGCCTTTGATGCTGATGGCCTTGCCATTGCCCTTGCGACGTTCCTTGGGAACGGTAATTTGTTCAACACCAACAAGGTATTTTCCCGTCAGGCTATTGGGGTTTTGCTGGATTTGTTCTGGGGTGCCTTCGGCAACGATACGTCCGCCATGAATACCCGCACCCGGTCCCATATCGACAACATAGTCGGCGGCACGAATGGCATCTTCGTCATGTTCAACAACCAAAACAGTGTTGCCCAAATCACGAAGACGCTTAAGCGTATCAAGCAAACGGTCATTATCGCGCTGATGCAGGCCAATTGATGGCTCATCAAGCACGTAAAGAACCCCGGTCAGACCAGACCCGATCTGAGATGCCAGACGAATACGTTGGCTTTCGCCACCTGAAAGTGTGCCAGATGTGCGCGACATCGACAGATAATCAAGCCCAACATCGCGTAGGAACCGCAGGCGATCATTGATTTCACGCAAGATACGGCGGGCGATTTCAGTTTCTTTTTCGTTCAGCTTGTCCTCAAGGGCAAGGAACCAGTCACCGGCCTTGGAAATCGACAGTTCCGTGATCTGAGAAATATCACAATTATCAATTTTAACCGCCAATGCTTCGGGCTTCAGACGTTTTCCCGAACAGGTCGGGCAGTTAGAAACCATCTGATATTTCGAAAGTTCATCACGGGCCCACTGGCTGTCTGTTTCGCGCCAGCGGCGGGCCATATTTGGAACAACACCTTCAAAAGGCCGGGAAACCTTATAGCTGCGCGATCCATCGTCGTAGGTTACCGTAACTTCTTCGTCGCCTGACCCATTCAGGATAATGTCTTGAGCGGTTTTAGGGAGTTTTTCCCAAGCCACATTGGTCTTAAAGCCAAAATGTTTGGCAACTGATTTAAGGGTTTGAAGATAGTATTTCGAGGTCGTGCTGGCCCACGGGGCAATAGCGCCGTCTTCTAGCGTTTTGCTTTCATCCGGAACCACGAGCATCGGGTCGAATTCCATCTGAGTACCCAAACCATCACAGGCCGGGCAGGCACCAAACGGATTGTTAAACGAAAACAGACGTGGCTCGATTTCTTCAATCGTGAAACCCGAAACAGGGCAGGCGAACTTCGCTGAGAAAACAGTGGTATCACCGGTTTTGGCATTTTCGGCCAAAACAATGCCGTCGGTTAGCTCAAGTGCTGTTTCAAAGCTGTCTGCAAGGCGTGTGGCAATGCCATCCTTGACAATCAAACGATCGACAACGACCGAAATATCATGTTTCAGCTTTTTATTGAGGTCTGGCGCATCATCGATGTCATACATCTCGCCATCGATCTTGACGCGCTGAAACCCGCGTGAGCGTAAATCACGCAATTCCTTTTTATACTCTCCCTTGCGACCGCGCACGATGGGGGCCAGCAAATAAAGGCGCGTACCGTCTTCCATCTCCATTACCCGGTCGACCATCTGCGACACAGTCTGGCTTACAATCGGAAGACCCGTTGCAGGCGAATAGGGGATGCCAATACGCGCCCACAGCAAGCGCATATAGTCGTAGATCTCGGTTACGGTCCCGACAGTCGAGCGCGGATTACGCGATGTGGTTTTTTGTTCGATTGAGATGGCAGGCGACAGACCATCAATATATTCAACATCCGGCTTTTGCATCAATTCAAGGAATTGGCGCGCGTAGGCCGACAGGCTTTCGACATAACGACGCTGCCCCTCGGCATAAATCGTATCGAAAGCAAGCGAACTTTTACCCGATCCGGAAAGGCCCGTAATCACCACCAGCGCGTCACGCGGCAGGTCAACATCAATGTTCTGAAGATTGTGTTCTTTCGCACCGCGAACCGAAATTTTCGTCAGCATGTCGGGCCTTTTGTTCCTGAATTGTTCGGAAAGTGTATAGAGGAGCCGACCTGTATACGCAAGCGCACCCCTGACAGTTCCTGTCAGTATTTGTCAGGAGACTATCTTTTCGCAATCCGCACCACCATGGATGCACGAAAAAACCCGCCGAACAAGTCCGGCGGGCTTCACAAATCTTTTGACCGTTTCTGTCAGGTTAGCCTTTGGTAACCGAGCGACCGGTTGCACCAAGATCCTTGAAAGCTTCTTCGAGGCGGGCGGCCATCGAAAGTTCAGCTTCACGGATCCAGACACGCGGGTCATAGTTTTTCTTGTAAGGCTTGTCCGTTTCCGGATCGACCTGATACTTGAAAGCACGGGCATTCGCTTCGACATACTCGCCAACCGGACGAGCATAGGCAAACTGGGTGTCAGTATCGATATTCATCTTAAAGACGCCGTAGCCGACTGCTTCTTCGATTTTCTCTTTTTCTGAACCAGATCCGCCGTGGAACACGAAGTCCAATGGGCGGTCGCCAAGGCCATATTTTTCGGAAACGAATTTCTGGCTTTCAAGAAGGATTTCCGGGCTTAGTTTGACGTTGCCCGGCTTATAAACCCCGTGAACGTTACCAAACGCCGCAGCAACCGAAAAATGACCAATCGGCGAAAGACGACGATAGGCTTCTTCGACTTCTTCTGGGCGGGTATAAAGACGCGGATCAATCTCATTGCTTGAAGTATCAAGTTCGTGACCAATACCGTCTTCTTCGCCACCGGTAACACCCAGTTCAATTTCCAGGCTCATCTCGATGGCGGCCATACGCTTCAGAAAGACCTCACAGGTTGACAGGTTGTCTTCCAGTGACTCTTCGGAAAGATCAAGCATATGGGAGCTATAAAGCGCCTTGCCGGTTTCGGCATAGGCCTTTTCGCTCCATTTGAGCATCTCATCGACCCACGGCACAAACTTACGGTTCGCGTGGTCGGTATGCATCACAACGGCAACGCCATAATATTCAGCCATAAGCTGTGCGTGACGTGCCGCTGAAACAGCGCCCACAACACGGGCAGCGTCGGCGTCCTTGATGCCTTTGCCAGCAAAGAACTGTGCACCACCATTCGAAAGCTGAATGATAATGTCAGAACCTGCATTTGCAGCGGCTTCAAGGGCTGCGTTCATCGTGCTTGACGATGTAATATTTACAGCGGGAAGTGCGTAACCGTCCTGCTTACAAGCAGCGACGAGGTCACGATAGGCAGCACCGGTAACAACACCGGGTTTAACGGAAGGCATGTGGGTACTCCTCCTGGGGGTCAGAGTAAAACAGGTGCCCCCGTGCGAACCGACTGATCCGCTGCAAGGGCAATCCGTAAAGAGCCCAATGCATCTTCCATATGCTGCGTCAGGTCAAGATGTTCTGTTATAGACTTTAGGAAAAATTGCTGTTCGCGAAGGCAAAGTCCATCATGATCAGGCTCGTCATCGGTTCGAATGATTTCGTCCACGCGGGTGAATTCGCCTGCGTTATCAGTCTCTGCGTGGTGCAGACGAAGCGCATTTGTCTTGGTGTGGGTATCGATATCGGCTGATCCAGCACCTTTTTCTTCGACGTCGGTGATGGAAACACAGCCCTTTGGTCCAATCACATCTTTCACAAAGAATGCTGTTTCGCTGATCATTGGCCCCCAACCGGCTTCATACCAGCCGATGGACCCATCATCAAAGCGGACCTGAAGTTGCCCATAATTATACATATCAGGCGCAACGTCATCGGACAGGCGAACCCCCATCGCGTTGACCGATATCGGTTTTGCACCAGTCATAAGGCACATGATGTCAAGGTAATGAACCCCACAATCGACAATCGGTGACACACTGTTAAGCAGGCGTTTATGGGTTTCCCAAAATGCACCACTACTTTGTTGATTAAGGTTCATCCGCATGACAAGCGGTTTACCGAGTGTTTTGGCAATTTCGACAAACTTCTCCCATGATGGATGGTGGCGCAGGATGTAACCAATCACCAGTTTCCGGTCATGCTTTTTGGCACTTGCGACCACACGTTCCGCATCCTCAACGGTTGCTGCCAACGGTTTCTCGATAAATACATGCGCTCCGGCTTCAAAGGCCGCAATCGCGAAGTCTGCATGGGTTTCGGTATAGGTGTTGATCGAAACGGCATCAGGTTTGGTTTCTGCCAAAGCCCCGTAATAATCAGTGAATTGCGGATAGACATCAAAGCCAGAAGGAAGCTTATCCGCCGGGATAGTTGACCGAGCGCAAATGCCAACAATTTCGTATCCATCAAGCGCATGATATGCCTTGGCATGAGACAGGCCCATATTGCCAAGTCCGACAACAAGAATACGAATCGGTTTCATCTTATATCTCCGGAAAACCTGATAATGAATTGATTAAATTATTTATTCTGCGCCGTTGATCCAGCTTTTGGTCACATTGAATGCACCATCAACAAGGATCATATCGGCCTGATACCCCGGCGCTATACGGCCCATCTTATGGTCAAGCTTAAGGAAGGCAGCCGGGTAGAGGGATGCCATGCGCAGCGCCTCGCCAAGCTCAATTCCGACCATTTCAACGCAGTTTTTTACCGCTGTAATCATGTCTAAGTCTGAGCCAGCCAATGTCCCATCGGCCAACGCGCATCGACCATCCGTTGCGATGATTTCTTCGCCGCCAAGCATAAATCGCTTATCGTTTGCCCCGACGGTCGGCATCGCATCTGTCACCAGCATGATTTTGCCACTTGCCTTGGCATTCACCGCGATTTTCACCGCAGCCGGGTGGACGTGATAGCCATCAACGATCAACCCGCACCATGTATCATCATCCGCCATAGCGGCACCTGCAACACCCGGTTCCCGATGGGTAAGTGGGCTCATCGCATTGAAAAGATGCGTAAATCCCCGCAAGCCTTCAGCAATTGCATCCTGAATATCATCATAGCTGCCCGCTGTATGACCCGCACAAACCAGAACGCCTTTATCGACCAAGGCCTTGATCGTGCCTTTAGCCGCTTTTTCTGGTGCCATGGTGACCAAAATGCGGCCGTTGGGCAAACGGGTCAGGAGTTCAAGCGCATCGTCTTCCATCGGGCGAATGATGTCGGCTGCATGAACGCCTTTGCGCTCGACATTCAGATACGGGCCTTCAAGGTGTATCCCAACAATACCCGGCACATTTTCATCAATTGCGGTTTGAACGGCCGTTATAGCGGCTTCCATCTTATCGCGATGGTCTGTGATCAATGTTGGCAACATTGCAGTTGTGCCAAATTTTCGATGTGCTGCCATAATTGCCCGCACGCCATCAACATCTGGCTGGTCATTTAGTAATACACCACCACCACCATTGACCTGAACATCTATCAGGCCCGGCGCTAATGTTTGGCCTTTGCCGTCAACAACATCCAAATCTGCGGGCAGGGCGCTGGCGTCACAAATGGCATCAATCTTACCGTCACGCACGATGACCGATTTACCGTCAAGAAATTCCGTGCCGTCGAAAATGCGGGCGTTGGTAATGGCAAATGCTGTCATTAGTGAGTCTCCGTCACTTTCGAAAGATGCGGCGGCGCATCAGGATCACAACCGCGGGCCAAGGCAACGCTTTCGGCCAAAGTATAGAATGCCTGAATCATCGCAATGGGTGCGAGAAGGGGGTGGATGTCCTCGACCACCGGAAGGTGGCCCTTTATATCTGCATAACCCGTTTCTGCAGCAAACAGATTGTCTGTCTTTGCCCGCATTTCGCTTAGGAAGTCTTCAACACTGTCACGCGATGCATCTTGTTGAGAAAACACAAGCATCGGGAAAGTTGGGGTCACCAGCGCCATCGGGCCGTGCTTGACTTCAGCGGCACTGAACGCCTCGGCATGCAGGCTACTGGTTTCCTTAAATTTAAGAGCCGCTTCTTGGGCAATGGCGAATGCGGGTCCACGACCGATGACATAAAGACCGTCTGACTTTGCAATTGTGTCACAAGCACCAAGCCAGTCCTGATCCAGTGCGGCGGAAAGTGATTGTGGTAAGTTATGAAGGCCTTTGTTAAAGGCGTCATCCTGTGTCCATGCACCAACGATCTGGGCAATGGACGACAAGGTCGCAATATAGGATTTTGTGGCGGCAACACTTGTTTCTGGACCGGCCATCAAAGGAACCACGTGATCGACAGTATCGGCAAGCGGAGAGTCTACAACATTAACCAATGCAACCGTGCGGGCACCTGCATCACGGGCTGCTTTGGCGTTTTTCACAAGGTCCGGGCTTTTGCCAGATTGAGAAACGGCAATGAACAAAGCATCTTTTGATGCAATTGAGCGGTTGTAGATTGAAACAATGGATGGCGCGGCGGAAACGACAGGAATCCCAAGCTGGCTTTCAATCAAATATTTCGCATAGAGAGCTGCATGATCAGAACTACCACGACCACAGGTCACGACAAATTTCGGCGGGTTTGCACGCAGGTCTTCTGCAAGTTTGGCAATCACTGCTGTGTTGTGTTCAATCTGCTTGGCGACAACTGACGGTGCTTCTGCCAATTCCCGGCCCATCTGCGTTTTTGGGCGCCAACTTGTGGTCATTTCAATGTTTCCTCAGTTTTTGCAAGATGCCTGATGTTTGAAATCAGCGGGCATCTACCTGCATTTCAGCTATAAAGTCATAGCTATCCCCTCGGTAATAAGACCGAGTGAATTCCACAGGTGTTCCGTTGGCTAGGAACGAGCGTCGTTCTATATAAAGTGCGGCACTGCCATCGGGAACGCCCAAGATCTTGGCTGTTTCGCCATCAAACAGTTCTGCGCGAAGGCGTTGAAGGGCGCGTTCGGGCTTTTTGTTGTGTTTCGCCAGCGCGTCATAAAGCGATTTATCGACTTCATCCGGGCTTGGCAAAAACGCACGCGGGACAACCGCATATTCAAGTGCCATCGGCTTGTCATTGGCCGTCCGCAAACGCCGCAGGCGGGTAACTTCAGTTCCCGGCGACAAATTCAAGGCCATTGCTTCTTCCGGGGATGCGTGGCCAAGAGTTTTTTCAAGCCATACCGCCCCCGGATCCATGCCGCGCGTTATCATATCTTCAGTAAAAGATGTCAATCGAGACAGGGCTTGTTCAACGCGCGGGGCGACAAACGTACCTGCACCATGGCGTTGAACCAGAACGCCTTCCTCAACCAGTGCCCGCATGGCATTGCGAACAGTGACGCGCGAAATGTTTAATTCATTGGCCAGATCACGTTCACTTGGCAGCGCGTCATCCACTTGCAGAATACCATCGTCGATCACAGCCTTTAACGACGCTTGCAAGCGCCGATACAGCGGGCCATGATCGGTGTTTTCGATGTCGCGCGTGCGAAGGTTCGCGATGATGTCCTGTGTGGTGGTCATAGCACAATGCTTTCACGTTGTTTGGCCATCAGTATCGCACCATGCATAGCGTCATACTTCGCCGGCACCAGAATGTCAGTAATGTCGGAGGGCATACGTTTTGCCATTTGTTCGGACAAACCGCCCATTAAGCTTAGGCGCGGCGCGCCAAACGCAACCAGTTTGCGGAGTATCTGTAAATTTGCGGTTACCGCGTTTTTAACAAGCCCTGATGCCGCGGCATCACCCGAGTATTCCAAATCAAATACCATTGGGCAAAATGCGCCGTAATCTGCCGGACGTGCTGTTTCCGCAAAGGCCACAATTTTTTCCGGACTATGATCGAACTTTGCCATTATTTCTGTCGTCAGGTCTGTTTTCTCCACAAGACCTTCGTGGGCAAGGAGGGCAGCTTCAATTGCACCACGCCCAATCCGTGCGCCGCTTCCAATGTCGGAAATTTCAAATCCCCAGCCAGCAACCGCCAATTCTTGAGTATCAATAATGGCCTGACCGCACGTGCCGGTCCCAACGATCAAAATGGCCCCATCCGCACCGTCATGTGCGCCAAGGCATGCTGTATATGCATCCGTCGCAAAACAAACAGTGGCAAATGGGTGTGCGTGGGCATAGGCAAGTTTGCGTTCGCGTTCTACGGAGAGTCCGGCAAGGCCAAGCCCTGCATGAAGATCACCAAGACGGGAATCATCCAATCCTGCATTTTTAAGGGCCAAAGAGGCAGCTGTAATGATCTCACCAAAAACGTGATCCATACCCAGGCGGGTATTCGCGCCCCCGCCAACAGATTCACCCAGAACGTCTCCAGATGCGTTCGCGATACGCACGCGGCAGCGCGTTCCGCCGCCGTCAACACCAAGATAAAGCCGTTCGCTGTTCATTGCCGGGTTAACCGCCTTCCTGTTTATGATCGGATCATAGCAGAGTGGTATCTTAATAATCAATACCAATATAACGCCACTATATCTAACGCTGGCCTGACTTTGGAGTCAGTAGATATACGTAATGAGTGTAGTGGTATATACATAAATAAAAATAACATACTGATAAATAATATGTATTTCAGTGTAGTCTGGGAGGGTCATCAATTTATTTACGAAGTATCTTGCGTCGCTGGTATCATAATGGTATTTAATTTTGTGAGGGAGACGGAAAAATGGCATCACGCACAGAAGACTTTGATTCGCGATTTGCCGGGTTGGACCAGTGGTCCGACGCCGATTTCCTTATGGCCTTGTGGGAAGGTCAAATGCGCGCTGTTGCCTCCGTTGGTCCAGTTCTGGGGGACTTGGCATCGGCTGCAAACGGGATAGCACGTCGCCTGGGGGGCGGCGGGCGTCTCGTTTATGTGGGTGCGGGAACTTCTGGCACGGTCGCTTGGCAAGACGCTAAAGAACTTGGCGGCACCTTTGGTTGGCCCGAAGATCACACCGTGGTTTTGTTGGCCGGTGGGGTGCAAAGCACGCCAAATGAATTTAACGGCGCGGAAGATAATATTGATCTGGCTGCGCGCGAAATCTCCCACCACAACATTTCAGACAAAGATGCTGTTATTGCCATCGCGGCAAGTGGAATGACGCCCTATACGCTACGCGCACTTGAACTGGCGCGCGAACGTGGCGGGTTCACGGTGGGTATTTGTAACAACCCAGATGGTAGGATTTTAAATATCGCTGAATGCAGCGTGTTTCTTGATTGCGCCCCAGAAGTTATTGCTGGGTCAACCCGAATGGGGGCAGGCACAGCACAAAAGGCAGCACTTAACATTTTGTCGACGCTTGTGATGAACAAACTGGGTCGACTGTTTGATAACCTTATGGTCGGCATGCGGGCAGAGAACATGAAACTGCGCGATCGCGCGGTCCGCATCGTGGCCCATATTGCATCATGCGATGAAGCGCAGGCCAAAGATGCCTTAACACAATCAGACTTCGATATTCGCCCCGCGGTGCTTGTGGTCAAAGGTCACACCCCGCAAAGGGCAAAAGAAATTCTTGATCTGTCTAATGGAAATCTCCGGGCGGCTCTTGAATATAGGGACTGACATCAAAAAGGTGCCGGTCCGCCGACATTGATCAGAGGAGGCATAAATGTCGAATAAAGTCTTAGCAAAAGGCCTGGCCGGGGCCCTGGCGGCAAGTGTCGCCCTGGTTCCAATGATGGCATCTGCTGGCGATCTTGTTATTGAAAGCTGGCGTAACGACGATATTGATATCTGGAATGAAAAAATCATTCCGGCATTTAACGAAGTCCACCCGGACATCAATGTGTCGTTCAAGCCGACCCCGCCAACCGAATATAACGCATCGGTCAATGCAAAGCTTGCAGGTGGCACTGCTGGTGACCTGATTACCTGCCGTCCGTTTGATGCGTCGCTTGAACTTTACAAGCAAGGCAACCTTGCCGCTCTTGACGATCTAAACGGGATGGATAATTTTTCTGACGTTGCCAAGTCGGCATGGCAAACCGATGACGGTTCGGCGACTTTCTGCCTGCCGATGGCTTCGGTAATTCATGGCTTCATCTATAACAAAGAAGCCTTTGAAGAAGTTGGTATCGAAATCCCAAAAACCAGCGAAGATTTTTATGCTGCCCTTGATAAAATCAAGGAAGATGGCAACTACATCCCGATGGCAATGGGGACCGCTGATCAGTGGGAAGCAGCCACCATGGGCTTCCAGAATATCGGTCCGAACCACTGGGACGGCGAAGCCGGTCGTAAAGCCCTGATCGACGGCAGCGCAAAATTCACCGATGCCCCGTATATTGATACCTTCAAGGAACTTGCAACTTGGGCAAACTACTTGCCGGATGGCTTTGAAGCCATTTCTTATCCTGATGCGCAGAACCTATTCTCTCTGGGGCGGGCTGCAGTATATCCGGCTGGCTCGTGGGATATTTCGTTGTTCAACAACCAAGCTGATTTCGAGTTCGGTGCATTCCCGCCGCCCGCACCGGCAGGTGCTAAGACCTGCTATATCAGTGATCATACCGATATTGCACTTGGCCTGAATGCCAAATCGAAAAACGCTGTAGAAGCCAAAGTCTTCCTTGAATGGATGACGGGTTCGGAGTTTGCGACACTTTACTCGAACGCGCTTCCGGGCTTCTTCTCGCTTTCAAAGCATACCGTAGAAGTAACCGATCCGGTCGCAGGCGAGTTCGTAAGCTGGCGTCAGGATTGCGAGTCTACCATTCGTAACTCGTATCAAATTTTGTCGCGTGGAACGCCGAACCTTGAAAATGATCTGTGGAACCTTTCGGCACAAACCATCAACGGCACTTTGACACCAGAAGAAGCGGCTAAAGAAGCAGAAGCTGGTCTGGCCAAGTGGTACGCACCACATCAATAAAACCTTCAGAGGATGGCGGAAGCGATTGGTTTCTGCCATCCTTGCTTTGTGCTCACAGCATTGACGGGGACCTCCGTATTGAATGCCCAGGCGCATATGCAGCCCGCAAATTCTGAAGGCAAAATCGGCCTTCGCCCCTTTACTCTTGGAAATACTGGATAAGGTATGGCGCATTCTGGCCCCATGACCGATTGGCGAAAGGCAAAATTGCCTGTGATTGCCTTTCTGGCTCCAGCAACGATCATTTACACCGTGTTCATGATCTATCCGTTGCTTGATTCCATCCGCCTTAGTTTTTATGCGACACCAAGTGGCGGCGAGGCGGCTTTTGTCGGATTAGACAATTATCGCACCATTCTCGCGGACCCAGATTGGTCAGAGACTTTCTGGAACAGCTTTTGGAACAATATGAAGTTCTTTGCTGTCCATATGCTGATCCAAAACCCGATTGGCATCGCTCTTGCCGGTATCCTTAGTCTGCCAAGGTTACGCTTCCGCAATACCTATCGCACCATGATGATCATGCCGACGATGCTTTCCGTGGTGATTGTTGGCTTTATCTGGCAACTGATCCTAAGTCCGGTCTGGGGTGTTGGAGCAGACCTTCTTGATATTATAGGACTAAAATCACTGTTTGGGCCGTGGCTTGGTAAGGAAGGAAGCGCGCTAATTACGTTATCCTTCATTTCCGTCTGGCAGTGGGTTGGTATCCCCTTGATGCTGATTTATGCCGCCTTGCTTGCGATCCCTGATGATCTGGTTGATGCCGCAATTGTTGATGGCGCGTCCCATTTTGAAGTGTTCCTGCATATCAAGCTACCCCTTGTGTTGCCGACAGTGGCTATGGTTTCGATCCTGACATTTGTGGGCAATTTCAATGCGTTCGATCTCATATATGCAGTAAAAGGTGCGCTTGCCGGGCCGAATTTCTCGACCGACATTATGGGCACCTTGTTCTATCGAACGTTCTTTGGTTACCAATTGCAATTGGGCAATCCTCATCTTGGAGCAACTGTTGCCTCCTTGATGTTCCTGATAATTCTGGCCGGTGTTCTGTTCTACCTGTTCGCCATTCAGCGCCGTCTGGCGCGTTATCAGTTGTAATCGGGGACAGTCATGAGTTTTTCCAATATTCGCAGGGAAGACGCCAGCCGGGCCGTGATCGTGCATGCGATCCTGCTGACCTATACGCTGGTGGCTCTTTATCCAATCTTTTTGGTGGTCATAAACGCCTTCAAAACCCGCAAAGGAATCTTTCGGGATCCAATGGGATTACCGAATGCCGAAACTTTTAGTCTAGACGGTTTCACCAAGGTTTTGGCCAAGTCTAATTTCGAACTGTTTTTCTATAACAGTTTCACGGTCACGATCGTCACCATCGTCATTGTGCTTTTGTTTGCGGCTATGGCCGCATGGGCGCTTTCGGAATACAAATTCCCCGGTGGCACTGCGTTAGGACTTTATCTTGCGATTGGCATCATGGTGCCAATCCGGCTTGGTTCCGTTTCGATCCTGAACCTTGTTGTTGATTTGGGGCTGGTAAATACGTTGACGGCATTGGTGCTGGTTTATGTCGCGCAAGGCTTGCCTTTGGCGATCTTTATCCTGACCGAATTCATGCATCAAATCCCTAAGGATTTGAAAGAAGCCGCGCGCTGTGACGGGGTTGGAGAGTTCAAAATCTTCTTTGCTATCATCTTGCCGCTCATTCGGCCTGCCGTTGCAACCGTCGCCGTCTTTACCATGATCCCGATCTGGAATGATCTTTGGTTCCCTCTGATCCTTGCGCCGGGGGATGGAAAGCAGACCATTACGTTAGGTGTTCAACAATTCATTGGGCAGTACGTAACCGACTGGAACGCGGTTCTGGCGTCGCTGAGCCTCGCAATCATTCCAATCCTGATCCTCTATTTGATTTTCTCCCGACAACTCATTCGCGGCCTGACATCTGGCGCGGTGAAGTAAATGTTGGTTGATAGGAGCTTTGAATAAATGGCTGATTTGAAACTTGACCAGATCCGCAAAAGCTATGGCGCGGTTGATGTACTGCATGGCATCGATCTGGATGTGAAAGACGGTGAATTTGTTGTCTTTGTCGGGCCATCTGGCTGTGGCAAGTCAACCTTGCTGCGCATTATTGCCGGCCTAGAAGATATCACTGGCGGCAATCTGATGATCGATGGCGATGTGGTTAATACAAAAAGCCCACGAGACCGCGGAATTGCCATGGTGTTCCAATCCTATGCGCTTTATCCGCATATGACGGTCTACAAGAATATGGCCTTTGGCTTGAAGCTTGATAAACAGGACAAAGCGGCCATCGATACACGTGTGCGCGAGGCCGCCCGCGTCCTGCAGCTTGATCAACTGCTTGATCGTCGTCCGTCCGAGTTATCTGGCGGTCAACGCCAGCGCGTGGCTATTGGTCGTGCTATTGTGCGTCAACCAAAGGTCTTCTTGTTCGACGAGCCATTATCGAACCTTGATGCAGCGCTGCGTGTTCAAACCCGCATCGAGATCGCAAAGCTGCATCAAAAACTGCAATCCACCATTGTCTATGTCACGCATGATCAGGTCGAAGCTATGACCTTGGCAGACAAGATTGTTGTGATGAATGGCGGAAATGTTGAACAAGTCGGATCGCCGATGCAGCTTTATCACCATCCGCAAACTCGCTTTGTCGCAGGGTTTATCGGGTCACCTGCAATGAACTTCACCAATGTCACAATTGATGCTGTTGCGCAAAACAAGGTGACGGTATCGGTTCCTGGCGGCATGAAATCGGTTTTGCCGTTTGATGTTCCGGCGGATGCAGTCGGCAAGCTGGTTGAACTTGGCATTCGCCCAGAACATCTGACCCTTGGTGAAGAGGGGGCTTTGACCGTAAGCGGCGAGGTCGATGTTGTCGAAAAGCTTGGTGATTCCACCTATCTTTATCTGAAACTTGCCAATGGTGACCGGGTGACCGTACGCGCAGCGGGGCACAGCCGCGTAAGAATCGGTGAAACCGTTACGGCATCAGCACCGGCAGGGGCGGCTCACCTATTTGCACCAAATGGTAAAGCCTTTGCCAAGATCGATTGTCCAGCCGAATTCAGCGCAGATGACGACACATAATTTGTAACGACAAAGCAAATTGAAATCCTAGAAAGGGGCTTCTTTGAAGCTCCTTTTTTTGTGCGTAAACGGCAGAAATGATGTGGTGAAACACCACCAGAAGGTAGCATTCAGAAGTGAAAATTATTTCACTGTTGGCAATCTTCGCTCTAACAACTGAATTGGAAGCCACAGAGCAGTCCCGTTCAAAAAATTCACTTTGCTGTAACAATGAGCGCAGCAGCAAAAATACAAGCGTTTCTGCCGAATTCAGGAGTTCCTTGGTAAACAACAGGAATTCCGCCGGATCGAAAGGCTTTCATGCTCATTCAATTTGTGAGATGTTCATTCGAACATTTGAAGGGGTCGAATGCACCATAAATATCAATAATGGGCAGACTGAACGGTAATTTCGCGCATCAAAAGTAAATTTCCGAAAACTGTCACTTGAGGAAACGTCCCCCTCAGATGAAAACGAAAGCGTTGCGGATCACCGAACAACAGGCGGTGTTTCGCGCAAAGTTTTTATTTGGGAGATAGAAGATCATGTTCCGTAAGACACTTATGGCCGCTGCTGCCGTGTTTGCTCTTGGCAACGCCGCAGAAGCAGCAACCGAGATCACTTGGTGGCACGCAATGGACGGCGCACTTGGCGGTGTAGTAGATCAGATCGCTGCTGATTTTAATGCCAGCCAGTCCGAATACCACCTTGTTGCAGTCAACAAGGGTGGTTACGAAGACACCATGACCGCCGGTATTGCCGCTTTCCGCGCGAAAAATCAGCCAAACATCATTCAGATATTTGATGCCGGTGCTGCAACCATCATCAATGCAAAAGGCGCTGTTAAGCCGGTTCAAGACCTGCTTGAAGCCAACAATGTCAACTTTGACATCAATGATTACATTCCGGGCGTTCGCTACTTCTATGCCGATTCTGATGGCAAAATGATCGGCATGCCGTTCAACAGCTCGACCCCGCTTCTGTATTACAACAAAGAAGCTCTCGCCAAAGCAGGCGTTGACGTACCGAAAACCTGGCAGGAATTCGAAGCTGCTGCTCCGAAGTTGAAAGAAGCCGGTTACACGGCCCTTGCACAGTCACACAGCCCATGGATTTTCTTCGAAAACTTCATGTCGCGTCACAACCTTCAGATGGCAACCGGTAATAACGGTTACGACAGCACCGATGTTGAAATTCTTTACAACAACGATGCGCTGAAAGATCATTGGCAGCACGTTAAAGACTGGAAAGATGCCGGTTACTACGGTTACTTCGGTCGCGCATGGGGTGCAAACCAGGATGCATTCGTTCAGCAGAACGTTGCAATGTGGATTGGCTCATCGGGCTCCTTCGGTGGTCTGCGTAAATCTACACAGTTCGACTTTGGTACTTCGACCCTTCCTTACTGGGAAAATGTTGGTGATGCACCGAAATCGACCTTCATCGGTGGTGCGGCCTTGTTTGCATTCTCCGGTCATGATTCAGCAGAAGATGCTGGTGTTGCAGAATTCTTCAAATTCCTGACCAAGCCGGAAACCCAGTACTACTGGCACAAAGAAACCGGTTACGTTCCAATCACCAATGCTGCTTATGACCTGGCCAAAAAAGATGGCTACTACAATGAAAGCCCGGATGCAGAAGTTGGCATTCAGCAGCTTTCTGAAGAAGGTGCTGAGTGGACCAAAGGTTACCGTCTTGGTTTCTACGTTCAGATCCGCGAAGTTATCTATCGTGAAGTCGACAAAATCTTGAACGGCGAAGAAACCGTTGATGCGGCGTTCGCGACGATCGAAGAAGAAGCCAACGGCCTTCTGAAACGCTTCAACGACACTTATTCTAACTAACTTGCTTTTCGCGAATGCGGGGCGGCCCTTGTTGGTCGCCCTGTTTTGCATTCTCAGGACTTGCTTTAAGGTGGCGTAGGCGATGAAGCGCGTACAATTTGAACATAGCGCGGTGCCCTATCTTTTTGTGGCACCCCAAATTTTGATTATTTCCATATTCTTCCTGTGGCCTGCAGCCCAGGCGCTTTACCAATCTTTCTTGCTTGAAGACGCATTTGGTATGTCTTCGCAATTTGTCTGGTTCCGCAATTTTGAAGATGTTCTATCAAGCAGTTCGTGGTCACGATCTGCCATTTTCACCGTTGTATTTTCGGTCTTGGTTTCAGTTCTTTCCATTGCAATATCACTGTTTTTGGCCGTTCGCGCCGATGAAGTGATCCGTGGTGCAAAATCTTACAAAACGCTTCTGATGTGGGGCTATGCGATTGCGCCACCCGTGGCGGGCTTGCTGGGCAATATGCTATTTAATCCGTTGATGGGGGACCTTTACTTTGCCTTCAACAGTTTTGGATTTGAATTTAATCACATTGAAAATGCCAACGACGCAGCCTTTGTGGTCATTCTGATTGCCGTTTGGAAACAGGTCAGTGTGAACTTCATTTTCTTCCTGTCTGGACTACAAGGCATTCCAAAATCGGTACAGGAAGCAGCAACACTTGACTGCAAAAGTCCCGAGCGCCGTTTCTGGACGATAACCTTCCCATTGCTGGCCCCAACAACCTTCTTCTTGCTGGTGATCAATCTGACTTATGCCTTCTTTGAAACGTTCGGCATCATTGACGTATCGACCAAGGGCGCACCGGGTGGTTCAACGGCAACGCTGGTCTACAAGGTCTATGTAGACGGCTTCCTTGGCGCGGATATGGGTGGCAGTGCAGCTCAGTCGGTCTTGCTAATGATCATGGTCAGCATTTTGACCGTGTTCCAGTTCCGCTTCATCGAACGCAAAGTTCATTACTAGGAGGCCGTTATGTATCAGTCGAAATGGCGTATCTTTACCAACCACGCAATTCTGATTCTTGGCGCGCTCTTTATGATCATGCCAGTATGGATTGCGTTTTCATCTTCGTCTTATACCCCGGAATACATCTTCCAGAACGGCCTGCAATTCTGGCCGGGCGCACATTTTTTCGATAACTATGGCGCAATCTTGTTTGATCCAAGTGCGACCAAAGGCCGGGTTACAGCACTTGAAATGCTGTTTAATAGCATGGTGTTGGGACTTGGTTTTGCAATCGGTAAAGTCATCATCTCGATGATGGCGGCATATGCGATTGTTTACTTCCGTTTCAAACTGGCCGTGCCGATATTTTGGGTGATTTTCTCAACTCTTTTGCTGCCGCTTGAAGTGCGTATCGTGCCGTCTTACGAGGTTGTTGCCGGGCTTGGGTTGCTCAATACCTATACCGGGTTGATTTTACCGTTAATCGCCTCCGCAACTGGTACTTTCTTCTTCCGGCAGTTTTATCGTTCAGTACCCGATGAGCTGCTTGAAGCTGCGCGTTTGGACGGGGCAGGGCCAATTCGGTTCTTTATCGACATTTTGGTACCACTTTCGGTCACCATGATTGCCGCGATCTTTATCATCATGTTTGTCGTTGGCTGGAACCAGTATCTTTGGCCGCTGTTGATGACCACCGACGATCAGCTTTACACCATCGTGATCGGGATCAAGCAGGTTTATAACTCGCTTTATGAAGGCGGGCAGATTCCGCAATTCCCCAAAGCATTCGCACTGACAATTATGGCAACCATTCCGCCGGTTTTGGTGGTGGTGGTTTTCCAGCGCATGTTCGTCAAGGGGCTGGTCGAGACAGAGAAATAAGCTCTGTCTCCTTTGCTCCGTAGAATTGAAAATAACTTGTCCGCATACAGGATACTAAGATGGCAACTGTTACCATTAATCAGGCCGAAAAAACTTACCCGAACGGCTATAAGGCAATCCACGGGATTAACCTTGCAATCGAAAATGGTGAATTCACTGTTCTTGTAGGGCCGTCAGGTTGCGGGAAATCCACTTTGCTACGAATGATCGCTGGTCTTGAAGGAATCTCAAGCGGTGAAATCAGCATTGATGACAGGGTCGTCAACAAGGTTGCACCGGCAGATCGCGATATTGCGATGGTTTTCCAAAACTATGCGCTTTATCCGCATATGAATAATTACAACAATATGGCCTATGGCCTTCGAAACCGCGGATATAGCAAGTCCGAGATTGACAACAAGGTGCGTGATGCCGCGCGTATTTTGCAGCTTGAAGAACTTCTTGAACGTAAACCAGGCCAACTTTCTGGCGGCCAGCGCCAGCGTGTTGCGATGGGGCGTGCGATTGTGCGTCAACCAAAGGTCTTCTTGTTTGATGAACCGCTTTCAAATCTGGATGCAAAACTGCGTGTGGATATGCGTCTTGAAATCAAGAACCTTCAGCAACGCCTTGGCATCACATCTGTCTATGTTACCCACGATCAGGTCGAAGCCATGACTTTGGCTGATCGTCTGATCGTCATGAATGGCGGTGTGGCGGAGCAAATTGGAAGCCCTATTGAAATCTATGAAAAACCAGCGACCCAGTTTGTCGCCGGGTTCATTGGGTCACCCGCCATGAACTTTTTAACAGGCACGGTTTCAGATGATCGTACACACGTTACTGTTGGTGACGGTGTAAAGCTTGACCTTGACCATGATGTCGAGGCCGGACGCACCGTTACAGTGGGTATCCGCCCCGAACATCTGACACTTGTCGACGCACAAGAAGGTCGGATTAATGCAGAAGTTCGGATGGTTGAATCCCTAGGTGCAGAAACGTTGGCATATCTCGATTTCGGTGCGAATGCCGATAGTGTCACGCTGCGCGTTCAGGGAACCCATCAGTTTGCCAAGAACGAGAAATTGAGCCTTTCGGTCGCGGCAGATAAAATTCATTTATTTGATGCGCAAAGCGGTAAACGCATCTGACAAAACCTGATAGACAAAAATCCATGCACCTCTGGCAGAAAAGTTTGCCGGAGGTGTTTTGTTTTGGTGTCAGGGTGAATTTACCCTTGTCTCGGACGGTGTGAACGAGGTAGTCCGTATCGTCAGAAACTTAGGAGAGAACCGTGCAGGCAGAGCTGAAAAAATCCCTATATGCTGAAGCCCAAAAAGAATTGGTCAGCATTACTGAAGGGGAAACAAACGTCACCGCTTTGATGGCAACAGTGGCCTGCATCTTGTCGCAGAAGTTTGACTACTACTTCTGGACTGGATTCTATGTTGTTGATCCTAAAAAAGAAAATGAATTGGTCGTTGGCCCGTATCAAGGAACCCTTGGATGCCTTCGCATTCCGTTTGGGCGTGGTGTTTGTGGCACAGCGGCATCGACCCGTGAAACGCAACTTATTGCAGATGTTCATGCCTTTCCGGGGCATATTGCCTGTGACAGCCGTTCGAATTCTGAGATCGTCGTGCCAATCATCAATCGAGATGGGCAGTTGATTGCCGTGCTTGACGTCGATAGTGTCGAGTATGGATCATTTGATGAAACGGATCGCGTTTCACTTGAAACTTTAATGCAGCGCATTTTTGCGCAATGATAATTCACAAGCCCTGATAATTCAGGGCAGCGGACAACACAAACTTTGGAAGATAACCCATGGCTGGCAGTGTCAATAAAGTCATTCTCGTCGGGAACCTCGGCCGCGATCCTGAAATCCGGTTTACCCAAGCTGGCAAAAAGATCGCTAATTTCAGCATTGCGACCTCCGAACAATGGCGCGACCGTCAGTCTGGTGAACGCCGCGAGCGCACCGAATGGCATCGTATCGTCGTCTTTAACGAAGGCCTTGCAGACGTGGTCGAGCGTTTCGTTAAAAAAGGCAGCAAGCTTTACATCGAAGGTGTCCTGCGGACTCGCAAATGGCAGGGTCAGGATGGCAAAGACAACTACACCACCGAGATCGTGCTTGAAGGCTTTAACTCGAATCTGACCATGCTTGACAACCGTGGCGGTGAAGGCGGCGGAACGGGTGGTGGCGCATCATCTGGCGGCGGATATGGCGGCGGTTCGGATAATGGTGGTAGCTTCGGCGGCGGATCCGATGCCGGTTGGGGTAACGGTGGTTCATCATCCGGTGGTGGTTCTGCCCCGGCGGGAGCCCCTGATCTTGATGACGAGATCCCGTTCTAAGCAGAACTTTTGAACAAATTTACAGAATCACCCCGAAACACGACCTGTTTTGGGGTGTTTTCATTTGGATACTAATATGCGTTGCCAGCACGGTATCCTTGGCCCCTAATCAGCGGTAACTACCATGACGTCACCAAACGCCCTTACACTTGAAGTCATTACCGCCCGCGCCGAGGATGAACAAATCGCGCCGGTTAACTTCAAGCAAGTCAAGCTGACCAAGAAATACCTTCTGCCCAAAATTAAAGAGCTGCAGGCTGATATGTTGCGCTTACGTACAGCGTTCGATCAGTCTTTCGACGTTACGGCCAGAAAACATGACAAGCTTTATCCAGAAGGTTTCTGTCAAGAAATCACCCTTGGCGTAAAAACAATCATGGAGCAGGAATTTACGTCTGCAAAACACCTAGTTTGTTGGCATTGCGCGACTTTGTCATTAATGGCGGATTGGCAAAGCGTATTTGGGGCAATTTACGCAACCAGTATTTTCAGAATGCGTTCCAATTTGGCAGCCTCTATGTTGACGTTGCCAATGACACGGTCGTTATCACCAAACCAAAAGTCGAAATCATGCCTTTATCCAAGGCGCGAATGTTTCCGATCGTGGACTATGATGGCTATGCCGATTTAGCGGAGAAATATTGGAAAGGGCAGGTTTATCCAAACCGTATCATGCCTGATCTTGCTGTTATGTTTCCGATGTTTCTTGTAACACTGGACGGCAAAATCGAGTTGCACGCAAATTATCAGACAATCTTGTACCGCAATATGCAACTCGACTTCGTGCTGGCTGAAAAGTTCTTGTTGAGAAACAAACGTATGGCCTTGTCGTTACCGCAACCATATCTTGATAAACTCGTCGCAGAATATGGGGCTTCGCCAGAACCGGTCAGCGATGCGGGGCTAAGTCAGTATTTTGATCAGGCACGGCAAAGCGAATTGCGCTACGATACTGTACGTTGTCAGGCTATGCTTGATCGCGCTATCGCATTATAAAAAACAAATAAAACACACGATAAACAGGACGCGGCATTCACGGTTAGAAGGCAGAGGTTGCCATTTTGGTTGGTCCGATATTTGGAACCCCGCGCATGGGGCAAAGCTATGACGTGCAAGACTGCGCCTATGCCGTTATCAAAAACGACAACGGCGAAGTTGCTGTTGCCCGTACCCCAAAAGGGATTGTTTTGCTTGGAGGTGGGGTTGAGCCCGGTGAAAGCGAACAGGATGCGCTACATCGTGAAGCATACGAGGAATCAGGTTATCGCATCCGGATACTTTCACGGCTTGGTTTTGCGACCCAATATTTAAATAACACGGCTAAAGGACGCTTTCGATTAAAGCGCGGGACGTTCTTTGAATGCGAATTAACCAAACGCGTGGGGCCGCCGCTTGAGGATGATCACGAATTGATCTGGCTTCCATATGACGAAGCTCACGAAACGCTAATCCGTCCATTCCATCGCTGGGCTTTGGAACTTGTCGCTTAGGGCTAGCTACAACATTTTTTGAACTTCTTGCCAGAACCACAAGGGCAGGGGTCGTTTCGCCCTATTTTGGCAAGTTTATCAATATTCATCCCATTTTGAATGCTTGCGTTTTCGTCTATTTTTTCATTCTCAGTAGGAAAAATGCCATCAACATAGTACCATTTTCCGCCACGGCGCTCGAAGTTTGATTGCTCATGGAGCTGGTATATTTCGCCATTTTCAACAAACCGGGCAATGAATTCCACTTTACCAGTTTGATCAAGTAACCCGCCGCCAATATGGGAAACAATCTCAAGCCCGCTCCAACAGGTCTGATCCTGTTGGATGCTTTGGCTGTTAAAACCTGAGCGCTTTTCCTCGGCCAGGGTTGCCGACAGATAAGCACCATCACGAACGACAAATGCGCTGTAGCGTGAGCGCATAAGTTTTTCAGCAGTTTCCGCCGTGGCGTTTCCGGAATGGTATTTATCACAGCATTTGCCGTAAATATGGTCGCTGCCGCAGGGGCAGGGTGTGTTTGGTGGTAAAGTTGGCATTTGTTTTCCCGTATATGGAAAAGGCTTAAGAACGTTGGGATATTAAAACCAACATGCCTTTGATGCCAAATATAGACCGTAAAGGGTTTACCTTTTGGTTACCCGCGCGCAAGATATATGACCACAAGTCAGTCGGCGCGCGAGAATCGGTTAAATTGCCATTGTTTAGCCTTATATCGATTTTACCGTGGATTATTGGTGATTTAAGTACCCGACTGGGTTTGTCGGTTATTTATTTCAAAGCGCTGATATTTGACGAATAATATAACTGAAACACTGGTCAGAAGTTCTTGACGGAATTAGTCAGGTTTAGGTATATTAATAAATGCGGGTGGGGGCCCATAGGCACCGCCGGATCGAAGTCCGGCCAATTGGCGGACAAGTAAATTGTCGATTTGCTTCATGTAAGGAAGAGACACCATGAATGAACTACTTTTTAGCGTCTGCTGTCCTCTTCCATAGGGTTCTATGGAATGAAATTGCGACCGGACCAAACAGATTCCCAACAATCTTTCCGGTCGTCCACGTGAATTAATTCACAACCGACAGTGTTTGCGCGTCATCTAACTTATGACGGACTCCGTAATAAACTAGGTGTCAACGCGTAAACCTCTCTGGAGGACATGAAATGAGCGCCATTAAATTACCTGCTGTATCCCAAGAAGAGGGTTTTTCGGGTTATCTCCGCGAAGTTTGGAAGTTTCCAATGCTTACCGTGGACGAAGAATACATGCTTTCGCACCGGTATCTTGATCATGATGATACCGAAGCTGCGCACAAGCTTGTCACCAGTCACTTGCGCCTTGTTGCCAAAATTGCATTCGGCTATCGCGGTTATGGTCTGCCAATGGCTGACCTTGTTGCCGAAGGCAATACGGGCCTTATGCGTGCAGTGCAGAAATTTGACCCGGAACGTGGTTTCCGTTTGTCGACCTATGCGATGTGGTGGATCCGCGCCGCAGTGACGGAATACATTCTGCAAAGCTGGTCAATGGTCAAGCTTGGCACCATGGCAGCACAGAAAAAGTTGTTCTTTAGCCTGCGTAAAGCCAAACGTCAGCTCAACATCTATGACAATGGTGAACTTTCACCAGACGAAGCTGATAAGGTTGCAGAAAAGCTTGGTGTAACCGGTCGTGAAGCGCTTGAAATGAACCGTCGTTTGGCGGCGCGTGATTTCTCGCTCAACACCCCGATGCCTAAAGACGAGGGCATGGAATACCTTGATACCTTGTCTTCGGATGCCCCAAGCCCAGAAGCGATCGTGGCAGATGCAGAAGAACGTGTTTTGCATAATGGGATGTTGAAAAACGCCCTTGGCGAGTTGCCGGAACGTGAACAGGAAATCATCAAAGCCCGTTTCTTAAGTGATGATCCGATTACTCTTGAGAAACTAGGTGAACGATTTGGTGTGAGCCGCGAACGCGTCCGTCAGCTTGAAGCACGTGCGTTCAAGAAAATTCAGGAAAGCGTCCTGACGCAGCACGCCGTTGCTTAAGTAACGTCTCAAAAATCAAACAATAGAAAAAGACGGCATCGTATTGGTGCCGCCTTTTTCGTATTTGCGTCTGATGAATTAGGTGGGAAGGCCTAGAAACACAGTGCGTGTCGCTAAAAGCAGCATTTAACCGCCTGAGAGAATTGATCGCGATTTTGCGATCATCTCCACTGTCTTGTTCCACAACTTGTAGCTTGTCACATCGCTGATCTTTACCCACTTTGCGTCCGCCGCATCGCCACCCAGACGGACATCAGGATTAAGCGCAACGGCAACAAAATCGATCAATGTGTAATGATATTCAACTTTGCCATCTTTATTCGACGAAATCAGATCAACTGTGTCGATCAAAATCGGGCTGGATATTTTAACACCAGTTTCTTCCATGACTTCGCGGCACACGGCATCACGAACCGTTTCGCCTAGTTCCTGCGCGCCGCCCGGAAGGCTCCAACTGCCGATATTCGGCTCCTTGCCCCGTTTAATAAGCAGGACGCGATCCTGATGCCACACAACTGCACCGACACCAATAATCGGACGCGGCAAAAAACTGCGTTCGTCTATTTCAGAAACCGTCATCGTCATCTTCCAAATCATCGTCAGGGTCCGGCACTTCATGCACGGTTTTTCCGGTCATTTCGCGGGCACGAATGCTAGGCGTACCAAGAAACTGATCTTCTGATTCGGGATGTAGAGACATCACGAAATCTTTGGCAGGGGCATTCCCAATGGCAAATTGACGCGCGGTTTCATAATCAGGTCCACGCACTTTGGCGGTTTTGACCCTGACTGCGCCATCATCATCATAAATATATTCGACTATCCAGACCTGCAAAACGCCTCCACCACAGTTGAAATTCTGCATTTGCGGTTTGTTGGTTGCGCCGCAAACTTGAATACTGCTATCACTTCAAAGAACGGGAATTCCCCGATCCGATGTCGCAGCATTGCCATATTCTTACTTACAAATACTAAATGCCAAAGGCTATTCTTGTGAGACGGCCTTTGGATGCGGTACTTCAGCACAGGTGATCAATGAACGCCAAGCGCGACGACAAGAATGATACGGGCAATCAGGATGCCGGTCCTGCAATTCCAAGTCCTGGTTTTTTCGCACGTATGAGAGCGTATTTCTTAACTGGTGTTCTGGTTAGCGCACCGCTTGCGATTACGTTTGGTTTGGCTTGGTGGTTTATCGAGTTTGTCGATAGCAAAGTTATTCCACTGATCCCGGCACACTACAATCCAGAAACCTATTTACCTCTCGGTTACGAAGACTACGGGATTCCTGGCTTTGGCTTGGTAGTTGTCCTTGTTTTCATCACGGTTGTTGGTTGGTTTACCACCAACTTTGCAGGCCGTGCGCTGATTAAGCTTTACGAACGTATTCTGGGCCGCATTCCAGCAGTTCGCAGCATCTATAGCGCGATCAAACAAATCCTTGAAACGGTGTTGGCCAATCAGTCGAATGCGTTTCGTCAGGCGGTTTTGTTGGAATACCCACGCCGCGGCATGTGGGCGATTGGCTTTATTACCGGTCAAACAAAAGGCGAAGTGCAGCACCTAACCGAAGATACCGTTATCAATATCTTTCTGCCGACAACACCAAACCCGACATCGGGATTTTTGCTGTTCGTACCAAAGGGCGATATCGTTATTCTTCAGATGACCGTCGAAGAAGCGATCAAAATGGTTATGTCAGGCGGGATTGTAACCCCACCTGATCGCCGCCCGCTAGAAGAACAGAAAAAACCACAGGTCGCCGCCAAGACGTACGAAAATGTTGACGTCCTACGCGAAAAGGAAAACGTCCCCATTCTTGTATCGCGCGACATCCCCGCGCGCATGGAATCGGATGACAATCCACAGGATGAAAACGGTAAAACCCGCGAAGATGCTTAAGTAATTTCATAGGCAAATCTTCGTAAGGTATTCGAACAAGAAGAAGGGCGCTTTCATCCAAAGCGCCCTTCTTTTTTTTACTTCGTTTTTTTCGCCTTATCCAGAACGGAAATACCGAACGGCTTCATCACGCTCAAACAGATAAAGCAACAATCGCAATGCTTCACCGCGGGTCTTGTGAAGGTCAGGGTCACGATCCACAATCAAACGTGCATCATCGCGCGCAATCGCCAGCAAATCGCCATGCATTTCAAGATTGGCCAAACGGTATTCCTGAAGTCCACTTTGACGCGTGCCCAGAACTTCCCCTGCACCACGTAATTTCAAATCTTCTTCAGCAATGATAAAGCCGTCTTCGGTCTCGCGCATAATCTTAAGTCGCGCCTTCGATACCTGACCCAATGGGCTTCCATAAAGCAGCAAACAGGTAGATGCCGCGTCACCGCGCCCAATGCGCCCGCGCAACTGGTGAAGCTGTGCAAGCCCAAACCGTTCGGAATGTTCGATGACCATGATGGTGGCTTCGGGAACATTAACTCCAACCTCGATCACGGTGGTAGCAACAAGGATCGACGTATCGCCGTGGGCAAAGCGCTCCATGACCTCGTCCTTTTCCTTACCCTTCATTTTGCCATGGATAAGCCCGACACGGCTGTCGCCAAATAAATCGACAAGGACACGATGTCGTTCTTCCGCAGCCTGAAGATCAAGTACTTCGGAATCCTCAACCAGCGGGCAGACCCAATAAATCTTGGTTCCGGTTCGCATGGCGCGCCCGATCCCAGAAATAACATCATCGACTTTATCGATGGGCAATACCCGCGTGTCCACTGGCTTACGTCCCGGCGGCTTTTCATCAAGCCGCGAAACTTCCATGTCGCCAAAAGCGGTAAGAGTAAGGGTACGCGGGATTGGCGTTGCCGTCATGACCAATACATCGACAGCTTGACCTTTACCGGCCAGCATCAGACGTTGATGAACGCCAAAGCGGTGCTGTTCATCAACCACAGCAAAGGCCAGATCCTTAAACACAACGTCATCCTGAAACAGCGCGTGTGTTCCAACTGCAATCTGGACATCACCATTTGCGAACCCTTCAAGGGTGGCCTTACGCGATTTTCCCTTGTCTCGGCCGGTCAGGATTGCGCAGGTAATGCCGATTTGTTCAAGTAACGGCGAGATCGTTTCAAAATGCTGACG
Source organism: Rhodospirillales bacterium (assembly GCA_019634165.1). Classification (GTDB taxonomy): domain Bacteria; phylum Pseudomonadota; class Alphaproteobacteria; order Rhodospirillales; family Thalassospiraceae; genus Thalassospira. The sequence goes on from JAHQVT010000006.1 coordinate 524,794, forward strand.
GGCCAGAATTTCAGTTGGCGCCATCAAGGCTGCCTGACGCCCGCATTCCACGGCATTGAGCATCGCCATTAAGGCGACGACGGTTTTACCTGATCCAACATCACCTTGAAGGAGGCGCAGCATGCGGCCTTCGCTTGCCATGTCGTCGTAAACCTCAGCTAGTGCGCGTTCTTGCGCGCCGGTCATGGCAAAGGGCAGGTGATTGGCCAAACCTTCACGTAGCTTTCCATCACCCTTTGTAACCCGACCGCCAAGCTTACGCATCTTGGCCCGGATCAACGCCAATGCAAGTTGATTGGCCAGTAGTTCGTCATAGGCAAGCCGTTTGCGCGCCGGATGATCTGGTGACAGGTCAGCATCATCTTGTGGGTTGTGGACAGTGTGTAATGCGCTTAGCAGATCAGGCCACTTGTGGCGGGCAACCAATGCCGGATCATGCCACTCGGGCAGTTCGGGCACAGTAGCCAATGCCGCACGGGTCGCCTTGGTCAAGGTTTTACCTGTAACGCCCGCTGACATGGGGTATACCGGCTCGACCGTCTGGATTTCATCGCGTTCGGCCTCGGTCCCAATCCGGTCAGGGTGGGTAATCTGATATTCGCCGCGATAATGATCAATCTTGCCCGAAATGATACGCTTTTCACCGATAGGCAAAACCTCATTCAAGTATTTTGCCCGCGCATTAAAGAATGCCAGAACAAGTGACCCACTTTGGGTTTTGCAAATCACGCGATACGGACGGCGGCGATTGGGCGAAGGATCATGCCGTTCAACCCAAACATCCATAGTTACAACAGATCCATCGATGGTTTCTTCCAACGGGGGAGAAAACCGGCGGTCAATGATCCCAGATGGTAAATGCCATAGCAAATCTGCCACATGCTCACCGCCAATCAATCGCGCGACAAGCGGCTTTAACCGCGGCCCAATACCAGGCAGGGTGTCAATTTCGGCAAAAAGCGGGAACAGGATTTCCGGGCGCATGTCGGTTTTCGTTGCAACTTTCGATGAGAACGTTAATAGAACAATTACGTTTACGGCACGGGTATACAACAAAATTATCCTGCGACAACCTTCAAGTCACCAATTGATGCAAAATCACCTGATGACAGCATGGACCCAGACGACGTTTTGCCGTACAAACCTTGCCACAGAATAGTATGCGGCAGCCCGATAATAGGGCGCCCAAAAGAATACGTCAGGAGATCGACAATGACTGAAAACATTTCGGAACTTGAAATGCGGCGCAAGAAGCTGCTGTTCCGTGGTGGCCATCGTGGCACGAAAGAAAACGATATCCTGATGGGACGCTTTATGGACAAGCATCTCAATACTTTGACCGAACAGCAGCTTGATGCCTTTGAGACGCTAATTAACGAAGTCCCGGATGCGGATTTCTTTAAATGGGCGACCGGCAAAGAAGCGGCACCCGCGCAGTATGATACCGATGTGCTGCACATGATCCGGGAACTGAGCAACGCCTGATAAAGCATTGAATAAGATTAAAGAAGTCATATCGACCAAAGGTCGGAAGCGTGTTGGCGGGGTACCCGAAGGTGCCGACGCCCTGATCCTGCGCGAGCTATTGGACGCGGCAGAGAAGAACGCAACCATTCTTCACATCGCACGCGATGACAAACGGATGTCCCAACTGGCAGAAGCATTGCGCTTTTTTGCTGGCGACGTCGAAGTCTTGACGCTGCCTGCGTGGGATTGCTTGCCATATGATCGTGTCTCGCCCATCTCGGACGTTACTGCACGACGTATCGAAACACTAACCACGCTGTCAGAAGGTACAAAGCCTGCTGCGGGTCATGGACGTATTGTGTTGACGACGGCTGCTGCTGCGATGCAGCGTGTTCCGCGTGTTGATGTGATGCGCAATGGGAAGCTGGCCTTTAAGGCCGGCCGCGAATATGACCGCACGGAGTTGACGGCGTATTTTGAACGCATGGGTTATAACCGTGCCGAACAGGTCATGGAACCGGGCGACTACGCTGTTCGTGGTGACATTGTCGATATCTTTGCCCCCGGAATGAAAGACCCGGTACGTCTTGATTTCTTTGGCGATGAGATCGAAAGCATCCGTCGATTTGACGTCGAAAGCCAACGAACAGTCGGCAAGGTTAAGGAAATCAGCCTTCTTCCGGTCGGCGAAGTGTTTCTTGATCCCGACAGCATTTCACGTTTCCGCAGCGGTTATCGTGAATTGTTTGGCGCTGTGTCACAGACGGACCCACTGTATGAATCGATTTCAAACGGCCTAAAATATGGTGGCATGGAACATTGGTTGCCATTGTTCCATGATGGGTTGGATACGATCTTTGCCTATCTGCCTGACACCATTGTCACCCTTGATCATCAGTTTGGCGAAGTCATCGAAAACCGTCTTGAGATGATTGACGATTACTATCAAGCACGCCTGAACATAAAGGGCGGCGGGCTTGCGGGTGATAACGTCTATAAACCGGTTCCAACGGAACGACTGTATCTTGATCAGGCGGAATTTGACCGCATGTTGGCGGATCGGACCGTTCTGGAATATTCGCCATATTACGATGATGAAAATCCCGAACGCGGAATATTTGATCTTGGCGCGCGGGCAGGGCGTGACTTTGGCGACGTCCGCGCACGTGCAGATACCAATCTTTATGACGAATTGCGTGATTTCATTACCGCTCAGCGTGGTAAAGAAAATCAGGTTGTTATCGCAGCCTATTCCGATGGTTCGCGCGACCGAATGGTTTCGCTGTTGCGCGAACATGGTGTTGGCAAGGTCGTGCCTTGCGAATGCTGGGAAGACATTGTCGACGATCTAAACTACGAGCATGTCGGCGTTGTCATCCTTGATATCGAACGTGGTTTCCGACGCAAGGGGCTTTGGTTCGTAACCGAACAAGATATCCTGGGCGATCGCATGAGCCGACCGAGTGGTCGCCGTCGTAAGGCTGACAACTTCCTACGCGAAGCATCGGAAATTTCCGAAGGCGATCTTGTTGTCCATCTGGAACACGGTATCGGCCGATATCTTGGCCTGAAAACCGTGACAGCCGGTGGTGCCCCGCATGATTGCCTTGAGCTGGAATATGATGGCGGCGACAAATTGTTTGTGCCGGTTGAAAACATCGAGGTGCTGTCACGCTATGGCTCGGACGAGGGGCTATCGATCCTTGATAAGCTTGGCGGTGTCGCTTGGCAGGCCCGCAAAGCCAAATTGCGCGAACGTATTCGCGACATGGCCGGTAAATTGATCAAGGTTGCGGCTGAACGGCACCTGCGCAAAGGTGCTGTTTTGCAAGCGCCCGAAGGCAACTATGATGAGTTCTGCGCAGGTTTCCCATTTGCCGAAACCGAAGATCAGGCGCGCGCGATTAACGACACACTTGATGATCTTGCCGCCGGAAAACCAATGGATCGCCTTGTGTGTGGTGATGTTGGTTTTGGTAAAACCGAAGTCGCCATGCGTGCGGCCTTTGCCGCTGTCATGTCGGGAAAACAGGTTGCCATCGTTGCACCAACCACTCTTTTGTGCCGTCAACATTATCTGAACTTCAAGCAGCGCTTTGATGGTCTTCCGGTTCGGGTTGAACAACTTTCACGTCTGGTAACGGGCAAGAATGCCAAGTTGGTGAAAGACAACATCGAAAGTGGTCATGTCGATATCGTATGTGGCACACATGCACTGTTAGGCAATGGGGTTCATTTCAAAGACCTTGGTCTTCTTATTGTCGATGAAGAACAGCACTTTGGGGTTAAGCACAAAGAACGCCTAAAGGAACTGAAATCCGATGTTCACGTTCTTACTCTGACGGCAACTCCGATCCCACGTACGCTTCAGCTTGCCTTGACCGGGGTGAAGGAACTATCGATCATCGCCACCCCACCAGTCGATCGTTTGGCCGTTCGAACCTATATCACGCCGTATGATCCTGTCGTCGTGCGCGAGGCCATCTTGCGCGAACGTCATCGTGGTGGTCAGATATTTTATGTCTGCCCGCGTGTCCATGAACTGGGGCGGATCGCCAAGGAACTGGAAAGCCTTGTGCCGGAAATCAAGTTTGACATCGCCCATGGTCAAATGGGGGCGCGTGATCTTGAACAGGTCATGACGGATTTCACGGACCGTAAGTTTGACCTGCTGCTTGCGACCAATATCATTGAATCGGGTATCGATGTTCCAAACGCCAATACCATGATCATCCATCGTGCTGATATGTTTGGGCTGGCACAGCTTTATCAGTTGCGTGGTCGTATTGGCCGCTCCAAACAGCGCGCATATGCTTATCTCACGCTACCAAACGGTAAAAAGCTGACCGCTACCGCGCTTAAGCGACTAGAGGTTATGCAAACCCTTGATAACCTCGGCGCCGGATTTAACCTTGCCAGCCATGATCTTGATATTCGCGGAGCAGGGAACCTGCTGGGTGAAGAACAATCTGGCCATATCAAGGAAGTTGGGATCGAACTTTATCAACAGATGATCGAAGAAGCCGTGGCCGAAGCCAAAGGCGAAATTGATGCATCTGAAGAAGCAAGCTTCATTCCACAGATCAATATCGGCATGCCGGTATTAATTCCGGATCGTTATGTTCCGGATCTAGGTGTTCGTCTTGGGCTTTACCGCCGGATTTCGGAACTGCGTTCACGTGAAGAAGTGGACCAGTTTGCCGCTGAAATGATTGACCGATTTGGCAAACTACCCAAGGAAGTCGAAAACCTTTTGGATGTGGTGACAATCAAGCAATGGTGCCGTGTAGCCAATATCGAAAAACTTGATGCCGGTCCAAAAGGCGCTTTGATCACATTGCACAATAATGAATTCCCAAACCCCGGTGGTTTGATCGGATTTATTCAGCAACAGGTCGGTGTCGCGCGCCTACGCCCAGATCACAAGATTGTCTATGCCGCCGGATGGGATGGTCCAACAGATCGTCTGGAAGGTCTAAAACGATTGATGAAACGTCTATCGGATATCGCAACTTCCACATAAAGAAAAGGCGGGTAACAAACTGTTATCCCGCCTTTTTATCCTGCCAACCCGGAACATTAAGCAGGCATTTCTTCCTGCCGTGCCAGCCGGATCATCCGTTGTAAAATATCTGGTTCCTGTGCACCTGATAGTGCATGACGGCTGTTGAACAAAAAGCACGGAACCCCTGTCACACCCATTTGATGGGCGACACGATTTTCCTGACCAACAAATTCGCGGTCCATGTCACTTGCCAGATATTCGAGAATTTCCGTGCGATCTTCACCGTGACGTAAGGCAATTTCTGCCAACACGTCATGATCGCCGATATCTTGACCTTCAAGAAAATAGGCAACAAACAAGTCTTCCACCAATGCATTGCCAACGGCTGGACGTTCGGCACAAACCTTATAGATAAGACGGTGCGAGTCCGTTGAGTCCGGCGTGACTTTGATCTCATCGAATTTGAAATTAATGCCAACTGCCGCACCGGCATCTTCAATCGCCTTATAGACGCGTGCAGCACTTTCAGACCCGCCAAATTTGGCGGATAGATAAAGTTTACGGTCGATGCCACCGTTTGGCATGTCAGGATTAAGCAGGAAAGGGCGCCAATTAATGATCATATTGTCGAGTTTTTCACGCGACAATGCCTTTTCCAGACGCTTTTTACCGATATAGCACCATGGGCAAATGGTATCGATAATCGCCTCGATCCGAATGGGTGCCATCAGGGTTTCACTTTGTCCAGCCTGCCAAGTCATGACTTTATCCATTCAAGAAAGAGGTACCTGCTGCAAGCGGCGCAATCCCAAGGTGATCGGCAATTGTCTGGCCAATATCGGCAAAGGTTTCACGCATCCCCAAGGGGCCGGGGGCGATTGCCGGACCAAAAGCCATGATTGGTACGAACTCGCGGGTATGGTCATTTCCGCGCCACGTTGGATCACAACCATGATCGGCGGTAATGATTACCAGATCACCGGACTGAAGTGCCGCACGAAGTTCCGGAATACGTTTGTCAAACTCTTCAAGCGCGTTTGCATACCCCGAAACGTCACGACGGTGACCGAATTCCATATCGAAGTCCACCAGGTTGGTGAACACAATGCTGTTATCGGGCGCCTCGGCAATTTCGGTCATCATGGCGTCAAAAAGCGCCATATTGCCTGATGCCTTAACTTTTTTCGTGATACCACGATGGGCATAGATATCGGCGATTTTACCAACCGAAATGACCGTGCCACCGGTATTCGTAAATTGTTCAAGCAAGGTCGGTTTGTATGGTGGAACTGCAATATCCCGACGATTGGACGTCCGTTTGAAATCTGCTGGACTCTCACCGATGAAGGGGCGCGCAATAACGCGGCCGATGTTATAGGGTTCGACCAACTTAAATGCGATCTCGCAAACTTCATAAAGACGGTCCAAACCAAAATGCTCTTCATGGGCCGCGATCTGAAATACGCTATCGGCTGAAGTATAGCAGATGGGTTTTCCCGTCTTGATGTGTTCTTGTCCGAGTTCCGCAATGATGTTGGTACCCGATGCGTGGCAATTTCCCAATATTCCCGGAAGCTTTGCCTGTTTGATCAACGCATCTGTAAGCTCGACCGGAAAGGTCGGAACGGTCCTTGGAAAATAACCCCAGTCAAAATCAACAGGCACACCGGCAATCTCCCAATGGCCGCTTGGCGTATCTTTGCCGCGCGACAATTCCTTCGCGTGGCCAAAGGCACCAATGATTGCGCCGCCATGATCAAGCCCCGGTGGAACATGACCAGTCGCGTCTTTGGCTGCTTCTCCCAGACCAAGTGCGACCATGTTGGGAATGTTCAGTTTTCCACTGCGCTGATCGCTATTGGCAATTCCTTTGGCGCAATGTTCGGCAATATGACCAAGAGTATCTGCTCCAAGGTCACCGAATTTCGATGCATCCGGTGCCGATCCAATGCCGAAGCTGTCGGCCACAATGATGATGGCACGTGCCATTGATATCTTCCTTCAAACCTAATCTGGCGAATATCTTGTTTCGCAGATAGTCATTTATTCTAGTAGTTGCCAGTCCCAACGGGTGCATCACCTGATTTCGCACCACATGTCGCAAGAAGGGCGGTCAGTACACCGCTTGCGCCAAAACGGAAGGTTTCCGGTTTCACCCAACCATCCCCCATAAGGCTATCGGCAATGGCGATATAAAGAGCTGCGTCCTCGGTGGTTTTAACCCCGCCAGACGCCTTGAACCCCGCTTCAATACCATCTTCGTCACGGGCGTCCCGAACCGCACATAACATTGCAACTGCTGTTTCTGGTGTTGCGCCGACCGGAACTTTCCCCGTGGACGTCTTAACAAAATTCGCACCATGCTTGATTGCAAGACGGGCGGCTTCATACAGCTTGGTCAGATCATCAAACTCACCACTTTCAAGAATGACTTTCATCGTGGTCATCGGGCCGCAGGCCGTGCGTGTTGCATCCACCACGTCTGCTGCAATCTCACTATCACCTTCAAGAAACGCTTTGTACGGGAAAACCAAATCAATTTCGTCAGCACCCTTGGCAACACAATCCGCTGTTTCATCGCCAACACGTTGGGCATTGGTCCCACCTTCGGGAAAGTTCACAACAGTGGCGGTTTTTACACCGCTTTGCCCAAGCGTACGCCAAGATGTTTCGATAAACGGCGCATAGACACACACCGCAGCGGTATTGCCCTCAGATGTCTGTGCACGCTTGCAAAGAGCTTCGATGACCTCCGGCGTGTCATCGTCATTCAGACTGGTAAGGTCGAGAACGGAAATGGCACGACGTGCAGTATCAGCGTCTGCAACCGCCTTTTGTTTGGCAGCAGCAATTACGTCAGAAACAGTTTTCGGGTCGAACATCAGAGAATCCTTGCAACGCGCCATGCGCGGTTATTCAGTAATAAACGCCGCCACCCTATGTCATCATAAACGACAGCGGTGAGGTGGGCCTTAAGATCACATCTGGGCTTAAAGATAAAGACGGATCAATCAATCACCAAGAAGGTACCCAACCTTGACTTGGCAATCAATCAACCCGTCTCAAAACACAGTTTCAATCAGAACAGGAAGACCCGGTTCTAGACGTTGAACATATGTTCTTACTTTGACAGCAATAACTGCCCTTCACGCCCGGCAAGGGGCTTTTCCCCAGCGACAGAACAAAGGTATCCCCCCGGTACGATCAAACGAATGCCAATTCGGGAATAAAGGATGCCATCAGTCCGGCTGGAAAATGGCGTTTTGGCGCCTGTCTCGCAATCAAGAACATATCCCAATTCCTGACCTGCTTTGACCTTCGCGCCAGCTTCGACCGCAAACACAACCATACCCCCATGCGATGCCATCACACGATCGACGCCAGAAAGTGGAGTTGCATCACATTTCGGTTCTGGTAGGGGGCCCGGATCACCGGCAATCACCCCTCGGCGTTGCAGGAACTTGAACATGTTAGCTGCATCTGGAATGGCGTATTCGTCATAAACATCACGCTCCCCGCGCAATTCAATGGTTGTTGCAAGGGTTGCCATTGGGATTGGGAATTTGTCACCATATACACGGCGCAGTTCGACCCAAGGACGGGTAAACGTCTCGTCAAAGGGATTGCCGCCACTAATTTCTGCGATCAGACTGCATTCAGAACCAATCTGTGCCGATAGATCCGCTGCATCGGGCCAGTTATGGTCGCTGATGTAAAGATGCATCGGCGCTTCCCAGTCACAATGCAGGTCCATCACATAATCTGCATCAATTGCAAGTTCCGCTAAGGTAAGACGAAGATCCTGCAGATCGGACAGCGGACTAATGTCTTTACGGTGCTTGACAATCAGGCGACGCAGTTCGGCCCGGATCAGTTTGACGTTCGCATCTGCATCCTGTCCAAGTTTACCATCGACAGCTTCAATTAGCGCGGCACTCAAGTCTGGATAATGGCGGTTAAAGTTCTCGCCGCTACGCATCTCGAAACGCCCGATTGGTTTCATATCGACATATTGTGTAAAGCCAATTGGGTTGGCAAAGGGCACAACAACGATTTCGCCCGCGATTTCACCCTTGGCGTCGGCCTCTTTTAAAAGTGCTTCAAGATGATGCAGAGTGATAACGCCCGGTAATTCGTCAGCATGCAGAGCTGCTTGGAAATAAACTTTGGGGCCAGTTTCTGCCTTCCCATATCGGCGCACGGTCAATGCACGGGATGTACCCATTTGGGGGCGAAGGAGTTCAATGCGTTCTTCTTGCATGGTGGTATCCTGGAAAATGGTGGCGTGGGGCAAAGAAGCCCGGCTGGATCAAAGCATGTCGCACAAGATTTTGCGGATGCTTATCGCCAAAAACCGGGCTGCTTTAATATAGTAATCTTAGGCAGACGCTGGTTTCGCAGCCCCTGGTGGTTTGTCTTTGCGCCGTTCGTTCCGGCGCAAATAACGTTCAATTCCCTTAAAACCAAACGTAAGGGTGTAGACGATGATCAAATAGATCACGCCAGCCGAAATAAAGGCTTCATAGGGTAGGGCCGTCCGCGCGACAATTTTACGCGCAGCACCGGTCAGTTCCATCATAGTGACGGTGGATGCAAGCGAGGTGGCTTTCAGCGTAAAGATTACGTCATTGGTGTAGGCAGGCCAGATCATCTGCCACATTCGCGGGAAAATGATGCGGCGATATATGGTCCAGGGTGACATGCCACAAGCACGCGCAGCTTCTAATTCACCACTTGGTACATTCTGAATGCCACCGCGCATGATTTCGGCAACATATGCCGCTGTATTGAGAACAAAAGTCAGTAGGCAATACCAATACGGATTGCGCAAATAGACCCAGCTCCAATGATCCTGAATGCCATCAATGTTTGAGACAAGCTGACCGACACCATAATACATCATAAACAGCTGACCGATCAGCGGTGTACCACGGAAAACATAGATGAAGGAAAATGGAACAGCCTGTATCCAAACCTTTTTCGAAACACGCGCGACAGCAAGTGGGATCGCAAGCAAAGTGCCAAGCGTCACCGATATAACCAAAAGCTCTACCGTTAGTAAGAACCCACGCCAAAGCCACGTATCGTATTTACCCAGAACATATAACAGATCTTCAAACATCTCTTATGCCCTCGCAATTCCGCGGGCAGCCCGCTTCTCAAGATGATTGAAGACGATCAGCGAAACCGTTGTAAAGGCAAGGAACATCAGCATCGCGACAAGATAAAACGTAAAGGGTGCTTTTTCTGTCCCGGCACCAATAGCCGCTTTGCGCATGATTTCTTCGACACCAACCACAGAAATAAGTGCAGTGTCCTTGATCAAGACCTGAAACAGGTTGTTAAGCCCTGGAAGGGCAAACCGCCAGAGTTGGGGCAACTTAATACGAATAAAAATCTGACTTGGCGTCATGCCGCAGGCAGTTGCTGCTTCGATTTGGCCAAGCGGAATAGATTGCATAGCCGCCCGGAACACTTCAGATGCAAAGGCACCTTGAACCAAGGCCAGTGCGGCAACGCCGGACCAAAATGCCGGAATATCAACCCGGGTTTCCTCGCCAGAGATTAATTCCGCAAGGTTCTGAATAGCGATTGTGCCGCCAAAATAAATCAACAAAATAACAAGAAGTTCAGGAATGCCACGGATAAGAACGGTGTAGCTTTCTCCAATGATCCGCAATGTGCGAAACCGCGAAAGTTTGGCGGATGCCCCCAACAAACCAATAATAATCATGAATGGCAGAACGGTCAGGCAAAGTTGAACTGTAACCAGTCCCCCTTCAAGCATTTGCCAGCCGCGGCCGTATAAATCGAACATGATGTCTCCAGCTTTCCTTGATGCTGATCGTTCTTCATGCCCCTAACCGAAGACCGAACAACAATAAGGGTGGGGCGGCAATGATTTGCCGCCCCTTTGTATATTTTGCAGATCAATTCGGGTGAAGATTGATCGCCGGGAAATACTTTTTGTTCAGCTCGTCATAGGAGCCGTTTGCAAGCATTTCAGCCAAAGCTTTGTTGAAGATTGCTTTCAGGTCCTGGTCTTCTTTACGAATGCCAATACCTGCGCCATCTCCGAACCATTTGCTCGGCGCAAACTGGTTGGAAACAAAGCCATATCCCTTGCCTTCGTCAGAGTTGATCCATGCTTCCAGCGTGCCGGAATCAGCAAGGGTTGCATCAACACGACCGGCTGTAAGATCAAGCAGTGCTTCATCCTGTGTGCCATACATGCGAATTTCGATACCTGGGAAGTTATCTTCCAGGAAGTTCGCATGCGTGGTGGAACGCTGAACACCAACGACCATACCGTCAAGCGCGTCTTCGATGACTTTGCCATCTTTATAAGCTGCGATGCTCATGCCGTCTTTGCCAACAAAAACAGCCGGCGTATTGCTGTAATAGTCAGAAAAGTCGATGGAACGCTTGCGTTCTTCAGTGATCGACATCTGAGCGATAATCGCGTCATATTTTTTGGCGAGAAGACCGGGGATCATACCATCCCAGTCTTGAGCAACAATTTCGCATTCGATTTTTGCGGTTTCACAAAGTTTGTTTGCAAAATCGACATCAAAACCGATGAGCTTACCGTTTTCATCCATCATGTTGAACGGAGGGTAGGCACCCTCGGTCGCGACAACGACTTTTTCCCAAGCAGCATTTGCTGCCGACGCGCTCAGTGCAATGCCGATAGCAGCGGCAGATGCAACCTTAATCCAGTTTTTCATTTAAACTCTCCCTTGTTAATTGGAATGGTACACAATTCATTGTTCCCATCCTTGCGACCGCAACCACACAAATTACGGCCTGCCCAAATCAGAAGTCCCGCTGAAGAAATTGCTTCATGCGTTCCGATTTTGGATTCTCAAATACATCAGTCGGATTGCCAAATTCCTCAACCCGACCCTGATGCAAATACATAACGTGACTGGACACACCCTTTGCGAACCCCATTTCGTGGGTGACAACCAGCATCGTTCGGCCTTCGTCGGCCAAATCGGTCATCACTCTGAGCACTTCCCCAACAAGTTCGGGGTCAAGCGCAGAAGTTGGTTCATCAAACAGTAAAACTTCAGGCTCAATCGCCAGTGCGCGCGCAATGGCAGCACGCTGTTGCTGTCCGCCTGATACATGCCCCGGATAGTAATCGCGGCGTTCATACATCCCTACTTTCTGAAGCAATGCATCAGCACGTTCGATGGCTTCTTTCTTGGGAACCCCAAGAACATGAACTGGTGCTTCAATGACATTTTCCAGAATGGTTAGATGGCTCCATAAGTTGAAGCTCTGAAATACCATTGCCAGCTTGGTCCGAATACGCTGCAGTTGTTTTTTATCCGCTGCATCCTGCGACCCGTCTTTAAGCGTCTTCATGCGAATCAGTTCGCCTTTGACGTAGACTTTCCCGGCATTCGGGGTTTCAAGCAGATTGATGCATCGTAAAAAAGTACTTTTGCCCGATCCAGAGGAGCCAATAATCGAAATTACGTCGCCGGTATTAGCCGCAAGGTCTATTCCTTTGAGAACTTCATGGTCCCCAAAACTTTTGAACATTCCTTCGACCTGCAGGGCGGGTATGTTTTTGCTCATATCGAGTTAAAAATTCCCCTGTTGAGAGTCTCAGTTTTTCATTTGTCTTTGCATCCTAAATCAGATGCTCCCCCACAAGACACGCTAAAGCGCCTCTCATTCCGTCAATAATTGCCTATCCAACGAAAGTATTTCCACTGATTTTTTGCAGTTTTATGAAGAAAACAGGGGTTTCAGGCGGTTAACGATCACAATCAAACGCCGCATCGCACAAATCGTGCGGCAGTACGTGATTTTACGCAACAAAAAACTACAACGGATTTTGCGGGTATGAGTTCAACAGAACCAAACGGCCTGAAAACAGTTCGATGAGACTCCTTGTTTCGACACCCAATGCTCAAACGATCTTATACCTCACCGACAATTCAGACCAAAACACCACCGACCCGTTGCGGTTGGTCGGTGGTGCCTTGTCCTAATCTAAAAATATTCTGATCAATCGTTATCACGGACAGATTTTAGGAACCCAAGAACCTCGTCGCGTAGTCGCTGTGCCAATTCACGCATCTCGCTTGATGACTTGAGAAGTGAATTTGCTTCTGCACTGACCATGTTCGATGCGTCAGAGACTGCCGAAACGTTTTGGGATACTTCTTGTGTTCCGGATGCCGCACGTTGAACACTATCCGCAATTTCACGTGTCGCAGCCCCTTGCTGTTCAACAGCAGCAGCGATCGCATTGCAGAATTCGTTGATACGTTCAATCGTTGTTGAAATCGATTCAATCTCGGATACCGAACGGGTAGAGGACCCTTGAATACCATCAACTTGTGTCTGGATATCTCCGGTGGCCTTGTCGGTCTGATTGGCAAGCGACTTCACCTCGCCGGCAACAACGGCAAAGCCTTTGCCTGCATCACCAGCACGGGCAGCTTCGATGGTCGCATTTAGAGCCAGAAGGTTGGTTTGACCTGCAATATCCTGAATAAGACCAACAACCTTGCCAATGCGTTCTGCTGCCGCGGCAAGTTCGGTAACAGTTGCTGTGGTATTATTCACCCCATCAACGGCTTCTGTTGCCACCTCGATGGATTGTGTAACCTGCGCCCCGATTTCACGAATAGCTGCTGAAAGTTCCTCGGTAGCGGATGCAACTGCTTGCACATTTTCCGTTGTAATATTGGCTGCATTCGAAACAGCAGCAGCACGCGCCGTCGATTCTTCTGCGTTGGCGGAAAGTTGGGTTGCAACCTTTTGGGTCTGCTCTGCGGCATCGGCCACGGTTTCAACAATCGAAAGAACACTTTTTTCAAAATTATCGGCCATTTGATCAAGGGCACGTTTTCGTTCCTGTGCCGCGCGCTTGTTTGACTGTTCGTTTTCACTGGCCAGTCGTCCTACTTCGGCAGCGTTATTCTTGAAAACAAGAACGGCGGCCGCCATTGCACCAATTTCATCTTTTAACTCAATGCCGGGTACGTCGACGTCGCTATCACCTTTGGCCAAACGGGTCATGGCCGACGTCATACTTAAAACAGGGCGCGAAACCCAACCACGAACCAAAAGCCCCATAAGTCCCATAATCGCCAAAACAGCAATGATCGCCGTAATAATGGCGGTGTAACGGAATTCACTGAGTGACGCGTAAGCCGCCCCATGATCAAGGGCAAAACCCAGATACCAGTTTACGGAAGGCAGGCCTTCAACCTTGAAGAAGGTAAATAATTGATCACCAGTACCATTGATGACGTTATCCATTCCTTCCTCAACAGAAGGGGTGTTTTCAGGAAACACTTCGCCAATCTGCTGTAGGGTAAAGTCCGAATTGGGATGAATAAGAACGGTACCTTTATCATTCACAAGGAAACCATAGCCAATGCCACCCAAATCGATACTGCGGATCAAATCACCAAGAATGGTGATATTAATATCACCACCAACAACCCCCAACAGATTTGAACCGTCAAACACCGGTGTCGTCGCGGTAACGATCAACTGGCCTGTTGACGCATCCGTATAAGGTTCTGTCAAAGTGCTATCACCAATGGTAACCGCATCTCCGTACCACGGCCGCGCGCGGGGATCATAACCATCGGGCAATTCGTCTGGCGGATACATTGTCATAACGCCATCGGCGCTGCCGAAGTACGAATAGATAAACGATTCCGCAAGCGCCTGACCGCTTGTGACGGCCTTTACCGCCTCAGGAGAAGGGTCTCGGGCGACATTATTGGCAAGACTTTCGACCAGCAATCGCCTGCCATCAAGCCAGTTTGAAATCCCCGCAGTCGCAAGAGACCCGCTTTCGGTTAGCTTGGATTGCAGGGCCGCTTGGATGGAGTTGCGTTGTTGATAGTCAAAATAAAGAATGAAGGCGATAAAGGTGGTCACGACAATCATTGCTGCTGCAAGCAAGATTCTACTGCCGATATTTAACGACATTGGGTCGTCCTCCGAAAGTACCCCTAATCCTAGTCACTTTGTGACCCTCACAGGCGATTACAAGCGCTTTTGACGTGATGAAAGGCCGTACTTTAGAAAGTTGTTCTGTACTTATTTAAAGGCATAGCAGGAGCCCTTATTCTACCAAAGTAGCATACGCTCAAATAGCAACATGCCTTTCCAAGCATCCGGTTTTAGTTATTGATTACAGACCAGATTGCCTTCAACCTTTGGTTTCCCCATATGTGGAACTGTCTTGGGGGCAACGTCACATAATTACCAATAAACGGAGGAAACAAATGAAACGCGCATTATTTGCAGGGATGGCGGTAGCGTTCGCGTTCGGGAGTACGGCTGCCGTAGCACAGGATCGTGCGGGATGGCCAGATAGCTTTACGGTTGGAACCGCATCACAGGGTGGTACCTATTTCGCTTATGGTTCGGGCTGGGCAAACCTTGTGGCTGAAGAACTTGGCATTTCGGGCGGCGGTGAAGTTACCGGTGGCCCAATGCAGAACATGGCACTGGTTCATACCGGTGAAGCAGCCTTTGGCATGACGACGATGGGACCGGCGGCTGAATCGCTTGGCGGCACCAACCCAATCGCACCGGGCGTTCAAATGACCAATGCTTGTGCGATGTTCCCGATGTATCAGACCCCGTTCTCAATCACGGCTCTTTCTTCATCTGGGATCACGTCGGTTGCTGATATTCCAGACGGTGCCAAAATCGGTTTTGGTCCGGCAGGTTCAACTTCCGATACGTATTTCCCACGGATGCTCGAAGAGCTGGGTGTGAATTTCGAACGTCGTAACGGCGGTTGGTCCGACCTTGGCGGCCAGCTTCAAGACGGCTTGCTTGATGTGATTGCGTTTGCTGCTGGTGTTCCTGTGCCGGCTGTCAGTCAACTTGAAGTACAAACGGACGTCAACATCATCGAGTTCACCGCCGATGAGCAGAAAAAAATCATGGATGCTTTCCCGGTATCAGAATTTGATATCGCTGCTGACACCTACACCACGCTGACCGCGGCGGCGCGGTCTGTTTCCATGTGGAACTTTGCAATTGCCAATTGCGATCTTCCGGAAAGCTTTGTGTATGCCGCCACTGACGTTGTGATGTCTGATAATGACCGCATGGTATCAATTCACCGTGCTGCACGTTCAACTGTTCCGGCCAACTGGGACAAGAACAAAGTCATGAAATGGCATCCTGGTGCAGCCAAGTGGTTTAATGAAAACGGCGCATCTATTCCGGCTGACATGATCAAGTAAGTCAGTCCAACATACCGCTTAAGGAAGGGCCGTCAGTTCTTGACGGCCCACCTTGACTCAAACGCCGCTAAGAAGCTTGTCAAAACAAATAATCAAGAGTGTGGGGAAATCTGATGACCGAACCAAACAAAGTGGAAGACGAACATCTCATCGCCGATGGCGTTGATGATGAGCCGGTTGAAACCAACCGCCGTTTATTCCAGGGGCGGGGTCTAACATTTATTACAGTCGTCGCAGCTATTTATGCGGCATTCCATATGTTGGCTCTTAACGGTGTCTCGCTGTCTGGCATGACAGGTGGCTTGATTAATCTCGGTTTCCTGCCTGATTTCCCGCTTGAGACATGGAATTTCCGTATTGTTCACGTTGCTGGTGCCTTAGCACTTGGTTTCTTGTGGTACTCGGCTAACCAGTTTTCAGACCACACAAGCGGTGAAACACCGCTATTAGGGTATCTGTCTTATGTATTGCTCGTTCCGGCCTTCGTTGCCGTTGGTGCAGCGGTCAGTTTCAACTTTGAAATTGATGGCGGCGTTATGTGGAACGGGATTGATGCCCGGATCAAGTTTAATGAAACATGGATATTTGGCGCGCCTTTGATGGCAGCGACAGTTGGTGCCATCGTGCTTTCATGGTTCCATAAATCCCCACGTGAAAAATATTCGCCACCTGATTTTGTTCTTACCGTGTGTGCATTTGCTGTCGCAATCTATTTGATCACGATCTATGGCACCTTGATGCGTAATTCGACAGGGACACCGTTTGCACCAATTGGCATTTCAATTGCTGCTATCTCTGGAACGTTGCTAATCATGGAACTAACGCGCCGTGTCGCGGGCTTGGCACTGGTGATCATTGCAACCATCTTCCTTGTTTACGTCTTTGTCGGAGAATTCCTGCCAGGATTCCTGCAATCTCCTGCCATCACATGGCAGCGGTTCTTTAGCCAAGTTTATACCGATGCCGGTATCCTTGGCCCAACAACCGCAGTTTCATCGACCTACATCATTTTGTTCATCATCTTTGCTGCGTTCCTGCAGGCGTCAAAAGTTGGGGATTATTTTGTCAACTTTGCATTCTCGGTTGCAGGACGCGCCCGTGGCGGGCCCGCAAAAGTTGCTATTTTCGCATCAGGTTTGATGGGGATGATCAATGGCACATCAGCCGGGAATGTGGTGGCAACAGGATCACTTACCATTCCTTTGATGAAAAAGGTCGGCTATCACAAAAAAACTGCCGGTGCGATTGAAGCGGCTGCCTCAACCGGCGGACAAATTATGCCGCCAATCATGGGGGCAGGTGCCTTCATCATGGCGGAAATCACCGGTATTCCTTATACCGACATTGCCATCGCGGCTATTATTCCGGCTATTCTGTATTTCGTATCAATCTATTTCATGGTTGATTTCGAAGCAGCCAAACTTGGCATGCGCGGGATGAAGGAAGACGAACTTCCGCGTTTCAGCACCATGGTCAAACACGTTTACCTGTTCCTTCCGATCATTATTCTGATCGTTGCGCTGTTCCTTGGCTATTCCGTTATCCGTGCTGGCACGTTGGCAACAGTAGCTGCCGTGGTGGTCAGTTGGCTGACGCCAAATAGGGTTGGTGTGAAATCTGTTTTAAAGGCCTTTGAGCTTGCTGGCGGAATGTCGATCCAAATCATCGCGGTTTGTGCCTGTGCGGGTATTATCGTCGGTGTGATCGCACTCACCGGTGTAGGTGCGCGGTTCTCAAACTTGCTGCTGGGGTTGGCTGAAGCATCGCAGCTTCTTGCCTTGGTCTTTGCCATGCTGATTGCCATCCTCCTTGGGATGGGGATGCCAACGACTGCTGCCTATGCAGTTGCGGCTTCTGTGGTTGCCCCCGGCTTGATTGAGCTTGGAATTGAACCGCTTACGGCACATTTCTTTGTGTTCTACTTTGCCGTTGTATCGGCCATAACACCACCAGTGGCCTTGGCATCTTATGCCGCCGCCGGGATATCGGGGGCGAACCCGATGGAAACATCCGTGGCGTCATTCAAAATCGGGATTGCAGCCTTTATCGTGCCGTTCATGTTCTTCTACAATGCCGCCATTCTGATGGATGGAACATACGTGCAAATAGGTCAGGCCTTTGTAACTGCCGTTGTCGGCGTGTTCTTACTGTCTGCCGGCGTTCAGGGCTGGTTCCTGGGCCGTAATGCCGTGTGGTTCTTGCGGGTTGCATTGATAGGCGCAGCACTGTTCATGATTGCGGGGGGATTGATCACTGATTTGGTCGGTATCGGCATTGCTGTCGCTACCTTGCTGATCCAACGTGTCATAAACCCCAAACCGGGGGCAACACTCCGCACCGGTGGTGCGGATTAAACCTGGCTGAAAGACGAACTTCTATAACGAAAAAGCGCACCAAGTACGGTGCGCTTTTTTTTGTTGCTTCAAAACATTGACTGATTACTCAGTAACCTTTTTTACAAATTCCGACTTTAATCCCATTTGCCCAATACCCGGCACCTTGCAATCGATGTCATGGTCACCTTCGACAAGGCGAATGCCTTTGACCTTGGTTCCAACTTTAACGACCGAAGATGATCCTTTAACCTTTAAATCCTTGATGACAGAAACGGTATCGCCATCAGAAAGTGGGGTCCCATTAGAATCGCGCACAACACTTTCAGAAGAATCGTCCGCTGACAAAGACCACTCATGGGCGCATTCCGGACAAATCAACAGTGCATTATCTTCGTATGTATAGGGAGAATCGCATTTGGGGCAGGGTGGCAGTTCGCTCATATCGATGACCTTTTAGACGGTTTTTCAAACGTCAAAGCAGATACAGCGCGGCTTCCCGCAGTCTTCTTACCTGCGACCAAGTCTTTGAATTCTGCACTGTCTGGATTGAATGGCGGAGAGGGTGGGATTCGAACCCACGGTACCCGTAAAGGCACGACGGTTTTCAAGACCGTTGCATTCAACCGCTCTGCCACCTCTCCGCAAATTGGTCGGAGCATTTCGCTCTGGGCGCTTTCAATAAATTGGCAGCACTGCGCTGTCAATAGGGCAATCCACTATTGCATCGAATGCTGGTTAAATAATGTGATTTCAGTATGGTACTAACAACCATAAGGTGAGCAACATTCGAGTTTATGTGACGTGTTCTATTTTCTTTCAAAAACTGTCGGCCATTTAATCAATATCGGTTTGATGCACGGGATCATCCTGTTTGCGCTATTTGCCCTACTGTTCCTAAACAAAACACGCCGGTTTGCATTGTATGGATTGGTTTGTGTGACAGCGTTTTCGTTGCTCATCACAGCCATTCCCGTTGGTACAATCCTATCGCGGACACTCGAAACCCGTTTTGAACGGCCGGATTTAGACCAGACAGAATTTGCTGGCATTTTGACATTATCGGGAAGTGTTGATCCAGGCAGCTATTTATCACGCGGTGAAGTTCAGTTTCTAAGTGCGCCTGATCGGGTTTTCACCATGTTACGTTTGGCGAACCAATACCCACAAAAACCCGTCATCTTCACCGGAGGAGACGGAGCCCTGTCTGATCGCGGTTTTAGTGAAGCTGCGGTTTTGTCTAATTGGCTTGGCGAGTCGAAAATGCGAACGCCCAATATGTATTTCGAGACGAAAGCAAGGAACACATATGAGAATGCCATCAATAGTCTTGAGATGGCTTATGGCAAGTGGCCTGCACTTGCAAAAAAACCTTGGATTTTGGTCACTTCCGCTGATCATATGCCGCGTGCCGTAGGTGTTTTTCGTCAAGTTGGCTGGAACGTTATTCCATATCCGGTGGGAAGAATCACATCAGACGACATCCATTTAGCAAGTCTTAACGTCTCAGGCGGTATCAAATCCCTAAGCCATGGTCTGCGTGAATGGGTTGGTTTGACCGCCTATTACTGGACCGGTCGATCAAATGAATGGTTTCCCGGACCAAAATCCGAGGCGACTACAAATTAAATATTCTGGATGGGGCTATTGATGAAATTCTGGAAACTGATGACCACCGCTTCGGTGCTTGCTGTCCTGACTGTGAACGCACCTGCCTTTGCTCAGACGGATGAAAAACTTCCAGAATTTACCACTGAAGGGTTTGATGAGTGGCTGGTCGACTTCAAAAAAGAAGCCGCAGCCAAAGGAATATCGGCGCCGACGCTTGAGATTGCCTTTGCCAAAACCCAGCCAATCCCCAAAGTCATTGAATACGACCGTAGCCAGCCAGAATTCAAGCTGACCTTCGAGCAGTACATTCAACGCGTAGTTCCACAGTCACGTATTGATGAAGGACGAAGGAAGTATGCGGAAAATCGTGACGTAATTGATGCTGCCGCCAAGAAATATGGCGTGCCAGGTCAGTATTTAACCGCATTCTGGGGCATTGAAACCGGCTTTGGACGTTTCACGGGTGGATATTCTGTTGTCGATTCTTTGGCAACGTTGGCGTTTGAAGGCCGACGGGCAGAATATTTCCGCAAAGAATTGATGAACGCACTAACGATCATTGATGCCGGTCATATTGCGGCTGAAAACATGACCGGATCATGGGCAGGCGCAATGGGGCAGGCGCAATTTATGCCCTCCACGTTCTTAAACTATGCCCGCGACGGAAACGAGGATGGTAAGATCGACCTTTGGGGTGCCAAGGAAGATGTTTTTGCATCTGCGGCAAATTATTTGTCGAGCGTCGGTTGGCACGCAGACGAACGTTGGGGCCGCAAGGTTAGTATTCCGAAAGATTTCGACACCAAACTGGAAGGGCGCGACATTCGCAAGCCTATCGCCGAATGGCAAAAGATTGGTGTCCGGATGCCCGATGGATCAAATCTACCGGTGGCCGACATGGATGCATCAATTGTAACTGTAAATGACGGTGAAGGTCCCGCATATATGGTTTATAACAACTTCCACACCATCATGCATTGGAACCGGTCAACATACTTCGCAATTGCCGTCGGCACCTTGGCAAATGCAATCGCAGGTCATTAAGTGAGAGGTGGTGCGCAGGTTGATCCAACTGCCACCGATTAAGATAGAGCATCTTTAAGCGGGGACACCTTGATGCCAAAACCAAGAAAAAGTGCATTTGCACATACGCGTATAAAGGGCCGCCTCGCGATGAGTGTGGTTGCCCTTGGTATGCTTTTGGCTGGCTGTGCTGAAACCCAGCTTGCCGTTCATGGTGTAAAACGCATCGGTGGACAAACCCAACCAGCGCAAGTTGGCAATTACAAGATTGGCAATCCTTATGAGATTGCTGGTCAATGGTACTATCCCGCAGTTGACTATGAATATAGTGAAACAGGGATTGCGTCTTGGTACGGGCCGAAATTTCATGGCAAGAAAACTGCAAATGGCGAGGTCTTCGATCAATTCGAAGTCTCTGCCGCACACCGTACTTTGCCACTTCCCAGCGTGGTTCGGGTGACAAACCTTGAAAACGGTCGTTCGCTTAAAGTTCGCATTAATGATCGTGGCCCGTTCGCGCATGGACGTATTATCGATATGTCACGTCGCGCCGCCCAGTTATTGGGTTTCGAGAAAAAGGGCACGGCAAAGGTCATGGTCGAGGTTGTCGAATCTGAAAGCCGTCAGATGGCGGCGATTGCACAGGGCAAGGCTGCACCGGCCATTACAGTCGCCGAACAAAACACAGTCAGCGCTGCACCACGTGATGTAGTGGAAACAGTAAGCCTTGACGGTGGTCCGATCACCGATAGCGGTGCACCTACCACATCAAAGATAAAATTGACCCCGCCGTCAGTACCGGCATCAAACGTTGTGTCGTCACCACTTGAAGGTACGGTAGAAGAAGCTTCAATTGTTGAAGTAGCACCGGTATCAACATCTGCAATCTATGTTCAAGCAGGTGCCTTTTCGATCTATGACAATGCCTTGAACCTTCGTAACCGGCTTTATGATTTGGCCCCCAGCAAGATCGAGCCGATTGCCGTAAAAGGAACTACTTTTTACCGTGTTCGCCTTGGTCCTTTAAACACGGTGCCCGAAGCAGACATTCTGTTGGAACGTGTGATTGCGACGGGGCAGAATGGTGCCAAGGTGGTTGTTGAATGCGCTGATGGTGGACCTGCCAAGTCGGGCTGTTGATTACCAAACACTTGCTGTGCTAACGCTTTTGCGGTTCCGTTGCCGCTATGTCTTTCTCACAAATAAATTTGTTTTATGAGAAAGCTTGCTGGTTGTTGCACAATTTCGCCGGATTTGCGACATAAGCAATACTGCAAATACGCCGGGAAACCGGTGGAAACAGATTTTCAAATACAAGGTTAAGGACGCTATGACTTTGATGCCGCCAATTCCGTTCAAAAATAGTCTGAACCGGGTAGTGGCCGGGGCCGCGATACTGGGGTCCGTCATGGCAATGTCGATGACCAGTGCGCAGGCAATTGAGACCAATGCGCGCGAAGCTTACATCATGGATTTCGATACCGGGACGGTGCTGCTTAACAAAAATGGCAACACGCTGACTGAACCGGCCTCCATGACAAAAATGATGACCGTCCATATGCTGTTTAAGCATATCAAGGACGGTAGCGTTTCGATGGATAATACCTTCCACGTCAGCGAAAAAGCTTGGCGTAAGGGCGGATCGAAAATGTTTGTCGAGGTGAACTCCAACGTTTCGGTTTCTGATCTGCTGCATGGGATTATTGTTCAATCGGGGAATGACGCAGCAATCGTCGTTGCAGAAGGACTGGCCGGTACCGAAGAAGCGTTTGCTGATGAAATGACGGAAGAAGCTCGTGACATCGGCATGACCAAGTCTGTCTTTAAGAACGCGACCGGATGGCCCGCCGAAGGGCACCTTGTCACCGTTCATGATCTGGCGATACTTGCCCGTGATACCATTCGTAACTTCCCCGATTTGTACGAGCTCTATTCCGTCAAGGAATTCACATATAACGGAATTCGTCAGCCAAATCGCAACCCGCTTTTAGGTACAAGTGCGGGTGTCGATGGCCTAAAAACCGGTCATACGGAATCGGCAGGATATGGTCTGACCGCATCTGCTGAACGTGATGGTCGCCGTTTGATTATTGTTGTTAACGGTTTGAATTCCGTGCGTGAACGTCGGACCGAATCGCAAAAGCTGCTTGATTGGGGTTTCCGCGAATTTGACAACTATGACCTTTTCGCTAAGGACGAAACTGTCAGCGCAGCCAATGTCTGGCTTGGCGCTGAAACCAAAGTTGATCTGGTTGCTGATCAGAAGATCCTGCTGACCCTGCCACGTAGTGCAAGCCGCGACATGAAGGTTTCGGTCGTCTATGAAGGCCCGATCCCAGCCCCCATTAGCCAAGGCGATCAAATCGCAACCTTAAAAGTTGAAGTTCCCGATCAGGAAACGCAAGAATTCCCGCTTTATGCCGCCCATGATGTCGGACGTCTTGGCTTTGTCGGGCGCATTGGCGCTGCGATCAAATACCTGCTGTGGGGGGCAAACGGGTGACGGGTAAGCCCGGTTTGTTCATTAGCTTTGAAGGTGGCGAAGGCAGCGGAAAATCCACCCAAATTCGCAGCCTTGAGAAATGGTTTCAGGACTCCGGGCATGAGGTTGTTGTAACCCGTGAACCCGGCGGATCACCCGGAGCAGAAGAAATTCGCAACCTGTTACTAACCGGTGATCCCGGTCGTTGGGATGCGGTTACCGAAGCCTTCCTTATGTTTGCATCACGCCGAGACCATGTCGAACGCACCATTCGTCCAGCACTTGCTGACGGAAAGGTTGTTCTGTGCGACCGATTTGCCGACTCATCTGTTGCCTATCAAGGATATGGCCACAGTTTGGGCGCTGATTACATTCGGAACCTTTGGGCGCTGGCGATTGGCGAATTCAAACCTGACCTGACCCTTGTCTTTGATCTTCCGATAGAGATCGGTTTGGAACGGGCAGGTGCCCGATTTGCAAATGTAAGTGCCGCAGAAGACCGGTTTGAACGTATGGGAACGGAGTTTCATCAACGTCTGCGGAATGGTTTCCGCGAAATCGCGGCGTCCGAACCAAAGCGTTGTCGGGTAATTGATGCAACGGGTGACATAGATACAGTCACCCAACGTGTGATCAACACTGTTAAAGACAGTCTTGTCGGGCAGGGGCGTTAACCCATGGCCCGCGACGAGATCCTCCCAGAAGACAACCCATATGTTCCGCGTAAAAATGATGCACTTCTTGGTCATGAAGAGGCCGAGAAAACCATCCTAGAAGCCTGGAATAGCAAGCGGATGCACCATGCATGGCTACTCTGTGGTCCGCGCGGTGTTGGCAAAGCAACCCTTGCTTATCGAATGGCCCGGTTCATTTTATCTGGTGGCGGCGAGAATGGTGGGGCAGGTCTGTTTGGGGATCAGTCCGACGGGCTTTATGTCGATCCCGAAGACCCGGTTTCGCGCCGTATCGCAGGCGGCGGTCACGGCGACCTTAAAGTTGTCGAACGCCTTTATGACGAAAAGAAAAAGCGACTGCAGGGTGAAATCACGGTCGCCAACGTGCGAACCGTCGGTAATTTTATGTCTAAAACTTCCGCTGAGGGGGGCTGGCGTATCGTGATTGTCGATGCAGCGGATGAATTGAACCGCAACGCGGCAAACGCCATTCTAAAAGTCCTTGAAGAACCACCTGCAAACGCGATGATGATCCTTGTTGCCCATCATCCGGGGCGGTTGCTTCCGACCATTCGGTCACGGTGTCGTCGCCTGAATTTAAGCGCACTTGAAGATCATCAAGTTGTTGATCTATTGGGGCGATACTGTCCCGAAATGGATATTGGTGATCGTGATGCGCTTTCAGGACTTGCAGAAGGCAGTGTTGGCCGGGCATTGCAGCTTCATGAAGTCGGTGGATTAGGTCTCTATACCGAACTTGTGAATATCATTGCTGCCTTACCCAACGCCGATGTGGCGGCCCAGCACAAGTTTGCCGAACGATTTTCGCCAGCAGACAAAGACGCATCCTTTGCCACTATCACGGAGCTCCTCCATTGGTGGCTGGCGCGTATGATCCGGTTTGCAGCAACAGGTCAGGCCCCAAGAGAGGTCGTAGACGGTGAATTACCTGCAATGCAACGCATGGCAGCCGCGCAACCGCTTGATCAATGGCTAGAGGTATGGGAAAAGATCAACGAATTAATGGGCGCGACCCGTGGTTTGCATCTTGACCGTAAGCAGGCTTTGCTCAATGCCTTCTTCATGCTTGAAGAAACCATGCGAAACTGACATCGCAGCCATACAACCGAAATTTTACCATCACGGCCCATTTCGGGCCGTTTTGTTTCAAGAATTGCACGAAGGATTTGCCACTATGACCGGGCACAAACAGCCCTATTACATCACGACCCCGATCTATTACGTCAATGACAAGCCCCATATCGGCCATGCCTATACTACGCTTGCCTGCGACGTTCTGGCCCGCTTTAAGCGCCTGGATGGTTATGATGTGATGTTCCTGACCGGCACAGATGAACATGGTCAAAAGGTCGATAAATCGGCTGCGGCCAAGGGGATTGATCCACAAACCTTTACAGATCAGGTATCGCAAAATTTCCGCGATCTGGCCGGTCACATGAACTTCTCGAATGATGATTTCATTCGGACGACCGAAGAACGTCATAAGAAGGCCTGTCAGGCCCTATGGAATACATTGCTTGAAAAGGGCGAGATTTATCTTGGATCCTATGATGGCTGGTATTCCGTACGCGACGAGGCGTTCTACGGCGAAAAAGAACTGATCGAAAAAGACGGTGAGAAACTTGCACCAACAGGTGCACCTGTCGAATGGGTTTCCGAACCAAGCTATTTCTTCAAGCTTTCGGCTTGGGGTGATCGTCTGCTGAAGTTCTATGACGACAACCCTGACTTTATCGCTCCGCAGGCACGCCGTAACGAAGTGCTGAGCTTCGTTAAAGGCGGCATGCATGATCTTTCCGTCTCACGCACCAGTTTCAAATGGGGCGTTCCTGTTCCGGGTGACGAAGACCATGTCATGTATGTCTGGCTTGATGCGCTGACCAACTATCTGACGGCCATAGGCTATCCCGATGCTGACCCTGCAAAACTTGAAAAGTTCTGGCCTGCAGACCTGCATATGGTCGGGAAGGATATTCTGCGCTTCCATGCTGTTTACTGGCCGGCATTTCTGCTTGCAGCGGGCATCACGCCGCCTAAACGCGTGTTTGCCCATGGCTGGTGGACAAATGAAGGTCAAAAGATTTCCAAATCTATTGGCAACGTCATTGACCCATATGATCTGACCGAAAAATACGGACTAGACCAGACCCGATATTTCCTGATGCGCGAAGTGCCGTTTGGGAATGATGGTGATTTTGGTCATCAAGCGATGGTCAACCGCATGAATAGCGAACTTGCCAATGACCTTGGCAATATGTGTCAGCGCGTTTTGTCCATGATCCACAAGAATTGCAATGCTGCAATCCCAACGCCGGGCGCATTTATCGATGCGGACAAGGTCATACTTGGCAAGGCATATGGCATGCTTGACACTGTTCGTCCGCTATTTGACGAACAGGCCTTCAACAAAGGCCTGGAAGCCATTTGGAGCCTTGTCGGGGATGCCAATCGCTATGTCGATGAAATGGCGCCTTGGGGACTTAAAAAGACCGATCCTGCACGTATGGAAACGGTTCTGTATGTTTTGGCCGAAGTCATTCGTCATGTTGGCATTCTGGTACAGCCCATCATGCCCGAATCAGCGGCCAAGATTCTGGATCTTATTGTTCTTGCAGATGACAAACGTGAGTTCGAATTCCTCGGTCCTGACCATGCGTTGGCACCGGGTACGGAAATTCCAAAACCATCTGGTGTTTTCCCACGTTACGTAGAGACAGAAAACGAAGGAGACAAGGCATGAATGTCGCACTTGTCGACAGCCATTGTCATCTAGATTACCCCCAGTTTTCTGACGATTTCGCGGGAACCATTGCGCGCGCCCAAAATGCCGGTGTTGGCATGATGGTAAGTATCGGCGTTAAGCTCTCGACGTTTGATCAGGTGCGCGCCATTGCCGAGAAATCCGACCATATCTATTGCACGATTGGCGTTCATCCACATGAAGCTGGCGAGGAGGGGCTTTCGAGCCCCGATGCGCTACTTGCAAAGACATCGGATCCAAAAGTCATCGGTATTGGCGAAAGCGGGCTTGATTATTTCTATGACAATGCCCCGCGTGATGCACAACAACAAAGCTTCCGCGCACATATTGCTGCCTGCCGCGAAACCGGCCTGCCATTGATTGTCCACACCCGCGATGCGGATGATGACACGATGGACATCCTTGAAGAAGAATATGAAAAGGGGCCGTTTACCGGCGTTATTCATTGCTTCTCAAGTTCGGCTGCACTTGCACAGCGTGCGCTTAAGATCGGGTTCTATATTTCTTGCTCGGGCATTATTACGTTTAATTCGGCCAAGGAAATCCGTGCAGCTCTGGAAGATGTGCCGCTTGATCGTTTACTGGTTGAAACCGATGCACCGTATTTGGCCCCGGTGCCAAAGCGCGGAAAGCCAAATGAGCCAAGTTATGTCGCACATACGGCAGCAAAGCTTGCTGAAATCAAGGGTGTCAGCCTCGAAGAAATCAGCCGGATAACGACTGATAACTTCTTTAATCTGTTCACCAAAGCCGATCGCAAACATCTTCTGGTGCCGGGGGCCGGCGCACAGTGACCAAAGTAACCATTCTTGGCTGCGGATCATCAAATGGTGTGCCATCTGTTGGCCTCGGATGGGGGAAGTGTGATCCGAAAAACCCACTAAACCGGAGAACACGCAGCTCAATCCTGATCGAGGAGGCGGGTAAGAAAATACTCGTCGATGTGACGCCGGACTTCCGCGAACAAGCCTTGCGTCATGACATCAATCATCTCGATGCAATTTTATTCACCCATTCGCACGCCGACCATGTGCATGGCATTGATGATGTCAGATGGCTAAATGTCGCGATGGATCAGCCGATAGATATTTATGCATCGGCCGAGACAATCTCTGACATTGATCATCGCTTCAATTACGTATTTACCCCGCTACCAGACGGTGTCGAATTCTATTTCAAACCGGTTTTGATCCCGCATATGATCACAGGACCGTTTGAGGCAGCAGGGGTCCCAATAACCGTATTCTCGCAAGATCACGGTTACGGCGAAACACTTGGCTATAAAATCGGCAAGTTTGCCTATTCCACAGATGTCGTCGACTTCCCAGAAGCATCCAAGCAACATCTTTATGATCTTGACGTGTGGGTGGTCGATTGCCTGCGTCACAGGCCACATAATACACATGCGCATCTGCAAAAGGTTTTGGAGTGGGTTGAAGAATTCAAACCAAAACAAGTCTATATGACCCACATGAGCATCAAGTTCGATTACGCGCAGGCGATGGCAGATACACCTGACAATGTCGAACCGGCTTATGATGGGTTAATCATTACTGTGAACGAGTAAAAACACAGGCTTTAAACTGCGCTTAAACCCGATGCCGTTACAGCAGGAGATTATCTGAAGCCAGTTGGTTTTGATACCTCAATAAGCTCTATAATATATATTATGACAAATATTTCATTGTGTTACCACATGGGTATTCATCAATGTAATCAATTATATAGCTGTACATCTTCACAGAACACCGCCAGACCGCGGCATTTTTGCATCTATGCGCTAACGGGAAACTTTATGACGCCATCCTAAAGCTCACAGAGAACACACACCCATTATGTTCTTTTGGCCGAGAGAGATTGACCTTGGTGTCGTGACGAGCAGCTATCTCCTTGACGATGGAAAGACCAAGCCCGCAACCCTCTTCTTGTCCTGTGTCTGCGATCCTATAGAAACGTTTAAAGACATCTTTGTGATGCTCAATGGGAATTCCCGGGCCGTTATCTTCCACAGTGAGTTTGACGAGATTACCGGTTTTCTCTTTATCAAGACGCACAGTCACAGAACTTCCGTCCGGGCAATATGCCAGCGCGTTATGCACCAGGTTTTTAAGAAGTTCTTCAATCAGGGTTGCATCACCCATGATAAAGGTCGGCTCTGTTATGCCTTCATACCCAAGATCAATGCCGCGTTCTATTGCAACCGGCACTTTTGAACCGGTCACCGCGCGTGTGATCGCACACAGATCAATTTGATCGAATGGCCGTCCAGCAAGGCCTTCAGGTGCTGCACGCGCAGATGCCAATAATTGATTGGCCAAATGAGATGTTTGGCGCGTTGAAGACGCAATCGTCTCCATGATCCGCTGAATTTTCTTCGGATCAGTTTCACGCTGACCGAGCTCCGCCTGTGTTCTCAATGCTGCCAATGGTGTACGTAATTGATGTGCTGCATCGGCTGTAAATCGCTGCATGGTCTTCAAGCTGTTTTCCAACCGCTGAAACAACTGATTAATCGCCCCTACAAGATGACGCACTTCGATTGGAACGTCATGCAAGATGGGACGTAAATCTGTTGGAGACCGCCGGTTTAACGCCTCTTCCAGTCTGGTAAGCGGTTTTAAGCCCTGCCCAATCCCAAACCAAACAATTATCGCTGCAATCACGATTAAAACGATCTGACGTGCCGCGGCACTTGCAAGAATATCCTCGCTTAGACTGGTGCGTGTTCCCATGGTTTCAGCAACAAGCACCTGAAATCGCGTGGCTTTACGAACACTTGCAACATAGCGAGACAAAGCACCGATACGAACCGTTTCACCGTTATATACAGCGTCATAAAACACCGGTTCTTCACGTAGTGGAAGCAACCGATCTGGAACCGGCGGCAAGTCTTCATACCCAGTAATGAATTCGCCCTGAACAGTGCTGACCTGATAGAAAACCCGGTCTTCGGCAGAGCTTGTCAGCATCTCTAATGCGACATAGGGCACATCGACTTCAATCTTGCCGCCGATCAAAACAACACGATCGGCAATTGCTAATGCAGAACTTAAAAGAGCACGATCAAAAGCTTGATTTGTTGAATGAACAGCATTGCTTCGCACTTCAAGAAGCATCAACGAGCTGATCACTAAAAGCGGGATCAACAACCAGATAACAAGCCTGCGCCTCAGAGATCCGTTACGCCATTTCATGTTTTTTTCAACAAATAACCAAGGCCACGGACAGTCTGGATTTTGACATCTGCCAACTCAACGCGCTTTCTCAGGCGGCTGATGTAAAGTTCAACGGCGTTGGCACTAATATCATCTTCAAACCCGGCAAGTTGATCCGAAATTTGTTCTTTGCTTAGAACATGCCCAAGTCTAAGCAGCAGAATTTCCAGGATG
Source organism: Rhodospirillales bacterium (assembly GCA_019634165.1). Taxonomy (GTDB): domain Bacteria; phylum Pseudomonadota; class Alphaproteobacteria; order Rhodospirillales; family Thalassospiraceae; genus Thalassospira. The sequence goes on from JAHQVT010000006.1 coordinate 555,306, forward strand.
TTAAGTTCCCGGCGCGGAATTTCGACATCATCACCATTGATGGTCACCCGGCGTGCAACACTATCAAACGTAAGCTGGCCACATTTGATCTGGGTGTTGTGCGTCCCGGCGTTTCGCCGCATTAGCGCCCTCACCCGTGCTTCTAACTCTACCAATTCAAACGGCTTTGCAAGATAGTCATCCGCACCAAGATCAAGCCCCTTTACCCGATCTTCAATATCCCCACGTGCGGTAAGAATAAGCACGGCACTTTCCGCCCCGCGGTGCCGCAAGCGGCGCAAAATCTCAAGCCCGTCAAGTTTCGGAAGGTTCAGGTCAAGCACAACCAACCCATATTCCTGAGTGCGCAGAATATCATCGGCCTCCTCCCCATCCGTGATCACGTCAACAGCATAACCGGACTGTCGAAGGGATCTCGCAATCCCATCCGCCAACGCAGCATGATCTTCGACGACAAGGACTCTCATTGTTTGTGCTTCTCTTCCCTGATAAACCGTTCAAAGGCTTTTCTAGGTTTGGCCATCCAAAGCCAAGACCATGATTTAGCAAATTATATTGATAACCGCCGTTCATGATAGCAAGTCATTAACGGGGCGCTTGTGAAATAGAGTATTGCACAATGACTTTGGGCCGCATTTCTATTCGTTTATGTGCCATAGCACTTGCGATGCAAGCATCTTCTGCCATCGCAGAAGTCTTTACCTATGCCCCCTTACGGACATCACAGGCGTTTGACCCGGAACAATCCTTGCTTGCAAGCGACACGCCACTGGCTGTTATCTATGGTTCTGCTGATATCGGCGCCTTCAGCCCCGTGATCGAAGCCTTCCAGCAAGAAAACCCCTATATCGGCGTTGAATATCATCAACTCCAGACGCTTGAAATGTATGACATGACGTTGGTTCAACGTGAAAATGATGAACCAAATGCAGATTTAATCATTAGCTCGTCAATGGACCTGCAGATGAAACTTGCAAATGACGGCTATGCCATCCCCCATCAAAGCGAAGAAACCGATGCCCTGCCGCATTGGGCACGGTGGCGCAATGAAGCATTCGCGGTCACGCAAGAACCCGCTGTCATTGCTTATAACCGAGCATTTTTTCGTGAGAATGACCTTGAACCACCCCGGACTCGCGATGATTTCATCCGCCTTTTGACCGACCACGATGACCTTCTGAGTGAAAAGGTCACGACCTATGACATTGAACGCAGCGGTGTTGGCTTTCTATTTCTTGCGCGCGATGAACGCTTTTTCCCCGGCATATGGGACTTTGTCCGAACCCTTGGTCAATCCAAGGTAAAACTTTATTCAAACACATCCCCAATGCTTGAAAAGATCGCTGATGGTCAGGTGGTGCTTGGGTACAACCTTCTGGGGTCCTATGCCGAAACCTTTAGCCACCGAAACCCGAACCTTGGGGTTATCCTGCCAGACGACTTTATCGTGGTTTATTCGCGCATTGCCATCATCCCGCGTGATGCCAGAAATCCAGATTTAGGTGCGCGTTTCCTTGATTTCATGCTGTCGATCAAAGGGCAAACCGTGCTGCAAAATGATGGCAATTTCAACCCGGTAAGAACTGACGTTGCACCAAGTACGTTTTCCTCATTGATCTTTGATCGCTATGGCGAACGCGTACGCTCATTCCCGGTTGGGCCCGGCTTGCTGGTGTACCTTGATCAAGCCAAGAGACAGCGTTTCATTCGCCGCTGGCAGGATGCCTTGCTCAACCGTCGCTAAGCCACCCTGCCCTGATTTCCGCTGCTTTTATGAAGATTTGGCACTGTCAGGAACCGGTCGGCGTTCCGGACCACCATAGTTCCAGATTAAACGCCGTGGGATTGGGCCTTTATTCCGGCCACCTTGTTGTGTTTGCTCCCACGCATGGGCCAGTATGCCAACTGATCGCGATATGCAAAACAATCCGCGCGCCAATTCCCGGGCGAAACCCAACTCGGCATAGATAACCGCTGTTGCGCCATCAATATTCATCGGAATGCGTTTACCTTTACGCGACAGAAGCTCTTCTTCAACCGCACTTGCAATCACCCCAAACTGACCACTGATCTGACCATGTTCGGCAGCGTCTTTGACAAGAGACAACAGCCTTGGCGCACGCGGATCGATGGGATGAAATCTGTGACCAAATCCTGGGATGTGTTTGCCATGTTCAGCAATCTGATGATCAACGCCGGCGGCAACAGCATCGCCAAGCGATGCACCTGCATCCATTCGGGACGCAATATCATGATAAAGCCCAACGGCCTGTTCGCCCGCACCGCCATGGACGTCCCCCAATACATTCACGGCACTGGCCATGGCATTGTTTAATCCAACACCGCAGGTCGCGGCCATGCGTGCGATGGCAATGCTTGGCGCTTGTGGTCCGTGATCAACGGCAGAAACAAGGGCGGCTTCAAGAAGTTTTGCCTGGTCTGGTGATGGCAAGTCGCCGCGCGTCATCAACCAGATCATGGTTGGAAAACTGACATTGCCAATCAGTTCTTCTATTGCGTAGCCGGCATAGTGGATTTTGCCCGGCTCCATATCGATGATGTCGGTTTGCCACCAGTCACTGACTTCGTTTTCAATGTCGGCTGCGGTTTTGTTGCTCACAACACACCCTCCTGCGAAAGAATTTCGATCTCGCTCTTTGAAAGACCAAGAGACGTAAGAATGTCGTCGTTATCCTGACCAAGCTCAGGCGGCGGTGCATCCACCGACGGGGCCTTGCCATCCATCTTGATCCCGGTACGCAATACGCGAATATCGCAATCTGCACCTGGTACATTTTCAAATGATGCCAACATTCCACGCTCAGAAATCTGAGGGAGCGCCAATGCCTGTGGCACAGTCAACACCGCCCCAGCCGGAACCCCGACCGCATTAAACTTTTCCACCCAATGGTCTGTAGAGTTGGTGCGTAAAACATCTTCAAGAAAACCTGTCAGAACGGTACGGTTTTCCAAGCGTTCTTTCCGTGATGTGAAGCGGCTATCTTGGATCAAACTTTCAAGGTTAAGCACCCGACACAGAGCTTCAAACTGTTCTTGTTTGTTCGCTGCGATATTGATCTGCCCATCACCGGTTCGAAATGCACCGGACGGTGATGAGGTAAAGTTGTCATTACCGTTCGCCGTTGGTTCTTTGCCAGCCACAAGATAGTTCGAAACCACCCAGCCCATGGTCGCAATCACCGATTCAAGCATCGAAATATCAATAAAACTGCCTTTACCATCATTGTTGCCAAGGGCACGTCCAGCTAAGGCCGAACTGATCGCAAAAGCCGCTGTCATCCCGCCAATAGTATCGGCCATCGGGTATCCGACCCGGTATGTTCCGGTGTCTTCTTCGCCGGTAATGCTCATGATCCCCGACAGGCCCTGAACAATCTGATCATAGGCAGGAAGCTTTTTCATCGGGCCAGTTTGGCCAAACCCCGAAATCGCACAGTAAATAAGTCGCGGATTAACCTTGGAAAGAACGTCATATCCCAATTCAAGTCGGTCCATAACGCCAGGGCGGAAATTCTCGACCAGGACATCCGCACGTTCGACAAGCTTTTTAAGAATCTCCTTCCCGCGCGGGTCTTTCAGGTTAAGTGTCACCGACCGCTTACCCGCATTCTGTGCCATGAAAGAAATGCCCATCAGCTTTTCATTCAATTCCATATCCGCGCCAAGCTGACGAGCAAGGTCACCGCGCCCCGGCGCCTCTACCTTGATGACCTCTGCGCCCAAATGGGCAAGCTGATGACAGCAAAATGGTCCGGCCAAAACATTTGTCAGGTCTAAAACAGTGATCCCGGAAAGAGATTGTGGTCCGATCATGGAGCTTCCTTAAATTCTGCCTAGTAGAATTATGTTCTATTATATAGAATTTTGAGCATTCCCGAAACGCCAACCACGGCGCGGAAGATAATCTCAAAGCATCGGAAACATATTTTTCATGTCAGAACAAAATGTTAGCGCTGTTGAACGGGCCCTGAAAATTCTTGATGTCTTCACTGATCAGGACCCTGACCTGTCGCTAAAAGAACTGTCCGAACGCACAGGCATGTATAAAAGCACCATCTCAAGGCTGGCGGGGACCTTAGAGTCTTGTGGTTTCCTTATGGTTTCAGGGCGCGGACGATATCGACTTGGTCCAGCTTTATGGCGTTTGGGATCTATTTATCGACGATCCTATCGCATGGACGATATTGTCCGCCCACATCTATCCCAACTGGTTCAGGAAAGCGGCGAAACAGCATCCTTCTATGTCCCGGAAGGATCAAATCGTCTATGTCTCTTTCGCGAAAACTCCCCCAGTAGCCTTCGCCACCATCTTGAAGAAGGCGCTCTTTTGCCCTGTGATCGCGGTGCAGCAGGTCATGTTATCCGCGCATGGGGCGATGGGGTTGATGATCGCGCGATAGAGGTGCTTGGTGACAGGTTTGCCCAAAGTGATGGGGAACGCGATCCTGATATTGCGGCTGTGGCCGTTCCCGTCCTTGACCGCCAAAACAACCTGTTAGGGGTTTTGACTTTGTCTGGCCCCAGCAGCCGCTTCACAAAAGAAAAACGCAACAACCTATTGTTTTCATTGCAAAGCCATGCCGGAAATTGTGGTAATAAGCTATCGACCTGACAATCGACACCTAACCACCTGTTCCCTTGGTGCATAACTGATGTGAAATTTTTTCACCCAATTATGCGCAATGACAGGTTGATGACAGGTTCTGCTGCTAACGTCCTCGCACTGCCGATCCGAGAGTTCAAAAAGGACCCTCGGAACAAACAAAAAGAATATCGGCAAGGGAGGTCATCATCAAATCCGCAGGCAGATTGCATAAATGCATCTGCAAGGAGTTTATTGGTTCTTCCTTGCTGAAGTTTTGTTCCTAACGATCGGCCTGCCACCGAACAGGTGGCTTGGGAAAATGCTTTAGTGTCTGGAGGAGACCCTGATGAATAATTTGACGATGTTCTCACGTCGCGGATTTATTGCTGCAGCAACCGCTGTTGCTGTTTCGACTGCTGCATTTGGCGCAATGGATGCCAAAGCCGCAGAAATGGACGAACTTCACTTCGTTATTCCGGGCGGCGCAGGCGGCGGCTGGGACGGTACGGCACGTGGTACCGGCGAAGCTCTGACCAAATCTGGTTTGGTCGGCACCGCGTCTTACGAAAACATGTCTGGCGGCGGCGGCGGTAAAGCCATTGCCTATATGATCGAAGCAGCAGACCGTCTTGATAAGACGCTTATGGTCAACTCCACCCCGATCATCGTTCGCTCTTTGACCGGTGTCTTCCCGCAGTCTTTCCGTGATCTGACCCCGATTGCAGCGGTTGTTGCTGAATATGCAGCATTTGCAGTTGCGGCTGATAGCAAATACCAGTCCTTTACCGAAGTTGTTGCTGCAGTGAAAGCAGACCCAAGCTCGGTTAAATTTGGCGGCGGTTCTGTCCGCGGCGGCATGGATCACATCGTAGCTGCCTATGCTGTTCAAGAAGGCGGCGGTAACGCCAAACAGGTTAAATACATTCCGTATGACGCTGGCGGCAAAGCAATTGCTGGTCTTCTGTCGGGTGAAACCGAAGTTCTGTCGACTGGTCTTGGTGAACTTCTTGAGTTGGCCAAAGCAGGTCAGGTTCGCATCCTTGCCGTGACCTCAAAAGAACGCATCGAAGCTGCTCCGGACGTGCCGTCGCTTGGTGAACTGGGCATCGATGCCGAGTTTGTTAACTGGCGCGGTTATTTCGGTTCTCCTGCTCTGTCAGCTGACAAAGCGGATGCCTATGCAGCCCTTCTCAAAGACGTTCAGGCAACTGAAGCTTGGGAAACTGTTCGTAAGCGTAATGGCTGGGAAAAAATCTATAAAGGCCGCGCAGAGTTTACCGCCTTTATGGAAAACCAGGAAAAGGTCGTTGGTGACCTGATGCGTGACCTCGGCTTCCTGAAATAAGCCGTTAATACACAAGCAAAAAGATCTCCGAAGGAAACCACGCCATGTCCATCAATCGCGACAAATTCGGCGCGCTGCTATTTCTATGCCTTGCGCTGATTTATGGCTTTTACGTTAGTGACATTCCGCTGCTATTTGGTGACGAGGATGCCCCGTTTAATGCCAGAACCCTCCCTAATGCCCTTGCTTGGATACTGGGTGTGGTTTCCTTCATCCAACTGGTCTTGCCGGCCAACCAAGAGGCCGGCAGCCTTTCCTATGCATTTCGCGGACTGAAATGGGGACGCGTTGTCGTCCTTGCCATCCTGATGGTGTTTTACGGTTTGACGATCCGCCAACTTGGCTTTCCGATTTCGACGTCACTGTTCTTGATGGGCGGATTTTATACCCTTGGCGAACGACGTCCCCTTGTTCTGGTATTGACGGCCGTTCTTGTCACGCTTGCCTTCTGGGGATTGCTTTATGCGATGGGTATTTACCTGACCCCTGGTGATTTCTTCTACTATCTTGGTTGGATGTCTAACGATGCTTGAGGGAATTTTCTCCGGTCTTTCGACCGCTGTTATGCCGATCAACCTTCTGATGGTTGCCGTTGGCTGTTTCGCAGGCACCTTTATCGGGATGCTTCCCGGTCTTGGCCCAATCACCGCCATTGCCCTGATGATCCCGATCACCTATGGGTTTGATCCATCAACCGGTCTGATTTTGATGGCCGGTGTGTATTACGGGGCGATTTTTGGCGGGTCCACCTCCTCTATTCTGATCAATGCCCCCGGTGTCGCTGGCACGGTTGCAACCGCGTTTGACGGTTATCCGATGGCGCAAAAAGGCCAAGCAGGCAAAGCATTGGCGATTGCCGCCTATTCGTCCTTCTCGGGCGGAACGATTGCAGCAATCTTCCTGTTGGTCGCAGCCCCGGCACTTGCATCTGTGTCACTGTCTTTCCAGTCGGGTGATTATTTTGCCTTGATGGTTTTGGGCTTAACTGCTGTATCTGCATTTGCCGGTAAAGGTCAGGTTCTCAAAGCAATCACCATGACCTTGTTTGGCATCATGCTGTCCACCATCGGGACCGACCCGGCCGCAGGTGTTGCACGTTTTACCTTTGGCAGTGTCGATCTTATTGACGGCATCAGTTTCCTGTTGCTCGCCATGTCGACCTTTGCCCTTTCCGAAGCCCTTCTATCGATCTTGCGCCCGACCAAAGACACGCGCAGCGACGAAGAAAAGGCGCTTAAAAGCCTTGGCTCGATGAAGCTGTCTAAGGAAGAAGTTAAGATCATGGCACCTGTCATTGGTCGTTCTTCGATCCTTGGCTTCTTTACAGGTGTTCTTCCAGGTGCTGGTGCGACCATTGCTTCTTTCCTTGCCTATGGCATGGAACGCAACCTGGCTTCTGCCAAAGAAAAACTGAAGTTTGGCAAAGGCTCCATTCGGGGCCTTGCAGCGCCGGAAACCGCCAACAACGCGGCGTGTTCGGGTTCGTTCGTGCCACTTTTGACCCTTGGTATTCCGGGTTCTGGTACGACGGCAGTCATGATGGGCGCGCTGATTTCCTATGGGGTTCAGCCCGGCCCGCGCCTGTTTGTAGAACAGCCTGCCGTTTTCTGGTCGGTCATCATCTCGATGTATATCGGTAACGTGGTGCTTCTGGTTTTGAACCTGCCACTTATTCCTTATATCTCGCGCCTACTTGCCCTGCCCCAGCAGCTTCTCGTGCCGTTCGTTCTGTTCTTCTCGCTGGTTGGTGTTTATCTGGTGACCTTTAACACCATGGACATCCACATGATGGTGATTGCCGCTGCAATCGCAATTGGCCTGCGGCTTTTGAACTATCCAATGGCGCCGATGCTGCTTGGCTTCATTCTGGGCAAAATGATGGAAGAAAACTTGCGCCGTGCACTGGCAATCAGTGACGGGTCGCTGTCGTTCCTTTGGGAACGTCCGATTACGCTGGTCATTCTGATCATCAGCGCTGTTTTCTTGGCAGCCCCCCTTATCGGCAATCTTCGTGAATGGTCCCGCAACCGTAAAACCATTCCGAATGACGGCGAATTCTAAGGCCACACGCTAAAAGACGCGAAGGATACTGGTAAATGCGTTTTCTTGATAATCTGTCGATTGGTCCCAAAACACTTTTGGCACCTGTCTTTCTTATGGTTGTCATCATAGCAATGGGGATTGCGACGGTTGCAACCCTACAGAGCGAGAAAGAGACCCTTACCAGCCTTCGCGTCGAAGCATATGAACGGCGTTCTGATGCGCTGACGCTTAGCAACGCATTGAACGAAGCACACGGTTCGCTGTTTCGCATTTTGACTTGGGATTCAAACGGCCTAAACGCCGCAGTGGTCCCGGAATTGCGGGAAACTGTCAGCAAACTGTCAAACGAACTTGCCCCCATCGCGGATCGGCTTGCGGCTGTAGGTGGGGACGCGTTTCGTGAGAATTACACAAAATACATGGAACAGGTCGATCTGTTCCTTGTTGAAAGCGAAATGAACATTTATGGCGCGCTAGAAGTAATTGCACAGGCTGATGAAACGTTCCAAGCCCTTCAGGTGCCGCTTAACCAAATTCTTGTGCAATCCCATGAAGTCGCCACCACGTCATTTGCCGCGGCCTATTACCAGGCCGAAGCACTGCAGCGCGTCTTTGTTATCGTTGCGGTTATGGTGGTTGTAATTGCCGGGTTCTGTTCGGTTTTTGTATCCCGACGCATCTCACGGCCGATGACAGAAATCGCTAAACTGATTGAAAATATCTCCAACGGCGATCTTGATGTTGATATTGTCGGCGGGAACCGCGGCGATGAAATCGGGACTGTAGCGCGCTCGGTAACTGTACTTCGTGATCAGTCTAAAGAAGCAGAAACGTTGCGCCAAGAACGCGAGCGCGTCCGCGCTGTTGAAAGCCAGCGTCAACAAAACTTGATTGAAGCGACAAATCATTTCCAGCGTTCAGTGCAGGAAGCCTTGTCCGGGTTTGACCGCGAATTTGGATCGCTAAATGGCTCGGCCAGTGAAATGGAACAGATCGCAACCCATGCAAGTGCACGTTCGGCTGATGCCAATCAGCATTCCGAACAGGTTCTTCACCATATCGAAGCGGTTTCTCACACAACAGCTAGCTTGTCTGAAGCCATTGCCGAGATCGGTCAGCAAGCACAAACGTCCGCCGAAGTTGCTGGCCGTGCGCGTTCTGAAAGTGAACAGTCACGCGCGTTGTTTGAACAATTAACCGATGCCACCCAACGGATTGGCGACATTGTTGGCCTGATCGAAGAAATCGCAAGCCAAACAAACCTTCTTGCCCTCAACGCCACCATCGAAGCAGCGCGCGCTGGTGACGCAGGCAAAGGATTTGCGGTTGTCGCTGGCGAGGTTAAAAACCTTGCATCGCAAACAGCACGTGCAACTGAAGACATTTCAAATCAGGTCGAAGAAATCCGAGGCCTGACGGATAACGTCGTTTCGGCACTCCATAGCGTTGCCGATGTCATTGGCGAAGTCGATCAATCTGCCGCTGCGATCGCTGCTGCCGTCGAAGAACAACAGGCATCAACCGCCGGCATCTCCGATAGTATCAAAGATGCCAATGGCGGTATGCGTACAGTAGCAGAGGCCGTAGGCGCACTTGATAGTGAAACCGGACGTGTTCACAACGGATCAGAAAACGTTACGCGCGCGACCAGCACACTCAATACCGAAGCAACCCGGTTACGTGACGCGATTGACGGCTTCCTAGAACAGATCAACAAAAACAGGGCTGACGCGTAATGAACAAAACACACGATGATCCATCACACGACAGTTGGATCAATCGCCTTTCCAGTGTTTTGACACCGCGTTTTTTCAAGAACCTGTCTATCGCACTTGGCATCGGCCTTGTGGGTGGTTTGATCGCCCATTTCATTAATATGCCTCTGGCGTGGATGATGGGACCAATGCTGGCAACCTTTGTTGCAAGCTTGCTGCGCGTCCCAATGGCAGTTCCCATGCAATTCCGTTCCGCCATTCTGGGCGTGATCGGTGTCTTCCTTGGCGCATCCTTTACCCCTGACACGCTTGATCAGGCAACGCGATGGCCCATCAGTATGATTGCGGTTCTGCTTTACGTCCCGATCATCACCGTCATTATCACTTGGTTTTACAGTAAGATCGCGCGCCTTGATCCAGCAACGGCTTTGTTTTCTGCCACGCCGGGCGGGTTAACACCAATGGTCGTTCTGGGTGCTGCGGCAGGCGGCAATGAACAGGAAATCGCCCTGACACAGGGTTTGCGGGTTCTCCTCCTTGTGATGTCGGCCCCGTTGATTGTCCTTATGATGACGGGTGTTGTTGCAAATGGCCATGGCGACAGCCACGATTTGCAAATGACATTGAACGAAGGTTTGCTTACGGCTGGCTCGGCAATCATGACCGTCCTGGCATTTCGTAAACTCGGTATTCCAGCCGCCTATATGACGGGTGCGATGGCCGCCAGTATGGTTTTACATGTTACGGGAATCGTCGAAGGAAACCTTCCCGACTGGCTACTGGCCGGAAGTCTTTTGATCCTTGGCTCCGCAATTGGCAGCCGGTTTTCTGGGGTAAAGCTTTCCGTTTTGGGACGGTTGGCAGGATATTCCATTCTTGCCACATTCGTCGTCCTTGCCTTTACCGGTATTGTGGCATGGTTCGTTTCACAATGGCTGGATCTTGATTTTATCGCGGTGTTATTGGCATTCGCGCCAGGTGGCGTTGCCGAGATGTCATTGATTGCCTTGGCACTTAATGTCGAACCGAGCTTCGTCGCATTCCACCATATCGTTCGAATTTTCGAGATCGTTCTTCTTGCACCGATCCTTGCCAAATGGTTCCGAACCTACATGCATAAAAAAGCCGCCAAACAGGAATAAGTCATTCCTGCCTGACGGCTAGGTGCCCGGCTCGGGTATCTCTGTATGGCTTTAACCAAACATATCCTTGGTAATCCCGTCATACCACGCAAGGGACTCTTCAAACGTTTGCTTGCGTATGTCTTCACTCTCGTCATTCTGCGAGATGAATGATGATGTGCTGGCAATGGCCCCATCTTTATTGGCATATTGCGCGCCAACCTTGATCCCGTCATTGGTTTCAACCAGACTCCAACAGGTGTTAAGATAACGGGTAGGAAACACGCGCGCATCCGTCAGATCCGCTAGCAAGTGCATCACCACGACCTTTGCCTGACTATTGGCAGCAGATCCGGATTTTGGCATTGCTCCTGCAATGGAGGCATCACCCAAAACAAAGATGTTTTTATCAACAGTGGATCGCATAGATTCCGCATCAATCGGGCAGAACCCACTATCATTGGTAAGGCCAGATTCGACTGCGATGCGCCCTGCCCGCTGAGCTGGAATGATGTTTAATAAGGCGCTACCAAAAGTGTCAAAATCGGTTGTTACTGTCCCGGCTTCAACATCGATTTCCTTGATGCCGCCATGAATATTTGGACCGTACCATTCGACCATGCCCGGATAATATTTTTCCCATCCAGCGCTAAACAGCCCCTGCTTTGAGAACTTTTCTTTCGGATCAAGAACGACAATTCCGCAATCATCTAGCCCACGCGACTTAAGAATATGCGCGATCATCGAAACCCGCTCATACGGGCCAGGTGGGCAACGATACGGATTTGGCGGTGCGACCATGACAACCTGGTCACCGTTCTTAAGCGCATCGATCTTGGATTTCAGAATTTGGGTTTGCGGGCCAGCTTTCCAAGCATGCGGTGCAATTTCTGAAAGTTCCTCGGAATAGCCCGGCACACTGTCATAGATTAGATCAATGCCAGGAGACACCACAAGACGGTCATAGGGAATGGTTTCGCCTGTAGATGTTCGCACCTGTTGTGCTGATCTATCAATTTCCTCGGCGCGGGCGGTTACTTTGCGAATGCCATAGTCATTGACCAACCGATCATAGCCATGGGTGATAGATGAAAAATCGCGATAACCGCCAAGATACAGGTTGGAAAAGAAACAAGTCGTGTATTTCTCGGAATCCTCAATCAGCGTGATGTTTAATGCGTCGCCAGCCTTTTCCGCAAGGTGACGTGCCGTCGTAGCCCCCCCAGCGCCGCCGCCAATAATCACAACATTCTTTCGGGACTGTGCACGAAGAATGCCCGGCATCGCCATGGCACCGGCGCTAGCACCGATCAATTTATTGAATGTCCGTCTTGTGACACTGCTCATTTTTCGCTCCTGACCTTGGTGAAGTGTTTCGTTTCCCAATCCCTGCGTTCTAGTCTTTCGTTGAAAAGTAAGTTGCCAATGCAGACAGTTCTTCTAGCCCAAGACTTCCCATAACAGCCTGCATCAAAGTATTTTCGCGAACGCGATATTTGTATTCCAGCATCGCCTCGACAAAATAATCACGCGGCAAGCCTTCTATGACAGGAATAGCGTGGTTTGCACTTTCCTGCTGGTGGCAAGTCACACATTCGGTCGCCAGATAGGCGCCATATTCTGCGTCGCCCTCTATTGCCAACACCTGCCCGATAGCCTCGCCAAGTGGCAAATCTGATGATTTACCGGTTTCTGCAGACGCAAAATGCGGGATCATCACGATCCCGCACACTACCAGACAGCCAGATATGAAACACCTGCCAGCACATAATATCCGCCCCGTGATATGCCAATCACGCGCCAAATACCTAAACGTGCTGCCATGGCAATCCATCAATCAATCCCTCCGGCGCCACCTTCTTCATCATTGTCCGGGGTCACGTCAAGAACACGTGCCCGCATTACGATTTCCGCTGGCCGATCACCGCAATTTTGCATGCAGGGCTCCGTACCCTTTGCAAAGTTTGGTTCTTCCAAACGGTCATCAGGATAGAAGTTTTCTTCGTTAGGAAGCTTGATGTCACTGAATGTTTCATTGGACAATTCAAAGCTTTCATCGGTCACAATGTCATTCAGATACAAAAGATACGCTGTCACAGCATATGTTTCGTCTGCGCTTAAAGAACGGGCATTCCCAAAAGGCATCGCACGATTAACATAATCAAAAATCGTCGATGCAAACGGCCAGTATGACCCAATTGTCTTTTCAGGACGATCAGCAGTTAAGGTATCAAAACCGCCAGAAAGTACCGGCCAGCGCCCCTCGCCCTCGCCAAATACGCCATGACAGACGGCGCAACTCTCGTCGTAAATCACGCCCCCATCGGCAACAGTGCCTTTGCCAACCGGCAAACCTGCACCGTCGGGCCGAACATCAATGTCCCAAGCCGTAATTTCTTCTGGAAGGGCTACACGCCCCAAATGATAGTTCCCATGATCTGGGATAACAGCATCTGCGGCCAATCCGGCAGGTGCCTGCCCGCTCGTGGCGTCCGCAGTCTCGGCGGGTTCTGCCATCTCTTCTGGTTCTGCAGCGGCTTGTTCAGCACTTGCCGAATAAGTTGCAAGATACGCGATGACATTTTCAATTTCGGCATCCTTCTTTAGGCCACCGAAAGCCATTTTCGTACCCTTAATAAAACCACGGGGCTTGGTCAGATACTCGGTCAATGTATCGTTGTTCCAAACAAGCCCTTCTTCACCAACAGCAGTCATCGCCTTTGAATATTTGTAATCCTCAAGCGAGCCGGCCACACGCCCTATCAATTCATTCAGTTCCGGGCCGACCTTGTTTTTCGCCCCTTTACCAACAGCGTGGCAGGCAGCACATTTTCTGAAAACTTTTTTACCCGCATCAGCATCCTGCGCGTTTGCCCCAGTCGTGGCAATTGCACCAAACAGAATTACGCTGGCGGTTAACTTAAGAAACTTCGACATTTTCCGCCTCTCCGTTTGCCTTAATGTACCAAGTCTGGATACCGTTATTGTGATAGATGGAGTTCTCACCGCGTGCAGCACGCAGCGCGTTTTTAGTTGGCTGGACATAGCCTTGTTCGTCAATCGCACGGGATTGCAGATACAAAGGTGACCCATTCCAGTCGAACTCGTAATAGAACCGATGCATTGAACGGCTCAGGCTTGGGCCATCAATCCGGGCGGTTTGCCAATTGCGTCCGCCATCAATCGAAACATCGACACGTTTGATCGCACCATGCCCTGACCATGCAACACCAGTGATAACGGTATGACCGCGACCATGGGTGATGGGCGCTTGCGGACTTGGATTGGTGATGACCGATTTAACATCCATTGCCCATGTAAAGCGCCGTGCACGGCCATCGGGCATCAAATCTGTGTATTTTGACGTCTCTTCACGCAGATGCCACGGCTTGTCACCCACTTCAAGGCGGCGAAGCCATTTGACCCACATATTGCCTTCCCAGCCCGGGACACACAGACGAACCGGATAACCTTGTTCGGGGCGAAGTGCTTCGCCGTTCATTTTGAAAGCAACCAGACAATCATCCAGCGCCTTTTCAATCGGGATGGAACGGCCCATTCCGGATGCATCGGCACCTTCGGCCAGCAGCCACTTTGCCGATGGTTTTACGCCGGCCTCTTCAAGCAACGTGCGCAACCGAACACCGGTATACATAACGTTATGGATCATGCCGTGGGTGAACTGACATCCATTCAACTGGGCCCCACGCCACTCCATCCCTGAGTTCGCAGCGCATTCAAGGAAGTAAACCTTGTTTTCACGCGGGAAACGCATCAGATCCTGCATGGTAAACACAAGCGGCTTATCGACCAAACCGTTGATCATTAAACGGTGTTCTGCCGGATCAACCTCGGCAACGCCACTGTGATGACGTTCAAAACATAGCCCGTTGGGCGTGATAATCCCGTCTAACTCATGCAGTGGTGTGAAGTTGATTGACGACACAGGATCAGCGGTCAGCCATGGCACATCGCGACGCACGACATGGGATTCAAATGGTGACGGCATGCCGTAGGGTGCAGCATCTACACCGGCACCAGAATACTGATTCCAGTCCTTGATATCGGTAATTGCTGGGTCTGGTGTGCCTGCTGCAAACGCTGCACCCGTTCCAAGTGCTGCCGCGGCGGCTGCCCCACCGGCGGCAGTCAACCCACCTTGCAGAAAGCTGCGTCTGCTTGACACAAACCTTTTATCTTTTGTTGGTTGCTGGGACATGGCTCTTGGTGCCCTCCATACACATTCAAATTTTTCTATATATTTAGGCGAAAAAGTTGCCGGGCAGAACATAAGCGCCGGCGAAACAATTTCGCTTAGTTCATTCCGATTACTTTCACAGAGTCATTGCGTTGAATATCAATGACTTTGTGACGGGTGATGTAGTTTTCCATCAAGTCGTAAACGGCGGGTCCTTCGACCCCTTCGTTTACCGATGCCCAGCCAGCGACCACGTATTTCCGGTCCGCTTCAATTGGTTCACCGGTTTTGATCACCGTCATATTGGAAATACGATTGCCGATCGTTTCTTTAGGGGCACAGCTATAAGCCATCCCGCCGACACGAACCATGTCACCGCCCTGCTGGAAGAACGGGTCTTTGTTAAACAGGTTGTCACAGACGTCTTCCAAGATTTCCTTGATCTGCGTACCGGTGAACTCCAGTCGGTAAACAGACGGATAATTCATGCTGCTCTGGTTATAGAGATCATCAATCGTGATATCGTTGCCCGGCAACAAGGTCGTTCCCCAACGGAACCCCGGACTAAATGCAAGTTCTGCATCACGTTCTTCCATGATCCCCTGACAAATCAGGTCATCCCATGTGCCATTGAAATTGCCCCGGCGGTACAAAAGACCGTCGGTTTTACCAATGACGCGGTTGCATTCAGCCTCATAGGGTGCACGCACTTCATCGATTTTGGCCGCCATTTCTTTATCCGGCGCAACCACATCGGCGAATACTGGAATAAGGGTGGAGTTGTAATCGGTTACGCGACCACCTTTAACTTCCAGATCAACACGCCCAAGATATTTTCCGTGTGATCCTGACGATAGCAAAAGTGTGTTTTCGATCTTAATAGCTTCCGGAACTGCGTCATGGGTATGACCCGTCAGGATCACATCGATACCCTTAACGACCGTCGCCAATTTCTGATCAACGTCGAACCCGTTATGCGACAAAAGCACGACCACGGCGGCACCGGCTTCGCGTGCGGCATCCACATTGCCCTGGATCACTTCCGGGCGAATACCAAATGACCAGTTCGGGATCATCCAGCGCGGATTGGCAATTGGTGTATAGGGCATCGCCTGACCAATCACCGCAACCTTATGCCCGCCAGTTTCATAGAATGCAGTGTGTTCGAAAACCGGCTCATCCCATTCGGTGTCAAAGATGTTGCTTGCCAAGAATGGATAGCCCATGTCATCGACAATCTCTTTGACGCGGTCTTCACCAAACGTGAATTCCCAGTGGCCAACCATCGCATCTGGCTTAAGAAGCTTCATGCAGTCGACCATATCCTGACCATTGGTCTTAAGTGACGTATAAGACCCCTGCCAAGTATCACCGCCGTCAAGGAACAGGACGTTACTGTCGCCTCTCTCAGCGCGAATGGCCTTAACCAAGGTCGCAGTGCGGTCCAATCCGCCCAATCGCCCATAAGTTTTGGCCATATCTACGTAGTCGACCATGGTATGGGCATAGGCCAGTGCGCTACCGCGCTCCAACCCAAAATGCGAAAGGAAGTCTTGCCCGACCAAATGCGGGGGAATGCCTTCGAATGCACCGACGCCATAGTTTTCTGATGGCGGGCGAAAATACACTGGCTTTAGCTGTGCATGAACATCCGTGAAATGCAAAAGCGTAATCGTGCCTTTGCTATCGAATTTAAGAAGATCGTCCTGAGTTAGGCGCTGCTGAGCAGCCACACGGGTCAGACTTCCCATATAGCCGGTGGCTGCGGTTGTAACTGCGGCCCACTGCAAAAATTGGCGGCGAGAGAACATGTAAAGGCGACCTCCGGGCAATATTCATCTTTTCGGCCTTAAGACCGACGCATCAAAATGAAGAAACGAGGGGAAACCGGAACCATGTTCCGATCCCCCAAAATGTTTTGCTAACTATTATTGACGCACGGCTGGTGTTTCGACCGACAATCCGGTTCCACGCCATGTGACATAGACTTCCAACGCCATCAGCACGTCGGAAAATGCAGCAGGATATTCCGCACGGGTATCGCGAATACATCCGCGGAAACGGTTATGCACTGAAACCAATGCAGCCTGTTTCAAACGATAGGTCGGGAAACCGTTGACGTTACCCTGACTGAGATGGTCCGCGCGAATATAGTTGCCATTATTTTGCTCGTGGCAGGATGCGCAAGATAGGTTCAACTGGCCTGTACGGGTGTAATACGCCTCGTTACCCTTTTCCCACCAACTGCGCATGTCGCCTTCGTCAAGGTTGATCGCAACTGGCGTACCAAGAGATTGGTTCTTAACATAAGCGGTCAGCGCTTTCTGTTCAGGAGCATCAAACTTATAGGCTTTTGCGCCCATCTCCTCAGTACGGCATTTGTCGATTTGAAGTTCGACATTAATCGGGCGTTTGGATGCTTCATCCCACTTCGGGAAACTTGCACCAACACCTGCCATGCTTTCCTCGGCATCACCATGACAAGATGCACAGGATTTCCCGGCACTACCATCCACCGTGTTCCAAAGTTCGGCACCATCTTCGACTTCAAGCATGCCCGGGTTCTCGAACGTATCGGTTTCAAGCATCCGAGTTTCTTCGGTACGATAGAGCCAACCCGATAAAACTTCGTCAAGCGGGTGACCTTCTGGTGGTGCGGCCCGGGTAATCATATTGATGTCACCATCAATAATGAGTTCGTCGTCAACCGGCCCACCCGCAATGGCAATCCCAGGAACAAATACGGTCAGCGCAACGGCAGTAGCTTTGGCTATGATTTTGTTTTTCAAGACATTCCCTCCCGATACAGTTCCGGGTCCGCGGCGATTAAACCAGCGGACCCGTCCCGAATCATTTTATGGCGATCTTGTTTTCGGTCTCGTAGACAGAACCGTCATCATCCATCCAAATAAATTTGAACGTTCCAGGCTCCGTTACTTTTGCTGAAAACTCTAGATAAGGGTTGGCCGAAATTGCCGGTTCAAGGTCACAGGAAAACACGGTTTTGCCGTTAAATTCACATGTGAACTTGTTAATGATCTGGCGGGGAATGGGGTTGCCATCCTTGCCTTTCCGTAAACCGGATTCCATCGGGTGGTTAATCAGCGTTTTAATCTGGATGATGTCGCCGGCCGATGCGGATTTCGGTACTTTTACGCGTGGCTTAATGTTGTCCATTTACTGTCTCCAAATCCGATCAGCCGCCGCAACCACCGATGGTCACTTTGACTTCTTTCTTGTCCATGAAAACCTGTCCGGTACTGGTTTTCGCGACTGCGACAACATTCTGGGTTTTCGCAAGACGCATGCGCGTTTTAGCAACAGCAGCACCGCTCATTGGGGTGAAATGGAAAACCACCACATCCGGGTTCGGGTTTCCTTCTGCGTAAATGACGACCGATTCAACATAGTCGTCATCTGTCATCGGGCTATCGACGGCAATTTCGACGGGAACCGTATTGCCGTTCTCGGCGATTTCCGGCGCCGTTAGTGTCAGGTTACCGCCACTAACGGGGTCAGCACCGCCCGTGAATTTTTTGATGCTTTCGGCTGTGGCTTCTGGTGTTGCCGCTGCAGGTAGGGCAAAACCGAAGACCCCGGCAGCTGCCACACCAACCGATGCTCGAAGCATTTGGCGTCGTGTTAAATTCATCTTGATCCCTCGAGGTTAGTTATTCTTTGAGTGTCGCCAGATAAGCCACAACATCCTCGACGTCCTGAGCCGAGAGGATGGTTTTGCCAACCAGATTCTTGCGCACATCGGCACCAACATTCAGGGAATAGAAGCCCGGCATAACGGTTTCTTCCGAGAACACCATTTTGGCATCGGCTACGATTGCGCGGAGTTCACCTTCGCTCCAACGGTCGGCCGCGCCATCAAGTTCAGGGCCGACTTCGCCGTGGAAAAGCTGGTCTTTTTGATCTGCAACAGCATGACATGCCAAACAGTTGCCGAGTTTACGATCAGCAAAAACCTTGCGGCCTTTCACTGGATCACCCGGTTGACCCGTCAGTGATTGGGATACAGACATATCGTCGAATTTAACATCGGCAGGTGCAAGTGCATCAGCAGCCGCTACAGCCGGTATTCCGACAATCAAGCAGGCAAGAAAAGTTCTTGATTTCCAAGACATGGCGTTGTGTTTCCTCCAATTGACGATGCACCGGCCCTCTTAGTGGCTTCGGAACATCCCCGATCTGATAGTAGACGGCTCTACTGGCGCCTTTCTTTCAAGGTATTCAAACTCAACCTTCAATTCAACAGTTAAATATGATATTTTTAATGTTTTAGGTTATTATATAGGAATTATCATTTATTTTAATGACTTATTCCTTGCCGATCCGGCCTTCTTCCTGAAGCTGGCGAATGATCCGTGCGTGGTATTTCTGAAAATGCTCCTCGCCCGCATATCCCTTTTCGTTCACCCAGCGGAACATGTTCAAAAACGTCCATTTTCCAAAGGCACCGGGCATGGTGGCAACAGCAGATTGGGCTGCACTCTTGCCGTCCTCTGGTAATGCTTCAGGTAGAAAAACGATCGTCGGGGTAAAGACATAGCCCCATTTTCGCGCGGCAGTCTTTTCCGTCAAAACTTCACCATCCAGATCAATGACTTCTTCGTCACCAAACATGTTGTACTGAACAACCTTGAAGTTGGCCTTGATATAATCGGATACTTCCGGATCACTCAGCAGATCGGTGTGCATGCGCGCGCAATAGATACAACCGCGTTGCTCAAAGATCATAACAAGGCGTTTATTTTCTTCATTTGCTGCTTCAATATCATCGGCGATGTCACGGAAAGTGATCGAAAACCAGTCTTGCTTATGAAGACCATCCTCGCCCATGGTTTCGGCCTTAGCTGGATGCGAGATACTTAGCATCAACAAAACCGCGATCACATATTTGGCGGCAGGCACTCCATGTAACAGGTGACGTACAATCATAACGCTGCTCCTAACCCAAGGTCGAAAGTGACGGAAAAGTATCAAGCAACCATTGTGCGATGGCCGACATCTGACCGGTCATAAACAGAACGCCCGTCAGGACAAGCAAAAGCCCCATCCCCTTTTCAACGCTATGCATATGTCGTTTGAAGCGACGTGACCAACTAACGAAACGTCCGGCAAAAAGCCCCGCCAACGCAAATGGCAAACCAATTCCAAGTGAATAAACAGCCAACAGCCCTGCCCCACGCATCGCCGTGCTTTCGGCTCCTGCTACAAACAAGATTGCTGCCAACGCCGGACCAACGCAGGGCGTCCAACCAAATGCAAACGCCAATCCCATGACATAGGCGCCAACCAATCCAGCCGGCTTTTTATCAACATTGATACGGGCATCGCGATACAGCAGTGAAATTCGGAATATGCCCATAAAGTGCAATCCCATAACCGCGATCAGAATCCCGGCAATGATGGATAAAACATCGAAATAACGCGCAAGTGATTGACCGATCACACTTGCAGTAGCCCCAAGGGCAATAAAGATCGTGCTAAAGCCTGCAACGAAGGCAAGGGCTGTAAAGAAAACCTGTCGGGACTTCGTACCGGCAACAGCGCGATCATCCAGATCCATAACACTGACGCCTGCCAGATAGGCAAGGTATGGCGGTACGATCGGTAAGACGCAGGGCGAAAAAAAAGATAGTAGCCCTGCAACAAAGGCAGCCCCAAAACCGATATCAAGCAATTTTTGTTTCCTCCCGGCGCAGTTGGTCACGTGTTTTGTATTTGTTTATCTGCGCCCTTTAGATGTATATAATTTTTACTATATATAATTCAATCATAAGTTTTTGCAAAGCCCCGAACATGCAACCACGCCACATGAAATTCCTGTCGATCCTGATGCTGTCGGCAGCATTGACCCTGACGCTACTTTTTCCGCCAAACCCTGCACGGGCAGCGGAACTCCTGATGCTAGAACAGCAAGGGTGTGCGTGGTGCGTCCGTTGGCACAAAGAAATTGGCGAAGCATATCCCAATACCGAACAGGGAAAGCGCGCTCCACTGCGGCGCATCGATATCCACAAAAAATGGCCTGACGACCTTGAAAACATCAGAATTGAACGGACAACACCCACCTTCATTCTGATCGATGACAACAAAGAAATCGCACGACTAAGGGGATATCCCGGAGATCATTTCTTTTGGCCCCTACTTGATGAGATGCTCTCGCAATTGCCGAACCGATAGGAAAGCTGTATATTCGATTTGATGCACAGCAACCTTTGGTGTATTGGATGCTTTGACAGTGTTTTCTGACATTTTCCGGGCGCAAGCCCACCCTACAGCCGAGCAGAGGAAACGATGGCCCTACCACGTTTCAAGCAAAATATGGACCCGACCGAAGCTGAAGCGCTTCTAAGGCAGGCCCGCAAGGCAAGCGAGATGCTCAAAGCATTGTCGCATGAAACACGCTTGCTCATTCTTTGCATCTTGCAGGAAGGCGAAAAGTCGGTTTCTGATCTCGAAGAAATCTTATCCATGCCGCAAGCCGTGGTATCGCAACAACTGGCGCGCCTGCGCATTGACGGCCTTGTCGCAGCACGCCGTGACGGGCGCATGATTCATTACCGCATCGTTGATGCGGAGATGGCGACAATCATCGGCACCCTGTATGATTTGTTCTGCGCCCCCGTCCGCATTGACGAAAAAGCTGCTGCTGAATAATTAACCAGTTCTCCATCATCCCAAAAGCTACCTTGAATTACCGCGCAAAAACCGCCACGCTTTCCTCAGCCTTAAGTAAAAACACAATCAATAAGGCATGAGGAAACGTAATGATGGGCTTGGATAATCCGTGGGCCTTGCCACTTTTCGGAATACTAACCGGCATCGTGGTGGGTTTTGTGGCCAGACGACAGCATTTTTGCACCATGGCAGCACTCGAACGCTATTGGTTTGCAAACAACAGTATTGGCCTGCGCGCATGGGTTCTCGCTGCTGTTACGGCCCTGCTCTGCACCCAGTCGCTGATTGCGATTGGTGCGATAGATATCAGCCAAAGTTTCTATATCACTGAAAATCTGTCCCTTGTCGGAAGCATCCTGGGCGGCTTGATGTTTGGCTTTGGCATGGCCTTTGTCGGCACATGCGGATTTGGCGCAATCATCCGCTTAGGCGGTGGCAACTTGCGCGCCTTGGTCGTGCTGACCGGGCTTGGCCTTGCAGCCATTGCTGCCCAACGCGGTATTACCGGACATTTTCGCGTTTGGGTTCTTGATCCAATGTCTTTTGATTTCACCGCTGCTGGATCCCAATCGACCGGTACGATTTTGTCGCAGGCAACCGGTCTTAATCTACAATATCCGCTGGCGCTAATCATTGGCATTACAGCACTTTGGTGGATTTTTCGAAGCTCCGACTTCAGGCAAGAACACGCCAAGATATGGGGCGCCCTAATTATCGGTGCATGCATTTCGCTTGGCTGGGTCTGGACCACGACATTTGAGGCACACCTATTTGTTGAAACCCAGATCGAAGCCGGTTCTTTTGTAACACCGGTTGGCGACACCATCATGCAGATCATCACGGTGACCGGCACCCTACCCGATTATGGTGTTGGTCTTGTGATTGGTGTGTTTGTCGGTGCAGCCCTGGCTGCATGGAAAAGCAACGACTTGCGCTGGGAAGCCTGCGACGACGCCCGCGAACTTGGGCGCCATCTATTAGGGGCATTTTTGATGGGAACCGGCGGTGTCTTTGCGCTTGGCTGTACAATCGGCCAAGGGGTGAGCGCCTTTTCCGTTATGGCGATATCATCACCGATCGTGATGATATCCATTGCAATTGGCGCTCGTGTTGGCCTTGGCGTTTTGCTTGAAGGTTCCCCTTTTGGCTTCCTACGCGCCATTTCATTTCGCAAAAATGGCTAATGCGGATTACGCGTTAACCGCAAATCCATAGGCCGAACCAGAACGCTCTATCACCCCCAATCCAGGGTGTGGCAAATGGAATCCAATGATTTTCGATTGATCAACAGCTAATCGGTCCAGCAATTTCGTGCGGGTCCGTATGCCATGATCAGGATCCTGATCTGAGCCACTTGGCCATTCCGGATGAGCAAGAGAAACGGCAACATTGGTGATTGCATCCCCGACAACCAGAACACTGTTTGATCCATCATGGATCATAAAGGATGTATGACCAGGTGTATGACCGGCGGTATCAACCGCCTCAACACCCGGCGTGACTTCCGCACCATATTCAAACAGCTCAATACGGTCCTCAAGATGCGCCATGCGGTTGCGGGCACCAACCACAAAGCTTTTCCGCGCTTCTGGTGTTTTGGCAAGCGTATCTTCGGCCTGCCAGTAATCCCATTCTGCACGGTTCATGTGATAGCGCGCGTCGGTAAACACGAAATCATCAAAATCATCGATCAATCCCCACAAATGATCTGGATGCGCGTGGGTAAAGACAACATCGGTAATGTCATCAGGTGCATAACCGGCATCTTCAATATTTTCCAAAAGCTTCCCGGCAGAAGGCATAAAGTTTGGTCCTGACCCGACATCAAACATAACCACACGATCGCCCCGCCGCAGAATAGTGATATTGCAATCCGGGGTCAGCGCATCGGTCGCAAGCCCTTGCTGTTTAAGCAGTGCGATCAATGCATCTTGCGGCGCCTCTGGAAACGCAAATGACAGCGGTAACAATAAGTTACCATCTGAAACAACCGTTATGTCGCCGTCGACCATTGGAAGGTTTCCAACGGCCCGGCCAAGACCGGGGGAAAGTCCTGTCACCCCCAGCCCAGCCAACGCCAATGAGGACTTCAAAACATCGCGGCGATGCCACAAACCGTTTCCAGACATTACTTCCTCCATACATATTGTTTTTTGCATGAATGCACTTGCAGTTGATTTGGTCAACAGAAAAACACACAAGGAAAAAGTTAAATGCTCTGCGCGCAGTCATCACACGGCCCCCTCCGCACACAATCAAACGGCATGAGGGCTTTTGTCTGGGGGAGATTCGTAATTAAAGATCAGATAGTTAATCAAAACACTAAAAGCAGAACAAGCGACCTTTAATGTCGATCACTGCTTTTTTCGACAATAACACCATGATCAAGTACCGGGGCAACATCGATATCACTGGCATCCATCATACCCGAAACACGCTGTAACGCCGCAATCAGGAACGTTTGTTCCCATTCCTCAAGACCATTGAAATTGTCCGAAAAACGGTCGTGAAGCGCCATTGGCGCGCGCTCAAGTATGGCACGCCCCTGATCGGTTAGACGAACAAACACTTTGCGCTTGTCTCGATCTCCACGTTCACGTGTTACAAGCTCCATCGCCTGAAGTTTATCAACCAGCGACGTCGTTGATGCCTGCGCAAGATTAACCTTGGCCGCAATTTGCCCAACCGTCATTTCACCAAATTCTTCCAGTGACTGCAAAACCAGAAGCTGTGAGGTTTTTAACCCGGTGATTTTACCAAGTTTTTTGGCGTGAATATCACTCGCACGTAGAATACGGCGAATAGAGATCAACGCTTCATGCAATTTATCCATTATGACGTTCCGGGCATCGATTATTGTTCTGCTGCAAAAGCCCTTGTAGCCGTAGAAGCGGCAATTCGCAACGGTTTAAGCGTTATGCGCATCAACACATGAAATATTATTTCATCGATTTTCGTTACTTTAATGAAAGATTATTTCCTGTAATGCGACATATTAATATCGAAGTTCGATAAATCATTCTTTCCTTGTTTTTCAATAGTTTATTGAGCGTAACAGGAAATTCACAGTCGAGGGGTTGATCAATTTCAATCGATATTCTATACAACTGTCGCGACAAGAATGATCGTGTATCGAAATAACAGAGCAGGCAGACCGATGAAGATTGCCAACACAAACGGCAATACCGGGCACAAAGCCAACCTGATTATCCGAAAACCCAAGGCCACTGACGGCGCGACGGTTAATAGTCTGATCGCTGAATGTAAGCCTCTTGATGAAAATTCGATGTATTGCAATCTGCTGCAGTGCTCGCATTTTGCGGACACATGCGCGGTTGCCGAACTGGATGGCGAAGCCGTTGGCTTTGTGTCTGGCTACATCGTCCCAAACAAACCTGAGCAGCTTTTTATCTGGCAGGTCGCAGTCTCCCCGAAAGCCCGTGGCCTTCGGCTTGGAAAACGCTTGATCCTTGACATTCTGGATCGCTCGGCATGCCATAACGTGTCCGAACTGAACACGACGATTACGTCAACCAACGCCCCGTCACAGGGTGTGTTCCGTTCCGTCGCACGTGAGCTTGGCGCCGACGTCAAACGCAAAGTTCAATTCGAACGTGAAACGCACTTCGAAGGTGCCGCTGCCAGTGAAATTCTGTGGCAAATCGGCCCATTCGAACGCGAAGACGTCGAACGCGTCGCGGCCTGATCCAAACAAACCAAATTTCACCGCCTTGATGCACCGAACAATATGGCCGCTTGCGGAACATCCTGCACGTCAGAACGTTTGGCATGACAGGTGGATTTGACTTTTCCCAATCTGAAAGAGGGAACTATGACTGTATTTGATCGCCTTGAATCGGAAGTTCAGAGCTACGCACGCTCCTTCCCCGTTACTTTTGACAAAGCCGAAGGCGCTTGGCTGACCGATGATAACGGAAACCGTTATCTCGATTTTCTCGCTGGTGCCGGTAGCCTTAACTATGGCCATAATCATCCGGTCCTGCAGGAAAAGCTGATTGATTACATCAAGTCAAATGGCATTACCCACGGTCTGGACATGCATACCAAGGCCAAGGAAGCCTTCCTAAACGCACTTGAAACCAAAATCCTCAAGCCGCGCGACATGGAATACAAAGTTCAGTTCACTGGTCCGACCGGCACCAATGCTGTTGAAGCGGCCCTGAAACTTGCACGCCGCGTCAAAGGCCGTGAAACCATCATTTCGTTCACCAACGGCTTCCATGGCTGCACGCTTGGTTCGCTTGCCATTACCGGCAATGAGCACCATCGTGGTGCCGCTGGCGTATCGCTTGATAATGCTGTTGCGGTTCCGTTTGATGGCTATATGGGCGATGGCGCAGATACCACCGAGTATCTTGATCGCGTTCTTTCGGACAATTCCAGCGGTATCGCCCTTCCGGCTGCAGTGATTGTTGAAACCCTTCAGGGTGAAGGTGGCCTGAACGCGGCTGACTTTGGTTGGTTGAAAAACCTTGAGAAAGTCTGCCGCAAGCACGACATCCTGCTGATTGTCGATGACATTCAGGCTGGTTGTGGTCGTACCGGTACGTTCTTTAGCTTCGAACCGGCCGGCATCAAGCCGGACATGGTCACCCTGTCGAAATCGCTGTCGGCTTATGGTCTTCCGCTTGCAGTTGTTCTGATTAAACCGGAATTTGATGTGTGGCATCCGGGTGAACATAACGGCACCTTCCGTGGCAACAACCACGCATTTGTAACCGCGACTGCAGCCCTTGACCATTTTTGGTCGGATGACCAATTCGCCTCCGATGTGCGCGACAAGGCCGAATTCCTTGGCAACCGCCTTGATGAGATCGCCGAACGTTATGGCGATGGCAAGCTTTATCGCAAAGGCCGCGGCCTGATGCAGGGTATCTGCTTTGAAAGCGGCAAACTGGCATCAAAAGTCACCAAGGAATGCTTCAAGCATAATCTTGTGATTGAAACCAGTGGTCCGGAAGATGAGGTTGTCAAATGCCTTGTACCGTTGATCATCACCAAGCAAGATCTTGCACATGGTCTGGACATCCTTGAATTGGCAACGGCCAAAGCCATGGGCAAGGATGTTGTACCAGCCAAAGCAGCAGCTGAATAAAACAAGTTTGGGAGATGCTTGCGGGCATCGCCCTGCCCCACACACCAAATAATTCAAAGAGTTAAATATGATTGTTCGCACACTGAAAGAATGTGAAGCATCCGGTCGCCGTGTCGTATCGGATAACTGGGAAAGTACGCGCCTGTCACTTGCTGATGATGGCATGGGTTTCTCATTCCACGTCACGACCATCTATGCCGGAACCGAGACCGAAATTTGCTACGCCAATCATTTCGAGACTGTCTATTGCATTTCGGGCAATGGCGAAGTCGAAACCATCGAAGATGGCAAAAAATACAAAATCGTCCCGGGTACGGTTTACATCCTCAATAAGAATGACCGCCATTATTTGCGCGGTGGCACCGAAGATATGGTTGTGGCTTGCGCCTTCAACCCGCCGCTGAATGGCCGTGAAGTCCATGATGAAAATGGTGTCTACCCGCTCGATGGCGACGCACTCGCCAGCTGATAATCTTGTTTGGGGCGGCCAATACGACCGCCCCAAAAATTTAACGATCAATCGTTTTCAAAGAATCGCCCCCCAAAGGAGGCAACATGCTTTCAGTCCAGAAAAAATCGGACGCTGGGCATAGCGTTCATAAGATCGGTGGTACGTCGATGACGCAGGTTAATGCGGTCATGGACAACATTCTGGTCGGCAATCGTAGCGAAGAAGAACTGTATAACCGGGTCTTTGTCGTTTCAGCTTATGGCGGTTTCACCGACGTTCTGCTGGAAAACAAGAAAACCGGCGAAGCAGGCGTCTATCAGCTTTATGCCGGGTCGGAAACCGATTGGGCCTGGGGCGATGCTCTGACCAAAGTTTCTGAAAAAATGTGTGCCATCAACGAAGAAATCTTTGGTGATGCACCGGAACTTAAATTGGCCAATGCCTTTGTTCAGGAACGCATTGAAGGCACGCGCAGTTGCTTGATGGATCTCCATCGCCTGTGCAGCTTTGGGCATTTCAAACTTGAAAAGCACCTTTTGACGGTTCGTGAAATGCTTTCGGCCATTGGTGAAGCACATAGCGCGCATAACACAATGCTGCTGCTGCGTGCCAAGGGTGTAAATGCTGTATTTGCCGACCTTTCAGGGTGGCGCGAACCAGAAGCATCAACCCTTGATGGCCGTATCGGGAAGGTCTTTGAAGATATCGATCTTTCCAGTCAGCTTGCCATCGCCACGGGCTATGCCCAGTGCAGCGAAGGCCTGATGAGC
Source organism: Rhodospirillales bacterium (assembly GCA_019634165.1). Taxonomy (GTDB): domain Bacteria; phylum Pseudomonadota; class Alphaproteobacteria; order Rhodospirillales; family Thalassospiraceae; genus Thalassospira. The sequence continues at coordinate 583,364 of JAHQVT010000006.1, forward strand.
ATCTATGGCCGTGGATATAGCGAAGTGACCTTCTCGCGCATTGCCTGCCTTACACAAGCGCGCGAAGCTATTATTCACAAGGAATTCCACCTTTCCAGTGCCGATCCGCGCATTGTCGGCGAAGATGCGGTGCGTCCCATTGGCCGGACCAGCTATGATGTCGCAGATCAGTTGTCAAACATGGGGATGGAAGCCATCCACCCACGTGCTGCCAAGGGTCTTCGTCAGAACGACATTCCGCTGCGCATCGCCAACACGTTTGAGCCGGAACATCCTGGCACGGTCATTGATGACCACTGGGACCCGGAAAACAGCCGCGTTGAAATCGTAACCGGTGTTCCGACTGCGTTTGAGATTGAAGTCTTCAATCAGGACATGGTGGGCGTTCCGGGCAGCGAAGAATCAATTCTTAGCGTGCTGAAGCGTTATAAGGTTCCGACGGTTACCAAGAACCTGAACGCCAACACGATCACGCATTACGTGGTAGCACCGCTCAAGCAAATCCGTCGCTGTGTTGACGAGATCGAAGCCAAACACCCCGAAGCGACCGTTCAGACCCGCAAGGTGGCCATTGTTTCGGTCATTGGGGCAAATATCGATCAACCGGGTCTGTTTGCCCGTGCCGTCATGACACTTGATGATGCTGGCGTTGAATTGGTGGCGTCCCATTACCCTAGCCGCCGCGTTGATCTGCAATTTGTTGTTGCCGAAGGTGACTTTGACAAAGCAATCATTGCCCTCCATCGCGGACTGGTCGAAGGTAAAAAAGAAGAAAGCGCATCATCAAAGAAAACCAACGATGTTAGCGCTAACAAACAGGAAAAGCTTAAGGCAGCATAAGCCAAAGGCATCCAAACATCACAACAAAACCCGCAAGTGCTTTTATAGCCTTGCGGGTTTTGTTGTGCCGTGATCTGCCCCTTGTCAGCGATGATGCGCCGCGATAGGACTAAAAGCAGAATTTGAAAAACCACATCACAGGATCGCCCCCATGAGCACGCATAAAAGCAAAGCCATCAACGACCTTCTTGACGTCATGGCCAAGCTGCGTGATCCCGATGATGGATGCCCATGGGATTTGGAACAGGATTTTGCGACCATCGCCCCCTACACCATCGAAGAAGCCTACGAAGTTGCCGATGCAATTGCCGATGGCGACATGCATGAACTCAAGGGCGAATTGGGGGATTTATTGCTGCAGGTTGTTTTCCATGCCCAGATGGCCAAGGAAGCAGGACATTTCGAATTTGAAGATGTCGCCAACAGCATCGTGTCAAAAATGATCAGCCGTCACCCGCATGTGTTTGGCGATGGGGATGCCACGACAACGGATGGTGTCAATCAGACATGGGAAAAGATCAAGGCCGCTGAACGTGCGCAGAAGGCCGAAACCAAAGGCCATGAACGCCACAGCGCACTTGATGGGGTTGCAAGTGCCCTACCCGCATTGATGCGCGCTGAAAAACTTACGAAACGTGCGGCACGGGTCGGTTTTGACTGGCCTAGCACCGATGATGTGTTTGATAAACTTCACGAAGAAATAGACGAACTTAAGGCCGAAATGACCGACACCCCCGATCCAGAACGCCTTCAGGATGAATTGGGTGACATGTTGTTTGTCATGGCCAATCTTGCCCGAAAGATCGGGGTGGATCCTGAAGTCGCACTGCGCGGCGCGAACCACAAATTCACCAAGCGGTTTCATTTCATAGAAGACGAGCTTGCCCGCGACGGGCGCACAGCGGCCCAATCTGATCTAAATGAAATGGATGGTCTTTGGAACTTGGCCAAAAAAGTTGAACGCGGCCAAGTCTAACCACTTAATCTATAAGCTCCCCCAATGCCCCTAAGAAAACAGAGGCAGAAGAATTTCGTTAATTTCCGCCCAAAGTTCTTCTGAACTTGCACACAAAAGACCCGGTGCCGTTGCATTGGCGTTATATTCGTTATTTTTATCCGTACCGATATAGCGGGCATAGCCACCAGATTCACGCACCAGCAACGTACCGGGCGCGTGATCCCAAGGCTTTAACGTACGATAGGCACAAAAATCATATGCCCCACGCGCCACTTCTTCATACTCCGCCCCACAGCAGGAATAATGCGCAATTGCGTCAAAGAAATCCAAGTGGCCATAATGCTTGATCAAACGATCACGGGCATAGGAAATCAGGAATCCTTTGGCATCACTTGGTTTGGTGATTTCGGAGCGAACCGAAACGGCTTTGTCCTGATAGCACGTGCCAGACCCTTTTTCTGCCACTGTGGCCGATCCTTCAATCGGATCGACAATCCACGCAGCAACGGTTTCCCCACCTGAGTATAAGCCAACCATGCAGCGAAATGGCTGTCGATGATGGGCAAAATTCTTGGTGCCATCTACTGGATCAATGATCCAAAATGGCACGTCACTAGCAAAAATACGATCCTGAAGCGTTGGGTCCTCATGGGCGGCCTCTTCGCCAAGTGCATGACTTCCCGGTAGGATATCCATCAACCGTTTGGTCAAAACACGTTCAGCTTCGGTATCGGCAATCGTTACCAAATCAAGCGCGTGGGTCTTGGTATCGATATCTGCGTCTTCAAGCTGACCAAAGCGCGGAGCAATTTCTTCAGCCGAGACTTCCCGGATAATCCCGGTAATCTTGTCAATATCGACTTTTATCGCCACGCTACGTCTCCCAATGGTTTTCTATGACTACGATACCAGTTGGATATCAAGCCCGGATTTGGCACACCAGTCTTCAAACCGCCCAACCCTTGTCGTGTCAACACGCAACCTGATCGAAATGCCGTCTTCCCCTTCGCTGCGATGTAACACTTCACCCTGCTCATACAACCGGGCCAGTGATTTACCGTCAGCATAAGGTACACACAGCTCAAAGACCGGCATATCTTCGGTCAAGCGGTCTTCAATCAGTTCAAGCAACGCATCGCAATTTCGGCCATTAACCGCTGAAATCGCAATCGTATTTTCATGGCGCGCCGATGTTTCCAGCGTTGCTTGCAGGTCGTCCCCTTCAAGCAAATCAATCTTGTTAAGCGCCTCGACCAGTTCTTCGCCGTCAATTGCCTTTTGCAATCCAAGTGCCTTCAGCACTTCAAGAACATCAAGCTTTTGCGCCTCCGTCTCAGGCGAGGACGCATCACGCACATGAACAATCAGATCGGCTTCAAGAACTTCTTCAAGTGTCGCCCGGAATGCCGCCACCAAATCATGCGGCAGATCGGAAACAAATCCCACCGTGTCAGACAGAATTACCTTCCGCCCACCTGGCAGGATCAATCCACGCATTGTCGGATCAAGGGTCGCAAACAGCATATCCTCGGCAAAAACCTCGGACACGGTAAGCTTATTAAACAGCGTCGATTTCCCCGCATTGGTATACCCAACCAAGGCAACAATCGGATAAGGCACACGACGGCGCGCTTCACGATGAAGCTCACGCGTACGTTTGACTTCCTCAAGTTCGCGACGCAGCTTCGCCAGCTTGTCACCAATCAACCGTCGGTCAATCTCGATCTGACGTTCACCCGGCCCCGCAAGGAAGCCTCGACCGCCACGCTGACGTTCCAAGTGGGTCCATGTCCGCACAAGACGGGAGCGCTGATAGCTCAGCAGGGCAAGCTGCACCTGCAAGCGCCCTTCTCGGGTCCGCGCACGATCAGCAAAAATCTCAAGGATCAAACCGGTACGGTCAATAACCTTGCACTTCCATTCCTTTTCCAGATTACGCTGCTGGATCGGGGTAAGTTGGCCATTGATCATGACAATATCGGCTTCTTCGGCTTTGATCTGCAACCCAAGCCGTTCAGTAACCCCCTTCCCGAACAAGGTGGAAGGACGCACTTTTGCAATGGGCACAATATCAGCGCCCACCACTTCAAATTCTAACGCACCAGTTAAACTGACAGCTTCTTCCAGACGTGACGAAGCATCGCGCCAGGACGCCGTCTGGTCCGCGCGTTTTAGTTCCGGATGAAAAACCAGAACCCGGGGGGCTTCAGGCGTATCGCCTCCCCCCGAAGTCAGAGACTCGTCAGCTATTTTCTTCTTCCGTTGCTGGCTGGCTCGGATCAAACAATTTAATCGGTGTCGTCGGCATTACCGTCGAAATCGCATGTTTGTAAACGAGCTGGGTGTGAGCATCGCGCCGCAGCAAAACAGAGAAATTGTCAAACCAGGTAATGATGCCCTGCAATTTGACTCCGTTGACCAGAAACACGGTAACCGGCGTTTTGTTTTTACGGCAATAATTCAGGAATACGTCCTGAACATTTTGTGATTTTTCCGCCATTGGTTAGACCTAGCCTTCTTTTATGAGCGTTTTTTTGGTTTCGGGCGGCCAAGGAAAATGTAGAACCGTCGACCTTTGGTCTATCACGGTTCCGTCCCCATTTTTACTGACCTGTTTGAACTATAAGACTTTCGAGAAGCCTTTTACAACCCCTACAAGTGCCTCGCAATCAGCGAAATGCCAATCCGGGCTAAGAGTCGCAGAATTCTGCCCATCACTGTGACCGGTAATTTCATCACCAATCAAGATTGCGGTCGCCCCGACATTGCGCGCGCATTGAATATCAACCACGCTATCGCCGACAAACCAAAGATTCTCATATTGCGCCGCCGAAGAGTCGCCCATCGCCATATGGACAGGATCAGGGGCTGGTTTGTCGTTAGCCGCATCTGTCGCACCAACAATTTTGCCGAAAAATTGCGTCCATTCAAGATGTTCAGCTTCTTTCCGAAGGAAATCACCGTTCTTATTGCTAACCACCCCGATATAGGTGCCATTTTCACGCAGCGCACATAACAGATCGTAGGCACCGCTAAGTGGAGTTAGGGTTTCCAGATGAATGGACTGAAAATGGTTATAAAAACTGTCTTTGGCTGCGTGCCACTTATCTTCGCCAAACAGAACCGGAAAACTATCGCGTAAAGAGCGCGCGACCCGCTGCTTGGTTTGTTCAAGCGTCCAAGTTTCTTTTCCGAACTCATCAAACGTCATATTCAAAGCGGCCTGAATGGTTCCCCAGCTATCAACCAAGGTGTTATCCCAGTCAAACAGCACGGCTTTTGGCGGATGGGGCAATTGGTTAGACATAAAATATTCCGCTCGCTTTTGAGACTTTTATTTGTATGAGGATAATCAACATCTACTAGCGATTAGAAATATTCCAACCGCACAGCAAACATTTTCTCAACTTTTTTGATCTGATCTGACCCGGCAAAGACGACGATACGGTCATTAGCCTCAATCACTGTATTTGCACGCGGCATAACGACTTCGCCATCACGCAAGATCGCGCCAAACACGACACTGGTTGGCATCGCGATATCTTTGATCGCCTTACCAACAATTGGTGCTGTTTCAAGTGCTTCGGCTTCAAGCACCTCGCCAAATCCTTCTGACAAGCTGTGAACGGCACGAATGCGGCCCCGGCGCACGTGATGCAGAATGGTCGAAACTGTGGTCATACGTGGGCTGATGACCACATCAACGCCAAGCTCTGACACCAGCGAGTTATAGGTACTTTTATTGATCAAAGTCAGTGCCCGCGGGCAACCATATCGCTTGGCCAACAAGGACGCCAGAATATTGGTTTCATCATCGTTGGTCAGCGCAACGACAGCTTCGGCATTACCGACATTGGCTTCTTCCAGCAATTCTGGGTCAAGAACGTCGCCATGTAAAACAACGCTTTTCTTAGGCAGCTTCTGCGCGACATAGCGGGCACGTTCAGCGTCTGCTTCAACCAGTCGCGTCGTAACGCCAGGGAAATTCTTATTAATTTCCTCGGCAAGGAACAGGGCAATATTCCCGCCACCAAAGATGACAATCCGGCGTGCTTCGGGGTCTTCATGACCAAATGCTGACATCGCACGGTCAACCTGATCCCCTGATACGGCGAGATATACCAAATCCCCCGCCAACATCTGATCTTCGCCCTTGGGATAAACCGGCTTGTCATCACGGATCATACCGAGGATCGAAATATTCAAATCCGGGAATAGCTGATGGAGCTGACGCAACGGTGTATTAATCACCGGGCAATCTTCGTTACAGCGCAGGCCGAGAATTTTGACCTTGTCATCCGCAAACGGGATCATATCGAAAGCACCCGGTGCTTGTAGGCGGCGTGCAACCGCGCGGGCAACTTCCATTTCTGGCGAAATCACCACATCAATCGGAAGCTTTTCCCGACCAAACAAACTTGCCCATTCCGGCTGCAGATAGGTCTGGCTTCGGATACGGGCAATTTTAGTCGGCACGTTAAACAAGGAATGGGCAACTTGACAGGCCGTCATATTGACTTCATCGGCAAAGGTCACCGCAATCAACATATCGGCTTCTTCCGCCCCTGCTTGCTGCAGGATATCGGGGTGCGATCCAAACCCGATGATGCCCTTGACTTCAAGTGTATCTGAAATCTTACGCACCAGTTCTTCGGACTGGTCGATCACGGTAACATCATTGTTTTCCGCAGCCAGATATTTGGCAATGTGGAACCCCACCTGCCCGGCGCCGCAAATGATGACCTTCATCTTGTTTACTCCCGTTCACAACAGTCCTTGGTGATTGTTGGGTCTATTGACCACTAACACCAAGGCTTTTTAGCTTGCGATGCAATGCGGATCGTTCCATCCCGACAAAGGTCGCTGTTTTGGAAATATTCCCGCCAAACCGATCAATCTGGGTCTGAAGATATTCTTTTTCAAACATCTCGCGCGCTTCGCGAAGCGGCAATGCCATGATTTCACTGGTTTTGTCAAAGCTTAGCGACGTTGGGACATCAGAAAACAGCTCTGACGGCAGCATCTTCCCACTAATCAGATCCACTTTCTCGTCATCAGGCGCCATGATCATCAATCTTTCGATGACATTGCGCAATTGCCGCACATTTCCCGGCCAGTCATAGGCATGCAACGTCGCCATGGCTTCTGGGGACAGTTTCCGTTTGGGAAGACCGGTTGCTTCGGCATAACGTTCAAGGAACCGTTCGGCCAGTTCAGGGATGTCATCACGACGGTGCTGCAATGACGGCACCTCAAGCGGGACGACATTCAGCCGGTAATACAGATCCTGACGAAATGTTTGTTCTGCAATTCGCTGTTCAAGATCACGGGCGGTCGTAGCAATAACACGGACATCAACACTGACCGGAATTGCACCACCTACCCGTTCAAAGGTTTGATCTTGCAGCACGCGAACAATTTTACCCTGTGTTTCCAAGGGCATATCTGCCACTTCATCAAGTAGCAATGTGCCACCATGGGCCAATTCAAGGACACCTGTGCGCGCTTCGCGATCAGCATTGGCAACGGCGCCAAAAAGGGATTCTTCCATCGTTTCTGGCGAAATGTTAGCGCAATTAAGCACAACAAACGGTGCTTCGGAGCGGGCCGATTTCCGATGAATAAGTCGCGCAACGACTTCTTTACCCGAACCTGCTGGCCCATGGATCAAAACCCGGCTTCCGGTGCGTGCAACACGCTCTGCGGACTGGCGCAGGTTGTTCACCATCGACGATTTACCGACCAGCTCGGTATCACCCCCGGTTAGCAAAGTCAGTTCGCGGTTTTCCCGGCGCAGTCGGGCATCATCAATCGCGCGCTCAACAACCAGCAACAAACGGTCTGTATTGAACGGCTTTTCGATGAAGTCATAGGCACCGATACGCGATGCTTCGAGTGCGGTTTCAATGTTTCCGTGACCGGAAATCATAACCACAGGCACTTCGCTGTGTTCACGCTTGATCAGCTTCAGCGTCTCAATACCATCATGGTCACTTTCATCCATCCAGATATCAAGCACCACAAGACTTGGCCGACGTGCAGAAACCTCGGACAGAGCTTCCTGACTCGATCCAGCCTGTCGGGTTGTGTAGCCTTCATCTTCCAGAATACCGGAAATTAACGCTCGAATGTCTTTTTCATCGTCGACAATTAGGATGTCGTGCGCCATGTCGTGACCAAATCAATCTTTATTCTTGTTACGAATTCGGCAATTGATTCAATTGCCTGAGGAAAGTGTATTCTGCGCTTTGCCGTCAAAATCGATTTCACGGACCTGCGGGAACGATAGCGTGATGGTCGCCCCGCTTTTTACGCCATCAGAGAGTATAAGCTCTCCTCCATGGTCTTCCATGATTTTCTTAACGATCGCAAGACCAAGACCAGTTCCCTTTGAACGGGTTGTCATATAGGGCTCTGTCAAACGTTCACGATGCTCCGCCGGAAGCCCTTTTCCATTGTCAGACACCGCCACAAACACATGTTGATTGTTCGGTGACACTGTAATTGAAATTTCGATCTTTCCGCGGGGCAATTCACCATCTTCAGGTTTCTCGCGGGCTTCGATCGCTTCGGCAGCATTTTTAAGTGTATTGATCAAACATTGATTTACCTGATGCGCATCACAGGAAATTTGCATCTCCTCGATCCCTGTCTGATCAAAATCATAGATGATCTCGCTGTGGGCCTGCTTTTGAAGGAATACAGCACTTTTCACAAGTTCACTGATATTCTCCATTCGCATTTTAGGCGATGGCATTCGTGCAAAGCTTGAGAACTCATCGACCATCCGGCCAATATCAGAAACCTGACGAATGATCGTATCAGTACAGGTCTTAAAGACTTCCTGATCATCATCGATTTGTTTGAGATAACGACGTTTAAGACGTTCCGCCGACAATTGAATGGGGGTAAGCGGGTTTTTTATTTCATGGGCAATACGACGCGCTACATCCGCCCATGCTGCCATGCGCTGGGCCGTTTGTAGTTCGGTCACATCGTCAAATGTCACGACATAGCCAAATACAGTGCCATCATCTGCCCATTCTGCCGTCACGCGCGCCAAAAGGGTTACGTTAACGCCATCACGACGAATTTCGATCTGCCGGGGCTTGCTGCGATCACCTTCCCGACTAAAATCTTCAAACATACTGGCGAATTCAGGAACGACTTCGGTAAGTTCCTGACCAAGATGATCTTCCAGATCAAGTGCCAACAGATCAGATGCGCTTCGGTTGGGCAGATCAATTTTACGATCAGGATCAAGGCCAATCACACCGGCCGTCACACCACCAAGAATAGCTTCGGTAAAGCGACGCCGTTCATCATTCAATCGGTTGGCTGCAATCAGCTCGCTATGTTGCGTTTCAAGCTGTGCGGTCATCCGGTTAAATGCGCGGCTTAGCGCTTCAAGTTCATCGCCCTGCCCATCAAGGGGCACGCGGAACGACAGATCACCATCACGGACCCGTTCGGCCCCAGTGATCAATTGCGACACCGGCTGCACCAAACGCGTTGCAACCATAAGACCAAGCGTTACAGCCGCCAGCAAAAGAACAACCGAGATCAGAACAAAGATCATCACAAAGGTGATCACGATGCCTGAACGTTCCCCTTCAAGGCTTTCATAAGCCGAAACAGCGCGTCTTGCCTTATCAATACGGTCAAGAACATTGGGGTCGACAAATCGACCAACCAGCAGGAACGCATCAATGAAAGACGGAATTTTTGCCACTGCGCGAATGCGGTTATCGGCTGAACCGATCATAAGAACCACATCCTTCTCACGCGCTTCGTCAAAGACTTCGGGCGGGATGGATGACTGATCAGTTGTGTAGGAAAAACTGTATTCCGACTGCGCAATGACCTGCCCTGAACCGTCAATCATCATGACTTCAGGCAAGCCACGCGCAAGGGCCTGATCGGTCAAAAAATCAGATATTCGATCGACACTGGTCGAAAAATTGACGCCAAACCGCTGCAAGTCAGCGCTGGTCGCAAGAATGTCTGCACGGATCAGTTCCTGATGCTCTTTCAAATAGGCATCAGCAATGACCATACTTTCTTCGACCGCGGTTCGAATGCGGTCACTAAACCAGCCCTGAATGCCAAAATGCAGGAACAAGGCCGAAAACACAGCAACAACGATGGCTGGTGTTACGGCAACTAGGGAAAACATCAAAACCATGCGGGTATGGAGCTTAGCCCCAGCAACCCCACGCCGGCGTTCAACCCATATCTGAACAAGTTTACGCGCAACCAACGTTGCAAGCAGCAATACCAGAACAAGGTCAATATTGAGCAAAAGCAAAATTAGTCGCGGATCAGGGCGGAATGGTGCCGTCCCCGTCATCGCAAGGTAAGTCGCGGTAACCGAAATCAGGGCTGCTGCGACCAAGCCAAACGCAAAACGGCGCGACTGGCCCAACCGCCCCATAAACCGTACAAAGCCCGACCGTAAAAAACGGCTGGAGATCGAACGGTCAGTATTGTTCATTTCGCGCCTCTGACGACTTCAAGCCCAAGGTCACGGATTTTCTTACGCAAAGTATTTCGGTTTAAGCCAAGAACTTCTGCCGCTTTGACCTGATTTCCCCGTGTTGCTTCGAGTGTCACATTCAAAAGCGGGCGTTCCATTTCACGCAGGATACGGTCATACAGCCCGTTCGACGGCAAATCTTCCTCATGCGCGTCAAAATACTCACGAACATGGCGCTCGATGGATTCTGACAAGGATTGTGGTTCTGCACTTGGTGCGGCTTCGTTGATGCTATTTTCGGAAAACTCGGTTTCGATAACATCAACGCCAATGACATCATGCGAATAAAGCGCGGTCAAACGCCGCACCATATTTTCAAGTTCACGGATGTTGCCCGGCCAACGGTGCGCCTTAAGGCGTGCCATTGCTTCTGATGACAAGCTTTTGCGCGGAAGGCCTTCGGCACTTGCCAGCATCAGGAAATGGTTCACCAGTTCCGGAATATCTTCCAGACGTTCGCGCAAAGATGGCAGACGGATCGGCACCACATTTAAACGATAGAACAAATCTTCGCGGAAAGTTCCTTCGCGAATGAGTTTGCGTAAATCGCGGTGCGTTGCGGCCACAATACGCACATTGACCCGGATTGGGGTACGACCGCCAACACGGGTATATTCACCTTCTTGCAAAACACGCAGAAGACGGGTCTGTGCTTCAAGCGGCATATCGCCAATTTCATCAAGGAAAAGCGTCCCACCTTCCGCCTGCTCAAACCGGCCTACTTTGCGTTCATTTGCACCGGTAAAGGCACCTTTTTCGTGGCCAAACAGTTCGCTTTCGATCAGCTCACGTGGAATTGCGGCCATGTTGATGGCAACAAACGGTCCATGACGACGTCCGCCATATTCATGTAGCGCACGTGCGACCAGTTCCTTACCCGTTCCGCTTTCACCCGTGACCATCACGGTAAGGTCCGTGTTCATCAGACGTGCAAGGGCACGGTAAATTTCCTGCATTGCCGCAGAACGGCCAATCAGCGGCAGGCGATCATCGCCCTCCTCATCCGCAGATTTGCCAGCCTGGCTTTCCTGCGGCGTCTCAAGTGCGCGGTCAACAATGCCCATTAACTCGTTAAGATCAAACGGCTTTGGCAGATATTCAAACGCACCGCGCTGGGCTGCTTTGACCGCTGTCATCAAAGTGTTTTGCGCACTCATGACAATAACGCGAAGGTCTGGGCGCAATTTGCGAATGCGCGGCACCATATCAAGACCGTTCTCGTCTGGCATCATGACATCAGTAATAACCAGATCGCCATCCCCATCGGCGATCCAATCCCACAGCGTGCGGCCATGACCTGTACTGCGAACCTCATGGCCTTGACGCGACAAGGCCTGCGTTAACACTGTACGGATTGCGCGGTCATCGTCGGCAACAAGAATTCTGGCAGGGCGCGTGCTCATACCGTTTCTTCCCTGTTTTTGATTATTATGGGTTCGCCAGCCCCCTCGGCAAGCGAACGATTGTAGATTGGCAGCATGATTTGAAATTCTGCACCGCCCCCCGGCACGTCTTTCACTTCAATCACCCCACCATGGTCATTAATGATTTTGGCAACGAGTGCCAGTCCAAGACCCGATCCTGTTGGCTTGGTCGTGACAAACGGATCAAACAGGCTTTCACGCATATCTTGTGAAATGCCCGGACCATTATCACGTACGGAAACAACAAGCGGCAAATGAACACGTGCATCACCACCTGCGACAGCAAGGCGGACACCATGTTGATAGCGTGTGGAAATAATGATTTTCCCGTCCTTTGGATCAACGGCTTCTCCGGCGTTTTTCACCAGATTAAGGAAGACCTGAATAAGTTGATCCCGATTACCAAAGACTGGCGGCAAGGACGGGTCATAGACTTCTTCAAACACCAAATTCTTGCCAAAACCGTTTTCTGCCAAGCGGCGCACATGTTCAAGAACGGTATGAATATTAACCGCTCCGCGCTCCAACGGCTTGTCCGAGAAAATTTCCATCCGGTCGACAAGCTCGACAATACGGTCTGCCTCGTCGCAAATCAGGCGGGTTAACACCCGATCATCTTCGTTGCTGGTCTGTTCAAGCAACTGCGCAGCCCCGCGTATCCCCGACAGAGGGTTTTTGATTTCATGGGCAAGGATCGCTGCCATAGCACTGACGGAACGTGCTGAATTTCGGCTTAGAAGCTGATTGTCAATTTTCTGGGCGATCGAACGTGGCTCGAAGGTCAGAACGGCGCAATCGCTTTCATCTGGCATCGAGCCAACAGTAAGATTGACCGTGTGTTTGCCAATCTTGGGACTTTCAATCAAAAGATTATGATCGGCAACAAGGGTTGCCTCATCAATCGCTTGCTTGATCAAGGAAAATACAGGGCTGTCAGCCGGTATGAAGTCTGTCAGGTCGCTTCGACACAGAACACTTGCGCTGGTATTAAAAAGCTGTTCGGTCGCCTGATTGACAAACCGAATTTTCCCATCCCGATTGGCAACGACGACTGCACTTGCAATCGCGTTAAGCACGCCGGTTGGATCAACCCCGTTGCCTTTTCCAAATCCCAGTCTCATTCAATTCTTCCCCAACGATTTTTACAATCGCCATGTTATTGTTATAAAACGATCAGGCAGCTTCCTGATCCAATTTGATTTCGTTTTCGACCAACGGTTCATAAAAGGACCGAATGTGGTCTTTGACCGCAGACGGATCATCCAAAACATTGATAACACGTCGGAATTCCGTCGCATTCCGTAGGCTATTGCAATACCAAGCCAAGTGTTTCCGCGCGATACGCACACCCTGTCGACCATGATGGTCGATCATCGCATCATAATGACGCAGGATGGTTTGCAATTGAATGGCAAGTGATGGCGCAGCCATTTTTTCACCGGTTTTTAGAAAGTGCGATACTTGCGCCAAAAACCACGGTTTGCCATAGGCACCGCGACCAACCATCACCCCATCCGCCCCCGAACGATGCAGCAATTCCTGCGCATCTTCTTCACGGGTGACGTCGCCATTACCAATCACCGGAATTGAAACCGCGTTCTTGACCAAGGAAATTGCATCCCAGTCTGCATCGCCTTTATAAAATTGGCATCGCGTGCGCCCGTGAATGGTCAGCATCGCAATCCCAAGGTCTTCTGCAGTTTTAGCCAGCGTCGGCGCGTTACGGTTATCATCATCCCAGCCAAGGCGCATTTTAAGCGTAACAGGCACTGATACCGCATCAACGGTCGCTTTGATGATATCTGCCGCAAGCTTTTCGTCGCGCATCAAGGCCGAACCAGCATAGCCCTTCGTAACCTTCTTCGCCGGACAGCCCATATTGATATCAATGATCATTGCCCCACGGGCTTCGTTCATTTTGGCCGCTTCGGCCATTTCTTCAGGTTCTGTTCCCGCAAGCTGAACGGAAAGTGGGCTTTCGGCTGTGCAGTCACCATGCATCTTACGCACTTCTTTATCATGGCGCTGGATGCGGGTCATGGCATCGGACGCAATCATTTCAGACACAACAAGATGCCCGCCAAACTGGCGGACTTGTTGACGAAATGGAAGGTCAGTCACACCTGACATAGGTGCCAGAATGACATTTTCTGGCACATGTACAGAACCGATCTGCAATGACATGAAGAATTTCCGATTGCCTAAAACTTGGGCAGATTAATAAAACTGGCCGCGAGTTGCAACAACTCTAAGCGTATTGATCAAAATATCGAGCCGCTCAACCCGGTGAAATGCCTTGAACATGCTGAAATTCGAGTATGATACGTACGATTATTCCGCATGGCGTTTTCTTACTGCACCGCACACTGATCATCAATTGCGCATTATCCAATCAGCAGTGCGTATTTTTGCGTAATTCTCTAGCACATCATACAACGCTAATCCGTCAGCTACCCGATCAAGTAACTACTAACCAAACGCACACCGGGAAAGGCCAAGGTCAAAAGCAACCAGGCGCCGAGGACAAAACGCACAGCCATGCGTCCGCGTAATGTCGATTTCTCGTGAATGAAAATAAGGGTACAGATGGTCGCAAACCCCAACAAGGTTAGCAGCATCTTGTGATCAATTTCCCAAAGGCTGTTGCCTTCGACATATCGAAGCGCAAATCCAGAAACGATTCCGATTATCAGAACCCACGCCGACCATTTTAAAAATCCGACCAGCATATATTCACTGTCGCGCAAAGGCGGCAAACGGCGGCTCCAACGGGTGGGCTTACGGTGTTTAAGCGCATGTTCCTGAACGACATAGGCCATGGCTGCAATTGCGGCCAATGTTACGAGCGCATAGGTAATTAACGAGCTACCAATATGCGCCCACAGCCAACCGGAATAAAGTGCCGGTCCGTTGACCGTCGGCGGCGCTTGGTTGCCGAACATCCGGAAAACAGCCGCCAGCACAGCAAACAATAACAGATAGCCACCAATATAACCGGCAAGTCGCCAAATCTGATGCGGCCCCTTGCACATCACCAATCCGCCAAAAATCATGATCACCGTAAGCTCGGACCAATGAAGGGCTGCAGAAAAGCCACGCGACTGAACTTCTTCGCCCGTCAGGCCAAGCAAGACCATGGTTCCGACTGCTGCCAGACAAATTGAACCATACAACCAAATATCGCGCTTTGGCTCTTCGCGCATGATCTGCGCAGTCAGCGGCAACAAGGCGAGTATGTGTATATATGCAGCAAGCATGCGATGGTCCGTTTCAGTATTCAGGAACACATTAGGCCTGATATTCTAAATGCCGACTTGGCAAAGTCTCCGCAGAAAGATAGCCTGCGGCGCAATTCAGACAAGCCATGGCATCATCTTTATGACCAAAAAAATCGGGGTTGTCATCGTTGCTGCAGGCAGCGGTAACAGATTTGGCGACCCAATACCAAAACAATATCACGTGCTTGGCGGGAAAAGCCTGCTTGGTCATTGCATTGAATGCTTTGCCCGGCACACATCGCCGAGCCTTCTTCAGGTGGTCTATAATCCTGCGCATCAGGATTTATACGACAACGCCATCAATGACTTACCCGATGTGCTTAATTTGCCAGCCCCCATTGCAGGGGGCGAAACCCGGCAGCAATCTGTACTCAATGGTTTGCGGGGCCTTGCAGCCCAAAGCCCTGATATTGTCCTGATCCATGATGCCGCGCGCCCCGGCATTTCTGACGATGTCATTGAGCGGGTCATTGGCGCCCTTGAACCCCACAAAGGCGCCATTCCGACCCTACCCGTCGCAGACACCATCAAACAAACCGGCCAGAATAATGTCATTTCACGCACAATCCCGCGTGAAAGCCTGCATCGGGCGCAAACCCCTCAGGGATTTGACTTTGCGACCATCCTTGATGCCCATCAGAAGTTCGAAGGCCAAGAACTTACGGATGATGCGGCTTTGCTTGAAATGCTTGGCATTGATGTTGTTTGCGTAGAAGGCACTGTAAATAATGACAAAATCACCCGGCGCGACGATTTTGGCCGCGCCCAAGATTGGGTAAACAAGACAACTAAGGAAGCTCCCCACATGCAGCAGGAAGAATACCGCGCAGGAACCGGATTTGATGTTCATCGGTTCGCGCCGGGCGATCACTGCATTTTATGCGGCATCAAGGTGCCACATAATGCCCGTCTTGAAGGACATTCGGACGCAGATGTCGGCCTGCACACCTTAACAGATGCTATTCTTGGTGCCATTGGCGCGGGTGATATTGGGCAACATTTCCCGCCAAGTGATATGCAGTGGAAAGGTGCCGCGTCTGATATTTTCCTGAAACATGCCGCAGATCTGGTCCGCGAACGTGGGGGACGGATCGTGAATGCAGACATTACCTTGATTTGTGAACGCCCCAAAATCGGCCCACATACACCGGCCATGCGCAAAAAAGTCGCCGAAATACTTGGTATTGAAGTTGATCGGGTGAATGTCAAAGCCACCACCACTGAACGGTTGGGCTTTACCGGGCGTGAAGAAGGCATTGCTGCCCAAGCTGCTGTAAGCGTGGCGTTGCCCATCCGCTAACAGCCGGTGAATGATCGCCCCAACACGCTATCAAAACCAAAGGGCAGGATAACATCCTGCCCTTGTGCATTTAAAAGTGATAGACGGTCTTGGGTCTTGGGTCTTGGGTCTTGGGCCTAGGACGCAGTAGAGCTGCCCTCTTCTTCTGGCAATTGGTGCTTCATCAATACCGGCACCTGCGCCATCCCAAACACCATAGTGATTGGCATAATTCCCCAGACCTTGAATGCAACCCAAGTATCGGTCGCAAAATTGCGCCAGACCAATTCATTAATAATGGCAAGAAAGACAAAGAAAATTGCCCAGCGCCATGTCAAAATGCGCCAACCTTCATCCGTCGCCCTGAACGCACTTTCCAGCACCAGCTTGAGAAACAGCTTTCGCGCCATCAATCCACCGAACAGGATCGTTGCGAACAGCATATTGACGATCGTTGGCTTTATCTTGATGAAGAGTTCATCATCGAGGTAAAGCGTCAACCCACCAAACACGATGACAAATACGCCACCGATCAAAGGCATAATCGGAATAGTTCGGGCGATCATGTAAGATGTAATCAATGCAATGACCGTTGCGACAACAAACACTGCTGTTGCCGTCATAAGGTTGGTCGTTGCATTGGCCGCGAAAAACAAGATCAACGGCCCCATTTCCAAGGCCATTTTGGTAAGCTGGTTCATAAAGTCTCATCACCCAACGGATTAAATTTGCGCCATCCTAGGGACCAATCCACCCAGATGCAATCACATCAGCCGTGATCTTGATCCCAATTGCTTTTGCAGCCATGACACGTAATCATGATTGCCCCGCCCTAACGGTATTTCGAGAACACAGGGAACCTCATAAGGATGATGTTGTTCAAGCCATTGGGCCAATGATGATGCAGTTGACGTTGATGTCTTAAGAATAACGATCAGCTCGCTTTCTTCTTCAACATCGCCACCCCATTCATAAATTGCGGTCATCTGTGGCAATACATTTGCACATGCCGCAAGTTTTTCACGAATAGCACCACCAGCAAGCAAGCGTGCTGTTTCCATATCTGGAACAGTAACATACAAAAATGACATTTCGCTGGCCTGAAACATGTCGGCTGTCATTGCGATTGCTCCATGATTGATTATCCGTCACACTAGACATCATCCAACATTTATGGCGCCAATCATACCATAACGGTGCGAGGAGTACCGATGACGGGGAAAAAACATTCAAAACCCACGGACGTACAGCTTGAATGGCTACAACGTGGACTAAGCCAACCCGGCGGAAAGTTGCCGTTATTTGATGGCAATGGCAAACAAATCAGCGAAAAAACGGTCAGAAGCTGTATTGATCATGGCTGGGCTGCCCCTTGGTTTGATAATCCGGTAAAACCTGATTGGCTGATTTGCAAGCTTACGGATGAAGGCCGTCTTGTTGTGACGAACCTTTCCGAAAAAAGCACGTAAGTTTGTTTTCACCCCAAAAGAGCAAACTAATCACCTAAGTTTGATCTAGTCGGCAGTTTCACAGGTATCAAGCATTGTGTCTGTTACCATAAACTGAGTTCGACCATGCCCCCATTGATGCGAAACACCATTGCCGCAATCGCCCTTATCTGTGTGTTTGCACCACGAGATGCCGCGGCGTCAGAAAAAGATCCATGGAAAATTTGGGGGCAGACTGGTGTTCACGCCTTGATGCGCCACGCCATCGCACCGGGAACTGGCGACCCTGTTAACTTCGCCCTTGGTGATTGTAAAACACAGCGAAATTTAGATAAAACAGGCCAAAATCAGGCGCGTGAAACTGGCAACCAAATACGTGAGCGTGAAATATCGATTGATACGATACTCAGCAGCCAGTGGTGCCGCTGCCTAGAAACAGCAACCCTGCTTGAACTTGGAACAGTGAGTGAAGAACCCGCACTAAATTCATTTTTCCGCGATCGCAGCACCGCAGATCAGCAAACAGATCAACTTATTGCACGTCTGAATACGCTTCCCAAAAACAGCAAAGCGCTGCTGATTACCCATCAGGTCAACATCACGAAATTGACTGGTATTTATCCTAGGTCTGGTGAAATCATCCTGATCCGCGTTGATGGAAACGGCAATGTCAAAACCCTTGGCCGCTTTATGCCAAAAGAGCAAGAACGTTCAAATTAAAATCAGAATTTTTAGGGGGAAATAATTGGTCGGAGCGAGAGGATTCGAACCTCCGACCCCCTGCACCCCATGCAGGTGCGCTACCAGGCTGCGCCACGCTCCGACCGTATAGATGCGCTCTTTGGCGCGGCTCGATAAATAGCGGCGCCACGCCAAAGACGCAAATGATTTTTATGGATTTTTTTTGACTTCCTGCAGGCTCGACCGAAGGATGCCTTGCAGTTCCTGCAATTCACCTAAAACGCTTTGCAAAGCCGTTTTATCAACAGTTGAACCGTGGACCGCACCGCCAACATTGCTATTTGCGACCGATGAAGCAACCATCTGGTCGACATCATTGGCGTTCACAGAAATTTCTGAAGGCAACTTGCCCTTGTTCTGATCAAGAAGTTTTTGGACCCCTTTGATCGTGAAGCCCTGATCATGCAACAAGGTTCGGATATTGCCGAGGAAGTCGATATCTTCAGGTCGGTAATAGCGACGGCCGCCTGCCCGTTTTAACGGTTGGATCTGTGGAAACTTGGATTCCCAGAACCTTAGGACGTGCTGCTGAAGACCAAGCTCCTTTGCAGCCTCGCTAATTGTACGAAAAGCAGAGTCAGACTTTGCTGTACGGCGGGAATTTCCCGCCACAGCCCCCAAGTTCGTTTTCATGAGTTCTTTTTTTCTTAAGCGTTAATGCGGGCTTTCAGAACCTGTGACGGCCGGAAGACAAGCACCTTACGCGGAAGGATCGGTACTTCTTCGCCCGTTTTCGGGTTCCGTCCGATGCGTTGTCCTTTTTGACGCACAGAAAAGCTTCCAAACGAGGAAATCTTTACCACTTCGTCTTTGATCAACGCAGACGAAATTTCATCAAGAACAGTTTCCAGTAGCTGCGCAGACTCATTCCGCGACAAGCCTACTTCCTGGTAAACGGCTTCAGCGAGATCCGCACGGGTAATCGTTGTTTCCGACATATCAGGCCGCCTCCTTATTTCGGGACTATATACACAAGGCTATATCTGGTGGCGAAATCACTCAATATCAACAGGATACACTGCTTTACGGCTGAATGTTGTGATTTTTACGAATTTAGTGTGTTTTTCCACCCTGCGGCAGCACTACGATCGCCTGCAATTTACCAGCGAACGAGTGATGCGCCCCAGGTAAATCCGCCGCCCATCGCTTCAAGAATTACGATATCGCCACGCTTTACCCGGCCATCATGCACGGCTTCTGCCAGTGCCAAAGGTATAGACGCCGCAGACGTATTGGCGTGACGATCAACCGTTACGACAACTTTGTCCGGCGATATGCCAAATTTCTTGGCCGTGCTGTCAAGGATACGACGATTGGCCTGGTGTGGTACAAGCCAATCAATGTCCGCGGCTTCAAGCCCGGTATCGGCAAGAACTTCGCGAATAACACCTGCCAAATTGGTCACAGCATGCCGGAAGACTTCCTTGCCTTCCATACGAAGATGACCAACTGTCTGGGTTGTCGACGGGCCACCATCGACATAAAGAAGTTCATATTTGCTGCCGTCTGAATGCAGACGGCTGGCAAGAATTCCCTGATCTTCTACTGTCCCATTGCCGTCAACAGCTTGAACAACAACGGCCCCTGCACCATCGCCAAACAGCACACAGGTGCGACGATCTTCCCAATCAAGAATGCGCGAGAATGTCTCCGCCCCAATAACCAACGCCGTTTTCGCCTGACCATTGCGGATATACATATCTGCTGTTGTCAAACCATAAACAAAGCCAGAACACACCGCCTGCACGTCAAAGGCAAAGCCCTTAACGCCAAGACGGTTCTGAACTTTGGTGGCCGTTGCCGGGAAAGTATTATCAGGTGTGGCCGTTGCAACAATGATCAAATCAATGTCGTCTGCGGTAACACCCGCATGTTTCATCGCCTTTTTCGCCGCTTCAAAAGCCAGATCACTGGTGGTTTCACCTTCGGCGGCAATATGGCGCTGACGGATACCTGTGCGCGCGACGATCCATTCATCAGACGTATCTACGCGCGCGGTCAGATCATCATTGGTTACAACATTTGCAGGAAGATATGAGCCGCAACCAATAATGCGAGAACGAACTGTCATGATTTGGGGACCGCCAGCTTTCTAATGTTTTGGTGATTTAATCAGTTGGCTTGACCAACCGGAACAGCCACTTCTTGTTCAGCTTCGACCTTACTGGTCCTCGCCTGTTCAAAAGCAGCAAGTTCGTTTTTGATGCTGTCATTAAGGTTGTTAACGATCAAATCGTGGCAAACCCCGATGGCATTAGAAAAACCAAGCGCGTCCGTACCACCATGACTTTTGACCGCGATACCATTAAGGCCCAGCAACATAGCGCCATTATAGCGGCGCGGGTCCATGCGATCACGGAACCGCTGCAGCGAACGACGTGCAAGAAGATAGCCAACCTTGGCAAAGAACGAGCTTTTGAAAGTTTCGCGCAGGAAATGAACCAACAGGCGCGCAGTGCCTTCAGCAGTTTTAAGTGCGACGTTCCCCGTGAAACCATCGGTCACGATGACATCAACCGTGCCTTTGGCAAGATCATCACCTTCGACGAATCCCGCAAACCGGATCGGAAGATCAATGTCACGCAGAATGGCCCCAGCCTTTTTGACCGCCTCGTTGCCTTTAAGCTCTTCGATACCAACATTGAGCAAACCAACAGACGGCTTTTCAAGACCAAACAGAATACGACTGAAAACTTCCCCCATTAGTGCAAACTGAACAAGGTTGTTTTCATCGCATTCAATGTTCGCACCGAGATCAAGCATCACGGTTTCGCCGCGCTGGGTCGGCATATAAGTCGCGATTGCTGGACGATCGATGCCGCGTACGGTTTTCAGCACAAATTTGGCCATTGCCATCAATGCGCCGGTATTCCCGGCTGACACGACACCTTGCGCATCACCTTCTTTAACGGCGTTAATGGCAAGACGCATGCTGGAATCACGACGCTGACGCAAAGCTACGGAAGGTTTATCTTCCATTGAAACTTCCTGCGTCGCGTGGCGAACCTCGCTAACGGTTTCCAATGCAGGGTATGTGGCCAGCAACGGCTTAAGCCGCGCTTCATCACCAAACATCAGAAACTTAAGATGGGGAAGCCTTTTGAGTGCGATTTCAGCACCTGCGACGACCATCTCTGGCGCGTGGTCTCCTCCCATCGCGTCAAGTGATATGCAAACCTGTTCAGGCAACGTATTCTCTTATGGTTGTTCTAAAATTTCTGAACCGGATATCCGGCAGATCAGCCAATTGGCTAAAGACTGTCATCAATTCGCCGGAACGCCCGTAATTACCGGAATTCTCGACCAGTTACAAGGTAAAGCCGAGGTCAACAAGCTTGCCATCCCTCGGGAATACACTGTCACCTTACGATGTAAAAGTGAAATGCCGGTAAAAACCGGCATATTCAAAGACACTAATCGTCAGGTTTTCAAACCTTTGGACATTATTTTTTCTTTTCAAGCTGCTCTTTCAAGCCCGCAAGCTGCGCAAAGGGATTAGGACGTTCTTCTTGTGCTTCTTCTTCGGTCTTAACCGATTTCGGCAGTTCAGCACCGTCTTTGCGCGGATATGGGTCCATGGCAACAGCAAGAAACTGCGCAACAACTTCGCCAACATCAATTTTATCATCAACCAGCGGTTCTGGCTGATTAAGCAACGCCATCAATTCTTCTTCTGACAGGTTTTCCAAATCATCTGGGTTGGACGGAAGATCGTCTTCGGACACGTGCGGCGAAAACAGCACTTCGACTGTGTCTTCGACGGTTTCCGGAACCGGTTCAAGCGTGGTCACACAGCTTTGCGTAATCTGTGCGCTCATCGGGCCACGAACCGTGACCTCACCATTTGATGCGACCTTGATGGTCAGTTCGGCATTGAGGCTATCGATTGATACCAATTCAAATCGTTTGGCCAATGCCGCACGTTCTTTTTCATTGGCCTCAATTTTTAGCTTTTCTTTCGGATTTACCTGCTCGTCGGTTTTGACAATACGGGAAAATTCGGGGGTAAATTTTTTAGACATCAAGTCGTTCTTTCTACTGCGGGGCTGCAACGGCTACTGCGGGAATTTTGGGAAATTGAACCGCGCCGTTCTGCAATTCTAAAATAGCTTGTTTATCAAGCAAGGCCAGTGCGTCATGCACATACCCGACCATCGCCATTAGTTGTACATCCGTAACTTCGGTATCGGCAAAAAGGTTGCGGTCCAATGCGGCGGCAAGTTCCGCTGCGCCAGATTGGACGCCCTCTTCATAAGCAACGATACGTCCGTGATAGGACTCCGACATTTTCCGGATCCGTTTCAGGATTCCGACATCGCCAATTCCCATTTCACGCATATTCTGGTCAAGATCGGCAAACATCACATCAAAGATATGCTGTGCCAGATCACGGTCCCCATCATCGGTTTTAAGCCGACGGAACAACACGAATGCATGGACCAAAATAAGATCGAAACGCCCTTCTATTGTATCGGGAACGCCAAGCTTTGCATAAAAATCGGGTTGGCGTGCCTGCGTTACCATTGCGGTGTAAAGCTCGAACGCAGCCGTTTGCTTGCGGTCTTTTTTCTTAAGCCATCCAAACAACAGTAACACTCCTTCGTTGACATTCCCGCCATGGCAAGCAGAATGCCGTAAATCTTCTCGGGGCGGCTCTGCCCCAGACATTGCCCGGCAATATCATGCGCCTAGCGCAGAAACTCAAGGCAATTCCGGTTTGGTTACAACAAGAGGGTCGCTCTGGTGAGCTTCATACATAACAAAATTACCCGCATTCCCCTGATCCTGCTGGCAGGATTGGCTGTTGCTTTTGTCTCGGCATGCAGTCCGCGGATCGCTTCGCGCGGCAATGCGCCAGACCCAGAAATGCTTGAACAGATATTAATCGGAGAATCGACCAAGGGCGATGTCACCGACATTCTTGGCTCGCCGTCGACGATTGCGGCCTTTGACGAGAACGTTTGGCTATATATTTCCAAAACCACCGAAACGATTGCCTTCTTCGAACCTGAAACTGTCGAACAGAAAGTCGTTCTGATCAGCTTCGATGCAGCAAACCGGGTCGAAATTCTAAGTGAATATGACCTTGAAGATGGCAAGCCGGTCATTCCAACCGACCGCGTCACACCGACTGCCGGTCGTGAAATGACCATCTTGCAGCAGCTATTTGGCAACCTTGGCCGGTTTAGCGAAGGTAAATAAACCCGACAAACACCGCTGATAGCTAGGTCAGAAACTTATTTAAAATGGTCGAACCCGCCCGGTGCGAGTTCGGCCATTTTTCCATCCATGCCAACCAAATCAACCTGCCCGACCATATCTGTGACCGAACCAATGACCGTAACTTGATTACCCAGCGCCTTGATATCGTCGGCTGCACCGGCAATCAGCAATTCATAGTCATCTCCGCCGCCTAAAATTTGGCTCCAGCAGCTTTGATCTTTTTCTAAAACGCTTTGTGCAGCAGGGGATAACGGAATTTTGTCCTGATAAATCGTCATGCCAACATGTGACGTATCGCAGATTTTACGGCAATCGCCGGCCAAACCATCGGACAAATCCATGACAGAAAACCTACAATCCAAATCCATACATGAGTTGCTGACACTCATACGGGGCTGCGGCACCCAATAGCGGTCCTTTAGAAATGCCTGTTCGGTGTCATCAAGGTTGGGATGATTGCCCATTAACACAGACAGCCCCAACGCCGAATCGCCCAGCGTGCCCGTTACCGCCAAAAGATCACCGGGGCGTGCTTGATCACGGCGAAGCGCTTTTCCCGCCGGAACATAACCAAACGCCGTCAAGCTAAAGAATGTCGGGCCTGACGTGCCAACCGTATCGCCCCCTAACAGGGAAACCGAAAATGCCGCACAATCATCACCAAATTTTTTGGCAAATTGTGCAATCCAGTCTTCTGAAAGATCACGGTTAAGCCCGGCGGTCAAAACCACCCCACCCGGCCTTGCCCCCATCGCAGCAAGATCGGACATGTTAACGCGCAGGACTTTTTGCGCGATCAATCCCGGATCATCAATATTGCGGAAATGAACGTCGGCTACCAGTGCGTCGGTCGTCACAACGACCTCGCACCCGGTAGGCGGGGAAAACACCGCTGCATCATCTTTAAGCGACAATGCGGCTGGGTCTCGTTGCGCAATCGGCGCAAAATGGCGCGCGATCAGATCAAATTCCCCCGATCGCGCTGCCATATCAGTTCTGCCCGGCTTCACCAGGACGCAGATTTTTACCGATGCGATCAAGAACCGCATTGACCAGTTTTGGTTCTTTTTCATCAAAGAACGAATGAGCTGCATCAACATATTCGGTTATAACAACGCGCATCGGAACGTCTTCGCGTGCCATGAGCTCGTACGTACCAGCCCGCAGAATGCTGCGCAAAACGGTTTCAAGACGCTTGGTCGTCCAGCCTTTTTCAAGGGCACCATTTATCAATGCGTCAATATCGACCATGCGTGCGGCAACACCCTGAACAAGATCGGCAAAGAAACCGCGATCTGGATCAATCAGGTCATCATTGGTCAGGTCAAGGTCGCGACCACCTTGGCCATCAAGACGGAAGTCGGAATATTCGCGCACGATGTCGCCGGCTGAAAGCTGAGACAGCTCTGCCTGATAAAGTGCCTGAATAGCGGCAAAACGCGCTGCGCTGCGCTGCTGTGCGGCTGATGCCTTTGGTTTATCGGTCATTACTTGTGATGTATTCCAAAATGGTTTTGAACTTCTATCTGACGCAGAACAGCGTTGGCAGCCTCGCCACCTTTGTTCTTTTCATCCGCCTTGGCGCGTGCCAGTGCTTGTGCCTCGCTCTCGACAGTCAGAATGCCGTTACCAATCGCAAGATTGTAATCAAGGCAAAGCTGCATCAGCGCACGGTTGGCTTCTTCGCAGATGTGATCATAGTGTGTCGTCTCGCCGCGGATAACGCAACCAAGTGCCAGATACCCATCATAGCGCGGCCCAGTTGCGAGCTCTTCCATGGACTGTACCGCATAACGAATGGCAATCGGCACTTCAAACGCACCAGACACCGAAATACGATCCCATGTCGCGCCACCTGCTTCTAGAGTCGAAGCAGCCCCTTTGACAAGGTCTTCGACGATATGCGTGTAATATGGTGCATCCACAATCAAAATGTGGGGGGCGTTACTCATGGTTTTATTCCTCCGAGACGACAAGCGGACGCTGATCAACCAGATTTAGACCGAAGCCGTCAAGTCCTACAATGTGGCGTTTGGTATTTGAAAGCAGAATCATGTCCCGAATACCGAGATCATGCAAGATTTGTGCGCCCACACCATAATCACGCAAATCGGCATCCCCGGTTGCCTCGGCAATTTCCTGACGAAGGGCGTCACCGTCCCCACCATTCAACTCAATCAGCTTGGCGATGGATGATGAAAGGGTATTAGGGCGCGGTTCACGGATCAGAACAACAACACCGCGACCTTCTTCGCCGATCTGGCGCATCGCAGCCGCCAATTGCCCATGATGCCCCGTCTGAGTATCGCCCAGAACATCTTCAAGCACATTAAGCGCATGAACGCGCGTTAGAACCGGTGCATCATCGCTGATGTCGCCTTTAACCAGCGCAATATGTTCCGCATAAGTGACGTTATTGACATAAAGATGCATGTCAAATTCACCACCATTCACACTTTTGATCTTGGTCGTTGCCTTGCGTTGCACGACTTTTTCGTGTTTGCGGCGATACCGGATCAAATCAGCAATCTGTGCGATTTTAAGATTATGCTTCTTGGCGAATTCAACAAGTTCTGGCAATCGGGCCATTTCACCCGACTCACTCATGATTTCGCAAATCACACCTGACGCATTCAAACCGGCAAGGCGGGCAATATCCACCGATGCTTCGGTATGCCCTGCCCGCACAAGGACCCCACCCGGACGCGCCCGCAGGGGGAATACATGCCCAGGTGTCACAATGTCATCGCGTCCGGCATTTTGATCAATTGCAACCGCAACCGTGCGCGCACGATCTGGTGCCGAAATGCCCGTTGTCACGCCTGTCTTTGCCTCAATCGACACTGTGAAGGCCGTTTCATGGCGTGTGCCGTTATGGGCACTCATCATGGTTAGGCCAAGTTCATCACACCGCTCGGACTCAAGGGTCAAACAAATCAGGCCACGGCCATGGGTTGCCATGAAATTAATGGCATCAGGTGTCGCCATTTGCGCAGGGATCACCAGATCGCCTTCATTTTCCCGATCTTCGTCATCAACCAGAATAAACATCCGGCCGTTGCGGGCTTCTTCAATTACTTCTTCAATCGGCGACAGATAGCGATGCGGCATTTTTGATCAATCCTTACCCAGCATGCGCGCAACATAGCGTGCAAGCATGTCGATTTCGAAGTTAATCCGGTCGCCCGGTTGCTTCGAACCCAACGTGGTATGTGTCTGTGTATGTGGTATCAGATTGATACCAAAAGTGTTGTCGTCAACCTCGTTGACCGTCAAAGAAACGCCTTCAAGGGTAACCGACCCCTTTGAGGCAATGTATTTTGCGAATTGTTCGGGTACTTCAAAGGTCAATCGCAATGAATCGCCTTCGGGCAAACGTTTGACCAGGGTCGCAACCCCATCAACATGCCCTGACACGATATGACCGCCAAGCTCGTCTCCGACACGGGTCGCTTGTTCCAAGTTAACCTTCGACCCCGCAGCAAGATCACCAAGCGTGGTACGATCAAGACTTTCGGCAGATGCTTCGATCGCGAACCAGTCGTCGCCGGTTTCAATCACAGTCATACATGCACCATTACATGCGATGGACGCCCCCAAAACGATCTTGGATGTGTCAAAGGACGTGGTGAATTCAAACCGGGTATCTCCGGTTTTCTCAACTGCGCGCACCGTTGCAATATCGGTAATGATGCCAGTAAACATTCGTTCAATCCGTTGCATTATCGTATGTTACCACAATATCTTCACCTATCTCGCGAACCGAGATACGCTCAAATCGCGGCATATCTGAAAGTTGTTTAAGTCCCAGCGACGCAACCATGGCCTTTCCGTCGCCCCCAATCATTACAGGGGCAACAAAATGGACAATCCGTCCAACCAGCCCTGCCGAAACCAATGCAGCGGCCAAATTACCACCACTTTCGACAAGAATTCTGGTTAATCCGGCATCAGATAGCTTTCGCATCACGTCATGTAGGTCCAAATGATCGCCCGCGCATCCAGCAGAGATCACTTTTATCGAAGTTTTTTCAAACCTTTCCGATAGTTCGGCGAAATTTGCATCAGAAGTTACAAGCCAAGTCGGAACATCATTCGCTGTTTGAACCAACTGCGCCGACAGCGGCACATCCCCGGCACGATCAAGGACGACGCGCACAGGCGACTGGTGCCCTCGCCCCGCCAATCGACATGTCAGGGTCGGATCATCAACAAGAACAGTGTTGGCCCCAACAAGAATCGCATCATGGGTGGCACGCAAACGGTGGCCTTCTTGCCGTGCAGCTTCACCCGTTATCCACTGGCTTTCACCCGATGCGGTTGCCGAACGTGCGTCAAGGGTTGACGCCAGTTTAAGGGTCACGAACGGACGGCCCTTTTCGACCTTTGAAAGGAACCCTTCGTTCACCTTGGCCGCTTCGGCAGAAAGCAAGCCCACATCGACCTTGATCCCGGCATCTCGCAACATATTATGCCCGCGACCAGATACACGGGGGTCAGGATCAGTAAGCGCACTGATAACCCTTGTAACACCTGCCTGAATCAAGCCGGCTGCACAAGGTGGCGATTTGCCAACATGGCTACAAGGTTCAAGGGTAACATACGCCGTTGCGCCACGGGCCAGATCACCAGCCATATCAAGTGCTACGCGTTCGGCATGCGGGCGACCACCGGGCTGAGTATGGCCACGCCCGACAATAGAACCATCAGAAGATACTAGAACACAGCCAACCGACGGGTTCGGCCAGACATTTCCCAAACCGCGTTTAGACAGGCTCAATGCGACCCGCATAAAATGCCGATCGTCTTCTGTAAACGCGGGGGCTGTCATTACTCTGCGTCCGCCTCTTCTTCCCCATCATTCATTTTTTCGACGAATTGTTCGAAATCGCGCGCTTCGCGGAAATTCTTATACACCGAAGCGTATCTTACATATGCAACCTGATCGAGGGCATTAAGCGCCTCCATCACCATTTCGCCAATGGTATCGGTCGTTATGTCGCTTTCACCGCTGCTTTCAAGACGTCGTTGAATGCCATTTAAGGCCTTTTCAACACGTTCATCTTCAATCGGGCGCTTACGGCAGGCAAGAAAGATCGACCGCGCCAATTTGTCGCGGTCGAACAATTCGCGTTGCCCATCTGTTTTAATCACCATCAACTCACGCAGTTGAACACGTTCAAATGTCGTGAAACGTGATCCGCAGGCAGGACAGAACCGGCGACGTCGAATAGCATGATGCTCTTCGGTCGGGCGGGAATCCTTTACCTGAGTATCAGTATGTCCGCAAAATGGGCAACGCATTATGTTTACTCAGCCTTTAGCGATCAGGAATAGATCGGGAAGCGTTTGCACAGGTCTTCGACCTTGGCACGCACTGCTGCCTCAACTGCAGCATTTCCTTCCGGATTATCGACCATGGCATCAAGAACGTCACCGATCAGTTCACCGATCTGTTTGAATTCTTCAACGCCAAATCCGCGTGTCGTACCAGCAGGAGTTCCCAAACGAATGCCCGATGTAACGGTCGGCTTTTCGGTATCAAACGGGATGCCGTTCTTGTTGCAGGTGATACCAGCGCGCTCAAGGGCCACTTCTGCAGTATTGCCTTTAAGCCCCTTTGGACGCAGATCAACAAGCATCAGGTGCGTATCAGTACCGCCCGTGACAATGTCAAAGCCGCGCTTGACCAGAACTTCAGCCAACGCCTTGGCATTGTCGACGACCTGCTTCGCGTAGTCTTTGAATTCCGGGCGCAATGCTTCGCCAAAGGCAACAGCCTTGGCCGCAATCACATGCATCAACGGGCCACCCTGAAGACCAGGGAACACTGCCGAGTTGATCTTTTTGCCGATATCAAGGTTGTTCGACAAAATCATGCCGCCACGTGGTCCGCGCAGGGTTTTGTGCGTGGTGGTGGTAACAACGTCCGCATAGGGAAGTGGGCTTGGATGAACGCCACCGGCAACCAGACCGGCAAAGTGCGCCATATCAACCATCAAAAGCGCGCCAACTTTATCAGCGATTTCGCGGAAACGTTTGAAATCGATCTGACGCGGGATGGCAGAACCACCTGCAATAATCAGGGTCGGTTTGTGTTCGACAGCAAGTGCTTCAACCTGATCATAGTCAAGGGTCAGATCGTCTTCGCGAACACCATACTGAATGGCATTGAACCATTTGCCTGACAGTGCCGGACGGGCACCATGCGTCAGGTGACCACCAGCATCAAGCGACATGCCCAAAATCGTATCGCCCGGCTTGCAAAGAGCCAGCATAACCGCGCCATTTGCCTGTGCACCGGAATGCGGCTGAACGTTGACATATTCACATCCAAAGAGTTCTTTGGCGCGTTCGATTGCCAAGGCCTCGGCGACGTCAACAAACTCGCAACCGCCATAGTAACGACGCGAAGGATACCCTTCGGCATATTTGTTGGTCAGAACAGTGCCCTGTGCTTCGATAACAGCTCTGGAAACGATGTTTTCCGAAGCGATCATTTCGATCTGGTTCTGCTGACGGTCGAGTTCATCAGTGACCGATTTGAACAGTGCCGGGTCGGCATCGGCCAAGCTGGTGGAGAAAAAGCCTTTGAACGACATGCGGGGCCTCTTTTGATGCAATGTGACGGGTCGGAGATAACCGGATACACCGAACCCGTACTGGTTAATGCCAGATGGCGATAATTTCAGTTAAATCAGGACATTTTCGCAATGCGACCTTCATGACGACCGCCTTCAAAATCGGTCGAAATGAACGCATCAACGCAATCAAGTGCTGTCGCATCACCCAACAGGCGCGCGCCAAGGCACAGAACATTTGCGTTATTATGCAAACGGCAAAGCTCTGCCGAAAGACGGTCATGCACCAATGCTGCGCGCACTTCCGGGAACCGGTTTGCGGCAATACTCATACCAATACCTGAACCGCAAACCAGAATGCCAGCTTCTGCCTTACCATCGACAATCGACTTGGCTACAGCTTGGGCATAGTCCGGATAATCGACCGATGCAGAACCGTTGGTGCCAAGGTCAAACACCTCGATGCCACGTTCTTTCAATGCGTCAATAATAGCGGATTTCAGTTCCACGCCACCGTGATCGGAAGCAATAGCAAGGGTCTTAACCGTCATATGAGCGCCTTCATTCAAAAGTCAGATCAGAAAATTGAGCGCCTTGTAGCATATAGGAGGTCGCGTGCCAACGCGCTAGCGCCGCCAAATCTGCATGTTTTGTGAAGATCAGATATGCAGATTGTCACATTTGCGCCAGTCCAAACGCCCCCCCTCTCGACGAACAACACGCAGTAGTTTTAGTGTAAAAGTTTTAACACTATAAAATAGAAACATTACACACCGACCACCCAATTAGAGATTTAATCGCTAAGAAAAAACGAACCAAGGAATTAAAGAGCATCTACAGATACGATTAAATGACACGGACAAACTATTATCTCAATCTCCCTATAGGCTCTTCTATATACTTGTCGGACCATCAATTTGGATCAAATGCCCTTGTCTTTTTCTGTTGTTTGACTATCTCGATATAATAGTGCATTAGTTTTGATGAAAATTTTCAAATGAAGGGTTACTTCAATCATGGCCGAAACTGAGAACAGTGTGCTTGACCGCGACGAACTCTTGCAGATGACCGTCGATATTGTCTCTGCCTATGTCAGCAATAATGCTCTTGCTGCTGCGCAGATTCCTGAACTGATTTCCACCGTTTTCTCCTCGCTTGACGAAATTCGCGAAGACGAAAAAGAACCGGAACAGGAGCCGCTGAAACCAGCCGTGCCGATCCGTAAATCTGTTGGCGATGATTACATCATCTGCCTTGAAGACGGCAAAAAGCTTAAAATGCTTAAACGTCACCTGCGCACGACCTACAACCTGACGCCGGAAGAATACCGCGCAAGATGGGGTCTGCCGTCCGATTATCCGATGGTTGCACCGAACTATGCAAAACAGCGTTCCCAGTTTGCCAAAAAGATTGGTCTTGGCCGCAAGGCAAAGTAACCACCCTGCCCGTCTTTATAGTATTGGGTAAAATACAAAACGCCGCTCTGTGAAACAGAGCGGCGTTTTTCTTTACGCAGCCATAAAAAAAGCCCGGCACAAGGCCGGGCTTTTCCCAAATCGGATGATTTGATTATTTTGCGTAGTCGTAGGAACCGTTTTCCCACTCGTAGAATACATAACCCGGAGCAGCAACGTCACCTTTGGCATCAAACGCGATTGAGCCAAGAACGGTGTCGAAGGAATCACCGCTGTGCAGTGCTTCGATAACTGCTTCGGAATCGGTGGTACCAGCTTTGGTTGCAGCAAGCGCCCAAGCCTGGATCGCACCATAGGTGTAAAGGGTGTAACCTTCTGGCTTGTAGCTCTGAGCTTCGAAGTATTTTACGAGTTCAGCGTTACGCGGATCTTTTTCAAGAGCCGGACCTGCGGTGAAGAGCGTACCCTTACCAGCATCGCCAGTGATCGACCAATATTCGAGAGAGTTCAGCGCATCACCCGAAATCGCAAGGGTGTCCATGCCCTGAGCACGCATCTGACGAACAATCAGGCCAAGCTCGGTGTGGTAACCGCCATAATACAGAACGTCGATGCCTTCTGATTTCAGCTTGGTCACCAGTGCCGAGTAATCTTTCTCAGCCGGGGTGATTGCTTCGTACATGGCTTCGGTAACGCCAGCAGCATTCAGGTTTTTCTTGGTCTCGTCAGCAAGACCTTTGGAATATGCCTGTTTGTCGTGAACGATAGCGATTTTCTTACCGCCAAAGTTCGCTGCGAGGTATTTACCAGCAACTTCACCCTGCTGATCATCACGACCGCAAACACGGAACACGTTGTCCATGTCACGTTCGGTCAGCTGCGGGTTGGTTGAAGCCGGGGAAATCTGCACGATGCCTTCTTCGAAGTAAACTTCAGAAGCCGGGATCGAAGAACCCGAGCAGAAGTGACCAGCTACGAGAGCGACGTTTTTGCTCACCAACTGGTTGGCAACTGCGACAGCCTGTTTCGGATCGCAAGCGTCATCACCGATCTCAAGAACAACTTTTTCGCCATTGACGCCGCCAGCTGCATTGAGGTCAGCAACCGCTTTCTCTGCACCCTTGGTCATCTGTTCACCGAACGCAGCATACGGACCAGTCATCGGACCAACGGTCGCGATAACGATGTCAGCTTTGGCTACGCCCATTGAAAGAACAAGCGCGGAGGCAGTGGCAAGAAGGCCGAGCTTAGTTTTCGACATTAGAGAAGTCTCCCTGTTCCAAAGGTTGGATCCATCACCATAACAAATCCATCTTTTCGGACCTAAAACCGGCTCATGTTATTCGCCGATTACCGGTTTTAGCTCCCAAGCACTTTAGCACTCCAGAATTGGTGTGCAATAGTACAAACCAGTGTGTTGCCATGTATTTAGCAACGATGTGGTGACGCAGAACGTCACCACATAAATCAGCGTATATCTGCACCTTCGCGTGCGCGATAACCAAACGGACCGACACGCTCATACAGCCACGGATATTGCGACAGCATCTTATTGACTTGCGTCAGTCGATACGCAGCAAGGGTGATAGCAAACAAGATAACCGTGTCAAAAATGTAGCCTGAAAGCGACAAAAGCTCGCCTTCAAACAAGGCATAAACCATGAAACGGTCAACGCAGCCCAACAGCAACGCATAAGGCAAAATCTGATAGGTTGGCCGCCATGTATTGGCGATAGCCTGCCCGGTCATAAAACCACAGAACCCCATCAAAATGATGGTCATCCCGATCGTGACACCAACGCTGGTACCAGTAATCGCTTCCATGTTGGGTCTCCCTAGTGGCCGCCTTCGAGGTAAGCTGCGCGCACTTCCGGATTTGCCAGAAGTTCCGCACCCGTCCCCGAGAGCGTAATATTGCCATTGACCATCACATAACCACGATGCGCAAGCTTGAGTGCATGGAATGCATTCTGCTCAACAAGGAACACAGTCACCTTGTTTTCGCTGTTGATTTTTTTGACGGTCTCGAAAATCTGCTTCACCACAAGCGGTGCCAAACCAAGTGACGGCTCATCAAGCAGAAGAAGCCTTGGACGCCCCATCAGGGAACGGCCAATCGCCAACATCTGTTGTTCACCACCCGACATGGTACCTGCACGCTGATTGATGCGTTCCTTCAAACGTGGGAACAGATCAAACACCATCTCAAGATCCGAACTAAAATGTTTCGGGTCCTGAGTGATTGCCCCCATCTGAAGGTTTTCAAAAACCGACATGCGCGGGAAAATCCGGCGACCTTCCGGCGACTGCTGAATGCCAAGCTGACAGATCTCATGCATTGGCATGCGACTGATATCCTGACCTTCAAACAAAATACGCCCTTTGCTGGCCTGTGGCGATCCGCAACAGGTCATAAGCAACGTGGTCTTTCCGGCACCATTGGCACCGATTAGTGTTACGATTTCACCTTCATTGACTTCCATATCAATGCCCTTGAGGGCTTCGATATTGCCATAGAAGGTATGAACACCTTCGATCTTAAGCATGGACATATCGACGAACTCCCTCAGTGCGCATTCGGATCAAGATGAAGGTCGGCAGCGACTTCCGGCGGAAGCTCGTCATCCTCTTCTTCGCCAAGATAGGCGCGGATAACGGCTGGATCATTCTTGACGGCGTCGGGATCGCCATCGGCAATTTTTTTACCGTAATCAAGAACGATCACATGGTCGGAAATCTGCATGACGACGCTCATATCATGTTCAATCAGAAGGCACCCAACGCCTTGGTCATCACGGATACTCTGCAACAGGACGTTCAATTCAGCCGACTCACGCGGGTTAAGGCCCGCTGCCGGCTCATCCAAGCACAGAAGTGACGGATCAGTACACATTGCACGTGCGATTTCCAGACGACGCTGGGACCCATATGGCAAGTTACCAGCATGCCAGTCTGCCTGTTCATACAGACCGACCTTGTTTAGCCAGAATTTCGCTGTTTCGATCGCTTCGCTTTCCGCCTTGGCATAGCGACCAAGGTTGAAAAGCCCCGCCAACGAGAACGCAGATGCTTCCATCAGGCGGTTATGTTGGGCAACGATCAAGTTTTCCAAAACCGTCATCCCGGTAAACAGGCGAATGTTCTGGAAAGTACGTGCAACACCCTTGTTCCGCGGAATGCGGAACCCTTCGGTCCGCTCCAGCAAGCGTGGACCATCATCAGCGTGAAGGGTCAATCGCCCTTCGGTTGGGACATAAAACCCGGTCAGGCAGTTAAACACAGTGGTTTTACCTGCCCCGTTCGGGCCGATGATTGCCGTAATTTCACGTTTGTTGGCCATGAAGGACAAATCATCAATCGCAACCAGCCCGCCAAAGCGCATGGTCAGGTGTTCGACTTCAAGCAATTTGTTGTCGGTCATTTCATCTCTCCGGCAACTTTTTCTTTCTGACTCATATTGAGCAGAATGGTCGGGTCACGGAACGACAGCAGACCGCGCGGACGCCATAGCATGATGGCAACGATACCTGCCCCGAAGATCAGCATGCGATATTCGGCAAGCTCACGGAACATTTCCGGGAAACCGATCATCACGATTGCCGCCAGAACAACACCAATCTGACTACCCATACCGCCCAGAACCACAATCGCAAGAATCACAGCGGACTCAAGGAAAGTGAAACTTTCCGGGCTGATAAAGCCCTGACGGGTGGCAAAGAACGCGCCAGCGAAACCACCGAACATCGCACCGATTGCAAATGCAGACAGCTTGGTGTTTGTCGGATTGATCCCCAGCGAACGGCAGGCGATCTCATCTTCACGTAATGCTTCCCATGCACGACCAATCGGCAATTTACGCAAACGCATGGTGACAAAGTTCGTCACAAGCGCCAGCGCAAGGATCAGGTAGTACAGGAAGATCAGGCGATGCATGGAGGAATAATCCATCCCAAACAACTCGCCAAAGCCAATCGATCCTTCCGGAACGCGACGCGAAAACTCGGCCATACCAAAGAAGCTTGGCCGTTCGATGGATGAAATACCATCAGGACCGCCGGTCAAATCATACCAGTTGATCAAAACAACACGGATGATCTCACCAAAGCCCAGCGTCACGATGGCCAGATAGTCACCCCGCAAACGCAAAACCGGGAAGCCAAGAACAATCCCGAAACTTGCGGCAAAGATGCCGGCAAGCGGCAGGCACAGCCAGAAGCTGAGATCGAAGTTCTGTGACAGCAATGCATAAGAATAGGCACCCACTGCGTAGAAGGCGACATAGCCCAGATCAAGAAGACCGGCCAGCCCCACCACGATGTTAAGGCCCCACCCCAACATGATATAAATCATCACAAGGGTTGCAAGGTCGATCGCAGAACGGTCTTCACCAAAGATGAATGGGAAGATGATAAAGAAGATAATCCCGATCAGACCAATTTTCTTGGTGTTTGAACGGTACATCAGCTGAATCTTCGACGACAGCTTAGCGCTTTCGTCAACTTCCACTGCTGTTTTGTCTTTCATCGAGAAATAAGCAGCCGCAAAAATGATTGCCAAGAAAGCAATCGAAACGATCACGCTTACGACACTCGAAAATGCCATATCGAGAAATACAGGTGATGCCCAGCGGTCATCCATGTCACGGAAACGGACGAACATTTCAAAGACCGCTACCGCGGATACAGTGATCAGAATTGCCTGACCCAACCGTGAAATGTTTTCGCGACGGAAAATAAGACCAAGACGCCCAACAACGGTCGAACCGATTGCCAGAAGAACAAGATCCCAACGTACAGCCAGTTCAAGCCCCGTCGGACGGTCAACCGTCTCGACCCCAAGGATCATGACCGACATCATCAGTGCGATAACTGCAAAGAACGCAAGTTCTTTTACAACTTCCGGACCGTTGGTACGAGATGAAGCAAATGCTGATGCCATTAGACTTTCTCCACCTCCGGCTTACCAAGCAGACCCCATGGGCGGAAGATCAACACGAGAACCAGAATGCCAAACGTTGCGACATCCTTATATTCAATCGTGAGATAGCCCGACCAGAATGCTTCGATCAAACCAATCAGCAAACCACCAAGCATCGCACCTGGAAGCGAACCGATCCCGCCAAGAACAGCGGCGGTGAAGGCTTTCACACCGGCAAGGAAGCCAATATAGAAGTCAATCACACCATAATAGAGTGTCACCATCATGCCTGCGACCGATGCAAGGGCAGCGCCCATGACAAAGGTGGTCGAAATTGTGCGGTCGACATTGACACCCAGAAGGCCTGCCATTGTCCGATCCTGTTCACAAGCGCGCTGCGCGCGACCAAGCGAGGTTTTGGCAATCAAAAGCGAGAACACAACCATCAGAACCAGCGTCAGAACGATAATCACGATCTGCATATAGCTAAGCTGTACGTCGAATTTCCCGTTATCCATAAGCGTTATGCCGCCTTCAACAAGCGGCTGCATCGGCTTCACGCGCGCACCCTGCGAAATCTGAACGAAGTTCTGCAGGAAGATCGACATGCCGATGGCAGAAATCAGTGCTGCCAAACGGAATGACCCGCGCAGTGGCCGGTATGCTACCCGTTCAACGCCCCAACCATAAATAGAGGTCAGAACCATCGAAACGAACAGCATCAAAAGAAGGGTAAGCGGAAGAATTCCACTGATCCCGGCTGCCTGACAGATCAGGAAGGTGATCAGGGAATGAAACGCACCGAGCATATAAATCTCGCCGTGCGCAAAGTTGATCATGCCGATGATGCCATAGACCATCGTGTAACCGATGGCGATCAAGCCATAGATGGCTCCC
Organism: Rhodospirillales bacterium; assembly: GCA_019634165.1. Lineage (GTDB taxonomy): Bacteria > Pseudomonadota > Alphaproteobacteria > Rhodospirillales > Thalassospiraceae > Thalassospira. The sequence goes on from JAHQVT010000006.1 coordinate 620,901, forward strand.
AGCGTCAGACCATTAATCAGTTGTTGTAGAAAATAAGCCCAATCCATTGCACAACCTTAGATTTGGCACAGACATATAAGGTCTTCACCAGCTCTGCTAAAGGCATCAAGGCATATATATGTATTGATTGGATGAGACATAGTCCCCCCATTGCCCCCTTGCAAACCCGCGAAGCCTCCGTCTTTTTGTTATCGGGTGTACCCCGGTTATAGCTTTCGGCGCCGACCATTCTGTTTGTGGTTCTTACGTCCGAAAGCGCGATTAGAGCGTGAACCTTAGACACATGTGTTCAAAGGCTGCAAGCGGCTTTAGGTTTTTAGTGAAAATCACCAAATCACGTTTTGAATTTGGCATAAAACACTGATCGAATAAGCTGCCCACTCTTTATATTGTATACATTATCCCTTTTTGAGAACGTATTCAAGTTTTTGTACAGCGACACGCTTCAACTGTTCAGGATTCCGACTCACCGGCCCCGCCACTGTCACTTCCACACCGGTCTTCCCGTCAATTGCCGTACATCTTAAATACGTCCCGACTTGTCGAAGTTCGAAATAAATCTCGCGTGGCGTGTTTTGTCGCGTGGTCATCGCAGCCCTAGGTTCTCAAGAATAATATATGACCTGTCTATTTTGCGCCCATTTTCACACAACGCAACAGGAAACAAAAACGGGCCCGGCGAACCGGACCCGTCTTATGATGTTGCCAACAGGCAGAATTATTTTTCGCCATCCAGCATTTTAACAATTGCCGAGAAATCCATCCCGCCGTTTCCGCCATTGGAATAAAGCGCATAGAGGCTTTCGGCCAGCGCCCCCATCGGTGTTGTTGCCCCCGATGCCGCCGATGCTTGTTGGGCCAATTTCAAATCCTTAAGCATCATATCAACCGCAAAACCCGGCTGATAATCACGGTTGGCTGGCGACGTTGGAACCGGCCCCGGCACGGGACAATAGCTCGTCAAAGACCAGCACTGACCAGATGCCTTGGAAGAAATTTCAAACAGCTTTTGCGCATCCAAACCAAGACGTTTGGCCAGCATAAAGGCCTCAGACACAGCAATCATGCTGACACCTAGGACCATGTTATTGCAAATCTTGGCGGCCTGCCCTGCACCACTGTCACCCGCATGAATGATGTTGCTGCCCATCCCGCTAAGGATCGGTTCTGCACTGGCGAAATCGGCCTCAGAACCACCAACCATAAAGGTAAGCGTCCCGGCTGCGGCACCGGCAGTCCCGCCAGAAATCGGCGCATCCACCGCACCAAGTCCAGCCGCCTTTGCCAATTCAGATGCCTTGCGTGCCGCATCCACTTCAATGGTCGAACTATCAATCAGAACCGTTCCCGGCTTGGCATTGGCAATAACACCTTCCGGGCCATCATAAACTGACAGCACATGTTTTCCGGCCGGAAGTACTGACACGACGAAATCAACATTCGTCGCAGCTTCTGCCACGGATGATGCTTTACTGGCACCGGATTCCATTGCCTTTGCCACCGCATCTGCCGACAGATCAAATACCTTGACCGCATGGCCCGCCTTTACAAGATTGACCGCCATCGGCCCGCCCATATTGCCAAGACCAATAAAACCGATATTCGCCATTTGAAGTCTCCTCTGATATCCCGCTTAAGGATTTCTGTTTTATTTTAATGCGTTACAGTCAGTTCGTGACCAAACGTAATTTAAAGATTGAGTTCCTTGTCCGCAGGAAGCGGCTCGAAATATTCCGCAATTTCACGCGGATCAACCTGCCCGATATCGCCATGCTGCCATTTCGGCGCATGGTCCTTATCAATAATGACAGCCCGAACACCTTCAAACAGATCGGGTTTGCCCACCATTCGCTGGGACAGGCGGAATTCCATGTTCAGCACATCCGCAAGTGGCAAATCGCTTCCCTGACGGATTTGCTCGAAACTAACACAAAGTGCACTGGGTGATTTTCCGATCAGGATATCACGCGTTTTGGACCCGAAATCACTGTCTTCGCGCTCAAGTGCTTCAAATATTGCGACAACACTGTCGCCCGCAAACGTGCGATCAATCGCGTCACGCATCGTGGCAAGCGGTGCATCATCAAACGCCTCTGAAAACCGGCTCAGCACGTCTTCGACGACCACTTGCGCATCCTGATCAAACGACGCATTAACCAAGGCCGCCTTCAGCGCATCAATATCATCACTTTTGACCCCATGTGTTGCAAGCCCGGCATAAAGGCAATCGGCCGCATTAATCCGCGCACCGGTCAAGCCAAGATACATGCCAATTTTTCCCGGACAGCGCGGCAGGAAATAGCCACCACCGACATCGGGAAAGAACCCAATTCCAGTTTCCGGCATGGCAAACAAGGTCCGTTCCGTCACAACCTTGAACCGGCCATGGATTGAAACACCAACGCCACCGCCCATGGTAATCCCATCCATCAATGCGATGTAGGGTTTGGGATAATGGGCGATGTAATGATTTAAGTGATATTCACGCCGATAAAACGCATCCAGCATCTCTTCGTCGTCGACTTGGCGCGCATCATAAAGCCCGCGGATATCCCCGCCTGCACAGAATGCCTTTTCACCGGCACCTTCGATGGTAATGACTTTGATCGACGGGTCTGCTTCCCATGATGTGAGCTGCGCCATCATCATATCGACCATATCCAGATCAAGTGCATTAAGCGCACGGGGTCGGTTCAAAACGATCTGCCCAACACCGCCCTGCTGAGAAAACAGAACGGGTGCTTCGTCGGTGATGTCTTCAGGTTTGGTTTGATCGCTGCTCATAACTTTAGTCTTTCAGGGCTGCACGCGCGATAATCAGGCGCATAATTTCGTTGGTACCTTCAAGAATTTGATGAACGCGCAGATCACGCAGCAACCGTTCAATCGGATATTCCCGTATGTAGCCATAGCCACCATGAAGCTGAAGCGCTTCGTTACAGACATTAAAGCCAATATCAGTCGCAAACCGTTTGGCCATAGCGCAAAACTGGGGAGCGTCGGCAGTTTTTAGATCAAGTTTCCACGCCCCTTTATGGAGCATCAATCGTGCAGCTTCGAGTTCAGTGACCATATCGGCAAATTTGAACTGCAATGCCTGAAATTGATCCAGGCTTTTGCCAAACTGCTTACGAACTTTCATATGATCGCGGGCATGTTCCATCGCCGCACGCGCACCACCAATGGAACATGCGGCAATATTAAGTCGTCCGCCATCCAGTCCCTTCATGGCGAATTTGAAACCTTCGCCTTCTGCGCCCAAACGGTTCTCGGCTGGAACCTTGCAATTACTAAAAATAACGGCTGATGTTGGCTGACTGTTCCAGCCCATTTTTTCTTCAAGCTTCCCGAATGAAAGCCCTTCGGCATCTTTGGGCACAATAAAGGTGGAAATCCCGCCTGTGCTTTCATCCCCGGTTCGGGCCATGACGACGTAAATGTCACTACGCGAACCGCCCGAAATAAAGGCCTTTTCGCCATTCAGAACATATTGATCGCCGTCGCGCACTGCACGGGTACGAAGCGACCCGGCATCGGACCCTGCCCCCGGCTCGGTCAGGCAATAGCTGGCGAAATGTTCCATGGTCACGAGCTTTGGCAAGAATTTGCCGCGCTGATCGTCTGACCCAAACGTATCAATCATCCAGCACGCCATATTATGGATCGAAATATAGGCCGCTGTCGAAGGACACGCAGCAGCAAGTTCTTCGAAAATCACCGCGGCATCAAGGCGGCCCAAGCCGGTTCCGCCAAATTCTTCGCCTGTATAGATTGCAGCAAACCCCAACTCCGCTGCCTTACGCAAAGTTTCTTCGGGAAAGATGTGCTTTGCATCCCATTCGCCTGCATGCGGTGCCATTTCGTTCTGGGCAAAGTCACGCGCAGCCTGGGCAAATGCCTGCTGATCTTCAGACAGGTTGAATTCCATTGGATCGCCGCCTCTGATGTTTCTCTATTTTCCCTTTACGTAAACGTGAAAACACCCCTTTGTCAATTCATTCGGTATAACAGTACCGAATTATCACAATAATCAACAAGCCCCCCATTTACGCGAAATGATACATCGTATTTTCGCCAAATGTTTCTTGCTGATTCCCTATACCTGCGCTTACCTTTTGCCGTCAGGAAAAATCATAAATCAGGGAAACAGACATCATGACGTCCACCAAACCGGAAACCATTGTCCTACACGCAGGATACCGTGCTGATCCAACAACCGGATCGGTTGCCGTACCGCTTTATCAAACCACCAGCTATCAGTTCCGCGATACTCAGCACGCAGCAGATTTGTTTGCGTTGAAGGAACTTGGCAACATCTACACCCGCCTGATGAACCCGACCAATGATGTGCTTGAACAGCGCGTCGCGGCCCTTGATGGCGGTGTTGCAGCAGTTGCACTTGGGTCAGGACAAGCTGCATCCACCTTTGCAATCCTCAATATCGCGCAGGCAGGCGACAATATTGTCAGCTCGACCGACCTTTATGGTGGCACGTGGAACTTATTTGCCAATACCTTCAAACAAATGGGGATCGAAGTCCGATTTGCCGATCCATCAGACCCCGAAAACTTCCGCCGCCTAACCGATGATAAAACACGCGCTTTTTATGCTGAAACCCTGCCCAATCCAAAATTGCAGGTTTTCCCGATCCGGGACGTTGCCAATATTGGCGATGAACTTGGCATCCCGTTGATTGTCGATAACACTGCCGCCCCGGTGATCTGCAAACCAATCGATCATGGCGCCAGCATTGTTATGTATTCGACCACCAAATTTATTGCTGGTCATGGAACGTCGGTTGGCGGGATCGTGGTTGATTCTGGCAAATTTGATTGGGAAAAGCACGCCAAGCGCTTCCCGCTTTTAAATGAACCGGACCCAAGTTATCACGGGGCTGTCTGGACACAGGCTGTCAAACCAATTGGTCCTGTTGCCTATGCGATCAAGCTTCGCTGCACGATCTTGCGCGATATTGGTGCCGCCGCCTCGCCGTTTAATTCTTTCCAGACCATTCAGGGAATGGAAACCTTGCCGCTGCGCATGGAACGCCATTGCGAGAATGCCAATAAAGTCGCTGATTTCTTGGCTGCCCACCCCAAAGTCACCAAGGTCATCCACCCAAGCAAGCAAGATGGCGAAAGCCGCCGCCGTGCGGATACCTATCTTAAAGGTGGCTATGGATCACTGATGGGATTTGAGCTGGCTGGTGGCAAAGATGCTGGTGAGAAATTCATCAATGCGCTGGAACTGTTTTATCACGTCGCAAATATCGGTGACACGAGGTCACTCGCCATCCACCCGGCAACCACAACACACAGCCAACTTTCCGAAGAAGACCGTAAGTCATCAGGCGTCACCGATGGCTATGTTCGACTTTCTATCGGCATTGAACATATCGACGACATTTTAGCCGACTTGACGCAGGCACTTGATAAAGCCTGATCATTCGCTGAGATATTGAAGTTTGTGTAACCGGTGGAGCCATGGCCCCACCGGTTTTTTGTTGACCAAATGCCTCGAACCGACATAACAATATCGGCAAAACATGCATAACGTGCAAAACAGGCGATACAATATGTCAAGCGTCACCACACGGCAGGATGAAATCCTGAAACTCCTGCGAAGCCAAGGCACGGTTCACATCCATGATCTTGCGGCCCTTTTTCATGCATCTCTCGATACGATCCGACGCGACCTCCGCCAGATGGAAGATGACGGTCATTTACGCCGCATCCATGGGGGCGCACTTCTTCCGAACAAAGCTTCAGAAACATATGAAGAACGTGCCCGTGAACTTCAGCCTGAGCGTATTGCCATTGCCCAAAAGACCGCGCGTGATCTTATCCCTGACGATGCCGTGATGTTCTTTGATAGTGGCACCACTATTTGTGAAGTTGCCCGACAACTCAAACCGTCATTCCGTGGCACGGTCATCACGGTCAATCCAATGATCGCAGTTGAACTTGCCAATCACCCAAATGCCAACGTCATCATGCTTGGCGGGTCGATGCTAAAGAACGACATGGCGGTTTGCGGCCCTACCACCATTGATGAAATCGGCAAGTACAATGCGGATATTCTTCTTCTCGGGACATGCGCACTGCATCCCGAAACCGGCCTTTCAACCAGCAACCTGCAAGAACGGGCATCCAAGGCGGCAATGATCGCGCAATCGGCTGAAATCATTGCGGTGACTACGGCGGACAAACTTGAAACCAGCCTGCCTTATCGGGTGTGTGACATTGACGCAATTTCACACCTTGTCACCGGACGGAAACTTTCGGCGGGCTATCTTGCCAATTATTCAGAACGCGGGATCAACATCATTCTGGCGTAGACCACACGCTGCGGAGCATCTTTTACATGCAAACCTATTCCATTGCCCACAACCGGGTCCGCGCCATCTTCTTCTTGCACGGTGCTGCTTTTTCAAGCTGGGTGCCGCATATCCCACTGGTCCAAGAACGGTTAAGCCTTGGTCATGATGATCTGGGTGGCATATTGCTGGCTGCGGCCATTGGTGTACTCGCCGTCATGCCGATTGCCGGGCGCGTTGCTGACCGGTTCGGTAGTGAACGTGTCGTCCGCTATTCGGGCATCATCTATTTCATTGCAGTAGGCTTCCCGGCTTTTATGCCAAGCTACCTCAGCATATCGATTGCGATGTTTGCCCTTGGCTTTTCTGGCGCCTTTCTTGATGTCGCAATGAATGCCAATGGATTGAATGTAGAACGCGCCAAGGGGCGCAGCATTATGTCGGGCCTTCATGGATTTTGGAGTCTCGGGGGTTTCGCGGGCGCTGGTGTTGCCGCCTTGTGGTTTGCACTCCCAATTGGAAATGAATATCACCTTCCGATAGTCCTGAGCCTGTTCCTTATTTTGCATATCATTGCCCAAAATGGTTTGCTGCCAGACAAGATCAGCAACCCCAATGAACCAATCAATAAAACGGCATCTGACAAACAGCAGGCAGATGGAACGGTACAAACCAAAGAACGCCATATATTCCTTACCCTTCTGCCGTTCGGGGTTTGCGCCTTTATCGGTCAATTTGGCGAAGGAATTATCACTGATTGGGCGACTGTCTTTATGAATAGCGAACTGTCATCGGGTGCCACCATGGCGGCCATTGGCTTTGCCATCTATTCCTGCGCAATGGCTATCACTCGGCTTTCTGGTGATGCACTTGTCACCAAATTTGGCCGCGCACCGGTTTTGCTCACGAGTTCTGTTTTGGCATCATCCGGGACCTTTGTTATTGCATTTTCCCCGCATTTTGTCGTTGCGTGGATTGGCTGTGCCATCGCTGGAACGGGTTTGGCCGTTATCTTACCGCTGTTGCTCTCTGCTGCCTCTAAAGCCACTGGAAAAGGTGGCGGAAGTGTTGTTTCAATCATTGCCGCAACCGGCTATTCCGCAATCATGGCCGGGCCACCGATCATTGGCGCTATTGGCGAGGTTGCCGGGCTTGTTACGGCCTTTGCCCTAACCGCCAGTTTCCTTGGCATGATCATTCCGGTTTACCTGCTAACCATGCGTCAGCGTTTACAAATTGCGGGCAATGGTTGATCGCAGGCGCAAACTGCCCCATAAATTGCTCTGCCCGCCCTGCAAATGATGCAGCCTCACAGAACAGAGAACAGATCATGGCCAATAAATTCGCCTATGGCACATTTCCCAGCACCCGCCAGCGTCGCAACCGTATGTCTGATTGGTCACGACGCATGGTCGCGGAAACCCGGCTGACGGCCCATGATCTAATTCTACCGGTCTTTGTGATTGATGGAACCAATCAACGCACGCCAATCCCATCCATGCCCGGTGTCGAACGCCAGTCGGTTGATGTTCTGGTCGAAACGGCCAAACACGCCGAAAAACTTGGCATTCCCGCCCTTGCACTATTTCCCTATATCGAGGCCAATCTAAAAACCAAGGATGCGCGCGAAGCATATAACCCAGACAACATTGTCTGCCGCGCAATTAAAGCCATCAAGGAGGCCTGCCCCAATATCGGGGTCATCACCGATGTCGCCCTTGATCCATTCAACGCAGACGGTCAGGACGGTATTGTCGTTGATGGTCAGATTCTTAATGATGAAACCACCGAAGCATTGGTGCGTCAGGCGCTGGTACAAGCCAAGGCTGGCTGCGATGTGGTTGCACCGTCTGACATGATGGATGGCCGCATCGGGGCGATCCGAAAAGCGCTGGAAGGTGAAAGCCTTAAGAACGTGCAGATCATGTCCTATTCAGCCAAATACGCGTCATCGTTTTATGGCCCGTTCCGCGATGCGATTGGATCGGCCAGTGCCTTGGGCAAAGCGGATAAGAAAACCTATCAGCTTGACCCTGCTAATAGCGACGAAGCCATGCGTGAAGTCGCCTATGATCTGGAAGAAGGTGCCGATTCCGTCATCGTCAAACCGGGCCTTCCATATCTTGACGTCTTGTATCGCGTCCGCCAGGAATTTGGCGTTCCGGTCTTTGCCTATCAAGTGTCGGGTGAATACGCGATGCTGCGCGCTGCGGGTGCCAATGGCTGGCTTGATTATCTTGGCTGCGCGATTGAAACCCTGTCTTGCTTTAAACGTGCAGGTGCTTCTGGTGTTTTGACCTATAGCGCCATTGAAGTCGCCGAAGCCATCGAATCCTAACCCGCAGCTTAACGACGATTATCAACAAAAAGGGCCTCGATATGAGGCCCTTTTGCAATTCTGGTAACTGCGCTCAGCCTAGCACTCTTCAGGTGCCCCAACATGCGGCCTGTTCTGCCGGTATATTTGGATCATCTGCAAGACCATGACCGATCGCACGCGCACAGAAATGCGGGCGGAGGCCAGAACGCGAAAACACATCTTCGATATCCTGACCATCAAGGAAACCTCCCTGATGCACCAACAGCGTTTTGATGCCTGATGCCAATCCACCAAGAACATCGGTATGAACCGTATCGCCAACCATCAGGACGCGCGCGCGATCCACACCTGGATGGCGACGCAGAACTTCTTCAAACACATGATGGTAAGGTTTGCCGACACATTGTGGCATCACCCCACAGGCATCCGCAGCCAAATGCGCAAAGTAACCTGATTCAACAGACAGGAAATCACCCATCGGAGCGCAAATATCAGGATTCCCGACAAGAATGGGACGTGGATTATCTGTCAAACTTTGTTCAAGCATCTTTTGCTGCTGATCAGACCAGTTTTCCGAATCAATCAGAAGAAATCCACCAACTGAATCATATAATCCGCGATCATTACCCAATCGTTCCACACGATCGGGCAGAACATGGAATGGCCAGTCCGCAGGTGCCATCGCCCCCCAATGGGCAATATCAACATGTTCATTCATCAAAGGTGCGACAAATTGTTGGCTGCTGATCAGGTTGCCATTGTCAAAATCAAACCCGCGTTTGCGATGCCGTGCAAGGATAGCCTCGGCCGAGCTTGATGCGTCATTGGTCACAACGGCAATCTTCTTACCCATTCCCTGCAGTGCAGCGATGGTTTTTACCGCACCGGGAATTGCCGTTGGGCCACTATTAAGCACGCCAAATGCATCAAACACTATCAGATCAAACTGATCGACAATCACCAAGAGATTGTCGACATAGTCAGTCTTTACCGGAACATCAACTACCGCAACACTGGGCAAGCGTGGTGCATAATGCAGATATGCTTCAATTGCCTGCGCAAAACTAAGTCGCGGCCGATTGATGCTCATGTTCGATTCTCCTGATTATGCTCTTGGCATTGCAAATTGCGGCGTATTCAACCCGATTATGCTGTCAATTACACCCCAATTTATTCCCCTAACAAGATTGGCGAGAAATCAACCGAAAGGTGTTACGCAATTTCATTAGCTATGCGTCACTAACATAGCAATAAAAGATGCAAAAGCGGTATCCTGTGACGAAAATAAAGCTAATTCATTGCAATTTGGTGACTTTCTGCGCTTTCCAAACCACTGCCATGCAAAAAACGCATTGGAACAACACAGTAATCACCCGTAGATTGCCCTCACGAAATGAATAGGACGTATCGATTGGTAAATGCGCCGCCAAGCAGATGATCATTCGATACATTGAAAACGAACCGACACGTCGAACCAGTTAACTATTCCGTTTGCGGAATACCTTCGGTGAGAACATGCCGGTTATCTGAACAGGCGCCGAAAATTCGGCCGGTTTGAAATAGGTGATGAAATGATCGTAACTAAAATTTTTGCTTTCCTTCGTGCTCTTCGCATTCAGTACCAAACCCAGGTTGCGCTGCGCCGACTTGATCCGCGCGAACTTGCTGACATTGGTCTGAACCACGACATGATCGACGATGTAGCACATCGTGTTGCTTTTGGTCGCTAAACCACGACCCTAACGTCTTAAGAAAAACCCCGGCAGTTTTGCCGGGGTTTTTCTTTGTCTGCATTCCCGCTAGAGGGGCTAAAGCCAATTCCCCTCACCCGAATATCTGCCGCCTAATTTGCAAAGAGCGCTTTGTAATCTTCGCGCAGGATATTCTTCTGCACCTTGCCCATCGCATTGCGCGGCAGTTCATCAACAAAGAACACACGCTTTGGAACTTTAAAGTTCGCCACTTGGGATTTAATTTCCCCAATTACCGCATCTTCAGACAGTGCGTCTTTCTTTTCGGGAACAATCACGGCAACGACTGCCTCACCAAAGTCTGGGTGCTGAACACCAATCACAGCACTTTCCACCACACCGTCCATCTTGTCGATCAGGGTTTCGATTTCCTTTGGGTAAATGTTAAACCCACCAGAAATCACCAAATCTTTGGCGCGTCCAACGATATGGACATATCCCTTGGCATCGATCTTGGCGATATCGCCCGTAATGAAAAACCCATCGCTGCGGAATTCTTCTGCGGTTTTTTCAGGCATCTGCCAATATCCGGCAAAAACGTTTGGCCCGCGCGCTTCAAGAACACCAATCTCATCAGTACCCAACACATTGCCATCTTCGTCACACACCCGCACATCGACATCCGGCAAAGCCGGGCCGACGGTATGAACAATGCGTTCATCGTCAAGCGGGTTGGATGTCGCCATCCCCATTTCAGTCATGCCATAGCGTTCCAGCAAGGTCTTGCCCGTGCGTTGCCTGAACGCGGTGAAAGTTTCTGGCAACAACGGCGCGGATCCGGAAATGAACAACCGCATGTTAGCGCTAACATCGGACGCAAAGTCATCGCCTGACAGCAACCGGACATAAAATGTCGGAACCCCCATCATCACGGTGCTACGTGGCAATAGCTTCATCACCTGTTCCCGATCAAACTTCGGCAAGAAGAACATCTTTGAACCTGACAACATCACACAGTGACAGGCAATGAACAGACCATGGGTATGAAAGATCGGCAAAGCATGCAGCAATGTGTCATTGCGCTCGAACCCCCACAGCTTTTCAAGGGTTGATGCGTTAGACCACAGGTTCATCTGGGTCATCATCGCCCCTTTGGGCTTACCCGTGGTCCCTGACGTATAAAGGATGGCGGCAAGATCATCATCGGAACAGACCACTGGCTGAAAATCTTGGGATTGCGCTTCCGCGTCATCCATTAAGCTTCCATCTGCTTCCATACCAAGTGTCAAAACGTGTTTGACACCCTGCTCATCGGCAATGGTTTGGACTTCTGCCGCACGGTGGGGCTGGCAGACAAATATGATGGGTGATGCATTCCCCATGAAATAGGCCAGCTCACCAGCCTGATAGGCCGTATTAAGCGGCAGATAGACAAGACCTGCACGAATACAGCCAAGATAAAGAAATAAGGCTTCGGGGGATTTATCGACCTGAACAGCGACCCGATCGCCCTTTTTCGCACCAAGTGAGGTCAGCAACCCTGCGATTTTGGCCGAATAAATATCAGCATCGCCGTAACTGTATGTTTTGCCAGTTGGTGTTTCGATTAGAACCGAAGTCAGGTCTGCGGGAAATCGGTTGCGGATACGGATAAAAAGGCTGTTGGTCACTGTGCTGTTTCCCCGGTGGATTACCTTGTGACCAGAAGGTTCCCCTACCCGGTCAGTGTTTCGGGCAGCATAGTGCAATCAACCGTTATAGGTAAACAAGTACCTTTTTACCGCAATCATTCATGTTGGGTATCATTGGCGGGCACATCAGTACCCGCCAACTAATTGCACCCTAGGCAACGTATGGGAATTCGCCATCAACAAATGGGAATGCTTCACCTACCGTTACCTGCACTTCTGGATGGAACCCATTAAAATGGGTCGCAAGTGCGTTACTATAAGCACCGATATGGCCAAATTCGATCCAGTCGCCTTCACGAATGTCCGCGGGCAGGTTCACTGCCGCTGGAAGCACATCCATATTGTCACAGGTCGGACCATAGATCGTAAAATCAAGCGTTTCATTCGGATCAAAATCGCCATCAATGCGCATCGGACGCACCGGATAGCGAAGCTGACCGGTTACTGTTTCCGACAGGCTGCCATAGACACCGTCATTGATAAACAAGGTGTCTTCTTTGCGCAAATGAACCTGCGTAATCAATGACACACCGCTTGAAACCAACGCCCTGCCCGGTTCGCACATAAAGGTCGTTTCAGGCATATCAAGCCAACGGATACAGTCCTTGATCTCGTCCATGATTTCTTCAAGTGCCGGCCCACGCTGGTTCATATATTGACCGGGGAAGCCACCCCCAACGTCAATATGCTTAACCTTTACACCCGAAAAATCGACAACTTGGCGAATCAATTCAATCGCGATGCGATAACCGTTTGCCGTCGTGCATTGCGACCCAACATGGAAGCACAGTCCGGCTTCATAACCCAGTTCATCAACCTTCTTCAGTAACTCGGCAGCCACCATTGGGCGCGCACCAAATTTGGCCGACAGATTATAGGTCGCCCCGGCTGGTGGTGTTGCAAGACGGACATGGATAACCAGGCTTTTGTCGTCTTCGGTTTCTTCGCGGATTTTTTCAAGTTCTTCTTCGGTATCGATCACATAATGATCAATGCCAAACACCCGATGGGCGTTGCGAATGGCATCACGGCTTTTGACCGGATGCATGAAATAGGCCTTCATGCCAGGGAACTGACGACGCACCAACGAAATTTCTTCTGAGGATGCGGTATCAAAGTGCAGCACCCCGCCTTCATGAAGATATCGCATGATTTCAGGATGCGGATTACATTTCACCGCATACAGAACGTCACCGGGGAACATTTCGACAAAGCGCTGCGCTGTTTCTCGAAGAATATTTGGTCTAAGGCAATAGACCGGATAGGAAGGCTTAAGTTCCTTCACAACATCGAACGTCGTATCGAAATGACGTGGCATAAAGACTCCATCGCTTGCAAGTATCAGGCGCCCAGACACGTACCGCCGCCGGGCTGGCCTTTTAAGCACGTCTAAATTATCAGCCCTTTGTGCCGCTGTCATGCACCTACATGCATAGCGCTAAATCTAATCGCGAATTGAACTTGATATTGCCAGCACCTATGGATAATTTGGTAAAACAATACCGAATAACCAATATCGTGTGCCCCACGCAAAATTTGCGCAACTCGCACGCCAACCCACAGGGAGCCTGAAATGCCCATCGAACCGATCCTTGATCCAATCTCTTTGGCAAAGGAACTGTCCGGCCACCACCTGATCAACGGCAAACTTGTTGCCCCGAAAAACTGCAAGACGTTTGACGTCCTAAACCCAGCTACTGGCAAGGTTATAGGCCAGGCTGCAGATGGCGATACCGATGACGTTGCTATTGCAGTCGGTGTGGCAAAAGCCGCCCAAAAGGGTTGGGCAGAACGCCCCGCACGCGAACGCGGCAAACTTGTTGCTGAATGTGGCCGTGTATTGATGGCCCATACCGAAGAACTCGGCCGTTTGGTTGCTCTTGAATCGGGCAAAGCCCTTCGTACGGAAAGCCGGGTAGAGGCATCCGTTCTGGCTGATATGTTTGTCTTCTTTGGCGGACTTGCATCCGAGCTTAAAGGCGAAACCGTTCCGTTCAATCCAAATATGATGACATTGACCACCCGCGAAGCCGTTGGTGTTGTCGGCGCAATCATCCCTTGGAACGTGCCAATGATGTTGATGGCGATCAAGGTTGCCCCGGCATTGGTTGCCGGCAACGCAGTGGTTGTGAAATCGGCCGAAGACACCCCACTTGCCGTCTTGCGCGTGTGTCAGATTATGCAGGAGATCCTCCCTGCTGGCGTCTTTAACATCATTTCCGGATTTGGCCCCACTTGTGGTGGACCGTTGGTCGAACATAAAGATGTTAAAAAGGTTTCCTTCACCGGGTCCGTCGAAACCGGTCGCACCGTTTATCGTGCAGCAGCAGAAAAGCTTATTCCGGTTACCCTCGAACTTGGCGGCAAGTCCCCCATGATCGTTATGGATGATGCTGATCTGGACAAGGCAATTGCGGGTGCGGTTGGTGGCATGCGCTTCACCCGTCAGGGACAAAGCTGCACGGCATCATCGCGTATTCTAGTTCATGAAAAACTTCATGATGCCTTCGTTAGCAAACTGATTGATAAGGTAAATGCGCTTAAGATGGGCAACCCGCTTGATGAAGAGACCGACATCGGGACCATCATCAATCGCAAACAGTTTGATAAGGTTTGCGGCTATATCGACATCGGTGAAAAAGAAGGTGCGACCAAGAACGAACTAAGCGCCCTTCCGACCGACAGCGAACTTGCCGACGGCCTATTTGTCCGCCCTGTCGTCTTTACCAATGTCGATCCAAATGCCCGGGTTGCACGTGAAGAAATCTTTGGCCCAGTTGCCTGTGTGTTTAAGTTCAAAACCTTTGAAGAGGCACTTGAACTTGCCAATGATAGTGACTTTGGCTTGGCCGCGACGGTTTGGACCACCGACCTTAAAACAGCATTGACCGCCACCAAACGTCTTGAAGCGGGCTTTGTACAAGTAAACCAGAACCTTGTCGTACAGCCGAACCTATCCTATGGCGGGATCAAGCTTTCTGGGCTTGGTAAAGAAGCATCCCTTGAAAGCATGCTGGAACATTACACCTACAAAAAGACCGTCATTCTGAACATGGAATAACGCCAAGCATCCCCATGCTAGACGTTTACCTTAGCCGGGTTGCATGAAACGCAACCCGGTTTTTCTTTTCCAGACCTTGACCTTGGCGACTTAATCCGCAAAGCTGCCGGTCGAAATCCTATCCGTAACCCAGAAAGTACATGGCTATGTCTGCATATACTGACATCCTCGCATCGCATCCCCGACCGACGCTTCGTGCCGGTGCGATGGCCATGATTATGGGGATTTCTGCCCTGCGAATGTGATCCCTGTCATCCAAGGATGACAGGCCCGGTTCAATACCGTTTCTCACCACCACATGATATTATTGCCATCACATCACACCGTTGATGGCCGCAGGAGCATGGAAATTATGGCTGTTTCCTATCACGACATCGTACGCGCATCAGGTTTACTACAAGGCATCGTCGCCAAGACACCTTTGGTAAAATCAATAACACTTTCAAACATTTGCCAGGCTGAAGTTTACCTTAAACTTGAAAACCAGCAATATACCGCGTCCTTTAAGGAACGCGGCGCTTATGTCAAATTGGCAAGCCTGACACCGCAAGAGCGCGAAAAAGGCGTGATCGCCGTTTCAGCAGGCAACCACGCCCAAGGTGTTGCCTATAATGCCAAACGTCTTGGCATCCCCGCCACTATTGTGATGCCCAAAAACACCCCGTTCACCAAGGTTCACCACACCCGTTCGCATGGCGCTGAAGTTGTTCTGATTGGAAGTGTTTTTGCCGAAAGCCTGGAAGCAGCCGGGCATATCCAACAAGAACGCGGTCTAACCTTTGTTCATCCGTTTGATGATCCGCATATCATTGCAGGTCAAGGAACGGTCGGGCTGGAAATCCTCAATGAAAATATCGATATCGATACGATCGTCGTGCCGATCGGTGGCGGTGGTCTGGCATCTGGCGTGGCAACCGCGATCAAATCGCGTCGCCCCGACATTGACGTGATCGGTGTGGAAGCCAAGCTTTACCCAAGCATGTATGAAGGCATTCGCGGCGATGAATTTACCGGCGGTGGTGTTACGATTGCCGAAGGTATTGCTGTTAAGCAACCCGGCGGATTGACGCTTGAGATTTGCAAAGAAAAGCTGGATGACGTTGTTCTGGTTGAAGAAAGTTCAATCGAACGATCGATCCAAATGCTGATTGAAATCGAAAAAAGCGTTGTTGAAGGCGCAGGTGCCGCCCCGCTTGCAGCACTGCTTGACCATCCCGAACGCTTCAAGGGCAAAAAGGTTTGCCTGATTGTCAGCGGCGGCAATATTGACACCCGCCTGCTGGCGCAGGTTCTGATGCGCGGCATGGCCCGTCAGGGACGGCTTGCACGTGTCCGTATTGAAATACCCGATGTCCCAGGTGCATTGGCAACCATCAGCACTTTAATCGGTGAAGAAGAAGCCAATATCATCGAAGTTTACCACCAACGTCACTTCTACGACGTCCCGGCCAAACAAACCGATGTCGATATGGTTCTTGAAGTCCGCGACACTGTTCACGCGCAACAAGTCATAGACCGCCTGATCAAAGAAGGTTTCGGCGGCCGCTTGCTGGGCAACACGTCACTCGACTAAACATAACAGCTCCATAACAGTTCGAACAAAAAACGGGCCACTGGCAATATTGCCGTGGCCCGTTTGCAAATCAGTAACTGCCATATCTCATCGCGAAAGCACTTTAGCTTTCAAGCGCGCGATACCGCCCACCGTAATACAAAAGCGGCGCGCCGGTTTGGCCCATCACCAGATCCTGTACATGGCCGACAATAATAGTGTGATCGCCACCGTCGTGAAGCGCGTGACGTTTACAAGAAAAAGCCGCAAGGCTTCCCTTCAAACGCGGCATCCCAAGACTGTCATCTTCGTAACTGACATCGTCCCATCCGGTCTGACCGGGCGATGAAAACAGTTCCGATATGTTTTTTTGATCCTGGTGAAGAATGTTGATGCAGAACTTCGTGCACTCACCAGCAAAAAGAGCATGCGTTGCCGCACGTGTATCAACCGAGAACAAGACAAGTGCCGGATCAAGAGAAACCGAGGCAAAACTGTTGATGGTAATACCCGCTTTGGCACCGTCTTTGGCCCGTGTCGTCACAACAGCAACACCGGTTGTAAACTGACCAAGACAATCGCGAAAATCACGCGGAGAGAATGACATATTTAAGAATGCTCTTACTAACTAAACCTATTTAAGCGTTCCCCAAGACAAGGGCATGGGGAAAATGGCGTTTAAACTTCGCGCTGTCAAACCTATCTCGCGACAGATTTAAACCTGATGTTAATAAGATTAAAAGTTAATAGAGGCATATGGGTGGGGCATCCATGTCATTTGGATACAAAATGAATTGGCCTAATTGAACGTATCGCGACTTGATCCGGTATCGATATCGGCGTAACGGGGAAAAATAGTGTTTCTGATTATCGGTTATATCATAGTGCTCGGCTCGGTGCTGGGCGGCTATTTACCACACGGGTCATTTGACATTCTCGTTCAGCCGCTTGAAGTTCTGATTATTTTCGGGGCTGCATTCGGTGCGTTTTTAACAGCCAATCCCCTTGGCGTTGTTAAGCGGTCATTTTCCTACACTTTGCGTGCGATGAAAGGCCCAAAGAAAAAAGCCGCTTATCTTGAGCTTCTGACCTGCCTTTATGCAGTTTTCCGACTTGCCAAATCAAAGGGTGATCTGGCCCTTGAAAGCCACGTTGAAAATCCAGAAAGCTCGGCTCTTTTTTCCAATTTTCCGGTCCTGATGAAAGATCACCATGCATTGGAATTCATGTGTGACTATCTTCGTCTCCTGACCCTTGGCACCACCAATCCATATGAACTCGAAGCTGTGATTGATCAGGAACTCGAAGCCCATCACGAGGAAGAACACGCTGTTTCAGATGCCGTTCAAACCGTTGGTGACGGTCTTCCTGCACTCGGCATTGTTGCTGCTGTGCTGGGCGTGATTGTGACCATGAGTTCCGTGACAGAGCCCCCTGAAGTTCTTGGTGGCCTGATCGCTGCGGCACTGGTTGGGACATTCCTTGGTATTCTCGGTGCATATGGGTTTGTTGCCCCTACTGCCTCGATCATCAAAAACACCGTTGATGCAGATGCAAAATACTATAGCTGCATCAAGGCCGCTTTGATTGGACATATGCAAGGATACGCTCCCCAAGTGTCCGTTGAATTTGCGCGAAAAACTCTTCCACATGACCTCCGGCCCAGCTTCAAGGAACTTGATGACGCGTTACAAGATGCGCCAACAGTCTGACTTTTTTGGATAAAATATTTCCGACTTAGGGAAAAGTACGACGCATGCCTGATATCGTCATAAAGAAAATCAAAAAAGGTGGGCATGGCCACCACGGAGGCGCATGGAAAGTTGCCTATGCCGACTTCGTGACGGCAATGATGGCGTTTTTCCTATTGCTGTGGTTGCTTTCAAGCGCGACTGAGGAACAGCTTCAAGGGGTTTCGATGTATTTCACCCCTGAAACCATTTCGCAAAACGAATCAGGTTCTGGTGGACTTCTTGGCGGGACAAGCCTTGCCGAAGAAGGCGCATTACGTTCAGAATTCGGATCCCCAACCGTCAGCATGGATATCCCGCCGGTCCAATCACCGGACGAGCGTGAAGCCATTCGCGTTGCCCAGATGGAAGATCAGGAATTCAACGAAGCCAAAGAACAACTTCTTAAGGCCATCGAAAGCAGTGAAGAGCTTCAGGGGCTGGAAAAGAACATCCGCGTCGAGGAAACCGACCAAGGTCTTCGCATTCAGATATTGGATGAAGACGGTACAGCAATGTTCCCAAGTGGGAGTGCCGGCATGGCTGAACACACAAAACTGCTGCTGGAAAAAGTCGCAAGTGTCGTTGAAAAGATGCCGCAGGATATATCAATTGAAGGCCACACAGATGCAGTCCCCTTTAGCCGTAATGACGGCTATTCAAACTGGGAGCTTTCCGCAGACCGTGCTTTGGCAACCCGCCGCACCCTTGAAGATTTGGGGCTAACCACGTCGCGGTTTGCCAAGGTTGCTGGCCTTGCTGACACGGATCCGCTTCTACCAGACGCACCAGAAAATGAAAGCAACCGACGCATCAGCATTACATTGCTGCGCGGAACTGGAGAGCGATCAGAACTTGGTTCCGCACCACAAAATGGCCAAGCACCGGAAAGCACAGCACCGGGAACGCAAACGGATCCTGCCGCGGGTACGCCGATACGTCGTCCTTCCTTCTCTGTTCCGTCACAACCCTAGTAACCACTAGACATTGCAAAATTGAGTGCCCTTTTCGGGGAATGACCTTTAAACTGTCATAAACAGCACCTAATCTCATAGAATAGAGATAGCCTAATGTGAGCGGGACTGAGAATACCATATGACAGTTAATCAGCGGCGCCTTACGCAACACTATTTTATGACCGCACCAATGCCGTGCCCCTATTTGCCCGGTAGGTTCGAACGCAAACTGGTTACAGAGCTTCGCGGGCCGGAAGCCAATAATGTTCATGACCTGTTATCTCGTTCAGGCTTTCGCCGCAGTCATTCCATTGCCTATTTGCCAGCCTGTAGTGATTGCAACGCCTGCATTCCTGTTCGGGTCCGTTGTGATGCATTTGAAAGCAGCCGCTCCTTTCGCCGCATCATAGGAAAAAACAACGACCTCACACGGTCTGTCCTGCCGCCAACCGCGACACAGGAACAATACCAACTGTTTCGCACCTATCAGGATGCACGACATGGTAGCGGTGATATGGCGCGTATGGATGCACGTGATTACCGCGCGATGATCGAAGACAGCACGATTGATACGTCGATCTTTGAGTATCGCCGTGCGGATGACAGCCTGATTGCAGTTGCGTTGGTAGATAACCTTGCCGACGGCCTTTCGGCAGTTTACAGCTTCTTTGATCCCGCAGAGCACCGCCGCGGCCTTGGCACCTACGTCATCCTTGATTTGATAAATGAAGCTAACCTGCTTGATTTACCACATATTTATCTGGGCTACTGGATCGGTGATTGCCGCAAGATGTCCTATAAAATGCGTTTTCAGCCGCTTGAAGGCTTTCGCGATGGGCAATGGGTTTCGATGCGAGACCCCGAAATTTCCACGCCATCACACAGCGAAACTGAATAACTCCCGCTGTTTTCGCGCCGCCCAACCCTGTTATACTAAAGTTTAAATCAACAACACGATCCTCGGTTGCCTGCTTTCAAAGACGCATATAAGCTGCCTTACAAAGTCGATTAACCGGCTTTGACTTATAAAACATGAGCTTGCATCTTTGGGAGGCTGTAACTAATGAAACGTCGCCAATTTCTTTCTGGCGCTGCCGTAGCGGGTGCGACCGCTGCTGCTGTGTCCACCTTCGCCAAACCGGCAATTGCACAGGATGTCCGTGAATGGCGTCTGATTACGACTTGGCCTAAAAACTTCCCGGGCCTTGGTACTGGCGCGAACCTTCTTGCTGAATACATCACCAAGGCGTCTGATGGCCGCCTGAAAGTCACCGTATACGGTGCTGGTGAAATTGTTCCTGCCTTCGAAGCAGTCGATGCAGTCGGCAACGGCACCGTCGAAATGGGTCACGGCGCTCCTTACTATTGGAAGGGTAAAGTTGACGCCGCCCAGTATATTGCAGCAATGCCGTTCGGTCTGAACGCTCAGGAACAGAATGCTTGGTTCCAGTGGGGTGGCGGTCAGGAACTTGCTGACAAAGTATATGCCGAATTGAACTGTAAGTTCTTCCCGTCGGGCAACACCGGAACTCAGATGGGTGGTTGGTTCAACAAGGAAATGAACACCATTGATGACTATAAAGGTCTGAAAATGCGTATTCCGGGCCTTGGTGGCGAAGTCGTCAAAGCTGCTGGTGCCAACGTTGTGAACCTTCCGGGTGGTGAAATTCCGCCGGCACTTCAGTCGGGCGCAATTGACGCAACCGAATGGGTTGGTCCTTACAATGATCTGGCATTTGGCCTCTATAAGTCGGCTAAATACTACTACTATCCGGGTTGGCACGAGCCAGCGACCGTTCTTGATAACTTCATCAACCTCGATGCGTGGAATGCGCTCCCGGATGATTTGAAAGCAATCGTCGAACAGGCCAACCGCGCTGTAAACCAGATGGTTCTGTCTGAATTCACCGCCCGCAACAACCAGGCGCTTGATACCCTGCGTAACAAGCACAATGTTGATGTTCGTCCGTTCTCTGACGACATTCTGACCGGCCTTGGCAAATTGTCGGGTGAAGTTCTGCGTGATCTGGTTGCTTCCAATCCGCTGTCGCAGGAAGTCTTCGAAAGCCTTATCAAATTCCGTACCCAAGCAATCGCTTGGTCGAAATTCTCGGAATCTTCTTTTGCTCAGGCACGTATTCTGCCGTTCAAATACTAAGTTCTCCGACCTTCGGAAAACGACGAAGGGCTGGCATTTGCCAGCCCTTTTTATTTGTCCTGACTGCACCACCCTGCCCTTATCCTACTTGAGCCTGTATCCTCGTTGACCCTACCTTAGTCCAAACGCAAAAAAGGCACCCAACAGGATGCCTTTTTAAAAGATGATTGAATGCGTTTTAACTGCTTAGAACAGAACGCTTGGCAGCCAGGTTGCCAACCATGGGAAGGCAGCGACAAGACACAAGCCCAACATCTGGATCGCAACAAACGGAATGATGCCACGATAAATATCAAGCGTCCTGATTGACGGCGGCGCAACACCACGCAGATAGAACAGCGCAAAGCCAAATGGCGGTGTCAGGAAGCTGGTCTGAAGGTTGATGGCAATCATCACACCAAGCCATACCGGGTCAATGTCCATCTTCAGCAAGATAGGCCCAACAATCGGGATCACAACAAACACGATCTCGATGAAGTCCAAGAAGAAGCCCATGAAGAACATAAGCAGCATCACGACCAGCATCGCACTGAACACACCACCTGGAAGGTTGTGCAACAGATCTTCAACCAGCAAGTCACCACCAAGGCCACGGAACACCAGCGAGAACACCGACGCACCCAGCAAGATGACAAACACCATCGCACTGACCTGAACCGTCTGACGCACAACATGGCGCAAAACAGACATGCTAAGGCGACGATAGAATGCCGCTAGAATGGTTGCACCAACTGACCCAAAGGCTGCTGATTCCGTCGGGGTAGCAATGCCTGTCAGGATGGATCCCAAAACCGCGACAATCAAAAGTGCCGGTGGCAGAAGTGCGCGAAGCACCTCACCCCAAAGGCCTTCCGGGCGCTTGCCTTCGACAAGGGCCGGCGCAGAATCCGGGTCAATAATCGATTTGATAATGATCCAGCCGATATACAACGCAACCAGCATAAGCCCCGGAATGAACGCGCCTGCAAACAGGTCCATCACCGAAATCGGGTCTGGTGCCCAGTTGCCAATCGAACGCTGCGCTTCGGCATAGGCCCCTTGCAGGATATCACCAAGAAGAACCAGCACGATCGATGGCGGAATGATCTGGCCCAACGTCCCGGATGCACAGATAATCCCAGTCGAAAGTTTCGGATCATATCCGGCTTTGTTCATCGCCGGCAGGCTCAGCAAGCCCATAGTGACAACTGTCGCACCGACAATACCAGTGGATGCTGCCAACAACATGCCAACGATCACAACCGAAATACCAAGACCGCCACGCATGGTGCCAAACAGCATCCCCATGGTGGTCAGAAGTTTTTCAGCGATACGTGCCCGTTCCAACATGACGCCCATAAAGACGAACAGCGGAATGGCGACATAAAGCTCGTTGGTCATCACACCGAAATAGCGTGACGGCAAAGAGCCCAAAAGCGGCATATCGAACGCGCCCATCGCATTACCGATAAGCGCAAATGCAAGACCGGTGCCCGCAAGCGAGAAGGCAACCGGAAAACCAAGAATAAGCACGCCGCAAGCTACGGCGAACATTACCAGGCTAAGAACTTCACCCGTCATTAAACGCCCTCGTGCTCTTCTTCGTCGATTTCGAATTCTTTGTGACCGGCAAGCACCAGAACGCTGCGCGCTGCCAAGGACAACCCTTGCAGCAGCATCAAAACACAAAACACTAAAATCACTGATTTATAAAGAAACAGGCCCGGAAGACCGCCAGTCTCGTGCGATCCTTCTAAACGGTGCCAGCTGGTTGCAACATACGGATAGCTGTACATCAACATCATGATGACAACCGGCATTAGCAAAAACAGCGACCCGAAAAGATCAACCCATGCCTTGTAACGCGCTGAAGCTGGACGATAAAATACGTCCACACGTACATGACCACCATGCAGAAGCGTATATCCCGCCCCCACCATGAACATGATGCCGTAAAGCCACATATAGCTTTCCTGCATCGAAACCCAGCCAACCGAAAAGCCGTAACGCAGTGTGGCTACCAAAAACGTAATAACCACCATCGGGATCACAAGCCAGGCTACCGCGCGACCGATCCAGTCATTCAGACTGTCTATCGCGTGGACGAAATTTCCCAGAAATCTCACTTTTCACTCCCAAGCCCTTATTAATCTCACAGGAATATTGCGGGCTTCCTGTTAATCAGGTTGCGAAGTTACATTTTAACCATCAAAAACGCTATATCTTTTGGGACGTATTTCGCCCATTTCAGGGGGAATTTTCAGCATATGATGTTGTTTGGCACATGTTTTACCAATCACGCTGATAAAAAAAGCCGGATGGCACAGCACCATCCGACTTTTTAGATATTGAACAAGGCCAAAAGCCGTTATTCAAACTTGTTTGACCGAGGGAAACCGTTTGGCGGCAAACGCCCGGAGCCAGCACGTTTGCCCGTCCACTCAGCAAGGTCTGTGACAGTTCGGGTTCGGCCTTCGCTGCCGCCCATCGCCCAGCTCAGGCCTTCTTCGATGTTAAACAGGATCAAATCAGAAAGACCGCCCTGACGGTATTTCTGCAAGATCACACCACGGCCACGGGTCATTTCTGGAACTTCAGCAACGGGATAAATCAGAAGTTTTCGATTATCCCCAAGCACAGCCACATGATCATTTTCTACAGGCATAAAGATTTTGGCGACTTCACCTGTACCAAGGTTAAGAACCTGCTTGCCGTTTTTGGTTTGGGCAACCACGTCTTTTTCAGCAACTTGGAAACCACGACCGCCCGAACTTGCAACCAGCAGATTCCGCCCATCCTTGTGAATCACCATCGAAACGATGTCATGTTCCTGTGGCAAATCAATCGACAGACGGATTGGCTCTCCGTGGCCGCGACCACCGGGGAGTTTGTCACACGACATAGTGTAACAGCGCCCTGCTGTTGACAGGATCAAAAGTTTGTCTGTGGTAAAGGCCTTCAGCGCGAAGCGATGTTCATCGCCATCCTTAAATTTCAGGTCGCTGATGTCAGCCACATGTCCCTTAAGCGCACGGATCCAGCCCATTTTCGAACAGATAACCGTAATCGGTTCGCGTTCAATCAAGGCTTCTAGCGGCACTTCAATTTCTTCTGGCTCATCACCAATTTCAGTGCGACGTTTACCGATCGCAGTTTTCTTGCCAAAGTTTTGGCGCATAACTTCGATTTCGTCGCGAATTTTTGTCCAACGCATTGTCTCGCTGGCAAGAAGGGCTTCAAGGCCATCTTTTTCTTCCGTCAGTTTCGCATGCTCGTTCTTGATTTCCATCTCTTCGAGCTTGCGCAACGACCGCAAACGCATATTGAGGATCGCATCTGCCTGCACTTCGGTCAGGTCAAACGCCTTCATCAATGCGTTTTTCGGTTCATCTTCAAACCGGATGATGCGGATCACTTCATCAAGGTTAAGATAGGCAACAAGATAGCCTTCCAACACTTCAAGTCGATGATTGATCTTGGCCAGTCGATGGTTCGAACGACGGATCAGCACTTCTTGACGGTGTGCAAGAAACGCCCGCAGAACTTCGCGCAAATTCATTACGCGCGGTGTGTTGTCACCATCAAGAACGTTCATGTTCAACCCAAACCGGATTTCCAGTTCGGTATTTTTGAACAGCATTTCCATCAGGTGTTCTGGCTCAACCGCACGTGTTCGCGGTTCCAAAACAAGGCGAATGACATCGGTTGATTCATCGCGCACATCGTTCAGAAGCGGCAATTTCTTGACCACCATCAGATCGGCAATGCGTTCGACCAGTTTGGCCTTTTGCACTTGATAGGGAACTTCTGTGACCACAATCTGATACAGACCGTGGCTAAGCTTTTCGACTTCCCACTTTGCGCGCAAGCGGAATGATCCGCGTCCGGTCGCATAAGCTTCAAGAATGTTTTCATGCGGCTCGACCAGAACCCCACCCGTCGGAAAATCCGGACCCGGGATGCATCGCACCAATTCCGCAATCGAGGTATCGGGCTTGTCGATCAGCTTGATCAAACCCGCACAAAGCTCGCCCGCATTATGGGGCGGAATATTGGTCGCCATCCCCACAGCAATACCGGATGCGCCGTTTGCCAGAAGGTTCGGAAAGGCCGCCGGCATAACAACCGGTTCCTGTTCCTCGCCGTCATAGGTCGGGCGGAAATCAACGGCGTCTTCATCCAGACCGTCCATCAAGGCCGCGGCAACTGCGGTCATACGGGCTTCGGTGTAACGCATGGCAGCAGCATTATCGCCATCAATGTTACCAAAGTTGCCCTGACCATCGACCAGTGGATAACGAACGGCAAAATCCTGTGCCAAACGCACAAGTGCGTCATAAACCGATTGATCACCATGCGGGTGATATTTACCAATCACGTCACCGACAACACGCGCGCATTTCTTGAACCCGTGTTCCGGGTTCAGTTTAAGCTGCCGCATGGCGTAAAGTAGACGACGGTGTACAGGTTTCAACCCATCACGCACATCAGGCAGAGAACGCGACATGATTGTCGACATCGCATAGGCGAGATACCGTTCGCTAAGCGCGTCAGCAAGGCGGGTTTCCCTGATTTGGCCGGCGCTGGCCGGATCGGAAGTCTTGGTGCTCATGAACGCTTTTTCTTGTTGCTTGGCAGAATGGACAGGCGCAAGTACATCCGCATTCCGAATGTCTTACGTTATTGGCAACATACTACGCCGGGCATGGCCGTGGTCAACATATGCCGAACAATTTGATCAATTTATTTTTCATCAATGGCGTTTAAGCGCCAGACATGGCTGATAAGGCGATCTCGGGCAGCAACAGGCTTGATGCCTTTTGCTTCAAAAATATCGCGGTGAATGAAAAACCCGGTCAGTTTTAATCCATCGCGTAATTGATCGGTAAAATCGGCATCTTTGCGCGCCTGAGATGCCCGACCTGATGCCAAAAATGCTGGCAGTGGCAAAAGCCGGTCCCGATAGGCACGCCCAGCAGCATCGCTGACCGCCCGGCCACTTTTGGGAGAAACATATGCCAGATCGTTCACAGTGTCCGTTGCGGCACAACGATCAAGCCCCAAACCATATCCCAATTCCTCAAGAAGCCCGACTTCCCAACGAATATAGGCTGGCAACCACTGCTCGACCTTAAGCGCACCAAGCAAGGCAACAGTGCCATGATACAAATCAGGATGGGATTCACGTTCAGGAAGGGTTGCGTCCAACATGGCACAAGCGGAACTCATCGCCATCAATGGGCCCGGTTGCAGCAAAATATCGGCAGCATGCGCACCGGTTAATTCGCATCTAAATTGCCCAAGATGTTCCGCAAGCCTTGCAGACCACCCTACCCGCACTTCATTGCCCGGCTCCAACGTGCCGCGCATGGATTTACTGGTGGCACCGCGCACCATCCCGGCATGACGGCCATAGTCACGGGTTAGGACAGACAGCCGAACAGAATTTTCGCCCAGCTTGCGTGTCGAAAGAACGATGCCGTCATCACGCCAGTCCATATACGCCTCTTAGAAAAAGCCGCTGGGCACAATCAGACGCGTTACAAGGAAAAACATGCCAAGAAGACAGGAAGCAAGACAGAACAGGGCGACCGCAAACACGGTCTTACGTGCCCATGAACGGTTTTCGACTTCAGTGATCGCATGATCAATAGGATCGGTGGAATGGTGGGTCATCCGTTGGGGCCTCCGCCCGTCACACGCCAAAACAGCCCCAGCAAAAAGATGCTAAGTGCCAAAAGCAGCGCAAGAAGATTAAGCGGTTTTTGTAAGAAAGACTTGTCACGTTCCGCTTTTGGACGCGCAGACCGGTTACGGAAAGGGCGTCTGGCTACACGGGCAACAATCATTGCGGCGGCAGCGCCAACAACGATCAAAACAATACCCCAAACAGATCCGATTTCCATTATTTACCCAGCTATTGATGGTCCATCAGCGTAACGTATTTGATCAAGCGTTGGGGTCCAGTCCCCACATGGCAAAGCGATTGGGATCATCACCCCAGTTTTCACGCACTTTGACAAATAAGAACAAATGCACACGGCGCTCAAAGATCGCTTCAAGTTCCTTGCGCGCATCACTGCCCAGTGCCTTGATACGTTTGCCATGTTTGCCAAGAATGATGGCCTTTTGGCCTTCACGTTCAACAAAAATGGTTTGCTCAAGCTTGACTGAGCCGTCTTTGCGTTCTTCCCAAAGTTCGGTCTCTACCGTTGCCGAGTATGGCAATTCCTGCTGTAGCTGATAATAAAGCTTTTCACGGGTAATTTCGGCAGCCAACAAACGAAGCGGCATGTCCGAAACATCGTCTTCGGGGAACATCCACGGACCATCTGGCATTTTCGCAGCAAGGAAATTGACCAAATCTTGCGTGCCAGCGCCTTTCTTGGCCGAAATCATAAAGACATCGGTAAAGACTTCATTGGCAAAAAGATCTTGTGACAGGCGCAAAAGCTTTTCCTTATCAGCAACCTTATCGACCTTATTAAGGGCCAGGATTGCTTTGCGGTGCTGATCTTTGAGCTGCTTGATAATGGCTTTGTCTTCTTCGGTAACGCCGGTGCCAGCATCAATAACAAGCACAACCAGATCGGCATCGTCTGCACCGTTCCATGCAGCCTTGACCATCGCCCGGTCAAGGCGACGTTTTGGCGCAAAGATACCCGGAGTATCGATGAAAACGATCTGCGCATCTTCGGTCATAACAATGCCGCGCACACGGGTACGCGTCGTCTGGACCTTCGGCGAGACGATCGACACCTTCGTGCCTACAAGCTGGTTCAGCAACGTCGATTTTCCCGCATTCGGGGCACCGACAAGTGCGACAAAGCCGCAACGTTGCTGATAAGGTAGTCTGTCTTCGTTCACCGGAGTGGGAACATCATTCATCACTTAGTTTATCCAACATCAATTGGGCGGCTATTTGTTCCGCCTCGCGTTTAGATTTTCCCTCGGCACTGACAGAATCACCGTCGCTGGTGGTCAGTTCGATGGTAAATATCGGCGCATGGGCCGGGCCTTCGCGGCCAATCATTTCGTACTTCGGAAGCGGTTTACCCCGCCCTTGCAGCCATTCCTGCAATTGTGTCTTTGCATCTTGTGGCGGCTTGTTAGCCTCATCAAGAAGCGGCGTCCACAGCTTTTCGATAAAGCTACGTGCTGGTTCAAGCCCACCATCAAGATAGAGTGCGGCAATCACGGCTTCCATGCAATCAGATAAAATCGCCGGATTTGTGTCCGCACCGGCGGCACGTTCACCTTTGGCCATCTGAATGTGATCACCAAGATTAATCTGGATTGCAACCCGCGCAAGGGTCTCGCGACGGACAAGTGCGACAAACCGTTTTGCCATCGCCCCTTCGCGTTCCCGACCAAATCGGGTGTAAAGCATATCGGCAACGACCAGACCAAGCACGCGATCGCCTAAAAATTCAAGACGTTCATTGCCACCGCTTAACGCATCCTTGCCTTTTGCAGCACTTCGATGGGTTAACGCAATGCGCAGCAAATCGGGGTCTGA
The DNA here is from genome assembly GCA_019634165.1 of Rhodospirillales bacterium. Taxonomy (GTDB): domain Bacteria; phylum Pseudomonadota; class Alphaproteobacteria; order Rhodospirillales; family Thalassospiraceae; genus Thalassospira. The sequence continues at coordinate 649,874 of JAHQVT010000006.1, forward strand.
AAAACCGTGATCAATTTCAGCGATCACCGGTGTGCCGTCACTCATCAGTTAACCCCCTGGAACAGGCGATCATATCGAATGCTGCCAAAATCATAGACCGGCTGGGAGCTGTCCTTGGAATAGAACAGGAATTCAGCGCGCCCCACAAGGTTTTCGATCGGAACGAACCGGAAGCGCGACGGGAAAGCACGGCTATCAGCCGAATTGTCGCGGTTATCACCCATCATGAAGTAATGACCTTCGGGAACGGTGAAGGCTTCGGTATTGTCACTTGGCCCCTGATCACCAAACAATTCAAGAATACGGTGAACTTTGCCGTTCGGTAGCGTTTCGATATATTGCGGTACCGCTGCTGAACGCCCACCACCATCGGTCAAAATGTAATCTTCGATCCGTTCGCGTTCGACGATCGTGTTATTGATGTAAAGGCGGCCTTCGGTCACCTGAACAGTATCCCCCGGAAGACCAATCACACGTTTGATGTAGTCCTGCGTGGTATCAGCAGGCAGCTTGAAAACAACCACATCACCGCGATCGGGTTCAGATTCAAAAACCCGGCCCGGAATAATCGGCAAACTGAACGGCATGCTGTGTTTCGAATATCCGTAGGAAAATTTCGAAACAAACAGATAATCGCCAACCAACAAAGTCGGGATCATCGATCCAGACGGAATATTGAACGGTTCAAAGGCAAATGTCCGAACCATAAGTGCAATAACAATGGCCCAGAAAACGGTTTTCAAGGTGTCGAGTAGACCACCCGTTTTCTTTTTCTGCACAAACTTTTCCATTCCGTATTTAACCAATCAATCTATCTGTCAATCAGCCGAAATTACCACGACAGCATTTGCCAGTGGATATTCGTCCGTCAGGGTCACATACACCGATGGGGTTTTCCCATCCGGAGTTAATTCTTCTAGTCTTTTAAGTGCGCCTTCAATCAGAACCATATCGGGTTTGCCGCTGGGTTGATGTACCACACCCATGGTGTTGTGATAAACACCGCGACGAAATCCAGTTCCGAGCGCCTTTGAACAAGCCTCTTTGGCAGCAAATGCCATCGCAAGCGAAGACGCCGTTCTATGCGGTTTGCGGATTGCACGCGTAATCTCGACATCGGTAAAAACACGCTTCATAAAACGCTCGCCATGACGTTCAAGTGCGTTTTCAATCCGACGGATATCACACAAGTCTGTGCCAATCCCAATGATCATTTCTCACCATCTGTCTGCGTGCGTGCTTCGTCCATCAGACGACGCATTTCGGCAATTGCGGCTTCAAGTCCGATGAACACAGCTTCGCCAATCAGAAAGTGTCCAATATTAAGCTCAGCAACTTCTGGGATCGCTGCAATCGGCTTGACCGTATCAAAATTCAGACCATGCCCAGCATGAACTTCAAGCCCGATCCCTGCCCCGTATTTCACAGCTTTCCGAATACGGTCCAGTTCACGATCCCGGTCTTCTTTCGTCTCGGCATCACAATAAGCACCGGTATGAATTTCAACCACCGGGGCGCCAAGGATTTTGGCAGCGTCCAATTGGGTTTGGGATGCTTCGATAAACAGCGAAACCCGAATACCCGCAGCACCAAGCTCCGAAACAAACCGTTTCAGATGGTTGTGACCGCCTGCCGCGTCAAGGCCACCTTCGGTCGTGCGTTCTTCGCGTTTTTCCGGCACAAGGCATACCGCATACGGCTTTGTTTCAAGCGCAATTTTTAACATCTCATCAGTTGCTGCCATTTCGAAATTCAATGGCAGATCAACATCTTCACGCAACCTTTTCATGTCCTGATCAAGGATATGACGACGGTCTTCGCGCAGGTGAGCAGTGATGCCATCCGCACCAGCACGTTTCGCCAACGCGGCCGCACGCACAGGATCGGGGGTATTTCCCCCACGGGCGTTACGGATGGTTGCGACATGGTCAATATTGACCCCAAGCCGGAGTTTCGCACTCATTGGGTATCATCCTGCTTTCTGGTGGCACTCTTTGCAGCACTGCCGATTTTTTCTTTGGCACTTTCAAGCATTGGGCCAAGACCGTGACGTTCCGTTTTCTTCATTCGGCGCAAAATGCGGTTATGACGATAAATTACAACCGCACGGTACACCGGAAAATAAAACAGCATCCAGATTACAATTGTAGTCGGTATACAGCCCACAAGCATTGGCCAGATAATATCGACCATACCGTGCCAAAGCTGCCCCAGCGTCGTATGATCGGCAGCATCCCAGTGACCAAAGATCAACCCACCACCGACATAGCTTAGCCCAAGAACAACAAAGTCCCACAGAACCGCCATGTCAAAATGCACGGCGGCCGCACTTTCATCAACACCAAGTATCCAATTGCCACAGGTATATAGCCACAACCAGATAAAGGGGAAGGTCCAAGGATTACCAACAACAGTCCCAAGCAACGATGCGACCATATTGCTGCGGATCAGTAAGCTGATCAGTGCTGAAAGGACAAAATGGAACCCAATGAACGGCGTAAATGAAACAGCCGCCCCAACTGCAAAACCCGACGCAATGCTATAGGGCGTGCCTGGCAACCTTGCAACACGATGGGCAAAATACTGAGACGAGCGACGCCAACCGCCGCGCGGCCAGACTACGCTACGAATTCTTTCAAATGATGATGGTTTGATGCGGCGCCGAAACATGCGGGTCAGTTCTGGAACAAATCAAGTAACGCAATAAAAACACGAGGCTTATGCGTAAGTGCTGACTGCCCAATTGGCAAGGCTTTTACGGTAATATCACCGAAAAGATGAATGGGCTTGCGAGCTATCATCATCCACGCGCACGTTCGACAGTGTTGACCACAGGTGTCGCACGCAATGCAGCAATGATATTGGTTAGGTGTTTGACATCAACAACATCAACATCAATCAGCATTTCAAAGAAATCGGTGGTTCGATTGGTGAAGCGCAGATTGGTGATATTGCCATGGTTTTTGGCGATGACACTGGTGATCGAACTCAATGCACCTTGCTCATGACCAACTGTCAGGCTAAGCCTGCCAATAAAGTGTTCGGGCTCGCCATCATTATCCCAACCAACGTCAAGCCAACGTTCAGGTTGTTCGGCAAAGGTCTCAAGCGTATCGCAATCAATGGTATGGATCGTCACACCCTTGCCGGTTGTAACAATCCCGACAATCCGATCCCCCGGCAACGGATGGCAACACCCGGCATAATGCACCGCCATACCCGGAATGAGCCCCTTGATCGGGATTGCATGATCATGTTTGCGTTCCCGAATCTTATCAATCGGGACGACCTTACGTGCAGTTTCCTTGTCCTTAGAGCCGGGGAAGACCGCATGAACAACTTCACGCCCGGTATGGTGCCCTGCCCCGACCGATGTCAGGACCGCATCCACTGATGGCAGTTTGAAGATTTTCAGAACGCCATCAATTGCCTTGTCGGAATAATCATAACCTTCCTGACGAAATGCTTTTTGCAAGATTGCCTTACCAAGGTCCTTATACTGGTCTTCTTGCTGCTGACGGATAAAGCGGCGAATACGCGCCCGCGCCTTACCGGTAACAACGAACCGTTCCCACGTTGGATTCGGTGTTTGTGCCTTGGACGTCACAATTTCGATTTGATCGCCATTGTTAAGCACGGTCCGCAACGGCACCATTGCCCCATTGACCTTTGCCCCAACACAGGTATCCCCGATATGGGTGTGGATCATATAGGCGAAATCAACTGGTGTTGCCCGCGCCGGAAGCGCAATAACGTCGCCCTTCGGGCTAAAACAGAACACCTGATCTTGGAACATTGCCAGTTTGGTATGTTCCAAAAACTCTTCAGGTTCAGAGGCATGTTCAAGAATATCAAGCAGGTCACGAAGCCAGCGATATTGAACGCCCTCTTTTTGCTCGCCACTGGGTTTGTCCTGTTTATAGGCCCAGTGTGCAGCCACACCGTTTTCATTGACTTCATGCATGTGCCGGGTACGGATCTGCACTTCGATCCGATGGTTTTCCGGCCCCAAGACAGTTGTATGAATAGAACGATAGCCGTTCGGCTTTGGCGTTGAGATATAATCTTTAAATCGGCCCGGAACGACTTTGTAATTGGCATGCATATAGCCAAGAACTTCGTAACATTGTGGCATGTCCTCAACAAGAACACGGAAAGCCATGATGTCAGACAACTCACCAAAGGTGATATTCTTGCGCTGCATCTTTTGCCAGATCGAATATGGGCGCTTTTCACGGCCATAAATATCGACCTTAAGCCCTTGGCGCGAAATCACATCCTTAAGCTCGTTAACGATGCGATTTACGACATTATCGTCTTTCTCACGCAAGAATTCGAGGCGTGCGAGGATGGATTCGCGTGCTTCGGGATTGATATGCTGGAACGCAAGGTCTTCAAGTTCTTCCTTGATGTCATGCATACCGATGCGTTCGGCAAGTGGCGCATAAATCTCAAGCGTTTCAGCAGCGATCCGAACGCGCTTCTCAGGCTTGGAGATATAATGCAGGGTCCGCATGTTATGCAGACGGTCCGCCAGCTTCACCAAAAGAACACGAATGTCTTCAGACATTGCCAGAAGAAGCTTACGGAAATTCTCTGCCTGCTTGGAATCAGCTGATTTAAGCTCGATCTGGGTCAGCTTGGTCACACCATCGACCAGCTTCATGATATTTGAGCCAAAAAGCTTGGTGATTTCTTCGGGTGTTGCGTCGGTATCTTCGATGGTGTCGTGCAACAAAGCCGTGATGATCGTATCACAATCAAGCTTGTAATTGGTCAGAATACCCGCGACTTCGATCGGGTGGGAAAAATACGGATCACCCGATGCACGCTTTTGCGAACCGTGTTTTTGGGTAGCATAAACATATGCCCTATTCAGCGTGGTTTCGCACGCATCTGGGTCATAGGCCTTTACCCGTTCAACAAGTTCGTATTGGCGTATCATTCAGGGGCAACTCCGCAAATTCCATCCGGGGCATCGAGCGATCCCCTTCATAAGATAGTACGATTTAGACAAAAAAAAGCCACGGAAGATAAACACCGTGGCTTTTATTTCGAATTGAGATCAGATCAAAATCAATCTGAACTTATTCTTCTTCCGACGGAGCAACAACACCAACTGATGCGTCTTGAACTGCTTCTGCAACCAGTTTCGGGCCAAAATCATCTTCTGATTCTTCCGGCTCATCGGCTTCAACATGCCGCTGCAGTCCCGAAACCAAGCCATTGCGCAATTCGTCGAAATCGACTTTCACTTCAGCGATTTCACGCAGCGCGACAACAGGGTTCTTGTCGTTGTCACGATCAATGGTCAGTTCAGCACCAGCCGAAATGTTGCGTGCACGCTGAGCAGCAATCATAACCAGCTCAAAACGGTTCGGGATCTTGTCAACGCAATCTTCGACGGTAACGCGCGCCATAAATGTCTCCAGAAATACTTTTGGGGTGTCCAGACCGAGCTTTATAGCGCCGGATCATTTGTGTTGCAACAGCGAAACCGTCTCTCTGCACCGGTTTTTGCTGCTATTATCAGCTTTCAGGCTGCTTTCGAATTTCTTGATCCGCCGGAAGATCGGCAATCAGCTCTTCCACCGTGCGTCCCAAAACAGGATGACGCCATCCAACTGCGACATCCCGTAATGGTAACAGTACAAAAGCACGTTCTGCCATACGCGGATGCGGCACCTGAATCCCACCATCCTCTCGCAGCAATTCCTGACCATAAGCAATCAGATCAAGATCAATGGCGCGTGCTGCGTTACGTTCACGCCGCACACGACCAAATTCCGCTTCGACCATATGCAGGCGATCAAGCAGATCATGGGCTGAAAGTCGGGTTCGTACCCGTGCAACGCCATTCACATACCAAGGCTGATCAGAAACCGGTACAGGTGCTGTTTCATAAAACGATGACACAAGATCAATCGAAATATCACCATCCTTGGCCAAACGTTGCAATGCGGCCTTCAATGTTTGCGCAGGCGCACCATATTCGTCTGTAGGCAGATTGGCACCAAAGGCAATCAAAATCGCATCATTTGACGGTGCATTGGTGGTTAATGGCGACGTCTTGCTCACAAAGTAGACTTTCAGTTCAATGGGTATTTGGCAGTTGGGCGAATAGAGGTTCGTTTCAGACAGTAGGAAAGAGCGCATATCTAAGGGAGCCATGTTGCTCTGTCCACGATATTTTCGCCTTTCTTTGTGCCCCTAGCCACGGTAAACATTGAGTGTTCCGTATTTTTTGGAACAGCATAATAAAATTTAATGTTTGAGGAATTTTAAGATGATTTTTTACCCGCAGGAACGCATCGGGCTGTTCATTGACGGCTCAAATCTTTATGCCGCAGCAAGAGCACTTGGTTTTGACATTGATTACAAACGCCTTTTGGAACTTTTCTCGCAAAAAGGTCAGTTGATCCGTGCATTTTACTACACGGCCTTGATCGAAGATCAGGAATATTCCCCGATCCGCCCGCTTGTCGATTGGCTTGATTATAACGGCTACACCATGGTCACCAAACCGACCAAGGAATTCACCGATGCCACTGGTCGCCGTAAAATCAAAGGCAACATGGATATCGAGTTGGCAATTGACGTCATGGAAATGGCACAACATCTTGATCATGTTGTCATTTTCTCTGGCGACGGAGATTTCCGCCGACTGGTCGATGCCATCCAGCGCAAAGGTGTTCGGGTGACGGTCGTGTCCACCGTGAAATCAAACCCGCCGATGGTTGCCGACGAGTTACGCCGTCAGGCAGATCATTTTATCGAGCTTACTGAACTTGAAGGCACGATCGCGCGCAAAGTGCAGCAGCGCCGCGACGATGACCATCCTGATATTAATGATCATCCGGAACACCCTGATCTTGAAGAGTTCGATTACAACTAATTGAACGCCGATACCGCCCTATCCTGATCACGACCGGTTACGGCCCGCACCGTAACCGGCAAAATGTCAGACATGCCATGACCGCCTATCAGCAACCCGATCTTGATTGCACCCTGTGCCCGCGCCTTGCCGAATTCAGGCATGCCAATCAGGAAAAATTTCCAGATTTCTACAATGGGCCTGTCCGCCCGTTTGGCCCGCTTAATGCGCGGCTACTGATTGTTGGGCTCGCACCGGGATTAAAGGGCGCCAATGCCACGGGCCGTCCGTTTACCGGTGATTATGCTGGCGATCTTTTATACGACACGCTTAAGAAATTCGGTTTTGCCAAAGGAACCTATGATAAGCGCCCCGACGATGGGTTGGAGCTTATTGATTGCCGGATTACCAATGCGGTCAAATGCGTTCCACCGGAAAACAAGCCAACTGGCCCAGAAGCCAATGCTTGTCGGCCGTTTTTGATCAGTGAGTTCGATGCGATGGAAAACCTGTCAGCTATTTTATGCCTTGGTCAGGTCGCCCATCAGGCGATGCTGCGCACCTATGGACTTAAGCTTTCTTCGCTTAAATTTGGCCATGGTGCATCGCATAAAATGGAAAATGGCATCACTTTGTTTGATAGCTATCACTGTTCGCGCTACAACACCCAGACTTATCGCCTGACGCCAGAGATGTTTGAAAACGTCTTTGCCGACATCCGCGCACATCTGGACGGTTAATTTGCCCGATACACCACCCATGAACGACCTGCTCGACCGACCACCACTTCGTCTGCCCATAGACGTGTTGCGTGAGGTGTTTGGTTATGACAGTTTTCGCGGCCAACAGGCTGAAATCATTGACCATGTGATTGCAGGCAATGATGCACTTGTTCTAATGCCAACAGGTGGTGGTAAATCGCTATGCTATCAGGTGCCTGCCCTGTGCCGTCCGGGAACGGCGGTTGTCGTCTCTCCACTGATCGCCTTGATGAAAGATCAGGTAGACGCGCTTAATCAGCTTGGTGTGAAAGCAGCCTTTATCAATTCGACCCTTGCGCCAGATGCGGCTCGCGAAATCGAAGCACGCGCAATTGACGGTGATATTGACCTTTTATATGTCGCACCGGAACGATTTGCGACCGACCGGTTCTTAAACCTTCTTGATCGCATCAGCATATCGTTGTTTGCAATTGATGAAGCACACTGCGTTTCGCAATGGGGGCATGATTTCCGCCCGGAATATCGTCGCCTTGATTTGCTTCCTACGCGCTTTGCGCACGTACCACGCATTGCACTGACGGCAACAGCCGACACGCCCACGCGCAAGGACATTGCAGAAAACCTGCACCTAACCGATGCGCAATGCTTTATCACCGGTTTTGACCGTCCCAACATCACATATCGCATTGAAACAAAGGGCAATTCCAAGCAGCGCCTTTTGTCGTTCTTAAACCGTGAACATGCTGAAGACGCCGGGATTGTTTATTGCCTATCACGCCGTAAGACCGAAGACGTTGCCCAATGGCTGACCGACAATGGTCGCCCGGCTCTTCCCTATCACGCGGGCCTTCCACAGGAGACGCGCCAACGCCATCAAGACCGGTTCCTACGCGAAGATGGGATGATCATTTGTGCGACGGTCGCCTTTGGCATGGGGATCGACAAACCCAATGTCCGGTTCGTTGCCCATCTTAATCTACCCAAAAGCATGGAAGCCTATTATCAGGAAACCGGCCGCGCCGGGCGCGATGGTCTTCCTGCCAATGCCTGGATGAATTACGATCTGTCTGACATTGTATCCATCCGCGGCATGGTTGTCGGATCCGACGCACCAGAAGCACAAAAGCGCATTGAATCACGCAAACTTGATGCTTTGGTTGGGCTTGCCGAAACCACCAAATGTCGCCGACAAGTCATTCTGTCTTATTTTGGTGAAGACCATCACAAGCCATGTGGCAATTGCGACACCTGCCTTGAGCCGGTTGAGACATGGGATGCGACTGATGCATCACGTAAGGCCCTATCTGCGGTCTATCGCACGGGACAGCGATTTGGCCCTGCCCATGTGATCGAAGTTCTGATGGGTCGCAAGACCGAAAAAATCCGACAGAACGGCCATGACAGCCTGACAGTTTATGCTATTGGCAAAGAAATCGCCCAGCCACAATGGCGATCCGTGTTCCGTCAGCTTTTGGCGATGGGATATTTGCAGGTCAATGTCGAAGGGCATGGCGGGGTTTACCTGACCGAGGAAGCCCGACCGGTTCTGCGCGGTGAAAAAGTCGTTGAAATGCGCAAAGATCCGGGCGAAAGCAAACGTGCGATGACACGGCGTCTGCGCGATTTCGACACAGAATTTGAAAATGAAGAAGATCGTGACTTGTGGGAACGTTTACGCACCATGCGACGTGAACTGGCCACCAGCCAGAACGTCCCGCCTTATGTGATCTTTAGCGACCGAACCCTTTGGGAAATGGTACGTTTCAAGCCCCGCACCCTTGAAGATATGTCATCTATCAACGGTGTCGGGGTCAAGAAGCTTGATCAATATGGCTTGGCATTTCTTGATGTCATGGACGGTCGACGCTAAAGCCCTGCCCGACCATACTCAATCTGATCATCGGTAACTATGATTACCCGCCTGAAAGTTCTGCACGAATTGCAGTTATGACCGCATCATCGCCCGGCTTTACGCGGGTATCAAAACTTTTGACCAGATTCCCGGCCCGCCCGATCAGATATTTGTGGAAATTCCAGTTGGGCGCATTATCCGCACCAAGTTCTTGTAGCGCCCATTTAAAAAATGGATGGGCATCTGCACCTGTAACCTCGGTTTTTGAAGTCATCGGAAAATCTACGTCGAAATTTATTTCGCAGAATTCCTGAATGGCAGCATCATCAGCATATTCCTGTCCGCCAAAATCACCCGATGGTACACCAAGCACGACAAGACCATCATCCTGATGATCCTCCCACAGCTTTTGCAAGCCGGTATATTGTGGCGTGTAACCACACATTGAAGCGGTATTCACCAGCAGGATCACTTTACCCTGATAGTCCGAAAGATGAAGTTCACCGCCAACAATTGACGGGAATGAAAAGTCATACGCGTTTTGCGTATCACCCGATGCCATAGCCCCCCTCCAGGAAAAAGTAACTGCAATCAACGACAGCAAACACAATACAATGAATTGCCTGCCTTTTTCAATTTCTGGATGCGCATTAGCCATATCGCTCCTCCGTCCAAGGGTCGGCATTGTTGTGATAACCGCGTTCTTCCCAGAACCCCGGTTGATCATCTTTGGCAAAGGTAATCTCACGCACCCATTTGGCACTTTTCCAAAAATACAGCTTCGGAATCACCACACGTACCGGACCACCATGTTCTTCAGATAGTGGTTCACCATTCCAATGATGGGCGATCAAAACACCTTCATCCAGAAACTGATCAATCTTGACATTTGTGGTGTAGCCGTCATGGGCGGTGAATAAAACATGTTTGGCTTCGGACTTGGGCTGCACCATTTCTGCCAATGTTAGCGCTGTCACGCCCTGCCATTCATTGTCATAGCGCGACCAACTGGTGACACAATGGATGTCATTGATCGCAACAACATTCGCCAGCTCAAGCAAATCCATGAAATTCAGTTCCAGCGGATTTTCCACCAGCCCATTAACCTGAAGCTTGAAGTCATCAGCACTGATATGCGGCGTGATTCCAAGGTCAAGAACGGGCCAGTCTTTGACAAGTCGCTGTCCCGGCGGCAGGCGATGTTCGCGCATGTGATCAGCCGTGCCGGTCAAAAGGCGGCCGTCTGCTACCCATTTGCGTTTCGCTTCAATCAGCTTGTCTTTGATCTTGCCGGAAAAACTTTGCGTCACAGGTTGCTCCTTCTTACCAAGCTGATACGAAAAATGGCGCCGACATGTTCACCATGACGACACCATTAAATCATTAAATCACCGCCAAGATGCAATTCACATGCACGCGATGAACTGAATTTCACATATGTAAATCAGCCGAAATCACGCATGAGACGGGCTTTATCACGCTGCCAGTCACGTTCTTTGACTGCCTCGCGTTTGTCTGCTTTTTTCTTACCTTCGGCGATGGCCATTTCAAGTTTCGCGATCCCGCGTTCATTGAAATACAGTTTGATCGGAACAAGGGTAAAACCCTTTTTGTTCAGCGCATCATGCATCTTGGCAATTTCACGTTTCCGCAGCAGCAATTTACGCGGGCGGCGTTCTTCATGCCCAAACGGCATTTTGCTTTGATATTCAGGAATATAGGCGTTGATCAACCACACTTCGCCATTCTTGGCTTCGGCATAGGATTCCTGAATATTGCCTTTGCCATCCCGCAACGACTTGACTTCGGTGCCGCGCAAAGCGATCCCTGCTTCAAAAGTTTCCGTCAGGAAATAATCAAAGCGGGCCCGCCGATTTTGCGCGACGACCTTGTTGTTATCTATTTCTTTTTTAGGTGCCATAAGTCGCTTGTTATCGCTTAATGGCCGAGAAGACCAGCGTTCTTAAGTGCTGCTTCGACCTTGCGTTTGGATTCTTCATCAATCTCGACCATTGGCAGACGCATATGGCTGCTGCACAGGCCAAGAAGCTCTGCTGCATATTTTACCGGCCCCGGACTTGCTTCACAGAACATCGCCTTGTGAACCGGGATCAGTCGATAATTCAACTCCTGAACCTTGGCAAGGTTGCCATCAGCCCATGCCGCATGCAAATCCGCACAAAGTTTTGGCGCAATGTTCGAAGTCACAGAAATGCAGCCATGACCACCCTGTGCCAAGAACGGAACAATTGTACCATCTTCGCCAGAAAGCTGACAGAAATCTGCACCGGCGGCCAAGCGCGTCAATGCCGGGCGTTCAAGATCACTGGTCGCGTCCTTAACACCAACAATACGCGGCAGTTTTGCAAGCTGCGCCATGGTATCGACATTCATGTCAACGATCGATCGGCCCGGAATATTGTAAATCACAATCGGAATATCGGTCGCATCATGGATCGCTTTGTAATGCGCAAAAAGACCCTTTTGTGTCGGCTTGTTGTAATAAGGTGTGACAACAAGTGCAGCATCCGCGCCAGCATTCTGTGCGTGACGGGTCAGCGAAACGGCCTCGGCGGTCGAGTTCGAACCTGTACCAGCAATCACTGGGCCACGGCCCTTGGCGACTTCTAGTGCCAATTCGACAACACGATGGTGTTCGGCATGGCTGAGCGTCGGCGATTCACCGGTGGTTCCGACAGGCACAACACCTGTCGTGCCCTGTTTAAGCTGCCAATCGACAAAAGACTGGAACGCCTTTTCATCAATCGCGCCATCTTGCGTGAACGGCGTGATTAAAGCTGTGATTGAACCCTTAAACATAGAGATCTCCAAATCTTGGATGGTTTGAAAGCGGTGGCGAAAATAGCCGCTGTTCGTGATTCCCGCAAGCACTGTATACATTAATCGAAACGAACCGTGATCGGGGTTGCATTTTACCTTCAGGACTGTTTGGCTTTTGCCGATTTCACTGCCATAATGCACGGGTCTAGAGCGCATTTTTTGATGCCGTCAGGCTAAGGGGACAATCACATGGCGCAAGCGTCTTTCCGCAAGATTTCGGTCTGCGCATTGGCACTGGGCTTTTCGATACTGATGCCAATTGGCAATCAGGTGCAGGCCGCAGCAGATGAAGACAGTGTTCTTCGTATGCCGCCGCCTTCGCCAACCTATTCTGCTGTCAGCCGTGCGAGACTGAATGCTTTTCTTGAAGCTGTTGAAGATGGGAAAACCGAAAGCTTTACAAAGCTTCTACCCAACTTTGAAGACCCCCTATTGCAAAAAGCTGCCGAATGGATGTTGCTGACATCGCCCAATTCGGGGCATAGCTTTGAAGAAATCACCGCATTCATTGATGCACATCCGAATTGGCCCAGTCAGGCGTTGCTCCGCCAGCGCGCCGAAGAAGCCATGACCGATGCGGTCCCTGATGATGCAATCCTTGCATGGTTTAAACGATCTGCCCCGGTCACCGCCGATGGTGCCACCCGTCAGATCAAGGCGCTTTTGGGGGCCGGGCAAGAATCCGCGGCCATCGCATTGGTGCGTTCAAGCTGGATCAACGAGAATTTCGGCAATGGTCAGGAACGCCGTTTCCTGAGCCGCTATGGCAAATATATTGATCAGGAAACGCATCAACAACGCCTTGACCGTTTGTTGTGGGAAGGCCGTCTGAGTACGGCATCACGCACCATGAAATATGTCAGCGATGATTATCGTCTGTTGGCCAATGCCCGCGCAGCACTGCGCGCAATGAAGGGCGGTGTTGATGGTGCGATAAACCGTGTTCCGGAAAAATATCGCAATGATCCCGGCCTGATATATGAACGTGTGCGCTGGCGTCGGATCAAGGACCGCGATCAGGAAGCCCGTGACCTTTTGTTATCACAGGCCAATGAACTGGCTTATATTTCGATCCGACCGCAATATTGGTGGCTTGAAAAGGCTATTCTTGCCCGACGTGCCTTGCAAAAGGGCCATATCACAGATGCCTATCGACTGGTTGCCAACCATGGCCAGACAGATGCCGGCGACATTGCCGAGGCCGAATGGTATGCCGGTTGGATTGCACTGGAATTTTTGGGTGATGCCGAAATTGCCTTAACGCACTTTCAGAACCTTTATGACGTTGTCCAATATCCAATCAGCCTATCACGCGGGGCCTATTGGGCGGGACGTGCGAATGTTGCGATTGGCAATGAAAAACGCGCAAAGGAATGGTTTGAACTTGCCGCACAGCATGCCCACACCTTCTATGGACAGTTGGCAATAGATGCGCTTGGCACCAAACCCACCTATTCTGTCGAACAACCAATCCCAACAGCAGAACAACGTGCAGCCTTTGAAGATCAGGAATTGACAAAGGTTGTCCGTAAACTTGGTGAAATGGGTCTTGGCAACATTATTCGTCCTTTCATCATGGCGTTGGTCTATGAGCATGATGAACCAGAATATCTTGCAATGGCGACGGATCTTGCCCGCGAATATGGTCGTGCGGACCTTGGGATTATCGCCGCAAAACGAAGCATTCGAACAGGTAGCGGCTATCTTGATGCTGCCTACCCGATCCACGAACAAGTACCGCTTGGCCGTGCACCGGACCCTGCCCTTGTTCATGCGATTATGCGCCAAGAAAGCCTGTTTAATCCGATGGCAATGTCATCTGCGGGCGCGCGGGGCCTTATGCAATTGATGCCCGCAACCGCCAAACGCATGGCAAAATCGATCGGCATGGAATATGACACCGAGCGCCTGACATCGGATCCTTCGTTTAACATTGCGGTTGGCCGTGCCTATCTTGAACGGCTGCTTAATCGTTGGGATGGACAAGAAGTCCTAACCATTGCGAGCTATAACGCAGGTCCAACCCGCGTTCGGCAATGGATTAACGAATATGGTGATCCACGCGATTCTGATGTCGACCTTGTCGATTGGATCGAAATGATCCCCTATAGCGAGACTCGAAATTACGTGCAGCGCGTAATGGAAGGAACCTATGTCTATCGTCGGCGTTTCGCCCGCGATGAGATTGCAATGGGCCAGAACGATACACCTGCAAAAGATTAAAACTGTCAGGCGCTAATTTGCGCTTTTGGTCAGATTGCCCATATTCGATCCATACTGCTTGTCAGAAAAGGTCAGTAATATGTCCGAGAATGCACTTTCTTCATGTCGCGCATTTGTTTTCGATGCATACGGCACACTGTTTGATGTTGGTTCCGCAGTTGCAAAACTGCGCGATAATGTCGGTGAAGAAGCCGAACGGCTTTCCTCGCTTTGGCGTCAAAAGCAGCTTGAATATACTTGGCTGCGCAGCCTGATGGGCGATTTCGCCGATTTCTGGACCGTGACAGGCGATGCGCTTGATTACGCATTGGATCAGATTGGCAAAAAAGATCCTGTCTTGCGGGCCAAACTGATGGAAACTTATCTATCGCTCGACACTTTCCCGGAAGTCGTCGAAACACTTAACACCTTGAAAACACAAGGGCACAAACTTGCGATCCTGTCGAATGGTGCCCGGCACATGTTGATTTCTGCAGCCAAATCATCGGGGATTCTGACCCTGTTTGACCAGATCATTTGTGTTGATGATTTGAAAACCTACAAGCCACACCCTGATGTCTATCAATTGGCTGTCGACAAGCTTGAACTTGAACCAGCGGAAATTTCATTCCAATCCTCAAACGGCTGGGATATCGCCGGTGCGGGACATTTTGGCTTTAAAACAGCGTGGATCAATCGGACCAAGCAGCCCAAAGAACGTCTTTCCCACGAAGCAGATGTCGTTCTAGGTGCCCTTGATGAATTGCTGCCGCTGATTACCAGCCCGCAAAAGGCATAGAACGTTCAAGATTTAACCAGCCCCGGAAATGTCAAAAGGCAGGCCCATTTGAGGCCTGCCTTTTTGTATCTGTTGATCGGTTATGACCAATGACCGGACCCGTCATTGTCACAGACCGAACATCATCTTTGATGATGGTTACTTGTTTTCTTTCTTCACGTTCGATGCAACGACCTGGCCTGCCTGAATAACGGTCAAGCCGCCTTCTTCGGCCGCACCTTCGATGCGACGGCAATGTCCTTCGATATGGGCGCCTGGCTCAATCGACAGGCTTTCGTGAAGAATATCACCAATCATTCGGGCTGTTTCCGCCAATGAAACATCGCGGGCCCGGACTTGACCGATGACAGCGCCGCAAATGCGAATTTTGTCGGCAATAATCTCGCCGCGCACTTCGCCGCTTTGGCCGATTGTCAGGGTTCGGGTGCGAATGTCACCATTTACGGTGCCATCAACCTGAACGTCCGATTCTGAAATCAGATCACCCGTTACCCGAAGGTCTGCATTAATGACCGAAAGGCCACCCTTTTTTTCAGCAACTGAGTTGCCGTTTTTAGTCGTTCCTGTTTGTGTCGTCTTGCTCGTTTTTGAAAACATAACGTCCCGCCTCAATGAACTTTAGGGGATTGACCGGCTTGTCATGGACCAACACCTCGTAGTGAACGTGGCTGCCCGTGCTTCGCCCGGTGCTTCCCATTAACGCTATTTGGTCTTGGTAACGCACTTCGTCGCCCTTCTTGACGAGGACCTTAAATAAATGGCCAAAACGGGTTCGAACGCCGTTCCCATGGTCGAGTTCGACCATCTTCCCGTATTTGCCACTCCATCCTGCATGCACCACTTTACCCGGTGCAGTTGCCAGAATTGGTGTCTTGATCGGTCCGGCAAGATCAACACCGGAATGAAAAGCCCAGCGACCATTGATCGGGTCTTTTCGTTTACCGAACGAGCTCGATAAGTAGTAAGACGCTGCTGGCTCACCGATTGGCGTCTTTTTTAATCTGTCATGTAGACTGGCAAGATGATCCATACGATCACTGAGTGCCACGGCTACACCCAAAAATTCTTCGTCCTGCGGATGTTCGGGTTCAAACGCGATGAATGGTCCGCCAACCCCAGGCTCTTGCGGTTTCATAGGTGGCAGAACAAACGTTTCTGGCTGCAGGCCTGTCATTTCAAGAACATTTTCAAGTTCAAGAATGGTGCTGTCTGCCGTTTCGGCGACACGCTGCATGGCCTGCTGCTGTACAGTATGCAAATCAGCAATACGTTGGCGCGCATCACTAAGTTCGCCCTGTAACTTTTTGGACCGTTGCAATGCCTGATCACGTTCACGCATGACGCGCGACATTACCGTTTCAACGGTTTCCAATTCATCGCGAAGGGCAAGGTTGCGGTTCGTTATCCCGTCAATCTGCCCCTGAAGCGCATTCATCTGATTATCCATCGACGTGCGCAGAGATGAAATGCGGACTTTTTCTTTCTCGCTGTTTTCGAGTTTCGATGTGTAATCCTGTACCCGCGCTTGAAGCTGCAGGTTCTTTTCCGCCATCGACAACAGGTTTCGATGGGTGTCCTCCATCTGCGATGTGATTTCCCCGAAACGTCTTTGACTTTCGGTTACACGTGCAATCAGACGGTTATAGGACAGCTCACTGCGGAAAAGCTGTTCTTCGCGCATCGCAAGACGTTGATCAAGATACCAGCTATACCCTGTAACGCCGACAGACCACGTGATCGCCGCAGCCCCAAACGAGGCCAACGCAAGCTGCGCATATTTTCCAAGACGTAGTTGGTAAACGGAATCATTAGAGCGGACAAGCACTTGCCGGTCCGGAAACCATCTATCCACCAAACGACGAATGCCTTCAAACGCCGACATATTCAGTGTCTAACCCCTATTTGCCCGTAGTTACGCCCGGATTTTCCGGTTACGTAGAGTTTCTTTTTTGACCCCGCCTGCATTCTTCAACGTCTTTTTCTTTACGCTACCTGTAAGTCGCGCCTCAAGCAAGCATGTTAAGACATCCTTAACTGCAAAAATTTCACCGTCCCTGTCCCGTGCTGTGTTACCAATGACCATCTTCCACAGCTCATACGCAAACCATCAATGCCTTTTTCCCGTTTTATGATAACCTGCCTTGCCACGTGGTTTTACAGTGGCAAATGCCCCAAAGCCCCCGGCACCGCAGGGTCGCTGGCCGCCCTGCCCTTTGGCTGGGGAATTTGGGTTTATGGCGGAAACAGCGCACTTATCATCGCCAGCATTGTCATTTTTGGCATCGGCGTTTGGGCAGCGCATCAATACAGTCATTTGCTTGGCATCCATGATGCCGGTGAGATTGTGATTGATGAAGTGGTCGGCCAATGGATGTGTTTGCTTGTCATACCGCTTGGTGCCGGATGGACTGACATCATCTGGCTTTTGGCCGCATTCATCGCGTTTCGCGTTTTTGACATTATCAAACCATGGCCAATACGTTGGGTCGACCGCCGGGTTGGTGGTGGTTTTGGCATCATGTTTGACGATGTTCTGGCCGGTGCTTTTGCCATGGTTGTTTTGGCAATATTGGCAATGCTGACTGTTGGATAAGCCTAATGCAGATTGAAAAAGATATCTTGGCGGCTGCTGGCGAACTTATTGCTAAATGCAGTACCAATAGCGAAATGATCGCCACGGCGGAATCTTGTACCGGTGGCCTTATTACCGGTAGTTTGACCGGTGTGGATGGCAGCTCATCCGTCGTGGATTGCGGTTTTGTCACCTATTCAAACGAAGCCAAACATGCGCTAATCGGTGTCGGCAACGATCTTTTGGACCAGTTTGGGGCTGTTTCCGAACCGGTTGCCCGTGCCATGTGCGAAGGCGCATTAATGCGCGCACCCAACGCAACCATTGCAGTTTCTGTAACCGGCATTGCCGGTCCGGGGGGTGGCAGCCCATCCAAACCGGTTGGACTGGTTCATTTTGGCTGTGCGGGCAAAGATCGCGCAACGATCACGTATCACGAAGTATTCCCCGGCGACCGCCACGCGGTGCGCAAGGCGACCATACTGAAGGCCTTTGAGTTGATCACACAGATGATCGACCAAAAATAGCCCGCAGCAAATATGCTTGGTGCCGCGCGAACTATTTCGAAATCAAATTTTGAAAAGTCAGTTTTTGGAAGTTGGTAGAACCGGGTCGCCATAAACCTCGTGTGCACGGGTTTCAAAGGCACCCACCATCAGTTTGACCGCTTCGTTAAACACCACACCGATCATTTTCTGTAACAAGGCTGACCGGAACTCGAAATCAACAAAGAAGTCGAGCCAGGTGCCACCGTCTTCGTCCTGTTCAAAGACCCAATGATTATTAAGGTATTTGAACGGGCCTTGAAGGTATTCCACATCGACCCGATGCGGACGAGACAAAGTGACTTTGGATGTATATTTCTCGCGGAACATCTTAAAGCCGATCACCAAATCGGCTTTAAGAACATCGCCTTCACGTTTGCGTACACGTGAAGCAACACACCACGGGAGAAACTCGGAATAGGAATCGATATCCGCGACGAGTTCAAAGAGCTGTTCCGGCGTATAGGGCAGTTTCCTGCGCTCTGCATGCGTCGGCACTCAATATCTCCCCTTATCGTCGCGCGTATCGTTTCAGATTTATCAAACAGCCGCTTTTTCGCGGGCTGCTGCCTTTGCCTTGGCTTCATCAGCCGCAGCCAGCTTTTTCTCACGGGCTTCACGGAGTTGTTCGAAGTCACGATCCGCATGATAGCTTGAACGGGTCAACGGCGTTGCCGAAACCATCAAAAAGCCTTTGCCGCGTGCCATGGACGCATATTCGTCAAACTCGTCCGGGGTCACAAAACGATCGACCGGTTCGTGCTTAAGCGTCGGCTGCAGATATTGACCGATGGTAAGAAAATCAACATCGGCAACACGTAGATCATCCATGACCTGTGAAAGTTCTTTGCGCTCTTCTCCCAGACCTACCATCAGGCCGGATTTGGTAAAGATCGTCGGATCAATCTGTTTCACCCGGTCCAAAATACGCAGCGACTGATAATAGCGCGCGCCCGGACGGATGTGCGTGTAAAGACGCGGAACCGTTTCCAGATTGTGGTTGAACACGTCAGGACGGGCCTTGGCGACGATTTCAACAGCACCCGGTTTATCACGGAAATCCGGTGTGAGGATTTCAATCGTGGTTTCTGGCGACTTATGACGGATCGCTTCAATAACACGGGCAAAATGCGTAGCCCCACCATCGGCCAAATCATCACGGTCAACAGACGTAATCACAACATGCTTAAGCTGCATATCGGCAACGGCCATTGCCAGATTTTCCGGCTCGAACGGGTCAAGGGCATTTGGCATGCCCGTTTTCACGTTACAGAACGAACATGCACGTGTGCAGGTATCGCCCATAATCATGAAGGATGCGTGTTTCTTCTGCCAGCATTCGCCGATATTCGGGCATGCGGCTTCTTCGCAAACGGTATGCAGGTTCAGACCACGTGCAAGTTCACGGGTCTCCTGATATCCCTTGGAGGTTGGCGCTTTCACACGAATCCAGGACGGCTTGCGTCCAGATGGACGATCAGGCCGTTTTTGCTTTTCCGGGTGACGAAGTGCTTTTGCTTCGTTTTGCGCCGTCGACATAGAGTGACCTCCGAAGGATTTGACGGGCGGCAATGTGCCGCCACGCCACGTATTTGTCAAACCGACATTCGTCAAAAATGGTCATACCGGGCATGTGCGCCCGATAAAACACGATATTTTAGAAGTGGATCGCACGACCATAGGCGTCAAGGACTGACTCATGCATCATTTCTGAAAGAGTCGGGTGCGGGAAGACGGTGTGCATAAGATCTTCTTCCGTCGTCTCAAGTCCCATCGCCACAACAAAGCCCTGAATAAGCTCGGTCACTTCGGTCCCAACCATATGCGCGCCAAGCAATTCACCGGTCTTGGCATCAAACACGGTCTTCACAAGCCCTTCGGCCTCGCCCAGTGCAACGGCCTTACCATTGCCGATGAACGGGAATTTGCCGACTTTCACATCATAACCCGCGTCTTTTGCCTTGGCTTCGGTCAAGCCAACACTGGCAACCTGCGGATGGCAATAAGTACAGCCCGGAATCTTAAGCGGATCAATCGGGTGGACGTTTTTAACACCTGCGATTTTCTCGATGCAGATAACGCCTTCGTGTTCGGCCTTATGGGCTAGCATCGGCGGACCGGCAACATCGCCAATGGCGTAAATGTTCGGTTCTGCCGTGCGGGAAAATTCATCCGCACCAATCACGTTGCGATCAACTTTGACCTTGGTGGTTTCAAGACCAAGATTTTCGGTATTCCCAATGACGCCAACAGCAGAGATCACGCGATCAACGGTGATTTCCTGTTTCTTGCCGTCTTTGCCTTCAACCGTCACAACAACATTATCGGCGTTGCGTTTCAGATTGGCGACCTTGGCTTCTGTCAGGATTTTCATCCCACTTTTGCTCAGCATCTTCTGCGCAAGGCCAGCAATTTCCTTGTCTTCGACCGGCATGATCTGCGGCATGATTTCAACCACCGTCACATCAGCACCCATCGTGTGATAGAAACTGGCGAATTCAATACCAATTGCACCCGAGCCAACGACAAGCAAACTTTTGGGCATTTTATCAGGCGTCATCGCCTTCTTGTATTCCCAAACCACTTTACCATCGGGCTCAAGTCCCGGCAGCGAACGTGCACGTGCGCCGGTCGCAATGATGTAATGCTTGGCTGTATAGGTGCCTGCGTCCTTCCCGGTGACCACGATCTTTTTCGGGCCATCGAATTTGGCTTCGCCGTTGATCACTGTGACCTTGTTCTTTTTCAGAAGATGGCCAACACCGCCAGAAAGCTGTTTGGAAACACCACGCGAACGTTGAATAACGGCGTCAATGTCAAAGGAAGGCTTTTCGCATGAAAGACCATATTCCTTGGCATGGTTCATGTTGCGATAAACTTCGGCTGAACGCAGCAGTGCCTTGGTCGGGATACAGCCCCAGTTCAGGCAAATGCCCCCAAGATGTTCACGCTCAACAACAGCCGTTTTCAGGCCAAGCTGGGCAGCACGGATTGCGGTTACATAACCACCCGGACCTGCACCAATCACGATTACGTCGAAATTGCTATCCGCCATCGTAGGATCTCCTTCGCCTGCCCGTCATCGGTCACAGGTCTTTAAATTCAAATGCTTGCGGGGGCTGGTAAAAGCCCCCGCGCAACTTTGGACCCTTAGAGCAACATGCTCAGCGGATCTTCAATAAGCTTTTTGAATTCAGCCATGAACTCAGCACCGACTGCACCATCGACCGCACGGTGGTCAACAGACAGGGTACAGCTCATGACAGTGGCAATGGCAAGTGCGCCGTCTTTAACGACCGGGCGCTGTTCGCCTGCACCAACTGCAAGGATGCAACCTTGCGGCGGGTTGATGATGGCCGAAAATTCTTTGATGCCAAACATGCCAAGGTTGGAAACCGAGAAGGTTCCGCCCTGATAATCAGAAGGCATCAGCTTGCCATCACGTGCTTTGCCAGCAAGTGCTTTCATCTCACCAGAGATTTCAGCAAGTCCTTTGGAACCGGCATCGCGGACAACCGGCGTAATCAGGCCACCGTCAATGGCAACTGCCACCGAGATATCCTGTTTTTTACACTGCAAGGTCGCCTTATCAGTCCAGATCGAGTTTGCAGCCGGAACACGCTTAAGCGCCAACGAAACTGCACGGATGACAAAGTCATTGACCGAGATTTTGACACCATCACCAGCTTTTTCATTAAGCTGTTTGCGGGTGGCAAGAAGATTGTCGATCTGACAATCAAGCGTAAGATAGAAATGCGGAACCTGTTGTTTGGATTCCGTCAGACGACGCGCGATGGTTTTGCGCATGCCGCTGTTTGGGATTTCTTCGTATTCCGGAAGACCGGTCAAATCCGGGTTCCAGCCAGATGCCGCTGGTGCAGCCGCTGCGGCAGGAGCCGAAGAAGCTGCTTTTTCTTCCGAAGATGCAGCAGCCGCCGGTTTGGCGCTCATAGCGGCTTCGACATCGCGTTTAACGATACGACCACGCGGCCCAGAACCGTTTACTGTGGCAAGGTCGACGCCTTCGTTCGCAGCAACACGACGGGCAAGCGGACTTGCCTTAACGCGGTCACCGCCAGATACCGGCGCAGCAGGTGCTGCCGGGGCTGGTGATGCTTCTGGTGCGGCGGACGGCGCTGGTGCGGCTTCTGCCTGTGCTGCTGGTGCGGCACCTGCAGCAGAAGTATCAGCACCTTCAAGCGCACTTGCGTCTTCGTCTTCTTCAAGCAGAAGCGCGATGACTTCGTTTACAGGAACACCTTCGCTGCCTTCGGCAACAAGGATTTTACCGATTTTGCCTTCGTCGACGGCTTCGACTTCCATCGTGGCTTTGTCGGTTTCAATTTCTGCGATGACATCGCCCGATTCAACGGTATCACCTTCCTTGACGTGCCATTTTGCCAAGGTGCCTTCGGTCATGGTCGGCGACAGAGCCGGCATCAATATTTTTACAGGCATGAACACATTCTCCCGGTAACGGGGCGGTACGCTTTTAAAACGCACCTGCCCCTGTCCGTATCACTTAGCGATAGCAAACGGCCTTGGCCGCATCGACGATGTGCTGCTCTTGCGGAAGTGCAAGCACTTCCAGATTTGCAGCATAAGGCATCGGAACATCTTCGCCGCTCACACGCGCAACCGGCGCGTCGAGATAATCAAAGGCATGTTCCATGACCACCGATGCGATTTCCGAACCGATACCGGCGAAGTGCCAACCTTCTTCACAGGTGACAAGACGATTGGTCTTCATCACAGAGCGAATAATGGTGTTCGTATCAAGCGGACGGATCGTACGCAGGTTGATGACCTCGGCCGAGATGCCCTGCTCTGCCAATTGCTCGGCAGCTTTCAGTGCTTTGCCAACCATGATCGAGAAAGCAACGATGGTAACATCGGTCCCTTCGCGTTCGACCTTGGCCTGACCGATCGGCAAAACGAAATCTTCATCGTCAGGAACTTCAAAGCTCTGACCATACAAAAGTTCGTTTTCCAGGAAGACAACCGGGTTCGGATCGCGGATCGCGGCCTTCAGAAGACCTTTGGCGTCTGCTGCCGAATACGGTGAGACAACCTTAAGTCCCGGGCAATGTGCATACCAAGATGCATAGCACTGTGAATGCTGTGCACCAACGCGCGACGCTGCACCGTTCGGACCGCGGAAGACAATCGGGCACCCAAGCTGGCCACCAGACATATAAAGCGTCTTAGCAGCAGAGTTGATGATGTGATCAATCGCCTGCATGGCAAAGTTGAACGTCATAAATTCGACGATCGGCTTTAGGCCCATGAAAGCAGCACCCGTTGCCATACCGGTGAAACCGATTTCAGTGATCGGTGTATCCACAACGCGGCGGTCGCCAAATTCATCGAGCAGACCTTGGGTGACTTTGTAGGCACCCTGATACTGCGCAACTTCTTCACCCATGACATAGACGTTTTCATCGCCACGCATTTCTTCGGCCATTGCATCACGCAGGGCTTCACGAACGGTCTGGGTTTTAAAGCTGGTGTAGGTTTTTTCGTCCATGGTTGCGTTAATAACGCTCATGGCGCGTGGTTCAGTCTCAGAACGCTCAATCGCGCCACTGGCAGCAACCGGTGCGGCACTTGCCGTACTTGCGGCTGGTGCTTCTGCAACGGCAGGAGCCAGTGCTGCTTCCGCCGCAGGGGCGGCAGCAGGTGCGGCCGATGATGCAGAAACATTATCAAGCGCCGATGCATCCTCGTCTTCTTCGAGGATATAGGCGATGACTGCATTTACTGCGACGTTTTCGGTACCTTCGGCGATAACGATCTTGCCCACAGTACCTTCATCGACAGCTTCGACTTCCATCGTTGCTTTGTCGGTTTCGATTTCTGCAAGGACGTCACCGGATGCGACTGTGTCGCCTTCCTTAACGATCCATTTGGCAAGCGTGCCTTCGGTCATGGTCGGCGACAGGGCCGGCATCAAAACTTCAATCGGCATTGTTCCCTCTCTCCCGGGAAATATCGGTCAAAAGCGGTTCGCGAAGTGTCGCGATCACGCGTCGATCAGAATATCGGTGAACAGTTCAGAAACATCCGGCTCCGGACTGTTCTGCGCGAACTCGGCCGCTTTTGCGACTTCGGATTTCACTTCCTTGTCGATGTCTTTAAGGCCTGCCTCGTCGATGATTTTGCCATCAATCAGAAGCTTTTTGACCATATCAATCGGGTCGTGTTCCTTACGCATCTTGTCGAGTTCATCTTTGGTCCGATATTTCGCAGGGTCGGACATTGAATGGCCACGATAGCGATATGTTTTCAGCTCAAGGATGTAAGGCCCCTTGCCTGCACGGCAATGCTCGACAGCACGTTCGCCTGCTTCCTTAACGGCCAGAACATCCATGCCATCAACCTGCTCGCCCGGAATGCCATAAGCCATACCGCGCTGATAAAGGTCAGGACTGGACGAATGTCGCTGAGTTGAGGTGCCCATGGCATACTGGTTGTTCTCGATGCAATAGATCACCGGGAGCTGCCAAAGAGCGGCCATATTGAATGCTTCATAAACCTGCCCCTGGTTGACAGCGCCGTCACCAAGATACGTCAGGCAAACGCGGTTTTCGCCGCGATATTTGTAATTGAAAGCAATACCGGTTCCGAGCGGAACCTGACCACCAACAATGCCGTGTCCGCCATAGAAATTCTTTTCTTTGGAGAACATATGCATTGAGCCGCCTTTACCGCGGGAATATCCGCCTTCGCGGCCCGTCAGTTCGGCCATAACCCCACCGGCGTCCATGCCACATGCCAACATATGGCCGTGGTCACGGTAACTGGTGATAACGCCATCATCGCCGGTAATAGCAGCTTGCATACCAACAACGACAGCTTCCTGCCCGATGTAAAGGTGACAGAAGCCACCGATCAGACCCATGCCATACAACTGACCGGCTTTTTCTTCAAAGCGGCGAATCAGCAACATTTCACGGTAATATTTGAGGAGATCGTCACTGCTCGCCTGGTTGTCGGCGCGCGTAGTGACGCGTTTGCGTTTTGTGGTCGCCATGTTTCCTCCCGGTGGATGGCTATCGCTTAAGCATCATGTATGAGCGCTTAATTCGGTACTGGACCACCGAAATGACTACATAAAACGACCTGATAGAGCAAGCAATCAAAGTCCGAGTAAACTGTTGTTTTGCAACGCACAATCACAAATAAACCTAATAATGGTTAACTTGGAAGAATTCGCGAATATGCAGAGATGCAGGATTTTCAGCTACTTGAGAGAAAGCTTTAATATTCGCTCATTCCACCATGTCACAAATGCTATGCTTTCCTGAGGATAATACCGCATAGCCGTTGTAACGCGATTTCAACCCGAATAACGCATTCATTATCAATGCGATCAACCAAACTCGGTTTGAAACCGGATTTAAACTAGAAGTCAGTTTAAACAACAACTTATTCAAATGAGATTATTACTGAACAATTGGCACAACCAATAATTTCACAGCAAGACAAGCCACCATCATCATTTTCGGCCGATTTTGACGATATATTGTGATTTTTGGAAATGTGGATTCTCTGAATCGCAACATTAATCTGCCAGCGGCCGCGAACGACGTGCCCACCCAGAACCGATCACAATTGGTATGGAAAATTTGCCAAACCGTCGACACATGCAGCAGCACAATAACAATACAGATGTTATTTAGTTACAGCCGCGATGGTCGCCATATCTTGATAGCCATCATGGTGGAAGATAATCACATCGTCTGGGTGGGCCGCATTCAGCATAGTGCGTGCACGTTCATCCAGAAGATCAGGGTCAAGATGGCTTGCACGTAGGGACAAGACATGTTGTTCAAGCTTCTCGCGGCGCTCTTTGGTGTCGTCAAAAACCTTGGCGATTTCAGACACCCGATCCTGCATGGACCAATACGTCAGCAATCCACGTTCACCTTCCACGCTGTGGAAGATGAAATAAGCCATCACTGTAAATGCGATTACCGGCGCAACAGCCTGTTTCAGGCGGCGAAAGACCGGCGAGTTTGACGACATTTACCCTTGCCCCTTGCGCAACAACGCAGATTTGGCGACGTTACAGATCGTTGCGGATCAGAAACATGAAAACAACATACGTGCTTTCCTTTGCTTTTCAGGTAGATACCATCAAACAAAGCCATAAACCCGGCAACATTACCAAACAAGTAGCGCATAGATCGGTAAAAATAGAGTTAACCCACAGGCGCAAAGCCCATGAATTACGGTCAACAGGTTAATTCTGATCGCACGTTTCCACGGCAAGATTGTGCTGATCACTTGGTCTTTACGGAATCAAAACGGGCCACACCGACATATACCAGTGTGGCCCGAAAGACGCGCGACAGCCTGTTCAACAGAACATCGCGAAATCAGATTATTTCAGGATCGATCGCCCCGGATAATACGCACCAGCATCAAGCATCTCTTCGATGCGGATCAGCTGATTGTATTTCGCCAGACGGTCAGAACGCGACAGTGAACCGGTTTTGATCTGACCACAGTTGGTGGCAACCGCAAGATCGGCGATGGTCGAATCTTCGGTTTCACCGGAACGATGTGACATGACTGCGGTGTACCCAGCACGGTGTGCCATTTCAACCGCTTCAAGCGTCTCAGACAGCGTGCCGATCTGGTTCACTTTCACAAGGATTGAGTTGGCAACACCCTTTTTGATGCCGTCAGCAAGACGTTTCGGGTTGGTGACGAACAGGTCATCACCGACCAGTTGGGTTTTGGAACCGATGGCGGATGTCAGTTCTGCCCAACCATCCCAATCGTCTTCGGCCATGCCGTCTTCGATAGAGAAGATCGGATATTTGCCAACAAGATCGGCCCAATATTTTACCATGCCACCAGCATCAAGGGTCTTACCCTCACCTGCCAGAACATATTTACCATCTTTGTAGAATTCGGTTGATGCAGCATCAAGTGCCAGAACAACGTCTTCTTCCGGGCGGTAACCTGCTGCCTCGATGGATTTCATGACATAGCTGATTGCAGCTTCGGTCGATGCGATATTCGGGGCAAAGCCACCTTCATCACCAACCGAGGTGCTCAGACCATCTGCCGACAATGCCTTTTTCAGGTTGTGGAAGATTTCAGCACCCATACGGATGGCGTCCGATCCGGTTTCTGCCGAAACAGGCACAACCATGAATTCCTGAACGTCAATGGCATTATCAGCATGCTCGCCACCATTGATGATGTTCATCATCGGAACCGGAAGTGTGCGGGCAAAAGAACCACCAACATAACGGTACAGCGGAAGACCAGCATCTTCTGCAGCAGCCTTGGCAACAGCAAGCGAAACACCAAGGATCGCGTTTGCGCCAAGACGGGCTTTGTTCGACGTGCCGTCAAGGTCGATCATGATGGTATCAACAGCAACTTGATCTTCGGCATCCATGCCGGCCAGTGCTTCGAAAATCTCACCATTAACCGCGGCAACAGCCTTGGTCACACCTTTGCCAAGATAACGGTCTTCCTTGTCGCGCAGCTCAACAGCTTCGTGGGCGCCGGTGGATGCGCCAGACGGAACGGCAGCACGACCAAAGGCGCCATTTTCCAAGGTTACATCAACTTCGACCGTCGGGTTACCACGGCTGTCAAGGATTTCGCGGCCGCGAATATCGATAATAGCGGTCATGACAGAAACGTTCTCCTCACTAATAGGGACCATGTCTTTTATTCGACATGAAGGTTAGCTCAAAAAATAATGCCGCCAATCACTGACTGGCGGCATTTGATTATTTCTCGTCGAACATATCCAGACGAACCGGGTTGGCTTTCGCCACTTTGTCCAGCGCCATCAGGACCGAAAGAACTTCGGGTAACTTGTTCAGCGGAATTTGGTTCGGGCCATCGCTGATGGCCTTTGCCGGGTTATCGTGGGTTTCGATAAACAGTGCTGCGATACCAACCGAAACGGCCGCACGGGCCAAAACAGGCGCGAATTCGCGCTGACCACCTGATGAGGTGCCCTGCCCGCCTGGCTGTTGAACCGAATGGGTTGCATCAAAGACAACTGGATAGCCCTGACGGGCCATGGTGGGAAGTCCGCGGAAGTCTGTAACAAGCGTGTTATAGCCAAAGCTGGTTCCACGGTCACAGAGCATAATATTTTGATTGCCGGTTGCCGCAAGATTATCAGCAACATTGGCCATGTCCCAAGGGGCAAGGAACTGCCCCTTTTTAACATTAACCACACGTCCGGTATTGCCGGCTGCCTGTAACAAATCCGCCTGACGGCACAGGAATGCCGGGATCTGCAGGATATCGGCAACTTCGGCAACAGCCGCACATTGATCAGGCAAATGCACGTCGGTCACAATCGGAAGGCCAGTTGCGGCTTTGACTTCGGCAAGGATATCAAGACCCTCGACCAGACCAACACCACGTTTGGACGTCGCGCTGGTGCGGTTAGCCTTATCAAACGAGCTTTTATATACCAGACCGATGCCAAGCCCTTCGGAAAGTTCTTTCAGCGCAGCAGCCATTTCAAGGGCATGCTGGCGGCTTTCGATCGCACAAGGTCCGGCCAAAACGGCAAAAGGCTTGTCATTGGCGATTTCAATATTGCCGACTTTGACAGTTTTAATTTCGGTCATTTCAATGACTTTCTCTCAGGCATTCAGGCATATATGCAGCTTAGGGCTGCCGGTCGATCAAACCAGACGGCTGCGTTCTTTTGCGGCCTTGATGTAAGACACGAACAGCGGATGCGGATCAAGCGGGCGCGAACGCAGTTCCGGGTGGAACTGAACACCGATGAACCACGGATGGTTCGGATACTCGACAATTTCCGGCAAACGACCATCCGGCGACAAGCCAGAGAACTTAAGCCCTTTTTCTTCAAGCTGCGCCATGAAGTTTACGTTAACTTCGTAACGATGGCGGTGACGCTCAAGAACTATCTCGCTGCCATAAATGTCACGCGCATGCGTTCCTTCAACCAACTTGCACTCATAATTGCCCAAGCGCATGGTGCCACCAAGATCATCCTCACCCGAACGACGTTCAACAGAACCGCCATCCTTGGCCCATTCGGTCATCAGACCGACAAGTGGTGTCTTGGTCGGACCAAATTCGGATGAAGATGCATCTTTAAGGCCCGCCAGATTACGTGCTGCTTCAAGAACAGCCATCTGCATGCCAAAGCAAATACCGAAATACGGAACCTTGTTTTCGCGGGCATAGCGTGCAGCGGCAATCTTGCCTTCTGCGCCACGTTCGCCAAATCCGCCCGGAACCATAATCGCATCAAGCTTGGACAGGATTTCGTTGACGTTACCTTCTTTTTCAAGCGCGTCAGACGCAATCCATTCCAGCTTAACGCGGACCTTATTGGCGATCCCGCCATGGGTCAGGGCTTCGGTCAGGGATTTATATGCATCAGGCAGCTGGATGTATTTGCCAACGATGCCGATGGTAACTTCACCTTCCGGGTTACGGATGGTAGAGCAGATTTCTTCCCACGGGCCCAAATCCGGGTCCTGTGCCTGAAGCCCAAAGTGATGAAGGACTTCGTTGTCCAGACCATATTGATGGTAGCTGATCGGCACCTGATAGATGTTATCAACGTCATAGGCCGGGATAACAGCCGCTTCACGGACGTTACAGAAACGCGCAATTTTGCGGCGCTCATTGATCGGAATTTCACGATCACAACGGCACAGAAGAATATCTGGCTGAATACCGACACTTTGTAATTCTTTGACAGAATGCTGGGTCGGTTTTGTTTTAAGCTCGCCCGCAGACGAAATATAAGGCACCAAAGTCAGATGCATAAACAGCGTGCGACCATCGCCCAAGTCATTGCCCATCTGGCGGATGGCTTCAAGGAACGGCAGGCTCTCAATATCGCCAACCGTGCCACCGATTTCGACAAGAACAAAGTCCTCGGTCGCATCGGACTGAACAAATTCTTTAATCGCATCCGTGATATGCGGAATAACCTGAACGGTCCCACCCAGGTAATCGCCGCGGCGTTCACGTGCAATCACGTTGGAATAAATACGACCGGTCGTGACGTTATCAGAACGACGCGAAGATACGCCGGTGAAACGTTCATAGTGACCAAGATCAAGGTCGGTTTCCGCACCGTCCTCGGTCACATAGCATTCGCCATGCTGATACGGGCTCATGGTGCCCGGATCGACGTTAATATAGGGATCAAGCTTACGCAGACGAACCGTGAAACCACGTGCCTGTAACGAAGCACCCAAAGCGGCGGAAGCCAGGCCTTTGCCCAGCGAAGAAACAACACCACCGGTGATAAAGATATAACGAGTCATTTCTTTGCCTCATCTCAAAGCACAAAGCCTCGGTTCAATGCCATTTAGTGCATCACGAACCGGGAAATACAACAATCAAAAATTGAGGCGGCTCGTTTGCCGCCTCTGGTCATCGGTTATTTTGTTTAGCGGGTCGGAGCCGCGGGCCCGGTATCCTCAGCGGGTTCTGTAACCGCTGGGGCCGAAGCCGGAGCCTGTTCCAAGATGGAAGTTGGCGAGGTATTACTGTTGGACTGCAGGGCCAGAATGATGCTGGTGATCATAAATGCACCTGCCAGAATCGCAGTAGTACGGGTCAGCAGGTTCGCAGCGCCGCGTGAACTCATCACGCCGAAGCCACCGCCGCCTCCGCCGCCACTATTACCGCCGATACCAAGCCCTCCGCCCTCGCTGCGCTGTACGAGAATGACGGCGATCAAGCCAAGCGCAAGAAGAAGATGGATTACCAGAATGACTGTTTGCATGGTGTCGAAACTCTTGTCCTAATCTTCCGATCCAAACGCAATTGGGCCCGGATCGGGCATAAATTTGATGCGTATTTAACGCGTTTTATGGCTGTTGGCTAGGCGCAAGTTTCAATAATTTTCCAAAAATCATCTACCTTGAGGCTGGCCCCACCAACAAGCGCGCCATCAACATCGACAACAGCAAGCAATTCTGCCGCGTTTGACGGTTTGACCGAACCACCATAAAGAATTCTGAATTCGTTGCCATCTTCAAAACGTTTAACGAGTTCAGCACGGATCGCAGCGTGAACTTCGGCAACTTCGGCAACACTTGCAGTACGACCTGTTCCAATCGCCCAAACCGGCTCATAGGCAATCACGGTATTCTTTGCGCTCGCACCATCAGGAACCGAAACAGCCACCTGCCCGTTCACCACCGAAAGCGTCGCACCAAGATCGCGTTCCTGTTCGGTTTCGCCAACACAAACAACTGCAATCAATCCGGCATCATGGGCGGCAATCGCCTTTTGACGGATCACGGTTGAACTTTCGCCGTGATCGGCACGGCGTTCTGAATGACCGACCAAAACGTAGCTGGCCCCAACATCAGCCAACATCGCAGCAGCAATATCACCAGTATGGGCGCCAGATGTTGCCGCATGGCAATCCTGACCACCCACCGCAACAGGACTGTTGTGGGTCGTGCCAACGACCTCAGAAAGCAAAGTTGCCGGCGGACAAACCAGCACATCACAATCAAGTGACCCTTTTTCCGCTGCCTTTGCAGCAAGTGCCGATGCCAGTACAAGACCATCTGCACGCAAACAGTTCATTTTCCAGTTTCCGGCAATCAGGGGACGGCGTTGGGTCATTGAAGGATACCTCATGCTGGTCAGGTTCAGATATTTTTCATTTATAACAAGACTATAACCGAAAAATAAACCCGGTTACGAATTGTTACAAGATCAGGTTCGACGCGGGTTTTAGCACGACAGAACCCTTGGGCCAAGTACTGGAAACCACGCGTTCGTGCATTTCCTGTAACCTTGTGATGATCTTCGATGCAATCGGCTGTTGCCGCTGTTACTTCTCGCCATTAAGATGCCCCGCAATTTCGTCGGGCTTTATTGGCCTTAGACGGACATAATTAAAAGCTGTCGATACATTATATCGACACCAAACCACGAATTGTTAGGCTTATCATATGCTTGCTGGCATTCGCACATTTTCGAAATCAATCTTTGCCAAAATCATCTTTGGCGTGATTGCACTGAGCTTCGTGATCTGGGGCCTGAACGCGTCGATGCTAAACCTTGGCACCTCACGCGAAGTTGCCGAAATCGGCAGCCAAAAAGTTACCCCGGTCGAACTGGACCGCGCCTTTCAGCGCAGCGTGCAGAATATGCGAAATGTATTCGGTCCCAGTTTCAACCAGCAGCAGGCCGTACAGATGGGTCTTCTGAACAATACGGTGCAGTCGCTCGTATCTCAGAAAGTTCTGCGTGAAGATGCCAAGAATATGGGCATTGGGATCAGCGACGATAAAGTGCGCGATACGATCTTTGCGTCTGACAACTTCAAAGACCCAACCACCGGCCAGTTCAGCCGTGATCGTTTCCTTCAGTCGCTGTACCAAGCGGGCTACACCGAACAAGAATTCATTGAAGGTGTCCGCGGCGACATGATGAGCCAGCAGGTTGTTGGCAGCCTGACGGGCACAGCCAGCGTTCCGGAATTGATGGCAAAACAGATTGTCGCGTACCGTAATGAACAGCGCAGCGGTTCGTTCTTTACGCTTAACGGTGCAGAGTTTGACAATATTGCCGCTGCTGATGATGCGACCCTTCGTAAATATCACGAAGATAACGCACCACAGTTCACAGCACCTGAAAGCCGCGATGTCACGCTGGCAACCTTAAGTGCGGCTGATCTGATCAACACAGTAAGCGTCACTGAAGAAGAAATTGCTGAGTCCTATAAACAGCGTGAAGCAGAATTCCAGACGCCGGAAAAACGTACTGTTGAGCAAATCCTGTTTGCACCGGGTGCGGAGCAATCTGCGCGCGAAGCCTATAATAGACTGCAGGAAGGCGCAGACTTCATGGCCGTTGCCAAGGAAGCAGGCATGGATGAAACGCTGGTCAAACTTGGTGAGTTTACCGCCAATGACATTCTGCCTGATCTGAGCGCGGCGACCTTTGCCCTGCCAGAAGGCGGTGTATCCGAGCCCGTTGAAACAGCACTTGGCTGGCACATCGTGCGCGTACCTTCGATCACCGAAGGCACCACCCAAACCCTTGCCGACGTTCGCGATGT
Organism: Rhodospirillales bacterium; assembly: GCA_019634165.1. Lineage (GTDB taxonomy): Bacteria > Pseudomonadota > Alphaproteobacteria > Rhodospirillales > Thalassospiraceae > Thalassospira. The sequence goes on from JAHQVT010000006.1 coordinate 683,348, forward strand.
TATTGTCGATGGCCTGAAACAGTTCAAAGCAGAAGATGCCATCTATGATCTTGCGGCAAACTTTGACGAAGAACTGGGCGCAGGCACCCCGATTGAAGACGCAGCACGCGACGTTGGTGCAAAGACTTATAAGCTTGGCGGTATCGTTCGCGGCGAAGGTCTAGGCAACGAAGCCGTCGATGGTGCGGATGAAATCAATGCCAAGATTTTCGAGCTGGAAAACGGCGAAGAAAGCTTCCTTGAAGAAACCGCCGGTGGCACCCGTTTTGTGGTTCGGGTTGAAAACGTAACCCCATCGGCACTGCGCCCGTTCGAAGATGTGCGTGAAAACGTCATCACAGCATGGATCGCAGACGAGCGTCAGAAACAGATGCTTGCCAAGGCAGAAGAACTGGCTGGCAAAATCAACACCATGGGTACTGCTATCAACACCCTTGCCACCCAAGACGGTGCAACTGTTCGCACAAGTGGATTGACCAAACGCACCGGTCAGGGTCTTGGTGATGATGTAAACCCGGCTGTTGCAGCCGCCCTCTTCACCCTTGAAGATGGCAAAGCCAAAGCAGTCCAGACTGGCGACAGTGTAATTGTGGTAAAACTTGATGACGTCAAAGCTGCCAACATCGCAACTGCGGATGCGGCACCGGTAAATGACGAGCTAAAAAAAGCCATCAACGAAGATATCCTCGCTCAGTATCTTAATTATCTGAACGAAGAAATCTCGGTCACTGTGAATAACAGCGTGATTACCGGGCTTTACGCCCCTGCCGCTGCAAACTGATAAACATTCAAAGGGCGGCCGGTTGATCTGGTCGCCCTTTTTCTTTTTCCAGATGACTGCTTATAAGACCAACAATCGGACACCCCCATGGAAATCAAACCGGATTTCACCAGTTTCAAGCAAAATTACGATAACGGCATCTCGCAGGTCCTCTGGACCTCGCTGACCGCAGACCTTGACACGCCGGTCTCGGCCTTTCTTAAAATCGCCGAAGGCATGCCAAACACCTATTTGCTTGAATCTGTTGAAGGCGGTGCCGTCCGAGGCCGTTATTCGTTCCTTGGTTTGAAACCCGACCTGATCTGGCGGTGTTTTGGCGACAAGGCCGAACTCAACCGCCGGGTCATGGCGGATGCCGAAGCCTTTATTCCAGAACAAGACGCGCCGCTTGAAAGCTTAAAAAAGCTCATAGATGAAAGCTACATTGCCCTTCCTGACAACTTACCGCCGATGAGTGCGGGTCTTGTTGGCTATATGGGTTATGACACGGTTCGCCTGATGGAAAAGCTTCCTGATAGCAATACCGACGAGCTTGGCGTGCCAGATGGTATCTTTATCCGCCCGACTGTCACGGCAAGTTTTGATACCATCGAAGATACAGTCACCGTCGTCGCCCCGGTACGCCCGGAAGAAGGCATGAGTGCCGAAGCGGCATATGATCTGGCCTGTGCGCGTTTGAATGACGTTGTCCAGCAGTTCCAGCGCAATCTGTTTATCGACCGCCGGTCAAAATCCGTTCCCGACACCCTGCCCGACCCAAAAGTCAGCGTGGATGAGGCCGGATATTACGAGATGGTCGAAAAGGCCAAGGATTACATCCGTGCCGGTGACATTTTTCAGGTCGTCTTGTCACAACGTTATACCCTGCCATATCAGTTGCCACCTTTTGCCTTCTATCGTGCGCTGCGCCGGATCAATCCATCCCCTTTCATGTTCTATCTTGATATCGGTGGCTTTCAGGTGGTCGGCGCCAGCCCGGAAATTCTGGTCCGGCTGCGTGACGATGAAGTTACCATTCGCCCGATTGCTGGCACGCGTCGCCGCGGTCACACACCTGAAGATGACAAGGTGATGGCCCAAGACCTTTTGGATGACCCAAAGGAACGCTCAGAACATCTGATGCTGCTTGATCTTGGTCGCAATGACGTTGGGCGGGTTTCCAAACCGGGTACAGTACGTGTCACGGATCGTGAAAAAATCGAATATTATTCCCACGTCATGCATATCGTTTCCAACGTGGTCGGCCAGATCGATGAAAAATATGACGCGATGGATGCGTTAAAGGCCGGTTTCCCGGCCGGGACCGTTTCGGGTGCCCCAAAAGTACGCGCAATGGAAATCATTGATGAATTGGAATCGGTTCGTCGCGGTATCTATGCCGGATGTATCGGCTATATTTCTGCCGATGGATCAATGGATACCTGCATTGCGCTTCGAACTGCTGTGATCAAGGATGAGAAAATCCATATTCAGGCCGGTGCTGGCATTGTCGTAGACAGCAAGCCGGAACTTGAACACAAGGAATGCCGCAACAAGGCTGGTGCGCTTATGGCTGCCGCCCGCGAAGCCCATCGTTTCGCCTAAGTTGAATTAATCACAGCAAATTAAAAGGGCTGCCCATTCGGTGCAGCCCTTGATTACCATCAAATTCTTTTGCTGGGTTCACCCGGTCGCGTGCTGTGACGCACGGCGTAAGACATCTGTGATCGGGACCAAAACAAACCCCTTGGCCAAAATTTCGGGAATCCATTTATGTAAGGCAGCAAGTGTCAGATCACGCGGATGACCAATGGCAATGGCATATCCCTGCTTGGCGGCGACCCGTTCGGTACGGCGTAGCATATCGGCAATCTTTTCCGCATCATCGGCATCATCAATAAAGATGTCGCGCGTGATGGCAGGCACCCCAAATCTGTTTGCCGTTTCATAGCCGACCGAGGCAGCACTGGTTCGTGAATCCAAGAACATCAGCCCGCGTGATTTCATGACTTCCATCACAATATGCATGCGTTCGGGATCGGATGTAAATTTGCTGCCCATATGGTTATTCACACCAACATACCCATCGAAACGATCTAGCATCCAGGTCATCTCGTTCAAAATCGTTTGCCGATCATATGACGACAACAAGGCATGCGGTCCCGGATCAACTGATGCCGATGACGGCTCCATCGGCATATGCAGCATTATTTCGTGACCGGCTGATCGTGCTGCATTGACTTGCGGCTGCAGATCGCGGGCATATGGCAGATAGGAAATGGTAATCGGACCAGGAAGCTTTACCGTGCGTGCGGTACGCGGCTGATCAAGGCCTGCGTCATCAATCACGATCGCAATAACCGGCTTGCGACCTGTATCGGGTGTTAGGGCAGCATATTTACGCCATGGTACGTTCGGGTCCGCTGGTGAAGTGGACATGCCAACTGGCTTGTCTATGCCGCTATCGCCTGGCAGGATATTACCAGCCACGACAGGCGGCTTTGATTGCGGGGGCGCAATAAAATCGGGTTGTTCTTGCACCCCTGTTTGAGCAGTACTGGCTTGGGCATTGCCGACATTTCCGCCGACAAGATAACCGGTACGTCCACGCACTGGCGTATTTTCAGAAAGTTTATAATCCTTGCGCAACATCGGGGCTGGTTCAGGTTCGGCCAAGGAATAATCGGGTGCAGTTTGATCCGCCGCCCGGCCAAATTCATCAGATGCCCGGTCAAGTTCAAGCATGCTGCCAACAGCAATGATGGCAGAAAGCGTGCCCGCAACAAAAGCGCCGCCCAGCATAAGGCGACCAATGCCGCCCGATTTCTTGGTTGGGGCAGTCTTTTTACGGTTGGATTTTTTGGGTGCCGCTTTTTTACGTTTAGCGGTCGTTGCCCGGCGTGCCACGCTGTGGTCTCCAGTATCGTTTGGCTGGGGTGCTCGTGGTGCTGCGCTTTTAAACTCAGCCCCATCCCATATGGTGATTATATACCGATCTGGTCGGCTGTTGTTTAGGGTCAGAACCCATTATTGTGTTTTTAAACCGTTTCTAGTTAGCACCCGGTTAAGAGATCCCTATCCGTCACTGTCCAAAACAACTTCCTGTCTTGTCTTCCTTGCTTCCGCTTGACGTAGCGGCAGGTGCGTTTATTCTCTGCCGACCTTAGGGTCAGAACTTATTCACATGACCGACCCGGCAACCGATATGGGAGAAAAACACTAGGAAAAGACCGCAGAGCGGGGCGATCCCCGATCAAGGTATTTGACGCCGAGGATTTCTCTCATATCGGTTGTCCTTCGGATCGCCCGGATTTGCACGGGCTATTTTGTCGTAAAACCTTGAAAGATGCATATCTTCCTGCGATTTTTCTCCGCATATCCTTACAAATCCGGGCGACCGGGGCGATTATGTGAATAAGTTTTGACCCTAATATGTATAGGCCCATCTTCCGATGTATCTCCTCATCGACAATTACGACAGCTTCACTTTTAATTTGTGGCATTACCTGCGTGAACTCGGCCCTGAGGTTGAAGTTCGTCGCAATGATGAGATCACCGTAAATGAAGCATTAGCGCTGAACCCAGAAGGCATTGTCATATCGCCCGGCCCCTGTGACCCGGAGCGCGCCGGTATTTGTCTTGATCTGATCAACGCCGCGGCAGGCAAAGTTAAGATTCTTGGGGTTTGCCTGGGCCATCAATCCATTGGGCAAGCATTTGGCGGCAAGATCATTCGCGCACCGCAATGCATGCATGGTAAAACGGATGCCATGAAACATTCAGGCACCAGCGTTTTTGCCGGCCTGCCCAGCCCATTTGAAGCAACACGCTATCATTCATTGGTGATTGAACGCAAAACATTGCCAGACAGCCTTGAAATCACGGCCGAAAACGAAGATGGTCTGATTATGGGTGTGCGTCACAAAACCCATCAAATTCACGGCGTTCAGTTTCACCCCGAAAGCATCGCCTCAGAACACGGCCACGCACTGTTAAAGAATTTTATCGACTATACCGGCGCGTAAACCCGTACCGGACTGCAAACCGAGGAACCCCGCATGTCGACTGATAATGATCTGAAGCCAATTTTGGCCAAAGTCGCAGATGGCGAAAAACTGACAGAAGACATGGCTGAGCAGGCCTTTAATGTTCTGATGTCCGGTCAGGCTACCCCATCCCAGATGGGGGCTTTCCTGATGGGGTTGCGTCTTCGCGGGGAAACAGTTGACGAGATCACCGGTGCCGCGCGTGTCATGCGCGAAAAGGCAACCGGCATTATTGCCCCGGAAAATGCGGTTGATACCTGTGGTACAGGCGGTGACGGCAGTGGAACATTTAACATTTCCACTGGCGCTGCCATCGTTGCTGCAGCCGCTGGTGCCACCGTTGCCAAGCATGGCAACCGGGCAGCGTCATCAAAATCGGGTTCCGCAGACGTATTAATGGCCCTTGGTGTTAATCTTGATGCGGATATGAAGCTTCTGGAAAAGGCACTTCGGGATATTAATCTGTGCTTTATGATGGCCACCCGTCATCATTCTGCCATGCGCCACGTTATGCCGACCCGTGTTGAAATGGGTACGCGCACGATCTTTAATCTGCTTGGTCCCCTTGCCAATCCGGCAAAAACCAAACGCCAGGTTTTAGGTGTTTTTGCCAAGGAATGGGTCGAGCCTGTTGCAAATGTTCTGAACCGACTTGGATCGGTTCATGCGTGGGTGGTCCACGGCCATAGCGGCCTTGATGAAATTTCGACCACTGGCCCAACATTTGTTGCCGAAGTCAAGAACGGCACTGTCACAACGTTTGAAATCACGCCAAGTGACTTTGGCTTTGAAACGGCAACGCTTGAAGACCTTAAGGGCGGCGATGCGACTGTGAATGCCAAGGCCATTACGGATCTGCTTGCGGGAACGAAAAGTGCCTATCGCGATATCGTTCTGATGAATGCCGGTGCTGCTCTTGTTGTTACGGGTATCGCCAGTGATCTTGCCGATGGCATTAAAAAATCAGCAGAAGCAATCGATTCAGGCAAGGCCGCCGAAACGCTAAACGGTCTTGTTGCGATTACCAACGAAGGAACCGCGGCGTGAGCGACGTACTCCAAAAAATCTGTAATGATAAACGCGACCATGTCGCATCCTGCAAGGCGCGTACGTCAGTTGCCACCCTTGAAGACGAAGCGAAGGCGCAATCCGCTCCGCGCGGTTTCATCAATGCCCTTGAAACCAGTGTTGCAGATGGACGCTATGGCTTGATTGCCGAAATCAAAAAAGCATCCCCGTCCAAGGGCCTTATTCGCCCGGATTTTAATCCGCCTGAATTGGCAAAGGCCTATCAGGCTGGCGGGGCAAGCTGCCTTTCAGTTCTGACAGACGTTCCTTATTTTCAAGGCGATGACAGCTATCTTGTTGCCGCCCGCGCAGCGGTTGACCTTCCGGCACTGCGCAAGGATTTCATGATTGATCCTTATCAGGTGACCGAAGCACGCGCATTGGGCGCTGATTGCATTTTGCTGATCATGGCTGCCCTTGAAGATGCACAGGCCGCCGAACTTGAAGAAGCGGCCCATGCACTTGGTATGGATGTCCTGATCGAAGTTCATAATGCACCCGAACTCGAACGCGCATTGAAATTGAAATCACGTCTGATCGGGGTGAATAACCGTAACCTCAAGACGATGGAAATTTCCCTGACCACCACCGAAGAACTTGCTGGCATGGTCGACAAAGACCGCTTGCTTGTCGCGGAAAGTGGCCTGTTCACGCCCGATGACTTGACCCGTATGGCAAAAGTTGGCGCGCAGTGCTTCCTGATTGGCGAAAGCCTGATGCGTCAGGATGACGTCACCGCCGCCACCCGTAATCTTCTTGGCCTTGCAGCCTGATTGGCACCGGACACAGTAATGGCAGACAAGCTTTCGCATATTGACGCTGGCGGCAACGCTATCATGGTCGATATCTCGGCCAAGGCCGATACCACCCGTATTGCCGTTGCCAAGGCCCGTGTTTTGATGTCTGGCGAAACAGCGACACTGATTGCAAAGCGTGGCCATAAAAAGGGCGATGTTCTTGGCATTGCCCAGCTTGCCGGGATTATGGGGGCAAAAAAGACCCCTGATCTGATCCCGCTATGTCATCCCCTGCCCCTGACGTCGGTGACAGTTGATCTTGAACTGGCTGATGGCGTCGATGCCGTTGATATAACCGCAACCTGCAAAACCACCGGAAAGACCGGGGTCGAGATGGAGGCACTCACAGCGGCCTCTGTTGCGGCATTGACGGTGTTTGATATGTGCAAGGCCGTTGATAAAAGTATGAGGATTACCGATCTGCGGGTCACTCGAAAAGAAGGTGGCAATTCGGGGACCTTTGTCGCGGATTGATCCTGCCTTCCCCGGCCTCGCGATTATTCACCTTTTTTGAACAATCAGGATGATTGATCAGTTTTTCTGAAAGGTCATATTGACATGCTTGACCTGCGAAAAGAACTAAAGTAGAACATCCATGTATCCTTTTTGTTCTTGTTACAGGTTCGGGAAATATCATGCTGACGCGCAAGCAATATGAGTTGCTGGTCTATATTGACAATTACCTTCGCGATCACGGTATCTCACCTTCTTTCGATGAAATGAAAGAAGCCCTGAGCCTTAAGTCAAAATCGGGCATTCACCGCCTTATTACCGGGCTTGAAGAACGCGGTTTTATCCGCCGTCTCGCCCATCGTGCCCGTGCACTTGAAGTTATCCGCCTGCCAGAAAACAGCGATGATGATGCCCCTGAAGCACCAAACAATGTGACATCCATTGCCAGTGCCCGCAAAGCACCACACCGGCCAACCACAGTGCCAACCGCCTTTTCGGATTCCAACGAAGCCATTGCCTTACCGCTTTATGGGCGCATTGCAGCAGGCACGCCGATTGAAGCGCTTCGTGATCAAAGCACGATGGTTCAGGTGCCTGCGGCCCTGCTCGGTGCGGGCGATCACTATGCACTTGAAGTATCGGGTGATTCCATGGTCGATGCAGGCATTCTCGATGGCGACACGGTTCTGATCCAGCGATGTGAGCAAGCCCATGACGGCACCATCGTCGTTGCCCTTGTCGATGACAGCGAAGCCACCCTGAAACGTCTGAAACGTGGCCGTGGCGAAGTGATGCTTGAACCAGCAAATGCGCGATATGAAACACGTACGCTTTCGCCTGATCGTGTCCGCATTCAAGGCCGTTTGGTTGGACTGTTGCGCCAGTACTGATTCTGACCCGATCCCGACATCAGAACAAATCGAATATCAATCGCCCGGTGCGACATGCCTGGGCGATTTTTCGTTGTGCTGATACAGCGACTTGCAAGGCGACCTTAGCGCCCCGCCTTCCCGCCAATGATAATCCATGGCCATGCACCAGCATCGGAACGAACGGTTTGCAAGGAAGGTTTTCCTTCGGCAACGTCATGTAATCTCAGTGCTACGCCGCCCTGCCACCATAGAACGTCATCATCAACCATGACTTGGGCACCAGATTTCTTGCACAGGGTTGTTGGCAGGTCTGCCTGCAAACTTGTCACAATATCGGCATTGCGGCAGGCGTAGAACGGGTTATCAAGCTGACTTGCAATGACGATCTTCTTTTCGTCGTCTCCCTGCCCGACATTCAAAAGACATGGGTCATTCCTACAGGTCAGCACACGGCGGTCCATGTCTTCAGGGCGAATGCCAAATCGGCTCATCCAGATTGATTTTTGAAAACTGCTCAGCCCACTTGAGACATGCAAGGTTCCACTTTGGTCATCAAATACGGCCCAACTTTCCCGATCCCCTGCAACCAACATATCTGCATCTTGGTGATTGACCTGAATGAAGATGGCCACGATCAATACAGGAACCATCGGCAGCATCACCCATCTATCCCGCCAGATAAGACACCAAGCAATGGCTCCTAAAAGGCATGCAACGGCCACCCCATCCAATCCTGACACATACCAAAGCCCCCAATCCTGATCGGCAATCAGCGATGCGGTTTTCAATAAAACAGTCAAACCCGGTGTCATTGCCGCAAGTGATAATCCTGCAAGACCAAGCGGCATCAGGGCAAGTGATGCAACGATCAACGGCATTACCCAAAATGCCATGACCGGGATTGCAACCAGATTGGCGATGATCCCCAGCATGGAAATGCGCCCGAAATGATAGCCAATGATTGGTGCTGTGACGGCGGTTACGATCAATCCTGTGATCAGTAATCCGCCAATGTAAAAGACAGCACGTTCATACCACGGCCGCATCCCTTGTCGATCAAGCCAAGATCGGCCTGGACCATCATAAAACGCCACCAACGCCCCAACTGCGGCAAAAGAAAGCTGAAAGCTTGCCCCCAAAACAGCATCCGGGCGCAACAGCAAGACAACAATCGCAGCCACACCAACCAGACGCAGCGATATCGCACGCCGATCCAAAAGCAATGCGACCCAAACCACAAGCAACATCACAAATGCCCGCTGGGTTGGAATGGTCGCACCTGACAGACCAAGATAAATCAAACCCGCCAGCATTGCCGCCATCGCCGACCATTTCTTAATTGGATATTTCAAAGCGATACTTGGTAGTGCCGCCAAGCCATACCGGATCAGGAAAAACACAGTTCCACACAGCAAGCCCATATGCAGTCCGGAAATAGCCAAAAGATGCGCAAGGCCGGATTTCCGCAAATCTTCGGCAATCTCGGCAGCGACTTCACCCCGCTCACCAATGATCAGCGCTTTGGCAATTCCGGCTTCTGGCCCGCTTATATGATTGCTGATCGTGGCTGACACCGACTGACGTAAAACCTCAATAAACTGCCATACACTACTGATATATTGATTGTTATTATCACGATACACATCGAATTGACGGCCAAATACAAACCCGGTTGCACCGATGCCACTGAAATAAAGATTTCGGGCAAAATCAGGATCACCGGGAACTGACGGTGGTTTAAGCGGGAAGAGCCGCGCCTTTACCGCCACCCGATCACCAATGGCTAAATCGCTGTCGCCCAAAAAACTAAGCCTGACATTCCAATCAATCGGGTCATCTGGCAATCCGATGATGGTATTGGGGCGCAGTGTTGCGCGTATGCGCTTGCCACGCGGTTCAAGGGCGATAATCGTGCCGTTAATTTCGGTCGAATAAAGCGTTTTGGTCGGAATGTTTTTTGGACCAAATTCAGTATGAATGGCCCCAACGACAATTCCTGCCATCAGGCTTGCGAGCAACTGAAATGCGAATGCCGCCATCGCAATCCGGCGCGAAACCCAAAAACCACTGCTTAATAGAATCAAAGCAAGGACAGCCTGACTGACCGATATACGCGCAGGAAGAAAAAAGAACAGACCGCATCCCAACCCAAAGAAGAGAACCGAGGATAGAAACCACTTATTTCTTTGGCTTGTAACAACAAATGTCACCTGTGAGAAAACACCCACAACATGTTGTTTTATATATTTTTCAATGAAACCCGTACGACGAATGTCCAATAGCCTGCCCGACACTTAGTTTCTATCTAACATCGGCTGTGGTGCAACAGCGTGTCATTTGTGCTATAGCCTGCACGCCAAAAGTCCTTACGACAAGTGACAACATCCAAATAACGGATAGATTGAATGACGGTTGTTACCCGTTTTGCCCCGTCTCCGACCGGGTTTTTACATATCGGCGGCGCACGCACCGCTCTTTATAACTGGCTTTATGCCAAACATACCGGCGGCAAGTTTTTGCTGCGTATCGAAGACACTGACCGCGAACGTTCAACGCCCGAGGCCGTAGATGCCATTTTTGACGGCTTGAATTGGCTTGGCCTGACCGCAGACGAAGAGCCGACTTTCCAGTTTGCCCGTCGCGACCGCCATGCAGAAGTTGCTCAGCAATTGCTGGACGCCGGGAAAGCCTATTACTGCTATTGCTCGCCCGAAGAATTGCAGGCCATGCGCGAGAACGCCCGCGCTGAAGGTCGCCCAATGGGGTATGATGGCACGTGGCGTGATCGCAACCCGTCCGAAGCTCCTGCTGGCGTCAAACCAGTTGTGCGCCTTAAAACCCCGGCCGACGGTGACGTTGTCATCAGCGATCAGGTACAGGGGGAGGTTCGCGTCGGAAACGAACAGCTTGACGATTACGTCATTCTGCGTGGCGATGGGACACCGACCTATATGCTCTCAGTCGTGGTCGATGATCACGACATGGGTATAACGAACGTCATCCGTGGCGATGATCACCTGACCAACGCATTCCGCCAAAAAGCACTTTATGATGCGATGGGGTGGGATGTTCCTATCTTTGCCCATATCCCGCTTATTCACGGCCCGGACGGCGCGAAGCTGTCCAAACGTCATGGTGCGTTAGGCGTTGATTCCTATCGCGATGAGATGGGCTTCCTTCCAGAAGCAGTGAATAATTATCTGCTGCGCCTTGGTTGGGGACATGGTGACGATGAAGTCATCTCGCAGGAGCAAGCCATCGAGTGGTTTGACATAAAGGATGTCGGCAAAGGTGCCGCACGTTTTGACTTCGCAAAGCTAACAAATCTGAACGGCATTTATATGCGTCAGGCAGATGATAAAAAGCTTGTAGACGAGATATCCCAACGGGTTGCAGCCATAATTGGTCGCGATGCAATTGATGCAGCGCAAAAAGAAATCTTGATCAATGGCATGTCAGGCCTTAAAGAAAGGGCCAAGACACTTATCGAGCTCGCCGAATCTTCGGCCTTCTATGTTACCGATGGCATAACGTCGGTTAACGAGAAAGCTCAGTCCCTGATTGATAGCGCGCCTGAAGGTCTGTTTGCAGAACTGGCCAACAGTCTCGAAGCGCTTGATAGCTGGACCGAAGAAAACGTTGACGCAAGTGTTCGTGCAACCGCCGAGAAACTTGATCTGAAACTCGGAAAAGTTGCGCAGCCCTTGCGGGCGGTGCTTACCGGCTCCAATTCTTCACCAGGCATCTTCGAAGTAATGATCGTGCTTGGCAAAGAACAAACGCTGAAACGCATTCGACATTTCGATGCATAACAACAGCGAATAATGAAAAGCTAATAGTCTGTTTGCGCTTGATGCGCCGCAGCATTATGCTGCACCCAAATTGAAACCGTGTTCGTTCAAACAGGGAAGGAAAAATAAGTCATGGCTCAGAATTCCAAGACCTCCCACACCTTTACATTGACCGACAATGCCACAGGCAAGTCGATCGAGATGCCGGTGCTTGAAGGTAGCGTAGGCCCGTCTGTCATCGACATTCGCAAGCTTTATGCTGAAACTGGATTCTTCACATATGATCCGGGCTTTACGTCGACCGGCTCCTGCCAGTCCGAGCTGACCTATATTGATGGCGATGTGGGCATCCTGCGTCACCGTGGTTATGCTATTGACGATCTTGCAGAAAATTCAGACTTCCTCGAAGTTTGCTACCTGCTGATTTACGGCGAGCTGCCAAATGCGGCTGAAAAAAGCAAATTTGAAAACGACATCACTCTGCACACCATGGTGCATGAGCAGATGCGCAATTTCTATAACGGCTTCCGCCGTGACGCGCATCCGATGGCCATCATGTGTGGCGTTGTTGGTGCAATGTCTGCTTTCTATCATGACAGCACAGACATCAACGACCCGCAGCAGCGCCTGATCTCGGCTTATCGCCTGATCGCGAAAATGCCGACCATTGCTGCTATGGCATACAAATATTCGATCGGTCAGCCGTTCCGTTACCCGAACAACAAACTCGGTTATTCGGAAAACTTCCTGCAGATGATGTTTGGCAACCCGTGCGAAGATTACGTTGTCAATCCAGTTCTGGCCAAAGCAATGGATCGTATCTTGATCCTCCATGCTGACCACGAACAGAATGCATCGACTTCGACCGTTCGTCTGTCGGGTTCTTCGGGTGCAAATCCGTTTGCATGTATTGCTGCTGGTATCGCATCCCTTTGGGGTCCGGCACATGGTGGTGCGAACGAAGCCGTTCTTAAAATGCTTAATGAAATCGGTGATGTGAAAAACATTCCGGAATTCGTTGCAAAAGCAAAAGACAAGAACGATCCGTTCCGTCTGATGGGCTTTGGTCACCGCGTTTACAAAAACTACGATCCGCGCGCCAAAGTGATGCAGGAAACCTGTCACGAAGTTCTCAAGGAACTGAATGTCAGCGATCCGTTGCTTGACGTTGCGCAGGAACTTGAACGCATTGCACGTGAAGATGAGTACTTCATCGAGAAGAAACTCTATCCGAACGTCGATTTCTATTCGGGCATCATCTTCAAGGCGATGGGCATCCCGGTCAGCATGTTTACCGTGCTGTTCGCTGTTGCACGTACCGTTGGCTGGATCGCCCAGTGGAAAGAAATGATCGAAGATCCGTCGCAGAAAATCGGTCGTCCGCGTCAGCTGTTTACCGGCGTAGCAGAACGTCCGTTCATTCCGGTCGACAAACGTTAAGTCGCAGCGACCCAATACGTGATCTGAATAAAAAGAAAGGCCCGGATTTTTCCGGGCCTTTCTTTTATCTGCATTCTGAAACGTGAAGCTGTTACCAACTGCCAGTGTTTTCCATGCTTGCCCATGGTTCAGCAGCGTCAAGGTTGCCACCTTTTTGCAAAAACTCGATGGAAATACCATCAGGGGAGCGCACAAACGCCATCCGACCATCACGCGGCGGACGGTTAATCGTAACACCAGCATCCATCAGCTTCTGACAAGTCGCATAAATGTCATCCACTTCATATGCCAGATGCCCGAAGTTACGCCCACCTTCATAGGTTTCCGGGTCCCAGTTATAGGTCAGCTCAAGTTCCGGCGCCTTGGTTGATTTGGCACTATCAATGTCACCAGCCGGCGCAAGATAAATCAGGGTAAACCGGCCCTGCTCGCTATCAATGCGGCGGGTCTCGGACATGCCAAGCAGATCGCAATAGAACTTCAGCGACTCATCAACATTTTCGACACGTACCATCGTGTGCAGATAGCGCATAACACTGTCTCCGTCATGAATTGATCAATGAACTGAAACTAAATGCATTCCGGGCCTAACGCCACCCGTCGCCTGTTATTTTTTATGGATGATTTTTAAAATCTGTTCGGCGGCTTTTTCACTTGGCGCACGATCGCCAAAGCCAAGCATTTTACATGCTGTCTCAAAGCCAGCTTCCTGCGCAGCCCTTGCAGGAGCATCACCAAGCAGCCCGTCAAGTACAGGGATGATGTTTTCAGCCTGGCAGTTTTCCTGCAAGAATTCCGGTATCAGTTTTCGCCCCAGAACCAAGTTCACAATCGTTACCGTGTCAATCTTGATCAAACGTTTGGCGATCCACCCCGTTACCGCATTCACCTGATAGGCGATCACATGTGGGACGCCTGCTATTGCCAGTTCCAACGAAACAGTTCCCGATGCCGCCAAAGCACAATTCGCAGCAGCAAAGGCATCATGACGTTCCTGATCAGTTGCAACGATTATCGGATCAAGCGGCCAGTCTTTCATTTCCGCCGTGACCGTATCCGCCACTTTGCTAACGGTTGGAACGACGATACGGGCATCTGGGTATTTTGCAGCAAGTGCGTCAATCACTTGACGAAACACCGGCAACAGGCGTTTGACTTCGGAATTCCGGCTTCCAGGCAATACCGCCAAAAGCTTTTTATCGGCCGTCAGGCCATGTTGGGTGCGAAATCTTTGCTGGTCCCCGTCATGACGTTCTTCGACGGCTGAGTGGCCAATAAAGGTGGTTGGAAGGCCTTCTTTTTCAAAATAAGGCGGCTCAAATGGTAAAAGCGCCAAAAGATGGTCCAGAAAACCGGCAATTTTCTTTGCCCGCCCTTCGCGCCATGCCCAAACAGATGGCGCAACATAGTGGATCAGGGGAATACCCTTGCCCTTAAGCTTCTTCCCAACCCGAAAACTGAAATCTGGCGCATCAATCGTAACGACGGCGTCTGGTTTTTGCTTCTTTGCAAAATCGGCAGTCTGAGAAATACGTTTTAACAAATGCGGAATGTGGGGAATAACTTCGGTTAAGCCCATTACCGACATTTCGTTCATCGGAAACAGGCTTGTAAGGCCTTCCCGTTCCATACGGGGGCCACCAACACCGATAAAGTGCGTGTTGGGTTCCTGAGCCTTAATCGCCGCCATCAAACGACCGCCAAGCTGATCTCCCGATGCCTCGCCCGCGACCAGCATGATTTTTGGACCATCAAGCGCGTTTTCATGCGCCATGACTTTTGCCCTCGTCGGCATCAGACAAGCCCAAAACAAACAAGCCAAGCGCATCAGCGCGAGAAATGACGGCGTTCCGATCAATAATCATTGTACCGCCAGCCAATAGTGCTATTCCGCGCAATCCCGCTTTATGGGCTTCCTCAATGGTTGTTAATCCAATCGCGGGTAAATCAAGCCGTTTGTCTTGTTGCGGTTTGGAAGATTTAACCAGAACACCACCAACGCCGTCACGCCGATAAAGAGCCGAACGGCGGAGCATTTCATCAGTACCTTCAATCGCTTCAAGTGCCAGAACGAGCCCCTGCTGCACGACACAGCCCTGCCCGACATCGGCCTGACCAAGAATCCGCGCAACACGAAGACCGTGCTTGGCATCGCTTAATGCTTGTTCGTCTGGCGAGATCGCCCCCAAAACGCCTTCGGGTACAGTAAGATCGGTCAGGATTTCGTGCGCGCCGACAAGCCGGAACCCCTCGCGCTCAAGCTCTTCGCCAACCAGACGAAGCAAACCATCATCGCCAAGCGCCTTAATGCCAACCTTCATCAAAAGTTTGGCAGCACGCCAATCAGGACGCATGGCCGAGAAACTTGGTCGAGCAACCTTACCTGCCAGAACCACGTCCTGACATTCATTTGCCTTCATCGTATCAAGTATTTTGGCCGCAGCACCCAATCGCACGCTTATGTGCGGATATTGGTCAAGTTCTGCATCGTTGGCATGCCCATCAAGCTTCACAACAAAAATAGCCCGCCCGGCCATCTGCGCAGCAGACGCCAAGCGGGCTGGAAGTTCACCACCTCCAGCAATAATCCCCAATTTAGGCTGCGGATTATCCTGCGGAGCTGTCATATCTTGGCGTGCATACGGAACGCATGCTTTCCGCTTTGAGGAAATTGATGATTTCCATTACCGGCCCAACATCTTCGAAGTCTTTGGCGACTTCTGCAACGCGTTCGGCAAGGGTGCCTTCCTGTGCGAATAACAGGCGATATGCCTTACGCAAGGAATGAATGGTTTCACGATCAAAACCACGGCGCTTCAGACCAATAATGTTTAGCCCCGACAAATATGCACGGTTGCCAATGACGGAACCATACGGGATCACGTCACTTTCAACACCGGTCATGCCGCCGATCATTGCGTGCTTACCAATACGGACAAACTGGTGAACAGCAGACAAACCGCCAACAATGGCGAAATCTTCGACCAGAACGTGGCCTGCCAGTGTTCCGTTATTGACCAAAATGCAATGGTTGCCAACATGACAATCATGGCCAACATGGGCCCCGGTCATCAAAAGGCAATCATCACCAATTGTGGTTTCCATCCCGCCGCCTTCGGTGCCGGGATTAAGAGTAGCACCCTCGCGGATTTTGGTACGTTTACCAATGATCAAGCGGCTTTCTTCGCCCTTGAACTTCAAATCCTGCGGAGCATGGCCTACAGAGGCAAAGGGATAGACTTCGCATTCATCGCCAAGCGTCGTGTGACCAGCAACAGCAACATGGCTGTGCAGTTTCACACGATCACCCAAGACAACGTTCGGCCCTACAACGCTATAGGGACCGATTTCGACATCCTGACCAATCTGCGCGCCATCTTCGACGACGGCGGTTGGATGCACTTTTGACATTATCAGTTATCCCGGATCATCGCGGCAATTGTGGCTTCGGCAACAACCTGTCCGTCCACTTTGACTTCGCTCTCGAACTTCCAGACCGGACCGCGGCTTTGTTTTTTGACCACGTGGATGTGCATGACATCGCCTGGAACGACCGGTTTACGGAAACGGGCACTATCAATGCTCATAAAGTAGACCAGCTTACCTTCGGCATCTTCACCCAAGGTCTGCACAACCAAAATTGCAGCAGTCTGCGCCATGCTTTCAATAATCAGAACGCCCGGCATGATCGGCTGTTGCGGAAAATGGCCGGTAAATTGCGGCTCATTCATCGTAACATTTTTGATGCCAGTGGCAGATTCGCCTTCCGCAATATCAACGACTTTGTCGATCAACAAAAACGGATAGCGATGCGGAATCATTTCGAGAATGCGCTGAATATCAACACTTACCAGTTCGGTCATGTGTGTAGCCCTTATTTCTTTTTTCGTATCAGACGGGACAAGGCCACCGTCTGTTTATGATATTCCATAACCGGAACAGCAGGGCTTCCGCCCACCGTTTGCCCCGGTTCAATATTTTTCATCACACCTGACTGGGCGGCGACTTTCGCGCCATCACCAATTTCAAGATGCCCTGTAACCCCTACCTGTCCGGCAAGAACGACAAAATTGCCAAGTTTGGTAGAACCGGATATCCCGACTTGCGAGACAATAACACAGCCCATACCAAGTTCGACGTTATGGCCGATTTGCACCAGATTGTCGATACGGCAACCATTACCAATGACAGTATCTGGCCCTGCCCCACGGTCAATCGTGCTGTTTGACCCAACTTCAACATCGTTGCCAATCACGACGCGGCCAAGTTGCGGGACTTTAACATGCCCCTGTGGGCCCATGGCAAAACCAAATCCATCCTGCCCAATACGAGCCCCCGGATAGATCAGGCAAAGATTGCCAATCAGGCTGTGGCTGATGGATGCATTCGCACCAACCTTACTGCCTGTACCAATCACAACGCCTTCACCGATTACCGCGTTCGAAGCAATAATCGTCCCATCGCCAATTTCGCAATTGGCACAGATCACAGCACCGGCATCAACCTGAACACCTTTGCCAAGCTTTGCGGTTGGGTCGATGACAGCATGATCAGAAATAGACCCATTTCCCGTTTCAAACGGATAAAAGGCCGTCGCTGCCTTGGCATACGCGCGATAAGGGTCATCTGTTGTGAAAAGAACCATGCCTTCTGGTGCACGATCAGCGAATTCAGGGCGCACGAAACATGCACCAGCTTTGCTGTTGATAAAGGCATCAATATATTTGCGATTGTCAAAAAAGCTCAGGATCGTGCCATCCGCATTCTGCAACGGCGAGACATCCTCAAAAACCCGCGTTTCATCGGGTGCATTTTGTAAGACTGCACCGGT
The DNA here is from genome assembly GCA_019634165.1 of Rhodospirillales bacterium. Classification (GTDB taxonomy): domain Bacteria; phylum Pseudomonadota; class Alphaproteobacteria; order Rhodospirillales; family Thalassospiraceae; genus Thalassospira. Next base: position 701,406 of record JAHQVT010000006.1, read on the forward strand.
CAGTTCCGCGATTTCTGCGACGCTGAATGGTCCTTTCCGCTTAAAGAAACGCGTATCGGCCATTAGGAGCCTTCCTTGAATTCAACCTTGACCGTCGGAACTTTCTTGTTGATCCGATCAAACACTTCCTTGCTGACATTCATTGCATTGGCAAACAAGATGACCTGTGCCTGATGCAGAACCAACGTTGCACGGCGTTCTTCTGCAAGATTTGCAATCACGTCATTAAGCGACTTGGTAAAGCCAGCTTGAACTTCTGCAAGCGCCTGATCCAGAACGCGGCTGCGACCTTGTGCAAACTTTTGGAACTCAGCAACCTTTTGCTGAAATTCCTTTTGTTTTTCCTGAAAAACGTCTGCGGCAAGCAAAGTGCGCTGCTGCGCGAGTTTCTTTTCCTCTTCGCGCAACGCTTGCTGTCTGGTTTCAATATCTTGTTGATATGCAACCTGACGTTCACGAATTTGTTTTTTGGCATCCTGCATTGCGGATGCTTCACGCATGATGCCGGCATAATCCACGATCATAACCGACGCCAAGGTTTCCGGGTTCGGAGCGTCCTGCGCATAGGCCTGAGGCATCACTGCGACACCACAGACAAGGGCAGAAACAACAATCAGTTTGCGTATCGACTTCATCATACTCATTTAGAATCTGGTCCCGAAGTTAAGTCGGAACACTTCCTCTTTGTCGTGATCTTCTTTCAATACGGCTTGCGACAGGTCAACACCAATCGGGCCGAACGGAGATTCCCAGCCAACGCCAATACCGACAGAACCACGTATAGACCCGGTATCGTAGATTTCGCCTGCACGGGCGCCGTCAACGTCTTGCGACGAACCAAAGTCACTAAATACGCGTCCGGTTAACGCAAATTCTGATGGCAACCCAAGCGGGAAGTCCATTTGCACAGAACCGGTATAGAACGTCTTGCCCCCCAAGGCATCGCCAGTTGCCACATCTCTTGGACCGACACCAGCAGCTTCAAAACCACGAAGGTTTGCACCACCAACCAAGAAACGTTGGGAAATACGGGTATCATCGCCAACCCCAAAGATATAGCCCGTTGTCGCACGTGTCGAGAGCACCCACTCATGTTCACGGTCCAGCGGATAATAATATCCACCTTCAACCCGTGTCCGCAAATAGGTCTCATCTCCCCCTAACCCGGCGAAATCATTCGACAGACGGGCAAAATATCCCTCGGTTGGTGAAATTGCGCTATCACGCTTGTCATATGAAAGCGTATGCCCAATCGCGGATTCAACAAACTCTGTATCCTCAGCCAACAGCAGACGAGATGCATCGGTGCTGCTAATATTCGAATAACTGTTTTGCTCAAGCGTGTAGCGGAACGAGTGGGATAGGTCTTCTGTATACTTAAATCCAGCGCGCAGACGCCCACCTGTTTGTTCTTCGTCGTATGAACTTTCGTCCTGGTTGTCTTCTTCACGACGATAAATGTCAAACCCTGCGGCGATTTCCCGGTCAAGGAAATAGGGCTCAGTGAAGGACAGGTCAATTTGTTGATCCGAAGAACCCAGCGTGAAGTTCAAGCGAAGATCTTGCCCCTTACCAAGCAGGTTGCGTTCACGGATACCAAGTTGACCAAAAGCACCATCATCCGTGCCATAGCCTGCACCGATCGAAAACTCACCAGTGGATTTTTCTTCAATATCAACTTCAATAACGGTTTGATCTGGCGATTGCCCCGGCAGCGTCTTTACATCCACTGACTTAAAGAAGTTCAGATTTTCAATACGCTGTTTCGATCGCTTCATTTTGGAGCTGCTAAACGCATCCCCTTCAACCAAGCGGAACTCACGACGGATAACGTCATCAAGGGTGCGAACGTTGCCGACGACATTGATACGTTCGACATAAACCTTTGGCCCTTCGGCAATCGTAAAGGTCAAATCGATCGTACTTGTTTCGCGGTTACGCTGAACATTCGGGCGGATGTCAATAAATGCATATCCCTGGTCACCGACACTGTCGGTCAATGCATCCACAGCATCATCTACCAAGTTTGCGTTATACCACTCACCCTTCTCGATTTCGATCAGCGGCATTAAGGCTTCTGGATCAATCTTGTCGATCTGGGAAACAATCTTAATCTCGCCAAACTGATAACGTTTTCCTTCACTCACCGTGTATGTGATGAAAAAATCAGAACGATCAGGGGTTAATTCCGCAACGGATGAAAGAACCTGAAAATCGGCGTAACCAGCCGAAAGATAGAACCGACGAAGGAGTTCGCGGTCAAATGTGACGCGATCAGGATCGTAATTGTCATCGGATGTCAGGATTTTCCACCACGCACTTTCAGTGGTGCGAACAACCTCTGAAAGATCACCGTCATCAAAGGCCTTGTTGCCGACGAAGTTGATCTTACGAATGCCTGTTGCATCCCCCTCGTCTATCTCAAATACAAGATCGACACGGTTTTGCTCAAGCTGGATGACCTTGGGTTCTACAGTTGCGGCAAAACGACCGCTGCGGCGATAAAGCTCAAGCACACGCTGAACGTCAGACTGCACCTTTGTTCTGGTGTAAACAACGCGCGGACGAAGCTGAAGCTCAGTGCCCAGCACGTCATCCTTCAAACGTTGGTTACCCTCAAACGCGATGCGGTTGATGATCGGGTTTTCGACAACGTTTACTTGCAGCACACCCTGATTAAAGGAAAAGGATACGTCGGCGAATAAGCCAGTAGAAAACAACGCTTTAAGAGACTCGTTAATCTTTTGCGCGTCGTAGCTATCACCAGCAGCGACCGTCAAATAGGCGTTGACAGTCCCACTTTCAATTCGGTTATTACCCTCAACCCGTATATCACGGATCAGCCCTGAACTCTGTTGGGCAAATGCTGCCACTGGAATGATCGCTGGCGCCGTTCCGCCAAGCAAGGCTGCAATAACTGCAACCGCTTTTACCTTACGCAGCAAGTTAACCCCCCTGTTGCTGTCACGCATTAGCCAGCAAGTCCTTTGAGGAAACTAAAGACACCCAATTGCGTCAAATCGTTCCACGTTGCAAAAATTATTAAGCTGAATACCAAACCCGCGCCGATACGGAAACCATATTCTTGTGCTTTTGCCCCCAATGGCTTACCGCGAATTGCCTCAATCGCGTAAAACACAAGATGTCCCCCATCCAGAACCGGAACAGGCATCAGGTTGATCAAGCCAAGACTGATCGACAAATACCCCATAAAGAACAAGAGTGGCCCCAATCCGCCTTCGGCAACCTCACCAGACATTTGTGCAATCCGGATCGGACCACCTAGCTCGGAACTATCCCGATCGCCACTGATCATTTCACCAAGGGCGGCGAATGTCTGAGTCGTAAGCATATAGGTCGTTTCAAACGACCTGCTTACAGCTTCAATCACACTATCCCGGCTCGTTTCAAATGCACCAGCAGTAATTCCGAGACGTCCAAATGTTTGAATAGTCTCACCTTCTTCGGCCTCGATTGCCTCAGGCGTGACAGTAAGTTCAATATTCTGATCTTCACGCAGAACATACAGCGCAAGAGGTTCCGCCGGATGGGCGCGCACAATTTCGGAAAGTTCTGAGAACCATTCAATTGCTTGCCCATCAATTCCCGTGATTCGGTCATCTGTCAGAAGACCCGCAGCGGCCGCAGGACTGTTTTCAAGAACGTCGCCAACAACTGGCAATGCACGCTGCTGACCAACGGCTGCGAACAACACGGTAAAGACCACAATGGCAAAAATGAAGTTTGCAAGCGGGCCCGCAAAGACAATCGCCGCGCGTGCGGCCACACCCTTATGATGAAAAGCGTATTTTTCTTCATCGGCGTTCAGGTCGTCGCGTTGCCCGGCACTGGCTGGGTTCATGTCGCCAAACATCTTCACATAGCCGCCAAGCGGGATCAGGCTAACCTTCCAACGGGTTCCCTTTTTATCCTGCCAACCAAACAGTTCAGGCCCAAAACCAATTGAAAATGCTTCGACTTTGACGCCGTTTTTGATCGCAACCCAATAATGTCCATATTCGTGAACGAATACGAGAACAGACAGCACAAAAAGAAAGGCAAGTAAGGTTTCCATCAAGACGTCCCATTATCCGGTCAGACCGGAGATTTAACTCAAATTTCTGCAATCATCGCAATAGTTTCACGGCGTACCAGCGCATCTGTTTCAAACACCTGATCCAGATGTGTCAGCTTCTCACTGCCTATCTTTGCCATAGTGGCTTCGACAATCTCGGCAATTTCAAGGAAACCGATTTTGTCTTTCAAAAAGGCATCGACAGCAACTTCATTCGCCCCATTCAGGACAGTAGGCAGTGTCCCACCTTCCTGCAAGGCTTCTCGTGCTAAACGAAGTGCCGGGAAGCGTTCTATGTCTGGTCTCTGGAAGTTCAAGCTTCCGATCGTGGCAAAATCAAGACGCGCTACATCTACCTTGATCCGATCAGGCCATGAAAGCGCATAGGCAATCGGTGTGCGCATGTCCGGTGAACCAAGCTGTGCAAGCACAGAACCGTCGGAATATTCGACCATGCTATGTACGACGGATTGAGGATGCACAACAATTTCAATGCGTTCTTCAGATACAGGAAATAAATGCCAAGCTTCGATAAGCTCAAGCCCTTTATTCATCATCGACGCAGAATCGATCGAAATTTTTGCGCCCATTTCCCAGTTTGGATGGGCCAATGCTTGCGCACGGGTAACAGACTTCATATCAGCCAGCGACCATTCCCGGAACGGACCACCGGAAGCTGTGAGCAAGATTCGGTCAACCCGGTCTTCAACCCGGTCTTCGAGAACTTGGAAAATAGCACTGTGTTCGGAGTCAACCGGGATAAGGGTCGCATTGTGTTTTACGACCTCGGCTGTCATCAACGCACCGGCACACACCAACGTTTCCTTATTGGCAAGCCCAACACGCGCGCCACGTCGAATGGCCGCCAAGGTTGGCTTTAACCCCGCAGCCCCGACAATTGCCGCGATAACGATATCAGACGGACGTTCTGCCGCCTCAATCAACGCGCTTTCACCAGCACCGACTTCGATATCGGTACTGGTCAAGGCATCACAAAGCTGATTGTAATAAGCCGGGTCACCGATGACGGCGCATTTTGCCCCAACGTCTTTGGCAATAGCAGCCAATGCTTCAACATTGCTATGTGCGGTAACTGCATCAACGCTGTATTTGTCAGCGTGGCTTTTAAGAATATCGACCGTACTGGTCCCAATCGACCCGGTAACACCAAAAACACTGACCGATTTCTTCAAAGTCATTAAACACCTGTGTGCAAACGGCCGGTTACATGACCGCCTTATCGCAGAGCGAGCCCGACGAAACAGATCATAACAAATGCGACCGGAAACACCGACAACATACCATCAGCCCGATCAAGCAAACCGCCGTGCCCCGGTATCAGATTACTGCTGTCTTTAACCTTGAAATGGCGTTTTAGCGCAGATTCACCAAGATCACCAATCTGTGCCACAACGGCCAAGGCCATACTCACGATTACAATTGTCCAATTAACAGCATCAGCACTGAAATAAGTCACCAACCCGCCAATCAAACCAGCGCATGCCATCCCGCCGATCAATCCAGCCCAGGTTTTCTTGGGGCTGAAACGTGGTGCAAGCTTTGGCCCACCAATCGCCTTACCAAAGGCATAGCCGCCCGTATCGGTCGCCCAAACAAGGAAGAACAACCACATGATGGTCAAAAGGCCGTCACCATCCTGATTGCGCAGCCACAAGGCTGCCAATCCGGCAATTGATATATAAAGCACACCAAACCCGGCAAGCAGCCAGTTTGGACCAGATCGCGCTGCAGCGATGATCACACCAATTGCGATTGGCATAATAATATATTCTTCCTGCCCTGTTGCTTGCATCAGCATTGCGACACCAAGGGCAACAGCAACGACAACAGAAATCCCTGTTGAATGACCTGGCGCGCACATTCGCGACCATTCCCACATCATTCCAGCGGAAAATAAGAACAGAAGAATATCGAAATAAGGGGATCCGAACCAGACCGCGGCAATTGCCACAGGCGTCATAACCAACGCAGAAAGAATGCGTGGCATCAGTCCGGAATTAGTATCTTTTTGACGTTCGGCTTCAGATGACTGCACCAAAACGCCGCTCCCGTCCGGCAAAGTTGTCAATGGCTTTTTCCAGATGGCTACGATCAAAATCTGGCCACAGAACATCCTCAAAGACGAACTCGGTATAGGCCGACTGCCAGAGCAGGAAATTGCTGATCCGCTGTTCCCCGCTGGTTCTGATCAAAAGATCAGGGTCTGGGATACCAACAGTCGACAAATTCTGTTCGATCAAATCTTCCGTAACCGCGTCTGCGGAAAGTTCCCCGGATGCCACTTTTTGCGCAATCTCGCGCACGGCATGCGTAATTTCGGCACGTGCGCCATAACTCAGCGCAATCGTCAGATTAAGACGTGTATTTTCAGACGTTTTCTGTTCGGCTTTGCTCAAAAGATCGCGAATATCATCGGCAAACCGATTGCGATCACCAATGATGCGAAGCTTCACACCATTTTTGTGCAAATTGGCCAATTCACGTTTTAAGAACAGCCGCAAAAGCCCCATCAAATCACTGACTTCGCTTTCCGGGCGTTTCCAGTTTTCTGTCGAAAACCCATAAAGCGTCAAATATTCAATGCCAAGTTCAACAGATGCTTCGATTGTTCGACGCACAGCGTCAACACCGGCACGATGGCCCATCGTACGCGGACGTCCACGACCACGGGCCCAGCGTCCGTTGCCATCCATGATGATGGCAACATGACGTGGGACTGATTGCGGTTCTGAGGGTTGAGATTGCGAAGAAAGCACAGCCATAATCAGACTTGCATGATTTCCTGTTCTTTATGCGACAGCGACTCATCGATCTCGCCGATGACTTTATCTGTCAGCTTTTGGATTTCTTTTTCTTCGTCATGCATCTCGTCTTTGGAGATAACGCTGTCTTTTTCCCATTTTTTCAACTGGTCCATGCCGTCACGACGGACATTGCGCACCGAAATTTTGGCCTGTTCGGCATATTTTCCGGCAACCTTGGACAGCTCAGCACGACGTTCTTCATTCAATGCCGGGATCGGCACGCGAACAAGAGTTCCGTCCGCAGCCGGGTTAAGGCCAAGACCAGCATCACGAATGGCTTTTTCGACGGACTTCACCATCGTTTTGTCCCAGACCTGAACCGAAAGCATACGGGATTCAGGAACACTAACGGATGCCACCTGATTAAGCGGGGTTGGAACGCCATAGGCTTCAACCATGACCGGCTCAAGAAGGCTTACACTGGCACGTCCGGTGCGCAGACCGGTAAATTCCTTGTGCAACACTTCGACAGCGCCTGCCATACGGCGGGACAGGTCCTTTTTTAGGGCAGCAACGTCAGACACGTTCAGTCTCCATTCGAAATAATCGTAAACGTCCCCTTCGCACAGACAACGTCTGCGAAGGCACCCGGATTATGCAGAGAAAACACAATAACCGGAATATCATTTTCGCGAGCCAAAGAAATAGCCGATGCATCCATAACACGCAAATCTTTGGACAAAACATCCATATATGTCAGGGAATCATAACGTTCCGCCGTCGGGTCTGTTTTCGGGTCAGCGGTGTAAACACCATCAACCTGAGTGCCCTTAAGCAACGCATCACAGCCCATTTCAACCGCACGCAACGCAGCAGCGGTGTCCGTCGTAAAGAACGGGTTGCCTGTACCAGCAGCAAAGATCACAACGCGACCTTTTTCCATGTGGCGCACGGCACGACGACGGATGTAAGGCTCACAGACAGAAGACATCGGGATCGCCGACTGGACACGGGTTTGGATACCATGGCGCTCAAGCGCGTTTTGAACCGCGAGCGCATTCATGATGGTGGCTAACATGCCCATATAGTCGGCCGTGGCACGTTCCATGCCCTGAGAGGCACCCTTGACGCCGCGGAAGATATTCCCGCCGCCAATAACCATACAAACTTCGGCACCCATGTCGTGAACGGCTTTGATTTCGCTGGCAATCCGGTCAACCGTTTCCGGGTCAATACCATATTGCTGTTTCCCTAAAAGCCCCTCACCAGAAAGCTTAAGAAGGACGCGGCGAAATTTCAGTTGGCCGTTTTCTGCCATGTATCAATGCCTCTTAAATGCCGATGTAGCGCATTGCCCAAAGCACGGGAAATGCAAAATTCAGATATAAAAAGACCGGCGAGTAACAGGGCGGATTTGCGCTGCCGACCTCGCCGGTCTGGATCATACACGAAATGATGCTTAACGCACCATTCCGATAAGATGTTTTATTTGTTCAGCTGCTCAGCAACTTCGGCCGCAAAGTCTTTTTCTTCTTTCTCGATACCTTCACCGAGTTCGAAGCGTACAAAACCTTTAAGGGTGATCGGCTTGCCAGCTTCTTTGGCAGTGTTTTCGATCACGGTTTTGACTTTGTTTTCACCGTCAATAACGAAGGTCTGTTCAACCAGAACAACCTGCTCGTAATATTTACGGATACGACCTTCGATCATTTTTTCAATGATCTCTGCCGGACGGCCGGATTCTTTGGCCTGATCGGTCAGAACTGCTTTTTCACGTTCGACCAATTCCGGATCCAGATCTTCAACCGTTGCCGAAGCTGGGTTGGTTGCAGCAATGTGCATTGCGATCTGTTTACCAAGACCATCAAGAACAGCGGCATCTGCTTCAGATTCCAGAGCCACCAGAACGCCAATTTTACCGAGATCGGTAGCAACAGCGGAGTGGATGTAAGAAGCTACAACACCTTTTTCGACCGACAGACCAGCCGAGCGACGCAGGGACATGTTTTCGCCGATTTTGGCGATCATGTGGGTGACCTGCTCTTCAACGTTACGTGACGTGCCCGGGAAAGCCGCAGCTTTAAGCGCATCAACATCGCCGTTTACAGCAACAGCCTGAACTGCGATGTCGCCAACGAACTTCTGGAAGTCTTCGTTACGCGAAACAAAGTCGGTTTCAGCGTTCAGCTCGACAACTGCACCTTTGGTGCCGTCGACAGCAACAGCAACCAGACCTTCAGCAGCAACACGGCCTGCTTTCTTGGCAGCATTTGCAAGACCTTTGGTACGCAACCAGTCAACGGCTGCATCAACATTACCATCGGTTTCGGAAAGCGCTTTTTTGCAATCCATCATGCCAGCGCCGGTGGTTTCGCGAAGCTCTTTCACGAGAGCAGCGGTAATAGCCATTTTTTAAGCCCCTATTACGCAATCAAGTTAACACCTAAGAAAACGGCGGCATGCTAGCCGCCGTTTAATCGGGTACAAAATGAAAGTTATGCGGAAGCTGCTTCAGCAGCTGCTTCTTCAGTCGCGTTCGCTTCAGCCGGAACTTCTTCCGCTTCGCCGAGATCCGCGCCAGATGCGGTCATTTCTTCCTGGATACCATCGAGAACTGAACCAACGAACAGATCGCAATAAAGCTGGATCGCACGGATCGCGTCATCGTTACCCGGAACCGGAAACTGAACGTGTGCCGGATCAGAGTTGGAGTCGAGGATCGCGACGACCGGGATCTTCAGATTTTTTGCATCTTGAATAGCAAGTGCTTCTTTGTTGGTGTCAACCACGACAATAATGTCCGGCAGACCACCCATGTCCTTAATACCGCCAAGTGCGCGCTCAAGCTTGTCGCGCGAACGGGTCAGGTTCAGGATTTCTTTTTTGGTCAGACCTTCCGCACCATTGGCCAGGATTTCTTCCTGTTCTTTGAGGCGTTTGATCGAGTTGGAAACAGTGTTCCAGTTGGTCAGCATGCCGCCGAGCCAGCGATGGTTCACGTAATACTGGCCGCAACGTTTTGCAGCTTCAGCAATGATCGGCGAAGCTTGACGCTTGGTGCCGACAAAAAGAACACGACCACCCGAAGCAGTTACGTCGCGAACGGCCTGCATCGCACGATGCAGCATCGGGACGGTTTCCTGCAGATTCAGGATGTGGATGTCGTTACGTGCACCGAAGATGTACTGTTTCATCTTCGGATTCCAACGGCGGGTGTGGTGACCAAAGTGGACACCAGCTTCCATGAGCTGGCGCATGGTAAAGGTTGGCAAAGCCATGATAATTCCTACCTTTTTCCGGTTAATACCTCCGCGAAAGGGAACTTCATGCCTCATGCATGAAACACCGGATGGACGAGTTGCCATATGACGGCAGTCGCCGCTCTTTCGCGTGCGATGTTCGGGGCGGTTTTTAATCCCGTCCCGCAAAGAATGCAAGCCCTAAAGTACCAACAAATACGCGGTTTGTGAACCTAAGGCCCGATCACACCTGCCAAGCAGATGAAATCATCAGATTTCCTCGGCAAACTCCACACCGGGAATCGCCCCAATCGCCCCGATCAATGACGGGCCAACTTTGTAATTATCTTCAAGCTCGATTTCAGCCATTCGACCGTCATCACAGACAGATGACAACGCCACAAGCCCACGGCCCTTGCCTGCACCTTCAAGCAATTGGCGGATTTCAGGCACCGGGTCAGGCTTGTTCAAGCGAATACGAATACCTTCGGCGGCACCGGTGACAGCTTGTTCAAGGTCTTCGACCCGCTGCCCTTGAATGCGAAGCTGCCCTTCGCGCATTTCGGCGGCCACAATCAACAGAACCGGACGACCGGCATTAATGATTTCCTTATAAGCGGCCCACGCTTCCGCCCAAAAGGCCACTTCAAAACTCCCCGTCGGGTCCGAGAACATCACAAAGGCAAACTTTGAGCCGTTCTTTTTGGAAATCATTTCGCGCGCATTGATCAATGTTCCAGCAAGCCGAATGGCACCTTTGCTCTGTGCCCGCATACGGGCTGGCAATTCCTTGATCGGGGCAATGCCAATACGCTGGATGCTTTTGCCAAAGGTATCAAGCGGATGGGCTGATAGATAAAAACCGATTGCCGAGAATTCCTCGGTCAGTTTTTCCATCGGCACCCAGTCGCGGTCTTCTGGCAGACGGATCTTGTCTTTGCCAAAACCGCTGCTTTCGCCAAACATCGAAATCTGATCATCATTACGTGCCTGCATTTCACGTTGGGCAACGGCGATGACCTTATCGACATTCTCGAACATGACTTTGCGGTTGGTGGTCAGGCAATCAAGTGCCCCTGCCCGCACAAGGTTTTCCAAAAGGCGTTTGTTGACCGCACGGCTGTCAACGCGTGATGCAAAATCGGTAATGTCTTTGAACGGCCCATTTGCTTCGCGTTCGGCCACCAGACTTTCCATGGCAGCATCGCCAACATTACGAATTGCAGCCAAGGCATAACGAATTTTGCCAACACCATCATGATTTTCAACCGAGAAGGTCACTTGCGAGTTGTTAACGCATGGCGGCAATATTTCGATCTCTAGCCGTTCGACTTCCTGCTTGAACACCGCAAGTTTTTCGGTGTTATGCATATCAAGCGTCATCAAGGCGGCCATAAATTCGACCGGATAGTTGGCCTTAAGAAACGCCGTTTGATAGGCCACCAACGCATAGGCTGCAGCGTGCGATTTGTTAAAGCCGTAGGATGCGAACTTTGCGACCTGATCGAAGATGTCAGATGCCTGGCCGCGATCAACACCGTTCTTTGCAGAACCGTCAACAAACAGCCCACGCTGTTTTTCCATCTCCTCGGCGATTTTTTTACCCATTGCACGACGCAGCAAATCTGCACCGCCAAGCGAATAACCCGCCATGATCTGGGCCAACTGCATGACCTGTTCCTGATAGATCATGATGCCATAGGTTTCTTCGAGGATCGGCTGCAACATCGGGTGCATGTAATCAGGCTCTTCAAGCCCATGCTTACGCGCGATGTAATGCGGGATGTTATCCATCGGCCCCGGACGATACAGCGCCACCACAGCGATAATGTCTTCTAGCGTATCTGGCTTTAGCCCGCGCAAGACATCCTGCATACCTTGGGATTCAAGCTGAAACACGCCAACCGTTTCAGCCGCCGACAACAGTTTAAAAGATGGTCTGTCATCAAGTTCAATCGCGCCGATGTCAAAATCTTGCGGAACATCTTTGCGTTGGCTCATCAGCCTGACGGCTTCAATAATCACCGTAAGCGTTTTCAGGCCAAGGAAGTCAAACTTCACCAACCCGGCATTTTCAACATATTTCATGTTGAACTGCGTAACGGGCATGTCCGAACGCGGATCGCGATAAATCGGGACCAGTTCATCCAAATCACGGTCACCAATCACCACACCCGCCGCGTGGGTCGATGAGTTACGATAGAGGCCTTCGATCTGCATTGCGATAGACAGCAACCGATCAATATCGGGATCTTCGCGCGCAATGCGGCGCAGGTCCGGCTCCATATCGATCGCTTCTTTAAGCGGGATCGGTTTGGCCGGATCACCCGGGATCATTTTACAGATTTTATCGACATAGCCATATGGGATGCTCAACACACGCCCGACATCGCGCACGGCGGCCTTTGCCTGAAGCTTACCGAATGTGATGATCTGTGCGACACGGTCGTGGCCGTATTTTTTCTGCACATATTCAATCACTTCGCCGCGTCGATCCTGACAAAAATCGACGTCAAAGTCCGGCATGGACACACGTTCCGGATTCAAGAAACGTTCGAACAGCAACGAGAACCGCAACGGATCAAGATCGGTAATCAAAAGCGCATAAGCAACCAACGACCCTGCACCTGAACCACGCCCCGGACCAACCGGAATTCCATGATCCTTTGCCCATTGAATGAAATCTGCAACAATCAGGAAGTAGCCCGGAAAACCCATCTGATTAATGATGCCAAGTTCGTAGTCCAGCCGTTCCCAATAAGGTTTGGAGACTTCTTCCTTGTCGGCATCCGTCATGTCTTTGGTATAGACATATTTTTCGAGGCGGTATTTCAGCCCTTCTTCCGACATATGGCGAAGTTCATCAACCTCGGTCCGGCCTTCACCGCAATCAAAGGGGGGCAAGATCGGGTCGATTTTTTCGACATGCCAAGAACACCGTTTGGCAATCGCAAGTGTATTGTCACAGGCTTCGGGAATGTCTGCGAACAATTCACGCATTTCAGATGCGGTTTTAAAGCGGTGATCGGGTGTTAGTTTCCAGCGCTCGTCCTGCCCGACAACAGCCCCCTGCCCGATACAAATAAACACATCATGTGCTTCATACATATCGACGGATGGGAAATAGCAGTTATTGGTCGCAACCAACGGTACATTGTGATCATAGGCAAGCTTGATCAGCCCCGGTTCTACTTGATCCTCAAGCTCTTCGCCGTGACGCTGTAATTCAATATAAAGCCGGTCGCCAAAAATGTCTTTTAGCTGTGACAAGCAGCCTTCTGCCTTATCAAGCTGTTCTTCTGAAATTAATCGCGCAAGCGGCCCTGTGGGGCCACCGGTTAGGCAAATGACATGTTCGGCATAGGTCCGGATATGTTCATAAAGTGCCTTTGGTTCACTTCCAGCTTCGGACGTCATATGCGCGCGCGAAACGATTTTCAGAAGGTTGAAATAACCTTCTTTATTTTGCGCAATCAGGACAAGTTGATCGGGCATCGGTTCGCGGGCAATTTTGCCAATAACCGGTTTATCGCCGAACCGTTCAATCCCCATCTGAATGCCAAGGATTGGCTGAATCCCATCACCACTTAACGCACCAGCAAAATCAAGCGCACCAAACATATTGTCGGAATCGGTCATCGCCACAGCCGGCTGGCCGTCAGCCGCGCAAAGCTTGGCAAGCTCCTTCGTCGTGATGGCACCTTCGGCAAGCGAATAGTTGGTGTGAACACGAAGATGGACGAAACCGTTTTCCATCGTTGGTAAACCTCTGATTTTTCGATAAAACGCAGGTAACGCGCCGTTTCACTTTATGGCAAAACGGCGCGTTTGATCAGCTTAATAAATTTTGATCACTTAGGAAAGTTCAGCCGGGTCAAGTTCGATCAAATGACCATCACGCAAGGTGACAACACGATCCATCTGGCGGGCCAGTTCCGGGTTATGGGTCGCGATTAATGACGCCAAGCCTGTTTCACGCACCAATGTCATCAACATACCAAACACGATTTCGGCCGTATGCGGATCAAGATTTCCGGTCGGTTCATCAGCAAACAAAACATCGGGCACATTGGCCAAGGCACGCGCAATCGCGACGCGCTGTTGTTCGCCACCTGAAAGGCGGGCCGGGCGATGCTCAGCACGGTTTTCAAGACCAAGACAGCGCAACAATTCAATACCACGTTCTTCGGCTTCTGAACGTTTCAGCCCGTTGATCATTTGCGGAATTACGACATTCTCGATGGCCGAAAATTCCGGCAATAAATGATGGTACTGATAGACAAAACCGATATGACTGCGGCGCATTTCGGTTCGTGCCAAGTCAGACAAATCCGTACTGCGTTTGCCCCCGATTGAGACCAATCCACCATCGGGCTTTTCAAGCAATCCTGCGATCTGAAGAAGGGTCGATTTACCCGCACCGGACGGACCAACAAGGGCAACAATTTCGCCCTGATGGATTTCAAGATCGACGGATTTCAGAATTTCAAGCTGATCGGGGCCTTGGTTAAAAATACGGTCGATTTTCTCAAGACGCAGAACAACATTTCGCGAACGCTGCTGGGCTGTGGTTTTAATCAGATCACTCATAGCGAAGCGCCTCCACCGGATCGAGACGGGATGCCCGCCATGCCGGATAAACCGTCGCAAGGAACGATAAGGTCAAAGACATGCCGCACACCAAAATGACTTCGCCGATATCCATGTCCGCAGGAAGCTGCGACAGGAAATAAATTTCCGCACTGAAAAGATCAGTTCCCGTCAAGCTTTGAATAGCCTGGCGAATATTTTCGATATTCAAGCAGAACAGAACACCAATGATCACGCCACTGATCGTACCAAGAACACCGATTGACGCCCCTGCTAGGAAGAATACCTTCATAATCGATTGGCGGGTCGCGCCCATGGTTCGCAAGATTGCAATATCGCGCCCCTTATCTTTGACAAGCATGACCATGCCCGAAATGATGTTAAAGGCGGCCACAAGAATGATCAGGGTCAGGATCAGGAACATGACATTCCGTTCGACCTGAAGCGCATTAAAGAACCCGGCATTTGATTGCTGCCAATTCACAAGGCGCAACCGTTCCCCCGAAAGCGCTGTCAGCAAAGCATCCATGGTGTCATCCAATGATGAAAGATCATCAAGCATGACTTCAAAATGCGTGATTTGTTCGGGCAGACGGAAGTAAACTTGTGCAGCAGACAGCGGCATAAAGATAAATCCGCTATCATATTCATACATGCCGATATCAAACAACCCAGCAACCGTATAAGCCCGCACCCTTGGCACTGCACCGAACGCGGTGACATTGCCCTTTGGTGAAATCAGATTGACCGTATCGCCAACCCCAACGCCAAGCTTCATCGCAAGGCGTGCGCCCATAATCACCGTATCGTCGCCCTTATAATCATCAAGCGATCCAAAAACGATGTTATCGGCAATGGTTTTACGTTTTTTGACATCTTCGGGCCGCATACCACGGACAATCGCCCCCGATGCACGACCATTCTTCGATGCCATGACCTGACCTTCGACCACTGGAACGGTCATCATGACGTTGCCGGTTTTTGCAATCTGTTTTTCAATTGCCGCGTAATCGCCAATCCCGCCATTTCCCTGTGCATAAATGGAAATATGCCCGTTCAGGCCCAGAATGCGACCAAGTAATTCGGCGCGGAAACCATTCATCACGGACATGACAATAATCAGCGTTGCAACACCAAGCATGATGCCAAGCAACGAAAAGATGGCAATGACCGAAACAAAGCCTTCCTGCCGACGTGGACGTAAGTAGCGAAAGGCCACCATACGTTCGAACGGACTGAACATGGGCAATCTATCCTTGTGGAAGCTGGTCAGGAAACGGTTCCGGGCAGATGTATTATCCTGAACCGTAAATCACAACGGGGCAGCCTGTGCTGCCCCGCTTAAATGCATTTTATCAGGCGTTGATCTGGTTCAGTGCGGCTTCGAATGTGACTTCTGTTTTCTCGCCGCTTCTGCGGTTTTTAAGTTCAACCACGCCGTTTTTAAGCCCCTTAGGTCCAATTACGATCTGCCATGGCAGACCAATCAGGTCCATATCGGCAAACTTGCCACCAGCGCGAATATCACGGTCATCATACAGGACTTCGATACCGGCATTCGTCAGCTTGGCATAAGCGTCTTCGCATGCCGCATCGCAGGTATCATCACCGGTACGCAGGTTGATCAGACCAACCTTGTAGGGTGCAACCGCATCGGGCCAAATAATGCCGTTCTCGTCATGGGATGCCTCGATCAAGGCACCGACCAAACGCGAAACACCAATGCCATATGATCCCATCATAACCGGGACTTCTTTGCCATCCGGGCCAAGAACAGTCGCACCCATTGGTTCGGAATATTTCGAACCAAAGTGGAAGATATGACCGACTTCAATGCCACGGGTCGAAACAAGATCGTCACCCGAAATCGGGCTATTGGCGGCGTCATGTTTTTCTTCGGTTGCAGCATAATCAACCAAGGTGCCCTGCACCCAGTTCTCAAGGCCGGTGCGATCATTCAGATCAACGCCTTGACCGCTAAGGTCTTTATCAAGCCACTTCTTATCGCAGAAGACTTCACTTTCGCCGGTGTCGGCAAGAATGATGAATTCGTGGCTAAGATCACCGCCGATCGGGCCGGTATCGGCCACCATCGGAATGGCTTTTACACCAAGGCGGGTAAAGGTCCGGCAATATGCCAGGAACATTTTATTATAAGCGTGCCGCGAGCTTTCATAATCGATGTCGAATGAATAGGCATCCTTCATCAAGAATTCACGGCCGCGCATCACGCCAAAGCGCGGACGGATCTCGTCGCGGAACTTCCACTGAATATGGTACATCAACTGCGGAAGCTGCTTATAAGAACGCACATCCTTACGGAAAATGTCTGTAATGGCCTCTTCGTTGGTCGGGCCAAACAGCATTTTACGGTCATGACGGTCCGTAATACGGAGCATCTCAAGACCGTAATCGTCGTAACGACCACTTTCCTGCCACAGCTCGGCTGGCTGAATGGTCGGCATCAGAAGCTCGTTACAGCCAACTGCGTCTTGTTCTTCACGAACAATCTGTTCGATCTTTTTGAGAACGCGATAGCCAAGTGGCAGCCATGAATAGATCCCTGCCGTGAGCTGGCGCACCATGCCGGCGCGCAGCATCAAACGGTGAGAAGCAATCTGTGCTTCTGACGGGGTTTCCTTCAGGGTCGGCAGAAAGAACTGGGAAAGACGCATCAATGCCTCGTGATGATCAAATCTGAATGGTTGGGCGGTTAATAACCTTGCCCGGAAAATGCGACAGCACAGCCCGAAACGCAAGCCGGAACTTGCGTTATATCATCCCGGCTTGGTTAGTTTCCAATGATGGCGAAACTACGATGGCCTGAACTTAACATATTTGCCCTCACCTAAAGCCCGCTTCTCGGCAGGCCTTGATCAACTCATCACTGGCGGCTTCGTTGCCAATTGGCTCATTATTGAAATAAACCCGGCCATTCCGATAGGTGATTTTGCCAATGCTTTGCTCCCCGCTCATACCATCGGGCACATCAATGCCGGAATATTCAAAGAAATCTAACGTCACCGGAAATTCGATTTCTTTGGGGAGTGACTTTAAAATAGTGCTGCCCCCATTCAAATCTGCTGGTGCAACCGCATTGCCGCGCACATCCACACCTGGCTTATAGGCAACATCATCATCCGGGACATGGCGGACCAATGCCTGACATGCTGAACGTGTCACGATGATTTTTGGCATCACTTCCTCAGTCTCCTTTGACGTTGCAGCAGCCGAACCGTCGGTTGCAGCATCGCCCTCAGAAGACGGGAACGGGGATTCGGCCTGCGCAGTTGCCTCAGACACCGGTGCTGAGATCACGAGCATCCCTAAAACACCGGCTAATAGTATGATTTTAATACCTGAACCGTGGCTTGAAATAGATTCAATCAATGAAACTCTACCCATCCTGTCGCCTCACCCTATATATGTGCACTGCAGCATCCACTCATTTGTGAATTTTAGTCAAAACATCTTGCATAAAAACGAAACATGTGGCTTTTTAATCCTCCGCTAACGGCGCAAGATCGTTGCGGTAGGCGTATCGCAGCCGCTCATAAAATTGCGGGAGGCTTTGTTGCCAATAAGCATACAAGAAGCAGGCGCGACGTCGAAATAAAACCTGTGCTACGTGCCCAGGTCTTAGGAGGAAGCATAAGAAGATTACGGGAAAAACAGCTATAAAAATAGCATCTTAGCAAGATCCTTGTGATCTTGCTTTTTTTTGACTAAACGCATTCCCCCAATCTTTTTGTGCAGATAAAAATCAAAAACCCCCGCAGCATTTTGCGGGGTTTTGTTTTAAGCAAAATCCATATGAACTTTTTACTGGGGCGGGCGAACTTCAATCATACCGCTGGTGATGACAAACCATGCCACCAACCACAAAATGCCCGAAATGGCACTTGTCGCCAGAACCTTTTTCCACATATGGGCTTTTTGCGGTGCCCCGCTGTCATGACCGGGTTCGACATCTTCGGTTCGTTTAACCCCAACGGGCAAAACCATAAATAGAACCAACCACCAAATAACGATGTAAACCAGAAGTCCTGAAAACCAGTTCATGTAAGTCTCTTTGTGATGGTGGTGGCGTTCTATTCATTGGCACCTACGATGGCAAAGCCATCATGGGGTTGGGTAATCAGACCTGTTCAAGTTCAACAAGTGTTCCGTTAAAATCCTTGGGATGCAGGAACAAAACAGGTTTGCCATGCGCACCAATTTTGGGTTCACCGTCCCCCAACACCCGCGCCCCACTTTGCAAAAGCTTGTCGCGCGCGGCCAAAATATCATCGACCTCATAGCAAACATGATGAATGCCGCCAGATGCGTTCTTTTCCAGAAATCCCTTGATCGGTGAATTTTCACCCAATGGATATAGCAATTCGATTTTGGTGTTGGGCAGTTCAACAAACACCACCGTCACACCGTGATCAGGTTCATCTTGTGGTTCAGAAACTTTCGCACCCAGCACATCGCGATATTGCGCGATGCCCGCTTCTAAATCCGGTACGGCGATGGCGACATGGTTAAGCCGTCCAATCATGGTCTTACTCCTGCAAATATGATCTGCCCGATCACCGTCAATCTAGGATAGCTTTCCGCCCAAAGACAATTGCCCATTTCGTCGCATATCGGAATAAAGTGGCCTATGCGCCGTGGACTGGCTTTTAGCCAGAGATGATTGGGGGATTATCCCTTTTCGTTAACACGCACCAGATGGACTTCGATCAAAGGACGCTTACCAAGGCGTTGACGCACAGGACGGCGCAACGCCTGACGTACGGCCAAAATCACCGCTGCATCATCAAGAACTTCATCGTCATTCAACTGATCAACGCGAATGCCAATCTCGGCAGCAAAATGACCAAGGCGAATATCATCATCTGGTTCATCAAACAGGCTTGGCGCGGTGATCATCGGATCATTCACCATTTCGCCAAACTGGTTGAGGACGAGGGTGACAAACATGACCCCATTCCAAACAATCCGGTTACGGTTGCGGAAAGTATTCGCATCCCGTTTAAGCAACCGCCCACCATCAACGGCAAGAATGCCGGCATCGGCAATACCGATCACATGGGCATCGCCCGGCGCCAGACGAATAACTGTTCCGTCATGGGGGATAACCTGTTCAGGGATTTGGCATTCAGCCCCCAAGGCCGCCTGTTCACACAGATGGCGGGTTTCCCCATGAACCGGCACAAGAATTTTAGGCCGGGTTAACTGGTACATCCGCGCCAGATCTTGGCGCCCCGGATGGCCCGACACATGGATTGGCTCATCACGGGCCGTAATGACCTTGATGCCACGACGGATCAACAGGTTCTGGATGTAGCCGATCGACTTTTCGTTACCTGGAATTTCGCGCGACGAAAACACAACCGTATCCCCGGCATCAAGTTGGACCGTCGGGTGATCGCCCTTGGCAATACGCGACAATGCCGCACGTGGTTCGCCCTGTGATCCGGTACAAATCAAAAGAACCTGATCCTTGGGTACTTCCATGGCCACTTCGGCACTTAGAAGGTTCGGATATTCCGTCAGATAGCCAACTTCGCGGGCAACCTCGGTAACACGGTCAAGCGAGCGCCCAGCCAACCCAACACAACGCCCGTTTTCATGGGCGGCTTCAATCACGGATTGAACACGTGCGACGTTGGTGGCAAAGCAGGCAACGGCAATGCGTCCTTGCGGATTCTCGGCAAACAAAGTGGACAGGTTTTTGGCAACTTCGCTTTCAGACCCGGTTTCGCCTTCGGAAAAGACATTGGTCGAATCACAGACCAATGCCATGACACCTTCGTCACCCAATGCTTCAAGCTTTTTGACATCTGATGCATCACCAATTTGCGGATTGGGATCAAATTTCCAGTCACCTGTGTGAACAATCAATCCTTTGGGGGTCCGAATGGCCAATGCATTCGGCTCAAGGATTGAATGGGTCATGGTGACGAATTCAATATCAAAACAGCCCAGCGTGAACCGACCGCCAAGCTCGATCACATGGATCGGCACCTGATCGGCAAAATCGGTTTCGGCCAGCTTTGCCTTAAGAAATTCGGCGGCAAACGGGGTTGCATAGATCGGGCATTTAAGACGCGGCCACAAATACGGCACCGCACCAAGGTGATCTTCATGCGCGTGGGTCAGAACAAGACCAAGCAACTTGTCTTTGCGTTCTTCGATGAAGGCCGGATCTGGCATCACAACGTCAACACCAGGCAGGCCTTCCTCGCCAAAGGAAACCCCCATATCGACCATCAACCACTGATCATCATAGCCGTAAAGGTTCAGGTTCATGCCGATCTCGCCGGAACCACCGAGCGGCACGAACAACACTTCGTCTTTTGGCAAATACAAATCCACGGACGGTAATCCTTTATCTTCGGCACTCTGATCAGGTGGGGGACATTTCATCCCCGACCCGGCGCAAGCCCTATTGGGCCTGATTAGCAGTCTTTTGGCTGTTGCGACGATAAATCATCAACAAGCCCAACATGGTCAAATCGCCATTCAAATATTCAATCTCATCGACAGCCTTTGTAAACAGGGGGGCAAGCCCACCTGTGGCAACAACCTTGATATGTTCGACATCTTGCTGTTTGCGAATACGCGACAGCAACCCTTCGATCATCGAGACATAGCCCCAATAAACACCCGATTGCATGGCTTCAACCGTGTTTTTGCCAATCACATTGCGGGGTGCTTCGATCGCAACCATTGGCAATTGGGCAGCGGCCATATGAAGGGCCTTGATCGACAAGTTTACCCCCGGTGCAATCACACCGCCAAGATAATCACCATTGCCATCTACCACGTCAAAGGTGGTTGCCGTCCCAAAATCCAGAACGACCAATGGGCCCCCAAACAATTCGTGCGCGGCAACGGCATTCACAAGACGGTCAGCACCGACTTCACCCGGATTGTCCATAATGATCTTCATATCAAGATCAACATTCGGGTCACCGACCACCATCGGGTCAACATTGAAATACCGACGACACAGGGTCTTTAAGCTAAATTCTGCGGCCGGCACCACGGTTGCGATGATGCCCCCCGTAATCGCATCAACCGGCACCCCTGAAAGGGAAAACAGATGATGAAGCCAAACACCCAATTCATCAGCAGTGCGTTCGGTCGTTGTCGAACACCGCCATTGGCCCTTGATGGTGTCCCCATCAAAAACGGCAAAGACGATGTTTGTGTTCCCGGCGTCAATCGCAAGCAACATGATGCTTACAGGCCTCCGCTACAAAGCAAGATAGGGTCATGACCCTGTTCATTCAAATCAGGCGGAAAAGAAAACTTCACCAGCCCCAATGCGGTGTTCGATACCGCTGTCATCTCTTAGGACAAGTGAACCATCATCATCAAGCCCAATGAAGGTTCCTTCAAGTTCACGTTCGGTCAGACGGGCAACAACCGGCTTACCAATCCCATAGCCGCGCGCAAGCCATGCTTCGCGGATCGGGGCAAATCCATCTTTTTCCCAGATAGGCAACCAATGCGCGACCCGCGCGATATAACATGAAACAAGGTCATCAACCGAAACCGGGGCGCCAAGGGTTGCAAGCGATGTTGCAGGGCGTTCGGAATCGTCTGGAAAAAAGGCAACGTTCACCCCTGCCCCAATCACAAGGTAATCCGTCGCCGATCCCTTGTTTGACGCACTTTCAAGCAAAATCCCGCAAATCTTACGACCATTGACCATCAAATCATTGGGCCATTTACAGTCTGGTCGAACGTGATTGCCTGTTACGGCTTCAATCGCTTCGGCCATGGCAACCGCAATCAGAAATGTCAGGCGGGCTGCTTCGGCCAGCGAACAGGTCGGACGCAGCAACAAGGATGAATACAGATTACCAACAGGCGATGACCATGCCCGACCGCGGCGACCGCGACCGGACGTTTGGGTCTTTGCTAGAACAAGGGCGCCACTTTGGGCGCCCTTATCCGCGAGGCGCTTTGCCTCATCATTTGTACTGTCGATCGCTTCCAGATGATGAAGGTAGAAACCTTCGGGAAGACGGATCGTTCGCGTTGTCATTCTTACTGTCCGAACAGTGAGGCGGCCGCAACAGCAGCACTATCCATCAACGGGTTCGGGAAGAAGACAAAGACCAGAATAATGATCGTGGCAAACGCCATGATGACATTCATTTCTGTGCCGTTGCGATCGAACTCTTCGACCGGTTCATCGAAATACATGACCTTGATGATGCGCAGATAGTAATACGCACTGACAACCGAGGTCACCAAACCAATGACCGCCAAAGTCACAAGACCAGACTCAATGGCAGCTTCAAACACAAGGAATTTACCAAAGAAGCCAGCCAGCGGCGGGATACCGGCCATCGAGAACATCAGAAGTGCGGTAACCGCAGCCATCAGCGGCTTGGTCTTGGCAAGACCGGCAAGGTCGGTGATTTCTTCGGTCATGCGGCTGTTACGACGCATGCACAGAATAACCGCAAAGGTACCAAGGTTCATCACAAGGTAAATGCCCAGATAAACCAGAATACCCGTCACACCTTTTTCTGTACCCGCAGCCAAACCAACAAGGGCAAAGCCAACGTGGCCGATGGACGAATAGGCCATCAGACGTTTGATGTTTTCCTGACGAAGAGCAGCAAACGAACCGATAACCATCGACAAGATCGAAATCAGCACCACGATCTGCTGCCAATCTTCGACAATCCCGCCAAACGGACCGATTGCCACACGGATAAACAGTGCAAGACCGGCAATCTTCGGGGCAACTGCAAAGAAGGACGTGACCGGGGTCGGCGCACCTTCGTAAACGTCCGGGGTCCACATGTGGAACGGAACGGCAGAAACCTTAAAGCACAGACCAGCAAAGATGAATGCCAGACCAACCAGCGCGCCAAGCGGACGTTCACCACCCGAGAGGGTATCGGCAAGAACGCTGAAATTGGTGGTCCCGGTGAAACCGTAAACCATCGACATGCCATACAGCAAAATGCCCGATGCAATCGACCCAAGGATGAAATATTTCAATCCCGATTCCGTCGAACGCACCGTGTCGCGGCGGATTGCAGCAACAACGTAAAGTGCAAGCGACTGCAGTTCGAGACCAAGATACAGCGACAGCATATCAGTTGCCGAAACCATCGCCATCATGCCAAGCGTGGCAAGGGTGATCAGGATCGGGAACTCGAACCGTGACATATTTTCACGTTCGGCATAGTTCATTGCCATGATGATACCGGTCGCCGACCCAATCAGGATCATGACCTTGCAGAACTTGGCAAAGGCATCGGCAGTAAACTGCCCAAAGAAGGCATCGCCCCCCTCGCCGGTCACCACAAGGATGATCGTGATAACCTGTGCGGCAACGGCCAGCCAGGACACCGTACGGAACGCTTTGTCCTTGCCTGCGAAAACCCCAAGCATCAAAAGCGCCAAGGCAGAAACTGCCATAAATATTTCGGGCAGTGCGGCCCCGAGGTTGAGCATAGAAACTCCCATGTTCATTCCCCTCAATTCGCGGCCAGCTGGGCGGCACTTGCCGCTGCAGCCTGGGCCGTTTCAACTTGGTTGACGAGGTTCTCAACCGAAACATGCATGATATCGAGGAAGGAGACCGGATAGACCCCCATCCAAAGTACGATAATCACCAACGGAGCAAAGATAATCCATTCACGCGGGCTCAGATCGAGGATTGATTTCAGGTTTTCCTTGGTCAGGCCCCCGAAAATAATCCGGCGATAGAGATACAGCGCATAAGCAGCACCAAGGATCAGACCGGTCGCGGCAAAGAATGCGACCCAAGTGTTGGCTTCGAAAGCACCCAACAATGTCAGGATTTCACCAACGAAACCACCCGTCCCCGGAAGACCAACAGATGCCATGGTGAAGAACATGAAGATGAATGCATACCCCGGCATCCGGTGAACCAGACCACCATAAGCATCGATTTCACGGGTATGGATGCGGTCATAGACAACACCAACACACAAGAACAGCGCACCCGAAACCACACCGTGGCTCAGCATCTGGAAGATCGAACCTTCGATACCGTGTTGATTAAAGGTGAATGCACCGATGGTCACGATCCCCATGTGGGCAACCGACGAATATGCAATCAGCTTTTTCATGTCCTGCTGGGCGAGTGCGACCAGAGACGTGTAAATGATTGCAACAACCGACAGCGTGAAGACAAGCGGTGCAAAGGTTTCAGATGCCAGCGGCATCATCGGCAGCGAGAAACGCAGGAAACCGTAACCACCCATTTTCAACAGCACGCCCGCCAGAATAACAGAACCGGCAGTCGGTGCTTCAACGTGGGCATCAGGAAGCCAGGTATGAACCGGCCACATCGGAACTTTAACCGCGAAGGATGCAAAGAAGGCCAGCCATAGCCACAACTGCATATTATAGCCGAACCCATGCTCCATCAGGGTCGGGATGTCAGTGGTGCCTGCGTCGAAATACATCGCCAGCAGCGCAACCAGCATCAGAACCGAGCCAAGAAGCGTATAAAGGAACAACTTGAATGCAGCGTAAACACGACGCTGACCGCCCCAGACGCCGATGATGATAAACATCGGGATCAGGACGCCTTCGAAGAACAGATAGAACAACAGACCGTCAAGCGCGCTGAACATACCGACCATCATCGTTTCAAGAACGAGGAAGGCGATCATGTATTCCTTCACGCGCTTCTGGATTGCTTCCCATGCCGACAAAATACAAATCGGTGTCAGGAAGGTCGCAAGCAGGACGAACAGAACGGAAATACCGTCAACGCCCATGTGATAGGAAATGTTCAGACCCGGCATCCATTCCGCCTGTTCGACGAACTGGAAATCTGCGGTCGTTGCATCGAAGTTCACCCATAGCATCAAAGATACAAGGAAGGTGAACCCCGAGGTCCAAAGCGCAACCCAACGGGAATTGCGGGCGACATTCGCCTCATCGCCATTGATCAAGAGCAGCAAGGCTGCACCGACCAGCGGCAAGAAGGTGACGATCGAAAGAATTGGCCAATCACTCATCGCCCGTTAACCCATCTTCCAAATTGTGTAGGAGACCAGCGCCGCAATGCCAATCAGCATCGCGAATGCATAGTGATAAACAAAACCACTTTGAATGGCGCTGACGCGACGTGCGATGTTACGGCAAGCCGCCGCAACACCATCCGGACCGCAACCATCAATGATGGCACCATCCCCCGATTTCCATAAGCCATGGCCAAGTGCAAAGGCCGGTTTTACGAAAATCTTGTCATAGAGTTCGTCGAAGTACCATTTGTTCAGAACGAAACGGTACAGACCGTTAAAGGTGTTCGCCAACGTGCGTGGAAGCGACGGAACCAGTTTGTACATTACAACAGCAAGTACAAAGCCAGTGATCATCGCAACAAACGGTGCCAGCTTGACCCAACCCGGAACATGGTGTGCATTTTCAAGTGCCTGATGGCCTTCTGCCATGAAGAGTGCGCCATTCCAGAAGGACAGCATTTCTTCATAGTCACCGCCACCAAACCAGTCTTTGGCAAACCAACCGGCAAAGATTGCACCGATGGTCAGGAACAAAAGCGGTCCTGTCATGATCGCCGGGCTTTCATGAACATGTGCCATCGTGCGTTCATCAGCGCGCGGTGCGCCAAAGAAGGTCATAAAGACCAAACGCCAGCTATAGAACGATGTCATAAGCGCCGCAAGGATACCTGCCCAGAAGGCATAAAGACCAACACCGGTATGTGCCGCATAGGCACTTTCGATGACAAGGTCTTTGGAATAGAAGCCAGCCAAGCCCGGTACACCGGTAATGGCAAGCGTACCGACCATCATCACGGCAAAGGTCACTGGAACCATTTTCCAGATACCGCCCATTTTGCGCATGTCCTGTTCATCCGACATTGCGTGGATGACCGAACCTGCACCAAGGAACAGCAGCGCTTTGAAGAAACCATGTGTCATCAGGTGGAAGACACCTGCTGAATATGCTGACACGCCGCAGGCAAAGAACATATAGCCAAGCTGCGAACAGGTCGAATATGCGATGACACGTTTAATGTCGTTCTGAACACAGCCAATGGTCGCAGCAAAGAATGCCGTCGATGCACCAACAATGGTTACGATCATCAAGGTGGTTTCGGCATATTCAAAGATCGGCGAAAGACGCGCGACCATGAACACACCAGCCGTCACCATGGTTGCCGCGTGAATAAGGGCGGAAACCGGTGTCGGGCCTTCCATTGCATCAGGAAGCCATGTGTGCAGACCAAGCTGTGCGGATTTACCCATCGCGCCGATAAACAGCAAGAAGCAGGTAATTTCCAGGGCCGAGAATTCATACCCCAAGAACATCAATGTCGACCCGGCGACTTCTTCAGCATTGCCGAAGATGACGTCGAACTGAACGCTATCGAACAGCACATAGACCGCAAAGATACCCAGCGCAAAGCCAAAGTCACCAACACGGTTCACAAGGAACGCCTTGATTGCAGCAGCGGACGCCGATGGCTTGGAGTACCAGAAACCGATCAACAGATAGGATGCAAGACCAACACCTTCCCAACCGAAGAACAGTTGGATCAGGTTATCAGCGGTAATCAGCATCAACATCGCAAAGGTGAACAGGCTGAGATACGCCATAAAGCGCGGCTTGTCCGGATCATGCGACATATAGCCGATGGAATAGATATGCACCATCGAGGACACACCGGTCACAACGATCAGCATCACACAGGTCAGCGTATCAATACGCAGCGCCCAAGACGCATCGAAGTTGCCCGAAGAAATCCAGGTAAACAGTTCAATCGTGACCGGGTTGCCGCCAAGGGCGACATCCACAAAGGCAAAGATCGAAATGATAAAGGCAATCACAACACCGCAAACGGTGACAAGCTGTGCCACACGGTCGCTTGAATAAACACCATGATGGTGATGACCATGGCCATCATGCGGAGCATCTTTTGATGTCGACATCGCGCCGACAAGCGTGATGGTTCCAGCAATGGCTGCCGCGATCAGGGGCAGGAATACAATCAACGGATACATATCTGCCTTACCCCTTCATCATGTTGATGTCTTCAACCGCGATGGTACCGCGGTTACGGAAATAGACGACCAAGATCGCCAGACCAATTGCAGCTTCGGCCGCTGCAACAGTAAGGACGAAGATGGTAAACACCTGCCCAACAAGATCGCCAAGGAATGACGAGAAAGAGACAAGGTTGATATTGACCGCCAGCAGCATCAGCTCGATCGACATCATGATGATGATGACGTTCTTGCGGTTCATGAAGATGCCGAAGATCCCGAGAGTGAAAAGGATCGCCGCGACGGTCAGATAATGTGCAAGACCGATTTCCATCAGATCCCCCTTCCGACCGGAACTTTTTTAATTTCAAGCGTATCAGCGCGGTTACGCTTGACCTGCTCGGAGATATTCTGACGGCGGACACCTTCACGGTGACGCAGCGTCAAGACAATTGCGCCAATCATCGCAACAAGCAGAACCAGACCAGCCGCCTGGAAGATGTATGCGTAATCGGTGTAAATCAGACGGCCAAGCGCCTCTACGTTGGTCACACCAACCGGTGTCGGCTGCGCGAGTACCGCGACTGCCTCATCGGTAAGGGTCCAACCTGCGCCAACCAGTGCCAGTTCCACGAACAGAACAACCGCGATCAGAACCCCGATCGGCAGATAGTTCAGGAAACCCTGGCGCATCTCAACAAAGTTGATGTCCAGCATCATCACAACGAACAGGAACAAGACTGCAACCGCGCCGACATAGACGACGACGAGAAGCATGGCGAGAAACTCGGCACCCAGCAGGACGAAAAGTCCGGCTGCGTTAAAGAATGTCAAGATCAGCAACAATACCGAATGCACCGGGTTGCGAACGGTCACAACCGCAGTCGCGGACAACACCGCGACGGTAGCAAACAGGTAAAAAGCCAAAGCCTGTACGACCATAAGGTACCCCCTTGGCGAACCGTTGCCGCCCCACTGGCAGACAACGGCCCATAACTCTCTTTCTAACGATCAGACGCGACACTTACCGGTAAGGTGCGTCTGCCTCCAATCGTGCAGCAAGCTCGGCTTCCCAGCGCTCGCCGTTTGCCAGAAGCTTGTCCTTGTCATAGAACAGCTCCTCGCGGTTTTCGGTTGCGAACTCGAAGTTCGGACCTTCGACGATCGCATCTACCGGGCAGGCTTCTTCGCAGAAACCACAATAGATGCATTTCGTCATATCAATGTCGTAGCGGGTTGTACGACGCGAACCATCGTCACGCGGCTCCACCTCAATGGTGATGGCCTGTGCCGGGCAGATTGCTTCACAAAGCTTACAGGCAATGCAGCGCTCTTCGCCGTTGGGATAGCGGCGCAGGGCGTGTTCGCCACGGAAACGCGGGCTCAGCGGACCTTTTTCATATGGGTAGTTCAGCGTCACTTTTGGCTTGAACATATATTTCAAGGTGAGCGCCATACCCGATACGAGTTCCACGAGCAGGAAGCTCCGGGCCGTCCGATCAATAAATGACATCGTTTACCTCTCTCTTTCCGATGCGCGGCGATCAGGCCGGGACCTTGTCAAACACAACGAGGAACGTAGCAACCAGCATGACCCAAGCAAATGACAGCGGCAGGAAGATTTTCCAGCCCAGACGCATCAGTTGGTCATAGCGGTAACGCGGGAAGGTTGCACGGACCCACAAGAAGATGAACAGAACGAAACAGATCTTCAGAATGAACCAGATCGCCCCAGGGATGAATTCAAGGAACGGCAACGGCGCGCTCCAGCCCCCAAGGAACAGAATGGCACACAGGCCACTCATCAGGATCATGTTCGCGTATTCACCAAGGAAGAACAGCGCAAAGGTCATTGCCGAATAATCGACGTTATAACCAGATACCAGTTCAGCCTCAGCTTCGGGAAGGTCAAACGGTGCGCGGTTGGTTTCTGCCAGAATGGACACGATGAAGACGATGAACATCGGGAAGTGATAAACGAAGTTCCACTCCCATATGCCGCCAACCTGGCCGCGGACGATGTCGCTCAAATTCAGCGAACCGGTGGTCAACAGAACCGAAATGATGATCAGGCCAATCGAAATCTCATACGACACCATCTGTGCGCCGGAACGCAGCGCCCCAAGGAATGCGTATTTGGAGTTCGATGCCCAACCGGCCATCACGATACCGTAAACACCCAGCGAAGAAATCGCGAAAATGTAAAGAATACCAACGTTCAAATCCGCGAGAACCATGCCTTCGTCGAACGGGATAACCGCCCAGGCGATGATCGCCAGAATGAATGTCAGCATCGGGGCGATGATAAACACGCCCTTATTCGCGCTGCTCGGAATGATTGTTTCTTTCAGAAACAGCTTCAGACCATCAGCAAGCGGTTGCAAAAGGCCAAATGGCCCCACAACGTTCGGGCCCTTACGGAGCTGAATAGCACCGATAACCTTGCGCTCTGCGTAGGTCAGATAAGCGACAGCGACCAGCAGCGGGACCACAATCGCCAAAATCTTGGCGACGATCCAGACTACCGGTTCAATATATCCGTCCCAAAGAAGTTCCATCGGTCAAACCGTATCTTTTGCGTTTCGTCCCAGAATTGGGACACCCCCTTGCGGGATGGGCAACGA
This sequence comes from Rhodospirillales bacterium, assembly GCA_019634165.1. Taxonomy (GTDB): domain Bacteria; phylum Pseudomonadota; class Alphaproteobacteria; order Rhodospirillales; family Thalassospiraceae; genus Thalassospira. The sequence goes on from JAHQVT010000006.1 coordinate 731,709, forward strand.
TCAGATCGTCGCCCCCCTTACTCAGGCAACCTTCTCGGCAGCCGCTTCTTTAACAAAGGCCTCAGTACATTTGGCCATTGTTACAGACGCGCGGCTGATCGGGTCGGTCATATAGAAATTGCGAACCGGCGAGACAAAGCCTTCCGGCTTCATGTCACCTGCTTTACCGAAATCGGTCCATTCTGCCTTGGATGGAACATTCAGCGACGCGAAGGTCGGGCTGATTTCCACCATACGGGCACGAACTTCATCGATATTCTTGTACGGCAGGGTCATATCCAGCGCGCCCGAAAGTGCACGAACAATCGCCCAGTCTTCACGTGCGTCACCAACCGGGAAGATCGCGCGCCAGCCTTGCTGTGCACGTCCTTCGGTATTGACGTAAGTGCCGTTCTTTTCGGTATAGGCCGCACCCGGCAAGATCACATCTGCTGCCTGAGCACCGGCATCACCCATTGCACCCTGGTAAATGACAAATGCCTTTTCCAGTTTGCTGGTGTCGACTTCATCAGCCCCCAACAGATAGACAACTTTGACATCGCCTTTTGCAGCGCCATCAAGAATATCGTTGGTTGCCAGACCGCCCTCGCCCGGGACAAAGCCCAGATCAAGACCGCCAACACGCGATGCTGCTGTGTGCAGAACGTTAAATCCGTTCCATTCACCCGAAACCATGCCAAATTTCTCGGCAATCGCGCGGGTAGCAGCCAGAACAGCATCGCCATCTTCACGGTTCAAAGCACCCATACCAACGATAATCATCGGTTTTTCAGCAGCTTTGAGAAGCTTGGCGAATTCGTTCTTGCCTTCAAGAATTTCAGAAAGGGTGTCCGGACCTGCGCCAAGATAATCATTCTTGAAGGTCGGATCCCATTTCTCGCCGATGATCCCAAGTTTGAAATCACCAGCCGTCGTACGCCAGCGTTTCCGCAAGCGGGAATTAATGATCGGCGCTTCAGCGCGCACATTCGCCCCAACGACCAAGCAGACGTCTGCTTCATCAATGCCGGAAATTGTGCTGTTGAAGATGTAAGAACTGCGCGGGCCACCAATGTTGGAGCCATCCTGACGGCAATCAAGGTTTGGCGAACCAAACTTGTCCATCAGGTCTTTCAGCGCGGTCATGGATTCACAATCAACCGTGTCACCGGCAATCGCGGCAATCTGTTTGCCTTTAAGACCGGAAACCTTTGCCTTGATCGCGGCAAACGCTTCGTCCCAGCTTGCAGGCTGGAGTTTGCCATTCACACGAACATAAGGACGGTCAAGACGCTGACGTTTCAAACCATCAATGGCATAACGGGTTTTATCCGAAATCCATTCTTCGTTGATGTCTTCGTTGGTGCGCGGCAGAACACGAAGAACTTCGCCCGTACGCGCATCAATACGAATGTTTGAACCAACTGCATCCATGACATCGACACTATCGGTCTTTTTCAATTCCCACGGACGTGCGGTGAACGCATATGGTTTAGACGTCAAAGCACCCACCGGGCAAAGATCAATCAGGTTCCCCGAAAGTTCGGAGTTGATTGATGCTTCGATATACGGTCCGACCTCGGTGTCTTCACCGCGATAAACCGCACCCATGGTGCCGACACCGGCCACTTCCTCGGAGAAACGAACGCAACGCGTGCAGTGAATGCAACGCGTCATGACCGTTTTTACGATCGGGCCAAGTTCTTTGTCTTTGACCGCACGCTTTTTCTCAGCATAACGCGATGAACCACACCCATAGGCCATTGCCTGGTCCTGAAGGTCACATTCACCACCCTGGTCGCAGATCGGGCAATCCAGCGGATGGTTGATCAACAGGAATTCCATGACGCCGTTACGTGCTTTATGCACCAGCGGGGAATCCGTTTTGATCACCATTCCATCTGCAGCAGGCATGGCACAGGACGCGACCGGTTTAGGTGCGCGTTCCATTTCCACCAAGCACATACGGCAGTTACCGGCGATTGACAGGCGCTCGTGATAGCAGAAACGCGGGATTTCCTTACCGGCCTCTTCACAGGCCTGTAGGACAGTCGCCCCGGCTTCTACTTCAACTTCTATACCGTCAACTGTTAGTTTCGGCATGTCTCAATCCCTCTCAACAGGCCCCTCTCAGGCCGCGATCCGCGCGCGATATTCCTTGATCCGACGTTCCATTTCGGGACGGAAATGTCGGATAAGGCCCTGAATTGGCCATGCAGCAGCATCACCAAGCGCACAAATAGTGTGGCCTTCGACCTGTTTGGTCACATCCCACAGCATATCAATTTCATCAAGTGTGGCCTGCCCGCGAACCATGCGGGCCATAATACGCGCCATCCACCCCGTACCTTCACGGCATGGCGTGCACTGACCACAGCTTTCATGTTTGTAGAATTCCGACAGACGCGCGATCGCGTAGACAATGTCAGTTGACTTGTCCATGACGATCACAGCCGCCGTACCAAGCCCCGACCCCACTTCACGCAGGCCGTCAAAGTCCATCAATACGTTGTCGCAAACATCTTTTGGCATCAGCGGAACCGAAGACCCGCCAGGAATAACCGCCAGAAGGTTGTCCCAACCGCCGCGAACGCCGCCACAATGCTTGTCAATCAGTTCACGCAGCGGAATGCTCATTGCTTCTTCCACGGTGCACGGCTTTTCAACGTGACCGGAAATGGCAAACAGCTTGGTCCCGTGATTGTTTTCACGGCCAAAGCTTGAGAACCACGCACCACCTCGACGCAGAATGCTCGGAACCGCTGCAATACTTTCAACATTGTTGACCGTCGTCGGGCAGCCATACAAACCGGCGTTTGCCGGGAATGGTGGCTTAAGACGCGGCTGACCTTTTTTACCTTCAAGGCTTTCAATCAGGGCTGTTTCTTCGCCACAGATATAAGCACCGGCCCCAAGATGAACGTAAAGATCAAAATCCCAACCCGAACCGCAAGCATTCTTGCCAAGAAGACCGGCTTCATATGCCTGATCAATTGCAATCTGCAGGTTCGATGCTTCGTGATAGAACTCACCGCGGATATAGATATATCCAGCATGCGCATTCATCGCGAAACCAGCCAAAAGGCAACCTTCGATCAATGTATGCGGATCATTACGCATGATCTCGCGGTCTTTACACGTACCCGGTTCGCCTTCGTCGGCATTCACGACAAGGTAGCTCGGGCGGCCATCGGATTCTTTGGGCATGAACGACCATTTAAGGCCGGTCGGGAAGCCAGCGCCCCCACGACCACGCATCCCCGATGATTTCATTTCATCGATGATCCAGTCGCGACCTTTTTCGATCAGGCCCTTGGTCCCGTCCCAGTTACCACGCGACTGTGCACCTTTAAGACCGAAGTCCTGAAAACCGTACAGGTTGGTAAAGATACGATCCTTATCCTGCAGCATATCAGGCGTCCCCTTTGCTTGCATCGGCATCCTGCGGGGCTGCACCGCAGCCACAGAATGCTTTCAGAACCTTTGGACCATCAATCGGCTCACACCCTTTGCGGCCGCTTTGCGGGCCGACATTGGGTTTTTCACCTTTTTTCAAGGTGTCGAGGATTGCCTTGGTCGTATCGGCGGTCAGGTCTTCATAGAAATCGTCGTTGATTTGCATCATCGGTGCGTTAACGCACGCACCAAGGCATTCAACTTCAATCATCGTGAACAGACCATCTTCGGTGGTCTCACCGATACCAATGCCAAGTTCCTTTTTGCAAGTCTCGACAACATCGGCTGAACCGCGAAGCCAGCACGGCGTCGTGGTGCAAACCTGGATGAAGTTCTTACCGACAGGGGCAAGATTATACATCGTATAGAAGGTTGCGACCTCATAGACACGAATGGCAGGCATATCGAGCATGTCGGCAATGTAATCCATTGCGACAGTCGGAACCCAATTGCCTTCGGTCTGACGCTGGGCCAGATCAAGCAACGGCATGACCGCGCTCTGCTGACGGCCTTCCGGATACTTGGCGATGATCTTCTTTGCTTTTTCCATATATTCAGGAGTGAAAGCAAAGCTGACAGGTTGAAGCTCTTTCGGAGCTGGTCTTCTTACATGGCTCATCGGTCAATCTCACCGAAAACGATATCTAGCGACCCGATATTGGCAACGACGTCGGCCAACATGTGACCTTTGGACATAAAGTCGATGGCCTGAAGGTGCGGGAACCCGGGTGCGCGGATTTTGCAGCGATACGGACGGTTAGAGCCATCCGAAACAAGATACACACCAAACTCACCCTTTGGTGCCTCGACCGCGGCATAGCATTCGCCAGCCGGAACGTGGAAACCTTCGGTGAAGAGTTTGAAGTGATGGATAAGAGCTTCCATCGAACGCTTCATTTCAGCGCGCGACGGCGGAGCCACTTTGTTATTTTCAACAATAACAGGACCATCAGGCATATTTTTGACCGCCTGCTTGATGATTTTCAGCGACTGCCACATCTCTTCAAAGCGAACAAGGAAGCGATCATAGCAATCGCCGTTCTTGCCGATCGGAATGTCAAAGTCGAAATCTTCGTACGAATCATAAGGCTGCGCTTTACGCAGATCCCATGCCAGACCCGATGCACGAATGTTGGGACCGGTAAAGCCCCAATCAAGGGCCTCTTCGGCCGTCACAGTCCCGATATCAACCGTACGCTGTTTAAAGATACGGTTGCCGACCAGAACGCGATCAAAGTCGTTCATGAAGACGTCATACTGATCTGCCCACGCGCCGATGTCTTCAAGAAGACCCGCCGGAAGATCGGCAGCAACACCGCCCGGACGGAAATAGTTGGCGTGAAGACGGGCGCCACAGGCGCGCTCATAGAATTCCATGAGCTTTTCACGTTCTTCAAAGCCCCACAGAAGCGGGGTCATCGCGCCAACGTCCAGTGCGAACGCGGTCAAGTTCAAGATGTGGTTCAGAATACGACCGATTTCCGCATAAAGAACGCGGATATATTGCGCACGCTTGGGAACTTCGATTCCCATCAGCTTTTCAATGGCCAGGCAATAAGCATGCTCCTGGTTCATCGGTGCGACATAATCTAGACGGTCGAAATACGGGGTTGCCTGAATATAGGTCTTATATTCAATCAGCTTTTCCGTACCACGATGAAGAAGACCAATATGCGGGTCGGAACGTTCGACGACTTCGCCGTCCATTTCCAGAACCAAACGCAGAACGCCGTGCGCCGCAGGGTGCTGCGGGCCGAAGTTCATGGTCATATTTTTAATTTTTTGTTCGGACATCAGGCGCTGCCCTCCGCCTTTTCATCACCCGGAAGAACATTCTGGATGCCTTCCCATGGGCTTTCGAAATCGAAATTACGGAAATCCTGAACCAGTTTTACCGGCTCGTAGACAACGCGTTTCTGCTCATCGTCATACCGAACTTCGACATAACCGGTCAGCGGGAAATCCTTACGAAGCGGATGTCCTTCAAAACCATAGTCGGTCAGAATACGACGGGGATCGGGATGATCTGCAAAGAAAATACCATACATGTCCCATGCTTCGCGCTCGAACCAATCGGCGGCGCTGAAAAGCGGAACACAGCTTTGAACCGGTGTTTCTTCGTCGGTGCGGACCTTCACACGAATGCGCAGGTTATGTTTAAGCGACAACAGGTGATAGACAACATCGAAACGTTCAGAACGTTCCGGATAATCTGCACCACAAACATCGATAAGCTGCTTGAACAAGCAGCCGGTATCGTCCCGAAGGAACGTCAGAACTTTTAGAATATCATCGCGCTTGGCGACGATGGTCAGCTCACCGTAACGAATCTCGCTTTCGAGAATTTCGTTCGCAAGCTGGGACACCACAAGATCTTTAAGATCATTCAATGCGGCGCTGTTATCGCTGAGCAGTTCGCTCATGCAAGCCCCCTATTACGGATCAGCGTGTCAGAACACCAGTTCGGCGGATTTTCTTTTGCAACTGCATCACGCCGTAAATCAGCGCTTCGGCTGTCGGCGGGCACCCCGGAACATAAACGTCAACCGGGACGACACGGTCACAACCGCGAACCACCGAATAGGAATAATGATAGTAACCGCCGCCATTGGCACACGACCCCATCGAAATAACCCAGCGCGGTTCTGCCATCTGGTCATAGACCTTACGCAGTGCCGGGGCCATTTTGTTGGTCAATGTACCAGCAACGATCATTACGTCTGACTGACGCGGACTTGGACGGAAGACCAGACCATAACGGTCAAGGTCATAACGCGACGCAGCCGAATGCATCATCTCAACAGCACAGCACGCCAGACCAAAGGTCATTGGCCACATCGAACCAGTGCTTGCCCAGCTCGCGAGTTTATCAAGATTGGCAAGGACAAAGCCCTTGTCATTCATCTCGTCAAACACGCCCTTAAGCAGGGTATCCTGATCCGTACCGGGTGCCAGGGGTGCGCCTGTATTGGTGCTCACTCCCATTCCAAAGCTCCCTTCTTCCATTCATAGATAAATCCGACCGTCAAAACAGCCAGGAAGATCACCATCGACACAAAGCCGAACGTTCCAATATCGCCGAGGGTCACAGCCCACGGAAACAGGAAGGCGACTTCGAGATCGAAAATAATGAACAAGATTGCAACCAGATAGAACCGAACGTCGAATTTGATGCGCGCGTCCTCGAACGGCGCAAAACCGCACTCATATGCGGATAGTTTCTCGACATCCGGTGCCTGCTTGGCAAGAACCAGTGACGCGATGACGATTACCGCCGACAAAACGACGGCGATCCCGATAAACACCAGGATCGGAAGATATTCCGAAAGAAGCTCTTGCATCTCTCTGACCTCTCAAGAACAGGCCTTGTGACCCGACCAGGTCCCCACCTGGCCCATTACGGCGCACCATAACGTATGCACCGCACAAGTTCCAGTCCTCAAGCAGGTTTAAGATGCTCTAAGACCGGAAACTTTCTAATCTTTTTTACCACTTACTATCGTCCGATATCGGGCTGATCGTCGTGATGATCAAGACCCAATCGTGCGAAGCTGCAAAAGCAACACATTAAAAGGCGATCGCGGAAAAGACGAAACGCCCGACAAAAGACAACATTTGATGGGTCATGGCGCGAGCGACGAGACTTGAACTCGCGGCCTCCGGCGTGACAGGCCGGCGCTCTAACCAACTGAGCTACGCCCGCAAAATGACCATCAATCGGCGGGCCTTTGTTAGACCACACCCTAAACCAAGTCAAGCAGCTAGCAGTGTTTTCAACCCTTTCGACAATTGCGCGACTGATCATCACCTTCTGAAATGCAAATTTTGCCCCAATTTGTACTGAATTAACTCTTTTTGTACATTTTGGACCGCCTATACATGTAGGGCTTTGCAAAGGCGTGTCGGCTTTTATAGAATTGTTGACAAATTCCTCCTATCTTACGGTGCGATAGAGGCAGGTTCGGGCATTCAGGTTCCAATGCCGAACAGAGTCATTACGACGGAGAAGACCACCCGTGGGGCGCGTTAAAGAAGAATACAGATCACTGGCCGGACCTGAGAAGGCAGCGATTCTCATGCTTGCTCTTGGGGAAGAGCACGCGACCAAAATGTTCAGCATGATGGATGACGAGGAAATCAAAGAGATTTCCCAATGCATGGCTGGCCTTGGCACGATTAATTCCAACATTGTCGAACGGCTGTTTGTCGAATTTGCCGATCAGCTTTCCTCGACCGGTTCACTGGTTGGTTCGTTTGACACCACTGAACGCCTTCTGTCCAAAGTCCTTGGCGAAGACCGCGTTAACGGCATCATGGAAGAGATCCGCGGCCCTGCGGGTCGCACCATGTGGGACAAACTGAACAACGTTAACGAAGCCGTCCTTGCGAACTATCTAAAAAACGAATACCCGCAGACCGTCGGTGTGGTTCTTTCCAAATTAAAGCCCGGTCACTCGGCATCGGTTCTCTCTCTTCTGCCTGAAAATTTCTCGATGGAAGTCATCATGCGTATGTTGCGCATGGAAGCCGTGCAGAAAGAAGTTCTCGATAACATCGAAAAAACACTACGGACCGAGTTTATGTCGAACCTTGCGCGAGGATCGCGCGGCGACAACCACGAACTTATGGCGGATATCTTCAACAGCCTTGACCGCCAAAGTCAGGACCGGTTCCTTACTGCGCTTGAAGAACGCAACCGTGATTCGGCCGAAAAAATCAAAGCCCTTATGTTCACCTTCGAAGACCTTGCTCGTCTTGATAATAACGGTGTTCAGACCCTTCTGCGTCAGGTGGAAAAAGACAAACTTGCACTGGCTCTCAAAGGGTCCACCGATGCGATGCGCGACCTGTTCTTCAAGAATATGTCTGAACGTGCTGGGAAGATGATGAAGGAAGATATGGACGCCCTTGGGCCTGTTCGTCTGTCAGACGTCGAAGAATCGCAAATGATGATCGTCCAACTGGCCAAAGAACTGGCTGCACAGGGCCAGATCGTTATTTCCGAAGGCAGCGGCGAAGACGAAATGGTCTACTAAGGTCTCGCACCAAGAAGAACATCGTATCATTCTGGCGCATAGCCACACCGAACATATCAAGGGACAGCTTCTGGCTGTCCCTTTTATTTTGCCGCAATCAACGATGGGAACCATCACCAAAGCGAAGCCCTGCCCCAGCGCACAACACAGCATCCCCTAAGCCGAGTCTTCTATTAGCCTGAAAGGGCAAAGACACGCATCGCATGTAAGATTAGCCAATAATGACGTTTGGCACGGGATCAGAAATTGATTTTATTTCCCAGCGTAGCCGGTTCTGACCACCAATCTCTTTGAACTCGGCGGCATTGTGGCTTCGGATACCTGCTGTGGTGCGAACCTCAATTTTTCCGGTCATCTGGTAGCCAAGGGCATCCAACCGATCTTGATACTGGTCAGGAACGAAACCGCCCCGGATTTCCACGGTATTTCGGCCCTTATGGAAGAACATTTCCAGTATGCGCGAATTGCGACGCACAAAGACGAAGCTTTTTTCCCGCATGATATTACCGCGTTTTTCGTAAACCAGATTAAACACACCCCGGCTTCGATAGCTTAACTGCTTTACACCCGAATCGCGTTTGAGATCGGCAAGAACAATTGCGACTCTTTCCTTCTCCCCAGCCGCATCAAGACTGCCATCAAGCAAACCTTGGGTAATGTTTGGCTGAACAAGCAGCCCCCGATAGCTCAGCCGATAATCGCCATTGCGTTCCATAGAAAGGTCTATGGTGAAGGCTTCGGGCAAATAGCAGCTTGTCAACAGCATCGGCATCAACAAGGCGATCAGCAGCCGTTTTATCCGGCCCATAGCCCCTTCTCCGACATGCTTGCGCCCAATTCGGGCCAATCGCCCGATATTGTTCGAAGAGAGATCTGTCGACTGAATATTCATTATCAGGGTTCCGATTCTGGTGACCGTTTGAACAACAGTGCCCGTCCGACAACCAAGCGTCAACTTTTACAGGCAGTTACCCCTAAACAGACAAAAACACTGCCTCAGGGCTTGTTTCCTTTCTTCATGCCGCTCTCAACCGCCACCATCCCAATGGCATATGCCTCAAACCGCAAGCATGCCTTTTGCCGTCTATTAGAAGCGACGCAGGCGCAATAGAACCTTTCGGCAGCAACCTTTCGACACCGTTACGTCAACCTCGCCACACGCATACATGACGCAGCGCACAAGCACAGGTCACCTCAAGAGTGCTATGAATGAATTTCTTTTGATATTTTGAATGAAATTTCAGGCAAAGAAAAAGGCAGCCTGTAAGGCTGCCTTTTTCATGGTGGGTGATGAGAGATTCGAACTCCCGACCCTCTCGGTGTAAACGAGATGCTCTAACCAGCTGAGCTAATCACCCTTTTGTTTCCGCGCTCTGTCTTGCGGAAGCGGGCGGAACTTACCATGCTTTTTATAAAAAGCAATGCCCACTTTGCATAAAAATGTAACTTCTATTTCAGGGCTATTTATCATCGCCATTTGGTCAACCTAAACCCGCCAAAATCGGGATTAATTTAGGGAAAACTGCATAATCCTCGCGATCTGGCAATTCCAGATAACTGACGCAAGAAAGCAATTTGATTCGGGATGATGTGCCAAATGAAAAAAGGCAGCCTTTAGGGCTGCCTTTATCATGGTGGGTGATGAGAGATTCGAACTCCCGACCCTCTCGGTGTAAACGAGATGCTCTAACCAGCTGAGCTAATCACCCGTAATTTCGTGCTTCATTCTGCGGAAGCGGGGCGGAACATAACACGGTTTTTACAAAAAGCAATGCCGGTGACGCATGTCACCGGCATTTTTTCAAAGAACGACGTCAAACTTAGTTGACTGCGTCTTTAAGACCTTTACCAGCCTTGAACTTCGGCTGTTTCGATGCCGGGATGTCGATTTCTTCACCGGTGCGCGGGTTGCGACCTTTTGAAGCAGCGCGAGCAGCGACAGCGAAGGTACCGAAACCAACCAGACGAACTTCGTCGCCTGATTTCAAAGATTCGGTGATGGAATCGAAAACAGCGTCAACCGCTTTAGCAGCGTCAGCTTTGGACAGATCAGCTTTAGCAGCTACACTTCCAACGAGATCGTTTTTATTCACTTCCTGGCCCCCTTGTTTGGACGTTCGGAGTTATGAGGAAATTTGGTTTGCCCCAAACCTGTTGCATGGGCAGTGTAAGCGGGTATCAAACAACTCGTCAATGCGACACACGCAGTTTTCTGCGGTTTTTGACGTTTTTTTCGATTTTTTGCGCTTTACACCAACTCTGACATGTCTTTGCGCCGATTCTTGACCAAAGTTATCCACAGAAAAGGGGGAGCGACATGGTCGCTCCCCCTTGATTTCTGCCGGTTGTGACGATCTTAGTGAGTCGTCACACCGCCGATTTCCGATTCTTCGCCGTCATTGGATTTAACACCGACATCATCAACCCCTTCTTCCCACTCAATCGGGACAAGCGGATTGACCAACGCATGGCTGAGAACTTCGTCAACATGCGACACAGGAATGATTTTCATGCCACGTTTGACGTTGTCAGGAATCTCTTCGAGATCCTTTTCATTCTCCTGCGGGATCAATACGGTTTTCACCCCGCCCCGCAATGCGGCCAGAAGTTTTTCTTTCAAACCACCAATCGCAAGCACACGGCCACGCAGCGTAACTTCGCCCGTCATTGCCACATCTTTGCGGACCGGATTACCCGTTAGAACAGAAACAACTGACGTAACCATGCCAACACCGGCAGACGGACCGTCTTTTGGTGTCGCACCTTCAGGTACGTGAACGTGGATATCACGTTTCTGGAACAAGGTCGGTTTGATGCCAAATTCTGCGGCCCGCGAACGGACGAACGAAGTCGCCGCCTGAATTGATTCCGTCATGACTTCACCGAGTTTACCGGTAGTTTTCATGTTGCCTTTGCCCGGCACCGTAACGGATTCAATCTGCAACAGATCGCCGCCAAATTCGGTATAGGCAAGGCCGGTCACAACACCAACTTGGTCTTCACCCTCGGTTTCGCCATAGCGGAACTTACGAATGCCAGCATATTTACCAAGCGTTCGCGGGGTAACCCGAACAGATTTGATGCTTTCAAGCATGATCCGTTTGGTTGCCTTACGGGCAAGACGGGCCAGTTCACGTTCAAGACTACGCACACCAGCTTCGCGGGTGTAGAAGCGAATCAAATCGCGCAATGCGTCATCTGAAATACTCCACTCGTCCTTCTTCAGGCCATTATCTTTGACCTGTTTCGGGATCAGGTGACGTTTGGCAATTTCGACTTTTTCATCTTCGGTATAACCAGAGATGCGAATGATCTCCATACGGTCAAGCAGCGGCTGCTGCATACGAAGCGAGTTTGCCGTCGTCACAAACATCACATCCGAAAGGTCGTAATCGACTTCCAGATAATGGTCGTTAAAGGTCGAATTCTGTTCCGGATCAAGAACCTCAAGCAGGGCCGATGCCGGATCGCCGCGGAAATCCGAACCCATTTTTTCGATCTCATCGAGAAGGAACAGCGGGTTGGAATATTTCGCCTTTTTCATGCCCTGGACGATCTTGCCCGGCATGGACCCAATATAGGTCCGACGATGACCGCGAATTTCCGACTCATCACGCACACCACCAAGTGACATACGCACAAAACTACGCCCGGTGGCATTAGCCATGGATTTCCCAAGCGAGGTTTTACCAACGCCCGGAGGACCAACAAGGCACAGGATCGGGCCTTTGACTTTTTTGGTACGTGCCTGAACAGCTAAATATTCAAGGATGCGTTCTTTGACCTTTTCCAGACCATAATGTTCTTTATCCAGAACCTTTTTGGCCTTTTTCAGATCATGTGAAACACGCGAACGTTTGTTCCATGGAATCGACACCATCCAATCAAGATAATTGCGCACCACGGTGGCTTCCGCCGACATCGGGCTCATATTGCGCAGTTTCTTGAGTTCGGCCTGTGCCTTTTCCTTTGCCTCTTTGGGCATTTTGGCTTTGTTCAGCTTCTCTTCAAGTTCAGAAGCTTCATCCTTGCCGTCTTCGCCCTCGCCCAGTTCTTTCTGAATGGCTTTAAGTTGCTCATTCAAATAGTACTCGCGCTGGGTTTTCTCCATCTGGCGTTTGACCCGGTTGCGGATTTTCTTTTCAACCTGCAACACGCCAATTTCAGATTCCATGAACCCAAAAATACGTTCCAGACGGTCACCAACAAGGGCGGTTTCCAGCAATTGCTGTTTTTCAGAAATCTTGAGCGACAGGTGCGATGCAACCGTGTCGGCAAGCTTGGCCGGTTCTTCGATCTGATTGACCGAAACCAAAACTTCTGGCGGAATTTTTTTGTTTAGCTTGATGTACTGTTCGAACTGCGTGACCACAGAACGGGCCAACGCTTCAAGTTCGCTGTCATCTTCATCAGAATCTTCACGAACAGCACCATAAGCCTGGAAGAAATCCGGGTTATCAACATAGCCGGTAATTTCGGCACGTTTCCCGCCTTCAACCAATACCTTAACAGTTCCGTCCGGCAGTTTAAGAAGCTGCAAGACAGTTGCGACAGTACCAACTTCGTAAAGATCTTCGACTGCCGGATCATCAAGACCGGCATCTTTCTGGGTTACAAGCAAGATTTGCTTGTCTTCGCGCATCACATCTTCGAGTGCACGCACCGATTTCTCACGTCCGACAAACAGCGGAACAATCATGTGCGGGAACACGACAATGTCACGCAACGGCAGCACCGGGTATATTTCGCCACGCGCCAATTCGACCATTATGTTCTATTCCCTAATCTGAGCCAAAACGTTACTGAGGTCCTGCCATAGGCCCCATCAGCAACGCGAACATTTGATAGATAATCTGAAATTCCCGCACCGCAATAGATGCCGGTGCGGGATTTAACTATCAGGCAGTATTTTCGACACCTTCGTGACGTTCAGAATGGATCAGCAATGGTTTTGCTTTTCCATCGACAACATCCTTATTGATGACGATTTCCTCGACACTTTCCATCGTCGGCAAATCGAACATGGTATCAAGCAAAATGCCTTCCATGATCGACCGCAGACCACGTGCACCGGTTTTGCGTTCAATTGCCTTTTCCGCAATGCCTTGCAGTGCATCAGGCTGGAAGGTGAGCTTGACATCTTCCATATCGAACAGGCGCTGATACTGCTTGATCAGCGCATTTTTCGGCTCGGTCAGGATTTTGACAAGTGCGTCACTGTCGAGGTCTTCAAGCGTTGCCAAAACCGGCAGACGACCAATGAATTCCGGAATAAGACCGAATTTCAAAAGATCTTCTGGTTCGACTTCACGAAGGACATCGCCCGTACGGCGTTCTTCCGAGCTGCGAACATCGGCACCAAAGCCGATTGCGCTGCCCTTGCCGCGTTGGGAAATCACCTTGTCCAAGCCAGCGAACGCGCCGCCAACGATGAACAGGATGTTGGTGGTGTCAACCTGCAGGAATTCTTGTTGCGGATGTTTACGACCACCTTGCGGCGGTACGGATGCAACAGTGCCTTCCATGATCTTCAGCAATGCCTGCTGAACGCCTTCGCCTGACACATCACGCGTGATCGACGGATTGTCCGATTTACGCGAAATCTTGTCGACTTCGTCAATATAGACGATGCCGCGCTGGGCACGTTCGACATTGTAATCTGCAGCCTGCAGCAACTTCAGAATGATGTTCTCGACATCCTCACCGACATAACCGGCTTCGGTCAGTGTCGTGGCATCTGCCATGGTGAACGGAACATCAAGAATACGTGCCAGAGTCTGTGCCAGAAGCGTTTTACCGCAACCGGTCGGACCAACCAGCATGATGTTTGATTTCGCCAGTTCGATATCTTCGTTCTTGCTGGCGTGATGCAGGCGTTTGTAATGGTTGTGAACCGCGACTGAGAGAACTTTCTTCGCATGGCCCTGACCGATGACATAATCATCAAGGACCTTGCAAATCTCTTGCGGAGAAGGCACCCCGTCAGCCGATTTGACGAGATGGGTTTTATGCTCTTCGCGGATGATGTCCATGCAAAGCTCTACGCATTCATCACAGATGAATACGGTTGGACCGGCGATGAGCTTGCGAACCTCGTGCTGGCTCTTTCCACAGAAAGAACAGTACAGAGTATTCTTGGAGTCCCCGCTATTCGATTTGCTCATACAAACCCCAATTACGTTTGACGTTATCTTTTATCTGCCATGTTAGCCGGTAAACGATACCGATCTCAACGTTTAATCTGCGCTTTTAGGCCATTTGGCTACATGTTTGATATGGGAGCGCAACCACGGTTGCGAAACCCCTTGCTATAATCACCCAAACGTTTGAGTGCAACGCAAGCTCCAAACAGAACCCAAAAAGCCAGTCACCCTCTTGTCTATGACTTAAAACTGCCATGAGGCAAGTCATAAAAAAACGCCCCGACCATTGATCGGGGCGTTTTCACCAATCGAGATCACACGATCAGTCTTTCTTTTCATCGCTATCCGTTTTCGGACGGGACGTCACCACCTCGTCGATCAAGCCAAATTCTTTGGCCTGATCCGGAGTGAGGAAGTTATCACGCTCCATCGCATCTTCGATCGTCTTAAGATCACGGTCGGTATGTTCGACATAGATCTCGTTAAGACGCTGACGCAGTGCCAGAATTTCGCGGGCATGGATTTCGATATCCGATGCCTGCCCCTGGAAACCGCCTGACGGCTGATGGATCATCACGCGGGCATTCGGCAGGCTATAACGCTTGCCTTTTGCACCGGCCATCAGAAGAAGCGAGCCCATAGATGCCGCCTGCCCCATGCACACCGTCGATACATCACAGCGGATGTATTGCATGGTGTCATAGATGGCGAGACCCGAGGTCACAACACCGCCCGGAGAGTTGATGTAAAGCGAAATGTCCTTATCCGGATTTTCCGATTCGAGGTGCAAAAGCTGCGCGCAGATCAGTGACGACATGCCGTCATGGACCTGACCATTGATGAAAACGATACGCTCCTTAAGCAAGCGCGAAAAGATGTCATAAGCACGCTCACCACGGCTGGTCTGTTCAACCACCATCGGTACAAGCGAGTTCATCTGTTCTCTAATCATCAACTGCAATCTCCCTGCATTATCCTAAACCGTGTCCGGCTGGATTACTTCTCTTCGGATTTGTCAGCTGCTTTTTTCTTCGCAACCGGCTTCTTAGCAGCAGCTTTCTTGGCCGGAGCCTTTTTCTCTGCAGCTTTTTTCGCCGGTGCTTTCTTAGCAGCCGATTTTTTCTTCGGAGCTTCGTCTTCCTCTTCCGGCTTCAGAAGATCTTCGACCGAAACGGTCTTTTCTTCAACCTTGGCGAGTTCGACGATGTAATCAACGACCTTGTCTTCATATACAGGGCCCTGAAGAGCCTGCAAGGCCTGCGGGTTATTTTTATAGAATTCAATAACCTGCTGTTCCTGACCCGGGTACTTCTGAGCTTCGGCAACAAGAACCTTGTTCACGTCTTCCTGGGTAACCTGGATGTCGTTTGCACGGCCAACTTCAGCCAGCAGCAGGCCAAGAAGAACGCGGCGTTCTGCGATTTCGCGGAACTCTGCGGTCAGTTCTTCTTCAGACTTGCCTTTGGTTTCGTCATCTTCCTGACCAGCTTCACGTGCCTGTTTGATCTGACCGATGATGCCTTCCAGCTCGTTGTCGACCAGCGAGGTCGGCAGTTCGAAGCTGTGGTTTTCAGCCAGCGCGTCAAGCAGCTCGCGCTTCATTTTCTGACGGGAAACCGATTCGTACTCGCGACCGAAATCCTTACGGATTGCGTCTTTAAGTGCTTCAAAGCTTTCCTGGCCGAGTTTCTTGGCCAATTCGTCATCCAGCTCAGCCGGTTTCTTTTCTTTGATTTCTTTGACGGTTACGTCGAACTCGGCATCTTTGCCTGCAAGCTCAGCAGCACCGTACTCTTCCGGGAATTTAACTTTGACGACAAGTGCGTCACCGCCGTTAACACCGGTAAGCTGTTCTTCGAAACCTTCGATGAAAGAGCTTGAACCAAGTTCGAGTTCGTAATCTTCAGCTTTACCACCTTCGAAGGCTTCACCACCGATTTTGCCGAGGAAGTCGATGACAACAACGTCGCCAGTTTTCGACTTACGCTTGCGTGCCAAAGGTGCAGTCGTGCCCTGAGCCGCAGCAATGCGCTCGAGGGTTTCATTTACCTTGGTGTCGTCAAGTTCAACAACTTCACGGGTCAGCTTCAGCTTTTTGAAGTCCATTGCTTCGATTGCCGGGATGATTTCAACAGCGATGTCGAACTCAAGGTCCCCGCCTTCATCGAATTTGGTTACTTCGATTTTCGGCTGAACGGCCGGGCGCAGATCGTTGTCGGAAAGAACTTTACCGGTGTTTTCATTTACAGCGGTTTCAAGAACTTCACCCATGACGGACTGACCGTAACGCTGGCGCAGGAGTTTCGCCGGAATTTTACCCGGACGGAAGCCTGGCAGGCGAACCTGATCTTTGATCTCGTCAAGTTTGGCGACGACTTTTTCTTCGATATGTGCGGCGGGCACGACGACTTTGAACTCGCGCGCCAGGCCTTCGTTTTTGGTTTCAGTAACCTGCATAGATAACTCTTTTGCTTGGTTCGAATAATGTCCGTTACGCGACGCAGTCCGGACGTCAGAAAGTCAAAATGACTAAACGAATATATAAGCTGATCTAATAATCAGCCTGCAAGTGGTACGGGCGAAGGGACTCGAACCCCCACGTCTTGCGACACCAGGACCTAAACCTGGCGCGTCTACCAATTCCGCCACGCCCGCACACAAGCATACAAATCATCTCGGTTGGACCGAAATGAGTGCGCCTTAATACAAACTTCGCTCACCTCATGCAAGCATCGCCTTTTCGACAAACGCATTCTTCTGACAATTAACGGGTTTTTGATGACGAAATTGGGACTATTCCGGGATTTTCGGGCAATCTAAAACTTAACGCAACAAGCGCTTTACGCTGCTGGAAGCGGCAATTTTGCCCTGACCGACATAGCTTTCGTGATTTTTTTCGATCATCGAGAGGTCATAAAGGTAATTCAC
Source organism: Rhodospirillales bacterium (assembly GCA_019634165.1). Classification (GTDB taxonomy): domain Bacteria; phylum Pseudomonadota; class Alphaproteobacteria; order Rhodospirillales; family Thalassospiraceae; genus Thalassospira. The sequence continues at coordinate 749,251 of JAHQVT010000006.1, forward strand.
CATCATCCCGAATGACTGGGTCCAGCCGTTTTCCTTACCGTTGCCATTCCAGTTAAGGCGCTGGACCCGCGCCCCATTGCTCAGATGGAAATGCGCGACAGGATCAAACGATGATCCCGTTTCGGGACGTCTGGCATTTAACAGATACCATGCGCTCAGATATTCAATATTGGTGCGTGTACGTTCGCCAACGCCATCCGGGCTTGATGCTGGTGGCTTGGGCCCCATCAGTTCATCACAGTCACGAAGGGCAGCTTCGATTGCCTTTGGCAAGCCGGTTTCGACATTTTGTGCCATCGCATCAAGCTGCCGATCCATCCAATGACGCAATCGCGGAATCGGCGATAGCGTACTAAACTGTTTTAAGTTCGGCAGATCACGCTGCAACTCGGCAACGACACGCTTAATCAGGAAATCGCCAAAACTGATCCCTGCCAGCCCCGCCTGCGCGTTTGAGATGGAATAAAAAATAGCCGTATCCGCAGATGGCTCAGTTTCCATCCCACCATCTTGTTGCTTAGTTTGAATCAGGGCATCGACATTTCCCGCAATGCCGTTAACCAACGCAACTTCAACAAAAATCAATGGTTCGTCGGGCATGCCGGGATGGAAAAAGGCAAAGCATCTGCGATCGGGTGCCAGGCGCCGCTTTAAATCATCCCAACTTTGGATGGCGTGAACCGCCTCATAGGCAATCAGTTTTTCAAGAAGCGCTGCGGGCGAATGCCACGTTATCCGCTGGAGTTCAAGAAAGCCGATATCAAACCAGCTTGCCAAAAGCGTTTTTAAATCACGTTCAAGAATACCAAGCCCGGGTGCTTCTTTGCGCCAACGCAGCAAATCCGAACGCAGATCAACCAAAAACTTCACCCCTTGTGGCAAGGAGTTGAATTCTTTTAATATTTCGCGAAATGGCGGGACAAGTGCTGCACGCAGTTCGGATTCCAACAATGCCTGTTCTGCCAGGTCGTCGGCCATGTTCCAGTCGGTCATGATCGCCGCAACACGGTCACGATCCACCCCGAATTCATTAACCAGCAGATGAAGAAATTGACGTTTGCCATCATCATCAAGACGCAGGAAATCATGGCCAAGGGCGGCGGCACGTGAACGTGCCGACACCGCCCCACCGCGCCTTGCAAGACAATCCGCAATTTGACCGCGCCAATGTTCTTGACGTGTGTGACTTTCATCCAGACCAAGACTACGCACAACCGGACTGTCGCGTAGCTCACGCCACGCAATGCGCAGGTTATCAAGTGTCCTGTCCAAAAAAGTCTGGGACATATCCGCCTCCAACCCCTGTTAGATGCTGTTTGCATGTCACAGGGTGGTCAAAATTTGCTGGTTCCTAATTTATATCGGGTGCAATCGGACAAAGGTCCAGCATCGCCGCCAACTTGTCATACCAAATTGTTATTAACGTGGCGCAAATCATAAGCACCCTCATGACGTTACCGCGCATAAACGCGGCAAAACCGCCTCTCCTCGCCTTGATTGCGGGTTTATCCCTTATTACGTGATGCCAGCCACAATTCGCGTAAGATTGCGGGCAGATGTTCCGGGATATCTTCGGCAATCAAGCCCGGTCCAATATCGGCACCACTACGGGCATGCAGCCAGACACCCATGCAAGCCGCGTCAAACATTTCCATCCCTTGGGCCATCAAACCGCCAATGATCCCGGACAAAACATCGCCTGATCCAGCAGTTGCCAACCACGATGCTTCCATCGCGTTGATCGCGGCCCTGCCATCCGGGGCTGCGATAACCGTATCGGCACCCTTTATCAAAACAGTGGCACCGCTGCGCTTTGCCGCCGCACGTGCACGGGTCAATTTATCGCCTTCGATGTCAGGAAACAGACGGGCAAATTCGCCCTCATGCGGGGTTAAAACCGTTGGTCCCTGAATGGCAAAACATAATGTAGACGGATCTTCGGTGAAACTTGTGAGCGCATCTGCGTCCAGAACAGTGGCCCGGCACAGATGCAAAAGCTGTATCACAAGGCTTCTGGTGCCATCACCAACACCATATCCCGGCCCAATGACAAAGGCATTATGTCGACAGTCGCTGAGCAAGGATTCAAGCATCCCAATAGGGGCAGTCATATTGCCCGGCGCATCGGCGCCGTAAACCGGCAATACAACAGGATCAGCAACAATGGTTAGCAACCCGACACCGGATCGGCGTGCCGCGCGTGCCACCAGCCGTGTCGCCCCGGTCATGCTCGTCCCACCAAAGGCCAGCAAATGCCCACGATGATATTTATGCCCGTCAATACCGGGCCAATGAATGCCTGCCCGCCACAAAACCGGATCATTGCGCCAGCAGGTCGGACGAATTTCTGAAATCGTTTGATCCGAAATGCCAATATCGCGCACGGAAACTTCACCGCACATCAATCGACCAGGCAAAAGATAATGCCCAGGCTTCGCCCGGCAGAACGTCACCGTCAGATCTGCCTTGATCCCGTGTCCCCGAACCATGCCGGTATTGCCATCAATGCCTGATGGCACATCCACCGAAACAACCGCACACATGCTTGAATTGATCGTTGTGATCAACTCGCCCAGATCGCCATCAATATCGCGCGCAAGCCCTGCCCCAAAGATACAATCAACAATCAAATCCGCCCCAACCACAAGGGCCGGTGACAAACGTTCGGTCGCACCATCCCAACGCGCAGCGTGAAGGGCAGCATCCCCCTTAAGGGCGCTAATATCCCCAAGCAGCCCCAACCGCACCGACCAACCTTCATCACGCAATAGTTTGGCAATAACAAAACCATCCCCGCCATTATTGCCCGGACCGCACAAGACCGAAACAGAACGCGGAGACCAGTGACGCACGATTTCTTCAAATACCGTGCGCCCGGCATTTTGCATCAAAACGTCGCCAGAAATTCCACCTTCAATGGTGCGACGATCAGCATCATACATCTGTTCGGTTGTCAGGATTTCAAACATTTTACCCAGTCCGCTTTCCCATCACTGGCAGCCTGATAGCAACAATTGCCCTAGGTCGAAAAAGAGCGACAGTCACTGGTAGCCATTTGTTTTCCACGTCAGTATATTGCAACCAAGTTCGCAAGTCAGGTTGATAACACATAGCCTTATCACCTTGACCCGCAACAATAACGCACTTTCCGCAACAAGGCTTCTCAATGCATGTTGTCGTTATGGGCGCTGGCGTCATCGGGACGACAGCCGCCTGGTATCTTTTGCAAAATGGCCATCAGGTCACGGTCATTGACCGTCAGCATGCAAGTGCACAGGAAACAAGCTTTGCCAATGGCGGGCAGATTTCGGCATGCCACGCGACACCTTGGGCCAATGCCAAAGCCCCCAAACAAATCATAAAATGGCTTGGCCGCGAAGAAGCACCGCTTTTGGTCAGGATGCGGTTTGACCCACAGCTTTTTGCTTGGGGTTTACGGTTCTTGGGCAACTGCACCGATGCCCGCGCCAAGATCAATTTGGAAAAAGCCCTGCGGGTTGCGATTTATAGCCGCGATTGCCTGCGCACCCTTAGAACCGATCTTGGTCTTGAGTATGACCAAAGCGATCAGGGAATTTTGCATATTTGTCGTGATGCGCGTGAAATGGCCTCTGTCACCACCGCAACCAGCCAGATGCAAGATTTTGGCCTAAACCGCAAAATCGTCACGGCCGACGAATGCTATGAAATCGAGCCTGCCCTACGCCAAAGCACCGCACCAATTGTTGGCGGCAGCTACACCCCCGATGATGAAAGTGGCGATGCCCGCAAGTTCACCGAACTTCTGACCCAACATTGCATTGCCAAAGGTGCGACGTTTAAATTCAATACCGGCATCCTTTCACTGACCAAGGAAGGCGGCAAAATAACGTCGGTCCAAACCGATCAAGGTAAGATCACAGCAGATGCTTTTTTGGTTTGCCTTGGCAGTTACAGCCCGCTTTTGGTTAAGCCACTGGGGATCGATTTGCCGATCTATCCGTGTAAGGGATATTCGATCAGTATCGACACCACCGGCTATGACGGTGCCCCCAAAACAGCCTTGATCGATGACAGTGTCAAAATGGTCTATTCACGCCTTGGCGAACAGCTTCGCGTGGCGGGAACCGCAGAACTTGACGGCTATAACCTGCGTATGTCGCCGCAGCGCAAACAACTTATTGTTGATAAGGCCTTAGAATTATTCCCAAATTCTGGCGACAAGTCGAAAATCGCGTTTTGGTCAGGTCTGCGGCCTGTTACACCTGATTCTGCCCCTATTCTTGGCGCTACTAAATATGGTAATCTGTTCCTTAATACGGGGCACGGGACGCTGGGTTGGACGATGAGTTGCGGATCAGCAAAAGCAATGGCCGATTTGATCAGCAACCAAGACCCTGACATCCCACTAACAGGGCTAGGTATCGATCGTTTTAAACGAACGGTATGGTGAACTATGGGACCAGGGGCTGATATGACCAACGACACACGGATTGGCGCAACGAATGCACCACTGGCCGATCAGGTAGTCCTGAACGCGCTTCCGTATGCGGCCGTAATTTGTGATCGCAACGGGCTTGTTCTTCAATGCAACGAAGCCATTGCACGCATGATCGGTGTTTCCCGTGATCGCATGATGGGCCGCAAGGCCGGTTTCCTGTCCAAGGGTCTGATGAACGACATCGAAGATGTCTTTGCTTCGGGTCGATCTTGGCGGGGTGATATCATCCTTGTCGGGGCATCCAAGGAAAGTCACGTTTGCGATCTATCCATCGCACCGCTTGAATATTTCCAAAACAATGAAACCCGCACCGCTGTTCTGATGACGCTTCTGGAAAATGATCGTCAACAACAGGCTGAGCGTTCCTTGATGGCGCAGAACCGCAATCAAACAGATGCCAATGCGTCAAAATCAGACTTCATTGCCAATATGGGCCATGAATTGCGCACCCCGCTTAATGCGATTATTGGCAACTCGGAATTGATTGCCCAAGCTGTTCTTGGCGACATCCCCGACGGATACCGCGATTGCGGACGCGATGTGTATGAAGCCGGTAAGCACCTTCTGGAACTGGTAAACAACGTTCTTGACGTGTCCAAGCTTTCAGCAGGCTCAATGACCCTTCAGCTTGACGACGTCGATCTTGGCTCTGTGATCCAAGAAGCAGGCAAACTTGTGCGCGATGACATTTCGCGCCGTCACCACAGTTTGAAATTCGATCTGCCATCTAAGAATGTTTCACTGCGCTGTGACAAGCTGAAGCTCAAACAAATCCTGATCAATATCCTAAGCAACGCGGCCAAATTCACCCCAGATGGCGGGCAAATCACAATCGGCCTGTCGATGAGTGATGATGACATTACCATTGCCGTTATAGATAACGGTGTCGGCATGAGCCCAAATGACATTCCCCGCGCCCTTGCACGGTTCTCGCAACTTCACCCCTCCGGGGTCAAGGAAAGTGCTGGGACGGGCCTTGGCCTGCCATTGGCAAAGCTTCTTGTTGAACTTCATGGTGGACGGCTTAGCATCGAAAGCGACCTTGGCAAAGGCACAACGGTACGCATAACCCTGCCACGCTAAGCAATCCCCCCACCACATTAATTCACACATAACAAAGCCCGCATGGAGTGATCCATTGCGGGCTTTGCCGTCAAACAGTATGTCCTATTATTGCCCGGCAGCTTGATTGATCTGATCGTGGCGCTGCTTGATTTCATTTGGCCAGCGACTTTTGACATAAGAAAGGCTGGCGAGAATTTCTTCGTCGCTGAGCACATCGCCAAACCCCGGCATAGCTGATTGATACCCATCACCAGCCATTGCTGCAGGTCCATGCTTGGTCAGGGCAAACAACATTGCATCGGGGTGATGCCAAGTATGACCTGTTTCATCATGGGGTGGTGCTGGAAGCAATCCGTCTTGCCCCCGTTCGCGCCAATTTTCTTCTCCTTCAAACGTAACACCGTGGCACGACGCACAGTTCGCGTCATAAACCTTTTTGCCAAGTGCCACGAGTTTCAGATCATTGGGACGCAGTTCCACAGATGGGTCAACAGCCGCTGTCGGTGCGAAAAAAGTAATAATGCCATACATGATCGCACCACCGGCAAGCGCGCCTATCGCCATAACGCCTTTGTTTTTCAATTTATTCTCTCTCTAATCGTTTTATTGGGCTTACGCGTTAGCGTGCCAGATCGTTGATGATGGGACAGTTTGGACGGTCATCGCCATGGCAAGCATGAACAAGCTCAGACAATGTGGTTTGCAAACTTTGCAGTTCCGTAATCTTGCGCTGAATTTCAATCAGATGGGTTTTGGCAATGGCTTTTACATCTGCGGATGCGCGATTGCGGTCTTCATAAAGTGACAATAGTCCCCTGCAGTCCTCGACCGAAAACCCAAGACCGCGCGCACGCTGCAGGAACCGCAATTTATGTAGATCATCTTCACCATAATCACGATACCCGTTGCTAAGACGCCCAGGGTTCACAAGGCCAATATCCTCATAATATCGAATGGTTTTTGCCGGAAGGCCACATTCGCTCGCAGCATCAGAAATGTTCATATTTTCACTCCTCACCCCAGGCTTTCCAGCGACGCAGGGTCAATGAATTCCCCACAACCGAAACGGAACTAAGCGCCATGGCCGCACCGGCAATTGCCGGGCTCAGTACCCCAAAGGCAGCAAGCGGCAAACCAACCACGTTATAGGCAAAGGCCCAAAACAGGTTTTGCGCAATCTTGCGGCGGGTGGCGATGGAAATATCAATCGCAGCAGACACCAATGCCGGATCAGAACGCATCAAAGTAATGCCCGCAGTTTCCATGGCAACATCCGCCCCCCCCCCCCATGGCAATCCCAACATCGGCTGCGGCCAATGCCGGGGCATCATTGATCCCGTCCCCGACCATGGCAACATGACGCCCCTGTTTACGCAGTTTTTCGACCTCACGCGCCTTATCTTGCGGGCGAATGCGCCCTTCCCCGCGTTCCAACCCCAATTCACGGGCAACATGACGGGCAACATCCTGGCTATCGCCCGAAAGCATGATTGATGAAATCCCACGCGCCTTCAGATCAGCAATGGCCTGCTTCGCACTTTCACGAATGCGGTCCTCAAGGGTCATATAACCGGCAAAAGCACCATCAACCGCAATCAGAATGACAGTACGCCCCTCACCTTCATGTTTTCGGATTTCAGCAGCAATCTCGTCGGTTGGTTGTTTGATCCCTTGATCTAAAAGCATCGCATCACTGCCAATCGCAATTTTGCAGCCATCAACTTCTGCCATCACACCCGCACCAGTTTTACCTTTGAAGTTGGCAATTTCTGGAACGGTCAATTCTTCATCACGGGCAAGCGATACAATCGCACGTGCCAGCGGATGTTCACTTGCGGCCTGCACACCTGCTGTTAGGCGCAACAACTCGTTGCGATCCATCCCCGCCACCGGGCAGACATCGCGCACGGTTGGTTTGCCTTCTGTCAGGGTCCCGGTTTTATCAAAAATGACAGTGTCAACGTTATGGGCCTGTTCAAGCGCATCAAAGTTACGAATCAGAATACCATTACGTGCGGCACTCCCCGTTCCCGCGACAAGGGCAGTCGGCGTTGCCAAGCCCAGCGCACAGGGACATGCGATCACCAGCACCGAAACAGCAGCAACAATTGATGCTTCGCCGCCAAATCCAGCCATCAGCCACCCAATCAGGGTTGCCAGTGCAATCGCAACAACAACCGGCACAAACACGCCCGAAACGCGATCGACAAGTTTCTGCACCGGGGCTTTGCCCGTTTGCGCCTGTTCGACCAAGCGGATGATGCGCGATAAGGTGGTGTCATCGCCAACTGCACGGACATCGATATCAAGTCGCCCCGTGCCATTCACCGCCCCGCCGACAACCGCGTCACCGGGCATACGCGCGACCAAACGGGTTTCGCCGGTAATCAGGCTTTCATCAAGATCACTTTCACCGGCACGCACGACACCATCGACGGGCAACCGTTCCCCCGGAAGAACCCGCACGATATCGCCAACCACAAGGCTTTCGATGGCAACGTCTTGTTCCCCTTCGCCGTCGATCAGTTTACGTGCCCGGCGTGGGCGCAGCGCCATTAATTCGCGAATGGCGGCAGATGCCCCGCGTTTGGCGCGCTCTTCCATGATCTTACCCGCAAGGATCAGGGTAATTATGGCAGCAGATGCTTCGAAATACAGATGTGTTTCAGGACCACTGCCCAGTGCCATGTTGTAGATACTCAGGAAATAGGCCGCCGACGTCCCAAGGGCGACGAGAACATCCATATTCGCACTACGATGACGCAGAGCAGCCCAAGCACCTTTGTAAAAACGCCTGCCGATCACGAACTGAACCGGTGTTGCCAATGCAAGCTCGACCCATGCAGGAAGATGATAGGCGATGCCGAAATTCATCCACACCATCTGCAACACTAAAGGTGCCGTCAGAACGGCGGATACCGCCAAAAGGATCAATGATTTATCGGTTTTGGTCGAGGGCACGCCACCGCTGACACCTTGTCCATCACCACCATTTTCCGCATCCGTATTTGGTGCATTGCGCGATGTTGCGTGATAACCGGCATCTTCAATCGCCTTGATCACTTTGGCATCGGTAATTTTATCGGATGATGTGGAAATATCGGCGCGCTCCAACGCGAAATTCACACTGGCCGATATCACGTCAGGCAATGCCGACAACGCCTTTTCCACGCGCAGTGCGCAGTTCGAACACGTCATGCCGTCAATATCAAAAGACAATTGGCTTTGCGGAACGCTGTAACCGGCATCCTTGATGGCACCAGCAATTTTCGCAGCATTAAGCTTATCGCGATCAAAACGGACATGTGCGGTGTTCAGGGCCAAGTTGACGTCAACCTCGGCAACGCCATCCAAACCATTGATCGCTTTTTCCACACGGCCCGCACAGCCAGCACAGCTCATCCCGTCGATCGGAAGACTAAGCTCGCTTTGATCGGAAGATGGCGCTGCACCGGACGCGGCACTGCCATTTGCGGTATCGAATGTTTCTGCCCGATTGTCCATATCACGTAACCTCAAACTGGATTCTTATTTGATATGGGAAAAGATAGACCTTCCAGCAACTGGAAGGTCAAGGCGAAAAACACCCCAGTTATAAATCACCGAAACCAAATGGAATTTATCACGAAAAAAGCCCCGGACATGTGCCGGGGCTTTGATCATTCATCTTGCTATCGCAGCATCGCGGTTAACCGTGTGGGTTTGGCTCACCTGCGGCGCGGAACTGGATGTAGTTCTGCAAGCCCATCATATCGATCAGGCGGATCTGCTGTTCGATCCAGTAAGCATGATCTTCTTCGCTGTCATCAAGCAAACCAACAAGCATCTGACGGGTCTGGAAGTCATCTTCCTTTTCCGCGATTTTGATGGCTGCTTTCAGAAGATTGATCACGTGATATTCGTGTTCGAGATCGTTTTTCATCATCTCAGGCACGGTTTTACCGATCTTGATCGGTTCACGCGATGCGGTGTCTGGAACACCTTCAAGGAACAAAATCCGCTCGATCAGGCGTTTTGCATGCTCAAGCTCTTCGTCCTTTTCATGGTGCATGCGTTCATAAAGCGAATGCAGACCCCAATCGGCATACATTTCTGCATGCGTGTTATACTGGTCGGCCGCAGACAGCTCAGCAGTGAGCTGTTTGTTCAGTGCGGCAATAACCTTTTTACTACCCTTCATGGCATAAAGCTCCTGGTCTGATTAGTCGCCGTCGCCTGAACGGCTCTGAATGTAATTATGGATACCGACATTTTCGAGCTGCCATTCTTCGGTCTCAAGCCAATCGACATGCTCTTCCTGATCTTCAAGGAACTTCACCAGCAGATCACGGGTTATAAAGTCCTCTGCCTTTTCACAGGCGGTAATTGCTTCGCGCAGCAGTGGCAAAGAAGCCAATTCGAACTTCATATCGCAACTGACGATTTCCTGAACATTCTCACCAATCATGAGTTTGTTAAGGTTTTGAAGATTGGGCAGACCTTCAAGAAACAGAATGCGCTCGATGGTATCATCCGCGCGTTTCATTTCCTTGATGGAAAGTTTGTATTCGTACTCGCCCATTTCTTCGACACCCCAGTCTCGCAGCATACGGGCATGCAGGAAATACTGGTTAATCGCGGTCAACTGATTTGTCAGAACGCGATTAAGGTATGTGATGATCTTTGGATCACCTTTCATCATGGCTCTCCTGATGGTTGGGCTACACAGATATTGGGAAGCCACCCTGTTAGTTTCAAGGGAAAACCGCGCGTTTGATTACCATTATCAATAATTTAGGCGTTTTTTTTGAATTCAACGATCCAAGCGCAATGACTAAAAATCATTCGCACGAAAAAGCCTGCGAATGACAATCGGTTCAGAAAAATCCGCTCCTGCAAACTGCCTTCTCAACCTGAAAATCGCGACTCGCAGCAGGCATATATTCAAGGCATCAACAGCCCATTCCGAGCAAAATTAGAACCGTCGTAAGATGGGAAAAACAGGATATATCTTGTAAAAGACTTTGGGGAATTTACCGCGCGGTCGATTTATCCTTGCCCCAAAATGGCTGCCTATTGGCAACACCCAAAGCCCAGATACACAAAAAGCCGGACTGATGTCCGGCTTCCGCATTGGCATTCCCGAATTAAGGATGCCTAGGTCGTTCTGGCGTTATGCAATCGCGTCGCGAGCTGCCTTGCGAGCAACATCTTTGATCTGCCACTGGGAAATCCCGACATCATCAAGATCGCGCTTATCAAGGCCGTAAAGTTCATTCGCGACCGAGCGTGCATAGGCCCAACGGCGAACAGCAACAAGAATACTGGACAGGAACATGTTGAACCTCCTTGGGTTACAGAGAATGAATGCAGCCTTGGAAACCACTTCCAACTGTCTGGCGCATTCACCGCAGTAGTTTCTGCAGCGCAATATGCCCACAAGTTTCCCAATCCTCAACCACCTAAGTTTGCATATCATCTATTCCATTTTGTCACATATCAACCGAGTTACCCTGCCCGCTCCCGCTATTCAAAGGCCTATTCCACTGTTTTTGGCCATGTATTTGGCTCGCACGGTTCCCACCCGAACATACTGCACCGCATTATTTCCATCCAAAACATGTACGGAAACGCCCGGAAGGGCATTAGAACGGGGCATTAATGGCTTTCTTTTGGTGGGTTAAACGGCAATTCGCTTTGAAGAGCATGCACCTTAAGCGGCTCTGCCACGCCCTTGACGTCAAAATCACCGCAATAGATCGTGGGTTCGACAATGTGCTGTGCCAAAACATCGGACATTAACAAGGGTGTCCCGATCTGCTTGGTCAGGGCTTCCAGTCTTGCTGTTCGGTTCACCGCAACCCCCATCACGGTAAAATCAAGGCGATGCTTCCCGCCAACATTCCCATAAACAACTTCGCCGTAATGTAACCCGACCCCGAAGCGAAGTGGCGGCAACCCATTCTTTTCACGTTCTGCATTCCCTGCTGCCAATGTAACAAGCGCAGTTTGCGCCGCATTGATTGCACGTTCACAGACTGTTTTTGCCTGCTCAGTTTCATCCTGGGCAAAGACAATCAACATGGCATCGCCAACAAAACGCAGAATTTCCCCACCTTGTGCCCGCACAGCGGTTTCAACAGTTTCAAAATAGACATTCAAGCTATCAAGCAGTTGCTCCACCGAAAGGGTTTCTGTCAGCACCGTAAAATCGCGCACATCACTAAACCAAAGAGCAGCCCGGATTGTTTCGCCATGACCACGGCGGATCTGCCCTTCCATCACCCGCTTGCCCGTGCGTTCACCAAGATAGGTATCAAGTAGTGATCCCGCGATGCGTTTGGTGACATGAAGTTCCAAAACCAACCCAACGTGATCCATCAGAACTTCAAACCCGGCAAGTTCATGGTCGCTAAAACCGTTTTGCTCATCGGTCGCAATGGTCAGAACGCACCAGCGCCCACCACTGAAATGCGCGCGCGTACAATAGTAATCGACCAACCCCATTTCGATCAGTTCACCAACAATCGGATGGTTTTCCGACGGATCGACTTCGGATAAGCGAATACGCACCGGCTTGCCTGATAAATTCACACGTTCGACCGGGCTTCCGATATAGGATGCGCTTTCATGAATGCCATGCGACGCCTCCCACAGCGAAGCGCCATGCTGCTGATCCCACGTATAAGACCAAACCGCGACCTGAGGATGCAGCGCCTGCATGGAACAACGCATACGGGCGATCCGAAGGCCGTTACAATTTATGTGCTCCATCAAACCATTAAAGAAGTCCACCGGATCTTCCAGCAGCCGTCCTTCGCGGATGATCCAGTCGATAACAGGCTGTGTATTCCACATATTTGCCCCAATCCCCCTGCGTCGCGCATGAATTATGGCCTAATTCTCTGCATTTATGATCCTGTGTCACAGCTTTAATGCGCACAAACGCCCTAATTGTTTTTGCTGCTTTGCAATATACTCGCAGACTATCATACCAAATTTGTAACAGTTTGTTTCAGTTCGCATTCTGGAAACGCCCTGTTACAGTTTTGTGGATGCATTGAAAGCCCTCTCACAGCATGGTGTCGCTGCAATTGGTTTAAAGCCAGGGAGGAAAACTTAAATGTATCTGCGCAAAACCATTCTCGCCACAGGTGTGGCGCTTTCAGCACTCGCAACAGCTAGCTTTGCTCATGCAGAGCCGACCGCTGAAGTCCTGCATTGGTGGACTTCGGGCGGCGAAGCAAAGGCTGTCGCAGCTCTTAAAGAAGATTTTGAATCCAAAGGCGGCAAATGGGTGGATAGCCCGGTTGCTGGCGGCGGTGGCGATGCAGCCATGACCGTTCTGCGTTCGCGCGTTCTGTCTGGTGATGCACCAGCAGCCGTTCAGCTTAAAGGCCCGGCGATCCAGGATTGGGCCGAACAGGGTGCTTTGGCAGACCTTAATGACGTTGCAGCAGCCGAAGGTTGGGATGACGTTATCCCGGCGGCCATTCAGGACGTTATGAAATACGAAGGTGACTATGTTGCCGTTCCGGTAAACATTCACCGTGTTGACTGGGTCTGGGCAAACCCGGCCCTGCTGGCAAAAGTCGGCGCCGATGCCGTTCCGACCACTTGGGATGAGTTCAACGCCCTTGCTGACAAACTTCAGGCTGCTGGCATTACGCCAGTTGCACATGGTGGTCAGCCTTGGCAGGACGCAACCGTGTTCGAAACCGTCGTTCTTGGCCTTGGCGGCCCTGAATTCTTCCAGAAAGCACTGGTCGATCTTGACGACGACGCACTGAAATCCGACACCATGAAAGCCGTGTTTGACCAGATGCGTAAAATCCGCGGTTATGTCGATTCTGACTTCCCGGGTCGTGACTGGAACCTTGCAACCGCAATGGTCATGAATGGCGATGCCGCCATGCAGATCATGGGTGACTGGGCAAAAGGCGAATTCCTTGCTGCTGGTAAAGTACCGGGCAAAGACTTCATCTGCTCCCCGACCCCATCTGAGAACGGCTACCTGTTCAACGTTGACAGCTTTGCAATGTTCAATGTTTCGGGCGACGACAAAGTCGAAGGCCAGAAACTGCTTGCAGAACTGATCGTTGGTGAAAAGTTCCAGGAAACCTTCAACCTTCTCAAAGGTTCGATCCCGGCACGCTTTGGCGTTTCCATGGATAAATTCGACGATTGCGCCAAAAAATCCGAAGCTGACCTTAAAGCAGCTCAGGACGCAGGCGGCTTCCTGCCGTCTATGGCACATGGCATGGCGCTTCGTGGTCACCTTTCGGGTGCCATCGTTGACGTTGTGACCGCTCATTTCAACTCCGACATGTCGTCTGACGAAGCAGTCTCACGTCTGGTCGAAGCAGTTGAACTGGCCAAAGACTAATCTACACTCATCTGATCAGAACAGTCTTACTGTCTGAATAGCGCGCAGGCCCCGGAAATTCCGGGGCCTGCTTCCCACTAATTTAACTTTTGAGGCAAAGGGTATGGGGGCTTCTCAAAGCACCGAAAGCAACCTGACGGCCAGCATCCAGCGTCATCTATCCAAGATCGTGGTTGCACCGTCCTTTGCTGCGTCCCTGTTTTTCGTCTACGGGTTCATCCTGTGGACTGGCTATATGGCGTTTTCCAAGTCGCGCATGCTTCCCGTTTGGGATTGGGCAGGCCTGCGACAGTATGAACGCCTGTGGCAAATGGAACGCTGGCATGTTGCCATTGAAAACCTTTTGGTCTTTGGCGGTCTCTTTATCGTGACCTGCCTGATTATCGGGTGTTTTCTGGCCGTACTTCTTGATCAGCGTATTCGCGCCGAAGGTGCGCTTCGCACGATCTTCCTTTATCCGATGGCGCTGTCCTTCATTGTGACAGGTACTGTTTGGAAATGGCTTCTTAATCCGGGCCTTGGTCTGGAAAACATGATGCATGATCTTGGCTGGACGAGCTTTACGTTCGACTGGCTGGTCAATTCAGACATGGCGATCTACACCGTGGTCATCGCTGCTGTCTGGCAGGCATCCGGCTTTATTATGGCAATGTTCCTTGCGGCATTGCGCGGCGTCGATCAAGACATCATTCGCGCAGCCTATATGGACGGTGCCAGCCTGCCACGCATCTATTTCGGCATTATTATTCCGTCAATCCGCCCGGTTTTCCTAAGCGCGATTGTCGTTCTGGCCCATCTGGCCGTTAAAAGTTTCGATCTGGTTATCGCCCTTACGGGTGGTGGTCCGGGTTATTCATCAGATCTTCCGGCAACCTTCATGTACACGATGGCATTCCAGCGCAACCAACTTGGTGTAGGTGCCGCCAGTGCCATGATGATGCTGGCAACCGTTATGGCAATCATTGTGCCGTATCTGTATTCCGAACTGCGTGGAGGCAAGAAAAATGGCTGATCTTCAGACCTACAGCCACGACGCAGGCTGGAAAAACACGATCCTGCGCGGCTTGCTGTATCTTGTACTGATTTTGTTTGCTGCCTATTACCTTTTCCCGCTGATCGTCATGGTCGCAACTTCATTGAAGTCGCTTGACGAAATCCGTGAAGGGTCCCTGATTTCACTGCCGCGCGTTGTCACGTTTGATGCATGGAACTATGCATGGAACGAAGCATGTATTGGCGTGGAATGCACAGGTATCAAAATCTATTTCTGGAACTCGGTCAAAATGGCGGTTCCCGCTGTTCTGATTTCGACCTTCCTTGGTGCGATCAACGGTTATGCACTGACCAAATGGCGGTTTAAGGGTGCGAACATCGTTTTCGCCCTGCTGTTGTTCGGTTGCTTTATTCCGTTTCAGGTCGTTCTGCTGCCGATGTCACAGGTACTTGGCAAGATTGGTCTTGCCAGCTCGACCCCGGGCCTTGTTCTGGTCCATGTCGTTTATGGCCTGTGCTTCACCACCCTGTTCTTCCGGAACTACTATGTTTCGATCCCGGACGAACTGGTCAAAGCAGCCACCATTGATGGTGCGGGTTTCTTCACTATTTTCTGGCGCATCATTCTGCCGATCTCGACCCCGATCATCGTGGTTTCGGTCATCTGGCAGTTTACCCAGATCTGGAATGACTTCCTCTTTGGTGCTTCTTTCGCCTCTGGCGCCAACGCACCGATGACAGTCGCACTCAACAATATCGTCAACACCACTACCGGCGTGAAACAGTACAACGTTGATATGGCCGCAGCTTTGCTGACGGGTCTTCCGACGCTTCTGGTTTATGTCCTGGCTGGCAAATACTTCGTCCGCGGCCTGACAGCCGGTTCGGTGAAGGGATAAGCAAATGGCATCACTCACCCTAGATAAAGTTCGCAAGGCTTTTGGCCCTGTTGAAGTTCTAAAAGAAATCAATCTGGCGATCGAAGATGGCGAGTTTCTCGTCCTTGTCGGTCCGTCAGGTTGCGGTAAATCGACGCTTCTGAACCTGATTGCAGGTTTGGAAAGCTCGACCGACGGGGAAATCCGCATCGGGGACCGCATTATCAACGACGTGCACCCAAAAGACCGTAACATCGCAATGGTGTTCCAGTCCTATGCATTGTACCCGAACATGACCGTTCGCAAGAACATCACCTTTGGTCTGGAAATTCGCGGTGTTTCGAATGAAGAACGCGACAAGGCAGTAGCCGACGTTGCCAAACTTCTTCAGATCGAGCCCCTTCTTGATCGTAAACCATCCCAGCTTTCGGGTGGTCAGCGTCAGCGCGTTGCCATGGGCCGTGCGCTGGTACGTGATCCGGACATCTTCCTGTTTGATGAACCATTGTCAAATCTTGATGCCAAGCTGCGTGTTGATATGCGCACCGAGATCAAAAAGCTGCATCAGCGCCTGGGATCAACCATCGTTTACGTGACCCACGATCAGATCGAAGCCATGACCTTGGCCTCAAGGATCGCGGTGATGAAAGACGGTATTTTGCAGCAGTTCGATACGCCGCAGAACATCTATGAACGCCCAAACAACATGTTTGTTGCTGGCTTCATCGGTTCACCGTCCATGAACTTCATGGATGCGACCCTGATCGAAGAAAACGGTCAGCTTGCGGTAACCATCGCACGCCCGGGCAGCCCAATCACGCTTCCGCTGTTTGAAACACCGGAAAGCTATAAGGGTTACGTTGGCAAGGAAGTTGTCTTTGGCATCCGGCCAGAAGGCCTGACCCACAAACGTACGGGTTCAGAAGCCGCTGGTAGCCAGTATGTCAATTTCGATAGCAAAGTCGAAGTGATCGAACCAACTGGTGCCGACACGATGACCGTGATTGAAATTGCTGGCAAAGAAATCGTCGCACGTGTCCGCCCTGACCGGGCACCGACGCCGGGCGAGAGCATGACGTTCTCGGCCGATATGTCTCAGATCAGTCTGTTTGACCCGGATACCGAGTTGCGGATCTGATCTGATTGGCGGGTGGTTCTGGGGGCCACCCGCCATTCTTCTTTTTGGGAATTTTTAAAAGCCACATACCTTATCTGGCAGCATTTAAAGTCCTCCCAACACCAAAAAACGGCCCGTTCATGCGGGCCGTTTTTGCTTGGTACAATCAGGGTTTAGTTGCCGATATTTACGCGTCTGGGAATGGATATGATGACCTCAAGCCCCCTGCCCGGCATGTTGCGCAATTTGATCTGACCATCATGGGCATCAATTACTGTTTTTACGATTGAAAGGCCCAATCCACTGCCGCCGGTACTGCGCGCACGCGATCCTTCAACCCGGTAAAATGGCAAGAACACTTTGTCCTGATGCTCCACCGGGATACCCGGTCCTTCATCACGAATGACGATCAAAACCGTGTCTGCCGTTGCCTCCAGACTAACTTTGGCCAAATGGCCATATTTCAGCGCATTTTCGATCAGGTTGGTAAAGGCCCGCTTTAACGTTCCCGGACGGCAGGATAACCGAATGCTGCGTTTACCATCAAAGGAATGCGGCTCATCCCCGCCACCAAAGACGGTATGGACGGAACTAAATTGTAACGGTTGTGGCCCTGCAAAACTAACCGGACGGCCAAGGTCGGCGTAATCATCACAAATCGCTTCAAGTACCGAAACGAAATCGACCGTGCGTTCCTCTTCCTTTTGAATCCAGTCACCCAGGAAATCAAGCGCATCGTTCAGAAGGCTATCCATCTCATCAAGATCACGCAGAACGGTTTCACGCAGCTCATCATTTTCAATGAATTCAGCCCGAAGGCGCAAACGCGTGCTGGGTGTGCGCAAATCGTGTGAAATCGCGGCCAGCATCCGGGTACGGTCCCCCAACATACGGGCAATACGTTCGCGCAAATCGTTATAGGCCGCGGCCATTGACCGTGCCTCGGTCGGGCCACGTTCTTCGACCGGCAGACCTTCAACTTCATCGCCATGATCAATGATCGCGTTGGTAAGCCTTTTAAACGGTCCGGCCAACAAATCGGCAAGGGCTGCAAATACCGCAAGAACCGCAATCACACCCAACAGGAACATCAAAAACACAAGCGATGGCGACGAATAGCTTGCCCATAATTCATCATGGCGCACCAGAATGCGTTTGCCAGATGGCATGGTGATTTCGACCTGGGCCTCAAGCCCTAAACGCGCGATTTCACGCGATAGTTCGGCAAAAAACAGACTTGGGTTTTCTGCCGCCTCAATAACCGCACGTTGTTCGGAACTTAACCGCCCGCGCAAGAAATGGACCTTAACCGATATCGGCCAACCGGTATTAACCAACCGGACAGGCAAGGCAATATGCTGTGCCGGGCGCGAAAAAAGCAGCAAAGTTCCAAGATCATCTGGTGGCAATATGCGTAGCGCCATACCATCGCGCGCAGCAATATCGACGATATTAGCTTCGAATTCGGGGTTTTCGGCGATGCGTACCAATTCACGAATGGTAAAACCTAGCGTATAAGCACGACCAATCCGCTCATCGCGTTCAATGACGTAATACGATGCCATGGCACTGAGAACGGCGATAATCACCCCACCCAACATCATCAGCAAAAAGATACGCCCACCCAAAGTGCGCGGTTTATAGCGACGAAGATAGTTGCTGAAATCTGCAAACATATCGCCCATCAACCGACCTTAAAGCATCTGGGTATCAGCGCAGAACTGATAACCGATGCCGCGCACAGTTTTGATCAGTTTGGGGTTTTTGGCATCTTTTTCGATCTTGCGGCGCAGACGGCTGATCTGGATATCAATGCTGCGATCAAATGGAAGCGAGCTTTGCCCACGCACAATATCAACAAGCTGTTCACGCGAAATCGCCCGCTTGTTATTTTTCACAAGTGCTAATAGCAGCGAAAATTCCCCGGTCGAAAGATGAACCGCAACATTATCGGCATCACGTAATTCACGTGATCCAATATCAAGTGTCCAGTCACCAAAGATGATTTTCTGTGTTGGGGCGACTTCATTATCAACCGGGCCAACCGATCCTGTTTCAAACCTGCGAAATACCGCCCGGATACGAGCCAGCAATTCACGCGGGTTAAACGGTTTGGTCAGATAATCATCTGCACCCAGTTCCAGACCAAGAATACGGTCCGTATCCTCGCCAACAGCGGTCAGCATGACAATCGGCACCTTGGATGTGCGGCGCACATCACGGCACAGCGCAAAGCCATCTTCACCAGGAAGCATGATATCAAGAATGACAAGATCGATCTTCCAGTCGCGCAAGGCACGGTGCATTTCGTTCCCATCCGAAACGGTGGTAATACGAAAACCATGCTGCAGCAGGAATTTCTTCAAAAGCTTCTGGATTTCCTGATCGTCATCGACAACCAGAATATGTGGTTCACGTCGCGTAGTCAGTGTCCCAAACTCCCCTATTTATCAACCGGCCATGTTCCTGGCCGCCGGCGGAGTTTAGTCGATATTGCCAACGGATTGAACCATTTTACCATCTCACGAATATAAAAGAAAAAGCCGGGCAAAACCCGGCTTTCTCAATTCGAAATATCGTGCGTTAATCGACGCTTATTTCAGATCATAAACCTTCGTACTTCCCGAAACCTCGGATGCCACCACCAGCATTGCATTGCCCGTCGGGCTGTCTGCTGCATCGATAAACTGCATGCCTTCCGGGGCCAGTTCACCAGCAGTGTCATGTTCCGGGCTGCCAGAAAAACGACGATCGCTGTGATAGGTGACAAATTGCGGGTTGGTCGGGTTTGTCAGATCATAAACCATGAACCCACCCTGACGCTCCAGCCCGATAAAGGCATATGGCGTACCATTGACGTAACCCGATGCAATGCCTTCTGGCTCCGGGCCTTTGTCGTCTGAACGGTTGTCGCGGCTGTAATTTTCCGCATCAGATGCGTTAAAGACATTGCCGTAATTTGATGCCAGAAACTGTTCAAACGCATCGCCGCTGTCAAAGACCATGTTGCCATTGGCATCAAGCACAGAAAATGACCGTGCACCATAGCTGTAAATCACGTCAACATCGCCGTCACCATCGGTGTCGCCCTGTGCTGTCGTGGTTTTCAAACGGCCAAGGTTTTCATCTTTCTGTAGGGTGTCTGCCGTTGGGAAGGCAACCGGATCAAGGGTCAGTTTGCCGACACGGGTTTCTTCGCTGTAACCGTCATAGTCACGGGAATCGCCTTCATTTGCGATCAGGACCCAATCCTTACCACCGATTTCAATCGCATCGATTGTATCGGGCATATACATACCCATAACCGGCCACGTGCGGATGTTGATTTTTCCATCCTTGTCACTGGCGTCAAAGGCATGTACCGAATGGTCCTTAAAACCAAGACCAGCAATCCGTTTTACGGACGCGGTTTCAATATCAATGATCGCAATGGCATTGTTTTCCTGCAAAGACACATAGGCGGTTTTGCTATCTTTAGAGACGGCGATATATTCCGGCTCTACATCTTGCGCAACGCTTGACGCACCCGGATTTGACGTGCGCATGCCATATGGCAGTTCGCCGTTATTCAGGAACGCAAAATCAATCGTTTTGACATCGCCATCCGTCAAACTGTCAACGCCACCTGCCAGCGGAATGATCGAAACACTGCCTTCCGGATCATTGGTGAAATCATCATTCGGTTCACCTTCATTGGCGACCAGAACGTATTTGCCATCTGGCGAAAACTTGATCATGTCAGGCAGCGCACCAACGCTAACAGCCGAAATGAAAGTACCGTCAGTGTCAAAGAATACAGCCTTCCCCGCGGCCTGCTTGTCGGCATTTTCAACAGCGACCGCAACAATACCGTTATGGATTGCAACGCTGTTGGCACCTTTGCCCCACGTTGAAAGTTCCATCGCACCGATTTTGGTCAATTCAGACGGGTTTGACATATCAAGAATATCAATAACCTTGTCTGCGCCGTTCACCACAAAGATGCGTTTTGAAACTGGATCAAAGGCCGGAATTTCAGCGGCACTTTCATCAAGCATTCCGGTGCGATATTCGCCCATCGGAACAATCGTCAACGGATGTGCACCGGCGTTAGCCACACCATCAGCCATCATGGCATGATTGTCAGCCGTGCCTGCACAGGCACTCAGAAGGACGGAAACGGCAGCAGTTGCCAACAGTGAAGAACGCATAATTCCCCCTAGATAAATGGTTCATCAAAGGGAACAACTTGCTGGTTTGTTGTAACTGTTTGATGACCAAGTGGTGACAGTTTCATAAATATCTTGTAGCACTGACTGCTCCAATCTGCGCGTCACCCCGTATGAAATAACAGACCAACACGTGCTCAGCGCGCAATCGAAACAGGAATGCCCCATGCCCAAGATCAAAATCGCCGTCATCGGTGCCGGTATGGCTGGATTAAAAGCAGCCAGCACGCTTCACAAAGTCGGCATGGATGTCACCGTGTTTGAGAAAAGCCGTGGCCTTGGCGGGCGATTGGCATCCCGACGAACGGAATCTGGCCATTTCAACCATGGTGCACAATACGTTACGGCACGTGATCCGGGATTTGATGCCTTTTTGCAACAAGCCACGCAAGATAACGCTGCACAAAAATGGCACCCTGATCTCCATCGCGGAAGCCCCCCGGACAAAGTGTTTTCAACGCCTGCCACCCATGCCGGAAACCTCGCAGAAAAGCAGTGGTACCAAGGCATACCGCAGATGAACAAGCTGATCGGGCCGTTGGTTCAACCATTTGAAATCAAAAAGCAGCACCGCATTACATCCATAGAGCCCATCACAGCGCGTACTTTCATGCTTCATGATGATCTTGATGGCGAATTTGGCCTGTTTGATGGTGTGATTGTCAGCGCACCGGCCCCACAAAGTGCAGATCTTTTACGCCCGCTTTCATCACGTTTTGATCCGATTGATGATGTTATAATCGCACCGTGCTGGACAGTGATGGCCGCCTTTGAAAAACCGCTGCCAACCGCCTTTGACGCGATGCTTTATCCATCCCCGGAAATAAGCTGGGCAGCGCGCAGCACCCAAAACAACGATATTTTCCATCGGCGCACACCCGATCATTGGGTTTTACATGCCAGTCCGAGTTGGTCGCGCGATCACCTAGAAGAAGACAAAGAACGTGTGATTGAAAAACTACTTGCGGCACTTCGCACTGCAAGTGGCATCAAGCTGCCTGATCTTCAAACTATTCAGGCGCATCGTTGGCGTTATGCCCGGACCGAAACCCCACTTGGCAAAAGTCATCTAAATGGCATGAATGGCCGGGTCATTGCGGCGGGTGACTGGTGTTTGGGCGCGCGGGTCGAAGCCGCATGGCGAAGTGGTCAGTCCGCAGCCCATGCCATGATCGAAACCCTGATCGGATAACCCGCATTTCATCAGACAAGCTGCCATGCCACGTAATGCCAACGGTTACGCCCGCAACAAAACCGATCTCCCCGAAAAGACTTGTGTAGTATGCAAGCGCCCTTTTGCATGGCGCCGTAAGTGGCGGGATTGTTGGCAAGACGTTCGGTATTGTTCGGACAAATGCCGAAAACACCGCAATTCCGACATGCACAAGGCTTTACCAAGTCCCCCATCGCCGGGATAAATGTGCCCAAACAAAGAACGGCGGCATCAGCCATAAGCCAACACCGCCATTCTTAAAAAACCTTTTTGTACGACCAACCTATGACAGATCAAGCAACCCTAACCGCGTAGGGATTGCATCCGCTTGATCAGACCCGCCGTTGATGCATCCCGCGTGCTGGCATCTTCTTTGCCCTCGACCATCGGCAGCAATTCCTTGGCAAGCTGCTTGCCAAGTTCAACGCCCCATTGATCATAAGAATTCACATTCCAAATGATGCCCTGAACAAAGATTTTATGTTCATACATCGCAACCAATCGGCCCAGAGTGAACGGATCAAGCTGCTTATACAGGATCATGGTGCTCGGTTTATTCCCGGCAAAGACCTTTTGCGGGGCCAGAACATCAATCTCGGCCGGTGACAAATCACTACCTGCCAGCTCGTCCCTAACTTCGGCTTCGGTCTTCCCGCGCATTAATGCTTCGGCCTGTGCCAAGCAGTTTGATACCAGCTTGTCATGATGATTGGACAATGGATGTAACGCATTGGCCGCCATGATGAAATCAACCGGGATCAGTTCCGTTCCCTGATGGATTAGCTGATAAAACGCGTG
Organism: Rhodospirillales bacterium; assembly: GCA_019634165.1. Taxonomy (GTDB): domain Bacteria; phylum Pseudomonadota; class Alphaproteobacteria; order Rhodospirillales; family Thalassospiraceae; genus Thalassospira. Next base: position 772,368 of record JAHQVT010000006.1, read on the forward strand.
TTGGCCGTTGGTGCCCGGTTCGCCCCAAATAATCGGGCCGGTTTCATAAGCAATCGGTTTGCCATCACGGGTAACTGATTTGCCATTACTTTCCATATCCGCCTGCTGCAAATAGGCCGGTAGGCGCGATAAATGCTGATCATAAGGCAATATCGCTTGGCTAGAGGCGCCCAGAACATTGCGATACCACACCCCGATCAGGGCAAGGATCATGGGAATATTGGTTTCAACCGGTGCGGTTTTAAAATGGTTATCCATTGATTGCGCACCGCGCAGAAGTTCTTCGAACTTCTCATACCCAACTGCCAGAATGATCGGCAGGCCAATGGCCGACCACAGGCTGTAACGCCCGCCAACCCAGTCCCAGAAACCAAATGCATTATCGGTATCAATGCCAAAGGCGGCGACTTTTTCAAGGGCGGTTGAAACCGCCACGAAATGCTTGGCAACCGCAGCCTCATCACCAAGTTCCTTGATCAACCAATCGCGTGCGGAATAGGCATTGGTCAGGGTTTCATCCGTCGTGAAAGTCTTCGATGCAATGATGAAAAGCGTCGTTTCCGCATCAAGAGTTTTAAGCGTATCGACAATATGCGCACCATCTACGTTCGACACAAAATGGCAGCGAATGCCATCGATGTGGAACGGACGCAGGGCTTCATTGACCATGACCGGGCCAAGGTCTGATCCGCCAATGCCGATATTGACAACATCGGTAATTTTTTTGCCGGTGTAGCCTTTCCATTCGCCGGAATGCACACGCGCAGCAAAGGATTTAAGCCGCGCCAGAACGTCTTTGACCGCAGGCATAACATCCTGCCCGTCAAGCTCAACCGCGCCACCATCAAGATTGCGAAGGGCTGTATGCAGGACCGCACGATTTTCGGTAACATTGATTTTATCACCGGTAAACATCCGGTCGCGCCAACCTTCAACATTGGCCGCCTTTGCCAGCTTACCAAGGGCTTCCATCACGTCATCAGTGATCAGGTTTTTGGAATAATCGACAAACATGTCGTTGAGTGCGGCGCTAAAGCGGTCAAACCGCGCGGGATCATCGGCAAATGCACGGCGCAGGTTCAGTTTCTCGGAAACTTCCGCGCCAAGACGATCCAGTTCTTCCCAGTTTTTAGTCAATTTATCAGCGGACATAACCATCCTCGGCCAAGTTCAATTTATTGCACATAACAGCAGCGCCGCTGCGACTTCGCAGATTAGCATGCTGTTGAAACCATGTGTGGGACAGTTTGTAGAATACCGCGGCAAGATAGGCCATCGCGCCGCGACATTTGTATATTTATGGATCAACGTGTTGAAAGAAACTCTTCGACTTCTTTTTCCGTCGGCAGCGCATTGATCGCGCCACGTTTGGTCGCGGTGATGGCACCAACCGCATTGGCAAAGCGACAGGCACTCGCAAGTTTTTCTTCCGATGCCAAAATATCCGGGTCTTTGAGAAGACGCGAAAGGAAACCTGCCGTGCAACCATCCCCTGCCCCGGTCGCATCAACCGCCGTGATATCAAACGATGGCACGAAACCGTCAAATTCCGGGGTGATAAAACGCGATCCTTTGGGGCCATAGGTCACAATCAATGCGCGCCACTGATCACACCAAAGGTCTTTGATGCCTTCTTCAAGGTCATCCTTGCCCGAAACAAATGTAATTTCCTCGTCCGACATTTTAACGACGTCGGCCTGACTGATCGCAAGGCGCAGGATTTCACGTGCCTTTTCGACACTGGGCCATAACGGCAAACGAAGGTTCGGGTCACACGAAATCAGCGCCCCATTGGCACGCGCAATTTTGATCGCCTCAAGCGTTGCAGCGCGCGGATCGTCATCGATCATGCAAAGCGTTCCATAATGGAACAGATCGGCTGATTTCAACATATCCTGATCAAGATCAGCCGGGCATAACAACATGTCGGCAGATGGGCTGCGGTAAAATGAAAATTCGCGTTCCCCATCAGCACGCAGTGACACAAAGGCAAGCCCGGTCAGGGCTTCTTTGGTCAGAACAATGCCCGATGTATCAACATGATCGGCCTTAAGCGTATCAACCAGAAAATGACCAAAGGCATCATCGCCCAGTTTACCGATAAAGCCGGTATCAATGCCAAGCCGCTTTAATCCCACAGCAGCATTCCCCGGCGCACCACCAGCAGCCTTGGCAAAGGCCGGTGCATCGGCAAGCCCGGTCCCGGTTACAGTCGGGACAAAATCAATCAGCAGTTCCCCAAGACAAACAGCTTTGGCTGTCATGACGTTTCTCCGTTCGGATTGTCCGCTTTATCGCGCGGACCCGTTATCAAATTCGTTGTTGCGGTCTGTGGGACGGAACGCTTTTAAATCGATTCAATTTGACACGCAAACCAAAATAAATCCGGTCTATGCCGATTGCCTAGGTAGATGTCTTTTGCGGCATGATCGCGCGACCAAATTCGACCTCACGCTGACGTTCAAGATCGGTCATCCAACCTTCAAACATTTTATCTCGTGCCAGTTGGGCTGCGTAGTGACGATGAAGGGCTTCGGTAAGGCGCCCTTTCCGGCCAAGAAGATCATCAGCAAAGGCAATCATCACCGAGTTTGGCCAGGCAATCGGGCGGATATCACGGATGGTGGTGAAAATGCTGTCTTCATCGCGATCTGGTTCACATTGCGCCATCAGGGTAATCATCGCTGCAGTCGAACGCGACACCCCCATGTGACAATGCACAAGCAAATGCCCATCGCGACGTTCTTCCTGACTGCTTTTAAGACCTTCACCAAATTCAAGGATCGCCTCGACATTGGCCTTGATTGGCGCTGGGCGACCTTCCTTGTCCTCAATCACATCATGAAACCGCAAGATCGTGCGTTCGTGCGGCGCGTAATCGGAAAATATGCTGGGATCTTCTCGTTCAGGATCAAGCACGGACAGAACATGGGAAACCCCGTGATTGCGATGGGTCGGCAATTCATCAATGCCACAGATCGTTAAACGCGAAATCGCAATCGGTTTCATCTTCGCTCTCCTCATGTGCCTTAGTTCTTTTCCATGACACTATCAGAGCACAGGAATATGAAAAAACAAGGGCTGGCACCTTAAAAAAGGTACCAGCCCGAAAATCTTCGCCAAACTGACATCTCAAACCAATGTCATATGACCTGCAAAGTTTTGCTGACTATTTAGCGCGGTTAACCGCATGAATATTCAACATTTCCCATGCGATCGTCGCCCCGGCAAGCGATGTAATGTCCGAAACATCATAAGGCGGGGAAACTTCAACAACATCACTGCCAATCAGATTGATATGACCAGCAAGACCGCGCAGGATCGAAACTGCCTGATGGGTGGTCAAACCGCCCAAAACGGGTGTGCCGGTTCCCGGTGCATAGCACGGGTCAAGACCATCAATATCAAAGGTGATGTAAGCCGGATTATCGCCGACCGTTGCTTTGATCTTTTCAACAATCGCATCAATCGACATTGACTGAACGTCGGGGCCATACAGGATGTTGAACCCGTGGGTCGATTCATTATGGGTCCGAATGCCGACCTGAATAGATTTCGACGGATCAACAATGCCTTTTTGGGCAGCATGCCAGAACATGGTGCCGTGATCAATGCGCTCCCCATCATCTTCCCATGTATCGGAATGGGCATCGAACTGGATCAGGGAAATGCCGTTACCATATTTTTCAGCATGCGCTTTCAAAACCGGGTAACTGATGAAGTGATCACCACCGATGGTCAGCATTTTGGCACCGGACTGAACGATATCACGGGCGTGATCTTCGATCATTTCCGGCAATTTTTCCGGGTGGCCCGGATCAATTACCATATCTCCGTAATCAACAACCGAAAGTTCGGCAAAGATATCGCGACCAGATGGGAAATGCGGTGCCCATGCAAGATTGGCCGACGCACGGCGCACACCCTGTGGGCCAAGTCGCGTTCCCGGTCGGCTTGACGTCGCCAGATCATAAGGAATGCCGGTCACGGCAATATCAATACCCTTCAGATCGCGCGAATAAATACGGCGCATAAACGACAGCGCACCGGAATACATCGGTTCACTGGTGTTCTGATGCACAGATTTTGCCGTAAAGGCGTTGTCACCGCCCTTGGTGTCAATGACCCCAGTGCTGCTCATTTTTCTTCCCTTATCTCCGAATAAGAACGTGCCTTAAAATCAGGCGTCGCCCAGTGCGATCCAAGTCGACTTGATTTCACAGTATTTATCAAGCGCATGCAACGAACGGTCGCGACCCGTACCCGACTGTTTGTAACCACCAAACGGCATGGTGATGGACCCACCGTCCCAGCAATTCACCCAAACAAGACCCGAACGCAGTTTCTTTGCGGTCATGTGGGCCTTGTTAATATCGCGTGTCCAAACCGCCGCTGCCAAACCATATGGCGTATCATTTGCGGTCTGAACTGCTTCTTTCCAATCCTTGACCGAAATAACCGACAGAACCGGGCCAAAGATTTCTTCCTTGGCGATCGTCATGTCATTCTTGATGCCATCAAACACGGTCGGTTCAACGTAATAGCCACCAGACTCTGTCCGCGCACGTTTCCCGCCAGCACGTAAAACACCGCCCTCAGACGCACCCTTTTCGATATAGCCCAGAACGCGGTTCATCTGATTTTCATCGACAATCGCACCCATCTGGCTTTTCGGATCAAGCGGATCGCCCGGCTGCATTTTAGCACCTTCGGCAATGACCTTTTCGATGAATTCATCCTTGATGCTTTCTTCGACAATCAAACGCGACCCTGCGGTGCAGACTTCACCCTGATTATAGAAGATACCACCGGCTGCGGCCGCGGCTGCGGCATCCATGTCTGGGCAATCCGCCAAAACGATGTTCGGGCTTTTGCCACCACATTCAAGCCAGACGCGCTTCATGTTTGACTGACCGGCATATTGCAAGAACAGCTTGCCAACTTCGCCAGACCCGGTAAAGGCAATGCAATCAACATCTTCATGCAGGCCAAGCGCCTTGCCCGCCGTCGGGCCAAAGCCCGGAATTACGTTCAAAACACCTTCTGGAATTCCGGCTTCAACCGCGATTTCCGCAACACGAAGCGCGGTTAATGGGGATTGTTCAGCAGGTTTAAGGATGATCGAATTGCCCATCGCCAATGCCGGGCCAAGCTTCCAGACCGCCATCATCAGCGGGAAGTTCCACGGCACCACAGCAGCAACCACACCAAGCGGTTCACGGGTGATCATGCCAATCGCATTAATTTCCGATGGCGATACTTCGTCATAAATCTTGTCGATCGCTTCGGCGTACCAACGAATGCATTTATAAGAAAGCGGGATATCATCACGGGCTGCCATCGCAATCGGCTTACCCATATCAAGGCTTTCCAAAAGGGCCAGTTCAGCCGCATTCTTTTCCAGAAGATCGGCGAAATGAAGCAAGATTGCCTTACGCTTTGCCGGGGCGGCTTCTGACCAACTGCCTTTTTCAAAGACTGCACGCGCAGAGGCGACCGCGCGATTGACATCTTCAACGTCACACTCGGCAACCTTGGTCAAAACAGAACCGTCGCGCGGGCTGATGCAATCAAATGTCTTGCCTGATGCGGCGTCAACATAGGCACCGTTGATGAACGCTTTGTTGCGAATATCAAGTGCTTTGGCTTGTGCAGTCAGCTGTTCAAAATTCAACGGATTGGTCATCGGAAATCTCCTGACGGATGGCGCTTTTTGGGTCTTGTTCAATTTTGGTGTTTTTGTCGGGTGTCGTACCCGGTTGATCACGCGATCAATTAGATATCAGTAAGATGGCGGAGTTGCGGCACTGACAATTTCACATTCACCATCCCCGACATTGCGGAAACGGTGCGGAATTTCCGCATTGAAATAATAGGCATCACCAGGGCCAAGAACCTTGACCCTCTCACCCACCGTTACTTCAAGTTTCCCGCGAATGACAACACCGGCTTCTTCGCCTTTCTGGACAATAAGGTTATCGCCCGTGTCGCCACCCGCTGGATACGTTTCATGCAGCACGCGCAATTTACGATCTTTGCGCGATGCCCCGACAAGACGCATCGACATTGTCCCGTCAGAAAGTTCGACAAGATCTTCTTTTTTAAAGAAGATTTCTTCACCGTTATCAAGGTCGATGGTGAAGAAATCGATCATGCTCATGGGGATGCCTGCCAACACCTTGGCAAGGCTATCAATAGATGGGCTGACCCGGTTTTGTTCGATCGTTGAAATTGTGCTGTTCGTAACACCGGCACGGCGTGCCAGTTCACGTTGCGACAGCCCATACATGCTGCGCACAGCCTTCAAACGATCCCCTACCTTTTGAGACATTCCCGTCTTTTCCCTGTCGAACTTTTTTGTTTAGGTGCGTTAGACCGCATCAAGGTACCAGCGATATTCAAGCTGGGTGACCTCGGCAAAGAATTCGTCATATTCCGCCCGACGGCAAATATCGAAGACTTCAACAAATCGCTCGCCCAGATATTCCTTGACGATTTTCCCTTCGACAAACTGATCGAGTGCGGAAATCATGCTGCGCGGGACGATCTTGCCGCCGTGCTGCTCATATCCGTTACCCGTGGTCGGCTCACCCGGATCAAGTTTGTTTTTCATGCCGTAATGCATTCCAGCCAGAACACATGCCAGGACCAAATACGGGTTGGCATCTGCCCCCGATACGCGGTGTTCAACACGGGCGGCTTTTGGGCTACCGGCCGGGATACGCAGTGCGACAGTCCGGTTATTCAGCCCCCAGTTTGGCGACATCGGCGCATAGGCCTTGTTCTGGAACCGGCGGAAAGAATTCGGGTTCGGTGCAAAGATCGCCATGCTTTCAAACATTGCTTCTTGCAGGCCACCAATCGCGAAACGCAGATTGTCCGAAACTTCTTCATCGGCAACTGGCGAAAGAACGTTATTACCGTCTTCATCCCGCAACGATACGTGCACATGAAGACCATTACCCGCCTGATCTGAATACGGTTTTGCCATAAAGGTCGCCGTGACACCGTGGTCCCAGGCAATGCCTTTGACAACGCGTTTAAGCTGCATGGCGTGATCAGCCGCAATCATCGGATCGGTAACGTGACCAAGGTTGATTTCAAACTGACCGGGGCCAGCTTCGGCAACAATGGTATCTGCCGGAATGTCCTGACGGTTCAGTTCGGCAACGGCATCATGCAATACGCGCTCAAAATCTTCGATCTGCTGCAGGCCATAAACCTGAACACCGTCCGATGCAATCCCACCACCAAGCGGCTGGGGCGGCAACGGGGCTGCAGTTTCCTGATTCTGATCGGCAAGATAGAATTCAAGTTCAAGTGCGACAGTCGGATAAAAACCGTCTGCAGACATGCGATCAACAACCGCTTGAAGCACGTTGCGCGGATCAGCAAAGAATTTCGAACCATCAAGGTTATGAAGGCTCATCATCACCTGTGCGAGTGGCAATTCGCCATACGGCACGCGACAAAGAGTTCCCGGGATCGGTTTTGCCAGATTGTCCTGATCACCGCTCGACCAAAGAAGCCCTGTGCCTTCCGGGGTATCGCCCGTGATGTCGACAAGACATACGGAACCCGGCAGGTTCACACCTTCATGAAAGCTTTTGATGAATTTTTGCTTGCTGATTCGTTTGCCACGAAACACACCGTTGATGTCTGGGATCAACAGTTCGACAAGTTCGATATCAGGATTTTCTTCAAAGAATCGTTGGGCTTCTGCCCTACTGTCTTCGACGAACGACTTGTTCATCGTCTTATACTCCCAGAAAAGGCCTTCTATTACAGGGTTTATCCCTAAGCCTCACAGTGCCGTGCCGCGATGCCCCGGTCAAGTCCAATCGTTCGATATATCGTGCAAATCATGCAGTGCAATAAAATCCTCCCTGCGAAACGACGCACTGAAGCCAATCATCCTGCACGAACCACCTCACATCAAAAAACAAGAAATAATTGCGAAAAAATTTGCGAAAAAATCCTCTTGCAAAGGTGTTCAAAAAAACGAACACTGGAAACAGATGTTCAACATATCGCACAAAAGCAGACCAGCATCGCTGTCAGGAGACGTTATGAATAATTTCGACAAAACCGCCTATTGGCAGGACATTGACCAAGCGCACCATATTCACCCGTTCACAGATACAGCGGATTTGAATAACCGTGGCACACGGGTTATCACCAGTGCCAAGGGTGTCTTTATCGAAGACTCCAACGGCAAAAGCTATCTTGATGGCATGGCTGGTCTTTGGTGTGTCAATATCGGCTATGGCCGCAAGGAACTTGCCGATGCGGCTTATGCCCAAATGCTGGAACTGCCCTATTACAACAACTTCTTCCAGTGCGCGAACACCCCGGCAATCGAGCTTTCCAAAGTTCTTGCTGAAATCACGCCAGAAGGCCTGAACCACGTCTTTTATGCCAATTCCGGGTCCGAAGCGAACGACACGGTTGTTCGTATGGTGCACCAGTATTGGAACCTTAAAGCTCAGCCCGAACGCAAAGTCATCATCAGTCGCAAAAATGCCTATCATGGTTCGACCGTTGCTGGCGCGTCACTTGGCGGCATGGCCGGAATGCATTCACAGGGTGGATCACTTCTGCCCGACGTTGTGCATATTGATCAGCCATACTGGTACGGCGAAGGTGGTGATCACACCCCCGAAGAATTCGGCCTGATTGCCGCGCGCAAGCTTGAAGAAAAGATCGAAGAACTTGGCGCAGACCGCGTTGGCGCATTTATTGGTGAACCGATCCAGGGTGCTGGTGGCGTGATCATTCCGCCTTCGACCTACTGGCCTGAAATTCAGCGTATCTGTAAAAAATACGACATTCTTCTAATTGCTGATGAAGTTATCTGTGGCTTTGGCCGTACCGGTGAGTGGTTCGGTTGCGATACATTTGACATCAAACCGGATTTGATGCCGATGGCAAAAGGCATGTCATCTGGGTATCTTCCGATTTCTGCTGTCATGGTTGGTGATCGCGTTGCGGATGTTTTGATCAACCAGTGCGGTGAATTCACCCACGGCTTCACCTATTCCGGTCACCCGGCATGTGCGGCTGTGGCATTGGAAAACATCCGTATCCTGCGCGAAGAAAAAATGGTCGAACGCGTGCATGACGACATCGGTCCTTACTTTGCCAAGGCGCTTAAAACCCTTGAAGACCATCCGTTGGTCGGTGCAGTTGAAACCATCGGGCTGATTGCTGGCATGCCGCTGGTTGATGACAAGAAAACGCGCAAACCGTTTGAAAAACCGGGAACCGTTGGCACCATCTGCCGGGATGCCTGTGTTGCCAATGGTGTAATCTCGCGCGCCTGTGGCGACCGTATGGTTCTCTCACCGCCGCTTTGCATCAGCAAAGATGAAGTCGACGAGTTGGTCAAACGGCTCCGCGCTGCACTTGATGATACAGCCAAGAAAATCGGAAAAATGTAATCACACTTCGATTACAATGACTTACTGTAATACCCGGCGTGAGTTATCATTGCCGGGTATTTTTATCTAGCCTCTATCCAACCCCACGCACACCACCTTTTCGCCCAAAGAGACATCCATGCTCAAACGCATCTATCAGCCCATGGCTTACCAAACAGACACCCTGCCCAAAAGTTACTGGGCCGAAAGTGTCCCAACCCTGCCCGATTGCGAAAAACTGCCAATCGAAGGCTCACTCAAGGCCGATGTTGCGATCATTGGTGGCGGCTATTGCGGGTTGTCTGCGGCATTGGAACTGGCCAAAAATGGTGCGGATGTTGCGGTTTTTGATGCCGGGCGCAGCGGCTGGGGCGCATCTGGGCGCAATGGCGGCTTTTGTTGTATGGGCGGCAGCGGCAAGGATTACGGTTATCTTGCCAAAAAGTTTGGCGATGACGCGGTTAAACAGTTTGCCCGCATTCAACGTGACGCCATTGAACTTGTTGAACATCGCCTTACCGATTGGAATATTGATGCTGATCGTCATTCCGACGGTGAAGTTGTTCTGGCCCATAAGCCAAACCGCATTCGCGAATTACATCACGAGGCCGATGAACTTGCCCATTTCACAGACATCAAAACCGCGTTTCTAGACCGCGACGCCCTTACTGAGCGCGGGTTACACGCCAAGGACACCTATGGTGGGCTACATGTTAAGGCGGGGTTTGGCTTAAACCCCCTGAAATACTTGGCCGGGCTTCATGCGCAATGTATTGCAGCAGGTGTTCGAATATTCGAACAGGCAAAAATCGACCGTTTTTCGGAACATGGCGACCAATATCTGCTTCATGCCGGGGATGTTCAAATATCGGCTGGCAAGATCGTGATTGCCACCAACGGATATAGTTCCGAAAACCTGCCCAACTGGATTGGTGGGCGCTTAATGCCGGTATTTTCAGGCATTCTGGTTACCCGACCCATGAGTGACGATGAATTGGCAGCACAAGGCTGGACCAGTGACTTGATGGCCTTTGACAGCCGGATTTTGCTGCATTATTTCCGCAAGCTTCCTGATAATCGTTTTCTGTTTGGTGGACGTGGCGGCATAACCGCAACGCCAGCGGCCTTTGAGGCAGGGAAACGTGACCTTCTTGATAACTTCAATCGCATGTTTCCGGCATGGCGCAATATCGAGTTAACCCATCACTGGAATGGTCTTGCCTGCCTGTCGCAAAGCTGGCGTCCCTATATCGGCCGTGTTCCGGGGCATCATGACGTCTGGACAGCGCTTGCCTGGCATGGCAACGGCGTTGCGCTGGGAAGTATTGGCGGGAAACTTTTGGCCGAACGTATGCTCGGCACAAAGGATGATGCAGATCTCGGATCGGTTTTGACAACACCAATGGACAAGTTCCCAATGCCTGTCCTACGACGGATGGCGCGGTCTGTTGCTTATCGTTATTACGGGTTCCGTGATCAGTTTGCCTAAAGCGCAAAACTGACATATGTCATGTCTGATCACAGCACCATGCGTTAATGCTGTGCCATCCTGATCGCATTACAGGTTTGATATCATGTCCGACAAACAGCCGACCCTTGCCGAAATCAAGGAACGCCGCGAAATCGCAACCCGCCGTATCAAGGATGATACCGGGATTGATCAGGACATGATCAAAAACATCGTTCATGGCTTTTACGCCAAGGTCCGCGACGATGATTTACTCGGTCCGGTATTTGATGAAAAAGTCGAAAACTGGGACCACCATCTAGATCGCATGGTGATGTTTTGGTCTTCCGTCGCCCTTGCCACCGGCAATTATGACGGCCGCCCGATGCAAAAGCATTTACCGCTTAAAATCACCCGTCATCATTTTGACCGTTGGTTGCAGCTTTTTGCGCAAACACTTTCTGAATATTGCAAAGAACCTGCTGCCAGACATTTCATGGAACGCGCCCTTCGCATCGCTTCAAGCTTTGAAATCGGCATTGCCGCGCATAACGGCGTGATCCTTGGCAAGGGCGAACGCTATGACCCGGTGACAAATTGGACACCGGATGGCAGTGGCGCATAGCAAACCAAACGCCACTGCATCTAAACTTACCTTGGAATATGGACCGCTGTTCAAAGTAGACCGCTCATCACAGACGGTCGCGGATCGAATACCAAACCATCGCCGCCACCAAAAGCGGGAAGCGCAATGCCTTGCCGCCGGGGAAAACCGGAATTTTCAGGTTCGACATCACATCAAACCGTTCCATCGTTCCGCCAACCGCATCGGCCATGATCTGCCCAGCCAAGGTCGCCATGGCAACGCCGTGCCCGGAATAGCCCGTCGCGGTAAAGACATTATCTTCGATCTTACGGAAGAACGGCATGCGGTTCATCGTAATTGCAAGCGTCCCGCCCCAGCCATAATCAATCTTAACGTCTTTAAGCTGCGGATAGACTTCAATCATATGCGGTGAAACAAAAGACTTAATGTCTTTTGGGAAGGTGTAGCCGTATGTTTCGCCACCGCCAAACAACATGCGTTTATCGGCACTTAGACGGTAATAGTTGATCACGAACTTTGAATCCGCGACCGCCACATCATCACGGATCAATTCGCGCGCCAAATCATCAGAAAGCGGTTCGGTCGCAATAATGAAATTATTGATCGGCATAACCCGTTTGGCCACCCGATCTTCCAGCCCATCAAGATACCCGTTACAACCAAGAATCACTTTGTTAGCGCTAACAACCGCGCCATCCTTGGTCTTGACCGTAACCTTGCCTGCCTGATTTTCATAAGACGTTACAACCGCACCTTCAAAAATCCGTGCCCCGGCAGCACGTGCGGCATTCGCAATACCCAGTGCGAAATTAAGCGGGTGAATATGCCCCGCCCCCATATCAAGCGAGCCGCCATGATAGAACGACGTGCCCAGCATCTCGCGCATTTCATCGCGGTCGACATTGCGAATATCCTGATATCCGTATTCGTCGCGCAGCTTTTCGCTATAGGCATGGCTATCAGCAACAAACCGTGCGCGATGATCGGCATGCAAAATGCCCGGTTTCCAATCGCACTTAATCCCATGCTTGGCGATCAGGGATTTGACGATGTCTTTGGATTGTTCGGCAATATCCCAAAGCTTTTTGGCATCATCGCGCCCAACCATCTTTTCCAGATCGTCCTGTTCACGGCGCTGACCGGAACCAACTTGCCCGCCATTGCGGCCAGATGCCCCCCATCCAACCCGGTGGGCTTCAAGCAAAATGACGTCAAATCCACGCTCTGCTAAGTGCAAAGCCGATGACAACCCGGTAAAGCCGCCCCCAATGACAACAATGTCGCAGGTTTGGTCCCCTTCAAGCTTGGCAAACGGTTCGGTCGCATTGGCAGTTGCTGCGTAATAGGACGCAGGATATGCCCCGGCCGTGTCATTGGCAGTCAGCAAATTTGGGGTAAACACGAGGAGGCCTCATTTTTGGTTGGTGGCGATGGCCCATCCTGCCCGAACAGCGCCATCTATCAAGGGAAAACTGCGCTTTCAAACAGTTCCAAACGCATTTCACCGATTATGCCAAAACAAATCAGATCAAGGAAAAAGGATTGCGCAAAGCCCTGCTCAAACCGCGATAAATGCAAGCCGATCAGATGCTAAGTCTGGTGCTGCCCGTCGCCTGAATGGGTCTGAGTTTTAGAGTCTTACCCACCATGGCTTGCGGCTTCGACCATGCGAAGGGCAGTCTTGGTCGCAGCACAGCCCCCACGCGCCGTACAGCGCAAATCAGGATGCATCATCGCACCAATTTTCACTGTCTGATCGACCAATTCATCATATCCCAGAACCGCATCGAACCCGGCAAGAACCGCCATTGCCGATGAAAAGGCATGCGACACACCCGCAACATTGCGCGCATGACACGGGATTTCAACATCCCCACCAACCGGATCACAGACCAGACCAAGGGTATTCATCAAACACATGCTGGCCGCGTCAAAGCACTGTTTGGCGTCCCCACCATAGGCCTGCGCAACACCCGCCGCCGCCATCGCCGCCGACGCCCCGGTTTCAACCGAACAGCCGCCACATTCCGCAGCAAACGTGCCACGTGCGGCAAATACAGCCCCGATCAGCGCCATGACTTGCAGCGCATCCGTCGCACCTTCGATATCAATGCCGTGACGGATCAATCCATAAAGCGTTCCGGGAACGACACCTGCACTGCCTGCCGTTGGGGCCGCACACACCACCCCCCGATTGGAATCGCGTTCCATTGCGGAAAGCGCACCTGCAATGGCGTCTTGCAGTACCGGGCCACCCAGCCCGCCGGGCAGATTGGCATCACGGACTTTACGCGCCCGCAAGGTTAAAAACCGCATCACGTTATCTTCGGGTTTTGCATCGAACCCTTCGGCCACCACACGCAACATCAATTCACAGCGTTCGCGGAACAATGCGCGGGTGGCTTCGCGTGATCGGCCAAGGCGCTTGGCTTCCAGCACAAGGGCCGCATCAGCAATTGATCCGCCTTCTTGCCCATCGGCAACCGCAATCACGGCTTCGCTGGTCGAAAACAAATCATCTGTCGCGCAGACCGGATATTGCGATGCATCGGCATAACGCAGATCGGAAATTTCACCGCCATCCCATTCGTGTAGCGATGATAAAGCATCCCCATTCGGCAAGGATTGCAAAGAAACTTCAATTCGTTCATGGGATGGATCAAACGACACACCAAGCAATGTATTGCCACCCGATGCCAACTGTTTTCCAAGGTCATCGGCATGGGCACCCACATCAGGACCCCAGACAAACACCGTCGCCGTTTTCCCGGTTAAAAATACCGGCTGCCCATTCATCGCATCGATGTAAAACATGCCGCCGCCAATCGATGCACCGGCATAAAGATCAACACGCTTTGTGCCATCCGCCGTCACAACGGTCAGTTCCAGATCAACGCGGTTGGGGTGGTTGTTGTTGGCAAGTTCAACGATCTCGATGGCAAACTGGAACCCTTCGCCGCGCTCAACCCGGCCCAGAATATCGCGGTAATCTGCATCGGTCAGTTTCGCGCCAGCAAGCCCAGCAGCAAAATTTTCGTCCGAACTTTGCGCCTTATAGCACGGCGCAAAAGAACCACGCGGATCAAACCGAACCACCGCATTTTGCAGTATTTCACCGTTTGAACAGGAAAGTTCACGCACAAGTTTCGCCATCATATAAGGCGCTGCACAGTGCGAACTTGATGGCCCCCGCATAACGGGACCAATCACGGAATTAAGCAGGCTGATTTCTTGCATGGCGGCACTTCACAGGTTGATATGCATGTTGCGGGAATTGCATACAATATGCCGTAATCATCACCTGCCTTTTGGATGATTGCAATCTTACAAAAGAAAAACCCCAATCAGCATGGCGGCTGATCGGGGTTTTCAATAATGGTTTTGTCGGTGCGATCGCTTAACGCTGCTTGGTTTCCCATTCGGGATGAACGAAATACGGCGCATTTGACGGGGCCAATGGTTGACGCCCGCGAATGATGTCAGCGGCCTTTTCACCAATCATGATCGTCGGCGCATTCAAATTACCCGTCGCAATCGTTGGCATGATCGAACTATCAACCACGCGCAGCCCTTCGATGCCGTGAACACGGGTGTTTTCATCCACCACGGACATCTCATCACTGCCCATCTTACAGGTGCATGACGGGTGATAAGCACTTTCGGCGTGATCTGCGACCCATGCGTCAATCTGCTCGTCGGTCTGAATATCCTTGCCCGGTGCGATTTCACTGCCGCGCAAATCGGCAAATGCTTCCTGACCAAATATTTCGCGGGTCAGGCGCACGGATGCACGCATTTCTTCCCAGTCTTCCGGGTGGCTCATATAGTTCGGATCAATGATCGGACGGTCTTTGGGGTCGGCGGATGCCAAACGCACGGTCCCACGCGATTTCGACCGCATCGGGCCGATATGGGCTTGGAAGCCATCCCCTTCGGCGGCCTTTGATCCATTATAGTTAATAGCGGCTGGCATGAAATGATATTGCAGGTCCGGGTGCTTAACGCCCGCTTTCGACCGAATAAAACCACCAGCTTCAAAATGGTTGGTCGCACCAAGACCGGTTTTAAACAGATACCACTGCACACCGATCTTAAGTTTGCTCCACCAATCAAGCTTGCTGTTCAGACTAACCGGCTTTGTGCATTCCATCTGAACGTAAAGTTCCAAATGGTCCTGAAGGTTTTCACCAACACCGGGAAGATCATGAACAACATCAATACCATGTTCGCTCAGATGTGCTGCCGGACCGACCCCTGACAGCATCAAAAGTTTCGGCGAATTGATCGAACCTGCCGATAGAATGACTTCACGGTCAACCACTGCGCGCTTGGCCTCACCTTCATGGGTGAAGTCAACACCAACCGCACGTTTACCTTCAAAAACAATGCATTGTGCAAATGCCTTATTGTAAACCGTGACGTTTTCACGCTTTGCCGCCGGGTGAAGATAGGCCTGTGCGGTTGACCAACGACGGCCTTTATAGACCGTCATATCCATGGTCCCCAGACCTTCCTGACGATAGCCATTCTGATCCGGCGTATATTCATACCCCGCCTGTTGCCCGGCCTTGATCCACGCTTTATGCAGATCATTCTGACAGGCACCGGTCGTCACATGAAGCGGACCGTCACCACCATGATATTCATCACCATCGGCGTCTTCATTGCGCGTATCGGCCTTGCGGAAATAAGGCAAGCAGCGTGCATAATCCCAATCTTTCAGGCTTGGGTCTTCTTCGGCCCAGCGATTATAATCAAGCGCGTGCCCGCGAACATAAGCCATCCCATTGATCGAACTTGATCCGCCCGAAACACGCCCACGCGGCGTTTCCATCCGACGATTATTCAAATTCGATTGCGGTGTCGTCCAATATGCCCAGTTATAGGTTTCTGACTGCATCGGATAGGAAAGTGCCGTTGGCATATGAATGCGCCAATCCCACCAATGATCGACTGGCCCGGCTTCCAGCACCAACACCTTAACGTCGCGATCTTCTGACAGGCGATTTGCCAAAACAGCACCGGCTGAACCGGAACCGACAATCACGTAATCGTATTTTTCAGTCTTTATTGGGGTCGACATCATTGATCCCTTTTATCTTTCAAACGTTGCGGGCAGCCATTTTTTGATCACAAATATGCCGATCAATAAGGCGCCTCGACATCGCCGGTTTCGACATAGACCGATTTAATGCGGGTGTAATGTTCAATCGCCGCACGGCCATTTTCACGACCGACACCGGATTTTTTCACGCCACCAAACGGCATTTCAATCGGGGTAATGTTGTAGGTATTAATCCAGCACGTCCCGGCTTCAAGACGGGCGACAACCCGATGACCACGCGACAGATCCTTGGTAAACACACCCGCCGCCAGACCATATTGCGTGTCATTGGCGCGTTTGATGACTTCGTCTTCGTCTTTAAATGTCAAAACAGACATGACCGGACCAAAGATTTCTTCGCGCACGATGGTCATATCATCGGAACAACCCGCAAAGACCGTCGGGGCAACAAACAAACCGCCTTCTGGCATGCCATCGGTTACGGCATGGCCACCAAGAACGCATTTTGCGCCCTCTTTTTTACCGGTTTCGATATAGGACATTACCTGATCGAACTGCGCCTTGGTCACAATCGGGCCGACCTGGGTTTCCGGTTTTTCCGGATCACCCAGAACAAGGTCCTTGGACCGTGCGATCAGTTTTTCGATGAAGGCATCAGCAACACTTTCATGGACAAACACCCGTGTTCCGTTCGAACAAATCTGCCCCGATGAATAGAAGTTTGCCATCTGTGCGCCCGAAACCGCGTTATCAAGATTGGCATCTTCAAAAACAATCATCGGTGATTTGCCGCCAAGCTCCATGGTAACGGCCTTCATGCCGCCCGCGGCAGCGGCGGCAACCTTGGCACCGGTGGCGGCCGATCCGGTCAGTGAAACTTTATCGACATCATCATGATCAACAAGGGCCGCACCACATTCGCGCGCACCCTGAACAACGTTGTAAACACCGTCCGGAAGACCTGCTTCCTGCAGGGCTTCGGCAAGTGCGATGGCCGATAACGGGGTCACTTCGGATGGCTTATAGACAACCGCATTGCCGCACGCCAAGGCGGGGGCTGCTTTCCAACAGGCAATCTGGATCGGATAGTTCCATGCACCAATGGCGGCACAAACACCAACGGCTTCACGCCGAGTATAGGCAAAATTCCCGGCAAGATCGATATGTTCACCTGCAAGACTGCCCGCAACACCGGCAAAATATTCAAGACACTCAACACCGGAAATCACATCGACAATTTCGGTTTCCTGAATGGCGCGGCCCGTATCGCGGGTTTCAACCAGTGCCAATTCATCGTTACGGTCCCGCAGGATTTGGGCGGCCTTAAACAACACACGTGCGCGCTGTGCAGCGGGTGTGTTTTTCCAAATTTCAAACCCTGCACGCGCGGCCTTAACGGCTGCATCAACATCCGATGCCGTGCTTTCATTACCCTTGGCAAGAACCGTGTTGGTCGCTGGGTTCAGCGTTACCATCGCAGCACCAGAACCGCTGGTTTTCTTGCCATTGATGAAATTCAAGATTTGGTAAAGGCTCATATCAAAACTCCTGCAGGCCGCCTCGATGTCGGGCGACCGTAATCTTAAACATTTGACGTGTTGTTTAGCGCGCGGGCGAATTCGCCAGATAAAGGCGCATGGTACTGTGCACCATTTCGCGCGCGGCTTTGACATCGGCGCGTCCCTCGGAAAGGCCCGAACGCACCCAGATGCCATCAATCATTGCCGCCAGTGCGGCCGAAATTTCATCTGCACGCTGATCCGTTGTCAGTTGGCGCAGTTCGTGACGCAGATTGGACGCCAGTCGTTTGAAATAGATCGCATTAATACGGTTAAGCGCCTTGGAAAACGGCACCTGCGACCAGAAGGACAACCACGCCACCGTCACCTGTGGGGTAAATTGTTCTTCGTTGAAATTCGTATTCACAATCGCTTCTAGTCGGTCTATCGGCGTTTTTGCATTGGCCAGACGCACAAGATAATCGTTGCGCAGTTCCTGCATCAAGAAGCGCATGGTGGCTTCAAGCAACGCATTCTTACCACCGAAATAATGCGAAATAATGCCCGACGACATACCCGCCGCCTTAGAGATACGCGCAATCGTCGTATCAGCAAAACCGTGGCGGTGAATGGTTTCAATCGTCGCGTCGATCAACTGCCTGCGGCGAACAGGCTGCATACCAACCTTGGGCATTCACATCATCCAATTCAAAGCGATCCAAAGGGTTTAGCGTCCGTGCAACAGCATAAGACGCAGTTTTTAGCCATTCGCAATTGACGTGACGTGAATATGATGTATTTTAATTGAACAATCAATCAATAAAAACACACCGTCATTTGCGGCGCACAGATCCGTGGGATCACACATAGTTGCGCGGCTTTGCGGTTGTTTTTCTGATTATTCCGGTCCATGCGATGGGGTTCTGGGGAACCTGATTGCGTGGCTCTGGGCGAGTGTTAGCGACTTACGATATTACGTTGATGTTCGTCTGGCCTCCGGAACCGAGAGTCTGATGACTGCGCAATCGCAGCCATTAGTAACCGTTAGGTTTACACAAGGGAGAACCAGAAACATGACCACTCTTTCCACGTTCGGCCGTCTTCTTGGCAGCACCATCATTGCCACCACCCTTCTGGGTGCCGCAAGTGCCAAAGCAGCCGACAGCGATGCCTGCAAAACCGTAACGTTTTCTGATGTTGGCTGGACCGACATCACGGCAACCACGGCAACCGCATCGGTTATTCTTGACGCATTGGGCTATGATGCAGAAACCGAACTTCTGTCGGTTCCTGTCACCTATACCAGCCTTGCCAATGGCGATGTTGACGTGTTCCTTGGCAACTGGATGCCAACCATGGCCGCCGACATTCAGCCATATCTCGACAAAGGGACTGTTGTTACCACCGGTGCAAACCTTGAAGGTGCAAAATACACCCTTGCCGTTTCCAAGAATGCCTTTGACGCAGGCCTGAAAGACTTCGCTGACATCGCCAAATTCAAAGATCAGCTTGATGGCGAAATTTACGGCATTGAGCCGGGCAACGATGGCAACCGTCTGATTCAGGACATGATCGATGGCGATCAGTTCGGTCTTGCAGGCTTTGAACTTGTTGAATCCTCCGAACAGGGCATGCTGTCGGAAGTTAAGCGTAAGTCATCGCGCGATCAGTTCATCGTCTTCCTTGGTTGGGAACCGCATCCGATGAATGCAAAATACGACATGGCCTATCTTGATGGTGGCGATGACGTATTTGGTCCGAACTTTGGCGGTGCTACGGTTCATACCAACCTTCGTGCCGGTTACACCGAAGCATGCCCGAATGCGGGTAAATTCGTGACCAACCTTCGTTTCAGCCTTGCCATGGAAAACGAAATCATGGATGCGATCCTTAACGAAGGTACCGATCCGGCAAAAGCAGCATCTGCTTGGATTAAAGCCAATCCGGATGCAGCATATGCATGGCTTGACGGCGTGACCACCTTTGACGGTGGTGACGCAAAGGCAGCGCTGAAAAGCGGCCTTGGTCTTTAAGCTTCCGTAAATAGGCGGGCCTTGCCCGCATTTGCGATCCTACCGATACGCCCGCGCCCCGAAATCGGGCACCGCGCGGGCGTATCGCGTTTTAATTTGATTTAAAAAATGAACGGAATTTTTCCCATGGAATGGCTCACGGAAACGAAGATTCCGCTGGGACAGTGGATTGCATCCCTCATGGATGCGCTTAATGAACATGCCGATTTCGTCTTTTATACCATCTCGGATGTTCTTGAATTCATTATTGAAAACACCATTGATTTTCTGGTGTGGCTCCCGCCCCTTTTGATGATTGCCGGTTTCGGCGTGTTGGCTGCCGTCCTCCATAAATCATGGAAATTGTCGGCCTTTACCATTCTTTCCCTGCTTTTGATTGTTAATCTGGGCTATTGGGAAGAAACCATGGAAACGCTGGCACTTGTTCTTTATGCCTCGCTGTTTTGCATGGTCATTGGGGTGCCGCTTGGTGTTGCATCAGCACACCGTCCATGGCTGTATCAGGCCATGCGTCCGATCCTTGATTTGATGCAGACCATCCCGACTTTCGTGTATTTGATCCCGACCCTGATTCTGTTTGGTCTGGGCGTGGTCCCCGGTTTGATTTCAACCGTGATCTTTGCAATTGCCGCCCCGATCCGCCTGACCCATCTGGGCATTTCAAGCACGCCCAAGGCGTTGATCGAAGCAGGTGAAAGCTTTGGCTGCACACCACGTCAATTGCTGTTCAAGGTCGAACTTCCATCGGCCATGCCATCAATCATGGCAGGCCTCACCCAATGCATCATGCTTTCGCTTTCAATGGTCGTGATTGCCGCCCTTGTCGGGGCAGATGGCCTTGGTAAACCTGTGGTACGCGCACTTAATACCGTGAACATCGCCCAAGGGTTTGAAGCCGGTCTTGCGATTGTGATCTTGGCCATTGTGCTTGATCGCATCTGCCGCCGTGACAATAACGAAACTTCGGGGCAGTGATCATGACCAATGCAATTGAATTTGAAAATATCGACGTCATATTCGGCAATCGTCAGGCTGAATCACTTGCCCTGCTTGACGCTGGCAAGACCCGTTCCGAAATCGCCGAGGCCAACAACAATGTTCTTGGCGTTGCGGGGGTCAATCTGAATGTCCCACAAGGCGAGATTTGCGTTCTGATGGGGCTTTCAGGGTCCGGTAAATCATCACTTCTGCGCTGTGTGAATGGCCTCAATACCGTATCGCGCGGATCGCTTCGGGTGCGCGATGGCGACTGGATGGAAGACGTCACCAAATGTGATGGCCCAACCCTTCGTAAATTGCGCCGTGAATGCGTTGCGATGGTCTTTCAGCAATTTGGCCTTTTGCCATGGCGAACCGTTGCCGAGAATGTCGGCTTTGGTCTTGAGCTTCGCGGCATGGGACCAAAGGAACGCCGCGAAGTTGTGAATGAAAAACTCGCCCTTGTCGGCCTTGATCAATGGGCAGACAAATATGCCCATGAATTATCCGGCGGTATGCAGCAGCGTGTTGGTCTTGCGCGTGCCTTTGCAACCGATGCGCCGATCCTTCTGATGGACGAACCGTTTTCGGCCCTTGATCCGCTGATCCGTAATCGTCTGCAGGACGAGTTGCTTGATCTTCAGGAAAAGCTGAACAAAACCATTTTGTTTGTCAGCCATGATCTCGATGAAGCCATGAAACTTGGCAATTCGATTGCCATCATGGAAGGCGGTTATGTTGTGCAGCACGGCACCCCGGAAGACATCGCCTTGCGTCCGGCCAATGAATATGTTGCCGATTTTGTCGCCCATATGAACCCGGTCCACATCCTGCGCGGTCGTGCGATCATGCAGCGTGTGTCCAAGGATCAACGCAACAGCACGGGCGATCTTCTGATTGCAGATGAAGACATGCATATCACGGTTGAAAACGGCGTTGTCCGGGCCGCTCATAACACCACAATCGGCGCACTTAAGCTGATTAATTATGATGGCACCCTGCCCGCCGATCTCGACGAGACGGACAATTCAGTGGTCTTTGTTGCCCAAGATGATGTGCTGCTTAAAGATTTGATCGATATGCGCTCCATCACCCAGAACCCGGTGATCTTAACCCGCGAAGGCAAGATTTCCGGTACATTGGGTCGCAAGGAGTTCTTTGACAGTTTGACACAGACCGCATCTGTACCAGACTGATCTGCCAGACATATCCAAGCCATCTAAAAACAAAGGCGACCGTTCATCGGTCGCCTTTGTTTATATCAAGACTTTGGCGAACGTTAGCCACCCGTAACCGGCGGGAACAGGGCAATTTCCGTGGCCTTGGTTACATCCGTATCAGGCGTCGCATATTCCTGATCCACCGCAACACGAATGATCGCAGGTTCCGAAAGGGCATTGGCAAAATTCGCCCCACGTGTTGGCAACCACGCCAAAAGGTCGGTTACAGTTTTAACATCACTGGGCAATTCGACGGTTTCTTCGGCAATGCCGATACGGTCTTTGACCCAGGAAAAATAGACCAGTTTCATGTGCAATCCTGATGGTTCATTCGCAATTTCCCGCAGCTTTGCGCAAACCTCGTCATGGTGCAAGTCCCGATCACGTGATCATGGATAAACGAAATAGCCATCAGGGGCATTTTCCAACCTTGCGGTCAGGTTATCGATAAAGAAACGTTCTGCCCGGCTAAGCGACATGCGCGGGTTGGTCACAAGGTAAATGTCAATCGCTGGCGGGTCGACATAAGGCGGGAGACGCCATAACTGGCCGCGTTCCGTGGCATTTTGCACCACATGGATCGGCAGTGGCCCAATCCCAAGCCCGGCATTGATCAAACGCCTTACTTCTTCAAGATGCGGACTCACAGCAACCACTTTGCCCTTCAGGCCTTGTTGTGCGCGTAAAATGGCCACCGGGGCAAGTGCATCGGAAAGCTGATCGGTCGAAAAGGATACGAACGCTTCGCTTCTAAGGTCCGCCAATGTCAGGTCTTTTTGCCCAAACAAATGATGACTTGGCCCACAGAAGAACCCGAAATGTTCGCGGTACAGACGGCGATATTCCAATCGGGGATGCTTTTCACGCACCAGACAAATGCCAAAACTGGCCTGCTGGGATAGAACCTGATCGGTCACATGACCAGATGTTGCGACATTGATTTCATAGGTCACTTCGGGATGAAGACGGTTAAATTCAAACAAACCATCATCAAGCGGCGGGAAAACAACGTGACTGGCCAACCACAAATGCAAATGCCCGGTCAATTGACTGCCGCTATCGGACATCACATCAGACAACCGCCCGATGGCCCCACAGATTTCCCGACATTCGTGATAAAGCGCTTGGCCCTGCTCGGTTACTTCAAACCGGCCACGTTCACGGTCAATCAGGCGCGCACCGATCTGATCTTCAAGCCGCTTCAAGGCGTTACTGACACTGGGCTGGCGCAGTAACAGCCGGTTGGCCGCCCCGGTGATCGATCGTTCTTCAACGATCACGGTAAAGGTATGCAACAGGTTCCAATCAAACTGGCGCCGCATCAATTCATTCATCGAAATCCCCCACCGAAACCCATCAAAAATCCATCCCATAGCAAACGGCTATGGGATCTATTCTACTTATCTATTTGCGCTATGTGCAAGTCTGAGGTGGAATAGGGACAAGATAAATTTCAACGGCCAAATAACCGCGCACGGCATCGCCGGAGCATAATAACGGGAGGCATAAATGGCCGCAGATATCGCTGGGGAGCGTCGCGCTCCTTGGATGCTGCTATCGCCGTCACTGGCAACAGTCGGGCTGTTACTGATCATTCCGATGATGTTCATCATCGTGTATTCGTTCTGGTTGCGCACCGCGACCGGGGCTGATCAAGTCGGCTTTTATCTTGATAACTGGATTGAAGTTCTGGGCGACCGGTTCTATCGCGATATCCTGTTTCAAACCTTTGCCATTGCCTTCTATACCACCATTATTTGCGCTTTCGTCGGCTATATCCCTGCCTATTTCGTTGCCAACACCCCGATGAAATCCAAGGCATTTTTGCTTTTGATGCTGATGCTGCCATTCTGGATCAGCTACATCATCCGCACCATGTCTTGGATTAATATTCTGGGCACATCGGGTGCGCTCAATACCATGATGCTGTCAATTGGCATTATCGATGAGCCGATCCAGATGCTCTATAACCAGACCACCGTGATCCTTGGTCTGGTGCATTATCTTCTGCCCTTCATGATCCTGAATGTCTATGTCAGCCTTGATGGCATTGACAAAAACCTGACCGAAGCTGCCCAAAGCCTTGGCTGCACAGGTTGGCAGGCCTTCCGCGAAGTCACCCTGCCCCTGTCATTTCCGGGATTGGCCGCAGGATCGCTTCTTTGTTTTGTCTTGGCTGCTGGCACCTATATCACCCCGATTGTCCTGGGTGGGCCGCGTGATGCGATGTTTGCCAATCTTGTGTTTGAAGCCATCGTCACCCAATTGAACTGGCCGCTTGGCTCTGCTCTTTCGCTTGTCCTCCTCGCCCTGCTGGGCGCGCTGGTCGTCGTCTATACCCGTTACCTTGGCGTCGATCAGATCGCCAAGAGTTTCAAATAAGGAAGGGTTTTATGATGATGTCCGGTTGGTCAATGATCCGCATTGCAACGATCCTTGTTTACCTGTTCCTGTTTGCGCCGGTCGCGGTTGTGATCCTGCTTGCCTTTAACGCCAATCAGTTTGGCGGCTTCCCGATCGAAGGTTTCTCGCTGCGTTGGTTTGAAGCGCTTTGGAACAATGATGCGATTGTACGGGCTTTCAAAACTTCCCTGTTGCTGGGGCTTTTGACCAGTGCGGTTTCAACCACACTTGGCACCATGGCCGCCCTTGCCATGGTCAGATACGACTTTCCGGGGAAACGGACCATTTCGACCCTATTGGTTGCGCCAATCCTGATCCCGGAAGTCGTTTTGGCTGTGGCACTCCTTTTATTCCTGCAGTTCCTTGCCATGCCCAAAAGCTTTGGTCTGCTGTTGATGGGCCATGTTGTCTTTACCCTGCCCTTTGTGGTGCTGGTGGTTCAGGCACGGCTTGTCTCCATCCGCCGTGACGTCGAAGAAGCTGCCATGAGTTTGGGTGCAACCCCGATCCAGACATTTTTCCAAATCACCCTGCCCTTGATGCTGCCTGCGGTGATGGCCGGAATGCTGTTTTCCTTCACAATTTCATTTGATGACATTACCGGCACTCTGTTCTGGAAACCGGGGGGGGTCGAAACCGTCCCAACCCAGATTTTCGCCATGCTGCGCAATTCCATCAGCCCGGAAATCAATGCGCTGGGCGCTGTCATGGTGATCTTTACAATCGCACTGCCATTGATTGCGGCATCGGTTGCGCGGGTTGTTTCCATCCAAAAACTGCGCGCATCAAACCGGGCAGAAAAGCCCGGCTGAACATGTTTCGAATATCGCGGGAAACCGCCAAAACCAAAAACAATATCGCTTAACCAACGACCAAGAACAAAACCGATTAACGGATTAAATTGTTTTATCAGGAGGCCTTAAATGGACGATACGAAACGCTATGAACGCCTGCTAAATCGCTATCGCGATGGCGATATCAACCGCCGTACTTTTCTAACCGCACTTGGTGCTGCCGGTGTTGTTGCCGGTGTCACGGGTGGCCCGATGGGTATGCTTGCCCGCAAAGCACAGGCAGCAACCCCAGAACAGGTTCGTTTTGATGGTTGGGGCGGTGTTGTCTCCGAAGCATTTGAAAAACATGCTTTTGCGCCTTACACCAAGAAAACCGGCATTGATGTCATTTCCGGTACGTTCGGCGGTGCGGATGAATATATCGCGCGCGTAAAAGCCGGTCAGCCCGGTGAATTCAACCTCGCCCATCTGTCTGGCGTATTTGACTATGCGCGCTATCACGGGTTGGAACTGACATCGGAAATCAACGAAGCCAATATCCCGAACCTGAGTAACGTAATTTCCAGCCTGATCGAGCCGCTGCGCAAAATCACCGGCGGGACGATTTCGGCAGTACCCTATGACTATGGCACGACGGGCATTGCCTATAACCGCAAACATATCAGTGACGAAGAAGCCAAGGCCAAAGGTGCGAAACTGATGGTCGATGAAGCCTATAAAGGCAAGATCGGCGGTTGGGGTGAATGGAAAACCCGTATCTGGTACGGCGCACTGCAGTCCGATCAGGATCCGAACAACATCAAAGACATTGATGCTGTTTGGGACATGATCCGTTCGCACCGTGATCTGGCCCTGAAATATTGGAGTTCAGGGGCCGAATTGATGAGCCTTCTGGCAGAAGAAGAAATCTATGTCACCGAAGGTTGGTCTGGTCGCATCAAAGCGCTTCAAGATCAGGGCCATGACATTGGTTATCTTGATCCGGCTGGTGGTCTTGGTTGGCAGGAATGCCTGTTTGTCCTGCGTGGCAGCCCGATGGCAGCTTGTGAAGAACTTCTGAACTTCATGTTGGAACCAGAAGTCGCAATTGCTGTTGCCGAAGGCCAAAGCTATCCGCCGGCACTTGACCCGAAAAAGGTCGATCTTGGCAAGATCATCCCGACCCTTCCGGCATTTGATCCGTCCGGAACACTTTCGTCACTTAGCTTCTTCGATCCGGCATACTGGAACGAAAACGAAGCAGATTGGTCGAAAACCTTCTCTCGTGTGCAGCGCGGCTACTAAGCCCTGCTTGTTCACCTGAACCGGTGCCCTGGTCTTCGCACAACCGACCAGGGCACCCCTGCCTTCTTTCTTTAGACAGGCACATTCATTCTGACAGGGTATTTAACAATGGCAGACGCCGAAAACGCCGTTGAACTGCAAAATGTCGTAAAGCGTTACGGGGAATTTACCGCGGTTAAACGCATGGATTTGACCGTTCCTGACAACAGCTTTGTGACTTTCCTTGGTCCGTCGGGCTGTGGCAAGACGACGACATTGCGCATGATTGCCGGTTTGACCGACATTACCGAAGGCGATTTGATGATCCGGGGCAAACGGGTCAACAGCCTGCCGATCCACAAGCGCAATCTTGGGCTTGTGTTTCAGAACTATGCCCTGTTCCCGCATAAAACGATTTTTGACAATATCGCCTTTGGCCTGAAATATCGCAAAGTGTCAAAATCCGACATCGCGCAAAAGGTCAATCAGGCACTTGAACTTGTTCAATTACCCCATGTCGCTGGCCGCTATCCCAATCAGTTATCCGGCGGGCAACAGCAGCGTATCGCGCTGGCCCGTGCGATTGTGATCGAACCAGATGTTTTGCTGCTTGATGAACCGTTATCCGCCCTTGATGCCAACTTGCGCGAAGAAATGCGCGTCGAGCTTAAACGCATCCAACGCGAACTGGGCATTGCAACCGTGTTCGTCACCCATGACCAATCCGAAGCATTGGCCATGTCTGACAAGCTGGTTGTGATGAATAACGGCTTTGTCGAACAAGAAGGCGCGCCGCAAGATGTTTATAACAATCCGGCATCTGCCTTTGTTGCCGACTTCCTTGGCCATTCCAATATCATCCCGGCAGAACTCGGCAGCCCCGATGCCGCATTCACCAATGTAAACCTTAATAGCGGTGAAACGCTTTTGACCACGGATGAACAAACGGCCAAGGCCAATGGATCAAAAGACGTGCGTGCGGTTATTCGTGCTGAAAAAATTGATCTATCGGATCAAAACGGCGCAGCCAATGGCGTGATTAGCATTCCGGGTAAAATCAAAACGGTTGATTATCTGGGGCAGCAGGCCCGTTATTTTGTCGAGGCCAATGGCCGCGACTGGCAAGTTATCAATCCGATTGATGCCCGCCCCCATCAGGAAGGTGCCGATATCTTTATGCATATCGCTGCCCGCAATTGTGTGTTGTTGCCCGGTCACCAAGACTGATCATAAGAACAAAGTCCACCAGACCGGTTCAGGAGAGCCACCAGAATGACGCATAATGATAAAAACCCGGTCGGTCATAACCGGGAGTCCCGCCTTTTTTACCAAAGTCGATCACGTCGCCCCCTGATCGAACGGGCACAAGGTGTCTATATGTGGGACGTCGATGGCAAACGCTATATCGATGCATCCAGCGGCGCCATGGTCAGCAATATCGGTCACAGCGACCCGCGCGTGATCGCCGCAATGAATGCCCAGCTTGAAAAAGCCAGCTTCGCCTATCGCCTGCATTTTGAAAACGACGCCGCCGAAAACCTGGCATGGCGGTTGGCCGAACGTGCACCGGGTGATCTGGAACGGGTATTCTTTGTTTCTGGCGGGTCCGAAGCGGTTGAAAGCTGCATCAAGCTTGCCCGGCAATATGCATTGGCCAAAGGTCAAGCCCAACGCACCAAAGTCATTTCACGGTTCCCAAGTTACCATGGGTCCACCCTTGGTGCACTTGCACTGACCGGCTACACACCGATGCACGCGCCTTTTGCACCAATGATGGTCGATCAACCCAAAATTCCTGCCCCAACTTGTTATCTGGATCGCGATGATCTGACCGATCATGATCGTGGCATCAAATATGCCAACATGTTAGAGGCCGAAATCATTAAACAGGGTCCTGAAACCGTCCTTGGTTTCATCATGGAACCGGTTGGCGGGGCTGCAACCGGTGCACTTGTAGCACCCGATAGCTATTATGGCCGCATTCGTGAAATTTGTGATCAATACGGCATTCTTCTGATCTATGACGAGGTCATGACAGGTGCCGGACGTACAGGCACCTATTTCGCGGCTGAACATTGGGGCATTACGCCCGATATTCTCGCCGTATCAAAAGGCCTTGCTGCGGGTTACGCGCCACTGGGTGCGATGATTGCACCGGATCGGATCGTTGGCCCGGTTCTTGATCACGGCGGCTTTATTCACGGCTATACCTATGCCGGCAATCCGCTTGCCTGTGCGGCGGGCAATGCCGTGCTTGATGTCATCGAAGAAGATGACTTGCTTGAAAATGCAACAACCAGCGGTGCGGCATTAAAGGCCGAGCTTGGCAAACTTGCAGATGATTTCACCATGATTGGCGATGTCCGAGGCAAGGGACTTTTATTGGCGATCGAGCTGGTCAAAGATCGTAAAACCATGACCCCGCTTGATCCCAAACATATGGCGGCCGCACGTTTGGTCGACATTGCCTATGACCTTGGCCTGATCATTTATTGGCGCAGAACGCGCGGCGGGTATCGTGGTGATCACGTTATGGTCTGCCCGCCGATGACGATCAAACCCGAACAGTTTGACGATATTCTGGTGCCGCTGCGGTCCGCATTGACCGAACTTCAAGATGAACTCGTTATCGCCGGAGCCTTCTCATGAGCCGGAAAGTTATTATTACCTGCGCAATCACCGGATCGGTACACACCCCATCGATGAGCCCGCACTTGCCCGTCACCCCCGATGAAATTACCCGCCAAGCAATTGATGCCGCCAATGCAGGCGCTTCAATCTTGCATCTGCATGCACGTGATCCGGAAACCGGCTTCCCAAGCCCCGATCCTGATCTGTTCATGGAATTCTTGCCCAAAATCAAGGCCGCCACAGATGCCGTGATCAACATATCCACCGGCGGCGGCATGAATATGGATGTTAGTGACCGTATCCGTGCGGCCCGTGAAGCCGCCCCGGAAATGGCGTCATTGAATATGGGCACGATGAATTTCGGTCTGTTCCCGGCCTTGGCGACAAAGCGCGAATGGAAACATGACTGGGAACCAAAGTTCCTTGAAGACAGCCGCGACTTTGTTTTCAAAAACACGTTTTCCGATATCGAAACCATTCTGGCTGACCTTGGCGATGCCAATGGCACCCGGTTTGAATTTGAATGTTATGACGTCGGCCATCTTTATACGCTGGCACATTTTGTTGATCGTGGCCTGATTAAGGGACCGGTTTTCATTCAGTTTGTGTTGGGTATTTTGGGTGGCATTGGCGCTGACCCTGATAACCTTGCCCATCTAAAATCCACGGCCGACAAACTGTTTGGCGATCAATATCAATTCTCGGTCCTTGGTGCCGGACGCCACCAGATGCCACTTGCCACGATGGCGGCATCAATGGGCGGAAATGTCCGCGTCGGGTTGGAAGACAACCTGTATCTGCGCAAGGGCGAACTGGCCCCTGATAATGCATCACAAGTGCGCAAAATCCGCGAAGTCCTTGATGGCCTGTCACTTGAAATCGCAACACCGGACGAAGCACGCGCGCAACTTGGGTTGAAAGGCGGCGATCAGGTCGCCTTCTAACCCGCCTGATGACGACACCATAAACGCCACCACCGTTACGACACGCACAAAGTGAAAGGCGGCAGCCATGATGCATGCCTATTTCTCAGATGATCAGCTTCGCCACCACGGCAAAACATTCATTGTCGCGGGCGAGAAAAAGCCAATCCCGGAAGTACCCGAACGCGCCGAAATCCTAAGCGGTGCGGTTGCGCGTCTGGGTCTTGATCTGCATGCCCCAAAGGATGCGGGCATGGACCCGATTGCCGCCATTCACGACGGGCGCTATCTAAACTTTTTGCAGACAATTTATCCCGAATGGCAGGCGGCTGGCGGGTCAGAACTGGTTATTCCCAATATCCATCCGTTTGATCGTAATGGCCCCTATCCGCGCCATCATGTTGGCAAGGCTGGTTTTCATTTGGGCGATACATCCTGTCCGGTTTCCGCAACCACATGGCATTCTGCCTATGCCAGTGCGCAAACCGCAATTTCGGCCACCCGCCATGTGCGCGATGGCGGTGCCAACAGCGCCTATGCCCTATGCCGCCCGCCGGGGCATCACGCCAGCACCAACATCGCCGGTGGGTTTTGTTATTTGAACAACAGTGCGATTGCCGCACAAGAACTGCGCACGAAATATGACCGGGTCGCGATCCTTGATGTTGATCTTCATCACGGCAACGGAACCCAGCATATTTTCTATGACCGATCTGATGTCATGACCCTATCCATCCATGCTGATCCGCATGATTTTTATCCATTCTTTTGGGGCCATGCGGAAGAAATTGGCGAGGATGCTGGCATTGGCTTTAACCATAATGCGCCCCTGCCCCTTGGCAGCGGTGATGTGATTTTCCTTGATGCACTTGACCGTGCTTTGGCAAAGATTGATGATTTTGGGGCCGACGCCATCGTTGTCGCACTTGGCCTTGATGCGTCGCGCGATGATCCATTTGGGGGTTTAACCGTTAGCCCGGATGGTTTTGCCCAAATCGGTGAAAAAATTGGCACCCTTACCTGCCCAACCGTGCTAGTGCAGGAAGGTGGCTATGTCAGTAACACACTGGCCGAAAACCTTTATCAGTTCATCAGCGCGTTTAGCGCCACCAAAGACAAAAACAACGTCACGATATCAGAAGGCCCCAAATGACACATTCAGACATCTTGATTATTGGCGGCGGCATTGCCGGAATGTCCGCAGCATTCTTTTTGGCCAAGGCGGGTAAATCCGTCACCGTTCTCGAACGCGAAGATCAGCCGGGCTATCACAGCACCGGTCGGTCCGCCGCGCTCTATAGCGAGACGTATGGCCCAAAGATCATCCGCAAGATGTCGACCGCCAGCCGCGAATTCCTTTTATCTCCGCCAGATGGTTTTACCGAAAACCCAATCCTGACACCGCGCGGCATCATCATGACCGCGGCACCGGGCGAAGAAGCCAAACTTGACGCCATCTTGACCGAAGGCCGTGTCAATGGCGCCAATTTTGTCGAACTTAGCCCCGCCCAACTCAAAGAAATGATCCCGGTGATCAATACCGACAATGTTGTTGGTGCGGCACATGAACCTGATGCCATGGACATGGATGTCCATGCCCTTCATTGGGGGTTTATCCGCCAGTTCAAATCAATGGGTGGAACCCTTGTCACCAAGGCAAATGTTCATACCATCACCAAAACCGACGGCGCATGGGACGTTACCCTTGCCAATGGCGACCATCATCGCGGCGATATCATTGTTAATGCCGCTGGTGCATGGGTTGATGACATCGCCACCAAAGCAGGCGTTGCGCCGCTTGGCATCGTTCCTAAACGCCGGACCGCAGTCATGGTTGATTTGCCAGCAGGCATAAATGCCCATGGCTGGCCATTGGTCGCAACCATCGATGAAACGCTTTATTTCAAGGAAGATGCCGGGCGTTTGCTGGTATCCCCAGCCGATACCACGCCGACCGAACCACACGACGTCCAACCCGAAGAACTTGATATCGCGATTACGATTGATCGCCTGATGACCTACACCAACATCGAAGTACGCCGCCCCGGTGAATCATGGGCAGGCTTGCGCAGTTTCTTTGCCGATGGTGACCCAGTTTCCGACTTTGACCCAAGAGATAGCAGTTTTTACTGGCTTGCTGGTCAGGGCGGATATGGCATTCAAACAGCACCTGCCATGGGTGAATATGCCGCTAGCATCCTGTGTGGCAATGGCGTCCCGGCCCATATGCAAAAACTTGGCGTTGCCAAAGATGCCTTATCAGCAGCACGTCCCAGCCTTGCAAAAGGCAAGTCATCATAGGGCATTGATGCTTGCCCGAACGGAGAACCCCAATGACCAGTTTTGACCGCAACGCATTGCGCAAAGCCGTTGCAAACCGCAAAGCCAAGGCGATTGATGATCTTTGCGCGCTGGTACGCCATGACAGTCTTCTGGGCAATGAGGCACCTGCACAAAACTGGATCGCCGATCAATTTTCGCAAATGGGTCTTGATGTTGAACGGGTGGCGATTGATATCGACGCCCTTCGCGATCAGCCGGGCTTTTCCCCGCCGGTAATTGATGGCTATGACGGGCGTGAAAACATCGTTGGTTTGCATCGCCCCAAAAACCCGACTGGCCGCAGCCTGATCTTGAATGGTCATATGGATGTTGTGCCAACCGGCCCGGTTGATAAATGGCGTCGCGGCCCATTTGATCCGCATGTCGACGGTGACTGGATTTATGGCCGCGGTGCTGGTGATATGAAGGCCGGCATCATTGCCTATTGCCATGCACTGCAGGCATTACATGATATTGGATTGGAACCAGCCGCCCCGGTCACCTTGCAATCGGTTGTCGAAGAAGAATGCACTGGCAATGGTGCGCTGGCTTGCCTTCATGCGGGGTATAAGGCCGATTGCGCAATCATTCCCGAACCGTTTGACCAAACCCTTATGACTGCACAGCTTGGCGTAATGTGGTTTCAAATTCATGTATCAGGAAGCCCCGCCCATGTTCTTGATACCTCTGCTGGCAGCAACGCCATTGAAGCTGCCTTTGGTTTCTTTGAAACCCTTAAGGAAGTCGAAGAAATCTGGAACCACCCCACCCATCGCCATGCGGCCTATGGGGCGCATGTTCACCCGGTGAACTTCAATCTTGGCAAGATTGAAGGCGGTGAATGGGCATCAACCGTTCCACCGGTTTGTCATGCCGATATCCGCGTTGGGTTCTATCCGGGCATGGAACTTGAAAATGTTCGTGAAACGATTGATGCGGTTAGACAAAGTGCGATTGACAACCACCCGGCTTGCAAAGGTGCCTCTATTGACGTCACCTATCACGGTTTTCAGGCCGAAGGGTGCGAGATGGATGTTAACCACCCGATGATGTCAATGATCGGCGACATTCATCACGAAGTCACCGGGAATGCCATTAAAAACTATGCCTCGACCGCGACAACCGATGCCCGGTTCTTCCAGATTTACGGCAATATCCCGGCAACATGTTATGGCCCAAAAGCCGAGGCCATTCACGGCATTGATGAACGGGTTTCGATCGCATCCATGATGGAAGTAACAGAAGTACTTGCGCTGTTTATTGCCGACTGGTGCGGCGTGCAAAAGCGTGGTAGCTAATTCACATCATTGAATAAATTATCCGATACATATTCCAAGGAGAATTTCATGAGCATTCAACGTCTTCACACCGGCCCGCGTATGAGCCAAGCCGTTGTCCATGGCGACACCATCTATCTTGCCGGTCAGGTTGGCGAACCAACCAGCGACGTCACCAACCAGACCAAAGAATGCCTGGCAAAGATTGACTCGCTTCTGGCTGAATGTGGTTCGTCTAAGGAAAACATCCTCTCAACCACCATCTGGCTGGCTGACATGAAAGATTTCGCTGCAATGAACGCAGTTTGGGATGCATGGGTACCGCAGGGTCACACCCCGGGCCGTGCATGTGGCGAAGCAAAGCTTGCCACCCCCGATTACCTTGTTGAATTCATCGTGATTGCGGCCAAGTCATAATATCGGCAGCATAAAAATCAAACGCCCGGCAGGATGATTGATTCCTGCCGGGCGTTTTTTTTGCTTATCTTTCTGATTTGATCAGGCAGGTTTTTCTGATGTCACGATAAGTGATGTTGCCTCAAGGGTTCTATGAACCGGGCATTTATCGGCAATCTCAAGCAATCTGGCGCGGGTCTGCGCATCCAGATCGCCAATAAAAGTCAGCTTGCGTTCAAACCGGTCAATTTTTCCACTTTTTGGCAGACGATCTTTTGCGCATTCGGTGCAGTCATCGGAATGCACCTTGTCATGTCGTATTTCGGCCCGGACGGCTTCTAGTGGAATGTTTTTATGATCGGCATACATCCGCACCGTCATTACCGTGCAACTGCCAAGGGCTGCTGATAAGAACCCATACGGTGATGGTCCGCTATCAAATCCACCAACGGATTCTGGTTCATCTGCCAACATCCGATGACGCCCTGTCATCACCATCGACTGAAATTTTCCCAGCCCGGTTTCGCGCACCATCACACCTTCGACGATCTCAATCGGTGTTTCAGCAGATTCAGGCAAATAATGCTTGGCCCATGCGGCAATAACCGATGCGGCATAGCTTGCATCCGCAGGATCACGCAGCAAATGATCGGCCCGATCAAGCGACACAAAGCTTTTGGGATGTTTTGCTGCCTCAAAGATACGACCGGCGTTTTCAATACCGACAGTTTCATCCAAAGGGGCATGCATAATCAGAAGCGCCTTTTTCATATGCCCAACAGAATGGGCAAGATCATGTTTGGCCAGATCATCAACAAATTGGCGTTTAATGACAAATGGCCGCCCACCAAGGGAGACTTCTGTTTCGCCGGTCTCTTTGATGGTTGCAAGATGTTCGGCGAAATTGTGGGTTACATGGTCAATGTCGGCGGGTGCACCAATGGTCGCAACGGCGGTTGCTTCCTGTATCCGTTCGGCAACCGCAAGAACTGCTGCACCGCCAAGTGAATGACCAATCAATATTTTGGGCGCTTCATATTCGTCGCGCAAAAAATCGGCTGCGCGTTCCAGATCGTCCAGATTGGACGTAAAGTTGGTTGACGCAAAATCCCCGCCCGACCCGCCAAGCCCGGTAAAGTCAAACCGCAACACGCCGATCCCTTCCATGGTCAAGGATTGCGCAATTTTGCGCGATGCCGTCAGATCCTTGCTGCAGGTAAAACAATGGGCAAACAGCGCATATGCCTTGACCGGTCCTTCTGGCAAATCAAGACGTGCGGCCAGTTTGGCACCATGGGCACCGTCAAACGTAAGTTTCATTGGTTTTCCGGGCATTGGTATTCTCCAACAGGTTTGCCATCAACATAGTTGTTTTCATCTTCGCACAACAGATAGAGTTGCATCCGCCACCACCACGTTAACACGGACAGTTTGATGATAATTGTGCAAACCCCACGCACAACTGTGCGCCATGCCACCCATGACGACGCCCCGTTTATTCTGTCATTATTGAACGAACCGGGCTGGCTCCGCTATATCGGGGATCGGAATATTCACGATCTGGATGGGGCACGCGGCTATATTGATGAACGGTTCCTGACAAGCTATGCCAAACACGGTTTTGGCAGTTATCTTGCCTGTGAAAAAACGACAGGCGTGCCGATTGGCCTGATTGGTTTTGTTCAACGCGATAGCCTTGATGCGCCTGATATTGGCTATGCTGTCAGTACGGCACATCAGGGCAAGGGATATGCTTTTGAAATCTGCATCGCCCTGATTGATTACGGCTGGCGCACCCTTGGCTTTGACAAGATTTATGGCTATTGCCTGCCCGATAATGTGCCATCGGTCAAATTGCTGGAAAAACTTGGTCTGACCTATATCCGCGATCAAGATGTGAACCATCACGCAAATGAATTGTGCCGGGTTTACCTGAAACCAAACCCACTATTTCGTGAAATCACTTAGCTACCGGGAAGATAAAATTACTCAGGATCCGGAAACGATTTTGGCTTTTCAAGCAATGCATTACCAGGAAGTATGACGTCATCATTTCCCAATTCAGTTTCAATCCCATCCCAGTACAAATAGCCTTTAATCCTGAGATCGAAAATCTCCTGTACAATGTCTTTTATTGGCACCTTCAGTAACAGAGCGAGATTTGCGAGAGTAATGTGCTTGCTCCCAATTACGCAATCTAGGATACGGCTTTCCAAATCACTAAATTCTCTCACTGGGTCGCGAACAAAGGCATTGTCGACCACATTTTGAATTTTAGACAGTAGTTCTCCGTAAACAGGCGCATCTTTAAATTCAATATTAGATATATCTTTTTTTATTTGATCTTTAATCTCTTTTTTGAAGTCTGCTATCTCATCATTCTCAACGTCTGACTGTTTCCAAATATGGGTTCTCATATCCGCTACAGTATCGCGCATCATAGAAAATGTATCTGAGTACAACTTGTCAAAAATCTTCTCTAATTTTTGAACGCTTGAGGATATATCTTTGGCAGCATCATCTGTTTTTTTCGCCGCTTGATCGCTCATTTTATAGAAAAAAATCGACAACCAGATAGCCAACACAGCCAAGACCAGTGATGCGATAGATGCAATTAGAGATACCAAATCTATTGCGTTTTCCATTACCTCGTCTCACCTATCGTTAAAGGACAATTTGTCTATCTCAAACACTACTTTCTTCGAATACCAATTTTGCGACCAACACCGGACGGAACGGGAAGGTCTGCGTGCGCTTCTTTGATCCGGTTAAGGGTCGTCATGATGTCGCTTGGAAATGGTGCTGATCGGCGCTTATCCATATCAATATGCATGGTGATGATTTCGTTGGTTGATGCCAGCCAACCTTCTGTTCCGTGACGCATTTCATGATACATGTGAATGCGTTTCTGATCGCAATCAAGAACACGTGTGAAAATCACAAACGGATCATCTTTGTGGATTTCACGATCATAGGTCACATGCATTTCCAGACCAAAGGTCGAGCCACCCCGGCGTTCCGGATAGGTAAACCCCATGCCGACCGCATCAAGAAACGCCATCGAACCAAGATCAAATGCCACAACGTAATAACCAACATTCATGTGGCCATTGAAATCAATCCATTCCGGCTTGATCGTACTGCGAAGGGTCTCAAGTGGTTCTGGTGCAAACAGATCGGTACTGATCATTTTTCAACTGCTTTCACAACCGCCACGGCCGCAACAAAATCTTCAAGCGAATGACCAACCGATTTAAACACGGTACATTCCCCGTCAGTTTCGCGACCCTGGACCTCGCCGCGGGTCAAGCCAAACAGATCGCCCAAAATGTCCGATTTGGTAATTGCACCGCTATTGATCGCTTGAACAACATCGCCGCCCTCGGCACTGGCACCTTCAAAGCTATCAACAAAGATACGGCATTTTATCATCACCGCATCGTCGGTTTCACGCATGGTTGGTTTAAACGCCCCAACCAAATCAACATGGGTTCCTTCACGCACCCAATCGCCACGCACCAGCGGCTCGGTCGAAAGGGTCGCACATGAAATCAGATCGGCTGTTTTACACGCCGCTTCCAAATCATCCGTTCCCTTGGCATTAAAGCCAAGTTCGGCAATTTCGGCGGCCAGTTTACTGGCCTTCTCGCCATTGCGGTTCCAGATGGTAACATTCTTGATCGGGCGCACCGCGGCATGGGCCTTGATCAATTGTGGGGCCATCGCACCCGATCCAACCATCACCATATCGCTGGCATCTTTACGCGCAAGATAATCTGCTGCCAATGCCGACGCGGCGGCTGTGCGACGGGTGGTCAATTTGGTCCCGTCAATCACCGCAGATGGTTGCCCGGTAGTTGCGTCTAGCAACACATAAGTCCCCGAAACCGCCGGAAGATTACGCGCCGAATTCCCCGGAACAACAGCGGCGATTTTAACCCCTGCGGCACCGTCTTTTTGCCATGCCGGCATAATCAGGAACGTCGCATCATCTTCATTGCTGCGTTCCATGTTGAAATGGCTGCGCAGTGGGGCTTCGCAACCTTGTTTGAACCCGTCACGAAGAGCCTCGACCAGATCACGGGGCGAGACAAATTTATCGATATCTTCTGCCGTTACGAAACGCATGAGCCATCCTGTAGAACTATTTTTTGATTTCAGTGTGGTAGCACGTTGTTTTATACCACGTCGCACCATCACCGTCACAGGAAGAGCGACAGTTTTTTATGCTGTTTTTCGCTGAGTTTACGTATTTTAAGCCAGCAAGAACCGCTTAAGGTGACCAAACAAGGACCCTGTTCCTAAAAACAGTTCTTCAAGCACGGTAAAATGGTTCGCCCCCCACGCCTTATAGACAGGAACCTTAAGTCCGGCACTGCTGCAATAAGCACCATATGCGTCACTTTGACGAACGAACTCCGGGCTTTCATTACCACCAACAACCACCATCATCCGGCTATTGATCGGCACGGCATCCAGCATCGGCGAATTATCAGCAGCCATCGCCGCATCCAGCCGAATATCATCATTCAAAGTCGTATGGCGAACCGGTTCTAAATCAAAAACCCCTGAAATCGGCACAATCGCTGAAAACGGCATGGCTTCATCAAGCGTTTCTTCCCAGTCATGGGTAGCAAGACGGGCAACAATCTGGCCCCCGGCAGAATGCCCAGAGATCGAAATTCGGTCACGGTCGCCGTTAAATTCTTCGACATTACGATAAATATATTCAATGCACCGAACGGCTTCATCCGTGATATCGCCAACCGTCACATCCGGGCAAAGATCATAGTTCGGGCAAATCACGGTAAATCCGGCAGCAACCAGATCGCGCGCGACAAAGGCATAATCTTTTTTGTCCTGACTGCGCCAATATCCACCGTGGAAAAACACATGAACCGGGGATGCGGGATCTGATGCCATAAAGACATCCAT
The DNA here is from genome assembly GCA_019634165.1 of Rhodospirillales bacterium. Lineage (GTDB taxonomy): Bacteria > Pseudomonadota > Alphaproteobacteria > Rhodospirillales > Thalassospiraceae > Thalassospira. The sequence continues at coordinate 811,580 of JAHQVT010000006.1, forward strand.
CGTTTCCTTTGGACCATCGCCAAACCGCACATCAAGTTTACCGCCAAGCTGCGCACGTGTTTCTTCAGACAGCTTCACAAACCGTTCGAAATGGGTCATGAATTCCGGCACCGTTTCGCGCGGATTATATTGCCATTCCAGTTCTGCAGATGTGAAACCACCCCAACTCATCGGCACCTCGGATTTTATCGGTTTGATCATAAGTGATCTGGCATACCAAAATGATCTTTCTTCAATTTCATCTTGTTTGCAATCACTTCGCATGGTCTGTGCGTATTTATACGTGAAATGATCTTCAATGATTGAACCAAGCGTTACCCAGTGTAAAAATGGATGAAATCATTTTTATATCAAACGGATAGATGCATATGCGCCCGTCACATCAATGCCCGTTTTCGCCATCGGACACCGACCGTACTCAAATCTGGGAAATGCTGGTTCCGCGCGACATTACCGCCTTTGTCGCCGCCGACTGGTCGATGGTGGCCGATGATTTCAAATCAGACGGGTTTTATGCAATTGATGCCTGTAAATCTGATGATCCTGATACGTGGCAAATGATGTTTCCAAACCTTGATGCGTACCGTGATGAATGGAAACGTCAGGCAATTGCAGCACAGGGAATTGACTATGCCGAAGACCTTTATGACGGGGTTTTTCGCGCAACCAGCCTTGAAAAAATAGACATCACCGGCAACCGCGCCTTGGTCCGAAAGCATTTTAATGGCCACATTAAAAAAGCAGACGGGTCCGAAGACCGTCTGCTTTGGAAAACGCATTATTATTGCGAAAAGCAAGTTAGCGGGAAATGGCTGATTACCGGCTTTACCGGCTATCTGCCCAATCACGACCCGGCATCATGACCGGGTCCATTTCACTATCTATACCGCGTTAAAGAACCTTGCCACGTGCAGTGACATCAACGGTTTGGATCACATCGCCACGCACCAGATGCACCTGATCAAGCATGTTACTGACAACACAGACATGATTGGGAATGATTTCGATCCGCTCGCCAATTTCAAACGGCGTCAAATCGGCTTCGAAATGCAACACACCATGTTCTTCGGAAAGCCCAACCACATCGACCTCTGGGTGGCCAACGACATAGCCAAATCCCTCAAGCCCCAAAAGGTCCGATGTCAGAACTTTTGATCCAGCATCAATGATCGCCCGTCCCGGTGCCGGAAGCGATACGATCTCGGCCAGAACCCGAAGCGCACAGTCATCTTCACCGCACACCTCACGCGCCATAAGCGAGCGGTCATTATAAATATATGTCCCAATGCGATGTTCGGTGGCGTTTGGAACTTCGTGCGCCTTCCACATATCAGGCGTCCCGCCAGAACTTCTGATCGGGCACGCAATGCCAAGGGCATCAAGTTTTGCCATCGCATCACCAAAGAACCCATCAACCTTCGGTCCACCGCCTGCTGCCGGATAGGTCATCAGACCGGCAAACGAAACGCCCGGAAGGCTTTCGATATACTGGGCCAACGCCACAGCATCCTTTGGCGATTGAACCCCACAACGTCCGCCACCAGTGTCACATTCAACAAGAACTTCAAGTGGCTTTGCACTACCGGCAAAGGCACGCGAAAGCCCATCGACCACGGTTTTATTATCGGCAACCACACGAAGCGTCTTCACCCGATCAAACAAGGCACGCAGACGGGCAAGTTTGCGATCCCCAAGAACATTATAGGTCAGAAGAATGTCATCCATTCCCGCATCGGCCATAACCTCGGCCTCGCCAATTTTCTGACAGGTAATGCCCTTGGCCCCGGCATCAAGTTGCTGTTTGGCGAAGGCCGGGATTTTGTGGGTTTTGATATGGGGACGCAACGCAATACCGTGCGTGTCGCAATAGGCCTGATAGGCATTGATATTGCGATCCACGGTCTCAAGATTGATCACCGCGCAGGGCGTATCAAGTTCAGGATATTGCGGTGATTTGGTCATGAAGAACGTCCTTTGGCTTTGCGATGATGGCGCTAAGAATACAATTGGTGCGAAGATATATCAGCCTGCCTTAACAGCAAATGGATCATCAACAATCGGCCAAAGCGGACGTTTCACATGACGGTATCCGTTGGTTTTCGGATCGGATGGATAAGGACCATGCACATCAACATAGATGATCTCGCCCGCGATTTTGGCAAAGGCATCGTAGAAGTGATTGGTCGATTTGATAAACAGATATTTTTTCGATGTCGGATCAATGCCCATATTCGAAAAAAGGCTGGGATCGAAGCTTTGTGAACGGTTGGTGTTTAAAATCACCTCGCCGCCGCCCGGTAATTCAATCACCGCGCAATCGCCAAGCGGGACGATGCTTTCGCCAAAATACTGCCAAGCATTGCGTTCAAGTTTTTTGACTTTGACCATCGCATCAATCGGGCTACCGGCATGGGCCCCGGTTTTGCCGCCAAAGCGCAGTGGTAATGTCGCCCCCTCGCCCGCAGAAAAACAAGTCCGAACAGCCATCGGGTCCCAAAGTGTGCCAACGGCAAAATCGCTAAGCCCGCGTTCCATAATCGCCCGCAGGAAAATCGTACTATCACCCGGAACGCCGCCGCCCGGATTGTCCCACACATCGGTCAGAACAATCGGCTTGGCATCAGATGCCAATGCCTGATCAAGTGCAACATCCGGTGTGACAAAACTGGGTCGGGTGGCCCCACGGAAACCAAACAGCTCGACCCCCAAGTCGTTTGCAATCTGCTTGGCTTCCGCAGGGTTATTGTTGGTGGTGACAATGACCTTGGCCCCAAGGTCTGGCACGTCACCGGCCATAAAACCATGGATGAAGGAAACTGACAGGATATCACCCGTTCCTTCCATATCCTTGGCGCGATCAATGAAGGACCGCATTGGTTCGCGCGATGTCGGCAAAACTTCGATCATGCGGCAATCAAAAACCGCCTTGGTCGGCGTAATTTCACCGCGCAAGGTCCGCAAAACAAGATCAACAACCGCCCGTCCGGTTTCAACGAAATCGGTATGGGGGAATTCTTTGAACGCAACGATGATATCGGAATTATTGACGCGCAGATCGGTCAGATGGCTGTGTGGGTCAAAGCTTGTGCCAATCACAACATTCGGCCCGACCATGTCGCGAATGCGCGAAATCAAATCACCTTCGCAATCAAGATAATCCTGGGCAACCATCGCACCATGAAGACCAAGAATAACCCCGTCGACGGGCATAGCAGCACGCAACTGGCCCAGAACTTCGTCGCGAAGCTGCTCATACGTTGCCCGGTTAACCAACCCACCCGGCTCGGCCCAAGTCGCGGTCCCTTCGATCAAATCCCAGCCTTCTTTGGCGGCACGAAGGCGGCCTTCGGTAAAAACGGCGCTGCAAAGCGTCGGGGTGACCGGGTGCTGACCCGGCGGGGCATAAAAGCTTTCCTGAAAATCGGAAAAATCAGTCCGTAAAGGTGAAAATGTATTTGTCTCGGTTGCAATCGAGGCGCAAAAAATCCGCATGGCCCGTGCCTTTGTTTTTGGTTTTGGTCTTTTGAAATGGACTTAAAGCATCCAAAGGGGCGAGAAACCCCGCCCCTTTGGCAAATGGAATGAATTATTCCATGTAGCGGTTTGCGTTTGCTTTCTCGACTTCAACTTTGAACAGATCAAGCAACTTAACGCCTTCATCACCAAGGCTTTCCTGAACGTGCTTAACCACGACCGGCTGGGTTGCTGCTTTGAACTTTTCACGGTCTTCAGCCGACAATGCGGTGATTTCCATTTTGTCTTTAAGACCGGCAAGACCACGATCAGATGCCTCGATCACGCGCGACACACCACGGCTTGCAACAACACAAGACTGCGAAGCGTAACGAACGATTTTCTGTTGATCAGCGGTCAGCCCATCCCAGAAGGTTTTCGACAGCATCATGGTGTAAGGCGAGAACAGATGATTGGTCAGGGTCAAGTAACCCTGAACTTCGTTAAACTTGGCAAAAGTCACGGTCGGAACCGGGTTCATCTGACCATCGATAACACCGGTCTGAAGACCAGCATAAACTTCGCCCCATGCCATCGGATATGCTTCTGCACCCAATGCCTGCATGATTTTCTGATGCGACGGCAGCGACATGGTCCGAACGCGAATGCCTTTGAAATCTTCCAGCGTTGCAATCGAATGTTTGGAGTTGGTCACAGCAAAGAACCCGCCAGTATCGGGGAAGCCAAGAACCTTCACATCAGCAAGTGTCCCTTCGATGTCTGTTGCCAAGGCTTCGCCAAACGGACCATCAAACACGTCATAGGTCGATGCGTTGCTGTCAAACGCAAAGGCAAGGTTCAAAACGTCAATACGCGGATAATAAGATGCCAGCGCACCGGTCGATGTCAGGGTTCCCTGGATAACATCATCGCGGACCATCTGAACATGTTCAGCAGCCGAACCAAGCTGGTTGGACGGATAAACTTCAACCTTGATTTCGCCATTGGTGTCGGCTTCGACGATATTGGCGAAAACAGCGGTACAAGCATGTGCCGGGTTTTCAAACGGGTCGGCTTTGTTGTCATGGGCGAATTTCAGAACCTTTGGTTCTGCAAACGCCATCGAAGTGCTGCCCATCAGCATCGCAGTTGCCAGGGCGGCTGCGCCCAAACGTTTTACGGTTTTCATAAATACCTCTCCTTGATTTAACGATTTTATGGTGTCCGACATTTGTTTTACTGAGCACCCCGGCCCGGACCTGACCGGGGTTATTTCAATCGCCTTGGCCTAGCGGAAACCCAACAATCGCGGTATCGCAAGGGCTAGGTCCGACCAGAAGGCAAACAGGAACAGCACCCCCAACTCGGCCAACAAAAATGGCCAAAGCTGTGCCGCAATTTTTTCAAGTTTTTCACCGGTGACAGATGACAGAACAAACAGACAGGCCCCGACAGGCGGCGTCATCAGCGAGATATTCAGTGCAAGGACAAAGATGATCCCGGCATGGATCGGATCCATTCCGATCTGGATGGTCAGCGGCACAAGAACCGGGGCCAGAATGATCAGGATGGCGTTGATATCCATCACCATGCCGATCATTAAAAGCATCCCGACAATCATGAAAATCACCATGTAGGGATTGTCTGAAACACCCAGTACCATCGTCGCAATTTCTTGTGGGATACGGTTAAAGCTCAGCCACCAACCAAGAATGGAGGCAAAAGCAATGATGACAAAAATCACACCCGTAACACGCGCGGTACGCACCAGCATTTTAAAGAAGTCGGCAACACTCAGGGCGCGATAAACGAACACACCGATAAACAGCGCATAGGCAACCGCAACAGATGCCGCCTCAGTCGGGGTGACAATCCCGCCCAGAATACCGCCCAGAATGATCAATGGCATGATCAGGGCCGTGATGGATGATTTGAAAATCCGCCAGACTTCCAAAAGCGACGCGCGGCGTTCATTTTTCGGAAGGTTCTTTGAACGTGCTGTCACCGCAATAACCGTCATGCAGATCAGGCAAATCATAAGTCCGGGCAAAATACCCGCAGCAAACAACCCACCAATGGAAACCCCCATCAGGGACCCATACACCACCATCAAGCCGGACGGCGGAATGGTCGGGCCAATGATCGACCCAGCCGCCGTTACGGCACAGGCATAATCACGGCGATACCCGCGTTCGACCATGGCAGGAACAAGCGTTTTACCAAAAGCCGCCGCATCGGCCGTGGCCGCCCCGGTCAATCCGGCAAAGAAGACGGAAGCCAGCATATTGGTATGGGCAAGCCCACCGCGCAAATGCCCGACAAGCGCTTGGGCGAAATGCACCAATCGGCTGGTGATGCCGATATGGTTCATGATTTCACCGGCCAAGATAAAGAACGGCATGGCAAGGAATGGGAAAACGTTCAGACCGTTAAACACTTTGCTTGGACCCTGGGATAGGAATATCCCCCCGCCCATGTCAAACAGGCCAGCCACACCCGCCACACCAAGGGCAAAGCCAATCGGCATGCCCAAAACCATCAGAACAACAAAGATAATGGCGACGATCATTCCGCGCCCTCCGTAAAATCAACCGGGGTAAAGCGGCCCTGATCGCGCAAGGCAACAAGAAGAAGCTGAATGGCTGCAATCAAACTTGCGACCGGTACTGCGGCATAAGGAAGGGCAAGCGACATGCCAAAGATCATTGCCTGACGGCGCATACCGCTTTCGGCAAAATCAAACCCATAGATCGCCAGATACAAGAAAGCAGCAAGCGCAATCAGATCGACCATGAAAAGGATTGTTCTCTGTATCGGCATCGGCAGGCTTAAGACAAACATGCCAATACCAATATGTTCACGCCGCGCAATCCCCGCCGAGATCGCCAAAAGAGCAGCCCAGATCATCAAATAACGGGCAAGCTCCTCTGGCCAGGGCAGTTGCCAGTGAAAAATGTATCGATCAATAACCCCAAGCCAAACGTCCAGAACAAGAACAAGCATCAATGCTGCAATGATGCGTTCAACCACCCAATTAAGGGACCGGCTTAGGGTTGCTGCTGTGGTTTCAACACGGCGTAATGCCATCGTCGCCAAATTCTCCGCTGATGAATCTTTTATGTAATTTTTCTACATTCTTAGGATAATTTTGTAGCTTGTCTACATATTTTTCACATTAAATCCACATATTTTCGCCTATTGACCTTATATGAAAGCTGATTTAGGTAGTTAAACTACATTTTTAACTGGGTGCTGTTTTAACACATACCCGTCAGCCAAAGCAGGGAGATTTTCCATGGCGATCAAACATTACGGTAATGAACGCAGCGGTGCCGGTGGACAGAAGCTGCCATTTTCACCCGCAGTTCGCGTCGGCGACTACGTCTATATTTCCGGTCAGGTCGCAATGAAAGAAAATGGTGAAATTGCCTATGGCGGGATCGAAGATCAGACCCGTTTGACCATGGAAAACGTCAAATCCGCACTCGCTCTTGCCGGATGTACGCTTGATGACGTGTTTAAAATGAATGTCTGGCTGGCCGACACGCGAGATTTCTGGACCTTTAACCGCGTCTATGCGGAATTCTTCCCCGGCGAACGCCCGGCACGCTCGACCGTGCAGTCCCAAATGATGGTTGACGCCAAGATTGAAATCGAAGCTATCGCCTACAAGCCCGAATAGTGATATTTCCCAAGGGGGTGCCATTACGATCATCCGTATTGGCATCCCTGCCCGCCTTTGAAACAGAACCGGATCAGACCGATGCAACCGACCGCCGATATCATCAGCTTACTGCGCAGCCAGTCGGGAAAATTCCCGAACCGTGAACAGCAGGTTGCCGATTATATCAGCGAGCATCTTGAAGAAGTCACCACCATTTCCCTTTCCGATCTTGCCCATAATGTCGGGGTAAGCGAACCAACCGTCATCCGGTTTTGCCGCACATTGGGCTGTGATGGATTTCGTGATTTTAAAATGCGTCTGGCGCAGAACCTTGCGGTCAGCATGCAGTATCTGACATCCGAAGATATTTCGGATGACACCACCGCTGCAGACGTTCTTTCAAGTCACGTACTAGGTGTGATCATTGATAACCTCCGCCTGCTGCGTGATCAGATTTCATCAGATCAGGTCGATCAAGCCGCTGACATTCTGGCCAAAGCCCGCCAGATCGCCTTTTTTGGCGTTGGTGGCGGTTCAACCACAGTTGCCTTTGATGCCGCCAACCGGTTTTTCCGCCTTGGCATCCCGGCCCAATCGCAAAGTGATGGCTATTTACAGCGCATGCTGTCTTCGACCCTTGGCCCGGATGATGTTGTTTTTGCCATCTCCACCAGCGGCCGCCCGACCGAATTGATCCATTCTGCCGCCATTGCCCGGCAATATGGTGCAAAGGTTATCTCGCTTACCAATCCCGACAGCCCGCTTGCCGCGGAAAGCGATCTGGTGATTGCAATCGAGATGCCCGAAAACCCCGACATCTATAAGCCAACCGCAACCCGCCATGCGTTTTTGGCAACGATTGACGTCATCGCAACGGCGGTTGCCCGGCGCATGCCCGATCAGGCCAAAGAAAAACTGCGCCGCATCAGGTCATCGCTTTTGACGGTCAATCCACCAACCGGCCGTCAGCCGATCGGCGATTAATCCGGCCTGCCCCTGCCATCCGCATCCGCCTGACGGCCTCTTATTGCAAATCAAAGGTTCCCAAATGCCGCAAATCGCGTTTATCGGTGAATGCATGCTTGAGCTTTCCGGTGCACAGCCGGGCACGGTATTTGGTGCCGCAAAACTTGGCTTTGCTGGCGATACGCTTAATGCCGCAACCTATATGGCCCGCACCAGCCGCTTGCTTGATCACGACGCCAAAGACAATGCAGCCTATATCACCGCCCTTGGGGTGGATGCCTATAGCAACGCGATGTTAAGCGCATGGCAATCCGATGGCATTGCGACCGGTCTTGTCCGCCAGATTGAAGGTGCTTTGCCCGGCCTTTACACCATTCAAACCGATCATAATGGCGAACGAAGCTTTTCTTATTGGCGCGATCAGGCCGCTGCAAAACAGGTTCTGGGCGGCGGACATGATGCTAAAATCAAATCCGCCTTCGCGACATTTTCCGGGCTTTATCTTTCCGGGATCAGCCTTGCAATCCTAAGCCCCGAAGATCGTTTGAAAATGATTGATTTGGTAGGTGCATTTTCCCAACAAGGCGGCAAAGTTTATTTCGATACCAACCATCGCCCGCGCCTTTGGCAAGATGATAAAACCGCAATTGCTGCCTATCAGGCCATTGCCCCGCTATGCGATACAATCCTTCCGACCTTTGACGATGACGCGGCATTATTTGGCGACACATCCCCGATCCAAACCGGGCGCCGGTGGCTTAAAACCGGGGCCAAACAGGTAATTGTCAAATCTGGCGGTGATCCGACCTATTGGTGTGATCATGACGATCATTTTGGCACCATCACACCGCCAACCATTACCGACATCGTGGATACAACATCGGCGGGTGATTCGTTTAACGGTGCATTTTTGGCCGCAAAATCCCACGGCAAAAGTACGGAAAACGCCATCACCATCGCGCAAAAAGTCGCAGGCCGTGTCATTTGCCGTCACGGGGCATTGGTTGATATCAGCGACCTTGTACTGGATTAATAATCCAGTCGGTATTGAATACCCGCCTTGCTGTCAATTTCAGTAGATTCACTGGTAACACTGATATTCGGGGTGACTTCGATTTCGACTTCCACCCCGCTTGATCCCGGCGTTGAACCGGCTTTGGTACCAACATAGACACCTTCGGTCAGATACTTTCCAACCTTTACGTTCGGGCCACCTTCACCGCCGCCAACTTGCAAAACGTCCGCACCGATAAAGCGACGCACACTACCAACAACGTCAAGGCCTCCACCGCCGCCTGAAAGTTCATTTAGCGCACTGGCAAGCTGCACGGCTTCGACCGCGCTCAACGTTCCTTGCGATTTTCCAAACAACACCTGCGACAGAATTTCGTCTTCTGGCAAGGACGGGACAGATGACAACACCAATTCCGGATCACTTGCCGGCCCCTGGAAACCTGCCGTCACAACCAGATCACTTGTGGTGTAGACACCTTCAATATCTAACATAGGATCAGGCGGCGTTCCGCCGGCAAACGTGATTTTGGAATCCTTAATCACAAAGGTTTTCCCAATAACATCAAGTTGTCCACGCAAAGCTGATAGCTGCCCGACAATGATCGGCTCATCCGTCGTGCCGGAAACCTCCAATCGACCGCCCCATTCAGAATCCAATCCCCTGCCCCTTACGAACAAGCGACCGGGAATATCGACTGTCACATCAAGATTTCCAGAAAACTGGTCATCTTTTTCCTGCGCTTCTTTGGCTTTTTGCTGTTCTTCGGCAGTCGGCAGATTGGCAACTTCAATGGTTGGGACGGATTCCGGCAAGGCCAAACTAAGGTCAACCTCACCACGCAGCAACGTCACCGAACTTTTGATATCAGCAGCAGCAAGATCACCGGTAACGGTCGTATCAACATCCGCCCAGACCAGAAGTTCATCTTTACGCGACAGTGCAACATTGCGAAGTGTGGCCACCGCATCATAGGCAACCTCCCCGCCATCTTTTAACCGAAGATCAACCGATGCCGTTAACGCACCATTCCCGCCATCTGCCCCGGTAATTTCAGGGATCGAAAGCCCGTTTTGGTCAAACTCCCCGTTTAAGGTCAAGTAATCAAGGATGGTGCCATAGGCCAGATTTTCGTATTTCCCTTCGGCAAGTGCTACATTGCCTTTCCAACGGATGTCATCCAAGGTTCCGGCAACATCCAATGCCAGATCAACCTTGCCCGACATCAAGTGATCGGGTGCTGGCACATAGGGCCAGAATTCGGCAATTTCGCCATCAAGACGCAGTTTGGCGGAAACGGGTGCTGACAAATCCGGGGTGAATTCCTGCTGCAGAACGGAAATGGCCATTGGAACAATCCCCTCGGCGCTCAGGACTTTAACATCCGAATTGCCAAGTGATGCCTGCCCGACCAAAGACCCTTTGCGAAGCTCCAGATCAAGCAGCATTTCAAACGGCATAATATCCTTAACCGCCTTGGATGTAATCCCGCTGATCTGACCTTTGACACTGGCCACGGGCAAAGAACCCTTGGTTTCGCGCAAACTCGCATTCAGGTTCGCCGCACCACTAAGCCCATCAACCCCGGCAATCCGCCCCCACGGGCCAAGATCAACATCATTAAGGGCCAAGTTGGCCGTAATCGACTTTTGATTGGCTTCCTGGTCAAGGGCCGCTACAAGATGCCCGCTGCCAACCCCAAGATCAGCACGGACCTGTTGCCTGCCATCAGCAGCCAAAACCAAAGATAACGGTTTGCGCAGCGTGATGGATTGATCCCCAATAACGGTATCAAACTTGCTGGCCACAATACTCAGATCATCGCCAAGTGAAACATCGGCTGCAAGGTCGGTCTTTAAGGCAACATTCCCCTGATAAGTACCCGTACCTGTCGCCAAAATGCCAAGCGCATCAAGCCCACCGCGCAGATCAAGCGATATGTCATCAATTGCCACCGCATCTGCAACAATATCCTGACCCCTCAGCTTTGCCGAAATTTCCGCTATGTCAAAGGCGTTGGCAATGTTCGCATTAAGTTGCACATCCTCGATCATGACCGGATTTGCATCCGCCTCACTGACCATACGCAAACCTTGGGCAACTGCATCCAAAACGATGGTTTGGCGCGTCCCGTCCGGGGTAAAACCGACATCAGCGATCACTGTGCCATTGGCAAACGGCACACCAAAATCAGCCAACATTTCAGCTTCAAGATTGCTCAGTGTGATCTTGCCGCGCAGTGGCGTTTCATAATCGGGAAGCAACACCGCGCCGGTCAAATTCAAATGATCCCCGCGCAGGGAAATGCCATCAACGCGCAACGCATCACTTGGCAAACCAACATTTGCCCGCAGATCATATGGCTTTCCAGCGAAATCAAACTCTGCCTTATTAATCAAAGACAAAACCGATAGTGCTGACCATTCCATCTGGGTGGCCAAACGGATATTGCGAAAACTTTGCCCGCTGGCTTCAAGGTTTGGCACACGCAGGTCAAACTGGCCCGTCGGTTCGTCAATATCCCCATTCAGGATCACCGAAAGCGTACTTGGCGCAAGCGCAACGCCAATATCGGGCGGCACGACACCTGATCCGACATCGAAATTACCCTTTACAGACAGGCGTTCAAATTCATCTGTAATATCGACCTTAACCGGGCCTTTGACCATTGCGGTATCAACCGCACTAATATCAATCGCCAGATCAAGATTGGGAAGCAACGCAACCTTGCCCGTGATTGTTAGGGTCGGACCAATGACACGATCCAAATCAGCAATCCCAAACCCAGTTTGGCTTGCTGAAATCGCAAAATCCCCTTTTGCACCGGCATTTTCCGACCAAGACAGATTGCCAAGTCTCACCTGCCCCTGCCCGCTAAGATCAAGACCGGAAATGGGCGAGAAAATTGAAAGATCAGCAACATCACCAACAAATTTGGCACCTGAAACCGCAAAGGCATCATCAAGCTGCGCATTCCCACGAAGGGTCATATCAGGCGTGGTCACAACCAGATCAGGTATGGAAACATCGCTGAAATCCGATGCAATCAGCGCGTTAAGGGAAAGCTCCTGCGTGGCCCCCATAAACCCACTTAAGTCACGATCATTCCAGACACTGCCAATGGTCGAAACGCCAAGGGATGCTTTGATTTCGCGATCATCCGCCTGTGGTGTAGGCATCGTTGCGCGCACCACCACCTCTTGAATGGATGAAACTGGCGTTTTGACATCCTTGGCATTGATCGCAACGTCAATTCCAGGCATGGCAAGATCGCCCTTGGCATGCACAGTAACCCCTGCATTCCCCCACGTTGCGGCACCGTCAATTAGTTCCGAAAGTGCAGGATCAATTGTCGCACTTGCATCGGCAATAACTTGATTTTTTTTAAGATCAAGTGCCGCAGTCGCGGTCAGATCAGCCGCACCGGGCATGGCGACGGATAGCTCGCCAAAGGACAGGATTTGCTTGGAATGATCAAAGTTTCCCGCAATCGCAAGGTCAATCTTCTTTCGTAATGGGTCGGGCAATCCATCCGTGATCCGCTCAAATAAATCGAACCCGCCATCAAGTGAAAATGCCACGCTATCAGATGACAGTTGAACCGCGACATCACTGGAAAGGGCAGCATAATCCGCAGTTGCAAGGTCAAGTGTTCCCTGCCAGTCATCGGCGGGACCATCACCGGCAAGGCTTATTCTAATATCGGTTGCAACTTCGGGATCAAGCCCGGCAAGGGTCATAATGATCCCTTCGCGGCCAAGTTCCCCGTCGATATTTGCGAAAAGCCGCTGTTTCGGACCATCGAAATCAAGATCAATCGCCAAACGGTCAATGCCGCCATCACGGGGCTGTAAATTTAGCCCCGCAGTCGCCGACAGGTTTTTACCCACCGCCGCCTTACCGCGCAGCGTATAAAGGAAACTATGACCCGTTGCCGGATCAACCAATGCGATTTCACCAAGTTCAAACGCATCAACAGAAACCGCCAAAGGCACGAAAAACCCGCCTTCGTCGTTGCTGCTAACGTCGTCGGCTTCTTCCTGATCAATCTCGCCGGGCAGGATAATGTTTACTTTTTCCAGACGGAACTGGTTGATCTGCAAACGCCCCGCCAACAGATCCAGCGGTGACCAGTCAAGCACGGCTTCTGTTACTTCAAGATCAAACCCGTCACTGGCGCGCGCCATCACAAGGCGATCCAAGGTAAGCCCGGTCCAAAGACTTCCCTTTATGTCGCCCAGTTCAAACTTGCTGTCGGTTGCAAGTGACACCGCTTCATTGATGGCCGGTGTTACCAAACGAAGTACCGGCCCGGTGCCCGCTACGCCAACCAACCCAACAAGTCCAAGCGTAACGCCAACAATCCCATAGGCGCCATAGCGCCCCCATTTCTTCATGAAACGGCGACGTTCGGTTGGCGTGCTTTTTTTCGCAGATGGATCGTCAGCCTTGGTCAAAATGACTGCCCCAGACTGATATAGAATTGGTAATTGTCATCAATATTTTTACGCTTATCAAGTGGCACAGCAACATCAAAACGCAGCGGCCCAACCGGGGTATAATACCTAAACCCAAGACCGGTCGCCCACAGAAGCGACAAGTCTTCAGGTTCGCTTCGGGAATAGACATTCCCCCCTTCGACAAACGGGACAATGCCGAAACTTTCGGTAATTCGGGCACGGAATTCGAAACCGACCTCCAAAACGGAACGCCCACCTACCGGGTCCCCGTCATCCGCCAACGGACCGACCTTTTGGTATTCATACCCACGGATCGAACCACCACCACCGGAATAGAACCGTTTGTTCGATGGCAAATCACCGCGTTCCTCACCAATGATCATCCCCGTACGTGCCCTTGCGGCAAGAACGTAGTCACCATCATCATCAATGGACAAATATTGCGACCCGTCAAGCGAAACCGATGTGAAGTTCGTATCCTTGTCACTCAAGCCCATATAGGGCGAAACATTGACTTCAAAGCGTGTGCCTTTGGTCGGATCAAGTGGGTTATCGGTATTGTCATGGCGTAAAATTCCGCGCAAGCCAGCCAGATAGAACTGTTCGTTCGGTGCATCTGATCCGGTCAGGTTGGAATATTCCGCCGTCACACCCAATGTCCCGGACCAGTTTTCACCCAACGGGCGCTGAACCCCGACAAAACTGTCAACGGTTTCACCCTGATAGGCGTCTGTATCGTTGTTTTTCGCATTTGCATCGGCAACAAGCGCCTGACGACGGCGCAAGAATTGCGGTTTGCGGAATTCTGCGGTCAACCCTTGCTCGAACCCGGATGCCTCTATCCCAAGACGCAACCTTTCACCCGCACCGAAAAAGTTACGATGCTCCCAAAACGCGTTGGTGCCAATCCCATCGGCAGTGGAAAAGTCCACCCCGCCACCGATTGATCGCATTTTGCGTTCAACAACCTTGATCTCAACCGGGATTTCACCGCTTTCGCCTACTGGCCCGTCGACCTTGACGATAACGCTGTCAAACAGGTTCGTTTGTGCCAGATTGCGGCGTGTTGTGCGCACATGATCTGGGCTATAACGCTCTCCGGCATCCCAACTACGGTAACCGGCAATAAAGTCGGTATCGACGTCTTGTGCACCCTTGACGGTCACGGCGCCAAAATTCGCCTGCCGCCCGGTTTCAATGCCGTATTTAACAGATATCGTTTTTTGTGCGGTATCGGCCATGATGGTACGTTTGGTCGCCTTGACCAGCGGGTATCCCTGATCACGGATGATATCAACGCCAAACTGTTCCCCCAGAATGATCGGTTCCGCCGTTGCACGTTGTCCGATCTGCAAACGGGTTTTTTCAAGTTCCTCGTCCGTTGCGGAACGTTCGACCACCTGATCAGGGTAGGTAATAACAAGATCAACGGACGAAATCAGATAAGGTGTGCCGACATCAATCACATAGGTCAAAACAACCGGTGCAGGACCAGTTCCCTGACTATCCTGACGGGCCACACTGGCCTCACTGGCCTGACTATCCTGACTTTCTTCACCCAAGGCATCTTGGGCCGCACCCGGCAAATTCCGGGATGTTTCCGAACTACTTTCATCCACCTTATCGCCAAAGAACCCACCAAACAGATCGCCATTCTGCTCTAAGGCTTTCTCCTGAATATCAAAGGTGATTTGACCATCATAAAAACCGTTGGATCGCAACACCGCCTGAAAGCGTTCGACATCATCTTCAGCCCGGCGTTGCAGACCGGCACGTGATGCGGTTGGACGCGATTGCAAACGACGCGCAGTACTTGCCGCCTCAAGGGCTGCAATCAAATCTTCTTCCAGCGGATCAATACCGGTTATTTCCACCTCATAAGGGATGGTCGAATGCAAATCATCCTGCGCAAGAACATCATCCGCCGAGGAGCCAAACCCAAGTACACTAAACCCTTCGCCTGATGAACACGCAGCCAGCAACGTTCCCGCCATCAAAAGCGGGACAAACGCAGCGCGTCGTCCATATGATCTAAAGTTACGAAGGGTGCTGTTTTTCAAAAACGTCGTATCCTTGTGGTTCCCGTCAGAACGCTTATTGCCCAACCGGTAGATGCCGGTTTCTACCCTGAATGAAGGTATTTTCAAGCTCGTTCTCATATATGATGCATATCAGAACGAGAGCATCAAAACTTTCAACGCAGCCATCTGAAAACACCATATTTTCATTCAGCTTACAGGTCGAGTGCCAGCTATGCCAAATCCCATGAAAAAAAGGCATAGCTATGAACGATAAACGCGCTTGTGAGATTTTTGGTTTGAGCGTACCGGAAGTTAAGCGCACCATGTTTGCCATGTTCCATTGCAGGAGGTCCACCTAGTGGCTTCGACCCAGACCACCAACACTGTCATTATTCGCAATGCTGTTCGTTCCGATCTTGATGGGCTTTGCGCCCTTGAGACGGCTAATTTCCAAAGTGACGTTATATCCCGCGCTTCGTTCTCCCGCTTTTTGCGGCAGGCATCCGCGCGCCTGTTGGTTGCCGATGCGGGCGATGCCGACAAGCCGTCCATTGTTGGATATGGTTTATTGTTGCTGCGCGCCAATACTGTCACGGCACGAATTTACTCATTGGCGATTGAACAAGATTGGCGTGGCAAAGGTCTTGGTACCCAGCTTTTGGCAGGATTGGAAAATCTGGCGATGGAAGCAGGGTGCCATCGCATGCGCCTTGAAGTTCGCACCAAAAACGGTACCGCACGTAATCTATATGAACGCCATGGCTATCTAAAAATTGCCGATCTTCCGGGCTATTACGAAGATGGCGAAGACGGCATTCGTCTGGAACATGCCCTATATGATGGGCAAACCGATATTTCGCCCGCCGTTGCCACCGGCGCACCATTGATCCTTGTTGATCGCCTGTCGGATCAGCGCTTTGCCGTATCTGGTGCACGTGTGATGCGTGTGCGCGATTATCTTGCCCTTGATCATGGTGTGCGTAACCGCCGCGTGATCAATCTGTGCCAATCCTATGAATATCTATCGCGCGGTTATTATTGCAGCCTTCTGGCCGCGGCACGTGCAGAACGTGTCATCCCCGAAGCAGACGTTCTTTTGGATTTGAACTGGAAACGTCTGCAAAAATCATCACGATCCGAACTCAGTCCCCAGATTTTGGATGCGCTGGAAAAATCCGGCCACACCGCCGATCAGGCACCGGATCATATCGATGTCTATTTCGGCCGCACCACGGATAAACGGTTCCGCAAGATCGCCGAACGCGCGTTTGATCAGTTCCGCTGCCCGATTTTGCGCCTGCATCTAAACAGGCAGGACCGCAAGATTTTGCGCGAAATCGAAGCCCCGTCACTAGGTCAGCTTGATGACAGCAATCTGGCTGAATTCGAAGCCGCCTTGCGGGCCTATTTGCGTGGCCGTGTTCGCAAACAGGGCAACGTTACACCGCCAACCGCCCTTGTTGCGATCCTACATGATCCGAACGATCCACTACCGCCATCAGATGCGGAAGCATTGGCTAATTTCGTTCAGGCCGCTGCCGATCTTGGTGCAAAGGCCGAATTGATCACAGCCAAGGATTTCCATCATCTGTCGGAATTTGACGCCCTTCTGATCCGTGAAACCACCGCCCTTGATCACCACACCTATCGCTTTGCCAAGCGCGCGGTGAAAGAAGGCATTCCGGTAATTGATGATCCAGATTCCATGTTGCGTTGTACCAACAAGGTTTATCTGGCGGAATTGCTGCGCACCCATCGTATTCCCGCACCCAAAAGTGCGATTTTCGATAAGCGCCGCATTGCCGAAATCGGTAAACAGTTCAGCTTCCCGTCGGTTCTAAAAGTACCTGACGGATGCTTTTCACGCGGCGTGCGCAAAGTAAAATCGCCAAGCCATTTGGCCGAAGTTGCTGGTGAAATGTTCAAAAACTCCGAACTTCTTGTCATCCAGGAATATGTCGAAACGACATTTGACTGGCGGATCGGTGTTCTTGGCGGTGAGGCGATTTTTGCCAGCCGCTATTTCATGGCGCCGGGCCATTGGCAGATCGTCAAACATGAAGACGATGGCAAAAGCTTTGAAGAAGGTGGTTTTGAAACCGTTGCGGTTGAAGACGCCCCGCAAGACATTGTTGCCGTCGCCCTTGCATCGGCCCGACTGATGGGCGATGGCCTTTATGGTGTCGATGTTAAGGAAACGCCGCACGGCCCGATGGTCATTGAAGTCAACGACAACCCCAATATCGATGCCGGGGTTGAGGATGTTGTACTGGGGATGGAGCTCTATCGTCGCATCATCGCCCACCTGCTGGGCAAGATCGCACGTCCTTATTAGGACAGCATTTCGACAGATAACATCAAAAGAAAGGCCGGGTTTTACCCGGCCTTTTTGCCAATGAATACAGAAGCTTGCAGCTTATCACGGCCATAGCGCGCCATAAGATCGAACTCATGACGCAAGATCGGCACAGAAACGCAATCACTGCCGGTAAACGGTTCATGGTCATCGCCAATGTCTGGATCGCTGACATAGACAAACCGGTCATCAAAGCCTGACACCACGACCCAATGCGGGATTTTATCGCCGTAAATTCGATATTGGCTGATCAAGACCAGTGCCATCTGCCCCTGCTGTGTACGCTGTTCAATCTCGGCGATCCCAAACGCACCTGTGGTGATCGGAATACCGGCCTCTTGTGCCTGCCGGGCGAAATCATAATGCACCAGTTCGACCACTTCGCGGTTCTTTGCTTTACGCACCGTATCGACGAATAACGGGCCATCGCGGCTGCTGAATACTTCAACGTCAAAGCCACGTTTATATGCCGCCAATGCCAAGCCCAGCGGGCCACACCCACCATGCCCAGACGTCATGAATACGGTGGTCGCCTCACGCCAAAGCGAAACTTCAAGATTGCGATCCATCTCAACGCTGGGATCAAGCGCATTCATCGCCATCATCAGGGACGCTGGCCCACAGGTAAAGGGCAGTGTTTGGTGATAAAAATGGATCGGCGATGGCAGGCGCAAAGTATCTGGGACCAAGACCCGTTCCATCCGAAGCGCATCGGAATGATCCGGGTAATAGTCGGGATAAAGTGCAAATTCCTTGTACCCTGCGGCACGAAACAGACTGATCGCAGTTTTGTTGTTTTGGCTAACTTCAAGCCGCAAGATGGGTGCGCCAAAATCAAGACTGCATTCTTCTGCCTGCGCCAGAAGCAACCGCCCTATCCCCTGCCCGCATCGTTGTGGGGCAACGGCCATTGAATAAAGCCGTGCCAAGGCGACATTTCGGCGGAAAATAACCAGCCCATAGCCAACAAGGTCCCCCCCATCATGGGCAACAATCAGGCGCGCGGTTTCACTTCCGACAAAACGTTTGAACGCACGTCGGTTCAGTCGATCATTCTCAAAGGATTGGTTTTCAATTTCACAAAGCGCGTCAATATCGCCAGTTTGTGCCAATCGAAATTCTATATTGGCGTTTTCGCGCGTCTTCAAAGTCACACCTGCATTAGATGACCCAAGGTCGATATTTATTCGCATAGTCGCCATGGAAAACCGAAAAGCGATAGTGCAATTTTGGCAGGCGTGCTGTGCAATTATGCGATGCAACGCAACCCGTGCATCGCATAACTGTATATCGGGGTATTACCCGCGTGCTGCAATACGCGGCAAAAGCGGCGACATATCATAACCGGCATCTGCTGCTGATTTGATAATGTCCTGAACCGGCAGTTTTCCCGCTTTGGCAAGCGACCAAAGGATCGTGCAACGTGTCCCGCTGCGGCAATAGGCGAATACCGGCTTGGGTGCCTCGGCAAGGTTCTTGGCAAAACTATCGGCATCCTCATCCGAAACATTGCCACTTGCAACAGGCTGAAACAGCGCGGTCATCCCCAGTTCTTCCGCCTTAGACGCAACTTCGGCAAATGACGGCTGACCCGGATCTTCATCATCTGGACGATTACAGATGATGGTTTTGTATCCGGCTTTGGCAATCTCGTCGATCGCCTCAAGCGGCAATTGCGCGGATACAGTCAGTTCATCACTCAGGCGTTTCATTTTTCTATTCCGTTATTCGTGATCATTCGTCATCGCCGTAAAACTTAACCGACTGCGGGCCCCTTCAAACCACGCGGGGATACTCCGCA
The DNA here is from genome assembly GCA_019634165.1 of Rhodospirillales bacterium. Classification (GTDB taxonomy): domain Bacteria; phylum Pseudomonadota; class Alphaproteobacteria; order Rhodospirillales; family Thalassospiraceae; genus Thalassospira. Next base: position 831,313 of record JAHQVT010000006.1, read on the forward strand.
GTCAGCTAATGAATGCGACTATAGCGCGCTGATCACAACACTTCGAATAGAAAATTAGTGTGATGAAACAAACTTCAACCGCTTTATTTAGACAAAGGACAAGTTCGCAAGCCGAACAACATATAAAGCGGGCAAAACCGCAAAGCTGCCGTGACCAACATCACAACACCAGCCGCAATCATAACCCAAGCATAAATGCCAAATGCCATGCTTTCGCCCTCGGGGGCTGCAACCACGAACGGTAAAGCAAGTAATGCCACACCAACAACAGCGCGCAACAAACGATCAACCAATCCAACGTTTTTCATGAGTTCCTCCTCAGGAATTCGCACATTACATTGCAAGTTTATAACATTACATTTTATTGGTTTACATTGACATGTCTCAACCAAGTATCGATTGACTATCTATTGGTCGATCATACGTTTGGACTCTTGCACCACCCTTACAGTCATGTAAGAAAAGGAAAATATACGAATTTCAGGGAACGTGCCGTGACGATCGAGTGCAAAAATAACGTGGCAGATTATCCGCAGTGGCAGAAATCTTTTCCTAAGGGCGCATTTTCCGATTGGCTTAAGGCATCCAATGCCGATCAGTGGCATGGAGTTACCCACCACCCGTTTACCGATGCCTGGGGCAATGCAGAACTTCCCAAGACCAACCTCGAAAATTACCTTATTCAGGATCATCGCTTTATTGATCAATTTGTTGCGCTATTGGCAGCGGCCGTTTCGCGGGCACCAACCCTAAAAGACCGTATTCCAGGCTGTCAGTTCCTTGCACTCCTTACCGGCGCCGAAAACACCTATTTCGAACGGTCATTTAAGGCCCTTGGTGTGTCTGATACCCCCCGCAAGGATCAACCTGATTGGCCTGCAACAGCAGAATTTAAGCAGCTGATGGCTGATGCGATCAACACCAATAGTTATGCCAACATGCTTGCCGTTCTGGCCGTGGCCGAAGGCACATATCTTGGATGGGCAAATCGGGTGAATAACGCGCTTTCAAAACGGCCAACCGATTTCTGGTATTTCGAATGGCTTGATCTACATATTGGTGACTATTTTGAAAGTGTGGTTGCCTATCTCAACACCCAGCTTGATGAAGTCGGCCCCAACCTAACGCAAAACGAACGGGCAAGCTGCCTGGCTTATTTTCGACGGGCGACAGAACTTGAACGTCAATTCTTTGATACCGCATGGGGTAAACAGGAATGACCGACATTCGCCCGTTCCGCACCAGTGACGCCCCTGTCATGGTCGAGATTTTTCGACGTGCCGTCGAAGAACTTGGCGCAAACACCTATAATCCTGATCAAGTTGCTGTATGGGGAAGCTTACAACCAACCGAGGAACGCTTTGCTGAATTAATGAATGATGGGCGCTGTTGTCTTGTCGCGGTGGATGGCAACGATCAAGTCGTTGCATTCACCGATTTCGAAAAAGATGGCCATATCGGTTTTCTATATGCCCTGCCCGAAATTTCAGGAAGCGGGATTGTATCCGAACTTTATGACGCGCTTGAAACCGAGGCAAAAAAACAGAAAATCGGAAAGTTGTATTCCGAAGCCAGCGAACTGGCAAAATCCTTCCTGCTGAAAAAGGGATTTTCCGTGGTTGAACGCCGCGATTTCGAAGTCGCAGGCGTTCCAATCCATAATTATGCCGTTGAAAAACGCCTGCGGGCCCCGCGTTAAGCTGCCCCTCAATGCCCACAGGAATACCCACAGAAATGCCCAAACCAAAAAGGCTGCAATCGGGCAGCCTTTTGATGTTTGATCAATCGCGCAATCCGCGCTTGGCCGTGACAACAACCCGATCAACAAAGACTTCCGCCTGTCCGACATAATTGGCCGGGTTTCTGACATGCGCCCAATCGACTGGCGCATCGGTCAGTTTTGGCAGTTCATCAAACAGGTTTGAATTGTTTGCAGCAGATTTGGCGATGGCGTCTTTCACCAGTTTATCTGCACCATCCCGACCAAGATGATCGGCCAGCGCAAATGTCGCGGCCTCGGCCAACATCGCACCACGTGACAGTTCAAGGTTTTCGGCCATACGATCTGTATTAACTTTAAGCGACGGCACCATATCGACCGCCTGCGCTAATGCTGTCCCCGCCGCAATGATGATTTGCGGCAAGGTCAACCATTCCAAAAGCCAGCTAGACCCGCAGCGTTCATGATCATGAATCTGTGACTGACTAAACACCCCAAGTTGCCCCGCATTAAAGCGCGCCAATGTCACAAGCATTTCGGCCTGAACCGGGTTGGATTTATGCGGCATGGTTGATGATCCACCGCCTTTACCCGGTTGCACTTCGGCGATTTCCGATTGCGCGAGTAAAACAAGGTCTTGCCCCATTTTACCAAGTGCTCCGGTTAACGCTGTTAACTGACTTGCAAAATCGACCAAAACATCGCGCTGGGCATGCCACGGCATATCTGCAGATGGAAGTTCAAGCTCCTCGGCAAGGTTGCTTTCAACCTCGCCCGCCTTGGCCCCGATGGATGCCAGCGTTCCCGCAGCACCGCCAAAAGAAATCCGCAACAAATCATGCGACAAACTATCAATTCGGCGATCAATCCGCACAAGTGGGGCTAGCCATCCTGCGGCCTTTAGTCCAAATGTGGTCGGCACCGCCTGTTGTGATCGTGTGCGCCCAATCATCACAGTTCGACGATGGTTCTCGGCAAGAATGGACAATGCCTTGGCCAGTTTACGAATGCGGCGGCGGATAATGCCAATGGCATCACGCAGACGTAGAACAAGCCCGCTATCAACCACGTCCTGACTTGTCACACCAAAATGAACAAAGCGGGCATCGTCACCGCCAATTTCCGCCTTAAGCGCTTTGACCAATGCCGGAACAGGAACACCTGCACTTGCCGTTCCCGCCGCAAGGGACGCCGGGTCAGGATCAAATTCCCGACAAACTTCCGCAATGCGCGTCGCACTTTTCGCAGGGATCACACCTGCGCGGGCTTCGGCCGCGGCAAGGGCTGATTCAAATAGCAGCATGGATGCAATCTGTGCCTTGTCATCAAACAGGGCGGCAATTTCCGGATCGGAAAACAGATCCCCAAGCAGGGCAGAATCAAAAGGCGAAATCGTCATCAGGCTTAATCCACCATCATAAACAGGTGAGAATTCAAGTTGATAGTGTCGCGCCGCAAACACCATTGGTCAACAATACATAAAGAAGCCCCTGCCCGTCAGATACGGCACAGGGGCTTTTTTAACAGATCAATTCGCTGCCACTGATCTAGACAGCTTCAAGCGCAATCGCAATGCCCTGACCAACCCCGATACACATAGTGGCCAATGCATATTTGCCACCTGTGCGCTTCAACTGAAGGGCAGCCGTACCAGCAATGCGTGCACCCGACATCCCCAATGGATGACCAAGTGCAATCGCCCCACCATTCGGGTTTACCCGTGCATCATCATCGGCAATGCCAAGATCACGAAGGGTCGCAAGACCTTGGGAAGCAAAGGCTTCGTTCAACTCGATCACGTCAAGCTGATCGGTTGACCAACCAAGACGTGCCAAAAGCTTCTTGCTGGCCGGTGCCGGGCCAAAGCCCATGATACGCGGCGCAACACCTGCGGTCGCACCACCAACAACCTTGGCAATCGGGGTCAGGCCATATTTCTTGACCGCGGCTTCCGATGCAATGATCAGGGCAGCCGCCCCGTCATTCACACCCGATGCATTGCCTGCCGTAACCGAACCGCCTTCACGGAACGGGGTCGGCAATTTGCCAAGTTTTTCGGCCGTGGTGCCCGGACGCGGATGTTCATCCTTATCGACAACAATCGGATCACCTTTGCGCTGCGGAATGGTGACCGGGGTAATTTCCTGCCCCAGAACGCCATTTTCCTGTGCGGCAACGGCTTTGTCCTGTGAACGTGCTGCAAACACGTCCTGATCAGCGCGCGAAATATTGAAATCTTCGGCAACGTTTTCACCGGTTTCCGGCATGGAATCCACGCCGTACTGCTTTTTCATCACCGGATTAACAAAGCGCCAGCCAATGGTCGTGTCATAGATTTCTGCATTGCGCGAGAATGCCGAGGATGCCTTGGGCATCACGAACGGCGCACGCGACATGCTTTCGACACCACCGGCAATCATCACTTCCTGCTCGCCCGATTTGATCGCACGTGCGGCAATAATGATCGCATCCATACCAGAACCGCACAAACGGTTAACCGTGGTACCCGTAACCGTTTCTGGCAAACCGGCCAGAAGTGCTGACATGCGTGCAACGTTACGGTTGTCTTCGCCCGCCTGATTGGCACAGCCAAACACGATGTCATCAACAGCCGCAAAATCCAGACCCGGATTGCGCTCCATCAATGCCTTAAGCGGCACAGCACCCAGATCGTCGGCACGCACCTGCGACAAGCTGCCACCAAAGCGGCCAATCGGGGTACGGATATAATCGCAAATATATGCGTCAGCCATTTTTATAGATCCTTTTTAATGCCCTTACTGCTGGTCGCCATGCGCCTTGGCAGTACGGGCATGCAGTTCACGCAGAACCTGCAATTCTTTTTCGGTCGGGATCGCAGTTTCGGCGACTTCGTCGGCAAATTCAACAACCCAACCTGTATTTTCAATGATGTCTTCGCGGGTAACACCCGGATGGATCGACGTCACGATGAAGTTCTTGCCCACCGGATGCGGTTCCATGATGCAAAGATCGGTAATCAAACGCGAAGGGCCTTTGGTATCAACGCCGTAAGACGCGCGATCATCGCCACCCTTGCCATGACCAAGCGAGGTGACAAAATCGATCTTTTCAACAAAGCCACGTTTGCTTTGCTTCATCACCAAAAAGACTTCACCGCAACTCGTCGCAATTTCTGGCGCACCGCCGCCGCCCGGAAGGCGGACTTTCGGATCGTCGTAATCGCCAATCACGGTGGTATTGATATTGCCAAACTTATCAAGCTGGGCCGCACCAAGGAAACCAACGGAAATCTTGCCACCCTGCAGCCAGTAACGGAACATTTCCGGCACAGCAACCGTGTTCACAGCCGTTTCGCAAAGCTCGCCATCGCCAATCGAAAGCGGCAAGACATCGGGCTTGGTGCCAATCGTGCCACTTTCATAAATCAGGGTCAGTTCAGGTGCATGGGTCAGGCGCGCCAGATTACAGGCGGCTGATGGCATACCGATACCAACAAAGCACACATCGTCGTTTTTAAGCGCACGTGCGGCGGATACCGTCATCATTTCAGTCGGGGTATATTCAACCATGATCTTTTCTCCGCTTAGCCCTTGTTTGCTTCACGTTTGGCCGCGAAATCTTCGGGACCACCATTCATGACATGCTCTTCAATCCAAGCCAGGAACGCTTCGCGGTCACGCGCGATCGGGTCCCAAGCTTTGTAAAAGGCATTGTCGCGCTTGTAATATCCTTGGGCATAGGACGGATGGGCCCCACCTGGAATTTCAACAATCGCCGTAACCGCCCAGTTCGGCAGCATCACAGCATTCGGTGAAATATCGCCAAAATCATCAACGATCTCTTCGACTGTAATGATGGATTTTTTGGCTGCCAGTACGGCTTCTTTCTGAACACCGACAATGCCTTCAAACAGGACATCGCCCTTTTTGTTGGCTTTCTGCGCATGAACGACCGTCGCATCCGGGCGGATCGACGGTACAGCAGCCAGACTTTCACCGGTGAACGGGCATTCGATGAATTTGATGTTCTTGTTCACACGCGGCAATTCAGCACCACGGTAGCCTTTAAACACTGCACAAGGAAGGCCAGCAGCCCCCGCATCATATGCATTTGCCATCGCCGCATGGCTATGTTCTTCGATTTCAAGTTTGTGCGGCCAGTGTTCCTGAACCGCTTCACGCAAACGGTGAAGCGACCCGACACCGGGGTTCCCCCCCCACGAGAAAACGAGTTTCTTCGCACAGCCTGCACCGATCAGTTGATCATAAATCATATCAGGCGTCATACGGATCAAGGTCAAATCCTTGATCCCCTGACGGATGATCTCATGACCAGCGGCATGTGGGATAAGATGGGTGAAGCCTTCCATCGCGATGGTATCGCCATCCTTAACGCAGGACGCGACAGCTTCTTTAAGCGACATGAAACGTGCAACCACGGTAAAACTCCTGTGGTATCAAACAAAAACGGAACAAACGCGGGGCCAATGCCCCTTGAGCGCGGGAAATAAGGTCGATGGCTGCGACCGCCGGCTTTCCCCAAAGCAGCGGACGCAGCCATCGGGCCAAATCGACTTACACGTCGAAGAACACGGTTTCCGCGTCCCCCTGCATGTGAATATCGATCTGGTATTCGATCCCCGTCGGGGTCTGGATGCGCTTGGCAACCAAGCTATTGCGACGGTCTGCCGGAACCGATTGCAAGACAGCGTCTTTTGCATTCAATTCAGCTTCGTCGTCAAAATAGAAACGGGTAAAGGCGTGCACCAACATGCCGCGCATAAACACGATCACATTGACAAACGGTGCTTGTGCATCTTCGACCACACCCGGCTTGATCGTATCAAACCAAAACCGGTTATTGGCATCTGTACCCGTGCCACAACGGCCAAGGCCGCGGAAACCGGTATCGGCAACATCAACTGGCTTTTCGCTGTAGACGCCATCGGCATCGGCCTGCCAAATTTCGATCATGGCATCATTGACGCGGTTATTTTCGCCATCAAACACCGTGCCGGTAATGCGGATATGTTCGCCCTTGGCGTCCGATCCGGCAACGGTCGGCGTGACAATATCGCTAAAGTCGTAACCATACTGCCCTGCGGTCAAGCCATAGGCGAAATACGGGCCAACCGTCTGTGAGGGGGTTTCACCATATGCCATGACTTAATTCTCCATCGGGGTGGCATTGCGTCCGCGCAGGACAATGTCAAACTGATAACCCAGCGCAAAGCCTTCCTCGGTTTTTTCAATCGAGAATTTGGAAATCAGGCGTTCACGTGCTGCCGCATCCTTGGTTTCAAGGAAGATCGGATCAAGTTCAAGCAGCGGGTCACCCGGAAAATACATCTGGGTCACAAGACGGGTCGCAAAACCCGGCCCGAAAACCGACAGATGGATATGGTTCGGACGCCACGCATTGAAATGGTTGCCCCACGGATAGGCCCCCGGCTTGATGGTATAGAATTTGTAATTGCCGTTGGCATCGGTCATGCAACGCCCCGAACCACGGAAGTTCGGATCAAGCGGCGCTTCATGCTGGTCAACTTTATGAACATAGCGACCAGCAGAGTTCGCCTGCCAGATTTCCACAACAATATTTGGCTGCGGACGGCCATCGGTATCAAGAACCCGGCCATGGACAACAATACGTTCGCCAATCGGCTCACCGTTGGTGACACCGTTCTTGGTCAAGTCATGATCAAGTTTACGCACAGCAGCCGGGGCAAAGCGCGGACCCGTGCCCTCGGTCAGGCCCGACTGAATGGCAAGTGCCGGACGTGTCGGACCACGCAAAACGGTGGATTTATATCCTGGGGCGATGAACGGGGCGTGGGAACCCCAGTCACGCGGTTTGAAGGTGGACATATGGCTTACTCTCCCTTGGATGCCGCGTCGATCTCGGCATAGGTTTGCTTGGCAATGCGGAATGCCGTATTGGCGGCGGGAACGCCGGCATAGACCGCAACATGCATCAGGGTTTCACGGATGTCATCGCGTGTTGCCCCGGTATTCAAAGTCGCCCGAATATGCATGGCGAGTTCTTCTTCGTGACCAAGTCCGGCAAGCAAAGCAATGGTCACAATCGACCGCTCACGCTTGGTGAATTTGTCGCTCGTCCAAACACCGTTCCAGACATTTTCGGTGATATAGCGCTGAAAACCTTCGTCAATTTCAGTGATGTTTTTCGACGCACGATCAACATGCGCATCACCCAAAACAGAACGGCGGGTTTTCATGCCAACGTCATACCGGCTCTCAGACAAGGTTCTTCTCCTTGGTAAATCGGTCGATCAACCGGGTAAGCAATTCTGGGGTTTCGATACAGGGCAGATGCCCGACCCCGTCTATCAATTCAAATTGTGCATCGGGGATCATGGACACCATTTCGCGCACCACTTCTGGCGGTGTTGCCAGATCTTCCGATCCGCAAATGCAAAGTGTCGGCACAGCAATTTTTCCGGCAGCTTCGCGCAGATCGCCATCGCGCAGCGCAACACATGTGCCGATATATCCTGCCGCCGTCGTGCGAACCAGCATGTCGCGATACATCGCGGTTTCAAGTACACGGTCTTTGCGGAAAGTCGGTGACAACCAGCGTTCAATAATCGCATCGCCAAGGCTTTCCAGCCCATCGGCTTTGATCGCCTCGATCCGTGTATTCCAACCGTCATAATCGCCAAGTTTGGGCGCGGTATCACACAAGATCAGGCCGCGAACACGTTGGGGCTGCTGTTCGGTCACTTTCTGGGCAATCAAGCCGCCAACCGACAGGCCGCAAATAATCACTTCATTCAGACCAAGATGATCCAGCAACCCGATCAGATCATTGGCATGCAGCGAAATGTCATATGGCGCATCGCCAATTCCCGACAATCCATGACCGCGCTTGTCATAGGTAACAATGTTAAAACGTTTGGAAAGGACGCTGACAACATCATCCCAAATGCGCAAATCCGTGCCGAGTGAATTGGCAAATACCATCGCCGGACCATCTTTGGGACCGGTCTGGCAGTAATGAATATGTGTCCCGTTGACCGGGGCAACTTGTAAACTCATGTCGTTTCCACCCTGCTTATTTGCGCCTACATTCGCAGACGGTTTTGGTTATGTAAAATGAGGAATTGCGTATTTTGCATAACTATATAATTATGAATAGCCACTTAATAAGTTCATTCCACAACGTCGCGACGTAGGCACGCATGCTTGATCAACGCATTAAATTCCGCCACCTGACTTGCTTTCTCGAAGTTGCCCGTCAACGAAGCGTGGTCAAGGCCGCTGACACATTATCCATAACCCAACCCGCCGTTTCCAAAACCATTCGCGAACTTGAAGAACATCTTGATGCGCGTCTGTTTGACCGATCCAAGCGCGGCGTGACCTTAACCGATTTTGGCAAAGTATTTTTGCGCTATGCCGGGGCCAGTGTCACTGCCCTTCGCCAAGGTGTCGACAGCATCAGTCAGGTCCGCATGCAAGGTGGGCTTTCGATCAATCTGGGGGTACTGCCCACAGTAGCTGCCAGTGTCATGCCTCATGCCATCCGACGATTTAAAACACTTAGTCCCGATACCACGGTTAAGGTGGTTGCCGGGCCGAACGTCATGTTGATGGGGCAATTACGGGTGGGTGAGCTTGATCTTGTCGTCGGGCGTCTGGCTGAACCCGATCAGATGTCGGGGCTTTCATTCATCCATCTCTATTCCGAACATATATCCTTGGTCGCACGCCCCGGCCATCCGCTGATGGCCGATAAAAATCCAGACATTACCCGCATTCGCGAATTTACCGTTCTGGTCCCGCCCAAACATGCGATTATTCACCCAACGGTCGATAAAATGCTGATCGCGCATGGGATTGGCGCACTCCCGGATCGTATCGAAACTGTTTCGACATCCTTCGGACGCGCCTTTACCCGTGAAACAGACGCCATCTGGATCATCTCGAACGGGGCGGTCGCATCTGACATCGCAGACGGCCATCTTGTTGAATTACCTATAGATACCAGTGATACCTTCGGGCCGGTGGGACTGACCACACGCATTGATTCACCCATATCCCCACCCGTCGAGATACTTATTAATGCTGTTCGGGAAGAAGCATCCCTGCATCATGCCACCCATTCAGGGGCTGTAACATAATCGTTTGGTTATGGATATGTGCTTACATATCATTATACATAACCATCACGTGCCTATTAAGTTGGTTGCAATTGGGTATGGCAGAATTGCGTTTAACGCAGGCCAAACCAAAAATAAGAATAAAAACAATAATAAAAACAATAACCAAGAATACTGGAAAACTTCGTACGCTAGATGCGCATCGTGGCTGAAACGTTATGTCGGCGTCATGAACACGACAAGACGTTCAAAGGAGGAAGAATGAAACACATCACCAAATTGCTTGCAGGTGCTGCCGTTGCGACCATGGTGTCGTTCGGGGCACACGCACAGGAAGTCACCCTGACCGTTCACCATTTCCTGGGTCCGAAAGCACCGGCTCAGTCGAAAATGATCGAACCGTGGGCAAAGAAAATCGAAGAAGAATCAAACGGCCGTATCAAGTTTGAAATCTTCCCGTCCATGTCCCTTGGTGGTAACCCGCCGGAACTGTATCGTCAGGTTCGCGATGGCGTTGCTGACATCGTCTGGACCCTTCCGGGTTATACCCCGGGTGTATTCCCACGCATCGAAGTCTTCGAACTTCCGGGCATTCACCTTGGTGATGCACGCGCAACCAACCTTGCGATCTGGGATATGAAGGACGAGTTCGCCGAAGACCTTAAAGACATCCACCCGCTTGCGGTTCATGTCCATGCGGGTCAAGCAATCCATCTGACGAAAAAAGAAGTCCGCACCGTTGCTGACGTTAAAGGTCTGAAACTGCGTACGCCGACCCGTACCGGTGCCTGGGTTATTGAATCCTGGGGTGCAGAACCTGTTGGTATGCCGGTTCCGGCTTTGCCCCAGGCAATGTCGCTTGGCGTTGTAGATGGTGGTCTGGTTCCGTTTGAAGTGGTTCCGCCGCTTAAACTGGCTGAATTGATTGCTTATTCTGTTGAAGGCGAAGGCGTTAATTCACGCTTTGGTACCTCGACCTTCCTGTTCGCGATGAACAAGGATCGTTACGAAAGCCTTCCAGATGACCTTAAAGAAATCATCGACCGTAACTCCGGTCAGGATTTCGCGGCTGAAATTGGCGATATCTTCAACAGCGTTGAAGAAGTCGGCAAACGCATGGTCAACGAAGGCAAAGGCCAGGTTGTCGAGCTGACGGCTGCTGAAAAAGCAACCTTTGATGATGCAGCAGCACCTGTTGTTGACCGCTGGATCGAAGAATCCAAATCAAGCGGCATCGACGGCGCAAAATTGGTTGAAGACGCCAAAGCTGCTGTTCAGGCTCATACCAAGTAACTTTCGCTAGAGCGTGTTGCCCTTCATCAACACCATTTTGTTTGTTTTTGGCGTGCCGTTTGGCAAGGCACAGCGTGCGGAGCGATGCGGCGCATCGGTCAAACGGTGTAACGCCGCGAAACGTCGCCAAAATCAAACCCAACGGGCCGGGACATCCTTCCGCCCCGCAGCGTCAAGCCCCTGGAACGTAGCGCTGCTACGTTCTGCGGACCTTATCCTTGCCGGACAAAAGGATGTCTCCGGCAAAATGGTGCTGATGAAGGGCAATACGCTCTAATTACTGGAAAATCTTGTGGGGTCACGTATCATACTGGTGCGTGACCCTGTTTTTCCCGATAGACTGTTAGACATATGAAAAACGTGCTCAATAAGGCCGCATCCTGGTTTGCCGTTGCCGGTGGCCTGCTTGCGCTGATGATCGCCGTTATCACGATCATCAACGTTACCGCCTTTGGTCTCGATAAAGTGGCCCGACTGTTTGACGCGAACGTTCCTGCCATTATTGGCTATGAAGACTTCGTCAGCATGATCATCAGTTCGGCCGCTCTGATGTTCTTCCCCTACTGCCAAGCACAACACGGCCATGTTGCCGTTGACGTGTTTATTAAAATGTTTCCCGACTGGTTTGCCCGATCAATTGACGTGATCTCGGGCATCCTGATGACGGCTTTGGCGCTATTCCTTGGTTACATGATGGTTCATGGCATGATCGAGGTCCGCAGCGACAACACCCTTTCTGCAATTTTGGGCTGGCAAATCTGGCCCTTCTATATCCCGGGGATCGCCGCAATGTTCCTTTGGGCAATGATTGCCGGAACTCAGATTTTCGAAAGAGAGGCAAATGTCTGAACGCGAACTTATTGGCCTTGGTGGCCTTGCCCTTCTTTTCGTCATTCTCGCACTGCGCGTTCCGGTTGGTCTTGCCATGGTTGGTGTCGGTATCGGCGGCAACTATGTCCTAAGCCTGTTTTTCCCGTTCCTGCGCTTTGACCCTTATCTTCAGCAGTTCAAATCGCTGTTTTACGGGATTGTCTCGAACTACGAACTCTCGGTTGTCCCGCTTTTCGTGCTTATGGGATATCTCGCCAGTCAGGCCAATCTATCGCGCGATCTGTTTCAGGGTGTTAATGCCATTCTCGGCCGGTTCCGGGGTGGCGTTGCCATGGCAGCCATTGGCGCATGTGCCGGTTTTGGCGCGGTTTGCGGGTCATCGCTTGCGACCGCATCGACCATGGGTAAAGTTGCCCTGCCAGAACTTGACCGCCTTAAATACTCGCCGCGCCTTGCCACCGGCACCCTTGCTGCGGGCGGCACCCTTGGCATTCTGATCCCGCCATCCGTCGCCTTGGTGATTTATGCCGTGACGGTCGAAGCATCGATCATTCAGATGTTTCAGGCCGCGATCATTCCGGGCATCATTGCGGTTGTCTTCTTTATGGGCGTGATCGCCATTCAGGTACGGATTAACCCGTCCTTGGCACCGATCCCCGAACCAATGCCCGCCGCAGAACGCAAAGAAGCCCTGCTGCGCCTGATCCCGGTCATGGTGATCTTTGGCTCGATCATTCTTGGTCTAGGTGCTGGTCTGTTTACCCCGACCCCGGCGGCCGGCGTTGGTGTGTTCGCCATTCTGGTCTACGGCGCCTATATGCGCTGGAAAGGCAAAGGCGGCCTTTCATGGGCAGGTTTGCGCCAATCGCTTAAGGACACGGCGGTTACGTCTTCGATGATTTTCTTCATCCTTTTGGGTGCAGAAATCCTCAAAGGGTTCTTTAGCCGTGCGAACCTTCCGGCCTATATGGCAGAAGCCGCCGCAACCAGCGGGCTTGATCCGTGGTTGATCATGGTTCTGATGCTGCTTGCCCTGATCTTGCTGGGCTGTTTCATGGAAAGCCTTTCCATGATTGTGGTGGTTATTCCGTTCTTCTGGCCTGCCTTGGTCGACATCAATGGTGGTGACTGGGCAACGGCGGCGACTGCGGCCTATGGCATGGGGGCGGAAGACCTTAAAATCTGGTTTGGTATCCTCGCCTTGGTTGTCGTGGAACTGGGGCTTATAACCCCGCCGGTGGGTCTGAATGTCTTCATCATTAATGCACTCGCCAAGGGTGTCCCGATGAGCCAGACCTTCCGGGGTGTCATGCCGTTCTTTGGGGCTGAGATCGTCCGCATTCTGATCTTGATCTTTGTACCGATGCTCACATTGTTTGTGCCATCGATACTCGGCGGATAGCCGCAACCCAACCCAATTGATAAAGCCCGCCATTTCCGATGGCGGGCTTTTCTTTTGGTCCGTTGCAAAACAGGGTAAACTGCGCACCATTCATTCGATTTCCCAACTTCGGAAAGCCTTCTATCAGGACGCCATGCGCAACAGCATTCCGATCTATAAGCTTTACGGCGAACGTGACGCCACCCGGCCAAAAACCGCCACAGATGAATTTGATCTGCCGTCGGTGGATGATGCGGGCGCAAGCGCCCCGCAACCGATCACGGAACCGGAATTCTTTCATCTTGAAAGCATCCCCGAACGATCGCGCCTGCATGATCTGCATATCAAACCGCACCGCCATACCAACCTGTTTCAACTGCTCTATATCACCCACGGTCAGGCCGAAATCAGCTTTGATGATCAAAACCTGACCATGCATGAAGGGCAATTGATCACGGTCCCGCCGGGCACCGTGCATGGGTTTAAATTCAGCAATGATATTGACGGCTGGGTGATTTCGCTGACCGATTATCATCTTGGCGAAATTCTGGCCCCTGCCCCAAAACTGTTGGCCCATCTTGATCAGGCGATTTGTGTCGATACCAATATCAGCACCGACCAAACCAACGACGCCACCCCAAATGGATCAACCAACCCGGTCGATTTTCTGATTTCGCAACTCGCCCGCGAATATTACAGCCACAATACCGGGCGGCTCTTTGCGCTGCGCCATATTCTTGGCCTGCTGCTGCTTGATATCGGGCGCACAGCCCCACAAGGCGACCCGGCCCGTCTGTCACGACAAGAACAAAAAACCGAAAAATTCCGCAAATTTCAGATGCTGGTCGAGACATTTTACAAACAGCATAAGTCGCTTGAATTCTATGCCCGCGAAATCGGCATCACCACGACCCAGCTTAACCGCATCGCCAAAGACATTTACGGCATGACCGCAAGCGAAGTCGTGCAAAACCGCCTGATGTTAGAAGCCAAGCGCACCCTGATCTATACCGACATCGCCGTGCAACAAATCGCGGGTGAACTTGGTTTTCGCGATGCCGGATATTTTTCACGGTTCTTCGCCAAAAAGACCGGCATCCCCCCGGCCCAATTCCGCTCTGACCATCGCTAGGCGGTTTTTGCCCGCAGTGGTTCAAGGGGCAACCACATGCGATAGACATCAACCGTGTCCCCCGCACGCGTCAGCCAGCTTTGCGGCAAAAATTCTTCTTCCCCGAAACCGATGCTGCGATACAGCTCCATCGCCACATCATTGCCATCGACAACCTTAAGCCAAAGCTTCTCAAACGTCTGCGTTTCCGCGCATTTTTCGGCCAATGCCGCAAGGGCTGCCCTGCCATAGCCACGGCCACGCTCAAACACACCAAATTCGTCCAGTTTGGGCAAAACAGTCGCCATTTCTGTCAGATAGGCATAGGCCACTGCCCGCCCGTCAACGCGAAACACCCAAAGCGCATTATCGGGCGATCCATCAAGCGCCGCGCGAAGGTTTTCATCCGGGACGCGTGAAATGCGATCCTGAAAGGTCAGGTCTTCCATCATCGCAACAATGCGGGTCAGGTCGTCTTCGGTCGGTTTCTGCCAAAGTCCAGAGATCATCATTCAATTCCGTATGCTTTCGTGGGGTGGGAAAAGAACCTAGGAGGCAACGCAGCAAAACTCAAGAAAATGCGACTCACGTTAAATATCCGTAAGATCAGCACACAAATTGCCATCGCCGCCCAAAGCCGCTAAAACCACCAATCACTTGTCCCCTGCGTCACAAGGTCCGAAATGCCACACACCACTGACCGCATCGCACCAACGCCCAACGGCAAAACCGCCATGATCATTGGCGCGGGCCCGGCAGGGCTCATGGCGGCCGAACGGCTGGCCGGAGATGGCTTTGCTGTGACGATCTATGAAGGCATGCCAAGTGCCGGGCGCAAATTCCTCATGGCCGGGAAATCGGGCCTTAACATCACCCATAGCGAGGATTTGGAAACCTTCCTCTCACGCTATGGCACATCGCGCGCGCGCCTTGAACCACATTTGCGCAAATTCGGCCCAGATCAAATCCGCGAATGGTGTTCTGGGCTTGGCATTGAAACCTTTGTCGGCTCATCTGGCCGGGTCTTCCCCACCGCGATGAAGGCAAGCCCGCTTTTGCGTGCGTGGTTACATCGCCTTGATGACCTTGGCTGCACCATCCATTATCGCCATTACTGGACCGGCTGGGATGAAAACGATAACGCCGTTTTCAAAACACCAAACGGCGACATCACCGCAAAATCCGACATCACCGTTCTGGCCTTGGGGGGTGGTAGCTGGAAACGTTTGGGATCAGATGGCAAATGGATGGAAATCCTGCAAAATGCCGGGATCACATGCAATCCGTTCAAACCAGCCAATTGCGGCTTTGACGTCAAATGGACCGATCATTTGATTGATAAATGCGCTGGATCCCCGGTCAAACCCGTGACGCTGACCTGTGGCAACCAGTCTGTGCGCGGCGAGTTCGTGATTTCCAAAAACGGGATCGAAGGCAGTGCGGTTTATGCCATCTCGGCAACACTGCGCGATCAATGGCTTGAAACCGGGGATGCGACCGTCATGCTTGACCTGACCCCGGACCGCGACTTAACCGATGTCACCACCCGCCTGTCCAAACCGCGCGGTAAAAACTCGCTTGGCAACCATCTGCGCAAAACGCTTGGCCTTGATGCCACCAAAACCGCCCTCGTTTTCGAAGTCACCCCGCGCGACATCCTGAACGACCCGGCCAAACTCGCCATGGCGATCAAAGACCTCCCCCTCAAAATCACCAAACCCCGCCCGCTGGACGAAGCGATTAGCACCGCAGGCGGTGTGGCATGGGAAGAACTCGACGACACCTTCCAACTCAAAAAACGACCGGGCACTTACTGCTTGGGCGAAATGGTCGATTGGGAAGCGCCGACGGGGGGGTATTTGTTGACGGGGTGCCTAGCGCAACGCGCTATATTATAGATTAGCGGCCTCGCTGATAACGCCTGGCAACAGCGCGAGACAACGTTTCAATTTCTGGAAACAACAATTCTTCAGAAACACCAATTGTCTCAAGGTCTCGACGTAGTTCCACTTTCTTTATTTTTGGTATCGTAAAGTAAGATAAACGAAATTCATCCAGCTCTTCCTCTCCGTACTGCGCACCCAAGCCACAGATAATAAATGCTCCTGACTGGGAGATAATTCGTCGATTATTTTTTTTTGGCAAAACCAAATAGGATGACATCAAATCGTCGTGCTTAATTCTATCTTTAAAGTAGGGTTTTTCTTGTCTCACGAATTGGGCTAACTGGTCATAGTCCACTGAAATTTCTTTTCCTTCCGTCGACAGTACCGTTTGCGATGGGGAACGCTTCAGAGCTATCCTAGCCTTTCTCAATGCAGTCAAATTGGCGAGGTTTGCTACAACGCTTACTGTATCACTATCATAATACTTCTGCCTCGCTATCGGACCCTTAATATAGAAAACAGCGCCGTCTCCCTCAGACTTTCCATCTTCTGAATCTTTACACGCAAAGAATAACGCAACTAGAAAATTGTGGGTAACATCAAGCAATCTAGTTGGAAGACCGTAGTGCTGAAGCCTAACAAGTTGATCAAGCATTGACCGATCATCTTTAAATTCTTGTGGATGAGCTGAGATTACATCTCTAATCATCCTATGCTCGTTTCGAGACCAAAGCGCCCTGCGAAACAGACTTGGCTCTAATTTCCAATCAACATTTGCTTGCCCGCGAAACACGCCGAAACCTTTGCTATCAGCGCCCAATTTAGAGGCGCACTCGATAGCATGAGACAAAGAATCAATTCGGTTCAACTCAACTTCTAAGCCCATGAAGGCCAACTCCCGACACTTCGTCTTCGCAAACCCGCGGTCTCAGGAATTCGAAGCCGTGATACTAAAACCTCACCAAAAAAGGGGACAGGGACAAAAGGGGACAGATTTATTTTTTCCCTCAAGACAACGCCCCCCTCAATGGCAATGCACCGACCCCGCCTTGGTATCCATATGGCAACACTGACCGGGCGGGGAGCTTTTGCGACACCCGCCGCCATGTTCAATCATCTGGTCAGATACGATCACGCCACCCGCTGCACGAACAGGCGTAACTTCTGCGCCAAGTGCAAACAGGGCAACGATCCCCAGAACCATCATTATTTTCATTATCATCCTCCCGATGCGTTCTTTGATGATACGCATCTAATACGCGGTCGGATACTACTCACAAGGTCAGGCGCAATTTGCATTCATGCGTCGCCTGTGCCTTAATATCCCCCTCCTGAACACAACAATCCAAAAACAAAAACAGTGAGGTAAGCCATGGTGGAATCCCGTGATGGTGATGCCAGCCCGAATGATGTTTCCGATAGCGCATCGGACTTAACCCGCATGACCGATGCTGATCCGCAAAGCTTGGCGGCCTATTACGACAAGTGGGCAGGCAGTTATGACGCAGATTTGCCCAAGATGGGCTATGACGCGCCGATGCGTGCCGCCGCGATCATGCAGGATCAGGGTGTTGCGCCAGATGCGCCGATTTTAGATGCAGGCTGCGGCACCGGATTAACCGGGCTTGAGCTGTCAAAGGCCGGATACCGCGACATTACCGGCATTGATATTTCGCTGGAATCCCTGCAAGCAGCAGAGGCCAAAGGCGTTTATCGGCACCTTAAAAAGCGCGATATGAACAAGCCGCTGGCATTTGGTGACAATGGTTTCGGTGCGCTGCAATGTATTGGCACCTTGACTTATGTCCGTGAAGTCAGAAAGCTGTTTGCTGAATTTTGCCGGGTGGTCAAACGCGGCGGGATCATAAGCTTTACCCAGCGCGCAGACCTTTATGACGGGGCCTTTGCCAAGGCCATTCAGGCAACAGTTCGCGTCGGCCTTTGGGAACAGGTTTCGCATTCCGACCCGATGCCCTATTTGCCAAACCATCAGGATTTCGGCGATCAGAAACGTGTTTTCTATGATGTGTATCGCGTCAAATAGGCTTTCTGTTTTCATCCCCTCCCCGTCAAAACACCCCTTATCAGATCAAACCAATCGATAAATGCGATCCATTCGCAAATATATAGTTGACATGATCAACCATCCTCATGTAGTTGATATAGTCAACCAGTTAACCTTACGCATTTCAAGGACGCAGCGCCCCACGCATTAACCGTCCGAATGACATAAGCCCATTCCCCCGCGCGCCACCACCTGCCCGCGCCTGCCGTTTGAAAGTAACCGCCCCATGCCCATCCCAATTCGCGTTTCAAACAAGGTCTATCCCGATGGCTTGCCTGCCCCACGCAGCATCTTTGCCACCGCGGCTGTTTTATTGACGATCATGATGGCCGTGCTTGATGGCACGATCATGAATGTGGCACTTCCGACCATTGCACAGGATCAGGGCGTTTCACCGGCCCATGCGATTTGGGTCGTAACCGCCTATCAATTGGCAATTGTTGTTTCGCTGTTACCCCTTGCTGCCCTTGGCGAAGCAATCGGGTTTCGCAAAGTTTATCTGACCGGCATCGTGACATTTGGCGTGGCATCTGCCTTGTGTGCCATCGCACCGAATATTGAACTTCTGACCGCAGCGCGTGTGTTACAGGGCCTTGGCGGTGCCGCACTCATGAGCATCAATGGTGCCGTCATGCGCCATATCTTCCCACAGGCCAAATTGGGTCGCGCCATTGGCTGGATCGCAATGACCGTGTCGGTATCGGCCGCAGGTGGCCCGACCATCGCATCGGCCATACTGGCGGTGACCAGTTGGCATTGGCTGTTTTTGATCAATGTGCCGATTTCGGTTTTTGCCATCGCGATTGGCTATTTCACCCTGCCGTTTAATGCGCCCACCCGCACCCGGTTTGATTTCATCAGCGCGTTTTTAAACGTTCTGGCCTTTGGCGGTTTGATCGCCGCCCTTGGCAATGTCGGCACTGAAAGCCACCCGGTATTGATTGCGGCCCAATTTGCCATCTCGATCATTGCCGGGGTGTTTTTGGTCCGCCGCCAATTGTCCAAAGACCGCCCGATGCTGCCGCTTGATCTGTTGAAATTGCCAATCTTTGCCTGTTCGATTGGCTCATCTGTTTGTGGTTTTTCCGCCCAGATGATTGCGTTTGTCACCCTGCCATTCTATTTCCATGACGTATTGGGATATAGCCCGACCGTCACCGGCCTTTTAATGACGCCATGGCCCTTGGCCACCGCAATCGCCGCCCCCGTCGCCGGACGTTTGGCCGATAAATATTCGCCAATCCGTCTGACCGGCATGGGCATGGCGATATTTGCGCTTGGACTTTATGCGACAACATTGGTTCCGATTGAAGGCAGCTATATCTGGATCATTGCCGCCCTTGCGGTCTGTGGCGTTGGCTTTGGGCTGTTTCAGGCACCCAATAACCGCTTGATGTTAACTTGTGCCCCGCGTGATCGTGCCGGGGGTGCCAGCGGGATGCTTTCAACCGCACGCCTGACCGGGCAATCGGTTGGTGCCGCCATGGCCGCCATATTGATTGGCACGAGCGGCTCGTTTGAATTGGATGCCATCATGAGCTTTGCCGCAGGTGCGGCTTTGTTATCAGCCATCATTTGCGAAGGCCGCCGCCATGCCCTTCGCACCGGATGGATCACAAGCCCCATAAGCGTGTAAGGGTTTGGCATATGAGGATACGATCATGACGACCGACATGCAGGATGTGGATCAGGTGCATATTTCCGGTGAAACGCTTCATCGGCTGATCCATTCCTATAAACGTTCGATCATCAATACGATGAGCGATGCCAATATCCCGATGCCGTTTTCCCATAAACGGGTCTTGAAATGGGTTTTGCGTATGCCGGGCATCACCGCCCAGCAAATGGCCGAAAAATCCGGTCAGGACAAAGGCCGCATCACCCGACTTTTAAAAGAAGTTGAAAATGACGGGCTGATAGAACGCCGCCCGCACCCGATTGATCGACGCAGCCAGACACTGCATTTAACTGCCGCCGGTAACGCGCTGATGAACGATGTTCAAAGTGCCGAACAAGATGTCAGAACCCGAATGACACGCGGCCTTACGCCAAAACAAATCAGGGACTTTGTCGAGATCGCCAATCTGATGGCTGATAACCTCGACCCCTGCGGCTAGGGTCAGGACCTATTAATTAAATGCGTCCTGCATCAGTCAGTTTATTTGTGGGTAGGAGCTCTTCCACAGGAAACCCAATGGTTTTCAAGGAAGAGCGGCGCCCTCCACGAATAAACTGACTGGTGCCCGAAGGGTTTGGATAAAAACATTCCCCCAGCCCCGATATCAGCTTGAAAAGGCTGATAGCCATTCCTGCTCTGATATCAAACCTGTTTGAACTTTTTTATTCAAACAGGACACAATGAATTAATAGGCCCTGACCCTAAGACTAGGAGTATCTTATGAACAGACCTGCCCCACGTGATTTTACCGTGATCAGAAAAGCCTATGTCACCCCCAACATGCTGCGCGTCACCCTTGGCGGCGATGGCATGGCATCCTTCCCCGAAGATCAGGCAAGTGCCTATGTCAAACTGATCTTCCCCATCGAAAATGATGAAAAAGACCGGGTTTTGCGCCGGACCTATACCGTACGTCATGACCGAATGACCGATCAGGGCCGCGAAATTGATATTGATTTTGTCATGCATGGCGATGGCTCAGATGATAACGACCATGGTGGTCCGGCCTCAAACTGGGCGGTCAATTGCGCACCCGGTGATACCATCACCATCGGCGGACCCGGCCCGAAAAAGCTGGTTGATCCGACCGCCGATTGGTTCCTGATAGCTGGCGATATGACTGCCCTTCCCGCTGTTTCGGTCAATCTGGAAATCCTGCCCGATGATGCCCGTGGTTATGCCGTGATTGAAGTCCAATCCGAAGCCGACATGCAGGATTTGCAAAAGCCCGCCAATGTCACGATTGAATGGGTGATCAACCCCCATCCCGGCAAAACCAACACGGCCCTTAGTGACGTTGTCAAAAAGCTTGCTTGGGGTAATGGCCGCGCATCGGTTTGGGCGGCGTGCGAATTTACATCCATGAAGGAATTGCGCGATTATTTCCGCAATGAACGCGGTCTTGACCGCGATGATTTCTATATCTCAAGCTATTGGAAGCTTGGCATGAATGAAGACAATCACAAGGTCATCAAATCCAAAGATGCGAAAACCGCAGCTTAGGCAACCTAGGCCACATTACCCGAGCTGACATAAAACACCCCGCGTCCTTAACAGTCCGGGGTGTTTTTTATCATCATCAACAGACTCACCAAGTTTGCGCTAGCGCAAGGTTTTACCCGGCAAAACTAGATAGATTAAAAATCAGATTTTGATCACGGTGATCACATGGGGCGCCAAGAATGTTCAATAAGCTGATTACCCTGTACCGCGAAAACCCCCGCGAAGGACGTTTGTTTGCCTTTATCGCGCTGGGGTTTATGGCCATCTATTTTATCCCCGTGGGAACCGGGCGGTTTGACAATGCCGTTCTTGAGGCCGTCTATCTAACCAACTGGTATGCCCGCGAACACGTTGTTCTATGCCTGCTTCCGGCCTTTGTCATTGCCGGGGCGATGGCCGTTTACATCAGCCAGGGTTCAGTTATGCGCTATCTCGGCCCGGATGCGTCGCGCCCGGTTGCCTTGGGGGTCGCATCGGTGTCGGGAACGTTGCTTGCGGTTTGCTCCTGCACGGTCTTGCCGCTTTTTGGCGGGATTTACAAACGTGGTGCGGGACTTGGCCCGGCCATCGCATTTCTCTATTCCGGGCCTGCGATCAACATCATGGCAATCGTGGTGACATCCAAAGTCCTCGGCGCTGAAATCGGCATTGCACGTGGCGTTGGGGCCATTGTCTTTGCCGTTGTCATTGGCTTGATCATGCATCTGATCTATCGCCGCGAAGAAAGCGACCGGGCGCAAAAATCCAAACGGGGCTTTGGCGCAACCGGGGATGAAAAACCGCTTTCGATCACGGTTGCCTTCTTTGGCTTGATGATTGGGGTGCTTGTCTTTGCCAACTGGGCATCGGTCCAAGACAGCAATGCTTGGATGGCGGTCTATCAGGCAAAATGGGTGATCACTTCGCTTCTGGCCGCCGGATTTGGTGGGCTATTGATCTGGCAATGGAATTGGCCGGTGCATCAGGTAGCCGCCCTTGCCGCCGTCACCCTTCTGACAGCGCTGATTTTCCCGCAGCATCCCCAACTGGCCTTTGCGATTGGCATTATCGGCCTGATGATGATCGCCCTTTCACGCGACGAAGACCGCGAATGGGTTTTACAAAGTTGGGATTTCACCAAACAGATTTTGCCCCTGCTCGTGATCGGTGTTTTCATTGCGGGCATGCTGCTTGGCCGTCCGGGCCACGAAGGGCTTATTCCCAATGAATGGGTGCAAATCGCAGTTGGTGACAATTCGCTAAGCTCGACCGTACTGGCATCGGTTCTTGGCGCATTCATGTATTTTTCGACCTTAACCGAAATCCCGATTGTCGAAGCCCTGATCGGGGCAGGCATGGGCAAAGGACCGGCATTGGCATTGTTGTTGGCCGGGCCTGCGTTATCGCTTCCGAACATGTTGGTGATCAGAACCGTCATCGGCACGCAGAAAACGTTGGTATACTGCGCGCAGGTCATCGTCATGGCGACATTTTCGGGCTTTATCTATGGCAACTTCCAATAAGCCCGCACACAGGAGAGCACAGATGAAAATCACGATTTATGGCAGCGGATGCGCGAAATGTCAGTCGCTTGCCAAAAACGCCGAAGCCGCGGCACAAGCCCTTGATCTTGATTACGACATCGAAAAAGTCACCGATGTAAACAGCATCATTGACGCCGGGATCATGCGCACCCCCGCCCTTATGATTGATGACGAAATTCTGATCGAAGGCAAGGTCGCCACCCCTGATGAAATCCGGCAGATGATCTCATGAAATGAAAAACGCCCCGGTCCATTGCGGTCCGAGGCGTTTTCTTATTTCATCGTCCGGCGCACAATCACGGTGCCGGCGGCAGGTCTTCTTCAAGAATGACCAGATTCAGCGAATAGCTGACTTCGCCTTCGTCTTCGTCACGATGCACAACACCGACGAATTCATCGCCAACACGCATTTCGATCGGATGGCCTTTTTTCTTTGGTGCATCAATGGCGATCCGGTTGTTATCAAAGGTGCGGCGCAGATAATCGGTAACGCGCGCGATTTCGGTCGGTGTCATAGGACTTGCCCCTCGTTCTTTTCTGTCGGCTTTATCGGTTAGATCACAGAATATCGCATACGCGCTTTGGCGTCTGCCCTATTTCCTGTGTCTTTTAAAATCTGAAGCCACTGTCCTTTCACAAATGCCCCCCGAAAATCAAGCCCACAGGATCAAAAAAGACCGATTTAGGCGATTTTTTATCCGCGTGATGTTTCTTGGCATTTAATCACCGCTCAAATGGCAACATCATTTCACCTACCCAACAGATCGGAACGCATCGCCAAAAATTCCAATCACAGCAAATCATCCCTAAACACACCCGGTCCCAGCAAGATCAAAACCATCACATAGATTTGCCAAGCCTTAAGCGCATAAGCAGTTGCAATCCCCCCAAGCAGCGTTTAATCCGAATAGATGTCCGAGATTGATCCAGCATCCCAAACCAAACCTTCGAAAGCCGCAAAAACCGATAGCCCATCAGGCGATGGCGCACCAGGAACGGCGAAGCGAACCCGTCCTATTCTATATAGTTTCCGCCGCTGTCCCTATGCCATGCGGGCGCGGATGGCGCTTTTGGCGGCCGATATTGATGTTGAGCTGCGCGAAGTCGTGCTCCGCGACAAACCGCCAAGCATGATCGAAGCATCCCCCAAGGCAACCGTACCGGTCTTGATCCTGCCTGATGGCAGCGTGATTGACGAAAGCCTTGAAATCATGGTTTGGGCGCTGGCGGAAAATGACCCGCTGGAATGGCTTACGCCAGAAAGCGGCACTCTTGATGATATGCTCGCACTGATTGCCCTAAATGACGGACCGTTCAAACATCATCTGGACCGCTTTAAATATCACACCCGCTATGAAAATGCCGACCCGATTGAGCACCGCCAAGACGCCGAAAAAATCCTTAATCGGCTTGATGGCCGCTTGGCCGTTGGCAAATATCTGTTTGGATCCCGCCCGGCTCTGGCAGACTTCGCCATTGCGCCCTTCATCCGCCAATTTGCCAATGCCGACGCAGCAGCATTTGACGCCATGCCGTTTGCCCACCTGCAGCGTTGGCTGAATGATTTTCTGGCATCCAGCTTTTTCGAACGCGCCATGACCAAATATGATCAATGGCACGAAGGCGACGACCCGATCATTTTCAAAGCAGCCTGATTTTAAACAACGGTTCGATCTTTAAACAGTCTCCATCACATTCCATCTGATGAAAAGATCATCCGCAGCTTTGCCGCGCAAACGCAGATAATGCCTCGCCATTGGCGGGCCATTCCTATCATCAAACTACGGGATTATACTTCTGTTACCATTCACAGGCTGGTCAACGGCCATTCCCTGTGCTAGCAAACTGCACATCACACCATAACGCTTCAGGACCGGAATTTATGGCCGATTATGATGTCAAGCCGCTGATAACGGCAGACGAAATTGCCACTAAGATCGACGCACTTGCCGCCTCGATCAATGAAAGCTTCAAAGACACTGAAAAGCTGATTGTCGTTGGCCTGCTGCGCGGTTCCTTCGTGTTCATCGCTGATCTTGCCCGCAAACTGACCGTTCCGGTCGAAGTCGACTTCATGGTCGCATCTTCGTACGGGGATTCGACGGAAAGCTCGCGCAATGTGCGTATCGTCAAAGACCTTGATGGTCAGATCCGTGGCAAGGATGTGCTGCTGGTCGAAGACATCATCGATACCGGCTATACGCTTTCCGAAGTCGTCCGATTGCTCAATACCCGCGATCCGAACCGTCTGGAAATCTGCACGCTTTTGAACAAGCCGTCGCGTCGCGAAGTCGAAATCCCAATCGGTTTCTGCGGCTTTGATATTCCCGATGAGTTTGTTGTTGGCTATGGCATCGACTATGCCCAAAACAACCGCAACCTGCCTTATATCGGAACCGTGCATTTCCACGGCGAATAAGCAGCGATTGCCACAAGAATTAAAAATGGCGGGAAGCAAATGCTATCCCGCCATTTTTGTATCTGCATCACTGTGATTGGTTGCACGTTTGGCCTTGGCCGATGGTCGGTCAAACACGCCAAGCGCGTTTAAATCCGTCACCATCTGATCAAACCCGGTTTGCATACGGGGTTTGTTCCCCTGCCCTGTGGCGTAACCTGCCATTGCCGAATGGATCAGAAGATCGAACAAAGCATCATCTTCGGCGCGCTTGGTATTGGCGGCTTGTTCTTCGCCATTCACGGCATGATCGATGCCATCCCCGGGATCACGTTGCAACATGATTGCAAGTGTCACAAGCGCCAGCGCGATCAAGGTTCCGCCAAGTGCCGTTGCCGCCGCAATCGCACCAAAACTTGCCGCAAGCCCCATATAGACTGCGCCAAGCAAGAACCCTGCCCCGATCAGCATCACAATACCGATCACAGCAAAAACCGCGCACTTTCGTGCAGCGGCCTTTGCCAGATCAGCAATCCTGTCGGTCAGTTGATCAATCATTTCTGAAGCAGACGACCAATCAGAAGACCAACGCCAAAGGTCACGGCAACTGAAGACAGCGGACGTTCGCGCACCTGATCAACCGCAACTTCGCGGGCATGATCAAACTGATCACGTGCCTGACCCGATACTTCACGGATACGCTCGGCAGCAGCTTGGGTTTTGGTCTGCGCTGCTTCACCCCCGATGGTTTTCAGGGTTTTGGTAACTTCCGCAAGATCCTTGCGCAGGGCGTCAACATCGGCCTGAAGTTTTGCGTTATCAGCAGTCGTTTCGGTCTTGGCCACCATGATTTTCTCCTGTGGTATTGAAAACAACAACACCCCCTTAACGCGTGGCCCAAACGATAAGTTCCAAATCAAATTGTGATGATTTCTGGGCAGGGAAAGTAAGAAGCCCGCAAATACCCAGCGCCCAGACGCCTCCCCCTGCCCCAAAAATTTAAATAAAACAAACAGATATTCCCTTTGAAGTTGAATAAAATCTACTTAAAGGAGACAAAGTATAATTCCGCACAATTTTAATCACAGATCACAATAAACCATCGTCTTCAAAGGACAGAATTTCGTGCCCGAAACGCCGCGCCCAAAAGGCCGCGACTGAACATCCCGATTTGAAGGATAACAATATGATATTGAATAAATTGAAGAAATTGATTGGCTTGGCACTGTTTGGCATCGTCGGGGTTGGCGTTCTTGCCAGCCCTGCACATGCCAACTCGGCCGAGACATCATACTTAATGTGGCAAATGCCGACAAACGTCGTTTCATTTCCGGTCTATGTCTATCAAGGCGATACGCAAACCGCGTATTTATATAGCCCGACCCAGCAATCCTTCATCGGGGGATATGATCCCTCCTCAACCACAGCAAGCTATGATCTGTATTTTCAGGATAGCTCAGATGCCTGGTTTGGCTGCAGCGTTGTTCTGACAAGCGGCAAAATCGACACCTCCACCACATGCCCCGGTACGGTCATTAGCCCACCGGTACAGTCGTCAAACGTTTACACGGTCGGTCCGGGTGCAACAGCATGGCCAGCAGCAACCACACCCCCGAACAAGCACAAAGCTGTCAATTACAGTGGCCGTAAGATCACGTTTGTGAACAACACCGATCATGAGAAAATCAGGATCGGTCAACATTGCACCGTAAGCAGCAACCCAAATAACGATAATTGCACGAACAATCAGACCCTTTTTGAAATTGCGCGCAATGATTCTGCTATTTTCTATGTCGATGGAGATGGCAGCAAACCGCCAACTTCATCTCTTTCCGGCCTGATATCCAATGGGTTCACCCTAACCGCATATCAGCACAAAAAAGGCGATGACTGGGTCCAAACAGGTGGCTATGGCGTTGGTCAACAGCCCTTTGCTACCAAGATCGAATTCACCCACCTAAAGGTCGGCACCAAAACGGTAAATGGCAAAAAGGTTCAAATCCCAACCGGGTCAACCAACTTCGATATTTCCGCAGTTGATGGCTATAACATCGCGGCTGCCGGTTATCCCGAAACACCGACATATTGCACATATACAGTTCCGCCGGAAAACTCCAACGTTCTCGGTGCCGGGAAATACGGCAAAAACAACTTACTGGCCGCAATCGCCGGGGATGAAACGATCTGCGGCAAAAGCTCGCAATTGCCAAAAGGATATAGCGGCACAGGTTCAAAACCGTGGGATTTGGTCGTTAAATCCAGTGAACAATATGAAGGCTGCCGAAGCCCATGCAGCTATGCCACAAACGCCAGCAGCGCCGACGAAGACAAATTCTGCTGCACGGGAAAATACAATTCACCATCATCTTGTGATCAATTAAAGGGGGAAATCGGTGCAAACAATTCGACCTATGTGACCAACCTGAAATCCCCGATATCAAAGCATGTCTATCGCTTTGCCTATGATGACGCGATCGGTGATTTTGCCTGCCCGGCAGAAACCAGCTTTGTCATCATTTTTGGCGTCCAAGATGACTGATTTTTCTAAGCCACAACACGCCAACAAGATCATCGTTCTGTAGGCGCATAAAAAAGAACGGCCCGCGTGGGCTGCGGGCCGTTCTATCGTACCTATCGGAATTTCTGGGCGGAACAAGGAGAGCGGGAAGTCTCCTCGGGGGTGGGTATCCCCGTTCCGTCGGTCAGTAAGGCAAACCGACGTAATTTTCCGACAGGTTCGTCAACCCTGCCTTGGAAGACAGGATATATTGCAATTCGGCATCGCGAATGCGGCCATCAAATTCGTTCTGATCGCCAAAAGTATGCAGCATCGAGGTCATCCACCAAGAAAACCGCTCTGCTTTCCAGACACGCGCAAGCGCTGTATCGGAATAACTCGCAAGAAGGTCATTGCGGTTATTTTTGTATTTCGCAATCAAGGCTTCGGACAGGTAATGCACATCACTCGCCGCAAGGTTAAGCCCCTTTGCCCCGGTTGGCGGAACAATGTGCGCAGCATCCCCGGCCAGGAACAAACGGCCATGCTGCATCGGTTCCGCAACAAAGCTTCTTAGCGGCGCGATGCTTTTTTCAAACACGTCGCCTTCATTGACCAGTTCAGCGTCTTCTTCGCCAAGACGGGTGCGCAACTCATCCCAAAAACGATCATCCGACCAATCTTCGATTTTGTCCGTGCTCGGCACCTGCACGTAATGGCGCACAACCGTTTCTGATCGCATTGAACAAAGTGCAAAGCCACGATCATGCTTGGCATAGATCAGCTCGTCGGCAACCGGTTTCGCATGGGCCAAAACCCCCAACCAGCCAAACGGATAGATCTTTTCGAACTCTTGAACGCCCGGAAGGCTTTTGCGCCCGACACCGTGGAAACCATCACAAGCCGCAATGTAATCACAGCTTATTTCAACCTCATTGCCGTCTTTGAAATATCGAACACGTGGTTTGTCACCATCAATGTCATGCAGGCTGACATCGTCAGCTTCCCAGATGATTTCGCCACCATGATCAAGGCGGGCCTGTATCAGGTCTTTGGTTACTTCGGTCTGGCCATACACCATCACCGTCGAACCACCGGTGAGTTCTTCAATATTCACATGGGTGCGCTTGCCATTGACACTGATATAGATGCCGCCATGGATGATGCCTTCCTTGTTCATACGGGCATCAACCCCGACACGTTTCATAAGGTCAACCGTCCCCATTTCCAGAACGCCTGCCCGAATGCGGCCTTCGACATAGGCGCGGCTTTTACGTTCAACAATGACAGAACTGATCCCCTGCACATGCAGCAAATGGGACAAAAGCAGACCGGCGGGGCCTGAACCGATAATGACAACAGGGGCGTGCATGGCAGCTTCCTCACAAGATCACGGTTATTGGTTTTTTAATTGGAACAAGAACCATTCCATTGCGGAAACAATACGCTTGTTAGCGGATCGACAGAATGGACAAACCGGGAAAAAGATTGGACAAATCGAACATGTATTTCGTATTGGTTATGTTTTGCAGCGGTTTCGGTTTTGTCCCAACCGCCGCCTATTCCTGTGCCGCATGCAGATCGACGCTATCATAATTAAATTAATCGTACGCGTCCGTTGGACCGCTTTCGGGACCATTGAAGTCATCGGGATCTGCCAAAGCACCTGCCCTGCAAAATGACCATTTCTGACACATCTTCTGGCCATCAGGGCTATCCATAAATGCATCAAATGCCCTAAGCAAATCTAGCCCGTCCGGATGTTTACGAGAGATAAGGATATGCAGCATATCGGTCGTGATCGCCTCGGTGGTGGCGAACGTCTTCACAACTTCGTCGCTGAAAATTCTTTTTAAATCGTGCCAACCAACTTCTTCTTCTTCAAACATGATATCCCCGCGGCCAGCCTCTAGGAACCGCCAAGCAGCTTCAGGGCTTGTAACGATTTCAGCTTCAATGCCGCGTTTTTTGAATTCCAGCTCTTGCCAGTAACTCGCGACCACCACCGGCCGCAACCCAAGCAAAATAGAATCATCAAAGCTTTTTAAATCAAGCCCGTTGGGAAACAGCGACGCTTTATAGAACCCCTTGTGATGGGCCTGCGCGATGGCGTGCTTAGAGATAAGGAAATCACGCTCCCGCTCGGCTGTTCTAAGCCACGGGAATGTCGCGACATAAGTACCCTGCTTGGTCAATTCAAAGGAACGCGGCCAAGACAGAAAAACAAACTTCACCCGATATCCCATTGCCGAAAATATTTCCATCACACGTTGGGCATGCTTGCCAAAGCCAACCATATCTTCGGAAACCATCGGCGGCCATTCGGCAACGGCGAACTCAATTTCATTTTCAACATTGGGAAAGCCGGGAACGGAAACCGGGTCAGCTTTGCCATCAGCACTCAGATGTGCTGCAATCAGAAAGCAAATGCTCATCACACTTACAAGGATACCGATCTGCTTTGTCACCCGCCCATTTTCCATGCGTACTCCGATTTTGCGACCG
The DNA here is from genome assembly GCA_019634165.1 of Rhodospirillales bacterium. Classification (GTDB taxonomy): domain Bacteria; phylum Pseudomonadota; class Alphaproteobacteria; order Rhodospirillales; family Thalassospiraceae; genus Thalassospira. The sequence goes on from JAHQVT010000006.1 coordinate 861,808, forward strand.
ATGACATTTGAAGACCTAGGGATTTTGCGCTTAGGGTATTAAGGAACTGTTCACGACAAACTTGATAATTATTTGATTTAATTCACTTTAATAAAACTCGTGCATAACTCAAAGCGCCAATTATCGCTTGATTTTTCATCACGCTTTCTTTGTGATTAAAATTTAACCCCCACAACTGTCGATCCCTGTCATTCACTGTGCTAAGCTCTTTGCCAAGAGACCAAATTTCCGGTCTTGAACACATTTAAAATCGCGACAGAACGGGATGATGCCACAAAGCCGCGCCATCGCTATTTTTACCGACCTTGACGGCACCTTGCTTGATCATGACACCTATAGCTGGGAGGCAGCGCGCCCGGCACTGGATCGCGTCAAACTACTTTCCATCCCCCTGATTGCCGTTTCTTCAAAAACCTTGGCCGAACTTGAATATCTTAATCAGGCGGTGCATCTGTTTGACGGATTGATCGGGGAAAATGGTGGTGTCATTTCGCTTAATGGCGTGACCGAACACTATGGCCCGTCCGAAGAAAAAATTGACGCTGCCCGCACACAAATCAAAGAAGCCGTGCATGTCCCACTTGGCAGTTTTAGAACCGTTTCACCAGAAGTCATTGCCGCTGAAACCGGCCTGTCACTTGAAGATGCGACCCGTGCAGCACAACGTCATTGTTCTGATCCGCTGATTTGGCAACCAACCGCAAAAGACGTGGCCACCGCGCGTGAGATCGCAGCAAAATGGTCGCTTAATCTGGTCAAGGGCGGCAGGTTTCATACGCTTTGCGGCCCCGCAAGCAAAGGCCAGGCAATGAAACGCATGCTTGAACGCCTTGCTGTAAAGCAATCAAACAAGACTGGAAACGGGGCGGCACAACGGTATACGACCATTGCCCTTGGGGATTCTCCAAATGACATCCCCATGCTGCAAGAAGCAGATATTGCCGTTCAAATACCGACCAAACACCGCGTCCGCACTTCACCTATGCTAGACCATAGCAACCTGCGCATAGCACCTCACGCTGGGCCAGACGGCTGGAATGCGGCAGTGAATGCGATCTTGGACGAGATAACCAATACCAATAAAAACAGCGAGGTACTTCATGGCTGATTTCCATCAGGGTGGCCCCATCACGACGCTTCATCGAATTCTTGACCGAAACCCGGAAGAACTCGCCTATGAAATGACCGCCTTTGCCCGACAAAGACGGCAAACCTTGATCCTGCCTTGCCTGTATTCCGAACTCGAAACCCCGGCCATGACCACCATCGTCGAAGGGTTAAAACAGGCAACCTATATCGATCAGATCGTTGTCGGCCTAGACCGCGCCAATGCGCAGCAATATCTCCATGCCCGTGAATTTTTCAAAGACCTGCCGCAACATGTGCGCATTCTGTGGAATGATGGTCCGCGCTTACGCGGCGTGCATGACCGATTGGCCGAATTTGATCTGGCCCGCTATGAACCGGGCAAAGGCCGCAATGTCTGGTATTGCATGGGCTATACGCTGGCATCCGGGCGAAGCTCGGTCATTGGTATTCATGACTGCGATATCGCAACCTACACCCCCGACCTTCCGGCTAAACTGATGTATCCGATCGCCAACCCGGCGTTTAACTTTGCCTTTGCCAAAGGATATTACGCCCGTGTTGCCAATGGCACGCTTAAAGGTCGCGTTTGCCGCCTGTTTGTAACGCCCTTGATCCGGGCACTTAAACAGGTTGTCGGCAAGACCGATTTCCTGAACTATCTGGATTCATTCCGGTATTCCCTGTCAGGTGAAATTGCGATCAGAACCGATGTTGCCTATGGCCTGCGCGTCGCATCGGACTGGGGACTGGAAGTCTCCATGCTCTCGGAAATGTATCGCAACCACACGGTTCATCGTCTCGCACAGGTCGACATTGCCGACATTTACGATCATAAGCACCGTGAATTTGACCCGGCAGAAAAGGATGACGGCCTGTCACGCATGGCAAGCGACATTGCCAAATCTTTGTTCCGCAAATTGGCAACACAGGGCACAATTTTCTCGCATGAAACATTCAGAACCCTAAAGGCCACTTATTACCGCATGGCCCTTGATCTGATCGAGCAATACCGGGCTGATGCCATGTTTAACGGCCTTAAGATCAACCGCGACGAAGAAGAAAAATGTGTCGAGGTATTGTCCGAAGTCATCATTAGCGCTGGTCAGCACTATCTTGAAAACCCGCTCGAAAGCCCGTTCATTCCAAGCTGGCAGCGGGTTGAAAGTGCGATGGGCGACATCTTTGAGCATCTTTCAAGTGCGGTTGAAGATGATCTGAATGACATGGACATCGGCAAGTCCTGAACCACTGCCTTACACAAAGAAAAATACTAGGGGTAGCCCGTTACATTACCATGGGCTGCCCCTTTTATTGGTCAGTGGAATCAACATCACGTTTCACACTTTCCCGAACAAACACCCAATAAAACTACTTGCCTCTCCATTGAGACTAAGGCAACCTTAGGTTTAATTATAAAAAAACAAATAAATTTTTCTTAATAATCTCTGGGGGTTATCGCGGCACGGTTGTGGCTTTCAAGCCATGCCGACGTCATAACGACTTGATGAAATCAGGGAAAAATTATGTCCGGCACAACAAAAACACAGCACGTCAAGAACCTCACACCAACCGATGATCTTAGCACCTATCTTTTTGGATACAACATTACGATCGGCCCTCCCAAGATTACGGGAGTTGAAGAATTTTCAGCAAGCCCAACCACTTCAGTAATTATGGGGACCAACAAGCCAATAATCGAAACCCAAACTGTCGATACCGTGCACTACTACTCGAAAAATCTGAAAGAAACATCGGGAACCAAGACTTTCGGCCCAGGAGACTTGAACTCGTGGGATCCCAGCTCTACAAACGATCAAATCACTTTTACACTGAATCTGCCCGGACCGGCCCCAACCATACTGGAAATTGCTTATTTATTCATACCTTTCTCCGGGACCGCTGCAACTTTATATGTCAATGGACAACAGGTATGGCCTGGTCCGAACAACCCCAGTTACACAAAAGCCTTCATCGACGCTTCTTTTTTGAAAGCAGGCGACAACGAGCTAATACTTGCCACGAAACAACTCGTGAAATCGGTCACAGTAAGCTCAATCGAAGTACAAGCTGAATACTTTTGGACTTCGCTCCTTACCGGCTCAATAAGACAAGGAGGCACCTTCAGCAAAGAGATCGATATAACACTTGGCAACAGCGACACGGACTCTGAAACCAATCAATTCTCTGAAACGTTAGGGGGATCGGGATCTTTAAAAGGCATTGGGTTGTCTCTAAGCGCGGCGCTATCGACAAGCGAAACGCACAGCGTGACGATTTCAGAACAAGTTACAAAGAAACAAACAGTCACGCAAAGCTGCCCCGACAACGCAAAATCTGTAACCTTCCAGATGTGGCAACTCTGTGTAAAATTTACTGCTGGCGACAAAACACTGACGTTACGTCCGCCATCAGAAATCGGTGGAGAAATCATCTCCAGAACATACGAAGAGACTTAACTCTGACTCTCCCCAATTCAATGTTGCATTATGACATCAAATCACGAATCGGAAATATGGCCAGAAAGATCTGACACACGTCTTTCTGGCCTTCTATTTGCCGCAACACCGGAAGCAAAAGCCGAACGCCGCTGCACCATTCCTTCTGGAAAATCTGCAATTCATGTATTTGTGGCGCACCTGTTGATCTTGCGGCTGAAAGTGCGGCGTGCAGGGACGTCGAAAAATGACAGTCCACTTCGCGCGCAAACGCCCCGCGCCAATCCTCGCCGGTCAGGGCAACGATATTTTCGCCTTCAAGCAATATCTGAAAGTCGTCTTTTTGCGGGTGGTATTCGTAAATACTGATATCTTGAAGCCACGGCGCCAGGTTTTCCGGCGTAAATTCTTTGCGCGTCGGAATCTGCCCCGACTGGGCAAGCTTGTTCCACAGCAAAAGCAAGTCATGGGCTTTCTGTGGCGCATCATCGGATAATCCATGCTGCAGGACTTCTTGTTCTTGAAACTTATGCAGCCGCGTCATCCGTTATCCACCTGATCAAATAATGTCTTGTTTCATCACTGAAACATCACGTCCGCCGCACCGCGAAAACCCATCACGCCATGCAACAACAAAACCAACGGCATCATCAATGATGCCGTCGTGCAAGCTATCCAAGTCTCTTTCCATGGAAGGACATAAGCAGAATGGCGCCTTGGATTTTCTTCAAGACACTCAGGTAGGTAAATCTAGACGTAAAACAAGTATTCAACCGTAAATATTCCCAAAGGTCAGGACATAGTCACATAACCGTCTCGATCCACCACGCTTTACACGGATTTCACGATCGAATTGGCCGTGGGACAGCTTTTAGTAGGCACAAGCCCGCCTCTGGGATCAGGGTCTTAGACGCTGCGATAGAAAAAGTGTGAAACAAACACCTGCTTGATCAAATGCCCATTCCGATCCGTTGTCCTGACCGGCAACATCAAGCGGAGCCATTCTTCCCAAACCGTGCGTTCAAAGCCAACCCGGTAAAACGCGGGCTTTGCTTCATCCACGACACCCAGAAGTCCGGCATGGATAGTTGTTCCGAAATCCAGATCAATTTGGCGCGGCGAACATCCAAGATAACATTCACCGCTGGCCGCGATGATATTGGGGGCATCAATTCGAATGATGAAATCACGCTTTTTGGGTAAATACTCATAGATGCTGATGTCATCGACCCAAGCTGCCAACACATCGCCATTAAGCACCTTGCGCAGCGGCACATTCCCGCCCGACATCGCATTGTGCCATGTCTCGAAATACGCCCTGACGCGATGCTCAACATCATCGGGCAAATGCGGAATTCGAACTTCCTGCGCATACGCCATTGCGTATCATGCCCCCCGCCTTCTACTAAGCAATCAGCTTTGCAAAGCAGTGCGGCGGAAGCAACGATAAATTCTAATAAACCACCAAAAATTTGTTTAAGTATAAATACTTATTCGCATTCTAAGCGCGGCTGTTTTTCTACTTAACCTTTAGGGGTTATGCGCAAATCAAACCGGCATTGCATCGCGATAACGTTGCAAAAGGCGGCTTTCGGTTCGGTTGCGGCCATCGCGATTGGAAATCCAGACGATCTGATAGGGTGCCAGCATCATGACACCGTCGTAATCCTCGATCACTTGCTGGGTGATCAATTCCTGCCAACCTTCGGTCATGATCAGATTGATTGTTGAAAGATCAAGTGGCTGTGGCTTTTCTGTCAGGTTAAACACACAGAAGATGCTTTGTTCATTGAGATGCGATTGGCGCCAAACCCCCAAAAGGTTCGGACCAAGATTAAGGGTATATTGCGTCGCATTCGGGTGGAATGCTGGCTGCCCCTGACGGATCGACATCAATGCCCGTAATTGATCAAACGCCGACTTCGCCGGGCCTTCGTCGCTTAGCACCTTTTCAGCATCTTCAAACTGCCAGACCTTGCGGTTCAGGCGGCGCGGAATGCCGGTTTCTTCAAATGCGGCCTGATCGTTTTCCGTCGCCAATATTGTTTGCACATAAACCGCCGGAATGCCTTCAAGCGACATGGCAATCGCCTGGCTCATGACAAACCGCTCCAACCCCATTTTAGCCTCGCCGGCAAAGTTTTCCGCCAACATGCTAAACAGGGTGACATTAAGCTCATAAGGCTTCTGCCCACCGCCCTTAAGCGCCCGGTAACTAACCTGCCCACCCATCTTGATGGCATGGTCCTTTAACCCGTCAATATCATCATCGGGGATAAGGTTTTCGGCCGGACGCAAACCAATGCCATCGTGGCTGGCGGTAAAGTTAAAGAACGTACAACCTGCTGGGGCTGGTGGCATTGCCATGATGCATTTGCGGATATAATCGCTGCGCCCGCTTAGCAACGCGTGAATGATCACGGGTGGCAGGGAGAAATTATAAATCAGATGCGCTTCATCCTGATTGCCGAAATAAGACAGGTTTTCCAAAAGCGGCAAGTTGGTTTCGGTAATAAACAAAACATCTGGATGAATGGCATTACACGCCAGACGCATCGCCTTGATCAATTTATGGGTCTGTTCCAGATTGATCGACGTCGTCCCGGCTTCTTTCCAGATAAAGCCAATCGCATCAAGACGCACAACCCGAACACCGTTTTTCATATAGTTCAAAACGACTTTCAGGATTTCAAAGAAAACGTCCGGGTTGCCGTAATCCAGATCAACCTGATCATAGCTAAACGTGCACCAGACATACTTTTCGCCGTCCTTGGTCACAACATCATTAAGCAACGCATGGCTGCGCGGGCGCACAACATCGGATAAATCATCCTCAAGACGTGCGGTCTTGATGTAATCCACGCCGGGCTTTTCGCCTTCAAGAAATTGCTGATACCATTCATGGGATGCCGAAATATGATTGGCGACCAAATCGGCCATCACCGTGCCATGCTTGGCCAAGTCTTTGACATCGTCCCAATCGCCCAACTCCGGGCGCAGCATGGTAAAATCACTGACCGAAAACCCGTCATCGGATGTGAAGGGATGAAACGGCAGGATATGAATGCCCGTCAGCCAGTCTTTCAGCCATTTCTGGTGAAACTCGCCAAGGCTTTGCAGGCCCTTTTTGCCATCCTGATGAATGCTGTCGCCATAGGTGATCAGAAACGCATCGCGCTGATCCCATTTGCGCAAATATTCTTCGCACGGCTCCGGCCCGTCGCCTTCAATCGGAAGACCAAGAACCTCAAACACGCGGCGCACCAAATCTTCATGATCATGGCCGGGATAGACATCCGCAAGCAGGTTGCGCATCGCACTGGCAAACGCAATCCGTCCTGATGTTCCGACAACACGATCCATGGTGGCTCCTTTAGGGCAGGCAACTTAAATACTTAAGGGATATGAAATAATGAAACTGCCTGTGATGCAAGCAGGCATTTCAACCTGCTAGCAAACTAAGCAACATTACGCCACAAGTCATTTAACATATTGGGAAATATCGTTTTAATCAGGCACGCCTTCCGGCTTGTAAATCATGTTTTCCGCCCCCTCGGCCCCCATGAAAACCACAACAACCCGTGCTGGTATATCGCCGTCATTGATCCCTTCATGCCAATAACCCATGGCTTCATGCACCCCTTCCCCGGCGTGATAGGTCGTTTTTCCGGCATCGCCATAATCGACCGTGATCTGACCTTCAAGGATGTATCCATATGTCGGGACACCATGTTTGCGCCAGCCGGTCTTCTGCCCCAGCGCCATGGTGGCTAACATCGACTTTATCTTGGCCGTGCCCTTGGGATAGCTCACCTGTTCGCCAACGAAATTCACCCCGCTATCAAGCAACGGCACCCCGTCATGCATATCGATTTCGGGCTTAAGGTTACCCGCACCACTATTCCGCCCATCTGGCTTTGCCATATCCTGAAAATGCCCGTTTGTTATTTAAAGCCACCATACAACTCCCGCGATCATAGACAGATGAAGCCCCAAAACCATAAAAAACGGGCATAGGTCAAGCGCGCTGAGGCATTAAGTGGCTAAGATTTCAAACCAAAAATCCAAAAACCTTGGTTCGCTTATCAAAGCCGAACAGTACCCGTAGAATAAGAGGTCGCCAAAGTAACAGCGGAAGTGAAGCACAGCATATTAAACCTAAGGTAGTAGCTGGTAGAAGAAAGGTAGCTTCCGGATTTTCTGCAAATTCGGCATAAATCATCAGAAACAACGCCCACACCCAGTGCCCCACAAACAAGCTTAGTTTAGGATTTGACCGCCGTTTCCAGCCACTAATCGTTGCCTTATAAACGAAGTATCGCATTGAAATCCTGCGGCGTGGACTGCAAAATATCAACACGGAAACGGCAATAGCAACGCTGCAGTTCATCCAATCCGTCGATGACAGCACATCATTGTAGTCGAGATAACCCGCAATTATCGGCCAAGCAAACAAACTGATACCCAAGTATTTGACAGGCTTTAACGCATAGAAATGAACATACTTTCTTAGCGTCGAATACTTCATCTATTAGCCCCCTGCCCGCACCACAGCCATTCAACCTAAAGTAATTTAGCTTATTTGCCAAAAACTTAGGGCGCCGGCTTCCCGACGCCCTGTCAAAATTTTATCGGCCTGTAACGACTTACGGCGCAATCGTCACTTCAACCAACGCATGGGTGCGTTTGGTATCAATGTGTTTGATCGCATCGCGCAAAATCCCCGGCAAGTCTTCCGCGCGCGTGGCCTTGGCAACCCATGCGCGGCTGGCCTCGGCAACCTTGGTGAAATCGGGGCTTGGTTTAAGCGCGGTCAGGGGCATTTCATTGGTTTTCGCCGCATAGCCATCGGGATACATCCCCGTCACAGACTGGCGCACCGCCCCCCATTCATTGTTGTTTAAAACAAGGATCAGGATCGGAAGCTCCAGCGCCTCGGCAATCTGATGACACGCCGTCGGGTTGGCAAACATGTATGATCCATCACCCATGGTCGCGACCACAAGCTTATCCTTATCGGCCAACTGATAGCCCATTGACGCCGGGAAGGACCAACCAAGCCCGCCCGAATGCGGCTCCTGAAACCAGCTTCCATGGCGCGAAAGCGAAAGCGGCTCTAACGGGCAACCAAGCTCCGAAAACACCGTCGCCGCACGGTCCGCAATCGCATCTGATAAGCAGCGCGACACATAAGCCTTGCTCATCGGGTCAACCGACCCCGCATCAGCCATTGCCAATGCCTTCTTGCGGTTTTGCGCGTTAATCGCCGCAACCTTGCCCCGACGATCCAAACAGGCCGCCGCATGATCAGCATGCCGACGATCAAGGGCCTCTGCAAGCATCATGATCACATCGCCGGTTTCCCCGCAAAGCGAAAGATCAGCCGCAAAATTACGCCCCGGGAAGCGGGAATAAAGCGGGTTTTGCCCCACCTGCACAACTTTGCAATCATCCCGCAGTGTATGAATTTCCGGCGACCATGGGGCAAGGCAATCAATCACCACCACCGCATCGGCATCTTTCAACCACGGTGCCGGGTCCATACCGGCATGCATCGCGTGATCGGTGCCAAGGGCCAATTGAATCGCCCAATATTGCACCACCGGAATGCCCCATTGATCGACCAGTTTGGCAAAACGATCAAACGCCTCTGCCGTGCCAGTTCCCCGCTGGGCAATAATCACGGGGTTCTTGGCATTGGCAAGAATATCTGCTGCCGCCTCGATACTGGCTTGCGGCGGGGCGACTTGCACCGGCTGCTGGCGAAGCGGCCCGTCAATATCATCGCCGGGGCACGGTTCACACAAAACTTCGCGCGGCAGGCTGACATAAACCGGGCCTTTTGGCACCGATGACGCAATCGCATAAGCACGGTCAACAACATCAGGCACCTGTTCGGGGAATTTAAGCTCATATTCCCACTTGGTGGATTCCCGAACCAGTGCCGCCTGATCGCGCATTTCCTGTCCCCAGCCAATCGGAACAGTGCGCGCGCCAAGCCGCCCCTTTTCCATCACCGGCGTCCTGCCAGACATCAAAACAACCGGCACATGTTCGGTCGCGGCATTGATCGCGCCAATCGCACAATTGGCCAAGCCGACATTGGTATGCGCCATCACAGCCTGGGTTTTCCCGGTCGCAAGGTAATAGCCATGCGCCATGCCCATCGCGGCATTTTCGTGCGGCATGATCAAGGCATTGGGAAGATCAATATCCTTCGCAGAAGCCTCGGCCAGACCTTCAATGATCGGCGGGAAGTCCGTACCGGAATTGGCAAAAATATAATCAATCCCGATCGCCTTCATCCGGGCCAAAACAGCCCCACCGGCGGTCAGGGTGATCTGGCCGGTTTTTTCCTGCGTGTCGTTTTGCATCAGACGCCTCTTGTTCTTTTCATTTAATATTTCTATATTTGAAATATGATTTATAATATAGTTTATTATTGAAATCCGGTCGCCGTCAAGCAGGACGACCACCCCACCGTGATGTGAATGGAAACTCATGACCAGTCAGCTCAATGGCTCTGTGCTTAAGGCGTTTAAAATTCTTGATCTGTTCGCGGCAGGACGGTCTGAACTCACGGCCAAGGAAACCGCCGACGCACTTGGCATCAACATGATCACCGCACATCGTTTTTTGCACACGCTGGTTCATGCCGGTGCGCTTCGGGCATCGGCGCGCGGTGTGTTTCGGCTGGGCTATATGTTTGCGGATTTGGGCGACCGGGTGTTGCACGATGGCAATCTGCCCACCTTGTTGCAGCCGATCCTTGATCAACTTGCCCTTGAGACCGGGGAGGCCTGCATGGCAACCGAGTTTGATCGCGACATGGCGGTCTGCATCGCCAAGGCCCTGCCCGACCGCCCGCTTTATGTTGATATCCGCATCGGATCGAAACTTGATGCCTTTTGCACCGCCCATGGCAAGCTTTGGCTGGCTTATATGAGCCCCGATGACCAAGCCCGCTATTTTAAAAATGCCGATCTCACCGGCATGACCGACCACACCATCACCGACATCAAGACCTTGAAATCCGAACTCGAAACCATCCGCGCCCAAGGCTTTGCCACCAACAATGGGGAGCGCGAAAATGATATTTATGCCATCGCCGTGCCCGTCACGACCCAACACGGCAAAATGATCTCGGCCTTCTCAGTCTTCGGCGCATCGCCTGCCACCCTAAACCAGAACCGCCAAGCCCTACTGGCAAAACTGCAAACCGCCGCCGCCACCGCGCAACAAACACTCTATGGCACGACCTAAAACCAAACCAAAACCAAACCAAAACCCGCCAACTCCGTCATTCCCGCGAAGGCGGGAATCCATACACCTCAGCCCACACCATCTGATGGCTGATCGGATATGAATTCCAGTATTGAAGCAAAACACAAACGGGGTCTGTCCCCTTTTATATTTGTCCCCTTTTTTCCTTCTACTCTTCCGCGCGCAATATGTTTCTATTGCCACCACAAGTAAATTTATGATCTTCTAATCTAGATGCAAGTTTAATCACTTTGCTCGACGAAAGCTGCAATGGCCTGCTGGTACATACCGTTCCTAAGAAACACCTCTCCTCGAAGGCGTTATTCAGACGGAGACGTTGGAAGCCTTTGGTAGAATTATTGGAGAATATTTTTATGTTTCGAGCGATACAAAACTAACAAAAGTTTAGGGAAATATCGGATGTATATTGAGAAGCTAGTAATAAAAAATTTTAAGAAATTTAGAGATACCGAGTTTGATTTTAACACCGATACCAATGTCATTGTTGGCGACAATAACAGTGGAAAAAGCACGCTGATGGAAGCCATAGAAATTTGCCTGAACAGTACATTTCATGGACGTCCCTTGGCAGGAGAGCTCACCGCAGAGTTTTTCAACAACGAAGCAGTGAATGAGTTTCTGGCTCTTGATGACGACGAGAAGAGCGCAAACAGACTTCCACAAATTATTATCGAGGCCTATTTAGCAGATGCTCCGGAGAAACTAAAAGGCATAACCAACAGTAAAAATGAGAACAGAACTGGGATTTATGTAAATATCAAACTCGACCCTGATTTAGAGACGGCGTACGCGCACCTGTTAGCCGAACGGAAAGTCAACTCTCTTCCTGTCGAATTTTACAGAGTTGATTGGTATGACTTTGGGTGGAATAAATTAAACAAGTTCACAAAACCAACAAAGAATATTTTTATTGAGCCGTACAGACTTCACCCAACTTTTGGAAAAAATAAATATATAAACAGCATCCTGAACGAGTCTTTGGAGCCCGCAGCAAGGTCAACTCTGAACTTTGCCTACAGACAGATCAAGCATCAGTTTGATGAAGATGATGGCGTAAAAAGGATTAACGAAAATCTTGACCCTGATCATCGCATTACTTCAGAAAACTTAAAAATAACTACTGATGTAAAATCAAATTCAACGTGGGAGAACAACCTACACCTTGCTGTGAATGAAGTTCCATTTGCCCATATCGGCAAAGGGGAACAAAGCCAGATTCAGATCAAACTCTCACTACATAACAATGCTAACGACGTAGATATTGTCCTTATAGAAGAGCCGGAAAACCATCTATCCCACCTTAACCTCGTCAAACTAATTAACTATGTCGAGGAATTTCATGGAGGGAAGCAGCTTTTTCTGACAACGCATAATTCATTTGTTCTCAATAAATTGAGCATGGGAAAACTGTGCTTGCTGGGGCAAAGCTACATGCGTTTAACCGATCTAGATATGGCGACAATAAAACGAATAAAACGCCTACCCGGATACGACACACTCCGAATTGTTCTCGCCCAGAAAGCTATTTTGGTCGAAGGGCCATCTGATGAGTTGATTGTTAAAAAGCTTTTCAAAGATCAACATGACAAACTCCCCGAAGATTTAGGGATAGAGGTAATTGTCGTAAGTGGCCTAGGTTTTAAAAATTACCTAAACATTGCAAAAATTATAGGTACTCGCACTCATGTCATCAGAGACAACGATGGCGACTATGACGCCAATGTCACCCAGTGGTTCCGTGATTATCGAGAAAGTCCTCATCTTACCATTTCGTCGCCAAATAACGACGTTCTTAGCTCTCTAGAACCTGCCTTGATAAATGAAAATTCCCAGGATATTGGCAGCTTGAATACTTTTGCATCCATTGCTTTATCTGTCCGGAAAAAAAACGAATATGATGCGATTGAGGGTTTGGAGGAGAAGACGGAGTTTTTAAAAAAACTATATAAGAACGACGGTGGAAAAAAGGTCGATTCTGCAATTCGAATCTTCGACAGTGCTGCGAATAGCATCAACTTCCCCGATTATATTCGAGAGGCGTTAAACCTTGCCGAATAAGTTTGTCCTTGCAAGTGCCGGCGCAGGCAAAACAACGACGTTGGTAAACGACGCGTTAGAAGCAGCACGCAATGATCAGACTGTTTTAATTTTGACTTATACCAAGAACAACCAAGCTGAAATCGTTAAAAAAATACGTGAGGTCAATCGGTCAATTCCAGAAAACGTCAAGGTTAAGGGTTGGTTTTCCTTTCTTCTGGAAGACTTAATCCGCCCTTATCAGAGATATTTATTTTGCGAGCGAATTTCGAATATTCATTTCAACACAAACGACCCCCACAAGCGAAATGGTCGTAATATCCGTGGCAGATCTGAAATAATTAGTGGGCAGATAAACCCAGCGTACTATCTATCGAATGGCAAAGCTCATACGACATATATATCAAAACTTGCGACAAGATTATGTGATGCAGGGAAGAGTGGGGCAGGACGAAATGCGATATACACACCAATTGAACGGTTAGCATCTATTTACAACTTAATTGTAATTGATGAAGTGCAGGATTTAGTCGGATGGGATTACTCAGTGCTCGAGTATATTCTCTCCAGTCAAACTATAACGCTCTACTGCGTAGGCGATTTTAGACAAACAATTTACCAAACCTCACACGCCACTAAGTCCCCCCAAACGAGTGCTCAGAAACGTCAATGGTTTGCAAACAAAGGATTTGAATACGAAAACCTCAATCACAGTTGGCGGTGTGTCGACCAAATATGTGCTTTTGCAGATTTGGTGCATGCACATCAAAATTATGAGGCCACAACGTCAAATGCTCAAGAAATTCCAGATGATTTTAAAGCGCACATTGGAATTTTTGCGGTATCGAATGAAATGGTAGGGACATACCTCGAGCGTTTTAATCCGACGATCTTGCGTCTAAACAGAGAGGTACGGAACGACCTAAGTAACAAGGTGATCTCTCAAAACTTTGGAGAGGTTAAAGGCCTAGGTTTCAATAGGGTTCTAATTATTCCGACAAAAAATTATTCTAGTTTCCTGCAAGGAAACCCTCGTCCTCTTCGGAACGCAAAGACTGAGGAGGCTCTTAATAAACTGTATGTCGCCATCACGAGAGCAAGGTACAGCGTGGCATTTCTTTATGACGGCGCCCCAAGACTTGACAACGTTGCCGTTTGGAAGCCCTGACCAATATACTCTCCCCATGAAGTCACATATATTTCAAAGCGTACCTTCCCGAAACACGAAACACCACCAAACCACAACCTAAAGTTAAAAAAGAAAAACCCGGCCCAATTGCTTGAGCCGGGGAAGGTCGTGTCGTTCGGAGGGAGTTGGGGCTTTCACACCCCTTGGAATGAAGTCATTCCCGAAAAATCATCAGATGGTTTTGACAACCACCTTGCGTTCGGCCTGCGTTTTCAGGCGGTTGCGCAATGCGCGGCCAAACAGCGGTGATTCAATCTCGAACTCATCACCATCTTGGGTTTTGATACCATCGGCGAAACTCAGCGTCGCTGTGCCAAAGAAATGCGCATGCACATCGCCCGGACGGCAGAACAGATCATATTTGAAATGATGGTATTCAAGGTTCGCTAACGTGTGCGACATATTGTCTTCGCCACTTAAGAACGGCTTTTCCCAGATTACCTTGCCATCGCGATAAACGCGCGATGTGCCTTCAACATGGCTTGGCAAATCACCAAGCAACAATTCCGGCCCCATCGAACAGGCACGCAGCTTGGAATGGGCAAGATAAAGATAGTTCTGGCGTTCCGTCACATGGTCGGAAAACTCGTTGCCAATGGCAAAGCCGATGCGCACCGGATTGCCATCCGGGTCAATAACATAAATCGCGGCAATTTCGGGTTCTTCGCTGCCGTCCAAGGCAAAGGACGGGCTTGGCATATCTGCGCCCGGATTGGCAACGATTGATCCATCCCCCTTATAAAACCATTCTGGCTGAACGCCGGTTTCGCCGGCTTTCGGCTTGCCGCCTTCGACCCCCATGCGAAACATCTTCATCGAATCAGTTTCATCGGCGGCCTTGGCATTGGATGTATGCATGTTCGCCCGTGCCGAAGCGGAACCCAAATGGGTAAGGCCGGTGCCGGTCACCAGAAAATGCGCCGGATCGGCATGGGTGATCGGCGGCAAAAGGCGGCCTTCGGCGGCCACCGCATTATAATCAAGGCGGTTTTCGCCCATGCGGGCCTTTGCAGTCTCGATCATGGTGGTGCCTTGGGCTATGGCAATCCCGGCAAGCTCGCGGGTGGAGGAAACACCGCCAAGCACAATAAGCGTATTTTGGTCTTCAACCACGGCCACATGCCGGGCGCCTGCGGTGTCCTTGTATTGAACCAGTCTCATGAAATCTATCCTGATAGGTATGTGTCAATTTGCGCGAATGTGGTGGGCTTTGCCCGATCAGACCCAACCGCCATCAACGATAAAGTTCTGGGCGGTGACCATCCGGCTTTCATCAGAAATCAAAAACAGCGCCATGCGGGCAATATCACCCGGCATCACCTTGTTTTTAAGGCACTGGCGTTCGTCAATTTCGCGCTCGGCCGCTTCATCGACCCAAAGATCAAGCTGGCGCTGGGTCATGACCCACCCCGGCACAAGCGTATTGACCCGGATATGATCCTTACCAAGATCGCGCGCCATGCCGCGTGTCAGGCCATGGGTTGCCGCCTTGGCCGTGGTATAGCCGGGCATGCCGCCCTGCCCCATCATCCAGCTCACCGACCCGAAATTAATGATCGCACCGCCACCGGCCTTTTGCATCATCGGCGCAACCGCCTGAATGGCAAAAAACGACGGGCGGATATTAATCGCCTGCCGGTCATCCCAATATTCCGGGGTGACGTCCTGCCATTTATGGCGGGTATCATTGGCGGCATTGTTCATCAATCCCGTGATCGGGCCATTGATCTCGGCCGCCTTGGCAATTGCGGCGCGCAGGGCATCAATATCGGTCAGATCACATTTGATAAAGACCGGCGCATTGCGCGCATCCTTTGACAATTTTTCAACAAGGGCGTCGCCGCATTCTTCCATAATATCGACAAAGGCAACTTTTGCGCCCTGCTCGACAAAGGCGGTGACAATCGCCTCGCCAATGCCCGAAGCCCCCCCGGTGATGAAGACCGATTTGTCTTTAAGGCTTGTGTAATGTGTCGGTGTGCGATCAGACATGACCGTTCCGTCTCCCGTATTTTGGTTTCTATCTGATGGTCTGGTTTATGGGACTCCGCCCGCAAACCTATCCACGATCTTGCTGTTAAATTGGCAGAATTGGCATCACATCCGATATGTGCAGTGCAATAGCAAAAAACTTTCAAAAGAAAATTTTGCCTGACGCAGCCCTCGGTAACAGACCCTGTTTAGCAGCCCGTATGATACACCCCTTGTGCGTGCATGATGCTTCCTCCGACCAATTATGTTTTTTGGCCTTGACCCTAATTCTTCATACAATAACATTAATGATCAGGATATCCGGGCCTGTCAAGCAACAAACGGTGAAGTGAATTCTTTCGATCTGTCGCGCAGTAGGTTATAACCACCTCACCTTTGCACTCGTCCGCCTGTGCGCGACATGACCCCGCTGAATTAATTATATGCTTTGCAACACAAGGCATTAAGGGGCCAGAAAAGTTGCCCTGAAAATAAATTCATATTAAAATTCATATTATATGAATAATATCAAAGCGGGCCTTTTGCCTTTTTGTTTTTTAATGAAGGCCACGCCGGAGGGAATTTAATGTCGTCGATGTCAAGAACCTATACCAAACGCAACCTGCACAGCATTGTTGCGCATGACTTGGGCGCACGGATTGTTTCCGGGCGACTGGCACCGGGCGATGTCCTGCCGACCGAGGCGGCGTTAAGTGAATCGCTTGACGTATCACGCACCGCCCTTCGCGAAGCCATCAAAATCCTTTCGGCCAAGGGGCTGATTGAATCCCGGCCCAAAACAGGAACGCGGGTTAAGCCGCGCACAAGCTGGAACCTTCTGGACCCGGATGTTTTATCTTGGCATTTCCCGGACCCGGACCCGGCCTTTTTGTATGGCCTGTTTGAAACCCGCATGATCATCGAACCAAACACCGCTGCCATGGCGGCTGAACGGGCAACCGAAGAACAGCTTGCAACGATTGAAGCGGCCTATACCAGCATGGAAAATGCCGAATTGGGCACCGATGCGGTTTATATGACCGACCTTGCCTTTCATCAGGCGATCTTGGATGCATCGGGCAATGATTTCATGAAATCGTTTGGCATGCTGATCGAAACCGCCCTGATCGGGTCGTTCCGACTGTCATCGGGCGGGCCAAAGGCCCATGTCAAATCCCTGCCGGACCATCTGGCGGTTTACAAGGCCATCGCACAACGTGAACCGGGCGACGCCCGCGAAGCCATGCGACGCCTTCTGCGCGGCACCATGCGCCAACTGCGCCAACAACTGGGCATGTCCGTCGAACATGACTGGGACCAGATCGGGCTGTAAGGCGCTTCGCCTTCTCCGGCGCTAAGAACTCCGCACCAGACACCACACAAAACGGGCACCAGTTGGCTGCCCGTTTTTCATATCTGCCTTATGGCGGGTTGTGGCGGGTTGTGCTGCTTATGGGCGGCTTGCACCAACTTGTAGCCTTCTGATGCCCGCGGATGATGTCGCCCCCGGCCCCACAACTCCAACCCAGTCGCCCCCCGTTTCGAACCGCTTGCGCGCCGAACTCGGCTTATTCCTCATACAATATCAATTCCGGCCCTTGGCGGCATCTTGCTTCCCGGCGCGGGCGTTCGGGCGAAATCCGCGCCGATTATTCATCAAAATTGAAGAATGCGTTTGATTGAACAATTTTACTAAATAAAAAACGGGCCGAAACAGCAACCCTGTTCCGGCCCGTTTATGCGATTTTCAAACCCGGTTTTGGGTGCTCAACTTGCCCCGGCCCGCATCCCCGAAAATGATCGGGTAATCAGGCGTTGCAAAACGATAAAGCCAAACAGCAATGCGCCAATCATGATCTTGGTCCACCAGCTATTAAGCGACCCGTCAAAGGCGATCAGGGTTTGGATAACCCCCATGATAATCCCGCCAAAAAACGTCCCCAGAACAAAGCCCATACCACCAGTCAAAAGCGTCCCGCCAATCACCACCGCCGCAATCGCATCAAGCTCCACACCCACCGCTGCCAACGGATAAGCCGATGCGGTGTAGAATGCGAAAACAACACCTGAAAGCGCGCTGAAAAAGCCCGACAGGGTGTAAACGCGAATGATGGTGCTATGGACTGGAATGCCCAGCAATTCTGCGGAATGGCGATCCCCGCCAATGGCATAAACATTGCGGCCAAACCGCGTGTAATGGGCAATCACCACCCCGCCAATCACGGTTACCAACATCAACAAGGCCGATGCGCTCAGCCATCCGCGACCGGGCAAGGCGACTTTAAACCCGCCAAAATCCGATACAAACTGATGGTCAATCGGAACGGAATCCAGATTGATCAGGAAGCACACCCCACGCAGGAAAAACATGCCCGCCAGGGTGATGATAAACGGCTGAATATCGAACTTGGCAATGATCACGCCCATAAAGGCGCCAAAACCCGATCCAACAATTAACGATATTACCGCTGCCGTTATCGGATGCATACCAAACCCGGTCACAAGCTCGGCCATCAAAACCCCGATAAAGGCAATCATGGAGCCAACCGAAAGATCAATCCCGCCTGATAGAATGACAAAAGTCATGCCAACGGCGGTAATGATCAAAAACGCATTATCGGTCAGAAGTGCACCCAAAACATAGGTATCGGAAAAGGCCCGATGTTCAAAAATCCCATAGCCATACAGCAAAACCAAAACGGCCAATGTCGCAAGGATCGGATAGAAACGTTCATTAATTTTCATCGGATTTCCCCCGCTTCATCCGGTCCATCGCCTGGGTCACCAATTGGCGTGATTTTGGTGCCTGAACCAGCAACACAACCATCACCACCGCGGCTTTGACGATCAATGTGTATTGCGATGGCAAGCCTGATAGCAAAATGCCCGTACTCAGTGCTTGAATGATCAAAACCCCGACCACGGTCATGCCGATAAAGAACCGACCGCCCATCAAGGATGCGCCGCCGATCACCACCGCCAAAATCGCATCAAGTTCAAGCCACAAGCCGGCATTATTGGCATCTGCCCCGCGAATATCAGCGGCAATAATGATCCCGGCAAAGGCCGAACAAAGCCCCGATGCCGCGTATGCCATAAGCTTGATCCCGCGGGCATCAATCCCGGCGACCCGGCTGGCGCGGGCATTGCCGCCAACCGATTCAACAAACAGGCCAAGGGCTGTTTTGCGCATCAAAAGATAGATCGCGCCAATCACCACAGCGGCCAAAATCACCCGCCACGGAATGCCCAGTAAATAGCCACTGCCAATTGCCTCGAAAAACTCGCCGTGGAAAGTAACGATTTGCCCGCCGGTGATCATTTGCGCAATGCCGCGCCCGGCAACCATCAGGATCAGGGTTGCGATAATTGGCTGAATATCAAGGAACGCCACCAAAATGCCGTTCCACAATCCGCACAAAATCCCGGCCCCAAGGGCAGCGAGAATAATCACAGCCGGATGAAGATCGGTATCGCGGATCAGAACCGCCATCACCGCACCGGATATGGCAATGATCGAGCCCACCGACAAATCAATGCCGCGCGTGCCAATGACAATCGCCATCCCCACCGCAACAAGGGCGGTCGATGCCCCGCGATGAACAACATCAACAAGCGATCCATAAAGATGCCCGTCAACAATACGAATACTAAAGAAGTCCGGCGAGATGATCCCGATGCCCAGCACGATCAAAACCAGTGCCGCAACCGGGCCAAACCAAGGCCGACTTAACAAAGAAGATGCAGACATGGTGCTGCTTTCCCGTGATTTCTTTTTGTCTTGCAAACTGGTCATCGTGCAATTGCCTCGATGATTTTATCCTGGGTGATTTCCGCACCCACCAGTTCAGATACCTTTTCACGATCGCGCATCACCGCGACCCGATCAGCAAAGGCGACGATTTCTTCAAGCTCGGAGGATGCCACCAACAAGGCCAGCCCTTCGTCACACAGCTCCTTGATCAATTTGATGATGTCGGCATGTGCGCCAACATCAATCCCGCGTGTTGGTTCATCCAAAATCAAGAGGATCGGTTTGGACACCAACCAACGGGCCAAAATGACTTTTTGCTGGTTCCCGCCGCTAAGCTGCCCAACCGGCTTTTCCCCATCAGGGGTGGCAATGCCAAGGGCCTTGATCATGTCATCGGCAAATTGCTGTTGCTCGGCCCGTGGGATGGGCCGCAACCACCCGCGACGGCCTTGTAGGGCCAGCACGATGTTTTCCCGCACACTGAGTTCGGCAACAATGCCATCCTGCTTGCGGTCTTCGGGACATAACCCAAAACCCGACCGGATCGCATGACGCGGGGACCGCAACAAAACCGGTTCGCCGTCAAGGAACACAAGGCCGCTATCAGCCTTTTGCGTACCAAATATCAGTTCGGAAAGTTCGGTCCGACCGGACCCCAGCAACCCGGCAAGACCAACAATCTCGCCCGCCTGAAGATCAAGCGATACCGGTTCAAGCACCCGCTTCTTGCCAAGATTTTTGACCTGAATCTGGCGTTTGGGCCCGCTATAGCTTCCTTCATCAAGATGACGATGGGCACTGACTTCAGCCAACTCACGGCCCAGCATATGATTGATCAGATCAATCTGTGGCAGGTCTTTGGTGACAAAGGTGCCAACAAGCCGCCCGTTGCGCAAAACAGTGATGCGATCACTGACGGCATAAACCTGATCAAGGAAATGGGTGACAAAAACAATGCCCAATCCCTTTGCGCGTAACTCATTCATAATCCGGAAAAGCGTTTTGATTTCATCCCCATCCAATGATGCGGTTGGCTCATCCAAAATCAGAACCTTGGCATCAAGGGCAACGGCACGCGCAATGGCGACAAGTTGCTGAATGGCGATGGAATAAGACCCAAGCGGTCGATTGATATCAATATCAAGACCTAGTGTCTCAAGGGCTGCTTTGGCATCCTTTTCGGTTTTTTTCCACGATATCAGGCCGAACTTGCGGGTTTGGCGTTCAAGCATCAGGTTTTCGGCCACCGACAATGTCGGCACCAGATTGACTTCCTGATAGACCGTTGAAATACCAAGTTCTTGCGCATCACCCGGATGACGCGGATCGATTTCCTGCCCATCAAGGAGCACCGCCCCGGCATCGCGTGGATGCACCCCGGTAATGACTTTGATCAGGGTCGATTTGCCCGCCCCATTTTCGCCAAGCAGGGCATGAATTTCGCCGCATTTAAGGTCGAAATCAACATCCTGCAAGGCCTTGACGCCGGGAAAGAACTTTCCCGCACCGCGCACCGAAAGCACGGCATTTTCGTCCCTATTGCCCTTATCGCCCCGTGCAGAAAGTCCGGTATCTGACATCTGCCTGCCCTCTCCCTGTCGTCTTTGTAAAACTGTCTTTTTGACGTTTTTGGTCCTGATACAGCCGGACGCACCCCAGCAGATCGCGGGGGTACGTCCGTTGCAATGATCAGCCACACATTTCGCGTCATGACCCAAAGATCACGCCACGTTTTCGTGTGTTATTTGCTGCGCATTTTATATTCGTCTGCTGCTGTATCTGGCAGGAAGAGCGGACCATTTGCCTTGATCCATTTTGGCACTTCTTCGCCGGCCATCGATGCTTTGATCGCATCAAAAGATGGTGCGCCCAAATGCGGGTTCAGCTCGATCGTGGCGTTGGTATCGCCATCTGCCATGGCTTTGAAGATATCTGGAACCGCATCAATCGAGACGATCAGGATATCGGTGCCTGGTTTAAGCCCGGCTTCTTTGATCGCCTGAACAGCACCCAGTGCCATGTCATCATTATGGGCATAGACCGCACAGATGTCTTTGCCGCCATTTTCCGCTTTCAGGAAGCTTTCCATAACTTCTTTACCGCCTGAACGGGTGAAGTCACCAGACTGCGAACGGATGATGTTAATCGCCGGGAAATTCCCCACAACCGATTCAAAACCGGCTTTACGGTCATTGGCCGCGGACGAGCCAACGGTACCCTGCAATTCAACAACATCACAAACCGCATTGGTTTCCGATGCCAGCCAAGCTGCGGCAAGTGCGCCTTCAACTACGAAGTCAGAAGCCACTTTGGTCAGATAAAGATCGTCACTGGCATCAACCCCGCGGTCAACCAGAACAACCGGAATACCGGCATCTTTGACTTCTTTAAGAACCTGATCCCAACCGGTTTCAACAACCGGGGCCAGAAGAATGCCGTCAACGCCCTGTGCGATAAAGGAGCGAACCGCTTTGATCTGGTTTTCCTGTTTCTGCTGCGCGTCCGAGAATTTTAGATCAATGCCGCGCTTTTCGGCTTCGGCCTTGATCGAAGCGGTTTCTGATGTCCGCCAGCCACTTTCAGAACCGATCTGCGAAAAGCCGATCATCATTTCGGCATGGGCCGATACCGAAAGACCAAGAGCAACGCCAAGTACGGCGGTTGAGACTGCAATTTTTTTGAAATTCACCACGATTTCCTCCCTAGGTGTGGTTTTATTGCTTAAAAGCCATATAGTATTACAATATGATTTGAAATGACTCAACCGTATAGTTATTTAACCACTTGACCCGTCACCCATTGCGTTTAAAAGCCAACAATAAACCTATAAAAATCAAAGATTCCGGGAGAAAAACATGATCGAAATCACAGGAATACCTGACATAGCAACACATTTGCCAGAAACACGCATTCAGGGTAAAAATGCCCCACGTGTGGAGCTTACAACACCGCAGATTCGCCTTACGGTTTCTGCGCTTGGCGCGCGCATTTGCGCCCTTGATTTGCATGATGATGCCGAAAAGACGGACACCAATGTGACAGTTGGGCTATCAGATGATGATGCTTATCTGGCGCAAGATAGCTATATCGGTGCGGTTTGCGGGCGTTACGCCAACAGAATTGAAAAATCACGCTATCGCGACCTAGGTGGTAATGAAATCATCCTTGCCGCCAATGAAGGCGAAACGCATCTGCATGGCGGGATTGATGGGTTTGATAAACGCCTTTGGACGATTTCCGAACAGTCAAAAAGCAGTGTCAGCTTTACACTGACCTCGCCGGACGGTGATCAAGGATATCCCGGAAACCTAACCACCACAGCGACCTATTCGATCATTGCGGATAATCGCCTGCGGCTTGAGATAACCGCAAACTGCGATAAAACCTGCCCAATCAATATGACCAGCCACGCTTATTGGAACCTGTCGGGGAAATTTGATCAGACGGCGGCAGATCATGTGTTGCAGATCAATGCCGATAGATGGCTTCCAGTTGATGACAAACTGATCCCGCTTCCTGAAATCAAAGATGTAGTAGGCACCGGCTATGATTTTCGAAACCCCGCACGGGTTTCTGATAAACTGCCCGATGCAGAACAGGGCTTTGATCATAATTTCTGCCTGACCGGAGATCGCGGGGCGCTGCGCCAAATCGCAACCCTGTCCGATCCCGATAGCGGCCGGTCGATGAAACTGTTTTCAACCGAGGCCGGCTTGCAATTCTATCTTGCGCAGCATTTTAACGGTGAAATGAAAACAGCAACCGGAACGGCCCTTCACTCAAATGCCGGTATCGCACTTGAACCCCAAACCTATCCCAACAGCCCCAACCGTTCGGACTTTCCAAGCCCGTGGCTTAAGCCCGGTGAAACCTATCGGCATGTGATTGAGTGGGAGTTCTAAGGTAGGCGCGTGGTAAGCTTCTATCGATTTCGTTAAGGTAGAATGGAGAGGAAATCAGTTAAGGCTTAAATCGATGAACACCACGCAAGAGAGCACCAAGAAAGATCGACACTCAAAAATTATCAAGAATGCAACGCGGCTTGTTGCTGACGCTAGCTTCCTTAATAAACACAACAGACATGCCAGTGCATTTGCCCTTGCGTTACTGGGGATAGAGGAAGTTGGGAAACTTATATTGGATATATGGTACCCAGACGGAAGAATCCCAAAGCAAAAGGCTTTAAGATCTTTTCATATTCAAAAGCAATACGCTGTTGCAGCGCTAATGCTAGGAAAACAAGCATCAGATTTTTTAGCAAATGAGCTGATGCCAGACGAAGATTCACCGGACTTAGCAGAGCAACTAGCGAAGTTATTTTACGAGGGCGAAGAAGGCAAGTTCAGCCAGCATGTTTTAGACGGAATAGTGGACAAAACCAAACAATGCGCCATGTACTTCGACGACCAGTTCGAGGCTTTCGACATCAGTGCAGAACAATTTGAACACTCTGATGTAACTGAGTTACTCAACATAGCCATTGCCTCAACCGAAGCCATCTTCGACAACAGAGCTATGCGAGCGGGTAAGGCTATCTACTG
This sequence comes from Rhodospirillales bacterium, assembly GCA_019634165.1. GTDB lineage: Bacteria > Pseudomonadota > Alphaproteobacteria > Rhodospirillales > Thalassospiraceae > Thalassospira. Next base: position 886,108 of record JAHQVT010000006.1, read on the forward strand.
CAAACCAAAGTCATAGTCCATCCTCTAAAACTATCTAGCTTCAAAGTGCCGCAACAGCGCCATCTGCCCGTGGGTCACTCGCACCTTCCATCACACCATTGGGTTGCAATCGAATGCCACCGGCATGGCCCATCATGTCTTCATAGGGGCCGACAAGTTCAACCGCGTGACCTGCCTTTTCAAGTTGGTCAACAAGGGCTGGGTCAAAGCGGTTTTCAAGTTTAAGCGAGGTGGTTTCATCGCCCCAAGTTTTGCCGAGCAACCAGCGCGGTGCGGTGATGGCTTCTTGCAAGTCCTGTCCGAACATAACATTTCGGGTGAAGATGGCGGACTGGGTTTGGGGTTGTCCCTCCCCGCCCATGGTGCCATAGGTCAGGGTCGATCCGTCTTTGAGTTTTGCCAATGCCGGGTTGAGCGTATGGAACGGCAAGCGCCCCGGACCAAGTTGGTTCGGGCCATCGTGAAGGGTAAAGCTGGCGCCGCGGTTTTGGAACAAAACACCCGTTTCGGGCACAACCACACCTGATCCAAATTCCCAGAAGATGCTTTGGATGTAACTTACCGCAACACCATTGGCATCCACCGCGCCCATCCAAATCGTATCGCCCGGTTTGGCGATATGTGGCCATGGCAGGGCTGATTTCATGTCGATTTTGGCGGCTTCGCCGTCAAGCAACTGATCGGCAAGTAAGCTCATCGGGTCTATCGTCATGCGGTCCGGGTCGCCAACATGCGCATCACGCTTGATGAAGGCGCGTTTGGTGGCTTCGATCAGGCCGTGGATATGATCAAACCCGTCACCCGCCTTAACACCCAGCCGATCAAACAGGCCAAGGATCATAAGAGATGCAACACCTTGGGTCGGCGGGACCATGTTAAACACCGTACCGGTCGAAAGCCTGACCGAAAGCGGTGTCATAACCTTGGCATCATAGGTTTCGAAATCACAAAGACGGATCGGGCTGCCAACGCTTGAGAGCCCGTTGGCGTTACTGCGCGCGATATCGCCGCGATAAAAATCATCCAGACCGACTTTGCCAAGATGTTCCAACGTCGCACCAAGGGCTGGTTGCTTTAGGACATCGCCAATTTCTGGAATGCCATTGGCGGCATATGTTTCGACATACCCCGGAACGTCTTTAAGTTCGGCCATTTTGGTCGTGGTCAGTTCGACCTGTGACTTGGTAACCGGAACGCCGGTTTTGCCGTGCTGGACCGCATCGGCCATCAGACGCGTCATCGGCAGTTTCCCGCCAAGACCGGTTGCGATTTCAGATGCCTTGATCCAACCGCCAATCGCCCCTGCCACGGTTAATGCAGCCAATGGCCCGCGCGACGGGATCGCGGCCTTGCCCTGTTCGCGGTAAAAATCCGGTGTCGCAAGGCCTGCGGCACCGCCACAGGCGCGAATGGCGACCGGGTCTTTGCCCGGTTCGGAAATCAACCAGAACCCGTCGCCGCCAATCGCATTCATATGCGGATAAACAACGGCAATGGTGGCCGCAGCGGCAATCATGGCCTCAACCGCGTTACCACCTTCGCGCAAAACGTCGCGCCCGGCTTGGGCGGCAAGATGATGCGGGGCGGTGACCATGCCACCAAGTGCGGTTCTGGAACGTAACATCGTTATCTGGCCTCTATTCTTGCTTCTTTGGCATAAACCTTGCGGACATGCTGCGCACATAACGCAACATGTCCGAGGCATTGGTCCTGATCCTAGTTCATAGCGCCGTTTATAAAAAACACTCAGCGCCTTTTCACATCGTAGAAAACAAACACTACCAGCCGATCAAGTTCGGCAACCAGCTTGTCAATTCCGGGAAGATAAACAGCAAGATCAAGGCAATTGCCTGAATACCGATAAACGGTATCACCCCGCGATAGATATCGACCGTTGAAACCGATGGGGGTGCGACCCCCTTAAGGAAGAACAGCGCCCAGCCAAAGGGTGGCGTCAGGAAACTGGTTTGCAGGTTCATCGCCACCAAAATCGCCAACCACGCCATGTCGATGCCGCTGTTCATAAAGACCGGCAGGAACATTGGAAGCGCGATATAGGAAATCTCGATCCATTCAAGGAAGAAGCCCAGAACAAAGATCACGGCCATCATGAACAGAAGGTTGCCCATATCACCGCCGGGCACCCATTCAAACATGGCATGAACAAGCCCCTCGCCGCCTAATCCGCGGAAAGCCAGACCAAAGGGCTGCGCACAGATCAGAATAAAGAACACCATGGCACTGGTGATCAATGTGTCATGCAACACATCGCGCATTACGCCGAAATTGAGACGCCCGGAAAACAGCGCCAGCAACAACGCGCCAAGTGCGCCCATCGAGGCGGCTTCGGTCGGGGCAGCAATACCACCAACGATGGATCCCAAAACAGCAAAGACCAACGCCAAGGGCGGCACGACAACCTTGCAGATTTTGATCAACAATTGCTGCGTGCTCATGGCATCGCGTTCATCCTGTGGGATGGCGGGAACCATGTCGGGTTTGAATATCCCCAACAGCACCAGATAAAGCCCAAGCATCCCGGCAAGAATAAGCCCCGGCACCATGGCCGCAGCAAACAATGTGCCCACAGATTCACCCAGAATATCGGCAAGCAGGATCAAGACCAGACTGGGCGGGATGATTTGCCCAAGGGTGCCTGATGCGCAAATCACACCACAGGCAACACCCTTGTCATAGCCACGATTGATCAATGGTTGCAGCGACAAAAGACCAACTGTGACAACGGTTGCGCCAACAACGCCCGATGATGCCCCCATCAAAACGCCAACAATGACAATCGCCAAACCCATGCCACCGCGCAGACGGCCCATGGCATGGCCGATGACATCAATAAGCTCTTCGGCGAGTTTTGACTTTTCAAGCATCACCCCCATGAAGATGAAAAGTGGTAAGGCAAGCAGGGTATAGTTGGTGACAACCCCGTAAACACGCGCAGGCAGCAACCCAAACAGGCCAGTGCCAAACCCCATCATCCCAAAGGCCAATCCCGAAATCGCAAGCGAGATTGCCACTGGCACCCCCAGCACGAGGAAGCCAAAGAAGCCCCCGACCATGCCGATGGCCAGCCATTCATTTCCGGTCATGTCTGATTAGTCTCCTGCACCGTTTTGCGTAACCGCATCAGGTGTCGTAAAGGCACGTTCGCTGTCGTTGGCAGCGATGATTTGTCGATAATTCATCAATCCTTGCGCAATGGCCTGAAGCAGCATCAAGCCAAACCCGATCGGGATAAAGGCCTTAAGCACAAAGCGATAGGACAGGCCGCCGGGATCGGGCGATCCTTCGCCCATCATGATGGATTGCCCGACGTATGGGATCGAAAACCAGATCAAGGTTGCGCCAAGGATCACCATCAAAACAGCCGAAAACAGATCAATGATCGCCTGGGCGCGCGGGCCCAGACGTTCATAAAGAAAATCGACCCGCACATGACCGCCGTGGCGCATACCATACGCCATGCCCATCAATGCGATCGGTGAGACCAGATGCCATTCGAGTTCCTGCATCGCGACACTTCCCGAATTAAACAGGTAACGCAGCAACACATTTCCGCCGACAACCAACACAAGTGCCAGACCACTTAACGCAGCCCCCCACCCGGCAATATCGACGATTACGCCCAGAACACGGTCCAGTAGCGGTTCAGTACGGGTCGACGTCATATCAGCTCATCCCGTCTTTCGATGAAATGATGCCGTGATAGGGTTTTTCGCTGATCGCGGCCCATTCACGGTGGGTATCACGGAACGCCATGAAGCTGTCATGGACCTTTTTCGTGATCGGGTCTTTGGCCGCTTCGGCTTCGAGGGTTTCCTTGGTGATGCCTTTAAGCTTGGTGACGACTTCATCTGGCAGGGTTTGCGCGATGACGCCGTAATTTTCCACCAGATCGCGCAGGGCTGCTGCGTTATTGGCTTCGCACCATGAATGGCTATCAAGGTTACAGGCCTGTGCCGCGTTTTTGACAATCGCCTGCAGGTCGGCCGGAAGGCTTTCCCATGCTTTTTGATTGATCAAAAGTTCGGTCACGTTGGATGGCTCATGCCAGCCGGTGGTGTAGTAGTATTTGGCAGCTTTCTGCAGACCCAAACGACGGTCCTGATACGGGCCGACAAATTCGGCTGCATCAATCACACCACGCTCAAGGGCCGGGAAGATTTCGCCACCCGGAAGCAATTTCACTTCAACACCGATCTGCTGATAGACCTTACCGGCAAGACCCGGAATACGCATTTTCAAGCCATCAAAATCAGACAGGCTTTCAATCGGATCACGGAACCAACCGGTCATCTGAACACCGGTATTGCCCATCGGGAAGGCAACAAGACCATAAGGTTTGTAAACTTCGTGCCACAGATCAAGCCCGCCAGCATGATACAGCCACGCATTAACACCCTGAAAATTCAGACCGAACGGAACGGTCGTGAAATACTGTGCGGCAAAGATTTTACCCGCCCAGAAATAGGCGTTTGCGGCATTCATTTCGACCGTGCCGGCCTGAACCGCGTCGAACCCTTCAAGCGCCGGGATCAACTCACCCGCTGCGAAATGCTGAATGTTCAGACGACCATTCGACATTTCCGTAACGCGCTTACAGAAATCTTCCGGGCTGCCCGGACCGGTGACATAAAAAGGTGACCCCGGACCATAGGCATTGGTCATTTTCCAGTTAAAGGTTTCCTGTGCGCTCGCGATATTTGGGGCGGCAACAACTGCTGCCCCGGTGGCCGCAGCACCGATTGCCGACTTGGTTAAAAAGTCGCGCCGTTTAACGTTTGTCATTGATGACTCCCTGATAGAGATAGCTATTTCAAAGAAAAGTAATCTCAACGGAATGAGCTCCGCATTGTGTATACACTTTGCAACACCCATGCCATTTGTTATTTTTCAATTACTTAGCTTAAAACACCTCTTCAAGAATGACACAATATCGCACAATAATTATGCACGATGCTGCATTGCACATTTTCAATGCATAATATTTATGCAAAATCACACAAGAAAAACTAACACATCTTCACAACCATTGGGATGCTTGGATTTCCGAACCAATTTCGTGTATACATCTAGATAGAGGAGAGCATCCAAACCACGCAAGAAGGGTTAAAACGCCATATGATCGAGCTAAGCCAGACGCTCACCAGCCCACCGATACCGACCGAACCTGTTGGTATTGCCCAGCAGCTTTGTCAGGCACTGGAAGATGACATCGTCAAAGGCAAACTGCCGCCGGGGCAGCGTCTTGAAGAACCGCTTTTGGCCAAACGGTTTGGCGTATCACGCACACCGGTCCGTGAAGCATTGCAATTGCTTACGGCTTCTGAACTTGCAGAAAAAATCCCCAATAAGGGCGTTTATGTATCGCTTGCGACACCCGAACGTTTAACTGCAATGTTTGAAAGCATGGCCGAACTTGAAGCCATGTGCGGTCGACTGGCGGCAAAACGCATGACCAGTGGGGAGAGGCACAATCTTGATAAATTACATCGTGAACTGGCCGAAACCGTGCGACTGGGCGATAGCGATGGCTATGAGACCTTAAACCGGTCCTTCCACAACACGCTTTATCGCGGATCGCACAATGATGTTTTGGTTGATGTGACCTTGTCGGTGCGCCGTCGGGTGGCCCCATTCAGACGCGTGCAATTCACAAGCCTTGACCGACTTGCATCCTCGCACGCCGAACATCAGGGCATTGTCGATGCGATTTTACGCGGCGACAGCAAGACGACCGAAGAGTTGCTTTACGCCCACATCATGGCCGTGCATGACATCAGCCAAGATTATCTATCCAGCCTGCGTAAAGCGCTTCCGGAAAACACCCTTACAATCGCAAAATAGACCTATTACGGCGCAAGGCGTTTGCGCAACCCCCGGCGAAAGGTTCCCGGTCCTTCGCCAAAACGTTGCTTAAAGCGACGCGAGAATGCCGGCATGGACTGATATCCAGATCGCAGCGCAATCTCGTCCATCGACAGATTGGATTCACGCAATAATGTGCGGGCACGGGCCATGCGCCAATCTTGCAAATATTGGATGGGTGCGATGCCAAGACATTCTTTGAACCGCAAAACAAAGCGGGTTCGTGACATGCCCGCAGCACTGGCCAACATGTCCGCCGTCCAGTTTTCCTCCGGGCTTGAATGAATGGCCGATAGCGAACGGGCAATTCGGACATCCTTCAGCCCTGCAAGCACCCCAGATGGCAGATCGTCGCTTATGACCTGTGCGCTCAAAAGCTCAAGCACCAGGACTTCAACCAGTCGCGCCAGACTAGCACGCCACCCGGCACGCTGATTTTCCGCCAACTCCGCAATCATTGTCGCAAGCCCTGCCCCGACATGTGTGCCATTGCCCGCCCGAAACACGATATGATCAGCTAGCAACGACAATCCCGGATGACGAATAGCCTCATCAAAAGCACAAAACCCACACAGCAGCCGGGCATCAGGGGCATCAGCCGTGCTATTGCGCAATATGCCAGCTTTATGATCAAACCCCTGCGCCATTGCATCTTGTAATTCCATCACCGCCTGACCGTCCCGATCGCACAGAATATGGGCCTTGCCATTGGGCACCAGCACCAAATCGCCTTCGGACAAATCAATTGGCGGCGTGCCGTCATCCTGCTTCAATTTACACCGCCCGTGTAAAACAAGGTGAAACCTTATGCGATCTCCTTCTGCGGGTACGCGAACACAGAATCCGTTGCTAAGTTCAGCGGTAAAGTAAAGATCACTATGCAGACGCAGGCTCTGACAGACATCACTTAGAACATCCATATCCATACCCGCACCCTTTGATTTTGGAACGATCTGATAAATTTATCGCAAGGTAAAGCAAAGACACGTCTGGCAAAATCGATAATGTTCTTCTGACCAAACAATGAAGGACACAAATGATGATGAGTCTGGAAAATCTTACAGCACTAACGGGCTTTGCCTTTGTCATGTCGATTTCACCGGGACCGGGAAACTTTCTTCTTCTGACATCCGGGGCAAATTTTGGCATTTTGCGCACCGTCCCGCTCATCCTTGGGATCAGCAGCGGCTTTCTTGCAATGGTCTTTGTCGTTGGGATTGGCCTTGGCGAGATCATAGAGCGCATGCCGATCATCTACGACATTTTGCGCTATGTCTGTTTGGCCTACATTCTTTGGCTTGCCTTCAAGATTTCGCAAATACGCAGCCTTGGTGATCCAAAGCAACCGACACCCTCACCCATTGGATATTTTCAGGCCGCCAGCCTGCAACTAGTTAACCCAAAGGCGTGGACGGTAGCCCTGATCGTAACCGTGACCTATGCAACACCGTCCACTGGAATTCCGGGGCTTCTGGCCTTGATCGCAATATTTGCACTGATCAACATTCCAGCGATCTCAAGCTGGGCTATTTTTGGTGCATTCATGCGAAGCTTCATTGCCCAAGGCAACCGCACCCGTGCTTTCAACATCGTCATGGCGGTGTTGCTGGTGGCGTCCATCGCACCGATGCTGCTGCCTTTTAACTAGGAAATCCTCCGATTACGATGCGGAACGGCGCAACAGATGATCGACAGAAGTCCTGCCACTTCCAGAAAACACCAAGAGACACAGCAGGAAAACCCACATCAGGCGCTGGTCGATCAACTCGCCCGGAAGACCATTGGCAAGTGCGCCAAGGGCAGCACCGTGGAAAGCAACATCGACCACTGTTTGAACGATGATAAAACCAATCATACCGAGCGCACTGAGCCGTGTGAGAAAACCAACAACAATCAGAACCGGCAGGACAACCTCAGCAATCGTTCCAGCCCAGACAACAATGTGCCACGGGAAAAACGGAATTGCAGTTGTGTCATAAAGGTACTGTTCGGCAATCGGCGGCAGGATTTGGGCAAATGCCCCTGCACTCAGCCCAAAGCCGTCCACCTTGGTCATCGCACTGTTTAAATAATACGGCAGCAACACCAAGACAAAAATGAACCGGCATGCCAAGCCCAATTGATCCCGCCCGATAGACGCAGTCATTTTTTCAACAGCTTGCCCATAATGGAGGACAACTTTTCCAACAACATGATCAACCATGCCCAAATCCTTGTTCGATAAAGGGACGGGCATCAAAGGCACCGCACACCAACAAATCCGCAAAACTGCGGGTTACGTCAAACGCCCCATCCAGAGCAACCGCACGTGTACACGCAGTCTCTATATCGGAAGCATTACTAAAAAGGGCAGCGCAGAACGCGGCCTGCCCGTGTGTCAAAAACTGTAATTTCACGTCCATATATGGGCGTGTGATCAAAACATTCTCGGCTTGCTGAAGGATGTTTGTCGAACTGCCCGGAACGTTTTGCGCATTCCAAATCGACAACACCGGATGATCAGACATCACCAGCCGACATGCCGGATGGGCTTGCAACCGCATCGCGCCAAGCCCTTCTTCGCCTCCCGCCAGATGGTGGGCAGAAAGCGGATCGGCATCTTGGGCGTTCAAGGATTCAAGCCGGGCCCGTTCAAGCCGCGCAACATCGGCAAGATAGCCAAGGGATGCCAGTGCTTCATGTTCTGCAACAAACTTCGCAAACCCCGCACCATAAAGTGCCAGCGAACCGGGACGACTGGTTTCAGAAACAACAAACTGCTGTGCTAATGCGTGAAAGAACTCTTGGCCCACAAGCTTTTCCACTGTTGGATATGCTGCTGCCAAGGCATCACACAGTCCGCGATGGACATTGTTGCGATAGATGGCAAAGCGGTGCGGTTTATTGGCTGAGAACTCTTTTGGATAAGCCCCTGCTGTGGGGCTGATAACGGCACGGCTAAAATCATCATAAAACGCTTTTAAATCGTTCATGATGCCGCCTCAAAACGAATGCCCCGATCAACACCCAAATATTGATCAGCCAGCATGGCTTCGGCTTTCAACACCGGCCATTCAGGCACATCATTATCCCATTCAATCAGGGTTGGATGTGGCCCAATACGGTCAATTAGCCGGGCAAACAAGGCCCATACCGGATCGGAAACCGGACGGGAATGGGTGTCAATCAGCACATCGTCATCCGGGTTGGCATCGCGCTCATGCCCGGCCAGATGAATTTCCCCAACCAGGTCTGCTGGCACCGCATCGATAAATGCCTTGGCATCAAAACCAAGATTATGCGCTGATATGTAAACGTTGTTCACATCAATCAGCAATCCGCACCCACTACGCCGGGCGGCCTCGGTGATGAAGTCCAACTCCGGGATCGAGTTTTGCGGTAATGCCATATAAGACGTCGGATTTTCGATCAAAATAGGCCGCCCGATATGATCTTGAACCGTCTCAATTGCTTCGACCAACTGATCTAGGGATGTTTTGGTCATTGGGGTCGGCAAAAGGTCGGCCATATACAGACCTTCATGGGATGACCATGCAATATGCTCAGACACCATGGCGGGGTCAAACCGGTCTACCAGACGCTTGAGATCATCTAAATGACGCGCATTTAAAGGCTCTCCTCCGCCCAGAGACAGTCCGACCCCATGCATGGAAACCGGATACTGCCCGCACAATTCTTCAAGCATGGCAAGCCGCGGCCCACCTGCGACCATGTAATTTTCCGGATGAATTTCAAACCAGCCGACAGACGGCGCATTGCCAAAGATATCGTTGGCATGCTCGGCCTTGAAACCAACACCGGCACGTGCGGGCAGTACAGACATCTAAACCTCAACAAACCTGGGGATCTGTCCGTGCCAGCAACCATGGTCACTGGCATCGACAGTTTGTCGATTAACCTTTGGGGATATCGCGATCGATTTTCTCAAGGCTGCCCATCACGTCACGACCATCGGCCGTGGTGAAGCTCATATCTTCGCATGTGCCCGCCGGAACCAGCTTCCAAGCGTTGCCCTGATAATCAACGGTCGACGTGCCAGCACAGGTCGTGCCCGGACCTGCAGCACAATCATTTTGACCGGCAAGCGACACGCCATAGCATTTTTCTTTTGCACCTTGTGCGGATACCTGTTCGGTCGCTGCAAGTGAGATAGCAGCACTCAATGCTGCGCCCAAAACCAATGCGTTTTTCATCATCTATTCCCTTCAAGTGAAATTGGATCACCAATCAGCGGCGATGACTTAACCGTACTGATCACATCCCTCTAGGTCACTGCACCATTCGCACACGCGCAGTCAAAGGGGCGTGATGGATCAATCAGTTGAGTTCACAGCTCTGTGAGTTCATCCAGCTAACGCACTGTTTCCTTTATGAGAACCACAAACGACAAAACCCCCAACCAATTAAGGTTGAGGGTTTTTATAGTCGTTTTATAGGGAATATGTGCTGTGTTTAGAAGGCCCGGCAGTGACCTACTCTCCCGTGCCTTAAGACAAAGTACCATCGGCGCAGGCTGGTTTCACTTCTGAGTTCGGGATGGGATCAGGTGGTTCCCGGCCGCTAATGCCACCG
>JAHQVT010000007.1 GCA_019634165.1 Rhodospirillales bacterium
GTCAAAGAACTTTACCGAAACCGAAGCTCCGTCCCTCAAGTCCGCGTCGCCATTCGCTAGCGCCGCACCCCGTCGGTGGAGGCGGGTTATAGGCCGCACTCCCAAAACTGTCAAACACCTTTTTGCAAAAAATGACAGAAATGCCGTTACGCAAGATTTTTGCGCGAAACCACATATAGGTTTCACTTTTATGACCTGCAAGGGTGGTCTCAATCGAAAATTCCAGCCGCATAAGATTGCCCTGCGCGATAATGGCACTAAGATGTTCGCCTGCCACCCTTAATATTCCAGCCAAAAACAGAATCACTTCGCGTAAAATCGGTGAAATTTCATGACGAGGCCACCAATGTTCGCCCTGCCCCACGATAAAAACGACAAATCTGTGAAAAACACCGTTCATGATTCGCAAAAACCACTGGTCTATCCCACCGCATCACGCCCGATAGAGGTCATTGATATGCATACCGGCGGCGAGCCATTGCGCATTGTCACATCGGGTTACCCCAAAATACCGGGCGAGGACATTTTGGCCAAACGCCGATATGCCAAAACCAATCTGGATCATTTGCGCCAGTTTCTGATGTTTGAGCCGCGCGGTCATTACGACATGTATGGTGCTATTTTGGTCGAACCAAGCCTTCCTGAGGCGGATATGGCCGTGCTGTTCATTCATAATGAAGGATATTCGACCATGTGCGGGCACGCGATCCTTGCCCTTGGACGTTATGCGGTTGATTACGGACTGGTCAAAGCAATCGCGCCAACCACACAGGTCAATATCGAATGCCCGTGCGGCATGGTCCGGGCCGAGGTTGATGTTGAGGATGGTAAAACGGGCAAGGTGCGCTTTGCATCCGTGCCATCTTTTATGTTTGCAGCCGATATTGAACTCACCCTTTCTGACGGGTGCACGTTCAAAACCGACATCGGATATGGTGGGGCGTTCTATGCCATTCTTGATGCCGGACAGTTTGGGCTTGAGATCACCCCGGAAAATGTCGGCAAGCTGACCCAACTGGCCGAGGATATTTGTGAAGTGGTGAATGCCAGCATTCCCCTTGCCCATCCCGATCATGATGATCTGGCATTTTTGTATGGCGCGATCCTGACCGATGGAAAGGATGCTTATGAACAGGCCCCGACACGTAATATATGTGTTTTTGCCAAAAATCAGGTTGATCGTAGCCCGACAGGTTCAGGCGTAAGTGCCAGATTAGCCATCCAACACGCCAAAGGACTGATTAAACCCGGTCAAACTCGCCAATTTGACAGCGTGATTGGGTCACGTTTTGAAGGATCGGTTGCCAGCACCACCACATGCGGCCCCCATCAGGCCATCATTGCATCGGTCAAAGGGCAAGCCCATTACAGTGGGACTGCTCGCTTTTGGCAGGAAGACGGGGATGATATTGGGCGCGGATTTATTGTGCGCTAATACGCCCCCCGCCCCCACACACAACAGATGGCATGAAACAAAAAAGGGATGCTTTGGGCATCCCTTTGATCTTACGTCTCTGACGTTGCCGGTTTAGGCAGGTTTTTCTTCGCGGGCTTTGCGCAAGCAGCCCATCAAGCTATCGGCCGAGCTTTGAATATGATCGGCCAGAAGTGCGACCGCTTCATCGACATTACCAGCTTTGCAGGCTTCGAAAATCTGATGATGTTCGCGTTCAGCACGGTCCGTGGCACCCGACAGAGCAAGCTGTGCCTGGGTAAAGCGCACGGTGTTATTGCCAATCATGCGGACAATCTCGAGCGTCTTTGGCCGGTTCGATGCCCGATACAGGCGATCATGGAATTCACGGTTAAGTTCACCCCATTTCGACACATCACCGGACCGGAAAGCTTCGTCATAAACCATCAAGATATCTTCGACAGATTTAAGGTCGGCGGGGGTCAAGCGCGGCACCGCATAACGCAGCAATTCGCATTCAAGGATCTTGCGAACTTCAAACAATTCTTCGATTTCATCAAGTGAAAGCTGAGAAACAATCGCGCCCTTATGCGGCTGAAAGGAAACCAGTCCTTCGGCATCTAACCGTTGCAGGGCTTCGCGCACCGGAATACGCGATACATTATATTCACCGGCAATTGCGTCCTGGCGCAACTGAAAGCCTGCAGGGAAGTCGCCAGACAGAATGCGTGCCCGAAGGTCTTCGGTCACCTGATCGGTGATGGTGCGGCGGGTAAATCGCGGTGATGCGGTCATTTCAGCTCTTTTATTGTGTTACCCGGTCTCATGGCATTCGGGAAGATCGGGTCAACTATCCGTCCAGATCGATAAAATCAATCTTGAATTAGTCATAACCGTGCGCCAGCCAAGTCGCAATACAATTGCATACTGTATAATCTAGCATCCCTAGCCGATATACGACAAAGGGGGCATAAAGCCCCCAAATACGATATTCTGATGCTGTGCGAACTAGGTCACAATAAAGCCGTGCGCGTAAGGATCGCGGTCATCAATAAAGATGGTATTGTAACCGTGCTTACGCGCCCAGCCTTCAATCCCCGGCACCACCGCGTCATAATCACCGACTTTGGTTTTCTCGACCACGGAAACGCGGAACTGCGATCCGATGATGCTTTCATGGACCAGTTCATCGGCTGGGTCCCACTGGCCTTTGGCAACAAGTTGCGCCAGTCGTGCCGAGGATCCGGTGCCACACGGGGATCGGTCAATGCCCTTATCACCGTAAAATACGGCATTGCGATGGGTACTGTTGGCCTGGGTCGGTTTTCCCGTCCATTGAATGTGCGACAATCCCTTGATGTCAGGATGCAGCGGATGGACAAAGTTATTTTGTTCATTCAGACGGCGGCGGAGTTCCGGGCTAATGCGTTGTAAATCACCAGCAGTGAAATCAGCCATGTCCGAAAAGTTTTCCTGTGGATCGACGATCGCATAGAAATTACCGCCATAAGCCACATCGACCTTAATCGGGCCAAGGTCCGGGCAGTCGACTTCGATATCGGTTTTATAGAGGAAAGACGGTACATTGGTCAGCTTGACTGATTCAACATAGTCGCCGACCTGCTTATATTCGGCAATGACCAAACCCGCCGGGGTTTCTAGGCGCAAACGGCCCGGTGTTTTGGGGTTTACCAGACCTTCTTCGATCGCCATGGTCACCGTCCCGATCGTGCCGTGCCCACACATGGGCAGACAGCCCGACGTTTCGATAAACAAAACAGCGACGTCATAATCATCAGAAGTCGGATCATACAGGATTGATCCTGACATGATGTCATGGCCGCGCGGCTCAAACATCAGACCGGTTCTGATCCAGTCGAACTCGCGCAGAAAATGCGCACGCTTTTCAAGCATGCTGGCACCGATCAGTTTTGGCCCGCCACCTGCAACCAAACGCACCGGATTGCCGCATGTATGTCCATCGACACAAAAGAAACTGTTTTTCGCCATCGGGAAGTTGAACCTAAAAGAGCCTGCACTTAGAAACGATTGATACGATAAGGCGTCATGTTAATCGGTGTTTCTGATCCAGTTACAAGATCAGAAATCAAACGCGCCGTGGTCGCCCCCATGGTCAGACCAAGATGCCCATGACCGAATGAGAAGAAGACATTCTGATGTTTCGGGCTTTTGGAAATAACCGGTTTGGAATCAGGCATTGAAGGGCGGAACCCCATCCATTCGGTGCCACCTTCGGCGTTAAGCTTTGGCAGGACTTCCTTGCCCTTGGCAAACAAAGCCTTGGCACGATCATAATTGGGCGGTGCGATCAGCCCGCCCAGTTCCACCGCCCCACCAACCCGAATGCCCATTTCCATCGGGGTGAGGATGATGCTGTCATCTGCACTGATGACGGTGCGGGACAAATTGACATCATGATAGGGAACCGTCGTGTTATAGCCCCGTTCGGTATCAAGCGGCACAGGCGAGCCAAGCCGTTTGGCCAGTGTTTTTGACCATGCACCACAGGCGACAACAAGCGTATCAAAAGTAATCTGATCGCCCGATGTGGTCATGGCCGAACGTGGCTGCCCATCGCGATAGACAAAATCAGTCACCTCGGCGGTTTGAAATTTACCACCGAGATCAAGGAAGTGTTTGAAAAGACCGGTTACAATTTTGAACGGATCAAGCACACGCCCCCAGTCTTCCTCCATAACACCACACGCAAAAATAGGCGCCAGATCGGGCTCAAGTTCCCTGATTTCGTCTTTGGTTACATCGCGGATTTTAATGCCCTGTCGACGGCGCACATCGATTTGATATTCAGCCTCCCGGCGGGTTTTCTCGGAACGATAGACGCCAAGCGCACCTTCCTTTTTAAACACTGCATCGCCAAGGCCTGCTTCGGCAATAACCGGTTCGTAATCTTCCCAAACGCGATTAAGGATGGTTGCCAATTCCGATGCGATCTGTTCAACCCGGCTTTTACGGCTTGCCGCAATAAAGCGCAGAAGCCACGGCATCATTTTCGGCAAATAGGACCACCGGATTGACAACGGACCATAGGGATCCATCAACCAGCCCGGCACATTCAAAAGTGTTCCCGGCATGGCAATCGGCGCACATTCAGACACCGCAATCCCGCCTGCATTGCCAAATGACGTACCCCTGCCCGGCTCACCGCGATCTAGAATGGTGACGTCATATCCCTTTTTCAAAAGGGCCAAGCCAACATTCACGCCGACAATGCCAGCACCAATGACAACGGCCTTTTTGCCCGTTTCATTTTGGGTTTTCGCATTTGATTTTGATTTGGTCATTCCGGGGCCTCGCCTGAATAGGTGCGCGTTTCGTTTTATGGTTAACGATCTGCCAGATGGCAGGAAACTCCCCCATGATGTTTCACGGAGGAGTTCACTGTTCCATCAAATACACGTCCAATGCAATCATGGTTTTGTGGCGGGAGCGATGATTGCAGAGTTTGCGTCGGGCTTTAGACCGATGGGCGCGTATCGATGGCTTTTTGAATGGTGGCTTTGATGGTTTTAAGTTCTTCACCAACCAAGGCCAGACGCGGGGCGCGAACGTGCGGTTTGCCAACCCCTGTCATTTCCTGAGCCAGCTTGATGTACTGAACCAGTTTGGCATGAACATCCATGTGCAGAACCGGGGTAAACCAACGATAAATCGTCAGGGCTTCTTTGTATTTTCCTTCAGAAAGCAACTTCCAAAGTGCCACCGATTCTTTCGGGAAGGCATCGGTGAAACCTGAAATCCAGCCGACAGCGCCAAGAACCTGTGTTTCCATAACAAGGTCATCCATGCCGCAGAACAGAACGAAACGGTCACCGCAGGCATTATAGATGTCGGTGATGCGGCGCGGATCGCCGGAGCTTTCCTTAATCGCGACCAGGTTTTCAACATCGGCAAGCTGATTGAATTCTTCTGGCTTAATATCGATGCGATAGGCACCGGGATTGTTATAGATCATGATCGGGAGCTTGGTCGCACCGGCAACGGTGCGGAAATGCGCGATATTTTCGCGCGGATCAGCGGTATAGACCATGCCCGGAAGCAACATCAGGCCATCAGCACCAAGTTCTTCGCAGGTCTTTACATAACGCATGGCCGCCTGTGTGGAGAATTCAGCAACACCTGATAGCACCGGAATGCGGCCCTTGGTGATTTCGACAGCAAGCTTCAGGACAGCGATTTTTTCATCCGGCTCAAGTGCGGTGTTTTCACCGACCGACCCCAGCATGACCAGACCATCAACGCCCGCATCAATCAGAGCTTCGATCTGTGTGGCGGTCATATCAAAATCGATAGAGCCATCTTCGTTCATCTGTGTCGCAACGGCGGGGAAAACACCAGTCCAATTTACCTGCATGGAAAGTAACCTCCTGATACAGCGCAGTGGTTTTGACTGCGCCCTTACTGTTTAAGCGCCCCTTATTTCAAAGAGGCACATGCAATTGATGTATATTGTATACAAAATATGAAAAGCCTGCGCAATGGGATTTTTCGACAAAAAGAAAGGGCCCGAAACTGGGCCCTTTGATGGATATATTTCAATACCTTATCGACAAGTGATCATGTCCTCACGCCCGAAAGGGAACTGTTTGAGAGCAGATTTTTGGTTCATCCGCGATTACAACGGCCAGCGTTTTGGTAATGATGACACGGTCACATAATTCCTGCTCAACCAGCTCGCGAGCAGCTTTGCCAAATTTCGCACGCTTGCCATCATCTTCCATCAATTCTTCGATGGCATCGGCCAAGGCATTCTCATCGCGCAATGGCACCAAAATACCGTTTTCGTTCGGACGGACAATTTCACGACAGCCCGGAACATCGGTCGCCACCATGGCAAGACCAGATGCCGCAGCTTCCAACAGTGACTTTGGCAAACCTTCCCGCCAGGATGGCAGAACCGCCAAATCGGCATCCCGCAACAATTTGGCAACATCATTGCGCTTACCAAGCCATTCGACCAAGCCGTCTTGCTGCCATTTAAAAAGATCAGCTTCTTTGGCGCTATCGGGATTGGCAAGATCGGCATCCCCGACCAAAACGATGCGATAGTTGCGACCGCGCGATTTCAAAATACGCGATGCTTCGATCAGTTCTGCCAGACCTTTGGACCACAGCATACGCGCGACAAAGATTGCTGTTTTGGGTTCTGAGGCGGTTTTAGTACCGGGGGCAAATGTTGAGATATCAACACCCGATCCCCTGATCAGGGTAAGGCGGCTTGGCTTGAATCCCAGTTTGGACATAAGCGCATGATCATCTTGGTTTTGCACGATCACATTGACCGAGCCAAACCGCGCATAAACCCGCAAGAACAGCGAGACAATCTTGCGCGCCAGCTTTACCTTTCTGCCACCCGAAACGAACAGGAAACCAAGGCCTGTGACCATATTGACCGAACGTTTCGCACCAACCAGAACGCCAGCCAACACCGACAAGATCACACATTGAATAGCGACATTAACAATTACGTCGGGGTTTTCGCGCCGGATCAAGCAAGCCAAGGCCTTTACCGTTTTCAACGATTTAAGCGGGCTTAGACCGCCGCGCGCGATTGGCACGTCAATGACACGAAAACCTTCTTTGCGAAGACCTTCTGCCGCCGCGCCAACATTGCAAGCCACGATCACGTCATCGCCACGCACCAGTGCCGCACGGCCAAGCCCAATGCGGTGGGAAACAAAAGACCAGTCTTCTGCGCAGACGATCAGGGTCTTACGACGTGCCTTTGGCGTAACTTCCGCCACCAATGCATCACGGCGCAAGATTGCCATGGCAAGTGCAATGACAAAGACTGCAAACCACCATGACGTCCAAAAGGAATAGTTGAACAAGCCGGAGAACCAGTAGGCTGCCAGAATACCCAGAACCGGACCGGCAACTATTAAACCCTCGCGGCGCGTCATGCGCAAACCAATGAATGCGCACCCAAGAGCCAACAAGACAGTCGGGATCAGGCCGAACAAACCGGTTTCAAGCCAGATTTCCATAAACCAGCTATGCGGATGCCCCGGCAGAACCGCCTGATTAAACCCTTCGACCATGCCATCTGCACCGGGAATCCAAGGTGCCGCATTAATTCCCCACCCGCGCAACGGATGGTCAAATACATGGCTATAGGCGAACTGCCAGATCAATTGGCGATGGGCGTCAATGATTGTCGTTGGCAAATAAGGTTCGAACTCGCCGGTAAATGCCCATTGTGTCGTAATCGAAGAAAGCCAGATTAGAATACCTATAACGCCAACAACAGCGCCAACCAGCAATGCTGCTTTAACCAGCTTGTTCTCCAGAACCAACCATGCCGCAACCACCATCGCGGCAAAGGCCGCCAAAGCCCCCGCGGTATTCGCACGCGCATCTGATACTTCGATCACGATAAAGAAGGCGACGATCCCGAGCAGCGGCGGCAATTTTGCCCATCCTTTACGGTCAAACACGTCTGCCGCAAATAGGATGGCGGCAAACATAAAGAAGCTGCCATTTGGTTTTAATCGGCGGGTAATATCGACATGCCGTTCAGGATCAAGCATTGCCTTGATGCTAAGGATATCAGGCGTTGTAACGCTTGCGAGAACGCAATAGCCCAGCAAACCAAGCGTTGACCAAACCAAGGCATTCCATGCATAGCGCGCTTTGGGCGCAATCAGCCGCATCAGATACCAGACACCGCCAAGCATCCCGAGACGCCCAAACCACGTCCCCCATGACTTATCAGGATTAATCGACCCAATTACCGATGGAAGCCAGCAGATAAAGATTAACACCACAAGCACGCCAAGCGGGGACGTCAAGTCGCGGCGCATCTGCCGCCATGCTTCACCATTCAGACCACTGATCACTGCAAGAATAAGCGACAGCCCTAACCCGATCCCGACAGCCGCCCGACCAAAGAAAAACAGCGGTGCTGAAATGCCAAACAGGATGGCGGCAAGGCCAAGCAAAGTATCGCGCCAATGCCGCGCCGGGACAGTTTGTTGCATGATGAGCGTTCCAAATTGAAGTCTGCCATCTTGCTAAACGCGGACCGCCGCCACGTCAATCACCGATCGACAATCATGGATCGACCGGCACATATGGCATGTGGTTTAATCACCACGATAATCTTCAACCTGTTATGGATAAAGGACGATCATGACGGATATGAAAGCACTTTTACGCTTTCCAGGCGAACGCAAAATCGCCCTTGTCCATTGCCCTATTCCGTCACCTGACAAACATTCCGTCCTTGTCCAAACCACGGTAAGCTTGATCAGTCCTGGCACCGAATTTACCCAAGTTCAACAAACCACAGCGTCCTTGATCCAAAAGGCGTGGCAGCGCCCTGATCTTGTTGCTTTAACATTACGTACCCTTGGGTCCGAGGGGGCAACACGCACGTTTGAGCGGGTTAACAATCGCCTAAACCATCCCTTACCCATGGGGTATTGTGCTGCTGGCATCGTCAAAGCCACAGGCGAAAATGCCGAAAATGTCGACGAATTTTCTGTTGGGCAACGGGTTGCCATTGCAGGCATGGGTCATGCCAATCACGCCGAATGGAACACTGTTCCGATCAATTTAGCCTGCCCCATACCCGAGACTGTCAGTGACCAGAAGGCCGCCTTTGCCACCCTTTATGCGCTGGCTCTGCATGCCTTGCGACAGGGCGAGACCACAATTGGGGATCGTATCGCAATCATCGGAGCAGGCCTGATCGGACAATTGGTTGCCCAAGTCGGTCAAGCTGCCGGCGCCCATGTTAAAATCATCGAACCCAATGCATTTCGCCGTGACATCGCCCAACAAAATGGTGCGCATGCCTGTTATGGCAGCGCATCCCGAGCAGCCGCAAACACATGTGATGCCGTTTATATCTGCGCGCCCGCCAAGAGTGCTGATCGCCTGATTGACGCTGCCACAAGGCTTTGCCGTGACCGGGCAAACATTGTCTGCGTTGGTGATGTCGCGATCAATGCCAAGCGCACACCACTTTACGCCAAGGAAATTATCATCCGACAGGTCCGATCTTATGGACCGGGGCGATATGATCCGAAATACGAAGAATTTGGGCAGGATTACCCGATTGGCCATGTTCGCTGGACGATCAAACGTAACATGGAAGCTGCCCTTGATTTAATCGCTGATGACAGGCTTGATCCAACGCCCCTGATCACCAACGAAATCGCCTTTACCGACATTGCCGATCATTTCGCCAACGGCCCCAAAACCGATCAGTTGGCAAGTCTGGTCCTCTATGACACGACCAGCCCCCAACCGGCGGCGCAAAACATGCCACACGCGACCAGAACGGCAGAACCAACTGGCAAGGCAATCAAACTCGGACTGATTGGTGCGGGAAACTATCTTGGCGGCAGCTTATTGCCGCTTCTTGGCAAAAGGAATGATGCCAAAATTATCTCTTGCTGCTCAAAGAACGGCATTTCGGCCATGGCACTGGCGCGGAAAATCTCCACCGCCAAAGCCGTATCTTCCCCAATAGATGTGATAAATGATCCGCATGTGAATAGCATCATGATCACCACCCGCCACAACAGTCACGCCGAACTCGCGGTAATCGCGCTTAGTAAAGGTAAAAACATCTGGCTGGAAAAGCCGATTGCGGTTGATCAGGCAGGTCTTGAGTTACTCCGCGAGCACAACACACCAGCGGCACAAAACAACATCTTCATGGTGGGGCATAATCGCCGTTACGCCCCGATAAGCACCGCCTTGCGCGCCGCCCTACCCGATGGCGCGAAACATTTTCGCTATCGGGTGCGATTTTCGCATGTACCCGCCAATCACTGGCTTCACCACCCCGGACAAGGGGGCCGAACAATAGGCGAGATCAGCCATTTCATAGATTTTCTTCAAAGCCTGATCGGCCATAATATCACTGAAATGTACTGTAACTGGCTTGATCGCAAAATCGGGGATAGCATCTGGCAGGTGCATTTCGCCGATGGATCGATGGGCGAGATCAGCTATCTTTCCACCAGCCGACGCGGGCCCAAGGAAATCCTTGAAATCGACGCCCCCGGATTTGATACCACGCTGTTTGACTGGCGGAAACTAACGATCAATGGCCACACAGTTCTGCGCCATTGGTTTGGGCAGGATAAAGGCCAAAAAGCAGCCATTGATGCCTTCGCCAACGCAATCACATCAGGCACGCACCATCCTCTAACACCTAGCCTGCAGGCGGAAATTACCCTGATTTCGCGTATTCTTGAGGCCGCAAACCGTTAAGGTTAATTATTGCGGTCCGGCATACAAAACCAGCAATGGCAAAGTGATCATGCTGACAATCGTCGTGATCAGGATGGTGGTTGAAGAACGATCAATACAGATATTATAGCTACCTGCCAAAATCGCGACATTCGCACCTGACGGAAGGGCTGCGACCAATGTGACAATGGTGAGCCAAAGTGGTGGCAAATCAAAAATGAAATGCCCAACTGAGAAGACCAGAGCCGGCTGGACAAACATCTTGGCGACCGTGCACAACAAGCTTGCACTTATATTGCCGCGCACCGACTGCCCATAAAGCCCAGCCCCAACCAGCAACAATGCAATGGTTGGCCCAGCGGTTTTGAACCTTTCCAACGTGCCATCGACCATTTCGGGCAGGCGAACGCCAGTAAGCGATGCCAAGACCCCAAGAACGATGGCGATGATGATCGGGTTTTTAAGTACGCGCAAAACACTGCGCAGAACTTTTGGCAACCAATGCCCATCCCCACTGCGTGCCCCTTCAACAATCAAGATTGTCAGGCCAAGAAGGGTCAACGGATGGATTGAAAGCACAATCAAAAGCGGCACCAGACCTTCTTCGCCATACACTGCCTGAACCAACGGAATGCCCAGCAAAACAATGTTGGAAAACACCCCGCCCATGGCGGTAATGGCCGCTTCGTCGGTTTTGGCCTTAAGCCATGCGCGGGCAACAAAAAATATCAGTGCAAAATTCAAAAGGATGCCGGTGTAATAGCTTCCCCACAGGCGCAAATCGAAATGTGCGCTAATGTCCGATTGCGAAAGTGTTTGAAACAGCATTGCCGGGATAAAAGCATTCATCGCGATTTTGGCAAGCGACGGAATGCCTTCGCGCGAAATCACCTTGAGATAGGTTAAAAGGAACCCACACAGGATCGTCAAAAAGACAGGTCCAACTTTTCCGACGATCAGATCAAGCATGTTTCCCCCGGCGATTATGCACTGCAAGACACGACAAAGGGCCCCAAACCCGAATTATCGTGCAAAAAGAAAGGACAGCACAAAGGGTGCTGTCCTGAAATAGTACAAAGCAATTCGGATAGTTACCAGCTTTACAACCTAAATTGCGGGCAAGGCAGCCATGCACAACCCGGCATTTAAGCCGTCGGGTTGGTTTGAACCCGCTTCACAGCATTCTTCCACCCGGCCAAAAGACCAGAACGACGGCCTTCTTCGATCTTGGGTTCGAAGCTGGCATCCAGATGCCAATTTTCGGCAATATGATCGAGATCGCGGTAAATACCGGCCTGCAAGCCCGCAAGATACGCCGCACCAAGGGCGGTGGTTTCCGTCACTTCCGGGCGTTCAACCGAAATGCCCAAAACATCTGAGAGCATCTGACACATCCAGTCGTTTGATACCATGCCACCATCAACCCGAACGGCTTTTGGTGAAACACCGTCTGCTGCCATGGCTTCGAACAAATCAAATGTTTGATAACAAACACTTTCAAGTGCCGCGCGCACAAATTCACGCGGGCCTGTATCGCGCGTCAGGCCAAAAATCGCCCCACGGGCATCCGGGTCCCAATAAGGTGCGCCAAGCCCGGTAAAGGCCGGCACCAAATAAACCCCGTGATTATCATCAAGCGACTTGGCCAGACCTTCGGTTTCGGCAGCAGATTTGATGATGCCAAGCCCATCACGCAGCCATTGCACCGCCGCCCCGGCAACAAAAATTGCCCCTTCGATGGCATAGCTGGTTTTGCCATTTAACCGATAGCCGACTGTGGTCAATAAACGGTGCTGGGATGTAACCGCTTCATCCCCGGTATTGAGGATGACAAAACACCCCGTGCCATAGGTACTTTTGATATCGCCCGGTTTAAAGCAGCACTGACCAAATGCAGCCGCCTGCTGATCGCCCGCCATGCCAAGAACCGGGATTTCCACGCCAAAGATATCAGCATCCGTCACGCCGAAATCAGCGGCACAGTCTTTGACGTCTGGCAGCATATTGCGCGGTACACGGAAGATATCGCACAGCTTATCATCCCAGGCATTTTCACGAATATTGAAAAGGTTGGTGCGGGCTGCATTGGTCGCATCGGTTGCATGCGACTTGCCCCCCGTCAGACGCCACAGCAAGAACGCATCAACCGTACCAAAAGCAAGATCACCCTGTTCTGCCCGCGCACGCGCACCAGAAACATGATCCAAAATCCAAGCGACTTTGGTGGCTGAAAAATATGGATCAATCAAAAGACCTGAGCGCGCATTTACCGCTTCTTCAAGCGATGGGTCGCGCTTTTTCAGATCATGGCACAGGGATGCCGTACGGCGGTCCTGCCAGACAATGGCGTTATAAATCGCCTTGCCGGTTTTACGATCCCATACAACCGTCGTTTCACGTTGATTGGTGATGCCAATGGCAGCAACCTGTTTGATATCAACCCGTGCCAGTGCTTCTTTGCAGACGGCGACCACCGTATCCCACAAATCTTCTGGGTCATGTTCAACCCAACCACTATTGGGGAAATGCTGCGGGAATTCCTGCTGTGCGACGGAAACGGACCGGCCGTTTTCATCAAAAACAATCGCACGTGAGCTTGTCGTTCCCTGATCAATGGCAAGGATGTAACGCGTGTCGGTCATGTTCATTTTCCTCCCGAGCCGGCAGTTTCCCTGCCGTACGACCCTGCATGAAGTCATGCGGTGCGGCCCGCCTTTGCGACAGAACCGATGGTTTTATCGCTCTATTTAGAAAAGAATCGCAGTAAAAAACAATTCGTTTTCGAAAATTTTTGCATTTCCCCCACCAAATATCGACTGTAACACCCCATTCAAGCGGCGGAAATTAGGGCAGAAACGGCCCCTTTTTATTGCGGCACAAAGTTTGCACCGAAAAGGAGGAGTTTCAAATTTAATCGGCATCTTTTTCCCATGGAGGGCTCTGATGGGATTGTATGACACATTGATGGGCGTCACCAACACAGCCTATAGCGCCAAAAACGCGGTAGAGCAGGCAAAGACGATTGCATCAAACAGCCAGCCGCTTCCAGATGACGACAAGGAAGAAAATGCCGAGCTGGCCTATATCCGCGAACACGGTTTCACCACCTATGTGAAAGAAATCGAAGATCGCAAGATCGAAGAAATGCGTGCCAAGATTCTGCAAAGCATGGGGCTTGATGAAAACGCACTTGCCGAAATGGACGCATCACAACGCCAAGCTATTGAAAAAGCCATTGCCGATGCGATTGAGCAAAAGCTTACGGGCAACACGCTTGCCAATGCTGAAATGGGCAAGGCCGCCGATGGTGAAGAAACCAACAGCGAACGACGTGACCGCATGCAGGCACAAATCGCGTTTAACCCACGCATGTTTGACGTCTTTACCGAACTTCAGTCTGAATTGCCTGCTGGTCTGACTCAGTCCATCACCGGGGATGAAAAAGACACAAGTGGTGCGAAAAAAGACAAAGACATTATGGCCATCTGACCCAAGACATATGGCCTTATATCCATTGGGAAAACAAACCTCTGATAGCTGGGCCGAGCGCATGGATTATCCAAGAAAGAAGGGCGCAGCAAATTGCAGCGCCCTTCTTTCTTGCGTCTAAGACAGTCGGTTGACGGTTATTCGTCAACACCGCCAATGCAGACATATTTGATTTCCAAATAGTCTTCGATGCCGTATTTCGATCCTTCACGACCGACACCGGACTGTTTGAAACCGCCAAACGGGGCAACTTCGGTCGCCATCACGCCAACATTCACACCAACCAGACCGCTTTCGAGGCCCTCGGCCAGCTTCCAGATGCGCGAGATATCCCGCGAATAGAAGTACGACGCCAGACCGAACTCGGAATCATTGGCCATTTCGAGAACTTCGTCATCGCTGTGGAAGCGGATCAGCGGTGCCATCGGACCAAAGGTTTCCTCGCGGAAGACCGTCATTTCGCGGTTGGCATCGGCAATCACAGTTGGCTGGAAGAACGAGTTGCCTTTTTCATGGCGCTTACCACCGGTCAGGATACGCCCACCTTTGGCAACCGCATCGGCGATCTGGTTTTCAACCTTTTCAACGGCCTTTTCATTGATCAACGGGCCAATGACAACACCGTCATCAAACCCATTGCCAACCGGCATCACGGCAACCTTGGCTGCGTATTTTTCTGCAAATTCGTCATAGACCGCATCATGGATAAACAGACGGTTTGCACAAACACAGGTCTGCCCGGCATTGCGGTATTTCGAAGCAAGCGCCCCTTCAACTGCCGCATCAATATCGGCATCTTCGCAGACGATGAACGGCGCATTCCCACCAAGTTCAAGGCTGATTTTCTTAACCGTGTCGGCACATTGACGCATCAGCAAACGCCCAACCGGGGTTGACCCGGTAAAGGTCAGTTTGCGGACTTTCGGGTTCTGGGTCATTTCCGCGCCGATCTCGACCGCATCACCGGTCACGATTGACAGCAAGCCTTTTGGCAAACCTGCACGTTCAGCCAGAACTGCCATGGCAAGGGCCGAAAACGGCGTTTCCATCGCGGGCTTAACCACCATCGCGCAACCAACCGCCAAAGCCGGTGCGGCTTTGCGCGTGATCATAGCGGTCGGGAAGTTCCAAGGGGTGATTGCAGCACAAACGCCAACCGGTTCTTTCAGAACCATCACACGGCGACCTTCGGCAAAGGTCGGGATCACATCACCGTACACACGTTTGCCTTCTTCGGCGAACCACTGCAAGAAGCTTGACGCATAGGCAATCTCGCCTTTGGCTTCGGCAAGGGGCTTGCCCTGCTCGGCGGTCATCAGGGCACCAAGGTCGTCCTGATTTTCCATCATCAGGTCAAACCATTTCATCAAAATGACCGAGCGTTCCTTTGCCGTGCGCTTTTTCCAAAGCTTCTGGGCTTTCTCCGCGACATTCACGGCATGTGCAACCGCATCACGGCCAAGAACCGGCACAGTACCAATAACTTCGCCGGTTGCCGGGTTGGTGACTTGTTCTGTTTTCCCGTCTGGGGCATCGACCCACTCACCGCCAACATAGGCCTGCTGGGTAAAGAGTGACGGGTCTTTTAGCGAAACCATTTTAGTGCCTCCGGATTTTTTAATTGGGAGCGACAAGATCGGATAACCCACATCTAGTCTGCTCCGTGCGTAATGCCACATCTTCGCGAGATATTTGTTCCTTGGCAATCGCAAACAGAGGGCAAAGCGACCTTTGCAAGAAGATTGTGACTTCCCCCTGCCCCAACGCCGGTTTTGGCAGAAAGTGCGGCGCCAAGGGTCTGAACCCATTTTAAACATTCATTTGGGTTCAGAGCGCAGTTCCAAAACGACCTGTTCCGCCCGCGCAAAGATCAAAACGGTGCGCATCCGCGACATTCCAACCGCTTCTGCCCTTATTTTTTCATTTTCAAGCGTTTCTGAGCATTCTATGAGGCTGTTGAGAAACGAAACAATTGCTTTCTTCCCACTAAACAGACCAGCAATGTAACAAAATATACAACAATAACAATTCGTTACATTCTCACAGATTAAGTTCGTTATTGAAAATTATAAATCATCATAATTTTCGCTTGCAATTATTTTTGGGCGTTCGTAACGTTTATGAAAGAACAGAATGGCAGTTGAGAACACCTGTCACAAATAAGAGCACCAGGGAGGAATCGGTTGCTCAATTCAGAAACATACGACATCGCCATTATTGGCGGTGGCATCAATGGCACGGGTATCGCACGGGATGCTGCGGGACGCGGGTTAAAGGTCTTTTTGTGTGAAAAGAATGACCTTGCCAGCGCGACCTCGTCGGCCAGCACCAAGCTGATCCACGGTGGCCTGCGTTATCTTGAACATTATGAATTCCGCTTGGTCCGCGAGGCATTGATTGAACGCGAAGTTCTGCTGCGCGCTGCCCCGCATATCATTTGGCCACTGCGCTTCGTTCTGCCCCATGTCAAAGGCCTGCGCCCAGCTTGGATGATCCGGCTTGGATTGTTTCTATATGACCATCTGGGCGGCCGCGAAAAGCTTCCCGGTTCCGAAGGCATCAAACTAAAAAACCATCCTGCGGGCCAACCATTGGTCAGCGGCATGGACAAGGCTTTTGTTTATTCTGATTGCTGGGTACAGGATGCCCGCCTTGTGGTTCTAAATGCGATGGATGCCCGCAACCTTGGTGCAGATATCGAAACCCGGACCGAATGCGTATCGGCAAAGCGTGACGGTGACATCTGGAATGTCACAATTCGTAATTCCGATGACGGGTCTGAGCGCACCATCCGCGCCAAATCATTGGTCAATGCCGCCGGTCCATGGTGTGCCGAACTTTTGGAAAGCCGCGTCGAAGCGAAGAAAAAGCAAGGCATTCGCATGGTTCAAGGCAGCCACATCGTGGTGCCTAAACTGTTTGACCATGAATATTGCTATATCTTCCAGAACCCGGATGGCCGGATTGTCTTTGCCATTCCCTATGAGCAGGACTTTACCCTGATCGGTACCACAGATCGCGATTACAAAGGCGATCCTGGCAAAGTTGCGATCAGCTCAGAAGAAACCGACTATCTTTGCCAACTTGCCAACACCTATTTCGAGAAAAAGATCACCACAGAGGACGTTGTTTGGGCCTATTCTGGCGTCCGTCCGCTTTATGGCGATGGCAGTGAAGACGCATCACAGGTCACACGTGATTATGTTCTTGAAATTGATCGGGGTGATCGCACCGATAATGCTGCGCCGCTTCTAAATATCTATGGCGGCAAAATTACCACCTATCGCAAACTTGCAGAATCCGCGATGAGCAAGCTTTGCCCTTTACTTGGGCATGATGATACCCGCTGGACCGCGACCAAACCGCTTCCAGGTGGCGACATCCCCGATGCGGATTTTGAACGTTACCTTACCGCGATGCACAAGAAGTTTCCGTGGATTCCACAACCACAAATCTACCGTTACACGCAAAACTACGGCACACTCACCAATACGATAATTGGTGAGGCGTCTGATATCAAAGGGCTTGGCAAGCATTTTGGCGACGACGTATATGAGTGCGAATTGCGCTATCTGGTAGATACCGAATGGGCCAAATCGGCCGAAGACGTTTTGTGGCGCCGCTCTAAGCTGGGGCTGCATTTATCGGATAAGACGCGTAATGCCATTGTCCAATGGTTCAAAACCGAACCGAAATCAAAAAACACCGTGAAAACGGGCGAAGGAAACAGTGGAAAATGACCCTTACGCTTGAAAACATAACCAAGACCGTGGGAGGGGAGTCCCACATCGACGACGTGTCGATGACGTTGGAACCGGGTTCCTTCAACGTCCTGCTGGGACGAACCTTGGCTGGTAAAACGACATTGATGCGCATTATGGCAGGGCTTGAACCGCCAACCAGTGGCCGCATTCTTGTTGATGATGTTGATGTGACCGGCATGGCTGTACAGAAACGCAATGTCGCCATGGTCTATCAGCAATTCATCAATTACCCGTCGATGAACGTCTATGACAATATTGCCTCCCCGCTGAAGCTTCAGCGCGTTGATGCTGCCGAAATTGAAAAGCGTGTGCGCGAGACTGCGGAATTGATGCATATCGAACATCTGCTTGACCGCCTGCCGCAAGAACTTTCCGGGGGTCAGCAGCAGCGTACCGCCATGGCACGCGCCATGGTCAAGGATTGCAAGTTGCTTCTGCTTGATGAGCCGCTTGTAAACCTTGACTACAAATTGCGTGAAGAACTGCGCGAAGAAATTCCAAACCTTTTGGCCAAACGCGACACCATTGTTGTCTATGCCACGACCGAACCGATGGAAGCCCTGCTTCTGGGTGGGAAATGTGCCGTAATGCATGAAGGCCACATGACCCAGTTTGGCCCGACCACGTCGGTTTATCATAACCCGGCATCGGTTGAGACCGGTCTGATCTTTTCTGATCCGCCAATCAACCTTGTCGAGGCCGAAGTCCGCGATAGCGCGATCTTTATGAAAAGCGGCCATCAGGTTCCGCTTTCAGGGCACCTTTCTGGTTTGGCAAACGGCAATTATACCCTTGGCATTCGTGCCAACCATTTGTCGGTTGTTCCAACCGGCCCAGACACGATTGCCATGCAAGGACAGGTCGAACTGGCTGAAATCACCGGTTCTGAAACCTTTGTTCACGTGCATTTCAATGATGTGTCCTGGGTCATTCAGGAAGAAGGCGTTCACAACCCGCGTCTGGGTGAAGCCACCGCGTTCTATGTCGATCCAACACGCCTGTTTGCCTTTGATGCAAACGGACAACTCGTGGCCGCGCCGCCGGTCGAAATTTCCAATGGCAAAGCGGCGTGAGGATAGAAAAGTAAAATGGCACGTATTGATCTTAAAGGCCTTGCGCATTCCTATTACCCCGATCCGAAAACGGACGAGGATTATGCGCTGCGCCGTATGGAACATGTTTGGGAAGATGGTGGGGCATACGCCCTTCTTGGCCCATCGGGCTGTGGCAAGACCACACTTTTGAACATTATTTCCGGTCTTCTGACCCCATCGCACGGTCAGGTCATGTTTGATGGCAAGGATGTCACCAATCTGGCCCCCGAAGAGCGCAACATCGCACAGGTTTTCCAGTTCCCGGTGATTTACGACACCATGACTGTTTATGAAAACCTTGCCTTCCCGTTGCGCAATCGTGGTGTCGATGAAAAACGGGTTGATGCCCGTGTGCGCGAAATCGCAGAGATGCTTGATCTAAGCTCGAAGCTTAAGCAAAAAGCACGCGGTTTGGGTGCAGATGAAAAGCAGACGATCTCGCTTGGGCGTGGTCTGGTCCGTGATGATGTATCCGCCATTCTGTTTGACGAACCGCTGACCGTGATTGACCCGCATTTAAAATGGGTTTTGCGCCGTAAGCTCAAAGAAATTCACAACAAGCTGCGCCCGACCATGGTCTATGTCACCCATGATCAGGTCGAAGCCCTGACCTTTGCCGACAAAGTTGTCGTCATGTATGGCGGCAAGGTCGTGCAGTTGGGCACCCCGCAGGAACTGTTTGAAAATCCGGCGCATACTTTTGTTGGCTATTTCATCGGAAGCCCCGGCATGAACATCATGGATTGCAACATTGATGATGGTGCAGCCTGGATTGATGGGCAGCGCATTGGTCTTTCCGATCGCCATCTTGAAGCGGTTTCCAAACAAAGTGGCAAGATCGAGCTGGGTATTCGCCCGGAATTCCTGACCCTTGAAACCGGCAACGTCACCAAAGGCGACGGTGTTGAGGTCAACATCACCAAGGTCGAAGACCTTGGTCAGTATAAGATCGCAACCACCCGCTTTGGCGCATCGGAAATCAAGGTCAAGCTTGGCGAAGACGAACAGGTCATCGGTCAGTCCGGTATCCTGCGCTTTGCGCCGGAATGGACCAAGCTTTACGCCGACAGTCAGTTGGTCGCGTAAGGGGGAATGGTGAAATGAACAAAATTACCAACAACAAAGCCTGGTTCCTCGTCCTGCCGGTCTTCTTTATTGTCGCCATCAGCGCGATTATTCCGCTGATGACGGTTGTGAACTATTCGGTTCAGGACATTTTCGACCCACAGACACGCTTTTTTGTCGGGACGGAATGGTTCGAACAGGTTCTCGCTGATCGCCGCCTGCATGACGCACTGGTCCGTCAGATCGTCTTTACGCTGAGCGTGCTGTTCATCGAAATTCCACTGGGCATTGCGGTCGCACTGACCTTGCCGCGCAAAGGCTGGGGTGTTTCGGCATCGATGGTGCTGCTTGCCCTGCCCTTGCTTATTCCATGGAACGTGGTTGGCACCATCTGGCAGATTTTTGGCCGTGCCGATATTGGCCTTGGTGGCTATGTCATCAATCTGATGGGCATTGATTACAACTATTCCCAAAATCCGATGGATGCGTGGGTCACGGTTCTGGTCATGGATGTCTGGCACTGGACCAGCTTGATTGTTCTTTTGTGCTATGCCGGTTTGCGGTCGATCCCGGATGCCTATTATCAGGCCGCCAAGATTGACGGTGCATCGCGTTGGGCCATTTTCCGGTTCATCCAGCTTCCTAAAATGCAGTCGGTTCTCGTGATTGGTGTGCTGCTGCGCTTTATGGACAGCTTCATGATTTACACCGAACCGTTCGTCCTGACAGGCGGCGGGCCGGGTACTGCTACGACATTCCTAAGCCAGTTTCTGGTTACCATTGCCGTTGGTCAGTTTGACCTTGGTCCTGCGGCTGCATTCTCGCTGATCTACTTCCTGATCATTCTGCTGGTTTGCTGGGTTTTCTATACCGTCGTGATGAACGCCGGAAAGCGGGAGGAACAATAAAATGCAGTTCCAGAAACGTCATATCGGACTTCTTCTTTATATCATCTTCCTGTTGCTGCCGATTTATTGGTTGTTCAACATGTCGATCAAAACCAATACGGAAATTCTGGGCACAATGACCCTGTTCCCGGACAATCCGACATTGGCAAACTATGCAACGATCCTGACCGATCCGGCGTGGTATTCGGGTTACATCAACTCGATGATTTATGTCGGGATCAACGTTGTCATTTCGTTGGTTGTGGCTCTTCCGGCGGCCTATGCGTTTTCGCGGTTCAATTTTACCGGCGACAAGCATCTGTTCTTCTGGCTTCTGACCAACCGTATGGCACCGCCTGCTGTGTTCTTGCTGCCGTTTTTCCAGCTTTATTCAAGTGTCGGACTGTTTGACACCCATATTGCTGTGGCCCTTGCGCACTGCCTGTTTAACGTGCCTTTGGCGGTCTGGATTTTGGAAGGCTTCATGTCTGGCATTCCAAAGGAAATCGATGAAACCGCCTATGTCGACGGCTATTCGTTCCCGCGCTTCTTTACCACGATCTTCATTCCGCTGATCCGTTCAGGCATCGGGGTTACTGCGTTCTTCTGCTTTATGTTTAGCTGGGTGGAACTTCTTCTGGCCAGAACGCTTACCTCGGTCGATGCCAAACCGATCGTCGCCACCATGACCCGTACCGTTTCGGCATCGGGGCTGGATTGGGGCGTGCTGGCAGCGGCAGGTATTTTGACGATCGTTCCCGGCGCCTTGGTGATTTGGTTCGTTCGTAACTACATCGCCAAAGGTTTCGCGATGGGCCGTGTGTAATCGGAAAACAGGAGGAATATCACTATGACTTGGATGGCCTGGACCCCGGTTACCGCAGCATTCTTTAGCTGCATCATCCTAACGCTGATCGGGATGGGAATTTGGCAGTCGGTATCACCGACTGTTCCGCGCCGCGGCTTTTTGCCGCTGGAAACAACACGCGGGGATCGCCTGTTCATCAGCTTGTTAGGTGCGGCCTATATCCATTTGGGCTGGCTGGCATTTACCGATGCCGCCCTTTGGATTGGGTCGATCATTGCCCTTGTCTGGCTGCTTGTGGTCATGCGCTGGGGATAAAATTCGGAACGGTACCGTGTCCTACGACGGTGCCGTTTCTTTTGCATTCATACGCGGTGGGTACCCGTCTTCCCCCACTGCTCATGACCGGTCTGACCGGATACGTAAAAAAGGAAGACGACCAGGGAGAAAACGACATGATCGTTAAAGCCAAAGGCGCCTCTAGCATTGTTAAAGGCAGTGCCGTTGCAGTCGCTCTTGGTCTTGCTGTGCTGGCAAATCCGGCCATGGCAGACCAATATACCGATGCCGCCAAGAAATGGATCGATAACGAGTTCCAGCCATCAAGCATTGATAAAAGTGCTCAGATGGCCGAACTCGAATGGTTCATCAAGGCTGCTGAACCGTTCCGTGGCATGGACATCAACGTGGTGTCCGAAACCATCACCACGCATGAATATGAGTCAAAAGTTCTGGCAAAGGCTTTCTCGGAAATCACCGGGATTAACCTGACCCATGACCTGATTGGCGAAGGCGATGTTATCGAAAAACTGCAGACTCAAATGCAGTCGAACCGTAACATCTATGACGCCTACATCAATGACTCGGACCTGATCGGTACGCATTCGCGTTATGACGCAGTTGTCCCGCTTTCAGACTTCATGGCTGGCGAAGGTAAAGACGTCACCTCTCCGACCCTTGATCTGGAAGACTTCATTGGTCTTTCCTTCACCACCGGTCCGGATGGCAAGCTTTATCAGCTTCCAGACCAACAGTTCGCGAACCTTTACTGGTTCCGCTATGACTGGTTCCAGCGCGCTGATCTGCAAAAGCAGTTCAAAGACAAGTTCGGCTACGATCTTGGCGTTCCGGTTAACTGGTCTGCCTATGAAGATATCGCAGAATTCTTCACCAATGACGTGAAAGAAATCGACGGTAAAAAAGTCTATGGCCACATGGATTACGGTAAAAAAGACCCATCCTTGGGTTGGCGCTTTACCGATGCGTGGCTGTCGATGGCTGGCGCTGGCGATACCGGCATCCCGAACGGCCTTCCGGTTGATGAATGGGGTATCCGCGTTGAAGGTTGCGCACCGGCTGGATCAAGTGTGACCCGTGGTGGTGCTGCAAACGGCCCGGCGGCTGTTTACGCGCTGACCAAATACATTGATTGGCTCAAAGCTTATGCTCCGGCCGAAGCCGCAGGCATGACCTTTGGCGAAGCTGGTCCGGTTCCGGCACAGGGCCAGATTGCTCAGCAGATCTTCTGGTACACCGCCTTTACCGCAGACATGGCCAAAGAAGGTCTTCCGGTTGTGAATGCAGACGGAACCCCGAAATGGCGTATGGCACCGTCGCCGCACGGCCCTTACTGGTCCGAAGGCATGAAGCTTGGCTATCAGGATACCGGTTCTTGGACCCTGATGAAATCGACCCCGCCTGAGCGCCGTAAAGCTGCATGGCTTTATGCGCAGTTCGTAACTGCGAAAACCACCTCGCTGAAAAAGACCCTCACCGGTCTGACGCCAATCCGTCAGTCGGACCTCGACACCGCCGAAATGACCGAAGCAGCACCGAAACTTGGTGGTTTGGTTGAATTCTATCGTTCCCCGGCGCGTATCGCATGGACCCCGACGGGCACCAACGTTCCGGATTACCCGAAACTGGCTCAGCTCTGGTGGCAGAACGTTGCCGAAGCTGTAACCGGCGAGCGGACCCCGCAGGAAGCCATGGACAATCTTGCAAGCTCCATGGACAAAGTTCTGCAGCGTCTGGAACGTGCAGGTATTGGTGGCGAATGTGCACCGAAACTGAACGAAGAACGTGACGCCCAGTACTGGTTCGACCAGCCGGGTGCTCCGAAGGCACTTCTTGCCAACGAAAAGCCGCAGGGTGAGACCGTTAAATATGACGATCTGATCGCGGCATGGCGTGCGGGCCGCGTCAAGTAACGGCCCACTGGGGGTGCCGGGGGTGATTTATCATCCCCGGCCGTCCCACCAAATGTACCCAACATTTTCGTTTATCCATTTTCAGAACCAACCGATTTATCACCAAGACAAAATGCCCAAAGCAGTTATTTCCTCCCTGCCATAAGCAACTCTCGAGGCTGACGCCTTTTGGTTTTTTATCTTCGTCAGTCTCGGTTTTTTTGCCCTACACAGCACAAGAAGTCAGACAGAGTTTCATGAAAAATACGGTTGATCCATTGACCAAATCGCCAAATGCCAAACAGCGCACCAACCTTGTGCAAATTGCATCGATGGCACTTGCGCTTGGCGTGATCGTTGCCGGTCCCGCACATGGCGCATCCATGATGGATGACGCCATTGCCGCCTATCGCCATGGTGAATTTGAAAAATCAGCCGAAACGTTCAGCACCCTTGCCACACAAGGCAACGCCACCGCGCAGTATCTTTTGTCCTGCCAAATGATCAATGGGGCGGGCATGGATGCCCAAGAAGATGCTGGCTGGGATATGATGAAACAGGCGGCAGGCAATCAAAACCCTGATGCCAGCATCGTCATGGCCCGCAAACTTGAAGCCGAGAACGCCCCGCGTGATCTGGTGCGCAGCCTTTATCAGCAGGCCGCCGATAAGAATCGAACCCAAGCCCTTTTGTGGTTGGCCCTTGATGCCGTGGATCAGGGCAAAAGTGATGCTGCCAAATCCATGCTTGAACAGGCATGGGACCTTGGCGATCCGCGTGCGGCTACTTTGCTGGCGAACCGTTTCACCAAATCAGACAGCGGCCGCTATCAATATTTGCGTGCCGCCGCCCAGCGCGGCGAAATGCGTGCGGCGGCCTATCTTGCCGAAGAAGCCCGCAAAGTTGATGACACCGCCGAGGCCGTTGGCTGGTGCGCGATTGCCACCGGCCTTCCCGGCCATAACGAAGATGTCGATTGGAAATCCATTGGCGATGCGGTCGAGCAGAACTGTGGCCAGTTCGATGAAGACCTAGAACCCACCGCGCGTGCCAAAACCCGCGAAAAGGTTGATCAGTTCCTCGCCCGGTTCTTTGATGGATATAAACCCTGGACGCCTTGGCGGGCGTGTTCAGTACGGTAAAATATCACCCTATATATAAAATGCAAAAAGGCCTCGATCGATAAAGATAGAGGCCTTTAATCCGATAATGGGGCGGTGATTGGTGACTATGTCTCTACAGCTTTCACGGCCTCAACACGCAATGCACTGCCTTCAACGGCAAGCACACGAACCTTCTGTCCTTTGACAAGTTCCTCGTCTGATTTCAGGACCCAACTTGATCCATAAACGCTTTGCCGCACCACGCCATTGATTGTGTCCTCGGTCAAAATGGCCGTCTTTCCAACCAAGGAAGACGTCGCACTGCTAATGTCTTCTGCATCCGATCCATTCCCTTTGTGCCGGAAAAACCGACGCCCCAAGACAAATGACAGGATGCTAAACACACCAAAGGCAATAAGCTGCAACTCCAGTGCAATATCGGAAACCACTAGAACAACCAACCCTACGGCCACTGCCGCAATTGATAGCCATAGGAAGATGACTCCCGGAAGCAGCATTTCAAGGACAAGCATCAAGCATGCGAGTATCCACCAATGCCAAAATTCGACACTCAATTCAGAGAAAAAATCCATCTCGTCTGTCCTGCGTTAATGCTAGATTTTATCTGTCTGTGAGATGGTTTTAATCAATTCGGTCACACCACCGATTGATCCAACAACACCGGACGCATCCAACGGCATAAACACAAGTTTACTGTTGGGGCTTGAGGCGATCTGGCCAAGCGATTCAACATATTTCTGGGCAACAAAGTAGTTGATTGCTTGAACATCACCCTCGCGAATGGCCTTGGACACGGTTTCCGTCGCTTTGGCTTCTGCTTCTGCAGTACGTTCGCGTGCCTGTGCATCAAGCTCGGCTGCTGACATGCGGCCTTCTGCTGCCAAAATTGCCGCAGATTTTTCACCTTCGGCCCGTTTGATGTTGGCTTCGCGTTCCCCGTCTGCCTCAAGGATCAACGCACGTTTCTCGCGTTCAGCTTTCATCTGACGGTTCATTGCTTCGGTCAAATCTTCGGGTGGATTGACGTCCTTGATTTCAACTCGGGTGATTTTCACCCCCCAATCGCTCGTGGCTTCATCAAGAACAGCCAAAAGGGATAAGCTGATTTTTTCCCGGTTTGACAGCATCTCGTCGAGTTCCATGGAACCAAGGACACTACGCAAGTTGGTCATCGCCAAATTCTGAACTGCATAATCGAGGCGCTCGACCTTATAAGCGGCATCTTTGGTGTTGGTCACACGAATAAACACCACGCCATCAACGACCACAGACGCGTTATCGCGTGAAATTACTTCCTGACTGGGGATATCCAGGACCCGCTCCATCAGGCTCATACGGCGGCCAACCCGATCAAGAAGCGGAATCAAAACATGCATCCCTGGATCAAGCGTACGCAAGTATCGCCCAAGCCTTTCCACAGTAATTTCGTACCCTTGCGGAACGATCTTAACACTGAGAAACGTCAGAACAACGGCCAGAACAACAAAGGCGAGTGAGAATATTGCAAAAGTCGAATGCATGTGAAGCCCTTAAAAACTTGAATCCGATATCGGAACTTGCGCGCAAAAAAGACACGCTTCATGGGTCGCCTAGCTTAGAAACACCTATCAAAAGTAAATAGAATCAACCAGACACACAACCTGCATTTGCCGCATTTACAAAGCGCTCAAACGCATCAGGCGCAAAGTACCGATACGGTATGTGCAACAACACATCGGTTAGCGCCCCTGCGCACGAACAAATCCAGATAGGATTTTATTTAGCGCACTTAAATCTTCTGGTGAATTAACGTTGGTAAAGGGCGCGATTTTAGCATCCCCTGTTTGAAATTCGACATTGATCGCATCCATGCCCCCTAATGCAGCACCTACTCTGCGATTGTCATCTGCGAACTGGTTGGTAATGACAGTGGCGCAATTGCGATGCCAGATACTTGAAAGATAATGATCACGGTCGGCATGGCTGGAAAAGGCTGCTTTAACCTTGGCATTTAACGCGGCCTTCTGAAGCCTTGCGACCATATCTACCGGCACAATCGGGCAATCCACCGGAAACGTCACAAGCCAGTCGGTATCATCTGGCAATGCACCAAGCCCGCCCAAAATCCCGCCCAATGGTCCCTGCCCCGCTTGTGGTTTATCGGCCACCACGGGCAATCCGTAAGTGGCAAAAACATCCGCATCCTCGTTCGAGGAAATCATCACATAATCGCATTGTGCCTGCGCTACATCGATGACGCGTGCGAGCAACGTTTTTCCACCGACCTCACGAAACGGTTTGTTTCCGCCCATGCGTCGGCCTTCACCACCGGCAAGGATGAGTGCTGCGGTTTTTGGCAGCTTTGGTTGTTTTGGCTTCTGATCGGGTTCGAATGGTGCGGTCACGGGTCAAGCCGTTCTGATTAATGACGAAAAGTCACAGCCATGTTGCCTTTGCGGCAATTGCCTGTGCGGTATTTGTCGCCTATAAATTTCATAAGCACAATGGCAACCTATCGTAAAATTGTTGCCCGAACCCTGGACGACCGGGTTTCGCGATCAGACCAATGGGGACGACCCCTTATCACAGGAGGCCCCATGGCCTGGACAGCGTTGGTTATTGCCGGATTTCTTGAAATTTGCTGGGCGGTTGGCCTGAAATATACCGAAGGCTTCACCAAACCCCTTCCAAGTATTCTTACCATCACGACCATTGCGGCCAGTTTCTGGTTGCTCGCCTATGCCATGCGGTCCATCCCGATTGGAACGGCCTATGCCATATGGACCGGAATTGGTGCGGCGGGTGCGGTAATCTTTGGGATTGTCATGTTGGGCGAAGCCGCCAATGTCGGACGCCTTATTGCAATCGCCCTGATCTTATCAGGGATTGTGATGCTGAAAATTTTCAGCCCAAGCTGATCTTGATTTCACGGCACCACAAATACAAAACGGGGCAGCCAATGGCTGCCCCGTTTTCATTTCCTGACCGCCAAGTGTGTTACACGCCAGCCGGAATACCGCTGCGTTTAACTTTACGCGGGGCGGTGATTTCTTTCCATTTGGAAAGGGCTTTATTGACCGCAGGATAGGCATCACGGCGGACAAACTCACCATCCCCACATTTGGCAATAACAACGCCTTCTTCAGCAGCAATGCGCCCACGGCTGAGGGTATAACGCGGAAGGCCGGTGACTTCATGGCCTTCAAACACGTTGTAATCAATCGCTGATTGCTGATGTTTAGCGGTGATGGTTTTTGAGGCCTTCGGATCCCAGACCACAAGATCGGCATCCGCCCCCACCAGAACCGCCCCTTTGCGCGGATAGACGTTGAGGATTTTGGCAATGTTGGTCGAGGTGACTGCGACAAATTCATTCATGGTCAGGCGGCCGGTATTCACCCCATAGGTCCACAAAAGCGGCATGCGGTCTTCAAGGCCGCCCGTGCCGTTCGGGATTTTGGTGAAATCGCCCATGCCCATGCGTTTCTGTTCGGTGGTAAACGCACAGTGGTCCGTCGCGACAACCTGAAGGCTGCCCGATGCCAGACCGTTCCACAAACCATCCTGATGCAGTTTGCTACGGAATGGTGGGGACATAACGCGGCGTGCAGCATGATCCCAATCGGCATTGGCATATTCGCTGTCATCAAGCACAAGATGCTGGATCAGCGGTTCGCCAAACACACGTTTGCCATTGGCACGTGCGCGACGGATGGCTTCGTGGGCCGGTTCGCACGACACATGCACGATATAAAGCGGCACATTGGCCATATCGGCAATCATGATCGCACGGTTGCACGCCTCGCCTTCGACATCGACGGGACGGGAATAGGCATGTGCTTCGGGTCCGTTATTGCCTTCGGCCAGCAATTTCTGCTGCAAGGTCGCGACCACATCGCCGTTTTCGGCATGGACAAGCGGCATCGCACCAAGTTCCGAACAGCGCGAGAAGGATGCAAACATCTCATCATCATCGACCATAAGCGCGCCCTTATAGGCCATGAAGTGCTTAAAGGTGTTGATGCCTTTTTCTTCGACGACGATTTTCATTTCGTCAAAGACTTGTTCTCCCCACCAGGTCACAGCCATGTGGAAGGAGTAATCGCAAACGGCCTTGGATGATTTGTTATCCCACGCCTGCAATGCTTCAAGCAGCGATTGGTTCGGGGCCGGAAGGCAGAAATCAACCACCATGGTCGTGCCGCCGGCAACGGCGGCCTTGGTCCCGCTTTCAAAATCATCTTCGGAATAGGTGCCCATAAAAGGCATTTCCATATGGGTGTGCGGGTCAATCCCGCCGGGCATGACATAGCAGCCCGCGGCGTCAATCACCTTGTCCCCGGTCAGGTTGGCGCCGATCGCAGCAATCTTGCCGTCTTCGATCAGAATGTCGGATTTATATGTCAGATCGGCGGTAACGATGGTTCCGCCACGAATAACCATGGACATGGGTGGCTCCTTGTCTGTCTAAGCGGTGAAAAGTTGCGGGCCATCCCGGCATTTCACCCATTTCCCCAAGAATGTCGGGGCATCATTTTAAATTCGTCGTCAGGTGGGCGACCTGCCCGGCAACGCATCAATCGCCGCCGGGCAGTTCAAGATCGGGTCGGATTACATTGCGGCCTTATTGGTCACAACGTCGGTCCAGGCACCTTCCGGCTTTTTGGTGATCACTGGATCAGAACCACCAGAAAGCAAGCTATCAACGGTACGTTCATAAGCAGCTTTATCAAGGGCTGCGCTATCGCCCAGCAACTTGGCAATTTCGCTCATCATGCGGACCTGATGTTTTTCAGTCTGCGCACCGGTCATATCGTTATCAAGAACGATCATCGCCGCATCTTCCGGGTTTTCTTTCGCCCAGTTCCAGCCCTTCATGCTGGCAGCAACGAAACGCCCCATCTTATCAACGAACGCCGGGTCCTTGAGCTTGTCTTCAAGAACATAAAGCCCGTCTTCAAGGGTTGCGACACCCTGATCTTCGTATTTGAAGACCTTAAGCTCGTCTTCCGAAAGACCGGCATCAATGACCTGCCAATATTCATTGTAGGTCATGGTCGATACGCAATCGGCCTGTTTCTGCAACAGCGGATCAACGTTAAAGCCCTGTTTTAGAACGGTAACGCCTTTGTCCGAACCATCGGTCGGAATGCCAAGTTTCGACATCCAGCTTAGGAACGGATATTCATTGCCAAAGAACCAGACACCAAGAGTACGCCCAGGGAAGTCATCCGGGCTTTCGATCCCGGTGTCCTTACGGCAAGTCAGCATCATGCCCGATTTGGCAAATGGCTGTGCGATATTGACCAGCGGCACGCCTTTTTCGCGTGATGCAAGTGCGGATGGCATCCAGTCAATGATCACATCTGCACCACCACCGGCAATCACCTGCGGCGGGGCAACATCCGGGCCACCCGGATTAATCGTTACGTCAAGATCAGCTTCTTCGTAAAAGCCTTTGTCGAGTGCCACATAGTAGCCAGCAAACTGGGCCTGTGTGACCCATTTAAGCTGCAAGGTTACTTCATCTGCTGCCATCGCCGAAAGCGATGTCAAACCGAAACTCAACCCTAATGCAGTCGCAAATAATTTCTTCATTCGTCGATGTCTCCTCAGGTTGTAGTCAAGTCCTCCCGGTGGGCCGTCTTTGATTATGCCTTTAATGGCGACGTACCCTAAAAGACGGATGCCATGACGTTGCTTTTCTCTCGATATAAGCCACGGCTCCGTAGAAGGCAGTCCCCGCAAGGGCTGCCAATGCGATTTCCGCCCAAACCATGTCGATATTCATCCTGCCCACCTCGGTCGAGATGCGGAAACCCATACCAACAATCGGGGTGCCGAAAAACTCGGCGACGATTGCACCAATCAGCGCAAGCGTGGAATTGATTTTAAGTGCGTTGAAAACAAACGGCATCGCCGCAGGCAAACGCAGGCGAAACAGTGTAGACCAATAGCCCGATGCATAGGTCGCCATCAGATCCTTTTCCAATTTCCCTGCCGCGTTCAAACCCGTCACGGTATTCACCAGCATTGGGAAAAAGGTCATGATCACGATGACAGCGGCCTTTGACTGCCAGTCAAAGCCAAACCACATCACCATGATCGGCGCGACCCCGATAATCGGCAAGGCCGAGACCATATTGCCAAGCGGCAAAAGACCGCGTTTAAGGAACGGTACACG
This sequence comes from Rhodospirillales bacterium, assembly GCA_019634165.1. Lineage (GTDB taxonomy): Bacteria > Pseudomonadota > Alphaproteobacteria > Rhodospirillales > Thalassospiraceae > Thalassospira. Next base: position 31,241 of record JAHQVT010000007.1, read on the forward strand.
GTCAACTGCAATCGCGACAATAAAGGCCGAGCCGCAGCCCATGACATAGCCACTGAGAACTGCCTTCACGAAGGTCTGATAGAAATCAGCCGCCATCATATCGGTCGAGGTCACAAATCGGACGCCAATCATGCTGGGTGGCGGCAACAGAACCTGTGGCACGCCGAACCCGGCGACCAGAACTTCCCAAGCAAACAAAAGCCACATGCCAAAGGCAACCGGCACGATAATATTGGCGACCTGCTGCTTGGCTTTTTCCAGACTGCGATAATTGGCAACCACATCAATCCCGCGCCAGACAAACGCCCAAAGCGAAATGATGAACAACCAGAACCCGGTCCCGGCATAGCCCGCAACGCCATAATCATAAAGGGTTACAATTGCCTGCCAGCAGCCAAAAACCCCAACGGCAAGTATGACGATCCCGCTATAGATTGATCGCACACCAAGCCAGGTAAAAGCAGCCCCGGCAATGACGCAAAGTGCCATCGCAATTGCCAGCCCCGGAATATCCCCGACAAAGGCAACCTGTTTTCCGGTATCGGCATCCATCCCGGCAAGCGGGAATATCAGGGCCAAAAGGGCGGCAATCGCGCCAACCAGACAGAATTTATCAAGTTTCATGTCGATCATGCCTTTACCCCCATCCGGGCCAGCACGCGCCGTTCAAACCATCCAACAATCACCACCATGATGGCCGCAACAAAGGCCGCGGTTAAAAGCGCAGACCAGATTTGAATGGTTTGACCGTAATAAGACCCGGCAAGTAAACGCGCCCCAAGTCCCGCCTGTGCGCCAGTTGGCAATTCACCAACAATCGCCCCCACCAGACTGATCGCAATTGCGACTTTCAGGCTGGCAAACAAATACGGCATGGCCGATGGCAAGCGAAGCTGCCAGAAAGTTTGCCATTTCGATGCATTATAGGTCCGCATCAGATCAAGCTGGATGACTTGCGGGGACCGCAATCCTTTGACCATGCTGATCGTGATCGGGAAAAAGCATAAATAGGTCGATATGACCGCTTTTGGTATCACGCCCTTAATCCCAATTGCGCCCAGAACGACGATGATCATCGGCGCAATCGCCAGGATCGGGATGGTTTGTGATGAAATCACCCACGGCATCAGGCTTTTTTCAAGTGTCGTAACGTGAACAATACCGACCGCCAAAATAATGCCCAACAACGTCCCGCTGGCAAAGCCAAGCAAGGTCGAGGAAAGCGTCACCCAGCTATGATAAACCAAAGACCGCTTTGACGTGATCTTGGTGGCAAAGATGGTTTTATACATCTCCTGCGCGACCTGATGGGGGGCAGGAAGGATCGGGCGTTCCTGTGCCAGCGTATCTTCGATCAGCTTGCTGGTGGTCCATGTTTGATCGGCACGGTTATACCGGTCAATCTGGGTCGGTGCGTTCATGAAAACCGCCCCGACATACCAAAGAACTAACAGGGCTATCAGAACCACTGTCACCGGGCCAGCCTGCCCCGACATCATGCGTGTCCAAAGCGACGGTCCGTTGATCGCCCCGTTCATGGTTGCAGAATTACTCGTCATTGCTATGCCCCGCGCGCAGCCCTTCACGAACACGATGTGCAATTTCAAGGAATTCCGGCGTTTCGCGGATGTCGAGTGTCCGGTCTTTGGGGAAGTCGGTTTCGATCACATCAATGATGCGGCCCGGGCGCGGTGACATCACAACAATCTTGCTTGAAAGATAGACCGCCTCGGGGATCGAATGGGTGACAAAGGCAACCGTCTTATTCGTCCGCGCCCACAGCTTCAAAAGCTGTTCGTTCAAATGATCCCGGACGATTTCATCCAACGCGCCAAACGGCTCATCCATCAACAGCAAATCGGCATCAAAGGAAAGCGCACGCGCAATTGATGCCCGTTGCTGCATGCCCCCTGAAAGCTGCCAGGGGAATTTCTTTTCAAACCCGTTCAGTTCAACAAGCTTCAAGGCGTCATGCGCACGCTTGATGCGTTCTTCCTTGGAAAGCTCCATGATTTCCAACGGCAAGGTCACATTGCGTTCAATTGATCGCCACGGCAAAAGTGCTGGTGCCTGAAATACATAGCCATAAGCACGGTTTTCGCGCGCTTGCTCGGGAGAAACGCCATTGATCGAAATATCGCCGCCTGTGGCTTTTTCAAGATCGGCAATCACGCGCAAAAGCGTGGTTTTCCCACAGCCCGATGGGCCGATAAAGGAAACAAAATCGCCTTCGTCAATCGTCAGATCAACTTCGGAAAGTGCATAAACCGGTCCGTCAGCCGTCTGAAAAGTCAGCGACAGGTTTTTAATATCAACAACAGCGTTCTTTGATGCGGGCATCTCAGCAACATTATTGACGACTTCTTTTAGCGTCATGGGGTATCCCCTGATCGTATGTCTCTCTCGGAACCAAAAGTGTCTCTTTTGGCACACTCGATGGAAGCTTCCCTTAGGGACGTTGCCCTGAACTTTGCCTACATTTGATCAAAGGCATCTCTGCCTTTGCCCGGTCATTGCCGGGATCACGGGATCATGGCCCGCTTATGTTGGTCAAAGCAAAACGGCGAACGGCAAAGCCGCCCGCCGGTATCATGAAATCAGTTGTCGTCCGTCAGGCGCGTATAGGTCGACGGGCGACGATCGCGGAAGAACTGCCAGTTATTGCGAATTTCGCGCACCATCGACATATCCATGTCATGGACCAACAATTCATCCTGATCGCGCGATGCCTGTGCTTCGATTTCTCCGCGCGGATTGACGAAATAGCTTTGACCATAAAACTCGCCAATATCCCACGGCGCTTCGGTCCCGACCCGATTGATCGCACCGATAAAGCAGCCATTGGCAACCGCCGATGCAGGCTGTTCAAGTTTCCAGATATATTCGGAAACCCCGGCAACAGTCGCCGACGGATTGACGATATATTCCGCACCATTTAGCGCAAGTGCGCGCCAGCCTTCCGGGAAGTGACGGTCATAGCAAATATAAACGCCAAGCTTGCAATATTGGGTCTCAAACACCGGCCAGTTTGATGCACCGGGTTTGAAGAAGAACTTCTCCCAGAAACCTGCAACATGGGGGATATGGGTTTTGCGGTATTTACCAAGATAGGTGCCATCGGCATCAATCACCGCAGCGGTGTTGTAGTAAACCCCGGTGATGTCTTCCTCATAGATTGGAACAACGATCACCATTTTGTATTTGGCTGCCAACTCGCACATCAGTTGCGTGGTTGGGCCATCGGGGATTTTTTCCGCCGCCGCATACCATTTCTTGTCCTGACTGGGACAGAAATAGGGTTGGGTGAAAACTTCCTGAAAACACAGGACCTGCACACCTTTTTTCCCCGCCTCTTCAATATAAGGCAGATGTGCTGCGATCATGGCTTTGCGGATTTCTTCGGGGGTCTGATCAGTTGAACCTTTCAGGCTCATTTGAATCAGGCCACCTCTCAGCTTTGACATCCGAGATACCTCCTTGATCTGATATTTTTATGCCCTTGCCGCTTATGCGGTCTAACGGACTTATGCCCAATCGCGCCCCAAAGACCCTTTGTTTTTATGTGGGTCATTTCCCAGATGGGACGCAATCAGAAAATCGCGAAACAGATGTTTCCTCCGTGGCGCTGCAAATCCATTTATTTTTATAGGACCTTGCAAACCCCCTTCGCCCAATAAAGGGCGAAGGGTTATTCATCTTCGATCTTAATCGATCTCTTTAAGCACTTCGCGCAGCGTTCCAAACAACTGATCAATATGAGATTTTTCAATGATCAGGGGTGGTGACAGCGCAATGATATCGCCGGTGGTCCGGATCAGGATGCCTTTTTCAAACGCCTTAAGGAAGGCATTGAAAGCACGCTTGGTCGGGAATCCTTCTATCCCTTCAAGCTCAATCGCACCGATCAGACCAAGGTTACGAACGTCTTTGACCAAAGGCAGGTCGATCAGGCTATGCACCGCATCTTCCCAATACTGACCAAGTTCCTTGCCCTTGCTATACAGACCTTCTTCTTCATAGGTCTCAAGCGTTGCCATGGCCGCCGCACAGGCAACAGGATTGCCCGAATAGGTGTAACCGTGGAACAGCTCGATCATGTTTTCAGCACCGGTCATGAAGGCATCATGAATGGCATCCGTGGCAAACACGGCCCCCATCGGGATCGTCCCGTTGGTAAGACCCTTTGCAGTTGTGACCAGATCCGGTTGAACACCGAAATAATCCACGGCAAACGGCGCGCCAAGGCGACCAAAACCTGTAATGACCTCATCAAAGATCAAAAGAATGCCATGCTTGGTGCAAATCTCGCGCAGGCGTTCAAGATAGCCTTTTGGCGGGATCAAAACACCGGTCGACCCTGCAACCGGCTCGACAATGACGGCGGCGATGGTTGACGGATCATGCAGCGCGCAAATCCGTTCAAGATCATCGGCAAGGAATGCGCCATGTTCAGGCATTCCGCGGGTAACACCGTTTTCTTCGGGCAGATAGGTATGACGCATGTGGTCAACACCACCAAGCATCTGACCAAACGTTTTGCGGTTACCGGAAATACCGCCAACCGAAATGCCGCCAAAGTTCACGCCGTGATAACCGCGTTCACGCCCGATCAGGCGGGTCCGCTGTCCATCACCACGCGCACGGTGATAAGCAAGTGCGATTTTAAGCGCCGTTTCAACCGATTCAGAACCAGAATTGGTATAGAACACATGGTTGAGATCGCCCGGCATTAACTGCGCCAGACGATTGGCCAGTTCGAACGCCTTGGGGTGGCCCATCTGGAAAGCCGGGGCATAATCCAGCTCGTCCATCTGTGCTTTGACGGCTTCGACGATTTTCGGGCGCTTGTGACCAGCATTGCAGCACCAAAGGCCTGCGGTCCCGTCCAAAATTTCGCGGTTATCATCGGTCGTGTAATACATGCCATCGGCTGCGACCAGCATACGCGGGGTCTGCTTGAACTGGCGGTTGGCCGTGAAAGGCATCCAGAATGCCGAAAGGTCATTCGGTCGGCTGATTTTCGTGGTGGCTGTCATAAAAGGTCTCCCGTACCTTTTTTATTGCTTCCCTGATACCGGTTCGGATGCGGGCACCTGACGTCCGATATCTGATATTTTGTCCCGGCGCTGAATGCTGAAATTGGCACGATGGCCAATATGTCGCACATTCATTGTCTGAGACGGCCTGTCTAAACAAACAGGCAAAAATCGTTAGCATGAGACATGCCCATGCACTAGAGCTTTAACGCGACCGGAGAACTGTTTCGAATATTCGACTGTCAAACACCATTTCAGCGACCCTGATTTTTGTTTACGGCGTCTATTTTCTGTTTATCTTTCGTCGGTCTTGTTCGATATTTTGGACAAAACCGACTCTTGACCTTGGTCAAGAACGACGCGCATAAAAAAGTTTCTTTTGCATATTTACGGTAGAGGTTATTTTAACCTGACCAAACGGTCAAGATAAATGACGCAAATCAGAGAGCATGGATGACCTCATTTAAAACCGACGCTAAACAAGACCGTCATGTCGGTATAAAATCCGCAGGAAACGGGGCACATAAGGCCGCAATTCGTCAGGAAAACGAAGAACAAATTCTGGCCGCAGCCGAACAGGTTTTTGCCGATTATGGCTTCAAGGGTGCGACCACCGCCCGCATTGCTGAAATGGCCAATGTTCCCAAGGCCAATGTGCATTATTATTTCAGCACCAAAGAAGTGATCTATCGCCGCATCATGGAAGATGTCTGTGATCACTGGCTACAAGCGGCCATGACATTTGACAACAGCGCTGATCCGGCCGTCATCCTGCGCGGTTATATCGAAGCCAAGATGGATTTATCACGTGCGCGCCCGTATGGCTCGCGTCTTTGGGCCCATGAGATCATCCGTGGTGCCAAGTTTTCGTCTGATTATATTTCGACCACGGTCAAAGACTGGCTTGATAGCCGGGTTGTCGTGATTAAGGGCTGGATCGCCGAAGGCAAGATGGATGACATCGAACCCTATTCACTGATGTATATGATCTTTGCCACCACCCAGCATTACGCCGATTTCGGTCGCCAGATCGAGATTTTTAACGACAACCGTCCCTTAAGCGAAGAACAGTTCGCCGAGGCAAAAGAAAATGTCGTTCGGATCATCCTTAAGGGCGTTGGACTGAGATAACAGATGCTTTGAACGCCACCACCTATCCCCTACAGTTGGATAGTTGTAAATCTGCGCCCCACCACAAAGTTATAATAAAGAATAACTTAATGCTCAGAGGGCTCGCATGGCAGGTAGAAAGCTTAACGGGAATGCCGCATTTTTCATTTTTGCGGCAGCATTCATTGCTGACTTTCTCCTTTTTCAGGGCAGAAGTGCCGCCACCGAACTGCAATCGCAAAAAAGCCAAACCACAGAAACACCCAGTGAATGCACAAAGCTAACCGTTGGTGGTGCCGATGGTTGGGAGCCGATTACTTACATTAGTGAAGAAGGTCGGCACTTGGGTTTGGGAATTGATATTATTCAGGAATATGCCCGTAAACATGGTTTACGTGTTGAGTTAAAGCTCAACCTTACCTGGACGCGTTCCCTGGACTTGCTTGAAGTTGGTGATCTGGATGTCATTGCCGGCGCATACTTTACAAAAGAACGCAACGAGACGTTCAAATACAGCGTTCCCTTTACCGATGACGATATTGTTGTGTTCCAACACAAGGACAACCGCTTTGACGTCACCAGCATCCATGATCTGGTTGGTTTGCGCGGGGCACGCCCGCAAGGGGGAAGCTACGGCGACTATGTCGACACCTATGCCCAGAACAATCTGGATATGATCTTTTCACCAACCGGCAATCGGATATTTTACACCCTGATCAATGACCGTGTCGATTACGTCATGCTGGGTCTTTATGACGGACTGGCAAACATTTATCGCGATCAGCATGAAAATATCATCATCCCCATAGAACCACCGCTGTTGCGCAACGAAGTCCATCTCATGTTTTCGCGCAAAAGTCCGTGCGTAGAACATGTTGCCAATATCGACCTTCTAGTTTCCGAACTTTCTGAAAATGGCAAGCTTGACCGCTGGACCACGGCGCACCTGCGAAATGCCATTCCCGAGCCTGAAACTAATAGGTAACTCTTACATACATGCAGCTTGTCAGCTTCAAACCGCCCTGTAATTGCCGGTCGACAAATTTAATCGTTTGCAAAATCAACGACCCGGAAAATGAAAAAGCAGGACGGAATAAATCCGCCCTGCTTTGAGGTGACTGTTTGGGGCAGTCACCCTAAAAATGGGTCACGGCAGAAATGTAAGAGTTAGTCGGATTTCGCCATAACCGTTTCATCGGCCTTGGCCAAAACCGCACTCAAAAGAACCTGCCCACCGGCATCGGACCAGTGTTTGTGAACTTCTTCGATTTCGTTATGCGAAATGCCATCAACACATGGGATGAAGATCATCGCAGTTGGGCACACTTGCGCAAGATAACAAGCATCATGCCCGGCCCCCGATACGATTTCCCGTGCAGAGAAACCACCAAGTTCAGCCCCCTTACGCACCGCATCGACACATGATTTATCGAACGGCACAGGTGCGTAATAGAATATCTGCTCAAGTTCGGTCTCAAGGCCGATGTCACTGGTGATTTTTTCAATCCCTTCACGCAGCGCCTTGTCCATATCGGCCAGCACCGCATCATCAGGATGGCGGAAATCAACGGTCAGAAAAACATGACCGGGGATGACATTGCGTGAATTTGGATGGATTTGCATCATGCCAACGGTGGCACAGGCAAGCGGGGATCGATCCAGACCAATTTTATTGACCAGATCAATAATCCGAGCAGCCCCCAGCAACGCATCCTTACGGGTTTTCATCGGGGTCGGACCAGCGTGGGCTTCAACCCCGGTCAGGTTGACTTCATACCAACGCTGTCCTTGGGCATCGGTCACAATCCCAACATCTTTGCCTTCATCTTCAAGGATCGGTCCCTGTTCGATATGGGCTTCGAAATATGCCCCCATCGGATGGGCATCAATGGTCGGTTCATCCGGGCCCATATAGCCAATGCGAGTCAACTCCTCGCCCATGGTTTTGCCATCGACATCGGCGCGCGAATGACCGTATTCAAGATCAAACACCTTGGCAAACACACCAGATGACACCATCGCCGGGGCAAAGCGCGATCCTTCTTCGTTGGTCCAGCAAACCACTTCAAGCGGGGCTTCGGTTTCGTATTTGGCTTCATTAAGGGTACGAATGACTTCAAGCCCCGTCAGAACACCATAAACACCATCATATTTCCCGCCGGTTGGCTGGCTATCAAGGTGGCTTCCCATGACAACCGGTGGCAGGTCGGGATTTTTGCCTTCACGACGGGCAAAGATGTTGCCCATCTTATCAATGCGGATCGAACAGCCTTCGGCTTCGCACCATTTGATGAACAAATCGCGGCTTTCACGGTCAAGATCGGTCAAAGCCAGACGGCAGACACCATCCTTGGCGGTTTTGCCGATTTTGGCCATTTCCATCAGGCTATCCCAAAGGCGATCCCCATCGATCGACAGATTACGGACACTGGGCTGGACAGTCATTATTCAATCCTCTGTAGAAGGTGGCGCAGCTAGCAAGGGTGGCACGGGCGACTTTGGGGTATTATGCGGATGCAAAACATCACGCTGCCTTATGGTCACCCGCACCGGGTGCACTGATAGCTTATTCAGCAGCGTGGCTCATTGGGTTCAACGGATGTTCTGGCCACGTCATTGGCGGCTTGTCGGTTTTAACCGGTTCCATCGTGATACAATCTGGGACCGGGCAAATGTGATAGCAAAGGTTACAGCCAACACATTCTTCGTCGACTACCTCGAACACGCGCCCGCCTTCGGGCTTGTTGGTCATGGTGATCGCCTGATGGGATGTATCTTCACAGGCGATATGGCAACGGCCACATTCGATACAATTGTCGGGATTGATCACCGCCTTTGTATCGTAGTTCATATTCAGCTCGTTCCAGTCGGCAACCTGTGGAACAGCGGCACGGGTGAATTGATCGACACTGGTGTAACCCTTGTCATCCATCCACTGGCTCATGCCATCAATCAGGTCGTCAACCACGCGGAAACCATAGATCATCGCCGCAGTACAAACCTGAACCGCATTTGATCCCAGCGCCATGAACTCAACCGCGTCTTTCCATGTGGTGATGCCACCAATACCGGAAATCTCAAGGTTCTGGGTTTCTGGCGTGCGGGCAATTTCAGCCACCATGTTCAGTGCAATCGGTTTAACAGCCGATCCGCAATAACCACCATGTGTGCCTTTGCCATCAACAACCGGTTCGGGGACCATATTGTCGATATCCACCGAAATGATCGAGTTAACGGTGTTAATCAACGACACCGCATCTGCCCCGCCCTTATAGGCGGCTTCGGCCGACCAAAGGATATTGGTGATGTTTGGCGTTAGTTTGGTAAAGACCGGAATATCCACCGCTTCCTTGACCCAACGGGTGACCTGTTCAACCATTTCGGGCACCTGCCCAATGGCCGATCCCATGCCGCGTTCGCACATGCCGTGCGGGCAACCAAGGTTAAGCTCAAGACCATGCACACCGCTTTCGGCGATTTGCTGGGCAAGGTCTTTCCAAATTTTTTCTTCGATCGGGGCCATCATCGATCCGATGATGACGTGATCAGGATATTCGACGCGGCATTCGCGGATTTCCTGAAGATTGACCGCCAACGGACGATCAGAAATCAGTTCGATATTGTTGATGCCCAAAAGACGGCGGTTCTGATCGTGATGCGCACCATAGCGCGACGAGACGTTGATCACGGGTGGATCAATGCCAAGGGTTTTCCAGACAACCCCGCCCCAGCCTGCCTCAAAGGCACGCACGACGTTGTATTTTTTGTCCGTCGGCGGTGCGGATGCCAGCCAGAACGGGTTTAGTGAATCGATCCCGGCAATTTTGCAGCTTAGATCAGCCATTTTTCTCTCTCCCTTTGCTGGCGTTTCAGGCGGATTTCAGGAATGCATCAATGGCGATGGCGGCTTGTTTGCCGTCCTCGACCGATTGCACGGTCAAATCTTCGCCGCTTTTGATGCAGTCCCCACCGGCGAATACGCCCGGGGCGGTTGTCTGATACGTCTCATCGACCACGATTTTGCCGCCAGTAATCTCCATCCCGGCAAGGTCATCGGTTTTGATTTTCTGTCCGATGGCCTTCAAAATCTGATCTGCAGGCACGTCAAATGTTTCCCCCGTGCCAACCAGTTTGCCGCTGGCATCAAGTTCGGTCTTTTCAAACGACATGCCCATCAGCTTGCCATTGGCCTTGATCGCAACCGGCTTGGCCCAATAGCGCACAACAACACCATTGGTTTTCGCCAAATCCTGTTCGAACTCGGTCGCAGACATGTTTTCTGCACCGCGGCGGTAGACAAGGGTGACTTCCTCAGCCCCCAGACGCTTGGCCTGAACGGCGGCATCAATTGCGGTATTGCCACCGCCAATGACGATCACGTTGTTGCCAACCGGCATGTCGGATTTCGGTTCGGTCTGACGGAGTTGTTCGATGAATTTGATTGCGTCATCAACACCGGGGAATTCTTCGCCCTTAAGGCCAAGGTTATTGGTCGATCCAAGACCAACACCGACAAACACGGCATCATAGGAATCCTGCAACGCCGCAATGCTGATGTCCTTGCCAAGCGCCTTGTTATATTCGATGCGAATACCGCCAATTCCCAGCAGGAATTCAACTTCGCGCTGGGCGAAATCATTGGTCATCTTATATGCGGCCAAGCCATATTCGTTTAAGCCGCCCGGCTTGGCCTTGGCTTCAAATACCGTCACATTGTGGCCGAGCATGGCCGCACGGTGCGCACAGGAAAGTCCGGCGGGTCCGGCACCAATCACGGCAATGTTTTTGCCGGTTTCAGCTGCACGTTTGAACGGATGGGGCAAATCTTCGCGGGCCATCAAATGATCGACGGCGAAACGCTGCAAGCTGCCAATTTCAACGGCGGTGTCTTCGGCGACATTGCGCACACAGGCCTGTTCGCACAAAACTTCAGTCGGGCAAGCCCGGGCACAGGTGCCACCCATGATGTTGGCTGACAAAATGGTTTTTGCCGCACCATCAGGATTGGCAGTGCTGATTTTGCGGATGAAGCTTGGAATATCAATCGATGTTGGGCACGCGGTGACACAAGGGGCATCATAGCAATACAGGCAGCGATTGCTTTCTGCCATTGCCTGTAGCGTGGAATAAGCCGGATGCAGATCGGAAAATCCGTCACCTGCGTCATTGTGGCCGATACCACCGTGAACGGCACCGGATTTGCGAGCTTGCTTGGCCTGCAAGTTGGTCATTGGTTTTGTCTCCCTGCCAAAAAGGCGTCCTCTCCTGGCGTCATCGAGAGACAAAACAAGAATGCAAATACGGATCGACCAACAGCCTGCATTTAATCCCAAAGGCGGGATCAGAATGAAATTATGGCGTAATGCGGACGGGCGCGGGCCCGACCAACTTTGGGTCTTCTCGTACTAACATTCTTGGCGTATCCGTCCGGCTTATGCCGGTTCCCAGTTGGGCTAGGACCCATAATCTGCCGTGCATTTATAGTTTCGGGGTTATCCCCGGTTGATTACACGTGCAGATGCCTCTCTCTGACGGAAACAGCATGTCCAATCCTGATCATTTGGTCAAGATTAAAATTCAACAGGGAATTGATAAAATTCAATTCCAAGCCTTCATCCCAAAAACCGCAGAGAACCGGGAAAATTAAACCACCCTCCTCATAGCGCCCAACAGTTTCCAGATCAGCCCTTTGAAATTTTTCGAAAGAAAATCGCCCAGTGCGATCAATTGTCATGATTTTTAATTAGGCAAATACACGCGACCATCAAAGAACGCCCATTGATTAATCAACACACGGAAAATCAACCACACCCGATGGAATAACGGCGCAGATAACCGATCTGATCAGCCGGTTACTCGTACTTTTTTTCGATGTATTGGCAAAACTTTCCCTAAGGAACAGGTACCTTTCGGCGCGTTTTATTTTGTTTTAATATCAAAAACGCCACCCAAACAGATAAAACAAATAAACCAATTCAACTTTTTAGCGAAAATATTTCATTTTTATGTATCCTTTGTCTGGGTCGCCTCAACTGGCGGTAGGGGGAATGTATATCGGGGAAACCGTCGCACCGCCGTCATTGACCATCGCGATCAGGTGCAATTGAAAATATTGCATTGCGTGCCGAGGGAGGATCACCTGACAACTTAGTCTCTGATCAGGAGAAGCACATGACCGATCAGCCAATACTTGTAGGCTATGACGGAACTGATGCAGCACAGCGCGCCGTTGATTACGCCGGCAAACGCGCCTCAGCGGAAGGCTGTGCCATCCATCTGGTTTACGTTCTGGAATGGTCTCCATACAGCTTCCTGTCACCACAGGAACTTGAAGACCGCCACAAAAGACGATCAGAAGAACTCGAGCGGGCAGAACACACGCTTAAGCCCGCTCTTGATACTCTTGGAAAATTGAAGATTCCGGTTACTTCGGAGGTCCGCTACGGCCATTCCGGCGAACTGATCTGTGCGATTGCCAAAGAAAAGAACGCATCGCAGATCATTGTTGGTCGTAAAGGCGGTTCCGCGCTTGGCGCGCGGTTGCTGGGCAGTTTGCCTCTGACGCTGGTTCAGGCATCGCCTGTTCCGGTCACGGTCGTTCCGTAAGGTAATCACCATAAACCGGAGAAACTTCATGTTCTGGAAAAAGACAGCAGCGGCCAGCGCCGTTGCAGTGATGTCTATGCTTCTGCCATTTGCCGCCACCGCGCAGGAAGCCAGCCTAGACGAGAAAATCAACCAAGCAATCGCCCCCATTTCAAATGTTATCGCCGGGTTCATGTTCTATTCGGTCCCGGTCGGCGGCACGGCCTTCCCGCTGATCGTGGGCTGGTTGGTGATCGCAGCTACCATTCTCACGCTTTATTTCGGATTTGTGCAGTTTCGCAAATTCGGTCACGCCATTTCACTGGTCAAAGGCGATTATTCCCATCCCGATGACGCAGGTGAAGTTTCACACTTTCAGGCCCTTGCCACCGCCCTATCAGGTACGGTTGGTTTGGGTAATATTGCCGGGGTTGCCGTCGCCGTTTCAATCGGCGGTCCGGGGGCGACATTCTGGATGATCCTTGCCGGGTTGCTTGGCATGGCGTCCAAATTTACCGAATGTACGCTCGGTGTTAAATACCGCAACGAATATGAAGATGGTCGGGTTTCAGGTGGCCCGATGTATTACCTGTCCAAGGGACTTGCAGAAAAAGGCAAGCCCGGTTTGGGTAAGGTCTTGGCTATTGTCTTTTCGGTTTGCTGTATTGGTGGCGCTGTAGGTGGCGGCAACATGTTTCAGGCCAATCAGGCCTTCCAGCAGATCGTCAATGTGACGGGCGGGGATGAAAGCTTCCTAGCTGGATCAGGTTGGCTATTTGGTCTGGTGATGGCAATTGTTGTTGGTGTCGTGATCATTGGCGGCATTCAATCCATCGCCAAAGTGACCGAAAAAGTCGTGCCTTTCATGGCGGTGATTTATGTTACGGCCGGGTTGGTCATTATCATCAGCAATATCAGCATGGTTGGCGATGCCTTTGCACAGATCTTTATCGGGGCCTTTACCGGTGCAGGTGTTGCAGGCGGTGTTGTCGGCGCACTGATCCAAGGTTTCAAACGTGCGGCATTTTCCAACGAAGCAGGCATTGGCTCAGCCGCCATTGCCCATGCGGCCGTTCGGACCAAGGAACCCGTGACCGAAGGCTATGTTGCCCTGCTTGAACCGTTCATTGATACGGTTGTGATCTGCACCATGACGGCCCTTGTGATTACCATCAGTGGGGAATTGAATTCAGGCCTGACCGGTGTTGAATTGACCTCGGCTGCCTTCGCATCGGCCTTTACATGGTTCCCGCTGATCCTTGCACTGGCCGTGGTTTTATTTGCCTTTTCGACCATGCTGTCATGGTCTTACTACGGGCTTAAAAGTTGGACCTATCTTGTCGGTGAAGGCAAAGGCAAGGAGATCGTTTTCAAACTGTTCTTCTGCCTGTGTGTCATCGTCGGTGCGTCTATGAGCTTGGGTCCGGTGATTGATTTCTCAGACTCAATGATCTTTGCCATGGCGATCCCCAACATCATCGGGCTTTATCTGTTGATGCCGGTCGTCCGCGGCGAGGTCAAACAGTATTGGGCCAAAATCGAAAGTGGCGAGATCAAAAAGGTCAAATAGACCCATCTTTTGCCCACTTCTGGGACTGCAACAAAACACCCCTGTCGCATCTGGCGGGGGTGTTTTTCATCCTGCCCCAAAAGCCTGCTTTGCCGCCCTGCGCAGCTAGCATGGCTGCTGATCGTGCTGGTCCCTTTGCAATTTGGGTCAAATATGCGATTTTAATCGGCAATAAGGGCGTCTCATGATATGAAGCGCGCCAAGCCCATATGAATTGGGCAACAGAGATTTCCCGCAGACGACCAATAGAAAAGACCCGCAAGTGATGAGTAATCAATCGCGCCGTTCCGAATTGCTGATGCCCGCAGGCTCGCTCGAAAAACTGAAAGTCGCTGTGCTGTATGGCGCAGATGCCGTTTACATGGGCACGCCGGACTTATCGCTTCGGGTTAAAAGTCAGATGTCCCTGCAAGATGTGGTCGAGGGTATTGAGTTTGCCCATGAACATGGTGTTCGCGTTTATCTGACGCTGAACCTGTTTTCCCACAACAAGGACATCGACAAACTTCCGGAATATGTCGATACCGTGCGCAAAGTCCGCCCGGATGGCTTGATCGTTGCTGATCCCGGCGTGTTCATGTTTGTCCGCGAACATGCGCCGGAACTTGATTTGCATGTCTCGACCCAAGCAAACGTCTGTTCTTGGCAAAGCGTAAAATTCTGGCAAAGCATCGGTGCGAAACTTGTCGTTCTTGGACGTGAAGTTTCTTACGAGGAACTGACCGAAATTCGTGCGAAATGCATGGATATCAAGATCGAGGCATTTGTTCATGGTTCGATGTGCATGACCTATTCGGGTCGGTGTCTTTTGTCGAACTTCATGGCCGAACGTGGCGCAAACCAGGGTGCCTGTGCCAATTCATGCCGCTGGAAATACAAAGTCCACATGAAGCTTAAAGACGGCACGGTCAAGGAACTCAAACTGACCGAAGAGAACCTTGAGATGTTTGATTTCTTCCTTGAAGAAGAAATGCGTCCAGGCGAATTGATGGAAATTCAGGAAGACGAGCGTGGCTCTTATATCCTCAACTCGCGCGATCTGTGCATCATGCCGAAACTTGAAGATTACCTGAAAATCGGCGTTGATAGCCTTAAGGTCGAAGGCCGTGGCAAAAGCCCGTATTACGCAGGTTTGGTTGCACGTGCCTATCGCATGGCAATTGATGACTGGTACGAAGATCCGGAAAACTGGTCGGCTGAGACCTATATGAAGGAACTTTCGACCATTCCGAACCGGGGTTACACCCTTGCCTTCCACGAAGGCCGCCTGACCAATTATGCCCATGGCTATGACACCAATAACAATGTGTCTGATTGGGAATTTGCCGGGATGATTTTGGAAGTCGAAGACGACGCCTTTATCATGTCGGTGAAAAACCGCATGTTGCCGGGTGACGTTATTGAATTCGTGCCGCCGCGTTCGCGCCAGACCGTTTTCATCCGCATGTATGAATTCATCGATGCCAAAACCGGCAAGGTTGGCGAAGCAGTTCATGCCAACACCCATCCGCGCATCCGTGTTCCGTTCTCCCTGTTTGAACAGGAAGACCCGGAATATCTGCGCACCGCCTTCCCGCCGATGACCATCGTGCGTAAGGAAAAAGCCCTTTCCGAAGACGAATGGCAGCGCCTGAAACTTGATCAGGAAGGCCACAAGATCGAAATGGGCAAAGGCAATGAAGAACGCTATGACGCGAAACGCGAAGCGCTTCAGACTGCCCTTGATGATCGTCAGAAAGAACGCACTTTCCGCACCCCGCGTGTTGGCACCAAAGGGTGCTGTGGCCGCGGTTGCAATGGGTGTTTGATCTTCTGGCACGACCCAAGCTATGCCAAGGCACGCGAAATCCTTGCCAAACGCAAACAGGGCGAGATGCTTGAAAGCGACGGCAAGACGATTGCTGCGGAATAAGCTGCCCAACCCTGCGCACCAATTAAAAACGGCAGCCTCCTGATGGGGCTGCCGTTTTCTTTTGATTACTTGATGGCCTTTTCGGCCTGTTGCTCCAGCTTGTCGATCCGGCGCAAGCCCAGCCAACCAAGGCCCAGAAACACAATCAACAAGATCGGGCTCAGCAAGGTCAGATTGCGTTCCAGCAATTCCGACATCCCCTCGCCCAAGGCATATCCAATCGCAAAGAACGACCCGATCCAGATCAGGATTGATGCGATGCTCAGCGGCAGAAACCGCATGAATGACATCGAACTCATCCCCACCGGAAACACACTGATCGAGCGGATGGTGTTGGGATAGCGGCACAACAGGATATAGGCGACACCATAATGCTCAAACAAGCGCATGGTTTTGCCCAACCACTTTGAAAACGAGTCTGGAAGTTTCCTGACAATCGCATCGCCATATTTGCGCCCCAACCAAAAGCGCAGCATGTCGCCCACAAAGGCACCGGACAGCATCGCGATCATCGATGGCCCGATCAGAAGACTTTCGGACACCACAAAGATGCCAACAAAAATCGGCAGGATGCTCGCCTTACTGACGCAATAGGTAAAGATCAGGGTATAGACCAGATCCTGATGGTCCTGAATCCACAGATTAATCGTCTCTATCACGTCGATACTCGCCTGTTTGAAAAATGGGTGTCGCGTTCTAAGGCACGGTCATTCATTTGACCAGTGTGTCACATCACACCTTAGTTTCAGACTGATCGCTGGGATTATCTGGTCAAGCTTCACGCAATCTCAAAACAGATCGGCTGCGCACCTTCCCAAAGCGTCATCTTGCCGAGCTTTTCAAGGTCTTCGAGATTACTGGTCACGGTGATGAAATGGTTGCCGGCAAGCTGGCCCATTTTCGATGCGAAATGCACCCCGCCATAGGCCAGCAGAATTTCGGTTTCGCTGATCCCGCCGGGATAGAGGATGATCTGGCCCGGTGCCGGATAGCTGGTGTGGTTTTCATAGCCAACGCCAAACTGATAATCGCCCAAAGGCATCCACACACCTTCGCCCGACCAACGCACATGAACAGCCTTGCTTTCAAACGGCATGCGTTCAACGAATGCCCTGCAGGTTTCAGGCGCCTTTTGGGTTTCAAGAACCCCGTCAAAGGTAAAAGGTCCGGCGGTGATTTTAATCTTGGTCATATCTATTCCCTGATTGATGGCGCGATCCGCATATCCACACGGTGACTCGCATCGCCAAAACTTGCTTTGACCAAGGGCTACACCGGTCTTTCAAGGGGGTCAATTGCCTTTGCGGCACCATCTTTGGTCATGCACAAATTGCAATGCCCCATACCAAAATGCGCCGGGTTGTATTTCAGAAAGACAAAAAGCGGCCTTTTGAGCCATTTTTTGCGTCGCAGCATGACTTCTTCGACGATCCTGCGATTAGATCATAACAAAACGCATGAAAATTTCACTTGCACGGAAATTCGAACAGGCGTAAATCCCGACTTGCCCAAAGTCGCACGTGCCTGTGGTGGTCCTGCTTATGGAACCCTGTAGGACTTACTTAAAGCAACGACGGTGTAGGGCTTTTTTGGTCTCAGGTGGTTGTCCAAATCCACCGACACTAAAGAGGCACACCATCATTGCCCACGTGCGGACAGGGAACTCCCCTTTCCATAGCGAGGCAGACTTCGCAAGTTCCGGTAGGCGCCGGAACTATTCAGTTCGCAGGTAGTCCGCGTCACGCGCCTCCACCGCGCCAAAACGCATCAGGTATCTGCAGCTGCCATATTCGTGGAATGGGAGAACGCCCCAATGGCAACGCAGCGTATTATTGATTTTCTTGCTCAGAACCGACCAGAAGGCCCGTGCCTTGTTGTCGATCTTGACGTGGTTCAGCGTAACTACGAAACCTTTACCCGTGCCCTGCCGGATTCCCGCATTTTCTATGCGGTCAAAGCAAACCCGGCACCGGAAGTTCTGAGCCTGCTTGCCGATCTTGGCAGCAACTTTGACACTGCTTCTGTCGCTGAAATTGAAATGGCGATGGCTGCTGGTGCAACGTCCGAACGCATTTCATTTGGGAATACGATTAAAAAAGAACGCGACATTGCGCGCGCTTATGCGCTTGGTGTTCGCCTGTTCGCCGTTGATTGCGTCGAAGAAGTTGAAAAAATTGCCCGTGTCGCGCCGGAATCCCGCGTATTTTGCCGCATCCTGACCAACGGCGAAGGTGCCGAATGGCCGCTGTCACGCAAATTCGGGTGCGCGCCTTCGATGGCGCTCGAAGTTCTTGAGCATGCGCACCACATGGGCCTTGATGCCTATGGCGTGTCGTTCCATGTCGGATCGCAGCAGTGCAATCTTGATGCATGGGATACCGCCCTTGGCGAAGCATCCATGATCTTCCGTACCTTGGCAGACAAAGGCATTCATCTTCGCATGGTCAATATGGGCGGGGGCTTCCCGACCCGTTATCTCCGCGATGTACCAAAAACGGAAAGCTACGGTGCGGCAATCGTTGACGCGCTTCACACCCATTTTGGCAATCATATGCCAGAAACCATCATTGAACCGGGCCGTGGCATGGTTGGTGATGCCGGCGTGATCAAAGCTGAAGTCGTTCTGATTTCGCGCAAACATGCCGATGACCCGGTACGCTGGGTTTACCTTGATATTGGTAAATTCGGCGGTCTTGCCGAAACCATGGACGAAGCCATCCGCTATCCGATCACGACCCTTCATGATGGTGGTGATGTTGCCCCGTGTGTTCTGGCCGGTCCGACCTGTGATTCGGCAGACGTGCTATATGAAAAGAAACCTTATGACCTTCCGCTCGCATTGACGATTGGGGACGAGGTTCTGATCGAAGCAACCGGTGCTTATACCACCACTTATGCATCTGTGGCGTTTAACGGCTTTTCGCCGCTTGCGTCCTATATCATCTGACCCAGTTCGGGAAAGATAGGCCAATGATCACATTTGATCGCGAAGGCGCTTATTCGCACATTGAACGCGAAAAGCTGCTTGATCGTGTCATGGGGCGCGCACGGTTTGGGAAATCTTCCGAAATCCTGCGTCGCAATCGGCTTCCGGCGGACGGTCTTGCGTTTGTCGCCCACGACGGCAAACACATGATTGGCACTGTCCGGTTGTGGAATGTTAATGCGGGTAACAGTGGCCCTGCCCTGTTGCTTGGCCCGCTTGCTGTTGAAAAGGCATATAGCGGGTCCGGCGTTGGTGCCGGTCTGGTTTACGCAGCATTGAATGCAGCACAAGCCACCGGCCACCGTTCGGTTCTTCTTGTCGGGGACCCGGATTATTACGCTCGCTTTGGCTTCCATGCCGCATCGGCCAACGGGCTTTTGATGCCCGGCCACTTTGATCGTCATCGGTTCCAGGCGATCAATTTGGGGAATGAAGACGTCCTGACGGGTTCACAAGGGGTGCTTTATGCAACCGGTGCAATGACCCACTAAGGAAGCAACATAGAATTCCAACTGTCCAATCCCGGCAGGGCTAGCCCCCTTGCCGGGATTTTTATATTGGCCCAGCTTAAACCAATTATTTGCAGCCCAAATTACCAAAAGCCCCTTCAAAACACACGGTAATACAATCTAAATACGCCGTATTTTATATTCTTTCTGAACAGATTTTTTTAAGCTGGTGTTGCAAAGAGCGTCGACAAATAAGATTTTGTGTGGCGCGATATACAATCAAATGGCGACGGGCGATGGGAGCGCGGGAATAACTCTTCGAGAGCATTGCAAGTAGATATCTCCATCACAACCTGTAATATATTGATCTTAAAGAAATCTCGTAGTTCGGCTCGTGATCCTTAAATTATTCGGACATCAACATGCTGCAAGAACTGAGGCAAACCGTTTTTTCTCGCAACAGCAAGCCCGTCATGCTGGCAGTCCTGACAGTTACACTCCTTGTTCTGGCCTTTAATTATTATGTCCATGTTCCGTTGGCACAAAACGCGGAACAAAGGGAGTTAAGGTCACTTTCGACACTCCTTGACGGATATGCGAGCCAAATTGAAGAACAGATGATCGGCGTGGAGGCAGCGTTGTCCGCCCTTGGCAACATCGCAAATGACGAACACTATTCAGCGCGTGAAAAGCACCTTTTGCTGAAACAAGCCGCCGACGCATTGGAAGTTGTACGTATTCTCGGCATTACCGATGGCGACGGTCGCCTGTTGCACTCATCAAACAATTTTCCTCCGCCTAACATCGACCTAACTCAACGTGAATATGTCAGATATTTTCTAGATGGCGGAACGGATCAACGCTTTTTATCTGGTCCCACTAAGAACCTTGTGTACGGGGCGTGGCAAATTTCCATGTCCAAGCCAATTTACGACAAATCTGGACAATTGATCGGGCTGATATTCTCGCTTCTTGACCCAAACATCATGATGGACCGTATCGCCAAATCCTCAAACGACGTCGACGACATCTCTTTGCTGGACCGGAAATTCAACCTTGTCGCCCAAAAACCTGCACGCGAAGACATGATCGGCACGTTTGCGGGCGATGCCCCGATCTATAGCGACCTTGCCAACAACCCCGACGGATCAATTGCTGATATTTACGAAAGTGTCGGTGCCGACCAACGTCGTTTCAGCGTTGCAGAGCGCGTTTTTTACGGCTCATTGAACATTTCGACGTCGCGCCCCTATGACTATGCAATGCAAAACTGGAAAGTATTTGTAACCGGCATATCTATCGCATCTGCAGTCCTGCTTGTTTTCATGGTCGCCATCCTGTGGTTCATCCATCTGCGTACAATCGCAACCCAGCGCTATAATGATAAGCTGAAGGTGATGAACAAGGAACTTGAACATGAGCGTGCAAATGCCGAAAAACTTGCTCAAATCAAAGAAGATTTTCTGGCCAATATGAGCCACGAAATCAGAACCCCGATGAATGCAATTTTCGGGCTGACCCAGTTGTTGAAACGGACTCCTCTCGAACATCATCAATTGGAATATGTCCGTCAAATTGGGTTGTCGGGGAAATTCCTGCTTGGTGTCATTGACGAAATTCTGACCTTTTCGAAAATTCAAGCAAATGAACTTACCTTGGATCACGAACCATTTGTATTGCCTGATGTCATTGATAATGTCGGCTCCATCATGTCAATGTCGGTTAATGACAAACCGATTGAAGCAATAATTGATGTCGCAGCCGATGTCCCCAGATCAATTGTCGGCGACAGCCACCGACTTCAACAAGTTTTGGTCAACCTGATCAGCAATGCCATCAAATTTACCGAAGCTGGCTATGTGAAATTAGAAGTTTACACTGAAAAAACCGCAGACCATCCCGCACAACTTTGTTTTGCGGTGACCGATACCGGTATCGGCATTCCAGAAAACACCCAAAAACACATTTTTGATCCGTTCACGCAGGCTGATGCCTCTACCACGCGCAAATTCGGTGGAACGGGATTGGGATTGGCAATTTCCCATCGCCTTGCAACAGGAATGGGCGGCGGAATATTGCTTTCGAGTCAACCGGGCAAAGGATCGACATTTACCCTTAAGATACCTTTGAAAATCGGACCTGCTGACATCGCACCTGCCCTTGCCTTTGACAGAAAAGACAATCTGCGGGTTCTTATTGTCGATGATCAAGAGCAAACCCGTGATGCCCTGAAAGCGATTGCACAATCACTGTTTGTCGATGCAGACACAGCCCCGGATGGCAAGACTGCGATTGAAATGCTTGTTCATGCGAAAAAGCCCTATGACATCTTGATGATCGACTGGCAAATGCCCGAATTGGACGGGCTTGCAACGATTGACAGTATCCCCGGTGAAAAATTGAAAAAAATGCCTGCCATCATCATGGTCACGGCATATGAACGTGAACTTTTGGCGCAAACTGGCAACGTTAAAAATTATGAATTCCTGACCAAACCAGTTACCGGATCATCTTTCTTCAACGCGATTACAGCTGTTAGCAGAACAGAAGCCGCCCTGCGCCCCGGCAGCAATTCTCAAAGCAAGATGTCGGAAGATACATTGCACGGCTATCACATTCTTGTCGCCGAAGATAATGCCGTTAACCAACAGGTTGCCAAGGGGCTTTTGACGTCAATGGGGGCCGAAGTCCAAATCGCCCGCAATGGCATAGAAGCCGTTGACGCAATTGATAAAAACAACTTCGACATTGTTTTAATGGATGTTCAGATGCCGGAAATGACAGGCATCGAAGCAACTCAGCGCATTCGGGCTGCCTATCCCGATCTGGATTTACCGATCATTGCGCTGACGGCGGGTGTTCTCGAAAATGAACAACAGAAATGCCGCGATTCCGGTATGAACGACTTTGTCGGAAAACCGTTTGATTTTGAACTGATTATTTCGAAAATTCTTAAACATACATCCCAGAAAAAAGCGCCCCCGCAAAAGCAACAGGGCGAACACCCCACAAGCCTCAAAACAGAGACAACTCAAAGCTGGGCGAACTTACCCATTCTTGATGAAGACAGGGGGTTGGAACTTACCGCCGGAAGTATCGAGCTTTACCACCGCTTATGCACTTTGTTCGGACCGCAAACGCAAGAATGCCAAAAACAAATGCAAATTGCCTTAAACAACCGCGATAAGAAGGCATTGGCAGAACAGCTTCACATCATGAAGGGTTCTTCAGCCCAAATAGCAGCCATGCGTATTGCGGAAATGTCGGCACAACTTGAACGGTTTGCCATAGATGACAATGTTGCTTCCCTAGACGACTTGATGCCAGAATTTGAAACCATTCTCGCAGAAACACTGGCCCGTCTGGAACAAGTTTTAGCCGCCGCAAAATGATACGCATGCACTAGTTCAATTCTGACCCTAGTGCAGGTTTTCAGAGCCATTGTCTTTTCCAAGATGAAGCAGCAATTGCTCTGATGCAGATAAGCGTGCGCTGATAAGCTCCCTTAGTCGATGGTTGATGTCTTCTAATTCATTCTGTCCATCACCAACACTATCCGCACCACCAGCTCCACCTCCAAGGATTGCCTGCAACTTGCCGTCGTATTGTTTAAACCGATAGGCATCTACCGCAGCCCCGATCAACGACAACATCCCGCCAATTGCATGGGCTTCTCGTGCAACATCTTTCCAGGTTTCCTGATCGGGCTGTTCTTCCAATCGCTTTAACAGCCTGTTTGCTTCGCCAGCGAACCTTTCAAGTGACTTGATATACCCAGACAATCGGCCGCTGAAATTCTGATCAATGACTTCAATGTTAAAGCCAAGTTTTTCAGCCGCCTGCGATACTTCTGCCGAGACATGGCGCTTGCCGCGAGCCCGTTTAAGCTGCTTTGCCCGGCCCACATGTTCGGACAGTGCACCTAGAATTTCACGCATGACAAACGGCTTGATCAAGACGTCGTTTGCGCCCGCCTGAATGCAGTGATGGTGTAGTTCAGATGTACTATTCGCCGTCATCATCAAAACAGGGATATCCTCGTATCCAAGTTCCCGAATGCGGCGCACTGCGTCAAACCCGTTCAGATCAGGCATCTGCACATCCATCAAGACAACATCTATCTGATCACAATGGTTTTGAACTTTGCTGATGGCTTCATAGCCACCAGACGCGGTTAGAATCTTCGCACCATTGCGCACCATAAACTCCTTGGCAACTTCACGGTGCATCTGGTTGTCGTCAACAATAAGGATTGTGTTTCCGGCCAGTGATTCCGCACTGTCTGATACAATATTGGCATCGACAGTAGGGCCCTGAATATGGGCCGTTGCATCGGCAACGGCATCAAGCAACATGGTCAATGTGACCGGTTTTGTTAAAAAGCCGTTCAAAACACGCCCCCGGTCCTCCAGGTTTTTCGATAGGAATGACCGATTGTGGGCTGAGATCATTACAATGATCGGCGTTTTGCCGCCATTCTGTAGCTCTCGCACCTTCTTGCTCGTTTCCCATCCATCTAGGCCGGGCATGCGCCAATCTATCAAAATGACATCATATGTTTCGCGCAAGCCTTGCTTGAACTTGATCATATGCAGGGCTGCTTCGCCTGACGCGGCGACATCGACATTCCACCCCAGGACAGAAGTCAGTTGTTCAAAAACAGTACGTGAGACTTCGTTGTCATCAACAATCAACGCCTGCAAGTTTTTCAAATGCGTCGGAACAACCAAGCCTGACCTGAACGTATCGACCTCGCTTACCGGCGCCCGGAAAACCACCCCGGAAAAATCAAGATAACGATGCCCAAGGGCCAATTGCCCACCGGTCTGAGACGCGATGCGCCGTGCAATTTCCAAATCCAGGTCAACTTCGCTCATTGATGCTCGATCAACGACACCTTTGGTCATCACCTCGACACTTAATTCCGGTTGCGAAACTTCATTTCCGACAAGACGAACCCGTATCAAAACGGTTTTCCCAACACCACCGGCCAGCACATGTAAAACAAGATGGCTGACAATTTTGGCCATCAGTTCCCGGTTGCACCGAACTGACTTTGCTACACTGTGATCGGTATCAAAAAGGATTTCATTTTCTTCGATATCCAAACGCTGACCAAGATCAAAGGAGATATCGTTTAATAGTTCATCAACGCCAAAGCCGCTTGTGACTTGGGTATGATCGACTTCATCAAGTTCAAGAAACGAAACCAGTGAATCCATGCGATCTACGGCTTCGTGGAAGATTTTTTGCAAACTGCTGATATAGGGCTTTCCTTCTGCACTAAAGCCACGGATACCCAAGATATCTATAATGCCTGATGCATTCTGAAAACGCGTTCGCAGATCGTGATTCAACTCACGTAAAAGAATTTTGTCGTCATCGTGCAGCAGAACCTTTTTACGCACATCAAGCGAAAGTGGCTCAAACGACGGACGGTCTTCAACGCGTTGGGGTGTCACAACTGCCAGAACCAGATCATCCTGTGCTGATCTGTGATCAAGTGGCGCAAGCAACAAGGTGCCGGTGGCTTTGTCTTGTCCATCCAACAGTATTATCTGATCTTTGAATAAAACATCTTTTCCCGCACGGCTTTTTTGACTTGAAGCTTTTGGCAGTTGCCCAACCTTACGGTTATCAACATAGTCAAATTCCGAACCAACGATCACATTCTTTGACACGCCAAAGATATTCTGAGCGAGCTCGTTGCATGCAAGGACATTTTGAGTACTGCCAAGAATGAAGGCTGGTGCTGGAATTCCGTCAACACACTCTTGCATATCCGTATTGGAAAGATGCGACGTTTTCCTATTATTTTGAGGTGGATGGTCGGAACTTGATCGAAATCCCACATACAACGCCAACAGCGCCAGAACAACAACGCATCCGGTCAAAATACTATCGGCAAACAATGAACCAGAAATTTGGGCACCGATGCCGAGGATTGTCACAGCTATGACTAAGCCAATAAAAATGGCTTTGTTTCCGTTTAGGCCATTTTGCATCAACCGACCCACCTGAAATTAGAACGGGACACCAATCTTGCTTTACCAGCATACTTCAAGATTACATATGGATGGGCTGATGTGTATTTTTAAGTGACTAAAAAGAATAAGTTAGACCTATACCAACAAGTAATATTGTGCAGCAAAGGTTATGCCGTTTGAGAACAGTCAGTGAACAGAGAACACTGCACGAAAAGTAGTGCATCTAACCCATTCGTCTCAAGGGACTCAGTTTTCAAGCACCCAACTGAAGTCCGACCCGTCTTGACTGAAATTAATGGGTCCTGCTCCTAACTATGGGCAAGAATTTTTTGACAGCCAGCCAATGAACACCCCGTCCTTTACAATCCGTTCATGGCCAAAGCATTTTCCAGTTGGATAGGCCCCGTTTGCCGGCGTAAAGCGCACATCATCTTCACCGGGAAGAATGTTGGTGGTGGCTTCGACCAATTCGGTATGGATCGTGCCCATGCCATCGGCCGGCACCAAACAATCGTGACGCCCACCATTGCCATTGACCGTGCGGACCCCGACCATCCCATGGTTCATCGGCCATGCCTTCAGAACCGACACAAGATCACCGGAATTTTTGGTTAGACATGCCGTGATGGCGGGTAACATTTCATCAAAATACTCGGTCCAGATCCCGCTTTGCGTTGCTGTGAGTTCGCGGATCGTCACAACCGGAAAGTCCCCGGGTGCAGCAGTGTGGGCAACCGAGATGCTCTGGCTATCTGGGCTCACAGAGACGGCACAATGGGCATTGCCCATCGATGTCCGCCAGATCGCATCCTCACCTTTGCCGCGCAGCTCATACATATCATTGCGATATCCGTATCCCGAACCGGTCGGCATCCGCGACAGAGCAATCGGTTCCCGACCCAGAAATTCAACAATCGCGCGGTCGCCATCATTTTCAAAAGACACGGAAAAGCGGCTGTTATCATCACAGACGAAGGACTTTGAGCCCGCCAGCACAGTCGGTTTGGTGTTAAGCTGTGCCAACATCGCATCTATCCGGCTGAGTGCTACTTTGCTTTGTGAAAGTGCGCCGCTGATTTCATGTTCATCGGGGGAACTTGCAACACCATTGACACTTTTGCTGCCGCTGGAAAAACGCCCCTGTGCGAAATCAAGTTTCAGATTGTATTCAAGCGGCTTGTCGTCATTCGCCCCACCGTAATTTACCCGTGTCGCACGTTCAGAGAACTGCAGTAACTGGCTATTGCGGTAATAAAGCTTTACATCCGATGTGCCAAATTTGCCAAGGTCGCGATGTTCATCAACCAAAAGCGGTTCACCATCGGGCGAGACATATGCCTTGTAGGTTACCGTATGATCACTGGCGACATATTGGCCGGGAATAACCCGCATATCTTCCAATCGGGCATCGATGGCAGCGACATCACGCGACACATCCCCACCATCGGTTTTGCGCGCACCATCAGATTGGGCATGGGTTATCGGGCGAACCAAAATATCGACATCGTTTGGCGCATCACGGGTCAAAACACGGTAGGTCTGATCATTGCGAAACAAAACATCACCATCGGAGGTAACGATTTTTGCTTCAAGCCCATAGGTAAGCTTGGGATTAATCTTGCTTGCATCATAGGGCAGGATAAACACCATCGGTGGATTGCCAACCGGCTGGCGCAAGGATGCGATTTCAATCGATGGTGCATCGGCCTTTGAAACATCCAGCAAACGAACCACAAGAAACGTGCTGTCAGGTGACAGGGCAATACGTTCGCGATAGGTGACCGAACCGGTCACAGTTGTTGTGTCGGTTTGCAAGCTGGCACAACCCGACAATATGCTGATCATGCCAATCGCGCAAAGTGCTCTTACCCACACGCTTGCGAAAGAATTTGGTTTCATGCTGGCCCCGGTTTGCTCGCTCAATGGTTGCAAGTGTGTTTATCGACACACATTCTTTCTGCCAACCATACTGAAAACCAAGGCTAAAAATGGGCAAGGTTCCATCTTTGCCCAAATTTATGCTGATTTCGGCCAATTTAGGTCGGTTCGCCGTTCCTTAGCCGGCAAACCGATGGCAGGGTTGGCCAGCAACATCGGTCTGGATTGACAGAAGTGCGCCTTCTAACGGGTTGCCGTTATCTTCCAGCCCGACCGATGCCGAGGTGATATAAAGCGTTTTCATATCCGGGCCACCAAACACGCAACTGGTGGGTTGGGTTACCGGCAGATCAATGATGCGATCAACACCGCCTGCCGGGTTAAAGCGGATCAAACATCCCCCGCCCCAGCGCGCATTCCAGATATAGCCATCCGCATCCATTGCCGAGCCATCCATATTGCCCCGGTCCTGCGGGCCAAAGAACACACGTGGATTGGATGGCACCCCGGTTTTCATATCAAAATCATAGACATTCAATGTGTCTTTGATCGTGTCACCAAAGAACATCTTTTTGCCGTCGGCCGACCACAAAAGTGTATTGGAAATCCCGATATCAGAGACAAATCGCACCGTTTCCCCATCTGCACCGACCCGGTTGAGCGTCCCGGTCGAAACCGTAACCGGCAAATCTTCGCCGTTCGGGCCAATATTATTTTCCATGGTGCCCAACCAAAACCGTCCAGCCGGATCAACCCGGCTTTCATTTGATCGATTGCCCGCATGATCAGCATCGGGTGCGGCAAATGGGGTTGTTTCCCCACTATCGGCATCAAGAAATGCCAGCCCATCAGCAAGGGCAACCAAAAGACCATCATTTTCACGCGGAACAATGGCGGCAACCGGTTGATCAAACGTCCAACTGCGCGATCCTCCGTCATTTGGACGCAGCGCATAGGCGGTCTTGCCGACAATATCGACCCAATACAAAACACCGTCTTTGGCATCCCAATGCGGCCCCTCGCCCAATGTGCAGCGCAGGTTCGGCAATACGGTTTTCACGTTGGCCATGGTTTCTCCCTGAATGTTTCGCGTCGTTTTCCGCGTTGCCTTGTCCAGTCTTTTCCAGTGCACAAAGGCACAGGTGCCAGATCAAAAATCGTTAATTTATATTGCTACCCGGAATGGTAACTCCTGAAAAGTCATTTTGTATGATGATTGGGATTCATGTTGATTTTTTAACGATATGCAATCGCAACTCGGTTGCATTTATCGCAAGTAATTGATAGGCATTCTCATATTGGGAAAGCCGTGATCCGCAACCGACACAGCGCGTTACGATCAAAGCATCACCCTTTACTGATTTTGCGAGTTTCCAGAACATGTTCGATTTGAAAAACGTCTGCTTTAAAAGCGACGGCAAAAACCCCAAAACGCTGCTTGATGACATCACGGTCAGCTTTCCGACCGGATCGTTTAGCGCGATTGTGGGTCATAACGGATCGGGCAAAAGCACGCTTCTGAAACTGCTGGCGCGTAAAAACAAGGCCCATTCAGGCAGCATCGAACTTGATACGCAGGTTCTTAGCAATCACGGCACGCGCGATTTTGCACGCAAGGTTGCCTATCTGCCGCAAAACCCGGTTGTTCCACCGCATCTAAGTGTGCGTGAACTGGTGGCCTTTGGCCGGTATCCATGGCGCGGCGCATTTGGCCGGTATCGCGCCGAAGACCACGCCAAGATTGATCAAGCAATGGAAATGACCCACGTAACGGGCTTTTCTGATCGGCTGGTTGCTAGCCTTTCGGGTGGGGAACGCCAACGTGTTTGGTTGTCGATGCTGTTGGCACAAGACGCCCCGGTAATGTTGCTGGACGAACCAACGTCTGCCCTTGATGTCGGTCATCAACGCGACATTTTGCAACTGGTCGCCAATCTGAAAGATCAGATCAATCTGACCGTAATTGCCGTTTTGCATGACATTGATATGGTCGGTCGGTTTGCCGACCATATTCTGGCACTTCGCGCCGGACGCACCTGTTGGCAGGGGGCTGCACAGGACTTCATGCATAACGCTGTTTTGCGTGACATTTTCCAAACCGAAATCAACGTTATCGCGGTGCCCGAAAGCAACCGTTTCGTCAGCTATGTTGCATAGGAATGTAAAGATGCAAAAGTTCTCGATTGGTCGAATTTCGGCCATCTGCATGATTGCAATGGGTGGCTTGGCACCTGTATCGGCCGGGGCTGAAACATTTACCCATGAAATGGGCGAAGTAAGTTTCGATACCCCACCAACCCGCTTTGCCGCATCAAACTGGTCGCTGACCGAAAGCCTGTTGGCACTGGGTATTGATCCGGTTGCCATTCCAGAATCAGCTGCCTATCGCATCTGGGTGGTGGAACCGGAACTGCCCGCGACATTTGCCGATCTTGGCACCCGCCGCGAACCAAATTTTGAAGCCCTTCACGAAAGCAAACCCGATGCGGTCCTGATCAGTTCCGAAGTCGCCATGGCCTATGACAAATTATCGGAATATGCCCCGACACTGGTCTATTCGATTTATAATACAAATGCCGACCAACCGGCATTGGACCGGGCCGAGACATTGCTGCGCAATCTTGGCAAGCTCACCGGAAAATCCGATACTGCCGAAACTGTCATCGCATCGGTGAACAAGCGCATCCAAGCAGCAGGTGAACGCATTCGTGCATCGGTTGGCGATGATGCAACATTCGCCATTGTCCGCATCCTTGATGACGCCCATTTCCGCATTCATGGCAAAAATTCGTTGTTCGGCTCTGTCATGGCCCGGATGGGCTTTGCCAACGCATGGACAGGGGATGTGAACGGCTGGGGCTTCCACAATGGCGATGTATCCGACTTGGCCAAACTGGGTAACGTTCAATTTGCCCATGTTGAACCAGTTCCACCGGCCGCAAAGACAAAGCTGTTTAATTCCGCCATCTGGAAGGCCATGCCATTTGCCCGCAACGGCCATGTTTATGAAGTCGCATCAAGCTGGACCTTTGGCGGGGTGATATCGGGCGCGCGGTTTGCCGAACAGCTTGCCGATGCGGTAACTGCCGCGAGCGGATCGTGAAGTGATGATGAAATTGCGTATTTTCCTTTGCTGTTTCGGCCTGATTGCAATCGCACTGAGCTTTGCCAAAACAAACGCCAAGGCAGACCCGATCAGTATTGAACATGAACGTGGGATACTGACCCTTCCTGCCCCGGCAAAGCGCGTTGCCACCATCAGTTGGGCCTTTACCGAAACCGTGATTACCCTTGGCCTTGATCCGGTCGCGATTGCTGATGCGAAAGATTATGTCGACTGGGTTTCCAAACCTGACTTGCCTTCCGACTTTATTGATTTGGGGCAGCGGTCATCGCCCAATCTAGAAGCCCTTCGGGCAGCAAAACCCGATCTGATCATTACCATCCCCGATATCGGCATGGCTTATGGCAAGCTTGTCGAAATCGCCCCGGTTCTTGAACTGAAACTGTTTGATGAAAAACGTCCGGCCTTTGAAACCGCGCGCGAAACTTTGGCAAAAGTCGCCAAGGCAACCGGCCGCGAAGCCCAAGCCGAGACGTATCTGAAACATGTTGATCAGAAACTTGTCGAATATGGCGAACGTATCCACGCCGTAATTGGCCCCGACCAGAAAGTAAACGTTGTTTACTTCTTTGATGAAAGCAATGTCGGCATTTATGGCAAAACATCCATGCCCGGTTCGGTTCTTACCGCGATGAATGTGCCGCTTGCTTATAGGGGCGAGGTCAACAAATGGGGTTTTGCGCGTGGCGAGTTTGACATCATCGCGCCATTTGCCAAGGAAACGCTGGTCTATACCAACCCTGTTCCTGAGGTGGTTCTTAAAAAAATATGGAACTCACCGATGTGGAACGTGATGGATTTTGTGCGCAACAAACGGGTCTATGAATTGCCCGTGGTCTGGGCCTATGGCGGGGTGCCTTCTGCCCTTAGGTTTGCCGAACTTCTGACCGAAAGCCTTGAAAACGGCCCCCATCAATGATCAAGACTTCCCATCGGACTCCCACCCTTCTTTTGGCAGCCCTTGGCGTGCTCTCGATTGGTGTTCTTGTCATTGATTTCTGGCCGTTCCTGCAAAATGGTTTGGCCGGTCAGGTGATGTTTACACCCGATGAAACCGATTTTGATCAAATCCTGTTTCATTACAGCACCCTGCCCCGCCTTGCGATGGCGTTTCTGTGTGGGGCCGGTCTTGCGCTGGCCGGGGCGGCAATCCAGACGGTTTTGCGCAATCCATTGGCATCGCCGACAACCCTTGGCGTTGGGGCCGGTGTTGAATTTGCCTTAACCATTTTCGTTCTGGTTGCACCGGCATCGCTTGCTCTGTTTCAAGAAGCATTCGCCCTTGCCGGGGGTATGATTGCACTGGGTGCGGTTTATCTGATTGCGGCAAAGCGAGGCAATGCGACGCTTTGGCTGATCTTGGCCGGCATGATTATCAATCTGCTTTTGCAGTCCGGCACGCAGATACTTTTGCTGTTTAACGAACAATATCTGCAGTCGATCTTTATGTGGGGGGCTGGTGATCTGGCCCAGAATGGCTGGGAAGCAACCCAGTTTGTTTTGCCCCGTATCGTGATCGGCATGGCGGCTGTTTTATTGTTGTCGCGTCCGCTTGATCTTTTGGCCCTTGGCGATGACACAGCAAGCTCGCTTGGTGCAAAAGTTACGGTTCTGCGCCTGTTGATCCTTGGCTTTGCGGTTTTCATTACCGCATCGGTTATTTCAGCAGCAGGCATGATTGGCTTTATCGGGCTGGCTGTTCCTGCCGCCTTGCGTATTGCCGGGTTAACCCGGTCACGCGACCTTATGATCTATTCGGTTTTGACCGGTGGGTTCACGCTTTTGGTGATTGATTTCATCGTCCGCCAGTTTAACGGGCTTGGTGGCGACATTTTGCCAACCGGGGCGGCGACCGCCCTTTTTGGTGCGCCGTTTATCATCTTGATCCTGCGCAAAGCCAAGATCATGCCCGGCAGCCAAAGCGAAGATCAGCACAGCGATCAAGAAATCACATCGAAGACCGGGCTTAGTATTCTTTTGACCGCCCTTCTAGCGATCGGTTTGGTGTTCTCGTTGTTTGTATCGCTTGATGGCACTGGATTTGCCGTTCTGGGCTGGACGGTTAATTGGAACGACAACAGCTTTGACATCATAACCGGCCGTGCTGAACGCACCTTTGCCGCAATGATTTGCGGGGCGGCATTGGCCGTATCGGGTACCTTGATCCAGCGTGTTGGCCGCAACCCACTGGCCAGCCCGGAAATCACCGGCGTCAGTTCGGCCACAGCACTTGCGATCATTCTTGCGCTGACCATGTTTGGGTTTGCCCAGCGCGCTGATCTTATGATCATTGGGGCTGCTGGCGGCATCATTTCGCTGATTGTTCTGTTGGCACTGTGCCGTAAATTCACCCATGCACCGCATTACATGTTGCTTAATGGCTTGGCCCTGACCGCCATTTTGGGTGCCATCGTCCGCATTGTTTTAACCCGCAGCGGCACGCAAACATCGATGCTGATGTCGTGGCTGGCAGGTACGACCTATTTCACCAATATGGACGAGGTGATGATTGTCGCAGGTGTGACAACTGTGTTGCTGATCGTTGCAATCGCCCTGCGCCGCCCACTTGAAATGGCATCTCTTGGCACGGATCAATCGGTATCACTTGGGCTTGGCATCACGACATTCCAATTTGCCATGATGTTCCTTGCCGCCATTTTGGCCGCAGCAGCAACGCTTCTTGTCGGGCCGCTCAGCTTCGTTGGCTTAATGGCTCCGCATTTGGCACGTGTGGCGGGATACCGCCTTGCGGGCGGGCATTTGCTGGGATCGGTTTTAATCGGGGTAAATGTGATGATGGTGGCCGAATGGCTGGCAAGAAACCTTTTATACCCTGCCCAACTTCCGACCGGGCTGATTGCCGCCTTGATCGGGACCAGTTATTTCCTGCTGTTGGCTGTGCGTAAACGCTGATTTCGATCCGTTACCCGTTAAGCCCCATTTCTTATGAAGGCGGCCAGTTTTCGGCCATCTTAAACGCCGCATCAAGCGTTTGTGCATGTTTCATGGGAAAGGGCAACATGCGGGCAAAGTTGCTGTTTTCAACTTCTTCGGCGTGATTATGAACATGGCCATCACCGTGATGATGATCTTGTTCCACGCGAATGACGCCCTTGGCAAATACCGCCAAACGGTCGCGGTTTTGTTTGAACCATGCCGCGGCCTGTTTGCGGGTTTCGTGGTCTTGTTCGGTCATGCCTTTTATCAACATGATCAACACAGCCGGTTCACTGCGTTTCGCCAGTTCACGAAGTGCGTTGATATAGGCATCGCCATCCGCAGGGCTTTGCGCATCAATCATTTCGAACAGAACGATATCGCTTCGGTGTGTGCTTGATATGAACATGTGTTGCCTCAATACAAACGGCCCGGCAGGAAAACCGCCGGGCCAAAATTCAAATGCGTTGGATGTTAAAATTCGCGTCGGAACCCTAACATGATGGTCCGACCATGCCCGGCCACGGAATAGCCGCGAAGCGCACTTGCCGCCGGGTTTTCATAGCTGGCATCAAAGATGTTTTCGATCCCAAGTCGCGCCGTTCCGCCCAGAACCGGATAATGAGCCGACAGGTTAAACACCAGGCTTGAGTCAATTTTGGCCGTATCGATCTTGCTGCGCGGTGCGGTATAGGTTCCGTCAAAACGCATATTCAGATCATACCAGACATAACTATCGACATAACCGGTAAAGCGGAATGGCGATGGAATACGGTTATTGGGAAGCCAGCTATCAAGATCGCCGTTTTTGTTTTTGTCATAACGCCCTTCGACATAAGACGCCAATGCACCAACAAAAGTATCTTCGCTGATATCGTATTCAGCCGTCAGTTCCGCACCAACAATGCGTTCTTTTTGCTGGCTGAGTTTGCTGGTCGCGGTATCGAAGTTATCACCGCGTTCGTTGGTACTCATATAGACAGCGCCCGTGGTGCGAAAATCATTCCCGACATAGCGCGCAGCAAGTTCATAGGTTTTGACTTTGGATGCTTCGACATCAATGTCAGAAAATTTAAGCGGAATGCCACTGGTGCCTGCACGGCGGGTATAAGCCCCGACATCCGGAACAGAAAACCCTTCGCTGTAACTAAGCGAGGTATCAATTTTATCGGTCCAATGCACAACAGCAGATGCATTATAAGTCACCGCACTATAAGACGCATTGCCCCCGGTAAAAGCAGCCGTCCCAAAATAGGCCGATCCGACACCACCGACATAGCGCATATAGTTCGGGCGGGTGAAATCGCTGACCGTCAGATCATATTTCTCATAGCGTACACCACCAGACAGATCGACATATTGCGTCACCGGTGCAGAAATTTGCGCAAAGACTGCTTTGCCGTCCTGTTCCATCGGTGCGCCAATATCACGACCACTGACTGTGCGGTATTTGACATCATCAAACGTCAAATCCCCACCCCAGCTTAGGCTCATGCCGTCATAAACCATATCAAGCGGTGTATCGGTCGAAAGCTTAACCCCGGTTTTTAACGTATCAATTACCGACTGCCCCAATGGGTCTTCGGTCGATGGGCTATCGGCCAACGCCACCAGTGCAAAGTTATAGGTTGAATGATATTCGGCACGGGCGGCTTGTTTATAGCTGTCATTGTAAAACAGCTTCAGATCGCCAACGCCAAGCTTGCCGAAATCATATTCATACCCGGCAGTGAAATACTGGCTTTCATCTTCGATCGGCTGTGCTTTGTAAGGTGCATCATAATTGACCGAAATCGGATCGGTGGTCAGGTCTGGATAATATTCAATATTCTGGCGAAACCGGACGACTTCGGTTGACAGAAAAAGACGGTGGCCTTCGGTCAGGGTCACGCCAGCCTTGCCAAACATATTTAGGTCTTCGGCGTTATCAAACCCGCCCTGCCCCAACATCGCATCCGAGGCCACTTGATTGCCATACCCGTCATAGAAATTGTTCGACTTGGCCCCGGTGATGCTGGCGGCATAATCAACCACACCAACGCCGCCACTTCCGGCAAGTGTCAAGGATGGTGCAAGGCTGTCACCAACATCATCGGTAAAGGTTTTGATATGACCATCAACTGAAAACGTGTTGGCGCCAGCGTCGCCGGTTTTGGTGATGATGTTAATCGTGGCCCCGGTTGCGCCATCGCCGTTCATCGCGTTTGACCCGGGAATGACTTCGATGCTTTCGATCTGGGCGACATCGATCATGGATAAAATACGACTGGAATTCCGCAGCGGCGTGTTGCGCGAAATCCCGTCGACAAGAACCTGAACATCACGGCCACGGAATGTTTCCGTACTGCCAATCAGGCTTTGATCATCAAACATAAAGCCCGGAACAGAATTGCGAATGACGTTGGTAACGTCACTTGTTTTGGCAAGCTGGGCTTCGATCTGTTCGCGGCCAATCACCACAACCGTTGGCGACATCGATGAGATTGACCGGCGTGAACGCGTGGCACTGACAACAATGTTGGGCAGGGTTGCCGAACTTTGGGTTCCTTGTGTCGCAAGCGGAAAGACGCGAACACTGTCTTCGGTGATAAACTCGAACGTATGATCACTGCCGGTTAGCAAAACCGACAAGGCTTGTGCCGCATCAAGTTCCCCACTCACCGATTGCCCCTGAAGGCCTGAAAGATCACCCTGCACAATCAGTTGCAAACCAAACTGCCCTGCGAGTTGGTCCAAAGACGTGCGAAGATCGCCGGCATTGATGGACACACCCTGTGGCGCGGTAGCATTTGACTGCGCAGCGGCAGATGCCATCGAAATTCCCAACACGGCCGCAACCAGCGCACTGGTCCCCAGCAGACGTGCTTTTGTCATTTTTGTATTTTTCACGATATAACCCCAAGATCACGAATAATAATGCAAATCACTATTATCCTCATGACGCATGAGGTCGGGTTTTGAGGATGTCTGTTGTGCTAATTTTTTGAAATAATTTCAAACCCGCCGGGAAATGACTGCTTTTTCAGTCCATAAGCCCCCAGCAATGCAGCAATTGCACTTTGTGGTTTGGTAAGATCGAAGCTTCCGGTGACATAGACATCCCCCATCAGCGGATCCAAAACATAGCTTTCATCCGCCATTAAAGGGGCGATTTTTGCCAGCAATTCTTCAAGCGGCATGTCCTGTGCGATCCATCGTCCTTCACGCCATGCCGCCAGCCGGTCAATATCATACGCACCGTAGCGCATATCGCCCTTTGTCCCCTGCCATGCGGTCTGCCCGGCACTTAGACGCGCTAAGCGTACGTCGCGCGAGCCAAGGTCAACCACACCTTCGCGAACTTCGACCCGTGGATGCCCCGCCCAGTTAGAGGCGGCAAATTCCGTTCCCACCGCCTGGGCAATCAAACCACCAATGGTCACACGCAACGGACGTTCTGCATCCTTGGCAACCTTGATGTAAATACCACCTTGTAGAACGATGATGTCACGGGCCTGTTGGGTAAAGTCGATATTTAGCCGCGTTCCGGGTTCCATCCAGATTTGTGACCCATCGGCCAAATCGTGGATTTGCGATATGGTACTGATCGAATTTTCGGCAACCAAATCCGGATCAGGGCGGACTGCGCCAAGAACAAACAAACCAACAATGACCATACAGGTCGCCAAGGCCAGCATCGGACGGAACCGACGATTGATCGGCCGCATTCCCGGAAAACGCCCTGCCCCGCCACCAAGCGCACCAAGGCGTTCAAGATCATCGCGAATGCCCGCAAGGTCGGTTTCCTCAAGCGGGCGCCGCATATCATTTGAAACACCAGATGATGAACGGCCCGCATCGCGCGGCTGTGCTTTGTTATCTGCAGCCGCAATTTCCATGCTGTGCCACGTTTGACGGGCATGTTGCAGCAATGCCGCATTGTTCGGCGATTTCGCCTGCCAGCTATCAAAGGCAGTTTGCTCAAACGGGGCCAGCACATCGCCATCAAGCCGGATCGCCCAGAAATCAGCAATATCTTCGTCGCTTTTACAATCAAGGGGATAACGAAATTCTGTCATGGCAATTTTGTGGTCCGGCGTTTGATAAATGGTCCTGCAGTTGGGCTTGTACCCTATTATGTGACGATCCCGGCACGTAAATGAGGATGTTTAGAGTTTAGAGTTTAGGTCATGATCCTAATTTTCATGGCGTGCCAACACCTCGCGGCAATGCTTTAACGCAATTCGCAAATGCTTTTCCACCATATTACGACTAACACCAAGCTTTTGCGCGGTTTCGCCAGGCGTTAGATGATCGCGTTTGCATAAAAGAAACGCTTCGCGACAGCGCGGGGGTAAATCTTGGATCGCGCTTGCAATGATATCAAGACGCTGCCGATCCGAACTAATTTGTTCGGGTGTGGCGTAATGATTGCTGCTGCCCTGCAATTCGGAAATGTCGGCGGGGTCGGTGAATTCCAAAGGGTTGCGTTTGTTCCGGCGCAAAACATCAATCGCCAG
This sequence comes from Rhodospirillales bacterium, assembly GCA_019634165.1. Classification (GTDB taxonomy): domain Bacteria; phylum Pseudomonadota; class Alphaproteobacteria; order Rhodospirillales; family Thalassospiraceae; genus Thalassospira. The sequence goes on from JAHQVT010000007.1 coordinate 69,314, forward strand.
ATTGGTCGCCATACGCATCAAGTAGGCTGGCGGGTTTTCAACCTCTTTGGGGTCAACATCACGGTGGCGCAATTGCACGTAAAGATCATGCAAGACGTCCTGGCTTTCTTCCCGTGTCGGCAGATATTTCTGAACCTGACGCAGAAGACGCCCGTGATATTGTTGATAAATTCCGTCCCAGAAACGGTCCCGGACCGTCATACGCTTACACCGGCATAAACAATAATGATAACTATTATCATTTTTACCGTATTTATAGTCCATGACAAAGCATCGTCAATCCAAAAAGCAAAAGGCCCGCATTTAGCGGACCTTTGCCCCCACCCAAACAGATGGCAAATCAGTCTTCGAAATGTCCGTTAGAAGCAAACGGCCCGCCTTGATAAATCACAGCCTTATCGTGGCGATCTTCCGGACCAAAGGCAGCTTCGATTTCTGCGCGGAACTGTTCTGAGCTATCTTTTGGTTTCCAGCCTAGGAAGTCTGCGTGATCGTTGCTCCACCATTTGGATTTGTTGTCGGATACACCATACACCACCAAATGACCGGTCATCGGGGCATCAAAGATCGCCTTCATCAGGGAAATAAAATCACCCGGGCTCATCCAGGTTGACAACATCCGGCGGTTAAGCGGCTTTTCAAAGCACGATCCGATGCGCACACTTACGGTTTCAACATCGAACTTGTCGTAATAATAACTTGCCACCGCTTCGCCGTAGCATTTGGTCACACCATACAAGCTATCAGGACGCTGTGCGGATTTGTCATCAAGTTTGGTGGTACGTTCGTGGAACCCAATTGCATGGTTGGAACTGGCAAACATGATCCGGCCAACACCGTTCTGGCGGGCGGCTTCATAAATGTTATAGGTTCCGGCAAGATTGGCCTGTAGCAAATCGTCAAATGCCGCTTCGATGGAAATACCGCCAAGATGGATGATGCCATCAACATCCTTGGTCAGTTCAATCACCGCTGCACGATCAGACAAATCACACGGGACGACTTCTTCGTTCGGCCCGGCCGGGTCCATCGGCGAAATATCCGACAAACGAATGACATCGGCATAGCCTTTAAGGCCTTCGCGGCAGATTTTTCCAAGGTTCCCGGCAGCACCGGTAATCAGCAAACGTTTCATCTTTATCCTCTTTGATATGCGTCTTTTACCGCGATCAATTGCTGCCAAACACAAGGTTGGGCAAGGTCATTGAAACCGCTGGAATATAGGTTGTCAGGATAAGGGCAGTCAAAATCGCCAGATAAAATGGCCAGATTGTCCGAACTGCGTGTTCGATCTTTACCCCGCCAATCGCACAGCCGACAAACAGACACGCCCCGACCGGCGGTGTACACAGGCCAAGGCCCAAATTCATCATCAGCACCATGCCAAACTGGATCGGGTCCATGCCAAACTGAACAGCCAGTGGCAGAAAGATCGGCGTACAAATCAGGATCAAGGCCGCCATATCCATGATCATGCCAGCAATCAGCAACATGACATTGATCAACAGCAAAACCATAATCGGGTTATCCGTGATCGACGTGATCGCGTGGGCCAATTCATCAGGCACACGATAAAATGCCAGCATGTAGCCATAGGCCGACGCACAGCCGACCAAAAGCATCACAAGCGACGTGGTCTTGGCCGATTGTTTAACCGCGGCGATAAAGCCATCCCAACTAAGTTCGCGGTAAACAAACCCGGTAATGATCAAGGCATAAGCAACACCGATTGCACCGGATTCAGTGACAGTAAACACACCACTTAAAACCCCGCCAACAATGATCACGGCAGTAAAGAAGCCGGGAATAGCCCGCACGGCCGTGCGCCACACCACACCCCAGCCGGGGAATGGTTGCGACGGATAGCCATGTTTGATCGCAACAAGCCATGTGGCAAGGCCAAGTAACAGGCACATCATAATGCCCGGCACCACGCCTGCCATGAACAACTTGGAAATCGAAATGCCCCCACCTGCGGCCACTGCATACAAGATCATGTTATGGCTGGGCGGGATCATGATCCCGGCAATCGATGACGTCACCGTGACATTCACCGCATAATCCGCACGATAGCCTTCCTTTTTCATCACAGGGATAAGGATAGACCCAAGTGCCGATGTATCGGCCACGGCCGACCCGGAAATGCCGCCAAACAACATCGATGAAAACACGTTCACAATGCCAAGCCCGCCACGGCGGCTTCCGACCAATGCGGTTGCGAATTGCACCAAACGGGATGCAATCCCACCATGCAGCATCAACTCGCCCGCAAAGATAAAGAACGGAATGGCCAGAAGCGAAAAGGCGCTAATGCCCGACCCGATGCGCTGAAACGCAATCAGGGTTGGCAAACCTTCAAAAAAGAACGCACCAAGGGCAGCAATACCAAGTGCGATGGCAACGGGCATACCAATGATAATACCAATGGCAAACAGGCCCAGAAGAATGGTCATGCCCATTTATTCGGCGTCCTTGTTAAGCAATTCATCGTGATAAAAACCAGCCTGGGAAATGGCTTTCCAGCGGGTAACAATCTTAAGAATATGCACAATGCTATAAAACGTGATCCCGGCACCACACACCGCCATCGGCAATGATCGCCAACCATCAGACACATGAATGATCGGCATTTTCTTGGCCCAGTTAAACGCCATCAGATCAATCCCGCCGACCGTCATCCAATAGCCAAACCACGCCATGGCGGCATAGCTGATCGCAGCGACAATGGCGGCAATTTTGGGAGGCAGGGCATCACGGAAAAACGAAACGGAAAGGTGGCTGTTGTCGCGCATGCTTGCAGCGGCAACTGGAAACGTGATCAGAACGATCAGGATCAGGGATATTTGTTCGACCCAAGTTGGCGTTTCGTTCAAAACGTAACGACCAAAAACCAACCATGCGAAACTTGGGATCAGGGCGACAAGCGCCAAACCGCCAATAAGGTTTAGCACCCCGGCGATCCCGCCGCCTAGACGGTCCATCAATTTGGTGAAGCTCGATAACATCTATGCGCCGCCAGAATAACATTAACCGGAAATAGAATAAGCCCTGATAGAAAGAAGGGCGACGATAATATCGCCGCCCGTTCAAAGCTTAGGTCTTACTTCTGCGCATCCTGGATGGCTTTGACCAGATCGGCCAGCTCCGGGTTGGTTTTTGCGAAGTTGTCATAGACCGGCTGCATCGCGTCCTGGAAAGCCTGCTTGTCGGCAATCTCGTTTACTTCGATGCCTGCGGCGATGACTTTTGCCTTGGACTGTTCCGCACGGGCAGCCCATGCGGCACGCTGTACGGTAACCGATGCATCGGCTGCTTCATGAACGGTTTTCTTTTCATCGTCAGAAAGGCTGTCATAAAGCGCTTTGTTGATGCACAGGCATTCCGGCAAAATCAGGTGCTGAGTCACGGAATAGAATTTCGCGGCTTCGAAATGGCCTGAGCTGTCATAGGACGGATAGTTGTTTTCCGCCCCATCAATCACACCGGTTTTCAGCGACTGGTAAACTTCCCCATAGGCCATCGGCGTTGCATTCCCGCCAAGGGCTGCGACCATCTGAACATAAAGATCGTTGCTCATGACCCGGAATTTAAGGCCTTTAAGGTCAGCCGGGGTATTGATCGCGTGCTTGGTGTTATAGAAAGAACGCGCACCAGAATCATACCAGCCAAGCGGCTGCAGGCCTGCTTTGATCAGGCCATCTGCGATCTGCTGACCAGCAGGACCGTCCATGACTTTGTGCATGGCATCGACGTTTTTAAAGATGAAAGGCAGCGAAACAACGTTTGCTTCGGGTGCAACTTCACCAAGCGGGCCAAGGTTGAAAACCGCCCAATCCAGACCGCCAAGACGCACTTGCTGGATCGCATCAGGCTGATTGCCCAAAACACCGCCATGATAAACCTTGGCTTCTAGATCGCCGCCGGATTTTTCATTGATGATTTTGGCGAATTCTTCCATGCCGGTTGAAACCGGATATTCTGGCGGATGAATGTTCCAACCACGCCATTCTTTTGCCTGCGCACCAGATGCCAGTGCGACCGAAACGGCCGCTGCGGCAATCGTTAGGGTCGTCGTCTTAAGAAAGTTGTTCATTTGAAGTCCTCCCGAGACTTAAGTATTTATGACGTTAAAGCCTTGTTTTCCCTAATCGGGTCTTATTGTTGTTATTCAACCTTACAAGTTGTTAGTTGTGGTTACAAATGTAAGGTTATTTAACAACTCATCGAGTATTCATTGCGCGTCGATTCTTATTGTGACGTCGCAAATAGCTATCCCGGCAGAACCACCTGCCGGGATAAAAGGCAGGTCCCATATATCGTCAGGCACTGCCCGGCCTAGGCCACGCGCAACGCACCATCGCCATAGGCATTGCGGATGACCTCGGCCAACATGTCATGTTCATGATCGGTAAGATCGATCAGTGGGCTACGTACTGGTCCGGTATCGCGACCAATCACCCGCATTCCCGCCTTAACAATGGAAACAGCGTATCCTTTGCCGCGATTGCGGATATCCAAATACGGATAGAAAAATTCGGTCAAAACGCGGCTCATCGCCGCGTCATCGTCGCGCGTCAGCGCATCATAAAAATCAAGCGCCTGCTGGGGCAGGAAATTGAAAATGGCCGAAGAATAAGTCGTCATGCCTGCTGCCTTATAGGCCTTGGCGAAAACTTCTGCTGTCGGCATTCCGCCGATATAAGACAGACGGTCGCCCATCACGGTGCAGACCTTGGTCACCATTTCGATATTGCCGTGACCGTCTTTGAACCCGACAAGGTTCGGGCAGACATCGCACAATTTCGAAAGCGTTTCTGCCGTGATGATCGAATTGTCCCGGTTATAGACAATCACCCCAATATCAACGGCATCGCAGACGGCTTTGACCCGCGCAAACAGACCGTCTTGTTCCGCCCCGACAAGATATTGCGGCAGCAACAACAAACCATCGGCACCGGCTGCTTCGCATTCCTTGGCAAGTTCCACCGCCATTGCCGTGCCATAACCGCAACCAGCAATAATCGGTGTATCACCTGCAACGTCCTTGGCTGCGCGAACGACCTGCACGACTTCTGTCGGGGTCAGCGAGAAAAATTCGCCCGTCCCGCCTGCTGCGAACAAGGCCGTTGCCGGAAATTGCGCCAACCAGCCGACATGCGCGCGAAAAGCAGCAAGATCAAGCCCGCCTTGGGCATCAAAAGGCGTCACCGGGAATGACAATAACCCCGCACCAATCGCCTTTTTCATCTCAAGATAATGCATCAAGCGTCCTTCAATTCTCAAATACGTCAAAACAACTATGATGATTCTATAAATTCATCATATTACTTTGTCAAACATATTACCCGGAACATATCCAAGGCGCAGAAAACTGCGTAACACAAGGGATATAGTGACATGATGACAATCATGAACTTTGGTATGATGACTTGAATTGCAGGGATATTTTGCCGAATCGGATTAATTGATATGATGACTTCCCACCCCAAGCCCGTTAGGGTCGGCATATCAAACCGTTATGAGCCACAATAAAGAAGACCGGGAATGACCGATATTAACGCAGCCAGCCGCATCCTTGCCGATGCCTTTCTTACCCATAGCCTGATTGATCCGCTGCCCAAAGACATTGCACCAACGTCCTTTGATGAAGCCTATGAGGTGCAAAATGCGACCCTTGCCCTGACCGGTGCCAAACAGGCGGGCTGGAAGCTGGCGGTTGCAACCCGCGCAGCACAGGAAAAAATTGGTGCAGATGGCCCGTTGGTCGGCCCGTTACTTGACGGGCGCATTTTAAGTGACGGTGCAAAGCTTACCACGGCTGATCTGCATTACCCCAATATCGAAGCCGAAATTGCCGTTGTCATGGCAAGCACCCCGGCACCAGATGCGACATCAAGCGACATCCTTGATCATATCAAAAGCATCCATCTTGCGATCGAGATTGCTGATCGGCGTTATGATGTAAAACAAGACCCAATTCAGACCCTGGCAGATTTGAATTCAACTGGTTATTTCGTGCTGGGTCAGGAAATTGAAAACTGGCGCGATCTTGGCTTTATTGGTGGCACTGTCACCACCAAAAGCAATGGCGAGATCCTTGCGACCAATGATGATCCTGATGCTTGGCCCGAAATTTTTGGCGGCCTTGAATATCTGGTCGACTTCCTTGCCAAACGCGGCAAAAGCCTTAAGGCCGGTGATGTGATTACGACGGGCGCCTGCGCACTTCCAACCATCAGCCCACATGGCAAGATCGAAGCGATCTTTGACGGGCTTGGGACGGTCACGGCCGAAATCAGCAAAGTCTGATCCCCCTAACCAAACCGATGCCCCGATAAAGAAAAAGCCATGTAGTTTTCCTGCATGGCTTTTTTGTTTTGGGGAAATCCGCCGAATTTTGCGACACGTTCAACCAGCTTCGCGGAAGCGCGAAACCGGTACACCGGGCACTTCGACACGCAAAGATACTAGCTTCCCGGCATTCGGGAATTCGGCGCGCTTTTTCGCACTGTAATTTTCCTGATGGCTGGTGACATACAGCGTTCTCATATCCGCCCCACCAAAACACGGCATGGTTGGATTGGGCATCGGCATGGGGATGGATTTTAACAACGTGCCATCCGGGGCAAAACGGTTCAGGTTGCCCGCTGACACCCCTGCAGACCAATAACACCCTTCCATATCAACCGCCCCGCCATCCGGGCGGCCCAACGTATCATCCAAGTCAAGATACCGGGTGCAATTCGAAATTTCGCCGGTTTGCACGTCAAAATCCCAGCGATTAACCCAAGGTCCACGGGAATCCGAATGATACATCAACGATCCATCTGGCGACCACGCGATGCCGTTTGATATTTTGAAACCGGTTGCCTTTTCTTCGATCCTGCCATCTGCTGTGATGCGATAAAGCGACGCAATCGGCTGTTTATCGACATTGTCATCCATGGTCCCAACCCAAAACGCACCATCCGGGCCAATTTTGCCATCGTTGGTACGGCTGTGAATGCCGTCTTCAATGCGGGCCAGCGGGGTGCGTTCATCAGTTTCCGGGTCGAGATAAATAATATCCTTGCGAAGGGCCACAATGATACGGCCCTCATCTGTCAGGCCAAAACAGCCAAGCTCGCTTTCAAATTTCCAGACTTTGCGAAGCCCCGTTTCAACATCTAGCGCATGCAATTGGCCGTTCAGAATGTCGGTCCAATAAAGCCGATTATTCTGCCCATCCCAGTTTGGGCATTCGGCCAGTGTAAATGTCTCGTCACTGAGAATTTCCGGCTTATAAAAAATTCCGCTCTTCACCGACATCACAACGCCCCTTAAAGTCATATGATCAATTTCACTGTCCATCGGTTTGCCCCTCAGCGCACCTGCTTGTCAATGAAATTAGCCATTTTTCTTTACAGGACAGGCTCCTAATGCCGGGCACCAACACATCACACCGGGCTGATCACCCGCGGATTTCCCACCTTTTCAGGCAAAAGCACAATTATCCATGACGGCGATTTATAATGATACAAGGTGCGTAGAATTTACATGTCGCGGGCGTGATCAGTCACACGTTGGCGCGCCTGATGAAGGTGATAACGCATCAAAAGTTCGGCACTATCGCCGTCGCGACCAAGGATCGCATCATAGATCTGGCGATGTTCGCTAAGAACCTTTTGCGCCCGTTCGGCCGATCCGCCCCGCGTGATGTTCAATGCGACTTTCATTGATTTGGACATCACACCATGCAGAGAATTTAAGATGGTCACGAAAATCTCGTTCCCGCTGGCCCGGGCAATTGCCATATGAAAATCAAGATCAGCCTTATCTGCGATGTCACCTGCTGCAATACCGTTTTCAAGCATTTTAAGCGCGTTTTCGATGTCACGATGATGGCGTAGGCTGGCACGTTCAGCGGCCATGCGTGCGGTTGTGCCTTCGATCGCCGAACGGGCTTCGAAACAGCGCAAAAGCCCCGCAACATCATTCACCCCGCCAAATTCAATCAAACCTTGTGGCGGGCGCTTTTTAACAAACGACCCCACCCCTTGGCGGGCATAGACCAACCCATCGGATTGCAGTTTGCGCAAAGCTTCGCGGACAACCGGGCGGGAAACGCCAAAGGATGCGCAAATCTCGTTCTCGGACGGAAGCTTGGTCCCCTCGCCCAGATTGCCTGAGACAATCTGTTCAAGGATTTGCCCATAAAGCTGATCCGCAAGCTTTTCGCGTTTTTGAACTTTAAGCAGCAACTCGCTCATGCCCGCCCCGAACTTGTTATCTTGTAAAATTTACTTGTAAGTTTTATCGGCAAATAACAAGCGGGTAAAGCCCCCGAATATCACCCAAACATCCGCAATTGCCTGACAAGCGCCATACAGTCGCTGGGCAATCCCGGGATGATCAATCAACCAAGGAATAATCACGGCTTGCCGGAAGGGCGATATCATCATCGTCAACAAGCCCGCTATCAGGATGCACCAACAACGATGGGGTTAAGGTCATGGTGCCGCTAAGCGTTTCGTTCTTATCAAGCACAACAAGATCGCCAAATTCCTTGAATTCCGGGTGATTATGGACATTTGGCACATGTGAAACCGGCTCGACACAAAAGGTTTTGCCGTCTTCGGGAATATAAAATTGCAGGTTCGACAAACTGTCGCTTGCGGTCATATGCACGCTATATCCCGCATCATCCCAAACCATTTCCGCCTCGCGGTGCCACCCGGTGTAATGAACATCAAGTCCATGATGATGCCGGATCATTTTCCCGTCGGAAAAATCACGTCCAAGATCAATCACAGTACGCCGGGTCGGCAACATGTCGTCGTCCGTGGCAAAACAATCGGTCGCAACAAACGCCACAGATGCATCTTCCCCACCGGGGAACCATGGATGCAACCCAATGCCATAGGGCATCGGTGTTCTACCAAGATGCCGCACACCGATTTCAACAGTTACGTCATATTCGGTAACTTTAAATTCCTGCCAAGCGACATAAACAAAGCCGCTTTCAGGATCATCATGTTTATGATTGAACCGCAGGCTATCGACAGTTGGCCGTTCAATTTTCCACATCGCACCACGGCCAAACCCGTGAATAGCATGCGGGCTGGGCGGACGGTTTGCTGGCACCTTGACGATACGGCCATCAAAATCAAATTCCGAAAACGCCAACCGATTGGCAAACGGCACCATTGGGAAACAACCAAGACTGGACGGATTGCCGGAACTTAAGGCCTGTTCGGTTACCGGGCGCAACAGGTTGATAATGCCGTTGCCATCCGGGCGTATCCAGTCAATCCGCGATATCGCGCCACCTTCTGGGACAATCCCGATCTGAAAGGGACCACTGTTCCAACGATATTCCGGTTCACCCTTTTTCGACATGCAGGTGCCTCAATTCCGATCAAAAATCATATGATGACTTTACATCACCAGTCACGTTCGACTATTTCAAGATGGTAATGCCACTTGCGCCAACCAAACCTTAACGCCAGTGGTCAATTTTATATCCGATTGTTTTATACCGGATTTATCGGACACGCAAAATGAACAAGACCACCGCATCAAACACGCCCCGCAAAGTTTCGCTGACCGAAAAGGTCATTGCCAGTTTGCGACAGGAAATCGAAAGCGGTCAACGCGAACCTGGCAGCAAACTTCCAACCGAGCCGGTCCTGACCGAACGGTTTGGCGTCAGCCGCACCGTCATCCGCGAAGCCATTGCTGCACTTAAGGCCGATGGCCTTCTTGAACCGCGCCAAGGGGCTGGTGTGTTTGTTTTGGCCCCCGAAACCCGCAGCAATGACAAATCGATTTTTGCAGTTGATTACGCGCAAGTGTCCGACGTTCTGGAAATCCTTGAATTGCGTATGGCGGTCGAGATCGAGGCCGCAGGCCTTGCCTGCCTGCGAAGTTCGGCTGCCCAACAAGCCAAAATCTATGAGGCGATGGAAAAAATGGAACGCGCCTTGGAAAAGGGCGAGCCAACCGAGCCGGCCGATTTTGAATTCCACAGCGCAATTTCTGCGGCCACCAACAATCGCCGCTTTGCCGAATTTTTAGAACATCTGGGCGATAAAACCATCCCCCGTGCGCAATTGCGCCGCCGCCCGCCCGAGGCCGAAGATCAAAAGGCCTATATGGAAATGATCATGGGCGAACATCGCAAGATTTTTGATGCCATTGCTGCACGTGATGATGATGTCGCACGCAAAGCCATGCGCGACCATCTTAGCCAAAGTCAAACCCGCTATCAGAAACTTCTGACCCAGCGATAATCACCATCATTTCGACCATCACGGCCCTGCTTGCTGCATTTTGGTTGGGAAACCTTGCGTCGTGGCAAGCACCCCATATTCCGCGCCTGCACGCCTGATCTAATGATCTGGCATGTATCGGGGCCTCGGTAAAATCTGTTGGTTTTCCGTTAGGATGAAATTGCCTTGGAAAGAGCGGTCATATCGGCAAGAACGATATCGGCCCCCGCGTCATAAAGCCGGTTTGCCGCATTGACCTCATCCCCGGCATAGTGCCCACCGCCAACAAATCCGATGCATTTCATGCCTGCTGCAATTGCGGCGGTGACGCCGGCGACTGAATCCTCAATCACGATTGCCTGCACTGGTGAATATCCCATGTCGGCAGCGGCATGAAGGAACAAATCAGGGGCAGGCTTGCCGTTTTTAACGAAATCGGCACTGTAAATACGCCCCTGAAACCATGACCCAAGTCCTGTCACCGTCATGGTTTTTTCCAGCCGTTCGACCGAACTGCTTGATGAAATGCAAAAAGAAACCGCCCTAGCGGTTAATGCCTCTAACACGCTGTCAATTTCGTGGATTTTGGCCAATTCCGTTTCATAGCGGGCGAACAGTTTTTCATAAAAGAACGGCTTGAAAGCCACCTGCACGTCATTGCCGGTTTCGGCCCGAATATGGTCTATCGGTGCGGAACTTGACCGTCCGGTAAACCGGTCTGATACTTCTTGAAGTGTCAGGGGTGCACCGAAATGGCTCAGCACGTCCACAAGTGTCGCAAGCGAGATCGGCTCGCTATTGACCAGCACACCGTCACAATCAAACAAAACAACAGAACACCCATCAAACAGCTTGCGGATTGTCATCACGCTATGCGGTGCTGCGTCCTGCCCGAAATGTGTTTCGGCATCGTGTCTCGCATCGTTTTTGGCGGCCATGTTGAACCTGGCTTGTTTCATTTGTGTAATTAGGGGCTGAACCCAATTGAATGTTTGGAATGGTTTCACGCCTTAAATAGCCTAGCGAATGGAATGTTTCAGCGTCAACAAAAATGAACATTTGACCATTTTGTGAACTTTTGATCAACTCGCAGTCGCAAAGCCAAATAAAACAACACCCGGCACACGCGATCTTATCCGAACAGCCGGGGGAAAGCAGAGGAAACACCTGTTATGAGTCCCATAGATGCCTGTTTTATTGGTGTGGATGTCGGCACCGGCAGTGCCCGCGCAGGCGTATTTACCGCCCACGGGAAACTGTTGGGCAGTGCCGCCCACCCAATTGCGATGAACCGGCCAAAACCCGATTTCGTCGAACAGGATTCGGAAAATATCTGGCAATCGGTTTGCCAATCCGTGCGCGATGCTTTGAAAAAATCAGGTGTCGCGCCGGGTAAAATTGCGGCTATTGGGTTTGATGCGACCTGTTCGCTTGTCATACGCGATCAAGATAACCGCCCGCTTGGTGTTACCCCTGATGGTGCCGACAACTGGGATGTGATTGTCTGGATGGATCACCGGGCGGTGCGCGAAGCCGAAGAATGCACAGGGACCGGATCAAGGGTACTTGAATTCATCGGCGGCACCATGTCCCCGGAAATGGAAATTCCCAAACTGATGTGGCTTAAACGCCATCATCAAACGGCATGGAACAAAATGGGGGCTGCTTATGATTTGGCAGATTTCCTGTCATTCCGCGCCACAGAAAGCAACGCCCGGTCCTGCTGTACCGTCACATGCAAATGGACCTATCTCGCCCATCAAGATGACCCATGGGATCGTGATTTCCTATCAACCATCGGCATGAGTGATCTTAATGAAAAGATTGGAATGCATGAAAAAGCATTGGCCGTTGGCGAGTTGATTGGCCCCCTGTCAGATCAAGGTGCGGCTGATCTTGGCCTGACCACAAATTGCGTTGTCGGGGCCGGATTGATTGATGCCCATGCCGGGGCACTTGGCACCCTTGGCGAATATCTTGATGGCAATCTTGATCAGCGTTTCGCAATGATCGCAGGCACATCGACCTGCCACATGGCGCTATCAATGGAACCACGCTTTATCAAGGGTGTGTGGGGGCCATATTTTGGGGCGATTGCGCCGAACCTTTGGCTTAACGAAGGGGGGCAATCGGCCACCGGTGCCTTGCTGGATCATGTTGTTGCCATGCATCCGTTTTCCCATGGCATGGGCCGTGATGCCCACAAATTGGCTGGTGAAAAATTGATGCCAATGATGGCGAAAACAACCGATCTTGCGCCGCGCCTTCATGTTCTGCCTGATTTTCATGGCAACCGATCCCCGCTTGCCGACCCCGAAGCCCTTGGGGTGATTTCCGGTCTGACATTGGATCAAAGCGAAGAAAGCTTCCTGAAACTTTATTGGGCAACGGCCTGTGCGATTGCCTATGGCACGCGCCACATCATCGATGCCTTGAATGACACAGGATATGATATCTCCCACATCCATCTGAGCGGCGGACACACGGCAAGTGCCGTTCTGGTCAAACTTTATGCCGATGTGACGGGGTGTCACGTTGTGATGTCTGATTGCGAAGAACCGGTTCTGCTGGGATCGGCGATGCTGGCGGCAGGTGCGCTGGATTCTGATGGCGGGCTTGCCAATGCCGCCCGTAAGATGGCAGGCAAGGAAACATCACATGCGCCCGATCCGTCAACCAAGGCCGATCATGACCGACGTTATGCGATTTTCCATCAGATGCATGCCCATCGCCAGACCCTTGATGCAATGAGCAAAAACTAAACAAAAATTCTGATTTTTTCACACCCGACTGCCTTTGCCGCGATGTACCCTAACCAAAAGGCGCTTGACGCCACTTTTGGATAGGGCCAAAACAAAAGGGCCGATGTGTTAACATCGGCCCTTTCTTACGCACGCGCAACGGCGGGGTCGGGGGATCATGCAGATTTAATAGTCTGCACCGTCACGGCGCGATGCCACACAAGGCCGGTCCGGTTTGGACCGGCCTTGTTCGGTTTTGGTTATTCCGCTGGATGTTCGTGGGCTGCCTTGACGTCACCGCGTTTGGAACGGTTCTTGGCAAAGGTGCCAACAATCAAGACAAAGAACAGCGGCACAAAGAAGATCGCAAGCACGGTTGCGGCAATCATGCCGCCCATCACACCCGTCCCCACCGCCACACGTGCAGCAGCACCAGCACCGGTCGAGATCGCCAAGGGAACAACACCAAGGGTGAAGGCCATAGACGTCATAATGATCGGACGCAGACGTTGACGTGCGGCTTCGACGGTTGCTTCCAAAAGCCCCATGCCTTGATCGTAAAGTTCGCGGGCAAACTCAACAATCAGGATGGCGTTCTTGGCCGATAGACCGATCGTTGTCAGGATCGCAACCTGGAAGTAAACGTCATCGGGCAGATCACGCAGCAATGCTGCAACGACCGCACCAAGAACGCCCAAAGGCACAACCATCATGACCGAAATCGGAATGGCCCAGCTTTCATACAAAGCTGCCAGACACAGGAAGACGACAATCATAGACAGCGCATAAAGTGCTGGTCCCTGTTCGCCTGCTTCGCGTTCTTCATAGGAAAGTCCCTGCCATTCAAGGCCGATCCCCCCCGGAAGTTTGGCAACCAGTTCTTCCATCGCCGCCATCGCATCACCCGATGCAACGCCCGGTGCTGCAGCGCCTTGAATATTAAGCGATGACAAACCGTTAAAGCGCTCCAATCGTGGGGAGCCGTAATCCCATTCGGTCGAGGCAAATGCCGAGATCGGCACCATTTCGCCCAATCCGTTACGGACATACCAGTAATCAAGGTCTTCAGGCATCATGCGATATTTCGCATCCGACTGCATATAAACCCGTTTTACCCGGCCATTTTCGATGAAGTCATTGACGTAGCTTGAACCCCAAGCAGCCGCCAAGGTGCGGTTCACATCCGCAAGATCAACGGCAAGCGCGCTTGCCTTTTCCTGATCAATATTGATGTTGAACTGCGGCATGTCGCTTAGACCGTTCGGACGCACACCGACAAGACGCGGGTCTTGTGCAGCCATGCCCAGAAGCTGGTTACGGGCTGCCATCAACGCATCGTGACCATTGCTGCCACGATCAACAAGCTGAAGGTCAAAGCCGTTTGCAGTACCCAACTCGACAATTGCTGGCGGAGCGAATGCAAAGATGTTTGCATCCCGGATTTGCGAGAACGCACCATAAGCACGCCCGATAACCGCACCAACCGCCTGATCGGGGCGGGTACGTTCCGACCAATCTTTCAGGTTGATAAAGGCAATACCTGCGTTCTGACCACTACCGGCAAAGGAGAAGCCCGCAACCGTGAACAGGCCGTTGACGACTTCTTTTTCATTCTCAAGAAAATGCGTTTCGATCTTTTTGAGAACTTCAACCGTGCGTTCCTGCGAGGCACCAGCGGGAAGCTGCAGCATCGAGAACATAATCCCCTGATCTTCTTCTGGCAGGAACGAACCCGGCAGACGAATGAACAAGGCAGCAAGGCCACCAACAAGGATCACATAGACAAACAAGTAGCGCCATTTGCGATTTACGACATGATCAACACTGCCCTGATAGAACCGGTTGGTCCGATCAAAGCCGCGGTTAAACCAACCAAACGGCCCCTTCTTAGCACTTGGATCTGCGTGCGACGGTTTAAGCATCGTGGCACAAAGGGCCGGTGTCAGAACAATCGCCACAATAACCGACAAGACCATTGCCGAAACAATCGTGATCGAGAATTGGCGATAAATCGCCCCCGTCGATCCGGCAAAGAAGGCCATCGGCACAAACACGGCAGATAGAACCAGCGCGATACCGATCAAGGCACCGGTAATCTGGCCCATGGATTTCCGCGTTGCTTCGCGCGGCGGAAGACCATCTTCGTGCATCACACGTTCGACGTTTTCGACCACAACAATGGCATCATCAACCAAAAGACCAATGGCCAGAACCATGGCAAACATCGTCAATGTGTTGATCGAATAACCGAACGCAGCAAGAACCCCAAATGTCCCAAGCAAAACCACCGGAACCGCGATCGTCGGGATCAGGGTTGCACGCCAGTTTTGCAGGAAGACGAACATCACCAGGAAGACGAGAATAATCGCCTCAAACAAGGTATGAACAACTTCCTCGATCGATACTTGCACGAACGGTGTGGTGTCATAGGGATAGACGATCTCAAGCCCTTGCGGGAAGAACGGCTGCAATTCCGCCAAACGAGCCTTGATGGCCTCGGCGGTATCAAGCGCGTTCGCACCAGTTGCAAGGTTGATACCAATACCGGTTGCCGCCTGTGCATTATAGCGGGCCACCACGTTGTAGCTTTCGCCACCGATTTCAATGCGGGCAACGTCGCCAAGACGCACCTGCGAGCCATCGGTTTCAACCTTAAGCAAGATGTTGGCGAACTCATCAACCGTATGCAATTTGCTTTGGGCTGTGATTGTCGCGTTGATCTGTTGGCCCGGAACAGACGGTGCACCACCAATCTGACCAGCGGTAACTTCGGTATTCTGGGCTTCCACGGCTGCGCTAATGTCGGAAACCGCAAGCTTATAGGAAAGCATCTTGTTCGGGTCGAGCCAGATACGCATCGCATGCTGGGACCCAAACACTGTCACGGAACCAACACCGTTTACCCGCCCCAGCGGCTCTTCGACGCTGGAAACAACAAAGTCCGAAAGGTCTTGCGCATTCATCGACCCATCAGCCGACACAAAACCAACAACCATCAAGAACGAACCCGATGACTTGGTAACGGTCACACCTTGCTGCTGCACTTCGGTCGGAAGCGACGACATCGCAGCTTGCAATTTGTTCTGCACCTGAACCTGCGCGATGTCTGGATCGGCTTCAGGTTCAAACGTCAATTTGATCGATGCCTCACCATTTGCCGACGAATTCGACGACATATAGCGCAGATAATCCAGACCATTCATCTGTTGTTCGATGACCTGCGTTACCGTGTTTTCCACGGTTTGCGCAGATGCCCCCGGATAGCTTGCCGAGATTTCAACAGAAGGCGGTGCGATAGACGGATATTGCTCGATTGGCAATTGCCAAAGCGACAATCCACCCGCCAGCATAATCACCAGGGCCACGACCCAGGCAAATACGGGACGGTCAATAAAGAATTTTGCCATTGAATAAGTCCTTATTCGGCGGCTTTGGCGGTTTCAACAGGCTGGGGTGCGACAGCAGCGCCCGGTCCGATGCGCTGGATGCCATCAACAATCAGTTGATCACCATCTTCAACGCCAGCCGAAACCAGCCAATCTTGTCCCTGAGACTGCTCAATCGTGATGTCCTTGGACGCGACCTTTCCATCAGCCGCGACATAAACATATGCCGTGCCATCCGGGCGGCGCATCACCGCTTTTTGCGGCACAAGGAAGGCCCCTTCAAGATGTCCCTGACGGACCTGACCACGTACAAACATCCCCGGCAAAAGGGTACCATCCGGGTTCGGGAACTTGACGCGCAAACGAACGGTCCCGGTGGTTTCATTCACCGTAACGTCGGAAAATTGCAACATTCCCGTATGGGGATATTCAACACCGGTCGCGTCAATGATCAGCGATACTTCCACATTGCCATTTTCCAGACCTTTGATGCGACCATTTCGGATCGCTTCTTTGATCTTAAGCAACCGGCCACCGGCCTGTGTCACATCAACATAGATCGGGTCAAGCTGGGTGATTGTGGTTAACTTTGCCGTCTGATTGGCGGCAACCAAGGCACCTTCGGTATAATCAGAAGACCCGATCTGCCCCGAAATCGGTGCCGTCACGGTGGTATATTCCAGATCAATACGCGCTTGTTCCAGCTCGGCACGGGCGGCGGCAACAGATGCCTTGCTTTGTGCTTCGGCTGCGACGGCGTCGTCATATGTCTGCTGGCTAACCGCTTGCGATTTGATCAACGGATCATAACGTGCGCGGGTTTTCGTTGCTTGATCAAGGGTCGCACGCTGCCGGGAAAGTTCGGCCTGTGCGGCATCAAGTTTCGCCAGATAGACGTCCTGATCAATCATATAAAGCTGCTGACCAGCTTCGACAAAAGCGCCCTCGGTGAAACTGCGTTCCTTGATAATGCCATCGACCTGCGGACGAATATCAGCCTGTCGGAAGGCGATCGTGCGGCCGGGCATTTCTTCGACAAGACCAACAGTCTGTGCCTGTAAGGTCACGGTCCCAACGGGCGTTGCACGCTGTTGTTGTGGCGCGGCGGCCTGTTGTTCTCCGCCTTCATTTTGTTCGCTGCAGGCTGCCACCATCAAGGCGAGCGCGGCCATACCAGCAAATTTCAAACAAGATCGCATGGACAAATTGCTTTTCCTTCTAAGTCCGAGCAAAGCAAGTGGGGCGCTTTGCCATTGCATTTCGAAATACTGTACGGTACAGTACACATTGTGCACTGCACGATCAAGAGCCAAAAACAGCAGAACCAAAAATCATGAGTAAAACGTCAGAAAAGCTTGAAAATCAATCCTCTCGCGGGTCCGTTCGCCGCCGCGCAATGATGGATGCTGCATGGCAAATTCTGCTTGAACGGGGCTTCTCCGGTCTCACACTTAATGATGTTATTTCGCAATCGGGTGGCTCCCGTACAACCCTGTACGAAGCATTCGGCGGAAAGGACGGTCTGATTGCTGCTGTCATGACCGAACGATTCATGGCGTTTTCCGCGGAATTGTATATCTCGCTGGAAGCTGATCTCCCTCCTCGTGATGCCCTTACGGACTTCGCAACCAAACTGGCGAAAAAGATACTATCCGAGGAAGCCGTTCGCTTCACGAAAATTCTATTTACAGAAGGTCACAACTTTATACCTCTGGTTGATAAATTTATGAAAGTCGGCCCTGACAGCACGCGTGCCCGACTGGCAAAATACCTTCAACGCCAACACGATCTTGGCCGTATCGTGATTGATGACCCGGACCATTATGCGGAAATGTTTGAATCAATGGTCACGGGCGGATGGCAAAAGCAGATGCTTAGATTGGTAAAACCTCCTCAATATACTGACGCGGAAATCCGTCAGCGCGTTACACGGGTTGTTGATATTTTTATGTGTGGTGTCGCAAGTTCGGCCCACCGCAACGAAGCCTGCGGCAAAACCACCTAACTCAGTCACCTCTAACAACCTCCTCCTGACAGCATCCTGTCAGTTGCGATGATGCCGTCGGTGAAATAATTGCGATTACTTGCCCTACCTTCACCAAAATTGGGGTAAATAATACGACACAGTTAGAACGTGTCAGACAATTAAACCGCCAAGGGGATCGGGTTATGCGTATGCCTCATGCTTTGCTGAGTGTTGGAATTTGTGCAATTTCAATGATTGCGCTGAACACCCGCGCCCATGCGATTTCCATTCAGGATGCCCGTACGGCAGTCGACGCCATCTTGATGCAAACTGGCATTGCCGCAACCGAACTTGACGCACGCGCGATTGACGGCGACGCGGTTGAATTGGTCTATGGGGCGATTTCCCTTGATATGCGTGGCTATTCCACTGCGCGCGAACTGACCATGGATGATGTGCATGTCACCGTGCGCGATACAGACACAGCCAACCATATTGATCTGAATATCAAGCTTCCTGAACGCGCTAAAATGCAGGCCGAGGCAACCAGCGACAGCCGCAATTTGACCATGCGCAATGCGGGCGGCTATCTGCGTTGGGATACAGCACGCAATATACCTGTGACGTTTGATGGTTCTGCCGATTTCCTGACCGGGGATGAACCCATTACCCGCAAACACTGGATGATGAATGGTTTGGTGATCCAATGGTTGCCTGAACTTGCGCGCATTGCATGGCAGGCCGCGGAATGGACGGGTGCAAACCGGGAAAAACGCGGCTCGATCCAATCGGCAAGCTTTGTGCTTTATCCCGGTGAAGCTGGCGAAACCCATCTCGATTACGCCCATGACGGCCTTTGGTTGCCAAGCCTGTTTCAGCCCCGGACGGTACGGGTCAAAAGCAGCAGCGATGGCCTTCCCTGGAGCGAAGCCCAACCCATCATCATTAAAGGTTTCCAAGACATCCTGACGGGCACCGCCCCGCGTGTGGCCCGCCGCCAAATCGGCGATGCCCTGTGGAAAAAGGCTGCGAGCAATGGCGCACCGATCAAAGTTGATGAGTTTTATATCGAATCACGCGGGCTAGAGGCCCTTGGATCGGGCGAATTCCTTGCGCAAGCTGCGGCGCGATATGGCTTTACCGGTGATTTTGATTTCAAGTTGCTTGGCCAAAACCTACTTGTTGATTTGCTTGGCACCCCCAATAGCCCAACCCTTTTGGGCGCACTTGTGCCGTTCGCGGTTAATGGCCTTGCCGCCGGTCGCCCCGGCCCGCAAGGCACCATGGAATATGATGGTGAATTGCTGCCCGATGGCCGGGTGGTTGTGAATGGCCTGACCGTGTTTCGCGTTGCTGATGGCAGCTAGAAGACAAAGGGCATCGATATGGACGATCTAACCATCGGACCGTGCAATCGGATTGTGATCTATTGCAAAAACATCGATGCCATGGCGCAGTTTTATGCTGATTGCTTTGAGTATCAGGTTTTCAAAAAGCCCGATGATCGCATCATTGAACTGCGCCGCAACGACGGCGGCCTCATCTTGATGCTGCATCCTGCAAGCAAAGGCCAGAAACAAGGCCAGTCTTTGATCAAGCTTGTTTTCGACATCAAGAATGTTGACGCTTTCCGTCAAAGATTGCTTGCCCAAGGCATTAATATCGGCCCCATCCATCAGACCGACACCTATCAATTTGCCAATTTCAAAGACCCATCAGGCAATTCTGTATCGATCTCAAGCCGGGCCTATGCATCGGACTAAGCACAGAGAAAATCCTTTCTTGAACACAGAAAACCCGTCGCTCCAAATCGCTTAGCGCGTCTGATGGCCCGAACAAATCAGGCTAGTCCCCCCCCCTGCATACAACAAACATCCGGCACATTTTGATCATACATATTATTGACGTAGTACGCGGAACTACGCATGATCCGCGCTCAAGGTCGGCTTTATAATACCGACCCCAAAGAATCAGGGAGTTTCAGAGAATGAAAATGAATAAAACCGGCCTCCTTTCCGGACTGGTCCTTGCAGGTAGCCTTTTTGCATCCATCAGCAGCGCATCTGCAGAAACGATCAAAGTCGGCATCGCCAATTTTGGTGAGCATCCGCAGCTCAATGCCGCGATTGTTGGCTTTAAGGAAGCCATGGCTGCCAACGGCTTTGTCGAAGGAACCGACGTTTCCTATTCCGAAAGCCATACCAACTTTGACGCATCCCTTGTCCCGCAGATGATCACGAAGCTGCAGTCGGAAAACCCGAAACTGATCTATACGATCACGACCCCGGTTTCCCAGATCGCCAAACAGGCCTTGGCTGGATCAGGCATTCCGATTGTGTTTTCTGCTGTGACCGACCCGGTCGCCGCCAAGCTGGTCCCGTCATGGGAAGCTGGTGACGAAGGCATGACCGGCGCATCGGATTTGCAAGACATTGCAGCGGTTCTTGAATTCACCCGCAAACTTCTGCCCGATGCCAAACGCCTTGCCATCCCCTATAATCCGGGCGAAGCAAACGACGTCGCCTTGCTTGAAAAGGTCGAAGAACTGGCACCTAGTGCCGGTTTCACGGTTGTTGCGGTTGGTATTGATAACGTCAACGACATCTTGCAGCGCATTACATCGGTCGCCGGCAAAGCTGACGTCATCTATACGCCGGCATCAAACTTGATCCAGCCGGCCATTGCCGCTGTTTCCGCAGCAGCCCGCCAGATCGGCGTTCCGATTGTGAATTCCGATAGTTCTGCCGTTGCCAATGGAACCGTTCCTGCCAGTTTCTCGGTTGATTATGGTCAGGTTGGCCTGAACGCAGGCAAAATCGCCGCCCGCATTCTTAAGGGTGAGTCACCGGCAAGCATTGCGCCTTCTGCACCGTCCTATGAGACGCACGCACCGATGATTTCAAAATCCGCAGCAGCGGCATTTGGCATTGAAATTCCGGCATCGTTTAACGATTGCGGCTGCATCGTCGAATAATTCGCCCATACTTGAAAACACTTGAACACACATTGGCGCCCCACGATCTCTGTTGGGGCGCCAATGGCTTTATGGAGAAGACGGATGCTTGAAATCCGATCTGCACGAAAAGTTTTTTATGCCGGGCAGGCCGACGAAAAAGTCGCGCTTGATAACCTTGACTTGACCTTGCAAACCGGTGAATTCGGCGTTGTGATTGGTTCGAACGGTGCGGGCAAAAGCACCATGCTAAACGCCATTTCCGGTGCCCTGCCCCTTGATAGCGGCCAAATCCTGATCAATGGCGATGATGTAACCAACACCCCGGTCCATACGCGCGCAACCCGAATTGCGCGGGTGTTTCAGGACCCGATGCTGGGCACTGCGGCCAGCATGACCGTTGCCGAAAACATGCTTTTGGCGGAATTGCGCAGCACAAAGCGCACCCTTGCCCGTGGACTAAATGCCAAACGCCTTGCCGATTACAAAGAACGCCTTTCGGCCCTTGGCCTTGGTTTGGAAAACCGTCTGGAGACCAAGGTCGAATTGCTATCTGGTGGACAGCGCCAATCCTTGTCGCTGATCATGGCCGTGGGCGGATCGCCCGATTTGTTGTTGCTTGATGAACATACCGCCGCGCTTGATCCGCGCACTGCCGATTTGGTGATGCAGGCAACCGTGCGTGCGGTTGATAACCTGAAACTGACAACCTTGATGGTCACCCACAACATGCAGCACGCAGTTGATTATGGTCATCGGGTGATCATGCTGGATGCTGGTCGGGTCAAACTGGAAATCGGTGGCGCAGAAAAAGCCAATGTCACTGTGGCAAAACTGGTCGAGCATTTTGCCGTCAAGACCGATGCCATGATGTTGGGAGCGTAAGAGTACAATGGAATTTCTATCTTCAACCTTCACCAGCTATATGGCACTTGTACCCGTCACCCTGTCGCAAAGCTTGATCCTTGCCTTTGTCGTGATGGGGATCATGATCCCGTTCCGCACCCTGCATTTCCCCGATTTGACCAGCGAAGGCGCCTATCCGCTTGGCGGCTGTGTCTGTGGTGTTTTGATTGCGGCTGGGGTTAACCCGGCATTGGCAATTGTTGCGGCCTTGCTGTGCGGCTTTTTGGCTGGTTGTTGCACAGCCCTTATTCATCTGCGGTTTCGCATTCACACATTGCTTGCCGGTATCTTGATGATGACGATGCTTTACAGCATCAATTTGCGCATCATGGGCAAATCAAACCTGTCGATCTTTGGATCAGACAGCGTTTATAACTGGGCGCCGTTTGTTACGCCGGGCTTCCCGGCCAGCAAGATCATCATTGCCGGGATCATTGGGGCGGGCGTGTTCTTGGCCCTGAACTGGTTCTTTAAAACCGAAAAGGGCACGGCATTACGCGCCGTTGGCTCCAACCCGGCCATGGCCGAGGCACAAGGCATTTCGGTTTGGGTTTCCACCATTGTTGGTGTCGGCCTTGCCAGTGCCTTTTCGGCAACCAGTGGCGCGTTGATGGTTCAGTCACAGGGCTTTGCCGATGTGAATATGGGCCTTGGCATTCTGATCAACGGTCTTGCCGCATTGATGATCGGTGAAGCGGTCGTTGGCAAACAATCAGTGTTTCGCCAGCTCCTCGCGCCATTTGTCGGTGCGATCATTTATTATCAGTTGGTGTCGCTGTGTCTGGCAGCAGGCATGCCACCGCCCGATCTTAAACTGGCGACCGGTCTGTTTGTTTTGGCCATGCTGGCCCTGCCGAGTTTGAAACGTGGCCGTGGTGCTGGTGGTACTCCAGCCCGCGAAAAGTTCCGCGAATAAAGTCGCAACCAGAAACCAGACAAGCCCGATACGTCGGGCGCGTCTGGTTTCTGGCTTTCCGCACTGAGCTTGCAGAAATTATCGGTAACGTGGCTGTTCAAGCCATCGATAAAACACGATAATTTTGGCTAACTAACACATTTTTCTAATGTTTTCATTTTTCTTGACACTCTATCCCACAGGTTGCAAAAAATCATTATTTGATGCTTTGTAGACAACCAGGGGGGGGGGGATATGCGCCTAAAGCAAGGGGTGAGGAAACCAGTTCGTAACATACGGAAAAGAAACTACCAAATTCGTAAGAATGGCAGAGAAGCCCACTTTCTCGTAAAGCAGATACACAACCACGTCGTAAAGTTCTGTATCACGGCAGCATGCTTGTTTATTGCACCCCATGCCGCAAATGCGTATGCAATCACGAACGCAGGCGGTACGCTAGCATCGCGAACACTTACGATTACCAACGAAGCAACCAAGAACTACCCTGGCGACGAACTGACGTTGTTTCAGGAAACCAGCACCGGCTCACCCAACCCCGGCTTTGCTGCGGGTGACAAGCTTCAAATCTCGCTTAGTGGCGGGGCAACCTTTGCTGTTGCCAATATGACCCTTGAAGCTTCGGCTGGTGGCGCTGGCACCGGTGCACTGGACTGGGCAACCATCTCCGGGTCACCACAAGGGCAATCATCTGTCACCTTTACAATCCAACTTGGAACCTTGACCGGCGGCTTCAACGCATTGGATGGTCTTATTGTCAGCGGGGATACGATTGCTGCTCAACTCACAACAATCAAACTTCCCCAAATTGCCGGTCGCGACATTTTCGTTACCATGACTTTGCGCGATTCCGGTGGCACCCTGAAGACATCAAAACAGTTAAAGCTATTTGACAACACCCTTGCACCGGCGGGTGATCTTGTTGAATCCCAATCAGCAATCAAAAACGTCATTTCGACCCATGTCCGTAACATCACATCGCAAAGTGTCGGTCTTTCCGGGCTGATGACTGGAAGGGGCTTTGGCCGGGGTGGTGGCAACCTTGGCGGATTATTTGGCCCCAAAGCCGCAGTGGGTAACGCGCTGGGCGAAGCAACCGGGCTTTCCTTGCCAGTCGCCGTGCAGTTTAACGAAAGCCGGGGCAGCTTTGCTGCGAACCTGAACAGTGTGATGAACTGGGCCGGGGAACTGGCCGCAGGACAGCAAGATCGTGGTGGCCTGCCGCCGAGCGAATTCACCGATTTCGACAACCCGATGAACCTTTGGGTCAAAGGCCGTTGGGAAGGTGTTGACGATGAT
This sequence comes from Rhodospirillales bacterium, assembly GCA_019634165.1. Classification (GTDB taxonomy): domain Bacteria; phylum Pseudomonadota; class Alphaproteobacteria; order Rhodospirillales; family Thalassospiraceae; genus Thalassospira. The sequence continues at coordinate 93,728 of JAHQVT010000007.1, forward strand.
CGTGGCGGCACTGACGGCGAAAGCCAGTTCGGATTGTTCATGGCAGGCGTTGATTATCGCCTTGATAAAAACACCATGGTTGGCATCCTTGGCCAGTATGACCTGTATCGAACAACCAGCACCGGCCAGGACAGCAAAGGCCATGGCAAAGGCTGGATGGTTGGGCCTTATATGGTGTCCCGCCTGGATGAAGACCTGATCTGGGACGGGCGTGTTGCATGGGGACGTTCGAATAACAAGATCAACCCGCTTGACCGCGGCTGGGACAAATATGATGGTGAACGCTGGCAGCTTGAAACCAATCTGACCGGCGAAATTTTGACCGAACAATGGGAAATTTATCCGCAAGTCGGCCTTGGCTATTTCCGCGAAGAACAAAAGGCCTATAAGAACTTTGGCGGCGAGCGGATCGAAGCACAGACGGTTGATTTTGGCAGCCTTAATTTCGGCCCGGAAATTGTCCGCGTGTTGCAATCTGACGATGATGGTCCGACCTACCGCCCATTCGTTGCCCTGCGCGGGATTTGGGATTTTCGGGCACCGTCGATCAGCCACAATAACGGAAGCCAGGTCGACACCGAAAAATTGCGCGCCAAGGCCGAGTTCGGCGCGGATATTTCCTTTGAAGATGGCGGCAGTTTCTATGCCAAATATGCCTATGACGGTATCGGGCTGGCAAACTATTCGTCACATAGCGTCGAACTGGTGGCCAACACACCTGTGACATTTGGTTTCCTACCTGACAACAGCGAATTCAGTTCATCGTTCAACCAGTCAGTAAGTTCGACCCATGCAAGTACCTTCCGGGTAGGACTGGACATTCCGCTGAATTGATCGTGGAACCAAAGAGGGGGCAGAAAACCACCCTCTTTGGTTTTGTACCATACTCAAAGGCAGATCGGCCAAGGCAATCACCTTACAACAGACCCGCACAACAAAACGGCCGCCCATTCATTGGGCGGCCGTTTCTGTTGGGTAAAATACGATTTACCAGCTGTATTTCAAGGTTCCAAGAACCGTACGGCCATCGCCGTAATAGTCGGTACCAGAATAACTTGTGGTGACATATTCACGATCAAACAGATTGGTGGCATTGATCGCAAAATTCACGTTTTCTGTGATGCGATAATTGATCGAAGCATCAAAGACCGTATGCGATGCAATTTCGACCTTATTGGCGTTATCGCCAAAGCTTTTCCCGGTAAAGCGAACACCTGACCCAATGGTAAGATCACCCCGCCAGCCTTGTCCGGGTACAGTATAATCAACCCAGGCCGAGGCTGTGTGTTCTGGTATCTGTTGCGGGCGGTTACCATCGTTGGTGCCATTACCGTCATTGACGATTTCGGCCTCAAGATAAGTATAAGCCATCGTCATATTGACCTGATCGGTCAGCGACATTTTACCTTCAAGCTCGATCCCGCGCGTATTGATCTCGCCGATCTGGCTTTTGACCGTCGATGTCACGTTATAGGGCACATTGGTCTGGGTCAGATCAAACGCCGCAAGGGTAAAGGCCGCATCAATTTGTTCGGGCTGATATTTGACGCCGATTTCATATTGCGTACCTTCCTGCGGCTGCACTTCGCCTTCAACATTCGTGATGCTGTTGTAAACGGGCAGGAAAGATTCCGAATAGTTACCATATACAGACAACTCCGAGCTCACCTTATAGGTCACGCCAGCCCGTGATGTGAACGACTGTTGGTCGTTTTCTTCGGTCGTGCCGTTATTGACGTAATATGTATCGCTTTGGACATAGTCATAGCGCCCACCCAACGTGAAGATCCACTTATTGTCGAGTGTAAGCTGTTCCTGGGCATACAGGCCATAGGCATTCTGATCGATGTCCCAGTTCGTCCAGTTGGTGTTGGCATTGATACATGCCAAGCCGCAATAACTGGGATTAACGAAACCAATCCCCGTTGCCGATCCATATTTGGCCACTTCACGGTTATCGATACGGTTGTAATCGATCCCGACCAGTGTTTTGGTGTCGGTCGTGTCCCAACTGCGGTCATATTCGAACTGGTTATCGATGGCAAAGTTGCTCATCTCGCCGTCGATCTTATAGGCCGTACGATTGGCTGTTGGATTGGTCGAACTTGCCGCGACCTGGCGATATACCAACTCGACATTGGTGTATCGTGCCACTTGGCGGAATTCTAGGCGGTCGGATAGCTGGTGCTTGAAATCATAGCCAAATTCATATTGTTCGGTATTGAATTTGTTGAAATCCGGCTCGCCCAGAAAAGTATTCGGATCAATATCCACCCCACGCGGAACGCCATAAGCAAGGCTACTTTCACGCTTGCTATAATCGGTCAGAATGGTCAGCTCCGTTCCTGCCTTCGGCTTATAGGTAAAAGCTGGCGCGACATATAAACGATCATCTCTGGAATAATCCTGTGCGCGTTCGGCATCCTGCCAAAGGGCGGTCAAACGGTACGTCCAATTGCTGTCTTCAACGATTGGGCCGGTAACATCCCCACCGGTGGTCAGATGGTTTTCACCAAAGGTCGTAAAGACTTCGCCTTTGGCATCGTCTTCTGGTCGCTTGGTAATCCCGTTGGCCAAACCGCCCGGTGCGTTCATCCCAAACAGGGTCGATGTCGATCCCTTAAGAATATCAATCTGCTGCAGCCCATAAGGTTCCACCCGGCTGACCGTCCAGCCCGGCACGTGGTTGGGCAAACCATCGCGGTAAACGCCATTGGTCGTTTCGCCAAATCCACGAATACGGACATAATCAAAACGGTCGTCAGAACCGTATTCATCAACAGCAACCCCCGACGTATAGGCCAGTGCCTGTTGCATGTCCTGAACGTTGCGGGTTTCCATTTCCTTTTGCGTAATCACGGAAATCGACGCGGGATCATCAAGCACCTGCGTATTGGTTTTAGACCCCGTAACACTCCGCGCTGCGACAAAGCTATCGGTAATGGCATCGGTCGGGCTTGGTGCTTCTGATGCGTTGGCTTCAACCCGGACAGGGTCAAGAACCTCGCCCTGTGCGCCCTCGCCTGTGACCGATGGTTCAATCACAACCGTCCCATCATCGGTCACATCGTAATTAAGCCCGGTTCCGTGCAAAAGGACTTCAAGCGCACGATCGCCCCGCATGGTCCCCGATACGGCACCGGCTTGCACATTGCGCGCAACCGCACCATCAACAGTCACCTGAAGGCCCGTCTGCACCCCAAATTGCGCCAGCGCACTGGTCAGCGATTGCGCGGGAATATCAAATTCATATTGCCCTTCGATACCGTTCTGAGCCACCTGAGCCAAAGCAGGCGTTACAAACATGACTGGCGCCAAGGCACTCGTCATCATCAAGGCACTGGCTATTACTGCAACACGACCACGATTACGCAGTGCGGATGCACCCCCATTCTTCATTCGTCTATTCTCCGTTTCTTGTCATATGCCTGAACCAACTTAAGAATGCAAATGCTTCTCAATGGCGCATACAAAACAAAACGGATGCCGGTTCGTTTTTTTCAAAAATACTTTTAAAAAATTACATTTTTTGTCCGAACCGGCTGAAAATCGCGGGTTTGGCCCAGCACAAAATCCCCCTGCAGGCATCGATGCCAACGGGTTTATGTCAATGATGGATGGATCAAAAGATCAGGATGGGGATACGATCAAAACCCACGGGGTGATTTCGCGAACGGTCGCATTTTGTGCCCGTGCGATCCCCCGCAAAGCCGATACCGGATCATCAAGACGATAAACCCCGGTCACGGTTTGCCCGCCAAGGGAGTCGTCGGTGATCAGGATCGTTCCGGTATAATACCGACGCAATTGATCAACAATCTCGCCCAAAGGTTGGTCCTGCGCGATCAGTTGGTGATTACGCCAAGCCGCAACCTGACGGACCGGTTTGGTTGAACGTTGAACACTGCCATCGCGCCCGACCCGGGCCAACTCACCCGGCGCAAGCTGTTCGGAAAATGCGACAACATCATTTGCATTATCAACCTGCACCAACCCATGCTCGACACCAACCGTTGATACATTGCCAGCGTCAGAAACATCAAACCCGGTCCCAAGCACCGTTACCGTGACGGTATCTGTGCCAACACGAAACGGGGATTCCGGGTTGGGCATTACCTCAAAAAATGCCTCGCCATCAAGCAACTCGACAAAGCGGGTTTTGCCATCAAAACGAACCTTGATCGCACTTTCAGGGGCAAGGGTTACCGTGCTGTTATCAGCCAGCGTGATCGTTTTGATCTCTGCTGTTGCGCTTATGTGGTCGGCCTGAATATCCGTGACGATTTTGGGACCAATGATTGCTGCCAAAAGCGATGCAGCCACCGCCAACCCGCCAAGCCCGATGCCCCGCCATGACTTATTGCCCCGCTGATCAAAGCGGCTTTGCAGGGAAATAACTTTGCCATCTGGCAGTTTAAGACTGGTTGCATCCTCTGATATGACGGGCCCATCGGCATTATCATGCGGCCCCGCGCCCGGAATAATCCCGGCGGCATCCCCGCTTGTTTCAAGGCTGCCATTGGTTTTCTTGGCGCGTTCTTCGGCCAAAAAACGTTGCCAATCAGCTTGTCCGTCTGCATCCGCACCGGCATCAAACGGCTTAACCTGTGCCATGACATCAGCCGCCTTGCATGTCGCATTCCAGGCGGCAAGATGGTCAGCACTTTCGGCACACCAGTCAGAAAACTGTGCGTTTAGTTCCTTATTTTCAGGATCATCTTGCAACAGGATCAACCAATCGGTTGCTTCTTTTGCCACCTGTTTTTGAACTGGATCGGTTATGCCTGCCATCACGCTACTTCACCCCTTGCTGCGCACCAAAACGGTGCGGCAGGGGCCTGACCACCCAAACTATTTTCCCGATCACCACCTGAAAGAGTGCTGATACCAAGAACTTCTATACCGAAAACCCCAAACCGGTCATGCATTACCTTCATGACCTTCATGGCCAGCCCCCCAATCGTTGGCGGCAATGATCAATGCCATCAGCGACCAGCTTGTGGGCAAGCGGAACAGAAATCTCAAGATAGGTTGCAATTTCGCGCAGTTTCGCACCGCCGAACCGATGCATTTCACAGGCAATGCGTGTGCGTTCGGGAAGTTCGCCCAAGGCTTCCATCGCCTTGGCGTAATCATCCTTATACAAGATCACGGTTTCAGGATTGGGTGTCTCGTCGGCTGATATCTGTAAGGCCAGATCGTAATCAGACGCGTTTGTGACGCTAAATTCACGCGCAGTCTGTCGTTTGCTATCAAGGGCAAGATTACGCACGATCCGATACAAATATCCGGTCGCGTCTTCAAGAAAACGGCTTTTGGATGCCTCGTCAAAGCGCAGCCATGCTTCCTGCACAAGGTCTTCGGCTTGCACGCGACTGCCGATAATGTTGCTGGCATAATTCACAAGTGCTGAACGCTGACGCATAAACAGGGCCAATGAGGGAGGATTTCCAGGCAAGCAGTTTTCCTTTGTATGCAGCAACTGCGGTTCCTTTCACGCAGCGCATGATACCTACCTTAACTGAGACTGATTATCAATAACCTTTCCTTTGATCTATCCATTGGTCTGAGCCAACTAAACCGCCCGACATTCAACGCAACCGGCTTTAGGAAATTCCTTACCAACCACTGATATTGTTCGCTAATATCTATAAGAAACATCGCCTTGGGGAAGTCACCATGCAGAAAATCAGCCTTGTCATCCTTGTGACCGGCATTGTTGCCGCAGGTATGTGGGGAATTGGCGACTATATGAGCCGCAAGGGCGAGGAACACGGCGATGTATCGCGCGGACAATCCATTGCCGAGCAAACCTGCCTAAAATGCCATACCAAATTTGCCGGCGATCCCCTGCCCGATCCGACTGTTACCAGTGCCCCGGCCCTTGCCAGTTTTGGTCAACGCTGGCCGCTTGAAAATCTTGAAGAAGCATTGGCCGAAGGCATCACGGTTTCGCATGACAATATGACCATGCCGGAATTCAGCTTTACCCCTGAAAGCATCGCTGATCTACTAAGCTATATGGAAACCTTGACCCGCGAGGCAGATGCCAAAAGCGGGCAGTAAACCGACTGATAGTCGGACTATCGCGCATATCTCTGGGTAAATATATTGCGCGGGACTTACACAACCCTAACAATCCGTAAGACAAGCGCCATATAAACCAAAGCAATCTGTATTTTGGACGTTTAAATGATCGCAGTTTACCGACTCTTTCTGATACTTGTAGCAATGATGTTCGCCCCGGCTGTGGTGGCGGCTCCGCAATCGCTGGTGATTGTAACAAACATCTACCCGCCCTATGTCACTGAAGACGTTGAAAACAGTTTTCTGCCTGCTTTGCTTACCGAAATCGGCACGGGAATGGGCGTTACTTTTGAACTGAAAATTCTGCCATGGAAACGCTGCGAACAATCGGTTAACGATCTTGATGCCTGGGGCGCAATTCCTTACACAAGCAATGCTGAACGTGCCAAAATTTTCCTGTTTTCCGATCCGATCTATGTCGCTGATTCCCATTTTTTTGCCTATCGGCATCCGCGTGAAGATAACCGCGGCCCACAGCCTGAAAGCTATGATGCCCTGAGCGATCTGCAACAATGGCGGATTGGTGGTATTCAGGGATATTATTATCAACCACTTTTCGAACAAGCCGGTTTGAACATTGATTTTGCCCATTCTGAAAACCAGAATTTCCAACGATTACGGCTTGGCCGGATTGATCTTGTCCCCGCGGCAACCACGGTTGGCTGGCATTCGATCAAGGAACTATTCCCACCAGAAATCGTAGCCAACTTTTATACATTGCCAAAACCGTTGGTCGAAGACGCCGCTTTGCACCTGATGACGTCCAAGAACTATCCCGATAATCAGGCTCTTTTGGCCCGGTTCAACGCCGCACTGAATGAAGTGCAGAAAAACGGTACTTTCGCACAGTTGGTCGACCAATACGGACTTGTGATGCGGTATTAAGACCTCAACCAACAGGACAGCGGTCATGGCAGGGAACATCTGCTCCCCACCACCCCACAACGCAAAAACCACGAGCACCGCACAACCGCCCGCGACTGTTTTGCACTATTCCAAACGCGAGAATGCGGCTTGCCAACCGGCTTTCGGTGTGATGCCAAAAATGTCTTCAAGCGTCTGGGAAATATCGCCCACCGATAAGGTATGCTGTTCTTCTTCGCCCGTCACAAGCCGGATGGTCAGGCGATTATTCAGCAATGTAAAACGGGCAAACGGGGCCGAGCGGGCAACCATCAGAACCTTGCGAAAGCCGGTTTCAGGGTGGCTTGAAGCATACCAGTTCATCACCTCGTAATCGATGTCAGCAACCGGTGCGAAATCAACCTCATGAACGGCCTTCCACACACCATCACGTTCAAGCTCGGTCAGGTAACTATGGGCACCCTTGGTCACGCGATAGGTATCATGCGGGGTGACCTGCGGGGTTGCCACATCAAGCAACAATGGTGCCGTCGGCACACATCCGCCCAAGCCAACATCGGCAAGCCATGCCTCGCCATCAATCGTAACCCGGTTGGCCATATGGCAGCGCGGGCGCGGCATATCGTTTGGGCCATAACCCCATAAAACCCGCCCGGCCAATCCTTCAACCTCAAAACCAAGGCTGCGCAACACCCGACGAAACAGCGAATTTTGTTCAAAACAATAGCCACCCCGCCCATCAAAGATAAGCTTCTGGTCAATATCCTTGGCCATAAGGCTGATCGGTTTTTGGGTTAAAACGTCAATCGCCTCAAACGGGATATTGGCCGGATGCAAGGCATGCAGGGTTTGCAAAACCTCCAACGATGCTTCGCGCGGGCCGTCATACCCGATCCGGGTAAAATAGGCGTCCAGATCAACTTCCTGTTCCGGGCGGCGTACTGGCTGCGCCCAACTGGCATCAATACGGCTTTGCAATTTTTTCCCATCGGCAAAGGCGGGCATGGTCATGGCATTTGACAGGGGACTATTCATCACAGGGCTCCATTTGCTGACGATGTTTCTCATCTCATGGAACAGGACGATAGAACCTCAACTTATGTTAGGGTCAAAAGGAATTTTCCATCAATTTTGCAATCGAATAATCTGCGACTTTTTACCGCCTTAACCACCCATATTGTTCTTATCCCCGCATATAGACGCCCCATCAAAGCAACAATCCACCTTTTCGACGCATGATATATAGCTTTTGCACGACAGATCATCATGCGCTGTGATATTTGAATTATTAAATAGCGTAGAAACGATAGGTCGCCGATCAGCCGATCAACCGATCTGGCCGCACCAAATGAAACGTCGCTATATCGATCAATGACGGGCCCCAAATGGTCCGTTCCTGAACCAGGGAAGTTGCCATGCGTACTGTTTATGTGAACGGCCAGTTTCTGCCGGAAACCGAAGCCAAGATTTCGATCTTTGACCGATCCTTCCTGTTTGCCGACGGCGTGTATGAAGTCACCTCGGTTCTGGATGGCAAGCTGATTGATTTCATGGGCCATATGAAGCGTCTTGAACGCTCGCTTTCGGAACTCAAATTCGAATTCAAACCCGATATCAATCAGCTTCTTCAAGCACACCGCGAGTTGGTGAAGCTTAATGACATCACCGAAGGCCTGATTTACCTGCAGGTATCACGTGGATCGGCTGGTGATCGCGATTTTGCGATTTCCAAGCACACCCCGCCAACCATCGTGATGTTCACCCAGGCCAAATCGCTGATCAAATCGGCATTGGCCGAACGCGGTCAGAAAATTGTGACCTTCCCCGATATCCGCTGGCGCCGGTCTGACATCAAAACCGTGCAGCTTCTGTATGCGTCGCTTCTCAAAACCGAAGCCGCCACCAAAGGTGCCGATGATGCGTGGATGATCCTTGATGGTTTCATCACCGAAGGATCATCAAACAACGCCTATATCGTGACCAAGGATAACACCATCGTCACCCGCGAACTCTCGACCGACATCCTGCACGGCATCACCCGTGCATCAGTTCTGAAATGTGCCGAGGAACTGCAGCTTAAAGTCGAAGAGCGCCAATTCACCCTTGAAGAAGCGCAGAATGCGAAAGAGGCCTTTTCGACCTCGGCCTCGGCCTTTGTCTGTCCGGTTGCGGAAATTGATGGCAAGAAAATCGGCGATGGCGTCCCCGGCCCGATCGCCAAGCGCCTGCGCGAAATCTATATCGAAGCCAACCGCGCCACCGCGATCTAACATCTTTAAAGCCTTGCGTCCCAAAGCACAAAACGCCGTCCATGAATGTGGGCGGCGTTTTTCTTTGCTGGCCTGAGACGCCCGTTTGACTTAAAGCTCGAAGGATAAATGCGCATGCCCCACAAATAAATATGCGCCAAAACGGGAATGCCGCCATTGGAAAACGCCACGCATCCACGCAACCAGAACCTGACCGGCATCCTTTTCATGTGTGCCGGGGTCGCGTTGCTCTGTGCCAATGATGCGCTGGCCAAAGGCCTGATGGATCATTATTCGCCGATCCAGATCATTTTCATGCGCAATTCAATTGCCCTGCCCTTTGCAACCTTGCTGGCGCTCAAGATGGGCGGCATTCATGCCCTGCGATCAAACCGGGTTGGTGTGCATTTCATGCGCACCGTCATCTGGATTACCGCCACCATCCTGTTCTTTACCAGCATCCATCTTATGGGCTTGGCCGAGGCCACCGCACTTGCCTTTGTCGCCCCGCTTTTCATCACCGCCATATCGGCACTCGTGATTGCCCCTGTTGGCTGGCGGCGTTGGATTGCAGTTGTGATTGGCTTTGTCGGGGTATTGGTGATTGTCCGCCCGGGTGCGGCAACCTTTGAACCGGTATCCCTGCTACCAATCGCCACCGCCTTTACCTATGCACTTTTGATGCTAAGCGCGCGTCTTCTCGATCCCCGCGAAAGCATGTGGACGCTTTTATTTTACCTCAGCCTGACCAGCGCGATCCTAAGCGGCTGTGTTGTTTGGTATTTCTGGACACCGATCCGGGTCGAAGATTTGGGATTGTTTGTTGCCATCGCCTTTGTCGGCACCGGCGGCATGACCATGATCACCCAAGCCTTCCGCCTGGCCGAGGCGCCCACAGTCGCCCCGTTTGACTATACTGCCCTTATTTGGGCCACAGGATTGGGATGGTATTTCTGGGGCGAGACGCCAGATGTATTGACCTTCGTCGGCGCAGCGATCATTACCGCCAGCGGGCTTTTTGTGATCTTCCGCGAAAGCAAGGTTGAAGCACAAAGCTGATCAAGATCGGCCTAACCCTAATCGCGCGGCTTCACACCATAACTGATCATGGCATCGGCCCGCATTGCGGTTTCATTGGCGTCCCGGTTAAACCGATAGCTTGGTGCAAGAACTTCCTTGGCCTTGGTCACACGCACATCAATCAAGGAGCCGACAGTAAAGGCATCCCCGGACATGGTCGCCAACCAGCACTAAACCGACCGGTTGGCATAATCGCGTATTTCATCTGTGAGCATGGGGCCTTCTCTGCTCAAACAGTTTTTTCAACCACCTTTGATCATACCAACTTGTCCCGAAAACATATTGGTCACAATTGGATACGCTACTAATGTTTGCCTTCCGAACCAGTTCACCCGGCGGTCGACTCATGAGTGAATGAAAAACGTGATCGGTTGGAGACAGCAACAACAGCTTATCGGGGGAAAGAGGCAACGCCCAGAAGCTATTCTTCGCGCCAGAAACTCCATGTCTGATAAGCGGCCTATCTGACAAAACCAACTTTAATGAGCCAGAAAATTTCTTTATGCTCCAATAGCTGTTCATAGCAACAGGTAGCCCAATTGAATCTTCAGTAAGATACTCTACGACAGTTGAAACCGCTTCGTTCTCAATCGAACCAACAGTTTTTTCATAAAACTGGGTTGGAGATTCATCAGCTCCAAATCTGGCAAGTTCACTCTTAATTTCTACGTCGTCATCAAGTTGCTGTTTGATATCAGCAACACCACTAGTCCTAATTCGCGACAATACGTCTGGTCGCCTAGCTTCCAGTGACAGTAAGAATTTGACGAACTCTTCTTTTTGCTTTCGTGAGAACCCTTCAACACCATCTGACAGCAACTTCAAATGGGCGTTTGAACCAAGCCGGTCAATTTCTTCGAAATGTCCGCATTCCAAATGATCCGGCCCCTGTGGGTGATCGGGAAGCGTCAAAAGATCGCGCCCATAACAGTACCCAGATGGCCCCAAGTTAGACTTGAGTGTTACTTCTTCCTTATGAGAATTCCAAGAATACGCCAACAAAACATCGTCGCCAGTTTCTTTTCTAACTGACCACTGCCGAAGTAAGAACTCCGGGACGTAGTGATGGTTTCTCCTATAACCTACCAGCAAAAATCCCCCATCGCATAGGTAATGTGGCGACCGGTTGCTGCCAAAAGCGCATCAAGCTTCCCCTTGTCGGGCAGCGTGCCGCGCGGGGCATCGAGTTCGGCTGCGTGAATGCCGCCGGTGACAAGGGCAACATCCAATCCGGCATTGTTTGATCCGGCGATGTCGGTCGAAATGCTATCACCCACCACCAGCAATTTGGCATCCGGGCCCTTATCAAACATCTGCAGGCAAAAATCATAGGCACTGGCCAATGGCTTGCCTTCCCAGCGGACATTGCCGCCAAGTTCTTCATAGCGTCCGGCAATCGCGCCGGCACAAATAATGCGCTTGCCACCGCGGATCACTTCGCGGTCCGGGTTCGGGCACAGAACCGGTAAATCACGGGCTTTAAGCGCATGTAGAAGGTCTTCGTATTTTGATACCGGATCAAAGTCTTCGTTCGGACCCGTGATCAGAACCCAGTCGGCATCTTCAACCGTTTTAACAATCTCGACATCCTGCTTCTCAAACATCGACATGTCGCGCACCGGCCCAACCATAAAAACCTTGCGCCCGAGTTTGGCGTACCACGGATCAGAACGTTTCACGAGTTGGGCATAGGCAATCTCGCCCGATGCGACGGCGGGGCCATACAGATCGCGCGCAATGCCCATATCTTCCATTCTTGCGGTCACCACCGATGATCGGCGCGGCGCGTTGGATAACAATGCCACCGGAACACCGGCATTTTTCAACGCAGTCATTGCCGGGATCGAGTTGGGATACGGATCAACCCCATCATGCACCACGCCCCAAAGATCAAGGATTACGGCATCGTATTTACCGATTACTTCAGAAAGGCCATTGATCATTTTATAGGGGTTGGTCGGCATTCAGGTTTTCCAGTTCACTAAGCATAACGTGGTGTCCAATTGGCAGGATGGATGCCGTCTTGCGCGGGCATGACGGTGACATTGGGTTGCGCGTTGAGTTTGGTACCGTCATCCCCGCGCAGGCGGGGACCTCGACCCGCAAACTCAGTTCTTTTTGGCGTCTTGCGCAGCCTTCGCCGCACGGGCTTCATCCACCGGAATACCCTTGCCCGAAATTTCCGGGAAGGCAGCACCGACCGCATCAGACACATTGGCAAAGCCATCTTTGCGCAGGCGTTTTTCAAGGTCTTCCTTGATGTCGGTGACAAGTTCCATGCCGTGATAGACCAGCGACGAATAAAGCTGCACCAGCGACGCCCCATTGAGGATCTTCTCATAGGCATCCTTGCCCGATGCAATCCCGCCAACCCCGATCAAGGGGATTTTGCCTTCGGTCAGGCGGTAAAAATCGGCCAGAACCTTGGTCGATGGTGCCATCAAAGGCGGGCCGGAAAGACCGCCCTTTTCATCCTGATCATAGCTATTCAACCCAACCGGGCGATCAATCGTAGTGTTTGAAACAATCATGCCATCAAGTTTGACCTTCATCACCACCGCCGCAATGTCGGATTTGTCTTCATCGGTCAAATCCGGTGCGACCTTAAGCAACACCGGCACACCTTTGGCATATGTATTGCGGGCCTTAAGAACAGCCTTAAGCAGCTTTTCCAATGGTGCGCGCCCCTGAAGTGCGCGAAGACCCGGCGTATTGGGCGAGGATACATTCACCACCAGATAATCGGCATACGGGCCAAGCGCCTCGACCCCTTTGGCGTAATCATCCGCCGCATCTTCGGAATATTTGTTTTTGCCAAGATTGGCGCCCAAAACACCCCGACGTGCGCGTTTGCGCAGGCGTGCCGCCACCGCCTCCGCCCCGTCATTATTGAACCCCATGCGGTTAATCACCGCGCGGTCGGAATAAAGCCGGAAAAGGCGGGGTTTGGGGTTGCCCGGCTGGGGCAGCGGGGTTACCGATCCGATTTCAACAAAACCGAACCCGTGGGATAATGCCTGATTGGGGACTTCGCCGTTTTTATCAAACCCGGCGGCAAGCCCGACCGGATTGGCAAATTTGCGGCCGAAAACTTCGGTTTCCAAGCTTGGCGTCGCATCCGTCGCGTCATCATCGCGCGGCACCAGATTGTTTTTTAATACCCAGATGGCAAGACCATGTGCCGTCTCTGCATCGATCCAGCGGACAATCGGTAAAACCAGTGACTTATACCACCCCACGCGACAGGCTCCTTATGCTTTTCAAACCTGTCCTTTTCTTACGCGGGTGGGCGGAGTTGAGCAAGGATCAATAGTGCAAAATACGTGACTTAACCCGCCTCATCCATCCGTTCATCAAACGCTGCACGCGCGGCTTCGACTTCGGGCATCTTGTCCTTGGTCCAATAGTAAAGCGCTTTGAACGGCCCGATTAAGGTACGGCCCAAATCAGTGATTTCATATTCGACCGCAACAGGGGATGTCGCAATGACGCGCCGCTCGATGATCCCGTTGCGTTCAAGTTTGCGCAATGTCTGGGTCAGGGCTTTTTGCGTAATGCCCTCCAACCCGCGCTTAATGGCGTTAAACCGCAATGGCCCATCAGCAAGCACAGCCAAAATCATCATCGACCATTTATCGGCAATCTGATCAAACAAGGACCGGCACGGGCAATCAGCCCGGAATTCCTTGATCGAACATTCTTTCATTTCCATGGTCGGTCCCTTTTGACGACTGTTTTCTCGTTCTCAACCTGCGATGTGCGGTTTCTTTAAGTATACCTAGTTTCATTCAGGTGCCTTATTGACACCAAGTATATATCATATATCTAGTCTCCAACATAGACTTTCATCAGATTCGGAGATTTCCTGATGTCAAACACAGATATTCTGTTTCAGCCGTTCAAGCTGAAAACCCTTGAATTGCCAAACCGCATTGTGATGGCACCGATGACCCGGACCAAGGCCGAAAACGGCATTCCGGGTGCAATCAATGCCGACTATTACCGTAAACGTGCCGAAGGCGGCGTTGGCTTGATCCTGTCCGAAGGCACCGTGGTCAACCGCCCGGCATCGCGCAATGATCCGGGCATTCCGTTCTTCCACGGCGACGAAGCAATTGCCGGTTGGGCTAATGTTGCCAAGGCTGTTCACGCAGCCGGTGGTAAAATGGGCCCGCAAATTTGGCATACCGGATCAACCCGATATACCGAATGGGAACCAGAAGCCCCGGTTGAAAGCCCATCTGGCCTGCTGGCACCGGGTGAGCCGCGCGGCAATACCATGTCTGATGCCGATATTGCTGATACCATTGCTGCCTTTGCCCAAGCCGCGCTTGATGCGAAAAATGCCGGTTTTGATACCTTTGAAATCCACGGTGCGCATGGTTATCTGATTGATCAGTTCTTCTGGTCGGGTACGAACCTTCGTACTGACCGTTTTGGCGGCAAGACGATCAAAGAACGCGCAACCTTTGCCCGCGAAGTCGTTACTGCCATGCGTGCCGCCGTTGGCGAAGATTTCCCGATCATCTTGCGTGTGAGCCAATGGAAACAGCAGGACTTCACCGCCCGCCTTGCCACCACGCCAGATGAAATGACCGATTGGCTTGGCCCGCTGGTCGATGCCGGTGTCGATATCATCCATGCGTCCCAACGCCGTTTCTGGGAACCGGAATTTCCCGAACTTGATGGTGAAAAGGGTCTGAACTTTGCCGGTTGGGCCAAAAAGCTGACCGGTGCGCCGACCATTTCGGTTGGTTCTGTTGGCTTGTCTTCGGACTTCATCGGCGCGTTTTCCGGCGAAGCATCGGAAAAATCCAACCTTGATGGTTTGATTGAGCGCATGGAACGCAATGAGTTTGACCTGATTGCAGTTGGCCGTGCGCTGATCACCGATGCCCACTGGCCCAACAAAGTGCAAAAAGGTGCCTTTGATCAGCTTGAAGATTTCAACGCCGCCGCCTTGGGCGAACTGGTCTAGGGTCTTCCCCGGCACTTCCCCCGGCTCCGCACATATAAAACAGCCCGCCAGACAATTGGCGGGCTGTTTTTTTGATCGGGTTTTCCAACCCGAAGATTGCGCTATGGCAATGCAGTCTTGCTGCAATCGTGCTTTCATCAACGCATTATGAAACTTGATCTCAAAACCCTGACATCAACGCTACAGGCACGCGCCCCTGGCCCATTCCATTTTTTGGAAATTTACGGGCCTGATTGGGATCAACTTTATATCGGGGACAAGGTTAAACTTGGCCACGCATTTCTTGATGCCGTGCGGGCGGGGAAATTTCCCGGTGTCATTGATACCGGGACGAAAAAGGGTGGTGGGCGGCTTTACCTTTGGCAGCCCCCCAAACGCTCCCCAAACACTCCCAAAACGCTTAAGCATAAAACCGCGGCTTAGCGAAGGTCTTCTGGCAAAATGTGTACGCCGCTATCATCAAGGCGAATATCATCGACCTTGGTGACATATTCGACCGAAAGCACATCATAAAGATGCGGGAACAGCGTGCCACCGCGTGCGGGTTCCCATTTCAGCTTGGCCTTAATCGGCGCGATCGGAACACGCAAAAGTTTCAAATGGTCGCGCCCGGCATAATGCAGCGCAAGCGTTGCGGCCAGCGTATCCTGTGTCGAAAAATGAATAAAGCCGTCGGCAATATCATGGGGTGCTCCGTCATACTGCCCATCCGAAAGCGCCTTTGCCCATTCGTCCGAACCAAGTACACGGTAAATTGTGGTGTCTGATGTATTTGTCATGGGTGGAAATGTAGGGCGCACCGCCTGTTTGCGCAATATGCGCTTGATGCGAAAATGTTAATTGCAACAACACTGCCACATATCATAAAGCCGGCAACGGCGAAGCCTTCATGCTTTTTCATCAGCCAAAAATCACACCGACTCAGTCTCAAATTTACCATTTATTAACGGAACTAACATACCTATGTATAGTACATATTGCGCTTTCGAGTAGGCTGCTCTATGTCACTCCGCGCCGTCCGCCGATACCATACTTTCCTGATCATACAATTTGGATCAAGACACGAAGTCCCACAATGAACAAGCCTGAAAAAAACCCAAACCGTCCTCAGGTTGACCTCCCAGAAAACCGCCATCGCTGGGCGTCGAATGACCAGGTTGAAAAACCCCGTTTCCCGGTGCGCGGCCCAAACATTCTTGTCGATGATTTTAGCGCCTATCACACTGCGCCAAGGAAAAGCTATCTGCCAAAACTTGCCGCTTACGCCATCGCAGGTACGACCCTTCTGATCATCCTGATTTACATCTATGTCGATCTTTCAAGCGCGCTGGGTTAGGCTGATGGCATAAGCAATCTCCCCCATTACTCGCCCGAAAAAGGGACTGTCCCCTTTTATTCACGAGACAAAGGCCGATAGCCCGCGGCTTGATCGGATCATTGACGATGTGTCGGACCGATGTAATGCTTGGATCAGAAAACTTGGATGATCCCATGGATGATGATTTCGAACTCCCGCCGGGGATTGGCCCGCACAATGACCGTGAGCTGGAATTGATGCTGGCCGGGACAAAGCCGATGGCAATGTTTTCAGATGCCCTCCATGTCAGCGACTATTTTCCGGAAACCGACTTTGCCCCTCACGTCAAAGCAGGCCGGATCATTCGCGCGGAAGAAATCATCGCCAAAGTTCCCTACGACATGCGTTATCTATTCTTTGCCCTACCCGGCGAGGAATGGCGGATTGAAGAAGCTTTGGTTATGGCCAGCAATCTGTGCGCGGGAACGGTCAAGGATCATGACGCAGATTCTGCGCGGATGGGTCAACTTCTCGGATACCACGAGGAAGATATCAAAGCGTTCCTTAATCATACTAAACGTTACTGACGCAGTTTCCCGAAACAATCTGCACAGAAAAATGGAGAATAAACACCTCCGCGTAAGACACCGCAAGTCCAACAACGTGTCAGATTGGCAAACTTCGCACCCCAAAAGGCGACAGTCCCCTTTTTATCCTCATTCCTCCGAACCCAGCACACAGAAAATCGTGGTATCTGATGTGTTTGTCATAAGGGGCGGATTTATGAGACAGTGAACGAGCCAGCAAACTGAAAGAGAAAACTTCTTTATGTCGTCGCTCCCCTCAAATCTGGAATCGTTGCACAAGCAAGAAGAACAGCTCCGAGAAAAAGCCTTGGAACTCATTGGTGCTGACTTCGATTTCAAGCTTCATCTAGACATGATTGAAGCAGCAATGGATCTTTCAGAGTCCTTCCGGCAAGACAAAGACGACAACGAAGAACTGAACATTCTAAAGACCTTATCAATTAGAACTTTCAACTCGCTGGGAGCAAGTTTGAAGTTAGCATTCAGCGGTTACAATCAAAACGCAGCACTCCAAATGCGTGATATCTTGGAAACAGCTTTCCTTCTTGATTACTTGCTAACTGAGCCAGATCAAATTCTTACGTGGTGGAATGCTGACGGAAAAACGCGTAGATCAAAATACACGCCCTCCAAAATAAGAGAGGCCCTCGACAAAAGAGACGGCCTTGTAAATAACAAACGACGCGATACCTATCAGATGTTCTGTGAACTTGCCGGGCACCCCAACCCACATATGGTTCATATGCTGAGGCCAACCCCCGACAGCGATATTGCAGCGGGACCTTTCATGGAGATCACAGGTCTTAAGGCTACAATTTCCGAAATGGCGAAACTGGCATTTCAGGTGGGCGCTTCAATTAACTCCTTCGTGGAGAGCAAAAACAAGCTAATCAACCCAAGCCAAACCCAGTTCTTAATGATCGCAACTTACTGGAAGAAAACCTATTTTTCTTAATTCAACTTCTTATCCGCACTCCTCTTAACCACACTCACCCCCAAAACCCCCAGCGCAATCCCCCAGATCGGGCTGGTATTGACCAGGGCTGCGATGATCGCCGGGGCCTGATGCGGGGTTAAGATAATGGCATAGGCAATCGCCCCCATGGTCATGATCCATGTGAGCGCCACCGCATAGCCAAAGCTTGGCCGCCAGCGGCGCACGAACGCATCTTCGCTGGCGACTTCGGCGCGGATGGTGCGGTTGACCGATTTAAGCGTTTCGGTATCGCGGTTAAGCTCAAGTTCGGCCATGCGTTCGGTGTGACGGTTGGCTTGGTTGATTTGTTCTGGCGTGACGTCGCCCTTGGTCACGGCGGCCTCTACCTGTTTAAGGCCCTCGGCCGCGGTTTTGGCAATCGGGTTGTCGATATGATCAAGCCCGGCACCGACGGCTTTGATCAAAAGCGGTAGGCCGATTTGGGCAAGTAATGCTGGGATCATTTTGCACCTCCGGCAAATTTTGAAGCCTTCCCGATGGTCGGGATTGTCGTTAAGGCGTGGCGAAAAGGAGCATTGGCGAGAACCGGCGCGCAGCGTACGTTTTAGTACGTGAGCACCGGAAGCACAGCCAAGGGTTCTTTGCAGTCCGTCTTGGCGGCAATAGCGGCCAGCGGACTAGCCGATATTTTTGTAAAACAAATGATGCCCGATTTCGGCAACCGGCACATGGCCACGCGCCCAATAAGGATCAATCGCAAGGGTGTGATAATGCGTTGCCCCATCGGTTTGATCCGGCAATTCGCCCGCCACTGCCCGCTTGGCAATCCGTTTACACAAACGATAGGCCGGGTCACGCGGGCTGATTGCCAAAAGTTTCGCGCGGTTTGGATCATTGGCATTCCAGCAGGAAAACTGTGCGGGTTTCAGACAAACACCCTTAACGTCATTGCCCCACCAATACCGCCCACGTTTTTTGGCAAACGCCACGCGGTTTAAAATGACCGATGCCACGGCTTCAATCCCGGCAAGCTCTTCGCCGCGGGCTTCGCCATAAAGGGTGCGCGCAAGGATTTCTGCGTCTGACAGGTTTTCAGGATCAAGCGGTATTTCGGCCTGAAAGGCCGTTGGTCGGGATGTAACATCAATGCTCATGGAGGGTTTCCTTTTTAATCGGGACATCAAGCTTTGCCTCAATCCGAAGCAAATGACCGGTCAGGCGTTTTTCAATGTCTTTGAGATACGGGATCGAGACGTAATTTCGCGCGACATCAAGTTTGAATTCCGCCAAACCATCGCGCAGATCACCGGCATCATTGTCATGACGGCTTCGTTGATCTTCAATGCGGGTCAGAAGTTCGGATCGCATGCGCCAATGAAGCCAAAACAGGCTGGCAACTGCGGGGATTTCCACCGCCGTAATCCACCAGATCACATCAACAGGCTGGGTCAGCTCAGACATAGGACGCCTCGTGATTTGCACAAAAAACACCCGCAAACCGAAAGGCTTGCGGGTCAGTCAAGGGAGGTCATCCGCCCCGGGGGAAGATCCGGTTTGGATTGGGCATAAAACAAGTGATCAACAGCGCATCTCACCCTTATCGGCGGTGCGCCGGTTGCAAATTTCGTGGTCAGAAGGCCTCAATCATGACGCCATCTTTAAGCTGCAGGACCTTTAAGCTTGGCTTCAAGATCCTGCCAAGCCTCTCCAGATGCGACAAGGCAGCTTGGCCCGGATGGGTATGTAAACAAAATGGTCCAAGTCTGCCCGTCGGGCGCCTTAAGCACCTCGATCACGCCGCCATTTGACGTAACGCCAACAGCAACAGGTTCTTCGGAATATTTCGCACTCAGGCTGTCGATGACTTTACTGCGATCACCGCACACCGGGGATGCCGAAACTTCCGGGATAGCCACTGTAACGGCACCTGCCAGTACAGCAATCAAGCTCAGTGTTTTCCACATGGTCAGGCCTCCTGACAGTCAGGTGCGCCCAAAGGGGCGGCTTGGTGTCCTGCGCTGCTAAATTGATCAACAAATTGACCTTGGCCATTTCCTCCGGGGTATGTCCTTGCCCATTTTTCCCGGGCGTTTCCCGATGTTAAATCCCTGTCTGACCTGGCGAAAAATAACCCATTTGTATAGTATAAATATCTCTTTACTATTCTTTCATATAATAAACTTAGGGCTGAAAACTGAATTTTCCATGAATATTTCACAAATGTGATACGCAAGCCTGCTAACCATCTGGCATTGTGAGAAAAGTTTTTTACTCCCTCACGGATTGAAACTATTTTGTGCGTGGAAAACACCGCTGTTTGATCTCCAATCTGCGCGTTTTAACGGCAGATCAACCCGCGGCAGACGCACAGGTTCGCTTAAAATGCACCCTGCAACCGCATCTAATCCGTCATCTTGTCCTTTATCGTTTTTTGCACCTTCCGGGTGCCATTCGCGCATCTGGCGCAAGAACGGTGTTTGGCCCACCGATTGATGAACATGAAGCAAACCGGCCCCCATCACCGCGCCAAACGTATCTTCGATCCGGGTGGCTTTGTTGGTTGTTTCATAATGTTCTACGACGCTCGCCGCCCATCCGATGTGTTTAAGGGCGCGCCGCAGGATATTGGGCAAAAACCGGCCAATGCCATTGGTCTCCACCCGAAGCGATGGCAGATGGTTGCGCACCATAAATTCCGCGACTTGTGAACAAAGCTGGCTGGTTTCATCGCGCCAAGCGGTTTGGGTTTCCCCGCCGTGATGGCACTTTTGCGGGTCCGTCGCGCTAAGCCATGCAATATCATGCAACCAATATTCGCCCTGATCGCAGATATAAACACAGGCCACCACCGCGCCATCGCCGTTCACACCGCCAAAGCTTGGATCAAAATGACAGGCACTTGCCACCATCACCCGCCCGCCAATCGACAGGCACATACGGCCATTGGCATAGGAAATCTCGGTATTGGCGTCGTAATAATGAAGCTTCGCCGGATCAAGCATCCCGGCGACGGGGGCGATCATTTCAAGCATCATCTGGCTTTGAAATTTACGATCAGACGTTCTTGCCCGCATGTCGGCAATCGCTTTGTGATCAAATCGCTCGGGCCAGTTTGATGCCCCGTCCTTATTGACGATGGGCAACATAAAACGTGAAAAACCATCCAAAAACGCTGCCACTTCGCCGGTTTCCGGCCGGATTTCATCGGCATAGATCGAATAAAAACTATGCGGCGTTCCGACATAAAGCTGTGCCCCACCGGGCGACAGGACATAGGCAATTTCCGAAAGCTTTTCGCGTAATTCTGATCGCTTATGGGCCGTATCGCTGTTTTTAGGCACCTCAACATCATCGCAAATCACAATATCGGCACGTGACCCGGTGATATTCCCACCAATCCCCACCGCCTGCATCGATGGATCACGCAAAACACCGGGTCGGGTGACGGTAAAACGCTCACTCCCCCAATCCACCAACCGTTCGGGCAAACGGGCGGCCAACAGCGGATGGCGTTCAATCACGCGCTTTACATTGCGCACCATCTTTTTCGCCAGATCAAGATCAGCCGCCAAAACCAGAATGCGCAAATCCGCATCACGA
This sequence comes from Rhodospirillales bacterium, assembly GCA_019634165.1. Taxonomy (GTDB): domain Bacteria; phylum Pseudomonadota; class Alphaproteobacteria; order Rhodospirillales; family Thalassospiraceae; genus Thalassospira. The sequence goes on from JAHQVT010000007.1 coordinate 115,407, forward strand.
TACAAAAGCCAGGCACAAAACAACCCGACCAGCGTTGACTTGCCCGAATTGCGAAACGCCATCAACAGCATTTCCCGCCGACCCGACTGCCAACATTCTTCCAGCCAATCGGCCATTTTTCGATGATGGTTGGGCAACGATAACCCCAACATCTGATCCCAAATCCAGACGAATTCGGCAAAGCTTGCCAACGCCATTGCCAATCCCCCACTCAAATAATGCACCTGAACCGATCACAGCTTCCGTCGTTCCCGCCTGCGCGGGAACCTACCGCCCCAACGAACCACAACAGCACCATGCCTGCCTATGCGGGCATAACAAGATGCTTTGGAGCCTATTCGTCGTTCCCGCGCAGGCGGGAACCCATCTCACCTCAGAACCACAACAGCACCATGGATGCCTGCCTGCGCAGGCATGACGGGAACATTGCTGGCCCATATCGTCGTTCCCGCGCAGGCGGGAACCCATGCTTCCGCAAGCACCTAAACAAACGTGACAAACTCAAATATCGCCCCGGCACAAAAGCAACGATGGAAACCACTCCAAAGCAACCTGAAGACGTGCTATTTTCCACGCATGCAGCAGCCATTTGTATATATTCTCGCCAGCCGCCCCAATGGCACCCTATATGTCGGCGTGACCAGCGACTTGCGGCAGCGCATATATCAACATCGCGCGGGCGATGTTCCCGGCTTCACCCGTCGCTATGATGTCAAACAGCTCGTTTACATCGAACCACATGCCACCATGCCTGATGCAATCTTGCGTGAAAAACGCATCAAGAAATGGCGTCGGGCATGGAAAATACGCCTGATCGAGGAACACAACCCCAACTGGGACGATCTTTTTGATCAGTTAAACGTCTAAGTTCTCGAAATACCGACCAATGGCATATCTGACCCAAAATCGTCGTTCCCGCGCAGGCGGGAACCCATCTCACCGTAGACCCAAGGCAGCACCATGGATGCCCGCCTGCGCGGGCATGACGGGAACATCAAGACCACATATCGCCACATACCGTCGTTCCCTCAAAAGCGGGAACCCATCTCGCCACAGAACCACAACAGCACCATGGATACCCGCTTGCGCGGGCATGACAGACCATTCCGGAGCCAGTCGGTATTCCCACGGCAGGGGAAGCCTATCCGGCCCCCACTTTATGCACATTAAACGGACCCAAACTCCGTCGTTCCCGTGTAGGCAGGAGCCCATCTCACCGCAGATCCACAACGGCATCATGGATGCCTGCCTGCGCAAGCATGACGGAATTATCGATGCCACATACCGTCATTCCCGCGAAGGCGGGAATCTCGCGCCCCATCACGTTCCGTTCAAAGTACGCCTCGCCTCTTTGATCAACGTCTCGACATCCACATCCTCACCCCCCATCGCCTTGCCGCTTTCCACCGCACCATCCGCACCACACGCCCAGCGCAAAAGCTTGATCAGGCTTTCAAGGTGACTAAGCCCCGCCTTGCACGCTGCCTGATGGGCGGTGAAATCCTTGGCGTCGCGCAAAAGGGCGGCCTGCTGTGCCGCCCGGCGATAGGCCTTGCGCACCCGGCTGATATCCCCCGGCAAATCACGCAACAGCTCCGCGCGCAAATCCGCCAATGGATCGATCTTTTCTGGTTCACCCATCGCCGATCCTTACACTGTGCAAAGTGCTGATAACCGCGCATCCGAAAGCCGCTCAGGCCAATAGGCCAGATTGCGCAGATGCCCGTTTAGGTGCTTATCCACCCCGTCATACGCCCCCAGCACGATCTTGGAAAAATTGCGCGGCATGGCAAAACCGCTGGGGGATTTTAAAACCACCCCACCAAGCCCAACCGCAACCCCGTCATCCTCCCACGCCAGCACAATCCGGTGGCAGGTCGCGGGCATCAATGTGCCATAAAATGACTGGGTGATGATGGGTGTCCCGTCCCGGCGCAGCGAAATGCGAAGCTGATCGGCATCACTGTCATAGCCAAGATCAAGATGATCCTCATCAAGGCTTGTGGAATAAAGCTGCAAAATCCGCCAGATGCCCTGCCACCCCGATGCGGTTTCAAGATCAAATACGAACGTCCCGGCCCCTTGGGCGAACCAATCGCCCGGATCAAGCGTCACATCATCGCCAGCCCGCGTTGCCGGAATGCCGCCGCTGATGATGTCGCTGGTTGGGGCTGCCCCCGATTCAAGCTGCGCATTCCAGATCAGGATTGATGCCGGAAGGGCGGAAATGGCCGTGCTGATTTTCGGATAGCGGGTGGTGCCTGATGCCACCTCCGCAATTGAAACGCGCTTCCAGTTTTCATCAAGCGACACGGCATGGGTGGAAGTCCCATTGATCCCGCCAAGGGTAATGTCCGCAACCCCCGAAACGCTACGCATCCAAATCGAAAAGCAATAAACCGCACCCACATCAAGATTGCCAACATTCTGATAAATCCCATCCGCCCCGCCAGGAAGATCAAGCTGTGTGGCGGTCTGGCTGCCATCGGGGGCGACGACCAAACTGCTACTGATCGCAACTCCGGCATTCTTTTCCCAAAGCGCATTATCAAATGCGTTGGAATAACGAAATTCGTTGGTTGCCGGACCTTCGATCAAAAGTCCACGGTTACGGCCAAGCTCGTCATGGTCATAGCCCGGCTGATCAATTGCATGGCTTTGCAACAATCCGTTTCCGCCACGGATCAATTTGGTGCTGGCGCGTGAAAGCTTCACACAGGCGCCAAGCGGCTGATAACGCAATCCCATTGGATGCATCTCCTTGAAACGAAATATCAGGTTAATGGCGGGTTTGCTGTGCTTAACCGCCGATGCGATGCAGATGGAAAAAGGTCAAAAGATCGCTCTGCCCGATCTGGCGGGTATTACTGTCTGTATGGGCCAGCCGCACGCGCAATCCGTTTGCCGCTCCCGCATCAATCCGCGCCACCCCGTTTAAGCGCAATGTATGCGCAGCCCCCGTACCAATCGCGGTAATATCAGTTGTCTGAAGATGGCTTGACCAGTTTGTGCCGTCATATCGTTCAACCGATAAGGTCGTCATCACCGTTTCGTCTGTCACCGGGAACCGCACCCCGATATCAATATGATAAAAGCCCGGCGGCAATCCCATTGGGCCAAAATTGGCAATGTCATAAAGATTGTGGCTGTCTTCAATCACCTGATCCCATTCAATCAAAAACGCCCCACCAGCCGGGATGCTTTGGCTACCCGTTTTCAACAATTTGACCAAAGGTCCAGCTTCACGCACCGGGCAGGCAAACCACCGCCCGCCTTCGCAAATCACATCGACCATATCGCCGCGCAGCGGCAGGCCATAAATCGCGTTTTGCGCCGCCCCATTTGTCGGCAAAATCACATCGCCACTCGCGGCGGTCACATCCACCAATGTCCCATCACCGTTAAAGACCCGGTATCGCACCCCATTGCGTGCAATCGCCGCATTGGGCAGGGTCAATCGCGCCCCGTTCGACAGCCGCACAAGCGATCCGGTATTGCGGATATCCATGATCCGATTGACCGGCGCGTCCAAAACCGGCATCCGGCGCTCATCCTCCCACGCCAATGAATTGCCGCTGCGAAAATCAAGATCAAGCATCGCACCGGCATCTTCACGGCCAAAGGATTTTTGGGCGGTTTCACAGCGTGTATCAGCGGCTTCTGCCCGGTTCGCCGCATCGGTGGCGCGGGTGGCGTGATCCTGTGCTGCACTGATTTCATGCGCTTGCGGGCCATTGGCGATCCCGTCCCCATCGGCGTTCCAGGCCAAAACCCGACCGGGTGCAATATCAGGCAACTCCGCCGAAGCCTGATCACGATCCCCCACCGCCAATCGAAGTGTGCCGCCAAGCCCGTGATCCACATCGCCAATCGCAGCGGTGACAAAATCAAGATCACGTTCAATCGCATCGCCACGCGGGACCGACATGGCGTCATAGGAACTTAACCGCCGCAATCGCAACACCCGCGCAAGGGTAATCGTGCTGCCCATGACAGGCGGAGTTTCAAATTTAACTGTTCCGCCGGTTTGGCCACCTGTTCCAAGACTGATGTGAAACCCCGACGTAATATCGTCCTCATTGATCGTGACCCGCACATCACTGCTGTCAAACACTTCAAAATCAAAAGGAAATGCTGTGCGTACGCCATCGCCGTCGAACCGGATCGATGCGACCTGTTGATTGGAAAAAACCGTGCCCATATCCTGCCTCCCCTTTAATCGGCGTTTGATCAGCGTTGCGAAAACCACGCGGTGAGGCGCGCGACCGTGTCATCCTGCGTTGATCGCAAAAGAGACTTTTCGCGCCAGCTTGCCTGATTGTTGATCTGATTGCGTTTGCGGGTGGCCGCCGCCTCATCCGATGCCGCGTCCTGCAAAGCGGATTTTTCGTAACCTGCCAAAACTGCACTGGCCGATCCGCTCCCACCTGCGATCAATCCCGATGCCCCTTGCCGGGCACGAAGGCTTGCCTGTCGGCGGCGAAGGGCATCTTCGCGCGCGGCATCTTGTTGTTTTTGGTTGGCTGCAATATTGGCCAGTTCGGCCTGCCGGGCGGCTTGGGCCTGCTCAATCTGGCTTTGGGCACTGGTCTGACCTGCCTGAATTTTTTGCCCGGTTTGCAAGACCGAAGCCGCCATTGGCACAATTGATGTAAACCCACCCATCAGTCATTCACCCCCATTTCACTTGCCGCACCCAACAATAAAAAAGGCCGGGGAAAGTCCCCGGCGATGCGCCATAAACCACTGTTGATTGTCCCGCCACTACCCCGCCGCCACCCCAGACTTCGTAATGTGATATCCCCGCTATAAAGTGCGTCGGCTTCCGTCTCTGTCTTCGCATCCGAAACCGGCAAGGCGACATCGCGCAATCCGCGCCCTGTATCAACGCGAAGCTGCCCGCTTTGCTGCAACCGCAATGTCAGCGACACCAACCGCACCGCATTGCCACCATGCGGGCGACTGCCATCGCGTCCAGCCGGCGGCAGGGCATAAATTTCATGGGTAAAGGGCACTCCGATTTTGACCGAAGAAACCGGACCAACATTTTCCGGCAATGTCACGGTGCCACCGGCCACCAAAAGGTCATCGGTCAATGTGCCCTCCGCCCATACACTGACCGTTAAGCCATCAAGCGCATCCAAACTCCCCCAATGGCGTCTTGGCGCGTCATTGGCGCCAACATCTTGATTGGTTTGCAAATCAAACCCGCAGTCCTCATCAAACACGCCAAGATAATACCGATCCCCCCGGCGCAGGCAGACATAAACATCGCCCCCGGAAACCGAAACCGATTGAAACTGGCAATCAGCAACATTTTGCGCCGACCAGGCGGTAATGGCTTCGGACCGATACAGCGTCAGGGTTCCAAGCGATCCATCGCCCATCACCACGTGCAGCAACCGACGATTGGCATCAAACGCCTGATCGACCGGATCATTGACCAAATGGCGCGATAGCAACGCCAGATCAGCCGATCCATAAGCCTGCTCGACATCGGTAAACAGAAATTCGCGAATTTCCCGCCCGCTGCGCCCGGCAAAGATCGTCGCCCCGTCAATATTAACCAGCGGCACCGTTCGATTGCTTTGGCTGCCGATCCGGGTTTGTCGGGTGATCTGAATGTTGGCGGGGGTTAACGGATCACCTGTGACCATCCATTCCGACCCGCTGGTGAAAACCTGCAAATGCCGCCCGGCAAACACCCCGGTAATCGCATTGACCTGATCGGCCAAAAGGGCAAATTCAATCGCCTCATCATCAAGGCCGTCACCTAGGTCAAAATTAAACAAATCGCCTGATTTTGACATCCACAACCGGTTGGGCAAATCGCGCGATCCACCAATCACCATCCGGTCCTGATGAAATGTCACACTGCGCGGCCATCCACGCACATCGGAAAAGGCCTGCTCGCTAAAATCAATGGTGGCATCGGTATTTGGCAATGTGTCTTTCAGCGCAATGGTTGCCACTCTTGGCCCGGCAACATGGGTGACTTCGCCCTCAATCCCGCTAATGCGCCACAATGTGCCAACATGCCCGTCAACAAACACATCCGCATTGGCCGTAATCGTCACCGAACCGCTGGTTCCCGACGGGGTTAAAGTCACCGCAGGATCGATGAATTTGTAATAGGGTTGGGCAATGTCATAATTCGTTGCGCGCCAGGCCCACAGGGTCATGTGCCAATCGCCCGTCGGTGTTCTGGTCAATCGCACCGGCGATGCATCGGGATGGACAACCAAAAGCGTATCGGCACTTTGCGTCCAGTTTAAAAGATCATGATGCTCCACCCCGAACGGGGTTTCAAACCACTGCGTTGCCACCCCGTCTTCAAACACCACCGCACGTTTATCACCAAAGGCCAGAAGATAGGTCTGTTCGGTATTGAACTCAAACGTGATCAGGCGCACCGGCCCGTCCAGCTCATCAACCAACCGGATGCCGGGACGGCGGCGCACCCCGCCCGATGGTTCGATAAACACATTGCGCAACCGTGCCGCCCCATTGGCATAGGCCGTCAAATCCGACCGCCCCCAAAGTTCCGGTGCCAGTTCCCCGGTCGAGAATGTGTTTTTCTCTAAAACACGGCGTGCCATTGGTCGCTCCTTGATGAAAGTGACGGGCTCAGTGCTTGCGGTTCACCCTGTTGTTTCAGGCTCTGTCATCCCCGCGAAGGCGGGGATCCATGCTGCTGCTGGAATGTTGCAACGGAATGGGTTCCCCCTTCGCGGGAACGACGGAAGGCAAAAATACGTGTATGCATCGAACGAACGTCATCCCCGCGCAGGCGGGGACCTCGCACAACATGCGCCAGTCTCGCCGTCTTACCCCCGTGCCGAAATCAACGAAAACCCCTCAATCGCCTGCGGGGTGGATTGCTGCGCATCGGCAAGTCGGGCTTGGCGAAACTGATCTTCCGATCGCTTAAACAGATATTCCGCCCGTGTGCTGCTTTCAGTCAGCGGCAGGCAAAATTCGGCCGCCAACCGCGCAATCAGGGCAAGATCAAACCACGGTGGAAAACTGCCCTCGGCCAAGCGCCCGACATAGGAAAGCCATGCGGTTTCCCCATCACACACAACAGCCCGGTCGCGCAGCTCAAACCGGGTAATTTTACCGCCGTCATTTTCAAGCGACAGCAACCGGATAAAATCCCGCGGCAGGGCAAATAAATGACGGCCCCCTTGCGGACCCTGCCCGTCATCTTCGGACGCCAACCGCGCCAGCCACACACCGCGCGCGGCAAACCGCCACGGATAGCCCGCCAACATGCCATCGCGAATGGTCGGATAAAGCAGATGGGCAATTTCCGCTTCGGCCGTATCTTCCTCAAACGAGGAAATCGGCGCCGCCCCGATCATCACCAAGGCCCGCGCACACAGTGCGACATCACTTAACGCCATCTGATCCCCCAAAACAAAAACGGGGCCCGGAAAACCGGACCCCGCAAGAAGTCAAATCGTGAAAACCGAGCTATTCTTTTCAACCAATGCGACGAATTGAACACTCCATATGAATGTCCGGCAGACCTGAATCAGGATCGCCGACGCCCAACCCGTTTGTTACACGATCATCACTGCAAAGGTACTGCAGCTTGAATGTCGTTGCTTGGGTGAGCGTCATGATGCGCCCGAAGGCGCCAAGCATGAAACTATTCTGGCCTGTTGAACCACCATGCCCCGTCGTACTATCAATCGTAACAGGGTCACCTGCGACAGATTGAAGACGAGAACGCGTTACGCCTGTCTTATGGAACTGCTGCACAAAATCGACAACATAAGTACCCGCCCCCAAAACAAACTGATCATTGGCAATATCCGTACTCGCATCCACAATAGAATTTTCTTCTTCATAATTGATGTTTCGATCCTGCCAACTGCCGGAAACAGACGGACCACCGTTACCGCCAGCCACTGTCTTGTGCTGAAGACGAAGAACTTCAACATTCTGGTTGTTGGTAGCGTTACCGCCAAACAGCGTTTCCAGTGCCTGAAGCAACTGCGTATCGTCCATCCGATCCGGAACAATTTCAGCCGCCAAAACAACGTTAAGAACTTCACTTTCAACCGGGCTCAAACACTGCATATGAATTCTCCAAACGTGATACAAAAAACCCGGCAAGCAAAGCCTGCCGGGTGTCGTTTAAATGCGGATCAATTGACCTTACTGGCCGGAAGAAACCATCGGATAAAACGCCTTAATCGCATAGGTCATCGCGATGTTGCGTGGGCGGGTTTCGTCTGCGTAGTTGTAGGGCGAATTAGTCAGGTTACTGGTTTTCCTGTCATCAATAGCAGTTAGATCGTAATCACTTCCGCCGGATTGACCAGTCGTGCGGTTGACACCAGATTGCGCATCCATTGCACCTAGACGGTGGTCATGATCTTGCAGTGCATGGTCCTGCCCACTCGCGAACACACGACCATCATCAACACCACGACCAGCGTCAAAACCACGGACGAACTCGCCCCGCATATCCGGCAGATTGAAAGTCGACACTTCGTCACCGTGCCCCCAAAGAGTACCAACAGTAGCGAAAAGATTGGCGTATTCGACACGTGAAACAGCCGAACCATCACAAACCAACCAGCCTTCCGGCGGAGTTGGCATGGCAAAGGCGGAAACCGATCCGATTTCGCTACCGGTGACAACACCGCCACCGCCCGAACCGCCATTGGTGATCAGGCTCTCAATCGCTTGCAGCAACTGGGTTTTGTCATCACAATCAGGCCAGATACCGGCCCCCTGAATGACATTCAGAACTTCACATTCCACTGGGGTAGATCCCTGCATAAGCAGTCTCCTTGGTTGGATAAAGAAAACCCCGGCAACGGATGCTGCCGAGGCAAGAGCGAAGAAAAGGATATGAAAACCTGAAGTGTCTTTAATGATCAGGCAGAGGTTGGGTTCGCTGCCTTGATTGCATAAGTGATGGCAACATTGCGCGGGCGAGTTTCGTTAGCCGTATTTACAACGCGTGACGCGTCGAAATCGATACCGTAGGGCTCATAGATTGAGGCCCCCGGAGACTGAGACAACAAGCCCTCAATATTATCACCGAAGACACCCTCAAAAACATCATTCCCGCCACGGAGCGCACTTCCGCCAAAGCGCCCCGTAATGTTTTCAATTGCGAACTCTTGCTGAGTGCCAAACACACGCCCATCATCCACGCCACGACCAGCATCAAACCCACGCATAAACTCACCGCGCAGATCGGGGATATTGAAGGTTGAGGTGCCATCGCCCGCCCCCCAAACAGTACCAAGGGCACCGAACAGTTCCGTATATTCCGTGCGCGAGATGGCCGACCCATCACAGATCAGATAACCGTCCGGCACGGTCTGAGTGGCAAAGGCGTGGATCGAGGCAATCGGCACCTGAAGCCCCGCAATCTGGGCGGCATCGAATTCGGTGCAAATCGTAATCTTGTTACAGCTACACATGCTCATTCCTTTGGTTGGTAAAAAGAAACCCCGACAGAAAACTGCCGGGGCGAGGTTGAGGGGGATGAAATTGGAATTCGCGTTAGTCGGTGTTGCTTGAACCCACCGCCGTCATGTCGCGAACATCAACACCGCCCGCACCCGAACTTGCGACGACGAACATGCCGCCCGACATCGTGGCGTCACGGTTGGTGTTGGCGATGATGAAATCGCCGATGCGCAGCATGTCCCGTGCATCGGCAAAGTAATCGGTGGTATCGACATCAGAGGCGAGATCCGGGGTGATATAGTGCCAAAGCGTAAAGCCATTGGCATAGGCCAGAACGCTGAGGTTCCGGGCTTTAAAACCTTCTGCCATTTCGGTCTCCTTCGGGTGGATCATTGTTGGGGTGTATTTGCTGTGCGCGATCCCCGCGCAGGCGGGGATCGCGCGAGGCTAGTGGATTGAACGAGGTGTAGTTATTCCTGCGCGTGCAAACAGGTCACCCCATCGCCATCAATCAGGGCAGCACCCTGACTCATGGAGTTATTGACGAAATGGGCAGCGTGATCGCCATGCCAGGTGATGTCGGACTGAACATCTGATCCAATTGCATGGCCAATTGCGGTGCGGTGATACCAGAAACACGATCGAATGCCGCTTGCGACCGGAAGGCCGGAATGGGGCATCCACAGCGTACCGAGCCAGCGTTTGGCTTGAGTTCCCTTCCACGGAAGATCGTCATCACCGATATAATCAGATCGGGAAAATTCATCGATCTGAAGCAGTTCCGACCATTGTTTCCAGCCAACAATTGCATACCGCTGCCCATCATCGGGAACATCACGTTCGCCAAGGCCTTCGAATGCCATCATGACTTTTTCAAGCGTCATGCCTTCGGCATTGTCCGGAATGATGTCATTGGTCGCGGTCAGGGCGGTAATGATCAACTCGTCGGTTTTGCGGCCCAGTGCATAGGCACCGGCATTGGCCAGAACCATCTTTTCATCATGGTTGATTTTAAGCTCATCCAAGGCATCCACCCAGTCCCCGGCATAGTAATCACGAAGATCACAGCGCACTGCTTCGTGATCGACATTCATCACCGGCACCTTGCCATGCCGTGCCTTGGTGGTTGCCGTGCCCTTGCCGACTTTTTGAAATACGGTGGTCGCCCCCTTGATGCTGTTTTTCACCCGCACCGTATTGCGCAGTTTTGATCCCATCCGTTGATAGGCCTGATGCACATCGGCCTGAAAATGATCGACAAAACTTTGATCAATCGTATCGCTCATGGTGTGTTTTCCCCTTTGTGAAGACTGAAATTCAAACAATCAAGACACGCCAAACCCATCACCGCAGGCCAAAATCCCGCAATGTGTCCGCATGTTATTTTCATGAAATCAAAGGCCTAAGATCAGGCTTCGCGAAGCTTTGCAAAGCCCGCCTGAACATCGGCGATAAGGCCCGGATCACGGTCGCGCCAATAACGTGGATCATTCATTTTGCGGCGAATTTCTGCCCGAATATCGCCACTGGCATTGCGGCCATCCGACCGGCCTAGCGTGGCTTCTTGGCCAAGCCCCATCAAACGATGTAGCGCCTTAACCCCGTCTTTGGTCTGGCATAGGGCATCAAAAGCAGTTTCAGGCAGATTGGCCCGACCCCAGCTTTCAATTTTTGGGGCCAGTTTCTGCCAATTTTCTGCACCACCAAATTCGGAAATCAGTGCTGCGCGATCACTGGCGCGTTGGGCAACCTGATCAATCTCGGCCATCATCGGGCTAAGAACCTCGCCCGCCAGATCATAAACAAGCTGGGCCTGGGCGTTATTAAACCCTGCGTCATGCATGCGTTGGTTTAACTGCGGATCAACGGCCCCCAACCCCGCATCAAGTGACAGCACATAGTCATCCGGTGTTGCCGGAACGATGTTTGAATCAATCGAAGCTTCACGGGCTGGATCAGCAACGCTTGAATCATGAGCCGGATCATTAATCGGATCATCCGTGCTGGTTAACCCGAAATCGGTAAGCGGGGCTGATGCGTGGTCTGGTTGATCGGGGTTTGCTGGCGTTAGCGCATCATCTGATGGCGGTTCCTGATCTGGAATTGTTGTCATGCCTGTTCTCCCTAAACCGGTGTGACGGGTGCGATTATTTGATGTCTGTTGCGTGACGGGCAAAGAACGCTAAGCTAACCTTCATTCTGGGATCGTTACCCGGTGGGTCTTTGGTGGGCGTTCATGATCGGCAAACTTGAAATCACGCATCTTCGAACGCTTGAGGCGCTGTTTAAATTCGCCAATCTGTCGAATGCGGCCGAGCATCTTGATGTTTCGCAACAAGCCGTCAGTGCCCAACTTAAAAAGCTGCGTGATATTCTTGGCGATCCTTTATTTGTCCGCACCGGCCATGGGGTTGCCCCGACCCCCTATGCCAAGCAAATTGAACCGCATGTCAGCGCAATGCTAAAACAATTAGCCGCCTTTCCCTTGCCCGATGGAATGGCGCACGATGCAATTGACAGAACCCTTGTCATATCCGCCACCGACTATGCCCAGACCGTCCTTTTGGCCGAAATGATCAAGCCATTGCGCGATGCAGCCCCCAACATTCGCCTGATCACGGTCAATATCGAAGCCGCCCAACTGACCAAACGCATGCAAATCGGCGAGATTGATCTGGCCCTGACCACATCGGGCTACGTCCCCGACGGGTTAAGCACCGAAGCCCTTTTTACCGAACGATATCTTTGTGTGACCGGCAACCCGGAACTGGTTCCTGCCGACACAATGTCCTTGGTTGAGCTGACCCAACATGACTTTGTTGTTGTCTCGCCCGGAACGCCAAGTTTTAAGGGCTCCGCCGATGGATGGTTTGAAAAACAGGGTCTTTCACGCAATGTGGTTGCCTCTGTCCCGTCCTTCTTTGTCGCACAGCAATATCTTTGCAAATCCGATCTGATCGGGTTTATCCCGTCGCGGTTATTGCCCCATGACGGGCTTTATGCAATCGCGCTTGAAAAATACCCGCCGGGCTATGAAATGGTTGCAGCGTTTCATCCAGGCCACCAAACCGATCCCATGATCCGCTGGCTGATTGATACGATCAAAGCCCGCTTTGTCGCGCCATAAACCGCCTTCCACCGCCCATACTTGTAGCCGATACAAGCCCGCCTTGATGGTGCAATCGCGCATAAATGCCTAATCTGAAACAGAAATCATATTTCGTTTCAGAGGATGCCATGACAACAACACTGATCAATCCCGCCACCCTTTATGATGGCGCACCAATTGGCATGTCACAGGCCAAAATCGACACCGATAGTGGCCTTGTTTTTATCTCGGGCCAGGTTGCCTGGGATGCCAATCACGCAACAAAAAGCCCCGATATTGTGGACCAAACCCGGTGCGCGATTGAGAACCTTAAGATCGTTCTGGAAGCATCCAACGCCAGCGTCGAAAGCATCCTGCATTTGCGTATTTATGTCCGGGGTGAAGTCGCCGATCACATGGAAAAGATCGCCCCCCTGATGGCAGAATATTTCGGAACCTCGCGCCCGGCCGTGACCGGGATCGGTGTGGCGTCGCTGGCATCGCCTGATCTTTTGATCGAGATAGAGGCAACGGCAAAGGTCACCACCTAATCTTCGCGGTCAGCTTGACCGTTGCCATTTCCATCACCACCGCCGCGGCTGGCAACGTTTTCTGTTGCCAGCCGCCTGATCTGCAACACCAAGGCACGTTGCCCTTCACGCATCCAGATGGCTTGACTGTTCGCATCCGGGCCAAGGGCGGTGTGAAGGATTTGGCGTTCAAGATCGGTAAGAACCCGCTGCCCGGCAGCATCGGCAAAGCAGGCCTGCCAATGGTCTATTGTCCCGTCATCCGCAATGTCGGGTGTTGGGTCGAACCAGTCCCAGCCGCTCATGACGTGACCTCCAACATTTCGGGTGGCAAAGCTGGACGCAGCACATGGTCGGGCACGCCAAACTGATCGGCAAGCCAGCGAACCATCACGGGCAAATCAACCTCGCCAAGGGCTTCCGGGCCAAGGGTTGCAATGCGTGATAACCAATCAAGCGCCTGCCCCGCCTTCACCCGTTTGGGCAATTGTGCAAGCGGGGCCGAATGGCGCAAAACCACAACATCGCCATCAATCGGAATGTCGGGAAGCTCGCCGGTTTTGGTCAGGATATAAAGTGCTCTGCGGATTAACGGATAGAGCAATTCTGCCTGCAACCGGCCATAGGTTGCGCCGAGAAGACGCGCATTTTCCGATGCCCGTTCAAGAACCTCGGTCGCGGTCATGCCCGGTTGATCGACCTGCCCCAACCGATCGGCCAACAAACAGCGCCGAATGCGATCGCGAAGGTCCGATAGAACCAAATCTGACACATCAAACCGCCCCGGCGCATCAAGTGGCTTTAACCCTGCTGACCCAACTGCCTTTGGAATGATGCTGCCGGGGATAAGCCGGATGGTGGCCGGGTTCAGCACCCCGTCATCATCGGCCTGCCATATGCCGGTGACCGCAATGGATGCGTTTTTCAAAACAAGTTCGACGACCTTATTGGCGGTTTTAATATCGGGCAGTGCCTTCATTACCGGGGACCGGCCATAGGTTTCACCGGGTGCCTTCATCCAGCGAAATGCGATATAGGGCGACACATCAAAATGATCGCGATAAATCACATCATCATTGGCAATGGATGACGCCGCGCTCGAACCTTTGCTGCTGTTGGACGCTGTTGCGTCTTCAAGAAACACGCAAATGTCATACCCCGTCCCACCATCGGTTTTGGGGATAACCGCCTCAATCACGGCAAAGCGTTTGTGATCGGATTGGCCTGTGTCATTTCCATCAGCGCGCGGCAGGTTTTTCGCATCCGGCCAGTTTTGCTGAATTTCATCGAAGGTCAGCGATAGCTTGCGAAACACCGCATCCATCTTGCCGTCACTGCGTTCTTCAAACGCCAGATCGCGCAATGGAACCGCGGCAAAACGAAAAGCAGACGGGCTGTGTAAATCTGCCTTTTCAAGACGCAAACACGCGGTTCCCGCAGTGACCAGATCAAGAAACGCCTGATGCATTTCAACCGCAAAGTTTGACCGGTCAAAATGCCCCTGCAAAATGCGGACAGCACGGCCCAATTGTTCGGTCAAAACCTGCCGGTCATCGCTTGAAACATTCCCACCCGGTTCAAGGTCAAACCATCCCCCGCCCGGCGGGGTAATTTCAGCCATCAAACTGGCGGCAAGCTGTTCGACCGCATCAGGGGCGGTTGCATCAAACACCCGATCAAGGCGTTTGCCACCATCGGTTTGCTGAGTGGAACCATTGCGCTGTGGCAAGGCAAATTCATAACATTCTTGCCAATGGGCTTGCCAATTGCGCCGTTTACCGACTGCCTTTTGATAACCTGCGCGCAAGGGTGCGATGCTTGGCACTGGTGTTCGATTTTGGTCGTGCTTTGTCGCCGTTTCGTTGATGGCTGTTCCCTTAATCACCGCTTTAATCCCCCAACAAATTCTTGCCACCCGCGGCCTGATTGATCCGGTCACTTAAAAGCCCGCGATAGCTGGTTGCAACCAGACTGGACCGCCCATAGCGCTGCCGTTCAAGGGCTTCTTTGCGCGCATTGCTTGCGGCTTGTTCGGCACTGGTTTCGGTTTCTGAATTGCTTGTGTTTGTCGTTGCGACCGGGGTGCTTGTGGCCACCGGTTTTGGTGTTGAAAACAGGCTTCCCATTGGCACTCCTTTTTAAAACAGCTTCGTCAAAGGCGCTGATCTGGATCGGCCCCAAAACGAAAAAGCCCGCAAGGGCAAAAGCCTTGCGGGCGCAATTATCGCGTTGATGTGTCTCTATATAGCAGCGCCAAAAGAACAAATCAAGAACATTTTTCAGAAAAAGACACATTTTCTGTTTGTGTGCTCAAAGCCCCCTGTTTTTGTAACTGGCGATAAAGCTGCCACGGGGTAACGATCCAGAAACCGGAAATGCCGAGCAACCGTTTGACCATCTCGACACAACTCATGGGACCAATGCGCATTTTCTGCGCCACAGATTGCGGATAAGACGCCCAGATACAGTGATACCCAATCGCACGGTAATAGGAACAAGGATCAAAGATCGGCGAATAGCACCAGTTTTCACATCGCACCCGATGGCTTTGCGGATCAAGGCATATCCATTCCCCTGCCCGCACCCCAGACACCAATACAAAGCAATGGCGAAACCCCGGTTTCAGGAATTTTAAAAACCGCTTTTCCGGGGCATCGGCAAACACCACCAGCACCGAAACTTCGCGCCCGGATGCAGATTGTTCTACCCAACGGTCGCTCATTTCCTGAACGCTGCTGGCCAGAACCGGTTCGGTCAGATTGCTTGAAACCCCAGTCTTTGCAATCATATCCCGCATGGTGACAAATCCCCGCTGAGCTCGACCAGAACGTCTTCTTCGTGGAAATTCTCATCCTTGCGCAGCTCAACAATGCCGCGTTTGATCAGAACAGTTTCAAGCGCATCAAGTGCCTGTTGCCACAGATCATATTTCGCCCCTTCACGTCGGTCGCGCGGATCGGGTTCACGTTCGACAAGCCCATAATATTCAAGTACTTGCAAATGCCGATCCTGAAGCGTCCCATCGTGTTTCAAGCGCATCACTGCATTATAAACATCGTCCGGATCACAGGGGCGAACCACCTCGCCCGCATCGGCAATCACGCGTGCGCCTTCGATCCGGGCTGTTTGACAGCGCACGAACCAAAACCACGCATGACGGGCACTGGAAAATGGCGTTATTGCACGCTCTGACAGGGGTTTTGGGAATAGTCTTTGTTCGGTCACGTCGCCCTCCTGCTGGTTATATCCTGCGTTCAACGCCGTGCATGCATGCCACGGGAAACCGCGCAAACCAGCCGGTCATGATCCGGCAAAAGGCAATATTTGACCGTCACGGGCACAAGACTGTGCGCGCGTTGTCAAGATTGCGGTTTGTGATTTCCCCGATGGTGGGTTTACCCACCCCTATTGCCGCTGCACATCACATCAGCGCCAAGTCTTTGCCGAAATCCAAGTCGATCAGGACTTACTTCTGGATGCAGTTCCGGTGTTGATATGCAAGCTATAATCCCTTTTTGTTCTCATTGTAAAGGATTAACTTCCTATCTTCGCAACGCCCTGAAATTACTCGACTTGGGGCCGTTTGAATGAATAACAGGCCCTTGATCAACACAAGATAAGGCAAAGACTCCCATGGGCTGGTTCAGCATCAAAATGACAGAACAAGAAGCACTGGGCATCTCAAACAGCTTTATCGAAAGTTTTGAAAAACTGTTCCAAGCGGCCAACGCACCGGAAAATACGGGGCTTTTCTGCTCGCTTCAGCTTGGCACAGATGATGCGTATTTTCTCTCGCCAGATGCCAAAAAACTTGCCGAACCGGCCCTTGCCATGCGCCCGGCCGCAGCCTGCCCACTACCGTCGAAAAAGGATGTGATCTTGCTGGTTGGCAATGAGAATGCGCTTAAGCTTTTGGGGTGATCGTTTTTCCAGAAGCGTTGACTCTGGGTTTAAATAAAACCAAAATTATAAAGCAGCCAGAAGCTGGCCCCTGAGTTGAGGCTTAGGCTACCCAGCATCTGAACACCTGCATCCCATTATTGGAGAATCGCTTAAACCCGATCGCTCTAACCTCAAATGGGGTCACTCAAAATAGCACGTGATATGGCGAGTGAGCCGGTAATCGCTAGAACAGCGGCTTATCTGTTCAAGTGGCGCTCTACGCAACCCGTAAGGGCCGCGCGCGTGACCCGGAGGGCTGGCTATGAAGCCAACTATCCGAGTTAAAGTCACAGTCAATATTGATTTTGCCAAAATCCTGTTCGGGATAGCGGCGATACTCTCAATACTAATGTGATGTCGACGGGGTGGCTTAGCGGCTACCCCGTTTTCCTTTCTGCATTCGGCTTATGATTTATCGTCGTTCAACTTTGCGGCATGCTCTCTATTCGCCAGAATACTCCGTCGTCCCCCGAAAAAGAGTGTGATCTTGTTGGTTTGAAACGAGAGCAAGCTTAAACTTCTGGACTAATCGTTTTTCAGAATCCGTCGACATGCACCGCCAGTCTTAGGGCAGGTTTTCCTTCACCACGACTTCCATGGTGAGTTTGGCAACATCCGCATTGGCATCAAGCCCGTTGCGGAGATTTTCAAAAATCCGCAGCGTATTTTGCACAATCACGCCGGGGCTTTGGGTGATGACCACATCCATGATGTCTTCGAGCAAGAACCGTCGTGTATCAGGCGTCAGGCCGTGGCCGATAAAGATGATGTCACGCCCCCGACCGCTTTCGCGCAAGGCCCGCGCCACCCCGTCTGATGATCCACCAACGTTATAAATCCCGATCAAATCGGGATATTCCGCCAGAAGCGACTTGGTGTGCAGATAGTTTTCGCTGCGATCATCATGGCCTTCGCGGGCCGCGACCACCCGGATGTCAGGAAAGGCTTCCTCCATCAGACTAAGGAAACCCATTTCGCGTTCTTCATGGGCGCGGTACGTCCGGCTGGCGGCAATCATCGCAACCCGACCTTGCGTCGGTTTCATAAACCGGCCCAGCAAATAGCCTGCTGTGCGGCCCACCGCCCGGTTATCCAACCCGACATAGGCCGCATGCGGCACGCCGGAAATATCGGAAACCACCGTGATCATGTGTTTACCCGCATCCTGAAGATCCGACACGGTTTCGCGCACCAGCGGATGATCAATCGCCATAAAGGCAATGCCATCGGCCTTTTCGCCATGTTGGCGCAGGGCTTCGGATAAAAGCTGCGGGTTAAAACTGTCGATGAAAAAGCACCGCGCGCGGATGTTATAGCCCGTAATCGCCTCTGCCGCAGTTTTGATCCGATCACCCAGCAATTGCAAATAGGGATTGGTGCCTGATGGCAGCAAAAACACCACCCGCATCGGCTTGGGCCGAAAGACTTCCTGCATATCGGTTTCAGGCAGATAGCCAAGTTCGGATGCGGCCTGCAAAACGCGCTTTGCCGTGCGTTCGCGCACACCGGGGCGTTTGTTCAAAACACGGTCGACCGTTGCCGGTGAAACACCGGAAATGTCGGCGATATCCTTGATAATCGGTCCGGTCGTCTTTGGCATTGCACCCTCAAAAACATCAAAACACATCAATTTATGATGTTTGATGAGGCGAAATGTTTCACGTACTCTGAGAACATTCAAGGGAAAAGAAAAACAAAATCCCCGCAAAATAGACTAGGGTCAGGGCCTGTTAGTTGACGGTTTCTGCCCCTAAAAAACGCATAGACCATCACGGGAGGAAACCATGGTCATTCAGAACAAATTTCGTCATATCGCGACGACCCTCGCTGCTGCTGCATCCCTGACTGTCATGGCGCATAGCGCACAGGCGCAGGAATATGAACTGAATTACGGCCACATGAATTCCCCAACCAGCGTGGTTGGTCTACAGGCCGACTGGCTGGCAGAAGAAGTTGCAAAAAACACCGATGGTGCGGTCAAGATTGACGTTTATCCGTCATCCCAGCTTGGCAAGATTCAGGAACTGGCCGAAGGCGTATCGATGGGCGCCATTGCGTTGTCGCATAACACCGCTGGTGCGCTGAGCTCGCTTTATGAAGATTTCGGCGTGCTTGATACCCCGTATCTGTACCGCGACTATGATCACCTGATGAAGGTTGTCGATATCAATTCCCCTGTCATGTCCGAACTTAATCAGGGCCTGATCGACAATACCGGCATGCGCGTTCTCTATGCGTTTTATTTCGGCACCCGTCAGTTGACCGCAAATATGGCCGTTAAAACCCCGGCGGATCTGGCTGGTGTTAAAATCCGCGCCATTCCATCCCCGGTTTATCTGACCGCTGTCGAAGGTCTTGGTGCGGCACCTGTGCCGGTTGACTGGTCCGAAGTTCCGACCGCCCTTGCCACCGGCATCGTTCAGGGCCAGGAAAACCCGGTCAATGTGGCCGTGGACCATAAACTTTATGATGTTCAGACACACATGATGCTGACTGGGCATATTTCAGCCGCCGAGATCGTCGTGATCAACGAAGACCTGTGGCAGAGCTTCCCGCAAGACATCAAGGACGCCATCACCAAAGCGGCCGAAACCGTGCGGATGAAAGCATCGCAGATGATCCTTGATAAAGAAACAGGCGATCTTGCCAAACTTAAAGAAGCCGGCATGACGATCATTAGCCCGGCTGACGGGCTTGACGTTGCCGCCTTCCGCGCAGGTGTCGAAAAACTTGTTCACGAACGTTTCGACGACAAATTCGGCAAATACTATGAAGCAATTGCTGCCGTAGAATAATCGCGCTTCGGGGCGGCTTTGTGGAACATTTTATTCACGAAAGCCGTCCCGATTTTTCTGTGCCCAATTGATTTTCAGGTATCGTCATGCCCTACAGGAACTCCTCGATTTATAGGGGACTGGACCGTGTTTGCCGGGTTCTGACCGCATTTTCGATGGTGATGCTGGCACTGATGACGGTGCTGGTCGTTGGTCAGGTGATCTTGCGTAATTTGTTTGATCTTGGCCTGCCATGGGCTGATGAACTGTCGCGCATTTCAAATGTCGCATTGGTGTTTTTCGCGGTTCCCACCCTGATGCTGCATAACCGTCATATCGCAATTGATCTGCTTTATAGCGCCTTGCGTCCGCGCGGCAAAGCCATCCTGCGCTTTGCCAATTACACGCTGATTTCCGTGTTTTCCGCCATTTTCCTGTTTGGTCTTTATAAATTTTTGATGCGGGCGGGCAAGTTCACAACGCCGTCGCTTAATCTTTCAAATTATGCGGTTTATGCCCCGGCGGTGATTGCCATTTCCATGTTATTGGCTGTTGCCCTTTATCGGTTGATCACGCGCACTGAAACCGCCCCTGACTATGAATCTGATGATGGCAGCAACGCAATTGCCGATGCGATTGCGCAAGAAATGTCGTCCGAACTCTCGCCTGATCCATCCCGTGGGGATTCCGACAAATGATGAGTGCAACCCTTCTTATCCTGTTTCTGGCACTCATGATCATTCGCTTGCCGATTGCCATTTGCCTTGGCCTGTCATCGGCAATCATCATGATCCTGTTTAACCTGCCGATGACGGTTCTGGCACAGCGCACGGTCAATGCCCTTGATTCAACCCCGCTTCTCGCCGTCCCGCTGTTTATCCTTGCCGCCAATCTTCTCAGCCTGTCGGGTGTCACCAACCATTTGTTCGAACTTGTACGAATGATGGTCGGCTGGATCCGGGGTGGCACGGCCCAGGTCAGCGTTCTGGTCAGCTTGATCTTTTCAGGTGTCTCTGGCGCGGCCCTAGCCGATATCGGGGCACTGGGTGCGGTTCAAATCAAAATGATGCGCAAACAGGGCTATTCGCCCGAATTTGCATCGGGCATCACCATGGCAGCGGCCACCATTGGTCCGATTTTCCCGCCAAGCATTCCGATTATTATCTTTGCATCGGTCGCCAATGTATCTGCGGTCAAATTGCTGATCGCTGGGATCGTTCCCGCCATTCTGATCACTCTTCTTTTGATGGCGCAGGTCGCGGTAATGGCAAAGGTTTATAAGCTGCCGCGCGATGATGTTAAATTCAACATTGCCGCCTTTGCCCGAAAGTTTGTCATTTCCTTGCCCGCCCTTGCCGCCCCGGTTCTTTTGATTGGTGGTTTGATTTCAGGCTATTTCGGCCCGACCGAAGTTGCCGGTGTGACGGTTGCCTATGCGCTTTTGATTGGCAAATTCGTCTATCGCCAGCTTGATCTTAAACGGGTTGTGCTTGCCGCGCGTGACAGTGTCGATGCAACGGGCAACGTCCTGTTCATCGTATCAACCGCGGCCCTGTTTGCCTGGGTTCTGACCATGGACCGCCTGCCGGTCACGGCCAGCGAGTTCTTGCTGGGTCTGTCAAGCGATCCGCTGGTGTTGCTGCTGATTGTTAATGTGCTTTTGCTTGTTGTCGGCATGTTCTTGGAATCAATTGCCGCCATCCTGATCATTGCACCGATCATTACCCCGGCCATGACGGCCGCTGGCGTTGATCCCCTGCAGCTTGGTGTTGTCTTTGTCCTCAACCTTATGATCGGGCTTCTGACCCCGCCTGTCGGCATGAGCCTTTATATGGTCAGCATCATCGCCAAGATGCCACTGCACCGGGTGATCCGTGGGGCGCTTCCCTTCCTGTTACCCCTGTTTTTGTCACTTCTTGTAGTGACCTGCATACCGGCAATCTCTACCTGGTTGCCCAACCTTCTGGATTAAGTGAGGAAACATGAGCAGATTTCTTGGTGAAATTCGCCAGCTCGGTTACGTCGTGCCCGACATTGAAGCGGCCATGGACTATTGGGCCGAAACAATGGGCGTTGGCCCGTGGTATTATAATCCGCACGTTCCGATCGAAGATTACCGCTATGACGGACAATCTTATGACGTTCACAACTCGGTCGCGCTTGCCAATTCGGGATATGTTCAGGTCGAACTGATCCAGACCCGCAATGATGCACCATCGATGTATCGCGACTTCCAAAGGGCTGGAAATACCGGTCTTCAGCATGTTGCCTATTGGACCGAAAACTTTGATAGCGATCTTGCCCTGATGGAAAGCAAAGGCTTCACAGTGAAGATGAGCGGCAAGGTCGGCGAAGCCGGTCGTTTCGTTTATTTCGACAAGGAAATGCATCCCGGCACCGTGATCGAACTTTCCGAAGTTGTCGGCCCGAAAGGTCGCCTGTTCAAATCGATCTATGAAGCATCCCTTGACTGGGATGGCACTGATCCGATCCGTCCTTTCCCATCGCTTTCGGAAATCTGACCCATGGACTTGATTGAAGCCCGGTATCTTATTGAAACACCGATGGACCCTGAAAAGATCGCCGCCATCATGGCCGGCGAGCAAAGCAGTGGCACATTTGTGAGTGTGGCTGGTGAAACCGACGAGTTGCGCGAACGCTGTTCGGCACGTGTGTTGTCCATTCGTGAACTCACCCCTGCCAATCAGCCCAGCCTGCAAAGTGCGTATTTGACCGTACGCGGGGTCACGGGACCATACCGCCGGGCTGAAATCCGCATTGGTTTTCCGACCGGCAACATCGGGCGTAATCTGGCAACCTTGGCATCAACAGTTTCGGGTAATCTTTATGATCTGGGCGAGATCACTGGGCTTAAACTGGTTGATGTCAAACTACCCAAACCCTATCGTGATCTTTACGATTATCCAGTGGCTGGCACCAAAGGCACCCGTACCCGCATGAATGTGCTGGGTCGTCCATTCTTTGGCACGATCATTAAACCAAATGTTGGGATGCGTACCCCTGATATTGCCAATCTGGTTGAACAGCTTTGTGAAGCCGGGGTTGACTTCATCAAGGATGATGAAGTCTGCGCCAATCCGGAATCGTCCCCTCTTGCCGAACGCATTCCCGCCGTGATGGACCGAGTGCGCCGCTATCGCGATCGCACCGGGCGCGATGTCATGATTGCGTTTAACATCACCGATGAAACCGATGCCATGCGCACCCATGCCGACCTGATTGAAAAAGAAGGCGGTTCGTGTGCGATGGTCAGCATGAACTGGGCGGGGCTTTCAGCCCTTCAGACCCTTCGTAAATCAACCGGCCTTGTTTTACATGGGCATCGCAACGGCTTTGGGGCCTTGTCGCGTCATCCATTAATTGGCATGGCGTTTCCGGCCTATCAAACCCTGTATCGTTTGACCGGCATGGATCACATGCATGTCCATGGCATGGGCGGAAAATTTTGCGACGAAGACAGCGAAGTTCAGGCATCTGCCCAAATCTGTGCCGAACCACTCGCGCCGGGAAATGGCGATGAAGACCACGTTCTTCCGGTCTTCTCATCTGGTCAGTGGGCCGGGACGGTTCCGGCAACCCATGACGCGGTTGGTTCGGCAGATTTCATGTTCCTTGCTGGGGGTGGCATTCTGGCCCATCCATCGGGCCCCGCAGCCGGGATTACCAGCCTGCGCCAAGCATGGGAAGCCTGCGAAGCGGGTATCAGTCTCGAACAACATGCCATCAATAATACGGTCCTGTCTGAAGCCCTGTCCTTTTATGGGGCAAAAGGCTGATCATGACCAAAATCGTTTTTTGTGCCGATGATTTTACCGGGGCGTCCGATACACTTGCGACGCTGGCGCGTGCGGGTCTGAATGCACGTTTGTATCTGACCGCCCCGGAACCTTCGGATGACAGAAACGATCCCAACAAAGG
The DNA here is from genome assembly GCA_019634165.1 of Rhodospirillales bacterium. Lineage (GTDB taxonomy): Bacteria > Pseudomonadota > Alphaproteobacteria > Rhodospirillales > Thalassospiraceae > Thalassospira. The sequence goes on from JAHQVT010000007.1 coordinate 139,118, forward strand.
TCCTGATAGCCTTGATGCCTTTGGTGTTGCAACGTCGCTTCGTGCTATGGGGGTCGAAGACGGCGTTGCCACCATTGGTGCGATTGCCCACAAACTCGTAGGGGCATGCAATGGCCTATATCATTTCAAGATCTGCTCTACCTTTGATAGCAGCCCCGACACCGGAAACATCGCCGCCATTGCGGACCGCTATGCCAGTTCTGTTGGTGCAAAATGGAAAGCCGTAATTGGCGGACAACCGTCGCTTCGGCGATTTTGCCTGCTAGGCAACCTTTTTGCCGGGGCGGGCGATGGTGAACTCTATCGCATTGATCGCCATCCGGTCATGTCGGTGCATCCCGTTACGCCAATGAATGATGCCGATCTTTGCCGTCACCTCGGCGCACAGGGCTGGCCCAAGATCGGGTTAATTGATTTCACCATCATACGCCAAGGCCGAGCGGCACTTATTGCGGAAATCCGCCGCCGCCTTGCTGCGGGGGAAACCGAAACCCTGTTTGATGTAAGTGAAGAAACCGATCTTTTGACCATTGGTGAGGCCATCCGCGAGATTGCCAAAACCACTGCGATACTTTGCGTGGGCGCAAGCAGTGTCGCAGAGGCGCTTTTTCCGCACCTGAGCCCCAATACAGATCACCCAACCAAGCTCCATCGTCGCCCCGGCCCGGTATTTGCCTTTGCCGGAAGCCGGTCCTCCCTGACCGCCGATCAGGTTACAAGGGCGTGCAGCTACGTCAAACGCAGCATCGCACCATCCGATCTGTGCGATCCAACGGCACTTGAAGCCCTGCGCGCTGAATGCCTGTCCATTCTTGGCGATGGCAAACATCTTTTGGTCTCGCTGTCTGATAATCGCGACCACACAATTGCCAGTCACGATCTGGCGCGGGCAAGTGCCGCCTTCATTGCCGGCATCAGTCACACCGTCAAACTTGGCTTTTTGCTGATTGCCGGGGGCGATACATCAAGTCTTGCGTTACAGGAACTTGGGATTGATAGCCTGTCATTCGCGGCTGACTTTGATGCCGGTGCGCCGATTATTCGCGCGCATGCGTCCTTGGCGACACTTGATGAACTGCCTATGTTGCTTAAAGGCGGGCAAATGGGCAAACCTGACTTGTTTGATAACATCACCACGTTATCGGTTTCGACGGTTTAGCTCCTGACACGCGGCAAAAATTCGGCCCAAAACAGGAATTAATTCCTTTTGCTGGGGCTTTTGCTCCTGCTAGGATGGGGCATGATCAGACATCAACAAATCTGGGCCGCCCTTGACCAAATTGCCAAAGACCACGGCTTAACCCCGTCTGGTTTGGCCCGATTGGCGCAACTTGACCCGACCACCTTTAACCGGTCCAAACGCACCACCAATCAGGGCAAGGCCCGCTGGCCGTCAACCGAAAGCATTTCCAAGGTGCTCTCGGTTACCGATGTCAGTTTTCGTGAATTTTCCGAACTGGTGGATGGCAATGGTGCCGGGCGCATTCCGGTCATTGGCTTTGCCCAGGCAGGCAATCGTGGATTTTTTGATGATGCGGGCTATCCGGTCGGTGGATCATGGGAAGACATTACGTTTCCGGCCCTGCATGATCCAACCGCCTATGGATTACGCATTTCCGGCGACTCAATGGCACCGGTTTTTCGCGATGGTGATCTGATCATTGTAAGCCCCGCCTCAAACATTCGTCCACAGGACCGCGTGGTTGTCAAAACCATTGAGGGCGAAGTCATGGCCAAGGAACTGATCCGACGCGGCGCACTTGGCGTAGAACTTAAATCGTTCAATCCCGAGTATGACGATCGTTTTGTGCCCGCAGACGAAATAGATTGGGTTGCCCGTGTTTTATGGTGCAGTCAGTAAAGCAGTACAATTTCTGCCTTTGAAACCCCCTTCTTTTCACAACCTAGAGCACTGATTTAATCGGGATAACTGGTAAATATCGGCCCGTTAGGACAATGGCGTATTCAAATTTAGTGCATGCCACCTTACATTAAGTCCGACTGTGAAAGGCGACCCACGTCGCGCAGGAAAAGGGACATTTGCTTGAAGCTGCAGCGCCATTACATTGTTCGCTCTTTGGTAATTGCACTTAGCTATTTCCTTACCGGATATTTGGGTTTGCAGCTTTCCTTCTTTGGCAGCAGCGTTACCCTTGTCTGGCCCCCTTCCGGAATTGCCTTAGCCGCAATGATATTCTGGGGATGGCGCTATTTCCCCGCCGTCCTTGTCGGTGCGCTTATGGTTAATCTGGTGACATCACCTTCCATAGCGGCCTCAATCATGATTGCGGGCGGCAATACCCTTGCGGCTGTTTTGCCGGCTTTGCTGATCAGGCGACTGGCCGGAAACTATCCGATGACGCAAATCCGCAATGTCGCTGCTTTCATCGTCTTGGGCACTATCTGCGGCCCCGCACTTGCAGCTTTGCTTGGCACAACGTCACTAAGCTTAACCGTCATTGGCAACTTCGAGAAGTTCGAGACAATCTGGCAAGGCTGGTTCCTTGGCGATCTGGTTGGCGCCATCGTTATTGGTCCGCTTGCGTTGCGCTTGATGAAGTGGCGAACAACAAACCGACCGCCACGACATTATATTGAACTTGCCGTGATCAGCATCGCAACCGTTGTTATGGCCTCAACGGTTCAAACAACGCCGCTGATCTCCAAGCCAGAGTATCTGTTTATCTTTGTTTCTCTGCCTTTCGTCATTTGGGGGGCCTTGCGTTTCGGGCTTTTGGGCGCAGCACTGATAAATGCAATCATTGTTGCCGACATAATCATATTTGCCGTACTTGGTAACACCACATTTGTTATCGGTGATATGAACACTGGCCTGCGCAATCTTTATGGTTATGTCATTGCGATATCCATCTGCACCCTGTTTCTGGCAGCAGGGATGGAACGCATTTCAACCATTACCATCCGGGCACGTGATGGGCGCCTGTCCAATGACGTCCATCGGATGCGCCGAACTCTTTCAATCATCATCGGCGTTATCGGGTTTGGCGTATCAGGCCTTGCTGCTTGGTACACATATACCCAGCTTGTCGAAGCTGATCGGGTATCGACCCAGCAATACCGGTTGGCTTTTGAAGCATCGCTCAGAGAGGAACTAGGCGGCGCAACGGACGCCTTGATTGCGGTGCGCACATTGTTTGACGTACATGGCAGTGTGTCGGCGAATACATTTGATGCCATGATCGCCCCTTGGGTCAATCGACGCCCCGGCGTTGCCGCACTGGAATGGGCACCCTTTGTTGAACAGCGCGCCCGTGCTCTAATTGAAGACAATGCGACTTTACGAGGAGTAGAAAACTTCGCCATCCGTGAGTTGAATGACGGCGAACTAAAAGAAGCAAGCCCGCGCGATCAATATTACCCAATCTTCTTTGTTTTCCCGCGCTCGGGCAATGAAAGGGCCGTCGGGTTTGATCTCGCCAGCGAGGCAACCCGCCGTCGCGCACTTGAAACTGCGCTTCAAACCGGTAACGTGACCTTGACCGAACCGATCAATCTGATGCAATCGTCATCTGCTATCGTCACGTCTCTTGCTTTTCTGGCTGTTAACAACCGCCGTAATCCGGGTGGCCCGCCGCTTGGCGTTGCTGTCGGTATTTTACGCCTGACGGACATGATCACGCGTGCCACCCGTGTGGCGCGCATTCCCCTGGATTTTGAAATCCATCTTGCCGACATCAAATCCGATAGCGACAAAAAGCTGATCTATTCCAATCGTAAAGCAGACTACGCGATCGACCATATCCGGTCCGAACTTGAAACACCTTTTAACCCGAATGTATCGAATTTCACTTTTGGCTATCGCGATTGGACAATTGTTCTTCATCCCTCAAAAACAGGCGTCACCGGCCTGATCTATTGGCAGCCTTGGGCGATCTTTGTTATTGGCAGCTTGATTAGCATCCTGTTGCTGATTTACCTGCGGTCCTTAAACCGCACGGAAAAGCGTATCGTGGATCTTGTTGCTATTCGAACCAAGGAACTTGAAGATGCGCGGAAATCTGCCGAACAGGCAATGAAGCAAGCCCAACAGGCTGATAAGGCAAAATCGGAATTCATCGCCCATATGAGCCACGAATTCCGCTCCCCGATGACATCTATTCTTGGCTACACCCAGCTTGCCGAAGAAAGCCTGGACAAGAACCTGTCGGTCGAGAAGCTGAAAAGTTATCTTTCGACCATCCGCGGTGCGGGTCGCCATGTATTGTCCTTGATTGGCGATATCCTTGATATCTCCAAGATCGAAGCCGGGAAACTGATCCTTGAAGAAGTCCCGTTTGACATTCATCGTATCTGCGAAGAAGTCACATCAATGATGTTGGTTCCTGCACGCGATCAGCAAAACAAGCTGCATTTGGAAATTGATCCAGAAATGCCGCGCTGGGTAATAGGCGACCCCGTTCGACTGAAACAGATTTTGACCAACTTTGTCTCCAATGCGATCAAATTCACCAAACATGGCAATATCTATGTCAAAGCATCGCCCCTGACGGTCTCTGACACCGAAATGACGTTCCGCATTTCGGTTCAGGATGAAGGCATCGGCATACCGCAAAACAAACTGACATCCATTTTCGAGGCCTTCGCACAGGTTGATACCTCAACCGCGCGGCGCTATGGCGGAACCGGGCTTGGCCTTGCGATCTGTCAGCGCATGGTACAAACCATGGGCGGTACGATTGAGGTGGAAAGCACCGAAGGCAAAGGCAGCACATTCTGGTTTGAAATCACCCTACCACTCAGCACCCAGGCCGCCGCAAATGCGCTGGATAAAGAAGATAATCCGGAAATCAGCCTACACGAAGAACCAAGGATTATTGGCTGGAATCTCTTGCTGGTCGAAGACATTCAAATCAACCGCATCCTTGCCAAAACGCTTCTGGAACAGCAAGGCCACACCATAACCCCGGCAGAGGACGGGCAAGTTGCACTCGATATCCTTGCCGAGCAGGATTTCGATGCTGTTCTGATGGATGTTCACATGCCTGTTCTTGACGGGATCGAAGCCACCCGTCAAATCCGCGCGTCAGAAGACCCGGTCAAAGCAACCATTCCCGTTCTGGCCCTGACGGCAGATATTTCCAACGAAAATATGACCGTATTCCGCGCAGCAGGGTTTGACGCCTATTGCACCAAGCCGCTTGATATCAAGGCAATCAATTCTGAACTCTCACGCCTTGAATCCCGCATGTTTGAACAACGCCGCAAGACCGTCAATGAGGTCGATGAATAACCGTTGCCTCTGTGCGATGTTTTCTTTGACCCGCCTTGGGCAAAAATCCTATTCTGAGCACCATAAGCATACCGCCCCACTGGCATAACCAAGGCTTTCCTTGGATGTCTTTGCGCATATCATCAGGAGCACAGAATGGGTCACCACGCCGCCACGGACAGTACCGTCACCACTTGGACTTGGTATAAGGGCGAATGGCATCAAGGTAATCCCAACATTATGGGGCCGCAAACCCACGGTGTCTGGATGGCCTCTACCGTTTTTGATGGCGCACGCCGCATGAATGGCAAAATGCCAGACCTTCATCCCCATTGCGCACGTGTTTTGCGATCAGCCGAATTGATGGGCCTTAAACCGGCGATCACAGCGGACGAAATCGTCGCACTGGTTAAAGAAGGTGTGACGAAATTTGATTCAGAACTCGCACTTTATATCAAACCGATTGTCTATGGTGGCGAAGGCTTCCTTGCCCCCGTTCCCGAAAGTGCGCAGTTTGTTTTATGTATTTCGGTAACCGACATGCCCGAAGCCATCCAAACCGGTTTCAGTGCGCGAAAATCAAGTTTCCGCCGCCCATCCCCGGAAAGTGCCCCGACAGAGGCAAAGGCAGCATGCCTTTACCCCAATGTTGGCCGTGCCGTGACCGAGGCAACCAGTTCTGGCTTTGACACCGGTGTGATGCTTGATCCGATTGGCAATGTTGCCGAATTTTCCTATGCCAATCTGTTCTTTGCCAAGGGCGGCACTGTCTATACCCCGGCAATCAATGGCACCTTCCTAAACGGCCTGACCCGGCAGCGTGTGATCACGCTTCTGCGCGAAGACGGCGTAGATGTCGTGGAGAAAACCTGCACTTATGCCGAACTTGAAAGCGCCGATGAAATCTTTGGTACTGGCAATTATTACAAGGTCGCACCATGCGTAAAGCTTGATGATCGCAACCTGCAACCCGGCCCGATCACGCGGCGCGCACAAGAATTGTACCTGACTTTCACGGCCGCCAGCCCGGATTAATCTAAGCAATATTCAAAATGCAAAACGGGCCGGAATTTCCGGCCCGTTTTTTATTTTCTGCATCAACACTAAAGATTACTGCGCCAATGGAACCGGCGCGCTACTCCCCGCGACATAGGGATATTTGGCAAAAATTGAAGCCACCGCATTGCGCACAGCTTCATTCGGGGCTTCGCGCACCGAACTGGTAACCCGCCCCACAGCAGTCCCTTCCCAGATCATCTGGTTGGACTGACGGTCGACGAAATCAACGCTCAATGTCCCCTCGGTATAGGTACTGGTGTGTCCCGGTTCGACATAACCCGGCCAGCCAACGTACATCCCGCCGCGATATCCGTAATAACCACCCATGTAAACCGGCGGCGAGGTCTGCGTTTTTTCTTCGGTTTTCAGATGAAAATTCACCAGAAAATCAGGATTGTAGATATCAATCCGATAGCCACGCGATTCCAGTGCTGTGCTGATCGCATCTTCAATACGCTGCCCTGAAAGGGTTGTGTATTTTTCCTCGGCCTCCTTGCCTGCGGCTTCGAAGAAAGCAAAGGTTTGATAACGACCGAAATCAGTTGCCGGATCCGCGTCTGTATAAACGCGTGGACCACTGGCACAGGCCGCCAGCATCCCGACCAGAATGCCTGCGATGGCGATCTTTAGTATCTGCATGGTTTCAATCCCTTTGCGACACGCAAAACTGTCTTTGTTTATATGACGTTTGGCAACCACAATACCATCAACAGAAATTGACTTCATGATGGCAATTTATTGGTGCTCACCCGCCGACAAACAAACGCCAAGAATCCTAAGCACCTTCAATCAGACGTTTCGCCACACGGCGAAGATCATTTATCTCGTCATCAAGAATGGACCGATCATTCATTGCATGGGCCAGAACAATCGCCCCCTGCCAGCGCACGATCATTCGTCGCCCTTGCGTTGTCGCAGTTGAATAGTCCAACCCACCATTTGAAAACTGTTCGGCCAACCAGTTCACAAGCAAATCAAACACCCCCTGACCGATTGCGCGCACAGGAACAAACGCGTCCTCATCAGGAAGATCAAGCATCAACCTTGCCAACGGACAGCCATGACGAACCCGACGTGGCGTCATCGCATCCAGATAATCAAAGAAAATCGCAATACGGTCACCTGCCGACCCATTTGGCGCAATGCTTGCCAAAAGCGGGGCGAACTCGCCTTCCATCGTTTCCAATGCCGCCTGTGCCAGGTCATGTTTCTTGGGGAACCGGTAAAACACGCCCCCGGCAGGCAACCCTGCCTCTTTGGCAACCGATTGAATGGTTGCCCCATGATATCCATCGCGCCAAATCACATTCATTGCCGCACGGGCAAGCTTTTGACGCTTTTCCTCGGAACTCATTTTCACGGCCATAATTGGATTGCCTTATCATAAAGTCAGTTAACTAACTTATTATCTTTGCGCTATCGTGCTGTCAATAGATCAAGCTGCCATAAGCCGAACATGTTTTGGTGGTCTTGGCTATAAATTGAAACCGATCTCAATGGCGTGTATCAAAGAAGACAGTGCAACAAGCTCCACTTCCCCCACCTCAAAAGAATGCGGAACAACAGTGAAGAACAGTCAATTCACGCTTACCGACATCAAGAATGCCGTCACAGCCGGTGTGCTAAGCGAAGAATCCTTTGAACGGCTTGAAAACTTTCTGGCCGAGCAATCTGGCGATGCTGCGGAAACTGAAAAATTCACCCTGTTTCGGGGCATGAATGACATTTTCATTGCCCTTGGTGTCATTGCACTCAGCATTGGCTGGTTCATTCTGTGGGGAATGCTCACCAACAGCCCCGCTTTCTGGATCGTGCCATTGGTCGCAATCAGCACCTATGTTGCAATGGCCGAATATATCGCGGGCAAACTTAAGGCGTCTCTTCCCTCTATCGCGATCATGGGTGCCCTTGGCGTCACCATCATGCTTTATGCGATCGCACTTTACATGTCCTTTGCCGGCCCTGCGGACGGGGTATCGGACCTTGACGATATCGTAAGCTTCGGCAAACGGTCGATGAATGTTCTGGTGATTGTCTCGCTGATTGGCTTTGCCTTTCAGGTAGCGTTTTTCCTGCGTTATCGCCTGCCGGTATCCTTTGCCCTGATCGCTGCGGCTATTGTCGGCGTGGTATGGTCGGCTACAACCGCACTCATCGGCCCGGCACTTACGCCCTATATGCCGATATTGATCACGGCGACCGGGCTTTTGCTGCTCATCCTTGCGGTGTTTCTTGACTGCCGCGACCCCAACCGCGTCAACGGCTGGGCGGAATGTGCGTTCTGGCTTTACGTCATGGGCGCACCGATGACGATCCACTCGGTTGCCGCCGCCTTTAATGCCACCGCTTGGGTCATGGTCCCCGTGATCGTTATTGCGATGTTGTTTTCCCTAATCGTCGATCGCCGATCACCGATCATTAGCGCGCTGGCCTATGTCGGTTATTTGCTAAGTGCCGGTCTTGAAAACGCTGCCATTGATCGATCCGTCACGATTGTTCTGGTCTGCTTTATCATTGGGGGGCTGGTTATGGCATTCGGGGTTGGCTGGCAAAAAGCCCGCCAAATCCTTCTGGCCCCGTTTGAAGCCCACCCTTGGCGGCGCTATCTTCCGCCAAGCTAAAATCAGCTTCCGCCTGCAGAAAAGCAAAAATGCCCGCATCACGACGATGCGGGCATTTTTCATGTTCAGAACATCACAAAGCAAGCGCTAAAACAAAAGAAAGCTTCCTTAACATCATCACGCGCAGTCATTCATTTTTTCTGCTTGTCCTGTTTTACTTGATCGCAAGGATATCAAAATTGCGGGCATTGGCGACAACGCCTTCATCCCAGCCGCCAGCGACGAGTTGAGATGACTTTTCATTCAACAATCCGGCCACTTGGCCCGCGAAATGGGCTTCTCGGCCAGCCTCACCGGCAAAAATATCGAAGATTGCAAACTTGTTTGCATCAATCTGCAACGCCACCCAAAACAATGTTTCGGGTTCTGTTTTCGCAACAATTGGGCCTGCTGCGCGCAGAAGCTCTGCCAGTTGTTCGCCCTGCCCCGGTGCTGCTTCAAGCATGATAAATGTAGCGGTCGTCGCGCTATAAAGATCGACGGCTTCTTTTGCAGACAGCACGTTGGCATTATTGATGTTGGCAACAACGCCACCATCCCAGCCGCCTTCAACCAGATGATCGGCATTTTCTTTCAAGGCACCTGCGACAACGCCCGAAAAATGCGCGTCGCGGGCTTGCGCGTCGACAAAAACATCAAAGATTGCAAGCGTGTTTTGCGCTTTCAGTGCGAACCAAAGCTTTGTCCCCGGCTCGGTGTTCTTCACCAAAGGTGCCGCAGCGATCAGAAAGTCGGCAAAGGCATCTGTTTGGTCAGATGCAGCAGGCATTGCGATAAAGCTGGCGGTGTAATTATCCATGACATTTTCCTGTGCGTTTCCAACTGTTGCCGTCGTGATCAACGCCAATACTGAGAACATCTGAAGGAATTTCGTTTTCATAATCGTCTCCTGATTTGGGTTTCAGCGCTTCACGTTTCGATCTGCCTTTGTCCCATGACCAACCGGACGAACGCCAATTCCGATACCCTATTTTACAATAGCCATTGACTATGGATACCCAACCCTAGAACCTGTTGGAATACGCAACATCGGGAGGCCGTCATGGAGATGAACCAAGTTCGTTATTTTCTCGCAGTTTGCGAACACCGCAATTTCACACATGCTGCAAGTGCCTCCAACGTCTCCCAACCTTCCTTGACAACAGCGATCAAAAAGCTTGAAGAAGAATTAGGCGGTGCGTTGTTCATCCGCGATCGTGCGGGCTGCCGCCTAACCCCACTTGGAAAACTGATAAAACCACGCCTTCAAAAGGTTCAGACAGAAACCCAGGAAGCCAAGATTGAAGCCATTCGGCACGCAAGACTGGAAAGAGTTCCAATAAGCATTGGGATGGGCGAGACGATCGGCCACAACACCATTTCAAAGGCGGTAGAACGGTTTAGAACACGTTTGCCACAGGCCGAGATCGAACTGATCGTTGAACCATCTGATATCTTATTTGCAGGACTTCGGAATGGAGATTTCGATATCGTCGTTACGGCGCAAACAGTCAGTCCAGAACTGTATCGCATAGACAATATCTATCGAGAGAAATACAAAGTTGTCGTAGCAAATGAACATCCTTTGACAAAGCTGGACGCCATCTCACTCGCAGATCTTGCCAATACCAACATGCTCGATCGGCCCAATTGCGAGATGCGCGATACACTTCACGGGACATGTGCCGACCAAGGACATGTCCTTTATGCGGCTTATCGCTCCAACCGTGTCGATTGGTTAATTGAACTCGCACGGCAGGGTTCGGGCGCAGTCATCTTACCCGAAACGGCAATTCCTGCGGGCAACGGCCTTGTGTCGCTGCCGATTGATGACGTGGAAATCGTGCGCGATGTCGTAGCCCTACGGTATCGCCACCAATCATCAAGACCAGAAACGAACGAACTGGTTAAAGAGATGTCACGCGGGTAGCCCTGTTTACACCATAAAAAATGCCCGCATCACGATGATGCGGGCCTTTTTCATTCCAAAACTGGAATGCGATTAATCAGGCACTCAGGTCTTCACCGGCCAATGCACGGTCAATCAAGGCAACGCTTTCATCAAGACCATACAGGGCGATGAACGATCCCATGCGCGGGCCCTGTTCCTGCCCCAACAGGATTTCATAAAGCGTTTTGAACCAGTCACGCAGGTTTTCGTAATTGTGGTTTTTACCCACGGTGAAAACTTCGGTCTGGATGTCGGACGGCTCCGTACCCGGCGCGATTTTTGACAGCGCATCACGCAGGTCTTTCAGGGCTGCTTGCTCGGCCTCGGTCGCAGCACGATACTTTTTCGACGGTTTTACAAAGTCGCTGTAATAATTGATCGCATAGCCAACAAGCTTATCCAAATACGGCGAGGTTTCCGGGGTTGCGCCGGTGGCATAGCGCGAAATGAACTTCCACAGAAGATCGCGGTCATCGGTATTGCAAACCGACACCAGGTTCAAAAGAATGCCGAAGGACAGCGGAATTTCGCGGTCCGGTGCGGTTCCGGCATGAATATGCCAGGCCGGGTTCTGCAAAATCTTGGTCGGGTCGGTTTCGGTTTTAAGCTTTTCGGCAAAGGTCAGATATTCATCCACTGTTTTCGGGATGACATCGAAATACAGACGTTTGGCGGTTTTCGGCTTCTGGAACATAAACAGCGACAGGCTGTCTTCTGGCGCATATTTCAGCCAGTCTTCCATCGAAATGCCATTGCCCTTGGATTTCGAGATTTTCTGCGCGTTTTCATCCAAAAACAGCTCATAGTTAAAGCCTTCAGGCGGGGTGCCGCCCAATGCCTTAACGATCTTGTTGCCAAGCTCAACTGACGGAATAAGGTCTTTGCCCGCCATTTCGTAATCAACGCCCAGCGCATACCAACGCATCGCCCAGTCGGGTTTCCACTGCAGTTTGCAATTACCACCGGTGACCGGGGTTTCAACCAGTTTCCCGGTTTCAGGATGTTCATAGACAATGGTGCCAGCTTCCACATTAAGCTCGGTCACCTTGGCCATCAGGACTTTATTGGTTCCCGGTTCGACCGGCATGAACGGGCTATAGGTCGCACGACGTTCTTCACCAAGGGTCGGCAGCATGATTTTCTGGATCGCGTCATAGCGTTCCAAAAGACGCAACAAAGCCGCATCAAACATGCCCGAACGATAACAGTCGGTCGATGATTTAAACTCATACTCAAACCCGAACCCATCCAAAAAGTCACGCAAGCGCGCATTGTTGTGATGGGCAAAGCTTTCATGCGTGCCAAACGGATCGGGAACAGAGGTCAGCGCCTTGCCAAGATGTTCGCCGACCATTTCCTTATTGGGAATGTTGTCAGGAACTTTACGAAGCCCATCCATGTCATCGGAAAAGCAGAAAAGCTTGGTCGGGATATCGCACATGGTTTCGAACGCACGACGGACATAGGTCGTGCGTGCGACTTCGCCAAAGGTACCGATATGGGGCAGACCCGACGGACCATAACCGGTTTCAAAAAGGACATAGCCCTTTTCAGGCGCCTTCTGTTTATACCGCTTGACCAGCTTGCTGGCTTCCTGAAAAGCCCAGACGTTGCTGTTAAGTGCGGCATCTCGAAGATCGGCTGTCATTTTTGAAACCTTGTTTATCAGTTGGGTTTGTCAGTTAAATCTTGGATTTCGGTTGAAATCATTGCGCATAGGGGTCACATGGCCCCCACGCGTGCGCGAAGCTATACCTCACCACACAACAAGATCAAGTATCTGTTGCGCATAGCAGCCAAATCACCCGAATAAAATAGGGCTGGTTTGTCGATACGAGCTCTCATGGCACGATCTGCTGTTTCTTGGATCACCGCTCTTATCTTAGACCGGCCTGAAACACCTTCCCCCGCTCCTTAATGGACTTTTCATAATGAGATTTCGCGCTTTATGGCCGCTTGAATTCATATACTTAAGTATATTTATGCCGACCCTCCCCATATTAGGATACTACACCATTAATAGTTGACGCTATCCTTAAGGATAGATACAAACAATAAAACGTCTAATAAAACCGACAATGTGGAGATATAACAATGACTAACTGGTGGACAGGACTACGAATATCTCACCGGCTGTTCGGGTTGGCCGGATTCCTAATTTTCGCAACGGTCATACTGGGGGGCATCGGGGTCTATAAAATGACCGTGATTGGCCATGAACTAGACGAAGTCACCAATCGTGATCTTCCGCTGACCGCAGCGCTTGAACAAATCACTCAACATCAGCTTGAGCAGGCAATCCTGATGGAGAAAGCCCTGCGCATTGCCAAAATCACAGCCCATAGCGAAGAAGAAACTTTCGAAAATGTTCGCAAGCATTTCGAAGAAATCGCGACACTATCAGACCATGAAATCGAAGCTGCTGGCCAGATGGTAACATCCTTCCTTGAAGGCGAGCTTTCCGACGCTGCACGTAAAGAGTTTATTCACGTCGCCGAAGCTTTAAACCAAGTCAAGGACGAGCACCTCAGTTACGAAGAACACGTCAAAGAGATTTTTGACAGTATTGAAGCTGGAAACAGCGATAGCTCAGAAATGCTGACGGCTGTTTTAAAAACCGAGGCCGAGCAGGAAAAACTAAATCATGAGGTTGAAGCACTGCTTCATGAGGTTTCCCTGTTTACGCGGAAATCCATGGGCACAGCACTGGTTGACGAGGAAAATGGCAAAGTCCTGATTGCAACACTTGCAGTCGTAATCACAACGCTTAGTATTATTCTATCATGGCTTTTGGGCCGCAGTATTTCCAAGCCATTGGGGTCCCTTACCACAGCGCTTAGTAATTTGGCACATGGCAATCTTGACACCAAAGTCCCCCAAAGCCGTTTCAAGGATGAAATCTTTGAAATTTCATCTGCGATGGATGTTTTTCAACAAAACATGCTTCGGGCACGTGAACTAGAAGCAGCCCAAAAAGAAATCGAAGAAAAGCAAAAACAACGTCAATCCGAACGCAATCATCTGGTCAGCGTGTTCGGCTCGAGCATCGGTGCCGTCTTCGGCAAGATTTTGGCAAGCTCTGAGGAAATGGTCCAACGTGCCGATACGGTAAGTGAGAACTCAGGTGAAACCAATGGTTTGGCATCATCTGCGGCAAGTGAAGCAGAAGAATCTTCGGGCAATGCACAAAGCCTTGGGGCTGCCACAGAACAAATGGTTGCCGCAATCAGCGAGATTTCAACCCAAATCACGCAATTCTCGGATGTATCGAAAAATGCCGTCGAATATTCGGCAACGTCACAAGCTGAAATGCGCACACTGCAGGAAGTTGCTCAAGAAATCGGTGAAGTTGTTCAACTGATTACATCCATCGCAGAACAAACCAACCTGCTGGCCTTGAACGCTACAATCGAAGCAGCCCGTGCTGGTGATGCTGGCAAAGGGTTTGCCGTGGTTGCCGGCGAAGTTAAATCGCTTGCCAACCAAACAGCCAAAGCAACCGATGAAATAGCGGAGCGCGTGACGCGCATTCGTCATGTGGCAGAAAGCTCTGGCGAAGCGATTAGCAATGTTGCAAGTACGATCGATAGCATTGACGAATACGTTACAGCCATTGTAGGCGCGATCGAAGAGCAGAATGCAACCACACAGGAAATATCTCGCAGTGTTGTTTTCGTATCGGAAAGCTCGCGGCGCGTATCGGACAATATGGCTGCCATTCAAGGCAGCATTCAGAATGTTCAAGGCACCGCATCCGAGGTCCACAATGCGGCTTCTGAAACCGTGACAGAAGTTTCGAGCCTCAACAGTGAGCTTGAGACGTTTCTTGGTGCAATGCAAAACACCGACATTGATGATGACACTTATGAATGTCACACGATTGATGCTGCGACGCGCGTTTCAAAGCAAGAGGTCGGCGAGATCTGGCAAGGTCAGGCCAGCGAGATTTCGTGTGGGCATATTGTCGTACATCCGGCGATTTCAGCCAACCCCGGTGACGTGATTGAAATCAATATGGAAAAAGTAAGAGAGACCATCACAGGCCGTATTGCAAGCCAAAGCGAAAACACCAGCGTGATACAGTTGCCACTTGATGCCGTTCATCTCGACAAGATGCGCCAACGTATCGCCCGACTAAGAGCTTAACAGAACGAACCAACCGACCGGACTACTCCACATTACCTAAGCGCGATCTCCAAACTACGGAGCATCGCGCTTTTTTTTGCCATGCCCCTCGGCTGCACCGGAACATTCATACCGATCAAGACGACCAAATAGCGGACTATTCGGTGCTACATCGGCGACATTCATCTTCATTTTGTTGCCGCTCAACCAGTTTGGTGATTGAATTGATATAACTTGGTTTCCACCAGCACATTTTAACAGATAAGGCATTGCTATCATGTTGCCTCTTCCCGTGACGATCTGCATCACCGCTGTATTTGCCCTATTGCTAACAGCGCTTAGCCTTTTGGTGTCACTTCGCCGCCGTGATCTGAACTTGGCAATCGGCGATGGCGATGATCACATCTTGCGTCGGCGTATTCGTGCACATGGTAATTTTACCGAAAACGCCCCGTTTTGTGTGTTGCTTGTCCTGTCACTCGAAGCCATCCTTGCGACATCGAACACCATCTGGATCGTTGCCATCATCCTGATCGTCGCACGCATTTTACACGCGATTGGAACGCTTAACCGATCAAATAGGCGATTTATCGCACCTGCCATGGTCATGCAGCATTTAACGTTTCTGATTTGTGGCTTTTGGCTTTTGGTGCAAACTTTTGGCAATCTTACGGCAAGCATATAACCATGCCTTCCATACCGTTTTCCAATCCAGATATGGCTGCAAAATTTGCAACCTACCCCGAAGATGCCCGGCAGATCCTTCTAACCATCCGGTCTTGGGTTTTTGAACTTGCCAACGACAAAGTCAAAGTTGGCAAGATTGATGAAAGCTTGAAATGGGGGGAACCTGCTTGGCGGCCAAAATCCGGATCAGGCACCACCATCCGTGCCGATTGGAAAGCCAAATCACCTGATCAGGTGATGATTTTCTTTGATTGTAAAACCGATCTGATTGACCGCACGCGCAGTCTTTTGTCAGCCGATCTGACATGCGAAGGAAACCGGGCGATCATTTTGCCAATCAGCCCCCCTATCCCTGAAGATGCGATCAAAACGGCCCTTGGCTGGGCCTTAAGTTACCATCTTGATCGCAAGTCATCCTAAACACCTTCAGGTCAGTTTCTTGGCACCGGCTTCAAGTTGATCACGCATGGTGCGCAGATCGCTATTCAACCGCTTTGCCGTTTCAATATCTAACCCTGTGGCATCCAGAATACAGGTCGGGATGGCCTCGGCCTTTTGCCGTAACGCTTTGCCATCGGCCGTCAGACTGACGCGTACTGAACGTTCATCCTTTGGGTCGCGCTTGCGCGTTACAAAGCCATGCGCCTCAAGCCGCTTAAGCAACGGGGTTAAGGTACTTGATTCCAGATACATCTTTTCGCCAATGCTGCTCACCGACTGATCATCTTCCTGCCACAAGGCCACCATCACCAAATACTGCGGATATGTCAGACCCAACTTATCAAGCAGCGGCTTATAGAGACGGTTAAAAGCATGGCTTACCGAATAGACCGAAAAACACAGAAACCTTTCCAACTGTAAAAAGTCATCGTTCAAAGCGTCATCCATCAATCTTATCCCGTTTCTATACCTTGGTTGCGTAGTCGCCGAACCTAGCAAATCTATGGCCCTGTGCGCGGCTCCACCAAACAACGATGCCCTTTTAAAGACCCGCTTAAAGACCCGCTTAAAGACCCGCTTAAAGACCCGCTTAAAGACCCGCTGTCGTTTGCGGCTAAAAATCAAAGCCAATCAATTTATATCGCGCGCGATTAAATCACAAGCGATTTTATTGCATGACTGCTATTCGTATTTTTATATCGTACACGATTTAATTGTGTGCGATTAATAATCCAGCAAAACAACACGCCGCCCGATTGGACGGCCTTCTCAAAGGAACAGATCATGACCCCGTTTAAAACCAAAGTTGCTTCTGCGGCCGTGGCATTGACCACGGTCCTGTCTGCCACCACCGCGTTGGCTGAACCAGTACTTGAGCCAGCCACCCAGAAATTTATCGATGCCCTGTCCGCATCGGGTGGCCCGGCGATCTATACCCTGACCCCGGCTGCGGCCCGCGACGTCCTGTCGGGCGCGCAATCGGGTGACATCGCCAAACCGTCCGTTGATATCACCGATACGGTCTTTGGCGTTGGCCCGACTGGCCAAACAAAAGTGCGCATCATTCGCCCACAAGGCAATCAGGATCGCCTGCCGGTGATTGTTTATTTTCACGGTGCGGGCTGGGTGATGGGCGATACCGGAACACATGACCGCTTGGTGCGTGAACTTTCGGTGCGTGCCAATGCTGCCTTGGTCTTTGTCGATTATGACCGCTCGCCCGAGGCGCGCTATCCAATCGCCATCGAACAAGATTACGCGGTGACCAAATATGTTGTCGAACATGGTGAACAGCTTAATATCGACCCGACCCGCCTGGCGATTGCCGGTGATAGTGTTGGTGGCAACATGACGGCTGTTGTTTCGCTTTTAGCACAGGAACGCGGTGGACCGGAAATCACCACACAGGTTCTGTTTTATCCGGTAACCGACGCTAATTTCGACAACGGTTCATATACCGAATTTGCCAATGGCCCATGGCTGACCCGTCCGGCAATGGACTGGTTCTGGAACCAATACCTGCCCGACGGCGTTGACCGTGAAGACCCGAAAATTACCCCGATCCATGCCAACGCCGATCAGCTTTCCGGTCAGGCACCGGCCCTTGTCATCACCGCTGAAAACGACGTATTGCGCGACGAAGGCGAAGCCTATGCCCGGAAACTCTCACAGGCTGGCGTCGATGTCACCGTTACCCGCTATAACGGAACGATCCATGATTTCCTGATGCTTGATGCGCTTGCTACGACACCAGCAGCCAAAGGGGCGATTGCCCAAGCTGGTCAGTACCTGCACACCGCCCTTCACGGCAAAGAATAACAAAACTGCAACACTCTTTCGGGTAGGTGCGCTTGCATCTACCCACCCCCGGCGACATATGCAAATGACAGCCGGGTCATCACCAAGTCCGAACCAGTGTTCAAACAAAGGATGAAACCATGACTGTAGATGTAAAATATACCGCCCATGCTTCTGCCACCGGCGGCCGTGATGGCCGTGCGAAAACCGACGATGGCTCGCTTGATGTCAAACTGACTACGCCAAAGGAACTTGGCGGTGCGGGCGGCGATGGCAACAACCCTGAACAGCTTTTCGCCATGGGCTATTCGGCCTGCTTTATCGGCGCGATGAAATTCGTTTCATCCCAAGGCGGCCCCAAAATTCCGGCCGACGTTGCCGTCGCAGCAGAAGTTGGGATTGGCCCGCGCAGTGCAGGCGGTTTTGGCCTTGCGGTAACGCTCAAAGTTTCGCTTCCAGGACTAGATAAAGCTGAAGCCGAAAAACTGGTCGAAGAAGCCCACAAAATCTGCCCCTATTCCAATGCGACACGCGGCAATGTCGAAGTGACATCCGTCATCGCATAAGAACAAGTCCCCCCTGCTGGTCGGCGTCCCCCCCTATTGACCGACCGGCAAACACAGGCCCGGTGTTACCCCACACCGGGCCTTTTGTTTCTCTTGGCAACAGACGGCTGTGAAACTCTAATCACTGGACCCGTTGACCAATCCGGTCTATCGAAGCGACATGACCACAACACTCGCACTCCTTACTGGCCTGTTCTTTTCGGCCTTTACATCCGCCACCCTCCTGCCCGGCACGTCCGAGGCGGCTTTGGCCGCACTGGTTGCATCGGACGATCATGCGGTTTGGCTATTGGTGATTGTTGCGACGGCCGGGAATGTGTTGGGCTCCTTGGTGAACTGGGCGCTTGGGCTCTATATTGATCACTTTAAAACCCGTCGCTGGTTCCCGATATCACCCGATCAGCTTGACCGGGCATCGCGCTGGTTTGCGCGCTATGGTCTTTGGTCGCTTTTACTCGCGTGGTTGCCGATTATTGGTGATCCGCTGACCCTGTTTGCCGGGGTGATGCGGGTGCGGTTTATCCCGTTCTTGATCCTTGTCACCATCGGCAAGGCCGCACGATATGCGATGATTGCCGGTGGTGCGACCTTCCTGATCTCTGCCTTTGGCAGCTAAAAAATGCTTAAATATTTCGCCCATATGCCGAAATAAAACCAAATTTTCGTTTGAAATATTAAGATAAAAATCACTTTAAATTTAAATATAATAATACAAATCAATTGTAATTCATCACAGTCAATGTTTCCCTTTTACATAACAGACCCGTGGAAAATACTTTCCATAATCTGGTTAAAAGGAATTTTATTATGCCAATGACAATCGCCACATGGGTAAAACCCGGAATTTGGGGCGGCATTGTCGGTGCTGCGCTTATTACGATTATCGGTTTCAGCACCGGATCTGTCGTATCGGGCAGCACGGCCGAAAAAATGGCCGACACCAGCGGCAAGGAATCCGTTATTGCGGCAATGGCGCCGGTTTGCGTCGCCCAGTTTCAAATGCTGACCCCAAACAATCAGAGCGAACAGCTTGCTGCCTTGAAAGAAGAAGCTTCTTACAAGCGCGACGATTTCGTCATTGCCAAGGGTTGGGCCACAATGCCGGGCAGCGAAACACCAAGCAACGACATCGCAGAACGATGTGCATCGCTTCTGATGGATCTAACGGCAAGCTAAAAGCGCCGCCCCATCGGCAAGCAATCCTTGCCCACGATATTATCATCGCAACCGGATCCCTATTCGGTTGCGATTTTTTTTACACTAATTCCTGCAAAGGGCAATTTTGTTCAATAAACGCGCCCCACATCAGGGCAGACTTTGAACATATAAAAACCACCCAAGGAAACGCCCTGAATGCTCAGTTTTAGCGCCACCATGAGCTTGTATCTTTCAATGGCGGCATTCGCCCTTGCTGCTTCGATCACGCCGGGGCCGGTCAATATCCTTGTTCTGAGTTCCGGTGTGCAATACGGCTTTCGCCCCTCGCTTCGCCTTGTTTTCGGGGCAACGGCGGGGTTCTGCCTGTTGTTGTTGCTGATCGGGCTTGGCTTACATCAGTTGCTTGAAAGCTTCCCGCACCTGACCACGATCATTCAGTGGGCGGGTGTCGCGTTTTTATTGTTCATGGCATGGAAACTGTTTTCAAGTTCCGGCGAGCTTGGCAAAGGCGACGCGAATTCCGGCCCATCCGCCCTGACCGGAGCGGTGATGCAATGGGTCAACCCCAAGGCATGGCTGGCCTCCATCGCCGGGATGGGCGCCTATGCCGCGTCCGGTGCCGATACATTAATCTGGGAATTCACCGCAATTTACTTTGTGGTCTGCTTTGCCTCGGTCGCGTGCTGGGCCTATGCCGGGGCGTTTTTATCGCGCTTTCTGGGCGACCCATCGCGCATTCGCATCTTTAACCGCGTCATGGCTGCATTGCTGGCCGCCAGTGCTGCTTATCTAATCTTGGAATGACCAAGGAAACCCACCTGCACCCAATGAAATTGGCTAGAAGCGCCTACGCACGGGCATATTGCCGCGGGGTTGCCGCCATCAGGCGTTTGAAGATGCGCTGAAAATGCGCCTGATCGGCAAAGCCGGTTTCAAGCGCGACATCGACGATTCTTTGTCCACGGCGCAAAGCATGTCGGGCACGTTGCACCCGGCAATTGATCAGATAGGCATAAGGCGTCATGCCAAAAGTCTTCTTAAACGCGCGGACCAGATAAGACCGGGAATAGCCCACCAGTCCAGCAAGTTCATCAAGACTGATCGTTTCGGCACAATGGGTGCGGATATAGTCACCCACCATGTTCATTTTCCGATCAGCGATCGCCCCGATCCCGGCATCAAGCACGCCCCGCTGGCTCAGCTTTACATGCAGATCGCCAAAGAACGACACCAGTGCGGTTTCCTTGCCAAGGAGATCAATATCGGCATCAACCAGTGTATCGGCCAGATCAAGCAATCCGCCATAAATCTGGGGATTGTGGCTGAGCGTATCGGAAAACATCGCAAACTTTCCGGCCGCATCGGCGTCGCTTTCAATCTGCACATCCAAAAGCCAGTCAGGATCAACAAAAAGCATATCATAACACCAATCTGCCCCCGGCACCGGATTGCAGCCATGCACATCTTCCGGGTTCAGGATCACAACCGATCCTGCCTGCGTTTCATGAGTTTTGCCGCGGTTCCAATAGGTGCTAAAGCCCGCATTCACCGTGCCGATTGAAAAGGTATCGTGGCTGTGGCGCTCATAACAAACCGCATGCCCGTCGGCTACGCGCCGTAACTCGACAAACGGCAAAGCCGCGTCGCGCCAGAAATGCTGATTGCGGGTGTTGGGTGGTGCCATCAAACGTGATCTTGTTGCGATTGGGGTCAAAGTCGATAAATTCAAAGATAGGTCAATTTCCCCGGTGGCGCCAGTCGCAGCCTGTGCTTATAGTGCCCCAAATGTTCGATGATCGTTCCGAAGAGTCCCAACCGCGATTTATGCCGCCCAATGCGCCCGTGATGGTCGTTGGATTGCGGCATGCCGTGTTTTTGTCCCCGGATGGCGAGATCGAAGAACTCCCGCATGGGGCAGCGGCCAAAAAGGCACGATCAACCCGGCCGATCCTGGTGCATACCCCGGCATGCGCAAGGCGTTTGAAATCCGATCCGTTTCCGGCCCATGACCTGTTGGAGCTTTTTGCCTTTGTCCGCCCGGCACAGTTTTGTGTACCGACCCCACGCGGCATTGCGCTGGCCACCGGGCAAAAGCCATCCGATGATTTAATCGGACAGGCCGAAGCCTTGGCCGAGGCGATGAAACGATTGCTTCAGGAACTTGCCACCCTACATCGCAACAAACGAAGCCCCGCCACATCTATCGCATGGCCGATGGCGCGCGGGCATTGGCCATGGGGCATGTCGGTTCTGGCCGCCCTTGGTGCTGATGGCGATGGGCCGCATCGTTATGCGGTGTATGAAGGACTTAAAGTCTGGAAAAAGCTTGGCGAATGGGCCGAACATGCCCCGCCGCCGCCGCCGGCCAATTACCCGGTTGATCCAAAAGACGCCCGCAAACGCCTAAAAGACCTTTTGGGTGAAGGGGCCGAAGAACGCCCGCAACAGGCCGACTATGCATCCTCGGTTTGCTCGGCTTTTGGCCCGCGTCTTCATGATGGTTCCCCCAATATCGTTCTGGCCGAGGCCGGAACAGGGACCGGCAAAACATTGGGCTATGTCGCACCGGCTTCCCTTTGGGCGCAAAAAAACGATGGTGCTGTTTGGATTTCGACCTATACCCGCAATCTACAGCGCCAGATTGATCAGGAACTTGATCGCCTGTATGACGATCCCAAGGATAAGCGCCTTAAGGCCGTTGTCCGCAAAGGTCGGGAAAACTATTTCTGTCTTTTGAATTTCGAAGAAGCCCAAAGGCCGCTGAACCAGCAACCCCATCAAGCAACCCCACTTGGCCTGATTGCCCGCTGGGCATTGCATACCCGCGATGGCGATATGGTCGGCGGTGATTTCCCCGCCTGGCTGACCGAACTTTTGGGCAACCGCTTCACCGGTGCCCTTGCCGATCAACGCGGTGAATGCATTTATGCCGCCTGCCCGCATTATTCGCGCTGCTTTATCGAAAAAACCGTGCGCCGGGCAAGATCAGCCGAAATCGTGGTGGCCAATCATGCGCTGGTGATGGTCCAAGCCGCCTTGGGCGGGCTTGATGATGCTTCCATGCCGACGCGTTACGTGTTTGACGAAGGCCATCATTTATTTGATGCCGCAGACAAAGCATTTTCATCGCACCTGACCGGACAGGAAGGCCAGGAACTCCGCCGTTGGTTGCTAGGGGCGGAGCAAAAAGGATCATCGCGCGCACGCGGTCTTAAACAGCGGCTTGAAACCCTGATCCTTGATCGGGATGAGCTCCGCGATGCGGTCAATGCCGTGATTGTTGCTGCCCAATGCCTGCCGGAACAGGGATGGCTATCGCGTATTCATGATGGATCGCAATATGCCAAGGGTCCGGCGGAAATGTTCCTTGCCCATGTCCGCGCACAGGTGATGGCACGATCTGCGGATGGGGATCGTGGCTATTCGATTGAAACCGATTGCAAGCCCGCCTTGGATGATGTGTTGGCCAGTGCAGCCGATCTTGATCGCGCGCTAGAGGCCATGGAAAAACCGGCCAAATCGCTGATTAAAATCATCGCCCATATGCTTGATGAAAAGGCCGACGAACTTGAATCCGCCGAACGCCAGCGCCTTGATGCCGCCATCCGGTCGCTTGAACGCCGTGCGATCATGCAGGTCGCCGCTTGGCGTGAAATGCTGGCATCTTTGGTTGAGGAAACCCCAAAAACCTTTGTCGACTGGTTTGCGATTGAACGCCAGTTTGGCCGGGATTTTGATGTGGGTATGCACCGCCATTACCTTGACCCGACCTTGCCGCTGACCTTGGCACTGGCCCCGACCGCGCATGGCATGGTGGTAACCTCTGCTACCCTTCGCGATGGTACGGGCGATGAAGATTTTGATTGGGCCGTGGCCGAGGATCGAACGGGTGCCGCGCACATGCCACTTCCCGCCATTCGGGCGGCGATGAAAAGCCCCTATAACTACCGCGAACAAACCCGCGTTTTCATCGTTAATGATCTGGGCCGTGATAACCCGGACCATATTGCCGCAGCCTATCGCGAACTGTTTTTGGCATCAGGCGGTGGGGCGTTGGGCCTGTTTACCGCGATTACGCGGCTGCGCGCCATTTATGAACGCCTGACCGGCCCGATGGATGATGCGGGTTTGCAATTGCTCGCCCAGCATATTGACGGCATGGATGTTTCAACCCTGATTGACATTTTCCGGGTTGAACGCGATGCCTGCTTGCTGGGTACCGATGCCGTACGTGACGGGGTCGATGTGCCGGGTGATAGCTTACGCCTGATCGTCTTTGACCGCGTACCTTGGCCCCGCCCTGATATCCTGCACCGCGCGCGCAAATCCGCCTTCCACGGGGCGCGCTATGACGACATGCTCACACGTTTGCGGATGAAGCAGGCCTTTGGCCGCCTTGTCCGCCGTGCCGAAGATCGCGGGGTGTTTGTCCTGCTTGATAACCGCATGCCATCGCGCCTTCTAGGCGCCTTCCCTGATGACGTCGAAGTCCAGCGGGTTGGATTGCGTGAAGCGATTGAGCAGACGCGTGCTTTTTTGGACAATTAGAAAACAATAAACTTAACCCTGAATTGAATTTACAGTAATATATCGCCTACCGGTTGTTCGAAACAGGCGAATATAGACATGCTGGACCGTGAAAATTGGCCTTACTTGCTTGTAGTTAGTCTGGGGCTGCTATCATGGATAGCAAATGATTTCGTAAGGTCTGCGCGCGAAGTCGCAGTATTGATTTACGAGACTGACCTCAAACATGACGGTCGGAATCCCCGCGAATACAGCCTTAAGATCAGCAATTTATCGACAACAAAATTTGCCTCAAACTTTGATATTATATTGGATTTTCCAACCAATATTGCACCCATCGAGGCAAATGGTGCGTGTCTAGATGTCAGCTATTCTTCTGTTTTACGCGCATCGACAGAAGAAGAAATTGATTGCAGTGAGGCAGGGATCATCGAATTACCGGTCAACCGTCTCACACCTGCTTCAAGCCTTGCGGTGACGCTGCGGACCAATCAGCCACTAAAATCTGACGATATTGGAGTTCGGATACTCAGCAGCAATGCGTCACCAAATTTCAGCGTTTTGTCCAAATGGCATTTCACATCATTGTTCTTACAATACCAATGGCATGTGCTCATAGCATTGGCGTTGATCGCTATTTGGCCATTCCTGAGGTTCTTCGCGAAAATGCGGTCGCATGCCAAATCTGATTTTTCTGATGATATTGATGACCTGATGGCAGTCCTTGGAAGAACAAAGATAAGATTAAGTGACCGTGCGATAGCTTCCCCTATAAACGCCACTTTGGCAGAGCAAGAAATTGAAGCCAGCTTGGCAATTTTGAAAAGATTGAAGGAAAATGCAACTAAGTTAAGGAGCAAGAAATGAAAGATCGGCAAAAATCAAAAGTTCTTATAGCCATCGTTTCTAGCCACTTTTTTTTCGCCGCCCAATCCGCAAATGCTGATCCCGTAGAAATTCAGCTCGTCATCTCCAATCCCGAGATAATCTGCGGTGATTTTTCAGCTACAGTTTGGCTTAAAAAAGCCAACGCCCCTAACTTTGACATTGCTTTGATGAATAGCTCCCGCGAAACCATTCGGCTTGAAGAATGCGGACTTGGAACAAAAGTCGGTATCAAACCAAATTCCGTTCGCTACCGAGACCCGAAAGGGAAATTTTGCACTGCGGGTGAAATGCCCTTCCGACTTCAAGCGCGCGATATATCCTGCAAGACGGCGCTTGCGCTGAATGAGGGGATTACCCGCGAAGAAACAAAATCAGTCGCCTTAGCTGTGATTGATGCATTAGATCGCAATAGCCCTGCAGAAGCCGCCTTCGCTAGCAATGAACTTTTGGCGCGACTTAAAGGCACGCTCCCAAATGACGCAATAGCAGATTTATCTTCTTTTTCGGTATCGCAAACAAGTCTGGCGATGGCTGAACCTGAAGTCGCTCATGACCAAACCACCCCCTCTGAGTGGACGTATTTTGATCAAAATCAGGGAAAGGTGGTATTTAGTCCTGCGGGGGTTGACCGTCTTAAAAACTATCAAATCAATCAGAACATTCCTGAAACAGGAAAAGCCGATTGGAAAACACTAGAAGCTTTGTCAGGCAAAAACATTAACGATTTGAATAATGGCTACGGTGCGGCCTCTCCCCTGTAGGCACAGTTTCTGAATTTGCCTGATCGACTTAACGGCACCAACGGTATTCGCCCCCCGTTGCTAACTTTCCGCCAGAATATCCGCATCAATATCATGACGAAGCGCCAACCTAAGCGCATTGAGGATGGCAATCACGTCAATGCCTTCTTGTAAAAGCGCCCCGGCAACCGGGGTGATATATCCCGCTGCGGCAAAGCCCATGGCGAGGATGGAAAGCACCATGCCGCCAATAACGCTTTGCAAAAGGATACGGCGCATCGCCATGCTGATATGCAAAAGCTCATCGACAGTGGCAAGGGATGCTTCCGGGATTACGGCTCCTGCGGCCTCCGCCGTTACTGCACTTTCCTTACCAAAAGCGATACCAACCGTGGCAACCGCCAATGCGGGGGCATCATTGATGCCATCGCCCATAAACAGGGTCGGTGCCTTGGCGGTTTCGGCGCGCACAATCGCAACTTTTTGCTCTGGGCTTTGCGATGCAAGGCTTTCGCCGATACCAAGCAGGCCAGAAAGATAGCTGACCTCGCTTTCGCGGTCGCCAGATACCAGCATGACCTTTTTGAAATGATGGATCGCACCAAGATGGCCAACAAAGTTTTCGCCTTCTGCCCGTGGGGTATCGCGAAACCGAAAAGTCGCACCGTATTTGCCATCGACCAGCACCACGCATTCCAATCCAGCCGTGGTTTCTGGCAGAAGCTTGGCGATATCAGGGGCTGATTTCATAAGCTTGCTGCGGTGAGTAACGGCAACTTCATGGCCATCAACATGTCCGTTTAAACCCTGTCCCGGCTTTTCAGAAGCCTGAGATACCTCATCAAGAGGAAGTTTGCGATCCTGTGCCGCCGCCAAAACGGCCGATGCCAAGGGATGTTTGGAATAGCGTTCCAGACTAGCAGCCAACCGTAAAACATCCGGGCCGCTAAATTCTGATCCGGCGACGATATCAACCAGTTCTGGTCGACCATAGGTCAGCGTCCCGGTTTTATCGAAAATCGCGGTTTCACAGGTCGGCAAACGTTCCAGAACCTTTGGATCGCGGATCACGATGCCGCGCCGTGCGGCGATTGAAATCGCACTCATTACCGTGATCGGAATGGCAATCAAAAGCGGGCATGGCGTCGCTACCACAAGCACCGCCAAAAACCGTGATGAATCACCACTGAAATAGCCCACCAAAAGGGCAAACAACAAAGCAGCCGGGGCAAACCACGCACCAATCTGGTCGCCAAGGCGGCGAATGCGGGGGCGTTTTTGCTCGGCCTCGGCCATCACATTCATGATCTGGGCATAGCGGGAATCGCGCGCGCGCTTTTCCGCCTTAATCACCAGCACCGCTTCGCCATTAATCGCGCCCGATAACACCGCTGTTCCCGGTGCCTTGGCCACGACATAGGGCTCTCCGGTCAGATAACTTTCATCCATGGAGCCATGACCATCAACGACAGTGCCATCAACCGGGGCTGTTTCATGGGGGAAAATAGCAATCAGATCGCCAATCGCGATGTCATCAAGCGAAAGATCGCTGATGTCGCCATTGTCTTCTTTGCGATGCGCCACGGTCGGCATACGGCGGGCCAGCGCATTTAACGCCGAAGATGCCTTGCGCATGGCAAAGGCTTCAAGAACCTGCCCGCCCGTCAACATCAGGATGATCAGACTGGCCGCAAGATACTCGCCAAGCCAAACGCCGGTCACAAAGGCAATAGCGGCCAAGAAATCCGCTCCCATTTCCCGGCGCAAAAATTTCAGGGCAAGCTGGGCAAGGATCGGCACCCCGCCAAACGCAAACAAGAAAAACAACGGCAGATCAGCAACAGCAAAACCAGAAAAAGTGCCGCTGCCTCCCCAAAGCAACACGAAATGAACGACCATCGATACCAGCGTTACGATCAGGATCGCACGGTTTACCGCCGGTGCAGACAGGACTGCATCAATCCGTTCGAACAGTCCGTCGATATCGCCATCTGCCATTTATCATCCCCAAATGTGATGATGTAATCATGCCGCAAATTGGCGCAACTAACCATCCTGCAGCGCACCAAAAAGTGCAAACAAACCAACCCGTTGGTTTAGCCCCTATCCGCGGACCACTTTCCCCATTGCGATGGAAACCATCAGGCAACTGAACCCCGACGACAGCAGGTTAATGCCCAACAACAGACCAATCACCCAAGTCGCCGAACTAGGCAATTCTGCAAAAATCAGAATACCTGCCAAAATGGCGATCCCGCTTGATGCCAACATCCACTTCCAACCGGGAAACTGGCTTAGGCGGACGGCCATGATGGCCTCAAGAAACCCTTGCAAGATAAAGGCAATCGCCAACAACGCCGTAAGCGTCACGATACCCGCCAGCGGAAAGAACGCAAGCCACCCACCGACAATGCCAAACAATGCCCCCTGCACGATATCAATCCATCGCCGGGTTGGCGTATCGGCATTAAATGCACTGTAAAAATGCCCTGCCGCCCCAATCAGGAATAACCAGCCGATAACGGTTTTAAAGGCAACAGTCGTGGCAAAAGGAAATGCAACAGCAAGAATGCCAAGGATCAGCATCACCACGCCGACATTGCGCAGCCGTATGCGCCCCTTATCAAGCAACGCCCGCATTTCCGGCGTACCGTCATTTACCACTTACGTCATGATCGCTTGCTCCTGCCTGATTTTCAAATGAAGCGGGCGATAGCGCCCTTGAAATCAAGGATAAATTCTAGCCTATTCAACCCACCACAGATAGGTCAAGTTCCCAACGACAAGGCCAACCACCTAACGATCACGTCTTGCGACCAGCCACACTGCTGCGCATAAAGTTAAAATTTTTAGGCCCAACACCATCCATTGAACAAAGATGTCGCCCCCTGAAAATGACCGTTCAGCCCGGCATATTCGAACCATTATAAAGAAAAACTGATAACTGGTTCACAATAACGGGCTTTGACACCGGCTTTTCAAAGGTCTATTGAAAATTCATCTCTTTCCAATGTGGATAGAAACCCGTGCCCCTAACCCGTAAGCACATATCGCTCGGTCGACGCACACTGTCACTTTTTGTCGGGTGGCTGATGTTGACCAATGCGCTGATGTTCGGGTTCATGCACGCCCCTGTCGCCCTTGCATCCGTGCCAAGCGGCACAGAAGAATCCCAAGTTTATGTCCCGCTGATCATTTGTACTGCCAACGGGATCAAAACCATTTCTGTACCGGCCGACATTGCCGAAGACGGCAGTGTGACCCCGCACAATGCGGACGCCTATGAAGGTTTCCAATGTGCAAGTTGCGGCCTTGGAAACCATGCTGCTGGCATGCCCGTAGAACCGGAATTACCGCTTCTGCACCGCTTGAAGCTGTCCAATCAGGTAACAGCCCTTCACATCACTGCACGCCTGCATGACTTCTGTCCGATTGCTGCATCACCGCGTGCTCCGCCCGCCTTCATCTGATCTTGTTTTGCGCAACGTCGGCGGATCACGCCACAGATGTATCTAAATGCCCAAAAACCTGATCAGTGCCACGTTTCCGCCCGCCCAAACGGGCCATATCCCGGATGCTATGCCGGGTCCATAGACTGGTGTCGATACGCGACCCCGCTTTTTGCCGCGTATCTCTATTTTGCCAATGGGGGAAAACCCATGAACAAAGAAGACGCCCTGACCATTCTGGAAAAACTTGCTGAACCATCTGCTTTGAACCTGCCTGCAGATGCCAGCATCGGTCATCATGCCGACGATCAATCTTATGTCTATTTGCTGGCAACCGGTCTGGCACTTCGGTGTAAATATACCGAAGACGGTGAAAGACAGGTTTGCCGGGTTTATCGACCGGGTGATCTGATTGGTCTGGAAATGCTTGCCGTAAGTGATCCATCACTGGTGATTGAAACCATTTCCCCATCAATGATGAAACGCATCCCGATAAGTCGGCTGCGCATCGCCCAGCAAAACGACCCAAAAACACAAACCGCTGTCATGTCGCTTCTGGCAAGCGAGGTCATGGATGGCCAGCAACTTAAGATCAGTTTTGGCACTGGGTCTGCCATGCGCCGAATTTGCCGGTTCCTGTTATGGGCATCGCATAAAGATCAGGTATCCATTCCCAACCGGGAAAAGCTTGGCAATATCATTGCAACAACAACGGAAACTGCCAGCCGTATGATTGCCAATCTACGGCGTGAAGGGGCAATTTCCAAAAACCCGGTCATGCCCGCCATCATGCAAATCAACCGGGCAAAACTGTGCAAAGGGGCTGGCGACCCCCAACAGCAATCAGCAGCCTAGATATTTCCAATGGCTGAAAATCAAAAGGCGTACCGGACATCATCCGGTGCGCCTTTTCTATTTTAATCCGAGTGGCAAAACAGCCCGCATTAATGAGGGCCAAGCCCCTGATCAAGCGGGAACTGTGTTGGTGTCGCCTTGTTTGCCTTCAACAGGCTTTCCATATCGCCTGCTGAAATCGGCTTACTGAAATAGAACCCCTGAACTTCATCCACCCCTTCGGATGCGATGTGTTCAAGCTGAATTTCCGTCTCGATTCCTTCGACATTGACCGCCATACCAAACGATCGGGCAAGGAAGACAACCGCACGCACAATCGCCGCATTGCCGTCTGAGCTATCAATATCAATGATAAAGGATCGGTCGATCTTGATCTTATCAACCGGGAAACGTTTCAGATAAGCCAGCGACGAATACCCGGTTCCAAAATCATCAATCGCAATACGGATACCCTGATTTCGCAGGATACCAAGCGTAATCGCCGCTTCGCGCGGGTTATCCATCACCGCACCTTCGGTCACTTCAAACTGCAACTGACGCGGATTAAGCCCCGAACGCGACAGAACTTCGCCGACACTTTCAATCAGGTCTTCATGACGCGCCAGTTCAAGCGGCGACAGATTGACCGAAATGGTCAGATCACCATATCCATCGTCAAACCACGCACGGGTTTGATCACACGCACGGTTCAAAACCCATTTGCCAATATCGGCAATGATGCCCATCCGTTCAGCAACCGGGATGAAGTCAACTGGGCTGACCAAGCCGCGAGACGGACTAAACCAGCGCACAAGTGCTTCCATGCCAATGATGCGGTGCCCGCCAATATCGATAATGGGCTGGTAGAACAGTTCAAGTTCATCATTTTCAATCGCGTGGCTCAGGTCGCGTTCCATCGCTTTACGTTCTTGGACCTCGACCTGAAGTCTCGGCTCAAAGAAATGATAGCGATTGCGCCCTTCAGCCTTAGAGCAATAAAGCGCAAGGTCAGCATTCCGCAGAAGGTCTTTTTCGTCACGCCCATCTTGCGGATACATGCAAATACCCACCGATGTCGAAGCTTGTACTTCATTGCCATCAAGCATGAAGCGTTCTGATACCCGCTCGATCAAACGCTGGGCAACAAAGGTGACTTCTTCGATGGATCCGGGTTCATGAATAAGAACGGCGAACTCGTCTCCGCCCAAACGCGCAACAATATCTTCATTGCGCAGGCACACGCGCATACGCTCGCCCACCCCCTGTAAGAGTAGGTCACCTATTGGATGTCCAAGCGTGTCATTGATATCTTTAAAGTTATCCAGATCAAACATCATCAGCACAAAATTGCGCCGTTCGCGTTTGGATTGCTCAACTGCTGCGGCCAAGCGTTCTTGGAACAGGGTCCGGTTAGGAAGCCCGGTCAAACCGTCATGATGGGCAAGGAACTGAATGCGTGCTTCGCTGCGCTTGCGATCGGTAATATCCGTGATCGATCCTTCAATCAGGGTCGGCCGACCTTTGTCATCACGCAGCAGACGGGCGTTTTCTTCAACCCAGATGATTTTACCATCTGTTCGACGAAGTTCGGTTTCAAAGCCCTGAATCACCCCGTCACGCAGCAAACGACCGGTCAGGCGCAAACGGCTTACCGGGTTTAAATAATGATGCTGAAGTTCGTTCTTTTGGGCCATCAGTTCATCGACTGATTCATATCCCAAAATTTCAACAAATGCTGGGTTCGCTGATAAGACTGATCCAAGCGGAACACTTTGATAAAGCCCCTCGGCAGAGTTTTCAAAAATACCGCGGAACTTTTCTTCGGCGTAACGAAGGGCACGTTCAACTGAAAGTTTTTCCGTCACATCCTGACCGATGCAGATCACACCGGCAATGTCGCCATCTTCGCCAAAATGCGCACGCGCATTCCACTGCAAAAGGCGCTCCTCGCCATCGCGGCGTTTGAACGAAAACACTTCATCCTTAATGATTTCGCCCGACATAAGCCGACGTACCGCCATGCGCACCCGCGCGCGATCCTCGCCGACCAACAGGAAATCAAAGAAGTTCTGACCAGCCGCTTCCATCCAGGAATAGCCAAACGTCCATTCACATTCCCGGTTATATTCAAGAATGCGGCCTTCGGCATCAAGGAACATAATGACGCTGCCAGCGGTCTGCACCAAGGCGCGATAGCGTTCCTGACGGCGGCGCAAATCATATTCCGCCTGCCGACTTTTGGTGATGTCGGTAATAGTCACACTATAGCCAAGCAGCCCGCCACCTTCACCGCGGATTTCAGTTGCGTTAAAACGTACCCAAACTTGGCTGCCATCGGACCGGCGCATTTCGATATCACGGGCATGGACCCCTTGCCCGGATGCCAAATCACGGCGAAGCTGCAGCCGATCACTGTCTTGCGCATAAAAAGTTTCCGGGCGGCGTAAATAGGCCTGAATGACTTCACGCACGGAATCATAATTGAATAATGTCGCGGTCTCTTCATTAACGCTGGTAATCGTGCCTTCGGCGTTCAGATCAATGATGCCATGAACTGCATGTTCCAATGCGCGGCGATAACTTTCCTCGCGCGTGCGCTCCTGACCGAAAAGAACGATAAAATCGGTTCCAAAAAGCGGCATATACTGCCACTGAAAGAACCGCTGGCCATAATGCACTGTTCGCAAATTTTGCGCATCGAACTGCGGACCGTCTTTATTGATAAGATCACGTTGATCACTGGGATGGGCCAAGGCTAGTGGCGTTGATAAACCCATTTCCAGAACGACCTGTTCAGCCGCATTGTTCGCGCACCGCAAATCGCCATCGCGTTCAAAAATCAAAACAGGCTGCGGGGAAATCAGACTGCCAATCCCCGATGACACATCGTTATCCATCACGACCAGTCGGACATAATCCTGACTGCCAATCGTCAGCTTCCAGCCAAGCAGCACCTGCTCGACACCATTATATTCTCTGGTGCGGCTGTGATAACCACCGGCCTCAAGGATTTCGCCTGAAAGTTCAGGAAGGATTTCCGAAATACAACCCAGACCGTCGATTTCGTACCAATGTGCTTCTTCAAGTACCGGTTCGAACCATGGGATCCATACCGAATTGACAAGCAGACGCTTTCCAACAGGATCATATACTCCTGAGGGCATCCGCAGATGGCTGATCAACGCTGCCAGCGTGCCGGCAGAATTGATTGCGTTGATGTCTCCCATAACCGCTTTGATCGTCATTTCCGTTGTCGCTGCGCGACCATAACTGCTACCCCATGCAGTGCAAAGGCAATTTTCCCCCGGCAAGAGCAACCGGCCACTTTATTTTCGCTATTTTTTTGTAACGGCTTCATTTTTCTGCCCGACCAAATCCATGCGCATCCATAGATGCGTATTTCACCCCATCCTATCGGCGAGAACAGAATGAACGTGATTTCACTACGTAATCATTAAAATCCCGAAAATTTAATCGGTTAACTGTTGCCCGATGATTGTTATCGGCATACCATTTATCCGTCCAATGGTTGTCACAGCATGTCGTTGGAAACGTCAAAGGTCTGGACAGACTACGTTTCTGGCAACCCTTTTGGAAAGGAGCAACCAACGTGATTTCGCATCAGGATGCCTTGATCTACACAATGGTTATGGTTTCAGCCGCCGATAATGACATTACCGATGCTGAACTTTCTGCAATGGGGCGTCGGGTCCGCTACCTTCCTATCTTTGCCGGATTTGACAATGATGGCGTAACAAGTGTCGCCCGTGATTGCGCCAGTTTGCTTGGCGAAGAGGACGGTATGGATCGTGCCTTGGGCCTGATCCGCGATGCTCTGCCGCGCAAATTGCGCGAAACGGCTTATGTATTTGCCTGCGAGATCGTTTTGTCAGACAGCGAGATCAGCCAGGAAGAACTCCGTATTCTTGAACTTCTGCGGCATCGGCTTGATATCGACCGCCTTGTTGGCTCTGCGATCGAACGCGCCATGGCCGCACGCTATGTTCGCCCCGGTGATTTCTGATTCTGACCATACATGCCCCGTCCCGTTGCGGCGCGCGGCAGATTAATCTGTATGATTTGCCCAAAGCGATTTGGCAGATGATGTTTGGCCAAATCATCAAAAGACAGCCGATTTGTTCCAAAATTCAGGGAAAAGCAAAGGCCATCTGATTAACGTGACGTCCAAAGAAGCGCATTTCGGAGTTCCACTCCTTGAAATCGCAGCTTTCCTTGACGCCACAATGTGATATGGCCTAGCCCACATTTCTTTCCGCACCTGTTGCTCATCCGGGCAGAGGGCGGTTTTGTTTCGACGAACCTGATGTTGCCCACCGCCAAAAAGGGACTGCTGTCATGACTGCTCTTGCCGGGGAAAAAATTGCCTTTATCGGACTTGGATTGATGGGGCGGCCAATGGCGCTGAACCTTGAAAAAGCCGGCGCAGTCTTAACGGTGAATACCCGCAATCCCGAAACGCTAAACGCATTCGAAGACCTTGGAATCGCAACGGCGGGCACCCCTGCTGATGCTGCGGCTGATTCCGATATTGTCATCATTTGTGTCGCCAATACCGTCGCCCTTGAAAATGTACTTTTGGGCGAAGATGGCATCATTGATGGCATGGAAGAAGGCACCATCGTCATTGACATGGGCACCACTGCCGTTGATGCCACACGCCGTTTTGCCGATGCCGTCGAAGAAGCCGGTGGCGCATGGATTGACGCGCCCGTATCGGGTGGAACCCATGGGGCCGAAAACGGCACACTTTCGATCATGGTCGGGGCCGACGAACAGGATTTCAAGCGCGTTCACCGCATATTTGAAGTTCTCGGATCACGCGTCACCCACGTTGGCGACGTAAGTTCAGGTCAGATCGCCAAGGCCGCCAACCAAATGATCGTTGGCATTACAATCGGTGCGGTTGCCGAAGCCTTTTCCATGGCCGACGAAGCTGGTGTTGATCTTTCGAAACTGCGATCAGCCCTAACTGGTGGATTTGCTGATTCCGCAATTTTGCAAAAGCACGGCGAACGCATGATCGAACGCAACTTTGAGCCGGGCGGCAAAGTCGTGACCCAGCGCAAGGATCTTTTCCAAGCACTTGAGTTTTCCGAAGGCGAATTGGGTGTTGAACTACC
This sequence comes from Rhodospirillales bacterium, assembly GCA_019634165.1. GTDB lineage: Bacteria > Pseudomonadota > Alphaproteobacteria > Rhodospirillales > Thalassospiraceae > Thalassospira. The sequence goes on from JAHQVT010000007.1 coordinate 174,311, forward strand.
GTTCTCGCGTCTTGCGATGGAGCTTTATGACGAAGTCATTGGCATGGGTGATGGCGATCTTGACCATTCAGCTTTGATCAAAGTCTATGAAGAAGATTGATCCACAAAAGATTGAACTTGTTTCTGTCCTGACCTGCCCGGAATGCGGCCATCAGGAAAGTGAAACCATGCCAACAGATTCCTGCCAATATTTCTATGACTGCAAGGGATGCGCTGCTGTACTACGTCCGCTTGCGGGCGACTGTTGTGTCTTTTGCTCATACGGTACAGTGCCCTGCCCACCCGTGCAGATCGATGGCAAGAATGCCGGGTGTTGTGGTACCTAACCCGGCTTGTGACTGCCGAACCGATATAGATAAAGCCGGTCCGATCCCGATGTCATCGGCACTTCGCCAAATGCCTGCCAGCCGGGAATGGCAAAAGCCCGCGATATTACAATCGACCCTTTTCCCATCCGTTGTGACAGCACATCACCAACATCCACCATCACCCGTGGATCAAGAAAACACACCACGACATCACCCGGATCACGATCCATTTTGCGGAAATCCCCCCGGATAAATTCAAGGTTGGGAAGCGCTGCCAAAACCGCCCGCATCCGGCTAACCGCAAAGGGAATAGGTGATAATTCAATCCCTGTAACCTGCAGATCGGGCCGTGCCCGTGCGATCGCAAGGGCAAGGTCGCCCCACCCTGATCCAAAATCGGTCACGGTCTTTGTTTCGGCCGGGATATAGGCAATGATTTCATCAGATGCAGCGCGCATTGTTGGCATCGGAACGGATCGTAGCCTGATGGCGTAAACCGCAATCAGAGCTAGAATAATCATCACGAAAACAAGTACGGATAAATCAGTCATCGGCCTGCAAACTGTGTTAGGATCTGCACCCTAAGTTCCACCAAAGACAGTCGTGCCACAGCGTGGTATATGCTGCAAGATACATTGATCCCCACTTCCAGAAGATACCAATATGAGCCAGCAAGATACGGAAGACCGCGTTACCGAACTTGAAACCAAGATCGCACACATGGAAACCGTGGTGCACGACCTATCCGATATGATCAAATCCCAATGGGATCGCATTGATGTCCTTGAACGCCGCAACAAATTAATGTCAGAAGACGTTAAACGAATGGGCGATTTCATGCGTACTTCCCCAGAAGATGACGCACCGCCACCGCACTATTAATCCTTTGTCGGCACTCGGCGAACCACGCGGCATCTGCCATTCATAAACGAGCAAGCCGTGACCAACCCATATCTAGACATTCCCACATTCGACGATTTCGCCAAGGTTCTTGATCGATCTGTTTATCATTCGATCCCTGATGGTTGGTGGGTTGGGACATCCGACATTGTCGGGTCGACCAAGGCGGTTGCGGCGGGTCGTTTCAAAGATGTGAATATGGTTGGCGCATCAGTCATTTGCGCGGTCAGCAACGCACTTGGCCATTCAGATTATCCGTTTATGTTTGGCGGTGATGGTGCAAGTTTTGCCTGCCCGCCAGATAAGATTGATGCCGTGCGCAAAGCCCTTGCTGCAACCGTGACTTGGGCGCAAGAAACGCTTGATCTCGATCTCCGTGCGGGCTTAACCCAAATAGCCGACATTCGCGCCACAGGTCGCGATGTTCGCGTTGCGCGCTATGCGGTGTCTTCCCCAGTATCCTATGCCATGTTTAATGGCCGCGGCCTTAAATGGGCCGAAGACCGCATGAAACTTGGCGAAAACATAGTTGCACCAGCACCATCAGGGACCCACCCGGACCTTACCGGGCTGTCTTGCCGCTGGTCACCGATCAAGACCACAGGTTCGGACATCATCCTATCGCTCATTGTTCAACCCGATGAAGATCAGGAAAAATTTGAAGCGGTCATTTCAGGCCTGTTTAAAATCCTTGATGACAGCCCGCGCAAAAGCAGCCCCATCCCGGCCAAAGGCCCGGACTTCGCCTTTTTCCCACCGGGGTTAAAGCTTGAAGCCCACGCCACCGCGCAAAAAGAAGGCGGCTATATCAAAGCATGGCTGAAGGCATTTTACATTGCCTTTATCGCGCTGATCCTGATGAAAACCGGCTGGAAACTTGGGGATTTCGATCCAAAACGCTACCGTGAATATACTGGTTACAACAGCGATTTTCGCAAATTTGGCGATGGTTTATGGATGACGGTGAAATGCACAAACGCACTCGGGTCCAAGATTGATGCGTTTCTGCAAACCGCAGAAGACCGTGGCGACATTCATTTTGGCACACACCGTCAACGTAGCGCGATCATGACCTGTATCGTGCCATCCATCACCAATGATGCCCACTTCCATTTCCTTGATGGCGGCGAAGGCGGCTATACCGCCGCCGCATCAATCTATAAGGCAAAAATGAAAATTCGCGCGCAGGTACTTAACCCTTCAAATGCGTAAAATTCATCACAATAGAACCATTGATAGATTGCTTGCATGACACGCGCATATGCCTGACACTGCCCTGATCCTTGATTGATCAGGACAGTCTTTCTATGGACACCCGCGAACTCGAAGCGTTGATTGCCGTTTCCGATGCACAGTCTTTTCATGGTGCGGCCACTCGACTTGGCCTAACCCAACCGGCTGTCACCCGCCGGATACAAAGGCTTGAAGAACGCATTGGCGCATCGCTTTTTGATCGGTCGACCAAACCGCTGCAACCCACCCCGGCAGGCCACCGCGCCTTGACCGAGGCCCGCGATCTTTTGCGCCGCCTTGACGGGTTTAGTGACGTTATTTCGGGCAACACCCCGCACCATGGTCCTTTCCGCCTTGGCCTTAGTCACGGGGCAGCACCCTTAATGGCGGCATCCGAATTACGCGCACTTCATCAAGCCTTCCCTGATATGTCACTTACGATCAAAAGCGGCTGGTCCAATGAACTGCTTCCGCTTTTGCGGCGCGGTGAAATTGATGCCATGCTGTCGCTTGATGGTCCGCACGGTATTATTGGCGGTGTGCAAAGCCGCGATTTACCCGCAAGCCTTTTGCCTGAAACGCTGCTTGATGATCATATCGTTGCCATTGGTCCGAAATCTGCGCGACATCACCCGACCACGATTGCCGAACTGGCCAAAAACCCAATGATCCTGATGCCTGAAGGTTGCACCTTCCGTGCGCTTGGCAATGCGTGGGCACGTAAAAATGGTGTGGAGTTTAATTCCGTCCTCGAAGTATCCGCGCTTGAATTACAGATCGAAATGGTCGCCGCCGGGACCGGCTATGGCATCATGGCGCGGCGGTTTTGCATGCACAGCCCGGCACGTGATCGCATTCGTATTCTTGATATTCCCGGTATGAATTGGGGAATGGCCATCACGCTGATCCGCCGGGTTTCAAGTGGCGATCTTAATGACATCATCGACAAAGTCGCACAAATCGTCATTCAGGCCGGGGCGATATCCAACCTTGATGATGCACAAATATTATCAGCCTCATAATTCGAATGAATTGGACGCATAAAGCCACAGCGTTCAAGATCGCCACCAAACACAAATTCGCCTTCACGGAGACACTTCTATGCGCCCCACTGAAAATGCTGGTAGCTCTACCGGAACATCCGGCACTGCCAGCCCAACACAACAGACGCTATTGCGGGCAACCAAATGGTTTCCTTGGCTGGTTTTACTGTGCGGCTGTCTGGTTTTATCGCTTAATCTTGGTGTACGTCAGTCGCTTGGCCTGTTCATTCCTGACATGCTCAATGACACGGGTTGGACCGCAACGACTTTTGGTCTGGCCTTTGCCATTCAAAACCTGATGTGGGGGGTTTCGGCCCCGATCGCAGGCGCACTTGCCGACAGGTTCGGCACAACCCGCACCCTGATTGGCGGGGCCGTTCTTTATGCCGCTGGGCTTTATTTGATGGGAACATCGACCTCGCCCGGTGAATTGCACTTAACGGCTGGTTTTCTGATCGGGACCGGCGTTGGTGCAACAAGCTTTCCGGTGGTTCTTGCTGCCATCAGCCGCGTCTTTTCCCCCGCTCGGCGAAGCTTCGCCCTTGGTTTGGCATCCGCTGGTGGATCGGTTGGTCAGTTTGTTATGGCCCCGACGTCACAGGCGCTTAACAGCTCACTGGGATATGTCGCAACCCTTGCCATCCTTGCAATGATTTCAATGCTGATTATCCCGGCTGCCTTTGCACTGACAGGCAAGGCCGAAGCAAATAGCCCGAACGCCACACCTGATATGGGACCACAAGGATTGCTTGCCGCCTTTCACGAAGCGCGCAAACATCGCGGCTTTATCCTGTTAAATGCCGGGTTCTTTGTTTGTGGTTTCCACATTGCCGTCATTGCCACCCATCTTCCAACCTTTACCGAGTTATGCGGCCTGCCGCGTTCGGTCGCGGCCGAAGGGTTGGCATTAATTGGCCTGTTTAACATCGTTGGCACGCTGACCGCTGGTTGGGCGGGCGGCAAGTGGCGCAAGAAATTCGGCCTGTCCTTTATTTACGGCACACGTGCACTGGTCATTGTTCTGTTTATCTTTGCACCTAAAACGTCTGAAACCATCTTGCTGTTTTCTGCATCAATGGGGGCATTGTGGTTGTCCACCGTGCCGCTAACCAGTGGTCTGATCGCACAGGTTTTCGGCCCGCGTTACATGGCAACCCTGTTTGGCATTGTAATGCTATCCCATCAAATCGGTGCGTTCTTTGGCGCATGGATGGGGGGTCTTGTCTATGACCTGACCGGCAATTTCGATGCGGTCTGGTGGGCATCCGTCGCCCTTGGCGTCTTTGCCGCCTTGGTTCATTTGCCCATTGATGATCGGGAACTGCGTGGGGCGGCAAAGCCCGCCTGATTAAACACACACTAAACAAACCAAATCAAAGCAGCGGCAAGATCACCTTGCCGCTGCTTTTTCGTGTTGGGCGAAGACAGCGAGACGCTCATAGACCCTAAGAAAATCATCGACATTTTGCCCCGATTACGTCTATGCGAAGCCCGCAAGTTAAGCTAAAACGCAGGCCATGGACAAACCGATTTACATCACCCCCGAAGGCCTTGATGCCCTTCGATCCGAACTCGACCACCTTTGGAAAAAGGAACGCCCCGAAGTCGTGGCGGTTGTCCATTGGGCGGCGGGCAATGGCGACCGTTCGGAAAATGGTGATTACATCTATGGTAAAAAACGCCTGCGTGAAATTGACCGGCGCGTTCGATACCTCCGCAAACGGATCGAAGACGCCGTTGTTGTCCGCCCCGAAGAACAGCCTGATCACGCCCACATTTTCTTTGGCGCAACGGTTACCTATATCAATGCCCGTGACGAAGAAAAAACCATCCGCATTGTTGGCGAAGACGAAGCCGACAGCCTGAATAGCAAGATCAGTTGGATTTCCCCCGTTGCGCGCGCCTTGATGAAGGCAGGTGTTGGCGATGTCGTCACCTTCCGCACTCCGGCGGGCGAGGATGAGTTGGAAGTTCTTGAAATCAGCTATCCGGGTTGATTGGAAACACCAACCAAATCGACTACATCCGGCTTTTAACCCGACGTGTCGGTTCGGCCTGCAAGGGATCATCGGGCCAGTAATGTTTGGGATAGCGCCCCTTCATTTCCGATTTCACCTGTGCGTATGATCCGTTCCAGAACCCGATCAGATCGCTGGTGATCTGGATCGGGCGTTGGCCGGGCGATAACAGATGAAGGGTCACGGCGACTTTTCCCCCCGCAATTTTCGGCGTCTCGGTCGCGCCAAACATTTCCTGCATCCGCACCGGCAAAGCTGGATTTTCACCACTGTAATCAATGCGGATATTTGATCCGGTGGGCACCTGCAAATGGGTGGGGGCCAGTCGATCCAGTTCCTGTCGCTGGTTCCAGTCAATCCCGGACAAAAGTGCCTCGGACAGGTTAATTTGTTTAAGCTGTGTGCGCTTGGTCATCCCGGTCAAATACGGGGCCAACCAGCTTTCAAGCGATGCCAAAAGCCCGGTATCAGAAACATCGGGCCATGGATCGCCAATCACACGATGCAAGAAACCAAGCCGTTCGCGAAGCCCATCAGATGCCTTATCCCAACCCAGGCAATGAAGCCCCGATTTGCGAATGCCTTCAATCATTGCGGTGGCAATGGCATCGGGATCGGCTTCGTCATGGGTGGCTTTTTCATCCAACACCAACGCGCCAATTTTGCGCTGCCAGCGTGCCTGCACCGCGTTTGATTGGCTGTCCCAGAAAACTTCGGTGCCTTCGGTAATCTGGGCGGCAAAATGGGTTTCAAGCGTTGCACGGGCCAAGGGGGCGGCAAGGTAAATCTTGGCTTCACGCGCCTGCCCGTCCAGTTCGGCCACCGCGATATAGGGCTCGGACGCCAAACCATCATGATTGGGCAAAACACCGCCACGCCCACCCGATAGGCGATAACGTGCGTCTTGTCCTTTGCGTCGCTCGCCAATCCGGTCGGGATAGGCAAAAGCCAGAAGCAACCCTACTTGATCGGCACGATCAACTTTGCCATCAACGCCCGCCGATGATCCAAGCTGGCTTTGTTTCATTACCAGCCCCAAACGCCGGGCAAGCTGTTTGGCGGCCTCAACGAACATTTTCGGCGCTTGGCCCTTCCCGATTGCCTCTATCCGCAAGCGTAAATCAGCCCCCCGCCCGCGCATAAAATCGCGATCCGACAGTAAGGCCGCCAAGGCACACGCCACCGGGTCCAGGCCAAGTTGCGCCCCACGCACCATCATATGCGCCAAGCGCGGATGGACCGGTAATCCCGCCATCGCGGTTCCCATGGCGGTGATGCGGTTTTCAGTATCAATCGCCTCAAGCCCGCGTAAAACATCACGTGCCTGATCAATCTTGGCGGCATCGGGGACATCAAGCCACGGAAGCGACTTCGGATCGCTGCCCCCCCACCGGGCAAGTTCAAGGGTCAGCGGGGCCAAATCAGCCTCGCTTATTTCCGGTGCGGTAAAGGCCGGTCGGGCACGATGTTCGTTTTCCGCCCACAGGCGATAACACACGCCCGGTTCCAATCGTCCGGCACGGCCACGGCGCTGTTCGGCACTGGCTTGGGATGACTTCACGGTTATCAACCGGGTCATGCCCGATGCCGGATCGAACCTTGGCAAACGTTGCAAACCGCAATCAACCACCACCCGAATACCATCAATGGTTAATGAGGTTTCGGCAATGGCGGTTGCCAAAACCACCTTGCGTTTGCCATCCGGTGCCGGTTGGATCGCTACATCCTGTGCGCGGGCATCCATCGCGCCATAAAGCGGGGCGATAATCACATCCCGCGCGACCGATTGTTTTAATGCCCCTTCGACACGGGTGATTTCGCCCTGCCCCGGCAGGAACGCCAGGATCGATCCGCTTTGATCATGAAGGGCGGTTTTGATCGCGGCTGTCATTTCGGCATCGATGCGGATATTGCCCCAGTTATCGGGTTTCGGGACGATATATGTCGTCTCAACCGGATAAGCCCGCCCGTCACTTGTGATCACCGGGCAATCACCCATCAGGGCCGCAATCGGATCGCCATCAAGGGTGGCGGACATAACCAGAATGCGCAAATCATCGCGAAGCGCACCTTGGGTTTCAAGGGCAAGGGCCAAACCAAGATCAGCATCAAGCGATCGTTCGTGAAATTCATCAAAGATCACCGCGCCAATGCCGGCAAGCTCCGGGTCATCCTGGATCATGCGGACCAAAATGCCCTCGGTCACGACCTCGATCCGGGTTTTGGCCGACACCTTGGCATCAAACCGTACGCGATAACCAACCCGATCCCCCACCGCCTCGCCCAAAATCTGGGCCATGCGCCGTGCCGCGGCGCGTGCGGCCAATCGACGCGGTTCGAGCATAATGATCTTCTGATCGCCCCGCCATGCGCCGTCCAACAAGGCCAAGGGCACCTTGGTCGTCTTCCCCGCGCCCGGAGGGGCTTGCAAAACCGCATTGGTGCCTGCTTCCAGCGCAGAACAAAGATCTGGCAGGACGGCATCAATGGGCAAAGCAGGAAAGGCGTTGGACATGCGCGACTTTCGATTGGATCAAGGTGTTGAGTGTTTATCTGCTGCGGTTATTTATCAAATCGCCCGACAGGGCAAGTACCGCCGGGATCAGGATGCCAAAAACGCACCGCGTGCGCCTAAAACAATTCCGCGTTCCCCGCTAATCCGCTGAATGGTTTTCATCCCGCGGGTCAGGCCATAAAGGGCTTCCATATCGCCGGTTGCCCGCATCATTGATGCCTGCTTGCGCGTGATAGCATAGAGGTTGCGCAAGGCATCTTCGGACAATCCGCGCAGGGCATCTTCCTTTGTCGCCCGATCGGGGTCCGGGTGGCAAAATGAAAGCGGTTTTTCCGGATCAAATGCTTCATTCATCGCCGTCTTTTCTATCACGATTGAAAGCGCCCACACCATCCAGCTTTGCGTCCAGCGCATATAGTTCTGTTGATCTACGCCAAACCGCCCGATCCCGGCGTAAAACACATCGCGCTTGGCATCAAACAGATGTGCTGCTGCCCAATTGGCAACCTTGATGGCTCTTGCCACATCGCCAAACCGGCACAGGCTTGCCATGGATTGCGCCACCGCATGGGCGTCAAGATAGCCATCCTTACCCGCGAAATTGCGCGGGATGCCTTCATCATCAAAACAGTTGCTGCGGTAAAACACCCAGCCCCGCTTGATTGCACTTTCAAGCCCGCCCATACCCGAAATTCGCAACCGATCCAGAAGATCAAGAATGTAGCCGGTATGAAATCCATCGACAAAGCGATGGTGACTGCGCGTGCCATAGGCCCAACTGCCGTCAATCTGCTGCGCATCCAATACGCGATGCACCGCCTTGGCTGTTTTGTCGTTTCCCGCTCGAACACGGTAAAGGGCAAAGGCGCCCCAAAGACTGGCATTGTGAATTTCGGCGTCATCATGGCCCAGATAGGCGAAATAGCCATCCCGCCAAAGATGGTCTTCGATGAAATCCGCAGCACCGGTCAAAACATCCTGCTCAACCGGCATCCCACCCCGGATCAGCCCATCAACGACAAAGCTCGTCACAATGGCGTTGCTTTGGCCACGTTTCGCATGAAATGCCCGTGCCTGCCATTCAAACGGATATCCCCAGCCGCCATCGGAATTTTGCATCGCGGATAATGTGGCAGTAAAATCACCAAGAACCACACCTTCGCCAGCCCCCTGTAACAAGGCCAGCGTTTTCGGGTTTACCGACGGTGGGATCATCGCAATGGATCGCAAGGCACGCGGACCGCGCTTAATCATTTGCAACCAGATCAACCGGGCAAGCCGAAACCTCCCCAACCCCGATGCCTGAAACAGGCGGCTTTCCAGCCCGTCAAACGGATCTGCCCCGACATATTCATCCTGTTTCATACGGGCCAAAACCCGACCCCGGATATTGATCAACTGATCTTTATCCATGCGGCGCATCCCTTTGCGCGGCAATCCCGGCGGCAATGCCACAACACATCAAATAATGCCCATAATTCAAACTATTATCTGTGACCATGGTTACCATCACGGAAAGCAATATACACGTAGACAACCGCGATGGGCGCACCACCGCGATCATAACCAACCAGCCCGCGCCCCAAAGCACTGCCCCAATGATCCCGGTTTCAAACAGCATCCTGAAATGATCGTTATGCAACGCGCCAAAGGATGTGAAGGATGCATATCCTGATAAAATATCCTCCACCGATCCGGCACCAAAACCCAACCATTTATGGGTAGTTGGTGCAGCGATCCACATATCGGCAAAGTCACGCCAAAACTGCAACCTGCCGCTGCCATGAGTCATCAACAACCGTGGCAAATGATCGGCAACCATCCACGCCGTCGCCGCGATTGCGCAGAAACCAACCATCCATGTCCATATGCTTGAAAACCGAACACGCCCGGCAAGGTTGATCATCATTGCCAGAACCGCAATCCGGGTTTGACTAAGCAACACGGCAAGTGCGGCAATACCTGCCACGACCTTGCCGCCGCGCCACACCGTCACAGAACACAGCGCAAAAAGCCCAAGAAATAAGAACGGATGATTAAGCCGCATGCCCTCATGGGTGAGGTAAAATGAGCTTGATAAAGGCAGATACACAACCAGTGCCGGCATCATGACACGTAAGCAATCCCGCCCGATCAACATGCCCGCCGCAAGCCCCAACGGCAGCATCATTAAATTGCCAATCAGTCGAATTTTTTCATGTCCAACCCCATTGCCGGTGGTCAGCAGTGCCATCAATCCGCCAAGCAACAAAATCCCAACAACCGCCCCACCAGAAAACCGTAGCCGCCCGCCAAAACCGACAATCATCAAAAGCCAGAACACCAACAAGATCAGTTTGCCCACCATCCCCCCGGCCCCCAGCAACCAAAGCGAACAAACCATCACAACATTGCCGAGCAGCACCAACCAAACCGGCAGAGGATTGGCACCATAAGTCGCCGTTTGATCCGGAGTAGAAACGTTGGTTTGGGTACTGGCAACAACCTGATCCATCATACCCCACCTCGCGCATCAAACCTGTACGCAGAACAAAGCCATAAGACAGACCGTGCTTTTTCCGTTAGGCTGAAGACATTGTTTTCAAAGCAGATTGGCGTGGTTTGATGCATCGGCTGGCGCGATATTGCCTGATGACCCAGATTGTTCTGACCCCGGTTCTTTTGGGTGGGGCACGGCCATGGGCGGCAGCACTCCTGTCGCTTTTGACAGGCATTGGCATTCTTGCCATCTGCCTGACTGCAAACCCCGTCAAACCGCGCCGCTATCTTGGTCGCATTTGGTTGGTCGTCGCGGCATTGGCAGGTTGGAGCTTGCTGCAATCTCTTCCGATTTGGCCGATGCAAGCCGCCCCGTTTAATGCCCCGCGCATTGCGCTTTATCCCAATGCTTGGATAGCCATGAGCGGCAACTTGATCTGGCTTGCGGGCAGTATCACCTTGGCATCCATGGTCGCACAGTCCCGGCCATATCGGTTTACCCGCGATATTGCCAAGGTCATTATCGCATCCTGCGCGCTGCAGGTTTTCTTGGCAGTTCTGGCCGTGATCTTGGGGTTGGAAACCACCTTTTGGTTTGCCAAGAACGCCCATTTTAGCGATTGGACCGGAAGTTTTGCCAATCGCAATGCCTTTGCCGGTTTTATGGGAATTGGCATTGTGGCATCGCTGTATCTGTTCACCCAAAACACAGCCCAAACCCAAGGCAAACGTCTTGATCAATCGGGTGGTATGTTGGCATTGGCACTCATATTCGCCGCAAGCCTGATCCAAAGCCATTCGCGCAGTGGCATCATACTTTGCACCATAAGTGTCTTGCTTTTCGTCACTTTCAATACGCCTGCCACCAACCGGGTAAAACTGCTGCTTTGGAGCGGATTGCTCGGAAGCATTGGAATGCTTGTGATTGGCGTTACTGATCTTGATCTTACAAACCGCTTTATCGAACTGGCGCGCTTTGATTTGATCCAGCGCGATGATGCTTGGCAGACCGCCGTTCATGCCATTGCAGATCGTCCAATAACTGGATTTGGCCCCGGGAGCATTGCCCTTGTCATCGGTCATTTTGCAACACCTGGGCTTAATGCCAACGCCCATTGGTTTAGCAGCCATAATTTGTGGCTAGACGGTGCGATGATGTTTGGTCTTCCGGTCATCATCGCCTTATTCATCGCTGGCTTGTGGGCGGTGAAATCCATCTTGGTCCGCAGCACCAACCGCTCAGACCGCGCCTTGGCTGCGGCCTTAATCGGCTTTGTTCTGCTTGGCGGGTTGATTGGCTGGGTCATGTCTTTACCCGCCCTTATTCTGCCAATTGCGGTGTTATGGGTTGGCGTGTTTGAAGTCGGGCTTGCACAGCAAAACGAAGGCTTTGAACACGTTGATCATAAGGCGCAATCGCCATCGCCTGATCGAGCAAGCTTGCACTGATTTGCACATCACTTCCCGCGTCTTCCATGCCTGCCCCCGCAATCAAGGACAGTAAAACCGGATCAAATGGTGCGTGTTGCAAATGGTCATTGGCAACACGCAAGATCAAGTCAGCATTCCTTGTTTCAATCGATTGCGCCAATTGGTGTTGGCGTGCCGTGTCCGCAAATCCATCGCCATTGGCAAACCCCGCCTGTGTATCGGGTAAGGCCATAAAGGCAACCATTTCACCACCAAGGCGCACACCACCCAGCCCCGTCAAAACAACCGCCAAGAAAACCAATGCAATCCTCATGACATTTGCTCGGCTTGTTGCCGTTTAGAAGGCGCTCTGCCATATGCCGAACGCGGACGTGCGCTGTTTAAAATGATGCCATCGGGGGTAATTCCGGCTGTGCGCAATTGATCCAATGCATGACTGATGTCATCGCGTTTGCTATGCCCGCAGCGCACAGCCATCAGTTTGACGTCAGCGCTCCGCAAGGCGACCACGCCATCGGCAATCGACAGGATCGGCGGCGTATCAATGATGGTGTGCGAAAACCGGCCACGCAAAGCCGCAATCACACCACCCAGTTTCGTTTCAATCAGGCTGGTGGCAATCGTGCCGGGCACCGCCATGCGTGCGCCGATATAATGAACCCCGGTGCTTTGAGGCCAAAGGGCATCTTCAATCTTGCCATCGCCCGATAAAACAGCAGTCAGATCGACAATACCTTGCTGATTTTCAAACACCGAAACCGGACCCGGATCATGCAAATCCGCATCAAGCAGCACCACCGATCCCCCCATTGCCGATAGCTTGTCTGCCAGTGCCCGCGCAAGATAACTTTTGCCATCCCCCGGTGCAGCAGACCCGATTGCAATCACTTGTGATTTAGTGTCAGAACCACCTGCTTCGTTCGACCGTTTGAGGGCGTTTTGATTCAAAATCCGCATCAAAACCGCCAAATGTCCAATTGCTTCATCGCCCGCCATTCCATTGCCGCTCGCTTCGGGAATGCGGGCGTAAAGCGGAATACCTAACGAGCTTTCCGGTTCAAAATCATTGCCAATGGTCTGATCGAAATAGTGGCGGAGCAACCCCGCCCCAACGGCTGCAAAAATTGCAGCCATCACGGCCATCAAAATCAAATCACGCTTACCGGGAAATTCGGATTGCGTTGGGGCCGTTGGGCTCCGCAATATTTCCACATCGCCTCGAAATGATGCCAATTCACGGCGCATGGTTTGAACATGCAGGCCCAATTCCTGAACATTCTGACGCGTCATCGCAACAGATCGCAACAATGCCGCCTGTCCTTGCAATCGGGCATGGCGGTCCGCCATCCGGCTTTGCCAGTCATCGCGTTGCTGTGTCACCAAGCGCAATTGTTCTTCCGAACCGGCCAGATCAAGATTGAGCTGATCTGCAACATCGTCGGCCAGTTTGGTTAAAGCCCCGCGCAATTCATCCAATTCGCGGCTTTTGCCCTGCATGACCGGGTGCTTGGGTCCATAACGTTGATCAAGGGTAGCAAATTCCTGCTTTTTCGCATCAAACTGCGTGACCAATTGCGCAATAACCGGATGGTTTGCGACGTCCGGTATGGTCAAAAGGTCTTGCAGGCCTGACGCTTGATTACGGCTTCGCGCGGCCATTCGAATGCTTGTCAGTTCCTGACTGAGTTTTTCCGCCTGTTCATCAAGTGCATAGATGCGATCCAGCATCATTTTGCTTTCATCGGCATCCAACACGCCAGCTTGCAATTGCCACTGTGCTAAATCAGCTTCATGGGTATTCAGCTCATTTTTCGCGGTTTCAAACTGCAAGACCGCTTCGGTAAGCTGTCCTCGCAAAACGCGCCTTTGCCGGTCTTCGCGTTGCCAGACATAGCTTTCAACCACCGCCTGCAATACCGCCTGACTGACATCTGGCGCATGGGAAGAAAAGCCCAATTCAATCACCGCCGCATTGCCAATGCGGCCTGCATCCAGCCCGCCGCGCAACTGATTGATCACTTGCAGTTCTGTTGGTGCTGCAATCCTTGCTTGGACACCGCCCACAACGGCCTGCATGAAGAGCCCCACCGCACCAACAGAGCGTTCTGGTGACAGCAAAACACCTTCGCCGCGCAGAACGGCAAGCGCTGCGGCAAGGGTTTCCTCGCCCTTGATTTCAGCAATAACCGTTTCGATCATTTGCGCGGTCAACGGATTTTGGCGAAGGGCCGTGCCCGCAGTCATTCCATCTGTCGGCATTGTAGCCGCATCCGACAATCCGATTTCGGCAATCGCCCGATAGTCTGGTTGCCAATTGCTGATCAAAATCAGTAACCCGACAAACACAGAAACAAACGCCAAAACCCCAACCCCACGGCGCTGCCAAAGAATAGAAATCAGATCACGCAAAGATGGATCAAAACGGTCTGGCTGAATTTCCGTCATCTGGGGCTTACATCCTCAAGTTCGGGAATACGGACAATCTGGTCTTCCTCATCAGCAACGCCCCAAAACGCACCCTCGGCGACCGTTGCAAAAGTGCCTGTTGTGAAACGCTCGTAGGATGTGATTTGAAAAACACGTGGTGCTTTTACTGGCTGTTGAACCGCATTGGGTGGGGATATTTTCGTGCCACTATTCCCCACCAAAATGGGCACGCCAACCCCATTGCTATGTCGTTCGTCACCGCCAAACACCCGTGCAGCCAGATCAGGCGCGCTTGTTTCGATAACTCTGGCAAACCGGCCGGGATCGGGGTGTATGTTTAAAATCTGCTTTAATACCCCGCCCAAAACGGCCTCAAGCAAAAAGCTATTTCCCGCCCCACCGGCCAAAACCGTATCAACCAATCCTAGTAAAGCCTTGATAGACGCATCTGCCGCCTGCCAGTCAATCTCATTACCTTTGACTTCGGTTGAAAGCGCATCATCTGGCTGGGCCAGAACCATGTTCACAATCTCAGTGATGGCATCCTGCACATCATCTGGATCAGAAATCCCTGCTAACTTGGCGGTCATCCAGTTCGCGCTTACCTGTGGCTCACCTTGAGCAAAACCATCAGCCCAAACCACTTGCGCGTGGGGTTCTCCTACGCAAATCATCATTGGGGCCACTGCGCTAATCATAGCGGCCTGTTTGGCCCAGCGACGGAGCCTTTTGGTGTGATGAGCAACAATGCCTGGCACGACCAATTTGGCAAAGCCAACAAGCCCATTTGCATAGCGCGGGATCATGTATTTTGGCTGGCAGATGATGCGCCATAAAAATTCCAATCCGGCCTTTTGCCATATCACGGGCGCACGGGTGACCTCGCCAGCCAACACATCAAACGCACCACCAACCCCCATGGCAAACCGGGTGCCGGTTTGACCACTATATTGTTCAACAAACAGTTCCTTGCGCGGGGATGGCAACCCGACGAACAACGCATCGGCGCCACTTTTTCGAACGAGCTCCGCAAGTTTTGCATCATCGGATTCATACCCATGATGCATCCCGGCAATTAAAAGATCGGGGTATTGGGTTTGTAACTTGTCTGAAAGTTTTTCAAGCACATCGGCATGTGCGCCAAGCAAAAAAACACGCACCCTCTGCTTGGCAAAGCGCGGCAAAAGGGCGCTCATCAAATCAATACCTGTAACCCGCTCAGGCAGGTTGATCCCCATAAGGCGGGCGGCCCAAACAACCCCCATACCGTCCGCTGACAGGCATGTGGCATTTTCAAGGGCAGAAAACAGGTCTGGATTACCAATCGCCTGCGGCAGTTTCAAAGCATTCAGCGATTGCTGACGAAAACACGGATCGGCCGTTGCTTTGGCTGAACATTCAAGCCAATCGCAAATATCAGCACAGAGTTTTTCCTGTCGCTGAACATCAAGTTGCAAACCGAAAAACGTCGTTTTCCCCTGTTTCATTCACCGCCCTGTTTGTCCGGTTTTAACCGCCCAGCACCCCAGTCAAATCGCGTTTTTGTTTGGTCCCGTCGATACTTATGCCAATGGGCAGGTATCGTTTAATTCGTTGATGCCAATGGTAACTTATGATTGAGTTGCCGACAACAACAGCATCTAAAGGCGCGCAAAACGGTGAAGGTAGCATTACTAACAAACATTGTTCCGCCCTACCGTTTCAACGCCTATGAAGCTTTGCACAGGCGCGCTGTGGCGGCTGGTGGTGGTTTGAATGTGATCTGCACTAGCCACACCGAACCGCAGCGTAATTGGTTGGATCGCACCGCGCAATTTGATCAACAAACCTTGCGCGGCATTCATCTTCGTCTTGGTGAAAACCGTTTGCTGTCAATACCAATCGGAACGTTACGCACCTTAAACCGGATTAATCCCGCCACCTTGATCCTGACCGGGTTTGGCATTGCCCAGTGGCAGGCGCAAAATTGGGCAATCAAGCGTGCCATTCCCACCATCTTGCAATTCGATGGTTGGTCTGGATCAGATGATCGTTACCTTAATCCGGCGCGCCGCCATATCCGCCAGCGCATGGTGGCAAAGGCAGATCGCTTTATTGCAGCGGGATCGCACGGTAAAAAGTGGTTTGAACAGTACCGCATAGATACGCAAAAAATCTTGGTCGCCCCAATCCCAATCTCTTTTGAACCATCCCGGTCAAATCCCCCATTTGCCGAACGTCACTTTGATCTGCTTTGGTGTGGGCGCACGACATGGACCAAGGGGTTTGATCATTTTTTAAAAATCGCGGCACTGCTGGCCAAAGCTGGCACCATCAAAAAAGTCGGCATTATTGGCAGCACGAATAGTGATGAAACAACCCAATCGGTTGCAACATACGGCCTTTCAGACATCACCGACATTCATGGCCAACTTCCCCCAAATCAACTTCCTGCAATGCTTGGCAACACTAAACTATGTCTTTTCCCCAGTCGCAATGACGCCTATGGCGTTGGCGTGATCGAGGCAATTTCATGTGGTGCCCTCGCCGTGGCAAGCGACCTTGTTGGCTGTGCCCCTGATATGCTCGAACGCACCGAAACCCTTCGGGCTGAAAATACCATCGACTGGGTTTCTGCTTGCACCAGATTTTTAAACAACCCCGATCATTGGGACCATATCCGTCAAACCCAAAAGTCCAAGATCAAGCTCAACTCCCCACACCACCATGCCGACATCATGTGGCAGGCCGCCACGCAGGCATCAAACACATCAAAGGCGCCCCGTAAATGGAACTGATCAATTCAGATGGTGTGCCGTCAAAATCATCACCGTCAATCTGGATGATCAGCCGGATTGATCAGGCCGCTATTCTGGCGACCCATCTTGCCCGGCAAAACCGACTGGTCCGCTGGGACAGTTTCTGGCGTCATAATGGAAGCGGGCCAGTCACCCCGCCATCGCGGCAGGTTGATCCGATTTTGGCAACAATTCCCGGTCGTCATTTAATCCCCGATATTTTGGCAAAGACCGCACAAAAACTTCGCCTTCCCGCCCATAATCTTTATTCCGATATTCCCCTGTCGCTGATGGCGGCATTACAAATGCCAAAAGCCGATATCCTACATGGGCAGGGAAATTACAGCCTGCCTGCCATGCGCCGTGCCAAGGCGCGGGGTATGATTACGATTTCAGACGTCACCGGCCAACTTGCGGACATTCGTCAACAACAGGTGGCGGATGAATATGCCGCCCACCAGAAAACTTACCGCGAGATATCGTCATTTCTTGCCCGGCGCCGAACCGAAGAAGCCCGGTTTTCCGACGCGGTTTTTGCCCCATCTGATGCGGTCGCTGATGGTCTTCAACGCTGTGGTATCGCACCGGATAAGATTTTTCTCGTGCCGTTTGTTTCACCCTTGTGCCAATCGCTGTTGCACCGGCAACGCGCGGCGCAAACCGATACTGTCATGCGC
This sequence comes from Rhodospirillales bacterium, assembly GCA_019634165.1. Taxonomy (GTDB): domain Bacteria; phylum Pseudomonadota; class Alphaproteobacteria; order Rhodospirillales; family Thalassospiraceae; genus Thalassospira. The sequence goes on from JAHQVT010000007.1 coordinate 192,118, forward strand.
CTTCTTTATGTTGGTAATCTGTCGCTGGCCAAAGGAACGGCGACACTTTTGGCCGCGTGGAAATCATTACGCTACCAGTTCCGAATGCGCATCAAACTAACCCTTGTCGGCACGGCGAAACCCTGTGCGATGGATCTTCTCAACAATCTGCCTGATGGCTGTGAATGGCTTGGTCCATTGCCGCAGACTGCGGTCGCTGATCTTATGCTGGGATCTGACATTTTTGTATTTCCCAGCCTGTCAGAAGGCAGCAGTTTGGCAACGATGGAGGCAATGGCAGCAGGCTGCGTTGTCATCACAACCTTTGATGCTGGAAGCCCGGTGATCAATCAAATCAGTGGCCTGATCATCCCACCGCGCGATCCATCTGCGATATCAACTGCCGCGGCCGCCCTGATCAACACCCCCACCATGCGGCGAAACATTGCACAGGCCGGGCGTGCCCAAATCGCCCGTGATATCGAAACGGGATATGGCAACCGAGTATATCTGGCCTATGAAGCGGTTTTGTCGCGCCATGGATAAACCGCGCCACGCTTTATCGCACTCCCTTTATCCGCTTTGGCTGGTCAGTGCCAATCTGATTTCCCGTCTGGGCGGCATGATCATTCTTGTTTTGGTTGGGCATGTTTTTGCATCAGACATGCTTGGGTCGTATTTTTCGATGTTGGCACTGGTCGGGCTTGCCGTCACCGCGACACAGGCCGGAAGCGGCCCGCTTCTGATCCGCTTTGCCCAATCAAATCGCCTTCAACTTGCATGGGGCGGTGTCGCAATCCGGCTCCTCATTGCCATGATCGCAACGACCATTGTCATGATCACAACCGCCGAACCACTTGCGATCTATTGGCCTCTTATACTGATGCCAATGGCGGCTGCCTTATCCCCGGACTGGATGATTGCTGCGCGAACCGAATTTTCCCGACTAGGCGCTATTGCCGTGATCGCGCAACTGGCCGGGATTTTAATGGCAATTTGGGCGGTTATGCTTGATCACGCCATCGCGCTCTTTGCCATTGCACCGAGCATTTCGATTGCTGGCTTGATTGCTTCTTCCGTCTTTGCGGTTAATCCAGGCAAATCTAACCCCATATCTCCTGTCGGCCATTCGCCAAGGCGGGCAACAACCTTTGGGCTCATTGGCTTCACCTTATTAGCGGGCTGTTTGCCAAATCTGGATTTCGTTTTATTGGGGCAAGACAATCACGCCTTATTCATGGCTCAGCGGGTTTTTCTGTTCTGTGCCGGGTTGCTTGCGGCCATCGCATCAACATTGTTTGCCAAACGCCAATCAGGGGTCCTTCGCGATGTTTGGCTGCTTTTACCGATGGCCGCGATATCGCTTATTCTGATGGTATCGCCCCATCAGGTTGCGATGCTGATTTACGCCACCCCAAGCCCTGAGCTGATTGAGGTTCTTCAACACGGTGCCTTGTGGCCCATATTCCTGGCCCTGCTTACCCGTCAAATTCTTGCATTACAGGAAACACCACATGCCGCTTGGCTGGGGTGGGTTTGCCTAATTGTTCTGATCGCAACCACCTTTTTGATATCCCCCATTCTTAGTGCAACTGACGTTATTTTGGTTGCGCAATACCGGCTGGGTTTGCTCATCCTTGTTCTAATGATTTGGGCGACAATCACATCAAGACGGCGGGTTTCAGCATGACAAAACTGCAAACCACAATAGACAATGATCAACTCATTTTAGGACAATTTGGTGATATCGAATTTGGACCGTGGGGAATTGAATGTTCTGATCAAGATGGCTTCATCACCTTGACAGACACGACCCGAAACGCCGGCTATCAGGACGGCATTTGGCATCTGCCAACCGGACGTCTGATAATCGACCTTCACACCAAGCAGATTGATGCAAACAAGATCGCGATTGCGGCAAGCTTTACCCCCCTTGATGATATGGCCTTGCAAGATGCCGTCATTCGGTTGGTCTTTGACAAGGAAGCGATCAAATCAGGCATCATTAATGATCAGGTCTTTGTTCATACCAACAGCGACAAATACCGACTTTATCCTACCAAACAGGCACAGCTTGTTGGCGTTTCCGGGCATTGCATCACGGTAACACTTGATGCAACCAATGGAGCCGCCCGGTTTGATCCATATCTCTATCTGCGTGATCGCGATGATCACTGGATCATTCACGCCCGGCTCCTGCCGCGTGATCCGGTCGATCAAATCTGGTTACGGTGGGCCAATCGGTTCTTTACCCTATCGGCCCCCAACCCTGTTGCCCGGTGGGTATGGCGAATTTCCCCGCTTAAAAATCTGCTTTGGCGCATGCGCGAACGGTTGGGCCGTAGGTGTCCTGAAATACAGGCAGTCCCGCTGAATACCCTTCGCAAAGGGCAAGTCTTATCGCTGGAGGTGACATGTCATTTTCAGTAAGCCATACGGAGATCACTCAACGTTGTCTTCAACTGGCACACCTAATTGCCGATGATCTTGCCACACGACAACAAAGCAATGGCAGTTTTCCCTTACCCGACTTCTACGCCAAGGCCTTTGCCGCCAACCTTTGGGACCACATTGATCGTGATAAATATCGCATCAATATCGATCGCGCCCTTCATGCCCTTACATGCGCGCCACAGGATGGCAGCTACCACCGCGAGTTCATTGAATATGCCTTGCTTGATATGCCGGGCTTATCCCAACAAAGACGTACTGAAATATTGCACGCATCCTCCAACCAATGCCCGGATGTCGCCAATTGGCAAATCCTTGGCCTGATCAATCGCCAATCGTGTGCGACCGGGATATGGGACACGGCCGTTGGCATCGCCCATTATAATTTCATTCGGGCACGCTATTGGCGTTCTCCGACATTTTTGGATCGCTCACGAAGTTTTTCGGCTCAGTATCATGCCTTTTGCACAACCCTTTTGGCCGACAGCCAAAACCGGCCTCAGCAACAAATGGCAAAAACCGCAACCCGCTTGATTGCCGATATGACCGGGTCACACGGATACGCCAACTTGATTGGCCGGGGTGCGGGGCAAAGCTTTGGCGCGGTATGCGCACTTTTCACGCTTTTGAAATACGGCGCGACGGATCAGGCTTCTGCAATCCTGCGCCATCTTGAAATTGCTTTTGATAAATGCGGCTCATTGCCGCTAAATCTGCTGCCCCCCGTACCTTTGCCACCAAACCCCGGTCCGGAAAACCCAAAAACACCCGGCTGGTATAGCTATAACCGCCATGATGATTATCTCGCCTTTGCCGGATATTGGTTGTTTAAAACCGCCAATCTAGCGCCAGTAAAAACCGCAATCACGCCACAACCACTGCCTGACCAAGCATCACAAGTTTTTCTATTTTCATCGGGCCATTACCACGCGCAAATGGCTCTGTGCGGCGAACAGTGTTTTGATTACACCACTGCCCCGGTGATCGTTTCTGGCCACGGAGAAAAAGCCTGCCTCTTGCTCCCGCCGACAGGCGGCGAACAGGACAGCCCGAGCCTTTACGGTCCGGCCACCATCCCGCTTCCGGCTTTGGATGGCGGTGATGTGGCCCGCTTTATCAGCGCCAAACGACGATCTTCAAACCATGTTGAAATCGCCTTTGAACTAGCTGGCATTAAAGGTCAAAGAGACATCATTTTTAGTGAAAATGACGTCACTATCAAAGACCAGATTGGCAATACCCAGTCCGAAAAAGCAAACCTGTTTCGCATTCTAATTGATGAAAATCTGGAACTCTCACAGAAGTCCGACACAGAGTTCGCAGCACCCAAGGTCGGTGTCACGATCACATCAGATCATCCACTTACCCTTGATAAGAAAGATGCCTTCAGTGCGGCCGGTGCAGCAACGCGGATCACCGCCCACGGGGCAAACTGCGCCACCCTAAAACTCCGGTGGGAGGATCAAGAATGAGTAATCCCATCACCCTGATTACAACAGTGCGCAATGGCGATATTTTCCTTGAACGTTTCGCCCAAAACATCATGGCAAGCTTGCGCCCGCAAGACCACATCATCATTGTTGATGATGGGTCCAAGGTGCCAATATCACTGCCTATACCCTTGCAAAATAATGATCGTATTTCATTGCTAAGCCCCGGTCCTATCGGACGTGGGGCTGCCCTGAACCTTGCGATCGAAAACGCTCCAACCAACCTGATCGCCATTCAGGATATTGATGACCTTTCGCATCCTGACAGGCTTGATCGCCAATCCGAATTCCTAAGCCGCAAACCGAACACTCTGGTTTTCGCCCGTGCTACATCTGATCCTTGGCAAGCACGTCTTGGCAGTTCCCATAAAATCCCGGAAGCCCGCCTATATCTTGGCAATCCGCTGCACCATTCATCGCTTGCCCTGCATCGCGATGTTTGGAAACGCGCCGGTGGCTATTCAACCGATATTCCCTGTTGCATTGATCTGGAATTTTATCTTCGTGCCTGTTTGGTTGCCGGGGCGACTATCTGGCGACTGAATGAGGTATTGGTTGAACGCAACCTTGATCCGCAAACACGTTATTTTGCAAGTATTCCCGCCAAGACATATCAAACTGCGCGCCAACAGGTCCTTGATCGCTATCACGCACAGGTTTCGCCGTCTTTCTGGCTGGCTCTTGCACAAATTAGGAACCGACTGACGAGGCCGAAGGACACAGCACCATGACCAAACGCGCAAAAATCATTGCCATGGTGCAACTGCCGCCACCCATGCATGGTGCGGCAAAAATGAACCAGCACGCGATTGATGCCCTGTCACAAGATTTCGACCTTCACCTGATCGAAATGCGCTTTGCCCGCGACCTTTCTGATATCGCGCGGGTTTCGCTACGCAAATGTGCCATTGCCATTTGGCTGTTGCTGCGCCTGATCTGGGCGTTGCCCGGCAGTCGCGCATTTTATATCTGCTTTGCGCCGACCGGCGGGGCTTATTACCGCGATTGCCTTTATGTGCTAATCGCCAAGATGTTTCGCGTTCCCACAATCCTCCATATCCATGGGCGCGGCCTGCCAACAATGCGGCCATCAGGTTGGGCAACTTGGTTTCAAAACCGCGTCTTTGCCAAACAAACCGTCATCTTGCTGGGCGAGACTTTGCGACCCGAGGTAAGCAACCTTACATGCGATATCGCGGTCATTCCCAACTGCCTTGACGACACGGCCTTTTCAAACGCCCCAACAGATGACTGGCACCCACAGAAACCTGTTCAAATCCTGTGGCTTTCCAACCTGTTTCGCGCCAAGGGCATTGAAACCCTGATTGCTGCCTGTGCGCTGCTGCGCGATCAGGGTACTCCATGTGAACTCACGATTGCTGGCGCAGCCGGTGATATGAACGCCGAGGACATCGAAAAACTTCTGGCAGACTTTGCTTTGACCAACACCGCCCGCTATATCGGCCCGGTTTCTCACGCACAGCGCAAAGCAGCGTTTGACCAGACGGATCTGTTCGTTTTTCCCAGCCATTATGCCAATGAAGCCCAACCGCTTGTCGTGCTTGAAGCCATGGCAGCAGGCATTCCCGTCATCACAAGCAATATCGCGACTCTGCCGGAATTTGTACGAGATGGAAAAACCGGGCGATTATGCCCGCCCAAAAATCCAGCGGCGCTAGCGAGCGCGATCAGGGATGCGGTCGGTTCTCCAACACAGACAACAAGAATGCGCGAGGCTGCATATCGCCTGTGTCAGGATCAGTTTCGCCGCGATCAGTTCACCCGATCACTCCGTGATCTTGTCTATGATGTGATTGGTGATGAGCATCAAAACACTTCACATTAAAACCATGTGATCGCAGAATGCCGTTCTGCAAACGCCAGTCCCACGACCTCAGGACCGAAACCAGATGACCCGTGACGAGTTTAATGATTTTTGCAAATCACTGCCGCACACCACCCATGTGGTGCAATGGGGTGGTGCCGATGTCTGGAAGATTGGCGGCAAGGTGTTTGCCATTGGCGGATGGACCAAAAACGATACGCTTGGCATCACGTTTAAAACATCCGAAATCGGCTATGAAGTTCTAAAAGAACAGCCCGGCTTGCGTCCTGCACCCTATCTTGCCTCGCGCGGCATGAAATGGATCCAGCATTACGACAAACCGGGCCTTGCCGATGATGACCTGCAAGGCCACATCGAATACTCATACAATTTGGTGGCCTCGGGCCTGACCAAGAAATTGCAGCGTGAACTTAATATTCACCAAAATTGAATAATCAGCCCGATTATATCGGTCTACAGGCGCCAAAGATCGATATCCGCCGGCACCGCATCGCGCGGCAAAACCGCACGCACATCAGCAACAAAGCCCTTACCGTCTTTCAGCAGGCTTTGGACCAAGGGCCAACCCTTGGCGACATATTCCTTGTGTGATACGGCCAAAACAAGCGCATCAGCCGGTTTCAGGTCATCATCGCCAAACAGTTTCAAGCCGTCAAACTCATGGGCAACTTCGGCGGCGTCTGCATGTAAATCATGAACCTGAACCGAAATCCCCGCATCTTCAAGTTCACGAACAATATCAATCACGCGCGTGTTGCGGATGTCTGGAACATCTTCCTTAAACGTCAGGCCAAGGACCGTCACGGTTGGATTTTTGGTCGCACCTTCGCGCAGCAATGCACGGATGACTTTGTTGGCAACCACTTCACCCATGCCATCATTCACCCGACGACCGGCCAAAACCACCTGTGGGTAATAGCCAAGTTCTTCGGACTTATGGGTCAGGTAATAAGGGTCAACACCAATGCAGTGCCCGCCAACCAGACCCGGCGTGAATTTAAGGAAGTTCCACTTGGTCCCTGCTGCTTCAAGAACGTCACGGGTATCAATCCCGGCACGATCAAAGATCAGGGATAATTCATTCATCAGCGCAATGTTCAAATCACGCTGGGTATTTTCAATCACTTTGGCAGCTTCGGCGGCTTTGATCGTCGGAGCCTTATGAATGCCCGCAACAACAACACTGCCATAAACATCGGCAACAATATCAAGGGTTGCCTGATCCTGCCCGGAAACGACCTTGGTGATCGTGGTAAAGCGATGTTCACGATCGCCCGGATTGATACGTTCTGGGGAATAGCCAACCGTGAAATCAGTGCCTGCTTTCAACCCTGAAACATCTTCAAGGATCGGAACGCAGACCTCTTCGGTTGCACCGGGATAAACCGTGCTTTCATAAACAATGATGTCGCCTTTTTTAAGAACGGCGCCAACGGTTTTCGATGCTGAACGAAGCGGCGAAAGATCGGGACGATTTGAGCTGTCAATCGGGGTTGGCACGGTAACAATATGAAAATCAGCCTTGGCCAAATCTTTTGGATCATCACTGATCAAAAGTTCTGCTGCCGCCAGTTCATGATCATCAACTTCACCGGTCGCATCATGACCTGCTTTAAGCTGCGCAATACGTGCCTTGTTAATGTCAAAGGCAACGGTGCGCCCGATGGATGTTCCGAATGCAACTGCAACCGGCAATCCAACATAACCCAATCCAATAACAGAAATTTTGCGCCCGTGGCTCATCAACATATCCCGAAAAAAAATGCGTTTGGCGATTAGTAGCCAGCCCATTCGGACACGTCAATTACATATCCTTGTTCTTTCGCGCTTTCACCGCCATCAGTTTTGTAAAACATAGGTCCCCGGTGCATCGCAAAGGGCCGCATATCCGGCCTTTGCATTTGCAGGTTTTCGTGACGGTACTTTGTCTTTTGAATAGCTGACCAACCATTTTTGCCATGCTGGCCACCATGACCCATCTTGCATCGGTGTTGCCTGTTCCCATCGATCCGGGTCGATGTAGCGATCACCAACTTTCTTGGTCGACATCTGATAGGAACGATGCGGATGTCCGGGTTCCGATACGATCCCGGCATTATGCCCGCCACTCGTCAAAACAAAGGTCACTTCGGTTGCTGGATGAACGGTCAATTTATAAACCGATCGCCAAGGTGCGACATGATCACGCACCGTCCCAACGCTGAAAAGAGGCACCCGGATATCAGCCAAATTAACCGGAAGGCCATCGGCCATATAACGTCCAACCGAAAGATCGTTATCAAGGAACAACCCGCGCAGATATTCCGAATGCATCCGATAGGGCATACGCGTTAGATCCGCATTCCACGCCATCAAATCATTCATTTCCTGACGTTCACCCAACAGATATTCATTCGCCAAACGCGACCAGATCAGATCGTTTGAACGCAATATCTGAAATGCTCCGGCCATTTGGTAACCATCCAAAAAGCCCTGATCCCACATCATGCTTTCAAGATAGGAAACCTCGCTTTCGCTGATGAATAACATCAACTCCCCGGCTTCGGTGAAATCAACCTGGGTCGCAAGATGTGTCATGCTGGCAAGCCGATCATCCCCATCGCGCGCCATCGCCGATGCCGCAATGGATAACAACGTCCCGCCAAGACAATAGCCGACAGAATGTATTTTCTGATCCGGGATGATCGCCGAAATTGCGTCAATCGCATCCATGATCCCCATCTGACGGTAATCTTCCATCCCAAGATTACGATCTTCTGACGTTGGATTGCGCCAAGACACCATAAATACCGTATGTCCCTGATCAACCAGATATTTGACCAGCGAATTATGCGGCGAAAGATCAAGGATGTAATATTTCATGATCCAAGCGGGCACGATCAGGATCGGCTCAGGATACACATCATCGGTCGTCGGACTATATTGGATCAGTTCAATCAGATGATTGCGATAAACAACCTTGCCCGGCGTGATTGCAACGTCTCGGCCAACCTGAAAATTCTCGGTTCCAAATGGCTTTTTACCTGCCAAAGTCCGTTGCATATCTTCGGTTAAATGTTCAATCCCGGTCAAAAGGTTCGCGCCACCCTGTTCGATCGTGGCTTTAAGAATATCTGGATTGGTCGCGATGAAATTTGACGGTGCCATATGATCAAGCATCTGGCGCACGATAAAGGAAACCACCTTTTCATCCGCCTCAGAAACCCCATCAACATCGGTCGTTGCATTGTGCCACCACTGCTGGGTCAGCAAAAACGACTGGTACATCATGTTAAATGGCCATTTTTGCCATCCAGATGATGCAAACCGCTTATCAATCGGCAAGGGTTCAATACACGGATCGGCGCCCGGCCCCGCATGCATGGCATGGCACATCAAACGCACCAATTTACGTTGGGCCTTTTCGATCAACTCCAACTGCTTGCCCGGCGACATCATTAAATGGCTAAGCCATTGAACCTGAATTTCGACAAGCCCCGCAGGCGAAATACCATTGGTAAGCCGGGCCATATTGGCCTTAAACGCCTGATCAATCGCCTGATAGGTGTAATGCCCTGGTGTCGGCGGATCGAACGGTGCAGGTACTGGCTCAAACATGGGTGGGTGTTTTGACGTATCCTTGGCCTTTGTCCCCCCCGAAGATGATTTCAAATCATTGTTTTCAGACGCGTCGATTTTGGGCATATCGGGCATGATCAACTCCTGCACCACAAAACGCGACCAACACCCGAATGCTACAGGCGTGGGGCGACCGGTATTGGAAATAGGAACGATGCCATTTTGCGCAAGCCCGACCAAAACACGGCGGACAAAAAGGACAGCCCCCAATTCACAGCAGGATCATACTATAAAATTAGGTGCAGCGCAGCATTGAGCCATCTCAATCCAAGCCACACCAATTTACCGGCATCTTCAAACACCCAATTTGACCATGAAAAAAGGCGCCCCGATCAACAGGGCGCCTTTCATTATCTTGTCAAGATTTGCCAAATTGCCGTTCAGGTCAGACAAACATCGCTTTTCCAAGCAATACTAGCCCTTCACCACGATATTGAGCAATTTCGGCGTCGGCTTGGCGATATAGATCACCTTAACAATCTCTTTGCCCTCAAGATGGCGGGCGATATTTTCATCCGCCTTGGCCATGGCCTCGACCGTTGCCTGATCCGCATCGGCCCCAACCATCACAGATGCGCGTTTTTTGCCATTGATCTGAACCGGAACTTCAAATTCATCATCTTTGGCTTTTTCGGCATCAAATTCCGGCCAGTCAAACTTGATCACGGACTTTTTGGCGCCGAATTCATCGGCAGCCAGTCGGCTCATAAGCTCTTCGCCAAGATGCGGGGCAAACGGGGCGACCATCAAGGCCAATGCCTTGGCATGATCATCATGAACCGCGTTCTGTTTGGTCAGCGCATTGGTCAACTCGATCAAAGCCGCGATTGCCGTGTTCAGGCGAAGATCGGCAATATCGCCGGTCACTTTGGCAATGGTTTTATGCAGTTGCGTTTCGATCTTGCCATCAACATGATCGGTCCGTTCCATCTGGGTCGTGACTTTCCAGACGTTGGACAGGAACCGCATCATGCCAACAATCGCATCGGACTGCCAAGGTTTGGAGCTATCAAGTGGCCCCATATACATCTCGTACGTTCTGAACGTATCAATAGTGTATTGATCGCAAATTTCTTCCGGTGGGATACCGTTTTTATAACGCTTGCCCATCTTGCCCGGAACCGTGATCAGGGCCTCATCGGTTTTGGCGTTGAAAGGCTGCTTTTTGCCTTCAACATCGCGCATTTCAACATCATGGATGTCAACATAAACACCGCGCGTATCGGCATAGGCATCCGCCGTAATCATGCCCTGATTAAACAGCTTCTGGAACGGTTCAGGCGTTCCAACATGGCCAAGATCAAACAGGACTTTGTGCCAGAAACGCGAATACAGCAAATGAAGCACTGCGTGTTCCGCACCACCGACATAAAGATCAACCGCACCCGGCAATGCTTTGCCGTTGGCATCGGTGCTTTTCGCCCAATAATCTGCCGCTGCTTCGGATGCGAAATTGGCATTATTCTTGGCATCGAAATAGCGCAGATAATACCAGCACGACCCCGCCCAGTTCGGCATGGAATTAGCATCGCGCTTAAAGGCACGAACTTCGTAATCAACACCGCCATGCGAATGGGTTGATCCGATCTCTGCCGTAACCGGCAAGACCGAACCATCTTCCAGAACAATCCCGGCCACCGCCATCCATTCCTTGGCGCGCGCCAAGGGCGGCTGCGGTTCGGAATTCGGGTCTTCGTTTGATACCGGTTTGAAATCGGTCATTTCCGGCAAGACGACCGGAAGGGCTGCTTGTGCAATGCCATGCACCTGACCGGTTTCCTGATCAAACAGAACCGGGAACGGCTCGCCCCAATAACGCTGACGCGAGAACAGCCAATCGCGCAGTTTATACTGCACACGACCGCGCCCAATGCCCTTGCCTTCCATCCATTCGATGATTTTGGCTTTGGCATCCGGGGTCGAAAGCCCGTCAAGCGACACTTCACCCGTGGCGGAATTAATCGTCTCGCCAATGTCGGTCTGGGCAAGCTTAAAGCTTCCCGGTGCTTCAACATAGCGCGCATGAAGGCCCGCAACATCAAGATCAGCCGCATCTGCCGGTGCGTTATCCTTCAGCCAGCCATCAGATGGCTTGGTGGTCGCACGGATTGGCAGATCAAATTTATGGGCAAATTCAAAATCGCGCTGGTCCCCGGCCGGAACCGCCATGATAGCACCGGTGCCATAGCCCATCAGGACATAGTCCGCAATCCACACCGGGATTTCTTCACCCGTCACCGGGTTGGTGGCATGGGCGCCAATAAACACACCGGTTTTTTCGCGTTCGGCATCATCCTTGGCCGACACGGCCTTAAGTTCGGATGCTTGCGTGCGATAGGCCGCAATATCGGCTTTCTTATCATCAGAAGCCAGCTTATCCACCAACGGATGTTCAGGTGCGAGAACCATATAGGTCGCACCAAAAATCGTATCAGGACGGGTGGTATACACCGCGATCTTGTCGTCCGCACCACTTGCAAGCTTAACCGGGAAATTCACCCGCGCACCAACAGAACGGCCGATCCAGCCTTTCTGCATTTCAACAACGCCGTTTGGCCAATCAAGCCCTTCAAGATCGGCAACCAGACGATCGGCATAATCGGTAATGCGCAACATCCACTGTTTCAGCGGGCGCTTATACACCGGGTAATCACCGCGCTCGGATTTGCCTTCGTTGGTGACTTCCTCGTTCGACAGAACGGTTCCCAGCATCGGGCACCAATTCACCGGCACTTCATCGACATAGGCCAAACGCCCACGATCAATCGCCCGGTCAATTTCCTTACCCTCGGCCTTTGTGCCTTCGCCAATCACGGCTTTGGGTTGCGGCACACCGTCTTCGTCAAGCAACCAAACACCGCTTTCAAGAAGCGGGCGCAGTTCGGCAATCGGGCGGGCACGGCCATTGATCACCTGCCCCTGCGGGCCGATCCACTCAACGGTCGGGTCATAAAAGCTGTTAAACAGCTGCAGGAAAATCCACTGCGTCCATTTATAATAATCAACATCGGTGGTGGCGAAACGCCGATGCGGATCATGGCCAAGGCCGATCACCTGAAGCTGACGCAACATATTTTCAATGTTGGCTTCAGTGGTGATGCGCGGATGCTGGCCGGTTTGAATGGCAAACTGTTCTGCTGGCAGGCCAAAGGCATCAAAGCCCATGGAATGCAGAACGTTAAAGCCGCGCATACGCTCGAACCGGGCTTTGACATCCGTCCCGATATAGCCCAGCGGATGACCGATATGCAGGCCAACCCCGCTTGGGTACGGGAACATATCAAGGATGACGCTTTTCTTTTTGGAGGCGTCGAAATCAGCATCGCCCGGATTGGGGGTACGATAGGTATCGTTTTCCCGCCAGTAATCCTGCCAATGCTTTTCAAATTCCCGCGCACTTTCCTGATAGTTCGCCACGCTCAATCAACTCCTGCCTATCGGGCCCGTTTGGTGGCCTCGGGTGCTGCCCATAAGGCGCGCCTGCCAAACCAAATCGGGTTACATATAATACTGAACCTGTGTTCATAAGCGCGCTTTGGCCCGCGCGCAACATCAGATCGAAGGAAATCAGCGGAAATACAGACGTTTTTTCATCGCCATCCCCGATAAATCACAAAGCCGCATTGCACGATTATCAACCCGAACTTGCGCGACAGGGCTGGATTTTTTACCTTGGGCATGCCATATTAAGGTGTGAAATTTATCAAGTAATTGATCGCGCAAGAAATTGCTGTGATTTGGTTGCTTGGCGAAAGTGGCCGTTAAGCGAACTCAACGCGGCCACAGCTCTCAAAAGCTCTCGTCCAGGGAGGACGACTATGGATATCACCATTGGTGGCCTGTCATCCCAGCAATCCGGCGCACAGTCTGGATCTTCTGTGCGCTCGGCACAATCTTATTTGCCGGGACAAAGTGACTCTGAAAAAACGGGTAATAACGGCACCTCTGCCTTTGCGGCAGCGACGTCTGTTACCCTGTCTTCAGAATCAGCCAATCGTCTTTCAACCGATCAGATCGTTTCTGCCATCAATGAAAGCCTGTCTTCGACCGGTCTTTCCTTGGGCAATGTCGATCCCGGTGAATACACCCCCGAAGCGGTTGCTGATCGCATTCTGGCCCGCGTTGGCGATTTGATCGCCTCAAACGCAGATTCAGAATCCGAAGCACAGGAAATCTTTGATAAAGCCAGCGAAGGCATTCAGCGCGGCCTTGAAGACGCGCGCGAATTCCTCGAAGGCCTCGGTGCGTTGAACGAAGAAATCAACGGCAACATCACCGAAACCGAAGACCGCCTGAATGAAGGCCTTAAATCGATCGAGCAGCGCCTGACGGAACTTTATAACAGCTCCGCTTCAGAAGAAGCCGCCGAAGCCGCGACCCCGGAACGTGACGAGCAAGTCCTGCAATCGCAGGTCACCCAGACCGCACAGGCCAGCCAAGCTTACGCTGAGGCCGGAACTGCTGCCCAGCGCAATGCGCCGCGATATGGGACCAACGGGTAACGCCACTTACGTTCATGAAGTCAGATACATCTAAAACCGGCAGGCATTCCCTGCCGGTTTTTTCGTTTCAGCTCACAGCCCCGGTTCCCCCGGCCCGATATTCCCTTTGTCACCCGGCTGTGTATTAAAAAGCTTCTTGCCGGCAAGCTGAATGCGGTTAAAGGCGTCTTCGGCCATAAAGCCCGACACAAACGCCATGAAAGTCACCAAATAGGGGCTGATATCGACCTGTCCGCTGCCATCTGGACCACCTTGGGTTAACATCAACATCCCGGCTTCGGAAAACAGGAATATGGCCATGGCGGCCGCGATGCCCTCGCCAGCCATGATCAATAGACGGGCCGCAGATGCCCAACTGCCCCCGTGTCGCCCGCGACCATCGTCGTTGGGTTCAATATCTGTTTGCGTATCAGTGCCCGGAAGCAAAGGTTCATCATTACCGCCAGCCAAAGCGGGGGCTTGGGGGATGCGATGATATGCGGGTTTGCCGAAGTTCTGTCGGGTAAAGGCCACCACCGCGCCAAGCCCACCTGCCGCAACCGTTACCAGCAATGTCAGCATGATGGTTGGCAACTGGATCAAATAAGACATCAGCCGCCCTATGGGGTGTTCAAACATCGAAACAAGCGATAAGCCCCCCTGTTGCCCATCGCTTTCAAGTTGCTTGATCCTGTTTTTGAGTTCGTTAAATTCAACTTGAAGACTGTTGCGCAGTTGGCGGGCTTGATTTTGTTCTGCGCGGATATTGGCCCATTCGATTTGGGCACGTGTGCTTTTTTGATCGAAATCCATGATCGCGGTTCGAAGATCATCAAGCTGAGCTTGGACTTGTTTTGCAAAATCCGGTGCAACATCGGGTGCAAATTCGGGGTTTTCCAACAATGCATGCAATTGCGCCATGATCTGGATGCCCTCGGTCCGGCGCTGTTCATCGACAACATCCTCGCTTAGCGGAACGTCGAGCTTTAAGATCGGCCGTGTTTCACGTGCTGCACGCGCACCTGTGTTGGCATCATCGCCATTCTGAAACGGAACCTCCGTCTCGGTTTGCGTCGCAACCGGGGCCTCCAAACTGGAAACAAACAGATAAGCGGCATTGATCGCGCGGATATATTCCTCGGTAAAGCCGGGCTTGAATGCGGGTTTGTTGTTGACGACCGTTCGGCCAAACTTTGAATAGCTGTCAAATGATGCCCACCACGCCGTAATCGCGTCCGTACGCAAAGAAAATCCACGACGCGACGCATCAAGGGCATGGGTGTCAATCTCGCGAATGCGGTTGCGCACATCGCGCAGGCTTCGTCGCAAATCTGCTTCGTAGTGGCCCTGCAAAATAAGCCGTTCCAAACTTCCGGGTGATGAAGCACCAAGTTCGCGACTAAGCAAATCGCGCTGAATATCAGCGGTAAAACCGGCAAACAGCGTTACAACGAACCCAACATAAAGTGCGCAAGCCAACCCAACCAAAACGGCCAAGCCCGCAACATTTGCAATCCTGAAACGTTCTTCTGTTACGCGCCCCATCACACACCTGTCCTATCGATCCTTAACCCTATCGACGGACAGCCCGAACGCATGTGAGCGCATAAACGATCAACTCTGCCTTTATTTCTAATGGGGTTTACTTCTATTGTCTTAGGGTCCTGACCCTAAGCCCCCTTCCGTAAAAGCTGGAACACAATGACCGACACACATCAAACGACCTGGCATCATCTTTCCTCAGACTGGATCAATTGGGCGGACCGCCTTGCCCCAGCCGCAGGCAAGATCAATCGTTATATGATTGAAACGGCTGATTTGCCTGCGCTATCTGCGGCACGAAATGGTGTGCGGCTTGATGTGCTTGATCTGGCATCCGGGGTTGGGGAACCGGCGTTTTCGTTTGCACGCGCCCTTTCGGGGGAGCGTGATGTTAGCGCTAACACACCCGGAATTGTTGGGCATGTGACCGCATCTGATATCGTGCCGGAAATGTGCGAAGGCTTGGCTGCGCGGGCAGAGGAAGAAGGCATTTCCAACCTCACGGTCATTCCGGCCGATATGGAAAAACTTCCACTCCCGGATGGCTCATTTGATGTGGTGTCATGCCGGTTTGGGGTGATGTTTTGCAATGGTCCCGATCTGGCATTGCGCGAAGCCCACCGCGTGCTTCGCCCCGGTGGACGGGCGGTGTTTATGGTTTGGGCGCCTTTGGTCGATAATCCGTTATTTGCCGCGATGGATGCCGTATTGGGCAATATCCTTGGCATTGGGTTTGATAAAGCCGGATTTGATAAGGCTGGCCTTGATCCATTTTGTTTTGGCAATATTGATCAATCCATGGACCGGATGGAAAGTGCCGGGTTTACCAACATTACGGCCACAACCCACAATCCTGCAGGGCGCATTCCCGAAACAGCGCCATTTTGGAAACCGCAAATGGATATGTTGTTTGGCAACATCCTGCGCAACACATCCGATATGAAGATGGGCGCGATTAACGCCGCGATGTTTGAAACACTTTCCCCCTATATCGAAGACGGCCATTTTCAGGTTCCGATTTGTTTTCATGTGCTTAGCGGAACACGTTCCTAATCACCCCGCCATTTGGCGGGCGATTTTCACCAAAAGGCAAGGAAACCTGCCACCCAACGCATGGTTGGGTTGCTTGATTTTTCCTTGCCTTTTGGCAATAGGCATGGCAAACCCCGCCCCCTTGAAGCGATGAGCGCTTCCCTGTCGTAGCACCAGGTTAAAAACACGAAAGACATAAGAGTTATGAAGACGATTGTCGTCTGCTCTGGCGGATTGGATTCCGTCACGCTGGCCTATAAGATCGCGAAAGAGCACAAATTACATTCCCTCATTTCGTTCGATTATGGCCAGCGCCATAAAAAGGAACTTGATTTCGCCGCCCGCACGGCGCGTGACCTTGGCGTCAAACATCACATTGTTGATCTGACATCTGTTGGCGCGCTTTTGGGCGGATCGTCCCTTACCAGTGATGAAATCGAAGTGCCAGATGGCCATTACGCCGAAGAAACCATGCGCATCACGGTCGTCCCGAACCGCAACGCCATCATGCTTGCTGTTGCCTTTGGTGCCGCGGCCAGTGCCGGTGCCGATGCGGTTGCCACAGCCGTTCATGGCGGTGATCATTTTATCTATCCCGACTGCCGCCCGGATTTCATCAATGCCTTTAGCGCCATGCAAAACCATGCGCTTGAAGGTGTGAAGGACGTTTCGCTTTATACCCCGTTCGTTAAGGTGTCCAAGGCCGACATCGCCGCTGAGGCAGGCCGCCTTGGTGTGCCGGTTGACCTGACTTGGTCGTGCTATAAGGGGTATGAAACCCATTGCGGCCGATGTGGTACTTGTGTTGAACGGCGCGAGGCACTTGAACTAGCCTGTGTGAAAGATCCAACCGTTTACGAAGATCGCGAATACTGGAAACAGGCCCATGCCGAGTATTCCGCCCGCAAGCTTGCCAGTCAGGCCCGCGCAGAATAAGCCGCAAAACAAGCCGTAAAACAAAATCATAACGACCGATCCACTAAGCGCCGACGATACGCCCGTCTGGCTGCTGTTTTGTGTGATTGCAAATGAAAGACCGTTTGATGTTTACCATCACCAAACAATTCGCCTTTTCCGCCAGCCATCAGTTGGCCGGGCTTGATGCCGATCACCCATGTTCGCGCCTGCATGGTCATAATTATATCGTCGAGGTCGAACTTAAGGGGGCCACCCTTGATAGCCGCGGGTTCGTGCGCGATTACCGCGAATTGGCCCCGCTTAAACGCATGATTGATGACGAATTTGACCATCGCCATTTGAATGATGTTCTGGCCCATGACCACCCGACAGCCGAACGGCTTGCACTGTTTTTCTTTGAATGGGCACATGATCATTGGCCAGAAGTTTCGGCCGTGCGCGTTTCAGAAACCCCAAAAACCTGGGCGGAATATCGTCCATGACGGTGCATGATCCGAAATTGGCGGCACATTCCGACAAAGACGCTAAATCCGACGGTAAAATCCGCATTTCCGAGATTTTCGGCCCAACCGTTCAGGGCGAAGGTGCGCTGATTGGGGTGCCCACCGTGTTCGTTCGAACGGGTGGATGTGATTTTCGCTGTTCGTGGTGTGACACGCTGTATGCGGTTGATCCGGCCTTTCGTGCCGATTGGAAACCGATGAGTGCGATTGATGTTTTGGACACGGTCAAAAAGCTTTCGGGTGGTGCGCCAATCCTGATCACGCTTTCGGGCGGAAACCCTGCGATCCAACCCCTTGGCAAGTTGATTGCACTTGGCAAAGAAGAAGGTTTCAGCTTTGCGATTGAAACCCAAGGCAGCATTGCCAAGGATTGGTTTGCCGATCTGGACTTTTTGACCATCAGCCCAAAACCACCAAGTTCTTCAACCAATTTCGATGCCAGCGCCCTTGCTGCCTGCATTGACGCAGCACAGCCCAACGGGGCTTTAAGCGGCCCGGCAATCACGTTAAAATTCCCGGTGCGCGATGACGCCGACCTTATGTTTGCCGACTATGTCCGCAAACTTCACCCTAGCATCCCGGTCTGCGTACAACCGGTCAACACAACACCTGCCGAACCACATCCCGATGGCATGGATGGCGTTGATATTGATGGGTTAACCAACCGGTATCGCTGGCTGGTCGATGAGGTCACCAAACGCACATGGTTTGATGTCCGCGTGCTTCCGCAATGGCATGTCCATGTTTGGGGCAATCTGCGCGGGGTCTAACCCTGCCAAGCAATTGGATTCTTTGACGACATCCAAAAAATATATTTTATCCCAAATAGCTGATCCTTTTCATGGGGATCAGTGGTTTTGGTCATGAAACCACACCATTGGGCATTTGCTATTGCGCACCGAAATTACCATTTTCGAAAAGTGGAGGCGTATGTTCGCCGCCCGATGGAAAGTACACATCATGTCATTTCGTAATTTTTCGATAGGTCATGCGAACTCTGTCAAAAAGCCGGCAGCCAATCCCGCCGCAATTGACCCAAGCAAGACAGCCAAATCAACCCCCGACACATCCGCTGACTTAGCCAAACCCGCGCCAAATCAAGGTGCGAACGACTGACTTTATGGACCGGAGGGGGCTTTCCCCTCCGCCCTGTCTTTGCAGCGTTCAGTCGCGACAATCAGCGATATAGATGAAAATTCATCAAGGTATTTGAAGGGCTTGTTCCATGCCCCATAGCCGCACGACCCAAAAAACCGTCACATTCGAACACCCATTTCACCTCAAGGGGTTTAGCGATCTTTTCCCCGCAGGCAGTTATGTCGTCGATACGACTGAAGAACAGATTGAAAGCCTGTCCTTTAATGCTTATCGCCGGGTCGCAACCGATTTGCACCTTAAGGCCAAACTGAACGGCATGCTTGTCGACCGGATTCTAAGCATCACACCAATTGATCTTGATTTTGCGCTGGCACGCGATTCCGACCCAGAACGCCGGGTCGAATCTTAATCCCCCCGGATAGACGTGATTTCAATCCATGGACCACTTCATCGAAAACACATTGCAACCAAGGTCAGATCACCCGCGTTTGATTTGGCTGGGCAATCACACCCCAGCGACCGCGTACTGGCCGAAATTTGCCTTTTTGCCTGAACCGCACCATATATAAGGCATTCTCCGTTTCCCGTTCTGCATATGGAAATGGTTCGATGGCGCTTTGACACCATGCCGGTATGACCTGAGCACGTTATACAAGCAAAAGCGCCCCGTTTAACTGCCGGAAGATGTTTGGCCGAACGGTCCAAGCAAGATTGCCCGGTGGGTGCATATTCATAATAAAAACCAGACCCGCAACCACTGACGATCATCTTTCGGATGCTCGAAGGAGCTATGATCATGAGCATTACCCGCACAACACATCGCACGGTGACGTTCTTTCATCCGTTCCATTTGCCAGACCATGCCGGGTTGCTTCCGGCCGGCGAATATAAGGTCGACACTCTTGAAAAGCTTGATCCAAATGCGCCAAAGCGGAGCTATATCAAGCTGGAATGTCACGTCCATCTCTGGTCTGAAAAGGACACGGCAAAAGGACCGCCAACCCTGTCGGTTGACCCAAAGGTGCTAGAAGCAGCGCTGGCACTTGATTCCGATCCCATGCGCGAGGATGAGCGCAGCCAAATGATCCGGTCTTTTGGCGGCCAGCCAGAAGATACTGCAGCCTAAGGTTCATCCTGCGCACTCTGCCAAGATCGGCCATCGAAAAGACTGCGGAACAAATCAGGCAGCAAAGAACGACGAAAGATCGAACTGATATCTGTCAGCAGACCTCCATCGCGTCCCAACGCATCTGCCCGCAACTGTCGCTTATGGCAACCAGATCAAGGGCATCAGCCACCCTTGATTTTGCAAGAGTTTGATCCCTTCAAACACCGGGACCGCCATCAGAAACCAGCAAGCATCGCGTATGGTCGTCAGATAAAGCTCTGGCCGCACCGTAAGATCGCGCTCATCACGCCACTTGGCTAAAACTGGCCAGAAACGTGGCACAGACTGACAATAGTCGGCAAATGCAACGCCAAATCGCTGACCCAGCATTTCTTCTTCATGAACCACCACAGTGCGAAAAACCAACCAACATCCCAGCATAAACAGCATTGCAATCATCACGCTTCCGGTCTGCGCACCGGCACCAAATGCCCCGATGAAGCTAAAGACATAAAGCGGATTGCGGCTGATGGAATAAGGGCCTGTTGTGACAAGGGCTGTTTTCTTGCGCCCGCCGATATAAAGCGAACACCATCCCCGCCCAACGATACACATCAGGATGGCGATGATGCCAAGCGCCTCAATCATGTCATGTGCCCGATTGGATGGATCAAACCCGGCCTGACTGAAACACACAAGGCCAAGCAACCCCACACCCCCAACCCGAAGGGCTGTTTTGCGCCGCCGCTGAACGGTTTGAAGTGCTGCGGCCTGACTGTCGGACTGAACCTGCAGGGTGGATACAGTTTTGTTTGCTGTATTTTGTCGGTGAAGATCGGGCATCTAGGCTTCCTGATGATGGTTAAGGATGCCTCAACCATCATCGATTGCCCGCCTTTTGGCGTCCGATGCTATTGATCCGGTCTTTAGATTGCTGATTAGGACGCGCGCACTTCCCCATTCATCGACTTTGCTGCTTCACGCACCGCACTGGGTGTGTCGCCCGTGATTTTCTTAAAGGCCAGATTAAAGGTGGATTTCGAATTGAACCCAACGCTTAGTGCGATATCAAGAATGGTGCGATCAGGTTCCAATAACAATACAGCGCGGGCTTCTTGTATGCGGGCAGCATTGACGAAATCAAAGAAACTCTGTCCAAGATGGTGGTTAAGGACATAGGAAAGTTGATTTGGTGTCACCCCGACCGCGCGCGCCAGTTTGGGCAAGGACACCAACGGATCAAGCAGTATATCCCCACGCCTTTGAATATCACGAAGAACAGAAACCGCACGTGTCACACCATCCTCATCCAAAAGCGGGCGCACAGCGTTTTCATCATTGTGATCCCTGCCATCGTTACCGTCCCTTTGGGGTGATTGTATCGCACTGACCGTCTTGGCGTTGGGTTCGCTGGCCGGGTTGGGGTTGGGATTTGGGCTGGGGCTGGGGCTGGGGCTGGGATCGGCATTTGCATCGCGCGGCATAAGAGCCGGTTTTGATGCCTGCGCCGTTGTATGTGTACTTGCAACACGTCTTAGCGCGGCAGTTTCAAGACCTGAATCTGCTGGCCAATCGGCCATAACAAAAAGCGCTGGTCTGGTGGCAATCTCATAGCACATGGCAAACAACACGATGACAAATGCGATTTCCGTTCCAAACATTTCGGTGTTTTCAGGCAGGTACAATTTAATGACACGGCCAACGGCAACTGTGACGAACACAAGTGTCAATCCCCCCAAAATCACCGCAAGCCAGCGCTGCATTACCTTGCGATCCGCGCCAAGCTGTTCTTGTGTTTGCTGAAAATACCGACAGGTCACCCGCCATAAAACACCTATATAAAGGGCAACCTGAACAAATATCGCTGTCCAGGAAAAGGCCTCCACCATCTCGGGAATGTTAAAGCCATCCGACCACAAAACAGGATCCACACCATTATAACTGATGGCCCAGGCCATCATATTGAACACAATCAATGGCAGGATGAAGTGTACCCACGGGCTTTTGGACGGATTGCCCGATATTTCGCGGAAATACAGATAGATCGCCGGGGCTATCACGAAGTTGGTCGGCGCGAAAAACAGATCAAGGAGTTGATCGAAATTGACACTGACAAATTTTTCGGCAACGTCTTCGATCAGGTTGAACGCAACGGCTGCAATAAACAGCATCATCCAACGGTTCGCCCCAAAGGCACGCACACCTTCTGAACGCAATAACAGGCATAGAAACACCGCCTGCACCACCCCAATGACGGCCACCGTGACACTTACATACTCCGTCCAGTCCGTCATTCCTGCATGCTCCTGATCTTTTGGCTGCGTCTATGCTGATTGCAGATTTGGGTTTCAAACCAGCTATATCGTTTCAATACGCACAACCAGACACAAAAGGCGTCCGAATATGCACAAACGGACGCAAACCCCCAGCATTTTTGCGACATCTTGTAACACGGCACCGCCATAGATCGTCCTGATAGAAAGATTGTCATAAAAACTTCGACCATCTTAGATTGACTATATCAGTTTGATATATGATAGTCCGATATATATCGAACTGATATAGCTATTTTGACGGCACGGCTGCCGAAAAGCTTATTGGTTCGGAAGACGTTTAAAAGGACGCAGAGCAGAACATGGACGTACGCACACTTTGTCTGGGTGCCCTGATGGGGGGCGAAGCGACCGGATATGAAATCCGCAAGATGTTTGAAGATGGCACGTTTAGCCATTTTCAGATCGCTTCGCTTGGCTCGATCTATCCGGCATTGACCAAATTGACCCAAGACGGGTTGGTCACGTTTGTTGAGCATGAACAGGAAAACCGACCGGATAAGAAGATTTACCATCTGACTCCGGAAGGACGACGTACATTCTTGCGAACGCTTTTGCAAACACGCCCGGCTGAAGATCGCTATCGTTCTGATATACTGTTTATGCTGACCTTTGCCGAAGAAATGCCTATCGAACTAACCGAAGCCCTGATCGATGAGTTTGCCGCACGCCATCAAATGATGAGCCTGCAAATTGACCCTGAGAATACCGACAAAGCCGGCAGCGCTTCGACATATGGCCGTGATGAAGACGGCAAACCCAATCCGGGCTGTTGTTTTGTTGCGGGTTTGGGTCAGGCCATGTGTGACGCCACCTTGAAATTTATCAAGGAAAACAAACAAGGCCTGCTCGAAGAATTGCGAAAATTCAAGGCCGACAAAACCTGACCGGATCATAAGACCGGTAAAGCCTTGAAAAGAAAACGCTAAAGACGTGCCGACGAAGTGCCAAAGACGCATTCCGCGACCGGAATATTTGAGGGAACAAGAACATGAACGCTTCACGCCTGCTTGCCATTTTACTGGTTCTGGGGACCGTTATATGGATTGGCAGCGCCTATTTTGACGATGAAGTCGAAATGCAGGCCGCTGCCCAATCTGCTGAGGAAACCAGTGCAGCAGACAAAAAACCCCACGCCAGTGTGCGCACCATCACCAGCAAGGCGGTGGATCATGTTGATTATCTTCGCATTTCCGGTCGAACCGAAGCTGTCATTTCGGTTGAAATTCGCGCCGAAACCGAAGCACGCGTTACCGAAATTGGCGCCATTAAGGGCCAAACCATCAGCAAAGGCGATTTGATCGCCAAATTGTCTATTGATGACCGCCTCGCCCGCGTTGAAAAGGCACGCGCCCTTGTCGCGCAACGCGAACTTGAACATTCCGCTGCAAAAAGCTTGGCTGAGAAAAACTACCGCTCCAAAACCGGTGTGGCAGAAAGCCTCGCCTTGCTTGAAGAAGCACGCGCAGACCTGACCATTGCCCGAACCGAATTGAATAACACCGAAATCCGCGCCCCGTTTGACGGAATTGTTGAAAACCGTCCGGCTGACATTGGCGACCTGTTATCAATCGGCGACCCGGTCGCAACTTTGATTCAGGCTGATCCAATGCTTGTCGTTGCCCATGTTCCCGAACACTCGATTAGTGCGATTGAGCTTGGGCAATTGGCAAATGTCACACTACAAGATGGCGCAAACCATCACGGTATTGTCCGCTATACCGCGCGGGTTTCTGATAACAACACCCGTACTTTTCGGGTAGAGGTCGAAATCGACAATACCAATTTGGCCATACCCGATGGCATTACGGCAGAACTGCAAATTCCGGTTGGCACCAAACGCGCCCATCAGGTGGCGCCATCTGTTCTGACCCTGAATGATGAAGGCCAACTTGGCGTTCGCGCGGTAATTGACGAAAACAAGGTCGCATTCCTGCCGGTTGATCTTCAAGGTGGCAGCCGTGAGCGTATTTGGATTGGCGGTCTTCCCCAAGAATTCGAACTGATTGTTGTCGG
The DNA here is from genome assembly GCA_019634165.1 of Rhodospirillales bacterium. Classification (GTDB taxonomy): domain Bacteria; phylum Pseudomonadota; class Alphaproteobacteria; order Rhodospirillales; family Thalassospiraceae; genus Thalassospira. Next base: position 216,533 of record JAHQVT010000007.1, read on the forward strand.
CCATGACTGGGTCAAGGAAGGGGCGATTGTCGATGTTGTTCATCTTGAAACCGACAGCAACGGAATGCCCATTCCGGCAAATTCAGCCACCACCGATGACGATGACGCCACCACCCTATCGGAAAAATCCGCGCATTAAGCGTGTGACATGAGGAGATTAAGAAAATGTCCCTGATTGATCACGCGTTAAACAGGTCGCGTACTGTCATTCTGGTTTTGATCCTGCTGCTGGCAGCCGGTTGGGTTGGCTATAACACCATCCCGAAAGAAGCCGACCCGGATGTTCAGATTCCGGTTCTTTATGTCACAATGCATCATGATGGCATTTCACCAGAAGATGCCGAACGCCTTTTGCTGCGCCCGATGGAGCAAGAATTACGCTCTATCGAAGGGGTAAAGGAAATGCGGTCCCAGTCCTATCAGGACGGGGCATCGGTAACGCTTGAATTCTATTCCGATGTCAATATTGACGAAGCCCTTGCCGACGTGCGCGAGCGGGTTGACATCGCCAAGTCAGAACTGCCCGAAGAAACCGACGACCCCGAAGTACACGAAGTTAACTTGTCGCTGTTCCCGGTACTTGTCGTAACGCTATCGGGCGACGTTCCAGAACGCGCATTGTTGCGTGTGGCGCGCGACCTTAAAGATTCCATCGAAGGCCTTCCGGCCGTGCTTGAAGCCAAACTTGCCGGTGACCGTGAAGAACTGGTCGAATTCATCATCGACCCGATGAAAATCGAAAGTTACCGCCTTAACGGAATCGATATTGTTTCACTTGTGCAAACCTCAAACGCGCTGGTCGCTGCTGGTGCGGTGGATACCGGCACGGGACGCTTTAACATCAAGGTTCCCGGCCTGTTTGAAAGTGTAAATGACATTCTTGATATGCCGCTGCTTGTTGATGGCGATTCTGTCATCCGCTTCCGCGATATTGGCGATGTTCGACGCACGTTCAAGGACGCTTCAAGCTTTGCCCGCCTGAACGGCGAACCGGCAATCGCGATTGAGGTTTCCAAACGGGTTGGCGAAAACATCATCGAAGTCATTGATGCGATCAAAGCCACCACTGCCGAAGCTCAGCAAGCCTTCCCGCCCAATCTGACAGTCAGTTATTCGCAGGATAAATCCACCGACATCCGCACCATGCTGACCGATCTTCAAAACAGTGTGATCCTTGCGATCTTGCTGGTGATGGTTGTTGTCATCTGGTCGCTGGGCTGGCGTTCGGGACTTTTGGTCGGCCTTGCCATTCCGGGCTCATTTCTGACTGCGATCCTTGTTCTTTGGGGCTTGGGCATGACGGTGAATATCGTTGTGCTGTTTAGCTTGATCCTTGCCGTCGGCATGCTGGTGGATGGTGCGATTGTCGTCACCGAATATGCGGACCGCAAAATGATTGATGGCCTGCACCGTCGTGAAGCCTATCCATTGGCGGCAAAACGCATGGCAATGCCAATCGTTGCATCAACAGCCACCACCCTTGCTGCCTTCCTGCCACTGGCTTTCTGGCCTGATATTGTCGGCGAATTCATGAAATTCCTGCCGATTACGGTTCTGTTTACCCTGACCGCATCGCTTGCCATGGCGCTGATCTTTGTACCGACGGTCGGTGCATGGTTTGGCAAACCGGGCAGTGCGAATAATGAAAGCCTAGAAGCAATTGCAGCCGACAATGCCGATGAGATTCACAAGGTCAAAGGTGGGACTGGCTTCTATATCCGCATGCTGAAGGGGTCGCTTCGCTTCTACTGGATTGTTGTGCCTGCGGCCTTTGGCATATTGATTTCAGTCTGGTTTTCCTTTGGCATTCTTGGCAAAGGAGTCGAGTTTTTCCCAGCCGTTGAACCGGAAGTCGCGATTGTTCAGGTTCGCGCACGTGGCAATCTGTCCTATTACGAACAGGATGCGCTTCTTAAAGAAGTCGAAGACCGCATTCTGGCCCTTGATGCCCGTCATGAAGGACAGCATTGGTTTGATACGGTTTATGCCCGTTCGGGTAGTGGTGCCGGGGGCAACGAGGCCGCCGAAGACGTGATTGGCGTTGTTCAGCTTGAATATGCTGATTGGCAGAAGCGCCCCAAGGCCACCGAAATTGAAAAACGTATTCTAGACGACACTGCCGATCTTGCCGGTATCCAGATCGAAGTTCGCGCCGAGGAAGCTGGCCCGCCGCAAGGCAAAGACATCCAGATTCAGTTGCGATCATTCTACCCCGATCTTCTTGATGAAACCGCGACCAAGTTGGTTAATGGTTTGCAAGAAATGGGCGGGATGTACAATTTCGAAGACGGTAAATCGCCCCCCGGCATTGATTGGGAATACAGCGTCGATCGCGCTCAGGCATTGAAATTTGGTGCCGATATCAATCAAATTGGCAATGTCGTGAAACTGGTGACCAATGGAATAAAATTTTCGACCTACCGTCCCGATGATTCAACCGAAGAAATTGACATTGTCGGGCGCTATCCGACCAAATACCGCTCGCTTGATGAATTGGAAAACCTTCAGATTGTGACGGACAAGGGATTGGTACCGCTTGCCAATTTCATCACCCGGACCCCGATCCCCAAAACCGGCACATTAACCCGTGTTGATAGCCGCCGTGCATTAACCGTAAAGGCCGACGTTCATGATGGTGTTCTGGTCGACACCAAACTTGGCGAGGTCAAAGCCTGGATGAGCGACCTTGAAATCGATCCACGCGTTTCGGTCGAATTCAAAGGACAGGATGAAGAACAGAAGAAGTCGGCAGACTTCCTGATGAACGCCTTTACGGTCGCCCTTTTCATCATGTTCATCATTCTGGTCACTCAGTTTAACAGCATCTCAAGTTCGCTTTTGATCATGATTGCCATCATCATGTCGACGGCCGGTGTGTTCCTTGGTCTTATGATCACGAACCAGGCCTTCTCGATTGTGATGAACGGGATTGGTGTTGTCGCACTGGCGGGTATTGTTGTGAATAACAACATCGTTTTGATTGATACATTTGATCGATTGAAACACACCGCAGGCAGCATCGAAGCCGCCATCTTGCAAACCGGTGCACAGCGTTTGCGTCCGGTCATGTTGACCACGGTAACGACCATTCTTGGTCTGGTACCGATGGTGCTTCAGATCAATATCGATTTTTCTGAACGTGCGGTTACAGTTGGCGCGCCTTCCACCCAGTGGTGGGTCCAGCTTTCAACATCTATCGCGTTTGGTCTGGCCTTTGCGACGGCCTTAACGCTGATCTTTACGCCATGTGCGCTGATGATGCGTCATAAGCTTGGCGTTAAGTTCCGTGGATTTACGCCATGGATGAAGTCTGTAATTGCAGCCTGGACCAGCCGCCGCAACAACACCCCGCAGGGCCCAAGCGCCTAAATCGGAATAGCCGCGCGACTTCTCCCCCGACCCCGCCGCGCGGTTACACCGGCCCCCTCCCAAGGGGGCCGGTGCTCTTTGGGACATCGCGCCAACACTTCAAGTTTGGGTACTATTCTTACGCATAAATACCTACGCAGAAGAAATACACACTTTCCTAAGAAATATTCTTATATGCTGAAGACAAAACATAATAAGACCTGCTCACCGGGAACTGGGGATCGCAATGGCTTGGCGTAATAAAAATCCTGCAACATTATGTATGTTGGCAGCGGTATGGTTCTTTTCGTCAAGTGCGATGGTGGGCGCGCCTGCACCAGCACAGGCACAAGAACAGCAATCGGACACCCCCCAGACCCTGACATGGGCGGTACCGCCCTTTGCCCCGGCCTTTATCACAGATCGCTCCGTGTTAACCGGATATGCCGCAGCAACCCAGAACTGGTTTGCCGCATTGATGCCGGAATATCATCACACCGTCTTGCATGTTCCTCTTGCCCGTCTTCTGGCAGAAATGAAAACAGGCGAAGGCGATTTGCGCTGTTCTGCGACCCTGATCCCGACACCGGATCGGCAGGAATATATCGTCTTTGCAAAAACCATCTTGCTGCACCTGCCCATCTCGGCTGTCGTCCGGGCAAGCGAGACAAGGCTGTTTGCCCCCTATCTTGATCAGGATGGCCATATCGAACTTTCCAGACTGCTTTCAGATAGCAAATTGACGTCCGCCATCCGAATTGGGCGCGCTTACGGTTCAAATGTTGATAAATATCTGGACCTTCATCGCGATACCCCAAACGTCATGCAGGTGGCCGATGACACCAAATTTTTGCGCATGCTTAAACTCAACCGGATTGACTGGACATTGTATTTCCCGTCAGAGGCCGAGTTTTACCGTCGACGGCAAACCCCTGACCTTGAAATCAAGGCAATCCCGATTGCCGGAAACACCACATTGCTTGAGGCAACAATTGGCTGTGCCGATACGCCAGCGGGCCGCAAAGCCATTACGAAAATCAACACCATCATCGAACAAAATCCATCCATGCCATGGACCGATTTCTATGCCGAATGGCTAAGCCCACTGGACCGGGAATGGTTCAAGGCCGCCAAGACGCAATATATCAATTCAGACCAGTTCGAGGCACGACTTGAATATCGCCCAACAGTTGGCGGTTCAAACAAACACGAATAACCATTCGTAACGATTTGCATTTACCCCATTCAATGCCGCTATAAACAAGCAAACCCTATTTTTGTGCGCAACAGGCTTTGTTTGAAATGGGGATTTCGGCATTTTGACCCGCAAGTGCCAACACGCTATGTCGCGCACCGGGACAATCCCAAATCCCAACAGGTTGCCCAATACGAATATCACCCTGATACCCACAATCTCATACCGCAGTTACGGCAATAAAAAAGCTGGCATTCCTGCCAGCTTTTAAAATCAGATTATCGAAAATCAGATCAGTTCTGATGAACGCGATTAAGTCCCTCTTCGGGATCATCATCGGGTTCGCCATCATCGTCTTCTTCGTCAGCCTTATCCTGTTCATGCTGGTTCTCAACGCCCATTCGGCGATAGGAACGATAGGATAGCGGCATGGTAATGAAATAGATCGCGGCAATCGCAGACAGCGTTAGCCACGGCGAGGACACCAGAAACGCAACCGACGTGCCAAAGGCGAGCATCAAAGGCAATACCCATGCACGCGGGACTTTGACCTTCTTGAAACTAAAGGTCGGAAGACGCGACACCATCAGACCTGCAATCAGCACACCATATGGTGCGACGATATACGGACTATCAAAGATACCTTCACCAAACTGGAACGTCAGAACGATTGGCCACATTGCAAGGGCGGCTGCCGCGGGGGCAGGAACCCCGGTAAAAAACCGATACGCCCAAGTTGGCATTTCTGGTTCACCCAGCATCTGGGTGTTAAACCGTGCAAGACGAAGCATCATGCAGACAGCAAACAACAGCGACAACGCCCAACCGATCGATCCAAATTCATGAAGCGACCAGAAATACAGCATCATTGCCGGTGCAACACCGAAACACACAAAGTCCGACAGGCTGTCAAGTTCGGCACCAAAACGGCTTGATGCGTTCAGCATACGAGCCAGACGGCCATCAAGACCGTCAATGATACCGGCAATCAGAATGGCGGCAACGGCGGCTTCCCATCGGTCCTGCATCGCAAAGCGGATCGACGTTAAACCGGCACACATCCCCATCATCGTCGCGACATTGGGCACCAGTCGCGTTAACGACAATGCCTTGAACCGGCGCGGACGACGGACTGGTTCGATGCCGCCAGCCATTAGCGGATCTCCCCGACAGCGGCATCTTTGCCCTTGACCGAAACGTCGGCCAGAACAGTTTCACCGGCAATCGTGGTCTGACCAACAATCACATTCGGCGAGACACCTTCAGGCAAATACACATCAACACGCGAACCAAAGCGGATCAGACCGAAACGCTCGCCAGCTTTAAGCTGCGAACCTGTTCCGACGTCACACAGAATACGACGGGCAACAAGGCCTGCAATCTGAACAACACCAAACTCGCGGCCTTCTTTGTCTTTGACAAGAAGGATCTGGCGTTCGTTATTATCAGATGCTTTATCAAGTTCTGCGTTTACGAATTTACCGGGCACATAGGCCTCGCCAATGATTTCGCCATTGACCGGGCAACGGTTCACATGGACGTTGAACACGTTCATGAAGATCGAAACCCGCGTACGCGGGGACTTGTCTTCAAGTTCCAGTTCCTTGGGCAGCGGCGCTTGCGAAATCATGCATACGCGGCCATCTGCCGGCGAGATCACCAAATTTTCATCGGTCGGGGTGATGCGATCAGGGTCGCGGAAGAAATACGCGCACCACAATGTAAGGATCACACCGATCCAGCCCAGCGGCTCCGCGATCAGGAACAGGCCCAAAGTGATTGCTGCAAAAATCGCTACGAATTTCCAGCCTTCAGGATTAATCGGCACAAGAACGGATTTCAAAGTCTTATTTCCCTGGTTGCCATGGTTTGGGCATATCAAATTGGTACCATTGATACCATGCGGGCGCGTTCTTAGCATCTAGTGATAACAAAGGGCAACGCAACCCCGCAAAAACAGTTCAGATGCCCGAAATCAATAAGGGGCAAAACACACTTATCATGTGTTTTGCCCCTCGAAAAGAAAAGCGATGTTTACTGAGCTTTTTCTTCGCTGGGCAGTGCAAATATCTGCCCAGGATAAATCAGATCAGGATCGCGGATTTTCTTGGAGTTCTGATTGTAGATCACCCAATATTTCAAGCCATCGCCGTAGGTCCGGCGCGCAATCCGCCACAGGCTGTTGCCCGGCTGAACCACATAACGTGATCCCGGCTCAAGAATATCTTCCGGCTTCGCCCGTTCAAACGGAATTTCCACACGTGCGGTGACTTTGTCCAAAGCATCGCTCTGATCGGCACGCATCGTATAGTTCCCGGGCTCAATCGGCTCACCAATGGTAAGCGCCCAATTGCCGCTTGCATCCGAAGGTGCCGTACCGACATGGTTATTATCAAGATAAACCCGAATGGTATGATCCAAATCGGCTTTACCTGACATCGCAACGCGGCCTTCGGTGTCGTAATCAACAATATCAATCGACAGACGCGGCATTTTTGCCGGTGCTTCTGATGCTTCGCCACCTTCCTGCGTTCCTGCTTTAGCGACTTCTGCCGAAGGTTGCTCTACGACTGCAGGCCCCTGTAAAACAGTGGCAGCACCATCACCTTTTGACGGCACCTTAAGTGCAATGATTGGCTGTTTTTCTTCTTCCGGCTCTACGGGGGTTTGCGCATCAGAAACAGTGGTTTCTGTTGTCGCGGCTACCGGTTTGGTATCCGGGATCAGAACCACAACCTTGTCATCAGCCTTGCTGACTTTGCCGGTTTTATCTTCTGATTCAAGCGACAGTTCGCGGTCCCCACTTGCCAGTGGTTTGCCCGGAAGCACGACCCATTCCCCGCGTTCGTCAGCCGTGGCCTCGCCGATGACTTCATCACCTTCACGAATGACCACTTTGCTGTTGGGTTCTGCACGACCGGCAATCACGGCATTTCCATCCGGGCCAATGCGCACAACATCAAAGCTTGGATTGGTAATTGCCGGTGCAGCCGTCTCTGACGCAGTTTCCGATTCAGTGGTCTGGACTTCCGACATCTCGGTGGTCGAAACCGCGGGCGGTTGCATTGCTGCAGGTGCGGTTTCTTCATCCGCACTTTTGGTCAGCATATAATTTGCCACAATCGCCGCAATGATCAATACAACGCCGACAATGACGAGGATATAGGGTCGTTTCACCGGAAATATCCTTGAACGATGTTTATGTTATCAGGGTCTTGCCCCATGGTCGCGTCGAAAGCATTGGTATTGCTTGCCATCTTCCCCTCAAACAACCCGCTTCGCCGCGTTAATTAGAAACTTGTACTACTTTCAGTCCACAGTTTCCATAACGTAACGAACTAACGATATCGCGCAACCGTTAGGTAAAGATGAATAGAATCAGTCTGTTTGCGTAAACATTAGGAAATGGCACCCGCCATCTGCGCGCCAACATAGGCAACCAGTGCAGCCATGATCAAAGGCAGGGCCAAAACTCCGAACCGGATCACACTGCCCAACAGTGCCGCCTGTGCCGGGTTCCCCACTGAAACATGGGCAGCTAACCTTGGCCCAGCCCGCCCTGCCGAGACCACCAAAAGCAGCACAGCAAAGGAAATGCACGATGCTGGCACGCTAATCATGACCGCAGCCGCACTTGCCATCAACGCACTTACAACGCCAAGCCAAACAGCAGCACGATATTGCGGTGCCGCCTTTTCAGACACCAGTGCTACAACCAGCGCGATCCAAAGGGCAGCTTGAAATACGAAATGATCGCGTAAACCAAACTGATCGGCAATGACCCCCTGCCCCAATGCCAGCGTCATCAAAACCGCAACCGGTCCGGGTTTGGCAATGACCGTCAGATCAGTTGCGCTATCTGTTGATGCGGTTTTGGTCTTGGCTGCCCGCCTTGCTTTGGCTTTTTTGCCTTTGGCCGGTGTGTCGGACGGGTCTTCATCTTCTGAAAAGTCGGGGCGTGTGACCCACAGGAAACTGCCACCAACAGTCAGGAATGCCAGCCAAGCCAACAATTGCACCGTAAATGGATGATAGGAAAGCCCACTTACCGGGGCGGCAAGAACCAGCCACGCACCAAGGACAACAAGAATGACCGCAACAGTTAGACAGATGCGTTCTGATATTTTGGCAAAATCAAGGATCGCACCGCAAACACCGCCAAGCACCAGCATAAGCAATGCCGCCCCGATGCCACCGCGCGCTGTTTCAGGCAAGCCGATTGCCGCAGGCACCGCAACCGCCACCGCCGGAATAATCGCCCCAAGAACCAGACGCCGCGCAATCGCGCGATCCAGACCAAGCCACAGGGCAAGCATCAAAACAGCGGCAATTATACCCGATACCAAAATGGCGAGAACAAAGGGATTGTCGACAAACACGTTGGGCGATCCTGCCTTCTTTTTTGTTTCATGAATGCACAGAAAAACGTTTTCCTGCTGCACTAGCCTTCCCACAATCAGGTTCATAACTTGTTAACCCTCAGGCGAAACATGCAGGATTAATCAAGCCGCCAGATGGTTTTTACCCAGTCACCAGACCTGATTGGCCTTTTTACAGGTAAAAGCAACGAAAATGCGGCGCGATCACGTCATTAAAATTTAAATGCTGCCATGCGGAAATTCCTGCCCTAAGAACGATTTGATCGGCTATGGTCATTGTGAGGACGGGCGTGCAGCTTTTATGTTGCACCCCGCTACCTGCGAAACAAAGCAACAAAAGGCAGGTCGCCATGACAAATGTAAAATCAATCTGTGTATTCTGCGGTGCTTCTGACGGCAAAGACCCCCGTCACATGGAAAACGCCATTGCCTTTGGCAAAATGATGGCCGAACGGGGCATCACGCTTGTTTATGGCGGTGGCCGCATTGGCCTGATGGGTGCTGTTGCCGATGGTGTCATGAAAAATGGCGGCCAAGTGATCGGCATTATCCCCGAACATCTGGACGATATCGAAGTTGGCCATACCGGCCTTACCGAACTGATCGTGTGCAAATCCATGCATGCCCGCAAAGTCGAAATGTTCAAACGATCCGATGCCTTTGTTACCCTTGCGGGCGGCCTTGGTAGTCTAGATGAAGCATTTGAAGCCATGACGCTCCGTCAACTTGGCATTCACGACACACCAATGGTGTTTTTCAATGCGCTTGGCTATTGGGACAAATGCTTTGAAATGATTGATGGCATCATTGCCGATGGCTTTGCGCGCGAAAGCCACAAGAACCTGTTTACGGTTGCCAACACGCTTGAAGAAATTTTCGAACAACTGGCCGCCGAACCAGCCCCGAAATTTGATCCGCGCGAAAAGCTTTTCTAGGATCAGCATTCGGCACGCAGACTACAGCGAAGTAACGTGCGACTGCCCCAAGGGGCAGGACCAAAAACAAGTGCAAACCCAAAACGCCGCCCGATGAATGTCGGGCGGCGTTTTTGTGACAATAAAACGCACCTTTTTGCATATCCGCAGGCACCTTCATTTCATCACGCCGATTTTGGCAAGGTTTCCTGCCGTTTTCCCAACCGTTTGAATATTCATATGAATGTCACGCTTCTGAAATTTTAGTGACAACGAAGCCGCGTATGATCGCTTTCATGTTCAAAGCAACAAATTGAACGATCAAATGAATATTTCAACACGACAACGCGACATCATCGACATTCTCCGCCGAGACAGCTTTGCCTCGATCGATGCACTGGCCGATCACTTTGACGTCACCCCGCAAACCGTGCGCCGCGATGTCAATATGCTCAGCGATGCCAATCTGGTGCGCCGTCGCCATGGTGGCGTTGAATATGCCGGTGAACCGGGAATGAACCTGTCTTATGACAGTCGGCAAGTCACCAATATCGCCGCCAAACATGCCATATCGCTGCATGTTGCCAATCTGATCCCCGACGGGGCATCGATCCTGATCGGGATTGGCAGCACGCTGGAACTGGTCGCGCTTAATCTGGTGGATCATCGCCACCTGACCGTGATTACCAACAATCTGAATGCCGCCATGGCGCTTGGCAACAATCCCGGCAACCGGATTGTTATTCCTGGCGGGACTTTGCGCTTGCCAGATCGCGACGTCATCAGCCCCGACGCCGAGACAATGTTCAATAATTACAAGGTCGATTACGGCCTGTTCGGGGTTGGCGGGATAGAGCCGGACGGCACCCTAACCGATTTTGACCACCGCGAAGTGTCTTTGCGTCAAGCGATTGCCAATAACTGCCGCAATTCCATTTTGGTCGCCGACAGATCGAAATTTGGCCGCCCTGCGCCAGCCAAGGGTGGTCACATCACCGACCCGGACATTGTCGTTGTCGACAGCATCCCCGATGGGCCATTTGCGCCCCTGTTTGAGCGCCAAGACGTCCGAGCGCGCCTTCACATTGCAAAAAGCGAAGTTCTTAAATGACTGCCGAAACACCCTTTATCCAGATCCATTCCGTATCGCGCGTTTTTAACGGCGGCAACGGGGTGCATGATCTTTCAATTGATATCCCGCGCGGCAGTTTCGTTGTTTTGCTTGGCCCGTCGGGCTGCGGAAAATCAACAACCCTTCGTCTTATCGCCGGTCTGGAAACGGCTGATCAGGGGCGCATTCTGGTTGATGGCACAGATGTCACCAACAGCCCGCCTTCCAAGCGCGGCCTTTCAATGGTGTTTCAATCCTATGCACTGTTTCCGCATCTGAATGTGGCGGAAAACATCATCTTTGGCCTTAAGGTCCGTAAAACCGACAAGGACGAGATTAAAACCCGCCTTAACGAAGCGCTAAATGTCACCGGCCTTGAAGGATATGAAGACCGGAAACCTTCTGAGCTTTCCGGTGGACAGCGCCAACGCGTTGCATTGGCGCGCGCGATTGTGGCTGGTCATCCGCTGTGTCTGATGGATGAACCGCTATCAAACCTTGATGCCAAATTGCGCCATTCCGTGCGCAAGGATATCCGCGACCTGCAACAGCGTCTTGGCATCACGGTTGTCTATGTCACCCATGATCAGACCGAAGCCATGAGCATGGCCGATATCGTCATCCTGATGAAGGATGGCAAGATCGAGCAATCAGGCAATCCAGCCGATCTTTACCTGCAACCGACCAGTGCCTTTGCCGCTGGTTTTGTCGGAAGCCCTCCTATGGCGCTTTTGCCCGCCAAGGCCTTGCCAACGGATGTCATTCCAACAGGACACAATGAGCGCAATCTGACTTTTGGTATCCGTCCCGAAGATTTAGCTCTTTCGACCCAACCCGATCAAACGGCTTGGGGCATTGCCGCCACCGTGACAGGCAGCGAATTTTTGGGTGCGGAAACCTATGTCTTTGTCGCGATCCCCGGAACAGATGGGGCAACTGCCCGACTGCCCGGACGCGTCCATATTTCGCCCGGGACAGAAGTCTCGCTCAGTTGGGCTGGCGCTGCAGCCCACTGGTTTGATGGCGAAACCGGTCATCGTCTTTCACTGATGAAGACCAGCCAGACAGCGCAAGATTCACCTTTGAACACCGAAACTGACACTGCAATTCCGACATTGTAACAGGGAAACTATGTCCATGCTTAAGATCGTAACCAGTGCCGCATTTGCGGCTGGATTGATGGCAACGGCGGCCACACCTGCCTTTGCTGCGACCGAACTGACCATGTATTACCCAATCGCTGTTGGTGGTCCGCTGACCAACGTGATTGACGGCATGATCGAAGGGTTTGAATCCGAACATCCGGACGTCAAAGTCAACGCCATCTATGCTGGCAACTATGACGACACCCGTTTGCGCGCTGTATCGGCGATCAAAAGCGGCGATCCGGCACAGCTTTCAGTCATGTTCTCAATCGACGTCTATGACCTGATCGAGCAAGACCTGATTGTTGCGTTTGATGATGTTGTCAAAACCGCCGAAGACAAAGAATGGCTGAAATCATTCTATCCGGCCCTGATGGCCAATGGCACGGTTGATGACAAAACATGGGGCATCCCGTTCCAGCGCTCGACCATTGTCATGTACTACAACAAAGACATGTTCCGCGAAGCCGGTCTTGATCCGGAAATGCCGCCGCAAACTTGGGAAGAACTGGTTTCGACCGGTAAAGCTCTTTCCAAAGACGGTAAATGGGGCCTGATGGTGCCATCCACCGGATATCCGTACTGGATGTTCCAATGCTTTGCCATTCAGAACGGTAAAGAGCTTATGAGCAACGATGGCACCGAAACCTATTTCGATGATCCGGCCGTTGTTGAAGCCCTTGAATTCTGGCGTGGCCTTGCCACCGATGAGAAAATCATGCCTGAAGGCACGATTGAATGGGGAACCCTGCGTCAGGCCTTTGTTCAGGGCCAGACCGCAATGATGTGGCATTCGACCGGCAATCTGTCGGCGGTTAAACGCGAAGCCAAGTTTGACTTTGGTGTTGCCATGCTGCCGAAACATAAAAAGCCCGGTTCACCAACCGGTGGCGGTAACTTCTATCTGTTCAAGGATTCAACGGACGAGCAGAAAGAAGCATCGATCGAGTTGATCAAATACATGACTGCTCCGGAACGTGCCGCGGAATGGTCGATTGCCACCGGTTATGTTGGTGTCACCCCAGATGCATACGAAACCGAAGCCCTGAAATCTTATGCTGCTGACTTCCCGCAGGCCCTTGTTGCCCGCGATCAGCTTGAAGTTTCGGTTGCCGAGTTTTCCACCTATGACACCGCACGCGTTCGTGACGGTCTGAACAATGCCATTCAGGCGGCCTTGACCGGTGAAAAGTCACCGAAAGAAGCCCTTGAAGGTGCCCAGGCCGAAGCAATTCGTCTTCTGCGCGCATTCCAGTAAGGAATGCCGATCTGCACGCCGAAGCGGGCCCCCAATGCCCGCTTCGGTACTTTTCATTTATCAATTTGATGCATTCCATCGTTTTTTACGGACGTTCTGACCATGAACGAAATGGCCCGACTTCAACACCGCAGACTGGCACTTTATGGCTGGATGCTTGCCGCACCGGCCTTGGCATTAATGAGCTTATTTGCCTTTTACCCGGCCATTGCGACCTTGTGGCACAGCCTGTTTACCCGTGGCACCACGCGCCGTCCGTCGGTGTTTGCCGGGCTTGATAATTATGGTGATCTGTTTGCTGATCCAACATTCTGGACGGTTGCTGCCAACAATCTGATTTATGCTGGTGTGACCATCCCGGTTTCGATCATTTTTGCATTAATCATGGCGCTTTGGGCCAATGCCCATATCCCGGCCAGATCATTCGTGCGCAGTGCCTATTTCACGCCAACCATTTTACCAATGATTGCTGCGGCCAATTTATGGCTGTTTTTCTATACCCCTGATTTGGGTGTGATTGATCAGATTACCGGGTTTTTCGGAGCAGAACCCACCAACTGGCTCGGCCAACCTGAAACCGCACTGGCATCGGTGATTATCGTGACGATCTGGAAAGAATCCGGGTTTTTCATGATCTTTTATCTGGCCGCCCTTCAGACCATCCCGCCGGATTTACGCGAAGCGGCAAGGATCGAGGGGGCAGGTCGCTGGACCTATACGCGGCGTGTACTCCTGCCGCTTTTGATGCCGACCACGATCTTTGTGTTTGTGAATGCCATGATCAATTCGGTCAAGCTGATCGATCATTTGTTCATCCTGACCAAAGGCGGGCCAAACAACGCATCGAAACTGATCCTGTATTGGATTTGGGAAATGGCCTTTTCCTATTTCGACAGCCCCAATGCTGCGGCCATGACCATCCTTGTTTTACTGACCCTTGGCATCGTTGCCGTCATTCAGTTCCGACTGGTTGAAAAACGGACCCATTACCGATGAACACGCTTGTCTCTGCCAGCACGGCCAAATCGATCCTGCCAAGTTATGACAAGGTTTTGGACGCCATTGGCGCCTGGGTTCTGGCCATTGTGTGGATTTCGCCGTTGCTGTTTGCCACCTGGGCGGCATTCCAACCATCTGGCACAGCCCTTGGTCTTGATTTTTCAAACCCGCTGACGTTTGAAAACTTTACCTATGTCTGGAATGCCGTGCCGTGGGGCGGGTATTTCGCCAATACGGTTATTCTTGTCACACTCATTCTGGCCGGGCAGCTTGTTCTGTGCACACTGGCGGGGTTTGCCTTTGCCCGGTTTGAATTCAAAGGCCGCGATACGGTCTTTATCCTTGTTCTGCTGCAGCTTTTCATCCTGCCTGAAGTGCTGATTGTCGAAAACTACGCCATCGTTTCCAAGCTTGGTCTGTTTGATACCGCCCTTGGCATTGGCCTGCCCTATATGGCCAGTGCGTTTGGTATTTTCCTTTTGCGTCAGGCCTTCAAATCCGTACCGGTCGAACTTGAAGAAGCCGCCCGGATTGAAGGATGCAATTGGATGGGGGTTTTGTGGAAGGTTTATGTGCCTGCGGCCAAGCCGGTTTATCTGGCCTATGCGCTGGTTTCCATCGCAACGCATTGGAACAATTTCCTGTGGCCTTTGATTGTCACCAATTCACCTGAAACCCGGCCACTGACGGTTGGTTTATCGTTGTTTGGCGCACCGGAAACCGGGGTGGATATTTCCGTGATCAGTGCGGCGACCATCATGACCATATTGCCATTGCTGGTCGCGTTCCTGATTTTCCAACGTCAGTTTATTCAGGCATTCTTGCGTGCGGGCATTCGTTAATGCACCATTGACCGGAATATCTATGAAGCTGTCCGGTTTCTTTGGGTTAGATGTGTTTAAACCAACCGCTACCAAGTCGCTTTAAGGACATCAAGCAAGGCCGATATGGTTGGATTGTCCTTGCGGCGTTCCATTGTGATCAGACTGAGCGATGCGGGAATTGAAACGGTTTTGCATACCGCCAGCCCATAAGTCTGCTTTTCATGCAGGGCAATTGAATCCCGACACAGACTAAGCCCGACACCGGATCGCACCATTTCAAGCATGGATGCTTCCTGATCGACAAGGGCGACCGAGTTTTGTGCGCAGTCAAACTCATTAAAAATGCGTTTGAGAAGGCGGGAATGCACAGACGCTGGCGTTGTTCCAATCCAAGGCAAGGCCGCAAGTGCTTTCCAGTCGGCATTTTCCACCCTGCTGTCCCAACCGACCGGCGCAATCACCCGATAACTGAAATCAGCAAGCTTCACCGCGTGAACAGGTTCCGCCTTATCCCCACCAAGCTCATCATCGACATCGGGGCTGCTCAGATAAAAGCCCGCATCAATCTGATTGCGTTTTACACCGGTCAGGATGTCACCACTAACCCCATGCATAAGCTCGGTCTCTACATCGGGAAAATCAATGCGTAACTGACTTAACAAACGCCCAAGACGGATGAATTCCGGGTCGACAATCGTGCCAATTCGAAGTTTTCCACTTATGCTGCCCGCCCGCTTGCGCGCACTGCGGCGAAACTCGTCCATGGCGTCAAGCACCTGCTCGGCCTTTTTGAGCATCGCCTGACCATCATGGGTGATCTGAAGCCCCGTTGATGTGCGCTTAAACAGGGTAATACCGGTTTCTTCGCCAAGACGTTTGATCTGATGGCTAATCGCGGGTTGCGTTAAATTAAGCAGCGATGCAGCACGCGAAACACTGCCTTCACGGGCCACCGTGACAAAGGCAAGCAGCATATTGATGTTAGAAAACCGGGCCATATAAATAACTTTAATATTGCTCTTCGAGTTTTGTCATTAGATTTGTGCGTCTCTTCGGCTCTAAATGAACAACTGGTATTCGCAATGGAATACACCAGCTTGTCACTGACAGCCCAGACGATCTTTTACGGCCCGTCATGCGCACGTTAGTTTCAGGCAGTTTCCTTAGCGAAAAACAGCTAAAAAAGAAGCAAAGGGAACGCGTCACAATGAGCCAAACCCACCCGACGTTTGACTATATCGTTATTGGCGCGGGATCTGCTGGCAGTCTGGTCGCCAACCGGCTAAGTGCAGATCCATCAAACACTGTCCTTCTGCTAGAAGCCGGAAAACCCGATCGCTATCCGTGGATTCACATCCCCGTCGGATATCTCTATTGCATTGGCAATCCCCGTACCGACTGGATGTATGAAACCGAACCCGACAAAGGTTTGAACGGTCGCACCCTGCGTTATCCGCGTGGCAAAACGCTTGGCGGGTGTTCGTCGATCAATGGCATGATCTATATGCGCGGTCAGGCCCGTGACTACGACAATTGGGCCAAGCTGACCGGCGAAGATGCATGGAGTTGGACACAGTCACTTGAAGACTTCAAACGTCACGAAAACCACTACAAGCTGGATAAGGGTGCTGCCCCCAAATCGGCCACGGGCAAACCGTTTTCCGAGACCCATGGTCATGGCGGTGAATGGCGCATTGAAAAGCAGCGGCTGCGCTGGGACGTGCTTGATAGCTTTATCACAGCTGCCGGTGAAAACGGGATCGAGCCAACCGATGACTTCAATACCGGCGATAATACCGGCATTGGGTATTTTGAAGTCAATCAGCGCGCCGGATGGCGCTGGAACACATCAAAGGCATTTATCCGGCCGGTAAAAGAACGCCCTAATCTGACTGTCTGGACCGAAGCACAGGTCGAAAAACTGACCTTTGCTAAAAAGGCGGATGGCCAGTTGGTTTGTAACGGTGCCATCGTGAACCGGACAGGAACATCGCAGGAAGTCTTGGCAACCAAAGAAGTCGTTCTGTCCGCCGGGGCTGTCAATTCGCCACAGATTTTGCAGATGTCCGGGATCGGCCCGGCTGATCTTTTGAAACGGCATGGCATTGATGTTGTGCTTGATGCGCCAAATGTCGGCGAGAACCTTCAGGATCATTTGCAAATTCGCGCGGTCTATAAAGTGCGCGGTGCGCGCACGCTCAACACACTGGCCAACAGCCTTGTCGGCAAGGCCAAGATCGGTTTGGAATATTTGCTGAACCGATCCGGCCCGATGAGCATGGCGCCAAGCCAGTTGGGCGCCTTTACGCGTTCTGACCCTGAACAGCAATATTCAAATCTGGAATATCACGTTCAGCCCCTTAGCCTTGAGGCGTTTGGGGGCGATTTGCATGATTTTCCGGCCATCACGGTTTCGGTCTGCAACCTGAACCCGACCAGCCGTGGCAACATTCAAATCAAGTCTGGTGATTTTCGTGATGCACCGAAAATTTCCCCAAGATATCTTGATACCGATAAGGATCGCAAAGTTGCCGCTGACAGCCTGCGTCAGGTCCGTGACATTATGGCCAAGCCTGCCATGGCACGCTATCAACCCGAAGAATTCAAACCTGGCGTGCAATATCAAAGTGATGAAGAATTGGCCAAGCTGGCCGGTGACATCGCCACGACAATTTTCCACCCGGTTGGCACCGTCAAGATGGGCCACAAGGACGACACATCTGCCGTGCTTGACCCGCATCTTCGCCTGAAGGGCGTTTCTGGTTTACGCGTTGTCGATGCATCCGTGATGCCCGAAATTACCAGCGGCAACACCAATTCACCCACAATTATGATCGCAGAAAAAGCTGCTGGCTGGATTTTGTCAGGCCAATAGACGGCACGACAATCCAAAAGAAAAACAAATTCATGTTTGGAGGAAAAATGTACACCTCGTTTTCCCAGCTACCGCTTACAGGCGTCAAAGTCATTGATTTTGGGCAATATATTGCGGGTCCTGCCGTTGCGATGTTGCTCGGCGATCTTGGTGCAACAGTGGTTCATATTGACCCACCAGACGGTCCGATGTGGGATAGCCCGGCCAATGCGACACTTAACCGCAATAAGGTGATCCTAAATCTCGATCTGAAATCGGATGACGGCCGGGAAAAGGCGCATGCATTATGTGCCGAGGCCGATATCATCATTGAAAATTTCCGACCGGGAAAATTTGCCAAGCTTGGCTTTGACTTTGCAAAAATGCGTAAGGAACGCCCGGAATTAATCACCTTGTCCGTGCCGGGATTTGCATCAAACGATGAAGAACGCCGCGAATTACGCGCTTTTGAAAGCATCGTTGCTGCAAGTTCGGGTGTTTTTACCGATATGGGCTTGAACCGTGTTCTGATGGGGCTGAACCCGTCGTTTTCACCGTTACCTTTGTCTTCTGCCTATGCTTCACAAATCGCGGCATCGGCTGTTGTTCTGGCTTTGCAGTCCCGACAGGTTACCGGCCTTGGTGATCAAATCGAAGTCCCCCTTGCCGCAGCGGTGATGGAAGGGCTTTGCTACAACTCGATCAAGGTTTCCGACATGCCCAAACGCTATCTCACCCAGCGCGAGCTGGAGATCGAGCGACGCCGTGTCGAAGGCCTGCCGATGAATGTCAGCTACGAGGAATTGCAGGAACTTCTCGACCCGTTTTTCAGAAGCTACATGTGCAAGGACGGGCGGATGTTTTACGTGGTTTGCCCAAGCCACAAGCATCATGCAAAACGCTGCCTTGAAATTCTTGGTCTTTACGATGAATTCGTCGCCGAAGGCCTTACATCCGAAGAAGATACTTATAAGCCTTATTGCGAATGGGAATCTGAAACTTCGCTTGGCGTTTATCCGATGCCAAAGGAATGGGCTGACAAGATCGCTGCCCGCATGAAGGACGTCTTCATGACCCGGACATCACACGAATGGAAAAAGATATTCGGCCGTGGCGGCATTCCCGGAGCCCCGCAACGTTGGCTACAAGAATGGATTCACGACGAATATGCCGAAGGGTCCGGCCTTATGATTGACGTTTGGGACCCTGAATATGGCGAGATGACAACCCCCGGTCCCGTCGTCTGGATGGAGGAAAGCGGTGAGGAAGCATTAAAGCCCGAGCCACGTCGTTGGGTGGATTTTGACGAAGCGCTAAAAATCTTGCGCAAACACCGCACGGACATCCCAGAACCATCAGAGGAAACCGCGCAGGAAGGTTGGCTTTCAGGTGTACGCGTCCTTGATTTGTGCAACGTGATAGCGGGGCCTCATTCGGCAAGTTATCTTGCGCGCTTTGGTGCTGATGTGATCAAGCTTGATCCATCCGTGCCGCTTTATGACAGCTGGAACACTGTCGTTTACGGCTTATCTCAAATGCGCGGAAAACGTTCTATCCTTGCCGATATGAAAGCTGAGCACGGACGAAAAGTATTCGAAGATCTGGTGAAAACAGTCGACGTGATTGTCTGGAACGCACCCGATAGCCAGATCAAACGCATGGGGTTAGACGCAGAAGGATTGCGTAAACTCAACCCGAATGCACTTTTCTGTAAACTCGATTGTTTCAGCGGTGTGCGCCGCGGCGTAAGAACTGATTATATTGGCTATGACGATCTGGTACAGGCGGCAACCGGCATTATGCTGCGCTTTGGCGGCGCAATGGACCGTCCAGAAGAACACGCCCACGTTGGCACCATAGATGTCATGTGTGGGTTTGGCGGGGCTTTGGCCGTTGCAACCGCACTTTATCAAAAATACCGATTTGGCCGCATTGGTCGCGGTCGGACATCCCTTTCTGCCAATAGCGGGCTTTTGCAAGTACCCTTTGCCTATGATTACCGGGGGCGCGGGCTATTTGACGAGCCCTCAGGGCCTGAAGTGAATGGCAACGATGATCTTAATCGCTTCTATAGTACGGCATCGGGAATTTATGTACTTCTCAGTGCTTACGAGGCTGATTTACCAAGATTTCGCGATGTAGAAGGGCTTGAAGACTTACCTGATATTCCGGCGGAAGAACGGGCCAGCTATCTGGCAACGGCATTTCAAACCATGCCCGCAATTGAATGGATTGAACGTCTTCGAGCAGCCGATATCGGTGTTGCCATCTGCGACAATATCGATGCGTTGCGCGCGGAAAACTCACGCGTTGCCGATGGCACCCCCGGTACAGATAACGGCAGCTACTCGTTCTCGACCTACGCCGATCATCCAAGCGGGCACGAAATTACACAATTGGATCCGTATGCGGTTCGAACAACTCGTTCAAAAGTGTTTGCCTTATCGCCCTCCGAAAAATTCGGGGCATCTACACGTGAAATCCTCCAAGAACTTGGCTACGCAGATCAAGCAATTGACGCCATGATCCGGTCGGGCGACTTAAGCACTTCGTGGAGTGCGGAGTATTTGCCAAGCTGATCGCTCAATCAGCCAGTCTAGGGATTGATCAAAGTTTCAGCGGAGCGGAACCACCGCCACCTTTGCATCAGCGTTTGGTCAAAGGTTATACGTCCATTTCGAAAGCTATGCCGGCCCCCGCGAAACGGGGACCGGCCAAGCCGCACTCGAGCGGGAAAAGCTCGCGGGGTCGGGGGAACACTGTGCGGCCTGTTTCTTTTACCTTGTCAAAGAACAAGCAGTTGTTAGTGACCGCCACCACCACCACCCGCCGCATTTGCACGCGGTGGCCGGGCCAACGGCAATAGCATGAAGGCGATAAAGAAGGTCGCCGCCAGCGCAAGATAGACATCATTAAACGAGATCATGGATGCCTCGCGCGTCACCAGATTGACAATGAATTTCATTGCCGCGGCATGCGGATCAGGAATGCCCATTTCCGAATAACGCGCCATGATGGTCGCCAGATAATTCTTAAACGCTGTACTGGCGGGGTTGATATGTTCGGACAGAAGCGAGAAGTGATAATCAATGCGCTTATCAAGCAATGTATTGATTGCCGCCATCCCAATTGCGCCGCCAAGATTACGCATCAGGTTATAAAGCCCGCTGGCGTTTTTGATCTTTTCGGGCGGCAAGGTGCCAAGTGCCAGATTGGTGACCGGCAACATGCAAAACATCAAGGCCATACCCCGAACAATTTGGGGCAATATCAACTCGTCAAACGACACTTCGCTTGTGTTAAAGCCATGCATCGCAAGGCCAGTGGCAAACAGGATCAACCCAAAGCCAAGAACAACACGCGGTGGGTATTTTGCCGTCATCTTCCCGGCAATCGGTGCTGAGAGGAATTGCGCAATACCGGTCACAGCCATGACAATGCCAATTTCAAGACTGTCATAGCCGCGAATGCGCCCTAACATCAGCGGCATGATGTAGACACTGCCATACAGCCCGATACCAAGGGTGAAGCTAAACACGCAGCCCATTGTAAAGTTGCGATCAGAAAACGATTTCAGATCGACAATCGGTTTGTCATACCGAAACATCCGCCAAAAGAAATAAGCCCCGGCAACCACACAGACGATGGTGCCATACAAGATCGCGGTTTCATCAAACCAGTCATCTTTCGGGCCTTCATCAAGCACATATTCCAGACTGCCCAAAAACACCGCCATCGCGATCAAACCTTTAAGGTCAAACCCCTTAAGCAAGGAAATATCGCCCCTATCGATGCGCAATGTCGTGCCAACAACAAGTGCGATCAAAAGACCGGGAATAACATTGATCAGAAACAGCCAATGCCATGACAAAGACTGGGTTAAAAACCCACCCAATGTCGGCCCAATGGTTGGTGCCATGGTGGCAATCAACCCAATCATCACCGATGCCGTATTGCGTTTATCCGGCGGGAAAATGATGTAGGTGGTGGCAAACACGGTTGGGATCATTGCACCGCCAAGGAACCCTTGGGCTGCACGGAACCAGATCATGCTTTCAATCGACCATGCAAAGGCCGATGCAACCGACATGACGGTAAAGCCAAGTGCGGAAATCACAAACAACCAGCGCGTCGACATCAAACGTGACAAAAACCCCGAAAGTGGGATCATCACCACTTCGGCAATCAAATAGCTGGTCTGCACCCAGCCAATTTCATCTGGGCTTGCCGACAGGCCTGCTTGAATGTTTTCAAGCGAACTTGCGACGATCTGAATATCAAGGATCGCCATGAACATGCCGACCACCATCGCGATCCAGCCAATAAACTGGGCACGGTCAACCGGCTTGCTTTGGGCAGGAATGGCCGCCGGGCGTGGTGCGGATGAACTGTCAGCGGTGCTCGTCATTAGTTAAGCTCCGAGACTTCCGTGGTTGGAAAAACGCTTTGTGCCAAACCTGAACCGGCAATATGACGTGTGCCATCGTCATCGCGGGTATCAACATCCACCACAACCGACAGGCCCGGACGCAATGCTGCAACCCATTTGCTGTCATCCAATGAAATACGGACCGGAACGCGCTGGGTGATTTTGGTAAAGTTTCCCGTCGCATTTTCCGGCGGAAGCAAACTGAACTGTGCCCCTGTTGCTGGGGCAAAGCTTTCGACGCGCCCTGTAATATCGGCATTGGGGAATGCATCAATTTCAACCCGGACTTTCTGGCCATGGGCCATGTGTTCGATCTGGGTTTCCTTGAAGTTCGCCACGATATACACACCAGGAAGCGGGACCAAAACCAAAAGCTGCTCGCCCGGTTGCACCAGCGCACCCGTCTGAACCGACCGGTTGCCAATCACGCCATCGAACGGCGCATGAATTTTAGTATCTGCAAGTGCCTGCAAGGCCAGATCACGCGCAGCTTGGGCCTGATTGACGGCACGTTCGGCCTCAACCTTTTGGGCGCGCAATACGCCAAGTCGGCCTTTTTCAACACCAAGGGTCGCATTGGCAGCAGAAACCTGTGCCTGCGCTTTTTCGCGGTCGGCCTTGGCATAGTCAAATTTCTGGCGGCTTGCCGCACCCTTTTTGACCAGATCGTCATATCGCTGGAAATCTTCGCTGGCACGATCAAACTCGACCTTTGCAATCCGCACATTTGCCTGTGCCTGTGCGATTGCGGCTTCCTGCAACGTGATCTGTTCATCCATCGTGGTGACGGCCGAACGGCGCGCTTCAAGTGCGGCATCGCTTTGTGCAACTTCAAGACGGTAATCTTCGTCTTTGATCGACAGCAGCAATTCACCTTTGCGCACTGACTGGTTTTCGGCAACCGCCAGTTCGCCAACATAACCAGACACCTTGGGCGAAATGGCAACCTCGTCTGCCTGCAAATAGGCATTGTCCGTACTTTCAAAGTACTGACCAACAGTCACCCAATGAAACCCGTAATATCCGCCGCCACCGATAATCGCCAACGCGATCAGGGGCAGAATGATTTTCTTCACACTCATGGTCTTGTAAATTCCTTTTGGTATTGATCAGTACCATTTAGACCTTTATGGTACCAGTCAGTACCAAACGTCAAGTGCCGAATTGGAACAGATCCTTTGTCAGACACTAAAAAGATTGATCCCAGAACGCTCAAACGCCGTGAAGCCATGGTCGAGGCGGCGCGTGAGCTGTTTTGCCAACACGGCCTTGCGGGAACGACACTGGAAATGATCACGGCCGAGGCTGGCGGATCACGCCGCACAATCTACGAGCTGTTTGGCAATAAGGATGGTGTGTTTGAAGCGGTGATTCGCGATTGCACCGGGCGCGTGACATCTGTCATGGCTGATCTCGAACTGTCGCAAATGCCGCTGCGCGACGCCTTGATCCAGTTTGGTGAAACGCTGATGACGCTTTTGACCTCGCCGGAAACCATTCGCTATATGCGACTGTATCTGTCCGAAGTTCCGCGTTTTCCGCAATTGGGCAAAGTGTTTTATGAAAGTGGTCTGATGACGGGTCGGCGTATGATCACGTCATTTTTTGAACGCCAGATGGCCGAAGGAAATTTCCCCAAAGGGGATGCAAAACAAGCTGCGGTATTTTTCACAAGCCTGATCAAGGCTGATTACGATTTTCGTCAAATGACCTATGTTGGCTGGGAACCCCATGCCAAGGATCTGCACAGCCATGTGATTGCCGCGGTGGATATGTTCCTGCGTGGCTATGGGATTGATCCGAAAACAGCTTCAAAATAGGCCGGCATCCGAACCTGCCGTCTTGTCCTTCACACCAAACATGGTCCCCCGACCCCGTTTTGATGTGATTTTGGATCGTGTTTTAGAACAAGGTTAGTAATCGATAGGCAATCGGCCCCATCATGGTGATGACGCCAACCCACATCATGGCCACACCCCAGTTACGGTCACGGTTGCTAAACCCAAATCCCAAAAGACAAAATCCGATCACGCATAGCGCAAGGATCACATTGTTTTCGGTCGTCATATTCATGACAGTCCCCTTTATAAAGAACGAACGCCACTCGGAGTCTTCGTCTGTTTCGTTCAACATCATCGTTTTAGAACCAGTCTTAGTACCATTTCTTTGATCCGAGTCACATCGCATCGTAATTTTGACTGAACTATAACTTATGTCTAATTTTTCGATGTTCCGGCGTAAATCACGGGCAGAATTGCCCTTTTTTCGATAAAAAATCAGGACGAAGCCCCTATCAAACGCTACAGAAACCTATGATTTGATCGATGAGGGTAATGATGTTGCGTCGCCCTCTTTGATTTTCTGATGGCTTCCTGTATGTTGCGGGCTCCCGACGCGGCCAGGGCGCTCCCTCGCGCGCCGGAAGACAGAGATTTAACCATCTTGAATGGCAGCCGCGCTGTATCCCGGCAGCGGCCAGCAAGGGAGTATTCTATGAGCAAGATTCAAGTTAAGAATCCCATCGTCGAGCTTGACGGCGATGAAATGACCCGGATCATCTGGGACTTCATTAAAAACAAACTGATCCTGCCTTACCTCGACGTTGACCTGAAATATTACGATCTTTCGGTTCAGAAACGTGACGAGACCGACGATCAGATCACCATTGACGCGGCAAACGCGATCAAGGAACACCGCGTTGGTGTTAAATGTGCGACCATCACCCCGGACGAAGACCGTGTAACGGAATTCGGCCTGAAAAAAATGTGGAAGTCGCCGAACGGCACCATCCGTAACATCATCGGCGGTACTGTTTTCCGTCAGCCGATCATTTGTTCGAACGTTCCGCGCCTGGTTCCGGGTTGGACCCAGCCGATCGTTATTGGCCGTCACGCATTTGGTGACCAGTACCGTGCGACCGACTTCAAAGTGCCGGGCGCAGGTAAACTGACCATTAAATTCCAGCCGGCAGACGGTGGCGACGTTATCGAACATGAAGTCTTCGACTTCCCGTCATCGGGTGTTGCCATGTCGATGTACAACCTTGATGACAGCATCAAAGGTTTCGCACGCGCTTGCATGAACTATGGTCTTAACTTGGGCTGGCCGGTTTACCTGTCGACCAAAAACACCATCATGAAAGCCTATGACGGTCGCTTCAAAGACCTGTTCGAAGAAGTCTTCCAGGAAGAATTCGCCGACAAGTTCAAAGCAGCGGGCATCACCTATGAACACCGCCTGATCGATGACATGGTTGCTTGTGCCATGAAATGGAACGGTGGTTTTGTTTGGGCTTGTAAGAACTATGATGGTGACGTTCAGTCTGACACCGTTGCACAGGGCTTTGGCTCGCTTGGTCTGATGACCTCGGTTCTGATGACCCCGGATGGGCAGACCGTCGAAGCAGAAGCAGCACACGGTACGGTTACCCGTCACTATCGTCAGCACCAGCAGGGCAAAGAAACCTCGACCAACCCGATTGCGTCGATCTTTGCTTGGTCGCAGGGCCTGAAATACCGTGGTGAATTCGATGGCACCCCGGAAGTCGTCAAATTTGCTGAAACCCTTGAAAAAGTTTGCGTCGACACCGTCGAAGCCGGCTTCATGACCAAGGATTTGGCATTGCTGATCGGCCCGAACCAGAAATGGCTGACCACGACCCAGTTCCTCGACAAACTGGACGAAGGTCTGAAAGCTGCAATGGCCTGATCAATCTGATCAGACCGGCAGTTTGCCAAACAAAAAAAAGGCCCCCGCTGTTCGTTCAGCGGGGGCTTTTGTTTCAGGCACCCAACCTGCCCAACTTTATAAGACAGAAGTCGCTAGACAACGTTTTTCTCCCACCAGCCTGCGACATCCACTTCGGCGTCGCTGCCATCAATTTCAAGATAGGTCTCGTTTCTGCCAACTTTCCCAGATGTACCGACTTTGACTTTATGTCCATCAAAGTCGGTGAAACTCATCGTCACCGGTTCGATATAGTTGTTCATCTGCTCTTGCAGGATGCCAACCGCGACCCGCTCGCCCAGTCGCAGGCTTTCGTAATAGTCCGTATAGTAATGGACACCTGCCATATTTCGACCAATGGAGATATTGGCCGCAAGTTTATCAAGCTCTCCTTGCAGGGTCAGATCGGCAAGCGCTGCTCCACAAGCATCGGCAAACCCACCGCTACTCGATACTGTCTGGGCGGCCATATCCGCACCGAACACCATATCCATGGTTAATGGCTTGCCATCCCTTGTCATAGCAAAGAAAGCCTTCAGGATCGTGACACATGCCCCGGCAACCGTTGCATGCCCTGCCCCATAGGCCGCGTGCATCGGCGAACCTTCGGGAAAGGCCATCGGCAGAAGGTAATTGCAGTCCAACTGGTTGTTGGAGGGCCACACCAATGGATGGGCCATTGCAAAACCACGATGTTGGGCAAACTGGGTCTGACCCCGATTATGGGCATCAATTTGGCCCAGCAAGCCGATCCCCCGATGATCAAGCTCCGCAACCATTTTTTCGACATCGCCCTTGGCACTGCCGAGTTTCGCCCCTTGGCTATTGGCAGCCAGCGTCATCATGGCCGCGATTACTTCGGGGCGCGCACGACGGTGGACCTGGAATTTCTGACGCCGAACTGCCTTAAGAGCGCGTGAAGCGACCTCTGTCAGCAAGCTCAGGATATGTGGTCCGCCAAATGATGCAAAAGCCCCGCGCGTCCGGTGCCCATTGTTGGGGAAACCGGCATCAAACGGCACCTTATTTTCCAACATGATCAAGCAGGCATTGAAATAGGCCTGATAAAGCTGATCAAAATGTACATAAGTCGCCAGATCACGTGGGTTCTTCATCAAACGTTCGCTGGATTCAAATTGTTGCAAGAAACCAACATCCGCGCCATTTTGCACATCAAGCCATTCGGCCCAATTGGCCATATAGTCGATATCCTTGGCTTGCGGTAAAATGCGCTGATTGATCGTCTGCGCACCGAACTGGATTTGTCCGTCATACGGGGCAGTAGGACGGGTCTGGCCTTTACCTTTGGTCCCCCACAACAAAAACTGTGATAGATATGGCCCAACTTTCGAACCAGGTGTCGAACCACGGAACAAAACGTCGCTGCTAAGTGCAGTTTTACCGTCGGCAAAACGTGCATTCCTGCGTCTTTGTTCCTGCGCATTCGCCGGAGTGCCAGTTCCAGCAAACCACGGCAGCTTTCCTAGCATATCGCAATAGGTTCTTGCGTTGCCTTGACCATTTTCAAAAGCGTTGAAGTCGCTGTCACGCATCAATGCCATGACATATACTTCGGCCATTTCAGCAATCAGTTCATCTGAACCAAGCTTGGGTGCTGGCGGCATGGCCACGCGATCGGCATCCGGCCCCTCAAGGCTGTAATAATGCCCGGCCAATGGGCTTTCCCATTTCCTGACAATGAACGGAGCGCCACCATTATGCTGGCGGAAAAAGTTGGTGACATTTCCACCACCTTCCGAATAGCCCGTTGGTCGGTATTTTCCAGCTTCGTTTACCGGCCCCAAAGGCACTTCGAAGTCGGCTTTAGCATCTGTCAGCGCGTCCCGATACAAATCATAGGCGGACGTATCGACAATGCCATAGGGATCATGGGGTAAGCCCTTGCTATAGCTTGACGGGAGCTTGTCATAAATCTGTTCTTCAAGATTGGACGGAACCTGCCGGATTGGACGGGTCTTCACATCATTGGCCAACTTGGTCGCTGCATCGCGGCGATCCTTGGCAATTTTTGCACGTGCTGCGCCTTCGGGACTGGGCCGATATAGAGTTTGGTCGGGCGGTGCCATTCATTCCTCCTGTAACGGGGCATGTCACGGGGCAAGAAACGGTGACGTCACGAGAGGATTTCGAAAAGTGAGCCTTTCATCGCGCAATTCAACTCAGAAAAGCAGAATGCTACAGGCAAATTCACTATTGCGTTTTGACAGCGTAAGAATCCCCTTACCTTTTGGTTGAATTATTAAGACCAATATTCTACCAAAATTCAAGTTAAGGAATTCGATTAAAACGACTAAAAGTATAAGTAATTGAAAAACATCAAAACAATTTCTGCCGTTGGCACCGAGAGAAGAGGGATATACAAAACCAATTCCACAGGATCTCAAAAAAACTACGGAAAAGTAACTTTGTTGTCACAGATAACGGCCATCTCAACCGCGTAACACAAGCCCCCAAATAATCGTGGGTCTTTGCTCCTGATCAATCTGTCTTGCTAAGTTTCCAGAGAGAAAAGTCTCTCTGTATAAGCAAGGCACCCAATGTGTTTCGGTGCCATACAGACTCAGGACGCAGCCTTGCGGACAAAATTGCCACGCTGGTAATCGTCAAACGCCTGCATCAATTCCTGTTTGCTGCTCATGACACACGGTCCATAACGCACCACCTCTTCATGGATCGGGCGTGCGGCAATCACCAGCATGCGTCCACCCTCAGCGCCCCCTTTCAGGGTAACACCATCGCCGTCTTTCAAAATCGCCAGATGATGGGTCGGGACATCTTTGCCGCCAACAACCGCATCGCCGATAAAGACATAAACCACCGCCGTGTGCCCTTCTGGCAGCGGAACAGTCAGCTCCGCCCCGGCATCAAGTTTGGCATCGACAAAGACCGGATCAGTTGAAATGCCGTTGATCGGTCCGATCGCGCCATGCATTGACCCGGCCAGAAGACGCACTTGTGCGCCATCAACCGGTGACACTTCCGGCAACTCATCAGGCTCCATATTCTGATAGCGCGGATCAATCATCTTGTCCTTGGCTGGCAGATTGATCCACAGCTGGAAGCCCTGCAAATGACCGTTTTCCTGTTCTGGCGTTTCGGAATGCACAATGCCGCTTCCGGCCGTCATCCACTGTCCGCCGCCCGAACGCAAAACGCCCTCATTGCCCATGCTGTCCTGATGGCGCATCGCCCCTTCAACCATATAGGTCACGGTTTCAAAAACATTCGAAGATATTCTGGATAACAAGCCATACCGTCGCGTATCAGGACCTATACAGACGATGGCAAGACATCTGTCACACCACCGCGTGCGGCAAATGGCAACAATGCTATCTGGACCGGCATCGGGGCGGTCGCCGCCATTCTGATCGCCTTTTTCGGCGGCAATTGGTTTAGTAAGAATATGACGTCACCCGACGTCTCAAGCGCATCTGATGGCAATGCCCAACTTGTGACCTATTCACCGGTCAACAATCCGATGCTTGATCAAGAAATCAGCCTGACACTGGAAAAGACGCTGAGTGGTGCAATCCGCCATGTCGCCCTTGATCAAGGGGATACTGGTAGTGCGGAAACATTGATCGAACCATTGCGCACCTTCCGCCAGTCCGGGCGTTTTTGCCGTGAATATCAAGTGACCTTCCCGACCAAGATCTTTGCCAATGGCACTGACAGTTTTTACGGCCGCGCGTGCCGCACTGGCGATGGTCAATGGGAAACCGTTTATCGCTTGATCCCGGGCGCTGACCTGCCCGAGATCGACGATCCCATGGCACCGAAACAGAAACTCTAAACACACTCAGGCAGTAATCGGGTATCCACCGGTTGCTGCCTGAGTGTGAATTGACGACCAAGATGAGAAGACCCAAATAAAAAGAATGAGCAGGATCGAACCAATGCCCCCCACAGTCTTACGCGCCCGGTAACGGCGCTTTTTTGCGTTTTTGCCTTTGCCGCACTTGGCAGTTGTCAAACGATGGATAAATTTTCCCAATCCTGGAATGATCTCAATGACGGGCTTGCTACCTACGCAAAAGAAACGCTAAATTCTGGCCCGGAACTTGGCCCTGCATCCTTGCCCAGCTTTGGTGTTGGCGACGCATTTGTGTTTGACAGTGGCCGGACCATCTACGTTAGCAGCCTGAATGGCGATCGCGTTGAATGGAATGGTGGCGGAGATTACCGGTTTGAAACCACGGCGGATTTCACCGGTCCCAATCTTGATTGGTCCTATACAGACCAGGAAGACTGCAAAAGGACCGGCAGTGCGACGATCAAGGAAGGCTCAGAAAGCATCTGGCCACTTTCGGTTGCGAAGTTTGTCCGGGTGTCGACGAAATCGGAAAATATTGATCCCGATACCGGCGACACCAACAGTTTCGACCAATGGCTGACCTGCAAAGTTCCGACCACCGAAACGGTCGAAGTTCCAGCCGGCACCTTTGACAGTTTCGTTATTGAATGTACGCGCTATTACAACCAATGGTCGATGCAAACAACCAAATGGTGGTACGCGCCCGAAATCGGCTTTTACGTAAAGCGGTATCGCAAATGGAATTCAAATGAGGAAGATGAAGAAAACCTTCTGACCTACGGTCTAGCACCGGCCAAACTCGCACAAAAACAGCGCGAACTTGTCTTTGAAACCGTTCAAATCGCACTCGAAAAGATCAATTTTGGTGATACCAAACGCGCAACGCAGTCTTCACTGACGATCGCAATCACGCCTCTTAAGACTGTGCCGACGGACAAGGGCGTTTGGTGTCGTACTTACCGCCAACAACTCAGCGCGCGTAACCGAACCAGCGAACAGATCAAAACCGCCTGTCGCACCGATGACGGGTGGGTTATTGAAGACGAGGTTGCCGACAAGGCGAGTTAAGCCATCAGTCAGGTCAATGTCGCGTCGACCATGTTGCAACTGCCCGAACCAGAAATGGCTGACCACGACCCAGTTCTTGGACAAACTGGACGAAGGTCTGAAAGCTGCAATGGCCTGATTGGTTATCTGATCACGCTGGCAGTTTCGCCAATTAAAGAAGCCCTCGCCGATTGCTCGGCGGGGGCTTCTTCTTTGTAAGGACACTCAAAGCAAGATCAGTATTGGGCGCTTCCAAGAATTCTGGAAAGCTCGCCACTATCGGTCAGCTCTTTTAGGCCCCCATTGAAATCAGCGATGATTTTTTCTGCGTTCGGATGCATTTTGCCAACGATGAAATGCAATGGCATATCCGACAATCCTTCAGCGATATGACCAAAATCATCGACCGAGAAACCTGCGGCCTCTATGGCATGAATAGCTTCGGAAAATGGACAAACCACACTATCGACACGTCCCGCAACCAGAAGCTTAAAACAGGTCTCCATATCGGGCGGCGACATTCGGGTTGCCTGTTTCGCCGAAAGCATATGCCTCGTGTTTCCAAGCTCAGCATAGCCCAAAGGCAGACAAAGAGTTTTACCCACTAGATCAAGATTATCGTCATAGATTCCCCGTTCTTTGAAGTACCAGCCATAGGCGGTCAAATTCGTGATCGGATCTGAAAACAGGACTGATTTGGCGCGTTTTCGGGTAAAGGCATAAGGAAACGTGCCGTCAACCTCGCCCTCTACTGTCATCTCAAACCCTTTAAGCCAAGAACGCCAGATAACATCAGTATGATCGTAACCGGCACGCTCAAAACTTTTGCGCACGATTTCGGTAACAATACCGCCCTGATGAAAACCACGGTCCGCAAAGGGTGGAAATGATTCGCCCGTCACAAGACGCAGATGATCTGCTTGGGCCGGGGCGGCTCCCACAAAAGCGGAAATCGCCAAAAGCAATCCAAAAATGCACTTTGGCGTTGTCACAATCTGCCTCTCACTATCCCTATAAATATAAGATATAGATTTGGTGAGAGGCCTTCGTTTTCAAGGCAAAAAGGTGACTGGCATCAACTTTTAGATACATACTATAGCATTAGGTAACCCTATACTAATGAATGAGTTGGAATTCCTCTAAAAACCGACGAGGCGACGGGGATTAAGAAGCAGCCTTGCGCACGAAATTTCCGCTTTGGAAATCGTCAAATGCCTGCATCAATTCCTGTTTACTGCTCATCACGAACGGGCCATAACGTACGACCTGTTCATGGAGCGGACGTGCGGCAATCACAAGCATCCGCCCGCCATCTTCCCCACCTTTAAGAGTGACGCTATCCCCATTGCGCAGAACAGCCAAATGATGGGTCGGAACATCTTTGCTTGCGATTATGGCATCCCCGATGAAAACATAGACAACGCTGGCATGGCCTTCGGGGATTGGGATGGAAACTTCTGCACCGGCATCAAGTTTGACATCGACAAACACTGGATCAGTGGAAATCCCATTGATCGGGCCGGTTTTGCCAAACATTTCACCCGCGACAAGGCGCAGATCAACCCCATCCCTTACGGCAATCTCAGGAACGTCAGGCGCTTCGATATTCTGATAGCGCGGATCAATCATCTTATCCTTGGCAGGCAAGTTGATCCAAAGTTGGAACCCCTGCAAAAGGCCGTCTTCCTGCTTTGGCGTTTCAGAATGAATGATCCCGCTGCCTGCTGTCATCCACTGCACACCACCAGATCGCAACACACCTTCTGAGCCAATGCTGTCTTTATGGCCCATCGCCCCTTCAACCATATAGGTTACGGTTTCAAAGCCACGATGGGGATGTTCCGGAAAACCCGCGATATAATCATCGGCATTGTCGGTCGAGATTGAATCAAGCATCAGAAACGGATCAAGCATATCAAGCTGCGGCGAACCAATAGAACGTTTCAGCGATACACCCGCCCCGTCTGAAGTATCCATGGCCCGCAAAACCTGCTTAACACCACGTGCTTTTGTAACCGCATCCGACATTTCAATCTCCTGAGCTCACCGGTGCTGCGCACCAGACACAATTTCATGCTGTCACTTTCGCACAAAACTGTCTCCAAACAAGATGCAATCAGGCACCTGATTGTTTCCTAAATGCACCCCAGACAGCATCAGTCACCTTGAGCCGTCTTCTCGCTGCTCAGGTTGCCGTTCAAACTACGTCGAATGCCCAAGATTGTATAGAAGACCAGAATTCCAGAAATCATCTGCGCGGAAAAGGATGCAAGAACCACGAAAAGATCGACACCAAGGTAGTTCGACAAAACAATGACCAACAATCCGCTCGGCAAGATAAAGAGTTGCAGGAAAACCAAAAATAGATTTTCAAATCCCGGATAAATTGCAACCCAGGTCGAATGAATTGGGTCCGCGCTATGGGTCATTCTTCGGCGAAACTCTTTAAGGTGAAGCAGAACGTAAAGGAAGAACCCTGCTCCACCGCCAAATGCAACCTGAAGCAAAAGGTCGATATTCACCTGAGCGCCCAAAACACTCACCGTCGTCGGTGTTCTGTTTTTTTCTGTTTCCAGAACCTTGTAAAGGTCGTCAAACTGCAATCCCGGATAAGGTGCTGCCAATTGGGCCAATTCCCTGTGTGCCACCTCGAAGTTGGCCTGTCTGAATGCAGGGATACTGACCATATCAAGCATTCTATCGCGGGTGACAACATCAATTGTGCTCTCTGCCTGCATGAACAGTCTTGCTGAATAGTCTGTACCTTCGTAATTCACACCAGCCACGTGGCACATAAAACCATGCACGTCATTTAGCTCTGTTCGTATGGGGGAAAGCTTGCATGTTTTTTCTGACGCCCCCTCTACCGGGTCTTTCAAGTCAATGGTTTCAATGATCTTGAAGCTATCAACCTTATCGATAGAAACCTGATCAATCACATTGAAGGCGCGTGAAGGCTGTCTGTAAAGTTCAGCCCGGATTGATTTGGTCAGTTCGGGAACGAAAGTTTCGAACCGCGCATCAAGCAACACCGTATCATGAAGCGGCATGTAATCGCGCAAAGAGGAAACCGGCTGCAACGGCGGAACAAACTCGACAACGCGCTCAAATTTCAAAAAGTCATCGGGGAATTCTTCTACGCTGCTGCGTGCAAACGAAAAACCATTCATACTTCCCTGCAATTCCGGGGGTGTGATTGAATAGTCAACATATCTGGAACTGTATTCGAAAATTACATTTTGATTGATCGCAGGAACAAAGAATTCTGCCTGCTTGGTTTGACGATCTTGGGGATTTGCAAGCCGTGTGAAGAAGTTTCCCTCAATTTTTGCTGTCAGCTTCTGAATTTCATCGACCGACAACAACGCACGATCATATTTTTCATGGTCGGACTGAATTATCGCAAACGCCAAAACCAAAAAAATTGACGAATACGCAAACAACAACCGCTTTATCGAAAGAATTGTTTCTTCCATGGATTTTTCCAGATTTGGCCCCAGATTGCTACCAACCTTTGGAACAACCTAGCATCGCGACCGCACGCAACCAATAGAAGAACTTAGCGTCCATAAATTCGCGCCAAAACCCCAAAGCCCCAAAGACATACGCATCGGAGGACAATCGATAACTTCGCGCGGCACCAGTACCTAGACGAAAAAGGCAACGCTAGACCCCCAACGCTGCCTTTGATGTTCTTGCAGTAAAATCGTCGCTATCGATCAGCTCGCTAATTTCGCGGCAAGTTCTGCAACATGTTTGCCTTGGAACTTGGCGATATCAAGTTCGTTTTCGGACGGCTGGCGCGAACCATCCGCCCCGGCAAGTGTTGATGCGCCATAGGGCGACCCGCCGGTGATTTCGTCCATATTTGTAAGGCCCGCACAGCTATAAGGCACGCCGACAATCACCATCCCATGATGGAGCAACGTCGTATGGGTCGAGGTGATTGTGGTTTCCTGACCACCGTGCTGGGTGCCCGTGGAGGCAAAAACAGAACCGATTTTGCCGATCAACTCGCCCTTGGCCCAAAGACCACCGGTCTGATCAAAGAAGTTGCGCATCTGGGCTGACATATTGCCAAAGCGGGTTGGCACACCAAAAATGATCGCATCATATTCCGGAAGATCAGAAACCTTTGCAATCGGCGCAACTTGGTCAAGCTTCGCACCAGCCGCCTTTGCCGCCTCTTCGGGCATGATTTCCGGAACACGTTTAACATCGACATGCGTACCGGCAACCCCGCGCGCACCTTCCGCCACGGCATTGGCCATGGTTTCGATATGCCCATACATGGAATAGTACAGAACAAGTACCTTGGTCATCACTAGCTCCTTGGTTGATGGATCAGAGCCCCATCGTGCCAATAACAATCATTGTTGAGAACGCGCAGGTTGGAAACAAACTGATGCGCGAAACGCAACAGATCCCAAACCAATCTATGGATTCAAATCAAGCCCCCGGATTAGTGGCCAGATATTGCACAACCTGATCGGGGAAATCGGTGAAGATGCCATCAATCCCTGCATCTTCAAAAATCGCCTTTAGGGCAATATCCATATCCCCGGCCCATTTCGGCAATTGATCTGCACGCAGGGTATAGGGATGGACCATAAGCTGTGCCCGTTGGGCCGCTATCAGGGTGGGTGTCATGATGGCTGTGCTATTCTCGCTCAGCCCTTCAATGACCTGGGGTAACCATGGTCCAATACCATCGACCACCTTGGCCATTTCAGCAACGCCATCAACAGATTTCAAATAGTCATAGTCCGTACCTTCTGGCGCCCCCCAACGGTTCTCGCCAATCAGTTGAACCAACTTGCCCTGATAGCTCAGTTCATTGCGAATACGCTGGGTTTCTGACCAGTCAAAGCACTGTACAAAGGCATTTGAAGACGGATTGTTATAGCCCCATTTTTCAAGGACCGTGATGACGGTTTTGGCAATGTCCTGACCTTCCTCACGGTGGAAAGCCGGGTCTTTGATTTCTGGATAAATGCCAACGTCACGACCGGTTGAATGGTTCAGTCCTTGAATAAGTTTGATTTCTTCTTCCAATGTCGGGACTTTGAATATGCCAAATTCGCCCGGAAACCGATCTGCATAAACCTGCTTGCCGGTATCGGCCTTAAACCGTTCGGTGACGGTTAGGGTTTTGATTTCGGCCAATGTGAAATCAATTGCGTAATAACGCCCATCTTCGCGCGCACGTTCCGGGAATTTCTGTGCAACGTCGGTGGTGGTATCAAGGTGAATGTCATGCAGGATGACGGGAATGCCATCCTTTGACAGAACCACATCCTGTTCGATGTAATCGGCCCGCATGCCATAAGCCAGCGCCTTTGCCCCCAAAGTATGTTCTGGCAAATAGCCCGATGCACCGCGATGGGCTATGACCACCCTTTCTTGTGTGGCATCTTGGGCAAAGGGCGCATTCATACCCGCCAGCAATATGCCAACCGCCAGCACGCTTGACCGGATCATCTTTTTTACCAGCATTCCTAAATTCCTTTGATCATTGCCCGACTTGGGTTTTCAGGACTATAGGCGCGGTTTCAATGCACAGGAACGTCGGGTCATGGCCTGCCTGCAAACTTCATGAAACTGTTACGCGCAGGGTATGTACCCTGTAAACGCCCGCTTAGCGGTTAAGTTCCCCCGTCATGCGATCAAGTCCATCAAGGCTTAGGGGGAACATACGCCCACCCATTAGTTTATGCATAATCTGAATCGATTGATGGTGCGGCCACCAGTTTTCCGACTGCGGATTGATCCATGCGGCATGTTCGAAATGATCCAATAAACGCTGAAGCCAAACAGCCCCTGCTTCTTCGTTCCAATGTTCCACCGCCCCACCGGGATAGCTAATTTCATAGGGGCTCATGGTGGCATCACCCACAATCACCAGTTTGTAATCCGAGCCATATTTATTGATCACATCCCAGGTTGATACCTGTTCATTCCAACGCCGTGCATTATCCTTCCACAGCCCTTCATATGGACAGTTGTGGAAGTAATAATATTCCAGATGTTTGAATTCGGTTTTGACCGCAGAAAACAGTTCTTCGCAGACCTTGATATGATCATCCATCGACCCACCAACATCAAACAACATCAATACCTTGACCGCGTTATGGCGTTCGGGGCGCATCTGCACATCAAGCCAGCCTTGCCTTGCGGTTGATGTGATGGTGCCGGGCAGATCAAGCTCGTCCGCCGCCCCGGTGCGCGCCCATTTGCGCAACCGACGCAAGGCAACCTTGATGTTGCGCGTACCGATTTCAACACTGTCATCAAGGTTCTTGAATTCGCGCTTATCCCAGACTTTCACCGCGCGGCGATGGCGGGATTTATCCTGCCCGATCCGCACCCCTTCGGGGTTATAGCCATAGGCGCCGAATGGCGATGTGCCAGCGGTGCCGATCCATTTACTGCCCCCTTGATGGCGGCCTTTTTGTTCTTCCAAACGCTGTTTAAGCGTCTCCATCAGCTTTTCCCAGCCGCCAAGGGCTTCGATCTCGGCCTTTTCTTCGTCACTCAGGAATTTTTCGGCGAGTTTGCGCAACCATTCATCGGGGATTTCAGTTTGCCCGACTTCATCCATGCCTTCGGCAAGGTCAATCACACCTTTGAAATGTTCGGAAAAAACCCGGTCGAACTTATCAAGGTGGCGCTCGTCTTTCACCAAGGCCGCACGAGAAAGATAATAGAAATCCTCGACCGAATATCCCGCCAATCCCTTTTCCACCGCCTCAAGCAGCAGCAAATATTCGCGCAAGGATACCGGAACGCGGGTCTCTTTAAGCTTATAGAAAAAGCCGGTGAACATTCCGCTTAGCGCCCTTCGCGCCGGGCCATAAAGGCAAGGCGTTCAAACAAATGCACGTCCTGTTCATTCTTGAGCAACGCACCATGCAATGGCGGAACAGCGGTTTTGGCATCTTTGGCCCGAAGTGCCTCGGGCGGCAAATCTTCGGCCATCAGAAGTTTCAACCAATCAAGCAGTTCCGAGGTTGATGGTTTCTTCTTTAGGCCCGAAACATCGCGCATGTCGTAAAACAGGTTCAATGCTTCGGCGACCAGACGTTTTTGAATGCCGGGGTAATGCACTTCGATGATCTCATTCATCGTATCGGCATCGGGAAAGCGGATGTAATGGAAGAAACAGCGGCGCAGGAATGCGTCGGGCAGTTCTTTTTCATTGTTTGATGTGATGATCACGATCGGGCGGTTGGTTGCCTTGATGGTTTCCTGTGTCTCATAGACAAAGAATTCCATGCGATCGAGTTCCTGCAACAGATCGTTGGGGAATTCGATATCGGCTTTATCAATCTCATCAATCAGCAAAACCGGTGCATCGTCACCTTCGGCCTCGAAGGCTTCCCACAGTTTGCCTTTGACGATGTAATTGCCAATGTGATGAACCCGCTCATCCCCCAACTGGCTGTCGCGCAGGCGCGATACCGCATCATATTCATACAGGCCCTGCTGGGCGCGGGTGGTCGATTTGATCGACCATGTGATCAGTTTTTTGCCAAGGGATTTGGCAATTTCTTCGGCCAGAACCGTCTTGCCGGTTCCGGGCTCCCCCTTGACCAAAAGCGGACGTTGCAACGTGATGGCGGCATTGACCGCGACCATCAGATCTTCGGTTGCGACGTAATTTTCCGTACCCTGAAATTTCATTTGTGCCCTGCAACAAAGGTTGACGTTTACGTTAACCTACGGTTTTGCCCGGCTGAGAGCAAGGGATCAAAAATTTCAGAGTGGAAAGTCGCCAAAATTGAAACCGGGTTTCTTGATTAAGGCTGTAAGGGCAAAATAAGTACGATCCTTCGAAGACTAAGCCACTTGTGAAACCAGCATTGCGACGGGTGCGTTCTGTCGAGCGACTTCGGCCTTTAGCCCATCAATATCCATTTCTTCATCTTTAACGAACTCGATGAACATCATGTTCACATTGTTAAAGACAAGTTCGCCCGTCGCGTCGCAATCAACGTCCTTGCGCACGATCCCGCGTGTCTGTAGTGACCGGAAAAGATCACAGACCTGTTTGGACAGACGATGATCAAGGGCGGTATAGCGTTTTGAGAACGGCGTTTCAGGCTGCCCGATTGAAAGTGACATGGCGGTACGCCACATTTCTTTGGATAAATATGTCAGCGAATGGTCATAATATTTGCCGATCAGTTCTGATAATGCAGCGCCCACATTATCGAGTTCGCGACCAATCAATTCATCGCCTGCCGCAAGCACTTCTTCGACCTCCATCGAGACCGTGGCCATTAGCATATCGCCCTTGTTTTTATAGTAATTATAAAACGTTCCGACCGACACACCCGCCATCTCGGCAATGTCTTCAATGCGCGCAGCATCATACCCGACTTTGCGAAACAACGTTGTCGCCGCTTCAAGAATTCGGCGGTTCTTGTCGGCTTTCTTTTGGGCGCGCAAACCTGACATTGATGCTCCGGTAAAACTGAACGGGTT
Source organism: Rhodospirillales bacterium (assembly GCA_019634165.1). Lineage (GTDB taxonomy): Bacteria > Pseudomonadota > Alphaproteobacteria > Rhodospirillales > Thalassospiraceae > Thalassospira. Next base: position 256,084 of record JAHQVT010000007.1, read on the forward strand.
CAATTTTTATATTGACTCAAAAAATGAACACGTTCAATATTTTTTCAACGGCGCCAGAATGAGTGCCGATACCCAATAAAAGGGAGGCCTCAATATGAAATCAGGGAGAGCCTATGTTTCGTCACGTTTCCACGGGGAAAACCCGCAATAAGCTGCTGAGCGGTGCTGCGACCTTCATTCTGGGCGCGGTTGCCATCGCCCATAGCGCACAGGCCACCGAAGAGCTGAATGCTCTTGTCTGGTGTGATCATACTGATCCGGCTTTGATCGAGCCGTTCGAAAAGAAATACGACGTCAAAGTCAATCTTAAGGAATATGAAGGCACGGGTGCCGGCCTTTCTATCATTGAACAGTCCCGCCCGGGCGACTGGGATGTGTTTGTGATTGACGGCGTTGATGTCCATCGCGCTGTTGAAATGGATCTTCTGGCCGAAATTCCGGCCGATGCCCTGCCAACTGCGGACCTATTCCCCGAAGTCGTGATGGCTGGAAACAATACGCTGGATGGCAAGACCTATGCCGTGACCGAAAAGTTCGGCTACAACACCATTTCCTTCGACAAAACCAAAGTTGATCCCAAAGACATGGAAGACATGTCGGTGATCTGGTCGGACAAATATGCCGGTCGCATTGCGGTTTATGATTATTACCTGCCGGTTATTGGTCTGGTTGGACTTGGCCTTGGCATCGACACAGCCGATCTTGGTGCGGACGATATGGACGCGATCAAGGAAAAGCTGTTTGCGATGAAGAAGGTCTCCAAACAGGTTGGTGAAGTTGTCTCCTCCCAGACGGCTTTGGCCACGGGCGAGGTCGACATCCTTGTTGGCGGTGGTGAGTGGATCACGGCGGTTCTGTCTGAAGACAAACCGAACCTTGATTGGGTCATCCCGAAACAGGGTGGACTTCGCTGGGCGCAGTCAATTGCGGTGATGAAAGACTCAGCCAAGCCAGACTTGGCCCTGAAATTCGTTCAATACATCATGAGCCCCGAAGGTCAGGCACGTCTTTCGACCTCATCTTGTTTTTGGGGTATGCCAGCCAATGCCAAGGCGGGTGCCAATCTAAGCGATGCACAGAAAGCGGCCCTTCGTTGGGACGATCAGCCAGCCTATCTTGCCAACTCGCAACTTTATCCGATCCCGGATGCCGATCTGGATGCCCAGATACAGGATGCCTGGGTCGAGATGCTGCAGCAATAAGTATTCCCTTGCTTATTGTTCACCCACCATTGCCCCGCTTTTTGCGGGGCAATGGTTCAAACTTGCGCTAGAATTGCCAGAACGGCCGCGCCCCACCCAAATGTCACCGACTGACAGCACCCCGGTCCGAACCGACCATATGGGTTGCGACAAAGGACACCGTTATGGCGACTACCACCCTTGAAACACGCGAAAATCGCCGCGCCTGGGGGTTTGTGACCCCGGCTTTGCTGTGGACGGTCGCGTTTTTCGTTATCCCCTTCATCGTCATGGCCGCCATCAGCCTTGCCACCCGCAAAGGGCGCGAGTTGGTGATGATGTGGAATTTGGATAATTACGTCACGTTTTTTGAAAAGGCCCATCTGCTTAAGGGTCTTTTTGTCTCGCTTGAGATCACCTTTACCGTCACCTTTATTTCAATCCTTCTGGCCTATCCGCTGGCATGGATCATTGCCGAACGCGTGCCGCAGAAATGGCAACGCATGGCATTGATCATGGCGATCTTGCCGTTCTGGACCAGCTATGTTGTCCGATCCTATTCATGGCTTCTGGTTCTGGCCAAAAACGGCGTGATCAACAATACGCTGATGCAGATCGGGCTGATTGCCGAACCGCTTGAAATGGCCAGCACACGTTCGGCGACCGTGATTGGCTTTGTGCATTTCTTTGTCATGCTTTTAACCCTGACGATTTATGCCAATCTCGTACAAATGCCGCCAAACTATCGCCGTGCAGCAGCCGATCTTGGCGCCAATGGCTTTCAGGTGTTCTGGCATGTTGTGTTACCGCTAACATTGCCCGGTATCATGGTTGGTGCCTTTCTGACCTTTGTTCTGTGTATTGGCGATTACATCACCCCACAGATTTTGGGCGGCAATAATGAACTTGCCCTGCCGCAGATCATCATGCTGCAGCTTGGCAGGCGGGCTGATTTCCCGATGGCAGCAACCCTTTCAATCATTCTGATGGGCGTTGTCACACTGGCCTATATTGCCTGTGCGCGCTGGCTAAAGATGGAGAGAACATAAAATGATCTCTTCACGTTTTTCCAAAGCCCTGTCATGGGCCTATCTGATTGCGCTTTATGGCTTTATCTTTTTGCCGGTCGCGGTTCTTGTCCTGTTTTCGTTTCAGGATGGCCGCCTGCCCGTTCCGCCGTTTAATGGCGCAACGTTGAAATGGTATGCGCAAGTTTTTGCCGATGACCGCCTGATGTCCGCCCTTGGCAATTCCTTGATGGTTGCCCTTGGTTCATCGACAGTTGCCTGCATCCTTGGTTTTTGTGCCGCTTACGGCCTTGCACGCTACATCCTTCCGGCATCACGCTTGCAGCGTGGTCTTTTGGTTGCCCCCATGACAGTCAGCTACCTGATCATTGCCCTTGGGCTGCTATCGACCTTTAACTGGGTTGGTATTTCCCTGTCGCTTTGGACGGTGGGCATTGGCCATGTGGTGATCAATCTGCCGCTGTGCTTTGCGATCATTTACGCATCAATGGGGGACCATCAAAAAAACATCGAACGGGCCGCCCGTGATTTAGGGGCCGCCGAATGGCAAGTCATGACGCAAGTCAGCGCACCGATGCTGATGCCATCAATCCTCGCGGCATTTTTCCTGTCGGTGACGTTTAGCTGGGATGAATTCATCATTTCATTCTTGCTGTCGCGCTTTGACGTGACCTTGCCGGTCGAAATCTGGAGCATGCTGCGTTCGGGCCTGAACCCCAAAACCAACGCGGTTGGAAGCATTGTCTTCCTTGTCTCAGTTGCGCTGCTTCTTATCCTTGAATTGATTGTCTTTAGAAGGACGGCAAAGAAATGACCGCCCCAGTATCCATACGCAACGCCACCAAAACCTTTGGCGACTTTACAGCCCTTAATGACGTTAGCCTTGAAATCGAAGCTGGCGAATTCATCGTCCTTTTGGGTCCGTCAGGCTGTGGCAAGACCACTTTGCTATCGCTTCTTGGCGGTTTTTTATCCCCATCCAAAGGCACCATTGAAATTGCCGGGCGCGATATGGGCCAAGTTCCACCGTCCAAGCGCCCGACTACGACAATGTTTCAGGATTATGCCCTGTTTCCGCATATGACCCTGCGCGATAATGTCGCCTTTGGCCTTAAGATGCGCAAAATCGGCAAATCCGAACGCCACGCCAAGGCCGAAGAGCTTTTGGATATGGTCGGCCTTAAATCATCTGCGGACAAAAAACCGCACGAACTTTCCGGTGGTCAGCGTCAGCGCATCGCCCTTGCCCGCGCCTTGGCAGTTGAACCTGATGTATTGCTGCTTGATGAGCCACTTGGCGCGTTGGATTTAAAACTGCGCCGTCAAATGCAGGATGAGCTGAAAGCCATCCAGAAACGGGTCGGCACAACATTCGTTCACGTCACCCACGATCAAGAAGAAGCAATGGCGATTGCGGATCGGATTGTTGTGATGAATGGCGGCAAAATCGAAGATGTTGGTCGCCCGGAAGACATTTACATGCGGCCCAAGACCCTCTTTTCGGCAAGCTTCATGGGCGAGGTTAACTTCATCCCCGGCACTTTGGATGCCGCGACAGATGATGGGGTTCACATCAACACCATCCTTGGGGCTGTCAAACTGCCGGCAACCGCCCTTTGTACCCCGCCAATAAAAGCTGGGGAAAAGATCACTCTTGCCATTCGCCCCGAACATTTCCGCGCCAGTACGGGCACAGGCCCGCGCATTACACTTGGCGCGGCAAAGATCAGCGATGGCGCGTTCTTTGGTACCCATCACCGCGCCCATCTCAGCCCGGTTGACTATCCCAACATGACCATCACCGCCCATATGCCGCAATCGGCCATCATTGAACCCGGTGCCTGGATTGATCTAACCATTGATCCTGCCTCCATCACTGTCCTGCCCGGTCATCCAAGTGCCGCAAAGCAAGAGGATGCGCCATAATGACACTGGAACGCGCCAACCCAAAAGACTGGTACAGCCTTAAGACAGTTGGCGATGACGTCACTTATATTGGCGAGCCGTTTATCGAAGAGTTTTATCGCTGCAATATCTGGCACATTCGCGGGCGCGATGGCGATATGCTGGTTGATAGCGGCATGGGCGTCGTATCCCTAAGTGAATGGGTACCCTTGGTTACCGAACGGTCGGTGCAGGCGGTTGCCAGCCACACCCATTTTGACCATATCGGGTGCCACCACGAGTTTCAAAATCGGATTTGCCATCGCTGTGAAGCAGACCTTTTGGCGGCACCAACGCGCAAAAATACGCTGGCTGATCCTTATGTCACCGACGAGATTTTCACCAAACTCCCGCCTCTTCCCTATGCATCGACGACTTATGCGGTGAAGGCCGCCCCGGCAACCCGCATTGTCGAAGATGGTGATGTGATTGATCTGGGGGATCGGCATTTTGAAGTCATCCACACACCGGGCCATTCGCCGGGCGGTATTGCATTATGGGAAGCCAAAACCGGCATCCTGTTTTCCGGGGACATTGTTTATGATGGACCTTTGATCGAAGACACTTATCATGCAAATGCAAATGATTACGTGCGATCCATGAAACGGCTTTATGATTTGCCCGTACGTGTGGTCCATGGCGGACATTTTGCCAGTTATGGCGGCGAACGCCACCGCGAGATTATAAAAAGCTGGCTGAGGGAACGGACCTGAAAACAGGCAAGAAGAGTCGGGCACAAGGTGCCCCGACCAGTCACCATCATACGATCAGGAAGGCTTCCTATGGAAAACGCAGGTAAATTCTACATCAACGGCAAATGGATTGATCCGATCTCAAGCCAGAAAATGGATGTCATCAATCCCGCCACAGAAGAAGTCATCACCCAGATCACGCTGGCCAGCGAAGAAGATGTCGACCTTGCGGTTGCCGCAGCCAAGCGTGCCTTTGTGACCTATAGCCAGACCACGATTGACGAACGACTTGGCATTCTTGAACGCTTGCTTGCGATCTATAAGCGCCGCTATGAAGAAGTTGCCCAAACCATCACGGCCGAACTTGGCGCACCAATTACCATGTCGCGCGAACAGCAGGCCGATGCAGGCGTTGCCCATCTTGAAGATTTCATTGCCGTTCTGCGCGACTTCAAAACAGAAGAAACCCTGCATAATAGTGAAACGCTTTTGCGTGAACCGATTGGGGTATGTGGCCTGATCACGCCGTGGAACTGGCCGATCAACCAGATCGTTCTTAAAGTCATTCCGGCCTTGGCTACGGGCTGTACCTGCGTTTTAAAACCATCTGAATTCACTCCGCTGAACGCAACGCTTTATGCCGAAATGATCCACGAAGCGGGATTCCCGGCAGGTGTATTTAACCTTGTTCAGGGGGCCGGTCCGGTTGCCGGTGCCACCATGTCGCGCCATCCTGATATCGCCATGATGTCCTTTACCGGGTCAACCCGCGCGGGCAAGGCCATTACAAGGGATGCTGCGGAAAACATCAAACGTGTCACGCTGGAACTCGGTGGAAAATCCCCCAACATCGTCTTTGATGATGTCGATATCGAAGACCGCATTACCTTTAGCGTTCTGGACGTTTTCAACAATACCGGCCAAACCTGTGACGCACCGACCCGCATGCTGGTTCAACGATCAATCTATGACGAAGCCGTAAAAGTTGCCAAAAAAATCGGCGATGCGGCAAAGGTTGGCGATCCAACAGTTGAAGGCGACCATATCGGCCCGCTGGTCAGTCACATTCAATATGACCGGGTTCAGACCCTTATTCAGGCTGGCATTGACGAAGGTGCCAAATTGCTTGTCGGCGGCGTTGGTAAGCCCGATGGCATCAACGAAGGATACTTTGCCAAACCAACCATCTTTGCCGATGTGAACAACAATATGCGCATCGCACGCGAAGAAATCTTTGGCCCCGTCGTGGCTATGATCCCGTTTGACACCGAAGAAGACGCCATCAAGATTGCCAATGACACGCCTTATGGGCTAGCGGCCTATATCCAGACCCCTGATGATGCCAAGGCCGACCGCGTCGCCCGCAAACTACGTGCTGGCATGATCCGCATCAATGGTGCCTTCCCCCGTCCGGGAAGCCCGTTTGGTGGGTATAAGCAATCTGGTATTGGCCGTGAAGGCGGCCTGTTTGGCCTTGAAGACTTCATGGAAATCAAAATGCTGCATAAGCCGTAATTGCCTGAAACCTAGTCGGGCGTCATGCACCTGCATGGCGCCCGGCAATCAAACAATCAGGCCGACGCAAAACGCTTGGCACTTAAACCTATACGCAACCTATCCGTCTGAGCGCCCTCCCCCAACTTTGGATAGTTTACCCTTTTCCTACAGATACTTAGAATATCTGCAGACGTGAGAAAAGGGACACAAATGTATAAAAAACTCATCGTACTAGCAACTGCAGCGCTTCTGTCTGGCTGTGTTACGGCAACAACCCAATTTGAAAATGAAATGCCTGTCGGAACAGTTTTAACCGATCGGGTCATAACACCGCAGGGCGATGTCTTGCTTCCGCCTGGTGAATGGACTGTGATCGGCAAAGACCTGTTTCGCAATAACAGTTACCACCCGTTCGGTCAGGTCGTGCTGGCAAAGATTGCCGACAACAACGAACTAGATGGTTTGGTGGTTTACACCACCGCACTTGAAAGCCATGCGAACTATGGCTTTGTCGCGACCGGCGCATGTGATGCCACTGACGACGATCTGTATCATAAAAAATCCGCCAATCAGGAACTAGGTACCCAGGCTTGCCTTTCGGTAAGTGACATGAATGTGTCGCTTAGCAACGCAATAGAAGGCCATCTTATTCAGGCGGGCACTTACCTTGATGTACACGAAGTCGACAAACCGGAAACGATGCTGTTTAGCAAGTACCGTGTTGTACGCCGAAGTAAACTACTGATGGTTCAGTACGGGTTCAATTACCGCCAACCAATCGGGGATGTCATCCCCGGTTTCACCCCGACGGATAAGTTCACATATGACCGCCAATTTGGGACCGAGTTGTGGAAATCAAATCTTGAAACAGTTGTTGCCTGGTCCAAGGAAAAAGAAGACCTGATCCGGTCGACCTTCCTTGATTAACCACGTGGGTTTCAATCGTATTTACGCAAGTGAAATCATGTTGCATTAAACCTGACCTAAGGCCCCGGCTAAGACCGGGGCCTTTTGCATTTTATCGAAATCATGCCCCGCAAACGTCCCTTGCTATCCCCACATGATATAGGGCTGGTAATGATCCGACCGGCCTCTATAATCCCATCGTTAATCGATAAAACGAATGATCTGAACAACGGATCATCTACCGGTTTGGAGACCAGAAATGAATGCAATGTCCTTTTCCGACATGGGGCTTGCGGCCTTAAAAAGGCGCCAATTTGACGCCGCTATCAATATGCTGCGTCAGGCACTTAGCGAAGATATGGACAATCTTGATGCCCGATTTGGATTGGCGCGTGCCCTTCACGAAAAAGGTTCGATTGTCGAAGCACTTGGTGAATATCGCACGGTGCTGCAATCTGATGCGGGCCATGAAGACTGCCTGTATCACATTGCACGCGCCCTGCTAGAAAATGGTGATCCGCGCAGCGCACTGAACCATGTGGATATCATTTTGCGCGCCAAGCCGACTGATCCCAATCTTTTAACCCTGCGTGGTCAGGCATTACTGGACCTTGATCAAAGCGAAACCGCCCTGTCATCGCTTCAAACCGCAGCCCATCATAGCCCCGGCTCAGAAACCATTCATCGTCTTATCGCAGCCTGCCACCGCGCAAATGACGATATCGAAGGCGAACGCCGTGCTGTCGAACAGCTATTGCGTATTGACCCGACATCCCAGACAGCATCGAACGATCTGGGTGTGATCAATCTGCGCGAAGGGCATCTGATTGCCGCATTTGAAGCATTTGAACAAATACTGGCACAAACCCCGGATCATTGCGAAGCAACCCTTAACCGGGCGATTACCCTGACGGTTATGGGCGGCATGGATCATCAGGCGATATGGGCGCGTGTTATGGAAGTGTGCCGTGATTTTGAGGGTCTAGATGAAATCCGCGCGCTTGCCGACGATCTTGCCAAACTGTCCGATGACAAACGCCAAGACAGTAAAGAAGCCAAGGCCCTAATCGCCCACGCTGCCCTTGCTGCTGCCGGGGTCTAAAGACCTTCCTGATAAAACCGGCTGGTCATTCGACCATCTGCGCAAAGAAGCAAAAGAACATACGGAACAGCTACCATCGTGATGCGTTTCCATCATAAGATCGCAGTGGCTGCTCCATCGATCGGACGGCAACGCACACCCGTTATCCTTTAAAGAGTGGTTGCCGATATGTTTCAGCGTTTCTTCCGCATATGGGAATTTCTGGCTTATAGCCTGTGGGTATCCCCGTTTCTTTTTGCCCTTGGCGGTGCAGCCTTTGCTGTTTTGGTGATCTCACTTCCGGCATATGGTCTGGGGGATATCCTGCCATCGTTTTGGCCGGGCTTTGATCAGTTGGCCAATATCCGTGATTTGCTGCAAACGCTGTTGGCTACCCTTGTCACCATGACGACCTTTGCCTTGTCGATCACGATGGTTGTCCTGACCTTGGCAGCCGGTTCCCTTGGCCCGCGCATGATCAGAAACTTTATGGGCGACAGCAAAACACAAAATGCCCTTGGCACATTTGTTGGCAGCATTCTTTTCCTGATCACGTCGCTTCTTTTGATGGGGGATATGCCAGAAACAGCCCCGATACCGCAGCTTAGCGTGACAATCGGGATCGCGCTTTTTGTGGTTTCTGTTTTCGTTCTGATCTTATTTGTCCATCATCTTGGACGGTCAATCGTTGCTGACGAAGTAATCCAGCAGGTTGGGGGCAACCTTGAAAACACCATCAAATCAGCCAGCAGCACGTTAAATGAGCCGATCCAAAAGGCCCAAAAGGCACAAGTCGACCTTCCAGATAGGATGGAAATTTCAGATGACGAGGCCATCTATGCCAAATGTTCGGGATATGTGCAGGGTATTGATTATAAAAAGCTGTGTGATGTCGCAACTCAACACGATGTCTGCGTTTCATTGATTGTGCGCGCCGGACAACATGCGATTAAAGACGACATTATCGGCTGTATTTCACCGGCCCCAAACAAAACACTCAAGGCAGATATCAGCGCCTGTCGCACAGCCATCAGCAATACGATCCTGATGGGCAATCACCGTACTGCCATGCTCGATGTTGAATTTGCCGTGCGCCAATTGGTCGAGGTTGCGCTGCGCGCTCTCTCACCGGGGATCAATGACCCGTTTACCGCGATTTCCGTGATTTATCGGTTAGGCCGCGCATTGCCGCATGCCATGATGTTTCGATATCCTGTTGGAATGTGGTGCGATGATCAAGACATCACCCGTGTTCAAGCATCCCTGTCAGATTTCACCGGTATGATTGGTGCTGCGTTTGATCAAATCCGCCAATCTGCAAGTGCAAAGCCCGATGTCTTACTGCCGATGGCAGAAGTCATCGAAAGCCTGATCAAACTGTCAAAATCAGACCATCAAACAACGACACTGCAAGATCACGCCCGCTTGATCCTGCGGGCGTCCGAACGTGACATCCCCGAACAGGTTGATCGCAAAACGGTTGAAACCGCAATTAACCGTGTTCTGCGGACCCATAAAAAATAACCACGGCCCTGATGGTTATTTTGCCGTAAGGGGCGGCATCCGGCGTTCTACCGGTTTGGATTTAACAATCGCGGTGTTGGTTTCGGCCTTATCGACAATCTGATCCAACAGCCCGTCCAATTCGCCCATCGAACGCACATAAAGCCGCGCGACAAAGCAATCATCGCCCGTCACCTTGTCACATTCGCCAAATTCCGGAATTTCCGAGATCAATTGCTGCACAATATGAAGCTTTCCCGGAAGCGGGCGAATGCGGACAATCGCTTGTAACGGATAGCCCAATGCTTCGGGGTCAACATCAATGGTAAAGCCCCGAATGATACCGCGTTCTTCTAGCCGCCGCACCCGTTCGGCCGCACCGGGGGCCGAAAGCCCAACTTTGGCTGCCAGTTCCTTTTGCGAAATACGGGCATCGCGCATCAAGATTTTTAGAATCTTCTGATCTGTTTCATCCATGACCTTACAAATCTCATAAATTTGTCAATTTCACTTCGATAAAAAAGGCTACATCCAATAACTACCTTGTTCAAGTCATATAAAACCGCGGCAAAAAAGCGGAAAGTTACGCAATCAAATGAAATTCAAGACGGAGCTTTCCGATGAAAGAACAAGTACGCGGCACGGTCGAAATGACCGCCGCAATGACGATTTTGGGAACAATCGGCTGGTTTGTCGTGATGTCAGACCGCCCGGCTTTGGATGTTGTGTTCTGGCGCTGCGTCTTTGGCGCGGCCACTCTTTTGCTGATTTGTGCAGGGATGGGGCTTTTGCGTGGGCTTTTAAACATCCGCATGCTGGGCTGGGCGGCCCTTGGCGGGGTGGCGATTGTGACGAATTGGTTCATGCTGTTTCAGTCTTATTCAATGGCATCGATCTCGGTTTCAACGGCGGTCTATAATACCCAGCCCTTTATGCTGGTGCTGTTTGGCGCGATATTTTTTGGCGAAAAACTGACGCTAAATAAATTCGCATGGCTTGGCATTGCCTTTGGCGGGTTGCTTTTGATCATTGCTGGCAAACCGACCGGCGGCTTTACCGGGTCTGATTATGCTGGCGGGATTTTAATGGCATTGGGGGCTGCGTTCTTCTGGGCGACCGCCGCCATTATCACCAAAAAACTGAAAGGCACCCCACCGCATCTGATCGCACTTATTCAGGTCTGTGTCGGTATCTTGATGCTGATCCCGTTTGCCGATCTGCATAACCTGCCAGACAGCGTACAAAGCTGGGGATCACTCGTCACGGTTGGCGTTGTTCATACCGGGATCATGTATGTGTTGATGTATGGCGCGGTTCAAAAACTACCGACCCACCTGCAAGGATCGCTGAGTTTCATTTATCCGGTTGTTGCCATCATTGTCGATCTGATCGCCTTTGGCTATCGCCCGGATGTCGGTCAAATCATCGGTGCGGTTGCTATCCTGATTGCCGCTGCGGGCATGAATTTGGGGTGGCAGTTGATCAGACCGCGCGTATCGAAACATCTGGTAAGCTAGGACTTAAACCCAATCATCAGACAAAATAAAAGGGCCCCGACAAAGGGCCCTTTTAATCTTCATACTATTGAATACTTAGCCCGCGACATGTGCTTCAATCGCGGCCAATGCGGCATCGGCCTGGGATGGGTCCGACCCACCACCCTGCGCCATATCCGGGCGGCCACCGCCACCTTTGCCACCAAGCTTTTCAACACCGATCCGAACAAGATCAACTGCGCTGAATTTGTCTTTCAGATCATCGGTCAGGCCGACAACAATGGATGCCTTGCCATTGTCGCCAGAAACCAGTGCGACAATACCTGAACCCATCTGATCACGCAGTTCATCGACCATACCTTTAAGGTCCTTGGCCGGAATGCCTTCAAGCGCACGAAGTGCCAGTTTGACACCGTTGACTTCCTTGAAGGCATCAGCGCCCGATGCACCGCCCGAACCAGCCGTTGCCAGCTTCTTGCGCAGGTCAGACACTTCGCGTTCCAGACGACGACGTTCTTCCTGAAGCGCTTTAACGCGGGCCGGAACATCTTCTGGTGCGGCTTTAAGTTCAGATGCCACCGTGCTTAGAACGTTTTCACGCGCCGTCATGTAGTTTGCGGCATCGTCACCGGTCAGGGCTTCGATCCGGCGGACGCCGCTTGAAACAGCCCCTTCGGAAACGATTTTGAACATACCGATGTCACCAGTGCGCTTCACATGCGTACCGCCGCAAAGTTCAAGCGAATAGGCATGTTCGTTGGTTTCTGGCAGGCCCATGGAAACAACGCGGACTTCATCGCCGTATTTTTCGCCAAACAGCGCCATCGCACCCAGTTCAATCGCCTCATCCGGGGTCATCAAACGGGTGGTGACTTCGCTGTTTTCACGGATCAAGCGGTTTACATCAGCTTCGATAACCGCGGCTTCTTCTGCCGTGACCGGCTTTGGATGCGAGACGTCAAAACGCAGGCGATCCTTGGCAACCAAAGACCCCTTTTGGGTCACATGGCCGCCAAGATGCTTGCGCATGACCGCATGCAAAAGATGGGTTGCCGAATGGTTGGCTCGCAAGGATGAACGACGCGCATGATCAACGCGGAATTCTGCGGCATCGCCAACTTTGACATCGCCTTCAACAACCTTGCCCAGATGAACATGCAAGGTGCCAAGTTTCTTTTGCGTAGCCGTGATTTCGACCACGGCACCGCCTTCGGTTTTGATGATGCCTGAATCACCTTGCTGACCACCAGATTCACCAAAGAAGGTCGTCTGATTGGCAATCACGGCAACTTCGTCACCCTTGGATGCGGTTTTAACCTCCGCACCATCCTTGACCAACGCGGTGATAACACCTTCGGCGGTTTCGGTTTCATAGCCCAAGAATTCAGTCGCACCGTCGCGGTCCTGAATATCGAACCAGACTTCTTCGGTTGCGGCTTCGCCAGAACCCGACCATGCGGCACGTGCCTTGGCCTTTTGTTCTTCCATGGCGGTGCTAAACCCGTCTTCATCAATGCCGATTTTGCGCGGTTTAAGCGCATCGGCCGTCAGATCAAGCGGGAAGCCATAGGTGTCATAAAGCTTGAATGCGACATCCCCCGAAAGGATCGCACCTTCGTCCATGCCATCGGTCGCGTCATCAAGCATCTTAAGCCCGCGATCAAGCATGGTTTTAAAGCCATGTTCTTCAAGCTTAAGCGTCTCTTCGATCAAAGCCTGTGCGCGGACCAATTCCGGGAACGCCCCGCCCATTTTGCGGACAAGGGCCGGAACCAGTTCATGCATGACCGGGTCTTGCGTGCCGATCATATGCAGATGGCGCATGGCACGGCGCATAATACGGCGCAGAACGTTACCACGACCGGCATTGGATGGTAGAACCCCATCGGCAATCAGGAAGCTGGTTGAACGCAGATGGTCGGCAACCACGCGGTGCGACACATTATGCGGACCATCGGGATCGGTATTGGTCGCATCTGCCGATGCTTCGATCAGCGCACGCATAAGATCGATGTCATAGTTATCGTGCTTGCCCTGCAAAACAGCAGCAACACGTTCCAGGCCCATGCCGGTATCAATTGATGGTTTTGGCAGATCAACGCGATCACCATTTGCCATCTGTTCATACTGCATGAAGACAAGGTTCCAGATTTCAATGAAACGGTCGCCGTCTTCATCTGCACTGCCCGGAGGGCCACCCCAGATGTGATCGCCATGGTCAAAGAAGATTTCCGAACATGGACCACACGGACCAGTATCGCCCATCGACCAAAAGTTATCAGAGGTCGGAATGCGAATGATGCGGTCATCGGTCAGACCGGCAATTTTCTTCCACAGGGCATGGGCTTCGTCATCGGTATGATAGACGGTCACCAGCAGCTTATCTGCCGGCAGGCCATATTCCTTGGTGATCAGGTTCCATGCGAATTCAATCGCATTTTCCTTAAAGTAATCGCCAAACGAAAAGTTGCCGAGCATTTCAAAGAAAGTGTGGTGACGGGCGGTATGACCGACATTTTCAAGATCGTTATGCTTGCCACCAGCACGCACACATTTCTGCGAGGTCGTCGCGCGCGTATAATCGCGGTGCTCCTGACCGGTGAAAACGTTCTTGAACTGAACCATCCCGGCATTGGTAAACATCAGGGTGGGGTCATTGCGCGGCACCAGCGGGCTGGAGGAAACGACTTCATGGCCGTTCTTGCGGAAGAACTCCAGAAATGTGGTGCGGATATCATTAACGGTCTGCATATCTCTCCAACCCGGAAAACGCGGAACAAATGCACCCACCATTCTGGCGGATGGACTGCACTATTTAACGGCTCGACCTCACGCTGTCCAGTCGGGCGAGAGATGTCAGGGGTAATTGTCTTATGTTTTGCGAATTTCGCAATCCGATCCGGTCATTTTTGCCAAAGCTACCCGCAAGGATGAAGCGATAAGCCAAACCGACCCCGGTTCATGCCCGGCACAAAATCAATATGCTTAAACCCATGTCGCAACAATAACTTACGCGATGAAATATTTTCCGGGCGGGCAAAAGCCGTCAGCGTTTCAATCCCGCCAGAACCTTGGGCAACTTCAAGTGCAGCCTTGACCAGTTCAGATGCATATCCTTGCCCCCATGCTTTGGGGTGAAAGTAATATCCAAGTTCCGGTCCCCAGTCCGGATCAAACGGATCAACATAGAGTCCGCCCCAGCCAATAACATCTTCCGCCTCCCGCCGTCGGACAACCCATGGGGCAAACCCGTCATGGCGGCGTCGCCATTCACGAACCAGAACGCGTTCACGACAAGCCGCAAAACTTTCATCATGGTGGGTATGCTGCATAGCAACCCGATCCCCCAGAAATGCGAACAGATCAGGAATGTCAGACAGGCTGGGCCGCGACAGTATTAACCGTGATGTTAAAACGGGTGGAAGAATGATTATTCAGCTCCTTCCTGAATTTTCTCGCCAAGCTTTTCGACATCGCGGCCAAAACCGGCTGCTGTTTCACAGGCCGCAAGCGAGAAACCAAACCCGGCAATCAGCGCCAATGCGAAAATGCGTTTCACAAGGATCGGCATCGTATATTTCTCCTGCCTTTTAAAGCTTGTTGATGTTGATTTTATAGCGTGCGGCTTCATCAATAGGCACGACTTAACCGTCATCTATCATGCCACAAAACAACGAAAATCAGATGCTTATCTTATCAAAGCGATAAGCGTCCCACCTGCTCAAGGCTCACCTGCCCCCATACATGACAAAACGGGCACGCCTTGGCATGCCCGTTCTGGTTTGCTCGTATTCTTTTGGTCTTAATCAGACCGGCGGACGGCGCCCGCGAAGTGCGTTTATCAGCAGTGAAATGACAAACAGCACGATAAAGACAAAGAACAGTATCTTTGCGATCCCAACAAAGGTCCCTGCCAAACCGCCAAAGCCAAGTACGGCTGCGATCAGCGCGAGGATAAGACAAAAGACAGCCCAACCTAACATGGTTCATTCTCCTTTTTTCAGCCCGCCTTCAACGCCAGTACAGACGGAGGGGAGGACATCTGTACTGGCGTTGAGAAACGTTAAGGACCGAACTGTTATTCAGCTTCTTCCTGAATGGCTTCGCCGGCATTTTCCATGTCCTTGCCAAAGCCTTCTGCGGTTTCACAGGCAGCAAGGCCAAGGCCCATACCCGAAATCATCACAACAGCGAAAATCTTTTTCAAAAGATCTGACATCTTGCTTACTCCTGTTTGGTCGCGGTGTTCATCTTCGTGAATGTGTTCTCACAGGAATAAACGGGATAGGTGCAAACTTGTTCCCACATCATTTTCCAAATGCGGCGGAGGCAGCGCATAAAGGCAAGTGCGGAAACGCAGCATGTTTTGCCGCGCTCCCGATATTAGGCCAGCGCATGCCGATCAGAATTTTTGCAGCCCAAGGAACGCTGTAACCTCATCTACAATCTGACGATGGATCGCACCACGATCGGTTCCTTTGGGGTCTGAGCAAATCGGATCATCATCCATTTCTTCAAGCAGCTCGACCGCACCGGGTACGCATTCCGCCAGAAATGTCAGATGATCGGCCGGGGCAAACACCGCCATCTTGGCATTTTCCATCCGGGCTAAAAGGTTGCTGCCTGTCTCGCTTAGATCACTTGCCAACCAGCCATGTTCGATGCCCAAGCGGATAAACAAGACAGGGTTTGAAACCGACTTGATGGTGCTTTCGTTGACCGCATAGGTCATGCCCGGTTCAATCGCGACAATTTTTGATATGCGCGGATCATGGGCATCGGCGCCAAAATCGTCGGGCAGATGGGCAAAATTGACACCGCCCTTGCGATAGAAGGCGCAATCCTGTGCTTTGTTTTGGTATTGATCGCAAAAATCGCGATACGCATCCCGATCAAACCGCATCCCGGCAAGGTTAAGAACCGTTGTCCCGCCCAGAGAAAATCCAACTGCGGAAATCTGATCTGTATCGATATAGGGGGCAAATTCAGGGTTGGCCAAAACCTGATCAAGGGCCGCTTTCATATCGTTTGAGCGTTGCCCAAGATACATCGTGCGGCGCGGTGATGAATCACCTGATGTCGTTCCGGGGTGATTGACGGCCAAAACCATCGCACCGCGCAATGCCAGTTGCGATGACAACCAGCCAATGCCGTCCATATTGCCCCCTGACCCGTGGGATAACAGAATAAGCGGATGTTTCCCCGGTTCGATCGCAGCCCCGATATAGGCATCTGTGCTTTGCCAGATCGCGCCTCTTCCAACCGGGGCACGATATATGTGCGTCCCCGCCGGATACCAGATTGATGCGGCAACCGGCATAGATCGATGTGCTGCACGCACATCAAAGCGATCATAACCGGCATAATCATCAGCAGCCTGTGCCCCACCAAATGCCAAAGCTGTGAAAAGCCCCGAGGCAAGAACCATCGCAGAAGTTACATGTTTCATGATTTCCATCCGTGTTTTAATGTTGAGTGGATTGAAATTGCTCCTGCTTTTGGGGTGTGGCGTCCTCGAACCGGTTTAAGGACGTGCAAAACCGGTTTTCGGACATGTTGGTTGTGAATTGAGTGGCCCCGTGATCGTTTTACCTGTTCCGATGGTTGTGGCCTTGCTGCTTGGATTTTTATTCTTGCGCGCAACGCTGTTTTCCAACACGCCACGACTGCTTGCGGCCTTGCTTCTGGCCTGTGCCTGCCAAAGTATCACCGTATCGGTGGTGCAATATTACGGGGTGGTTGAACTGCGCCTTTTGCAGCCAATTACCGCATCACTCATCCCGGCACTGGCCTGGATCGCCTTCCTTGATGGCGGCATACGTGCACGCCACCACACCACCGACCTTCTTCATTTTCTTGTGCCTGTTGGCATGGCCTGCGCTGTCATTGCTGCGCCAATCATGATTGATGCATTGCTGGTGATTGTATTTGTCGGCTATGGAGCCGCAATCCTTGTGATGCTGCATCGGCACGGAAATGACCTTGCCCACGCGCGTCTGGCATCAGGGCATGTTCCGGCCTTAATCTGGCGGGCGATTGCCATTGCGCTGATCGCATCAGCCATCAGTGATGTTTTTATCTCGCTCGCACTTTCCTTTGGCTATGACAGTGCGCCGGGTTTGATTCTCAGCGTCTTTTCATCACTGGCCTTGCTGACCATTGGGTTTCTGTCCCTTTCGCCCGATATCGCGACAGAACCCGAATATGCCGGATATAGCGGGGATGAAGTTGAAGATGGTCCTACATCAAATAGAGATGGCATACATCCGCCATCATCCACTTCAAAAACCAATGATGATGTGCCAATTGATGAAATCATGGGGCAGCTTGAAACATTGATCGCAGACAAGAAACTATATCTTGATCCCGATTTAACGCTGGCGCGCCTTGCCCGGCGGTTGGGCTATCCGTTGAAACAGGTTTCTACCGCAATCAATGCAGCGACAGGCGAAAACGTGTCGCGCTATATCAATAAATACCGGGTCGAACATGCCTGCCGCGAGTTGGAAAACGGACAGAATGTAACCACCGCAATGCTGGCCAGCGGCTTTAATACCAAATCAAACTTCAATCGTGAATTTTTGCGCATTACCGGCAACACGCCAAGCCAATGGCTGCAACAGGCCAGCACAAACGCAAGCTCATCCCAAGAAACCCAAAGCCTGTCATAAGATCAGGCCGGCGCCTTAAAAGCTTTGCCTAACTGCGTTTACCTTCACATCCGGCCAAATAAAAACGGGCGCACACAGCGCCCGTTTTCACATTTTATATGTGCAGTCGATCAATCGTCGTTAGACGGATCGTCTTCGCTCATATTGGTCATTTCTTCTGCAATCAAACCGGCACTTTGACGAATGCTGGTTTCGATTTCCTTGGTCATTTCCTGATTTTCACGCAAGAAGGTTTTGGCGTTTTCGCGGCCCTGACCAATACGGGTCGAATTATAAGAGAACCAGGAACCTGATTTCTCGACAATGCCGGCCTTTACACCAAGATCAAGGATTTCACCCATCTTGGAGATACCTTCGCCATACATGATGTCAAATTCGACCTGTTTGAACGGCGGTGCCATTTTGTTTTTAACAACTTTGACACGGGTCTGGTTGCCAACGACTTCGTCGCGATCTTTGATCTGACCGATACGACGAATATCAAGACGAACCGAAGCATAGAATTTAAGCGCATTACCACCGGTCGTGGTTTCCGGGCTACCAAACATCACACCGATCTTCATACGAATCTGGTTGATGAAGATCACCATGCAATTTGACCGGGAAACTGAACTGGTCAGTTTACGCAGGGCCTGGCTCATCAGGCGGGCCTGCAGACCAACGTGGGTATCGCCCATTTCGCCTTCAAGTTCGGCACGCGGCACAAGGGCGGCAACCGAATCGACGACCAGAACATCAATCGCCCCGGAACGGACCAACGTATCGGCAATTTCGAGTGCCTGTTCACCGGCATCCGGTTGGGAAATCAACAGATCGTCAGTATTTACACCCAATTTCCGGGCATATCCCGGATCAAGAGCGTGTTCTGCATCAACAAAGGCACAGGTTCCGCCAAGCTTCTGTGCTTCGGCGATCGTATGCAGAGCCAATGTGGTTTTACCCGAACTTTCCGGGCCATAAATTTCAACAATACGGCCACGCGGCAGACCACCAATTCCAAGCCCGATATCAAGGCCCAGCGATCCGGTTGAAATTGAAGAAATATCAACGGCGCTATCGCGCTGGCCGAGCTTCATGATCGAGCCCTTGCCAAATGCCCGTTCGATCTGCCCAAGGGCGGCTTCGAGTGCCTTCTGCTTATCCATAGTATCCTTATCCACCAAATGCAGCGCGGTCTGAATCATTGCTCGAACTCTCTTATTCCACAGGGCCGGGTAGGATGCAACGCAGGCGGTTCCCCGGACCTAATTGCGGAACGCCACCGCTAAAAGAACCTGCTGCCTTAACAGATTGAAAACCCTGTACATGTCAGCAGAACGTTTGAGAACATAATGCGAACACTGTCATAATTTTTCGGATGTTGCAAGTTTGTTCTCATCGCTGATTTGAAAGATTAAAGCCGAAAACAACAAACCCGGCCAAATTATTGGCCGGGTACAGCAATCATAAAAGCAAAAAGCCGTTTCACGATCAGGTGGTAATTTTTAAATGCTCATGCTTATGGGCATGCGCTTCGTCGCCTTCGCCGTGCTTATGGGTTTCGACATGCAATTCGCCCGGCACAGAATAAAGCTGTCCATGGCGGACACCGGGCTGCGCCAGCACCTTATCGGCAAAGGCCCGAATTTCAGAAAGACTTCCGCGCAAGGTCACACTTTCAAGGCAGGTGTCATGGTCAATGTGGAAATGCACGGTTGATACGGTAAGGTTGTGGTGTTCGTGCTGGGTGCTCATCAAGCGCGATGCCAGCATGCGTTCTTCATGGTCATAGACATAGTTTAGAACCGCAATCCCCACCCCGTCAGCATCTTCATCACGTTTGGTGTTTTGCAGTTTTTCGCGGATTAAATCGCGAAATCCCTCGGACCGGTTGGTATAGCCGCGACTGTCAAGGAAGGCGTCAAACGCCTCCATCAGGTCATCTTCGATGGAAACAGTTACACGGGTCATGGCTTTGTCCTGATGGTCTTTTGATATAGTAGCGCAACCTTATCCGATTGACCGAAAAGTCAAAAGGCCGAACACAGATTAGGCGCACATGCAATTATTGGGCAAACAACAATGCCACCCCAGCAAAGGCAAGACAGGTGCCCGCAACGGCCTGCCAGCCAACGGATTTGCGCAAAATGACACCTTCATAAACAATCAGTAAGACTGGCGGCAGAGCCATCAAAGTCGATGCAATCCCGACATTGGCATTCTGAACGGCAAACATTGAAAGCCACACCCCGATTGCCGGCCCGATCAACGCACCAAGAAACAGCCATTTTCCGACACTAGGAGCAATGCATGCGATCACGGTTCGGCGCAGACGGCCAAGCAACAACGCCATCCCCCACATGACAATGACCGCCACCAATGTTCTGATCCAGGTTGCCGAAAGTGCCGAATATCCGTCAATCAGGGCATATTTTGCGGTAATCAGGTTCGCCACCTGCCCGACGGCCCCGCCCAGACCAAACAGAATTCCCAACACATAATTACGCCCATCAACCCCAACCGGGCGCCCCTTCTTACCCAAGATAACAAGCAGCACCCCACCAATACCAAAGGCAATGCCGGTCATTTCGATCGGGCGCAGGACTTCATCAAACAGCACCCACGCCAAGATCGTGCCCATGACCGGCACCGTTGACATTAACAGCATGGAAAGTCGCGCACCGATCATGACAAATGCCTGAAACAGCATGGCATCACCAATCACCAGCCCAAGTACGGATGACAGCGATAACCACCCCAACTGTTCCCAACTAACGGCGCTCGGCCAAGGTTGCCCTTCAAGTATCCAGTGTAAAATGGTCAGGCAAAAGATCGAGCAAGCCAAGCGTCCGCGATTAACACTTTGTGCGCCTGCCTTTCCGCCGATATTGGAAAAGATCATGCTTGACGTCGCCCAACAGAGCGCGGCGGTAAGGGCAGCAGCCTCACCAAACAATGGGATCATGGGGCGCGTTTCCAGATATTGGGATTAGAACCGACTTTGCCATCGGCTTTTGGCACACGTCTATAGTGGCGTAAACCTCGAAAGGTTAAGCGCTATTTTCAAATAAGTTCAACAGCAATTGATAGATATGTCACCCCGGCCCAACGCCATTTCACCCCATAAGGTTCTTGGTTTTAGGCATCCAAAAGCATTCAGAATAGTTTGAAAAGCCATTGCGATCAGAGATCGTCGCAATACGGAAAGCTAGCCGCCCGTTCAATCAATCGGGCGGCTCTAAAATTCAGGAATTTGTCTCGGATAAATCTTCGCGTGCAGCTTGGAAAATGTCTGTTCCGTGATTGAACTGAGGTAAAAGCGCCTCATATTCCTTACGCAGCCAGCTATAGTTGGTCAGGGATTCGACCTCTATCGCATAATAGCCAGCAGGGATGCCCCCTGTTAGAAGAAGCGAATGGTCATCTATCAGAACTCCGTCTAAACGCCCTTGGCGCATCATCGCCATCATCATGTCGGCACCGCCGGGCACGGTTACGATATCAGCGTACCCTGAAAGTTTATCAAGCCCCCAACTGGCGCCAAGCCAAACGCCAATTTCCTGATTTCGAAGATCGCTTAGCTTTTGGACATCTTTGTCCGCTGTCACCAAGACCCCTTTGGGCCGACCAACAACCGCACCATGAACCAAGGGTATTCCGACAGACGTTCGGAAATCCGACACGCCAGAAAAAACCCCGTCAATCTCACCGCGCCGCAGTAAATCTGTCATGCGCTTGTTGGGTAGCCACACCGTATCAACACAGAGCCCAGCCTTGGCCATGGCCGCGCGATATTGCTCAGCCGAACGGTCCTGGTCTGCCATTTTTGGCAGAGCTATTCTTAAACATACCTCGTCAGCATTGGCTGACGGCAGCAATTTGAAAGACAGAAAAAACGCCATCATCATAATGATGGCTCCCAGACAGGACCGAATGATCCCATTCGGCTTACGTGACGCCATTTATTCCCCCCAAGTCAGCAATAAATCCCTGCTCTATCCTGAGCAGTGGAAAATGTGCCGCTTCTCGCCTGTATGCCCGCCATCATTATCGTGTGGTCGAGTCATTATCGTTGGTTTTATAGCCCAGCTTTGTCACTGAGGCGAGGCAACTATAGAACCATAGGAAAGCCCGGCACAAGAGGGGCTGCTAGGGCACGAAAAGCGCACAGACCATTTAAATACAGTGCAACATTTCGAAATATCGGACAAACCTATGTAATGATTTGCGATTTGTGGCTTTGTGCGATGAGCTTGCTGCCCTGCAGCACCCAATACAGCCTTTAGTCTTATTGCTTTGACGCCCCGCAAACATTCGCACCCAAACCGATATGTGCCGTCACAAGCACTAAGAATCGGCTAAATATCTGATCAACGATCCGGCTGAAGGATCACGTTCGAAAGATGTAATAAATGCAGTCCCTTGCAGCCAAACTGACCTTTAAGATCAGTTCGTGACCCAATCGCCAAATCGCTTGCGGTAAAGGTCAATGCCCGCATTAAACGTCACCATATGCGATCGGTGCTCTTCTCTTAGCCAGCTATAGACCTTGTTATTTTTCAACACAGTCGCTGCAAAACCACCGATATCATGCATTTTGGAATATGAATATCCGTCTACCAGCATCGCATCAATGCGCCCCGCCAAAAGCATTTTTTCCATGATGACAGGACCACCGGGAATCTCGACTGTGTGTTCGTGGCCAAGGCTAACCTGCTTGGCCCAATCAAACCCAAGCCAAATGCCAAGAACCTGATCTTTCAAATCCTTGATACTGCGAACAGATGGTTTACGGGCAACCAACAATACCGGCACTTCCAAGACGGGAAAGCTTGATCGCAGCAATGGGACATTGACCAAACTTGGTAAATCGTCCGTCCAGCCAAAAATACCGTCAACCGAACCATGATCAAGTTCAACCACAGACCGGTTCAAAGGCATCATCACTGGAACAACGCATTGCCCAGAAGCGGCCATATCTTGGCGAAAAAGTTCTGCTCCGCTTACAATTTCGTCATTGCCGATAACTTCGGGAAACACAATACGAAGGCATCTTTCATCGGCAATTGCAGATGGCAAAAGACGAAACGAAAGCACCAAAGCGACAATTACAATAACAGTAGTCAAACCGGCCCGTAAAAGGCCGGTTATCTTCCCCTTAGACATCCCTGCTCCCTGACTTACGTTATAGTGTAAGCCCTTAAACCTCGTAGAACAGCTTGCCGACCCCGCCCCCAAAGCAGGTCAACACCCGATTTTCCTGATACGGAACAGCTTATCGGATTCGTCAGCCTGTGTGCAAAAACAAATCCCGCCAAAACAATACGTTAAAATACGTACATCGGTGGCATGCGGGGAGAGGCTAAACGCGCTAAGAACTTGCCCCTAAAGGACTTCCTTAACCTTGGTTGCAAGGTCTTTTAAAGAAAATGGCTTAGGCAAGAAATGCACGCCATTTTCTTCGTCCAACTCGTCACGATAGGTATCTTCGGCATAGCCCGAGATAAAGATCACTTTAAGTTCCGGCTTTTGTTCGCGCAGCATTCTGATCAAGCTTGGCCCGTCGATACCGGGCATCACAACGTCCGAAATCACCAGATCAATCGTCTTGTCGGTATTGTTCAATACCTCAAGCGCATTCTCGCCGTTATTGGCCTCCAGCACGTCATAACCCTTGCTGCGCAGCGCACGCGCACCAAAAGTTCGAACTGCGTCTTCGTCTTCAACCAAAAGGATGGCACCCGTTCCCGTCAAATCACGTGACGGCAATTCTTCTGCCACTGCCTGGGTTTCAGCAAGTTCTTTTTCGGTTGCCTCATAGCGCGGCAGATAGATGGTAAAGGTCGTGCCTTTGCCTTCTTCGCTGTTCACCGCAATGAAACCGCCGGTCTGTTTGACAATGCCATAAACCGTCGACAGACCAAGGCCTGTCCCCTCGCCGCGCTGCTTGGTCGAAAAGAAGGGCTCGAAAATACGTGTCAGGTTATCCTTGGGAATCCCAATGCCCGTATCCGTCACCTTGATACCAATATAATCCCCCGGCGGGATAATTTCGGTCCCGGTTGCCGTTGGCTCGTCAACGATTTCGGTACTGGTTTGAACGGTTAATGTGCCGCCCTCACCTGCCATCGCATCGCGGGCATTGACCACAAGATTAATGATCACCTGATCAAGCTGGCCCGGATCGACCTTGACCAATCCAATATCGCGGCCATGGGTGACTTTAAGGTCGATCTTTTCACCAATCAGACGGCGCAAAAGGTTCGACATCTCAGCCAACGCATCGGTGATATTGATGATTTTTGGCTGCAAGGTCTGACGACGCGAAAACGCCAAAAGCTGCCGGACAAGATTGGCAGCACGATTGGCATTCTGTTTGATCTGCATGATGTCGGCAAAGCTGGGATCACCCGGTCCGTGACGCGACAGCAACAAATCACAGAACCCGATCATCGCAGTCAGAAGGTTATTGAAGTCATGCGCAACCCCACCGGCAAGCTGACCAACAGCCTGCATTTTCTGGGACTGGGCAAATTGTTCCTCAAGGTTCTTTTGTTCAGTCGTATCAAGGAAGTTCAAAAGCAACGCGCCAGCTTCGCCAGAACGCCCGGCAACCCGCTGCAGATAAATCTGCGCAGCAACGCCGCGTGCCCCGGCAAGACGGGCTTCGATCTGACCGCCCTTGCCCATGCCCATCACGGCCTTAGACAAATAGCGCGCCACTTCGTCACGGTCTTCTGGCAGGATCAGCTCCAAGATCGAGCGACCAACAACCTTGTCGTGATTTTGCCCCGCCGTATCAATAAAGGCGCGGTTGGCATCGGTCACCGTGCCTGACATATCCGCCAGAACGATC
Source organism: Rhodospirillales bacterium (assembly GCA_019634165.1). GTDB lineage: Bacteria > Pseudomonadota > Alphaproteobacteria > Rhodospirillales > Thalassospiraceae > Thalassospira. The sequence continues at coordinate 280,918 of JAHQVT010000007.1, forward strand.
GAAAGCGGGCTTTCATCAAAGAACCAGCGCACCCGACGTTCGGTTTCCGCCAATGCATGTTCCCATTCATGGGCCGGCATCGGATCCGGGAAAATCACCGCCTGACTGCGAACAGGCCCAGTGCCCGGCGCATTTATCGAATGGGTGACAAAACAACGGATCGGCTCGCCGCCATTGACCTTGAATTTGACCTCGCCGTTGATGCCATCACCAACAATCAGGTCTGCAAGTTCGACTGTGCCATTGTTGAATTCTTCGGGCTCCCCGCCAAGCCAACTGGCCAGACGACGGTTGAGATAAAGAATACGACCTTCTTCATCAAGCCCACACACACCAACGGGCAAGCGTTCGATCATCTGATCGGCATGTTCAAACCCGCCTGCAGCGGCTGCCACCGGAAGGGTTGCAGCCATTTCAGAGGCCATTTCAGCAGAAAGAGGTGCTGAAAGCGCAAAGCTTGGCTGCTCATCTTCGGAGGTTAGAAGAAGCGAGCTTTCCCCATCACGCATGACCGATGCATCGACCCCGTCCACCGTCCACAACATCTGCCCGGCCCGTGCGTTGGCGGCTGTGACGGAAACCCGCAAACACGGCCCCTTTGATGTGGGCTGCGAACCTTCTGCTTCTTTCGCATCTTCTGCTTTGGTTTCTTCTGAAACCTGATCATTGCCTTGTTCGGCGTCTGCAAACTTTTCAGACCGCGACAGATCAATAAACATCTGCCCGCTTTCGCCCCGCATTGCACGGGTACGCATTTCGGCAAGATCATCGCTGCCGATGCCAAGGAACGACAGCCGCGCTTCAAGCGCGGAAAGCATGTCCGATCCCGGTTCGATACCAAGTTTGTGAGAAAAGGCAGGGTTGGCATAAATCGTTCTGCCATACGCATCAATCAGCGCAACGCCAATATCAGATTTTGCAAGTCCGGCAACCAACGGGCCCAGTTCAGCATGACCGCCATTTCGCCAGCGCGCCGACAGTGCCAATGCCGCCACGGCAACAATGGCCACCCCTGTGACCATCCCGCCGATGATCCACATTAAACGCGCGTCAAGACCTGCCTTTGCCAGAACATCCATAAGGACGAAGACAAACGCAACGAATGCGACACTTACAGCAAGGATGAGCCCCCGAAACAGCACGCGACCGCCTTTAGCACCAATAACTTAACAATATAGTCTATACTTTTAGCTGCTTATCGCCCAACTGGCTACCGACAAGTTTGCAGCCTGCAACCAAGCTTGAAAATCAGCCAAGCTTCTTGCCCTTTTGGCGAAACACGAAGGATATGATTTCAGCAACCGCCTTGTAATGTTCTGGCGGAATTTCCTGATCGACCTCAACCGTTGCAAACAGGGCACGTGCCACCGGCGGGTTTTCCATGATTGAGATGTTGTGTTCTTCGGCAACCTCACGAATTTTAAGCGCGATATTATCCTGACCTTTGGCCACACACATCGGGGCGGCCATTTCGCCAACGTCATATTTCAGGGCAACAGCGAAGTGCGTCGGGTTTGTGATCACCACATCAGCCTTGGGAACGTTTGACATCATGCGCTGTTGCGCACGTTCCATTCTGATCTGACGCACCTTGGCCTTGATTTCGGGGCTACCTTCGGTCTGCTTGAACTCGTCCTTGATCTCCTGCTTGGACATTTTCATCTGCTTGGTGAATTCATAGCGTTGATAGGCAAAATCAAGCCCGGCAATCACCGCTGTGAGCGAAATTGTCGCAATCATCAAGATCACGATCATGTCGTATAACCGCTCAAGAGTTAGTGTGAGTGAAAGCTGGGGATAAAGCTCGATATCAAGCATTTCGGGCATGATCACCAATGTAAGGACAACACCGACCAGAATGATCTTGCTGACATTCTTGATGAACTCGACCATCGTTTTCATCGAAAACTGGTTTTTAAGCCCTTTCAATGGATTGAGTTTCTCGGGTTTTGGTTCGATCCGATCAAGTGAAACCACAAGGCCGTTCTGCACCAGATGCCCCGCAGCAGCAAAAAACACCAACAACACAAACGGAATACCCAGCACCCACAGCATGCCAATGATGACGTCTTTGAACAGCAAAGGAAGCCCGGCATCAGAGACATCAAACATGTGCGGGTGTTCGACGAAACCAAAAGCCAAGTCACGTACACCTTTGGCCATTTCTGGCCCCATCATGATCATGACAAGACCACCACCAAACAACAGCATGAAGTTGCCGACTTCCTTGGAAACCGGCACCTGACCCTTTTTTCGGGCATCCTCAAGCTTTTTACTTGTGGGGTCTTCTGTCTTTTGGCTGTCGTCTTCTTCTGCCATTGGCAAACCCACTTTTGGCTGATACGGGCAAACACGTGCCGGTGATCAGGCCTTACGGATTGAGAAACGCCTCAAGCCCGTTCTCGAAATATCCAAGATACACCATCATCATGGATGGCAGAGCCAAGGTCAATAAAAGCAGTGCAAGTGCAATTTGGATCGGCATTGCGACAAAGAATACCGGCAATTGCGGCATCAATTTATTAAGCAAACCCAACGCGATCTGCAGACAGATCGCAACAATCAGAAACGGTGCGGATAGCTGGGTCGCGATTGCAAAACTGTCAGTGATGGCGGTGGCGAAAAACTCGCTCATATCCCCAACAGGTAAGATCCCACCGGGCGGAAACAAGGTATAGCTTTCAAACACAGCCTGAATCATTAAATGATCCATCCCGGTCGTAAACAGCAACACCAGCCCAACCTGCAGCAAAAAGTTTCCCGTCACCGCACTTTGCGCCCCAGACAATGGATCGGCACTAAACGCATTGGCCATAGATGACAGGTAGGCAATAATTGACCCAGCCGTTTGCAGGCCCGCCATCATGACCTGTGCAAACAGCGCAAAGAACAGTCCCACAGTGACTTCATAGGTAATCTCGACAAGAAGTGAAGTCGCATCTGCCGGTTGCGGCGGGAAGAGTGGTCCGGCCAATGGCGAAATCACGACAGCGACCCAAAAGGCAAACAAAAGACGCGCACGGGCAGGCACCGCGCGGGCACCAATACCGGGCATAAAGGCAAATGCTGCCCCCACCCTGGCGAAAGTCATCAGGACGACATAGACGTTAAGGGTAAGTAGTTCCTGAAGATCCATTTTGTCTTCGGCTGCCTTACATCAGCGCAACAAACGCACTGTATTTTCGTCGCTAATTGGGTAGGCCAATGAAATGGTCAACCATACGCCCCATGAATTCGGTGAGTTCCGTAATCATCCACGGCAACAGAACCAAAAGGGCCATGAACATTACAAGGATTTTGGGCACAAAAGTCAGGGTCATTTCCTGAATCTGTGTCAAAGCCTGAAACAGCGCAACAATCAGACCAACACCAAGTGCGATCAACATCAGCGGCGTGGTCACCTTCAGCAGCGTCCAAACTGCGTCATAGGCCACATCCATGATTTCCGCTTGATCCATCTGGTCTTCCCGCCTCGCCTTCACATCCATGCAGTACATTGAAGTACCGACATTATTCATACAGGATTTGACAAGCCTATTGCCATAAATTCCTGCTTTGTCTTGTGGATATTAAAACTAAAAAAGCCGCACGAATACGTACGGCTTTGCCACATGTTCACAATCACAAAGATCTGACACAAAGATCAGACCGGCATATTCAGAATACTCTGATAGGCTTCAACAGCCTTGTCGCGAACCGAAACCACCGTACGCAAGGTCACTTCGGCTGCTGAAACAGCCGTGACAACTTCGTGAAGTTCGGCATCGCCCGAAATGGCCTTTTGGGTCATCTGTTCACTTATCGTCATTGTGTCGCGGGCATCATGTGCCGCGCCACGAACCATATCGGCAAAACTTTCCCCCGGGTTCACAGCCGTGCCAGTACCAGTCACTGTTTCAGCGACGGTATTTGTCTTGCCTGCTGCCGCATTGCGGTAGGCAGAAACGGCATCGTTAAAGCTAGAAACCATCGGTCTTATTCCTTAAACGTGTTCAGCACCTTTGATATCGACTTCTTACTGCAGAATATCAAGGGTCTTGAGCAACATACTCCGCGAAGACTGGATCACATTGAGGTTGGCCTCATAGGAACGCTGTGCTTCGCGCATATCCATCATTTCAACCAATGTTTCAACATTCGGGGTCTGAACATAACCCTGATCGTTGGCAGCCGGATGGCTTGGTTCGTATTTCATACCAAAATCTGAACGATCTGGCATTACCTTATTAACCTTGACCATCTCGGCACCAACTTCGCGGTCCATGACATTCTTGAATGTCAGGAGCTTACGACGATAGGGTTCCTGCCCCGGCGCGGTCGGAAGACTGTCAGCGTTGGCAACGTTTTCTGCAGCAATACGAAGACGGGTCCCCTGTGCACGCATACCAGCAGCAGAGATTTTGAAAGCCTTGTAAAGTTCCATGATCTTAACTCTCTACTATCGGTTACACGCGGCCAAGGGCCGAAATGAACATTGATTTCTGTTTGGCATAAAGACGGGTCATGGTCTGATAATCGACTTGGTTTTCGTTCATCTTGACCATCTGTTCTTCAAGGATGACGGCGTTTTTGCCCGGCGCGACTTCATAGTTCTTGCGCACTTCTTCGTCTTTGAAGTTCTGTGGTTTGTTCAGGCCCTGACTATGGCCCGGCGTGGTCGCCTGCATCGCAAGGATGAACTGGCGGTCGCGGCCGATATTCTTTGGGTCGAATTCTTTAAGGTCGTTGGCGCGGTAATTTGGCGTATCGGAGTTGGCAATATTCTGCGCGATGACTTCCTGGCGTTGGGTAAGCCAGTCCATCTTCTCTTTGAGATTGGCGAACATGCCAAGTTTGCCGATATCCATTGCCTGCTCCTTGTCTGCGCTTTTTCGAGTATTGATTGCGCGGGTAAAGCCGAAGTTAACGTCTGCGCCCTTGTTGGGCCGGGATCATTCGAACGGATGTTTTTGCCGTGTCGATTAATCCTGCCAAACAGAAATGCATGAAGCGTGCCAAACGCGACAAAATCTTTGTTTCCCATCACATTTCACACAATTCACTGCGGGTACTAGACCCCACGTTTGAAAGCGGGCATATTGTGAGCGATCTGGTAAATTTTATTTGCCATCTATCGGAACCGGGACACTACATGCTCTATCTCACACGAAAAGTTGGCGACTCCGTTGTCATTGACGACAATATCGAAGTCACCGTCGTTGAGGTCCGTGGCAAGACCGTAAAGCTTGGCTTCACTTTCCCCGAAGATGTTCAGGTTCTTCGACGTGAACTCTATGACCGCATTCAGGAAGAAAACCGTTCTGCTGCTGTCAGCGAAGATATTATTCGTCATCTCGGGGGAACGGCCAGTCCGGCCAAGGACGCCAACGAAAAAGAACCTGATGCCGGCGAGAATGCCGACAACAGTTGAATAATCAGGGCGATGCCGGCAACAACCGGCAGCCACCCTAAAACACAATGCTTGGCAACAAGCACGGGCATCTCCAGACAGGTAGCCGGGACATTGCCCCCCATATCGCTCTTACCTTCGTTTCTTCTTGTTTGAATTGCCCGACCTGAACTGGACCTGTGTCGACAACGATTTGTTGACCATCTTTGTTCTATGGTCGACGCTAAGTTAAGCAAGTCAGATACAAACGTCCTGAATTGAAGGGCCGTATGAGCGGGAAAAAGCCCACTTATGACATTACCGATACACCGGCAAGCAAGACGGACAATCTTGCCGCACCGGCCAGCCGCGAGCAAAAAGCGGTTGCACTTCGGTATGCGCATGGTCGGGACAATGCCCCAACCCTAAGTGCAAAAGGCGAAGGCAGTGTTGCGGAACAGATATTGCAGGTTGCCTTTGCCAATGGAATACGGGTTCGTAAGGACACCGATCTGACAGAAATTCTGATGGCTGTAGATGTTGAAAGCGAAATCCCGCTTGAAGCCTTTGCCGCCGTCGCAGAAATTTTAAACTATATATATCGGATCAACCGTATTTACGGTGGTTCATCTCGCAGCCAAACCGAACCAGCCGATCAGGTCACGGCGGCAACAACAGTTGATCGAAACGCGGAAGGCCAATCATGAGCCCTGAACAATTCAAGCCCGATCAGTTCAAGAAAGACCTTAAACGTGTTCTGTCTTTGATAAGAACCGGTCAGCGTTATCTTGACGACGGCAAGGTTGTAGAACTTTCTGCCCTTGAAAGCCGTATTTCCGATCTGTGTGACCAAGCCCGCGCAATGCCGCCAGAGCAACGCCGGGACGCCGCACCGCTTTTGGCTGCATTGACCGACGAACTTGGTCAGCTCGAAGCCAACATGCAGCAGGAGCATTCTGATATTCAGCGTCAGCTACGTGGGATCAGCAACACAACTCAGGCAACCAATGCCTATGCGCAGGCCGCCCGGACCAAATAGGCGCGATATCGCTCAAAGCGCTGATTTTCAAGAAATCACTGAAGGGTGTTTCCGAGATGTCAGCTTGCCTGCTGATCTGTGCCGCGCTAAACAGAAATACCGATGGCGAACACAAAACGATGACAACCAATTAGCAGACAATTGTCGCGGGTTGTTCACGGGGAACCTTACCTGATGGAACTAAGTGCCTATTACCGGTTTGTTGCAGCCCTGATCTTCGTGTTGGGGATTATTGGCGTATTTGCCTTGGTCGCGCGGCGTATCATTCCCGGCGCACGCAACATCAATCGCCGGGGCATCAAACGCCGCCTGTCCGTGGTTGAAGTCGTTCCTGTCGATACCAAAAGACGTCTGGTGTTGCTTAAACGCGATGACACAGAACATCTTGTGATGCTTGGCCCGCAAGGCGACACCGTGATAGAGCGCAATATCGGCACGCATTTTTCAGACTTGCTGGAACCAAGTGCGGAATCTGACGGCACGACAAACACCCAGACCGACGTCATCGGTCAAACCAGCAATACGCCTTCGAGCGCGCCTAGCTTGGATATCAACGACAGGAAAAACCCTGCATGAGCCGCCTTGAGAACCCAATGCACGCTTCCCGACAAAAGGAAGTGACCAAAACCGGGTGGCGCGCACCGCGCTGGCTCACACTCTGTGCCATCTGGTCGTTGTTCCCGATGATTGCCCTGATGGCCGGTGGTGACACTGTGCAGGCCCAAACATTTAATTTCGATCTGGGTGATGGCCCCGGTGTTACGTCGTCTGGTCGATTGATACAGCTGATTGGCCTGATTACGGTCTTAAGTATCGCGCCAGCCATCTTAATGATGGTGACGTCCTTTACCCGGATCATCGTTGTTCTAAGCTTGCTGCGAACGGCCCTTGGTATTCAGCAATCCCCGCCAAACCAAGTCTTGATCAGTCTGGCGATGTTCCTGACATTGTTCATCATGATGCCGACGCTTGAACGCGTTTGGGACGAAGGTCTTGAGCCGATGATTAACGGCAATATTGATGAATTCGAGGGATTTGAACGTTCTGTCCGTCCGGTCCATGATTTCATGATGACCCAAGTCCGCGAACGCGACCTTCAATTATTCGTCAATTTGGCCGGTGTTGAAGTCACGACCCCCGAAACCATTCCGTTACGCTCGCTAATTCCGGCCTTTATGATCAGTGAATTGCGCCGTGCGTTTGAAATCGGCTTCTTACTGTTTATTCCGTTCCTGATCATTGACATGGTTGTTGCCAGTATCCTGATGTCGATGGGCATGATGATGCTGCCGCCAGTCATTATCTCCCTACCGTTCAAGCTGATCTTCTTTGTCATGGTGGATGGCTGGTATCTGATTGCAGGATCGCTGGTCGAAAGTTTCGGGCGTTAGCGAGCGCGTTGCGCCATTACAATCACACATAAAAAATGCCGCCAGCATTTGCTTGGCGGCTTTTTTATGTGGCGACAGTCAAACCTTACGACCGGAACCTTATAATCTCAATCTTATGACCCCAGTCTTAAGACCGGCGATGCCCGACATTTAGAACACCCTGTTCCAGCGGCTTTAAGCCAAAACTGCCACGGCGCGGGCCCGGATGTTCAGAAACATATTTCTCGGCCTCTTGGCGTTCGCTTTCGGTCATGCGGGCAAGAATAGCCCCCATTTCGCGCTGCGCCTGACTGCCCTCTGCCGGTGCGGACATCCGCAGCCAGTAATAAGCAAGAATATTGTTTTGGTCGACACCGCTGCCAATCGCATAAAGCCGCCCAAGGGCTGCTTGGCCGTTGGCCGACCCTTTTCGCGCTGCCCGCTCATACCAGGTTGCTGCACGCAGCATATCCACCGGCACGCCAAGTCCATGTTCGTACATCACACCAATAAGGTGATAGCCACCCGGATGCCCCAATTCGGCAAGATCCATGGCCAAATCAAGCGCGCTGGCATAATCAGGTTCGCGATGAGGCACACCAAAGATCAGGATTTGGGTCATCTGGTATTTGGCCGATGCATCCCCCTGATCACAGGCATGGGTCAACATCGTCCAACCGCGATTAAACAGTTTCAGGTCAGATGAATGGCTGAAATACATCGCAAGGTTGGCTTGGGCATATGCATCCCCCTCGCTTGCAGCGAGTTCAAACCAACTAATACTTTCGGCAATATTGCGCTCTGCGCCAAGGCCCACGCCAAGCGCATAGCCAAGGGCGGATGCGGCCTCGACACTTCCGGCACGCGCAGCACGCATGTTGTATTCAAATGACTTGGCCGGGTCCCGGCTTACCCCGCGCCCTTCAAGATAAAGATAAGCAAGAACACTTGCCGCAGACGGATCATTTAGCTCGCTTGCGCGCTCAAAATACTCGACCGCCTTTTCGTCATCTTGGGGAACACCCCAACCGTTCAAATAACAGACGCCAAGGTTATAAAGGGCTGCGACAGAACCGAACTCGATCGCTTCCTCGAACCAATGGGCCGCAGTCTGAGCATTTTCCTGAACACCAAGTCCTTTGGCATACAGGTAACCAAGATTGTTCGCTGAAATCGACCCGCCAGAAGATGCTTCGTCGTGGAACCAATAGGCGGCTTCACGGTACCATTGCTGGCCTTCGCCAAGATCCTCGGAAACGCCGAGTCCCTTGCTGCGCATGTACCCATAGCAAACAGCAGCAAATGCGCGGCTTTGGCGGTGAATTTGGTCTAAAATGCGCCGGGTCGCGGACTCATCACGCGGCATCCCGTCGCCGTCAAAATGCTTTTGGGCAAGTGAAAGCTGCGCGAAAATGTCTTTTTCGACATTCGCTTCATCGTAATAGACCATTTTAAGTGCACGATCCATCACAGCACTAAACCCATCAACCCGTTCTTAAACCAAGACAAATCGGTCGCGCCCCACTTTTTCTAAGCGAAGCTAACTCCACGATAAATTTATTGAACGTTAATTTATAGCACTAAGTTGGGATTTTTCCAACTGATCGCGATAGGTCGCAAGGAAGCCCTGAAAGCTTTCAACTTCATCAACTTTATCGGCAAGGGTGCGATAGTCTATCAGGCCTTGTGTTGGCGAAGACGTAATCAGGCTAAATGCCTGTGCATACGGGGTCTGAGACATACCCTCGCCATAACGGCGCTTAAGCATATTAAGGGTTCTTTCCTGACCTGCCATCGCCAGATTGACCGCCCAATTCAGAAGATAACGCCCACGTTCGTCTGAAATACCTTCAACCGCGCTTTTCGGATCATCGCCAACCAGACGCTGGAACGTTTCGGCAGCCGACAGGTAATCTCGATCATCACGATAATAGTCGACACGCAACAGTTCCGCATTCCGCGAGAAATCACCCTCAAGTGATGCAATTGCTTCGGCCCCGCGATCGGTATCAAGCAGCGCGCGCGCCTTAAGATGCCGCCTTTGAGTGGTTAGTTCCTCTGACAATCCCGGTTCTTCGGTTTCATCAATCACCCGAATGGTTTCTTCAGGCTTGCCATCAAGCAGATAAACCAAGCCAAGTCGCGCACCAACGCGGGATTTTTCAACACCAGAAAGACGGAAGTTAACCTGATGTTCCAAAAGTTCTTCTGCGCGTTCAAACAGTTCCACACTGACCATGCGATCGGCTAGACGGCGGATCAATTCATCGCCCTTTTCGCCCGCCGGTGTGAGTTCACGGAATTCGTCATACAGCGCAACGGCCTTAATAGCCGAGATATTGTTGATGTCATCGCCAAGATACAGGTTCTCGAACGTTTCATGCATCATGTCGGTTGCTTCGGCTGCTACTGGCTTATTCGGGAAGAATATTGCAGCCTGCCGCAAGGTATTCAAACCTTCGCGGAAATCTTTATTCTCGATCTGCAACTCGCCAATCCGTTTGAGCAACGCCATTTCAAAGGCATCACCACGCCAAGCAAAGCGCAATTTTTGCAGTTGCTCGATCGCGTCCTCAACCGTAAGGCGCTGCAAGCGCATCAGAAGTTCTGTCCGATCAAATATCGCGTGTGCACGGGCTTTGCGGTTGTCGCCATCTGCAACCTGATCCCATGTCGCGACCGCTTGTTCCAATTCACCGGCTTCTTCTTCGAAGATACCTTTAAGATACTGAATATCCATGACCTTGCTTTCGGCCAGACCACTGGTCACCAGCATCTTTTCAATCAAATCCATACCCGCTTCGGGGTTGCCAACAATCAGCGCCTGCTCTGTCGCAAGCGGCCCAATGCGGCCCAGAAGTTCCGGCGGATAAAAATCAAGAATATGAACGCTTTCCAGCAGGTCACGCGCGCCCTCATTGGGGCGCCCGCGTGCCGCCAATGTGACCGCACGCCAAAGTTTCATTTCCGGAATGGCCTGCAGACGTTCATCTTCGAGCAGGCGCTCGGCTTCTGCATAGTCCCGATCAAGAAACTTCACTGCTGCCTTCAATGCACGGAATTGAAGTTTTTGCGCAATTAGCGGGTCATCATCTTCCATTGCGGAAACAACAGCATTTGCTTCTGGACCCAAGCCGTTCGCCAAATAATATTGGGCAAGACCAAGGCGCGCCTTGTTGCGGTGCTCGTCGCCACTTTCAGCGACCTTCAAACGTAGCTTCCGAATGGCCTTGTTAAAGTTATCAAGCCCACCTTGACGCCAGTCATCAAGTTCAAAGATCAAACCTTCCCGACCGTCCCCAGTACTTGCCCGCACCCCTGTCGCAGACGCCAATAGGCGCGCCCCTTCGGGCGAGATATTAAGACCATCTTCTGCGGTAACAATCACGGCTTGCCCATCGTCACGATCAGCAACCTGAACACTTTCATTCATTGGTGCCACGACAACACCTTGGACGGAAGGCAGTACTTCAAATTCAGGATAGCGAAGGGCAACTTCAATGCCGTAACCAGATTGCGTAGTTGTTACGACGCGCAAGGTATCGCCAACTTCCGGGTCATCAACCGGAATGATTGGACCAACCTCTGCAAGCGGAACAATCAGGCGGGCACGGGTTTGGTCATCAAGCTCGATGGATGGGCCAAGCTTTTCTATTGGTTGCATCACACCTTGCTGGAACGTCACCCGCCAATCGCCGGCACTGGTGTTGGTTGTGTATAATCCAACCCCTTCGGGGATCGTCATCCGCAACACGGTCGCATATGGGCTATCAATCTGTTCAATAACCCCGATGATCTGGGCGGCTTCCTGCCGCACTGTATCCAGATCAAGGGCCGCGCGCACATCAAAGGCCATCCAAAGGAACCCGGCACGCGACCAAACCGCCGCCCCGCCCGGCTGCCCAAACGGGAAACCAAGCGAAAGTTCCGTCGCGGTTTGATCAACGGTTACCTGAAGATCACCGACATCAATACGTTCGGCTGTGGCAGCATCACCATTTTCGGTCGCAGCGCTGCTCGCCTCGGCGGCGTCTTGTGCCATTGCCTCGGGCGAATTTGGGTCAAGGTTTGCATTAGCGGTTTCTTGCCCGCCATTTGCATTGTCAGCCTGTTGCGTGTCAGGTGAAGGTACCGCTGCAGGCGCAGGTGGTGCACTTGGCGTCGCAGGTGCAGAAACGCCGTTCGATGAGGTTTGTCTATCTGGTGTCGTTGTTGGGCGTGTTCCGGCACTTGAAGTTGCCGGGGCACGTTGCGCCCCCATAATATCAACCACCACCTTATTTCCTGACCGGAAATGGCGAAGCGATCGTGCAGGTGTTGTTTCAATCACCACATCTAGCGGACGTGTCTCACCCTGCCGAATACGCACACCTTCTGGCAGACGCCGCGAAATTCCGGCGGCATCAATGCGTGCAGGCGCCTCAAATGCGATTGTTTGCGATCCTTGTTCCCCCTCAATCGCATAATCGGTGCGGTTGGGCCAATCAAAGACCAGCCGATAGAAAGTCGGATGACGCCCCACCCGTACATCAAGAGTCGCAAGCTGCTGGGCAGGGTTTTCGGTTGCGATGACTTCAACCGGACTGGTTGGTGCCGGTGTGATTTGCGGCGTTTGATTTGCTTGTTCAACGGCTGGTGCGGCAGCAGGTGCAGGCGTTGGTGCTGGGGCCGGAGGTGTTGGCTGTGGCTTATCAAGGATATCAAGCACCACGTTGCTGCCAACATTAAAGGCACGCACTTCGTAGTCATCACTTAAGACAAAGGCGACCGTCTGCCCGTCCGGGTCAAAAAAACCATCTGAAATATATTTGGAAACAGGGGCAAGCACGCCGCGCAACGAGGCAACAAGCGGCTGATCAAAACGCACGACAAGCTGATCGCCGATAATCTCGGCGTTGTAATTGACCGGCTTGCTCCATTGCAGAACAATTCGTCCATAGCCGCTATGCAGCCCCGAGCGGATGATGACTGGATCCACCACTTGGGCTATTGCTGGGCGCATTCCGCTGTAAGGCAAAAAAATTGCCGTGGTGGCTGCAATAACAACCGCCAGCAGGACGCGCACGGCAAGTTTCGCCATACTTACGTGCCTCCGATCCCACTTCCCCCATGAGGTTCGATAACAATATCGACACGGCGCGCCATTGAAAAACGCGCCTCCTCATCTAGCAACTTAGGAAGCTGGTCGTATCTTGATGCAGCAAATCCGTAAATATTTATGTAATCTGTATAACCTGATTTTTTTAACTCGTTGGCAACAGCACCGGCACGGGCCAAAGAAAGTTCCCAGTTCGATGCATATTTACCACGACCACTCAGCGGTCTTGGGTCCGTATGGCCCTGCACACCTATGCGGTTACCGATATTTCTAAGCACACCACCCAACACGAACAAGGCCTGCTGTGCCTGTGTGGTCATGTCCGAGCTGCCCGCAACAAATAAAATATCGCCTGGCAACGAAATCACCAGTTTATCAGCGTCGCGCGACATACGTGCGTCACCCAAAACCGGATTATCATCAATTGCATCATCAATCACCGCACTGAGATAATCCAAGTTCATCGCAGGTTTACGATAAACACGTGGAATATTCAGACTGGCCATTGGCTCGTCGTTTTCTTCCTTCGGTGCAGGCTTGATGCTTTGTGACAGTGAATCAACAACTTCGTCCCAACGGTCAACCTTGACCTTGGACATCGCAAACAGCATCACAAAGAATGTCAGCAACAGCGAAATCAGATCGGCAAGGCTCAGCATCCAGACAGGTGGTCCGGTTGGACCATCGTCTTTTTTAAATTCTTCTTCTGCCATCAACTGCCTCCCCCGGCTTGCGGTCCAAGCGGTATAGGCTGATTAGCAGAAGGCTGACCAGCGCCAGGCAAAGGAATTGTCATTCTTTGCGGAATTAACTGCGCTGGCGCAGGTATGTTGCTGCCGGTTGTACCGTTGGCCCCGCCATCTTGCGCTGGCGTTTGTGGCTGACCATTGCCGTTTCCATTGGTTCTTTCAATCGGCTCTGGCGGTTCTTTCGGACCATAGTTCCAGAAGAAACGGAATGTCACAATGAACGGATCAGCGCCGGGATCGATACCGACATACAAGCGGTCTTGTGGCGCGCCAACATCAATGAGTTCGCGCGCGAATGAACCTGCCCGTGCAATTTGCAGATTGTTTTCAATCTCGATCGCACCTTTTGAACCAATCTGACTGCCCATCACCATTTCCATCTCATAGGACGCATAGCCTTCATCGTCGCCCAGCACTTCTGCCAGTTGCTTCATGAAGTCGGCCTGCCGTTCACGAATCAGGATGGAATTGGGGTCAAACAATTGTTCAACATGCATGATGATTTCCATCAACTTTCCCGGCTGGATCACTTGAACACGCACCACTTTAATGGCGGTTTCAAACAGATGGCCAAGTTTTTCCTGCATGTCTTCAGCCGCAACAACCGGTCCCTCGATCGAGGTCACGGTTTGCAGACTGGTGGTCGGCGGAAGGATTGCCGCGAATGCAGAAGACAGACTTTCTTGCACTTCGCGGGTTTTGACCTCTTCAAAGGTCGAAATGGTGTTTAGAAGAATAAAGAAGGCAAGCAGCAAAAGATAGAGAGCCAGGAACAGGGCCACCGCCCCATTAGAAGGGGGGGATGGTGGTGTAGGTCCGTCATCCTCTATCTCCGCCATATCAACGCCACTTAATTAAACATCGCGTCGATGTCAGCTTGCGATACGCCTTTGCCTTCAAGTTGAGGCCCGTTAAGCAACGCAGCTTCGCCTTCGAGTTCTTCTTTCTTCTTGGGATTGGCGGCGGCAAATTTGGCAATTTCCTCACCAAAGGCAGCCACAAGTCCCTCAACGCGTTCTTCGATAGATTTCAACGCCTTGATAACTTTGGTCGTCCGTTGCCCGGTAATATCCTGGAAGTTACAGGCTTCATAAACCCGCATGGTCGCACCGGTCACAATTTCTGCCTGTTCAGGCGGCAATGTAGCGGCGAATTCTTCCAAGGCATCCATGGCATCAAGGATTTCATGGGTGGCCCCGGCTGCTGCTTCCACAATGGCGTCCAACTCATCGGTCGCATTGGGAATGTATTCAGCCTTGATATCGTCTGGACGAAGGGATGCAATCTCGGACTTCATCTGATGGATGATGCCCGAAAGTTGATCCAGCTCGCCAAACAGGCGCTGTTGGTCCGCTGACGGCTTGTCACCCATAAAGCGTGACAATTGATCCATCAGACCAGACAGTTGCTCCACCTTCAGATCATCGCCATCAAGGCGTGCCTGAAGCTCATTTAACAACTGCCGGAGCTCGTCCTTCGACGCTTTGGACATAGGCGGTATCGCGGGACAATTGTCCCGCGCTCCTAATCAGAAATCACCAATAACGGTCTTCATTTTACCCTTCAACGTCTCAGCGTTGAACGGCTTGACGATGTAGTTGGATACACCAGCTTTTTTCGCCATGACGACGTTTTCGGTTTTGGCTTCTGCGGTAATCATGATGAAGGGCATATCCTTCAACTTCGCATCTGCACGGACTTCTTTCAAAAGCTGAAGACCGGTCATCGGCTCCATATTCCAGTCAGAAATAACAAGACTGAACGGAGCTTCGCGCAGTTTACGAAGCGCCATGCTACCATCGGTCGCTTCTTCAATATTCGTAAAGTTGAGCTGCCGCAGAAGGTTACGGATGATACGCAACATTGTTTTGTAATCATCCACAATCAGGATCGGCATATTCGGATCGACGGCCATTCACAACTCCATCAGCTATCTGATCTCCCACCCTTGCCACATATTGATATGTAAAACGGCAAGGCCCCTAATAATCGTGATGTACATATTTAATAATGGTTAATCAAGATTTTTAACCGATCATCAAAATGTACCATCACATTGACTATTCACGAAAAACTGCCCGCTTTCTCTCTTTTAAACTCTCAAACAAAGCGGTCAATCATTTGTTATCCTGCCCCTATTGCAGCGGCAGCATATTAATATCTTGTTTATAGGCGAGCTCGGTGGTCAACGCCCGCGCCCGATCTGGTGTCATTTGTGACAGGACTGCAGCGGTATTTGCTTCGCGCATGCCCAAGGCCACTTGCAGAAGGATATCCATATCAAGATCGTTCCAGATACGAGCAGCGTCTTTTGGCTTCATCTTCTCATAAACACTGATCAGCTTTTTGATACGATCATCTTCCTGCGCTTCCTTGGTCTCGACCAAACCTTCTATGGCCGTCTTCAAGGATTTCATCTCTTCAATTTTTGCATCAATCCGGGCTTCAGCAGCCGCAATCAAGCTTTCACGTTCGTCAAGGCGTTGTTCTTTGCGATCCAGTTCTCCGCGTCGTACGGAAAGGTTCTGCAACAGATCGATTTCTTCCTGGGTGAACAGGGTCGGGTCCCCACCAAGTGTCGGCGCAATATCTGAGTCCCCGTTTAACGGATCACCTTCCATCGTCAGCCCAGCGGGATCGTCAAGACCAGGGTCGCCATTTTCTGGCGTCGCTGCCTGTTCGGCGGCGGGTTCCGTTGCCGGTGCCTGCGCCTGTGCGGTTTGCACCATGCTCACAGCCACTGGCTCGGAAGTTACGGCAACATCCGAACTTCCGGAGAACAGGTTTACCACCCGCATTGACAACACCATCAGCCCAACAAGGACAACCAATGGCAAGATACGCACACCAGACATTTACCACCTAAGCAATTTGGCACACCGTGCCCATGCTCCTTCCCACTTCAATTCTCTTTATTCTATCAGAACGACATCACTCTCTTTAGATATAAAGTAATGTCACGATGACAAGGGTAAGAAGACCATGCTTCTTACACAAAAACAATTATCTCACTGACCGCAATGCTGCGAGCAGTTCTCGTTCAGCCTCAGAACGACCAGCATCTTCGTCTTGGTCGTACAGATCAGCCCCAGATGGGCCATTACTTCCCGCGCCAGAAAAGCGGTCAGATTCACCATAACCACCAGTACTACCGCCAAGCGATACATCATCACGATCAAGGCGATCATTGCTTGGTCCTTTTGAACCACGCTCGATCTCGCCAACCATACGGGCTGCCAGTTCTTCTGCGCGGGTTTCAACCCCGACCCGGTCGCGGTCGCGGTCATGATCATGGCCACGGTCATCAATTATATCAGGGCGGTCTTTTCCGCTGCCACGTAAGCTGCCATTACCAGCACCTGACGGGCTGCTCATCGTGCCACTGTCTGCGCCGCCAACAACCGGTCCCTGACCTGCTTGAGCATTCCCCGACCGCCGAACAGCATTAACGTCACTTGCTGCTTTCTCAAGACGATTGGCAATGCTTTCGCCGCGATCGGCCATAAAGGTCAGGTCTTCGTTAAGTGCACTGGCCTTTTCAATATCTTCACGCAGACGTTCACCAGACTGTTCTGCCATATCCTTAAGGGCCATGATTGATGTTTCGGCCCGTTCGTTGGCGGCATTAAAAGCCGTTAGGAAATTTTGCATGTCTTCGCGGCTGCGGCGAAATGCCGCAAGCTTGCGGTTTAAAATCACCGCATAAACAATCGTCGCAACAAGCAGGACGATCATTAAAAGATCCAGATAGAACGCGAAGTCCATCAGCTTTCTTCCTCGTTTATGCGCGCGCGATCTCGAACCTGAATTGCGATCCGGTCCCCTTTACGCCCCATCATCCCCTTGAACAGCGGAACGTCTCCGCACCTTACTTCAACAGGGGATGTCGGACTGGTATTAAGAACCAGACGGTTGCCCACTTCAAGATTGATGACATCACCAAGTGGCATCACCTGCTCGTCAAGGACGGCTAATAGGTTAACATGGGTCTGCCACAGTTCGTTTGCGAGATGGTTTTCCCAGATTGAGTCACGACCGAACTTTTCCCCCATGAACATCTGAAGCAGAAGCTCACGTACAGGCTCAAGCGTTGCGTATGGGATCAGCAGTTCAAGGCGTCCACCGCGATCTTCCATATCAATACGCAGTTTCGCGACAATCGCAGCATTCGCATGGCGGGCAATCGTTGCAAAACGTGGGTTTGTTTCAAGACGCTCGAAACGGAACGTTACCGGGCTTAACGGGTCAAACGCGGCCGAAAGGTCACCAAGGACCACATGGATCATACGTTCAACAAGGTTACGTTCAATCGTGGTATAGGGGCGACCTTCAATACGCATTGCTGCAGTACCACGGCGCCCACCAAGCAGAACGTCCACGATAGAATAAATCAGGGCCGAATCAACGGTCAGAAGTCCGTAGTTATCCCATTCCTCAGCCTTGAAAACACCCAACATTGCTGGCAACGGGATCGAGTTCAGATAGTCCCCGAAACGCAGCGACAAGATGTTATCAAGCGAAACTTCAACGTTGTCCGATGTAAAGTTACGAAGCGATGTCGACATCATACGTACAAGACGGTCAAATACGACTTCAAGCATCGGAAGTCGTTCATAAGCCACCATTGACGAGTTGATGATGGCCTGAATGCCCGACTGGTCACCAGCACCTGATCCGTCATCAAAGCCCAGAAGACTATCGATCTCGTCCTGGTTTAGAACACGCGCAGATGTACCGCCGCCGACAGCAGGTTCTTCGTCGCCTTCCTCTTCATCATCGTCGCCGAGCATGGATTCCCATTCGGCGGCCATATCCTCGCCGCCGTCATCTCCGCCGTCGTCGTCACCCGCCATGGCTTCCCATTCAGCGGCGAGTGCATCATCATCGTCTTCATCAGCCATCAGCGATTGCTTCCTGATTTTGGCATTCGGGCTGTTACAAGCTTATTGTACCAGCATTTCCTTGAACAAAACGTCGTTAATTTTCGCCGGTTTTGCAGCGGCACTAACACGTATCAGCAATTCTTCGCGTAATCGGAACATCCCCTCCGATCCCGACAGATCTTCTGGTCGCAATTCACGAAGGTAAATCTGGAAATTATCAACGATCCGCGGCATCATTGTTTCGACTTGCGGCAGCATTGCCTGATCCGCAACTTCAAGACTGACACGAATTTTCAGATAACTTTGCTTGCCGCCGCCTGTATTCAGATTGACCAGAATTTCAGGAAGATCGACAAAGCCAACATTCTCGGGGACGCCTGGCGCCTCTTCGATTGAATCTTCCGAGATAACTTCTTCGGTCTGCGCACTATCGCCACCGGTCAACATATCAATCACTGGCTGAAGCATCCCGGTAAAGTATGCTGCGGCCGCACCGCCAAGCAAAAGCAGCACAAGCAAAATGACCACAACCAGCATCTTCTTGCTGCGGCCACCGCCACCTTCGTCCATTTCAATTTCGTCGGCTTCTTCGCCCATCGCTTCGCAAATTCCTGCGTTTGAAGTTCCGCCTTCACATACAGCAAACACTGTGCCGGATTAAAAGCCATAACGCTATCACGTTAAAAATCCGTTTCGCTTCTGGTTGCTAAGGCCAATATCAGGTTTCACCCTGTGTGTTATCTGATGTTCACGACAATAATCGAAAAGCCCCGAAGCCAGATAAACCGAAATATCTTGGCGCGTTCTCTGGTTAACTTTGCATTTTACCCGACACCTTTACAGGAAAAACACCGAAAACCTCTATTATTTCCAATACTCTGCAGTGCTGCCCCGCTTGGCAAGCGGCGCTTACCTAACCAGTCCCCTACGATCTTCCCAACCGCAAGTACCCGGAAACTTTATCCTCTCGTGGCAAGGCCGTTGCGGCACTTTCTGCCAAATACGCCAAAAATCGCTCGGCAACAAATGCCGAACACAGTTTTTTATAATTATTTTCAATAACTTAACAATACTGGCATGGCTTTCGCATTTGTGTAGGGCAAATTACAGCCCCACAAGGGAAACCGACCATGGAAAATATTTCATATATCGCGCTGTCTCGGCAATCGACGCTTCGCAGCATGATGAATAACATCTCGCAGAATCTGGCGAACATGAACACGACCGGATACAAAGAACAGCGGATGATGTTCACCGATTGGGTTGCGAAAAACGGTGATGCACCTTTCCGTGGCGAGCGCGAGATTTCCCTTGTGCAAGACATATCACAGTACCGGAACACAACGGTCGGCAATATCGAACATACCAACCGGCCGCTTGATGTCGCATTGAGCCAGCCAGACATGTTCTTTGCCGTCGAAACACCGTCAGGCACGCAATATACCCGCAATGGCAACTTCTCCCTCGATCCGGGCGGCCAGTTGATCACCAATGATGGTTACCCTGTACTGAGTGATGCAGGCCAGCCGATTTTCTTCAACGAAGCCGATGGTCAGATTGAAATCAAGGGCGACGGCACCGTTTCGACTGACACCGGTCAAATCGGAAAATTGCAAACCATTACTGTTGACAACGTCCAACGCATGATTGTCACCGGCGACACACTTTATAGCGCCCCAGACAATCAAGACGGCAACAATGGTGTCACCATTCAACAAGTTGACAACCCTGGAATCGTACAGGGCGCACTTGAAAAATCCAACGTCAATCCGATCAGCGCCATGACGCAGATGATTGATGTGCTGCGCACATATCAATCGGTCACCCGTTCGGTGGAAAGCGAGAATGAACGCATGCGCAACATGGTCAACAAACTTGGGGATATTCGCGCCTAACCGGTCGCTGAAACCCGATTAAACGAAATTCTAGCGCAAGCTTCGCGCAATCGAAGGAGAAGACAGATGCGGTCACTTGATATCGGCGCCTTGGGGATGCAGGCTCAGTCCACCAACGTGGATGTAACGTCGCACAACATCGCCAACATGACGACGACCGGCTATAAACGCCAACGTGCAGAATTTCAGGATCTTCTGTATCAAGACCTGCGTCGTGCGGGATCACCGTCATCAGATACCGGAACCATCGTCCCAACCGGCGTTCAGGTTGGTCTCGGTGTAAAAACAGCCGCCATTGGTCGTTACATGGGCCAAGGCACGTTGCAGTTGACCGAAAACGAATTGGACCTTGCCATTCAGGGCCGCGGTTATTTCCAGATTGATCTTCCAAGTGGCGAAACCGCCTATAGCCGCGATGGTACGCTTAAGCTTGATGCGACGGGTGCTCTTGTCACCAAAGATGGCTATGCCGTTCAGCCAGGCATCACGGTGCCCAATAACGCAACTTCTGTCGCAATCAACTCAAGCGGCGAAGTTTACGCTGAAATCGATGGTCAGGTTGCCTTGCAGAATCTTGGCCAGATTCAGCTCGCTACGTTCATCAACCCACCGGGTCTTGACGCACTTGGCGATAACCTGTTCCTTGAAACTGAAGCATCCGGTCAGGCAAATACCGGGGTTCCGGGCGATGTTGGGGTTGGTACAGTCCAGCAAGGTTATCTTGAATCATCAAACGTCAACGTGGTTCAGGAGATCACCAACCTGATCAAGGCACAGCGTGCCTATGAGATGAATTCAAAATCAATCTCGACCACCGATGAAATGATGAGCGCAGTCAGCAACCTGCGTTAATAATCGCGGCTTTGATACAGTCTTTGTTTTGCGCAAGGCGCGGTCTTACCGGTCGCGATCTTGCGCAAACTGTATTTACGCGATGTATACCGTTACGTGGTATAGTAGGTGCATGAAGATAAAGAAAATAATCCTCACCCTCGCAATATTGACCCTTACCCTTTCGGCAGAGGGCGCTTTTGCGCAATCCTCGCAGGGAATCAATTCGCGCAACAGTCAGCAGATGAATGAAAACATCCTGCTGAAACCTGATGCCTTGATTAATGGACAATATGTAACACTTGGGGACTTGTTTTCCGGTATAGATCCGCAAATGGCCGATATTGCCGTTGCCCATGCACCACAGCCCGGCAAACAGATTATCTTGGATTATCGCTGGCTCTATGGCATCGCCCAGCGCCATGACGTTAACTGGCGTCCGCGCACGACCGCAGATCAGGTTCTTGTCACACGTGCAAGTCAGGTCATCACGATTGATGAAATCCGTGATTATGTTGAAATCGCACTGATTGACCACGGCATTCAAAAGCCCTTTACGGTTGATCTTTCAAGCGAGAACTTCCAAATCCACCTTCCGGTTGACGCCCAAAACGACATTACGATCAGCAGCATCGAGGTCAACTCACGCACGCAACGATTTGTCGCCGGGGTCACGACTGGCGCACATACAGCCCAGCAGCGCACATACCGGATCAGCGGCAAATATTACCCTATGTCAACCGTTCCAGTACTGGTTGAACCCGTCTCGCGTGGGCACATTATTCGCCCTGATCAGGTCGAGTATCGCGATTTTCGAACTGAACGTGTTCCATCCAATGCAATTCGGGACATCAATGATGTCATCGGCAAGGAAGTCATTCGTCCAACCAATCCGGATGAACCAATGATGTTCCGCGACTTGACCAATCCAATTCTTGTCAGACGCGGCGCATTGGTCATTATCCGGCTGGTCACGGCCAATATGTCACTTACGGCACGTGGCAAGGCACTTGAAAACGGATCAAAGGGTGATGTGATCCGGGTGGTAAATCAAACAAGTAACAAAACCATTCAAGTCGAAGTTGTCGCCGAAAATGAAGTCCGCGCCCTACCCGCCATGTCGCAGTAAATCGCGGGCTTCTGCGCCACACCAACCCCAGTCAATCCGGCAATATTTTCCTCAAAATCACCATCTGAACTGGCACGATCCTTGCGTAGACACGGGCAGGAACCCAGGAGGAACTTATGCCCGGCAAAAATGCTCAGAATTCATGGCGGAGTATCGCCATTGTCACAGGATTGATCGGCGCGACGGCCTTTCTTTCAGGCTGCAACGCGATGAAACGACTTTCTGAAGTTGGCGAACCGCCGAAATTATCGTCAATCGACAACCCGACCCAGTCAGAAAGCTATCGACCGGTCAGCCTGCCAATGCCTGCTCCGCAGGTCGCAGAGCGCAATCCAAACTCGCTTTGGCGCTCTGGTGCACGGTCATTCTTCAAAGATCAGCGCGCCAATCAAGTTGGCGACATCCTGACCGTTGTTGTTGAAATGGAAGACAGTGCGGCCCTTGCCAACAGCACGGAACGGTCGCGCGCGAACTCCGAAGATCTTGCTGTTCCCAATCTGTTTGGCCTTGAATCCGAACTGACCAAAGTTCTGCCTGAAACCATTGATCCATCTTCGATGTTTGATATGGACAGCAACACATCAAACAAAGGCTCGGGAAAACTTGATCGAAACGAGGCCATCAACCTGCGTGTTGCCGCTATCGTTATTCAGGTTTTGCCCAACGGGAACTATGTCATTCACGGCCGTCAGGAAATCCGGGTTAACAGCGAAGTTCGCGAAGTTCAGATTGCCGGCGTGATCCGCGCTGCTGACATTAGCTCGGCCAATGAAGTCGGCTATGACAAAATTGCCGAGGCCCGCATTTCCTATGGCGGTCGCGGTACGATTTCCGATGTTCAGCAACCACGCTATGGCAGTGAAGTTCTCGACATCATCTTGCCGTTCTAAACAAGCTCGATGCGCGCATAGGCTGATCCTTCTGCCTGGTTCCGATCAGCCTCATTGCCAATCGCAAAATACCGAATGCAAAAGGCCGCACAAAGGCGGCCTTTTTGTTTAAAACAAATGGCTAACAAGGAAAAAGCCCGGCCATTGTGACCGGGCTTTTTTGATTTTGGTTATCCCTAACCAGTAATCTCCCACAAGGTCATGACGTTGCATGACATGGATCCGCCGAAGCCAGATCTCTTTATTTTTTATCACCCGGCGCGATCAATCGTCGCGACGTGTGCGCTCCATCCGTTCATGACGTTCCTGGGCTTCAATGCTCAGGGTCGCAATTGGACGAGCTTCAAGTCTTTTCAAGCTGATCGGCTCGTCGGTTTCTTCGCAGTAACCATATGATCCGTCTTCAATTCGACGCAAAGCAGCATCAATTTTTGAAATTAGCTTGCGCGCCCTGTCTCGAGTACGAAGCTCAAGTGCCCTGTCCGTTTCAGCCGACGCACGGTCGGTCAGGTCAGGTTCTTGCAGCCCGCCATCTTGCAGGTTCGCTAATGTTTCCGAAGATTCGTGCAGAAGCTCTGCTCGCCAAGCGAGTAGTTTCTGCCGGAAATATTCCCGCTGGCGCGGGTTCATGAACTCTTCGCCCTCTGCAGGACGATAGTCTGGTGGTAATGTGATAGTCATGTATGCCCTCTATACAGGACTCATCGATCGCGCGGCAATATAGAGGCAGCACGCTAACGGTGCAAGATGATTGAACAAATAAATCTCAATTTGCACAAAATATGGCTAAATTCTGCGGATTTTCAGTGGGAAACACTAGAAATTAAAGACCTAAATCAGACCTGAAACTTCTAGTTTCGCAAGTTCGACCCGAGCGCGTAGATCAATCTCGTCTAACACTGCTGAAAGTTCAGGATCATCAATTGTTTCGCGCTGTTGATCCATCAGCTCAACAAGTTGTTGCAATCGCGGACCTGATATTGCACCGCTCAGCAAGCCATCCCGAACAGATTCAAGTTGTTCAAGCAGACTTTTCGCCCGCAACACTGCAGCTTTTTTCGGAGAATCCAGTGCATCACCGCTTTGCTGCAAAGCCAGCAGCGCGTCAAGCGCACTGACAGACCCCGAACTGTGAACGCCTGCTGAACCACCCGCCTCACCAGCAGAGCCGACAGAACGCATGGCGTCGGCAAAACCACCGCCCCCACCAGACGAGCCCGATGATTTTTTGCGTGATGTTCCGCCCGCATTGGTCGCCTTGGAACCGCTAACCTTCATGACCCGTTTCCGTTCTGTTGTGGTACAATCTTTCAAACGCCAAGGCTAGCTGCGCAAACAGCTTGACCTAAC
Source organism: Rhodospirillales bacterium (assembly GCA_019634165.1). Taxonomy (GTDB): domain Bacteria; phylum Pseudomonadota; class Alphaproteobacteria; order Rhodospirillales; family Thalassospiraceae; genus Thalassospira. Next base: position 305,520 of record JAHQVT010000007.1, read on the forward strand.
TTCCGACTAAATCAGGAACAATCCCGATCCGCACGCAGGCGTTATTTAGTGAGTCTCCCTCAATCACGGGAACCGCGCAACGGGAAAAAAATGCCGGGTAGACTTAAAAACAGGACTGCAGAGGTCTGGATATCTGCGTTTAGCGACGTTTTACCTTATTTTCCGGCAACTTCAGCAGAACCAACCCCGGAAAGCCTCACTTGGCACGGTTTTCGCAAATAAGCTGACAAACGCGGTTCAATGATCAATCGCACCATTTGCCGGATGCATGCCATCCCAAGTCAAAGCGGAACAGAGAATATGATCACAGGTCTTGGCAAAATAGCACGTACAGCGACCCTAACAGTCGCGCTGGGAATGCTTGCCCTGTCGCAGCTAAACCCCGCACATGCACAGTCACGGATTAAGGATATCGCCGACTTCGAAGGCGTCCGTGACAACATGCTGGTTGGCTATGGTCTTGTGGTTGGCTTGAATGGCACGGGTGACGACCTTGGCGATGCAGAATTTACCCGCCAAAGCATGGTCGCCATGCTGGAACGCCTAGGCATCAACGTCCGTGAACAAATCGAAGATGTTGATTCTGACAATATTGCTGCCGTTATGGTCACAGCAACGCTTCCGCCATTTTCGCGTCAAGGTGCGCGTATTGATGTCAGTATCAGCGCAATCGGCACCTCCGAAAGCCTACAGGGCGGCACCCTTCTGGTGACCCCGATGGTCGGTGCGGACGGCGAAGTTTATGCTGTTGCACAGGGCAACCTTGCGGTTGGTGGTTTCTCGGCAGGCGGTAATGCAGAAACCATTGTAAAGGGTGTTCCTACATCGGCACGTATCGCAAGTGGCGGCATCGTTGAACGTGAAATCGACTTCAACCTGAATTCCATGCAGGACATGTCCGTTATCTTACGTAACCCGGACTTTACGACTGCACGTCGCGTTTCCGATGCAATTAATGCCTATCTCGGCGAAGTTTCTGCCCGCGCAAGCGACCCAGGTACCGTTCGCCTGAATATTCCAGAACGTTACAATCAGAATGTCGTCGCACTTTTGACCGACATTGAACAGCTTCGCGTCGAGCCAGATCAGATTGCCCGTGTTGTCATCGACGAAAACACCGGCACGATCGTTATGGGTGAGAATGTCCGGATTAACCGTGTGGCAATTGCCCAAGGCAACCTGACCATTCGCGTTACCGAAAGCCAACAGGTTTCACAGCCTTCACCGTTTTCCGATGCAGGCACAACCGAGGTTGTGGATCGCACCAACGTTCAGGTCGATGAGGGCGAAGACAACCAGCTTGGCGTTCTTAATAGCGGCGTCAGCCTGCAAGAACTGGTCAATGGCCTTAACAGCCTTGGCGTTGGACCACGCGACATGATCACGATTTTGCAGGCCATTAAAACATCCGGTGCCCTTCAGGCTGAAATCGAGGTGATGTGATGATGACCGACGGCTCAACCGCATTGATGGCGCAGGCACAGGCCAGCGCCCAATACGGCTCACAAAACAATATGTCTTCACGGGTGAACGCGCTAACCGACGGCCACATCAAGACCGAGGCAGAAGCCCGTGAAGCCGGCGAAGAATTCGAATCAATGTTTCTTGGTCAGATGCTTAGTCACATGTTTGAAGGTGTTCAGACCAACGAGCTTTTTGGCGGCGGGCATGGCGAGACAATGATGCGCTCCATGCTGGTAGATGAATATGCCAAAGAAATGACCCGCGCAGGTGGCATCGGAATTGCAGATGCTGTCACACGTGAAATCCTCAGAATCCAGGAGGGGTAAAAAATGACCACTCAAGAGTTGGTTACAGAACTGAAAAGCGTCACTTACGACCTTATGTCCCTACTGGAACGTGAAACCACGGGCCTGCGGACATTGGCACCGGCAGAATTTGAACAGTTCGTGTCGGAAAAATCTGCCTTGTCGATGCAATACGAACAATTGGTCGTTAAATTGCGCGGTCGTGGCGATGAACTTCGTTCCATGCCCGAAGAAGAGCGCGCCGAACTGCGTGAACTTCAAGCCGAGTTTCAGGAAATGGCACGTCGCAACATGATTGCCCTTCAGGCGGCAAAAGCCACCAATGAGCGGATGGTTCAGGCGATTGTCCGCGCGGTCAACGACAAGTCCAAAGAAGAATGCACGACATATAACCGTTCAGCCAAGACCGGCAAAGCATCACTGGGCGGCTATGGACGGACGATCAACAAACCCGGCGGCGCATATAGCGTCAATGAAACGCTCTAAGGGCAAAGGCACGTATCATGTCACTGACCCAGGCACTTAACACTGCGATTACTGGCCTTAACACGGCACAGAGCCGTATTGCGATCACGTCTTCGAACATTTCGAACGTGAACACCGAAGGCTATTCCAAAAAGATCGCAGGTCAGGAAACCCTGACACTTGACGGGACCGGTGCGGGTTCGCAGGTTGCCGATATCTATCGCAACGTCAACGAAGGCTTGGTACGTGAGGTTCGCGGCGAACTCGGCAAAGCAGGTCGCGAAGAAGTCCGCTTTGAGTTCTTCCAGCGTGTTCAAACCCTGTTTGGAACCCCGCAATCTGATGCCGCGATCAGCCAGCGCATCAATGACCTTGCAGATGCGTTCGAGCAACTTGGCGTTACGCCGGACCAAACCTCTCCGCGTATCGAGGCAATTGAAAGCGCCATCCAGGTGATGGAGTCCTTTGAAAACCTTTCAACCCAGCTTCAAGACATCCGTGATGATATTGACGATCAAATTACTGATGAAGTTGACACTGCAAACACCCTGTTAAGCCAGATTGCAGATCTCAATACGGGTATCATTCGCCTGAAAAACCTTGGGCAGCCTACGACCGAACTTGAAGATCAGCGCGATCAGAAGCTTAATCAACTGTCAAAAATCATTGATATTACGACCTTCTCGCGCAGTGATGGCTCAATGGTGATCTATTCGGCTGCTGGTGCAAATACGCTGCTTGACCGAACACCACATTCGCTCACCTTCACCCAGACGGCAGGCTTTGAACCGGGAACGGGTGGTTCTGGTTTATTTTTGGGCGACGACGACATAACAGACACACTGCGTACCGGCACACTTAAAGGCCTATTTGAAATGCGGGATTCGGAAATTCCCGCATTGAATGACCAGATCAACGAACTTGCTGGTGAGTTGCGTGATGCCTTGAACGAAGAACACAACAAAGGTACCGCTTTTCCACCGCCGGCCAACTTGTCGGGTAATCGTACCGTTGCGACTAGTGATCCGCTGACTGCTACCGGCGCGTTCCGTGTTGCTGCACTGGATCAAGATGGGCAGCTTATTGCGGCGGACAGTTGGTCGGACATCACCCTTCCGACCACACCAGCAACTGTTCAGGGCATTATTACAGCAATCAACAGTTCTGATGCCAGTTCTTATCTGACGGCATCATTGATTGACAACAAGCTCGTTATCGAAGGTCAGGACGGTAACCGTGTCGCCATCAACGAACTGGACAGCCAGATCACCACGGGTGACGGCCGCCAGCAAGGCATGTCACATTATTTCGGCCTAAATGATTTTGTCGCGACAGTCAAAAGGTCTGACACAATCACCTCAATGGCTCAAAGCAGCTCAACCACGGCACTCAATGTCACCGCAAGCTCGCTTACCATCTCGGCAGGTTCGGGGGTTCTGGTTGGCGGGGTCACGGTCAACTATACTGCAACTGATTCCCTTGAAGACGTTCGTGACAATATCCGCACAGCTCTTCAAGGGGCTGGTATGACGGTTGCAGATTCGGAAAGTGCCGCCTTCATCGTCGAAGATGGCAACCGATATCGTCTGGTTGTTGAATATGGCTCTAACATATCGATCAACGATTCCGGCACAATGTCGGCCAAGATCGGACTAACCGAAGATCAACCAAACCTATCTGGTAATATGAGCATTGCAGCTGCCATTCAAAATGATCCGTCACGTATCGTGCGCGGTCAGATGAATGCCGATACTTATGAAACAACGACTGCAGTCGTTGTTCCGGATTCAGCCATCCCAAACCTTGGCCCACTTGTACCGCCCCCCCTAAACTATACTCTAACGGTGAGTGGTGACTTTACGGATGTTGATATTGATTATGATAGTACCAGCTCGCTGCAGGACATCGCCGACGCAATCAATAACAGTGCAACCCTGACCGACAACAATATCACTGCTGAAGTTGTCTTTGATAGCCAGATTGGCGGATACAAGCTCAATGTTACCGATGCCGACGGCGACCCATTCTATTTCAGTGACGATGGTTTGCCCAATGCAGACGCACTTACTACGGTGATTGGTCTTGGTATTCAGTTTGGCGTCCACGAAGGTGACAACAGTGCCGCACAATCGCTCAGCCACACCTTTGAACGAACAGATATCGCGTTTGAAGCAACTGATGGGCTTTCGAGTGAACGCACGTCTTTGACCGACTACGCCGCAGGAATTGTTGCAACAGCTGCGACCAGAACAAAAGTTGCTGAAAACGCCTCTGAATTCCAATCCAACCTTGTCACCGATCTGAGCACCCGCATCCAGAACGAGGCTGGAGTGAACCTTGATGAGGAAATGTCAGATCTGATCATCTTCCAGCGCGCCTACACCGCATCAGCCCAAGTCATTTCGACGGTTGATGAAATGTTTGATGCATTGCTCAATGCAGTTTAAACTGCAGCTTAGAATAGTGAGGACGTGATGGTAACTCGTGTCGCAACCTATACAAATCATACTTTGCTTTCGGATCTAGCGATCCGGAATGCAGCGCGTGTAACTGATCTGCAAAACCAAGCATCAAGCGGTTATAAATCGCGTAATTATGCGGGTATTGCGGACAGTACACAGCGCCTACTGAATCTCGAGGGCGAATATACCCGTACCGAGCAGTATCTGCGCAATACAACCCAAACCAAATTGCGCCTGCAAAGCATGGAGACATCTGTGGACAGCATGTTGACCATTGCAACACAGATGAAATCATTGCTGATTCAGGCAAGCTCTGCAAATCAGGCCGATGACGTCAACATCCAAGACGAAGCAAGTCAGGCAATGGCGCAGGTCGCAAACCTGCTCAACACCAATCTTGATGGTCGCTATCTTTTTGCTGGCGGTCGATCTGAGGAACCTGCTGTCGACATCGAGAAGATCTATGCACCAGACAACTATCTTAGCGATCTTGACGTAACTCTTACCGGCACCACAACACTAGCATCACTAGGCGTCACCACAGGTCAGTTGCAAATCGTCAGCACGGATGTAGATGGCAATAGCGTCACCACTAACGTGAACTACAATGCCGCAACTGATGACATTGATGACATTCTTGATGCAATCAACAGCGTCACCACCAACGGTGCAATCGCCTCATTGCGTGGGTTTGGCGACACCGGGGCACCGCTTTTGAACATCGAAAATGTCGGCAATGGCTCAATCACCATCACTGAAAGCGGTGCAGGCGACTTTCTCTCCCAGCTTGGCATGGAAAAAATCCCCAACCCACGGGCTGATGCAGATTATTACGATGGTGACAAGCAGATCCTTGAAGCACGTATCGATGACGAATACAGCGTCTCATACGGTATTCTGGCCGACAACCCAGCCTTCCAGAAACTGGTTCAGGGTCTTGGCATCGCAGCTGGCACTGATAATCAGGATGCAATGTCAGTTGCACTTGGCTTCATCAACGACGCCATCAATGAATTGCCAAATGTACAGGGTCAGATTGGCCTCGACATTTCAAATATCGAGCGCTTTGAAACACGCCATGAAGACTTTAAAATCTTTGCGGCACAGGCCATTAGCGACATTGAAACCGTTGATGTGCCGCTGACGCTTGCCGAACTCACTCAATATGAAACCGCATTACAGGCAAGTTTTATTTCCATCTCACGGGCCGCAGATTTATCTTTGGCTAACTATTTGCGTTGATTATCTTATATATTGAATTGCGTCTTTAACCGTTTTGTCTACTTTATACTGTAAGCAGTCCGTACAGACAGAACCTTTCGACCGTCGGAGTATTGCGGGAATGGAAACCGAAAACGTCGCCGAAAACGAAACGCCTGAATCCGTCACCGTGGAGACACGCTTCGGCGATATTGAGTTCAGCTGGGATAAGGGCATTTATATGCCTGTCGGTCTCCTTGGCTTTCCGGAACATCATGCCTTCGGGCTGGCAAATATCCCAAATGCTTCTCTTGATCAGTTCAAGCTCTATCAAAGCCTGACGGACGCCAATCTTTCGTTCATTGTCGCGCCATACAACATGGAAAGCGGCGTTTATGCTGATAAAGACCTGACGAATGCGCAAAAAAGTCTTGCCATTGATGCTGCAGACATGGCCATTCTGATGGTGGTCACCATTCGCAGCGCACCAGGTGGACAGGGCATCACGATGTCCACAAACCTGCGCGCCCCGATTCTCGTTGATACTGGCCGACAAGTCGCATGGCAGCACATTTTGCCGAATGAAAAATATTCTGTGCAGCACGACCTGTAGTTTTTGCCTAGTACTTTGGCACGCACATTGCTTAGAGTATCATAAGGCAATGTAGCCGAAGAAATGAATGGCCTGAGCCATTCTATCTTGTCCGTATAGGAGGAAAAAAATGGCTCTCAATATTATTTCCAACTATGCAGCGAACGTCGCACATCGAAACCTATCGGCTTCTGATGAGATGGCGACACGTTCGCTTGCAAAGCTTTCGTCTGGTACACGTGTTGTTTCGGCACGTGACGATGCCGCGTCCATGGCGATTGGTGCTCGTTTGAATGCGACCACTCAGGCCCTGAAGACTGCGTCGGTTAACGTAGGCCAGGCCAACTCAATGCTGCAGATCGCCGATGGCGGCATGGCAACCATTGATGACATTCTTGTTCGTATGAAAACCCTGTCAGTTCAGGCATCATCGGGCAATCTTTCCGATACTGAGCGTGGGTTCTTGAACGATGAATTTGTTCAGCTCCGCGATGAAATTGATCGCATTGCATCAGCAACGAACTTTAATGGCATTCAGCTTTTGGGGGACGGCGGCGATGTTGCACTTGATTTCGGCGACCTCGCAGCTGCAGGAACTGGTGAAGCCCTTGTTCCAGTCAATGGCTTTGATGGTTTTGCCATCACCGACAATAACTACTGGGCCACCGACACTGACACGGATCTAACCGATAACAGCTTCGAAGTGAACATCAACTATGGCGCAGGCGATCAGGTCATCATGACCGTTACCAGCACCATTGACGGTGCAGCTGACCGCACCCAGTCACTTGATATCACCGACTATCGTACAGGTGGCACAACTGCAATCAGTGCGGGGGACAGTGCAACCCTGAACTTCGATGAACTTGGCCTAACCTTCAGCGTCAACACCAACTTCTCGGCTTCAGTTGCCACCATCCGTGGTCAAACTGATGGCTCCGAAGACTTTGGTACAGCAACCGACTTCAACGGTAGCGGCCTTAACTCCGCAACCGGTAACGTCGTTACCATGCTTGAAGACAATGGCCAGTCCTTGCAGCAGTCTGTTAATTTTCAGGTTGGCGCCGGCAACACTGCGAATGATCGACTTGCCATTGAATTCACGGCTGTCGACTCTGAAACTCTTGGTTCAGGTTCCGCAGGCACAGAAGATTCAATTTTCGATCTGACGGACAATGCAATTGATACTGCAGCCAATGCACAGGCAGCCGTTGAAGTTGTCACCCGCGCAATTGATGATCTTCAGCGCGCACGTGCAAACATCGGCACGTACCAGAACCGCTTGGACTTTGCTGCTCAGAACCTTGCGTCGACGCAGGAAAACACTGAATCAGCACGTTCAACCCTTCTGGACCTTGATGTCGCGGCCGAGATGACATCTTTCACCTCCAAGCAGATATTGGTTCAATCGGGTGTAGCAATGCTTGCCCAAGCAAACCAGATGCCGCAGAACTTGTTACGCCTTCTGCAAGGCTAAGGCATTTCCTAGCACAGCACATACGATTCCCAGGAGGCGGCCTGTTCGGTCGCCTCTTTTTTATATGCCCATCAAAGCTGTCGGAAACATCTAAAATACTAAAACTGCCTCCATTGAACGAATCGGCTTTGCTTAGATGACGTTTCGCGCTCGTAACGGCCCAAAACAAGAACTCAAAGAGAAACCGGCCATCAAACAGACCACGCCCTAAGCCTTTGAAATTATAGATTAACAGCTGATTAATATTTCGCTAGACAAAAACCCAACCTTAAGTGTACAATCGGAGCAATTAGTTTTGTCTTTCCGATCAGGATGATTGCTAAGACAATCCCGACAAGTAGTCGGAACCCTAGGATGGATCACTCCATCCGAGCTGTCCAAGTAGGAGATACGACATGGCTCTCAATATTATTTCCAACTATGCTGCGAACGTGGCACACCGTAACTTGTCGGCATCTGATGAGATGGCGACCCGTTCCCTTTCCAAACTATCATCTGGTACCCGTGTTGTTTCGGCACGTGACGATGCTGCCTCCATGGCGATTGGTGCTCGTTTGAATGCGACCACTCAGGCCCTGAAGACTGCGACCGTTAACGTTGGTCAGGCAAACTCGATGCTGCAGATCGCTGATGGCGGCATGGCAACCATCGACGACATCCTTGTTCGCATGAAAACCCTGTCGGTTCAGGCTTCTTCAGGCAACTTGTCTGATACTGAACGCGGGTTCCTGAACGATGAGTTCACCGAACTGCGTGATGAAGTTGATCGTATTGCCTCTGCAACCAACTTCAACGGCATTCAGTTGCTTGGCAACGGTGGCGATGTTGCTTTGGACTTCACTGACCTTGCTGCAGCCGGCACCGGTGAAGCCCTTGTTCCAGCCACGGGCTTTGACACCTTTGCCATTACAGACAACAATTATTGGGCCACCGACACCGACACCGATTTGACCGATAACAGCTTCGAAGTGAACATCAACTATGGCGCAGGCGATCAGGTCATCATGACCGTTACCAGCACCATTGATGGCGCGGCTGATCGCACCCAGTCAATTGACGTTACCGACTTCCGCTCGACTGGCACCACGGCAATTGCCGCTGGTGAAAATGCGACACTGAACTTCGATGAAATTGGAATGACCTTCACCGTCAACACCAACTTCTCGGCTGCAGTTGCCACCATTCGCGGTCAAACTGATGGCTCTGAAGATTTTGGCACTGCAACGGACTTCAACGGCAGCGGCCTTAACTCCGCAACCGGTAACGTTGTTACCATGCTCGAAGACAACGGTCAGCAGCTTGCAACCAACATTGAATTCCAGGTTGGTGGCGGCAATACCGCAAATGACCGCCTGTCGATTGACTTGACAGCAGTTGACGCTGCTTCGCTCGGCACCGGCTCAGCTGGCACCGAAGATTCCCTTGAAGATCTGGGTGCAAATGCCATTGACACAGCTGCAGGCGCTCAGAATGCAGTTGAAGTTGTGACCCGTGCGATTGATGACTTGCAGCGCGCTCGTGCCGCAGTCGGTACTTCGCAGAACCGTTTGGACTTTGCTGGTCAGAACCTTGCATCGACGCAGGAAAACACTGAATCAGCACGTTCCACTCTGCTGGATCTTGATGTTGCCGCCGAAATGACGGCCTTCACCTCCAAGCAGATCCTGGTTCAGTCTGGTGTGGCAATGCTTGCCCAAGCAAACCAGATGCCGCAGAACCTTCTGCGTCTGCTGCAGTAATCTAAAAGCAATTTCTGACTTTGCAAAAGGGCGGCCTTCTGGCCGCCCTTTTCGTTTAAAAGCTAGTTATCGCTCACACTGCCATGGCTTTCGCAGACGGCCCATTCAACACAAGGAAAGCGACATTCGCCCATTACACCATCCCGATTCGCAGCGACATTGACGACCTACGGGTGTATATCCCCATTACACACAGACATTGCGATACCAACAAACATTTGTTTTCACTCAGTTTTCCAATTTTTTGCCAATAATTTTTTTTTTAGTTGGACATCAGAAAGGATTACAGTACTTTCGGTTTGTGGACCCCGCCAACGTTGTTCAAGAAGAACTTCAGGGACTGTATTCCACACATCACGACATGTTGTCCTGATGTTCATTCCAAGTAGGAATTTGAAAAATGGCACTTAACATTATTTCCAACTATGCTGCAAACGTAGCACACCGTAACTTGTCGGCATCTGATGAGATGGCGACCCGTTCCCTTTCCAAACTATCATCTGGTACCCGCGTTGTTTCGGCACGTGACGATGCCGCGTCCATGGCAATTGGTGCTCGTTTGAATGCGACCACTCAGGCCCTGAAGACTGCGACCGTTAACGTTGGCCAGGCAAACTCGATGCTGCAGATCGCTGATGGCGGCATGGCAACCATTGATGACATCCTTGTTCGCATGAAAACCCTGTCGGTTCAGGCTTCTTCAGGCAACTTGTCTGATACTGAACGCGGGTTCCTGAACGATGAGTTCACCGAACTGCGTGA